>NZ_LT732535.1:1874078-2016390 GCF_900156915.1 Sediminibacillus massiliensis | reverse complement strand
AGCGCCCGTAGCTCAATTGGATAGAGCGTTTGACTACGGATCAAGAGGTTAGGGGTTCGACTCCTCTCGGGCGCGCCATTTACGGGAAGTAGCTCAGCTTGGTAGAGCACTTGGTTTGGGACCAAGGGGTCGCAGGTTCAAATCCTGTCTTCCCGACCATTTCGTACAACAAATTGAATATGCGGGTGTAGTTTAGTGGTAAAACCTCAGCCTTCCAAGCTGATGTCGAGGGTTCAATTCCCTTCACCCGCTCCATTTAGATAATGGGCCTGTAGCTCAGCTGGTTAGAGCGCACGCCTGATAAGCGTGAGGTCGGTGGTTCAAGTCCACTCAGGCCCACCATTATTTGATCTTTGAAAACTGAACAAAACAATCATTATGTCAAGCAAGAAATGCTAGTCAAGTTTTCGAGCAAGCAAGCTCACATTTTATGGAGAGTTTGATCTTGGCTCAGGACGAACGCTGGCGGCGTGCCTAATACATGCAAGTCGAGCGCGGGAAGCAAGCAATCACCCTTCGGGGTGTTGAGCTTGTGGAACGAGCGGCGGACGGGTGAGTAACACGTGGGCAACCTGCCTGTAAGACTGGGATAACCCCGGGAAACCGGGGCTAATACCGGATAACACTTTTCTCTGCATGGAGAAGAGTTGAAAGGCGGCCTTTTGGCTGTCACTTACAGATGGGCCCGCGGCGCATTAGCTAGTTGGTGGGGTAACGGCCTACCAAGGCGACGATGCGTAGCCGACCTGAGAGGGTGATCGGCCACACTGGGACTGAGACACGGCCCAGACTCCTACGGGAGGCAGCAGTAGGGAATCTTCCGCAATGGACGAAAGTCTGACGGAGCAACGCCGCGTGAACGATGAAGGTCTTCGGATCGTAAAGTTCTGTTGTTAGGGAAGAACAAGTACCGTTCGAACNGTCAAGTTTTCGAGCAAGCAAGCTCACATTTTATGGAGAGTTTGATCTTGGCTCAGGACGAACGCTGGCGGCGTGCCTAATACATGCAAGTCGAGCGCGGGAAGCAAGCAATCACCCTTCGGGGTGTGAGCTTGCGGAACGAGCGGCGGACGGGTGAGTAACACGTGGGCAACCTGCCTGTAAGACTGGGATAACCCCGGGAAACCGGGGCTAATACCGGATAACACTTTTCTCTGCATGGAGAAGAGTTGAAAGGCGGCCTTTTGGCTGTCACTTACAGATGGGCCCGCGGCGCATTAGCTAGTTGGTGGGGTAACGGCCTACCAAGGCGACGATGCGTAGCCGACCTGAGAGGGTGATCGGCCACACTGGGACTGAGACACGGCCCAGACTCCTACGGGAGGCAGCAGTAGGGAATCTTCCGCAATGGACGAAAGTCTGACGGAGCAACGCCGCGTGAACGATGAAGGTCTTCGGATCGTAAAGTTCTGTTGTTAGGGAAGAACAAGTACCGTTCAAATAGGGCGGTACCTTGACGGTACCTAACGAGGAAGCCCCGGCTAACTACGTGCCAGCAGCCGCGGTAATACGTAGGGGGCAAGCGTTGTCCGGAATTATTGGGCGTAAAGCGCGCGCAGGCGGTTCCTTAAGTCTGATGTGAAAGCCCACGGCTTAACCGTGGAGGGTCATTGGAAACTGGGGAACTTGAGTACAGAAGAGGAGAGCGGAATTCCACGTGTAGCGGTGAAATGCGTAGATATGTGGAGGAACACCAGTGGCGAAGGCGGCTCTCTGGTCTGTAACTGACGCTGAGGCGCGAAAGCGTGGGGAGCGAACAGGATTAGATACCCTGGTAGTCCACGCCGTAAACGATGAGTGCTAGGTGTTAGGGGGTTTCCGCCCCTTAGTGCTGAAGTTAACGCATTAAGCACTCCGCCTGGGGAGTACGGCCGCAAGGCTGAAACTCAAAAGAATTGACGGGGGCCCGCACAAGCGGTGGAGCATGTGGTTTAATTCGAAGCAACGCGAAGAACCTTACCAGGTCTTGACATCCTCTGCCACTCTTGGAGACAAGAGGTTCCCTTCGGGGACAGAGTGACAGGTGGTGCATGGTTGTCGTCAGCTCGTGTCGTGAGATGTTGGGTTAAGTCCCGCAACGAGCGCAACCCTTGACCTTAGTTGCCAGCATTCAGTTGGGCACTCTAGGGTGACTGCCGGTGACAAACCGGAGGAAGGTGGGGATGACGTCAAATCATCATGCCCCTTATGACCTGGGCTACACACGTGCTACAATGGATGGTACAAAGGGAAGCGAAGCCGCGAGGTGTAGCAAATCCCATAAAACCATTCTCAGTTCGGATTGCAGGCTGCAACTCGCCTGCATGAAGCCGGAATCGCTAGTAATCGCGGATCAGCATGCCGCGGTGAATACGTTCCCGGGCCTTGTACACACCGCCCGTCACACCACGAGAGTTGGCAACACCCGAAGTCGGTGAGGTAACCTTTTGGAGCCAGCCGCCGAAGGTGGGGCCAATGATTGGGGTGAAGTCGTAACAAGGTAGCCGTATCGGAAGGTGCGGCTGGATCACCTCCTTTCTAAGGATAATTGCTCTTCGGAGCAAAAACGAATGGCATAATTGATTGTTTGGTTCAGTTTTGAGGGATTAAATCCTTCATTTTTGTACCTTGAAAACTAGATAAGAGTAAAATTAGGAAGTGAAAGCGACTGATCAATAGCGTACGGATAGATCAGCCAGCATGGCGTGCCTGATCTTGGCACAGAATGATGGATGAACTATACGCTAGCTATTNGGAACTCGGCAAAATGACCCCGTAACTTCGGGAGAAGGGGTGCTTCTTTTGCGAGAAGCCGCAGTGAAAAGGCCCAAGCGACTGTTTAGCAAAAACACAGGTCTCTGCGAAGCCGTAAGGCGAAGTATAGGGGCTGACACCTGCCCGGTGCTGGAAGGTTAAGGGGACGCGTTAGCCGCAAGGCGAAGCGTTGAACCGAAGCCCCAGTAAACGGCGGCCGTAACTATAACGGTCCTAAGGTAGCGAAATTCCTTGTCGGGTAAGTTCCGACCCGCACGAAAGGTGCAACGACTTGGGCACTGTCTCAACGAGAGACCCGGTGAAATTATACTATGCGTGAAGATGCGCATTACCCGCGACAGGACGGAAAGACCCCGTGGAGCTTTACTGTAGCCTGATATTGCATGTTGGTACAGCTTGTACAGGATAGGTGGGAGCCTTAGAAGCCGGAGCGCTAGCTTCGGTGGAGGCGTCGGTGGGATACCACCCTGGCTGTACGGACATTCTAACCCAGGACCGTGATCCGGTCCGGAGACAGTGTCAGGTGGGCAGTTTGACTGGGGCGGTCGCCTCCTAAAGAGTAACGGAGGCGCCCAAAGGTTCCCTCAGAATGGTTGGAAATCATTCGCAGAGTGTAAAGGCAGAAGGGAGCTTGACTGCGAGACCTACAAGTCGAGCAGGGACGAAAGTCGGGCTTAGTGATCCGGCGGTGCCGTATGGAAGGGCCGTCGCTCAACGGATAAAAGCTACCCCGGGGATAACAGGCTTATCTCCCCCAAGAGTCCACATCGACGGGGAGGTTTGGCACCTCGATGTCGGCTCATCGCATCCTGGGGCTGTAGTCGGTCCCAAGGGTTGGGCTGTTCGCCCATTAAAGCGGTACGCGAGCTGGGTTCAGAACGTCGTGAGACAGTTCGGTCCCTATCCGTCGTGGGCGTTGGAAGTTTGAGAGGAGCTGTCCTTAGTACGAGAGGACCGGGATGGACACACCGCTGGTGTACCAGTTGTTCCGCCAGGAGCATAGCTGGGTAGCTACGTGTGGAAGGGATAAGTGCTGAAAGCATCTAAGCATGAAGCCCCCCTCTAGATGAGACTTCCCATCATTTTAAATGAGTAAGATCCCTCAGAGACGATGAGGTTGATAGGTCCGAGGTGGAAGCGTGGTGACACGTGCAGCTGACGGATACTAATCGATCGAGGACTTAACTATAAACGAGAAAGCGCAGCGGGCTTGCCCAGATGCGACACGCATAAGACAATCTCCGTAAAGCCCCGAACTTTGGGCTTGTAGGGGAGTGACTTATGACGCGAGCATCTAGCCCGCGGAGCTGGACTGCACAAACATGAAAATNAAAGAGGTGCCCGTACCGCAAACCGACACAGGTAGGCGAGGAGAGAATCCTAAGGTGAGCGGGAGAACTCTCGTTAAGGAACTCGGCAAAATGACCCCGTAACTTCGGGAGAAGGGGTGCTTCTTTTGCGAGAAGCCGCAGTGAAAAGGCCCAAGCGACTGTTTAGCAAAAACACAGGTCTCTGCGAAGCCGTAAGGCGAAGTATAGGGGCTGACACCTGCCCGGTGCTGGAAGGTTAAGGGGACGCGTTAGCCGCAAGGCGAAGCGTTGAACCGAAGCCCCAGTAAACGGCGGCCGTAACTATAACGGTCCTAAGGTAGCGAAATTCCTTGTCGGGTAAGTTCCGACCCGCACGAAAGGTGCAACGACTTGGGCACTGTCTCAACGAGAGACCCGGTGAAATTATACTATGCGTGAAGATGCGCATTACCCGCGACAGGACGGAAAGACCCCGTGGAGCTTTACTGTAGCCTGATATTGCATGTTGGTACAGCTTGTACAGGATAGGTGGGAGCCTTAGAAGCCGGAGCGCTAGCTTCGGTGGAGGCGTCGGTGGGATACCACCCTGGCTGTACGGACATTCTAACCCAGGACCGTGATCCGGTCCGGAGACAGTGTCAGGTGGGCAGTTTGACTGGGGCGGTCGCCTCCTAAAGAGTAACGGAGGCGCCCAAAGGTTCCCTCAGAATGGTTGGAAATCATTCGCAGAGTGTAAAGGCAGAAGGGAGCTTGACTGCGAGACCTACAAGTCGAGCAGGGACGAAAGTCGGGCTTAGTGATCCGGCGGTGCCGTATGGAAGGGCCGTCGCTCAACGGATAAAAGCTACCCCGGGGATAACAGGCTTATCTCCCCCAAGAGTCCACATCGACGGGGAGGTTTGGCACCTCGATGTCGGCTCATCGCATCCTGGGGCTGTAGTCGGTCCCAAGGGTTGGGCTGTTCGCCCATTAAAGCGGTACGCGAGCTGGGTTCAGAACGTCGTGAGACAGTTCGGTCCCTATCCGTCGTGGGCGTTGGAAGTTTGAGAGGAGCTGTCCTTAGTACGAGAGGACCGGGATGGACACACCGCTGGTGTACCAGTTGTTCCGCCAGGAGCATAGCTGGGTAGCTACGTGTGGAAGGGATAAGTGCTGAAAGCATCTAAGCATGAAGCCCCCCTCTAGATGAGACTTCCCATCATTTTAAATGAGTAAGATCCCTCAGAGACGATGAGGTTGATAGGTCCGAGGTGGAAGCGTGGTGACACGTGCAGCTGACGGATACTAATCGATCGAGGACTTAACTATAAAAAGAAAGTGAAGGCGACTGTCCAACAGCGTATGGATAGATCAGCCAGCACAAAGGACTCTGCTTTTGGAGTCCTGGTGATGGATGAACTATACACTAGCTGTTAGGAGCCGTAACTGGACTGCACAAACATGAAAACACCTTTAGATGTCTCCACCCTCTTATCTAGTTTTGAAGGTACATCCTTTAAAATTAAGGTCTGGTGGCAATAGCGGAAAGGTCACACCTGTTCCCATGCCGAACACAGCAGTTAAGCTTTCCAGCGCCCATGGTAGTTGGGGCATTGCCCCTGCGAGAGTAGGACGCCGCCAGGCAAAGAGAGAACCCCTGAGAAGAAACATTATCTCAGGGGTTTTTTTAAGAGAAAATAGTTGCTTAGAGGATAGATGAAAGAGAAGAAAAAACATGAAGAAGGGCAAGGAAGTTCGACTAAGAACGCTACGTCCTGTGGCAACGCCGAACTGACCTACATCGTGTAGGCCCCAGCGCCCATGGTAGTTGGGGCATTGCCCCTGCGAGAGTAGGACGCCGCCGGGCATAGAGAAAACTCCTGAGAAGAAACATTTTCTCAGGGTTTTTTTTTATGGGGAAATTGGTTTTATCAAGAATGATATGAAAATAAAGCGATAAACCAAGACTCCCACTCTATGTTAGTATTTGTGTTATTTTGAACAGCTTTAGTTAGTTCAAGTGTTAGGCGTAATTCTTTTCATTTGATAGGTTTAAACCTACTTACTTTATGGTGAACTACATAGTAATTAGCTCCTTCCGTAATGTAGCTCTGATTTGATCGTTGTTTCCAACAACATCCTTGCCAAATCAACCAACGAAGTTACGAGTGAAGAGCTAGTTTCGTCTATGATAATTTATGAAAAATTACACTAACTGAGGGCGCATCGAAAGCTGTTCTTACCATTGGACTTTGAAAAGACATTCAATATTACACCGTACGCAAAATAGCAACCTTTATTACACAATAGTTCACAATTTCTCTCAATAAAATTAGTTCTAACAAAGAAACAACACTTAACCAACATACAGAAAAAGTCAATAGTAAATTTATCCTAATATATTCTGAGAAGGTTTAGAACCACTAAAATAATGGTAAAACAACTACAAATACAAAAAAGGAGGTATTTTCATGGAACACGGAAAGGCACTGGGAGTTAAAGCGATAATGGTTTTACCTATAATGTGGATTGTCCTAACGTTAGGCTTTAATGTATCGTTCTGGAGCACGACTGTTCTTGGAATCATCCTGATCGCCGGAGCATATGTTTTAGGAGATATGATGATATTTCCGAAAACAAGCAACATGATGGCCACCATTTCCGATTTCGGTCTATCGCTAATTGTACTGTGGATCGGACTTGCGGTTATCGGTGCAGAAAATACCTTTCTTCCTGCATTGATTACAGCCGTCGTTATTGCAGCTGGAGAATGGTTCTATCATAAGTGGCTGGCTAAAAATAATATGGCTCCCGTACGTGAAAAAAGAAGACTCTCTGAAAATTATTAATAAAGTTCGTTTGAAAAACCTTAGCTTTTACTTGGCTAAGGTTTTTTTTGCTTCTAAACAGCATTATTAATGTATCCCCAAATATTTAGATGAAAATCCCCTTAAAGAGCACAACTGCTTTTCCCGCTTTGTAGAGTCGCCTTTATTTTTGCTTAAATAAATGAAAATTCCTTGTTACTCCTCCGGCACTACTTACCAGACTTAACAACATCCTTTCAAACCAAGATGAGATATTTTGGATCAATTAATAAGTATAAGCTGTTATGAAGATAGCCACCATAGAATTAAGCTATTTGAAGAGGAGGAAAATAATGAAAGCTGTTACTTATCAAGGGAAGTATTCGGTAGCTGTCAAAGAAGTGGCAGATGCCAAGTTAGAGGATAAAGAAGATATTATCATTAAAGTTACTTCGACTGCAATCTGTGGTTCTGATCTCCATTTATACCAAGGGAATTTCCCGTTGCCGATCGGTTATACAATCGGGCATGAGCCGATGGGCATAGTGGAAGAAGTTGGGCCGGATGTCACCAAGGTGAAAAAAGGTGATCGAGTCGTCATCCCATTCACTGTTGCCTGCGGCCATTGTCAATATTGCGATAACCACTTGGAGAGCCAATGTGATAATGCGAATCCACACTATGATTCTGGCGGATACTTTGGTTATACAGAAAAATTTGGGAACCATCCTGGCGGGCAGGCTGAGTATTTAAAGGTTCCATTTGGGAATTATACCCCATTTGTCATTCCAGAGGACTGTGAACTGGAAGATAATTCACTATTATTTTTGTCAGATGTATTGCCCACTGCCTATTGGAGTGTTGAGAACGCCGGGGTGAAAGAAGGGGATACAGTAATTGTGTTGGGATGCGGTCCGATTGGCTTGATGGCCCAGCAGTTTGCATGGCAGAAAGGCGCAAAGCGGGTGATCGCAGTGGACTATATCGCCGAAAGGTTACAACATTCTAAAAAGAACAATCTGACTGAGATATTCGATTTCACCGAACATGAGGATATGGGTGAAGTCCTGAAAGAAGCAACCAGAGGTGGTGCGGATGTGGTCATCGACTGTGTTGGAATGGACGGAAAGAAATCTCCTCTGGAGTTTGTCGAGCAGAAACTCAAATTGCAAGGTGGTACACTTGGTGCAATCCAGATAGCAACCAAGGCTGTGAAAAAATGCGGAACTGTGCAATTAACTGGAGTATATGGAGGATTGTAC
Source organism: Sediminibacillus massiliensis (assembly GCF_900156915.1). Classification (GTDB taxonomy): domain Bacteria; phylum Bacillota; class Bacilli; order Bacillales; family Amphibacillaceae; genus Sediminibacillus_A; species Sediminibacillus_A massiliensis. The sequence goes on along the minus strand of NZ_LT732535.1, from coordinate 2,008,278 downwards.
AACATGTTTCCGCTTGGCCCGTTTTTTCAACGAAATATCAACTTGAAAATGGGGCAGGCGCCTGCCAGAGCGTTCATGGAGCCGCTATATAAACAAATCATCAACAAAGAGATAGATCCTACAAAAATTATCACCCATGAAATGCCTCTGGGAGACGCGGAACATGGATATAAAATTTTTAATGGCAAGGAAGACAATTGTATAAAAGTTGTATTAAAACCATAGTGAAAAAGCAGGCTTTTGTCCTGCTTTTTGGTTTAATCACTTTTCTTTTTTAATAAAAAGCGTAGTGTTACACTATGAGGAAGAGAATAGAAGGAGAGAATACCGACAATGAGCAATTCTGTAACAAATCATAATGCCAGTTATCAGTGGCAACCAGAGGATGGAAGGATGACATTTGAAGGAGAAGATGTCATTATTTTCTGGATTGAGACCGCTATGAAATCATTTGTAAATACAATAGAGGAAGTTTCCGGAAGCGCTGCGGCCAATATTGTAATGGAAACTGCCGGTTTCCGCATGGGACAGTTGGTCAGTGACTTTTTCAGAGGGGATGATATTACACAAGTCATTCATTCTTTAACCGGGATATATGCATCAGCAGGCTGGTTTGCGATGGAGGTAGTCGAGATTAATCCGGAAGAAAAAAAAGTGACCATCCGGATGCGGGACAGCTGGGAGTATAAAATTAACCGGCTGCAAGGAAAAGAGAAAATAGGAAACTTCCTACCCGGTCACCTTGCCGGGACGCTGACAGGCCTGTTTGAACAAAACATCGGCTTCGAAGTGTCCAAGAGCCAGATAGAAGGAAATGAATATGATGAAGTGCATTATTTCCCATCAGAAGGACATCCTGTCCAGGATATTCATCATTACATAAGACAGCAGGAACAAGAGGATCTTCTCAAACTGGAACAAAAAGTAGAAGAAAGAACCAAGGTGTTAACAGATTTGGTCAAAGAAATTTCCTCTCCGATCATCCCTGTTCTGGAAGGAATAGTCGTTATCCCTTTACTGGGAAAATACGACGAAGCCAGAGCGGAAGATATGCTTAGCAACACATTGCAGCACTTGCCGGATTATTCGGCCAATTATCTGATTTTGGATGTGACCGGTTTAAACAAAGAAATCGACGACTATACGATTTCCCTACTGCAGAGTCTTACCAATGCCACCAAGTTGCTTGGCACCAAAAGTCTGATTGTAGGCATTTCGCCGAAGCTGGGGATAAAACTAACGGAAACCAACTTTAATTTGGAAGGGTTGGACTGTTTTTCTACCCTTAAACATGCCATTCACTTTGCCTTAGCACAGGAAGGAAAACAAATCATCGGTTAAAAAGGGGGATATCATGGGGAAAGTAAATCTAGAACTGACAGAGAGCCAATATAAGAAACTGATTGAACTGGTGTATTTAGGAAACTGGATGGTCAATGCGCACCGGAACGTTGAAATTGATTCGTACAGACAAGTGGAAAATGCCGTTTTTTCTAAATATGAGCAGGCCGGTTTGAAAGAAGATATAAACTATTATGAAGTACCTGAAGAAGTATATGAATTTAATGAGAATTACCAAGAGAAGGTTCATAAGTTCATCAAGGAATACGAGGACTTCAATTTTTGGCAGGAACTTACCTATCGGTTGGCGAACCGGGATTTATTGAGAGAATTGGGGCCTGTCAATAAGCTTGATCAAGATGCATTGGAAAAAAGGGGCAAGTTTGCCGAGCAATATGAGGATGAATTCATCAAAAATGGATTGAAAAATATCAAGCTTGATAACTGACGGCAGGACAAGAGCACCAGACTAATGGTGCTCTTTTGACCCTATTCGCTACCCTCAGTGATATTAAAGAACATCTTGTCATCTTTGGAGTGGTCTTTTTTATCCTGCTTTTGTTTCCGTTCTTTTCCCATAACGCCGTCGGATTCATAGCTCAGTTTGTAATCTTTTTTTCCGGCTTTCTTCATGGAAGCACCCCCTTTGCTGTTATACTTGCTCATTCGGCGGGCTCTTATCCATAATCGGCATATGCATAGAACAAGTCCAAGCAACGGAGGATTAGTATGTTAGAACCAATTCCAGATCATTTAGAAAAAGGCTTGAAAATCCTGTTCATAGGTTTTAACCCGAGCGTTAAATCATCGGAAACAGGTCACCATTACGCAAATCCCAATAATCGTTTCTGGAAAATTTTACATCAGTCCGGTTTAACACCGAGAAAATATTCACCAGAAGAGGATTCCAAACTGTTGGAGATGGGGTATGGATTTACCAATATTGTGGCACGGCCAACCAAAGAAGCAGCAGAAATCACAAAAGAAGAGTATGAGCATGGTAGAAGGTTGTTGATCGAACGGATTTCCCATTATCAACCACAAGCTGCCTGTTTTGTCGGAAAAGGAGTCTATCAGGAATACAGCAAAAAAAGGCAGGTTCCCTGGGGACTGCAGGAGTCATCGATTGTACCGGGGGTGAAGGAATTCGTTGCGCCCTCATCAAGCGGTCTTGTCAGAATGAGGATAGAAGAAATTGTTTCTATTTATAAACAGTTATATTTACTTTTGCAAGAATAACAAGGAGGTACTCAATTATGGAAATAGCAGTGGTGACAGGTGCTTCAAGGGGGTTAGGCACGTCGATTGCGAAATTACTTATGGAGAAAGGAATCTCTGTTATCGGCGTATCACGGCAGAATAATGAAGATCTGCAAGCTCTTTCTGATCGAAAATCTGTTACATATCAACATGAAACATGTGATTTAAGTAATCCGGAAGAAGTCGGGGAAGTATTCAAAAGACTTGCCGATCTATCATTCGGCAGGGACTACAAAAAGGTTTACCTCATCAACAATGCTGGCATGGTAGAACCTGTCGATACGGCCGGCGGCTACGATACGGACAGTTTAACACAACATGTAAACGTCAATTTGATTGCCCCGATGGCATCCACAAATATCTTCCTTCAAAAAGCTGCTTCATCTTCAGCCGTACTGACAGCTGTCAATGTCACCTCTGGTGCAGCTGACAGGTCTGTTTACGGATGGAGTGCTTATTGCAGCACAAAAGCGGCTTTGAATAGGTACACGGCTACTGTTGCTTTGGAACAGGAAGAAAACAAAACCGGCAATATGACAATTTTGTATAACCCCGGGATTATGGATACGGACATGCAGGGACAGATAAGGGCTGCATCAGAGCAGGAATTCAAAGATGTAGAGAACTTCCGGCAGTATAAAGAAACAAACAGTCTGCGCAATCCTGATACTGTCGCCGGAGGGCTCATGAAGGTATTGGAATTAGGAGATAGAATGACCAACGGAGAAAATTACAGAGTGACAGATTTTATTTAACAAGCAGAAAGACCGGCTAAACATGGCCGGTCTTTTTCTGTTCTTTTCTTAGACAGGTTTGAAGAGGGGTGAGTAAGGTAAAGGATTACTATAACAGACACCTTAGAGCGTGTGGATTACTTCACCTAAAAGCTAAAAAGGAAAGGAGATTATTTTCTTCATGGCTCTTAATGTGGCGCAAAAATTGATCAAAGAGCACTTGATCGAAGGTGAAATGCGGACAGGGGAAGAAATCGGTCTTAAAATAGACCAGACACTAACGCAGGATGCGACAGGAACTCTGGTCATGTTGGAATTGGAAGCAATGGGGATCGACAGAGTCAAAACAGAGGCATCTGCCCAGTACGTAGACCACAATTTGATTCAGGTGGACCATAAGAATCCCGATGATCATCTTTTTTTGGAAAGCGCTACCAGGAGGTTCGGGGTATATTTCAGTAAACCTGGAAACGGTGTCAGCCATCCTGTGCATATGCAGCGAATCGGCAAACCGGGTAAAACAATGGTAGGTTCTGATAGTCATACATGTGCTGCTGGATCAATAGGCATGTTGGCGATGGGAGCAGGGGGGATGGAAGTTGCTCTTGCAATGGCTGGAAAACCTTTTTATGTCAAAATGCCTGAAATTTGGGGTGTGAAATTGACGGGAGAACTGCCGGAATGGGTTAGTGCCAAGGATGTCATCCTGGAACTGCTCCGCCGGCACGGAGTGAAAGGTGGCGTCGGCAGGATAATTGAGTTTTATGGGCCTGGCTTGAAGTGCTTAGGCGCGATGGACAGGCATGTGATTGCAAACATGGGGGCCGAGTTGGGGGCTACAACTACTGTCTTTCCATCTGATGAAGAAGTCCGCAAATTTTTTGAGCTGGAAGAAAGAGCAGGTGATTGGAAAGAATTGAAAGCAGATAAAGGTGCTACTTACGATATAACCGAAGAAATGGACCTTTCCTCTTTGGAACCGTTAATCGCCAAGCCAACAAGCCCGGGCAATGTCGTGCCAGTAAGGGAAGTGGCTGGTGAACCTATTTATCAAGCGTATATAGGATCTTCGGCGAATCCGGGTTATCGGGACTTTGCCATAGTTGCTGAAATGGTAAAGGGCAGGCAAGTTTCCAGTAATGTTTCCTTGGACATCAATCCGGCATCGAGACAGCTACTCTCAGATTTAACTAAAACAGGCCTTTTGTTTGAATTGATTCAAGCCGGAGGGCGCCTGCATCAAGCTGGGTGTAATGGTTGTATTGGCATGGGACAGGCACCAGCGACCGGGAAAAACAGCCTTCGCACAACGCCGCGTAATTTCCCCGGACGGTCCGGGACGAAAGAAGATTCGGTGTTCTTGTGCAGTCCGGAAACGGCGGCTGCTTCGGCATTGACTGGTAAAATTACTGATCCGCGTGATCTTGGCATGGATTATCCACAAGTGGAACTTCCGGAACATCCTACAATTAACAATGAATTGTTGGAGAAACCACTGCCATTGGAACAATCAAGGAAAACGGAATTGGTCAAGGGACCTAATATCTCCACGATACCGGAGTTTGAGCCATTACCCGATTCCATGGAGCTTCCTGTCATTTTTAAAGTGGGCGACGATATATCCACAGATGAAATCCTGGCAGGCGGTGGACGAGTACTTCCATTTCGTAGCAACCTGGAGGAAATTAGTAAGTTCACCTTTGAGATACTGGATGATACCTACTATAAGCGGGCCATGGGGATCAGGGAACAAGGCGGGCATGTTATAATCGGCGGGAATAATTATGGACAGGGTTCCAGCCGGGAACACGCCGCTTTAGCTCCCCGCTATTTAGGGCTGCGATGTGTGATTGCAAAAGACTTTGCGAGAATTCATTGGCAGAACCTAGTTAATTTTGGAGTCCTTCCAATCGAATTCATCCATGAGGAAGATTATGAAGCGATTGATGATGAAGATACACTCCTAGTAAAAAACTTGCATACAACATTACCGAAAGCAAATGAGATACAAGTAGAAGTTAAAGGAAAGGGTACAATCAACGCGCGCCATTCTCTTTCTAAAAGACAAGTAGAGGTTATGCTTGCAGGTGGTTTGATCAACTGGGTTAAGCAAGGGGAAGCTGCAGTTCAATAGGAATGTTTATATAGTCAAACACCCATTTTTGCAATATGCCCTTCCGTCTGGTGGAAGTCAACATATTCTATAGTACATCGGAAAAAGGAGGGATTGTTTAAATGAGTGCAGGAGCAGGTTATGGTTATGGTTCTGGTTTTGCGTTGATTGTAGTATTGTTCATCTTGTTGATTATTGTTGGATCTTCATGGTTCGGCGGGGGCTATGGCTACTAAGTCGAACAAATAAAATAAAATTCAAAAAGCAGGGGATTTCCCCTGCTTTTTTGCTTTTTAGTGTTTCAGCGTTGTTCATCAGCATTCACAAAATGTACCATATGATGTTCGTCTTGATACTCTCCATTTACTTTTATGGCGTTTTTCTCTACGCCGAAAGCAGTAAAGCCTGTTTTTTTATATAAAGCAATAGCTGGTGTATTCGAAGAAACAACACAAAGGTTAAGCTGTTCAATGCCTAGTGATCCAGCATTGGTTATCGCATGTCTCAATAACCGGAACCCGACCCCTTTTCCCCTGTGGTTATCTGATACATACATTGCCAGGATGTCTGCTTTGTGTGCAGTTTTCCCGTGTGTTTCCCTTAACATCGTTACCACCCCAATTAGCTCACCGTTCTGGAAGGCACCGTACGTATAGTTGTTTTCTGCTTTAAATCTGCTTGCAGTCATCTTTACGGGTTGTTCTTTCTGGAGAGCATCTTCGTATGTAGTTAGGAAGGCATCCGGGCTTTTACGCAATGCCTCCAACCTAAGATCCCAGTATGCTTGTGCATCCGACTCAACTAGTTCCCTGATTTCCAAAGTGATCGACTCCTTAACAAATGGACTGTGAATATGGATGAACTCATTTTAACATGATAAAAAGGAAAAATATGATACAATTTATAAAGAAGTAAGAAATCAAACTTACATTCAACGTAAGATAAAATATATGTTAAGTGAAAGGGAGTTATCGATGATTACAAGAAAGAGCAGTCGGGAGATCAGTATGATGGAAGAAGCCGGAAAGCTGTTGGCTTCTTGTCATAAGGAAATCGCCAAACTGATCCAACCGGGAATCACCACAAAGGAAATCGATGAATTTGTCGAAGGTTATCTGGCAAAACATGGAGCAACAGCCGAACAGAAAGGCTATAATGGATATCCTTATGCGACTTGTGCCTCTGTCAACGATGAAATCTGCCATGGCTTCCCGCGTGAGGAACAGCTTGTTGAAGGTGATATAGTTACAATCGACATGGTTGTCAATTTGAACGGCGGTCTGGCAGATTCCGCCTGGACGTATGCTGTCGGGAACGTTGATGAAAAGACGAAGCGTCTCCTTGAAGTGACTAAAGAATCCTTATATAAAGGAATAGAGCAAGCAAAAGCAGGCAGCCGGATCGGCGATATCGGGCATGCTATTCAAACTTACGCTGAGGGCGAAGGTTTTTCGGTAGTGAAAGATTTTACCGGCCATGGTATCGGGCCGACTATCCATGAAGATCCACATATTCCCCATTTCGGTGAAGCTGGAAAAGGCATCCGGTTAAAAGAAGGTATGGTAGTCACCATCGAGCCGATGATCAACGAGGGTGCATGGCAGAGTAAAATGGATAGCAATAACTGGACCGCACGAACTACCGACGGCGGACGCTCTGCACAATATGAGCACACGATTGTCATCACAAAAGAAGGACCAAAAATCCTGACAGATCAAGAGAACGTATAAGAGGGCTAAGCACCCTCTTTTTTTATTTTCTTTGGCATCAAACGGAGTTTTTTATTTTACAGTAGAGGTGAAATGCGAACTAGTGACAATTCCTTCTAGGGAGACCTCCTCTGATTAAAATGAGTGGTATGACTTCTCTGCGGCAGAACACTTCGCTTTCCATGGGCACGGCCTCAGCCAGGGGACTACTTGAATTAACATCCTTGCTGCCTTTGGGACTGCGATTACTCGCCCCATCGAAGACCTTTCGCTGTTCCCATAGGACAAGGAAAGCTCCGACAGCATCGCTTCGCACGAAGAAAATTGGTTTGTATTTTCGCGGGGTCTTCGCGTTCTGCCTCCGCTGGTAGGAGTTTTCTGAATCTTTGCTAGGAATATTCCATGGTAGTTCGATTTTCTGCCGTGTGAATTCATAGATGACTTTTTAATTTCTAGGAGAAGGGCAGTCCGGGAGACACGCAGTTAGTGCTGTGAAATGACCAAAAGAGTCTAGGTGATTTGTCTCTCTAGTAAAGGTTTTCTCCATTTTTGGTAAGGAGAACCATGTTAGCCCATTTAAAGATTACTTCTCAACTAATCAGAAAACTATACCAAGCTGCGGAAAAATGCGAGACTCCAGTGGGAAAGGAACAGTCTGAAGACCCCGCAGTGATGCGTCTGCGTCTTCTAGTATCGCTTCGTAGTAAGCTTCCTCGACGCAAAGGTTTTCGGTGGGACGAGTAACCGCAGTCCCAAAAGGTCTTCGGTGGGACGAGTAATCGCAGTCCCAAAAGGTCTTCGGTGGGACGAGTAACCGCAGTCCCAAAAGGTCTTCGGTGGGACGAGTAATCGCAGTCCCAAGGGAGCAAAGGAGCCCACCCAAGTAGTACCCTGGCTGAAGCGTTCCCCACGGCAAGCGAGTATTTTTCCGCAGCGCTGGATTACCACTCAATACGAAAAAGGATGGGAGGAAGTCCCGTTAAGTGAAGTTAGTTATGTCGTAGTTTATATATTTTGTACACAAAAAAATTATAAAAAAAAGAGCGGGCATTATTTGCTCGCTCCTTTAATAAATATGGTCAGTATCGGGCTTAAGAGGCAGAAGAAGGCAAAAGGCAAGTAAGAAAGGACTGCTACTCCTAAAACATCAGCCAGAAAGACACCGCAGACACTCCATGGTACCAGAGGATTGATTACCGTACCGGCATCTTCCAAGGTTCTCGCTAATTTCTTCCGCGGGATTCCAGCCCGATCATATACATTCTTATAAGCTTCACCTGTCAACAGGATGGATAGGTATTGTTCTCCTATCGCGATATTTGCACCGATTGCAGTGGTAACTGTCGCAACTGTAATGGAAGCCATGTTTCTCAATTTATGCTCTATCGCATATAAAAGAGAAGGAATAATCCCCGTTACAAATAAAAGACCGCCCAACCCAAGGGCAAGGATTACAAGAGATATAGTGAACAGCATACTATTCATCCCGCCTCTGGTTAGAAGTTCATCGACATTTCCGAAACCAGTATTTGACTGATATCCTTCAAACCAGACAGCCGTAATATCAGCCCAGGCTATATTTCCTATAATCCCTGCAATAACCGAGGCAGTTAAACTGCTTACCGCCAGGGTGATGAGGGCAGGAACTTTTAATATCGTGAACAGGGCAAGGATAATTAATGGTAGCCAGGCACTCCAGTGGAGTAAGCCCGACTCGGCCAGGCCGTTCTGGTAATCACCAAGCCTGTCTGTATTGATCTGCTCGTTCGGCGACAAGACCACGAAAAGTACAAAAGATAAAATAAATGCGGGAATGGTGGTCCAAGCCATATTCTTGATATGAGCGAACAAATCCACATCAACTACAGTCGAAGCCAGATTTGTCGTATCGGATAAGGGTGACATTTTATCACCGAAAAAAGCTCCTGAAACAATTGCGCCAGCCGTTATTGCGAGCGATAAATCCATCGCTTCGGCCATGCCGATAAAAGCGACACCGATTGTCGCGCTAGTTGTCAGGGAACTTCCTAGTGAGGTTCCAGCGATTGCTGTCACCGCGAAAATGATGGCGAAAAACCAGGTTCCGCCTATAAGGCTAATTCCAGTATCCATTAAGACTGGAATAGTCCCGCTTATTATCCAGCTGCCGATAAGGACACCGATCAGAAGAAAGAGAAAAACGGCTCCTATCCCGGACTTAGCACCTTGAACAAGCCCGGATTCCAATTCTTTGAATGGTAACTTCTTCAGACTTCCGTAAGCAATCAACACCAAAATCCCTAACAGTATCGGTACATGCGGTACTGTCTCTAGAAAAATGATAAAATAGCTGATGATAAAAATAAGTAATAGTAAAATGGCTGCTGATTCTTTCCATGAAGGGTTCAGCTTTGGAGGTATTTGAAACATATTATTGTGCTCCTTTCTTGTTGTAGAGGATGAAGGAAATGCCAAATTTGCCAATTAAACACAAAAAACCTTCATCCCCTGGTAAGGGACGAAGGTTTCTCCGCGGTACCACCCTTGTTGATGAATAAACATCCGGCTCTAGTTTTGGCTGTCGCTGATTTGGAACTTGTAATTCACATTGGCTCTGCCTGGATTTCCAGCTGACATCCAGTCTCTGATTGCTGCCCGAACCAATCCTACTTTGTGCTCCACGACTTCCTAATTATGATGCTGACTATCTTACTTTTCGTTTTTGTGTGATAAAGTGTTTACGTGAATATACAACATGACAATCATTCTGTCAAATTGGTTGAAGAATAAGGTATTCTCTATCTTTTTATTTGAATGAATATTCGGTATAATGAATGAACAATTCTGGAAAATGAGGTAGAGATCATGACATCAAAAGTATTAGATAAAACACAGGATTCCAGTAGTATCTATATGATTCAAAGAGGTGTGGCAAAAGGTTTTCCCATTATGCTGGGATACTTGCCGATAGCACTTACATATGGGGTATTGGCCAAGCAGGCCGGCATGTCGGTTACGGAAATAACCCTGATGAGCATCCTGGTTTATGCTGGTGCAAGCCAATTCATGGGTGCCAACATGATAGCGATAGGGACAGGGGCTGTTGAAATCATCATTGCCACTTTCGTTTTGAATTTCCGCCATTTTGTGATGAGTTTTTCTTTTATGAACAGGTTAAGAGGAGTAGGACTTCGGTGGAAAGCCCCCCTTTCTTTAGGGTTAACAGACGAATCCTTTTCTGTAGCTTCTCTCCATCCGGAGGAAGTCCGGCAAGACAAGGGGATGCTGTTTTATGCAGCATTGATGATCACCGCTTACGTTTCGTGGGTCGGAGGTTCTTTTTTAGGTGGAATGCTTGGGGATGTCATCCCTGAATCATTGAGTCAAAGTATGGGAATCGCTTTGTATGCGATGTTTATCGGACTGCTGATTCCCAGTGTGAAAAAGCAATGGCGGATCGGTATGATTGCAGTTCTTGCCATGTTGATCAATGCTGCCTGCTCTCAGTTCATGAGTGACGGGTGGGCGATTGTTATAGGGACGATTGTCGGCGGGCTGAGCGGTGTACATCTTTTGAAGGAGGAGAAGCTATGATTTTGTGGATTATCATCGGTATGTCGTTGGTTACGATGATTCCAAGGTTAATACCCGCGTATATAGTAGACAAGATTAGCTTTCCTGATTGGATGAACCGCTGGCTGAATGCTATACCGTATGCAGCCTTGGGTGCATTGATTTTTCCAGGTATTCTTACTGTTCAGCCGGAAAGGCCTCATGTCGGACTTTTGGGCGGAGTAGCTGCAATTGTTCTGGCATCTATCGGCCTCAATGTCATCCTTGTTGTAATCGGCGCAATTGCCACTGTATTCTTATTGACGATTTAACAGGTAACCAGGAGGGAAAAGGATGTTCAAAATAAGAAAAGCCATGCCAGAGGACGCAGAACAAATTGCAAATGTACATGTACAAAGCTGGAAATCCACTTATTCTGATTTGATAAATGAAAGGGATATGTCGAATATCACGCTTGAAAACAGAAAAGCCCTATGGGAAACCATCTTGAAAATGCCGCAAAAAGGCCAGGTAGCTATTGTTCTCGAAACAGAAACCGGGGAAATTGCCGGCTTTGTTTCAGGTGGCAAAGAAAGGACGCAGCGATTTGGATATGATGGAGAAATTTATGCGATCTATCTATTGGAATCCTATCAAAAACAAGGCCTCGGGGCACGTCTTCTTGAAGCTTTTTCAGAGGAAATGGAGAAAGAGGGATATGTCTCCTTGCTCGTCTGGGTACTTACACAAAACCCATCCAGTAACTTTTATTTAAAATATGGAGCCAAACAAGTGGAAGAGGAACAGGTTCTCATAGGAGAGGGGACTTACCAAGAATCTGCATTTGGCTGGAGGGATATCAAAGATCTTCGCAGTCGTTTTTCTAAATAAGTTAAATAAATGAAAAGAACCCGCATCTTTTAGTTGGATGCGGGTTCTATATGGATATGGGCATGGTTGATATCATGCTTTTCCAATAATAAGCCTTCGATACGCTCGGTGATTTCATGGCTTTCCGTAACATCAAGGGATGGATCGACACATATGGTAGCCTCTATCAAGGTTTGGTTGCCATGCAACCGCCCCTTTACATCCTTTACAACTTCTACATCCGGGTCATCGGCTATGCTTGTCTTAATATCGGCTAACTGTTGTGTGTCAAAACCGTCAGTAAGTGTATGGGTCGCATCCCTAAAGATTTCCCATGCTGTTTTGCAGATGATGATACCTACCAACAGGCCGGCGACAGGATCAAGCCAGAACAAACCGAACTGTGCACCGACAATCCCGATGAAGGCACCGATACTTACCAATGCATCCGATTTGTTATCCTGGGAAGCGGCATATAAGGAAGAACTCTTGATTTTCCTGGAAAGTTTGAGGTTATATCTGTAAACACCAAGCATGATAAGCGCTCCCCCGAGAGCAGTCCATGCCGTCAACATGCTTGGTTGGGTATAGTTGTTTTCCCAAATCTTCTGGAATGTGTTGATAATCACCTGGAATCCTACTGTTACCATAATGAAGGCGGCAATCAAAGAAGCGATTGTTTCTGCCCGGAAGTGTCCATAATGATGGTCTTCATCAGGCGGTTTTCTCGATATTTTCAAACCGATTAATACGGCGACAGAAGCGACAACGTCTGTTGTATTGTTCAGGCCGTCAGCACGAAGGGCATCGGAGTTTCCGATGAAAGCGATTATTAACTTGATAAGTGCTAGAACCAGGTATGCAAAGATACTGATCCATGCCCCCCGTTCCCCTCTTTTTAGATTGTCATATTGACTCATGAAAAAACTGCCTCCACTTCCTAGCCTAACTAGCATACATAGCTTACCAAAGCAAGCTGTATTGAGTCTAGAGAAAAAGAAATTGACCCAGCCATCATCCTTGTCTGCTGACAATAATGTTTCATAAGGTAAAAAATGCTCCGCTGTTCAAACATCTTCATAAGATTAATTTTGCTCATTTAGGGGTAAAGAAATACTAAGCTTTTATATGTATATTATCCGTTAATACTATTGGAAGGGAGTGAGAGCATGTACCGCGAGACGATTATTATCGAGGGACAAGTTGAGGGGATGCGTTTCTCCAAACCGATACCGCTCTCTTATAATCCGGCCCGGGAAACGTTGGAGGAAGCAATAATCAAATTTTATAACAGCCAAGCTCAGACTTTTGAGGAACTGGCGGTTCAAAAGGGCTGGAAAGATTGCTATTGGACTTTTCCTTCTTATAGTAAAGTAGTTTAAAGAGTCAGGCGTATGCCTGGCTTTTTTTAAATACTTTAAGCAAACAAGCGGTGGTAGTATAATGAGTGTTAACGATTTTAGATTGGGGAATCAAAACGTGAGAAAAATCTTGCTTGCTTTGTTCGTTTTAATTATTGTTACAGGCTGCCAGGAGAAAAATCAGCTTTCAGCGAGCCAGACAGAAGAAATACATATTTCGGCTGCATCCAGTCTCACAAGTGTACTGGACGAATGGAAAAATACTTATGAAGAAAACCATCCCGATATCAAAATAATCATCAATTATGGCAGCTCAGGGACCTTAGTAAACCAATTGGAACAAGGTTCACCAGGCGATGTGTTGATTTCAGCCAGTGAAAGTTGGACGTCTGCCGCCGTGGATAAAGGCATTCTTAAAGAAGAAACGGTTTTTCCATTATTGAAAAACCGGCTGGTGGTGGCCTCCTTGGAAAGTGATAAGGAAGTAAACAGTATGGAGGATCTTTTGGGTGAAGACTTTGAACAGATTGCAATCGGCGATCCAGAGAGTGTTCCAGTAGGAAGTTATGCAAAACAAGCGATGGAGACTGAAGGGGTTTATGAGCAACTCGCGCCTAAAATGGTAATGTCTAAGAGCGCGAGGCAGACAGCTGTATATGTGGAATCAGGAAATGTTGATGCAGGTTTTGTGTTCCAAAGCGATTTATATGCCTTTCCGGCTTTACACTCCCTAATGGTTGTGCCTGAAAAGATGCATACTCCGATTACCTATTCAGCTGCTGTTACTGCCGAGGCGGAAGGTTCTGAGCAGTTAGATGAATTAATTGCTGCTTTGCAATCAGAGGAAGCAGACAAAGTTTTTGAAAAATACGGTTTTGAACCGAATTAGAGAGGTATTCCTGCCATGTCTCCACTGCTCTTATCTTTAAAGACTTCTATCATCGCAACATTTATTGTCATGATTTTCGGGACGTTAACAGCAAGGTTGATTACCAGAAGGCAATTCAAGGGCAAAATTTTGCTTGAATCGCTGATTTTGCTTCCCATGGTTCTACCGCCGACGGTTGTTGGCTTTGGGTTGCTTTATTTATTTGGAAAAAACGGATTGATAGGACAGGTCCTCATGGAACTTTTTGATGTCCAGATTATTTTTACCTGGTATGCGGCTGTTCTTGCTGCGACTGTAGTGGCATTTCCATTGATGTACCAGAGCGCTTCGGCTTCTTTTCGAAGATATGATGCCAACTTGGAAAATGCCGCCTACACCCTTGGAGCTGGGAGATTCAAGGTGTTTTGGACTATATCGATTCCATTGGCATGGCCCGGCTTGTTATCAGGTATTGTATTATCTTTTGCAAGGGCTCTGGGTGAGTTCGGTGCTACATTGATGATTGCAGGGTATATACCGGGTAAGACGGATACGCTTCCTCTGGCTATTTACTTTTCAGTAGAAGCCGGTAATACGGAACAAGCACTTGTATGGGTGATCATCATAGCTAGTTTTGGATTTATCGCCATCTATTGGTTGAACTTGTGGAACAGAAAGAACGCCATGGACTTTCCTAAGAACAGGTAGTGATTATGATGCTCGAAGTGAACATAAGGAAAAAACTGAACCATTTTGATCTGAAGATGGACTTTGAGGTATGCGATGAATTAGTTGTGTTGTTCGGCCCGTCAGGTTCGGGTAAAACGACGGTGCTGCGCACTATCGCAGGGATCGAGAAGCCTGAACATGGAAGAATCACTTTACATAACAAGTATCTTTTTAAAGAAGGAGGAATCCACCTTCCTCCCCAGAAGCGGAAAGTTGGTTATGTATTTCAGGAGTATGCTTTGTTTCCACATATGAGTATAGAAAACAATGTCATGTACGGCATCCCAAAGAAACAACGTCCGATTTATAAAGAGCATGTCAGCCATTTAATGAATGTATTGGGTATCGGGCACTTAGCCCACCATTCTCCTCTGCATATTTCAGGTGGTGAAAAACAACGGGTTGCAGTTGCCAGGGCATTGGCCAATAAGCCGGATATTTTATTATTGGATGAACCTTTTTCCGCTTTGGATGAGGAAACTAGACTTCAAGGACATGCAGAAATCTTGCGACTGAAAAAAGAATGGCGGATTCCGGCAATTCTCGTGACACATGATCGAGAGGAAGCGGAAAAACTTGGTGACCGGATTATTTTCATGAAAGAAGGGCAAGAAGTCCTGTAGAACTTCGGTAACCCCTTCAGCTGATTTTACCGCATACTCTTTTGCCAGAGGTAAATACTACCTTTGAAATGGAAAGGAGAATGTCAAATGGAAGTGAAATTGGCGATTTTTTATTACAGCTCCACCGGAACAAATTATCAGCTTGCACAATGGGCGGAAGCTGCTGCAAAAGAGGCCGGTGCAGAGGTGAGAGTTCGTAAGGTAAAGGAACTGGCTCCAGAAGAAGCGATTGCCCAAAATCCAGCCTGGCATCAGCACTATCAAGCGACGAAGGACGTTCCGGAAGCAGAACTCGAAGATTTGGAATGGGCCGACGGATACATTTTCAGTGTGCCGACAAGATTTGGGAACGTGCCGGCGCAAGTCAAGCAGTTTATCGATACAGCCGGTGGTTTGTGGGCGGAAGGGAAGCTTGTCGACAAAGTAGTCAGTGCAATGACTTCTGCCCAAAACCCTCATGGAGGCCAGGAAGCTACCATTCTGAACTTATACACGACCATGTTTCACTGGGGTTCCATTATTGTCGGGCCGGGCTATACAGACCCTGTAACATTTGCTGCCGGCGGGAATCCATATGGAATCAGTGTAAGTGTCGACCAGGATGGCAACATGGTGGAGGATGTCGAAGCAGCTGTAAAACATCAGGCCAAACGGACGGTCGAGGTTACAAAGAAAATAGTTACTGGTTAACGAAAGAGCCTGTCCCTTGGGACGGGCTTTTTTCTATATTGCATAGCAATGGACAAGGCTGAATGAAAATGTACTGAATGGGAGAACATGAAAAGGAATTGAATTAGAAAGGAAAAATGCAATGAAACATGCAAACGATCGGCACCACCAGGAAAGTGAAGTACACGAGAAAAGATGGGCGATTGTTTCCCTTGCATCAATCCCTTTGATCATGACATTGGGGAACTCCATGTTAATACCTGTTTTGCCATTGATGGAGAAAGAAATGGATATTTCAAAATTGCAATCAAGTTATATTATTACTGTTTATTCTATCGTTGCCATCTTCTGTATTCCTGTTGCAGGCTTCTTGTCTGACCGCTTCGGCAGAAAGATCATTATCATTCCATCTCTTCTAATTGTAGGTGTGGGTGGATTCATTGCGGGATATGCATCATGGAAGATGGATAATCCATTTTCCATGATTTTGTTAGGAAGGATTCTTCAAGGAATTGGCACCTCTGGTACAGCACCGATTGTTTTACCCTTGGTAGGCGATATGTTCAGAAAGGAAAAGGACGTCAGCACCACACTCGGTCTAATTGAGACTTCGAATACTTTCGGTAAAGTTTTGAGCCCTATCTTAGGCTCGTTGCTTGCGGGGCTTATTTGGTTCTTACCTTTTTTTGCGATACCGGTGTTTTGCGCTGTTTCTGCCATTCTTATCATGATGCTTGTAAAGAAACCCAAAAATGATAAAAAAGGCCCCGACTTCAAGACGTTTTGGAAAGATGCCAAAAAAGCTTTTCATAAGCATGGTGGCTGGCTCAGCGCAGTCTTTGCGATTGGTGCTATTTTAATGTTCATCTTGTTCGGCATTTTGTTTTATTTATCCAGTATCCTGGAAGATCATTATCACTTCAATGGGTTGAAAAAAGGATTTTATCTTGCCGGGCCGTTGGCTGCATTATGCCTGTCATCATACCTGACCGGAAGAATCATTAAAGATAACCTGGTAAGAATGAAGTGGATCACTTTCTCGGGTATTATGCTGTCTGCAGTGGCTGTCATTGCTGTGCGATTTTCCGAGCAGTTTATTTATTTGTTGATAGTATTTCTGATTTGCGGGGTCGGAATCGGCGCAGGGTTGCCGTGTTTGGATGCGCTTATTACCGAAAGTATCGACAAAGAGGTGCGCGGGACGATTACTTGCATATACAGTTCAGCCCGCTACTTGGGAGTTGCTGCGGGTCCGCCGGCGATAGCCCTTCTGATGAAGGGTAACTTAACATGGATGATCGCGGTACTTGCCTTTTTCGCGATTGTTGCCGCCTTTTTGTCTTTCCGGATCATCAGACCAGAAGCAGATTCCGCCAACTCATAAAATGCTCAAGCCCTCCGTATAAGAAAAGCGGAGGGCCTTTTATGTCTTTTTAGACGTCGAGCCTGAGAGGTATTACAAATCCTCTTCCCGCATATCTGCAAGCCTTAACTCTAGAGATCTCCTTCAGCCCAATAATCCTGTATTTAATCTTCGTATTTGAGAGAAACTGCGACATACTGAAAATTTTATTTCTTGTTATTCTGATGATCGCAGTGGGAAATAGCTTATATTTTTCCGGAATAAAAGTTCGATTTTCTGCTGTGTGAATTCATGGATGACTTTTTAAATTCTAGGAGAAGGGCAGTCCGGAAGACACGCATTAGTGCTGTGAAATGACCAAAAGAGTCTAGGTGATTTGTCTCTCTAGTAAATATTTTACTTTTTTGGTAAGTAGAACCATGTTAGACACAATTCAAGATTACTTCTAAACTAATCAGNGTTAGGAAGGATTCTTCAAGGAATTGGCACCTCTGGTACAGCACCGATTGTTTTACCCTTGGTAGGCGATATGTTCAGAAAGGAAAAGGACGTCAGCACCACACTCGGTCTAATTGAGACTTCGAATACTTTCGGTAAAGTTTTGAGCCCTATCTTAGGCTCGTTGCTTGCGGGGCTTATTTGGTTCTTACCTTTTTTTGCGATACCGGTGTTTTGCGCTGTTTCTGCCATTCTTATCATGATGCTTGTAAAGAAACCCAAAAATGATAAAAAAGGCCCCGACTTCAAGACGTTTTGGAAAGATGCCAAAAAAGCTTTTCATAAGCATGGTGGCTGGCTCAGCGCAGTCTTTGCGATTGGTGCTATTTTAATGTTCATCTTGTTCGGCATTTTGTTTTATTTATCCAGTATCCTGGAAGATCATTATCACTTCAATGGGTTGAAAAAAGGATTTTATCTTGCCGGGCCGTTGGCTGCATTATGCCTGTCATCATACCTGACCGGAAGAATCATTAAAGATAACCTGGTAAGAATGAAGTGGATCACTTTCTCGGGTATTATGCTGTCTGCAGTGGCTGTCATTGCTGTGCGATTTTCCGAGCAGTTTATTTATTTGTTGATAGTATTTCTGATTTGCGGGGTCGGAATCGGCGCAGGGTTGCCGTGTTTGGATGCGCTTATTACCGAAAGTATCGACAAAGAGGTGCGCGGGACGATTACTTGCATATACAGTTCAGCCCGCTACTTGGGAGTTGCTGCGGGTCCGCCGGCGATAGCCCTTCTGATGAAGGGTAACTTAACATGGATGATCGCGGTACTTGCCTTTTTCGCGATTGTTGCCGCCTTTTTGTCTTTCCGGATCATCAGACCAGAAGCAGATTCCGCCAACTCATAAAATGCTCAAGCCCTCCGTATAAGAAAAGCGGAGGGCCTTTTATGTCTTTTTAGACGTCGAGCCTGAGAGGTATTACAAATCCTCTTCCCGCATATCTGCAAGCCTTAACTCTAGAGATCTCCTTCAGCCCAATAATCCTGTATTTAATCTTCGTATTTGAGAGAAACTGCGACATACTGAAAATTTTATTTCTTGTTATTCTGATGATCGCAGTGGGAAATAGCTTATATTTTTCCGGAATAAAAGTTCGATTTTCTGCTGTGTGAATTCATGGATGACTTTTTAAATTCTAGGAGAAGGGCAGTCCGGAAGACACGCATTAGTGCTGTGAAATGACCAAAAGAGTCTAGGTGATTTGTCTCTCTAGTAAATATTTTACTTTTTTGGTAAGTAGAACCATGTTAGACACAATTCAAGATTACTTCTAAACTAATCAGAAAACTATACCAAGCTGCGGAAAAATGCGAGACTCCAGTGGGAAAGGAACAGTCTGAAGACCCCGCAGGGCGCTTTTCCCGAGGAGGCTGAAGCGTTCCCCACGGAAAGCGAGTATTTTTCCGCAGCGCTGGATTACCACTCAATACGAAAAGGATGGGAGGAAGTCCCGTTAAGTGAAGTTAGTTATGTCGTAGTTTATAGGTTTTGCGCCAGTTGATGGACAGTTTTTTAGACAACAGCTTGGTTGGACGACTTTTTTTCAAAAATAGGCGTATGGTTAGTTTTAATAATTATGTTGTAGGGAAGACTAAAAATAAATATTCAGAAAATTGTTGCATTATCGGCTGATTTTTAGGATAATGAAAAAAAGGAACAAGGGGGCATGTTCCATGAAAAAGCATAAGATCAATTACCGATTGAAAGCTTTTGGAACTGATAGGAAAAGTAAAGTTGTAGCCAAGCGGGAAATATCCTATGAAATTAAACTTGCCACTCAATTACTTCTTGATGAATTATGTTTTAATTGGAATAAGTCACACTTGGAAACACAAATTAACGAGTCGATCGATTCCAATGATAGAGAAGCTTTTGTTTCTTTAAGTAAGCAATACCAGCCTTATATAAAAGAATGAACTTATAACATACATCCTTGCCGGAGCTCGCCGGCAGGGATTTTTTTGGTTTTGATGGTTCCTGCAATTAAGAATGTTCAATCCCTTGCATCCAAAGTGCCGATTGTATGTTACACTGTAAAATGTGCATTTTGCTATATTGAAATGAAGGGATAATACGATGAAATTTAAATTTTTACTGTCAATAAGTGTATTAGCGGTCGCATTGATAGGATGCCAGGAAGAACCTGCCGGGACGGATAATGCTTCACAAGAGAATGCTCAGGAACAAGAAAGTGACGAGCAAACTTCTGGACAGGAAAGTTCTGGAGAAGAAAGAAAAACAGATGGAAACGAAGAAACAGAATCTGAGGCAGGCCAACCCTCTGAAGAAGAACCTGCATTGGAAACCGGTACAGTCAGCGATCCCGTTACTGTCGACAATCCGAAAAGTCTGGACGTTCTAGTCAATAAACAGAGAAAACTGCCTGATGGGTATGAGCCTCCTGATTTAGTTGAGCCTGATGTACCTTTCTATTTTGATGAAGAACATGAAAAAAGACACCTGCGCAAGGAAGCTGCAACTGCTCTGGAAGAATTATTCGATGCCGCAGAAGGTGCAGGGTTGGATATAGTTGCAGCTTCAGGGTATAGGTCCTATGAAAGGCAAAAAGTAATATATCAATCGAATGTAGATAAAATGGGCCAGGAAAAAGCAGATAAACTTTCCGCAAGACCGGGAACAAGTGAACATCAGACAGGACTTGCCATGGATGTGACCTCAGCAGAAATGGCTTTCTCCCTTCAGCAGACTTTCAAGCAAACGGATGAAGGCTCCTGGCTGGCAGAAAATGCTCACAAGTTCGGATTCATCATCCGTTATCCGGAAGGAAAAACAGATATTACTGGATACAGCTATGAGCCGTGGCATATTCGGTACGTAGGTGAAGAAATCGCCACAGAAATATATCAAAAGAATATAACACTTGAAGAGTACTTTAATGTATAAAGACAGGGCCGGATCCTTTTATGGAATCCGGCTTTTTCGATGCGTAAAATTTTTCAATATTTACAAAATAAAAGTTATGATTTAATAATTCTCTGCTATGCTTATCTAAAAGGGGAGGAGTGGGAATGTGAATAAGAAGGCTGTGAAAAGTTGGATTTTATATGATTGGGGGAATTCCGCTTTTGCCACAACCATGATGGCAGCAATACTGCCGGTTTTTTATTACGATGTAGCTGCAAAAGGACTTGGAGAATCATTGGCATCAAGCTATTGGGCCTATTCCCAGGCGATCGCGGTATTGCTGGTGGCTGTTCTCTCACCTGTTTTGGGTGCTATCAGCGATTACTCGGCTGCTAAAAAGAAATTTCTTCGCTTTTTTGCTTATATGGGAATGATTGCTTCTGTCCTGATGGCCTTCGTCGGGGAGGGAGAATATCTATTTGCCTCGATCCTTCTAATCGTGGGAACAATAGGTTTCTCAAGTGGTAATGTCTTTTACGACGCTTTCCTCCCAGAAGTAGCGAGGGGCTCCGACATAGATAAGGTTTCGGCTAAAGGCTTTGCCTTTGGATATCTTGGCGGCGGCCTGCTTTTGGCTGTAAATGTTCTAATGCTGTTGAAGTATGAATGGTTCGGAATGCCAGACCAAGTCGTTGCAAGCCAGGTTTCTTTTGTTACAGTCGGTGTATGGTGGTTCATTTTTTCTATTCCACTCTTTAAAAACATTCGGGAAGAAAAAAAGGAAGCGGTACCTCGAACAGAACCTTATATTATGATTGGATTTAAAAGGGTTGGGAGGACTTTCAAAGAAATACGCAGGTACAAACAGCTTTTAGTGTTTTTGCTGGCATTCTGGCTTTATAATGACGGTATTTCTACTATCATCAAAATGGCGACGATTTATGGGAAGGATATTGGCATAGATACGAATTCGTTGATCACTGCTTTGTTGATTACCCAGTTTATCGGCATACCATCTACTTTTTTCTTTGGTTGGCTTTCTGGCAAGATGCATGCAAAAAGAGCATTGTTCCTCACTTTATATGGTTATGTAGGTATCGTCATACTTGGTTATTTCATGGAATCTGCATTGCACTTTTATCTTTTGGCTGTTTGTGTAGGACTGGTCCAGGGTGGCGCACAATCTCTTAGTCGTTCTATTTTTGGAAGAATGGTGCCGGAAGACAGACATGCTGAGTTTTTCGGCTTTTATGGGATTTCTTCTAAATTTGCTGCCATTTTCGGTCCGCTTATTTTCGGCCTTGTCGGCCAGCTGACAGGCTCCAGCCGATTCGGCATCATTTCTCTCGTATTTTTCTTTATTGCAGGAATTATTTTGCTCAAATTCGTCAATATCGAAAAAGGCATACAAGAAGCAAACCTCCAGACCAATCCGAATAATAAAGTGGAAGTATATTAATAAAAGCAGTTTTTAAAAGTTCTGCCACAAAACCGATAAACTGCGACATGACTTTTTCTGGCTTTCTTCCATTCTTTTCGGATTGAGTTGGTAGTCCAGCGCTGCGGAAAAATACTCCCTTTCCGGGGGCAGCACCTCAGCCTCCTCGTAAGCAAAATGCACTCACTGCGGGGTCTTCGGAAGCTGCTCTTCCCCCAGGAGTGTCGCATTTTTCCGCAGCTTAAGATAGATATCTGATTAAGTGAGACGTGATCCTTCAATATATCTAACATGGGTTATTTCCAGCCAAAATCCAGGCTCATGGTTTGGTATGTTCTGCATTTTGGAAAAAAAATCTCTATAACTCCTCAACTGTTATTTTTTCTTACTATTACAGAATGCCATTACAAGCTGCGGTAAAATGCGAGACTCTTACGGGAAAGGAACAGTCTGAAGACCCCGCAGTTGGCGCTTTTTGCCAGCGAGGAGGCTGAAGCGTTCCCCGTGGAAAGCGAGTATTTTACCGCAGCGTTGGGTTAGCACTCAACTAACATCAGAAAGAGTGAAAACTTCAAAAAATAGAATTGTCACTATGTCGCAGTTTGTCTCAACTGTAAACTTTAACAGCGGTTGGCTGTTTGGAAATGAAAAATGAGGCTGTATGCCTCCTTAGACGATTGGTTCACAATATCTGTTTGTCAAACCAAGCGTGAGTTCTTTTCCTGTATCATAAGATACGTTACGTACCAGAGTCCGTAACTTTGATTCTTTGGAAGGAGAAGGAGATTGCCAGTAGTCGATTACTACCTTCATGATTTCCTCGCCCTCATGTTTCGCTTTATCGAATAATTGAATGAAACTTTCCTTGGAAGGTTCTTTTGTCGCCGGATGGAACCAGGGGTCTTTATTATCATTAAGGTAATCCTTGTTCTGCCGTATCGGCTGATGGGAAAAAGAAGAAATGAATGATGATAAAACAGCATTTTTCCATCCATACGGATCGTAAAGGACCCTTAGTGCCCGTTTCATGTCCCGATACGATTCCTGTATATATTGTGTACTTTCTTCTTGAATTATATAATGCCGACTGATCGACTCATGCATCAATTCACATATTTCACTATCAAGTTTTTTTCCAACATCAATTTCTTTGTAGACAGGAGCTTTCCATGTTTTAAAACTCCTGAACCTTTCCATTAACAGCGTATCAATGATCACTTCAAACAACTGGTGTTTATTGCCTTCAAATCCTGCTTTATAATGAATATAAGGATGCGTATTTCTGTCCAATATATGATGGGTGACAAATCCAAAGACATAAGCTTTTGTTTGATTCGTATAATTGTTGGCAGAGATGATCAAATCCATCATAAAATCTCCGCATTTCTCGGTGTGAAGCAGGGAGCCAACCTCGTTGACCTTCTGCTCCTTTTTCCAGGGCCAGAAATTATGGTAAAAAAATGGATCAGGTCCTTGGGCGCCTAAATTCAAATGTTTTTCCTGACGTGCAATGGGACTAGATTGCCCAATATTATCTATCAATTCTTCGCAAAAAAGCATGTGTGTCCAAATATTTGGCATGATTGCACCTCCGCAGCGGCACTTATTTGTATTCCATTATAAGCGAGCAGCGCAGGAATTTGTATGTATAGGGGAAGAAACTTTTGTGTCTGTTTTGTGGGCAATACAAAAAAGAGTCCCGGATGACGGAACTCTTTACCCACATTTACAAGACCATTATGGAAGTTAAGCGAGAAAACTTCTGAGACCCCTCTCAAAATTTCCCCCTCTCTCTCCGTATGGTATAGTCAGTGTAACATTTCCCGGAAATAAAGTATATAGTCAGAAAAATTATCCAGCTATTTCTATATGTTCACTTTTCTGTATTTACTAAAAATTTGTTACAATGGATATGGAAGCATATACAAAGGGAGGATACATAAATGGATTATCGTGTGGAGAAAGATACAATTGGGGAAATTAATGTTGCAGCAGATAAATTCTGGGGTGCTCAGACACAGCGAAGCAAGCAGAATTTTCCGATAGGTACAGAAAAGATGCCTGTTGAAGTGATCAATGGTTTTGCCATTTTAAAGAAAAGTGCTGCGATGGTCAATAGAGATCTGGGTTTACTGGAAGAAGAAAAAGCCCATGCAATTGAATATGCGGCGGATCAAATACTTTCGGGTTCATTGAATGAACATTTTCCACTTGTTGTCTGGCAGACTGGCAGCGGAACGCAATCCAATATGAATGTAAATGAAGTGATTGCATTTGTGGGCAATCAGTGGCTTGAAGAAAAGGGAAGCCAACTAAGGCTTCATCCAAACGATGATGTCAATAAATCGCAAAGTTCCAATGATACTTATCCGACCGCTATGCATGTTGCGGCAGTTATCAAGATTGAAGATACAGTATTGCCGGCTTTGTCTACTTTGAAAAAAACATTAAAAGAGAAAATGGAAGCGTTTCATGATGTGGTGAAGATTGGACGTACCCATTTACAGGATGCAACACCGCTGACATTAGGCCAGGAAATAAGCGGATGGCATAGAATGTTGGAAAAAACCGAGAAGATGCTTATCGATAGTCTGCAATATGTAAAAGAACTTGCCATCGGTGGTACAGCTGTAGGGACTGGTCTTAATGCACATCCAGAGTTTTCAGAGAAAGTCTGCAGGAAAATCAACGAATTTACTGACAAGGATTTTGAATCAGCACCAAATAAATTTCATGCATTGACGAGCCATGATGAACTTGTGTACACACATGGAGCTTTAAAGGCATTGGCGGCAGATTTAATGAAAATAGCCAATGATGTAAGGTGGCTTGCCAGCGGTCCTCGTTGTGGCATAGGGGAAATCAATATCCCCGCAAACGAACCGGGCAGCTCGATCATGCCCGGCAAAGTAAATCCTACTCAAAGTGAAGCAGTCACAATGGTTGCAGCACAAGTTATGGGAAATGATGCTACCATCGGTTTTGCTGCAAGCCAGGGCAACTTTGAATTAAATGTCTTCAAACCGGTGATTGCTTATAATTTCATTCAGTCTGCGCAGTTGCTTGCAGACGGAATGTTATCTTTCGATGAACGGTGTGTCCGTGGATTGGAACCAAATCAGGAGAATATTGACAAGAACCTCAATGAGTCTCTTATGCTGGTAACTGCGCTGAATCCACATATCGGTTATGAAAATGCGGCTAAAATCGCCAAAAAAGCATTCTCAGACAATACAACATTGAAAGAGGCGGCAGTTGCATCTGGATTGCTGACAGAAGAACAGTTCGATTCGTATATCAATCCAAAGGAAATGACTTATCCTAAATAAAGTTTCATCCCCATGAATGTGCGCATTCATGGGGATCTTTTTTTATTTCGTGAAGATTCCGTGTCAACTCAGTCTACCAAGAAGAGGATTGAACAGCACGAAAAAAGGGGATAAAAAAAGGACAAATCAATTCCAAAAAAGGAGGGGAAATAAATGAGTAAGATTCTGACATATGGAAAAGAATTAGGAAAAGAGTTCAAAAAAGATGATGCAACAACATTGGCGGCAGCACAGGCTTATTACTATTTGCTTGCCATTGTCCCTATGTTGATTTTACTATTATCCATTCTTCCTTATTTATCAATAGACCCACAACGTGCTGTAAACTTTATTGGAAATATTCTGCCACAGCAAGTTGCCAGCACATTCGAAGATACGATCATCAGTGTTGTGACCACACCAAGGGGCGGTTTATTGACAATAGGGATCCTTGGAACGCTTTGGTCCGCTTCCAATGCTGTCAATGCATTTATCGATGCTTCTAACCATGCATATAACGTGGAAGAAACCCGTTCCTTTATAAAAGTAAGATTACTATCTATTGCCCTGACAATCGGGATGATCCTTGCACTGGTTGTAGCATTAGTATTGCCGATTTTCGGCGGCGTCATCATTGACTTTTTAAACAGCAATCTGAACCTGCCAAGCCAGACTGCTATCGTTTTTCAAGTTCTTCGCTGGGCGATCAGTGTAGTGGTAATGATTGCAATCCTGGCGGCGTTATATCATTTCGCTCCTAACAAGCAGTTTCCTTTCAGTCAAGTACTGCCGGGAGCTGTTGCTGCAGCCTTGTTATGGCAGGTTATCTCGCTTGGCTTCTCGTTTTATTTGAGTAATTTCGCCAATTATTCGGCCACATATGGAAGCTTGGGCGGGGTCATTATTTTGATGCTTTGGTTCTTTTTGACCGGGTTGACCCTTGTAATCGGAGCTGAACTTAATGCTATTTATCACCGCAGGAAGACCGGTTAATAACTGTCTCCATAGAATGGCTGGATTACTGGAACCATTATCATAATTTACCAGCAATATCTCCTGATAATAATACTCCTTTCGGTAACAATAGGAGTACAGGAGGTGATAAACATGGCTAACAACAACAGCAACAACTCAAACCAACTTCTAGTTCCTGGCGTAGCTCAAGCTCTTGATCAAATGAAAGTGGAAATCGCTCAAGAATTTGGCGTAAACCTTGGAGCTGACACAACTTCTCGTGCTAACGGTTCTGTTGGTGGAGAAATCACTAAACGTCTAGTAAGAACTGCTCAACAACAAATGGGCGGAACTTTCGGACAACAATCATAATTAAACCAAACAATTTTATAACAATGATGGCATCGGAGGCACGGTTTCGTGCCTCCTTTTATATGGGATTCTGATAGGATAGAATATCCATATAGTCATATACTTACCAGCCGATTACATAAATAGAATGAACGCTTTTGCTCATAATAGAAGTACAGGAGGTGATAGACATGGCTAACAACAACAACTCAAACCAACTGTTAGTTCCTGGTGTAGAGCAAGCTTTAAACCAAATGAAGGCAGAGATTGCTCAAGAATTTGGGGTGAATCTTGGTGCTGATACAACTTCTCGTGCCAATGGTTCTGTTGGTGGAGAAATCACTAAACGTCTAGTAAGAACTGCACAGCAACAGTTTAACGGCAGTCAACAATCTTAATCAATTTAAATAAACAATGGCATGGAGACACCATTTCCGGTGTCTCCTTCATTTTGCCTTATCGGAACATCCATTTACCGATAGAATTTACCATAAAAGGAATTTTTATGCACTTACTGAACGGGTATATACCACATAGCATTTTAACAGGAGGTTTGCACCGTGCACGCTTGCCCTTTATGTAATGGGATGAGGACCATTACCCGTAATTGCTCGAATTGCGACGAAACCATGGAAGATCAGGGAAAGGTCGTGGATTATATGGGTGATTACAGTCCATATTTACCGGACGACATTGCAAAAACTGTAGATGGAGTTCAGAATTCAACCGAAGACCATGTATGTGTTCATTTGTTTCATTGTAATAATTGTAAACAAGACATGAGGGTTGAAATCCAAGAGGTTCCAAAATAAAAAGAGGAGACAGTTTGTCTCCTCTTGGTTTCTCTATCGGATCCGAAGTTCGGAGTCGATATCAAAGAAGTGTGCTTTGTTCATGTCTAATGCCAAGTCGATTTTTTCGCCGCCCTGGATATCTGTGCGGGAATCTACGCGTGCGATGAAGTCTTGATCATTGACTTTGGAATAAAGGTAAGACTCAGAACCCATAAGTTCCGCAACATCGATTGTTGCAGTCAATTTGGTTCCAGGTGTTGATTCAATAAATAATGGTTCATCATGCATGTCCTCTGGACGGATTCCAAGTAGAATTTCTTTGTCTACATATCCTTGGTTACGCAATGTTTTCATCTTTCCTTCAGGTACTTCCAGTTTAACGTCACCGATCTCAAAAGATCCGTCTCTAAGTGTACCTGTTAGGAAGTTCATGGAAGGAGAACCAATGAAGCCGCCTACGAATACATTTTCCGGCTTGTCATAAACTTCTTTAGGAGCACCTACTTGCTGGATGATACCGTCTTTCAAAACAACCAGGCGTGTAGCCATTGTCATTGCCTCTGTTTGGTCATGCGTTACGTAAATAGTAGTCGTTTGCAGACGTTTGTGAAGTTTTTGGATTTCTGCACGCATCTGAACACGAAGTTTAGCATCAAGGTTAGATAAAGGCTCGTCCATCAAGAATACTTTAGCATCACGGACAATCGCACGGCCCAAGGCAACAC
The DNA here is from genome assembly GCF_900156915.1 of Sediminibacillus massiliensis. Lineage (GTDB taxonomy): Bacteria > Bacillota > Bacilli > Bacillales > Amphibacillaceae > Sediminibacillus_A > Sediminibacillus_A massiliensis. The sequence goes on along the minus strand of NZ_LT732535.1, from coordinate 1,980,164 downwards.
GTTGACGCTGACCACCTGATAGCGCTTTCGGTTTACGGTCTAAATAACCATCAAGGCCGAGGATTTTCGCAGCGTTCTGGACACGGCGGTCAATTTCATCCTTCTTAAATTTACGCAGTTTCAGACCGAACGCCATATTGTCATATACATTCATATGCGGATAAAGGGCATAGTTCTGGAATACCATTGCGATGTCGCGGTCTTTTGGAGCAACATCGTTCATTCTCTTTCCATCAATACTGAAGTCCCCGTCAGAGATTTCCTCCAAACCAGCAATCATTCGAAGGGTTGTCGATTTACCGCACCCGGAAGGTCCTACGAAAACGACAAATTCTTTATCCTCGATCTCCAAATTAAAATCTTCGACAGCGGTTACATCTTTATCATAAACTTTGTAAATGTTTTTCAGGCTAAGTTCTGCCATTGTTTCTCCTCCTTTTTATGTAAGCGTTTTATTTATAACTAAAGTTTACAGAAAAATAGGACAGCGGTAAATGGCATCCGTGCACAAAGATAAAGACCTGTTTTGTGCAATGTGACAAGTTTCAAATATTTTGTCTAAGCAACATTGCCAGATAGACGGTTAAAGCTCCTTTGAATTCTTTTACATCTATCCCGGTTTTTTCGATGAATTTGTCCACCCGGTACTGAAGGCTGTTACGGTGCATATACAATGTTTTGGCTGCGAGTGTCGTATTTGAATTGCATTCCAGAAATGTTTGGATGGTAGAAAGCAGTTCTTTGTCATCCTCTGTATCTTTGAAGACTGACGTGATGATGGGCGATGCTTCTTTTTTGTCGAGTTGGTCAAGCAGCAGGTAAGGGATTGCTTCCACATATGTCAGGATAGGATCTTTGCGGTATGCCCGGACCGTTTGGAAACAATTTTCGACCCATTGATAATGCCCCCGTGCCCGGGAAACATCCGAAAAAAAGGGACTGATAAACAGATTAACCTTCATATAGAAGTCACTCATTAAGACATCTGTTATTTGTTGAAAAGATTCGATTGATTCTTGCGTGTCATCCGGATCAATTTCAATAAGCAGCCCTTCATTGCTGTTCTGCCAAAGGATGGGAAGTTCTCTTGGAAAGAAGCCGCCGATTGCTTCACGGAACTCCTTATGGTCGACATTCTCATCTGAGACATGAAATGATATGAACCTATATCCGTTTGAAGGTGCATTGGTCAATAATGTGGAATCCTGCCCGTGAAAAAGAATATCCATCCATTCCTTTTCGACTTTGGAAGCTGGAGTCTGGCTTGCCTGATAGGGAGTCAGGAATGTTTCGAGCAAGCGGTATTCTTTTTCAGTTATATCTTGCTTACCTATACCGAAAATTTCGCGGGAATCTGTAGTAAACCAGTAAAAGTTGTCCGAATCCAAGCCGGCTTGAGAGCGATATATGATTAAATCAGGAAATATCTTTTGCAATTTTTCAATCATTTTAGAGCCTCTTTCATGTGTGGATTGTATCCATTATATCAAATAGCTGGCGATTCGCATGACAGAAATAAGTTGGCTCTACAGTCAACTTATATTGATATATATATAATTAAAAATCCGACCTGTTCGGATTCTTGAGAGACTCCCGAAGTACAGGTCGGACTAATTTATGGGATGCTTCTGTTTTTAGCTTTCTTCCGGAAATGGTTCGTTTTCTTCAGGAAGTCTTCTGGCTTGTTCAATTTGGATTCGATCATGGATGGAATGGGTTGTGCCTCCTGCCATACCTTCATTGATCATCCGATCTACATCAAGTTCGTAATTCTTTTGATCTTTCAGGTAGTCTGTTTTATTTGTTTCCTGTTTTGCCATGAGATACCCTCCTTCGTCTTTAGTGTTTGACGGGAGGGGAATTGCATGCAGATGAATCATTTATTTTGCCGGGTATTGAATAAATAGAAAGCATACTTATATGGAAAGGAGAGAATCTCCTCCATTTGTTTTGCGATTAACGGGTGTTCAAAGACACTGTAGCCTGGCTTGGAATTCGCTTCGAAGAGCCATATTCTTCCTTCTAAATCAATTCCGAAATCCAATCCGATTTCGCCCACCGATGGTTTGGTGATTTCCAAACACGATGCAACTAAAAGAGCCATTTTTGTCAATCTGTCTGATACCTTTTTTTCCTCCTCTTTCGAAAAGAGTTCGGACAGTACCAGCAGTTTTCCTCCCCGCTTTACATGGGTGGTCAGGCTGCCCTTTCCGGCGAATTTCGCACAAATCAATGTAACTTCCCAGCTGTTTTTATGGTTTTTATTGACATGGACGCGGAAATCGATCGGGCTTTTCCCCTTTTTAAAAAGAGAAATTCCCTGTTGAGCTACATAGCCCTTTAAACCGTTGGGAAAGTGCTGGCTGAAAAACGATTCCACATAACGGTAACGATTGACCTGCGGCTTGTCGTTAAGGTAATAATGGCATTCTAGTTCCCCTGATTTCAATAAGAGACACTTGATAATGCCGTCTCCTTTACTTCCGTGGATCGGCTTGATATAAACAGGATGTTTATTCAATAAGGAGAGAATCCTTTGTTTAGATGGATGTAAGACTGTCTCTGGGAGCAGGAATGAGCAATCAGGATTTTTTATCAAACTTTCATGGACTTCCCATTTATTAAAAAAGCCCTGGTTGAAGAGGAATGCATGGTGCTGGATGAGCTTTTTGGCCTTTATTATATCTGGGTGGTGTTCTGTTTGGCGATTGGGAATTCGGTTATAAATAATAGAAGGCAACTTGGTTGGTGTTTGGATCCATTTTTCGTCGATGAACTGGTAACCATTCAAATTTGTACCATTTTGATTCAGGTGCTGGTGGCCGAAAAAGATGGTATGGAAACCCATCTGCTCTCCGGATTTGCTCATTTTTTCAAATATTGGTGTCCGCTCTCCTAACGTATGTGGCTCTTGTTCGAATCCGGCTATAAATACACCCAGGGACAGCAGGAATTTGCAGTTATCGCCGTTGATTTCGACGTGGACAGGGACATTCCTGTTCAAACAGAGATCATATTTCAATTTAGCTGATACATAAATGGTGGAGGGCTCCTTGTCATGCACAAGGATTTCGACAGGAGAATAGCAAGGACCATATTGGACATTCCGGACTTTTTGATAAATATTCAAGAAACGATAGGGGACGATCATGCAGGGTTTCTTCCCCTGATAAAACTTTATATTAAAAGTATGAGTGCTCAACTGTCCCACTCTCCTTGTCCTGAAACGGTACATTCTCTCTCCATGTATATGTAAAACTTTTCAACACATGCTTGGGAACTTATACTAGTAAGGTGACTGAATAGAAACAGAGTGTTTTTATATAAAGTGAGGTAGGTTATTCAATGGAAATACTAATTGTGGTAATGATGATTGTGATCGGGGCGGTTATCGGCGGATTGACCAATTCCCTGGCGATCAAAATGCTGTTCAGGCCGTATCAGCCCAAATTCATTGGTAAGTGGAAAGTTCCCTTTACCCCTGGACTAATCCCGAAACGCCGGGATGAATTAGCCAGGCAGCTTGGTAAGATGGTGGTCGACCATCTTCTAACACCAAAAGGAATCAGGAAAAAACTTCAACAGCCTGCTTTTCAATCTCAATTGACTGGCTGGGCACAGAAGGAAATGGAAGAAGTTCTAAAGAACGAATCGGAATTAAGGCATTTATTGGACTCATTCGGCATTGAAGTGGAAGAGCAGAAAATAAGGGCCAAAATTGCCGACTGGACCGAATTACAGTACAAGCAATTTATGGAAGTAAATGGGGGTAGGCATGTACGGGAATTTCTACCTTCAGATTGGCTCAATCGGGCTGAATCAGGTATGGACAAGCTGAGCGGACATGTACAAGATCAAATCGTAGAGTATCTGTGGAGTGAAGCCGCCAGAAGAAAAATCGGTGAAATTGTGGAAAAATACTTGGATGGCAAGGGATTTTTTGGGAACATGATCTCCTCTTTCCTGGGAAATGAAGGACTTTCAGAAAAAATCCAACCGCTGATGGTTCAATATGTCCAGTCCGCAGAAGCAAAAGATGTCATCCGCCAGCTGCTTGTTAACGAATGGAATAAATTTGCCGATAAGCCATTGAACGAGCTTGAGGCCAAAATCGGACGGAACGAAATCTCGACTGCTCTTGGAAAAATAACATCTAATACCATCCCGGTAGATAAATGGTTGAAGAAAACCGTCCGGGAAATTACACATCCTTTCCAAAAGGAAATATTGGAATCACTGGTACCGAATGCCGTCGGAAAGTTGACTTCAACTTTGGCAGACAAGATGGAAACATTGATGGATAGTCTTCATCTTGCAGAGATAGTAGAAAAGGAAGTAGAAGGCTTCCCGGTTGAGAGAATCGAGCAGCTTGTCCTCGATATTTCCAGGCGGGAATTTAAGATGATCACTTATCTTGGTGCTTTGCTGGGCGGAGTGATTGGCTTTGTTCAGGGATTGATTGTTCTCATTATAGGATAAGTCATCTTACTGCACGGCAGAAGACCGAGCCGTTCCATAAGCTGTCTTATGCTTGTCGCACCTGTTCAAGCCGCCTCCACTTCCTATTTAGTCCAGTTGCGGCGGCTAGGTGCTCGAGGTCATAAGTCATCTTACTGCACGGCAGAAGACCGAGCCGTTCCATAAGCTGTCTTATGCTTGTCGCACCTGTTCAAGCCGCCTCCACTTCCTATTTAGTCCAGTTGCGGCGGCTAGGTGCTCGAGGTCATAAGTCATCTTACTGCACGGCAGAAGACCGAGCCGTTCCATAAGCTGTCTTATGCTTGTCGCACCTGTTCAAGCCGCCTCCACTTCCTATTTAGTCCAGTTGCGGCGGCTAGGTGCTCGAGGTCATAAGTCATCTTACTGCACGGCAGAAGACCGAGCCGTTCCATAAGCTGTCTTATGCTTGTCGCACCTGTTCAAGCCGCCTCCACTTCCTATTTAGTCCAGTTGCGGCGGCTAGGTGCTCGAGGTCATAAGTCATCTTACTGCACGGCAGAAGACCGAGCCGTTCCATAAGCTGTCTTATGCTTGTCGCACCTGTTCAAGCCGCCTCCACTTCCTATTTAGTCCAGTTGCGGCGGCTAGGTGCTCGAGGTCATAAGTCATCTTACTGCACGGCAGAAGACCGAGCCGTTCCATAAGCTGTCTTATGCTTGTCGCACCTGTTCAAGCCGCCTCCACTTCCTATTTAGTCCAGTTGCGGCGGCTAGGTGCTCGAGGTCATAAGTCATCTTACTGCACGGCAGAAGACCGAGCCGTTCCATAAGCTGTCTTATGCTTGTCGCACCTGTTCAAGCCGCCTCCACTTCCTATTTAGTCCAGTTGCGGCGGCTAGGTGCTCGAGGTCATAAGTCATCTTACTGCACGGCAGAAGACCGAGCCGTTCCATAAGCTGTCTTATGCTTGTCGCACCTGTTCAAGCCGCCTCCACTTCCTATTTAGTCCAGTTGCGGCGGCTAGGTGCTCGAGGTCATAAGTCATTTTACTGCACGGCTGAGGACCGAACCGTTCCATAAGCTGTCTTATGCTTGTCGCACCTGTTCAAGCCGCCTCCACTACCTATNGTTGGTGTTTGGATCCATTTTTCGTCGATGAACTGGTAACCATTCAAATTTGTACCATTTTGATTCAGGTGCTGGTGGCCGAAAAAGATGGTATGGAAACCCATCTGCTCTCCGGATTTGCTCATTTTTTCAAATATTGGTGTCCGCTCTCCTAACGTATGTGGCTCTTGTTCGAATCCGGCTATAAATACACCCAGGGACAGCAGGAATTTGCAGTTATCGCCGTTGATTTCGACGTGGACAGGGACATTCCTGTTCAAACAGAGATCATATTTCAATTTAGCTGATACATAAATGGTGGAGGGCTCCTTGTCATGCACAAGGATTTCGACAGGAGAATAGCAAGGACCATATTGGACATTCCGGACTTTTTGATAAATATTCAAGAAACGATAGGGGACGATCATGCAGGGTTTCTTCCCCTGATAAAACTTTATATTAAAAGTATGAGTGCTCAACTGTCCCACTCTCCTTGTCCTGAAACGGTACATTCTCTCTCCATGTATATGTAAAACTTTTCAACACATGCTTGGGAACTTATACTAGTAAGGTGACTGAATAGAAACAGAGTGTTTTTATATAAAGTGAGGTAGGTTATTCAATGGAAATACTAATTGTGGTAATGATGATTGTGATCGGGGCGGTTATCGGCGGATTGACCAATTCCCTGGCGATCAAAATGCTGTTCAGGCCGTATCAGCCCAAATTCATTGGTAAGTGGAAAGTTCCCTTTACCCCTGGACTAATCCCGAAACGCCGGGATGAATTAGCCAGGCAGCTTGGTAAGATGGTGGTCGACCATCTTCTAACACCAAAAGGAATCAGGAAAAAACTTCAACAGCCTGCTTTTCAATCTCAATTGACTGGCTGGGCACAGAAGGAAATGGAAGAAGTTCTAAAGAACGAATCGGAATTAAGGCATTTATTGGACTCATTCGGCATTGAAGTGGAAGAGCAGAAAATAAGGGCCAAAATTGCCGACTGGACCGAATTACAGTACAAGCAATTTATGGAAGTAAATGGGGGTAGGCATGTACGGGAATTTCTACCTTCAGATTGGCTCAATCGGGCTGAATCAGGTATGGACAAGCTGAGCGGACATGTACAAGATCAAATCGTAGAGTATCTGTGGAGTGAAGCCGCCAGAAGAAAAATCGGTGAAATTGTGGAAAAATACTTGGATGGCAAGGGATTTTTTGGGAACATGATCTCCTCTTTCCTGGGAAATGAAGGACTTTCAGAAAAAATCCAACCGCTGATGGTTCAATATGTCCAGTCCGCAGAAGCAAAAGATGTCATCCGCCAGCTGCTTGTTAACGAATGGAATAAATTTGCCGATAAGCCATTGAACGAGCTTGAGGCCAAAATCGGACGGAACGAAATCTCGACTGCTCTTGGAAAAATAACATCTAATACCATCCCGGTAGATAAATGGTTGAAGAAAACCGTCCGGGAAATTACACATCCTTTCCAAAAGGAAATATTGGAATCACTGGTACCGAATGCCGTCGGAAAGTTGACTTCAACTTTGGCAGACAAGATGGAAACATTGATGGATAGTCTTCATCTTGCAGAGATAGTAGAAAAGGAAGTAGAAGGCTTCCCGGTTGAGAGAATCGAGCAGCTTGTCCTCGATATTTCCAGGCGGGAATTTAAGATGATCACTTATCTTGGTGCTTTGCTGGGCGGAGTGATTGGCTTTGTTCAGGGATTGATTGTTCTCATTATAGGATAAGTCATCTTACTGCACGGCAGAAGACCGAGCCGTTCCATAAGCTGTCTTATGCTTGTCGCACCTGTTCAAGCCGCCTCCACTTCCTATATAGTCCAGTTGCGGCGGCTAGGTGCTCGAGGTCATAAGTCATCTTACTGCACGGCAGAAGACCGAGCCGTTCCATAAGCTGTCTTATGCTTGTCGCACCTGTTCAAGCCGCCTCCACTTCCTATTTAGTCCAGTTGCGGCGGCTAGGTGCTCGAGGTCATAAGTCATCTTACTGCACGGCAGAAGACCGAGCCGTTCCATAAACTGTCTTATGCTTGTCGCACCTGAACAAGCCGCCTTCACTTCCTATTTAGTCCAGTTGCAGCGGCTAGGTGCTCGAGGTCATAAGTCATCTTACTGCACGGCAGAAGACCGAGCCGTTCCATAAGCTGTCTTATGCTTGTCGCACCTGTTCAAGCCGCCTCCACTTCCTATCACTATACATTGTTTTTTTGGTTTGTTATAGTTGGGGAGGAGTTTAATGTTTAGAATAATTAGGAGGATTTAATTACATGCCAAATATTTACGATAGCGCCTATGAATTGGAAAAGGCAATCCGTGATAGTGAGGAGTTCAAAGGATTGAAAGATGCCTACGATAAAGTCATGGCTGATGAGTCTGCAAAGAAGATGTTCGAAGATTTTCGTACGACTCAAATGAGCCTGCAAGAAAAACAAATGCAGGGTCAAGAAATCACGGAAGAAGAAGTTGAAAGTGCCAAACGTGTAGTGGAATTGGTCCAGCAGCATGAAGAAATTTCCAAACTTATGGAACAAGAGCAGCGTTTGAATGTAGTAATCAACGACGTTAGCCGTATTATCACAAAGCCGCTTGAAGAATTGTACGGCACTCCTGATCAAGATCAACAGTAATACAAATACGGATGAAAAAGAGCTGTCGAATTCTCGGCAGCTCTTTTTCTTGATAGTATGGTTTTTTTATCGGTGAAACATCACTAATTTACCATCAGGGGAAACGCATCTATGGGTATGCTCCGTATAATTTGTATCTTCGAGTTTGTTATTGCCAATCTTTACCGCATCATTATCGTTTTCTGCTTCAAAGGTTTCCTCAAGAAGTTTTTTCCCTTGTTCATCAAATACCGTTAATACATATGGCTTCATTCTGTTCCCTCCTAATTATAGCTTTCCTATCCTTTTATTCTTTTGAAAATAATTTTTTCCTGCCATTGAAATATGTTCTCTTAAGTTATATACCCTAATGAAAAGTAGATATATAATATTTTGGGGAACTTTTTTAATAAAAGTCCGTATATACTTCTAGAGGGGAAAGGAGAGTGGAATATGACGCTAAAAATTAATAACGTCACAAAGCAGTTTGGCAAGTTCACTGCCGTCGACAATTTGTCGCTGGAAATACCAGAAGGCCAGATATTTGGGTTTTTAGGTGCGAATGGTGCAGGAAAAACCACAACATTCCGAATGATTTTGGGGTTGCTGGACGTAACAAAAGGGAGCATCACTTGGAATGGAGATACCATCGGCTACAAAGATAGTGATGCAATTGGCTATCTACCGGAAGAAAGAGGATTATACCCGAAACTCAAGGTGAAGGACCAGATCATATATTTGGGGAAATTACGGGGAATGGATAAAAAACAGGTACTCACCGAATTGCAGGGATGGCTGGAAAAATTCAAGGTGCCTGATTACCTGGATAAGAAAGTAGAAGAACTTTCTAAAGGTAATCAGCAAAAAATCCAGTTTATTTCAGCGGTGATCCACCGGCCGAAATTATTAATCCTTGATGAGCCGTTTTCAGGGTTGGACCCTGTGAATGTGGAGATGTTGAAAAAGGCAGTTGTAGACTTGAAAAATCAGGGGACTTCTATCGTGTTCTCATCCCACCGCATGGAGCATGTAGAAGAACTTTGCGAATATCTTTGCATCATGCAGAAGGGCAGCCCGGTTGTCCACGGTTCTTTAAAAGAAATCAAGCGATCTTTCGGCAAGAAGAATTTATTCATACATACAGATTTCAATACAGAATTTTTAAAGAGACAGTCAGGCGTAGTCCAGTATAAAGAAACATTCGAAGGCTGCCAGCTTCAGATTGAGAGTGAAGCGATTTCCCAGGCAATTTTTCAGGAACTCCAAGGGAAGGGCTTTGTGCGGAAGTTTGCGTTGGAAGAGCCTTCATTGAATGACATATTTATAGAGAAAGCAGGTGCTTCCTATGAGTAAGTTTTGGGTGGTGTTGTCCCATACATATGTGACACGTTTTAAAACCAAGTCATTTCTGATCACCAATATTATCGCCCTGTTGATTATTTTCGCTATAGCCAACATGGATTCGATTATTGATGCTTTCAGCGGTGATGAGGAAGCGAAAGAAGTTGCTGTCATTGATGGAAGTGATACTGTTTATGAAGCCTTGGATCAGAGTATGGAAAACAATTCGGACATATCGTTAAGTGCGTTTGAAGGCTCTGAAGAAGAAGCAAAGGAAGCGGTAAGGGATGGTGAATATGAGGGACTCCTATCCATCACCTTGAATGAAGAGGGCTTGCCTGCAGCAGAGTTCTATGCAAACCAAATCGCTTCTTCCGACATCAGTACTAATTTAGAACAGCAACTGCAGCAAATCAAAGTGGCAATGGCTACCAGCAGTGCCGGCATTGATCCGGCAGAAGTACAGCAAATCTATGAGCCGGTTTCATTCGAATCGATTGCGTTGGAGGAGACGGCCAAAACACAACAGGAGCTTAATGAAGCAAGAGGACTTGTTTATATTATCCTGTTCGCGTTGTATTTTGCGGTTATTACTTATGGGAATATGATAGCAATGGACATTGCTAATGAAAAAACGTCGAGGGTAATGGAAATATTGATTTCCAGCACTTCTCCTGTCGCCCAAATGTTTGCTAAGATTCTTGGCATTGCATTGCTTGGGTTAACCCAAGTCGGGATCTTCCTGTTAGCTGGTTACTTGCTTATCATCCGGAAACAAGGAGAATTGACCGATGGGGTGTTTCAGTATTTCGGATTGTCGGATGTCAGTGTTTCTACATTTATCTATGCAATCGTCTTCTTCCTGCTTGGCTATTTCCTTTATGCGACATTGGCCGCAATGCTGGGCTCGTTAGTCAGCAGGATTGAAGATGTTCAACAATTGATGATGCCGGTAATCTTTTTGATCATGATAGCGTTCTTTATCGCTATGTTTGGATTGAATCTTCCGGAATCCACTTTTGTTACTGTCACATCTTATATCCCGTTTTTCACTCCGATGTTAATGTTTTTGCGAGTTGGAATGCTCGATATCCCTGTATGGGAGGTAGGTCTCTCTATAGTGATCATGATTGCCTCTATCCTTTTGCTGGCGGTCATAGGTGCTCGTGTCTACAGGGGCGGTGTGCTGATGTACGGGCGTTCTACCTCTCTGAAAGATTTCAAAAAGGCGCTTCAGCTATCCAAAAAGTAAACAAGGAAAGCCATTCGACAATGCGGATGGCTTTTTCTGTTATAACAGAACGAACGTGCATTCGGTTTTTTATTTTGCTAAAATAAAAGGAGAAATGACAGGAGGAATCTTTGTATGGAGAAGAAAATATCATTTATCCATTGTGCAGATCTCCATTTGGATAGTCCATTTAAAGGAATGACCCAAGTACCGGCCCCTCTTTTTAAACAGATTCGGGATTGTACTTTTCAATCTTTGACAGCCTTAGTGGAAACGGCGATTGACAAAAAAGTCGATTTCATTCTCATTGCCGGAGACTTGTTCGATGATAACAAACAGAGCTTAAAAGCCCATATCCGATTGAAAAAGGCGTTCACTCTTTTGAAAAAGTATGGAATCACGGTATACTTGTCATTTGGCAACCACGACTATGCCAAAGCAGGCAAAGCTGCTGCAGAATACCCGGATAACGTTATTGTTTTCAAAGACGATAAAGTGTCGACAGCCACCTTTACAAAATCAGACAGGACTCTGGCGACAATCTATGGATTCAGCTATGGGGAAAGAGCCGTGAAAGAAAACAAAACAGTCGAATACCAACGGACGGACGATAAAGGATACCATATCGCCATGCTGCATGGTAGTCTAAGTACCAATACAGAACACGATGTCTATGCCCCTTTTCAACTGGGAGACTTGATCAGTAAAAATTTCGATTACTGGGCACTGGGGCACATCCATAAGCGTCAAATACTGAGTGAAGACCCGCCTGTGGTGTATCCAGGTAACTTACAAGGCCGTTCCAAAAAAGAAACAGGAGAAAAAGGGTGTTATTATGTGGAGTTGAGCGAAGCAGGTACACACATGGAATTTTTTCCGTTGCAGGAGATCAGATTTGAAACAGTTGCTGTAGATATTTCTTCTGTACATGCTCCGGAAGAAGTAGAGGCGATGCTCGAGCATATGCTCTCAGAGAAGAAAAAGGAGTTGGGAAAGTGTATCCTGCAAATACGTTTCACAAGCGACCAGCAGCATGTGGAGGATTGGTATCAGACAGGGTACTTCGAAGAAATCATCGAATTGCTGAATGATTCGATAGATTCAGAAGACACATGGGGGTATATTCAGGATTACAGCTTTGTGCGAAAACAATCACTGCCGGGGGAATGGGAGAAAAGCCATCACTTTGCCGGGGAATTGAAACGGCGGTTTACAGAGACGGATAGAATTACGCCTTATTTAAAACCGATCACACATCATAAACATGCCAGGAAGTACTTAGAACCTTTTTCACCAGAAGAGGAGGAGCAGATTAAACTAGAAGCGCAAAATCTCCTTATCCACGAATTAACAAAGGAGTATGAGGGATAAATGAAAATATTGGGATTACATATTTACGGTTTTGGAAAATGGAAAGACTATCAAGTCATGTTTCCAGAAGACAACTTGCTGTTGATTGAAGGAGACAATGAATCAGGCAAGTCGACAATCAGGTCGTTTCTAATGTTCATGTTGTTCGGTCTCCCGCCGAAGAAAAGGGAATTTTACCGCCCGAAAACCGGGGGCAGCATTGGCGGTCGAATCAACATTTTCACTGAACAAGATGGGACATTCGCTGTCGAACGGATTCACGAAAAGAATAATGGGGAAGCTGTTTGTTATTTGCCTGATGGCAAAACTGCCGGTGAAGATTGGCTGCAGATGCGTTTGAACCATATTGACCTGAGTATATTTCAGTCTATTTACTCTTTTGATGCAGATGACCTGACGAAGCTTCATTCTCTAAAAGAGGAAGATTTAGGGGAAGTATTGTTGGGAGTTGGGATGACCGGAACAGATAAGATTTTTTCCATCCAAAGGAAACTGGAAAGCGAGCTTAGCGAAAGGTTCAAACCACAAGGGAAAAATCCAGAGATCAACAGGCAATTGCGTTCAATCGGTGAATTGCAATCCGATTTAAACAAGCTTCAGGAAGAAGAAGAATCGTACCTGGAAAAGAAGGATTTAGAGACGGAATTGAAAAAGGAATTGGAAGAGACGCGCAAAGCGCTCGGTGACTGGAAAGCCAAAAAGGAACAATTAGAAAAAATAACCCAGTCCCTTTCCATGATCCAGCAGCTTTCCTACGAAAAAGATAAGATGGACAAACTACCTCTACATGAACATTTTCCCGAAAATGGCCTGGAAAGATATTACGCATTAAAAGAACAACTCATGCCACTACAAAGTGATCAATCCCTCTTACAGGACAACGCAAAGAAATTCAAATCAGAGCTGGAAGCTGCCGAAAAGGAACTATTGGATGAATCGACGAAGAAAAAAGTCGATGAGCTACTCGCTGATGCGGATGAGTACCATCGAATAATTGCTGAGTTGAATTACAACCAAAAAGAACAACAAGAATTAGTAAGACAACTGACTGCAGATTTGAACAACCTGCGACTGGGCTTGTCAATCGAAGCTTTAGAGTCGGTCGTGCTGCCGTTTCATCTGGAAGAGACATGGCACCATCTGAAAGATGAAAAGACACAAATGGAAACAGAATTAGAGCGAATCAAGAGAGAAGAGCAGTCTGTTTCCGAGCGCTTAAGACAGTACAAAAAAGAGTCGGAAGCGGTAGAAAACGATCTTTTGGACGAAACCGACCTGTCAGCCTTAAGAAGACAGGCTGACTTGTTGAATAAACCAGCTGCTGATGAACAACAATGGAAACAGGATAAAACGTGGAAGCAAGTTCAAAAGAAAAAGAACACAGCAAAGTCCATCTTCATCGGTAGCCTTCTCATCGGTGGAATCATGATTGTTTCTGCATTTTTATTAAGCATCACACTCCTGTATTTTATCGGGCTGCTAGCATTCGGAGCAGGGGCAGTACAATTATGGCTCTCCAATCAATCATTAGTTTTGCTTGAACAATACTTACTCCGTCCGGGTATCGACACAGAGGAAAAAGTTGATCGGGAAGCCGCCCTCGAAGCGTCCAGGGTGTTGGAAGAACAAGCGGTCCTCAGATCTGAGTATGAACAGTTAAAGAAAGAGCATAAACAGCTATCGCTTCAACAGTTGAAACTATCTGAGCAAAAGTCGTTTTTTCTGGATAAACAACAGTTGCTTTCCAGCAAAATAGAAAAGCATAGAGAGGAATTTCCTTTTTTGCAACATATTGGGGTGGAATTCTGGCCCAAGGTCTATTTAAGGTTGACAGCCTGTCTGGATAAATTCGCCCAGCTTCAACGTTATGAGGAAGCCATTGGTAATTTACAAAACGGGAAAAAACGTATGGAGCGGAATATTGCCTTGTTTTTTGACGGGGAAGACGGGGAAAAGGATATCTACCATAACATCAGCCGACTGAAAAAGATAGCAGCAGACCAAAAGTCGTTGAAGGAAAAAGTGGAACAATACAAGCAATGGATGGAGGAAAACGAAGAAAAAGAGCGGCGGTTGCATACCAGGATGGCGCCGTATCTGGAAGAAAAGAAAGAACTATTGGCAATAGCCGGAGCTGAAAAAGAAGATGAATACATCCGAATTGGAAATGAAAGGGAAGAGTTGGGCAATATAAAGGAGAAAGTGGAAGAATTACATCAACGATTGCTGGGAATTCTGCCACAGTCGGACATTGACAGGCTCTTGAAAGAGATGCCACAGCCGGCGGAAGTCGAACAAAGCGTTCAAACTGCAATTGGACAAATAGACGCGCTTGAATCCTCGCTGGAAGAAAAACGTCAACACCTTTCAGACATAAAATCTGTCTTAGCAAACATGGAAGAAACGGAACAATACTCCACGATAAGGCACCAATTTCGTCTGGAGAAAGACCGTCTTAAAGAACAGGTGAAGAAATGGGCCGTATATCAAACAGCCAGGGAAATGTTGATGGAAGCGAAAAAAAGTTATCAAGAGACATATCTTCCCAAGACACTAACGAGAGCGGCAGACTATTTTCATTCCCTTACAGAAGGCAGGTATGTAACAATCCATCCGCCGCGGGCAGGCGAGTCATTCGAAGTGGAAGATAATGACGGGTTTCGCTATTCTGTGAATGAGCTGTCCAAAGGGACTGCCGATCAATTGTATGTATCGCTTCGACTTGCGCTTAATCAGTTGTTTGGGAAAGAGCAGACACTGCCATTTCTGGTGGATGATGCATTTGTCCATTTCGATTCGAAACGGAACCAAATTATGTGGAATCTTATCAGGGAATTCGCCGAACGGCAACAGGTTATTATATTTACTTGTAACCCTCTGTTGGCTGCCGGAATGCAGAATGCCAACATTCCAACAATAAATTTAAATTTCGAGAAGATTGAATTAGCAAATTCCCGGCATGAATGATAAAATAACGAAAGATAAATGGCGAAACATGAGTTGGAGGGTCTTCATTGCCAAATAAAGATAGGACAGAAGATTGGTCTGAATATGAGGAAACGATCGAGAAGTTTATCCAAGTCATAGCAAAAAATATGAATCTCTATGGGATTACCTCTTCGGTAGGAAGATTGTATGGGACTCTGTATTTTGCTGATGAACCGATGACCCTTGATGGCATGAGGGATGCTCTGGAGATGAGCAAGACAAGCATGTCGACAGGAGTACGGTCACTGTCAGAAATGAAAATGGTGCAGCCTGCATATAAAAAAGGAATCAGGAAGGATTTATACAAATCGGAAGAGGATTGGTATAAATCATTTACCTCCTTATTCGGAAATAAATGGAGACACCATACGGAGACCAATATCGAAGAGGCAGAGGAAGCAATTTTGGAGCTTAGTGAATTAAAGGAAAACACGGATGATGAGCAACTTGCTGCCAGAATAGAGACAGATTTGGAAAGACTGAGATACGCACAGAATTACTACAGGTGGTTGATGAAATTCATCCAAGTAGTGGAGTCTGGGAAGATCTTTGATTATATTCCTAAAAACAAATAATACGGCCATCTGGAAGTACACAGGACCCTTGCCTTGATTACGCGGCAAGGGCTTCTTGTGTTATGATAGGAAAAAGTCTGGAACGATTTGTACATAGAAGAGGAGGTAGTACATTGAAGAAAGGGATCGCTTATTATAATGTCGGAGATCCATTTGACTATTATATGCTTGTAAAGTCTGCCAGCAAAGGGGTTGCAAGTAACGGCAAACCATTTTTGACGCTGGTATTGAAGGATGTCACCGGGGAAATCGAGGCCAAGCTATGGGAATCCACTCCGGAAGATGAGGAACTTTTTCAACAAGAACAACTGGTGAAAATATTCGGTGAAGTAAATCAGTTTCGTGGCAAGCCCCAGTTGAGAATACAGTCGATCAGGCCGGCAACTCCTGCCGATGGTGTTCACCCGACTGATTTCATCGAGAAAGCTCCTGTACCGAAAGAAGACTTGATGGATGATATTACGAAATTCATTTTTGAACTGGAAAACGCTAATATTCAACGTATCGTCCGCTACTTTATAAAAAAATACCAAGATGCGCTCCTGACATATCCGGCTGCTGTCAAAAACCATCATGAGTATGTGTCAGGGCTTGCATACCATATTGTTTCCATGTTGAAACTGGCCAAGCAAATAAAGTCGCTTTATCCGGATATAAATAAAGATTTGCTATATGCTGGTATCATTCTTCATGATCTCGGCAAAATGAAAGAGTTATCTGGGGCGGCCACCCCTTCTTATACGTTGGAAGGGAAGTTGATCGGCCACATTCCGATGATGGTGGAAGAAATAGGCCTGGCTGCCAGGGAGCTGCAGATTGAAGGAGAAGAAGTGACCATTCTGCAGCATATGATTCTGAGCCATCACGGGAAAGCGGAATGGGGCAGTCCGAAGCCGCCATTGATAAGAGAGGCGGAAATGCTTCATTTGATCGATTTGATGGATGCCAAAATGAATATGTTGAACAGGGCACTGGAAAAAGTGAGTCCGGGCGAATTCACTGACCGGCTGTTTGCCATGGATAACCGATCATTTTATAAGCCGTTGTTTGAGGATAAATAAAAATAGAATAATAGAATAAGAGGGAAAGCATCATGAAGTGGAAAGACTGGGATAGAAATTTGCGCATCAGATTGTTTGGGGAAGGTACGACCAATTTTCTTTTTTGGTCTTATTTTCCTTTTATGACCATTTTGTTTGAAAAATCGTTTGGAAAGGATAAGGCGGGCCTATTATTAGTATTATCACAGGCATTTTCGGTGCTTGCCAGTTTAATAGGCGGTTATTGCGCTGATAGATTCGGTCGGAAAAAAATGATGGTCATCTCCTCATTCGGGCAATGTCTGACTTTTCTCCTGTTTGCTTACGCAAACTCTCCATGGTATGAATCCCCGATGCTCACATTTATTTCATTCAGTCTTTTGGGTGTGTGGGGGGCCTTGTATTGGCCTGCTTCCCATGCAATGGTAGCGGATGTGGTAAAAGAAAAGCATCGCGCGTCCGTGTTTGCGGTGTTTTATACTTCCATCAATATTGCCGTCGTGGTCGGCCCGATTATCGGTAGCTTTGTGTTTTACAGCTACCGTTTTGAAATGCTCTTGTTTGGAGCTGTTTTGACAGCGGTATTGACCTTCGTCCTCCAAACATATCTGGAGGAAACGGTGGTTTATGAGAGAACAGAAGTCGGAACGGGGAAGCATTGGTATCAAGCCGTTTGGGATGAACTGAGTGCATACCGGGTGATTGCAAGAGACCGGACGTTTTTGTTGTTTATCATCGCAGGTGTTTTAGTTGCCCAAACCTTCATGCAGCTGGATATTTTAATTGCTGTATATACTAGTGAAGTAATCGATAATCAATCATTATTCAGTTTTGGACAATTTCAGCTGAATCTTACAGGAGAGCAGGCCTTCGCGCTCATACTGGCTGAAAATGGTCTGCTTGTTGCCTTGTTCACCGTGTTTGTAACAAGAGTGATGAGCCGTTTTAAAGAATGGAAGGTATTTGTCTTATCAAGCTGTATTTATGCTGTAGGTATTAGTCTGTATGGCATGACCCAAAGTATCTGGATGTTCATCATTGCCATGGGATTATTCACCTTCGCCGAGCTGATGGTCGTCGGCATTCAAGAAAGCTTTGTCTCCAAACTTTCTCCTGCCAATATGAGGGGGCAGTATTTTTCGGCTGCCAGCCTCCGTTTTACAGTAGGAAAATTGATTGCTCCACTCAGTCTGGTATTGACTAATTATCTATCGTATCAAGTTGTATTTATGCTGCTTGGATTGTTGGCGATTTTAAGCGCAGGCACCTATTACTATATGTTTTTGAAACTGGACAGGATGCAGGCTGCCGGGCGTTGAGTGGCTTTTCTTAGTCATATTTGCTATGAAAATGCATATACATTTAGCAAATATGGACAAGGGAGGCACTCCAATGATATTAGGGATTCCATGGTGGGTATATATGTTTATCATATTTATATTTTTCAGTGGTTATATGGCTTTTCGGGCTATGAGAACAGAGAGAAGACTTGAACAACAGTTTATCGAACGTGAAGGGAAAATCTATATGGATAGAATCGCTGATGAAAGAAGTCATAAAAAAGATGAAACAGAAGAAAAGAAACAAGTGACGACTGGATGAAAAAAAACCCGATCCCGTAAAAAGGACCGGGTTTCGTTTTGGAGTACAAAATGTACAAAAAGCAAACTATTTAGCAGAACAGGCAACATATAATTTGGACTGCCTGTTTTTATTTATTTGATAAAGATTACGAATAAATCATTGGCGGGACAAGGGTTCTGTTCCCTTGTCCCTTACCAATTATATGCTCATGACGCCGCCTTTTGATGCGTTTGTTACTAGTTTAGAATATCTTCCTAACCAGCCGTTTTTAATTTTTGGCTCAAAGTCCTTTAATGTCTTTCGACGCTTTTCTAACACTTCAGCTGTTACGTTTACATTTAGTGTTCGATTTGGTAAGTCGATCACAATGGTATCGCCATTTTCAATTAATGCAATTGGTCCACCTTCTGCAGCTTCTGGTGAAATATGTCCAATCGAAATACCGCGAGATGCTCCTGAGAAACGCCCATCTGTTAGAAGTGCTACGGTGCTGCCTAAACCACGGCCCATGATAGCAGAAGTAGGGGCTAACATCTCAGGCATTCCAGGTCCGCCTTTAGGTCCCTCATATCGAATGATAACGACATGTCCTTCTCTTACAGCTCCTTGATCAATCGCTTCTTGTGCTTCCTCTTGAGAATCAAAAACAATGGCATCTCCTTCAAATTCTTTAATAGAAGGATCTACGGCCCCAACTTTAATAACTGCCCCTTCTGGAGCAATATTTCCGTATAAAATGGATAACCCTCCGACCGGACTGTATGGATTATCTATGGTACGGATTACTTGTTCATTGGTAATTTCATAACCGCTAACAAGTTCGCCAATTGTTTTGCCTGTTATCGTTATCCGATCTGGATGGATAGCATCAGGGATCTTCATTAACTCATGAATGATTGCACTGACACCACCAGCTTTATTGATATCATCCATAGAGAAATCAGATGCAGGCATAATCTTCGCAAGGTATGGAACACGAGCAGCAACTCTATTAATCTCTTCAATGTTATACTCAATACCAGCTTCCTTGGCAATTGCTAGCGTATGTAGAACAGTATTTGTCGAACCTCCCATCGCCATATCAAGTGCGAAGGCATCATCAATGGCTTCTTTTGTGATGATATCACGGGGCTTGACGTCTTCTTCAACCATGCGGACTAAATGTTTTGCTGCTTCAAAAATCAATTCTTTACGTTTTTCACTCGTTGCAACAATGGACCCGTTGCCAGGAAGTGCTAAACCAAGCATCTCCATTAAACAGTTCATTGAGTTTGCTGTAAACATTCCTGAACAAGATCCACAAGTTGGACAAGCATTGTTTTCTATATCAGTAAATTCTTCTTCCGTCATCTTACCTGATTTATACGCACCGACACCTTCAAAAACAGATGATAAGGAAAGTTGTTTTCCGCTAGAGCTTGAGCCGGCTTCCATTGGACCACCGGAAACAAAAACAGATGGTACGTTCGTACGAGCAGCAGCCATTAACATACCAGGTGTGATTTTATCGCAGTTTGGAATGTAAAATACTCCATCAAACCAGTGTGCATTTATGACCGTTTCCGCACTGTCTGCAATTAATTCACGGCTTGGCAAAGAATAGCGCATTCCGATATGCCCCATCGCAATCCCATCATCAACACCGATAGTATTGAATTCAAATGGAATACCACCAGCTTCAATGATTGCTTCTTTTACAACTTCTGCAAATTCACGTAAATGCACATGACCAGGAATAATATCAATATATGAATTACAAATACCGATAAATGGTTTACCTAAATCCTTCGCTTTTACTTTGCCTGTAGCATACAAAAGGCTACGGTGAGGAGCACGATCCACTCCAATTTTAATCGTATCACTTCTTCGCAATCTGCACACACCCTTGAATTTTTTTAATATTATAAAATATTTTATATCGAGAGTTGTCTACTGTCAATGACGTTGTATGATAACAGGGGAGGTGGCTTAAAAATTCATTTTCCGAGTAAGTTATATCTTTCCTTTAGTCAGCTGCTTGCGCTGGATGTGGCATTTAAATGAACGGACATTTTAAAGTTGAAAAAAAGACATCTTGGCTGAGACCAAGATGTCTTATCATACCCTCTTATTCAATTCCTAACTCGTTCATCGCATGCAGGATATGAATTTTCATCGCACTTTTTGCACCTTCAGGGTTGCGGTTCTTCATAAATTCAATAATCATGTTATGATCATTGATCGTATCTTTAATGGCTAGTTCTTTTTTCTCTGACAAAATGACGCCCTTATCAATTGCTTGGTAAATAACGGGCATAAGCTTTTCCATAAACTCATTATGGGTTGCTTTTACAATGGATTTATGGAATTTTTGTTCGACTGCTGTCCGGTCCTCATTGCGCTTAATTTTTTGTTCAATTTGCATTCCATAATCCAATATCCGTTTCAATTCGGCTTCACTCGCTCGAATGGTTGCATAATAAGCTGCTTCCGGTTCGAAGATTAAACGCATTTCATATAAGTCCTTGGCATTAACCTTGACATCCGTAAGCGTATCAAAAGATTCCATAATGCTTAAATCGATATCTTCTTTTACATAGGTACCTTTTCCGCGCCTAATCTCTAAGACACTATTTGTCACTAAGATCCGAATTGCTTCACGCAGGGTTGTCCTGCTGATATTTAGTTCTTCCGATAATTCATTTTCGTTTGGGAGCTTGTCACCTGGAAGAAATCTTTTCTCTATAGCAATCATGGACATGATATCATCTGCTACACTATCAGATAGTCGTTTTTCCATCATATACCCCTATCACTTTATTTTCTTGTTAGTATAGCATAGGTTATCTACCCATATATTAAGTGATCTTTGGAAGGGATTTTCAGCTTACGTCTATCCATTTACATATGAAAGCTTCGAGGCAATTGGACCCTTCCATCATGGAAGATTTCTAGAAATGCCACTGTAGGAAAGAAGTGGTTGGAAGTCATTGAAAAGCCAATTAAGGCCTCTTGATAAAATAAGGTTGTGAAGAATGTACGTAAATGACGAACACAAAAGAAACGCTCAGAAACTTAAAATTTCTGAGCGTTTTACAATGTCAATTATATCGTAATTTTACTTGTTGTTTTGTATTGCAAAACAGAACGGTTAACGTATTAACCTTCTGCACCAGATTCTTCTGAACCGGACTCTTCGGAATCAGACTGCTCTGTATTGGACTCTTCCGGTAATTCAGCCGGTTTGAAAAGATCTTCATACTCGTCGATTTTAACGTCAATATTGGCATCTTCCTGCAATTGGTTCATCTTTTCTTGTGCTGTCTGGTCATCGACTTTGCTCATCGCAATTTCGCGGCGGAGCTGGTCTTTGATATCTTCCAATGGTTCGACATCTTCTACTTCATTTTTTTCTGTAACTTGGATGATATGCCAGCCATGCTGGGACTGGACTGGTTCACTGATCTCGTCGACTTCCAAGTTATATGCAGCGTCTTCAAATTCCGGAACCATGTCGCCGGCAGCGAAAGTCCCTAAGTCACCGCCATTGGCTGCAGAAGTACTATCCGTTGAGTATTCCTCCGCCAAGTCGGCAAAGTCTTCGCCATCTTCAAGCTTCTGTTTTACTTCCTTAGCTGTTTCTTCATCTTCTACAAGAATATGTCTGGCTGTCAATTCGGTTTGCATTCTTTCGTATCTTTGTTGGATCTCTTCATCTGTTACTTCTACATCTTCTGTAATCGCCTTTTCCTGAAGCATATTTAAACGAAGAACTTCTTTGAATTCTTCCTCATCGGCAAATTGGTTTTGTTGAAGCACCATTTCGAATTGGTCGCCGTATTGCTCTTTAAGCGATTCCAATTCGGCGTCTACAGCTTCTTCCTCTACATCGTAATTCCCTTCAAGGATAGTTTTCATAACTAATTGCTGTAATACTGTTTCACCACTTTGGCTTTTGAGTTCCTGATAGAACTCTTCTTTTGTAACATCACCTTGTTCGGTTTCTACAACTGTTTCTGGGTCTTCAGAGGAACAAGCGGATAAAGTCAGAACACCTGCTGCCAAGGAAGCCGCCATAACTAGTTTTTTCATTTAAAAAACACTCCTAATCAAGAAACTTTTCTTCGTCCAAGCATTGACGAGCTCTTGAAATAATATAACACATTTCTTACTTAAAATAATAGTCCATTATCAAATTCCACACTTTTTACATAAATAACTAGACGAGTGCCTACTCGAAAAGCATATCTTTTGCATACCATGTATTAGCAACGGAGCAAAGGAGGTGTTTTCATGAGCGGAGGATATGGCGGAGGATACGGCAGCGGATTCGCGTTGATTGTTGTGTTGTTCATTCTGTTGATTATTGTCGGAGCTGCTTGGCTCTAAGTAGACGATAAACAACCATTTTTCCGGTAGTAAAAAGGGATGACGATGTGCTTAGAGCACTCGTCATCCCTTTTTGTTTATTGATTAAGCTGTGAATTAAACGCTACGTAAACAATACCTCTATATAGGAAGAGATTAACAGGATGGTAATTAATATATTTATAGTCCTGAATACATTAGGCTGGCGTTCTTGAGACATTTCTGTCTGGACACATAATCTGTGCGTAAGGGAGTTGAAAATGAATAGAACGAAAAAAGCAAAAAAAGCAAAAACAATTGCCATAACGAATGACCTCCTTTTACACCTATACAATACTTTATCAAAATTTTGCCTGGTTGAACAGCTAAAACAAACAAATAAAGCACCCAAGATTATCTGGGTGCCATTCATTAATTAATCAAAATGTCGTATCCATCTTTGGCATTTTCGATCAAACACTTTCTGGGTGCCCGGACTACCTGATTTGCATAAAGAAAGTCAGTAAAGGAAAGTCCGAGATTTACAGATGAAAATATTAAAAAATAGACATAATAGTCAATGAACAAATAGCTGGAAATGATTCCAGGCACCGTGATGAGTACTGCAGGTGCAAGTAAAATGAACAAGGACGTCTGTTTCGACATCCTGGATTTGGTACGAAATGAGAAAGTCGGAAAAATTCTATTATTTATCTTCCATTTAATTTTCACGCGTTTATTTGTCAAGATTAATGGTAAAATATGCATGAGCTTGTGTACTGTCGGCAAAACAAGCAAGCCGATCAGTAAAGGGAGCAGACCGTGGTCCTGGACGTTTCCGGTCTGATGAACCATGGAAAAAACTAAAAATAGGAATATAAATGATAGCATACCTACAAGTAATGATAATAAATAAATGCGATTTAAGCCAAATTGTCTGTTGAGATTAATAGTCTTCCAGCAATTCATGTTGAATCCCCCTCTGCACGAATGGAATGATTGGGCCGAAGTTTGCGGCTGCGGGGCTTTACCCTCAACGAATGATAGTATGTTTCTTAGGAAAAATCAATAGCTTTTTCTAAAAAAAATATGTAAAATTCTTCTTTATATGAGACTGTTTTTTTAATAGGCTTATAGTAGCAGGAGGGGAATGAAAATGGGGTCAAAAGAACATGATGATGTTTCGCTGTTTCACATCCATTTGTTGTTGAAACTCAAAGAAATAGAAGAATATCCATTTACCAAACTGGTTATCGAGAAAGAACTCACCAAAGAAGAGTATCAGGAAATCATTAAATTGGTGAATGCTATAAATGAAGAATATTTAATGCAGAAAGAAGAGGGGCTTCTGGATGTTACGCCACTGTTGCTTCACTTTGTTGGAATGCTGAATCACAAACTGGAACCAGAACAAACGATTTATGCACTAAAAAAGGAAGGATATTATCCTTCCCTGATGAGTGAGTTTCTAAATCTTCCAGTATTTAAAGGATAAATCAGTTCAAATTTTCTTTAAACAATGCAGATTCCGGTTTTATCTTTTGAAAGGCCTCGACAAGCCTGGTATGAAACGCTATCATTTCTTTTACCCTTAAATGAAGTTCTTCGATTGAAACTTGATTACCATCAGTCACGCTTTTATCGGTCTCCTCGTAGAGAAATTGATTGATATGTTCCAATGACTGTTTTTGCCGGCTGGTGGCGTCAATCCACTTTTGGATATATGCCGTCATGAATTTTTTGTACAAACTCTCATCCGCACTATACAAATCCTTTCTTTCTCCTTTTTTCCAAACCCTTTCGACAAGGCCCAGATCCAGTAAGTTCCTGATTGCTGTACTGACAGATGTCTTGCTCTTTCCCAAAGCGGAACTCATTTCATCTAGAGTCATCGGTGTACCTTCCAAATATAGTATGGCGAATAAACGTGCTTCTGAAGGGATTAGACCGAACAGTTCTATCGTTCTGGCGAACTCGTTGACAATCAACTCATTAATATCCTCTAAAGTATGTTCTGACATAAAATCCTCCTAAAGCAATACTAAATACTCTCACTACGGAAAATAGCAAAAAGTAAATAGTATAAATTCGTTAATCCCTATTTTTATCTTACAAAAAAATAAATTAACTCCAAAACAAAGCCTACATGAAAAGGAAAGAAATTGAAAATCAGCAATCAGGAGAAAATTAAAGGAAATAGAAGAAAAGAAGAGTTAAAGTTCGTACAGAATAAACTGTACGAAAAATTCATACGAAATTGGTGGTTTATATCGTTTGAATTTTACAATGGATTAGGGATATAGTATTAAAGGTGAGTGATTCGCTGTACGGTTTTTCGAACAATTTAGGATAAAAGTCACGATGGAAAAACTATTAGTGAAATTGATAAGCAAGACAAGAGAGGTGGAAAATTGTGCCAGTTATCGAAGTGCAAGGTTTATCCAAAGTCTTTGGTAAAAATACAAAACAGGCATTAAAGCTTTTAGATGAAGGAAATTCAAAAGAAGAAGTACTTAAAAAAACAGGTAGTACTGTCGGTGTAAACCGCGCATCGTTTGAAGTGGAAGCTGGAGAGATTTTTGTGATAATGGGTCTTTCCGGAAGTGGTAAGTCCACGTTAGTACGATTGATTAACCGTTTGATAGAGCCTACAGAAGGAAGCGTCTATATCGACGGAGAAGATTTAGCAAAAATGGACAAAGCCAATCTCCGACGGGTCAGACGGGAAAAACTCAGTATGGTTTTCCAAAAGTTTGCCCTATTCCCGTTCCGGACCATTCTGGAAAATGCAGAATATGGATTGGAAATTCAAGGGATCAGTAAAGAAGAGAGAAGTAAGAAGGCGAAAGAGTCCCTGGAATTAGTAGGTTTGGGCGGTTATATCAACCAGTATCCATCCCAGTTATCCGGAGGGATGCAGCAACGTGTCGGTTTAGCTCGTGCCCTTGCCAATGATCCGGAAGTTCTATTGATGGATGAAGCTTTCTCTGCATTGGATCCGCTTATCCGTAAAGAAATGCAAGATGAATTGCTTGATTTACAGGAATCCATGCAAAAAACAATTCTGTTCATTACACATGATTTAGATGAAGCTCTCCGGATCGGTGATCGGATTGCCTTGATGAAAGATGGTTCCATTGTTCAAATCGGAACTCCTGAAGAGATTCTTGTCAATCCTGCCAATGACTATGTAGAGAAGTTCGTAGAAGATGTCGATCGTTCTAAGGTACTTACAGCTCAACACATTATGAAACGTCCTGAAACAATAAACATAGAAAAACACGGACCAAGAGTAGCATTGGAAAGAATGCGTGAAGAAGGCTTGTCAAGTATCTACGTTACCGATAGAAAACGTAACTTGAAAGGATATGTGACTGCAGACGATGCTTCGGAAGCAAGGAAAAATGAAATCAAAGATATCAATGAGATATTAAAAACGAATGTTCCTACAGTCGAGAAAGAAACATCAATGCATGATATCTTTGAAATCATCCATGATTCTCCTGTTCCGATTGCGGTCGTGGAAGAAGGAAGATTGTTGGGGATCATAGTAAGAGGTGCAGTGATTTCTGCACTTGCCGGGGAAAGTGAGGTGATCCGTGAAGATGCTTAACTTCATGGAGAATGTCGAACAATTACCAATAGCACAGTGGGTTTCTGATTTCACGGAATGGCTCACAGATACTTTTTCATTTTTATTCAACCCGATTAAAAATGGTTTCGGGGACTTTATGGAAAGCTTTGCGGAGTTGTTAGCAAATATTCCTCCGCTGATTGTCATCATCATTGTTGTATTATTGGCTTTCTTTGCCAGTGGGAAAAGGTTCGGATTGGCTGCCTTTTCGTTGATCGGTTTGTTATTAGTCTGGAACCAAGGTTTATGGGAGCAATTGATGTTTACATTTGCCCTTGTCTTAATCGCCAGTCTTCTTTCCGTGATTATAGGTGTACCGATCGGAATATTGATGTCGAAAAGTAAAACGGCCGAGTCCATTATCACACCGGTATTGGATTTCATGCAGACTATGCCAGCCTTCGTTTATTTGATTCCGGCTGTTGCCTTTTTCAGCATCGGAATGGTACCAGGTATTTTTGCATCTTTGATTTTCGCAACACCGCCAACTGTACGGTTTACCAATCTCGGTATCAGACAGGTGTCCAGTGAATTGGTAGAAGCATCGGAAGCATTCGGAAGTACAGGTTCACAGAAATTGTTCAAACTGGAATTGCCAATGGCAAAGAAAACAATTATGGCGGGAATCAACCAGACCGTGATGCTTGCTTTGTCCATGGTTGTTATAGCGTCGATGATCGGGGCGCCGGGTCTTGGAAGAGAAGTATTGTCTTCCTTGCAGCGTGCTCAAGTAGGAACAGGCTTCGTAGCAGGTTTGGGAATTGTAATCCTTGCTATTATCATCGATCGCTTCACACAGAATCTTAATACACAAAAAGGTGATAA
Organism: Sediminibacillus massiliensis; assembly: GCF_900156915.1. Taxonomy (GTDB): domain Bacteria; phylum Bacillota; class Bacilli; order Bacillales; family Amphibacillaceae; genus Sediminibacillus_A; species Sediminibacillus_A massiliensis. The sequence goes on along the minus strand of NZ_LT732535.1, from coordinate 1,953,069 downwards.
TGCCTGATAAAATTAGCTGGCAACTTTTCAATCGAGAAGTTAACCATAAAAATTCTAGTTAGAAGGGGAGATTATTAGTTATGTTTGGATTGAATTTAAAACGTCTTGGATTGGCAGCAGGTCTATCTTTCACATTGGTGGCTGCAGGATGCGGTAGTGACGAAGGTTCTGATTCTGAAAACACCGGCGGGGACAATGGTGGAGAAGATACGGAACAGGCTGCAAATCCTAGTGAAGAGCTGGATTACACAATTACTGGTATTGAACCAGGAGCAGGGGTAGTCAAGTCTGCGGAAAATGCAACAGAAACCTACGACAGTCTTGCCGGATGGGAAGTGGAAACTTCATCAAGTGGTGCGATGGCTACTGCTCTAGGAGAAGCTTACGATAATGAAGAGCCAATCATTGTAACTGGTTGGACTCCACACTGGAAATTCGCGAAATATGACCTTAAGTATCTTGAAGATCCAGAAGGAGTATTTGGTGAAGAGGAAGAAATCAAAACGATGGTAAGACAAGGTTTGGAAGAAGATATGCCGGAAGCATATCAAATCCTTGATAACTTCCATTGGGAAACAGCAGATATGGAATCTGTGATGCTCGAAGTAAGTGATGGAACACCTGCAGAAGAAGCAGCCGCGACATGGGTAGAAGAGAACTCTGATAAAGTTGCTGAATGGACTGATGGTGTTGGCGAAGTTGACGGACAAGAAATCGAATTGGTATATGTGGAATGGGATTCTGAGGTTGCCTCTACGAATGTAATTGCAGAAGTACTTCGCAACCAAGGTTTTGATGTAACAATCACTCCAATCGATAATGCAGTTATGTGGCAGTCTGTTGCAAACGGCGATGCTGACGGTATGGTAGCGGCTTGGCTTCCAGCCACCCATGGTGACCTTTATGAAGAATACAAGGATCAAGTTGTTGATCTTGGCGCTAACCTAGAAGGAGCCAAAATCGGTCTTGTAGTACCAGAATACATGGATGTAGACTCCATCGAAGACCTTGAACCAGCTGAATAATATATAAAAGGAAATAGCTGTCCGTTAAATAGTGGACAGCTATTTTTGTCAGTGCGCTTATATTTCAAAACCTGAGAAAACAAAAAAGGCTGGACCTCCAATAGGTCCAGCCTTTTTTGTTAACTTTCTGATTGCTGCGTGGTGTTATTTTGTTTTTGTGTTTTTTCTTCAAGCTCTCGAAGGCTTTCTTCGATCTGTGTCAAGTAATTTTGGATGTTTTTCTGATGAGGTTCAATTGTATTTTTCCAGGATTCAATCGAGGTTTTCACATCTTCAGACAAATCTTTGATAAGAGTAGCGCCTTCTTTCGATGTTTGGGTGATTTGTTCTTTCAGCTGCATTCCTTCCTCTTTCAGGTTGTTGAATGTATCGAGCAGGTCTTCTCCCCGTGATTTTGCCTGGCTGCGAAGTTCTTTTCCTGAAGCAGGAGTGCTCAGCAAGGTGGCAGCCGCGCTGACAGATCCCCCGATGATAAAGCCTAGTAAGATCGATTTCATATTTGCCATACTAAAAACCCCTTTCAGTTCTTATTGTATTTATTTTCTCTAAATATGCATAGATGAAACTACATATTTATTCCCGTTCTTTTGCATGTTTCACCTTTATTATAATAAAAAACCCTTCAACTTATAAAGTCGAAGGGTCGGAGCAATTATATAGCTACAGGCTGGGCCCTGTTCATGATTCTTTTTATTACCGGATAAAGAACGATAATAAAAATCACATTAAACAAGGTAGCAGGCAGTACAACTGTAGCGAATAGTGCGACAAAACCTGCTTCCAAAAGCCCAATCACATATAATGCCATGGACAGGAAGACGGTGCCACTCACAACCGTGCCTATTGCCGCTAAAACAGGTGCCGTGAACTTTGTATCGAGTTTGCGAACCAATAAGAATAGACCGAAAAAAATAAGTGCTGTTACTGGCTTATCAATAATATTGGAGATCTGGCCGCCCGGTACCGTTGTGGTCAAGGCAGAAATAATGCCTGTCGCAATCGATAAAAGAAAGACATAAGGCAGCTTAGGGAACAACAAAATCCCCAAAAACATCATCGGCAGCATAATATCCGGTCTCATTCCGAACAAAATCGGCGGGACTACTGCATGCAATACTGCTCCAATTCCAACTAATAAAGAAAGAATTGCCAAAACCCGTGTATTCATTTTCATGTTAACTCTCCTCTTCTCAACTAATCTGACTATTTTCCCTCCAACTGTGCACTGATTGCCAGCTGCGAAGGATTGGTACTATTATACCAAAATTCCCCTCGGTATAAAAGATAAACTTCGAATCAAAGACAATAAACCGGAGACCTGGTAACAGATCTCCGGCTTGTTTTATCAACCCTGCACTTTCTTACTAATATCGGAAGCAATTTGCTGTAATTCCTCTTGGGAATACTGGCTGTTATTGGTCTTCCAGACGGCACCAAAACCATCGCCCTCGCCATAACGGGGGATGAGATGAATATGTAAATGGAAAACAGACTGGCCGGCAGGTTCTTCGTTATTGCTTAGTACATTCAAACCAGCCGGTTGAAAGGCATCTTTAATTGCTTTGGCTACTTTAGGGACCCGGCCGAATACATCCTGTGCTACTTGTTCTGAAGTTTCGTAGATATTTTTCGCATGGGTTTTCGGTATTACCAACGTATGTCCTTTTGTTACCTGGCTGATGTCCAAGAATGCATAAACTTTTTCATCTTCATAAACTTTAGCAGACGGAATCTCTCCTGCAGCAATTTTACAGAAAATGCAATCTCCGCTTTGAGTCATTTGATCGCTCCTTTTCCTAAACATTCTTATTATAGACATTGTATAAATTTGGTTGATACCTGTAAAGAAAAAAAGGAACGGGCAGACCCAAAACATCCAAGTCGCTGGACTCTTCTGTTCTGGGACCACCCGTGTGTTGAAGAAGAAGGATATTTGTTTCATCTGCAGAATAACTTGATTGTAATCACTGTGAACCAGGGGAATGATTCAGTTTGTATTACCAAGTTAGAAACCTTTCGTCAACACCCCATTTGACTGAAGTAGTTGTTAATAGGTTTGTCTACTCTTTAGATGATCCAACACCAACACCTCATTTCGTGGTTTGCCACAAAACCGGCTTGTGTATCAGGTTATCCTTGCTTCTTCCCTACTATTATGGTTTAAATGGAGCGAAACTATACCATTTATTTTTGGTAAATATATTCTGTAAGTGATAAAATTTGAATACAACTGGAGAAAATGATGAAGGACATATATGTTGATATTACAAGGAGGGAATCATCTTTTGGAACCTTTGTTACATATAGATCAATTAACTGGTGGTTATACACATAAAAATGTGCTGCACGGCATTTCTTTTGACGTTTTTCCAAATGAAATCGTGGGATTGATTGGTTTGAACGGTGCGGGAAAAAGTACCACCATCAAGCATATTATCGGGCTGATGCAGCCTAAAAAAGGGCAAGTTGCCATTGAAGGCAAGACATTTCCGGAAAGTCCGGAAACATACCGGAGCAAGTTCACCTATATACCGGAAACACCTATGCTCTATGACGAATTAACATTGGAGGAACATTTGCAATTGACTGCAATGGCCTATGATATACCTGAAGAAACCTTTGAAAAACGCCTGCCGCCTTTGTTGAAAGAATTCAGGCTCGAAAGTAAATTGAAATGGTTTCCGGTCCATTTTTCCAAGGGTATGAAGCAGAAAGTGATGATTATGTGTGCTTTCCTTGTCGAGCCTTCTTTATATGTAGTGGATGAACCGTTTGTTGGATTAGATCCGCTTGGCATCCAGTCATTTTTGCAATCGATCAATGAAGCAAAAGACAAAGGTGCGGGCATATTGATGTCGACTCATATCTTGTCAACGGCCGAACGATATTGTGACAGGTTTGTCATCCTCCATGACGGCCAGATCAGAGCACAGGGAACCCTAGCAGAGCTGCGCAATGAATTCAAAATGGAAGATGCCACGTTAGACGATTTATATGTGGAACTGACAAAGGAAGATAGCAATGTTTAATGCCAACAACTTTTTCAGGGAACGATTCGCCTCCCATATGAAGGAAACCAGCAGGTATCTGAAGTACATCTTCAATGGGCATATTGCCGTCGCCATGCTGTTTTTTATATCTGCGCTTGCATATTACTATCAGCAATGGCTGGAAGAATTACCGGAAGATTTCCCTGCTGCCTTGATCATCGGAATGGTATTTGGGGTTTTGGCGGCTTACAGTCCGGTCCGGACGCTTTTAAAAGAGCCTGACCTGGTTTTCCTCCTGCCGGCTGAACAGAAACTTGGAGCATACTTTCGGAATACGCTGTTCTACAGTTTCGTTATTCAACTATATTTGCTGTTTCTGGCCATGGCCGCGTTGGCGCCGTTATATTTCGCTGCATTTCCGGCCAGAAGCGGATCATCTTATTTTTGGACAGCCCTTATATTGCTGCTGATGAAGATTTGGAATTTGTATGCGTCATGGTGGATGCTGAAAGTCCGCAATCATCAGTCAAGGCTGGCCGACTCGATTGCGAGACTGCTGCTAAATATCGCTGTCTTCTATCTGTTTATCAGTCAGGAACTGGTACTTGCAGCCATTGCAACCATCCTTTTATTTGGTGTATTCCTTTACGACTATTCGTTATCAAAGAAAAATCCCGGTATTGTCTGGGATGTTTTGATTGAGAAAGACATCACGAGGATGCGCACTTTCTACCGGATCGCCAATATGTTCACAGATGTTCCGCATTTGAGAAATCAAATAAAGAAACGGCATTGGCTGGTTGGATTGCTGACAAAAAGGGTTCCTTTTCGGAAAGAAAATACCTTTGATTATTTATACCGGATCACCACTGTAAGGAGCGGTGATTACTTAGGCATGTATATCCGCTTGATCGTTATCGGGGGTCTGGCTGTTTATTTTGTTCCCAATCTTTGGGTGAAAGTTGCTTTCAGTATATTGTTCCTTTATTTAAGTGGTTTTCAAATGATGACCCTGTGGCAGCACCATCGGACTACCGTGTGGATTGATTTGTATCCTGTCAAAAAGGAATGGAGACAGAATGCAGTTATTGGCTGGCTGTTAAGGCTGCTCCTTTTCCAGACACTGTTGTTTTGCTTGTTGTTTATCATTCTTGGAAACCTGACTGGCATGATCATTGTACTGGCTGGTGGCCTATTGTTCAGTTATCTGTTTGTCCATGGCTATGTAAAAAAACGATTGACTTAGAGGGGAAGCGTGTTACATGACTGATTATGAACAGCAGGCATGGCAGGAAGCACGACGATTTGAAAGATCGATGTACAAGAAGTCTTCGATATTGCAGAGAACTTCTAAAAAAGTGCAGACCCAAATTAACAACAAAATACCGGATCGGATTCATGCGATTGTAACAGAAAGTATCAAAACGATGATCAACTTGTCCTTAACCACTTCTGAATATATCCGGCCAGTGGAAGTCGAAGAGGATTGGACATTGGAAGAGCGGGAGAAAAGAATCCGCGAAAGATTGAAACAATATAAGCATACGGCCATGGTGGAAGGTGCCGGGACAGGTGCTGGCGGTATAATCCTTGGGTTGGCCGATTTTCCTCTGCTATTGAGCATCAAGATGAAATTTTTGTTCGATGTTGGTCAGTTATATGGCTGGAATGTGAAAAAGAGAGAAGAGCGAATCTTTCTGCTGCGGGTGTTTCTACTTGCCTTTTCCAGTGATACAAAAAGACGGGAAATGATCCCCTCCATAAGAAACTGGGAAGAGGAGAGCGACAGGTGGAAGGAGATTGATTGGAAGACACTTCAGCAGGAGTATCGGGATACCATTGATTTTGTGAAGATGCTTCAGCTGGTCCCTGGCTTCGGGGCGGTTGTTGGAGCCTGGGCGAATGGAAAGTTTCTCGAGCAGTTGGGGGAAACGGCAATTAATGCATACAGGCTTCGTATGCTTGAAGGGGATAGAGAATGAATAAGGAGAGAGGTGGAAATGGGTCCGCCTCTTTCCTTGCTTTTGTTAGAAGTGGAAATAGAAGGAGGCGAACACCCTCCTTCTATTTTTTTTATTTTTCCTGATAGGATTTATACGTCTGGGCCAGTGTTTTAGCTGCTATTGGCAGGGCACGTTCGTCGATATCGAACATTGGATGATGATGTGGATAATAATGGTCTTCTTTTTTGGCTCCGGTAAAGAAAAACGCCCCGGGTTTCTCCAGGATATAGTAGGAAAAGTCTTCTCCGACCATGCCGGGTTCTACTTCCCGTGCTGATTCAACTCCTGGCACCTGTTTGGCTGCTTCCAATACAAGTCTGGCTTCTTCCGGATGGTTGACTACTGGCGGATAACCTTTATCATATTGGAATTCATAGGAGGCGTCTGCGCCAATACACGTGCCTTTGATGACTTTTTCCATTTCTTCGATCACAAGGTCTTGAACACTTTCATCAAATGTTCTTACCGTGCCGGTGATCTTTGCTGTGTCGGCAATAATATTAAAAGTACTACCAGACTGGAAAGAACCAATGGTCAGAACGGCTGTGCCGAGTGGATCGATTCTTCTGCTGACAATTTGCTGTAAGTTTGTGACCAGTTGTGAACCGATTACGATAGCGTCTTTTGTCTGATGTGGTTGGGCACCGTGGCCGCCTTTACCTTTGATGAGGATTTCGAACCGATCGGCGCCGGCCATGAATTCCTGCAAGGAAGTCTCCACTACACCGAGTGGGGTGTTCGACCATAAATGAGTGCCAAATACGGCATCGACATTCTCTAAAATACCGGAATCCACCATTGGTTTCGCTCCGCCCGGTGCCAGTTCCTCGGCATGCTGGTGAATAAACACGACCGTTCCCGGCAATTCTTCCTGGAATTCGTTCATGGCTTTTGCCAGCGTCAACAAGGTAGCAGTATGACCGTCATGACCACAGGCGTGCATGACTCCGTCCACTTTGGATTTATAAGGGACGTCTTTTTCATCTTGGATCGGCAAGGCATCAAAATCTGCTCTGAGCCCGACCGTTTTTCCTGGTTTTCCGCCTTTTAATGTGGCGACTACCCCATTCCCTCCGACACCAGTTTGATATGGAATTCCGAGTTTCTCATATGTATCCGCGATAAAAGCGGCGGTCTTATGTTCTTGAAAAGAAAGCTCTGGATTTTGGTGAAGATGTCTTCTGATTTCGACCATCTCATCATAATAATCGTCTAAGCGATCAAGTAGTTCCTTCCACAAATGAATCTCCCCCTAAAAACGTTTTAATCATTATAACACAGCAGAATAAGTTATCAGGAGCATGCAATTCGGAACTACTGTGCAGTAAGAATTCCGAATAGCTCCTGACTGGAATTAGTACAAACATAAAGAAAAACCTTCTGTTCGGAGAAGGTTTTTCTTTTACGCTTTAAAGTCTTGAATCTGTCAACAAACGATCTATTTCTTCTTTATGCCCAGTTTCATCGGCGATCATGTCATCCAGTTTTACGACTAGTTCTGTAAACCCTAATTCTTCTGCTTGTTTTTTTCGTTTTTCGTAACGTTCGATCGTTTCCTGCTCAGCTTGTCTTGCTTCTTCCAACATTTCTCTCACATCGGATAACTGTTTTACTTCAGCCGGTTTTGTTGTTGGAGTACCGCCTAGTATGGTGATTTTATCTGACAAGTATAGTGCGTGGCCGATTTCGTCATTGATTTCTTCTTCGAAAAAAGGTTTCAGCACCGAGCGATATAAACCGGAAACTACCGACGCGTTATAGGTGTACATGATTGTTGCTGCATATTCGTTAGCGAGATCTTCATTTAAACCTTCGATTAATTCTTGTACTTGTTGATTTTCTGCCACTTTTATTCATCCTTTCAAATAAATTTAAGTAACTTCAGCCATAAATACAATTCCCTTACCGTTTTTTTCTAAACATTTCGGGAAACTAATTGGAGAGTGAGAAATATGAATGATTTAGGAGACTTTTAGAGACAAGGAGTGAACCGATGAATAAACAGAACTATTTTTACATTTCTTTTTTCCTGCTGGCATTGATAATAGTCTTGTTCCTGACAGTAAATGTAATGACCAGCAAGATGCCGGTGATCGATGCATGGTCCAGACCTGCTGCAGAAAGTCTTGATGACACCCGGGCTTTCATAGTGTTTCGCTGGATTACCGAACTCGGGTCGGGCACGTTTATCACTCCTTTTATCATTGTTGCTTCCATATTATTGTGGATTTATTCAAAGGACTGGCTTGCATCCATCATGCTTGCAGGCGGCACACTGCTTGGTTACAGGGCGAATTATTGGATCAAACTTTTAGTAGAGCGGGAGAGACCCAGAATTTTTGCAGCTGCTGAGGGAGAAGGATACAGTTTTCCCTCTGGACATGCAATGGGGTCAATGATTGCATACGGATTACTGGTCTTCTTTTTCGCCCGGTATATGAAAAAACAGAAAGCTGTTTTTATTCTTAATCTTGTCGGCATAATGCTGATCTTGTTAATAGGTTTGAGCAGGTACGTCATTCAGGTGCATTATTTAACGGATGTGTTGGCAGGATATGCCTTTGGTTTTCTCTTTTTAATGATTTGGACATTGCTGTACAAGGTACTTAAAGGTCGATTTCTTCCCTCGCCATAAACAAAGTCTCCGTCTCTGGACGGAGGCAAAACCATTCTGCCGGTCGTTAAGGACCGGTTTTTTTTGTTTTAAAATAGGTGGAAAATAGCCGTTTTAGTGACTTCTTCATAAATTTAAGCAGGAATCGATGCCCTTTTAAGCGAATATTAGACTAGTTGAAGGGAGAATCATCATGAAACAGAATCGCTTCTTTCGCAGTGTTATTGCCATCACCATCATTTTATTGGGCGCTGCGTTGTTTTTAGCAAACATTGGCTTATTGTCATGGCAATTAAATGAAGCATGGGCTTTTATCTATCCTGCATTTTTTGTTCTGCTTGGCCTGAAGTGGTGCTTGGGAGGGATTAAGGGCGAGGGAGGGCTCGCAGTGGGGTCCTTTTTGGTTATCTTTGGAGCACTCCTGCTGATGGATCGTTTTGACCTTCTTTCCTTCTGGTTCTGGGACTTCTATAAACTGTGGCCGTTGTTGATTGTATATTTAGGCTTCAGTATATTCGGCACTTCTACGAAACGGAAAAAGAATTATTCGTTTATTTTTGATTCAGATAAAGGAGATAAAACGAAAACAGCTGGTAAAAAGCAGAGATTTCCGATTGGCGACCACAACTTTCAAGCCTCCAACTGGGAAGTAGAGCCGATGGATTTATGGAATGCAGTGGGTGACTATCATTTAGACTTTACGAAGGCATTTATTCCCGACAAAGAGATTCCCATCAATATCAGAGGATGGGCAGGCGATATCCGGATTTTGATGCCTGAAAACGTAGAATGCAAAATTGATGCGCATGTGAAAGCTGGGGACATTCATGTATTCGGACAGAATGCGGAAGGTGTAAACAAAGAGGTTTTCCATCAAACACCTAATTATAAAGATGCCACCCGAAAACTTAATATTCAACTGAGTCTAAAGGCCGGTAATATCAGAGTGGATCGCGTATGAAGGAGGACACAGCATGTTGAAGCGTCTGAATACAATTCGTTATACGTATATTCGCTCGCTTTTGTATGGGCTTTTGTTGACGAACATTACTTTGCTTGCGATATTATTGTCGGTATTTGTCCTGTTTCAGCCCGGTTGGCTGAATCCGACAAGCATTTTTATCAGTGTAGTTTTATATATTTTCCTTGGAATTATCATTTCTATTTATGTAGGCTTCAAATCCAGCGGCGATTTAAAAGACAGGATGGATTATCTATCCGTACTGATCACCCAGCTGTCGAGGGGTAATTATACATCACGAGTTTATTTCAGTGAAGATGATGAAATTGCCAGGATTGGTAACGAACTGAATGAGTTGGGAGAAAAGTTGCAAAGCCAGGTGAAATCCTTGCAAAGGATGGCTGATGAGAAAGCGGAATATGCCAAGAGCGCTCGCAAGGCCGCTACGATAGAGGAGCGCCAGCGTCTTGCCAGGGATTTGCATGATGCGGTCAGTCAGCAGCTATTCGCGTTGACCATGATGTCCCAAGCGTCCTTGCGTATATTTGACAGGGATTCAGAACAGGCCAGGGAGCAGTTGGAAGAAATAGTGAAAACGGCCTTAAAAGCCCAGACCGAGATGAGGGCATTGTTACTCCATCTCCGTCCGATTGATTTATCCGGGCAGCCTCTGAGAAAAGGGGTCCAGGAATTGGTGGCTGAACTCAAGCAGAAATGCCAGATAAATTTTCAGCTGGACATGGAAGAAATACCGGAATTATCGACATCTGCGGAAGAACATTTATTTCGGGTTGTGCAGGAGTCACTGTCGAACACCCTGATTCACGCCAATGCTTCGGAAGTTACGCTTGAATTAATTCAAAAAGGTAATGAATTATTTTTACATATAGGAGATAATGGCAGTGGATTTGATGTAAATAAGGATCAGCGCAAGAAAACGTCTTATGGGTTGAAAACGATGAAAGAACGTTGTGAGGAAATCGGCGGAACTTTTGCTATCCGTTCTAAACTGGGAGAGGGAACACATATAGATATTCGAATACCTTTATAAAGAAGACTGTAGATCGGGGAGTGGGGAAAGTGATTAGAGTTGTGGTAGTCGACGACCATGAAGTTGTCCGCAAAGGAGTCATCGCATATTTAAAAACAGAACCGGATTTGGAAATCGTCGGTGAAGCCTCAAGCGGATCAACAGGAGCGCAAATTGTCAAAGAGCTCAAACCTGACATCGTCCTGATGGACCTTATTATGGAAAACGGGACAGGGATAGAGGCGACAAAGGAGATTATGGCTTCCTGCCCGGAATGCAAAGTGATCATTTTGACAAGTTATTATGACAATGAACAGGTTTTCCCTGCTTTGGAAGCTGGGGCGTATAGTTATATGTTGAAAACTTCCAGCGCTGACGAGATTGCTATTGCTATAAAGAAGGCTTATGCCGGAGAAACGGTCATCGAGCCGAAAGTAGCGAGTAAAATGATGACGAGTTTCCGACCGACGGAAACCAAGCCGCATGAACAATTGACCGATAGGGAATTGGAAGTTCTGCTTTGCATCGGAGAAGGGCTGACGAACCAGGAAATTGGCGAAAAACTTTACATCGGCATCAAGACAGTAAAAACACATGTGAGCAATATACTGGGCAAACTCGGCGTGAATGACCGCACCCAGGCTGCCGTTTATGCCCACAAAAACGGCCTGTTCCGCAATTAAGCAGACAAATACAAACGAAAAACCCTGCTTACCTAAGAGCAGGGTTTTTCACGTTGAAGCTTTGCAATTGAGGCAAACTGCGACATAGTGACAATTTTATTTCTTGTTGTTCTGATGATTGTTGAGCGCATGCACTCGCTGCGGCAGAACACTTCGCTTTCCGCGGGCACGGCCTCAGCCACCTCATCAGCAAAAAGCGCTTCTTGCGGGGTCTTCGGACTCGTGGGACTGCGGTTACTCGCCCCATCGAAGACCTTTCGCTGTTCCCACAGGAGTCTGCGTGTTCTGCCTTCGCTGGTAGGAGTTTTCTGAATCTTTGCTAGGAATATTCCATGGTAGACAACTTTTAGGTCCACCTCTCATTTGAACAGAAAATCTATCCTATAGCTTGTATTTTTCCGCAGCACTGGACCACCATTCAACTCGAAAAGAATGGAAGGAAGCCAGAAAAAGTTATGTCGCAGTTTATGGTTTTTATGAATTTACAAAATATCTATTAAATAAGCAACTTTTTAGATTCGATTTATCCTATTGGTTGTTGACTTGAAATTTCCCATTAAAACGGATACATCATCGCTGACAGATAAATTATTCTTTGTTTTTTATTTCACTACTAGTATAATACTTCTTGAATGGAGAGAGAGGGATATTATATGGCAGCTAACCGGGAATCGAACGAAACAATACTCCTGATCATATGGGGACAGGCTTTGATCGCGATGATGGGCAGCCTGTACTTTTCCGAATTTTTACATTATATTCCTTGTGAATTATGCTGGTATCAACGAATATTAATGTATCCATTAGTCATTATATATGGATATGCAGCTGTAAAGAAAGATATCAGACTGGGATGGCCCGGGCTGATCATGAGTGGGATCGGAATTTTGGTATCCACTTATCATTACTTGATCCAAAAGCTTCCGAGCCTGAGTGAAGCAGGAGAAGCGTGCGGACTGGTTCCTTGTAATGGACAGTATATAAACTACTTCGGATTTGTTACAATTCCGTTCTTGGCATTAACGGCCTTTTTAGTCATTTTTATTTTCCATATGATATTGTTACTACAGGGGAGAGAAGCAAAATGAAAAAGAAAATGTTTATATTCCTCGGGGTCCTGGTCGTCCTGTTTGCTGCATTGATTTTCATTGTGAATTATCAAAACAACCAGAAGACAGAAGGGAACCCGTATGGTAAAGATAACTTAAATCAAGCGACTATTGATCAATTGGATGATGATTTTTATCAAAATCAAATACTTCCGGAAGAACTGGATGAGAAATTGGAAAACGGGGAAGATGTGACAGTATATTTCTACAGTCCTACCTGTGTACACTGTCAAAACACCACACCAGTAATCGTGCCGATGACACAGGAATATGATATCGATTTGAAAAAATTGAATCTACTTGAATTCGAAGAAGAATGGGAAGATTATAAGATCGAAGGCACGCCTACTGTCATCCACTTCGAAAATGGGGAAGAGGTAGCCCGTATCAGTGGAGAACAGCCTGTCACGAATTGGGACAGTTTCTTCCAGGAGAATGTGCTGGACAATCAGGAATCATAAAAAAACTTGGCCAATGTGCCAAGTTTTTTTATGCATCAGGGTCGACCATATGGTATTCATTCGTGTAAGAGGGGCCAGCATGGTATGGAGGTCTTTCCTTTGCTTTACCTGAAGAATGGGCTTTCTGGAATGATTGAGAGTTCTTCCATTTTTTATAACTCTCTTCTTTATCCCACTGGACAAATACTATATATTTATTTCCGTGTAATGGTCGTAACACACGTAAAGCCTGGAATCCTTCTACCTCCGCCATCGATCCTGCTCTTGACTTGAATTGCGTCTCAAATATCGGACGACCCTCATCTGTGACTGGTATATTGTTCATCACCACAAACCCTTTCTCCTGTATGCTCCCGTCTGAAACGAAACTTTCATACTTCCTGGGTTCTTCGAAAACAGACTTTCCTTCAGATTCTTGATAGGCCAAAGTGGAATCATTAGCTTGCATGAGAAAAATTTTCTCTTGGGTATGCTTTTGTTTCTGTTTCAACAGAAAATCAAAAGTGCCGTGAGTCATATAGACGTTCATTGTGATCCCTTCCTTTTTATGAATATGGTAGAGCAGGTCGTTCATCTTGTTTATAAGTGTAGCAGGGGACGGATAAAGATAGCAAGATTATATACATAGCTATTTTTTTACCCGGATAGTAGGGGGCCTATTCAAAAAAAACTATTAGTTTATGTGCAATATTATCTATCGTATAATAAGATAATTGGTTTGAAAGCTTGTTAAAAGGTGGAAAAGATGGAAAAAATAAAATCATATTATCAAAAATTCAAATGGCCGCTGGTTGCTTTGGGTCTTAGTTTGTTGTTGGGATTGATTGGCTACGCAACGATTGTTTTTGGTGGCAGGTTTGTGGTCGATGATAAAGACCTCATACTTCCTGCTGCAACCGTTCTGGAAACAAAGGACGGGAAAGAAGTGGGGGAAATATATACAGAAAACAGAGATCTGGTAGCTATCGATGATATACCAGATCATGTAGAGGATGCCTTTCTCGCTATAGAAGATAACCGTTTTTATCAGCATGCGGGTGTCGATTTCAAGTCGGTGATGCGGGCAGTCTATCGTGACATAGTGACGATGCAGAAAGCGGAAGGCGGAAGTACGATTACCCAGCAGTTGGCGAAGAACTTATTTTTGCATAATGAAAAGACGTGGATGAGAAAGACAAAAGAAGTGATGGCCGCCATCCACCTTGAAAGGAATTACAGTAAGCAGAAAATACTGGAATTCTACCTGAATGAAATATATTTTGCCCATGGAGTATATGGGATAGGGGCGGCTTCGGAATATTATTTCAATAAACATGTCAGTGATTTGACGGTTTCTGAAGGGGCGATGCTTGCGGCACTTTCTAAAGCGCCTAATACGTATTCGCCGATCAACAATCCGGAAAAAGCGAAAGAAAGACGAGACTTGGTACTGCAACAAATGGAACGGCTGGGAATGATTGAAACAGAAGAGATGCTTCAATTACAAGGGAAAACACTGGGAGTCAACCACGAGGAACCAGAAGATACTCCCTGGCTCGACTCTTATATCGATCTAGTAATAAAAGAGGCTGGAGATGAGCATCAGCTATCGCTCGATGAGCTGAAACGGGGAGGTTACCGGATCATCGTTAATGTCGATGAACAAGCCCAGAAAATCGCTTATGATGCTTTTCAGGAAGACACTTACTTTCCCGGTTCTGCTTCAGGAACAGAGGGATCTTATGTATTGATGGAGCAAAAATCCGGAAAGATTGTCACAGCTCTCGGAGGTCGTCACTATGAAATTGGAAGTATGAGCCGTTTGTTTGTCAACAAGCAGCCTGGTTCCGTTATGAAGCCGATAGCGGTTTATGGACCGGCCCTAATGCTTGAAAAGTATCAGCCATACACAATGCTCACTGATGAAAAACAGAGCTATGGCGACTATACAGCAACAAACCTTGACGGGAATTATTCTGGCAAGGCTTCTATGTATCAGGCGCTAAAAGAATCCAAGAACGCTCCGGCAGTCTGGCTGTTGAATGAAATCGGCATTCCATATTCGAAAGAGTATTTAAGCAAAATGGGAATCAACCTTCCTGATGACGGCCTGGCGATAGCACTAGGCGGTTTGAAAGAAGGATTGACTCCTATTCAGCTTGCTGAAGCCTATAGTGCCTTTGTACACGAAGGAGATATGGTTAATGGATATGCGATTGAAAGGATTGTTGACAGGGATGGAAAAACTGTCTTTCAAGCTGAACCAGAGTCCGCCAACATTTATTCACCACAAGTCGCCTGGAACATCTTGAGGATGTTGGAGGGAGTAGTGGACGAAGGGACAGGAAGTGCCGGTGATTATGACAAAGCATTGGCAGGAAAAACCGGATCGACACAGCATCCTTTTGCTGAAGGAAAAGTAAAGGACGCTTGGTTTGTCGGCTTTACACCAGAATATGTCAGCTCCATGTGGATGGGATATGACCAGGTCGATGAGCAGCATTACCTGACGGCTGGCAGTAAGGCCCCCACCATATTAACCAAGGCTATTTTGTCTGAGTTAGATAAATATCAAGACTTATCGGCTCAATTTGACAAACCCGTTAATGTTGAGGAGTTGCCTGAGCCCGTACAGATGCCGGTAATTACGGATTTAAGCTCACAGTTTAAGTTCGGTGGATTTTCTCTTGTCAAAGGTCAGTTGGACTGGACTCCAGCAGGAGATGAACGGGTCATCTATCATGTGTACCGGGTGCAATCCGGGAAAGATGAGAAAATCGGCGAAACAGAAGGAGAAGGGACTTTCCAAATCAACCGGGTCAACCCATTTAAAGAAACAGAATTTTATGTTGTGCCTTACAATCCGTTAACAGGACAAGAAGGAGCTCCATCGAACAGGACGACGTTATCTTTTTGACAATTTGATAGTTCGTCAACCTTCGATAAATAACGTACAAATTGGTGACAAATAAGGTCAATTGCTATACAGAAGAAAGTTAAATCGTTATAGTAATGATGGAATGGATTAGAAATGAAGGGTGAAAATAATGGCGAGAAAAACGAACGACACAATTCTAAAAGCTTTTAGAGGAGAAGAAACGGACTATACTCCAGTGTGGTACATGAGACAAGCGGGCAGATCTCAGAAAGAATACCGCGAATTAAAAGAAAAATATTCTTTGTTTGAAATAACCCATCAACCGGAGCTGTGTGCTTATGTAACCAGACTGCCGGTTGAACACTATGGTGTCGATGCAGCGATCCTGTATAAAGATATCATGTCTCCTCTACCAGCCATCGGAGTGGATGTGGAGATCAAATCGGGTATCGGACCTGTGATTGACGATCCGATTCGTTCAATCCGCGATGTCGAAAAACTTGGTTCAATCGATCCGATCTCCGATGTTCCATATGTGTTGGAAACGATTCGTCTTCTCTCGGAAGAACAATTGGATGTACCTTTAATCGGATTCAGCGGTGCTCCATTTACATTGGCTAGTTATATGATCGAGGGCGGCCCTTCGAAAAATTATCATAAAACAAAAGCCATGATGTACAGTGAACCGGAGACATGGTTTGCTTTGATGGACAAATTAGCCGATATGACGATTACGTATGCGAAGGCGCAAATAAATGCCGGAGCAAAAGCATTTCAGATTTTTGATTCTTGGGTCGGATCTTTAAATGCAGCGGATTATCGTTATTTCATCAAACCAGTAATGGAACGGATTTTCAATGAATTACAGACAGAGAATGTACCATTGATTTTGTTCGGTGTCGGAGCTCGTCACCTGATAATGGAATGGAATGACCTCCCAGTCGATGTAATTGGGCTTGATTGGAGAATTTCCGTGACAGAGGCACGGGAAATGGGGATTACGAAGACATTGCAAGGGAATCTCGACCCTGCGATCCTTCTCTCTGACTGGAATGTAATCGAAGAACGGACAAAAGCAATACTAGATGAGGGAAGCAGTCAGCCGGGTTTTGTTTTCAACCTTGGACACGGTGTCACACCCGAAATACAACCTGCTACGTTGAAAGAATTGACTAGCTTGATTCATCGATATTCACAAAAATAATGTTTTGATCGAAAGATAGAGGTGTTGAAAGTGGCAAAGAAAAAAGTCGGCTTACTTGTCATGGCCTACGGTACTCCATATCAAGAAGAGGATATTGAAAGATATTATACAGATATAAGGCATGGCAGAAAGCCAACCCCGGAAATGTTGGAAGATTTGACGGAAAGGTATAGAGCAATTGGCGGTATTTCCCCTTTGGCGAAAATCACCAAACAGCAAGCAGAGGCATTGGAAGTACGTTTGAATACTGTCCAGGATGACGTGGAATTTGTCCATTACTTAGGATTGAAACATATCGAACCATTCATCGAAGATGCAGTCGCCCAAATGGCTGAAGACGGCATTGAAGAAGCGGTGTCGATCGTTCTTGCGCCGCACTACTCTACTTTCAGTGTTAAATCTTATAATGGCAGAGCCCAGAAGGAAGCAGATAAACATGGAAAACCTGCCATTTACTCTGTTGAAAGCTGGTATGATGAGCCAGGTTTCATCAATTACTGGGTCGAAGCCATCTCAAAAGTCTACGGACAGATGGATGAACAGGAAAAAGACAAAGCGGTACTTGTAGTTTCTGCCCACAGTCTTCCTGAAAAAATTATCCAAAACGGTGACCCATACCCCGATCAGTTGAAGAAAACAGCTGAATTGATTTCCGAATCAACCGGCATAACTCAATATGAGATTGGCTGGCAGAGTGAAGGAAATACACCAGATCCATGGCTTGGTCCTGATGTACAGGATCTTACCCGGGACCTGTATGAACAAAAAGGGTATCGCTCATTTGTCTATGCACCTGTCGGATTTGTGGCCGACCACCTGGAAGTTCTGTATGACAACGATTATGAGTGTAAAGTAGTCTGTGAGGAGCTTGGAGCTAATTACTACCGTCCGGATATGCCGAATGCTGCTCCGAAATTCATCAATACACTGGCAGATGTTGTGCTCAGCAAGTGGAAAAGCCCTGATCGGAATGACTGATAACAAGCAGATTGCCATTATCGGCGGAGGAATAGCAGGATTGACGGCTGCTTATTATTTGAACAAGCAGATCGAGGAACAGCAGCTTCCGTATGAGGTGAAGTTAATCGAAGCCAGTAACAGACTTGGCGGCAAGATAATGTCGGTTCAAAAAGACGGGTTTACCATAGAGCGGGGCCCAGACTCCTTTTTGATCCGAAAGCAGTCTGCGGCCAGGCTGGCTGAAGAAGTCGGTCTGAAGGACAGTTTGATCAAAAACGGGACAGGCCAGTCTTACATCCTTGCAGGCAATAAATTGCACAAGATGCCAAGTGGTTCATTTATGGGAATTCCCACACAGGTGAGGCCATTCCTGTTTTCAGGAATCTTCACCCCGAAAGGAAAGCTCCGTGCCGGGTTGGACTTCATCAAGCCTAAAGGGAAACAGGCGGAAGACCAATCGCTCGGACTGTTCTTCCGGCGTCGTTTTGGCGATGAATTGGTGGAAAATCTCGTAGAACCGTTGTTATCAGGTATTTATGCCGGGGACATTGATGATTTAAGTTTAATGGCTACTTTCCCTAACTTTTACGAGTTGGAACAAAAACACGGCAGCCTGATAAAAGGCTTGAATAAGACAATGCCAAAGAAGCGAAACACAAAAGGGAAAAAACCAAGTATGTTCTACTCCATCCGAGGTGGATTGGAGACACTGGTCCATGCAGTGGAAGAACATCTGCCGGAAGGAACAGTCATCAAAGGAGAACAAGTTGACCACATTGAACGTAAGGACGGTCATTATCATTTATTGCTTGGCAGCGGCGAAGTACAAAAAGCCGACAGTGTGATTTTGGCAGCGCCTCATTTTGCTGTAAGGCGCATGTTCAGCCAATTTGAATTCATGGATTCTTTCAAACAGATGCCGGCCACGTCCGTTGCCAATGTGGCTTTGGCTTTCGATGCTTCCTCGATTAAAAACAATATCGATGGTACCGGTTTTGTCGTATCCAGAAACAGTGACTACCGCATTACGGCTTGTACATGGACTGATAAAAAATGGCCGGAATCTGCTCCTGAAGGAAAAGTCCTGCTACGTTGTTATGTGGGCAGGCCTGGTGATGAAGGTGTAGTGGACTTATCGGATCAGGAAATTGTCGATATCGTTCTTCATGATTTAAAGAAAATCATGACAATCAATGGAGATCCGGAGTTTTTCATTGTGAGCAGGTGGAAAGATGCCATGCCGCAATATTCAGTTGGTCATAAACAGAGATTGAACTATATAAGGGAGAAGATGAGCCAGGAACTGCCGGGTGTATTTCTTGCAGGGAGTTCTTATGAAGGCATCGGCATCCCGGACTGCATCGATCAAGGAGAAGCAGCGGTAGAAAAAACCTTGAATTTCCTCAGAGAAAAAGCATGAGTCATGGACTAAAGAGTCCCGTTGTAAGGTGTATTTCTAAAAAAAAGTGGTTAGAAATACAATCGAAATGACAAGTGAAAAGACATATAAACGTAGTATATAAAACCAATTATTGTTCAAAGCCTTGCCATATTAAATGGTAAGGCTTTTTTGTAGTGTTGGTATATGATAAGAAGGGGTTTAAAGTGAGATGACAACTTTTGACTGTCAGAAAGAGTCTTTATTGGATGTAACAGGATTCAGAAAAGATGAGTGGAAAAATTAACCTCTTATGGTAAAATTAATTACTAGATTCTAAATAAGAAGCATCTAGGACTTGCTAATTGATAACATTATTTTGGAGGGATATAGTTGAAGAAAAGAATTTTATTAGTATCAACTTTATTTATCAGTATTCTGTTCATCAGTGCTTGCGGTAACTCAGCGGAAGATGAAGAGGTAAGCGATACTTCTGATGCAGCAGAAACCACGACTACATCTGAAGGAAATGAAGATAAAGAGGAAAACGATAGTAATGACAGTTTGTTCGGGGACCTTGATTTACCTGAAGATCAGCTCGGCTTATCTATTGGCGACACGGCTCATTACAAGTATGGTTATCAAGACATTATACGCGAATTCGAAATTACACTTAATTCTGTTGAAATTACGGATACTGCGGGAGATGAACCAAGCCAGGAAGGTAACTATGTCATCGCTGACGTAACAGTAAAAAACCTAAGCGAAGAGCCAGTCATCGCTGATGATGGATTAGGCATTAGTTTAAAAAATGAACATGTCGGTAGTACTCCTTGGTTCTACATAGAAGGTGTTGCAGAAGAGTGGCCAGGTGAAATACAACCTGATAAATCACAAACCGGCGTATTATTATATGATGTACCTGTTGGCAATTCTTATTCATTAATTAGTGGCGAGTCCCATGCTAATGCAAATACCATCTCATTTGAATTTACAAAGGAAGAGGCTGAATAAATACGGGGACGGAGGGACATGGATTAAGAAGGTAAAGCAACATAAAGTATGTGTCTATTTTAACTAAACCAACTAATAGTTTCCTACTGGAAATTAGCATACCAAAAAAACCTTCCTAAGCGTCTTACTGGGAAGGTTTTACTTTTCAGCTAGATATTGTTCTTACGCTATATCCTGCAAAGTAGAATCGGTTTTCAAAAGTGCATAAATCCAATGTGAGAGCTTATTGACACAGGCTATTACCTACTTCAAAAGGCTTTTTTGAAGCACGTTTTTAAATAGGTTTAATTCCTGTATTATAACAACAAAAAAAGCAGCTTAAGAAAAGCTGCTTTGGGAATAATTGCTAGTAGGATATTTTATCTGGCTGGATGATCACAATTGTCGCACAAGTTACCGTAACAATCAGCTTGTTCCACCATGTCATTACCACATTTTTGACACTTTTTTCGAGGCAGATTTCTGAAAAACTCAACAATGCTCATCATAGCTAGATCCCTCCATCTGTTAGTGTATTTTTATTGTACTATTACAGGTGTCATAAATCAATGGACTGTTGTAACACAATTATCTTTTTATTGAGGTGATTTGATGAAATGGACGATTATCGGATATTGGGGAGCATATCCAGAACAAGGCGGCGCAACGTCTGCTTATTTATTGGAAAAAGGCGGGTTTACCTGCCTGATCGATTGTGGCAGTGGAGCCGTCTCCAAGATTCCGGCTTATAAAAATATTATGGATTTAAATGCTGTAATATTATCTCATTATCATAACGATCATATTGCGGATGTGGGTGTCCTTCAGTATAGCTGGCTGGTTCAGAATTCCATTCAACAGACAGACCATGTGCTGCCAATCTATGGTCACTTGCGGGACAGGGAAGCTTTCGAAAAGCTCAGCCATCAATATACAAAAGGGATAGCATATGAACCAGATCAGCCCCTCGAGATAGGTCCGTTCCAATTCCGTTTCTTGGAAACAGTGCATCCCGCACCTTGTTATGGGATGAGAATATCCGAGGGTGAGAAGGTAATCGTTTACACAGCCGACACAAGTTATAAAGAGGATTGGGTTGCTTTTAGTGAAGGGGCAGATTTGCTCATTACCGATTGCAACTTTTATGAGGGACAGGATGCTTCGAAAGCCGGACACATGAACAGCAGGCAGGGAGCGGAAATTGCAGCAAAGGCAGGGGTGAAAGAGCTTGTACTAAGCCATCTGCCTCATCATGGCGAAATAACGAAACTTCCGGAAGAGGCAAGGGCCTACTTTAAAGGACCTGTCCATTTGGCGCATGAAGGGTTCGTATGGGCCAAATAACCGATGCCGGAGGATTGCTCTGGCATGCGACATGGGATAAGATAGTACTAGATAAGTTAAGGAGGTTTTCACTATGTTATATATTGATAATGAAGGGATTCACGATCCTCATATCAATTTGGCAATTGAAGAATATATTTTGAAAAATTTCGGCGAGGACGATACATATTTGTTGTTCTATGTGAACGAGCCTTCGATTATTATAGGTAAAAACCAAAATACCATCGAAGAGATCAATACAAACTATGTAGATGAAAACAGAATCCATGTAGTACGGCGCCTTTCCGGCGGTGGAGCTGTTTACCATGATCTCGGCAACTTGAACTTCAGCTTTATAACAAAAGACGACGGGAACAGTTTCCATGACTTTGCTAAATTCACTGAGCCTGTTACAGATGCGTTGAAACAACTGGGTGTAAATGCAGAACTAAAAGGAAGAAACGATATAGTCGTTGATGGCAGGAAAATCTCTGGGAACGCCCAATTCTCTACAAAAGGCCGGATGTTCAGTCATGGAACATTGATGCTTGATTCAGAAATTGAAAATGTCGTATCTGCCCTTAATGTGAAATTGGAGAAAATCAAGTCAAAAGGTATCAAGTCAATCCGCAGCCGTGTCGCCAATATTTCGGAGTTCTTGGAAGAACAAATCACGGTGGAAGGGTTTAAGGAATTAATCTTAAAGCATATCTTCAATGTCAATGATGTAAAAGACGTTCCACAATATAAACTGACCGAGCAGGATTGGGCAAACATCCATAAGCTTTCTGAGGAGCGTTATCAACAGTGGGATTGGAATTATGGAAAGTCTCCGGCATTCAACATTCAGCAATCCCATAAATTTGCCGCTGGCGCCGTTGATGTCCGGCTTGATGTGAAGAAAGGCATTATTGAAAATGCCAAAATTTATGGTGACTTTTTCGGCGTAGGCGACGTAACGGACATCGAAGAAAGATTGAAAGGTACTCGGTATGAACGCCGCTCGATCGATGAAGCAATCAGCGATCTTGATATCAATCATTATCTAGGAAAAATCACCAAAGAAGAGTTTGTTAATTTGATTTATTGAAAAATTATGACCTCCAGCCATATCTGCTGGAGGATTTTTGTTTTGTTTTTCTTTCAGGCCTCTTGCTAGCATATAGTTCGTACCATATAATAGATATTAGTACCATTAATGAATGACCATTCATTCAAAGGAGGGGTTTCATGAATCTTAGTGATCAACTGTCAAGAATAGCTGATCGGCACCCGGAGAAAGCAGCATATTTATTTAATGGCGAGGAAACAAGTTATGCAGAATTAGACGTGATGGTAACGAGGTTTGCCGGGCAATTGCAGGATATGGGTTATCAAAAAGGCGACCATATTGCGCTTATCGCCGGGAATAGCCCATTTTTCATCATTGGTCTTTATGGTGCTCTGCGTGCTGGATTGACGGTCATCCCGATTAATCCTATTTATACTCCCGATGAGATGACATACATTCTTCAAAATGGAGATATTAAAGGCATACTTACAATGGATATTTTATTGGAAAAAATGGCAGCGATGGCCGATGACTTAGAGGATGTCCAGGACTATATCGTGGCAGACACAGGAGCAGGGATTGACTGGGGACAAAGTTTGCTTGCACCAAAAATGAAAACGTTTACAAATATGCTGGGTGAGAATAGAAATCAGTTTTCAAGACCCGAATTGAAGGAACCGGATGTCGCTGTCATCCTTTATACATCCGGGACAACGGGAAAACCAAAAGGAGCTATGCTAACACATCGGAATCTCTATTCGAATGCTAAAGATACTGCCGATTACCTGACAATTAACGAGCAAGACAGAGTCATTGCGGCACTGCCTATGTTTCATGTCTTCTGTCTGACTGTCGCTTTGAACGCTCCCCTTATGAACGGGGGAACCATTCTGATTGTTCCTAATTTTTCCCCACAGGCAGTATTCACTTTGGCCCGGGAGCAGCAGGCGACTGTCTTTGCCGGTGTTCCGACAATGTACAATTATTTACTTCGTACACCTGACGTGAGCCCTGCCGACTTTAGCAGCATCCGCTTGTGCATTTCAGGCGGCGCATCCATGCCTGTCGCTCTTTTGAAGAATTTTGAGGAGAAATTTCAGGTCAGGATTTCGGAAGGGTATGGATTGTCGGAGGCATCCCCTGTCACATGTTTCAATCCGTTGGACAGAGAGCGAAAACCTGGTTCCATCGGGACGAATATCAGAAACGTAGTAAATAAAGTAGTGGACGAGCTTGGAGAGGAATTACCTGTTGGGGAAGTCGGTGAACTGGTTGTGAAGGGTCCGAATGTTATGGCCGGATACTATAAACAGCCCGAAGAGACCGAAGCTGCCCTGAAGGATGGATGGTTATATACCGGGGATATGGCAAGAATGGATGATGAGGGATATTTCTATATTGTTGACAGGAAAAAAGACATGATCTTAGTCGGTGGGTACAATGTCTATCCGCGTGAAGTAGAAGAAGTATTATATGAACACCCAGAGGTATCCGAAGTTGCTGTTGTCGGCAGGCCTGATCCATATAGTGGTGAAACTGTTTCAGCTTTTGTCGTCACAAACAATCCTGCAGTGACAGAAGCAGAACTGGTTGATTATTGCAAGGAACATCTTGCTAAATATAAATTGCCCACGAGAATAGAGTTTCTCGAGGAGCTTCCAAAGAATACAACTGGTAAAATTCTAAGGAAACAACTGCGGGATATCGTGGCCCCTTAATTCCTGCTCGGTCGTTCTTAAGACTTCTGCACCAAGACATTTACTTGTTTCCTGGCTGCATGGTAAGATTTAAGGAATCCCTTGTCAGAGGATGGCAGGGGATTTATTGATTTTTACAGCACAGGCAAGGGGGAAGTTGGGATGAAAAAGTTATTAACGGGTTACATCCTTTATTTGATTGTCATTTGGTGTTATTTCGTTTATTTTTATCCATTGCAAACACTGGCAGACTCAAAGTATGCTGCGCTTGCGCATGCAGTTTTTTTCTCCAAGCTTCCCTTGGAATGGCTGCTCTTGTACATATTGATTAAAAAAGGCTGGTCTTCCACCTGGGTTGACAGGCTGAATGATACAACTGAGAAAGAATGGATAAAAGTACTCATTTTTTCACTACTTCTGGTAGTTATATATGAACTGATCCTGCTTCCGTTCAATTTGCTATGGTTTTCGATCACCCATATAGAAGGAACAAGTCATCAGACAATAGGTAACTGGATGTATGAGTTGGGGTTGAATCTTTTATTTTTCTGGCTTGTTTTAGCTGCCGGAATCTATGTGGTACGTCTACTGATCAAGAAATACAAAAACTGGTGGTTCGGCTTATGGTTGATCGCTCTTCCGATTGCTTTATTTGTCGTCTATATCCAACCAGTATGGATTGATCCGTTGTATGAAAAGTTCACGGTCATGGAAGAAGGGCCGTTAAAAACCGCAATAGAGGACTTTACAGACAAGTCCGGACTGGAGGATGCAACCCTTCTCCAAGTCCATAAGAGCGAAAAAACGACTGCTTTTAATGCATATGTTACAGGGATAATGGGAAATGCGCGGATTGTTTTTTGGGATACCACCCTTCAAGGGATGCCTCAAGAGGAAATTCTGTTCATTCTCGCTCATGAGATTGGTCATTATGTTCACGGCCATGTTTATATTGGGGTGGCAGGTTATATTGTGCTCAGCTTTTTTCTGTTTTACCTCACTGCTGTCATTTATCGCTTCATTTGGTCAAATATCCAGGGAAAGAAACGATTTGGTAAACAGTATGATTTAAAAGCAATTCCTGTCCTGCTATTGCTTTTTTCTTTGCTTATGACTGCGTCACAACCTGTCTCCTTATTTGTTTCCCGGAAAATCGAACAAGCTGCCGATGTGTATGCCATGAATCATACAGAGGATTTGCAGACTGGCGTCGAAAGTTTTAGGAGAATGGCGTTAGAATCAAAAAGCGATATTGATCCTGTATTCTGGATTGAATGGTTTCGTTTTAGTCATCCACC
This sequence comes from Sediminibacillus massiliensis, assembly GCF_900156915.1. GTDB lineage: Bacteria > Bacillota > Bacilli > Bacillales > Amphibacillaceae > Sediminibacillus_A > Sediminibacillus_A massiliensis. The sequence goes on along the minus strand of NZ_LT732535.1, from coordinate 1,927,432 downwards.
TATTCAGGACAGGATCGACCGTTTGAAGGAAGAGATGGAAGCCAGGGAATCGTCAGGAGAAAATGCAAAATAACAAATGTGCCTGTTCTTGAGTGGAAAGTGGCAATTAAGTCAACACTAAGGCAAGGATGGAAGGTGAATTTGTTGTTGGACAAAAAGGAAAAGTTGGAACTGGAAACTTTTACATTGTTGAATCCGGACTTTGGAACAGACCTTGAAGAGAGCTTAGATGTAGAAGGGTATCTGGGAGAGGAATCAGAATGATAAGGTAAATGAAAAAAATCCTTGCCGGGCTTCCGGAAGGATTTTTTTCATTATGTGTTCATTTCCTTCTGTTCAGGACCGGTGGTTTTGGCGCCGCCCGTTTCGCTTTCATCGGCCAGTTGAACAGGAAGTGCATCTTCTTGGAAACTTGCCGCAAGAATGATTGCAAAGAAACAAATAAGCAGCAATCTTTTCACCTATTTGGCCTCCTGTAGTTCAATATGTTTGTAGTAGTAATTTGAAGCTTCTTTGTAATTTTTATTAGAATAATAGAAATTACCCAATTTCAGATAACATTTCTTCAAAAAGCGGAACTCATTGGTTCTTTCAAAAAAAGAAGTCAGTTTTTTCAGGTTGTTTTTAAATTCATCCATTTGGCCATTGAGCAGATAATAATCATTAAAAACAAACAAGAGTCTGTAGCGGTCCTCTTCATCATTGGTCAGCGCCTCTGCCACCCAATAGTAATCAGAAGCTTCTTTTGTTTTTTTCTCTTTTAATTTACATTCGATAATTTCCCTGTATGTTATCAGTAGATTGCTGTTTTTGACTTGCTGTTTGATATGTAAAGCATGGAGGAAAAAGTGAATGCCTTTTTCGAGATTATCCTGATTAACTTCCACGAGTCCAAGATTGTGATAGACATATCCTAAGATATCGAGAATTCCATTTTCCTCCGCTATTCTTTCAGCCTCATGAAATTTAAGCTTCGCCTGATCGTAATTACCCGTCTCCCTGTACATTGTTCCAAGTAAATTCAACGACTGGGCAGTATCGTGTTTATTATTTAATGCAGTATAGTAGTTTATGGCTTCATTCCCGAATAAAATAGCATTCTGGTAATCGTTAAGCCGCTTATAAAATAAAGCTATATTAAAGGTTAATGTTGCCCTTATGGCTAAATCATCGACATTGTTCTTCAACTTTGAGAAGTAACTGATGGCACTGCTGAACTCGTAATTTTTATAATGATAGAATCCATGATAATAAGTATAGGCGTTTTCCAGATGCAGAGGCAGTGATTCCCTGCTTTCCAAATAGCTATTAATGTACCCCTCGTGGATGGAACTCCATTCCTTGTGTTTGTTCCGGCCTTTTAAAAGATAAGCTCCTTTTAAGAGAAGGTAATAGCATTCCATTTCCGGAGATAGAAGATATTCGTAATAATGGGAATCGATTAAATCGATCAATTGTCCGGTTTCTGCACTACCAGTCATGATATACTTGGCCAGCCTGATCAGAAGAAGCTGAACTTCTTTGTCCTCTTTATCAAAGTCCAGGAAATAAGCAGGAGGAATATCAAGCTTCCGGGCCAGGGTCTGTAAAAGCTGAGGATCCGGGACCAGCTGTCCATTTTCAATCCGGCTCAGTTTGGAAAGGGAAGTTATGCCGCTTGATAAGGATTTGAGGGTATATCCTTTCAACAACCGTGCTAACAATATCCTTTTTCCTACATGTATCATGTTACACCCTCCCAAAGCATAAAGTCCTAGTTCCAATTATACGTAATAGTTCCTTAAATTGCTATTTCATTTTTCGACTGTTTTTATCAAGTCAGATTAAAAAAGTCGAGTCATGCCTTTCTCCTTACCTGATGTGCGGGAGTTTTTCCATTGCCTTCTGTCCATTTCAGCCTTGCTCTGCAAGCGTTATCGAGCTTCCGGACAGAATGAGTCTTTAGGATGACAAAATTTGAAATTTTTTACAAATTTTCAAATTTTTCTATCTTTTTCTACTATTTTCTGGTAAATTGTTATCAAGCTTAAATTTATTGCTGAACATGAGAGGATGAATAGATAAGATGGAAATAAAAAAACAATATGAAGTAAACCCATTTACACTCGCAGTTCTTTCGGAAGAGTTCAACGGTAAATACCTCTCCCGCATCATGGAAGACGACGAGGTGATTTTTGTTGAACAGCCTCCAAGTAAAGTGATCGATCTTGCTTGTAAATATTTCGGAAGTTCATTGCGAGGTAGACAAGATGGAACAAAAGATATCTTCAAAGTAACGCACAAAGCTCCCATATCTATTGATCCTTCGAGTGGAATGTATTTTTTTCCGACTACTTCTCCAAATAACCCCCAATGTAACTGGATCGCGCACTCCCACATCGATCAAGTGGTAAAAGCGCCCAATCAGTCCTCTCAGATCATTTTTACGAATGGTAAGTCCGTTACGCTGGACGTTTCTTATGGTTCCCTGCTCAATCAAGTCCAGCGGACCGCTCAGTTCAGGTACTTGCTTGATCATCGCATTAAGTATGTTGGGAAGAATAATCATGCTGAGATTGTAGCAGAGCCTTTTGCATAAACTCCCGTAAAATACTTTCGACCTTTTTACGGATCGCCGGATTGAAATAATTCCTTTTTTCTTCCCGTCCCCTGCACAGGAACAAAAAAGAAGAAAAGGAATCATTTTTGTTCAAGGAGAGTACTTGGAGCTGCTTATCAGCCATTTTTTTCCGTAACTGCCTGCGTTCAGCCAGTGCTTCGGTTTCCATTTTATTTAACAATTCCATATAGGGTTCTTTAATTTTAAAATTGGTCTCTTGAATAGTATGGATATCTTTTTGGACGACAAGTATTGCCATGGAAAGGAACAAAAAACGTGAAGCTAGCTCAAATTCCTCTTCGCTGAGATAACGCATTTTCCCCCTCCTCTTTCGAACGTATGTTCTATTATAACCTAATTATACAGCATTCAAAACAAAAAAATCACAGAAATAAATGGAAATTCAGCAATAAATTTTTAAGCGGAAAAAGCGCATAGCGGAATGAGGAGAGGCGAAACAGGATTGAAAACAGAAAAGGGCCGGCTATTTGAGCCGGCCCTTTGCACCTGGTTTAGAAAGGGTTATAAAGAAAGAACAAGAACAACCCAATGCTAACCAGAAAAGTAGCTATATAAATGACTAATAACAATGGAAGATTTTCCTTCAGGGAACTCTTTTCGTAACTGTTGGACCTGGCTAGTGCCTGCTGAGCGCCATGCCCCTCTTTCTCGTAGTCGCGAGCCTTCTTGCTTTCTTCTTTGCCAAGCATCAATGTGACAACCAAGGCCACGATACAAAAAATGAAAGCGATAGTCATCAAAACAATATACATTTTTCTCCCCTCCACCCGTTCTCTCCCAATTATATAGAGACATAAAAATAAATGAAATAAGCGATTCAGATAAATACTGAAACTAGGAAATTTTATTTGTTTACTTTACAATATAATCAGGAAAACTAATAAAGTACACTACACTGATTATAGCTGATTTGGCGAGGGGTCTGGAAGAGATGCAGTTATTAAACATCGATGTCTCCGAATTGAGGGAACTAATCGAAAACAATAGATTTGATGACTTACTCATGCAGTTGTTGAAGAGCTATGAAAGTCTGGGACCACTACCGGGAATATTGCTTCCTTTTATTGAAGCTTTTTTATCTTTTCTCCCGCTTGTGGTGTTTGTGCTAGCCAATGCAGCAGCCTATGGCCTGCTGGAAGGATTTCTCCTTTCCTGGATCGGTGCAAGTATTGGAGCGGTTTGTGTATTCTGGATTGTAAGAAGGCTCGGGCAAAAGCGCTTTTTTTTATGGCTGCGAAAGAACAAGCAAGTAAAACGAGTTACCTCTTGGCTGGAAAGGCATGGATTCGGACCGCTGTTTTTATTGATGTGTTTTCCGTTTTCTCCTTCTTCGATCATTAACATTGTCGCAGGACTTTCCAAAATCAGTTTTCAACAATTTATATTGGCTGCATTGTTCGGGAAAGCAGTGATGATTTTCACAATAGCTTATGTCGGAGATAGTATCACCTCTTTTGCGCAAAACCCTGTCAAGACTGTGATTGTCGGTATATGCATTCTACTGTTCTGGGTATTCGGGAAATATTTGGAGAAAAGACTGCAGAAAAAAGACAGGGAGTCGTACAAGGAGGTAAAAAGAGATTAATTTTTTTCCTGCGGGGTAAAATGTTTATACAAACAACCTGGAGGAAGCAAAGATGCAAAGAATTAATTATTGGAAGCTTATACGAACGGTTTTGATAGCAGTTCTGCTTGCTTTTCTCTTCCGTTCCTATTTATTCGCCAGCTATGTTGTCGATGGAAAATCCATGGAACCGACTCTGTTTGATGAGAATCTGATCATGGTCAACAAGGTTGCATATGACCTTCATGATATCGATCGATTTGACGTTATAGTCTTTCATGCGAATGAAGAAGAAGATTATGTGAAACGGGTGATAGGAACGCCTGGAGATACGATTGAATATAGGAATGACCAGTTATACCTTAATGGAGAGAAAGTAGCAGAGTCCTATTTGGATCCTTTTAAACAGGGAATGGATCTGCCGCTGACAGAAGACTTTTCTTTGGAAGATGTGACCGGGCAGAAGCAAGTCCCAGAAGGAAAACTTTTCGTTATGGGAGATAATCGCAGAGAGAGCCTTGACAGCAGATACTTTGGATTCGTAAATAAGGAAGAAGTTGTCGGCAAAGTCGATGTGCGATATTGGCCTGTTTCTCAAATAGGGTTGAGTTTTAATTAAAGCAAAAAGCTTGATTCAGACACGCACACTGAATCAAGCTTTTTTGCTTTTTGAGAACCTGATCGATTGTAATCAGGGAACAAATGTTCTATAATATTAATCATCTGGTAAGGTTTTCGCAAGTAAGCCCAACAGGATAAATATTGCAGCGATTATCCCTAATACAAATGGAAAAGGGACCAGGGAGGCAAGGGCCGAACCTACACTCGCACCACTCAGCAGAGTGAAGGAGTAAATGGCTACTGCGCTGGTTCCATGCACAGTGTTCCTTCCGACCAGTAATACAACCATGGGTATGGTCAAAGAAGTAGACGTAATCATCAAAAAGGAAGCAAACGTAATCGTCCCCACATTCAATCCTGCTATCGCGGGGAGGAATCCCGCCACCATCACAAACAATTGAAACCTCAAAATTTGCTTTGCCCGGAACCTCCTTAAGAGTGCACTAATGAAAAAAGAAGGCAGGATTCCAATCAAACTGCATACACGGAACAACTGTAAAGGGACAGGAAAATCAGTCCATACTTGATGAAGGTATATTTCAAATGAACCATAAAATAACATAATAGGTAATAGTAAGAAAAAGGCAATTAAGTAAAGCTTTCGCAATATTTGATTTTGAAAACATGATAAAATAATAGTAGTCGGTTTCTTTGATGGTATGCTATCGGAAGGAACGGCTTTTTTCAATGTGATAAACAATAGAGAAAAACATATTAGATAAAACAGAAAAAAACCGGTGAAAACAGCTGAAAAGAAGAAAGCTTCTGCCAAATAAGAGGAAATAATCTGACCGAAAACGCCTGCAAACAAGAATCCGGTATTGATCAAGGCAATGGCTGTTCCCTGCAGGGAGCCCTGGAAATATCGAAAGCAGTATCCGAAAGCGACCGGAGCAAAGCTGGCTGCTGTAAAGCCTTGCAGGGCGCGGAGCAGAATCAACTGGCCAACATCAGCGGCAAATATCAACGCACCGGTTATCAGACTCAACATGGCCATCCCCGTTACAAGAATTTTGCGAAGGGGAAGACGGTCGGCCAAAAAGCCGAAAACCAATAAACCGGTTGCGTAAGTACAAATGAACAGGGAACTGGTCAACGAGGCGTAACTAATCGAAACATTATGGCTTTCGGCAAGCCGGGGCTGGAGCGGGATCATTACATAGATGCTGCTGGCAACGAAGACTGCACAATAAATGAGTGCACCGGCTGTCAATGTGTTTTTGGACATACCGCTAACCTCCCGTTGTAGAAACTATGGTACTATATGCAAACCCGGAAAAATTGTGATAAGAGGAGAATTCATTATGGGGATACGATTTTTATTGGGTAAGGCCGGTGCTGGCAAAAGCGGTACCTGCCTCGCGGAAATAGAAACAAAATTGCAGGAGGATCCTCAGGGACCGCCGATCTTTTATATCGTTCCGGAACAAATGACCTTTCAGCAGGAATATGAACTCGCCAAACGGATAACGGGAAGCATCCGGGCACAAGTGTTCAGTTTTTCCAGACTGGCCTGGAGGGTGTTTCAGGAAACCGGCGGCGGCACCCGGAAATTCATTACATCCACAGGGATCCAAATGATGCTTAGGAAAATAACGGAAGAAAGAAAATCGGACTGGAATGTATTCCAGAAGGCAATTGAAAAGCAAGGGTTTATGGAGCAGCTGGAAGGGATGATTACGGAATTCAAACGATACCGCATCACACCGGAAATGCTTACAGCGCAAATTATCGATATGGATCGTTTCACTCACAAGTACCCTGGTGAGGTTGCTTTGAAAAATAAACTGGAAGATTTGAGTTATATTTATGACCGTTTAGTGGATGCGCTGAAAGATCAATATATCGACAGTGAAGATCAGCTCCAGCTGCTGGCAGATAAAATAACAGAGGCAGATTTCATGGAAGATGCTGAGATTTATTTGGATGGTTTTCACCATTTCACACCGCAGGAACTTTTGGTCGTGGAAGCACTGATCAAAAAAACCAGCCAGGTATCGGTTACACTTGCAACCGATGGCCAGAACGATCAAGAGGTATCGGAACTCGATCTTTTTTGTCTGCCTACAGAAACCTACCAAACGCTTAAGTCATTGGCAGAAGAAAATTCGATCGATATTCAAGTCGAGCGGTTGGACCAGCAAGACGGAAGGTTTGAGAATCGGCCATATTTTGCCCATTTGGAAAGTTACTTTGACAAGCGGCCGTCTCCAGAATACAAAGGGACGGTCCCAATCCGGATTGCGGAAGCCGTCCATCCAAGGGCCGAAGTGGAAGGAGTCGCTCAGGAGATACTCCGCCTTGTACGTGAAGAACAATACAGGTATAAAGATATTGCCGTTTTGATCAGACAGACCGAAGTGTATCATGAGTTGATTCATACGGTGTTTGAGGATTATGGAATCCCGGTATTTATAGATGAGAAAAGAACGATGCTGAACCATCCATTGTTGGAGTTCGTCCGTTCGGCACTAGATATAGTGGAGGGCAACTGGCGGTATGAAGCAGTTTTCCGCCTGTTGAAAACGGGATTGATCCCGGTAGCGGACAGCAGGTATCCATTGACGGATGAAGCAATAGACGAACTGGAGAATTATGTTCTGGAATACGGTATTCGCGGGAGAAGTAGATGGATTAGTGATGAACCTTGGATTTTTCAACGTTTTCGGGGGTTTGACCAGGCTTCTCAAACAGACAAAGAACAGGAAATACAAACAAGAATCAATCGTTATCGCGACCAGGTAGTCTATGCCCTGCAAGATTTTGATGAAAAACTAAGAGACACTGAAACAATCCAGGAAAGAGCTGAAATTATATTTGAATGGCTTGAGGGTCTGCAGGTTCCCCAAAGGCTGGAAGAAAATAGAGACAGGTTGGATGAGCAAGGTCATATAGAACTGGCAAGGGAGCAGGAGCAGGTCTGGGATGCCGTCATGCAACTGCTGGATGAAATGGTTGAAATCGCAGGAGATGACAAAGTGTCTCTTCAAGTTTTCCGGGCTTCCCTTGAAGCAGGTTTTGAATCGCTTAAATTCGCCCACGTACCGCCTAGCATGGACCATGTCATAACAGGTACCATTGACCGTTCGAGGATTACAGGTATCAAGTGTTCATTCCTGCTGGGGGTCAATGAAGGTATCTGGCCGATGAAACCGGGAGAAAGCGGAATGATATCGGAAGAAGAGCGGGAATTGCTTGCTGAACAGGGAATGAAGCTGGCGGATGGCAGTAAACGCCAATTGCTGGATGACTGGTTTTATGTTTATTTAGCTTTTACTTCGGCCAAAGACCAGCTATGGATCAGTTACCCGTTAAGTGATGAGGAAGGAAAATCGAAAGTGCCTTCTCAATTGATCAAAAGGATGGAGGATTTGTTCCCTTCATGCAGGGAACACACTCTTCTTCAAGATCCAGAAGAGCTAATGGATGCTGACAGGTTCATCTCGACTCCGGTGAAAACGAGATCGGCATTAACGGCACAATTGGCAAGGAATTTGCGCGGCTATCCGATTCACGATGCATGGTGGAATGTGCTGAATTGGTATATCGCCAGTGAAGATAAAGGCGGCACCACCTATTCTATTTTACAGAGCTTGTTTTACCAGAACAATCCGACAAACTTGTCGGAACAAACTGCAAGTCAGTTGTATCCACAACAAGTCAAAGCCAGCGTTTCCAGATTGGAAATGTATTATCGATGTTCTTATCAACACTTTGCCAAGTACAGTCTTGGACTGGAAGAACGACGGATCTATAAGCTGGATGCACCAGACATTGGCCAATTGTTTCACGAAGCCTTGAAAAAAATCACTGATTGGGTTCAGACTGAGGGGCGGAATTTCGCGGATTTGCAAAAACAAGAAACAAACCAATATGCCCAAAGAGCGGTATCGAGCCTTGCTCCGGTCTTGCAGCACCAGATACTTCACAGTTCCAACAGGTATAAATATATCCAACAGAAGCTTCAAGAAATTATTGCCAGGGCCGCCTATGTGTTGAGCGAGCAAGCAAGGCAGAGCGACTTTTCCCCTATCGGCCTAGAATTAGGGTTTGGTCCCGGTCAGCAGCTGCCACCCATCACAATCGACTTGCCAAACGGTTACGAATTGGTATTAAGAGGCAGGATAGACAGGGTTGACAGAGCCATCAACCAAGAGCATTTGTTCCTGCGGATTATTGATTATAAATCAAGTTCCAAAGGATTGAATTTGTCGGAAGTATATTATGGGCTGGCATTGCAGATGCTGGCATACCTGGATGTTGTGCTTTCCCATTCCGAAAGCTGGCTCGGGGTGAAGGCGACGCCGGCCGGAGTGTTATATTTCCATGTCCATAATCCGATGCTTTCCCAAAATAAGAGATTAGAAGATGCAGATATAGAAAAAGAGATTTTCAAGAAATTCAAAATGCAAGGACTATTAGTGGAGAATGAACAAATCGTCAAAATGATGGACACAGGTCTTGATAGTGGAATGAGCCAGATTGTGCCGGCAGGTTTAAAGAAAAACGGCGAATTCCGCAAGGGTTCCCATACAGCAGAAACGGAAACATTCAATCAGCTGCAAGGCTATATCCGGGAACTGATGGTACAAGCAGGCACCGATATTACCAGCGGCGGTGTACATTTGAATCCATACCAGCAAAACCAGCAGGTGGCCTGTACCTATTGTCCGTTCAAATCAGTTTGCCAGTTTGATTCAACCTTGCATGAAAACAATTATCGGAGATTGAAAGAAATGAAAGATGAAGATGTGTTGAACGAGATAACTAGAAGGAGGGGGGACAAATAATGCCACAATGGACAAAAGAACAAGAAGAAGCTATATATGCAGGGGGAAGCGATGTACTGGTGGCCGCTGCGGCAGGGTCAGGAAAAACGGCTGTTTTAGTCGAACGAATCATTCAGAAACTGCTCAACAAGACAATGCCGGTCGATATCGATTCTCTCCTGGTCGTGACATTCACCAACGCCGCAGCCCAAGAAATGCGGAACAGGGTGGGGCAGGCACTGGAAGCTGCATTAGAGGCTAACCCTTCTTCCCTTCATCTAAAGAAGCAGTTGTCCTTGCTGCAGCGCGCATCGATATCTACTCTCCATTCCTTTTGCATGGATGTTGTCCGCAGACATGCCTACCTGCTCGACATTGATCCGGGTTTCCGAATCGCTGATGATATAGAAGGGGACATGATCAGGCAGGAAGTATTGGAGGATATGTTTGAAGATTGGTATGGCAAAGAAGAAATGGAAGAACAGAATGCCTTTTTTGCTGTAGTAGATCGTTTTTCCAATGACAGAAGCGATCTGGAAGTGGAAGAATTGATTTTGAAGTTATATGAATTCGCGATGCAAAATCCCTGGCCGGAAAACTGGCTGGATAATATGGCTGCCATGTATAACGTGGATGAAGAGGAAGACGAAGATAACCTGCCATGGCTTGGCATTTTAAAAAGAGAAGTGAACAGTCAGCTGGACGCGATGCTCACGGAAGCAGAAGAAGCTATGGCTCTCACAAAGGAAAATGACGGACCGTATCATTACGCGGATGCAATAGAATCAGATATCGAAATGTTCCGGGAAGCATTTCATCATGTGAATAACTCCTGGCAACATGCTCAGGAATTCTTTTCTGCAGGCAGCTTCCAAGCATTATCACGTAAGAAAGCCGATTGTGCGGAAGAGAAAAAGGAAAAGGTGAAGGAACTTAGAAACAATTATAAGAAACGGTGGAACGACTTAGCGGGGGACTGGTTTTCAAGGAGTCTTCCTGCTTATTTGGCAGATATGAAGACTTTGTATCCTGCCGTTGTTCAACTTACTTCCCTTGTAAAAGAGTTCAAAGAAAGATATACGCAATTAAAAAGAGAAAAGGCCATCGTCGATTTCTCAGACTTGGAGCATTACTGCCTTCAAGTCCTGATGGATGAAAAGTCGACCCCGGAAAGGATCGTGCCATCGGCAGCAGCCTATCATTTTCAAAGTTCTTTCCATGAAGTGCTTGTCGATGAATACCAGGATACAAACCTTGTACAGGAAACACTGCTTTCTCTGATCACCGATAAAGAAGGACCTGGAAACATGTTTATGGTAGGGGATGTAAAACAGAGCATTTACAGATTCCGTCACGCAGAGCCTACTTTGTTCCTTAATAAATATAAACAGTTTGCCGAAGAGTCTCATCCGGCTATACGGATTGATCTGGCCAGGAACTTCCGGAGCAGGGAACAGGTATTGACTGCCACGAACTATATTTTCAGACAGCTTCTCAGTGAAGATGTCGGGGAAATGGAATACGAAAAAGATGCAGAGTTAATCTATGCTAACAAAGTGTATGACGAATTGAAGCTCAATGATACAGATGCCGAACTGGTCATTATCGACAGGGACGCCAATGAAGAGATCGGGGATGAAGAAGGAACGGAAAACTTTGAGGATTTGGAGAAAGCCCAGTTGGAAGCACGGGCTTACGCGCGCATGATCAAAAAGTGGATCGGCAGCGAAGAGAATAGACCAATGCAGGTGGTCGACAAGGAAACAGGTGGACAGCGTGGTATTCAATACCGCGATATAGTCATTTTGCTCCGTTCGATGACATGGGCGCCTACTATTACTGACGAATTGAAACAGCAGGGAATCCCTGTCTATGCAGAGTTATCGACAGGATATCTGGAAGCGATCGAAATAAAAGTTATGCTGAGTCTTCTGAAAATTATCGATAACCCTAAACAGGATATTCCGCTAGCCTCTGTCCTCCGTTCGCCAATTGTCGGGTTGAATGAAGAGGATCTGGCTGAAATACGCCTTGCCAAAAAACAAGCGGCCTATTATGAGGCCATGACATCTTTTATCAAAAACGAGGCCGACACACAAAAAGGCAAAAAGCTCAAACGGTTTTTAGTACAATTGAAAGAATGGAGAAACAGGGCGAGACAAGGAGCTCTTTCAGATTTGATCTGGCAGATTTACCGGGAAACAGGCTACTATGACTTTGTAGGGGGAATCCCTGGCGGCAGGCAGCGGCAGGCCAACCTCAGAGCTCTTTACGATCGGGCCAGAACGTATGAAAACACCTCTTTCCGAGGGCTGTTCCGTTTTCTCAGGTTCATAGAGCGGATGGAAGAGAGAGGAGACGATCTCGGAGCTGCAAGAGCGTTGGGGGAACAAGAAGATGTTGTCCGTCTGATGACCATCCATAAAAGTAAAGGATTGGAATTCCCGGCAGTGATCCTTGGGGCAATGGATAAACAGTTCAACCAGCAGGACCTCAGACAAAAGTACCTGCTTCATAAGGACTTGGGCTTTGGAAGCAAGTATATCAATCCTTCCAAACGAATTATGTATCCCACCCTTGCCTATCATGCTCTCAAAAAGGAAAAGCAAAGGGAATTGCTTGCGGAGGAAATGCGGGTGTTGTATGTAGCCTTAACAAGGGCGAAAGAAAAATTGGTAATGGTCGGCAATGTCGCATCCTTTGAAAAGAAACAGGAGAAATGGCAGAAGGTCATTGACCACCCTGAATGGGTACTTCCTTCCCATTACCGGCTGGAGACCCAATCATTTCTGGATTGGGTTGCGCCTTCCCTGATCAGGCATAAGGATAACGAGGGTCTTAGAAATATCGAGGTAAACATTCAAGTGCCTGCACCAATCAGGCAGGATCCTTCCAGCTGGCATATTGAATTGCTTCATGGCAGCCGATTGACGAATATCAGGGAAGAAGGAGAGATTCCGGCAGCTGAAATAGAAGCCTCTATCAAGAACTGGCAGCCTGTAAGTCATGCCGACCCTTCTTTAGATGTCCATGTGAAGCGACGGCTAACTTATGAGTATCCTTATCCGAATGCCGTTCATTACCGGGCGAAACAGACAGTTACAGAATTGAAAAGACAGAGGCAGATAAAGGATGAATACAGCAGTGATCAGCTTGTACCACAGTATAAAGCTCCGATTGTAAAACGTCCTCGTTTCATGCAGAAAGAAAAAAGATTGACGGCAGCTGAGAAGGGGAGTGCGATGCATACTGTTATGCAGCATTTGCCTTTGTCGAGAAAATGGAGTGAAGAAGAACTTGCCGAGTACGTCCAGTCTTTTGTAACGAAAGAGATTCTCACACAGGAAGAAGCCGATGTTATCGATTTAAAAGCTATTGCCCGCTTTTTTGAGACGGAAATAGGGGAGATGCTTATTCTGGCTTCTGATGTGAAACGAGAGGTACCGTTCAGCTTTTCCATGAAAGCTAATCAAGTTTATGCCGATTGGGAAGGCGACACAGATGAAGTCGTCCTGATCCAAGGGGTGATCGACTGTGCCATCCCTTCAGAAGATGGATGGATTATCCTTGATTACAAGACTGATTCCATTGATAGGGAAGTGACAGACGTTGTGAAGCAAAAACTGTTTTCCCGATATGAAACACAGCTTGACTTGTATGCTTCAGCTTTGGAACAAATATGGAAACAGCCTGTCAAAAAGAAATATCTCTATTTCTTCGACGGTGCGTTAATTGAAGCTTAGCAAGCTCTGGATTCTTCTATCGCAATAACCGTAAACTGTGACATAACTGGCCTCATCCTGAATCAGTCGAGTGCTACACGGCCGCTGCGGCAGAACACTTCGCTTTCCATGGGCACGGCCTCAGCCAGGGGACTACTTGAATTAACATCCTTGCACCCTTGGGTCGAGGAATTCACTGCGAAGCTTAACCGGAAGACGCAGACCCATCACTCGGGGTCTTCGATGGGACTGCGATTACTCGCCCCATCTAAAACCTTTGCTGTTCCCATAGGAGTCTGCGTATTCTGCCTTCGCTGTTAGGGGTTTTCTGAATTTTGGTCAGTTTTTGGTTAGGAATACACCATGTTAAACATACATTAGGGCCACTTATCACTTGATCAGAAATCTATCCAAAGCGAAGGAAAAATGCGACACTCCTGGGGGAAGAGCAGCTTCCGAAGACCCCGCAGTGAGCGCTTTTTGCTCAAGAGGAGGCTGAGGTGCTGCCCCCGGAAAGGGAGTATTTTTCCGCAGCGCCGGGTTAGCATTTAACTAAAATCAGGACAAGAAGCAGCCACACAAGGGTAGAATTAATTGTCACTATGTCGCAGTTTCCCTCAATTATGAGATATGTAGTAAAGAGCACCCGGTGGAGGGGTGCTCTTTTTCACGTTGTTGATTCTATTGTTTTTATGCGTTTGCTGTGACGTTTTGGTCTGATACGTCCGGGTCTGCTGTGTTGGTTGCACTGAAGCCTGAATTGGTGTTGATGAAGTCGCCAGTGTTGAAACAACCCGAACCGGCGCTGGTCTTGGAAGTGCTCTTTGGCGACAAATAGAAACTATCACCGAAATTGATGACACCGCCGTCAATGCCGTTTATTTTAATTGGACCTACAATCGATGGCATGCATATACACCTTCTTTAATCACTTTAACATTAGTATATTTACGTTCCTTCAAACTGTTCCTCCGGCAGGATGCGAATGTGCTTTACCCGTACTTCCGAATCAATCGTCCCTAATCCGCCTATCTGCACAATGGCTGAAGTCGAAATACCGATAATATTAATCCGGTTAACATGTATGGACGGCGAATGGTTGATGGTCTGTTTTTGGACAGGCGAGTAGACAGGCTTTTCTGGAAGCGGCTCTTTAAACACCGAAAAAGAAGAAAAGGTAATGTTCTCGTCCTCATCCTTGTAATTTGTTCTGGGCTGTTGGACAGCAATAACCTTTGTTCTCGGTCCTGCGTGTTCCACATCCCCAATCTCGAATGTGGAACCATTAGAGATGGAATTGACATACATTTTGTTCACATGAACAGTTCTCCGTTTATTCGGTATTCGTGTCATCTAAATTCCTCATTGGAACGGGAGAACCAACGATAAGTGACTCAGGGGGAGTGTCAAAAAAGGAGTACAAAGTGATTTCTTCATTATCCCCTACTAAAAATACAGAGGATGTCGTAACACCAGTAACTTCAATGTCTCCTATTTGTATCCCATAGTTGTGAACTTCGAATTTCATCCTATTAACCCCTTTTTACTAATTTTTCTGGAAGTATTGATGCAAAGAATGAAAAATTTCAGCCTTTATCTGCTCCATGATTTGATCATGTTTTTCCGTATTTGAACCGGTGGAATGATGATTTTGTAAATAATGTCTCACCCGGGCCGGCAGCTGTTTTCGTATATCATCAAGAAGCATATCTTGTTCCTGCTGATTCAATGGCCGATTGTATTGATTGGATAGATGATTCAACAAGTTGGCACCTTCTTTTGTCAGATACCCGTTCATCTCGTCTATAAGTTGTTTTGTTCCATCCTGTTTTTGTTCCCTCATTGGTGAAAGAGCCTGGTTGACATCCATATCTTCAATGCTGGATAAACCTTCTGGACTAAGGCCGATATGGAGGGTACCGTCGAGTCTTTCAATTTTTAATTGATCGAAGTGATAATCAATTCGTTCAACTGTTGTATGATTGTTTTGGTTGTTTTTTTCCAGATCTTCGATTCGTTTTTCAAGTTCTTTGAGTTTTTTATCCTGTTGTTGAATATAATGATGCAGTTCCGAAATATATTGAGTCCAAGAGTGTGGATGCACTTGAAAAACTCCTTTCTGGGCAAAGACCTATATTACTCTATGCATAAAAGGATATATTTGTGATTTATGTCAAGGGGGCTAACGGAACAAGCGTGCCTTCTGTGGCAATTTCGCCTGCTATCGGAACGTCCGGCGCTGGCTCTGTGTATCCTCCTGTATTATAAAGCTGAGAAGAGGCTCTTACCATTCCGGCACTGCCAATTTGAATAATGGAAGAATTATTTACACTTCCGACTCTTAGTTTATTTATGGTAATCGTTTGGTGAATGGTCAAATTCATCCCTGACCCTCCTTACGCTGTCCCTGAAATAGGTTGATCAATAAAATCAGAATCCTCTACATCTGAGGATGATTTATGGAGTTGGATCTTGATTCCATTACCGGTATTAAAGGAGCCTCCCCCTGCAAATGTCTTGGCAGTTGTGTAAGGATTGATTGCGTAAACATCGCCGATATTGAAAATGCTTGAAGAAGATATTGAATTCACTTTGACAGCTCCTACTATTGCGGGCATTTTCATTCCTCCTTTTCTCCAGTCTATGTGGGCGTATTACATTCTGTTCAAGATACGTATGGTTGAATAGGAAAAGTTGAGATAGAATGACACTAAAGGCATGGAAAGTAGTTGGGAGGAGTGTTAATGGAACATACAGGCACACCAATTGGGGAAGGCCAGCGATTACAGTGGATAGACGCCGCGAGAGGGTTGGCGATTTTCGGGATATTCATGGTGAACGTGCCAGCGTACAATGCGCCTTTTTTTCAATATGGAGGGGAGAAAGCTTATTGGGATAACCCGGCAGATCATTTTGTCCAAAACATGATTGATATCTTTTTTCAGGCAAGCTTCTATACATTGTTTTCTTTTTTGTTTGGATTCGGAATGCAAATCATGATGGAAAGGCTGGCGGAAAAACGTCTACACCCACAACGAGTCATTTTCAGGCGGTTAATTGTCCTGACCGGCTTCGGTCTTGTTCACGCTTTTTTCATTTGGCATGGGGACATATTGTTATCTTACGGGTTGATAGGGATGCTGTTATTCTTCTTTTTCAAAAGAAAAGATAAAACTATTCTTTTATGGAGCGTGTTGCTGCTTGTCATTCCGGTGCTGTTGTTCACCTGGCTTCTTTTTTTAGTAAGAGAATATGGAATGGCGGTTGATCAGCAGGCAATCTATCAAGCTATGCATTCATATGGGGAAGGGACTTATGGGGAGATTCTAAAGCAGAACTACCAAGATTGGATTTACGTGAACGGGGGCATTAATTATCTCTTCCTGGCAATAAATCTGCTGCCGCTATTTTTGCTGGGCATACTGGCTGCCAGAAAGAAATGGCTGCATGATATTACGCTTCATCTTTCTTTTTTGAAAAAGGTTTGGGCTGTAACGGCAGTTGTTTTTGCCGTTTGTAAGGCAGGTCCGTATCTATTGGGAAATCCGGAGTGGTTGTCTATTTTCCAGGATTCGATTGGAGGATCAGCTTCGGCACTATTCTATGTCTCGACGGTAACGCTTCTCTACCAAAAAGAATCTTGGCGGAAGATCCTGCGCCCGCTTACATATGTCGGCAGGATGTCTTTAACTAATTACTTGTTGCAATCAGTTGTTTGCTTTTTCCTTTTTTATTCAATTGGTCTTGGATTATACGGTGAAGTACGGCCGGTGTACAGCGTGTTGATTGTTTTGATTATTTTCTGTCTGCAAGTAGCCGCGAGTAAAGTTTGGTTCAAACATTACCGCTTCGGCCCTGTGGAAGGTTTGTGGAGAACCTTGACTTATGGCCGAATGCAAAAAATGCGGAAGGCGAGGGAATAAGTATGAATCGTTCAAAGGTGGAAAGGGAAGCGGCAAAGTGGAAGGAAGAAGGAATTATCAGCGAAAGGCAGTACCGCCAGATCGTGGAGCGTTATCAACCAGGGAACAATTCCTTTCTTCTTGCGATTTTTGCAGGTTTGTTTATTGGTCTGGGCTTCCTGACTTTCATTGCTTCCAACTGGGATGTTATTCCTCCGGAAGGTAAAATGGTTATTATTCTTTTCTTTGTCACAGCATTTTACCTAACAGGCCACGTATCCTATGAACGCCGCTCTAAGTCAATAGGAATCGCTTTTATGCTAATAGGGCTGCTGACATTTGGTGCAGGGATTTTTCTTACGGGACAAATGTACCACTTCGCCTTTTTTTCGGCAGTCCCCTTTGTCATTTGGGCTTTAGCAGCAACGGCTTTGTTTGCCATTTATCCCTACCCGGTCCTGTATGTGTCAGCAATCGCGATAGTGACGATCGGACAATTGTACAGTGGATTTGTTTACAGTGACTTCAATATTTGGCTGTTGTTGATTCTGGTCCTCGTATTAGGGCATTATACGTACCATCGGGCCCGGTTTTTATACGGTTATTTGTTCGTAGTAAGCTTCATTCTCCAGTCACTGGTATGGGTGGCGGTAGAGCAAAGTCAATACTATTGGCTGTTGGTTCCGCTTCTATTGATCTACACAGTTGGCGAATTGGCTGGTAAGACCAGTTTGAAACGTTCGTTTATCAATATGAGTTTAATAGCTGCGTTCTCACTGAATATCTTTCAGGCTTTCTTTTTGGGAAACGGGTATTTACGGTCTGAATTGGAATTTGGTTTGGGATTTCCGATTTTCTGGTCTGTATTGATTATCTTCGTTCTTTGGCTGAAGAGCCGTAAACGGAATGCTTTTCACTTCGTCGATCTTGCTTTGTTCATTCCTGTCTTCTATATTCCATTTGGAGATATGGTTGCTATGCTGTTATTGTTCGTTTATTCAATAGGGGTGCTGCTTCACGGCTATGAGGAAGAACGGCAAGAGAGCATTGTCTCCGGTACGATAGCATTTTTAATCAGTACCCTGATCGCATACATCCATTTTGTCTGGGATTTCCTGGATAAGTCGATTTTCTTTTTCACAGGCGGAGTCCTTTTATTTGTTCTCAGCTTTCTTTTGGAAAGAAAACGGAGGAACGTTCAAAAAGGAGGCGGCAGCTGATGAAAAAAATCTTGTTTTATTCCATTGTAATCCTGCAAATTTTGTTCCTGGCTGGCATGTCGGGAGCCTATTATTTAGTCGAGGATTGGGGAGAAAAAGTGAAACTCCGGACCGAACCAATTGACCCGCAGGATGTATTTTATGGGGATTATGTTCACCTCCGCTATCAAGCGCAAAATATAGATGAAGAACAATGGGAAGGTGAACAGGAGGACATTTCCAGAAATACAAAGGTGTACGTAACTTTAAGAGAAAACAGCGATGGTTTTCATGAAGTGGAACGAGCATCTGTTGAAAAATTAAAGCCGGCAGATGGCCAAGTAGTTTTAACGGCAGTCTACCAATACTATGATCATTATGAAAACACCCACTCTGTTGATTATGGAATCAGTCGGTATTTTGTAGAAGATAACACCGGGCAGGAGATCGAGTCTTCAAGACAGGAGATGTTTGCTACTGTCTCAGCATCTCCATGGGGACAGAAACGGATTTTGTCCCTCGAAATAGCGGAATAAAAGAGCGGCCTCAAATTGATGTCTTCTATTCTCATTCACAAATGATCGGCCTTTAATTAGGGAAAGGACTGCCGTGCACGGCAGTCCTTCCGTTTATGTTTCCAATACTGCTTTGATTTGTGTAACAGCCCATTTCAAGTCCGCTTTATCAATCGTCAGTGGGGGAGCAAACCGGATGACGTTTTCATGCGTTTCCTTGCAAAGCAACCCTTTCTCTTTCAATCGCTCACAGTAAGGGCGGGCTGATTCTGTTAATTCCACTCCGATAAATAAGCCCCGTCCCCGTACCTCTTTGATTTTTGGGTTTTTTATCTTCACTAGTTCCCCTTTCATGTAATTCCCGAGCTCCAGGGAACGACCTGCCAGATTTTCTTCTTCGATTACATCCAGAGCAGCAACAGAAACTGCGCATGCTAAAGGGTTGCCGCCGAAAGTCGAACCGTGTGATCCAGGGTTGAACACTCCGAGAATGTCTTTATTGGCTACAATGCAAGATATCGGAAAAACACCACCGCCCAGCGCTTTTCCTAGGATGAGGACGTCCGGCTGGATGTCTTCCCAGTCACAAGCAAACATTTTTCCGCTTCTGCCAAGGCCTGCCTGGATTTCATCAGCAGCAAACAAGATGTTTTTTTCCTTGCAAATCTCATAGGCATCCTTCAAGTAACCTTCCGGAGGGATGATGATACCAGCCTCGCCTTGAATCGGTTCGACCAGAAACCCGGCAGTATTCTCTGTTACAGCTTCTCTTAATGCCTCCCTATCCCCGTAAGGAATGATTTTTATTCCGGGGAGCATCGGGCCGAAGCCTCGCTTATATTCCTCTTCTGAGGACAAGGAAACAGCAGTCATCGTCCTTCCGTGGAAATTGCCGGAACAGGCAATGATTTCCGCCTGATTCTCTTTGATTCCTTTCACTTCATAGCCCCAGCGGCGGATGGCTTTGACTGCCGTTTCGACAGCCTCGGCTCCCGTGTTCATCGGAAGCGCCATCTCCTTATTGGTAAGTTTGCAAACTTTTTCATACCAAGGACCAAGTTGATCATTGTGGAATGCTCGTGAAGTAAGGGTCACACGGTCGGCTTGTTGTTTTAGTGCCTCGACAATTCTTGGATGGCGGTGGCCTTGATTGACCGCTGAATAAGCGCTCAACATATCCATGTAGCGGTTTCCTTCAGGGTCTTCCACCCAGACACCCTCCGCTTTGGAAACGACAATTGGAAGCGGATGATAGTTTTTTGCACCGAACTCCTGGGTCTGATCGATTATTTCCTGACTTGATCGTGCCATGATATCCCTCCGTTTCTGAATTTTGCAACGTTTACATTATAACAGTTTTCAGCGTGGATTGCTTTTAAGCTGAAAGGGATCACACTGAAAAGGAGAGAATGGAATGGACACAATATTTTCAAATGAAAAGCGGGAGAAAAAATGATATGATAAGCTTGATCGACTAAAAAAGGAGGTACGTCATGGCTCATTTACATATTACCTCATGGGTGCTGGCACTTATTTTATTTGCACTTGCTTTGATGTTCTATAAGCAAGGGAAGAAACCAAGTAAAATTCTGCACATGATTTTAAGACTAGATTATTTATTGATTCTTTATTCCGGTGGAACTCTGTTATCGAATTACTTTAACGGATCCATGCTTCCGGAAGCAATCATCAAGGCCTTAGCTGGCATTTGGGTGATTGCAGCTTTGGAACTGCTTTTGGTAAGAGTCAACAAGGGCAAGCCGGTTCTTGGCATGTGGGTGCAATTGGGAGTAGCCCTTATCATCGTCCTTGCACTTGGCTTCGGCCGTCTGCCTTTGGGTATTCTGCCTTAATATCAGAGAAAACCTTATCGCTTCGGTGGTAAGGTTTTTTTTGCGATAAATACGTTTTACCTATTCCCTTAGCACATTATGGGCGCATGCCGCATAGGTTGTAGCGAAAGGATGTGGTTCAGCAGTGTGTGGAATTACAGGATGGGTGGACTTTAAACGGGATCTTTCAGCTCAAAAGGAAATGGTCAGAAACATGGCGGCAACCATCCAGCATCGTGGACCGGATGAATACAATGAATGGTTTTCCACCCATGCAGCATTTGGGCATCAGCGCTTGATCGTTGTGGATCCTGCTGGCGGAAAGCAGCCGATGGAATGCAGTCAACAATCGGAAAACTACGTAATGGTCTATAATGGGGAGCTATATAATACGGAAGATATAAGGAAAGAATTGATCAAATATGGCTGGAGCTTTCGATCACATTCTGATACAGAGGTTTTGTTGAAAAGTTATATTCAATGGAAAGAAAATTGTGTGGACAAATTAAACGGCATCTTTGCTTTTGCAATATGGGACCCCGCCAAAGAGCGATTGTTCCTGGCCAGGGACCGGCTCGGGGTGAAGCCGTTGTTTTACAAACAGGAAGGCGCAGGTTTGTTGTTCGGCTCTGAGCTGAAAGCGATTCTGGCCCATGACGATGTCCGGCCTGTCGTAGATAGAGAAGGCTTGAGCGAGGTTCTGGCCCTGGGTCCTTCCCGTACTCCCGGACATGGAGTGTTCAAGGGAATTAATGAACTAAAAGCCGCACACGTGGGAGTGTTTGATAAGAACGGCTTGAAAACAAAACGTTACTGGAACGTGGAAAGCAAACAGCATGTTGATGATATCGACACGACTGCAAGGACGATCAGGGAACTGTTGACAGATGCTGTTGAACGCCAGCTTGTCTCGGATGTATCGCTCGGTACCTTTCTATCAGGTGGAGTGGATTCAAGCGCTATAACGGCGATTGCCTCGAATTATCTGAAGAAAAATGGTCAAAAGCAACTGTCGACCTTTTCGATCGATTACGAGGATAATGATAAATACTTCAAAGCAAGTTCTTTCCAGCCGAACAGCGACAATGCTTTTATCAAGAAGATGGTTGATGCGTTTGACACGGAACATCACAATTTCATCATGGATAACGAAACATTGGCAAGTCTTCTGAAGAGAGCTGTAGAGTTAAGGGATTTACCGGGGATGGCCGATGTCGACTCTTCTTTGCTTTGGTTTTGCGGGAAAACAAAACAAGAAGTGACAGTCGCGTTGTCGGGAGAGTGTGCGGATGAAATTTTTGGCGGGTACCCATGGTTTTACCGTGAGGACGATTTGGCGAGAGACGGTTTTCCATGGATAAGGTCTGCAGAAGTGAGACGTTCACTTTTGACGGAACAATGGCAGGAGAAGCTTGACTTGCATCAATATATGCTCACTCGTTATCATGAAACGATCAAAGAAACGCCTGCTTTTGATGGGGACAATGAGATCGAAAGTCAACGCCGGCAGATGTTTTACTTAAACATGCACTGGTTTATGCCGACACTGTTGGATCGGAAAGACCGGATGAGCATGGGGGCGAGTTTTGAAGCAAGGGTGCCATTCAGTGACCATAGGTTAGTGGAATATGTATGGAACATACCTTGGGAAATGAAAACCTATCAAGGAAGAGAAAAGGGAATTCTAAGAAAAGCATTGGAGGGGCTGCTTCCGGATGAAATTCTGTACCGTAAGAAAAGTCCATATCCGAAAACACATAACCCTGATTACAAAAAGGCAGTAGTTACATGGCTGAATGGTATTTTGAAAGATCCGGAAGCGCGGTTGTTTGAACTGTTCGACAGGAAGCAAATAGAGAAAATAGTAAACAGCGAAGGAAATGAAATAGACGCCCCTTGGTTCGGCCAGCTGATGACAGGACCGCAGCTGCTTGCCCATCTCGGTCAGATCGATCACTGGCTGAGAAAGTACAATGTGATTATTGAGAAAGATTAATGATCTGCCATTATGGCAGATTTTTTTTTGGAGGAACATATCCGATAGTGTCAGAAAACTGTCATTTGCAATTTCGATAGTTAAAGACTAATCTTGATAATGTAAGCATTTTCCGCCTTGAAGAGGGTGGAGAATAGATGGACTTGGAGGAACGGGATATGAAAAAAATACTGACAATCATGACAATCCTTCCGTTTCTTGTTTTTTGCTCGCAACCTGCCCAGGCTGAAGAACAAGAAGAGCGTACTGTGGAGGAAGAAACGATTTATTATCTTATGGTCGACCGTTTTGTAAATCAAAACTTTGAAAATGATGAGGAAATAAATATCGATGATCCAGAAGCCTATCACGGGGGTGACTTGGAAGGAGTTATCTCGCAACTTGACGAACTCAAGCAACAGGGATTCACGGCTGTCAACATCAGTCCGTTGATGGAGAATGCACCCGGTGGTTATCACGGGATGTGGGTCACTGATTTCATGGAACTGGACGAACAGTTTGGTACATGGGAATCCGCACAGCAATTAGTAGAAGAAGCACATTCCAAAAATATGAAAGTCTATATGGATTTCACCATCAACCATACTGCCGAACAGCATCCGTGGACAGAGGATGCCAGTAAACAGGGTTGGTTCCTTCCTGAAAGCGAAGTGTCCCCTGATCATCCAGAAACGATACAGGCCTCCTGGGTTGAAGGACTGCCGAGATTGAACCTGGAAAACCCTGATGTAGCAGCGAGTATAAAAGAAGCGGGATTATACTGGGCGGAGCGGTTAAACCTGGACGGTTACCGTCTATTGCTTGATAGTGAGACTCCCCTTTCATTTGTTGAGACTTTTACAGAGTCAATCCGCGATCAACATGCAAAGTTCAAATTCCTTGCTGACGACATGACTGAAAATGGCGGGCAAGATTACAAGGATGCCGGCATAGATTTAGTGTTGGATTACTCTTATAATGATAAGCTTACTGCAGTTCTGGCTGATGTCGGGAATCCCCTGGAAGATTTGCCTGTACAAGCAGCTGGAGCTTCGAAGGGAATATTCCTTGATAGCCAATACACGACCAGATTTACCAGGGAAGCTGTCAAAAATGAACAGAATCCTGTGACTCGTTGGAAACTTGGTTTACTCTACTTATATACAACCCCGGGAACACCGGTAATTTACCAGGGAAGCGAGGTGGCAATGGATAACGGACAAGATGTTCCAGACCACAGAACAGCACAGCTAAATAGTGGAGAGGATGAGTTGAAGCAATATCTGGAACAAATCGGCTCTCTAAGGGAACAATATGCTTCCTTGACTAAAGGAGATTTCGAACATGTAGCCAGCGATGGTGCAATGAGTCTTTACAAAAGAAGCTACCAGCAAGAGGAAATCTTTATCGCCATCAACAATGATAATGAAACGAAAACTATCCGTTTAGAAGGTGACCGTGATGGGGAACAGTTAAGGGGATTGTTATACGATAACATTGTCCGTCTGGACGACAACAACGATTACAGAATCACCCTTGATAGGGAGACGGCGGATGTGTTCATTGTCGAAAAGAATACGGGAATCAATTGGTTGTTTGTTTCTTTTATTTTGTTAGTGTTTGCTATATTTATAAGTAGTATTATCTATTTGACCATTAAACAGAAGCGAAGGACAAAATAAACCTAATTGTCAGGAGGATTCGTCGATGCTAGAAGATACTAGTTTTGCTATCCATCCAGGGAAAGACGCACAAGAAGGCCGAAATAACTTTAAGGATATTGGGAACCTTGTTACAAACGAAGTACAGGAAGATATCTACCAGTTTATCTGTGAGAATGGAACGGTTAATGTAGTCTTTTACACGGAAGAGATTGCCAGAGTCATCATGAATCCAGACATGAAACCGGACATGGGCTTGTCTAAGACGGCTATAAACAGACAGCCTATGCAAGTGGAGATGGAGGAATCAGAAAGCACTTTTACATTAAGAACGAATAAGTTGACTATCGAGATGAACAAGCAGCCATTCCGGCTCAAAGTTATGGATAGTGATAAACGAATCCTGTTGAATGAAAAAGAAATCGGCATGGGTTCCGGTAATGCCGGCGAAGTGATTTGCTATAAGACAATGGAAGCAGACGATCACTTCTACGGGTTTGGCGAAAAGTCGGGATTCCTTGATAAACGCGGCGAAAAGTATGAAATGTGGAATACAGATGTTTTTGCCCCGCACAATCCGGAAACAGACCCGCTTTATGAATCCATTCCATACTTCATGACACTTAGGAATGGCAGGGCGCACGGTGTCTTTTTTGACAATACTTATCGTACGTTCTTCGATATGAAAACGATCGATGAAGTTTACTCATTTATGGCAGAAGGCGGCCAGCTGGATTATTACATATTTGCAGGGCCGGCTCCAAAGGATGTTTTGGAACAATATACGTGGATTACCGGCCGGATGCCGCTGCCTCCGAAATGGGCACTGGGTTATCATCAATCCCGCTACAGTTATGAAACAGAACAGGAAGTAAGGGAGCTGGCAGATACCTTTAGAGAAAAGGATATTCCTGTCGATGTCATTTATTTAGACATCCATTATATGAATGGTTACCGTGTTTTTACTTTTGACAAAGATCGCTTCCCTGAACCGAAGAAGCTCATTGAAGACTTGAGAGAGAGCGGCATTCGAATTGTCCCGATCGTTGACCCGGGGGTTAAAAAGGATCCGGAATATGCCATCTACCAACAGGGAATCACAGATGATTTATTTTGTAAGTATTTAGAAGGGAATGTTTACTTTGGAGATGTCTGGCCTGGTGTCAGTGCGTTTCCTGATTTTACAGATGAAAAGGTTCGGGACTGGTGGGGGCAAAATCACAAGTTTTACACGGATATGGGTATAGAAGGCATATGGAACGACATGAATGAACCAGCTGTCTTCAATGAAACAAAAACGATGGATACAGAGGTCATGCACAAAAATGATGGCAGCCCTGAAACCCACAGGGCACTTCACAATGTGTACGGTCTTTTGATGGGAAAAGCAACATACGAAGGGCTGAAAGAACAGTTGAACGGAAAGCGGCCATTCTTGCTGACGCGGGCAGGATACGCAGGTGTCCAACGCTATGCGGCAGTCTGGACCGGTGATAACCGCAGCTTCTGGGAGCACCTGCAAATGTCTCTTCCGATGTGTATGAACCTTGGATTGTCAGGTGTGGCTTTCACAGGCCCGGATGTCGGCGGCTTTGCCCATGATGCCAATGCCGAATTATTGACACGGTGGACCCAGGTCGGTGCATTCACCCCTTATTTCCGAAATCATTCTGCAATTGGCACTTTATACCAGGAACCATGGAGATTTGGAGAAACCCATGGGGAACTGATTAAGAAATATATTGAACTACGTTATAAATGGATGCCACAGCTTTATTCCGTTTTCCGGGAAGCAAGTGAAAAAGGCCTTCCGGTTATGCGCCCCTTATTCATGGAATTTCCGGAAGACGAGAAGACATACAGGATAAGCGACCAGTTTATGATCGGGAACAACGTCCTGGTAGCGCCGGTTATGGCACCCGGAGTAACTGACAGGGCGGTCTATTTGCCGGAAGGGGAATGGACGGACTATCTGACCGGAGATCAATATGAAGGCGGAAAGGCCCATCTAGTGCACGCAGAGCTTGACCATCTGCCGATTTTTGTCCGGAAAGGGACAGCAATTATGGAGGGAAATGTTGTACCTTCGATGGACACAAAACAAACGGACTTGACCCTTCATGTCTATGCAAGCCGAAAGAATGATAGATACCAGTACACGTTTTATGATGATGATGGAGAAACCTTCTCATATGAAAATGGAAGCTATAAACAATTGGATATAGAAATACAGTGTGGACAAGAAGGCGTCAATATCGACGTTATAAATCAAACAGGCAGCTACAAAGCACCTTATGAACAAATAAAAGTAGAAGTACACGGTTTGGAAGATACACAGCAGGTGACCGTGAATGGTCAAAAGGACCATGCTTTGAAAATAAAATAAAAATGAAAAAAATCTGCCGGGACCAGACCGGCAGATTTTTTGTTCGGGCTTGCAACCGCCCCTCAATCAGAAAAGCTCATTATTCCTGGATAACAGGTTCTTCAACGGGCTCCATTCTTGGATCACGAGGCTGTTCCGGAAGTTTGACAGTTTGGATGGATTTCTGTGCTTCCAAGTCATATACTTTCATTTGGTTGTAGGAAAAAGAGTATAGATAATCTCCTTTAGATACCATTCTCCTCAATTCCGAACTCCAATCTGGATGGGATTCCTGCTTTTCGGGCTGGTGGGTAAAGGTTTCTTTCAGCTTGATTCCATTTTCAGGTGTAACTTGATAGAGAAAGGCCCCTTCAAAGACAAATTGCTGTTCCTGGTAACTGACGTCGTTTTTGTGGACCGTTTTCTCTTCAAACAATGTAACGGGAAAACCGAATAAATTTTTCTCTGGATGTAGATATAATGCTTTGTGGTTATAATTCAATTCTGAATAAGAACCGCTGCCTCCGATGATTTCCGTGAACTTTTCGACAGGGTTTTCTACATCGGTAATATCAAACAGGGACAGTTTGAGCCCATCTGTTCTTACGACTGGTTCACCGCTATTTTGACTGTCGACAAGCTGGGTATCCTGCCCGAATCCGAGCAGGTAATCATCTCCGATTGGGTGTAGGTAATTACTGAACCCCGGGATTTTCAACTCGCCCAGCACATCAGGTTTTTCAGGATCTTCCAAGTCAATGACAAAAAGAGGATCAACTTGTTTGAACGTCACCATGTATGCTCTTTTTTCCATAAATCGCACACTATAAATGTGTTCTCCTTTTGCCAGCCCCTCCAGTTTTCCTATGGGATGGAGATTCAAATCAAACGTATATATATGGTTGGCGGATTGATCATTTTGATTCCACTGATTCGTAGTCACGGCCACCCGGAAGCTGTCTTCCCGTTCATCCATCGCAAACTGATTAATCAAGGTTCCATTAACGACATTGGAAGCTTGATAACTTACAGTTCCATCTTCTAACCCAAATTGGATGATTTCGGTGCTGACCGGCTGAGCCATTTGACTATCAAACACGCTATTACCTGAATCAGGTAACTGACTTACAGCTGTGTAAAGATGCTTTTTGGACATATAAATTTGATCGGACGTTCCCAAATATGATACTACATTTGCTTCTGATTCCGTGTCGTTGATATCGAAGGAAGTAATCGTTAAAAACTGGCTTTCTTCACTATCGGGAATGTAGTGCATGTTTTCATAGGGAACCGGGGTCCATTGTGTTGATTTGGCAGTATCTTTCATACGCGGCCGGAGCTCTCCATCATTGGAGCCGCCATCTTCCAAGACTTGAAAGGGAGGGTGGAAGTTTGTGATCAAATAGACATGTCCTTCGACCCGGCGGGAGGAAAGATGGTAGCCTTCCACGGTGATTTCCCGGACTTTTTCCGGATGATTTTTATCTGTAATATCGTACAGGTAAGCGGCCGTCTGTGTTTGCATGCCTGGAAAAGTCGTGGCCTTGCTGGCTTGGGATTTATTTATATCAATGGCTGGGCTCTTATTGCCGATAATTACTAAGGCATCGTTATAAGTGTAAAGTTCTGTCGGATGGAAGTTTTCTTCGTATATAGTAGAAATAATTTCACTATCCTCCTGGTTCCCTTTAGCTATGACCGTATCACTTTCTCTGGAAAAGAAGATATAGTTTCCTGCCATCTTGATAATGTCCGCTTCATCCACTCCTTGCACCTGTGTGTTTGTCCGGGAGGCAGAGTTGCTTTCAGAAGCGGCGCTGTCGGCCGTAGAAGCAGACTCTTCCATTGCCTCGCTGCTGCTGAATAAGCGATCTTCCTTGTTAGATCTTTCTTCTAACAGGGTGGCTAATTGTTGTCGATCTTCTATATTGGGTAAATCTCCGACTGTTTCAAAAGTATGGCTGATGGATTGAGCCAAGTTTCGCCCTGAAGCTGCCGTTACGTCTTCTGCGATGTGGAGCCGGTACTGTTTGCCAATTTGATAGCCTTGTTCTGGCGCTTCAATCTGCAGGCTGGTATGAGTACTGTTCCAGGTTAAAGAAACAGGGACAGTCTGATCACTTTCATCGAGGACCTTGACCGCACTTGATTGAAACGTTTCGGGATCCATTTCTTCCGAGAAGTTTACTGTCCAATTCTTATAAACAGGAACATAGGCCGAAGCAGAAGAGAGTTCAGCTGTTATTCTGCCGGTGAACAAATAAGCCCCTGCCATCACGATGACAATGAAAAGGCTGCCCAATAGAAACCATTTTTTCATATATATCCCACCTTTGTCTTCGCTTTCATAGTTAGACGGTGAAACGTCCGAAATGTTACATGATTGTAATAAAAAACGAGACAACCGATTACCGGTCATCTCGTAAGAATTATTTATAAGGACTGTTCAGGAAGAATAAAGCAATTGTGCCAGGGCCGGCATGGGCACCGATTGAGGAACCGACCATTTCGATATGAATATTTTCGTTGTGAAATTGTTCTTTTATCATAGATGCAAGCTTTTCTGCGTTTTCAAGGTCATCCCCGTGGCTGATGGCGATCGGCTGGTTCTGTAAGTCGGCTCCACGTTCTTCCATCACCTCGATCATCCTTTTGAACACACGTTTTGAACCCCTGATTTTTTCCAATGGTATCAGTTTGCCGTCTTCCATGTGGAGTAATGGTTTGATTTTCAACAGGGATCCAACAAAAGCTGCTGTCTTGCTTACACGGCCCCCACGGTAAAGGTATTCCAAATCATCTACCGTGAAAATATGTTCCATATGTTCGGCATGGTACTTGCTGATTTCCAGGATTTTTTCTATTCCTTCTCCTTGCTGTGCCAATTGGGCGGCACGCAAGACTACCAATCCGTAGCCCATAGAAGCTCCCTTAGTGTCGACAACTTCAAGATTCCAGTCAGGATACGTCTCAAGAAGCTCCTGCTGCATCATCCTGCCGGCATTGTAGGTACCGGATAATTCTGATGAAAAAGCCAAATAAATGCACGGCTGATTTTGTTTTGCGTATTTTTCGAAAGTATCTTTGAATGCTTTTGGACTGACTTGGGATGTCTTGGGAGCTTTGCCGTTCCTCATGGCATCATACACAGTCTTGGCAGAAATCGTCCTGGCATCTTCATAGTTTTCCTCATCGAGCTGAACGGTCAGTGAAACCATATCGATGTCATATTTGTCATAATAATCATTCGACAGGTCGCAAGCAGAATCTGCGATAATTTTGACGTTCATTGAAATCCTCCTTTTGGTCTTTACGATAATGGTATAGACATAATGGTTACCATTCTTGGCAGCTATCATTAGTTTAAGCTTCCACTATTTTATAGTAAAGCATTTTTCTGGCAAGCTGGAAAAAACATAAAAAATTCAAGCAGGGGAATTCTTATTAACCTGATTATATTGTAATATGGTTGGGTATGGAAAAAAGGGGCTTATTTTAGTACATATGGGAAACGATAAGAAAAAAGAAAAAAGAAGCGGTGGTTACTATTGATGTAATCTTTTCGACTTCATCGGAATAAAGGAGGCAGCCATGTTTTTTATTGAAGCGAGACGGATTGCCATTGTTATCTTCGGTGCATTACTGAACGCAATGTCATTGAATCTATTTCTAATCGGAGCAAATGTATATGCCAGCGGTTTTACCGGTATTGCCCAGCTCCTCTCAAGTATTTTTCAGGATTTCTTTAATATTCAGGGTGTGAGTACAGGTATCATCTTATTCATTTTAAATATACCGGTGGCAATTTTAGGCTGGTATAAAGTAGGGAAAGGATTTACCATTTACAGCTTTGTTTCCGTATTGGTCACAACGGTATTTCTGGAACTAATACCGGTTATAAGGTTATCAGAGGATATCATACTTAATGCCGTTTTCGGGGGTGTCCTCGGCGGTGCCGGTGTCGGGCTTACTTTGAAGTATGGTGCGTCTACAGGCGGTCTGGACATTGTGGCAATGGTATTGTCGAGAATGAAAGACAAGCCGATCGGCAGCTTTTTCCTCATCATCAATAGTGCGATTATTGCGATTGCGGGCATTCTATATGAACCGGAAAACGCCCTTTACACCTTGTTGACTTTGTATGTTACCACCCGTGTCATAGATGCTCTTCACACCAGACATGAAAAAGTTACCGCCATGATTGTCACAAGAAAAGCCAACGAACTGCAGAAAGCAATCCATGATACGATGATCAGGGGGATTACTATTTTGCCTGCCCGCGGTGCTTACACGCGGGAAGATAAAGACATGATGGTTCTAGTCATCACGCGCTATGAATTATATGATTTAGAACGGATTATTTCGGAAGTCGATCCACAGGCGTTTACCAATGTTGTCCAGACGACAGGCATATTCGGATTTTTCCGCAGAAACGATTAGTTACTAGAAAAGGGGCGGCCCACGAGGCCGCCCCTTTTACTATATACATTTAATATCCGTGATTTGCTAGTAATTCTTCCACTTTTGGGGAAAGTTCTTCCCAATCTGCGTCGAATTTTTTATTTACAGTAATGAAATTTTGATATCCGAATACATTGTCGACACCTTCAATGTCCATCAATTCATTAAGAATTTGGTGTTCGCTTGTTTGGCCGGGCATAACGGAAACACTGGCATCCCCTTCAAAAATCAAGGAATCAGTGGTGAATTTCATTGCATTTGGATTCGGTGTAGAATCAACACGTACACTCATCTTCATATCCTCCTAAAATTACGCGTATTTACGTCAATAATAGCAGATATAAAAGCTATACAAAAGAATTTAACCGCAATTTAATTATTGGCAAAATTTACTTTGGTTTTATATATACAGAAAAAACCGGTCCTCGGGGGATAAGGACCGGTTTCTTTGTGAATGAAGGTTATCTCAATTCGTTATGACGCTCTAATTGTTCTTCCAACTGTTGGAGTTGCTGCTGTTCTTCTGGGGAAGCGCTTGTATATGCGGATTGGATGGCATCTCTTGCTGCTTGTTTTTCCTGCTCGCTGGCACCACGGTTTCTGCCATTTCCATTAGCCATATTCGTCAAACGGCCGACAGCATTTCTTGCTTGTTCCATGAAGTTATTCGCCATATTGTTCGCCATTGTTAAAACCCTCCCAGAGTATGTTGGTCAGCTTCATCCCGTTTTCGCTCTACATCTGTAAAGCGCTCACGGTAAGGAAAACGTTCATCGTGCTTTTTGACCGAGTCTGCTCCTTGTTGAGTAAAACGCTTTGACTTGCTTTTTTTACTCAATATCGATTCCTCCCAGTAAAAAAGCCTGAACGCTGTTGTGCGTTCAAGCTTAGTATGGACAAATCATTTTGGTTGATGACATGAAATATCAGGAAACAGTCAAATGGCTTTTCGTCCAAGCTCCAGATAGTTGTCAAGAAAATCGCCGATACCGTTTGCTTCATTCGTTGCAGTTACATGTTTCGCTAAGGCTTTCAACTCATCAATACCGTTTTCCATTGCGACTCCCACACCTGCATACTCGATCATTTCCAGGTCATTATCTTCATCTCCAAATGCGATGACACGCTCTTGAGGGATGTCATAATAATGGGCGATTTTTTTCAGGCCGACTGCTTTATTCAATCCTTTTCTGACAATTTCGATCACATGCCAGGGAGCTCCCCATTTTCTATGTTCAATGACAGAAGCGTGTTGATCATCCAGGTGTGTTCTTAATTCCTGGATATGTTCGACTTTTGGATGAATTAGTATGGACGTTGGGTCCTCGTCGAGATGGTTTTTCAAACTGCCAATAGTGACTTGATTATCGGCATGGAATATTTCCATAAGTTCTTCGTCATACTGATCTAAATAAATATCATCGCCCACTTCTGCCATGATATTTTTAACATTTAAATCGTAACAAGTCTGGATAATCTTTTTGGCTGTACGGTTGGACATAGGGCTGTGCAGCGCATCCCATTTATGGTCCAGAGGGTGATGGATCAAAGCGCCGTTGAAATTCACCATCGGCGTATCCAATTGGAGTTCATGATAAAAGTCGATACTTGCCCTGTGCGGTCTTCCAGTCGCAATTACAACAATATGTCCTTCCTGTTTGGCCTGGAAGATGGTTTGTTTCGTCTTTTCACTGATGACTTTCTCATCTGTAAGCAAAGTTCCATCTAAGTCAAGTGCAATTAAATGCTGCTTGTTTTTCCTCATTTTATCACCTCTTGTGTAAGTATAGTTTATTCAGTACAGAAAAATCAGTAAAGGAATTGTAAATTTCTATTTTTTTTGCATGTAGACACGGTTAATAATATGATAGAAGAAAGGTCACATAAGAAGAATGAATTTTTTCCATTCTTAATAAGAAAACGAAAGAAGGATTAAAAACCATGATAAGCGTTTATAAAGAAAATTGGAAGGGCATTCCCGTTTTAGTCGTTGTCAACGCCCAAAAAATTAACGAGCCATTACCAGTACTTACATATTTTCATGGTTATACGAGTGCGAAAGAACATAATCTGCCGCTTGCTTATTTGTTGGCAGAGAAAGATTACCGGGTTGTACTGCCTGATTGTCTGCTGCATGGGGAAAGAGAAGAAGATATCTCCAATTCGGAAAGGCATATGCAGTTTTTCAACATAGTCGGTGAAAACCTAAAAGACCTGCAGACAATAAAAGAGACGCTTGAAGAGAAGGAGCTACTGCTTGATGGCAGGTTCGGCGTGGCGGGTACTAGCATGGGGGGAATCACTACTTCAGCTGCACTTACTCAGTATTCCTGGATCAAGGCTGCCGCGATTTTGATGGGATCTCCTAAATTGACGGATTATGCCGGACTGCTTGTAAAGGAAATGCAAAACAACCGGTTCAACTTTACAATGAGTGACCAGGAAATCGACCAGACTTATCAAGCTTTGTCTAAAATCGATTTGTCTAAGCAACCCGAAAAGTTGTTTGAGCGTCCATTATTTTTCTGGCATGGAGAAGCTGATCAGGTTGTACCTTTCGACCATTCTTATCGTTTTTACGAAGAAGTGGTTCCACAATATAAAAACCCGGAAAACATCCGCTTCCTGAGGGAAGTAGGACAAGGTCACAAAGTAAGCAGGTTTGCTATTTTAGAAACGGTTGACTGGTTTGATTTACAACTTTAAGTGATCTATATCATTTAAAAACTGGGTCATTTATGGTTATAATGGATATAAGTTTATTGAAGGAGGTAGAATTCATGGACGAAGCATTGCAAGAAAACTTAATGGGTGCTCTCGAAAATGTTATTGACCCGGAACTCGGGATAGATATCGTTAATCTTGGTTTAGTTTATGGTGTAGACCTTGATGAAGAAGGCATAGCTACTGTTACAATGACACTGACAGCAATGGGCTGTCCACTTGCCGGACATATCGAACAAGACGTGAAATTTGTGATGAGCGACATTCCGGAAGTGAAAGAAACGAAGGTCAACATTGTATGGAATCCGCCATGGTCCAAAGACAGAATGTCAAGATACGCAAAAATTGCGTTGGGAATTCCGGATTGATACGACAAATCCCTTGCTGATCAAAATTGGCGAGGGGTTTTTTAATAGGGGCTGGATAGATAATGGATGAAAACAGCCGGTTGCCCAAACTGCAGATCGTCGGTTACAAGAACAGCGGGAAAACAACCGTCACCACTGAACTGGTATCCCGACTGACTCAACAGGGATGGAATGTTGCCACATGGAAACACCATGGCCATGGGGGCCGACCGGATATGGTAACAGGGACAGACAGCTATTTGCATCAACAGGCAGGGTCGCTGGCAGCTGGTGTAGAAGGCGGAGGAGAGTTCCACCTATCGGTTAAAGGCTTGACACAAGAGGGAATTTTGTCTTTTTATGAAAAGCTCCCAATTGATCTATTGATCATTGAAGGGTATAAACAGCTGGCGTTCCCAAAGATAGCTTTGCTAAGGACCGATCAGGACAAATTACTATTGGATGAACTTGAAAATGTCAAAGCGGTGATCTGCCGTGACAATTCCATCGAAATAGCAACGGATATACCAGTGTTTTTGCTGGACGAAAAAGAAAAGTATCTTCAATGGATGGAGAGTTACTTGGGTAGGGGGAGAAAGCATGGCAAACGATAAAGACTTCTGGATCACGAGCGAGCCAATACCCATTTCAGAGGTGACAGATAAAGTCACCAGGCCGGAAGCAGGTGCAATCAACACATTCATCGGAACTGTGAGGGAGTTTACAAAAGGAAAGCGGACATTATATTTAGAATACCAGGCTTATATCCCGATG
This sequence comes from Sediminibacillus massiliensis, assembly GCF_900156915.1. Lineage (GTDB taxonomy): Bacteria > Bacillota > Bacilli > Bacillales > Amphibacillaceae > Sediminibacillus_A > Sediminibacillus_A massiliensis. The sequence continues at coordinate 1,892,381 of NZ_LT732535.1, read as the reverse complement.
GCAGAGAAAAAACTTGCTCAAATAGGCGAGGAAATCAAAGAAAAGTGGCCAGAGGCTGTAACGGCCATCGCACACCGGATCGGACGTCTGGAAATATCCGAAATTGCTGTAGTGATAGCGGTTTCCACTCCACATCGTGCCGATTCATATGAAGCCAGTAAATATGCGATTGAACGAATTAAAGAAATTGTCCCGATCTGGAAAAAGGAACATTGGGAAGACGGAGAACTTTGGATTGGCGATCAAAAAGAAGTAAAGCAATATCCCGATGGCAGACCGGACGAGGAGGACTTAAGGTGATAAAAATATTGCTATTTGCTCAACTGCAGGAAGCAGCTGGAACAGACAATATCGAATTGCAGGCGGATGGGCTGACGGTTGCGGCTGTCAAAGAAAAGCTGGCAAAGGATTATCAGCTTACGACGCTCGATCAGTCGATGGCTGCTATCAACGAGGAATACGCAGAAGATGACGACGTAATCCAACAAGGAGATACAGTCGCCTTTATCCCGCCTGTCAGCGGCGGATGAAAAAAAGAGGAGACAAGCTTGAACATGCTTGTCTCCTCTTTTTTCTGTTTATAATAAAATAATCGCGATAATCCCGACGATGAAACAATAGAATGAGAAATATTTCAGGTTTCCTTTTGCCATGATATTCATGAACCATTTCAAGGAATAATAAGTGGCAATAATGGATGCAAGGAAAGCAAGAATATAAGGAATCATCAAGACGTCGAGTTGCTGGTCATTGATAATATCATCGGCTTTCAAAAGTACTGTGCCGAGACTGACAGGAATGTAAAGAAGGAAGGAATAACGCAATGCCGTTTCTTTTTTCATTCCCAATAACATAGCACCGACAATGGTTGCTCCAGAGCGGCTGATTCCTGGAATCAATGCAACAGCCTGGGCCATTCCGACGATCAAGGCGTCTTTGACGGTGATTTCTCCGTCGTTTTTGTGGCCGCGGATGTTGCGGATAACCCATAATGCGATCCCTGTGATTATCAAGGTAATCCCGACCATTTGCGGTGCACTGAAAGTATCCTCGATTTGCTCTTCAAACAGAACGCCGATCACGCCGGCAGGAATCGTACCGATAATCAGATAGATGATAAAGTTGAAATCATCCCGTCCTTCTTCCTTTTTATTGACCATGAAGTTAAACCCGTTTTGGATAAGCCGGATGATGTCATTTTTATAGACGAGCAATACTGCTATAAGGGAACCGAAATTCACCAATACTTCGAATGACAAACCGTGTATTTCGAGTTGAAAGAGGTTCCGGATCAAGACTAAGTGACCACTCGACGAGATGGGGATTGGTTCAGAGAAGCCTTGGAATAGACCGAGAAATAAATACTTTAAAAGCAACCAAAAATCATTCATAAAATCCATGTTTTTCCTCCTGTTATAAAAGCTCTTTATCTTTAGAGTGATAGTACATAAGAGAAATCCGAGATGCCGGATCGTTTATAGTCGGTCTGTTGCAAGATAAAATTCAATATCCGTGTCACACACCCAGATACTTGTGAATAGGCTACAAGTGTGAAGCGTGAAGGAGGCAAAAAAATGAACAGACCGCATCATCATAAGTATGATCTTTGCAAAAAACATATGCATCAGTATGTAATGGCCGAAATGGAAGATGGCTCCCAGGTAGACGGGATTGTTACTGATTTGGATGAAGACTTTGTCTATTTAGCTGTTCCGATCAGCGCATTTGACCACCATGAGCAAATGTCCTTTGGTCAAATGCAGGACGGCCAGATGCCTTATGGGCAATACCCACAACACGAACAGATGCCTTACGGGCAATACCCGCAACACGAACAAATGCCTTACGGACAATATCAACAGGACTACCGTCAGTTTGGTTGGGGTTATCCAGGTTATGGCGGATTCGGTTATGGTTATCCTGGTTACGGATATGGATATCCCGGCAGGCGGTTCAGGCGCTTGGTTTTACCTCTTACAGCATTGGCCGCTCTATCCGCCCTACCATGGTATTAAAAACAGCTATAATAAACCCTTGCCTTCTCCCAGAGGCAAGGGTTTAATCTCCAACATATCAGTGTTGATGGAATTAATAATCCTTTTCTTCTTTAAGTACCCCGTCACCGAGAATGATGACTGCCACAGCAAAGATCACTGTCAGCACAAGTACTTGATTAATTGGAAGAGTTTCTCCAGCCATGCTGGACAATACATAAGAAATCAAAAAACTAAGTAAAAATGACCAAACAATCGTCCAAAGATAACGCAATCATTTCACCTCATTCGTTTCACATTCTGTCCTTATTTTATCAGAAGGGAAGAGAAAAATAAATAAAATTTGTCGGTATTTATCCTTAATTGTGATTCTTGTTCAGGAACTTATTGTTTTATACACGGATAAATATAGGGAGAAAGCTATAAAAAGGAGGTATTCCGTATGATCGCGGTCGCACCTTGCTGCGGGTGGATTAATTATCATCTTGTTCAAAAATTGTTAAACGGCGGAAATAATATTGCAGGGATAGGATTCCCCAAGACAGAAAAAGAGGAATTGCTTTATGACTTTTTCGGCAGGAATGACCATTTCCATGGCTTCACTTCTATGGAGGAGGCTGAAGAAAATAACGGTTCAGCTATCACCACTTTGATTGTTGTCGGATGCAGCAGCCAGATTGATGAGGGGAAAATCCAACCAGTTGATAGAAATATTTTTATCAAGGTGGATGACGGTGATTGGCACTCCGAGCGTTGGTCGATTATAGATGTACCCTTGCTATTTGGCGAGTGGATGCCAAGAGATGAAACAGGGATTTATTTTAGAAACAAGCATATTCCTTTTGACACGGCTGAGTTCAAGGAAAATGCCATCTACATCGGTGACTTTGCAGAAGTGGTCGCCGGCTTGCTTGAGGGAGAAACCTCATGGCGGAGAAAACGCGCCATCCCTGATTCGTCTTTGGAAGAAGGGGACAATGAAAACATCATCAAGATGAAAGCAAAAAAAACCATCGAAGCAAGATTGAAAGAACTCGACGAGCATTATCGGAATTATCAAGAGTTATATTGAGGAGAAAACAGAAAATTCGTTTACGGACATACACTTAACAGGTAGAATGGAGATAAATAAGAAAGAACGTTTGCGAATAGGAGTGCGTATCTTGAAGATAAGATCAAGCCTTTATTTTGTCGGTACTCTCTTTTTTCTCATTCTCCTTGTTAGTGGATGTAATACATTGGGCGATGGAGACATTCAAAGAGTCGGAATGTTGGTGGAAACAACCATTCATGATGAAGCCTGGGGGCAAAAAGGATATCAGGGTTTGTTGGATATAAAAGAAGAATTCGATGTAGACGTTTACTTTAAAGAAGGAATACAAACACAACAGGATGTCAATCAAGCTGTCGAGGAATTTTCCAATAAAGGTATCAACTTAATTTTCGGGCACAGCAGCACCTATGGAAAGATGTTTGCCGAATTGAACGATTCGTATCCAAATATGCATTTTGTTTATTTTAACGGCGGCTATTCGGACAGTAATTTAACCAGCTTGAACTTCAATTCACATGCGATGGGTTTTTTTAGTGGAATGGTCGCTGGCGAGATGACTTCTACCAATAATGTCGGGCTTATTGGAGCATATGAATGGCAGCCTGAAATTGAAGGTTTCTATGAAGGGGTTAATTATCAAAATCCTGATGCCGTCGTGCAAATGAATTTTGTCAATAGCTGGGAAGACTCCGACAGGGCAATAAGCATGATGGAACAAATGATCGACAAAGATGTAGATGTATTTTACCCGACAGGAGATTTGTTCAGCACTCCTGTCATAAAAAAAGCGAGAGAAGAAGATTTATCGGCGATCGGATATGTAACAGACCAGCGGAAACTTGGTGAAAACACTGTTCTGACCAGTACCGTCCAGCATGTGGACGAGCTATATTTACTCGCCGCCGAGCAATTCAATGAAGGGGAACTGGAAGGCGAAGTGAAAACTTTCGACTTCAAAGATGGAGCGATAAGCCTTGGGGAATTCAGTGAAAGAGTTCCTGATTCGTTTCAAGAGGAAATCGAAGACCATGTGGAATATTATGAAGAAACAGGTCTGCTTCCGAATGAGCGGTAATGAGATGAATGACAGACAGGGAAATACAAGAGGACGATCCACAAAAAGAGGGACGTCCTCTTTATTTAGGGTTACTTTTTGAATTTTTTGACCATATTGGATATCTCTTTCACATAGGGAGATAGTTGGCGATATGTTTCCATCATGGTTTGGGCGGTAGTAAATAAATCGAAGGATTCTGTTTCGCTTTCTTTCTTCTGTTGTTCCTCTAGATTCGGTTGTCGGCCAGGCCCGAACATCATTTGATCAAAGCGGTTGAAAGGGTGGTCCTGGACGTTTGGTTTTTCCTTTTCTGTCATTGGAATCACCTCCTTCTTCATCATATTTAAAGAATGGGAATTAAGGGAAGGCTGATAACCTATAATGAGTGAAGAGGACAAACAATGATACTTGAACAAAATGGTTTTTTCGATTAACATTAGTACCAAGTCTTAATAATTGATAATAACTCTCTATAGAAGAGGAGATGGAATAAAATGAATGCAGGTATTATCGGTACAGGACACTACGTACCTGAAAAAGTTCTCACAAATTTCGATTTGGAGAAGATGGTTGAGACAAATGATGAATGGATCCGGACAAGGACCGGGATTGAAGAAAGGCGGATTGCCGAGGATCATATCGATACCTCGCACATGGCTTATGAAGCAGCACTAAGCGCTTTAAAGGAGGCCAACCTGTCTGCGGAAGATCTTGATATGATTCTTGTGGCAACCGTAACCCCTGACACTCCATTTCCATCCGTTGCCTGCATGCTTCAAGACCGCCTTGGTGCCAAGAAGGTAGCTGCAATGGACTTGAGTGCAGCCTGTTCAGGTTTTATGTATGGTATTATCACGGCAAAACAATTTATCGAAACAGGTGCATATAAAAACATTCTTGTAGTCGGAGTCGAGAAACTCTCTAAAATCACTGACTGGACAGATCGCAACACATGTGTGTTATTCGGCGATGGGGCCGGAGCAGCTGTAGTGGGACCGGTAAGTGACGGGAAAGGCATTCTCTCTTTCGAACTGGGAGCAGACGGTTCCGGAGGTAAGTATTTATACCAAGATAAAGATTATTTAAGCATGAATGGCAGAGAAGTATTCAAATTTGCTGTCAGACAAATGCCTGAATCCTCAGTAAACGTGGTAGAGAAGATCGGCTACAACAAAGAAGACGTCGATTATTTGATTCCCCACCAAGCGAATATCCGAATCATGGAAGCAGCCAGAGAACGTCTCGGCATACCAGAAGAGAAGATGGCCATGTCGGTCAAGAAATATGGAAACACATCTGCCGCTTCCATACCGATTGCTTTATCTGAAGGGGTTAAAGAGGGTAAGATACAAGAAGATGATTTAGTTGTCCTTGTCGGTTTTGGTGGAGGACTTACATGGGGCGCCGTCGCTCTTAAGTGGGGAAAGTAACGATTAGATAAGGAGGAGCAGCAATCATGGAAAATAGACGAGTAGTAATCACCGGTATGGGGGCGATAACTCCAGTCGGTAATGATATGAATACGATGTGGCAGAGCATTTTGGACGGCAAGTCCGGTATTGACTATGTCACAAAAGTGAATAAAGACGATTTTCCTGCAAAAGTAGCGGGGGAAGTGAAAGATTTCGATCCTGTTAACTATATGGAGAAAAAAGAAGCAAAAAGAATGGATTTATTCACGCAATATGCAGTCGCAGCTGCCAAAATGGCGGTTGATGACGCAGAGTTGGACATTAATGATGAAATTGCCCCGCGTGTGGGTGTTTGGATCGGTTCCGGCATTGGCGGTATGCAAACTTATGAAGAACAATTCGAAAAATTTCAGCAGAAAGGTTACCGTCGCGTCAGTCCTTTCTTTGTACCAATGTTGATTCCGGATATGGCTGCAGGTCAAGTGTCCATCCAACTGGGCGCGAAAGGAATCAATTCTTGTACCGTTACAGCATGTGCTTCCGGTACCAATTCCATCGGGGATGCCTACAAGGTCATCCAGCGAGGTGATGCCGACGTAATGATCACAGGGGGAGCTGAAGCACCGCTGACAAAGATGTCTTTTGCAGGATTTTCAACTGCCAAAGCATTGACTTTCAACGATGACCCAGCAACAGCGAGCCGCCCTTTTGATAAGAATCGAGACGGATTCGTCATGGGAGAAGGGTCAGGCATTTTGATTCTGGAAACACTGGAATCTGCTAAACAGCGCGGCGCTAAAATTTATGGAGAAATTGTCGGATACGGATCTGCCGGTGACGCTTACCATATTACATCGCCGGCACCGGAAGGCGAAGGAGCTGTCAGGTCGATGGATCAGGCAGTGAAGGATGCGGGAATCCAACCTGCTGATATTGCTTATATAAACGCGCACGGAACGAGTACGGAATTAAACGATTCCTTTGAAACAAAGGCAGTCAAACAAGTATTCGGTGAGCATGCATACAAACTAGCCGTGTCTTCAACTAAGTCCATGACAGGCCATTTATTGGGAGCAGCAGGCGCTATTGAAGCGATTATCACGGTAAAATCGATTCAGGACAGCATTCTGCCTCCGACCATTAACTTGGAAACGCCTGATGAAGAATGTGACTTGGATTACGTGCCGAAAAAAGCGCGTGAACAAGAATATGAATATGGATTAAGCAATTCATTAGGGTTCGGCGGCCATAACGCGACGCTTATTTTCAAAAAATATAAAGAATCATAATAAAAAGGCAGGTTTCTCTAAAAAGGGATTCCTGCCTTTTTGCAATTGCACCTGAAGGTAAGTTCGGACAAGCAAGCATGACAGGAGCTTGTCTTACATATTAATTATATAAACAAAGATTGGGACAGGCAGGGGATAGGAATTGGGATACGCATTCTTGTTTATGATAGGTTTCGGTATGGCTGTGTCCGGAGGAGTAACGTTGATTATCTATCTGAATTTTTTACCTGCAGGATTATCCTGGTTTAACTATTTTCTTTTCATACAAGGCAGGGTGGAATGCTATTTTCTACCTGCAGGATTGTTGATCATGATGTTTGCCCTTTACAAATTTCCGAATTATACATGCTAATTTTTAGGTTAATTCGAATAAATATCGCTTTGTTGGCCATAATGTATTCTAAAAGATGCAGACCAGTAGAACGAACAGTTGGCTGACGTTTCATACAGTTTCCGTGCGGGGAAAACCGTCCAAGTACCCGCAGTTGGATGGACGGCATTCGTTCCACTGATCCTTGTGGCTGGAAGACCATTCAAGGAAGTCTCACTTAAAAAAGCGGGGGTTCGACATGTTATATTTACATGATGTATGGGTGAATTGGTTTGAAGGAGAAGAAAATGGTTACAATGTATGTGCTTTTCATGAATGGAGAAAAGAGGATGGAATTGAACTGTTAGACCAGGTACCCATTCTGTATATTGACGAGTTATTATACCATTACATTGAAAATGATCTTCAGGATTTACCTAGAGACTTGTTGGACAGCATTTATAAAAGAGCTTACTTAAGAAAAAACCAAGAGAGAATTTCTATCGAATACGCTTGTATCCTGACAAATGGAGTATCGATTTTGGCGGTCGACACGGCTGGCTACCAGGCACCTGTCCGTAAAAGCCGGTTAATACCAAGGCAAGAACGGCTCGTTTATGACATGATCGAGGGTACTGAGCGTCAGGAGTTTTCATTCACGATTGAGAATAAGGAAAAAGAATATCATATTCTATCTCTGCCCCCTGCGTCCATGCTCGGGCTGACGAGAAAAGAAAGGCAGTTAAAGCAATTATTAATGATGGCGCTCGATCAGCTGGAAGGAACGAATAACTTGCAGGAAGTCCGTTATTGGTTAACAGAATGGGATCCTTCCCAGTATGCGAAGATTAGAGAGATGGAGTTTGCAGAAGCATGGCAGACATTATACGACGGAGTATGTGATGGCTGGGGATTGGCTCATGAAGAACTATGTGCCAAACTGGTGAAAGGGCAGCCGTTTTTTGAGAAAATGTATGAACTTGAACAGAGCCAGGAACAATCAAATACTTATAAACGAATGATGTAAAAAGCGAGGCTGCTTCCGAAAGGACGGCCTCGCTTTTTTAGCTTATTCACTTTTTTCTAACCCTGCCAAGTCCCATTGCTTTCTTGGCTTTTGCCAACATTCGGGAAGCTGTTTGTTCTGCTTTATCAGCGCCTTTATCAAGAATGTCATCGAGTTCTTTGGAATCGATCAATTGATAGTAACGCTCCTGAAGTGGTTTTAAGACACTGATTACGGCTTCAGCTGTACCTTGTTTGAAATCTCCATAACCTTTGCCTTCATACTTCCTTTCCAAATCTTCGATCGATTCACCTGTGCAACTGGCATGGATGGATAGGAGGTTGCTCACTCCAGGTTTATTCTCTTTATCGAATTTCACAATTCCTTCTGAATCGGTAACAGCGCTCTTTATTTTTTTCTCGATCTTTTTCTCATCGTCCAGCATGAAAATAGATGCTTTCTGGTTTTCGTCAGACTTACTCATCTTCTTTACCGGATTTTGCAAGGACATAATCCTTGCGCCCGTTTCAGGTATGCTTACTTCTGGAACAGTGAAGATATCATTAAATTTGTTGTTGAACCTTTCCGCAAGATTGCGGGTCAGTTCAAGATGCTGTTTTTGATCTTCTCCGACCGGTACTATATCTGTTTTGTATAGAAGAATGTCTGCAGCCATTAACGGAGGATACGTTAAAAGCGAAGATGAGACGGCTTCTTTACCGGTTGATTTATCTTTAAACTGGGTCATTCTTTCAAGTTCTCCGATATAACTTATCGACTGCAACATCCATCCAAGTTGAGTATGTGCAGAAACCTCTGACTGGATGAACAAGGTGGATTTATCAGGATCAATCCCTGAAGCCAAGTAAAGAGCGGCTAATGATCGGATGTTCTCTCTTAATTTAAGTCTGTCCTGTGGGACCGTAATTGCATGTTCGTCTACAATGCAGAAGTAGCAATTGTTTTCCTCTTGAAGGTCGACGAAATGCTTCATTGCCCCTAAGTAATTACCAATGGTCAGAGTACCACTGGGTTGGATACCTGAAAAAATGGTTTTCATCTGTTTTCACCTCATCATTTTTTTGTGCATGAAAAACCTTGGAATTGACGGACCAGGCAATACCCCGCTTCCAGTGCCAAAAATGGCTCGAAGTGGTTACCAGGTGGCTTGGTTAAAATTTTTTTATAACAAAAAAAATTCATTCTCCTCTTCTTCTATAGAAGGGACGAATGAACCGCGGTGCCACCCTTGTTGCCTCATAAAAAGGCCAACTTATTGCCGATAGGCTCCAGTTAACGCCTGGAAACGGCGGCAGACAGTATCTCAAAGCCGGCCACTACTCCAAAAGCCCAATTCCATGACTCCTTGGTGCCTGTTTCCACCGAACACAGGCTCTCTATAAACCAGAGGGAACATGTACTTATCTTTTTCATCGCATCATTTTCAGTTGTTTGTAACTGGATTATAGTAAATTACCGCTGTTTTTGCAAGTCTATTCAGCCTGCATAATAGACAAACAACAGGACGACCATAATGATGAACAGGGAGATGCCTTGAAAAAACAAAAATCTTAAGAAGGAGGATCCTATCTTGTCCGAAGGCATTGGCTTCTCCTTTAATTCTTCCAAATAGTCATTATGCCTCCGGAAACTGTGGATCACCTTCCGGAAACCGAAACTGACACCATCAAAAAAACCGCCCTTAAGAACAAAGAAGAACAACCCCAGCACCAAATAGGCGATTGCTATATAAAAAAGAACATCGATAAAAGTCTGCAAGTTAAATGGGGGTGCTACAAAAAAGAAAATAATGAAGCTGGTTAGTACATTTATGATAAGAAAAAACCACTTATTACTTAGAAAACCCAATTCGTCCACAACCTTATAGATAGATAATCCGTATTATAGCATGAATAAAAAAGGTGATAAAAGAATGGCTCCCATTTCCACTCTTGTAAGAAATAATGACAACTTTCCGCCTATAAATTGGTGGTGTAAGAATAAAAAATGAGGGTATAGAAGGTTTAAAACGAATAGGCATAAAGAACTATTTTACGTCATCCTAATGTAATGTTTAAGCGGTTTATTAAAATTTATGTAAAAAAAATAATGCAAAATAGTAAGAAAACTTGTATAATTTCACTTGTGGATGAAGTATCTGCACAAATTATTAGAAAATTTAATCTTAGGGGAGGTCATTTACTTCATGAGAAAGACAAATTGGCTATTGCTGGTAATGGCATTAGTACTTAGTGTGTTTCTTGCAGCTTGTTCCGGCGGCTCAGATTCCGGTGAAGAAACAGGCGGTACAGATGACGCTGAGAACACAACGGAAGAAGGAACTGAAGAAGGCGGCGAGAGCACTGAAGGAGAAGCAAGCGGTGAGCAAGTGCTTAACATCCTTGAATCTTCTCAAATTCCGACAATGGATTCATCTCATGCTACTGACGCGGTTGCTTTCCAATTCTTAGGATCTACAATGGAAGGACTTTACCGTCTTGGACCTGACGCAACTCCAGTTCCTGGAATCGCTGAAGGGGACCCGGAAATTAGTGAAGATGGTACGACTTGGAACATTAAACTTCGTGAAGATGCAGTATGGTCAAACGGTGACCCTGTAACTGCCCACGATTTCGTATTTGCATGGAGACGTGCTATCAATCCTGATACAGGATCTGAGTACGGTCCATTCATGATGAATGACGTTTTGAAAAACGCAACAGCTATCAACAATGGAGAAGCTGAAGTGGATGAATTGGGCGTAGAAGCTGTAAGCGACTACGAACTTGAAATCACTTTGGAAAAGCCTGTTCCATATTTCCATAGCTTGTTGACTTTCGGTACTTACTTACCAATGAATGAAGATTTTGTTACAGAACAAGGCGATGACTATGCTTTGACTTCTGAAAACCTTATTTATAACGGACCTTTCGTCCTTCAAGACTGGGATCCGACAGCTAACGAACAATGGACTTTGGTTAAAAACGAAGACTATTGGGATGCTGAAACAGTACAATTAGAAGAAATCAATGTTAGTGTTGTTAAAGAAACAAGTACTGCTGTAAACCTTTATGAAACAGGCGAAGTCGACCGTGCCGGTCTGACTGCTGAATTTGTTGAACAATATGCTGGTACAGAAGATTATAAAACACTTCCAGAACCTACATTGTTCTACTTGAAAATGAACCAAGCTAATGAAGCATTAGCTAACCAAGATATCCGTAAAGCAATTGCAATGTCTATCAACAAACAGGACTTGGTTGATGTTATTCTTGCAAATGGATCTATCCCATCAACTGGGGCTGTGCCAACAGACTTCAGTACACACCCTGAAAGCGGAGAAGACTTCCGTGATCTTAATGGTGACTTGCTTACTGAAGACAAAGAAGCAGCTAAAGAACACTGGCAAGCCGGCCTTGATGCGCTTGGTGTAGATTCAATTACACTTCGCTACCTTGGCGGTGACACTGAAACTGCTACAGACATGGATGCTTATATCAAGAACCAATTGGAAGAAAACCTTGAAGGTTTGACTATTGAAATCTCTTCAGTACCTTTCGAAGAGCGTATTGCAAGAGATGAAGCTTCTGACTATGACATCCAAAACTCTGGCTGGGGTCCTGACTACCTTGACCCAAGCACATGGTTGAATATGTGGACTTCTGACAGCCCATATATGACAATGAACTATAACAATGAAGAATATGATTCACTAATCAGTGAAGCTAACAATGATCTATTAACAGACTTGCCAGCTCGCTTCGACAACTTCCTTGAAGCTGAAAAAGTGCTTATGGAAGATGCAGCGATCGCTCCATTGTACCAACGTTCTCGTGCGTACCTATGGAGACCATCTGTTAAAGACGTTCACTTCAATCCAATGGGGGCAGACTTCTCATACAAATGGGCTTATATCCAAGAGTAAAAACATCATAGTATGAGACAGTTTCATACCTCTTTGGTAGAGGAGAGGAGAGTGTACTGCCAGAAAATTGGCATATACTCTCTTTTTCCATTTTATGAAGGTTTACTGAATTATTTGAACATTGAGATATATTAAAAGAATAGGAGGGATAGGGATGGTTAGGTATTTATTACAACGACTCATATACATGCTCATAACCTTGCTGCTTATAGCGACATTCTCCTTTTTCCTGATGAAAATGCTGCCGGGTTCTCCTATGAAAGCGGAAGAGAAACTATCGGAAGCACAGTTAGAAATCCTGTATGAGAAGTACGGGTTGGATGACCCTGTACCTGTTCAGTATTTAAGATATTTAGGAAATTTGGCACAAGGTGATCTAGGTGTATCATTCCAGCTTAATAACCAGCCTATAACAGACATTTTGCTTAACAGAATTCCTGTTTCCGCACACTTAGGGGCACAGGCTTTGATAATAGGAACCATTATCGGAATGCTGCTGGGTTTGGTGGCAGCTGTTAAAAATAACTCATGGGTTGATTACACGGCGAACGTAGTTTCGGTTATCGGGATTTCAATACCGTCCTTTATATTCGCTGGTTTGCTGCAGTATTTTGTAGGTGTACAACTAGGGTGGCTGCCAATTGCCTTCTGGGAAGGACCTACACATACCATTATGCCGACTATTGCCCTGGCAATATTCCCGCTGGCAATCGCGGCGAGATTCTTGAGAACGGAAATGATCGAAGTATTGGGTTCTGATTATATTGTTACGGCAAGAGCGAAAGGTATAAACAACACTGCCCTTATGTTTAAACACGGCTTGCGTAATGCGTTAATTCCGCTTGTCACAGTAATGGGGCCTATGGCAGTAAGTCTGATGACTGGTACATTGGTAATCGAGCAGATCTTTTCGATACCGGGAATCGGTGAACAGTTTGTCACTTCGATTATGACGAACGATTTCCCGATGATAATGGGAACCACTTTATTCTTCGCCTTTTTCTTCATCCTGATCATCTTGGTTATCGATATACTTTACGGAATCATTGACCCTCGGATTCGACTGGCTGGAGGTAAGGATTAATGGATAAAGAAAAATTAAACAAAGATTTATTTAGACCTGCTGAGACAGATGAAGCGAAGAGTGAAGAGATTCAACGTCCAAGCCTGACGTACTGGCAGGACGCCTGGATCAGGTTACGAAAAAATAAAGGTGCCATTTTTGGTATTGTTGTTTTAGTTTTGATAGGATTAATGGCTATCATTGGGCCACATATCAACCAATATGGAACAAATGATCAGGATTTGGGATTATCGAAACTTCCGCCACGTGTTCAGGGATTAGAAGAGATCCGCTGGCTGCGTTTGGACGGAACGAAATCGGAGACCTATGAAGCGGCGTCTGTAGAGGCTGCTAAAGAACGATTAAGGTCCAGATTTACACAGACTGATGACGAGTTTATCACTTACGATGTAAAAAGTGAGGGAGACGGAAGTCCAGAGTCTGCAAAAGTAACAGGTTATTACCACATTTATGAGGATAAAGGCATTACAGATCAATATTTTTGGTTTGGTACGGACACACTTGGCCGTGATTTATTCACAAGAACATGGGACGGTACAAGAGTTTCACTATTAATCGCTTTTGTAGCAGCTGCCATCGATATGTTGATCGGGGTTGCTTATGGTGGTATTTCAGGCTACTACGGTGGCAGAGTAGATAATGTCATGCAGCGGATTATTGAAATATTGGTAGGGATACCGAACCTTGTTGTCGTTATCTTAATGATTATGGTCCTGGATCCCGGGATAATTGCTATCATCATTGCCTTGACGATAACCGGTTGGACGGGCATGGCCCGGATTGTCAGGGGGCAAATTCTGAAGTTGAAAGGGCAGGAATTCGTATTGGCTTCACGAACATTAGGTTCTTCCAATACAAGAATCCTTTCAAAACATCTAATCCCTAACACTTTAGGTATGATCATCGTTAACACTATGTTTACCATTCCTTCAGCAATTTTCTTTGAAGCTTTCTTAAGTTTTATCGGACTAGGGCTTCAGGCACCGGAGGCGTCACTTGGAACACTCATTAATGAAGGGTTCAAAGCACTTCAAATCAACCCGCATATTATGATTTTCCCTGCGATCGTCATTTCATTAATCATGATTGGCTTTAATATTTTGGCAGATGGACTTCGGGATGCGTTAGATCCGAAGATGCGTGAATAGGAGGCAGATGCTGACATGGAAAATATATTAGAAGTAAAAGACTTACACATCTCCTTTGATACGTACGGTGGAGAAGTAAAAGCTGTCCGTGGTGTTTCCTTTGATTTGAAAAAAGGAGAGACACTTGCGATAGTCGGAGAATCAGGATCAGGTAAGTCAGTGACTACAAGAGCATTGGCCCGTCTTATTCCTTCACCACCCGGAAGAATCAAAAAAGGAGAAATCCTGTTTGAAGGCAAAGATTTAACTAAACTGAAAGAGAAACAAATGCAGGCGATTCGCGGAAAAGATATTTCTACCATCTTTCAGGATCCGATGACATCTCTTAATCCAACCATGAAGATAGGTAACCAAATCATGGAAGGGCTTATTAAGCATCAAAAGATGAGCAAGAGTCAGGCGAAACAACGTGCTGTTGAACTACTCGAACTTGTAGGATTACCACAGCCGGCTGAAAGGATTAATCAATATCCACACCAATTTTCAGGTGGACAGCGCCAACGTGTTGTTATTGCAATTGCTTTGGCTTGTAATCCGAAGATACTAATCGCTGATGAACCTACTACGGCCTTGGACGTTACCATTCAAGCGCAAATTCTTGAATTAATGAAAGATATTCAAAAGAAAACAGAGAGTTCGATCATTTTCATCACGCATGACTTGGGCGTGGTTGCCAACGTAGCTGATCGGGTTGCTGTTATGTATGCCGGTAAAATAGTCGAAATCGGTACAGTAGATGAAATCTTCTACAACCCAAAACATCCATACACATGGGGATTATTAGGTTCCATGCCTACCTTGGATAATACCGACGACGATCTTGTTGCCATTCCTGGTTCGCCGCCAGACATGTTGAAACCTCCTAAAGGAGACGCCTTTGCTCCAAGGAACGAATTTGCACTGGAAATCGATAAGGAAATGGAACCACCGATGTTCCAAGTATCCGATACGCATTATGCAGCTACATGGTTATTGCATGAGTATGCACCGGATATACAACCGCCAGCTGCTGTCCAACGCCGTATGAAAGGTTTTGCGCAGACGGTTTCCGGTAAGGCACAGGAAGGTGAAAAATCATGAGTAAAGAAAAGCTGTTAGAAGTAAAAAATTTGAAGCAGCATTTTAAAACGGGAAGAAAAAGCGTAGTAAAAGCCATAGATGGTATCACTTTTGATATTTACAAAGGTGAAACATTCGGTTTAGTAGGTGAGTCAGGTTGTGGGAAGTCTACTACTGGAAGAACCATTATCAGACTTTATGATGCAACTGACGGAAATGTTAAGTTTAATGGCGAAGACGTCCATGGAAAAAAATCTGCGAGTGATTTGAAAAAATTCAACCAAAAAATGCAGATGATTTTTCAGGATCCATACGCCTCTTTAAACCCGCGTATGACTGTTATGGATATCATTGCGGAAGGTTTGGATGTGCACGGCCTGACAAAGAGTGCAGACGAAAGAAAGCGCCGTGTGGAAGGATTATTGGAAAGAGTTGGTTTAAACAAAGAACACGCCAACCGTTATCCACACGAATTCAGTGGCGGTCAGCGTCAGCGAATTGGTATCGCTCGGGCATTAGCAGTAGATCCTGAATTTATCATTGCAGATGAGCCTATCTCTGCATTGGATGTGTCCATACAGGCCCAGGTTGTAAACTTACTGAAAGAATTACAGAAAGAACAAGGTTTAACTTATCTATTTATCGCACATGACCTCTCCATGGTTAAATATATCAGTGACCGAATCGGTGTAATGTATTTTGGTAAACTTGTTGAATTGGCAGATAGTGATGAATTATATAAAAATCCAGTTCATCCTTACACAAAATCGTTGTTGTCTGCTATCCCGCTTCCGGATCCGGACTATGAACGGAACCGCCAAAGAGTGGC
Organism: Sediminibacillus massiliensis; assembly: GCF_900156915.1. GTDB lineage: Bacteria > Bacillota > Bacilli > Bacillales > Amphibacillaceae > Sediminibacillus_A > Sediminibacillus_A massiliensis. The sequence goes on along the minus strand of NZ_LT732535.1, from coordinate 1,876,214 downwards.
TTATGATCCAAGTCAACATGATACTAGTGAAGAACCGGAGCTAAGAGAAATCAGCCCCGATCATTGGGTATTGTGTACAACAAAAGAGTTCGAAGCTTATAAACAAGAACACAATGATAATTGACAATCCCGGTAGTTGACATATATATGATTCTAAAAGACCCTTTGGCAAAGGGTCTTTTTTTTACTTCATAACAAACCTGTTTAGTTATCTGGAAACTTTACAGATGAGGCAAACTGTGACATAGTGAAAATTCACTATAAAGAGACTTCCTCTCGTTCTGATTATAAATGACTGGTATGGCCTCGATGCGCCAGAACACTTCGCTTTCCATGGGCACGGCCTCAGCCAGGGGACTACTTGAATTAACATCCTTGCTGCCTTTGGGACTGCGATTCCTCGTCCCACCGAAAACCATGGGTCGAGGAATCTGCTACGAAGCTTAACTGGAAGACGCAGACCCATCACTCGGGGTCTTCGGACACGTGGGACTGCGATTACTCGCCCCATCGAAGACCTTTCGCTGTTCCCATAGGACAAGGAAAGCTCCGACAGCATCGCTTCGCATCAAGAAAATTGGTTTGTATTTTCGAGGAGTCTGCGTGTTCTGCCTTCGCTGTTAGTAATTTTCTTAAATTTGAGGTCAAGAATACGCATTCTCCAATTCCCTAACAATTAACTAAAAACAATCCTAAGAAGCGGATGATTTCTAGCAAAATCCGCATTGAATGCGACTCAAGTGCCCATGTTAGACACATTTTAGGATTTTTCTCACTAATCAAAAACTATACCAAGCTGCGGAAAAATGCGAGACTCCAGTGGGAAAGGAACAGTCTGAAGACCCCGCAGGGCGCTTTTCCCGAGGAGGCTGAAGCGTTCCCCACGGAAAGCGAGTATTTTTCCGCAGCGCTGGACTACCACTCAATCAGAAAAGGATGGGAGGAAGTCACTTTAAAGTTATGTCGCATTATATGGGTATTGTGAATGTTCCAATCCTTTGAAAAAGAGGTTTAATTATTTTTGAAAAAAGGTATTTGGATAATAGTGTTAAATTACGTAAACTGGGTTCCCATCTATGAGGGATGTCTTTTATAATAGAAATAAATACATACTTGTGGGAGTTTGATGAAAAATGGGGAAATTGCAGCAAAAGTTGTTGGCAGGTGCAACGGCACTTTTTCTTGGTACCGTGATATTGGCGACTACAGTCGAAGCTGATGAAGATGCCAAAGAAGCAAATAGACATCATGAAAGCAAAAAGACATTGGAAACCTATGAATTACCAGAACGGATGGTTAGGTTCACGTATGATTCAGGACTCGATTTTGAATACCCGGATGCTGTCAGAGGGATTTATGTAACCGGTAACTCTGCCGGAGGAGAACGGTTCGACAAGTTGATTAACCTGGTAAATTCAACGGATTTAAATGCGATGGTCATCGATGTGAAAGAAGATCACGGAAATGTAACTTTTCAATTGGATGAAGGATCTCCTTATTATGACATAGGGACCAACTTCGTGAAAGATCCAAGAGCGGTCCTTGAGCGCCTTGAAGAGGAAGGGATTTATCCAATTGCCAGAATCGTAGTCTTTAAGGATTCCGTCTTGGCAAAAGAGCGCCCAGACCTCTCGTTCACCCAAAATGGCGAGGTTTGGACAAATGGAAAAGGGGAAGCATTTGTGAGCCCTTTTCAAAAAGAAGTTTGGGACTATAATATCGGATTGGCCAAGAAGGCTGCAGAGTTAGGATTTCAGGAAATACAGTTTGATTATGTCCGTTTTCCGGAAGGATTTGAAAACAGGGACGATGAGCTGGAATACGATCAGGGAGAGTATGCAGACGATGACACGAACGAAGTGAAAAAACGTGTACAGGCTGTTACAGACTTCGTTGCACACGCTAAGGAAGAACTATCCAGTTATGATGTCGATGTCTCAGTAGATATTTTCGGCTATGCAGCAACTATCCCGGAAACGCCTGGTATCGGTCAAAACTTTTCGAAAATATCTTCGAATGTTGATGTGATTTCTTCCATGATTTATCCGAGTCATTGGACTTCTTACTTTGGTATAGACAAACCGGATGAAGAGCCATATCGGTTGGTGACAGAGTATGCTAAAGTCGAAAATGAAG
>NZ_LT732535.1:1691331-1874060 GCF_900156915.1 Sediminibacillus massiliensis | reverse complement strand
AGCTGCGGAAAAATGCGAGACTCCAGTGGGAAAGGAACAGTCTGAAGACCCCGCAGGGCGCTTTTCCCGAGGAGGCTGAAGCGTTCCCCACGGAAAGCGAGTATTTTTCCGCAGCGCTGGACTACCACTCAATCAGAAAAGGATGGGAGGAAGTCACTTTAAAGTTATGTCGCATTATATGGGTATTGTGAATGTTCCAATCCTTTGAAAAAGAGGTTTAATTATTTTTGAAAAAAGGTATTTGGATAATAGTGTTAAATTACGTAAACTGGGTTCCCATCTATGAGGGATGTCTTTTATAATAGAAATAAATACATACTTGTGGGAGTTTGATGAAAAATGGGGAAATTGCAGCAAAAGTTGTTGGCAGGTGCAACGGCACTTTTTCTTGGTACCGTGATATTGGCGACTACAGTCGAAGCTGATGAAGATGCCAAAGAAGCAAATAGACATCATGAAAGCAAAAAGACATTGGAAACCTATGAATTACCAGAACGGATGGTTAGGTTCACGTATGATTCAGGACTCGATTTTGAATACCCGGATGCTGTCAGAGGGATTTATGTAACCGGTAACTCTGCCGGAGGAGAACGGTTCGACAAGTTGATTAACCTGGTAAATTCAACGGATTTAAATGCGATGGTCATCGATGTGAAAGAAGATCACGGAAATGTAACTTTTCAATTGGATGAAGGATCTCCTTATTATGACATAGGGACCAACTTCGTGAAAGATCCAAGAGCGGTCCTTGAGCGCCTTGAAGAGGAAGGGATTTATCCAATTGCCAGAATCGTAGTCTTTAAGGATTCCGTCTTGGCAAAAGAGCGCCCAGACCTCTCGTTCACCCAAAATGGCGAGGTTTGGACAAATGGAAAAGGGGAAGCATTTGTGAGCCCTTTTCAAAAAGAAGTTTGGGACTATAATATCGGATTGGCCAAGAAGGCTGCAGAGTTAGGATTTCAGGAAATACAGTTTGATTATGTCCGTTTTCCGGAAGGATTTGAAAACAGGGACGATGAGCTGGAATACGATCAGGGAGAGTATGCAGACGATGACACGAACGAAGTGAAAAAACGTGTACAGGCTGTTACAGACTTCGTTGCACACGCTAAGGAAGAACTATCCAGTTATGATGTCGATGTCTCAGTAGATATTTTCGGCTATGCAGCAACTATCCCGGAAACGCCTGGTATCGGTCAAAACTTTTCGAAAATATCTTCGAATGTTGATGTGATTTCTTCCATGATTTATCCGAGTCATTGGACTTCTTACTTTGGTATAGACAAACCGGATGAAGAGCCATATCGGTTGGTGACAGAGTATGCTAAAGTCGAAAATGAAGTACTTGGCGAGCTTGATAATCCCCCAGTGTCCAGACCTTGGATTCAGGACTTTGAAGCACCTTGGCTTTATAGCGGAGCGACGAAACAGTATGGAGTAAGTGAAGTTGAAGATCAAATACGGGCTCTAAATGAGAATGGAATCGAAGAATTTCTCATTTGGAATGCCGGCAACAGCTATACAGAAGGAGTGGACTACACTCCATTAAACTGATTTTATACCCTTGCTGGTGTCACCGGTAAGGGTTTAGTTTTTCGGTGAGTAAGCATGAAAGAAACGGGTAAATCTAAAGGAAGGGTTTAACAAATGGATAAAACTTCGTTATAATATTAATGACTACAAACACAAGGAGTAGATCAATGAACTGGTATGAAAAGCTGAATAAGTATTTTCCAGTAGAAGAGATGAAATCGAGAGAACACATGGAAATGCTCTTGAAAGAAAAAGGAGATGTCTACTACAAAGATGAAGGTCCCCATCATGTCTTAATGTACGCAGAGTTTCCGACTTTTATCTTTATAGATTATGTGTATGTTTCCGCAGCATCTCGCGGGCAAGGACTTGGAGGGAAATTGCTCGATAAATTGAAGGCAAAGAACAAGCCGATTATATTGGAAGTAGAGCCTGTTGATTATGAAGATACAGACTCTGAAAAACGCTTAAGATTTTACCAGCGTCAAGGGTTTGTCCATGCTCAATCAATTGGTTATAATCGGAGAAGCCTGGCAACGAACGAAGAAAACCCAATGGAAATTTTGTATTGGACACCTAATGATGAAGATGAGCAAGCGATATATGAAAAAATGAAGAAAATGTATGAAGATATACACACGTACAAGGATGAAGAATTATACGGCAAGTCCTACCAGCCTGTTGATGAAGTGCTGACATATGATAATCAACGAAATTCAGAGGATATTTTTGATTTCCTGAAAGAATCAGAAAAAGTATAACCATCTTGATATATGGGGATATCCTTTCCTGACGGGTATCCCGAAATAAGTCGTTTTATACCTGAAAAAAAGAAAAAAAGTAAAGGAAAAAAGGTTTAATATACTGTGAGCGAGGGTACTTTAAATATAAATTTACCATTTCATGACTTCCCATAATTACAGCCGTAAATTAATTTAGTTAAAATATTCACAAAACCTACCCTCTGCTTGACAAGTATAGTATACTATACATAGAAGAGTTATTTAAACTAATTTTAATTTAATATATTCTTCAAAGAATCATGAAATGACGATAAATAATCTGCACATTGAGGAGTGAAGTTTCAATGGTAACACTTTATACCTCACCAAGTTGTACATCTTGCCGAAAAGCAAAAGCATGGTTAGAAGAACATGACATACCTTTCACAGAAAGAAATATTTTTTCTGAGTCTTTAACCTTGGATGAGATCAAAGAAATCTTAAGAATGACAGAAGACGGTACAGATGAAATCATTTCTACCCGTTCGAAAGTTTTTCAAAAACTGGATATGAATCTCGACCAGCTTCCATTAAAGGATCTCTTTAATCTAATTCAAGAGAATCCTGGGCTTTTACGCAGGCCTATCATCATAGATGAAAAACGTTTACAAGTTGGTTATAACGAAGACGAAATCCGCAGGTTCTTGCCTAGAACGGTACGTACATTCCAACTACGTGAAGCACAACGAATGGTTAACTAATTAAAAAGGTTATAAAGCGCAGGTCTTTTTAAAGGATCTGCGCTTTTTTTACACTAAATTGCCGTTTTATTGTTTTGCTGTATCGTGCCCAAAAGTAAAATAGGTAAGTATTTCTAGGGTTTATATAGGCTTTTATATTTTCAAAATCCTTTGTTTTATCATAAAATAAGGATAAGTACTCGATGTTAATAAACAAGGGTTGAGACCTTTTTCAATCGGGTAAGTAATTACTGAGAATCAATAAATAGGTGAAGTCTTTCTCTTCCACCTAATTATCGAATAGAAGGGAGAGAGAATGAATGGAAATAGAAAGAATCAATGAGAACACGGTAAAGTTTTATATTTCCTATATGGACATCGAAGACAGAGGATTCGATCGCGAAGAAATTTGGTATAACCGTGAACGAAGTGAGCAGTTATTCTGGCAAGTAATGGACGAAGTTAATTATAAAGAAGACGATTTTCATATAGACGGCCCTCTCTGGATTCAAGTTCAAGCCCTTGATAAGGGATTGGAAATTGTGGTTACAAAAGCACAGCTTTCGAAGGACGGACAGAACCTTGAATTACCTACTGAAAGCGGAAAAACGATTGACATGCCAATTGATGAAAAGATTGAATCAATGTTAGACGATAAGTTTGGTTCGGAAGAGGAATCTGAAAATATGGAAGAAGCAGTTAATCATATGGAGAACTTGTCCTTTATCGTTCAATTTAAGGATTTTGAAGATGTCATCCAACTTAGTCACTATTTTCCAGAAACCGAAGGCGTAAATGATCAATTATATCATTTTGAAGACAAATATCTTTTGTTCATGGAATTTGACGAAAACTTCATGAGTGATGATGACCAGGAGGATATTCTTAGCCAGCTGTTGGAATTTGGCCAGGAGTCCAATCTAACCATCTACCGCGTCCAAGAATATGGAAAAGTGATTTTTCAAGAAAACGCCCTTTCACAAATCAAAGAATACTTTCCAGAAAAATAAGAAAAGCATTCGCTGAGACGGATGCTTTTTTTATTTTGAAAAAGAGTATGCCGGATTTCTCTATAAACAAGGAAGGAATCTTGAAGTAATTGCTCGAATTAAAAGCAATTATAATGAAAGGCGGTAAATGGTATGCTGAGTGCTTACAATCAAAATGGCCAACTCATAAATTTTATCGGGTTGACCAAGCCGGAGATTAACATGCGTAAACAAGGACAGAAGTATTTTTGTCCGATATGTGAAGAAACCCTCATTCTGAAGGCAGGGAGGAAGAATATTCCCCATTTTTCTCACTTGCCTAACAGTGACTGCCCTTTTCAGCATGATGGGGAAGGAGAGTATCATGAGCAAGGTAAGCTGGACTTGTTCCAATGGCTGAGAAATCAGGGTGTGCAGGCAGAACTGGAAAAGTACCTTCCATTGATCAAACAACGACCGGATATACTCTTTTCTATAGGCAATAAAACCATTGCTATTGAATATCAGTGTGCAAAGCTATCGATGGATGACTACCTTAAACGAAATGAAGGTTACATACAGACCGGAATCACTCCGATTTGGATATTAGGCAGCAACCGGATGAAGCGCAAAAAAACAGGCATGTTATATTCTGGAACGCAGGAACGCGCTTTTATCCACCGATTTTCCTCTACTTTCCCCCTCACATTATATTTCTACTGTCCCAATACTAAGATTCTTTCCGTTTACCAACATATTCAAGTTGTAGGAAGAAACCGGCTGCTCGGTCAATGGGTTCATAGGCCACTCAGCAGGACTTCTTTCAAATCCATGTTCCAGGAGCACGCCCCAAACAATCAATTTTTACAGCAATGGAAAAAGGAGAAACACTTGTTTCGTACAAAACCACCTACCCTTTACCAAAGCCGCGAAGAAAAGACTTGGCGCAATTGGCTTTACATTAAACATACCCATAACAGTCTCCTGCCTGGGATTATTTATCTGCCTGTTTCAGGTCAATACAGGATGAAGTCCGTTCCTTGGATTTGGCAGAGTAGACTATGTCTTGATTTTCTTCATTCTCTTCCCCCATTCAAAGCAACCTCCCTTTCAGTTCTCTTTGAGAAAATGGACAATCATTTCATCACTGATGCAAGTTTCCCGCTAATCACAGCGCCTCCTGACCCTCTGAAAGAGTATCTTCAACTTCTCGAATATTTAGGTTTCGTTACATTTGTGTCTAATACAGAATTTATGCGCATAAACCCGATTAATTTTCCAGAAAATGTGGAAGAAGGACTAAGGGAAGATGATCTCATCATCAAGAAGTTAGAAAAATATCCCTTTTCTTCAGGCGTTGTTTCGCATGATTCTTAAGCAAAAACGATATAATATAAGAAATGTGGAAAAGTTGATGCTGTTTGACAGGAGTAATAGACACTTTTACAGAATTTGTTTAGGTATGTGAAGAAAATTTAAAGGAGGAATTTTTTTGGCCCAGCAACTACCGAAACGAGAAGAAGTACCTTTAGAAAAAACATGGAGACTAGAAGACATTTTTGTTATAGATGAGGAATGGGAGAAAGAATTCGAAGCTGTAAAAAGCAAACTGCCTGAATTTAAGGCATATCAAGGGAAAATCAGCGAGTCTGCAGAAAATCTGTATGAAATTCTGAAGCTTCAGGATGCTGTCTCTGAACGTCTCGGAAAGTTATATACATATGCACATATGAGATATGACCAGGACACGACAAATTCCCTTTATCAGGCATTGAACTCGAAAGCGGAAAACCTGCTTACACAGGCTTCGAGCGCGATGAGTTTCATTGTTCCGGAAATTTTATCTCTAGATGAAAACCAGTTGAAAGCTTTTGTCGAGGAAAATGAAAACTTAAAACAATATGAACATACAATCAATGAGATAAACAGACAACGTCCACACGTGCTGAGCGAGAAAGAAGAAGAACTGCTAGCCGAGGCTTCTGAGGTGACAGACAATGCCTCCCAGACTTTTGGAATGTTGAACAATGCCGATTTAACCTTTCCGCATATAAAAGACGAAGAAGGAAACGAAGTAGAATTGACACACGGCCGTTATATAAATTTCCTGGAGTCGGACGATCAACGTGTCCGTCATGATGCCTTCAAAGCTATGTATGATACTTTTGGCGGCTTCAAAAATACTTTCTCATCCACTTTGTCTGGTGCCGTGAAAAAAAACAACTTCTATGCGAAAGTAAGAAAGTATGATTCGGCACGACAGGCTGCCCTGGATAACAACAATATACCAGAGGAAGTGTATGATAATTTGGTCGATGCGGTAAATCAGCGCCTGCATCTGCTTCATCGTTACGTATCTCTGCGCAAACGGGTACTTAAATTGGAAGATCTTCATATGTATGATTTATATACACCGCTGGTGAAAGATGTGGAAATGAAAATTCCTTATGAAGAAGCACAGGAGCATGTGCTGAAAGGTTTAGCACCATTGGGAGACGAGTACATCAACATCATTAAAGAAGGGTACAAGGACCGTTGGATCGATGTGGAAGAAAACAAGGGTAAAAGAAGCGGGGCATACTCTTCAGGAGCTTATGGCACCAACCCTTACATTTTGTTGAATTGGCAAAATAACTTGAACAATTTGTTTACACTTGCTCATGAACTGGGACACTCTCTGCATAGTTACTACTCAAGAGAGAATCAGCCATTCCGTTATGGCAATTACTCTATTTTCGTGGCAGAGGTTGCTTCTACATGTAATGAAGCCCTTTTAAATGATTACATGATTGACAACACGGAAGATGAGAAGAAGAAGCTGTTCCTGCTGAATCATTTCCTGGAAGGATTCCGAGGGACGGTATTCCGTCAAACAATGTTTGCTGAGTTTGAGCATGACATCCATGTGCATGCACAGCAAGGAGAAGCGCTGACTGCTGATAAATTGACTCAACTTTACTATGATTTAAATAAAAAATACTTTGGTGATGGTTTGACGATAGATGAGGAAATAGGACTGGAGTGGGCTCGCATTCCTCATTTTTATTACAATTATTATGTTTATCAGTATGCGACCGGATATTCCGCTGCAACTGCCCTTGCTTCTCAAATCCAGAAGGAAGGTCAACCTGCTGTCGATCGATATCTTGAATTCCTGAAATCCGGAAGCAGTGATTATCCTATTGAAGTATTGAAAAAAGCGGGAGTCGATATGACATCCAAACAACCAATATTATCAGCTCTTGATGTCTTTGAGGAAAAGCTCGGAGAAATGGAACGTTTGCTTGCAGAAGTGGAATAATGAAGTTAAAAGACTGAAAGAGCGGTCTGGCTATAAGCCGGCCGCCCTTTCAGTTTTTTCGTGGAAAACCTCTGAAAGTTTTCCTGTAGGTCAAAGAGAACAGGGTGAAATATATGGAAAAAAACAGTAGGGGAAGGGTTATTAAAATAGGAATTAAGCGCATAAACCCTAATATATTCAGAAAAAATGCTATCACTGTCAGGAAAAGAAAAAATGCGAAATAAAACCTTTGCATGTGGTTATCACTCCTAACTATGTATGAAGGTGTTTGCTATATTATATGTCATATGACTATTTCATAGAAGTTTGACAGTTTTGTGAAACCATGAGCTTTTCTATTGTTTGCCGTTTAAAATCTTGTTATATTTGTCTTGTGAGATAATTAACAAACAAACAACCCCTTTGTTTGACTTAACTTTCTCCCATCCCCCTTTGTCTGATAAAAGACGAAAAGGCTATGTCACCCGGACATAGCCTTTTTTTGTTATTTGATAAAAAAGACAGCAGAGTTTCTTTTACAACTCCTATCCCATGATTCACAATATAGATAAACTGCGACATAACTCAGTGTGACTTCCTATCATCCTTTCAGATTGAGTTGGTAGCCCAACGCTGCGGAAAAATACTCGCTTTCCGTGGGGAACGCTTCAGCTTCCTCGGTGCAAAAAACGCCCCTGCGGGATCTTCAGACTGTTCCTTTCCCACTGGAGTCTCGCATTTTTCCGCAGCTTAAGATAGTTATCTGATCAAGTAAGAAGTGGTCCTAGAATATGTCTAAATTGAGGTATTCCTAATCAAAATTCAGAAATCCCTAACAGCGGAGGCAGAATACGCAGACTCCTCGAAAATACAAACCAATTTTCTTCGTGCGAAGCGATGCTGTCGGAGCTTTCCTTGTCCTATGGGAACAGCGAAAGGTCTTCGATGGGGCGAGTAATCGCAGTCCCGTGTGTCCGAAGACCCCGCGTGATGGGTTTGCGTCTTCCAGTTAAGCTTCGTAGCAAATTCCTCGACCCATGGTTTTCGGTGGGACGAGTAATCGCAGTCCCAAAGGGAGTAAGGAAGCTTATTCAAGTAGTTCCCTGGCTGAGGCCGTGCCCATGGAAAGCGAAGTGTTCTGCTGCAGCTAAGCCATACCACTCATTTTAATCAGAACGATAGGAAGTCTCCCTAGAAGGAGTTTTCACTATGTCACAGTTTCCCTCAAGTATGAAACCTCTATGTTTTATCATTAGCTTGAAAGAAGTTTTGTATAAAAAAATCCCCTCGTGTAAACAAGGGGATTGTTTAATGACTTTCTACATGACGGTAAAAGGTGCCGTATTTTACGGGAACTTTTTCGACCATTCGCTTTAATTGAAGTTTTTTCATTTCTTTTTCTGTTTTATCCGGTTTCCAATCATATACGACAGATATCTCCTTATTGCCAACAAAACTATAATAGGCAATGAAGTCCTCGAGAGGAGGCTTTTGTGCTGGCGGTGGGTCCATTTGCAGCATTTGTTTCAGGATCTTCACATAAATCTCATAAGGATAAAGACCAGAAACCTTCAAACCGCCTTCTTCCTCCGACTGATTGAAAAATACCATTGTCGGAATATATTCGACGTCCATCTCTTGTGTCAGCTTCAAATCGCATTGCAGTGCTTTTTTTGCGGTGTTCGAATACAAATCCTGCTGGAATTCATCCATGTCCAGATTGATATCCTTCGCACATTCCATAAGCACTTCCTCTTTCGATACATCCTTTTTATTCAAAAATAAACTTTCTTGCACCTTTCGTAAAAAAGACCGGCCGGCTTTTTTGCCTTGCAGTTCGGCTGCTTTTATGGCAATTGATGCCAACCAGGGAAGACTTATCGGGTTTTCCAACCACAAATCACCATCACAGCTCATTCCAGTGCGATTTGCGGTTTTTTCCCAAATATCTTTTAATTTCTTGGGCTTATCAAATTTATCTTTATTCAAAACCGTCAATTGTCCGCTTAAAATAGGACGGATAGTGAAAAATCTCCCATATTCAATGGACAACTTCTTTAAATAAGGTTCTAATGACCAACATTCCGGACATAAAGGATCGACGAAGACATAAATTTCTACCGGTTTTTTCAGTAAATCAAAAAAGCCATACTGTGCCGTGTTATTTGACTTCTCGTTGTTAGATGGCCCAGATGGTTTCCAGCTCACATCGATTCTCCTTTCTCATCCTCAGGTGTATTCATCATATGTTCAGCTGTCATTGTAAGTCGTTCGAAAATAGCGCTTCTATATGGTTCTTCTACAGCTGCTTCTTCTAAAGCAGCGTCCATGCACGATAGCCAGGCATCTTTGCGAGAAGGGGTAATCGGAAATGGCAAGTGTCTTCTTCTCAGCATAGGGTGCCCATGTTCTTCTGAATATAATGCAGGACCACCAAACAGTTGTGTCAGGAACTGCTGTTGTTTTCTAGCCGTTTCCGTCAAATCTTCCGGGAAAATCGGTATTAACTCAGGATGGTTTGCCACCCTGCTATAAAAGGCGTTTACAAGTTTTTCTATCGTAGGTCGTCCACCAATAGCTTCATAGATGGTCCCGTGATTGTTCATATATATTCCTCTCCACTTCAAGAAAGTTGTTCAAGTAAAGATTTGTTATTTATTTTAACAACTGCTTAATTATTTGGGCAACTTATCTGTTTTGGATAGAGGAATAGAACCTTTTAATCTTATTTGGTGTGTCCTTTTTAGTGATTTGGTGTTCCTCTAACAGTTGATGAAATACTTTTTCACCTGTTTCTTTATCCTGAGCTTCTATCTCGAGTTCATAATCGACCTGTCCATTGTACATGCTGTGGTCGAGGACAACGATTGTACGCTTATATTCTGCTTCGATTCGCTTCGTTTGTAACGTACCGCCATATTCTAGCTCTGCAAAGTCGATTCCGAGCTGGTTCAATTGTTTGGCAACAAGTGGTTTCGGGATAATATCTCCGTTGACCCATGATTTTGCCTCTTCCTCGGTCAATGTGTCGTGCGTTTCAAGAAGGCCTTCTTCATGTGGTTCTTTCAGCGTTAATTGCCATTGATTGTTTTTTTCGCGTATTCTAAGGGCGGCACCGTGTTTTTTTAAGTCGAAATTCTTGGTTTCAAAATAATGATTTGTGTGTACATAGGCAGGAACTTCCTGCAGGTCAAGGGCATTTTTCAGTCGAAGATATTCTTGTTCTGTAAGTAAATTTTTAAATTCTATTTCGATTTCTTGTGCCAACTTGTTTCCCCCAATCTAAAATAGGCCTTTAGATTTATTATGGTGGAAATATAGACGATAATGCAAAAGTTAACTATTGAAGCCACACCAAGCAGCTTCACATTGCCCGCCAGACCAACGTTTTCACTAATAGGAAAAAATTTGCCAAGAGTGCTTATCTGTAAAATAACAATGGGAAAATTTATGATACAATTGTAATGTGTTTAGATAGATACTAATTTAACATCTAGTTGTCCGAAGGTGGTGCATTGTGTGAACTGGGAGGCTTTTCTCGCTCCATATGTGCAAGTAGTAGAAGAATTGAAAGTCAAGTTGAAAGGGATGAGGGCGCAATATGAATTTGAATCGCGTCATTCCCCGATTGAATTTATTACTGGAAGGGTAAAGCCAGTACCAAGCATCTTGGAAAAAGCCCATAGAAAGAACACCCCGCTGGACCAGATAGAAGGAGAAATCCAGGACATTGCCGGTGTCAGGGTGGTTTGCCAGTTTGTCGACGATATCCGTACGGTAATCGACATGCTTAGAAACAGAAAAGATTTTTCCATCATCGAAGAAAAAGATTATATAACCAGACAGAAGGATAGCGGGTACAGATCGTATCATGTCATAATCAAATATCCGGTTGAAACGGTACATGGAGAAAAGAAAGTGCTCGCCGAAATACAAATCCGCACATTGGCAATGAATTTTTGGGCGACCAATGAACATTCCTTGAATTATAAATACGATGGACAAATTCCTTCGAACATAAAATCAAGATTGAAAAGAGCTGCAGAGGCTGCATTTAAATTAGATGAGGAAATGTCCCTGATTAAAGACGAGGTCCAGGAAGCGCAGCGTATATTCCATAAAAATAAAAGCACACACTAGTTAGGAGGACATTTTTAACATGAAATTCTCGATCACTTCCAAAGGAGACCAAAAGTCAGATGAATTGAAAGCTATGATCAAACAGTATTTGACCGACTTTGAACTAACCTACGATGAAGAGGAGCCTGATTTGTCCATTTCGGTAGGCGGGGATGGCACTTTTCTAGAAGCATTCCATACATATATCCACCGTCTTGATAAAACTGCATTTATCGGAATTCATACAGGACATTTAGGTTTTTATGCTGACTGGGTTCCGGAAGAAGTGGAAAAGTTGATAATTGAGATTGCGAAAAACCCTTTTCAGGTTGTCGAATATCCGCTTCTGGAAGTGACTATCTGTCCGAAATCCGGAGGGGATGTCGACCGTTATCTTGCCCTTAACGAGTGTGCGATCAAGACTGCAGAAGGTTCGGTTGTTTTCGATTTGGAAATAAAAGGGGAACACTTTGAGACATTTCGAGGAGATGGACTGTGTATATCAACCCCGTCTGGAAGTACGGCTTATAATAAAGCACTTGGCGGCGGAATCATCCACCCTTCGCTGGAGTCGATTCAAATCACAGAAATGGCGTCCATCAACAACCGGGTGTTTCGTACAATAGGCTCTCCGCTCATACTGCCTAAACACCATGCTTGTGATCTTCGTCCTATCTATGACAAGAGCTTTCTCATAACGATTGATCACATAACGAAGACTTATACAAATGTCGACAGGATTGAATGCAAGGTGGCTGAAGAGAAAATACGGTTTGCCAGGTTCCGTCCGTTTCCTTTTTGGAAAAGAGTACGCGATTCCTTCGTGTCGGATGAAGAATAAAGCCTGACGAGAGACTTGATGAAAAGGTGAAAAACGTGAAATGGAAGATTGCACCCGAACATGATGACATGCTCATCAAAGAGTTTTTACAAAATCAGGGATTTTCCCGTCGGATTCTTAAAGCTGTTAAATTCGAAGGGGGCAGAATCAGTTTGAATGGGAAAGACGTAACAGTCAGGCAGCATCTTAAAACAGATGACGAGCTCGAAGTCATTTTCCCACCTGAACAAAGAGGGGACCGAATGGAAGCGGAAGAATTGGACTTGGACATCGTTTATGAAGATGAGGATGTCCTCGTTTTAAACAAACGTGCAGGGATTGCAACCATTCCATCAAGAAATCATCCGAAGGGCACTATTGCCAATGGCCTTTTAGCCCATTATGAACGCAAGGATCTCGATTATACGGTCCATATCGTCACAAGGCTTGATAAGGATACTTCTGGCCTCCTTTTGGTTGCCAAACATCGATTTAGTCATTCTGCTTTGTCCTTCGCTCAAAAACAGGGCAAAATCAATCGCCGTTATACGGCTGGAATTGAAGGGACCCTGGCAATGAAATGTGGAACGATCGATGCACCAATCGGAAGGAAGTCAGATTCGCTTATTGAAAGGGAAGTAAGGGCTGATGGCCAGTACGCAGTCACCCATTATCAAGTACGTAAAGAGTTTCAGGATCGTACGAGTGTCGAAGTGCGGTTAGAGACGGGCAGAACCCATCAAATCCGTGTACATTTCGCTCATCTTGGCCACCCGCTTCTTGGGGACACATTGTATGGCGGCACGACGAAATATATCAATCGACAGGCACTTCACTGCCATTCTTTAGAATTCAACCATCCCGCAACCAAAGAGCGGATGCACTTTACCGCAAAAGCTCCAGAAGATTTTGAGGGGCTATTGTAAAAGGGGGAAGGTGCGATTCATAAAAACCATAGACTGCGACATAACCTTTTCTGGCTTCCTTCCATTCTTTTCGAATTGAGTAGTAGTCCAGCGCTGGAAAAATATTTGCTTTCCGTGGGGCATCAAAAAATTACAGAAACCATCAAGAAAAGCGGGAAGGAGCTTGTCCTTCCCGCTTTTTCTCTGGATGCATCTGATTGTCCGCAAATTATTCCCCTTCAAAGTAACGGAATTTCTCCTCCACAAAAGGCTGTTTCGAAGGCACAGAGACTGTTTCTTCTTCTGGCAGCCGGAATGCGGTTAGCTTGTTGCCGAACACACATCCTGTGTCGATATTGATTGTCTTGTTGACGATTCTTGGTTCTTTTACAGGTGTATGGCCGTAAACAATCCATTTATCTCCGGAATAATGCTGTGCCCAGTCTCTGCGGACTGGTCTTCCGTCTTCATAGGATTCTCCGGTGATATCGCCATATAATACAAAGGTTTTTACTTTTTTCCCCGATTTTCCGATCAAATCCTCACTTATCCCGGCATGTGCCACGACGGCATTCGCTTCGGGGAGCTGAAGATACAGTGGAGCTTGTTCATATAATGCGACAAAATGATGGTTGACTTGTTTTTGTTGCTTTGCATTTAAAGCTTTGTATTCAGCAACAGTAGTTTCCAATCCATGCGTTTCTTTGACGGGATTTCCCAGGAAATATCGATAAAGTTTGTTGCAATGATTGCCCGGTACATATTTTGCTGTCTGTTTCGCAACAACCATCTCGTACACGAGTTTGATCACCGCTATGGAATCAGGACCTCGATCGGTCAAGTCACCGACAAAAACCGGCATTCTGCCACCAGGGTGAACCGGAATACCATCGTCCCATTGATAGCCGAGTTCATTAAATAGTGTTTTCAATTCGGTGAGACAACCATGTATATCACCTATTACATCAATTTTCATTGTCTGCCTCCAATCCGAAGAATTAAAACAGGGTGGAATCTATTGAATAGCATTTCCACCCTGAAGGTTAATCAAACATATATTGTTTTGTCCGTGATCTGATGTTCAATGCAATCCCGATGGCAATCAGATAGGTCAATGTTGAACTGCCCCCGTAACTTAAGAACGGGAGTGGTAGCCCTGTAATCGGAAGCAACTGAATGGACATACCGATGTTTTGGAAAATCTGAAATGCGAACATCCCGATCAGTCCGCTGATCACGTAGCTTCCAAATGGATCGTTGCTTTGCAATGCGATATAGATTAAACGGTAAATAAGTAGGAAAAAGAGCGTTACAACAAGACTGGCACCTACAAATCCGAATTGCTCAGCAATTACGGTGAAAATCATGTCTGTATGCCGTTCGGGGACGTCGATTTCGAAATCCATCAACCCTTTACCGGCTAACTGACCGGATCCAATCGCCAGCATGGCACGTTTCAGCTGGAAGCCTGAGTCCACATATTTTTCAGGTTGGAGCCAACCATAAAAACGGCTTTCCACGTGACGGAATACGGATTCTTCCAAAGTGGTTCCTACGGTGTCGGGGAACATAATCGAGAGCCCAATAGCGGCACCAAGCAAGAAGATACCGACAAATGCTACAAAAGTAAGCACTCTCCACCGGATGCCGGATATCAACACCATAAAAAAGACAATCGCACTTAGGACTAGAAAACCGCCCAAGTCCGGCTGGACGGCGACAAGGCCCATCGGTGGAAGGGAGATAGCAGCTATTTTAAACAAAAGCCAAATATCTGTCTTGTTAGTTCTAATTGTATATTTTTCATTATGGTTCACCATTATATGGGCCAAGATAATAATCAGAAACAATTTGAAAAATTCAGCAGGCTGAATCGTGCCGATTCCAGGCAAAATGAACCAGCTCGTCGCATTATTTGCCGTATGGATGATCGGTCCCGGGAATCGAAAAAACAGCATTAACAAGGTAATCATGCCGAAGCCGAACAAATACCAGGCGATATGACGCAAGCGGTCATAGTCAAAGAGCATTATGCCACCGATCAGTATACCGCCGCCAATGTACCAAAAAACCTGTCTGATAAACCAATTGGTTTCCTGGACATTGGCTGGTAGATAAGGTTGGATGCTGTACAATGCAAAGCAGCTGACAATACCGAGCAGCAGAACAATGAAGATAAGGGTATAATCTATATTTGAATGCGGGTTTTTTGAATTCATACGTTTCCCTTTCTTTCCATTAATACTTATATTTATGGTGACACAAAAAAACAGTACAAACAAATAAGTATCTGAAAGAACTATTTTCTTATAAAATAATGGTTAAATAAACGGTCAATTATCAATCGGTTTGATCGAAAAGAAGCCATACATAAAATAGTGTACATCAAATTGCACTTTTTTTTAAGCATTGTGATATTTTCTTTTCATAAATGTGACAGAAAAGTTCACTGTTAATTCGTTGACAAATAACTGGGTTGTGCTTACGATAATATTTTCGAGGCGATAAGGAGGTAATGCTACATGGAACAGCGATTGGACGAACACGAAAGAGAGGAATATTGGGAAAAAGTACAAGATGCTTTGTTTAATGCACAAATCGACCAATTTCGTGCTGAGTTTCTGGAATTGCATCCATATGATCAAGCGAAAATATTTGAAACGCAACCAGAAGAAGTTCGTAAACAAATATACACTTACCTGTCGCCTGAGGAAATTGCTGAAGTAATGGAAAATATCGATATAGATGATGTAGAGCTGTTCTTTTCCGAGATGTCCTCCGACTTTGCAGCCAAAGTTCTTGCTGAAATGGCGACAGATGATGCAGTGGATATTATGAATGAATTGGATAAGAACAAGGTTGCAAGCTTTCTTACTATCATGGAGAAGGAATCTGCGGAAGAAATAAAAGAGTTACTTCACTATGAAGAAAAAACAGCTGGAAGTATTATGACGACAGAATTTGTCGTATTGAATGCCAACCAAACCATCAAAGAGGCAATGAGACACCTCCGGAAAGAAGCACCAGATGCCGAAACAATTTATTATACGTATGTTATTGACAATGATAAGCGGTTGGTCGGTGTTCTTTCTCTTAGGGATTTAATTATTGCCGAGGGAGACTGGCTTGTTTCGGATGTTATGAGTGAGCGTGTTGTTTCCGTACAGGTTGGCGAAGACCAGGAGGACGTAGCCCAAATGGTTCGTGATTATGACTTCCTGGCCCTTCCTGTGTTGGACTTTCAAAACCACCTCCTCGGAATCATCACGGTTGATGACATCATGGATGTTATGGAAGAGGAGGCAAGTGATGACTACTCCAAACTTGCTGGTATTTCCGATGTAGACGGTCCGGATGATAATGTCCTGAATTCAGCCAAGAAGAGACTTCCGTGGTTGGTCATTTTGTTGTTTTTGGGTATGTTGACGGCAAGTTTAATCGGCCGGTTTGAAGAGACGTTGGACAAAGTAGCAATTTTAGCGGTTTTCATTCCGTTGATTGCCGGCATGGCGGGTAATACAGGGACACAAGCGTTGGCTGTAGCTGTCAGAGGGATTGCAACAGGCGAGTTTGAAAAACAAGGAAAGCTGAAAACGATTTTGAGAGAAGCAGGGACCGGCCTGATTATCGGGATATGCTGCGGAGTGCTGACCACCCTTGTCGTATATGTATGGCAAGGTGACATTTTTCTAGGGCTGCTAGTAGGGATTTCGATTATGGCAACTCTGTTTGTAGCTACTATTGCCGGTTCTCTTGTCCCGATTATTATGCACAAGTTGAATATTGATCCAGCTGTTGCTTCGGGCCCATTTATCACAACCATAAATGACATTATTTCCATATTGATTTACTTTGGCATGGCTACGGCTTTTATGAACTTACTATTACATTAAGTATTAAAGGAGGTTAGGTAAATGGAGCACGGAGAATCAGTTACCTCACTTGTTATTGTTATATTGGCAGCATTTATTACACCGATATTGATGCACCGCTTTCGTCTGAAAGCAATACCGGTGGTCGTTGCCGAAATTATCATCGGCTTGATTATCGGCCAAAGCGGGTTCAACTTGGTAGAAGAGAGCTCATGGCTTGAGATACTTTCCACCCTTGGATTTATCTTTCTGATGTTTCTAAGCGGTCTTGAAATAGATTTCTCCATTTTTGCAAAAAGGAAGAAGAGAAAAAACAATAATGGCAGTGGAACGCCTAATGCGGTCGTACTTTCCACCCTTGTATTCCTTGCCATTCTTGCTTTGTCGCTAATCCTGTCATATCTGTTCGTTTTAGCTGGATTTATCGACAACGTCTTTTTGATGACCCTGATTATTTCGACAATATCCCTCGGAGTAGTGGTACCTACATTAAAAGAGGCGCAGGCTATGCAGACAATGGTCGGACAGACGATTTTATTGATTGCTGTTATTGCTGACCTTGTCACGATGATTCTTTTGGCCGTTTTCGTATCTTTATACGGAGAAGGGTCTGGAAACATGTGGTTGTTATTGATCTTGTTTGGGGCAGGTATTGTTTTGTACTTTGTCGGCAAAAGGTACCGGAACCAGACTTTCCTTGAAACCATGTCAAAAGGTACAATCCAGATTGGTACAAGGGCTGTTTTCACCTTGATAATTTTCCTCGTCGCGTTATCAGAAACAGTCGGAGCAGAGAATATACTTGGTGCATTCCTTGCCGGTGCTTTGGTTTCCCTGCTTTCGCCCAATCCTGATCTAGTCCAAAAACTCGACAGCTTTGGCTATGGATTTCTTATTCCGATTTTCTTCGTGATGGTCGGTGTAGAGATTGACTTATGGTCCCTGTTCAGTGATCCAATGGTTCTGGCATTGATTCCGTTGTTATTGATTGCCTTGCTTGCATCAAAACTGCTTCCTGTTCTGTTGTTGAAAAAGTGGTATGACTGGCAGACCGTTATAAGTGCCGGAATGATTTTGACATCCACTCTTTCTTTGGTGATCGCTGCCGCCACTATCGGAGAGCGGATGGGAGTCATAGACAAACAAATGGAGGGTGCATTGATTCTTGTTGCTGTATTGACCTGTATCATCACGCCTCCGTTCTTCAAGAAATATTATGTTCGGAAGGAAGAGGAAGAGCACAAGCAGGTGGTCTCTTTCATTGGCTCTAACCAGTTTACACTCCCGGTCGTAAGAGAGCTTGATTCGAAATTGTTCGAAATCAATATGTACCATACGAAATTGGACAAGGTTGATGAGAAGCTTAACCGTTCTATCTTTGATATCACACAGCTGGAAGACTATAATATTGAACGATTGGAAAATATCGAAGTATTTGATGTGGACATTTTGGTAGTGTCGACCGGAGATGAAGCGAAAAATGCTGAAATATCTGCTTATGCCAAGGAAAAAGGCGTCGACAGGGTAATTGCCAGAGTTGAAACCCCAGGTCTCGATAAAGAGTTGAAAGACAAGGGGATTGAAGTTTTCTCTGTACTACTTTCCACCAAGACGTTGTTAAAAGCTTTGATTACAGCGCCTAGTGTCGTCGATATTTTCACAGACCAGGAAAGTGCCTTATATGAAATCAACATGAACAACCCTGAATATAATGAAATTATGCTGCGGGAATTCCCGTTTACTGGGGATGTCATCATGGTCCGTATTTTCCGCGGAAAAGATTCCATCGTTCCTCATGGGGATACCGAGTTACGTCTTGGTGACCGCCTGATCGTCACGGGCAGCCATGAGTATGTGGAAGAATTGCAAGGTGTACTTGAGTTCGGATAAATTTTAAAAACTCCTGTCCTGGATATGGACAGGAGTTTTTCTCTTTTGGGTCGAAGATAATAAGGATGCGAACCAAATAAAGGAGGATCAGTTATGAAAAAGATTATTCCGCATATAACGGTAGAAAATTGCCGGGAGGCCTTGGATTTTTATAAGCAGATTTTCGGTGGGGAAATTAAAAACGCGCAGCTTGCTGACGGGATAGATATGTTTAAAGGCCATGAAGGAAAATATATACATGCAGAACTGCACATCGATGAAGCAAACGTACTTTACCTGGTAGACGACTTTCATAAAGAATTGGTAAAAGGGAACAATATAGTGCTAAGCCTCGATTTGGAAAACGAACAGGAAATCGTGCGGGTTTATAATGAACTTGCCAGCAATGGAACAATAACTATGGAACTTCAGGATACATTTTGGAATGCAAAGTATGGCAAGGTTAAAGATAAATATGCCATTGAATGGGAACTGAATGTTTCAAAGTAAATAAGTATAGCTAATCATTGAGTTTCTTGATTGATTCGGCTAGAATAGCATCAGGTACTAATAACTAGTAATAATAATCTATACCTCAAGGAGGAAGATTCATGAAATTTTCATTAGAAGGTCGTACATATGTGGTAATGGGTGTAGCAAATAAGCGCAGCATTGCATGGGGAATTGCCAGATCACTGCATGAAGCAGGGGCCAGGTTGATTTTTACTTATGCAAATGAGCGTTTTGAAAAACCAGTCAGGGATCTGGTTGCTTCACTGGAAGGGCAGGATGCATTGTTCTACGAATGTGACGTAACGAATGATGAAGCTGTCAACGAAACATTCAAACAAATAGGTGATGATGTAGGGACGATTCACGGACTTGCCCACTGTATTGCATTTGCCGACAGAGAAGACTTAAAAGGAGAATTCGTTGACACAAGCCGTGACGGTTTTTTGCTTTCACAAAACATCAGTGCATACTCCTTGGTAGCTGTTGCAAGGGCAGCCAGGCCGTATCTTGCTGAGAATAGCAGTATTGTGACAATGACCTACCTTGGCGGTGAACGAGTAGTTCAAAACTACAATGTTATGGGTGTTGCCAAGGCAAGTCTTGATGCAAGTGTAAAATACCTTGCCAATGATCTCGGAAAGAATGGTATCCGCGTAAATGCCATATCTGCAGGTCCGATTCGTACCCTGTCCGCTAAAGGAATTGGCGATTTCAATTCAGTCCTTAAACAAATTGAAGAGAAAGCGCCTTTGCGTCGGACTGTAACACAAGAAGAAGTAGGCGACACGGCTTACTATTTAATGAGTGACTTGTCCCGGGGAGTTACTGGAGAAACAATCCATGTTGACTCAGGTTTCAGCATTTTGGGACTGTAAAAGGATGGAAAGAGCCTTATCGAAAGATTTGGCTCTATTTTTTTTTATCCTGGATCTACACGAAGACCTGGTTGTATTTAGTGCCGAATAGAAGGCAAAAAAACTTCACTGGGTGAAGTTTCGTGTTATGTACACAACGTCCTGGAAAAGGACGTTATGTGTTTAATTGATGATTAAAAAATAGAAACTGCTGGCAGACAAGTTACTGCACAGAAGCACTTAAGGTCGACAGTGATACAGATTCCTGTACGGGAAAGGTCTTCAACGGATTCATGGTCAAGCTGTTTGCACGGGCTGTCTTTTTTGTGATGATGTTCTGATCCATTGTCATCAAAGTCGAGCAATTCTAGAACTGCACAGCAATCGTCATCGTCGCTTACTTCAGTAACCCGGAAGATGAAGCTTTCTGTACACTCGAATTTCGGCTCGCCGTTATGCAGTTCAACATCTACTCCGAATCCTTTGAATGGCTTTAAATCTTTGCCGTATAGGATAACTGGAACAGTGTCCAGGCTAGATCTGCCTACTGGTGACAACAAGTTGTTGATGGATCTTGCACAACTGATATCGCAAGTGTTGTCGAAGACGTCATCTTGTGCGTCAGCAATAGCACGAAGGACATCGCAGACACAGTGTTCTCCAGAGAAAGTTTCTCCTAGTACCTCATCGTGTTTTTTCCCCATAGAGATATGCACTCCTTTATTAGAATAGTGATTACATTAATAAAGTATGAAAATGTTTCGATTTGGTATGGGTATCTGTCCATGTTATTCGAAGAGAATTAATTTCTTCTCCAATCTTTAACAGGCTTTGATGCATTGATTGAAGGCAGTTTTTTTCAGGAGACTAATAAGTTCACTTGTATATTATGTAGTAAAAATAGGACTTTGCATGCTCCTGCCTAAGATGGCTTAATGGCCTCATTTTCCACTCATAATAAAAAACTAGGCACATAACCACCCCGCCTTCATATAATGAGAAGAAAAGGTTGGAAAGGGGAGAGGTAAGTCATGAAAAAGAGAAGAAAATACAGCAGAGAGCCGATGATGTACATTACCCAGCCCAAGCTGGCTGCACCAGCTGTTACGATGCAAGCCCATTACAGGTCGTTCAAGAAAAGAACGAATAAACCAGATAATCATAAAGAACCGGAAGAAAACGTAGAGGAAACACAATCACACCCTCGAAGTAAACAAAAAAAATTCAAGGATATGACCATCGAAGAAAAGGTCTTGTATTTTGTGAGATTGCCGAAACAAGTACCGAAAATGAAGTGTGAAATTTTTACTGAAGAAAAATCATACATGGGTTTAATTACAGGTTATAACGATCATAAAGTAGTAATTAAGACTGCACGTTCTCCTCGCCAAGTGGAATTGGATATAAAAGATATAAAAGAAATAAATTTATTAGGTTTTTAAAGTTTGAGTGGCAGGTTACTGCCTCTTTTTTTATATTCAGTAGAGGATTCCGCATATACCTTATTAACGGGCGGGTGTCCTATACCCAAATGGAGACATCCGCATAGACTAATAGCGATAAAGTTTTCAATTATAAGGGAGTGAATATCAGAATGTCAGAGAAGAAAAAAGTGATATATGTGAAGGACCTTGTGATCAAAGCGGATAATGTTCACATCGAACCACAGCACAACCGCCGTCCTGCAGTGGATCCTTTTTTTGGTCACCGCCGGGTAGAAGAGGAAATGGAAGACCGAAAAGATGATCATGTGGAAGACATTGAAGATGTAGAGGACGACCACGATCATAAAGATAAACAAGATGATGATGAGAGACGTCCATTTTCCTGGATATAATCAAAAGCTGTTTTCTGTAGAATAGTATTGTCTTACAGTAACCATAAACTGCGACATAATTTGGTGTGGCTTCCTATCATCCTTTTCGGATTGAGTGGTGAGCCGACGCTGCGGAAAAATACTCCCTTTCCGTGGGGAACGCTTCAGTCTCCTCGCCGGAAGACAGACCGGCTGTGGGGTCTTCAGACTGTTCCTTTCCCACTGGAGTCTCGCGTTTTTCCTCAGCTTGGTATAGTTTTTCTGAATAGGTGAGAAATGTTCCTGAAAGGTGTCTTACATGGTTCTCCCTAACAAGAATGGAGATAAACCTTATGTAGCGAGAGAGGCAGAACAAGTTGACTCTTGCGATTACAGTACTTCCTGGTTCTGGAATCCAGAATTTTGAAAAGACATCCATTCATTTACACCGCAGAAAATTAACCTTTACTTTTCAAGGAGTGTCGCATTATTTCTTCGCTTTGGATAGGGCTTCTAATCAAGTAGGAAGTGGTCCTAAATTTGTTTAACATGGAATATTCCCTAACCAAAATTCAGAAAAAATCTAACAGCGAAAGCAGAACACACAGACTCCTATGGGAACAGCGAAAGGTCTTCGATGGGGCGAGTAATCGCAGCCCCACGTGTCCGAAGACCCCGCAAGAAACGTACTTTGCTGATGAGGAGGCTGAGGCCGTGCCCATGGAAAGCGAAGTGTTCTGCCGCAGCGAAGTCATACCACTCATTTTTAATCAGAACGAGAGGAAGTCTCCCTAGAAGGAATTGTCACTAGTTCGCAGTTTCTCTCAAATCTGAAAAACAATGAGGAGGTCGGTGTGCGGGGGATATCCCGTATCACTGTGAAATGAAAAAGGCCTGGTAAATGGAGACAGTTTTGCTGCTGTCTCTTTTTTATCGTTGAGATAAGGGGGGGATATCTATTGGATGATGGGAATGAATTTCCGTTAAAGAAACATTTGCGTGCAATTGATAAACATCTGGATCTAAATGAAAAGTGGCTGCAGCACCCAGAAAAGAAAATGAAAAAATTGGAGAAAGATGTTGGTAACTTCAGCAAAGAAATGGAAGAAGGAATCAACCAATTGGAAAAAACGATGGCAGAGTTTGAAAAGCTGCTAAAAGAGGATTAAAGGCCCACATACTTTTGCAAAAACAGGGTATAGAAGGATATATCAAGAAAAATTTGGAGGGGGACCAATGGGATATATTTTGCCGATACCACTCTACCAATATCAAGATTATCACGAGCGTGTAACCGGGAAGAAACCGAATCCTTTTTTTATCGAAAGACCTTACAAAGCCAATCTCAATATAAAGCATAAAGAAATTGAAACGAGCCAGGATCAGTGTGAAAAGCAAACAGGCTGTAAAAAGCCAAACCATTCAGCCGCCTTGTTTGTACCTTCCATGCATAAGTCAAAAGTAGCAGAAAAAATATATGCCGAAGTTACAGGAAAAGGCCGCCATTTCAGCGAATCAATATAGAAAACAGTTGAAAGAAGGAGAAATGGCGATGGATTTTCAAACGCTGAACAATGGGACCTGTTTTTGTTTTCATGGTCCAGTTAACATCGGCTATGTTCTAAACAAAGACAATGGAATGCTAATTGATGCCGGTATTGACGCCGGAACAATGAAGAAAGTGCTAAAGGAACTGGAAAAACGCGACCTGCCAATCACGCACCTTCTGATTACCCATGCTCATTCAGACCACTATGGAGGTGCGGCTTATTTACAAAGCAAACATCAGGTGTGGACGATAGCTCCCGCTTTAGAAGAAGCGATTTTGAGAAATCCGATTCTGGAACCTTTATACCTATTCGGGGGTAATGATCCATTATCAGAGCTCCGCAACAAGTTTTTGGAAGGGGAACCCATCAAAGTGGATGAGGTGATAAGTGAAGGAGAATGGAAGTTTGACGAATTATCATTCTACGCTTACAGTCTTCCGGGGCATAGTTATAACCAACTCGGCATCCTCGTAGATCATGTTTTATTTGCAACAGATAGTTATTTCAGCACTGAGCAGTTGCATAAGCATGGAATTCCCTACTTGACAGATGCAGCGGCAGCGATTGCAAGTTTACATAAATTAAAGGGTATTCCTTGTGACGGAGCGATTCCGGGACATGGAGAATTTGAAACGGACTTCCTTACCACTATAGAAGAGAACATCCGATATCATGAGCATTTAATGGACTGGCTGGCAGAGAGAGTTTCCCGGACATCAGCGGGAATCAGCCATGAAACCATTATTGCGGAAATGTGCGAGGCCTTTCAGGTGAAAACGCCCCGCCTTTCGCAGTGGTTGCTGTATCGAACGGCTGTGACGGCCTATCTGACCGGTCTTTTACGCCAAGATCGAATCATTAGCAGTATCGAAGGATACCGCTGGATATTTAAATCCAAAAGTTAGTAACCGTGGATATGCAGCTTTTCGCCTTGCTTCCATTCTGCATAAAAAACATCTTTAGGCGAGGCGACATTTTGCTGCTTTAATTGATTATGTAACCATTGTTCGTCTAACTGCTTTTCCTTCAAGTTATCCCAAAGAATCTCCCCATCTGTGATAACGGTGACAGGAAGTGTCGGTACGTTTGATTCCAAGTTCAAATCAGATCTTGTCAGATTCTGTGAATCTGACTTTTTCAATACCGATATTCCACCATCTGTCTCCAAAATAGCGTATGCAACCTCACTTACAGAAAAGGCTCCTTTATCCCTTAGCAAATGCTGAAGCTGATTGATATCGAGTTTGTTTTTTTTCATTTGTTCTCTTTGCAGTTTACCGTCTTTAATGACAATTGCCGGCATCCCTTCCAGTAGTCCCCGGGTTCGTTTGAACTTCTGGGTGATGATTTCTGTTGTATAAAGAAGGACTCCCCAAACGGCCACAGCGAAAGCAATCTCTTTTATACCCGATTTATCATCAAATAGGGCATTGCCGACCAATTCACCCAGAATGACAGCGGAAATAAAGTCAAAAGCTGTGAGCTGGGTGATTTGTGATTTTCCCAGTACTTTGGTAAGAACAAATAATGCTAAAAAACCAAATATCGTCTCGACAAAAATGGACGGAAAGTGTCCCATAAGTTTGCACCACCCTGGAGGAGCTGTTTCCTTTTTATCGTTGCCAGGGAGCAGGATTTTCATACAAACGAAAAAAGCCCTGCCATATTGGCAGGACTGTGATTTATAAGTTTTTGGTCATGGTGACGTGCGGAATACCGGCGTCCATGAATTCCCCTGAAACGGTGCGGTAACCAAGCGATTCATAAAACTTTACCGCTCTCGTTTGAGCATTCAGTTTTGCTTTTTGATAGCCTTTGCTCTTAATGACTGCTTCCATCTCTTGGATGATGTTGGAACCGAGAGAACGTCCCCGGTAATCTTTCAGAACGCATATTCTCTCAAGCTTTCCATATTCATCCACAAACCGAAGCCTGCTCGCAGCTACAGGCCCGCCGTCTTCATAACCGACAAAATGGATAGATTCATCTTCCAAGTCATCTATTTCCAGTTCGGCAGGTACTTTTTGCTCTTCGACAAAGACGATATTCCTTACATTATAAGCTTCTTTAAGTTCTTGATCTGTTTCTGTTGTTTTTATTTCCATGGTTATTACTCCTACTCCTCATCAAAAGTGAACGTTTCATAAACAGTCCATGCGCCGTTTTCCAACTGGTACATAAGCTGAAAACGATCGACAGTCTGTTCTAAATTGAACCCCTGCATTTGTAAGCTGCCGAACACATCGGAATATTCATCATAGGAGAGCTTCTGTGCGATGGTAATGTGTGGGACAAATGAATAAGTCTTTTCCTGTGGCAATTTACCGGTATGCAATCGTTCATTCAAGTCCATCAATTCTTCAACGGGTTCTACTTTTAGATAAATGGTGTTAGTAACAGGCGAAAAGGAACTGACCTTGCGTATTTGCAGAGAAAAAGGCTTTGTTTCCTTTGCCACGTTACGCAATTCTTGGACAATTGAATTTATATCCTCTTCATTTGCTTCAAAAGGTTCTTTCAGAGTGATATGCGGTGGAATCAGCGCGTAATGCGGGTCATACCGCTTCCTGTATGAATTAGCAGTATCCTGTATTTTTTTAGACGGAAAGATAGCGATTCCATATTTCATAAATATTCCTCCTATTCCATAGGGTCATATGATGGACAAATCACTTGTTTAGCTGGAATCCTTTTTGAAATGATCCCTTACATTATACCAAATAATTGAAAAAATCATAATAGTGGCTTTTAGTGAGCAAGCAAGTTAATTAAACATGGTGATTAAAGCCCGTTTCATATCTTTCTGCCAATACTTCCAAGTATGTGCGCCGTCCAGTTCATGATATACATAACTGGATCTGTGGTTGTCTAAAAGGGTGCGGAGTTCTCTGTTCGGACTTAAAAAATCTTTGACTTCTCCTGCAGTCGTCTTTACTTCAGATTCCTGATTTCCGATTGTATGGTAAATGGATAGGTTGCCAAGAGAATGTGACTCCCTCACCGCAGCAAGGACGGTGTCGTCTACAAAAGGTGACTGCATTATGACCTGTCCAAAAGTGTTAGGATATTGCAAAGCTGCCATAAGGGAAACAGTTCCGCCGAGCGAATCACCCATCAAAGTGCGGCTTCCGCCAATATGATAGGTCGGCAGTTTTTCATCCAGAAGCGGTACAACTTCTTTTACCAAAAAGTTTATATAAGCTGTCTGCTTTGGTCCCTTTGGGTGATATTTATCCTGACGATCATATTTGTCTTTATAATGAATCCCGGCGAAGACAGTGTTTTCAATTTCGCCTGACTCATGGAGACGGTCACTGAGTGTGGCCACCCGCCCCATTTGAAAGTAGTCATCCCCATCCTGCATGATGCAGATGTGGTATTTATACAAGTCAGAAAAAGTTTCCGGGACATACCATTTTACTGTGAGGATTTCCTCTAAAAAATTGCTATTAATTTCTGCTTCGAGAAATTTTCCTTTTCTGCCCATCATACCCTCTCCTAAATGAAAGTTCAAATTGAAATATTGAGTTTATATTCCCTGAAAATATATAACGATAAACTATTTTAAGTGTAACATACTTCCAGTCGATAGTTGTCCAGATCCCGATTCACAATAACCTTATCCGGGTATGGAGTAATGAATACTTCTAAATAAGGAGGTAATATCTACATGAAAAGCAAAGTGATCGGAGGAGTTTTTAAGAGCCAGGATGACGCTATCCGTGCCATTGAAGAGTTGAAAGCGAAGGGATACGGCAAGGATGACTTTTCGGTCTTTGCCAAAGATAAAGATGACGTGAAAGCAATTGGAGAAGAAACCAATACCGACATCTCCAAAGACAAAAGCGGCAGAGGAAAAAACGCCGGAAAAGGTCTTGGCATCGGAGCCGGTACAGGTGGTGTCCTGGGCGGTTTGACAGGATTGATAGCAGAAATTGGCTTGCTGGCAATCCCGGGTGTTGGTGCGATTGCAGCCGCGGGGCCGATCGCAGCTGCATTGACCGGCGCGGGAATAGGTGCCGGAGGCGGTGGCATTGTCGGTGCTTTAGTTGGCGCGGGGATTCCCGAAGAGCATGCCAAAGAGTATGAGAACAAGTTGAAAGAAGGAAATATAATTGTACTCGTGGAAGCTAGTGAGCATGACCGGGAAATTTACCAAACATTCTTAGCCAATCGAACGGAGAACCATCGCATGTATCCAGATGAAGTGGTAGTGAATGAACGCAGGTAAACTAAATACCGCCCCGAGGCCTTTTGTACAGGCTTCGGGTTATTTTTTTTCGTAAACCTGGGAAATAATGCATAGAATTTCACATAACAGAATAATGTTAGAGGTGGTTAATACTGGAATGTGAAAGTGGAGGAGTGTGTATTTTGACGGAGAATCAGCGTTATGTAATGATGTTTTTGTTATTGAGTATTGCAATGGTGTTTGGAGGTATCGGTTTGAAGGGTGTGCTCAAGTATGCTCCGGATATCGGTTCCTTTCTGGGTTTCCTGTTCTTTTTGGCTTGTTTGTTTTTCAAGTTCATGGACAGGGCCGAGAGTTCTAAAGCAAATTAACTGAGAGACAAATGAATTTTTATGGGCCAGGCTGTCGGGGCTGTGGAAGTGTTTTTGTGTAGGTTGCAGGTGAACCTTGCATCACATTATCTATATATAGAATATGGGAAGTACTTTCTAAACAAGCTGAACACATGGATTTCCATGTGTTTTTTATATATGATTGTAGTAATTAAATTGGAGGGTGATTAGATGGGGATTTTATCTTTTTTCCATTTTAATTCTTTATGTGGTGATTAAACAGCCGTTCGCAACGGCATCGATCTAAATTAGGCGAGCTAGCAGATGAGAAATTAAGAGAAAAGCGGTTAACTCTCCCAAGTAAGCGGGAAGTGATTAGAAAATGTATGCAATTGGGTTATTTATTTTAGCAGGATTAGCTGAGATAAGTGGCGGATACTTAATCTGGATATGGTTGAGAGAGGGACGGCCGCTGAGCTGGGGACTGTTGGGCGGAGTATTGTTAATATTATATGGTGTGATAGCTGCTTTGCAGACTTTTCCGTCATTTGGACGGGTGTATGCTGCGTATGGCGGATTATTTATTGTGATGTCCGTACTTTGGGGATGGGGGATTGATCGAAAACCCCCTGATCTATATGATTGGCTGGGAGCAGCCATCTGCCTTGTCGGAGTATCCATAATGTTGTTAGGCCCACGACAGTAAAAAACTCCCGGAGTCTGGAACTCCAGGAGTTTGTCGTTATTCCATTCGTACAATCGGTTTGACCGTTGTTCCTTGTTTGGAATCATCAAATGCCTGATTGATATCTTCCAACTCATAAAACTTTACCAATTTATCAAAGGGAAACTTCCCTGCTTTATAGTACTCGACGAGTTTCGGAATGAAGATTTGCGGCACAGAGTCGCCTTCAATTGCCCCGACCAATCCTTTGCCTTCTGCCATGATGTCTTCAAATACATTGAATTCCGTTTCTTGGGTTACCCCGACCACAGCGGAAGTGCCTAGCGGTTTTAAGACTTGAACGGATTGCCTGGCCAGAGCTGGTACACTGGTAGTTTCTACAGCATAATTTGTACCGCCGTTGGTGATCTTTTTGATTTCTTCCACCACGTCTACTTCTTTTCCATTCAATACATGTGTGGCACCTAATTCTTTGGCCATTTCCAGCCGGCTTTCATGGACATCAATTGCAATGATTTTGGAGCAGCCAACTATATTGGCTGCCATTACTGCGCTCAGTCCGACGGCACCGCACCCAAATACAGCTATTGTTTCTCCGAATGAAGGCTGTAATTTATTTAAGACAGTCCCACTTCCGGTCTGGATGCCGCATCCCAATGGCCCTAACAGGGATAGATCGACATCTTTATCGACTTTCACGACATTCCGTGCGTTGGCTACGGCGAATGTACCAAAAGATGACTGACCGAAGAAAGAAGAAACGGTTTCGCCGTCCTGCTCAATCCTGTTGGTACTGTCATTCATTTTTCCACCAAAATTCAATTCATTAAAAGATAGGCAATAAGCTGGATGTCCAGATAGGCAATTTTCACAATGCCCGCAAGAAGAGAACGAAAGAACAACATGATCCCCTTCTTCCACCGTCTTCACGTTAGCACCGACTTTCTGGACGATACCCGAACCTTCATGACCCAATACAGCTGGCAATGGGACAGGCACTTCCTGATCTCTGGCTACGGCGTCTGTATGACATACACCGGACGCGACGATCTTGACAAGCACTTCATTATCGTTTGGTTCGGCTAGTTCTACTTCTTCTATACGGAATTCTTCGCTTTTTCCATGGGTAACGGCAGCTTTTACTTTCAACCTCTCCACTCCTTTTAACATAGAAATTCTGTGTATTTTGAACCAATATAGATACTCTTCCCCATATTGAAATGATTAAATCTAAAGCAAAAAGAATAAAAAATGCTGTTTTTCAAATAAATAAGTAGAAAATCACAGAGAAGGCGATGATACACTTGAATTTACCAGAACTATTAGGAAGAATTGCCATAGGGTTTATCGTGTTGTTTGTACTAACAAGGATCATGGGCAGAAAAGAAATCAGCCAGATGACCTTCTTTAATTTTGTTTCAGCCATTGCTGTCGGTTCAATAACCGCTAATCTTGTCGTTAATCAAAATTTAAGTATCCGAAATGGAGTTATTGCGTTAGTAGGATGGACAGCTTTTACTCTTCTAATGGGTTTTATGGATATGAAGTCCAAGAAAGCCCGAAAAGTACTTACCGGGGATCCGATCATGGTAATCAAGGAAGGTAAGATAGTAGAGAGTGCACTGGCCAAGTGCAGGCTTGATTTAGATTCCCTTAAGGCAATGCTGAGAAGGAATAATGTCTTTTCTCTCAATGAAGTGGATTACGCTACTTTTGAAACCAATGGAAAACTTTCCGTTATGAAGAAGGACGAGAAACAAGGATTGACCAAAAAAGATATGAATATCCTGTCCTCTTCCAACAAATATCCTGTAGGAACAGAGGTCATTTCTGACGGTAAAGTCGTATCACAGAACTTAACAAAGCTGAATCTTGATCAGCAATGGCTTGATCAGCAACTACAGCAGGCAGGCATTGACGATGTATCTAAAGTTTTTTATGCGGAAGTGGAACCAGACGGCAGCCTGTTTATAGATGATAAAGAAAATCAACTGCATTAAAAAAAGCTTTCCCGTTTGGGAAAGCCTTTTTTATGGCTATACCTCTTTCAAGGCATCTGCAATGTTGGTCTCGCCGGTTGTTAAATCAAATGACTTGTTGTATGTTTGTTCTTCATCTAATGCTGCGATAACCGTTCTTGCGACATCTTCACGAGGAATGAAGCCTAATTCCAGGTTTTCGGCGGCATTGACTTTGCCAGTTCCTTCTTCGTTCTGGAGTCCGCCGGGGCGTACGATCGTATAGGTTAAGCCGCTTGCTTCCAACAGCCTGTCGGCATAATGCTTAGCGACATAATATGGCTTGAGCTGTTCGTTCCAATTCTCACGGTGATGAGCCTGGATGGCACTCACCATGATAAATCGATCCACTCCTGCTTGTTGAGCAGCTTCGATTGCTTTACCGGCTCCATCCAAATCAATGAGCAATGTTTTATCATCGCCAGTGCTCCCTCCGGAACCGGCTGTAAATATGATGGCGTCACAACCTTTGGCCGCTTCCGCAATGCTGCCTACATCACCTTCCAAATCGACAATGGCTGTTTCCACTCCATCTTCTTCCAGCTTTTGGGCTTGTTCTTGCTTCCTTACCATTGCTTTGACATTGTGTTTCTTATCTGTTTTCAATAATTGGACGAGATGCTGGCCGATTTGACCGTTTGCACCAATAACGAGTACGTTCATCTTTCTCGACTCCTTTCCCTATTATGATTCCTGAATGTTGTTAATTCTTGCATGCAATAGATATCTTCGCAAACAATCTGCATGAAGAATGATATAGTTCCACTTATCCATACTAAAAGTGGAGGTGGCCAGAATGAAAGTTGCATTACTAAGCCTTTTACTGTTTGCAGCTCCACAGCTTGCAGTATCGGAAGAATTGACGATTAAGTTTGAAGGAAAAGACATTAAAACAATCGAAAAAGCAGACCTTTCCCTTCCGCATTTGAATAAAGAATGGGTCCAGCCGGAGAAGGTGGATTTACTTTTGAAGGAAATAGGAGATGCAGTCTATAAAGAACCGAAAGATGCTTATATTGATGAACATAACAATATTGTCCCGGGAAAAGCAGGACATCAATTGAACCTTCCTCAAATGAAAGAAGCAGTTTATAACTATTATTATGGGTCCAGTGCCGAAAAAATTGAAGCCCCGCTTCAATTAGCGCACCCCAGGGTGGATGGAGAACTTCTCGTATCCATCCGTGAGCAGTTGGTCGGGCAATACCAGACCTATTTCAATTCCCGTAATAAAGAGCGGTCCCATAACATCAAGCTAGCAACAGAAGCAATTGATAATGAAGTAATATTTCCGGGAGAGACATTTTCTTTCAATCAATCGGTCGGAAAAAGAACGAAAGAAAAAGGATATCAAAAAGCGCCCGTCATAGTAAAAGGGGAGCTTGCGGAAGACATTGGCGGAGGCATTTGCCAAGTATCCTCCACCTTATACAATGCTGTCGACAGGGCCGGTGTCAAAATCACGGAACGATATTCACATAGTAGAAAGGTTCCATACGTACCGCCAGGAAGAGATGCAACAGTCAGCTGGTACGGCCCTGATTTCGCGTT
This sequence comes from Sediminibacillus massiliensis, assembly GCF_900156915.1. GTDB lineage: Bacteria > Bacillota > Bacilli > Bacillales > Amphibacillaceae > Sediminibacillus_A > Sediminibacillus_A massiliensis. The sequence continues at coordinate 1,841,742 of NZ_LT732535.1, read as the reverse complement.
CCAGAACACGTACAATCAGCCCTTGTTAATCCGTGCAAAAGCAGGAACCGGTTATGTTGCCATCCGTGTCTACTCATCTGAAGACCTGGAATACACTCCCCGCCAGACGCCAGCATCGAGCAAAGAGCTTCCTAAAGAGGTATCTACCGACTAAAATTCATCGGTCTGCTGGACCCCAAGCATATCCAACAGGGCTCTGAGTTCTTCAGTTGCCCTGTCAGTACCTTTGAAATATTCTTCATGACTGCAGTCCTCCAAATATCGATACCTGTCAATAATGTCATCCAGCGTACCCCGCTCTTCAGGTATCGCATTTAGATAGTAAGGAGCGATTGCAGAACAGAGGACGGTAAACGCACCTCTTTCTTTTTCTATATAGTCGGCAGAAACAATCCCGGCCATCCCGCCAGGATTTTTCACATTCAACGCACGCCTTGCTGTCATTTCAAGTTTCATGGCGATTTTTTGGCTGAACAAATCACATCATCCTTTCAAGTGAGTTTGTTGACAACGTTTTCATTGTAGAGTTTATGATTGTTTTTCCAGTTGAGTAATACCCCTATTATAACGAATGTATGTGAGAAGAAGGGGTGATTGCGCTCAAATTGTTGGGAAAAGTTTGAGGGGAGAAAAATATTTGGAAAAAAGATTGACAAAATCAGCAGTTATACCGTATATTTATATTTGTCGATAGACATTTTTATAACTTGATTCCGTAGCTCAGCTGGGAGAGCGCTACCTTGACAGGGTAGAGGTCGTTGGTTCGAGCCCAATCGGAATCATACCCTAAGAACCCTTAGCATTTAAGGGTTCTTTTTATTTGATCAGTTTTAATATATTCCATAAAAACAGATTGAAGATCGCCCCTCTTTATTTATCGAGCAACCTTCTATTGATAAATAAATACGTTATGGTTAATAACACCAACATTGTAACTACTAGAACTGTTACTTCATAAGGATAGTCAATAACACTATGGATAACTACTAACAATCCTAGCGGTAGAAAAAAAACTCCCCCTGTAACTTTACCTAATAAGGATTTATTTTTAATATTCTTTTCATTAAAACCAGCTAACAACCACGTTTGCTTTTTCACAGCTACCAAGTAGGAAACAAGTAAGAGAAATATACCAATAACTAATAGTCCGTAGTCCATCTTTATCCCCCTTAAGTCAGATTTATTTTCATTACTATAAATACGTTTCAGGAGGAATTAAGTTCCCTTCTTTAGGTAAAGTTTTAGAAATTAATGACCATTAAGGTTTAATTACTCTTCTCAATCTTTGAGAAGTCCGCTTACTGTTCTTGTATATCTTACAGTATGGCTTGGTTCTTAATGTTCGGAACTGTCCTTCCCTTCGGTGGAGGGCTTTTTTGTTTTGAATATTTTTCCTTCTTATTTATAAGTAAAAGAGATTTAGAGGAAAGTCATTAGTTTAAACGTTATTCTTTAAATTTGATTGAATAATAGCTCATCAATATGTCTAAAACTTATCTAAAAGGAAGGGGATATATTGAGAGATTGTTGCGTTTAGAGCTGCAGTTCCTGCTCCATATACACTAAATAGAAAGTCCTTTTTAGGGGAAAGGCTATTAGGATAGAGACTTTCTAATATGAGAGTTGAGGACAAAATCCCCCGATATTTTCAAAAAAATAATTCCCTAATCATTTCCCCATCTTATGTTAAAATTTGATAAAAAAGTAATTTCCAAAATAACACTACCGAGAAATCAGAACACGGGGGAGAAATATGGTTCATGTACTGTACATAGAAGACGAAAGCGAAATAGGCAGCTGGGTCAAAAAGGATTTAACGGACAGAGGATATGAGGTCACATGGCTGAAATCAGGGGAAGATGCTGATAAGTATGTCTCGAATGTGGATATTGTCATCTTAGATGTCATGTTACCCGGTTTGGATGGGTTTTCCATCGGAAAACGGATTAAGAAAGAAAAGCAGGACTTGCCAGTTTTAATGCTCTCAGCCCGGACAGCTGTGGAGGATAAGTTAGAAGGGCTTGGTTTTGCGGATGACTATTTGACTAAGCCATTCCATCCAGATGAGCTGACTGCACGGATGGAAGTGTTGCTAAGAAGATTTCAAAAGAATGATGACGTGTTAGAAATCGGACACCTGCAAGTCCATACAAAAGACATGAAAATCATGGATCAAAGGGATGGCAGAGAAATACTGTTGACAGGAAAGCAGTACAACTTGTTCAACTACTTTATCCGTCACTTGAATCAAATTTTGACGAAGGAACAGCTGTATGAAGGCGTTTGGGGAGAAACTTACATAGAAGGCGACAAAACACTGATGGTCCATATCCGGTATTTACGGGCGAAGATTGAAGAAAATCCGGCCAAACCGACCATTATCGAAACAATTCGCGGAATTGGCTATAGGGTTAAGATATGAAACGGATACTCCGTTCTTTGCAGGCTAAGTATATGCTTATTATTTTGATGGCCATTTCCCTTATTTTCTTTATTCAAATTGCTTATACAATCATTTTCTCGATGTTGGTTGGGGGCTCAGAAGAAGAGAATGTTCCTGCTGGATCTGAAGGGGCCACTAATTATGAGATGATAGAAGAAAAATGGCATGAGGAAGCCAACGCAATTGAAAATATTTCGGGGAAACAGATAAGCCAACACTTTGAAACATGGAAAGAGGAATACCCGGATGCGTCCATGTTCTGGGTAGACGAAAATGACACATTAAGGGAACAAGTAGGTGTCACCGAACAACTCCCTTCAGAATGGTCGTCTGCGTACACAGCCGAATATATTAAAAGTCGTTATGGCGGTGATCCTTTTACCGTTATTGCATTTTTGGGAGAAAAAGAAAGAAATGGCTTTATCGTATTGGAGATTCCCCGTTCAACTTTTGATCCTCCATTGCAAAAGGCCTATGACCAGTATGGAATGTTTCTAATGATTTGCATGGTTTTGTTTACCTTTGTATTTATCGTCGTCTCTTTTCTCTTTTTCCGGGGCATCCGGAAAAGGTTGCTGCGATTGCAGGAGGCGATGGCAATCAGGGATGTGGACGGTCTTCCGATCGAAACGGATATGAAAAAGAAGGATGAAGTCGGACAGCTAGAACAGACCTTTAATCAGATGGTAAATGAATTGAGGGAAAGCAGACAAAGGGAACAAGCGGAAGAACAATTGAGAAGGGAACTGATTGCCAATCTTTCACATGATCTGCGGACACCTTTGACGAAAATCAGTGCGCAAATTTATTCACTCGCTAAAGAGGAGTTAACACATGAGTCGAAATCCGCCATTAAAACATTGGAAACATCGGTTCGGGACATTGACCGATTAATCGAGAATCTGATGTCTTATACCTTACTGATGGCAAGTAAATACAAGTACCAGCCAAAAGAAGTCGACGTGGTCAGGTTCGTGCGTGAAAGCTTGGCCACATGGTATCCGGTTTTCGAACAAGAAGGTTTTGAAATGGAATTCGAGCTGGAACCTTTTCAACAAAGTACATGGGCTGTCGATCCGATGTGGTTTAACCGTGTGCTGGATAATTTGTTTCAGAACGTATTGCGTCATGCCAAGAGCGGCCGGTTTGTAAAGGTCAAAACAGAGTCAACGAAAGAATATGATGCAATCACTATCATAGACCATGGAAAAGGGATGGACAATGTTTCTGTTGAAAAAGGGGCAGGTATTGGTTTATCGATTGTTGATATGATGGTGAAAGGCATGAGACTGGATTGGGATATCGAGTCAAGCAGTAAGGGAACCACAATCAAAATAAAGAATGACAAGCCACGTGCATCTGAAAGGGAAGAATAACTTTTCAGATGCACGTTTTTTTAAACGAATTTTAACCTTTCTTCACCCTCTGTTTTAACCTGAACATCTTATGATAGATAACGAGGTGAGAGAGATGGAATATATAGTGGAAACAAAGGGATTAACAAAGCGTTTTGGAAAGGAAAAAGCGGTTTCTGAATTGGATATGAAAATACCCAGAGGAGAGATTTACGGTTTTTTAGGGCCGAATGGAGCAGGGAAAACGACTACTATCCGGATGCTCTTGGGGTTGATGAAACCTACTTCAGGAGGAATCGAAATCTTTCAAAAAGACTTGAAGAAAGAGAGAATCGATATTTTAACAAGAGTTGGTTCACTGGTCGAAAATCCTTCCTATTATCCCCATTTAACAGCTTATGAAAATCTGGAAGCATGGAGGAAAATTTTGGGTGTGCCAAAAGGAAGAATCCAGGAAGTATTAGGGATTGTTCGATTGTCGGATGCGGCAAACAAAAAAGTGAAAGGTTTTTCACTAGGAATGAAGCAGCGATTAGGCATTGCTGTTTCTCTGTTGAATAACCCCGAACTCTTGGTTTTGGATGAACCGACAAACGGACTTGACCCGTCTGGAATCATTGAAATACGAAATTTAATCAAACAACTAGCTACTGAATCAGGCATGACGATTTTAATATCCAGTCATCTGCTGGCAGAGATCGATCAGCTTGCTACGACCGTTGGCATCGTTACGAAAGGAAAGATGATCTTTCAGGATTCGATCGATGTGCTGCGTCGGTTCGCTAAGCAAAATATAGTGTTAAAAGTGAGCGATAGTGAGCATGCATGGCGGTCTTTGCTGGCAAAGGGAATAAAAGCAGATTTACAGGATGGCAAACTTTCATTGTCTGACAGTACAAATGAAAGAATAGCGGATGCAGTTCGTCATCTCGTCCATGATGGATTTTCGATTTACCGCGTGGAAGAGGAGAAAAGATCCTTGGAAGATATCTTCCTGCAAATGACAAAGGAGGAAGATCGGGTATGATCCGGACCCTTTTTTTAACCGATTTGTTGAAAATAAAGCGAAAAGGTCTATGGTTTTTGACATTCTTAGGTCCGTTCGGCGTGGTTGCCATGCAAATGGTGAATTATGGTGTCCGGAAAGATTATTTACTCCAGCAAAGCGACAATGATTGGGAATATTATGTGCAAAATGTCAGTGCTTTTATCCCTCTTGCTCTTGTACTGGGGATTGTTATCCTAACTTCGTTCATGGCAAGTATTGAAAATGAAACGAATGCATGGAAGCAGTTAATTTCCCTTCCTGTTTCAAAGATGAGGGTTTATTTGTCAAAATTCACTGTACTTGCGAGCTTATTGCTAGTGTCATCATTTCTTTTGATGGTGTTTGCCCTGCTATACGGGATTTTTCTTGATTTAGGGGAGGGCATACCGTACGTGGAATTGCTCAAGCAGAGTTTTTACCCTTATTTTGCTTCGTTGCCAATATTGGCTTTGCAGCTTTGGATTGCTGCAGTCTGCCAAAATCAAGCGATACCGACTTCCACAGGTGTACTCGGGGTTATTTTAACCTACTCCGCATTCACCCTGCCGGATTGGATGATATGGAAATGGCCGACATTGATGAATGATTGGAATGAACCGCTTGTAAATGTCTTGTTGGGTATAGGGGTAGGCTGCGTACTTTATATTGCGGGGATGATAGATTTTACAAGAAGGGATGTGAAATAGATGGTGTCAATTCTTCAATCCGAATGGTATAAACTCCGAAAATCAAAAGTAGCTTCCATCATCTTGCTTGGTCCGCTTGTTGGATTTTTTATGGGACTGACGCCGAATTTTGTAGATGAGGCAGGGATGAATGAATGGATTATCTCCCTTCTTACTATGAATCTGACGTATGCTTTGCTTTTCCTGCCATTGATAACCGGGGTTATAGCCAGTGTCATGTGCAGGTACGAGCATCAGGCAGGAGGATGGAAACAATTGCTGTCCCTGCCGGTAACACGGGGAAAAGTGTTTGTTGCTAAATATGTATTAATAATGTTTCTTGTGTTTGCTTTGCAATTGCTGTATTTAGCATCTATCTACGGATCTGGTATGATAAAGGGTCTTACAGATCCTTTTCCATTAGAGATAATTTGGAAGAGTATTTTGGGTGGTTGGATTGCGACGTTTCCTCTTGTCGCCCTGCAACTGTGGATGTCTATTCTGTTTAAGAGTTTTGCAGCACCGCTTGCGGTGAATGTTATTTTTACATTGCCTTCTATCCTGGCAATTAACTCAGAAAGATTCGGCCCTTACTACCCATGGGCACAGCCTTTTTCCATGATGTATATTGGCGGAGATACAGGCGATGTCTTTTTTATACCATGGGATCAATTATTAACAGTCGTAGGCGGGAGCTTTGTTCTGTTTTTCTTTGGAGGACTATTGTATTTTCAAAGAAAAACGATTTAGGAAAACAGTTACAGCGGATAAAGTTATGCCGCAAAACTCGTAAACTACGATATATCTGGACATAGCTTTCTCCCATCCTGATTAAGTCGAGTGGTAAACAACCGCTGCGGCAGAACACTTCGCTTTCCGCGGGCACGGCCTCAGCCTCCTCATCAGCAAAGGACGCTTCTTGCGGGGTCTTCGGACGCGTGCTGTTCCCACAGGAGTTATTATGAACGAAACTAGCCCCTTAATCGTAACAACGTAGGTTAATTTGGTCATAGTGGGTATAGTAAAGCAAGCCCAAAACCCATAGCCAAATCAGAGCTATAATTACGAAAGGAGCTAGTACTATGGATGATACCACAAAATACGTTGGTCTAGACGTATCAAAGGACAAAATTGCAGTCGCAGTTGCTGATGAGGGACGTTCCAAGCCAAGATATGTTGGTATGATTGACTATACGGTAGAAGCGATTAGAAAATTAATGAAAAAACTAGGTGAACCAGAACTTCTGCAAGTGTGTTATGAAGCAGGCCCAACCGGTTACGGGCTCTATCGCCTTCTGAAGAGTATGGATATTGAATGTGAGGTAATCGCACCGTCGTTAATCCCACAAAAACCAGGTGAGCGCGTAAAAACAGATAAACGGGATGCAATAAAATTGGCAACCCTTTATCGTGCCGGGGAACTGACGCCAATCTACGTCCCGACAGAAAATGATGAAGCACTCCGTGATTTAGTTAGAGCACGTGAGGATGTAAAGGAAGATGAATTAAGGGCTAAACATAGACTAACCAAATTTCTTCTCAGAAATGAAATCCATCCTCCTAAGGGTACCAGGACATGGACGGCTAAATATTGGGATTGGCTGGACAGTCTAAAATTTGAACGTTCCGCTTCCCGTGTAACCTTCCAAGAATATTTACAACAATTGAAGGAGTATCAGCAGCGACTGAAGATACTGGAAAGTGAAATGGAGGAACAAGCCAAAGAAAGCGTCCATGCACCCATGATTCAGACGCTTATGACCTTAAGAGGCATTGCCCTAATTACAGCTACCAGTCTGGTAGCTGAGGTAGGATCGTTCAGTCGATTTCAAACCCCTAAGCAATTCATGGCATACACCGGGCTTGTGCCAAGCGAAAGTTCCAGTGGGTTGACACGCAATTTAGGAGAAATCACCAAAACAGGGAATCGCCATGTTCGGAGGCTTTTAATCGAAGCAGCATGGAGTTATAGATACCAGCCTGCAGTCAAAGGGGAACTGAAGAAAAGACAAAAAGGACACCCGACTAATGTCCTGGGGGTCTCGTGGAAAGCTCAGAACCGCTTGCATAAAAAGTATTTCCGGCTACTGGGCCGAGGAAAAGAGAGTGGAAAAGCCATTGCGGCAGTCGCCAGAGAATTAGCAGGGTTTATTTGGGCGATATCGCGTGAAGCCGATGGTGACGTTCAGACGACTTAGTTGGAATTAAAATATGCATCCTTTGAGGCAAGGGTTAATCCAAAGGAAATAAGTATAGGGCTCGAAGGCAAAGAAGAAAACCGTATAGGATAACGCACGACGTAGACTTGTGCTAGCCTTAAGAGGTGAACGCACGCCAGGAGTTCGTGACAGATCCTTTAACGGAAAGATAAAATGTGAAAACCCACGGATATCAGTATGCTTATCGAAGCAGAGATTTTTGCCTTCGTGCCGTGTAATTATCTCCTTCGTGTAAAAAAAGGAGGTACATAATTCCATCATTCTTAGCTTTTAGCAGGGTTTCAGTCATCTGAAAAGTAGTTGGCAAGCTAAGAAGAAGGAATAGCGCTAGCAAGAATATGGATGGAAACGTAAGAATCAAAAGATCAAAAGAGCCTAAAAAGACTCTTTATTTGAAGCTGGCCAAAAGTATATTTATCTGAACGGGGCTTGACAGTTTCGTTCATATCAGTCTACGTGTTCTGCCCCCGGAAAGGGAGTATTTTTCCGCAGCGCTGGGTTAGCTTTCAACTAAAATCAGGATAACAAGAAGCCACACGAAAATAGAATTTTCACTAGGTCGCAGTTCCTCTCTACTGGAACTATTAAGATTAACGAAAGAAAGCTTTATAACGCTAGGCTGCCGGCTGTTGTGTTTCAGGTGTTGGCAGTCTTTTTGTTGTGAGTGGGTTTAGTTGTTAATTTATATTAGATAGGCCTTCATTGATAAAATTATTGATCATCACAGCCATTTCTTTCGGGGACTGGTCCATATCATTCTCGATCCAGTCTTTGATGACATGGATCGCCCCGCTGATCACAAATGTACTTAAATACTTCGACTCTTCCCTCTTAAAATTGTTATCACTCATCAAGTTATCAATCATGAACCCGCGGGCAAGCTCCATCATTCTTTTTTCAAAAGTCGGGATGGCATCCTTGTTCAACAGTGTGTGGAACATGAAGCTATTTTCTGTGATATATTCCAATATTTTTTCCGTCATTTGAATCGATTCTTCACCCATAGAATAGGTGTAGTTATGCAAGTAATTATTCATATCTTCGGTTACTTCTTCTTCCATCTTGTGAAGCAAGTCGTACTGATCGGCATAATGGGTATAGAAGGTGGACCGATTGATATCGGCCAATTCACATATTTCTTTTACGGTAATATTAGAAAGCGGCTTTTTTGCCAGCAACGCAATCAGACTTTCCTTCAACACTTTCCTCGTATATTTCTTTCGTCTATCCAGCTTTTCACTCACTGTGCTAAAAGCTCCTTTTGTTACAAATTTGTTAATATCCAACACTTTCACAACATTGTGTTGGAAAAATAACGCATATTATAAAACTGTTTGTTGAATATCCAACAGAGTGTCAATACAATATTAGAATGTATGAAAGGTATTGGCAAGAGAGGATGAAGCCTTATTGACTTAACAACTCGAATTATCAAGCATAAAAAAAGCATTGTCATAACATTTATTATCGTTGCAGTACTTAGTACGATCGCGCAATTTGCCGTATCAGTCAATTACAACATGGTTGATTATCTTCCGGAAGATGCCCCATCGATGAAAGCGATGGATTTGATGGAAGAAGAATTTGATGATCCTGTAGCAAATGCTCGGGTGATGGTAAAAGATGTTTCCATAACCGAAGCGTTGAACTATAAACAGAAGCTGGAATCCATTGAGGGGATAAGCGGAGTCACTTGGCTGGACGACGCGGTCGACTTGAAAGTTCCTCTCGAAATGGCCAATGATGACACGGTAGAATCTTATTACCAAAATAACGCGGCATTGTTTTCCGTCACTATCAGCGAAGGCTATGAAGTGGAAGCCACCGATGACATTTATGAACTGATCGGGGAAGAGAATGCAGTGGCTGGTGAAGCGGTTAATACTGCGTCCTCGCAGAAGATGGCTGGTAATGAATCCTTATATGCGGGTGCATTACTGGTGCCGATCATTATTTTAATTTTGGTTTTATCCACGAATTCCTGGATGGAACCCGTCTTCTTTTTGACGGCGATCGGTGTTTCGATCCTAATCAATTTAGGGACGAATATCTTTATGGGAGAAGTATCCTTTGTCACACAGTCTGTTGCGCCTATTTTGCAGCTTGCCGTTTCATTGGACTACGCAATCTTCCTGCTCCATAGTTTTTCCGATTACCGAAAAGAAGTTTCCGACCCTGCCGAGGCAATGAAACTGGCCATAAAACGGTCGTTTCCGGCTATTGTAGCCAGTGCATCGACCACCTTTTTCGGTTTTACTGCATTAACATTCATGGACTTCGGCATTGGCGCAGACCTGGGTCTGAATCTATTAAAAGGTATTCTGTTAAGCTTCATCAGTGTCATGGTGTTTTTGCCAGCATTGACTTTGATGTTTTACCACTGGATTGATCGTACCAAGCATCGGCAATTGGTGCCCGACTTTAAAGGTATCGGCAAGCGCGTGATGAAATTCAGAATACCGAGTTTGGTTCTCGTCTTGCTTTTAATCGTTCCTGCCTTTTTGGCACAAAACAATACATCGTTTATTTACGGTACGGGTGAACATCCTGAGAATACCAGGGAGGGGCAGGATGTAGCGGCTATTGAAAAGGAATTCGGGAAAAACACACCGATAGTGCTGCTGGTGCCGTCTGGTGATAGAGCGAAAGAAGAAGAACTCGTGCAGGACTTAGAAAATCTTGAAGATGTTTCAAGTGTTCTTGCTTATGTAAATATGGTCAGCACGGCTATTCCTCCTGATTACCTGGAAGAATCGGTGACAGAGCAGTTTTATTCCGATGACTATTCCAGGGTTACCCTCTATACAGAAACGGATGCAGAAGGGGATGCGGCCTTTTCGCTGATAGAGCAAGTACAGGAAACTGCCGACTCCTATTATGAAGAAAATCATCTGTTGGGTGAGAGTGTCACCCTGTACGATATGAAAAACATTGTTCAAAAAGACAATACACTAGTCAACTTGTTGACCGTTATTTCGGTTGCGGTCGTGCTTTTGATTACGTTCCGTTCGATATCAATCCCTGTTGTCTTGCTGTTGACGATTCAGGCGTCGGTGTGGATCAACCTGGCTGTACCTTATTTTGCGGATACATCGCTTGTGTATGTGGGATATTTGCTGATTAGCACGATTCAGCTGGCAGCTACGGTGGACTATGGGATTTTGTTCACGGAAAATTATTACTTATTAAGGAAAGAGATGCCCGCATTAAAGGCTATTAAGAAAACAATCGACGATAAGATATTTGCGATTTTTGTGTCGGCATCTATATTATCCAGTGTCGGATTTATTTTATGGATCACCTCCTCAAATCCGATTGTATCTTCGATTGGTTTACTGCTGGGTAGAGGGGCGTTGCTCGCGTTTGTCATGGTTGTATTTGTCCTGCCGGCCTTGTTGGTTATCTTCGATCGTGTGATTGAAAAAACAACATGGAAAGCACATTTTTATAGGGGGAAAGAATAATGAGATTAACTCGACTAACGGCGGCTTTCACCGCAATTCTGCTGGTTTTGCCGACCACCCTTGTTTCTGCGGAAGAAAACGGGTCTTCTGACGAAGAAATCACTCAAGGGGAAGGAACTTATACCGGCAAAGATGAGGTTGTCTATGCGACACTAGATGCTGGCGGAAATCAACAGAACATGTATGTGGTCAATAACTTCACCATAAAAGAAGCAGGAGAAATTATCGATCATGGGCCTTATACAAGTGTCCAGAACTTGACCGATTTGACTGAGATCAAATTAAATAATGACCGCGTCGAGTTTTCGACAGATGCAGAGGAATTTTATTATCAAGGAAATCTGGAGGGTAAACCCCTGCCATGGAATATCGACGTTTCTTATCAGCTGGACGGCGAAACAATCGTCCCGGAAGAACTCCCGGGGAAAGACGGGCACCTTGAAATCCAAATCGATACTTCCCGAAATGAAGAAGCTGAATCTACCTTTTTTGAAAACTATTTGCTGCAAATATCCCTAACATTTGATTCGGGAATTTATGAAAACATTGAAGCACCGAATGGCACAGTGGCCAATGCCGGTAAAAACAGGCAAGTGACGTTTACTGTCATGCCTGAAAAAGAAGAAAGCTTCACGGTCGATGCCGATGTGACAGATATGGAAATGGACGCAATCGAAATCAATGCCATGCCGTCATCCATGTCTATTGATGAGCCCAACACCGAAGAAATGAAAAGTGAAATGACCACTTTGGCAGATGCCACTAAGGAAGTCGATCGTGGTGTCGGTGAACTGACCAATGGCATAGCTGAGTTGAACGATGGCGTCGCCGGCCTTTATGACGGATCGGCACAATATAAAAACGGAATTAATGAACTTCAAAATAACTCTGCCGGCTTATTGGAAGGTTCTGCTTCCATCAAGGAATCTCTACAACAAATGAGCGAAGCAGTCGGAGCTGGCTCTGGTGAAATGAATATAAGTGAATTCAATCAGCTGGAGGATGGCTTGCGTCAAATCGCAGGCGGTTTGCAAGAGGCTGAATCCGGTCTTGTTAATCTGAAAGATCAGTACGGCCAGGCATACCAGGCAATGGATGAGGCGATAGCCGCCATTCCGGACAATGAAATTCCTGAAGAAGATATACAGGGCTTATATGAAAGTGGAGCAGATCAACAAGTAATCGAACAGTTGGTGAAAAATTATAAAGCAGCCCGCACGACGAAAGCAACTTACGCAAAGGTACAAGAAGCGTTCACAGCCGTCAGCCCTACATTAGAAACAGTTGCAGGATCGCTGAATGAGATGAGTTCGAATCTAACAACGATGGCAGATGAAATTGCAAACAGTCTCGACAATATGGATATAGATGAATCGATGAAACAATTGCAGGATGGATTGCAGGCACTTTCTGCTAACTATGGAAATTTCCATTCTGGACTGAAAAAATATACAGATGGGGTAGCAGAACTGGCAGGCTCCTACGAGGAACTACATGGTGGTATCGCCGGATTAACGGATGGAACGGCAGAACTGGAAAAAGGTGCAGCTGAATTGCATGAAGGAACATCCGAATTAGCATCGGCAACCAGTGATGTACCTGACCAAATGCAACAGGAAATCGATGAGATGATGAATGATTACGATAAATCCGATTTCCAACCGGTTTCCTTCGTTTCGACAGAGAATAAGAAGGTTGAAAACGTCCAATTCATTATCAAGACAGAAAGTATCAAAATGGAAGAAGAAAAGCAAGAAGTGCAGCAAGAGGAAGAGCAAGAAAGTTTCTGGGATCGCCTGCTTGCTTTGTTTAACTAATACAAACAGCCTTCTCTGATGGTTTGCCTGGAGGGGGCTGTTTTTTTTTGAATTATGATAAAACCGGAAACTAATATAATGGGCTTAAAATCAGGTGAACAGCTATAGGAATAGCAAGTTAAATAGAAAGAGATTTACCGGCTAACTTCCAGAATTATTTCCGTTTTTGAGAATTTGGTTCTTATATTAATAAGACATTCATCCAGATTGCTAGTAAAATAACGAGAAACAAAGAAGTGAATTTCTTCGATAGAAAGGATGAAGCTAGTAGATTATACCTAATAATGTAAGCGTTAACATAAAGTTTGTCAGGAATAAAATCTTCAAGAGAAAGGGCGAATGTAAAATGGCCGAAGTCAGGTTAGGTATTATCGGTGTCGGAACGATGGGATTTGCACATGCGAGTTATCTTCAGGAAAAAGTGGTTAATGGGGCAGTGTTAACTGCGGTACTGGACAATAGTAAGGAACGGGCGGAATGGCTTGAAAAAAATTTGGATGATGGGGTAAGAGTGTTTACAAATGAAGAGGAGTTCTTCGAGTCAGGTCTGGTGGATGCTGTCATTATTGCCACACCGCACTATGATCACTCTTACTTGGCGATTAAAGCTTTTGAATATGGGCTTCATGTTCTGTGTGAAAAGCCTGCAGGTGTGTTTACCCGTCAAGTTCGTGAAATGAATGAAGCAGCAGAAAAGAGCGGCAAAGTGTTTTCGATGATGTTCAATCAGCGTACCAACCCACTTTACCAAAAACTGCGCGATTTGATTCAATCCGGAGAACTGGGAGAAATCCGACGGATAAATTGGCTGATTACCAACTGGTATCGCTCGCAGAGTTATTACGATTCTGGTGGATGGCGTGCGACATGGGCAGGAGAAGGTGGAGGGGTGTTGATCAACCAATGCCCGCATCAACTGGATTTATGGCAATGGATGACAGGGATGATGCCGACAAGAATGAGGGCATTTTGTCAATTCGGCAAGCACAGGAATATTGAAGTGGAAGATGATGTGACGGCTTATGCCGAGTACGAAAATGGCGCAACAGCTGTTTTTATTACGACTACTGGAGAGGCACCAGGGACAAACAGGCTCGAAATCGCAGGTGATCGCGGTAAAGTGGTCGTGGAAAACGGCAAAATGGATTTCTGGCGATTAAGAGTTCCCGAACCTGAATTTAACCGGGAATTTAAAGGTGGGTTCGGCGCACCGGAATGCTGGAAAGTGGAAGTTCCGATCACAGGGACAGAAACAGCACACCGCGGCATAACCCAGAACTTCGTGGACGCTATTTTAAACGGAACACCATTACTGGCACCTGGCGTGGAAGGAATTAAAGGGTTGACGCTTTCCAATTCCATGCAGTTATCTACTTGGATTGATGACTGGGTTGAACTGCCTTTGGATGAAGAACTCTATTACAAGCATTTGCAGGAGAAGATATCCACGTCCACTGTGAAAAAAGAAGGAAACAATATAGCGCTCAATGTGGAAGGAACCTATTAGGATAAAAGAAGTCCAAAGTAGCGGAGGATATTGCCAACTATAATCGATGGAGAGGCGGAAACATAATGAAATTTTCTGTATTTACAGTGATGGCACCAGATGTAACCCCGGAAGAGTTAGTCCCCCTATTGAAAGAGTCAGGCTATGACGGAGTAGAATGGCGTTTTAAAGAGACACCGGATGAATTGAGACAAGAACAACCAAGTTTTTGGCGAAATAATTTGTGTACCATCTCACCTGATAGTTCTGAAGCAGAATTAGAACAATTATCAGCGCTTACGAGGGAAAATGGCATCGAAGTGACAAGTGTTACTCCATACTTAACGTCTGGTGATTTGACTTCGACCGAACACGTCCTGCAAGTTGCACAAAAACTGGGAGCTTCTCATATACGCGTAGGTGTTCCGAAATATGACCGGTCAGCCAACTATAATGATTTATTCAAGGGTGCTGTCGAGTATCTTTCAGAAGTAGAGCAGATGTGCAAGCAGTATAACGTCAAAGGTTTAGTCGAGACACATCATCTAACAATTGCGCCAAGTGCCGGTCTTGCTCATCGATTGGTCAGTCCGTTCGATCCGGACCACATCGGTGTCTTGTATGATCCGGGCAACATGGTCCATGAAGGTTATGAAAATTACCGGATGGGGATGGAGTTGCTAGGGCCTTATTTAGCGCATGTCCATGCGAAAAATGCGACGTGGCACGTCACCGAAGAGCAAGAGGGTGGTACCTCCGTCTGGCAGGCGAAATGGTCCTTGCTGGAAAAAGGAGTAGTAGATTGGAAACAAGTTTTGCTTGATTTAAAAGCCGTGGGCTATGATGGCTATATCGGAATGGAAGACTTCAGCGGAGCCCTGACAACGGCAGAAGCCCTGAAACATAACAAAGCCCGGCTCCAAGGCTTGTTGCAGTCAGTATAAAAAACATCGTACATCGCTGCTGTTGAACAGTATCCATAAACTGCGACATAGCTAACTTCACTTAACGGAACTTCCTTCCATCCTTTTTGGATTGAGTGGTAGTCCAGCGCTGCGGAAAAATACTCGCTTTCCGTGGGGAACGCTTCAGCCTCCTCGGGAAAAGCGCCCTGCGGGGTCTTCAGACTGTTCCTTTCCCACTGGAGTCTCGCATTTTTCCTCCGCTTCATTCGTTTTTCTGATCAAGTGAGAAGTTGTTCCAAAGTATGTCTAACATGAGGTATTCCTAACATCAAAATTCAGAAAATCCCTAAAAGCGAAGGCAGAACAGCATAAGCTTCAAAAAATAGAATTGTCACTATGTCGCAGTTTCCCTCTACTTTGAACCTTAAAAGTAAGTAAAAAGCGGGACGAGTACACCCTGATAAGTATGCAAAAATGCCCCTCTATTGGAGAGAGGGGCTGGTTATTTGTTAATTATTTTGTGCGACTTTTTCCTGTTTGGTTATTCTGTCTTCCATTCTTTTTCTGTCCCGTTCCAAAATAGGCTTCAAGTACTTGCCTGTATAGGATTGTGGATGGTCGGCTATTTCTTCCGGGGTGCCTGTTGCGATAATCTGGCCGCCTTTGTCTCCGCCTTCCGGGCCGAGGTCGATGATGTTGTCGGCAGCTTTGATGACATCGAGGTTATGCTCGATGATCAATACTGTATCGCCATTGTTGACGAGACGCTGCAATACTTCAAGCAGACGGGAGATATCGTCCACATGCAGCCCTGTTGTCGGTTCATCCAGTATATACAACGATTTACCGTTGGAACGGCGATGGAGTTCACTTGCCAGTTTGACACGCTGTGCTTCTCCGCCTGATAAAGTAGTTGCCGGTTGTCCGAGCCTGATATAGCCAAGCCCGACATCGAAAATCGTTTGGAGCTTGCGCTGGATTTTCGGGATGTTGGCAAAGAAATCAAGAGATTCTTCAATCGTCATATCCAACACATCGGCAATGTTTTTGCCTTTGTACTTCACTTCCAATGTTTCCCTGTTGTACCTTTTGCCGTGGCACACTTCGCAAGGGACATAAACGTCGGGCAAAAAGTGCATTTCGATTTTGATGATTCCGTCGCCGCGGCATGCTTCACAGCGTCCGCCTTTCACATTGAAACTGAAGCGGCCTTTTTTATAGCCGCGGATTTTCGCTTCGTTGGTCTGGGCGAATACATCCCGGATATCATCGAATACCCCGGTATATGTCGCCGGATTGGACCTAGGCGTACGACCGATCGGGGACTGGTCAATATCGATGACTTTTTCCANACTTCCTTCCATCCTTTTTGGATTGAGTGGTAGTCCAGCGCTGCGGAAAAATACTCGCTTTCCGTGGGGAACGCTTCAGCCTCCTCGGGAAAAGCGCCCTGCGGGGTCTTCAGACTGTTCCTTTCCCACTGGAGTCTCGCATTTTTCCTCCGCTTCATTCGTTTTTCTGATCAAGTGAGAAGTTGTTCAAAAGTATGTCTAACATGAGGTATTCCTAACATCAAAATTCAGAAAATCCCTAAAAGCGAAGGCAGAACACGCAGACTTCTCGAAAATACAAACCGATTTTCTTCGTCCGATGTACTGCTGACAAAGCCTTCCTTATCCTTTGGGAACAGCAAAGGTCTTCGATGGGGCGAGTAACCGCAGTCCCAAAAGGTCTTCGATGGGGCGAGTAATCGCAGTCCCACGAGTCTGAAGACCCCTAGTGATGGGTCTTCGCCTTCCAATTAGCTTCGTAGTGAATTCCTCAATCCAAGGGAGCAAGGAAGCTTATTCAAGTAGTCCCCTGGCTGAGGCCGTGCCCGCGGAAAGCGAAGTGTTCTGCCGCAGCGAGTACATAAGCTTAACTAAAGTCAGAACAAGAATAAGCTTCAAAAAATAGAATTGTCACTATGTCGCAGTTTCTCTCTACTACGAAATTCGAGTGTGCTTAATATATCGTGAAAGAAGGAAATGTAAAAAATCAAGGGAGTGTATGGAAATGAGATTTGGGTGTTGTGCGGATATTAGGGATGCCGGCCTCCTGCATGAGGCTGGCTTTGATTTCATAGAATGCACGGTAACATCGCTCGTGCCTGAACGTGATGAAGATTTTCCTGAGATTTTGCAACTGTATCAGGAAAGTCCGCTTCCTGTGGAGGTATGCAATATCTTTCTGCCAGGCACTTTAAAAATCACAGGTGAAAATGTCGACCAAGCCGCCATAAAACAGTACCTGGAGAAGGCGTTGCCGAGGGTGAAACAAATCGGTGTCGATACAATTGTCTTCGGCAGTGGTGGCGCAAGATCTCTACCAGAAGGTTTCTCCCGCCATAAAGGGGAGCCGCAGATCATCGAATTTCTCCATCTGGCTGCCGACTATGCTGAACCATTGGGTCTGACTATTGTGATCGAACCGCTTAATAGAGAGGAAAGCAATATTATCAATAGTATTCCAGAGGCAGTCCAGTTTGCTAAAAAGGTCAATCGAAAGTCGATACAAGTGTTGGCCGATTTCTATCATATGGAAGAGGAGAAAGAACAACTTGACCATCTTGTCACATACAAGGATTATATCCGGCATGTCCATGTAGCCGACACGGACAGACAAGCACCTGGAAAAGGCAGTTACCCCTACCCGGAATTCAACCGGTCTTTAAATCTTGCCCAATATAATGGCCGTATATCGATAGAGTCTAAATGGAATGACTTTGAACAGGAACTGGCCGATGCCAGGAGATTTTTGGCTCAGTCCTTATCTGTTTCTGTAAATTAGGTTGAAAAAGACCTTCTCTTAGCAAATGGTGATATATACCTGTGCTTCCCTATTCTGGAGGAAGTACAGGGTTCGTTCTTGGTTTTCAAAAGGGGGAGCATCTATGAAACAGAAAACGAATGAAAAGATTAATGCGCATTACCGGTTAATTGACAAAACGTGCAGAAAGGGCGATTTCCGCTATCATTCCCATGAAAGGTTTGAAATCTATTTTTTTCATGGTGGGGACTGTAAGTATCTAATAGGTGATCATATCTATTATTTACAGCCGGGCGATATCATCATTATGAATGGTTTGACTCTTCACCGGGCTAATCCGGAGGCGGGAACTTGTTATGAAAGAAGTGTCATTGAGTTTTCGTCCGAGTGGGTAAAGCCGATATTGAAAAGCCTGAACGTCCCGGAATTATTACAACCTTTCTATACGTTGGGCAATGTCCTGTTCAGGGGGATTTCCGCCAATGAACGGAATGCAATCGAAGAACTAATAAAGGAAATCGCCAATCTGGACTTGAATTCGCTGGATGAGAACGGCGACAAGATGGAGAACCGCTTGAAAGAAGGAGAGGTATCTACATTGCTTGTCCATCTATTATTCAAAATCTATGAATTAAGTAAAATAAGGCTCGTCAAAATACCGCCTGCCAGATCGGAGAAACAACTTCATGTAAACAGGGTCGCCAAATGGATAGACCAGAATTTCAGTAAGGATATCAACCTTGATCATATCTCCGATAGCTTGAATATCAGCAAATACTATATGTCCAGGATCTTCAAAGATGTGACAGGTTATACAGTTATGCAATACCTGATGTGCTGTAGAATTAACCGTGCAAAATACTTGCTTGAAATTTACCCTGAAAAAACCATCTTGGAAGTGGCGCTGGACTCTGGCTTTGAGAGTGCTTCCCATTTCAGCCGTTACTTCAGGAAACAGGTGAAAATTACACCGACAGAGTACCGCGGCAACAAAACGGGACAGCCCCGTACCAAAAAGAGGATTGTTCACCAATAGAACTTACTACCTTACTCTGTAAAAGAGCAATAAAAGACAAATTCCCTCCCATATAACACAATTACAATCATGCCGAAATCTTCTACTTTTTTTACAATAATACTAACCACATAAAAGAAACGATCCACACCCAGAGATAATCGGACAAGACTAAAGCAATATACAGCCTTCAAAGGATAAGAAGCGGCAATCTCAAATGTAAGCGTTAACATTAGTGTCGTTTCTGAAGAAAGGAGAATCTTATGGCCAAAAACAGTTTAGAAATGGAGACAGCCCCCAGACCAGAACCCCGTAGACCAAGTCCTGATCCGGGAGTGAAAGCAGCACCTAAGCCAAAAAGAACAAAAATGAAAAAGAACAGCTTAATTTGGTATGTGTTTCTTCTCCCAAGCTTTCTTGGAATTTTACTTTTTATGGTTTATCCAGTGTTCGAATCACTAAGACTTAGTTTCTATCAATCAAATGGAACAATCGAAACGTACATTGGTCTTGATAACTTTAAAACTGTCTTAACTTCCGGACCGTTTTGGAACTCTGTGTGGAACACTTTTTACATTGGCATTTTTCAAATTGTTATTACGATTCCATTAGGGTTCATTTTTGCATCGTTGATTAATTCGACACCAAGGGGCCAGAACTTTTTTAAAGTAATCTACTTTCTTCCCAATGTCACTTCGATAGTCGCGGCAGCAATGATCTTTGCTTTTGTTCTTCACCCTGAAATGGGGATTGTCAACTATGCGCTTAATTCCCTTGGACTTCCGGGCCCCGACTGGTTGTCCGACCCCTCTACATCAAAGTGGGCTGTCATACTATTGGCGGTTTGGCACTGGATTGGTTTTGTCATCATTATTTGTTTGGCCAATTTGCAAGCAATCTCGCCTGAAATGTATGAAGCAGCCAAAATTGACGGGGCAAGCGGCATCCAACAATGGTTGTTCATAACTATCCCTAATATGGGACCGACATTCGCTTTCTTGCTGATTACCGGGTGGATCGGTGCTTTGCAGCGATTCAATGAAGTCTATGTACTAGGTGGTCCAAATGGAAGTCCCGCCCGTTCTATCCAGACGATGGGTGCGTTCATTTATGAACGTGGGTTCACCGGCTTTGAATTCGGAATCGCTTCCGCAGCTACTTATATCATGTTCATGATTATCCTGGCATTTACATTTGTCAATTTGAAAGTTTCAAAAATGAAATTATAGAAAGGAGGAACAGAAGTGAGAACTGCAATGACGCATAAGAAAGTTGAACGTTTAACGGTTTCTTTCAAGTTTGTTATCCTGTTGATTTTTGGCGTTCTATTGATGGCCCCCTTTATCTGGATGATTAGCGTTGGATTTGACCGGACGGCGAATATTACCATGCCATTCCCGCCACGCTTGTTACCGGAAGAAATCTCAGGTTTCAACTATGGAATCGTGTTTGAAAATGGCAGACTTATTCAGTCCTATATAAATTCCGCCATCGTCACCATCAGTTCTGTAGTGCTAGGTGTATCGGCTTCGTTATTGGCTGGCTATGCATTTTCGAAGGGGCAGTTTAAAGGGAAAAAGTTGTTGTTTCTGCTTGTGCTCTGTACCCTGATGATTCCGATGGAGCCACGCTTGATCCCTCTTTATAAGCTGTTTAACTCCGTTGATTTGTTAAATACTTTCTGGCCGTTGATCCTCCCGCCAATCATTAATGGGATGCTGATTTTCCTTTGTAAGCAGTTTTTTGATCAATTGCCGGATACATTGCGCGAGGCTGCGCAAATCGATGGTGCTGGTGAGTTCAAGATTTTCCTCCGGGTATATTTGCCTCTGGCAGGACCTATCGCAGCGACGATGGTCATCTTAGCCTTTATCTGGAGCTGGAATGATTTTATGTGGCCATTGGTTGTACTCAATAACCAGGAGCT
The DNA here is from genome assembly GCF_900156915.1 of Sediminibacillus massiliensis. Lineage (GTDB taxonomy): Bacteria > Bacillota > Bacilli > Bacillales > Amphibacillaceae > Sediminibacillus_A > Sediminibacillus_A massiliensis. The sequence goes on along the minus strand of NZ_LT732535.1, from coordinate 1,820,590 downwards.
TCATACGGTTCCACTTTACCTGGCTAGTTTCTCACTGGAAAACGGGACAAGCCTTGGCGGGTTGACAATGGCATTAGGTACTGTCAGTGTGCTGCCGATCATTGTTCTATATCTGTTCCTGCAGCGATATATCATCCAAAGTATCGCGCTTAGCGGTGTCAAAGGCGAGTAATTAATACGTGAACAAGATCTATCAAATTAATTTAAAATGGGGGTACTAAAATGATCAAGAGAAAGTTTGGCAAGGCGACATTTATAGCTGTTGTGTTCCTGCTGTTGGTTTCTGCTGTTCTGGCCGGTTGTTCTGATTCCGGTGGTTCCTCGTCGGCATCCGGCGGTGACGGGGAATGGGCAGGCCAGAAAATCAAAGTGCAGTTGATTGGTGACTTTGCAATGGAAACCAAAACAGATCCAATCACCGGTGAAAGTGTAAAAGGGGTGGAAGTGCTGAAAGAAGAATTTGAAAAGCAGCATCCTGGAGCAACAGTGGAATTTATCCTTATGCCTTGGGAAGGATACACAGAGAAAACGCAGGCAATGCTCACATCAGGTGAAGCAGATGTTTACCAAATGCCTGGAACCGCAGACTTTGCCCCACAAGGATTAATAGAACCATTACAGCCTTACATTGAGGAAGATGATGAATTCAATCTTGATATCTTCGTCGAAAATCAGGTGGAAGGCTGGAAAGCACTAGGCCCTGATGATGACGAATTACAAATTTACGGTTTACCATTCCTTGGTGATGCCCGTTTTATCGCTTATGATAAACAGCTTTTTGATGAATGGGGAGTAGAGTATTTATCTGAATACCCGACAATGGAAGAAATAAAGGAAAAAGCTGAACAAATGACTGGCAAGAATCCTGTAACAGGTGAGCAGAACTACGGCATCTGGTTCCGCGGCGACTGGTCAAGCGCCTTCACGCTTATAAACACTGCGGAAGGACAAAATGGAGCGTGGGGAGAAGGATTTGCTTGGGATGAAGTAAAGTTCAACTTCAATTCACCTGAAATGGTTAATGGATTGAACTGGCTGCTTGATATGCAGGAGTTAGCCCCGGATGGTTTAACAAGTAACCAGGGTAATGAAAAATGGCTGACAGAGGAAAACAATATTGCGATTATGCTGAATCAGGGACCTGGAGATACAGTGAAACCTGCGTATTCTCAAGGGCTGGGAGACAGAATCGGTATTGCCCAGGAATTTAAAAATGATGAAGGCAAGGGCGGATTGTTTGCCGGTAGCCCGATTACGATTGCAAAAGACAGTGAAAATAAAGACTTGGCCTGGGAATGGCTCAAATTCGCGACAAGTGAATTTGCCCAGAAATACGTTTTCGAGGAAATGGGCTTAGTACCGTCTATTAACTCCGCTCTTGAATGGGACAGTGTAAAAGAACAGGACTTGATGCTGCCAGTATTTGAAGCAATGAGTACGCCATGGACTCCGCGTTATCCATGGGGTTCCTCACAACCTCGTTTTATTCTGACTTCTGAAGTGGAAGCTGCCCTGACCGGCGAGCGCACTGCTGAAGAAGCACTGGAAAAAGCGCAGAAAGAAAGTACGGAGTGGCTGGAGAATAGATAATAGATCCATGCAAGAAGGAGGAGTCCCCCTCCTTCTTGTCGTGTTTCTGAATAGATAGTAAAGAAGGTTACAGCGGGAGGGTGCTAAATTGGAAACAGGTTTATCCGGTGGATTATACAAGGCGTGTATATGGTTGGCACGGCTGGCATACCTGAATTTGTTATGGCTCTTGTTTACTTTTGCAGGTTTAGTTGTAGTCGGTTTTTTCCCTGCGACTGCAGCGATGTTCAAGATTGAACGGAAATGGCTGGAAGGAGAGGAGGAACTGCCGTTATTTTCGGTATTTGTAGAAGAATGCAAAAAGTCATTTTTAACCGCTAATTTGCTAGGGTATCTATTGGTACTGTTCGGGTTATTGTTAGTTATCAACTACCGGCTTGCAACGGCAATGGATGGAGTGGCGGGTGACATGATTGGATTCTTCCTGCTTGGATTAGGGGTTGTTTATGTAATCGTAGTCGCTTATCTTTACCCTGTTTATGTTTATTACGATGTGAAGTCATTGGACCATATAAAATATGCCCTTGTCATAGGAGTTTCTTCTCCTGTCGTCACTCTGTTGATGGTGGTTGGCATCATTTTGTTTATTTACTTTAGCTCGGTGTTCCCAGGGGTGATTCCGGTGTATGGCGGTAGTTTTCTAAGCTTTATATTAATGGGATTCTCATATAGTGCCTTCAAAAGGCTAGAGCAGAAACATTTGCCACAGGCGGATGAAAGGGTAGGGTGAGATTATGAATACCAAATCAGACAGAAACGACCGTACATACTGGTTGGAATCGTTAAACAAAATAGCGCATCCCGTTCTTACCGCTCTTACACGAAGGGAATTGAAGCAATCGATGCCTGTAGAAATGAAAAAAGGCACAAATCGCGATCATTTTTCTCACTTGGAAGCAATGGCACGACTTTTGGCTGGGATGGCTCCGTGGCTGGAGGGAGAAGCAGAGGGGGAAGAAGAGCAGCTGAGGGAATATTATGGTCGGTTGGCAAGAGAGGCTATCAGCGCTGGAACGGATCCGGATTCTCCCGATTACATGAACTTTGAAGAAGATTACCAGCCGATAGTAGATACTGCTTTTTTGGCCCAGGCTATCTTAAGGGCCCCGATCGAACTATGGCAAAAATTAGACGATCGGACAAAATCGCATGTGGCAGATGCTTTGAAAGCTACCAGGACAAGAAAGCCGTTTTTTTCCAATTGGTTGTTGTTCTCGGCCATAATCGAGGCTGCTTTATACAAAATAGGGGAACCAGACTGGGACCCGGTCCGGGTGGATTACGCTCTGAAGCAGATGGAACAGTGGTATGCGGGTGACGGTATGTACAATGATGGCCCATTATTCCGATTTGATTATTACAATAGCTATGTTATCCATCCAATGCTAGTCGACATAATCGAGGCGGTTGGCCCGGAGTATTCAGACTGGAAGGCGGAAAAAGAAGAGATTATGAGAAGAGCCAGGCGATACGCGGCCATTCAGGAACGGCTTATTTCTCCTGAAGGTACGTTTCCGCCAACCGGCAGATCGCTTGCATACCGGTTCGGCGCATTTCATCTTCTTGCCCAGCAGGCACTGAGAAGGCAACTGCCTGATTCCATTTCACCTGAGCAAATAAGATGTGCCTTAACAGCCGTGATGAAAAGAACCATGGAAGCGGCTGGAACATTTACAGATGAAGGCTGGCTGACTATCGGCTTTTGCGGTCATCAGCCAGATATTGGAGAAGGATATATTTCAACAGGAAGCGCCTATTTGTGTTCCCTGATATTCTTGCCACTCGGTCTTCCGGCATCTGATTCTTTTTGGAGCGGTCCACATGCAGACTGGACTGCAAGAAAAGCATGGTCAGGAGAAACCTTTTCGATAGACCAAGCACTTAAAGACTGATAAGCACCTACCTGCAAATTATGAAACTGATACTTCCTACAACTAAATGAGAGAACCCTTGTCATCCAACAAGGGTTCTCTCATTTCTTTTTATGACTTTTTGCTTAATAACTTTGATAATGGAAAGATGCCGATGCTCTGAAGGACAAGGGATAAAAGAATGGCAGCAAATGCGAGGGATACGAGCATGTTATCCCCTTCCGGAACAGCTACTTCCAACCATAACAGTAAGGCAACTGACATAGTCCCTTTAATGCCGGACCATGTAGTCAATGTAATAGTTGACAAGTCGTTTTGGAACTCTTTCCTCCAGGAAGGTACTCCGTAAATAAACCCTCCCAATACGATAAATCTCGCAACCAAGGATAACACGAAAATAATTACAGCCAGCCACCAATTAGGAAAAGATAGATACTCTGCCGCTTGTATACCAATCAAAAGAAACAATAGCGAGAGAACGGTCGGATTAATGATATTCCAGAACCCGTCCAGAGAATTTTTGATATCTTCGCTTTTAGGATGACGGGTGAATTCATAAGAAAGCATGATACCAGAAACAACTGTCGCCAGTACGCCTGAAACTCCAACCGCTTCGGCGATATAGAAACCGCCATAAGCTCCGACAATCGTCAGCATCACCTGATATTGCCGTTGGTGGGTAAAATGGATTGCTTTACTAATGATCCATCCGAATAAAAGACCTAAGGCTACCCCGCCTATTGCCACGAACAGAAACTCCGTAACAAACTTTGTGATGGAAAAACCGCCGCCAGTCTGAAACATCGTCAGAAAAATAGTGAAAATGACGACACTAGTCCCGTCATTGACCATGGATTCTCCTTCGACGATATCGGCGATTTGTTCTGCGCCAGTACTCTCTTTTAAAATAGCCGTGACGGAAACAGGATCGGTAGGAATCAGAATAGCTGCCAGCAGGAATGCTCCAGTCAAAGACAGAGATACGAAAGGCATACTCGCAAAGTATATTCCGAGTCCTAATAAGACAGCGGTTGCCATCAAGCCGGCGGTGCTTAACGTAGAAATAATCCCGGCATTCTTTTTCAACTGCTTCAAAGGAAATTGATAGGCAGAAGTAAACAAAATAGCCGGCAAAAAGACACTGAAAATAATTTCCTTGGAAATATGCAGGGAAGAAAACATCGGAATAAAGTAAAGACCGATACCAATCAATACTAGAGCAACTGGTACGGGAAAATATTTGCTTTTGATGTCGATTGTATAAATAAGATATCCGATAAATAGCAAAATAATAATATGGTGTGTTACCAAGATAAACGCTCCTTTCCTATCAGGCTTGTTTTTCATTTCCTCAATAAAAGAAAAGTAAACATTAAAATAAAAAAGATCACCCCTTATAAGTAGGGCAATCCCTCTTGTCGCTTTGATAGACTTAATTAAATAAAATCACCGTAATGATTGCTATATAGGAAATGACCGCTGTCAGGGATGGTAGAATGTAGTAAAAGGTATTTCTTGCTTTGCATCTCATTAAAACAATCATAACGATGACAGTGAGTACAAATCCTGCAATGGCAATCATGATGTTTTGGTCACCCGCAGCTGCCCAGATACTTCCGTTCACATAAAAAAAGTCAGATAAGGGAATTACAAAGACATTGAACATATTACTCCCGAGAATGGCCCCCACAGCTAAATTAACATTTCCAAGTTTCAATGCTGTGTAGACACTTACTCCATCAGGGAGCGAAGTGGTTAAAGCAATTAATATACTACCCACGGCTGTTGCAGATATCCCTGTGGCTTGGGCAATCTGGTCACCGGTTATCGATAAGGCACTGCCAGAAACAAAAATGACAGCAGAGAAAAAGAGGAACCATAATACAGTTGGTTTAACGGACTTTTGCCGTTTGGCTTCCGTGTTCACTTCCTCGGACTCCGCTTCCTTTTTTTGCTGCTTGGAGATAAGCCATGTACCTATAAAGTAAGTTAGTATCATCACTATGCTCAACCAGCTGAATCTGAAGATCTCACCTTGGACATCCCACCACAAAAATACTGCAGCCATCGCGCACAATAGTAAAGAGATAACACCTGTGTTTTTATGACTGTTATCGACGTGTAGAAACAGCTTCTTCCGGCGGAAATGTAAGTCGAGTACAAATAAGGCGAACATATTGAAAAGGATGCTTCCAAGACCATTGCCAACTACTATTTCCGCATTCCCGATTACTGATGCTGATATAGAGGCGGTAAGTTCTGGCAGTGAAGTGGCAATTGCCAGCAAGACCATGCCGGCTGTCATCCCGCCTATCTTTGTTTCCCTGCTGATGATATCTGCGTAGGCAGACAAGCGGTTAGCGGCAATTACAGATATAATAGCAGAAATAATAAATAGAAAAATCATTAACATCTCATTGTCCTCCAATAATAGGGCAAAAGTTAAGGAATTCTTTTCATATTCCCAAATAAGGAAACCTAAAACCTGTTAGAGGGATGAGCGTTTTGTGAAAATCTCTGTCCGCATGTATTGTTCAAAGAAACTTCTCCATTTAGAATGTTCGTTCAAATTACAGTGGAGAGAAACTGCGACATAGTGACAATTCCCTCCGTCTTGTTCTGATTAATGTTGATCTGGTGAACTGGCTGCTGCAGAACACTTCGCTCTCCGCAGCGTCGGCTTAGCACTAAATCCGAAAAGGGTGAGAGGAAGTTATGTCTAAGTTTGTGGTTTTTGGTGAAAGCCTGTTATTTTTGGAAGTATTCTCAGGTCAACAATCACTTGAAAACAGACAAAAAAGATCGCCATTGGTAAACCGAATGGGATCCTTTTTAAGTGATTTTTGTGCTTTCCCTGAGGGGGATGCGTCATTTAACTTTCGTTATTTTCTAAACTCGATATATATTGCTTAATCGATTCTATTATCTCTCTCACATCATGCCCCTCGTAAATATCCTCTAGTGAGCGAATCACACTCTCCAGCACATATATCCTTGGGTTGGCTTCTTGTAGTTCCTCGATTAAAAATGAGATTAGTTCCGTTTGTTTCTTAGGGCTGTTTTTCGTTGTTTTCTCATTTATCTCTTTCAATAGCCCAATAATCCGGTGTGATTCTGTCAAACTACTGCTGTCCGACAAACCAAGCCAGTTGTCCGGGAGGAAAGGGGTATTATCTGATTGATTTTCAACGAGTAATTTGATTTGGCGTAAACCATATTGGATGACTTTCTCACTGTCTATTTCCTCTTTTGAACCGAGTTTCCATATGTGCAGCATATGGTGAATCGTCCCCATAAGGATGACAGCGTGGTCTAATCTATAAGCGATCGCCTCCGGTGGATACAAATCTCCAAGTCTTTTCGCTATCCAATGCATTTCACTCCGATATTGTCTTTCCATAAATGATTTCAGTTCGGCATCGTCAAAGAAAGATACAGTTTCAAACATTGTCAGCAAATGATGCTGGCGGTTCATATCTATTCGAACAGCGACCTGCTTGATAAAGATGTCTTCTCGGGATTTTTCCGTGTTAAGGGCCAATTCGCGGCGTTTTTGGTCTATTTCTTCTGTGACAGACTGCAAGATTGCCCGCAAACATGCATTTTTTGAATCAAAATAGTTATAGAATGTTCCTTTGGCGATTCCGGCTTTATCCAGAATATCCTGAATGGAAGTCGTTGAGAAACCCTTTTCCACAAATAATTGATGTGCAGCATCCAGTATTTGCTTTCTTTTTGTGTTCATTTTATCATCCTTTTATACTGTCGGTCTATTTCTATTATGAGTGTTAAATCCTTTTAATTCAATAATTAAAACGGAATAAAAATTTATCATTGCATTTATTAGACTATCGGTATAAAATACATTAGTACTTATAATGAATGGAAAGAAGGAATTGTGTTGGAAACAAATTCTACAATTAATAAATCACCAATCGGCATGATCGCCATTTTATTCATAGGGGCATTTGTTGCCATTTTGAATGAGACGCTGCTGAATGTTGCTTTGCCTTCGATCATGGAGGAGTTCGAAGTCAATCCGACAGCAGTTCAATGGCTTTCGACGGGCTATATGTTGGTTAACGGAATCCTGATACCGGCCAGCGCCTTTTTTATTCAAAGGTTTACGGATAAAAAGTTGTTTATCACCGCGATGTCGTTGTTCACAATAGGAACATTCTTGGCTAGTGTTGCACCGGCTTTCGGAATCCTTTTGACAGCAAGGATGATCCAGGCTTCCGGTTCGGCGATTATGATGCCGTTGTTAATGAATGTTATGCTTACCGCTTTTCCGGTAGAAAAAAGAGGAGCTGCAATGGGGACCTTCGGGCTTGTCATGATTACCGCACCGGCAATCGGGCCTACATTGTCCGGATGGATTATAGAACATTACAGCTGGAGAATGTTATTTGATATTGTATTGCCAATTGCCATATTAACGTTGATTTTCGCTTTCTTTAAGCTGAAAGATATCACACCACAGAGGGAAATAAAGCTTGATATTTTCTCTCTGATCTTATCCAGCATCGGTTTTGGCGGTTTGCTTTATGGGTTTAGTTCTGCTGGAGATAAAGGGTGGGATCATCCGCTTGTATATGGAACAATCGTTATCGGTGCGCTTGCGCTAATAACCTTCATCCTTCGGCAGCTTCGGATGGATGATCCGATGCTTGAATTTAGAATCTATAAATATCCGATGTTTGCGTTGTCTTCGGCCATTTCCATTGTTATAGCGGTAGCGATGTTCTCCGCGATGATTTTGATGCCGATCTATGTGCAAACAATCAGGGGCATCTCTCCATTGCATTCCGGTTTGCTGATGCTGCCGGGAGCGATCGTTATGGGTATCATGTCTCCGATCACTGGGAAACTCTTTGACAAATATGGGGCGCGTGCCCTTGCTGTTATCGGTTTGACGATCACCATTATTACATCTTACTTTTTTAGTGAAATTACACTCGAGACAGCATATTCCACTTTGGTAGTTCTTTACACATTCCGCATGTTTGGTATGTCGATGGTCATGATGCCAGTAATGACGAATGGATTGAACCAGTTACCTGCAAAAAACAACCCGCATGGAACTGCGATGAACAATACGCTTCAACAGGTTTCCGGGGCAATTGGTTCTGCTTTGTTAATCACCGTGATGAACAACCGGACAGAGACAAGAGCTGAGGAATTAACCGCAGACGCCATGGCCAACATGGATGCGGGAGCGGCACAGCAATCAGCAGAAGCAGCGGCTGAAATGCAGCAGCAAATTGTAAATCAGGCAATGCTGAATGGTATCAATTTTACGTTTCTCATTTCAACGTTGATTGCAGTTATTGCACTTGTGCTGGCATTATTCATGAAAAAAGTGACACCTGCCCAGGAAGGTCCTATCGACCAAGGTAGAGCGGACGAAGAAGAACAGACAGTCGGTCAATTGAAGAATGTTACAGAATCTTAATCAAGAAACTTTTGGCGGCACCTTAAAGGGGTGCCGCTTTTTTGTGAGTTGTTTCTGTTACTACCCGCTAACTCTATAATAATTTTTATACCATTCTACGAATTTTTCCAGTCCTTCGTCGATTGGGGTGTGTGGTGAAAAGCCGATTTTCTCCTGTAAGTCACTGATGTCTGCATAAGTTTCCTTCATATCTCCCGACTGCATCGGCAATAGTTCGAGGATTGCTTTTTTCCCTATAGTCAATTCCAGTTTTTTAATGAAGTCCAAGAGGTGGACAGGCTTGTTATTTCCGATGTTATAGACCCTGTAGGGGGCGTGTTCTGAACGGTTCAGATTTGGAGTATCCTGCTGGCTCCCGGTTGCTTTCACAGGGGGGTGATCGATTAAGCGGACGATGCCTTCTACGATATCATCGACATAAGTGAAATCCCGTTTCATATCGCCATGATTGAAGACTTTTATTTTATTTCCTTCCAAAATATTCTTTGTAAAAGTGAAATAGGCCATATCCGGCCTTCCCCATGGTCCATAGACCGTGAAAAAACGGAGTCCTGTTACCGGGATGTGATATAAGTGGCTGTACGTGTGCGCCATCAACTCATTTGCTTTCTTTGTGGCTGCATATAAACTGACTGGATGATCGACTGGATCATTTGTCGAGAAAGGGAGTTTTCTGTTCGCTCCATATACAGAGCTGGAGGAAGCGTATAGAAGATGTTCTACAGGATAGTGCCTGCATGCTTCTAAGATATTGGCAAAGCCTTTTAAATTGGAATCGACATAGGAATAGGGGTTTTCAATACTGTATCGGACTCCAGCTTGTGCTGCCAAGTTTATGACAATGGGAGGGTTCCATTTTTCAAAGGCTGCAAACAGTCCTTTATGGTCTGCGATGTCTACCTGCAAAAAGGAGAAATGCTTATATTTCTTGAGCCGATTCAACCGTGCGGCTTTTAACTGGACATCATAATAATCATTAAGATTGTCAATGCCGATGACAGGATATCCGTTATCCAGGAGACGATTCGAAAGGTGGTACCCGATAAATCCTGCTGCTCCTGTGACAAGTATATGGCGCTTCAAATTCTTCATTGCCTCCCTTCATTACAGGTTTTACTTCTACTACCATAAATTCATACAAGGTCTAATATGTACAGGGGATACAACCAGAATTGGAAGAACTGGACGCCTCTTTTTTGTTGTTTTCCTGTTAATTAGGCGTAATTACCTTCCTATTAGTCCATCCTTCTGTCCTTGAAGATGCATAGACTGGGAGAAACGGATGATTAAAGACTACGATTCGGAAAGGAGAAGAGGCTAGTGCGGACAGTCATGCATTTGAATTTAAGGGTTGACCCCACCCAGTATATCCCACAAATAAGGGAAGTGCCTGGTTATGATTATCTTCATCTGGTCAGACAGCCTAAATATATGGTCGATATGTCGCTATTGAATGAGAAAGTCCATTATTTAAATGAAATATTTACGCCAGAAGAATTTGTGAAGAAAAATAATATAAATGTTCTTCATGCACACCATGCCCAGCTTGGCATGTTGCTGCTGCCTTTCAAGAATAAGACAAATCTTCCGCTTGTCACCAGTATTCGTGGAAGAGATGCAACATTGGCGAACCAGCCAGTCGGCTACATGGAGGGAGTAAAGAAGCTATTTGAAGAAGGGGAATTGTTCCTGCCTGTTTGCAATTATCTGGCAGATCGGATCATGGATTGGGGATGTCCGCCTGAGAAAGTTAAGGTGCTTTACGGTGGTGTAAATCTGGAGCAGTTTAAATTCAGGCCGCCAAACATTGCAGGTGATTCTCAAAACATATTATCGATGGGACGCCTTGTAGAAAAGAAAGGTCACCATGTTTTAATGAGAGCGTTTAAAAAAATCCAAGGAAATTTTCCATCCGCAACTTTAACTATTATCGGCGGAGGATTGATGGAGGAAGAACTTCGAAACCTGGCAGCCGAACTTCAGTTGGGAGATTCTTTTCAATTATTCAGCAAAATTCCCAAGTCTCTGGTTCATGAAAAAATGAATCAGGCAGATTTGTTCGTGGCCGCCAGTATGGAGGCATCCAATGGAGACGTTGAAGGAATACCGAATACAGTCAAAGAGGCCATGGCGACAGGGCTTCCCGTCGTCACTACCACACATGCCGGAATCCCAGAACTTGTTACAAACAATGTGGAAGGATTGCTGGTGAAAGAAAATAATGTGGATGAACTAGCAGAAGCAATCGAATATATGCTCTTAAACCGTGCTGTTTGGAAACGGTACACATTTTACGCCAGGAAAAAGGTGGAGCAATACTTTGACCAACAGCAACAACTCCAAACCCAAGCGGGTATATATGATGAATTGTTAGGGGGATTGGAATGAGCGAAAAACACGAAAAGCAAAAAGACCATGCGAAAAGTATGTTTCCTGACATCGACAAAATCAATGTTTCCAAGGGAGAAAAGACACTCCTGATCGACAATCCCACCACATATCCATTAATAGGGATGGGGGCCCAGGGTGCTGTTTTTCAACTATCAGACGACAAATGTGTGAAAATATATCCAGATCCTCTGAAGGCCCAGATGGAACAGGAGGCAATAAAAGCTGGCGAGCATTTGGATTTTTTTCCTGAAATTTATGAAACAGGAGATAATTATACAGTTATGGAATTCTTTCAGGCACCAACACTGAAAGAATATCTGAAAAACAGCACCTTCCTGCCAGAATCGATTACCAAAAAGCTCCTTCATATTCTAAACGAATTAAAAAGAGCCGAATTTACCATGATTGATGCTCCGCTCCGACATATTTTCGTGTTGGACAATGAAGAATTAAAAGTGATTGACCACGTCAATTCCTTCAAAAGACAACATCCGGTTCCACTGAAATTATTGCGCGATTTAAACATTATCTTGCTGAAAGAAGCATTCCTGGACCAGGTGAAGCGTCTGGATCCGGCAATGTATGAGGAATGGGATAACTATTATCATCAAAACAAACTGGATTATAAGGAGATCGCTGTGACTTCAGGAGGATCAGGAAGTGCAGTCAAGGTGGACAGCGCTGTTTCACAGACACTCATTGGGAAAGGGCATCAGGGAGCGGTATACCGGATAGCTGAGGACCGTTGTGTGAAAATCTATCCGAAGCCGGACCATGCCAAACAAGAACAGGAAGTACTCCTGTCCAACCAGGACCTGTCCTTTATCCCTAAGGTATATGATACAGGGGATAATTATGTAGTGATGGAATATTTACTTGGACCGGATTTGAATTCCTTTTTAAAGAAACAGTCGGAATTATCTATTGATATTACCAAGAGAATAATGGATATATTGACAGCTCAAATAGAAGCTGGTTTTAAACTTATCGATGCTCCTTTGCGCCATGTTTTTGTTACTGCGGATGGATTCAAAATGGTAGACCATGTTTATTCCAATACACGGGAGCAAAACCGCCCGCTGGAATTGTTTCAAAATCTCCATGAAAGAAATTTTCTTGATGCTTTTTTAAATCAAATAAAAGAATTGCATCCATCGTTACATGATGAATGGACTAAAGAACCGATTCCTCTTCAATCAGAAGAGAATACAGACGATGAACCGATCTTGCTTGCAAGCAAGGTCAAGGCAAGTCCGGAAAATACCGAACCTCATGTAGAGCCGTTGTCTCCAGATGAAGAGACTGGTACTGACCTATCCTTACAACCGGAAATGGAAGAACCAGATTCTTCTTTAACCGAAAGCGATACGGAGGAAGCGATTCCAGGTAAAAAGGACAAAAACAAAAAGAAAACCGAAATCGACTTAGACTTCATCAAACAAAAGGAAAAAAGAAGAAAAAGAAGGAAAAAGAAAAGAAGTAAGACTTTGGGAGAAGCATTGTGGTATATATAATGCCAAGTAATGCTTTTCTCTCTTTCTGCTCAGTAGATGATTCAGCCAGTTCGGGATGAATTGGCTGTGATTATTCTTCGCCTTCCACCGAACCCCTTTATTGCCTCTCCTTTTCAGAAGATTTATAATGATGTTAACAACTTTGTTCAATCACAAAACAAACATTTGTAAGCGTTTTATATTCTTGAAAAGGGGAGGAATTTCTATGACAGTCACAAAGCAGGATCGTTTGGCTTACTCAGAGAAAGCACAAGCAATAGTCGATCAGATGACCCTTGAGGAAAAGGTTTACTTAATGAGTGGCAGAATGTCATTTGAACAGTTGATGGAGGATATTGCCAATGGCCACCATTACAATTGGTATCCATATCCTGCCGGAGGGAACGATAGGCTTGGTGTACCGGAAATGAAATTTGTCGATGGACCACGTGGAGCAGTATCCGGCAACAGTACCTGTTTTCCTGTTTCTATGGCAAGAGGAGCTACGTTTGATAAAGATCTTGAACAGCGGATAGGAAGGGCAATAGGAAAAGAAATCAGGGCACATGGCGGTAATTTGTTTGGCGGTGTCTGTGTAAACCTGCCCCGGAACCCTGGATGGGGAAGAAGCCAGGAAGTATATGGGGAAGATTCTTTTCACTTAGGTGCAATGGGAGCGGCTTTGACAAAAGGTGTGCAGGAAGAAAATGTGATTGCATGCGTGAAACACTACGCTTTCAATAGCATGGAAAATGCTAGGTTCAAAGTGAGTGTGGAAGCGGATAAACGGACTGAAAGAGAAGTTTATTTGCCCCATTTCAAAGATTGTATCGATGCCGGTGCAGCGAGTGTGATGAGCGCCTACAACCTATACAAGGGTACATATGCCGGACATAACGATTATCTATTGAATCGGGTTTTAAAGGAAGAATGGAATTTTGACGGTTTCGTCATCAGTGACTTTATATGGGGAGTAAAGGATACGGTAGAAGCAGCAAATGGGGGTATGGATATCGAAATGTGCCATACCAAATATTTTGGCGATCATTTGGTAGAGGCAGTCAAAAGTGGGAAGGTCAACGAAGAAAAAGTAAATCAAGCAGTATTACGAATAGTCAGGACACTGCTTGCCTTCACAGAAGCAGATGACAAGAAGTATGGCAAAGAGCTAATCGGTAATAAAGAGCATATTGAGCTTGCGCTTGAAGCAGCTGAAAAATCGATGACATTGATGAAAAACAATAATAACACGTTGCCATTTTCCAAAACCGATGTAAAACAGGTTGCTGTCATAGGTAAGCTCGGTGACAAGGGAAATATAGGCGACCATGGTTCAAGCCGAGTATTCCCTGATTATATCGTCACACCGCTGGAAGGGATAAAAAGCCTTCTGCCGGAAGTGGAAGTTGTTTATCATGATGGCGCGGATATAGAAGGCGCCAAACAACTGGCAAAGTCTTCAGACGCAGTGGTCTTCGTAGTCGGCTATAATCATGATGATGAAGGAGAATTTATTAACAACCCGGATGAAGATGTCGATGCCCGGGGTGGCGGTGATACCGGTTTCGGGGCAGGGGGAGACCGAAAAACCTCACTCGGACTTCACAAAGAGGAAATAGAGCTGGTCAGAGCTGTTGGTCCTGAAAACAACCAATCGGCAGCTGTCTTAATTGGTGGAAATACAATTATGATAGAAGATTGGAAACAAGATGTTTCAGCAATCCTCATGGCTTATTATCCAGGCATGGAAGGCGGAACAGCACTGGCGAGAACCTTATTCGGTGATGTCAATCCTAGTGGGAAGCTGCCGTTTGTCCTTCCTAAACAAGAGAGCGATTTGCCTCAGGTGGATTGGGACGCATCTAAAATAAAGTATGAATATTATCATGGTTATGCAAAGTTGGATAAAGAAGGGGTGGAACCTTCCCTGCCATATGGATTTGGACTCTCCTATACGACCTTTAAGATATCCAATCCCGAATTCAGTACCAAAAATGATCAGGTTGTGGCCAGCTGTGAGGTGGAGAATACCGGTGAGCGGGAAGGGGCGGAAGTAGTCCAATTGTATGTGGGGTACGGTAATTCATCCATAGATCGTCCCGTGAAAGTTCTGCGCGGATTTGAAAGGGTTATCCTCCAGCCGGGTGAAAAACAAAAAGTGGAAATCACTTGCCCTGTAGATAAACTGAAGTTTTATAATCCTGAAACGAATCAATGGGAATTGGAAGAGATCGACTACGAAGTGTATATAGGAACGAGTAGTGATGAGAAGGATTTATTGGAAGGTACGTTAACTTTTGAGAGCGTTGAGCAACAGTAAAATAACAAAAACGTTCGTTAATTTGAAGCTGTCGAGATGGACCTCGACAGCTTTCCTTTTGGGATGTATTTGTAACTTTTGCAATAGGATGTTACAAGAATTCCCTCAACTCCTGGTTGAATTTCTTCAGTAGGTGGCCGAACTGCTCACAATCCTTTTCGGGCCACTCTTCGAGGAGGGTTGTCAATCGTTCAAGTCTTAGGGTTCTGTATGCGGTCAACTCTTCTTGGCCTTTTTCCGTGACCTCATAATTATAGGATCGTCTATCAACAGAAGAAGGGATTTTAACAACATACTCTTTTTTCTCCAAAGCTGCAGCCTGCCTGCTAACAGTGGATACATCAAGCTGAAGTTCGGTAGCCAGCGCTTTAACCCCTGCAGTACCATCCTCAGAGATTTGATGAAGTAACAAATAGGCGGCTCGATCCAAATTTCTCTGTTGCTTGTCCCTTTGGCGATTGGATGCAATGGTTGCGATACGGCGTATCAAAATAGCCATTTCCAGTTCTATTGTTTGAAGTGAATTATCTTTCAACTATTTTCCCACCTTAACAAACTCTCTATATGTACCATAATAATCCCTCATTTTTTGATGTCAACTAGCCATAAAGTAAACGAGATACACTTGACTCGAAAGTTAGTTGTATTATACAATTAATCAGTTGTTTTATATGAAAGGTCGTGGAAGAATACTTTTTCCACGGTTTGGAACTATATTGAGCGAGGGTTTTAAATTATATTCTATTACATGGTTCTCATAGAAGAGGAGCGGTTATCATTGCAGGCACATCAAATAATGAAAAGTGATGTCATCAAAGTGAAGGAAACAGAAAACGTGCGATCTGTTATCGAGAAGTTTATCGAGCATGGGATAAGTGGGCTGCCGATCGTTAACGACCGGAATGAAATCAAAGCTTATATAAGTGATGGAGATGTCATGCGGTTCATCGGGAAACAGAAGGATTATGTGGTGGATATGTTTTCTTTTGTAAATGTCATCGAGGGAAATGACGTCCCATTTGAAGAACGTGCCAAAAATATTCTGGAGATGAACGTCTTGAAGATTGCGAAACGCCGTTTTATCAAGGTTTTCTGGAATGATTCAATTGAAAATGTGGCAGCCATTCTCGGCGAAAAACAAATTAAAAAACTGCCGGTCGAGCGTGATGGCGTATTAGTCGGCATTATCAGCCGCGGAGATGTTATCAGACACTCTTTTAAAACTCTATTGTAGAAATTTTTTCAAATAGAAAGAAGGATAAACATGGTCAACAATCAGGATAAAGGAGAAACAAGTACGACTTTTAACAAAGTGCCACTTATCATTGTCTTGATTTCGGGAGCCTTTGCTGCGATTCTTAATCAGACATTACTTGCAACGGCACTGCCTCATATTATGAAGGACTTGGATTTAGACGCAAACGTGGCTCAATGGCTGCAGTCGATTTTTATGCTTGTGAACGGGATTATGATACCTGTCACGGCTTTTTTGATTGAAAGGTTTACGACACGGAAGCTCTTTCTTACAGCGATGGGA
The DNA here is from genome assembly GCF_900156915.1 of Sediminibacillus massiliensis. Classification (GTDB taxonomy): domain Bacteria; phylum Bacillota; class Bacilli; order Bacillales; family Amphibacillaceae; genus Sediminibacillus_A; species Sediminibacillus_A massiliensis. The sequence continues at coordinate 1,803,933 of NZ_LT732535.1, read as the reverse complement.
CTGTTCGGTATCGGTACATTGATTTGTTCCATAGCACCAGGCTTTTCGCTGCTGATGGTCGGAAGGGTTCTTCAAGCTTCAGGGGCCGGGATTATTATGCCGCTGATGCAGACGATCTTATTCATCATTTTCCCTGTTGAAAGGCGCGGAACAGCGATGGGGATGTTCGGGTTGGTTATCGCGTTCGCACCAGCAATCGGTCCGACTTTATCAGGCTGGCTCGTCGAAAACTTTCCATGGAGAAGTTTATTCTATGTGATATTGCCAATCATTGTCATTGATATTATTGTTGCTTACTTTATTTTAAGGAATGTCACAGAACAGAAAAATCCTAAGGTCGATATTCTTTCCATCATTTTATCGAGCTTGGGATTTGGGGGACTGTTATATGGTTTCAGTACTGCCGGAAGCAGCGGCTGGCTCAGCGCACAAGTGATTGTCTCGCTGATAGTCGGAACCATCAGTCTTACGTTGTTCATTGTTCGGCAGTCTAGGCTTGAACAGCCTATCCTGCAATTTGGAGTATTTAGAAATAAAGTATTTACGATAACTACTGCTCTAGGAATGGTTGTTTTCATCGCCATGATCGGTGGAGCGGTTATCCTGCCTATTTTCATGCAAGACATGCTTGGATTCACTGCTCTTGAATCCGGCTTGATGCTGATGCCCGGTGCTCTTTTAATGGGAATTATGAATCCGATCACTGGAAGGTTATTTGATAAATTTGGAGCAAGATGGCTTGCCATTATTGGATTGTCCTTACTTGTTATTTCCACGTTTATGTTTACTGACCTGACAGCCGAAACAACATTCTTATATTTAGCATCTGTTAATGCTGTCCGGATGCTTGGTGTTGCGATGGTAATGATGCCTGTGACAACAGCTGGGTTGAACCAGCTTCCTGCTCATTTAATACCGCACGGAACTGCGATGAACAATACCATGCGGCAGGTGGCAGGAGCTGTCGGAACAGCACTGCTTGTCACTGTGATGACCAACAATGCAATACCGGAACAAGGTCTGGAAGGATTTATCCATGGGGTCAACGTATCGTTTATCGTTGCGGGAGTGATGGCAATACTCGGCCTTGTACTGGCTTTCTTTGTTAAAAGCAAACCAAAAGAGAAAGCGGAAAACCAGGTAACCACTGTCCCAGAAAAATCTTGATAGTTTGAAATTATAAGAGGCGGATCTCCATAGAAAAGGAGGATCCGCCTCTTTTGTTTACTGTACAGAATAAATGAGCACTTATTTATGTATTGAAGATTTAGCGCAAAATTTATAAACTCCGACATAACTTCAGTGTGACTTCCTGTCATCCTTTTCGGATTGAGTGGTAGTCCAGCGCTACGGAAAAATACTCCCTTTCCGTGGGGAACGCTTCAGCCAGGGTACTACTTGAGTAGGCTCCTTTGCTCCCTTGGGACTGCGATTACTCATCCCACCGAAAACCTTTTGGGACTGCGATTACTCGTCCCACCGAAAACCATGCGCCGAGGAAGCTTACTACGAAGCGATACTAGAAGACGCAGGCGCATCACTGCGGGGTCTTCAGACTGTTCCTTTCCCACTGGAGTCTCGCATTTTTCCTTCGCTTATGATGGAATATCTTATTAATTGAGATTAAATACCAGAATATTTCTAGCATAGGTATTTTTCTTATCAAAATCAGAAAGCCTCGAACAGCGAAGTGTTCTGCCGCAGCGAGTGCATGCGCTTAACAATCATCAGAATCACAGGAAATAAAAATGTCACCATGTCGCAGTTGGCCTCAAATATGAAAGAAAAGATCCATATTAAAAACCTTCACTCTCCTGGTGAAGGAAAGGAAGGTTTTTGTGTCAGGGATTTAGAAATTGGCAGCTACAGCTGCTGCTTGTTCTAATCCTTCTTCGACAATTTGTTCTGCTTTGTCGGGATATTGATTATGCCCTTCTACAATGACTTTCTCAATATCCTTAACGCCCCAGAATTGCAACATTGTGCTTACGTAGTTTACCGCCATTTCAGAAGTCTGGGCAGGACCTTCAGAGTAGACACCGCCTCTTGCATTTAGGAGGACTACCTTTTTATCGGTCAACAATCCGATAGGTCCTTCTTCAGTATAACGGAATGTTTTACCTGCTTGAGCAAGATAATCCATGTACGTATGAAGAACAGCAGGAACCGAAAAGTTCCATAACGGGAAAGCAAATACCACTTTGTCAGCTTCAAGGAACTGATTCAAGTATTTTGTGACAAGATCTGTTGCTTCCTTTTCCGCCGGTGTCAACTCCATATTTTTGGCAAGCTTGAACATCCCATTGATTTTGTCAGTATTATAATATGGTAAATTTTCCTCGAACAAATCAAGTTCAGTGATTTCGTCCTCCGGATTTGCTTCTTTATAATTATCAACGAAAGTCTGATAAAGCTTGACGCTTATCGCCTGTTCGATTGGTCTAGAGTTTGCTTTTATAAATAAAACTTTTGCCATAAAAAAATGCCTCCCAGAAAGTTGTTATAGCAACTATGAACATGAAAACAAATGGCGGCTTGGGCCGTCATATAAGTTCGTTGCTATGCAATTGAACATAGAGGTTAGTATAAATAATCCCCACGTATCTTGTCAACCGTAACGGTTTATGTACCCATGACAGAATTTCCATATGTCTTGCAGCCTGTTATAATGCAAAGACAATGGCAGGTAATTATAGAAAAAGGATGAGAGATTAGATGAAATTGTCGTTTCAAGATTACATTAGTATAAAAATCCATAAAACCGACTTGAATTTAACTAGTTACATCAAGTCAGAACTGGAACAGTTTAATCTTGCGCCAGAACAAAACTTGATTTTGATGCTCTTATGGGAGAAGGATGGATTGACCCAAAACCAATTGGTCGAAAAGTTGAACAAGGACAAAACAAATATCGCCAGAATGGCTTCCAATCTAGAGAATAAAGGTTTTATCAAAAGGGTTAATTGTAAAGATGACCGACGTTCCTTAAAGCTGTATTTAACCAATTCCGGCAAGGAGCTGAAAGAGAAGGTTATTCCAGTAACCGAGAGATTCAACGATCTTGTCTGTAAGAACTTCACAGAAGACGAAGTTGCGGAATTGGAAAGACTGCTTGAAAAAGTGAACAAGAATGTTGAGCATTATTTGGAATAGATGGCAATTATCTTATATAGAAAGTTTCTCCCTGACAACAGCTGCTGTAATTTATAAAAGGGAAGACCTCCACCAGTTCTTAAAAGGCGATCAAGAACTTGCAATGGTCATTCCCCTCTGTTTTACAGCTAGTCCGCTTTACGTCGTCCGTTTGAAGCACATTTTGAAACATAGACGTTTCACATCGACAGGCTACTTTGAATTCTTTGGCAACAGCCATTATCGGGCAATTATATTCCGTCAATTCATAGGTGCTTTGATCAAGCTTGGTTATATTCGGCATATAGCCTTTTTCCCTTTGAATGGATGCCAACTCAGTCATTTTTTCGTGCGGGAGCTTGTTTTCCATTCTGGCGGCATATTGTCTCGTCAGCCGCTGTTCGCGCTTTGTGAATAATTGATCGACGGAATCATTTCCGTGTAATTCACTGATATCTTTCAAGAATTCGAGACTTAATCCTTCATAATTCTTCGGAAACAACAACTCACCTTTTTCGGAGAGTGAATAAAGCTGAAGCGGTCGTCCCATCGGCTGTTTGACCTCTTGTGCAGAAATCAACCCATCTCTTTCCATCGCGGCAAGATGTTTGCGGACCGCCATATGCGTGATATTCAATTTCCGGGTCAACTCAGCGACAGTAAGCTTTACTTCCTTTTTTAATAAATCGAGTATTTTATCCTTCGTGGTAGTTTTGGACCCTTCCATAAAAAACACCTCCATCTCTGTATACTTAATAAATGGTCTGCCATTACATGTCCCAAGTTCATGATTGAGAGAATATGCGAACTAGTGAAAATTCACTAAGTCAGACTTCCTCACATTCTGATGATAGTGAAGTGGATATACTCGCTGCGGCAGAACACTTCGCTTTCCATGGGCACGGCCTCAGCCTCCTAATCAGCAAAGAACGCTTCTTGCGGGGTCTTCAGACACGTGGGACTGCGATTACTCGCCCCATCGAAGACTTTTCGCTATTCCCATAGGAGTTATTATGAACGAAACTAGCCCCTTAATCGTAACAACGTAGGTTAATTTGGTCATAGTGGGTATAGTAAAGCAAGCCCAAAACCCATAGCCAAATCAGAGCTATAATTACGAAAGGAGCTAGTACTATGGATGATACCACAAAATACGTTGGTCTAGACGTATCAAAGGACAAAATTGCAGTCGCAGTTGCTGATGAGGGACGTTCCAAGCCAAGATATGTTGGTATGATTGACTATACGGTAGAAGCGATTAGAAAATTAATGAAAAAACTAGGTGAACCAGAACTTCTGCAAGTGTGTTATGAAGCAGGCCCAACCGGTTACGGGCTCTATCGCCTTCTGAAGAGTATGGATATTGAATGTGAGGTAATCGCACCGTCGTTAATCCCACAAAAACCAGGTGAGCGCGTAAAAACAGATAAACGGGATGCAATAAAATTGGCAACCCTTTATCGTGCCGGGGAACTGACGCCAATCTACGTCCCGACAGAAAATGATGAAGCACTCCGTGATTTAGTTAGAGCACGTGAGGATGTAAAGGAAGATGAATTAAGGGCTAAACATAGACTAACCAAATTTCTTCTCAGAAATGAAATCCATCCTCCTAAGGGTACCAGGACATGGACGGCTAAATATTGGGATTGGCTGGACAGTCTAAAATTTGAACGTTCCGCTTCCCGTGTAACCTTCCAAGAATATTTACAACAATTGAAGGAGTATCAGCAGCGACTGAAGATACTGGAAAGTGAAATGGAGGAACAAGCCAAAGAAAGCGTCCATGCACCCATGATTCAGACGCTTATGACCTTAAGAGGCATTGCCCTAATTACAGCTACCAGTCTGGTAGCTGAGGTAGGATCGTTCAGTCGATTTCAAACCCCTAAGCAATTCATGGCATACACCGGGCTTGTGCCAAGCGAAAGTTCCAGTGGGTTGACACGCAATTTAGGAGAAATCACCAAAACAGGGAATCGCCATGTTCGGAGGCTTTTAATCGAAGCAGCATGGAGTTATAGATACCAGCCTGCAGTCAAAGGGGAACTGAAGAAAAGACAAAAAGGACACCCGACTAATGTCCTGGGGGTCTCGTGGAAAGCTCAGAACCGCTTGCATAAAAAGTATTTCCGGCTACTGGGCCGAGGAAAAGAGAGTGGAAAAGCCATTGCGGCAGTCGCCAGAGAATTAGCAGGGTTTATTTGGGCGATATCGCGTGAAGCCGATGGTGACGTTCAGACGACTTAGTTGGAATTAAAATATGCATCCTTTGAGGCAAGGGTTAATCCAAAGGAAATAAGTATAGGGCTCGAAGGCAAAGAAGAAAACCGTATAGGATAACGCACGACGTAGACTTGTGCTAGCCTTAAGAGGTGAACGCACGCCAGGAGTTCGTGACAGATCCTTTAACGGAAAGATAAAATGTGAAAACCCACGGATATCAGTATGCTTATCGAAGCAGAGATTTTTGCCTTCGTGCCGTGTAATTATCTCCTTCGTGTAAAAAAAGGAGGTACATAATTCCATCATTCTTAGCTTTTAGCAGGGTTTCAGTCATCTGAAAAGTAGTTGGCAAGCTAAGAAGAAGGAATAGCGCTAGCAAGAATATGGATGGAAACGTAAGAATCAAAAGATCAAAAGAGCCTAAAAAGACTCTTTATTTGAAGCTGGCCAAAAGTATATTTATCTGAACGGGGCTTGACAGTTTCGTTCATATCAGTCTACGTGTTCTGCCTCCGCTGTTCGAGGTTTTCTGATTTTTGATTTTAGAAATACCCACATCCATGTTAGATATTCTGGTATTTCATCTTAATTAATCAAAATTCTTTCCTAAGCAGTGGAAAATTGCTAACATTCCTTGAAAATAAAGTAAAGTTCGGTTTGTCTGCTTATGGTGTAAATTCCCGGATGTCTTTTCAAAGTCCTGTGGGAAAGGAACAGTCTGAAGATCCCGCAGGGGCGGTCTTTGCACCGAGGAAGCTGAAGCGTTCCCCACGGAAAGCGAGTATTTTTCCGAAGCGCTGGACTACCACTCAATCCGAAAAGAATGGGAGGAAGTCATACTGAAGTTAGTTCGCACTTTATATATTTTGTACAATAGTTAGTGCTAGACCAGTTGGGTATAGGATAAACGGCAGCACCTGTCTTTTACTCTCTTCTGCTTATTATATGGGAAAGTATAAAAAGTTGAAAGGGAAAGAGGTTTTGACTTTGAGCAACTTAATTGCGTTTGCCGTAAGGGTGGAATAGTCTATTTATATACTTATTATACTTTTTAGTATAAAAAATACAAAATCTTATAGGAGGAATTAACATGGCAAAGTTTGAACTACCAGCGTTACAATATGAATTCAATGCATTGGAGCCTTACATTGATCAGCGAACAATGGAGATACATCACGGCAAACATCACCAAACATATGTGACTAAATTGAATGCCGCTCTTGAAGGACACGCTGAATTACAAGACAAATCATTGGAAGAGCTGCTTGGAAATCTGGATGCAGTACCGGAAAGTATCCGAACTGCAGTCAGAAATAATGGAGGCGGACACATGAACCATAGCCTTTTCTGGGAAGTGATCGCCCCAGGACAAGAAGCCGCAGCTCCCGAAGGTGAATTGGCCGAAGCGATTGAGAAGGCGTTTGGCAATATCAGTAACTTCGAACAGAAATTCGCCGATGCCGCTGCGACCCGTTTTGGTTCTGGCTGGGCATGGCTGGCCATCGACAAAAATGGTGAACTGGAAATCCTCAGCACGCCTAACCAGGACAATCCAATTATGGATGGTAAAACAGCGATTCTTGGTTTGGATGTATGGGAACATGCATATTACTTAAACTATCAAAATAGAAGACCTGACTACATTGAAAGCTTTTTTAATATCATAAATTGGAATGCTGTGGCTGATAAATATCAACAAGTTGTGAAATAATGGAAGGTGAAATAAGGTGCCATAAAGGTACCTTATTTCATGAAAGAAAATATAATAAAAGAGGGACATCCATGGAAACAATGGAAATCACATCAAAACCACCAATTGATACAACCCCGCTAGTGTTAGTGATTGGGAAGTTTGACGGAATACATAAAGGACATCAAGCTGTTCTGCGAGCTGCTGGTGAAAAAGTGGGAAATGCAGATAAATTGGCGGTAATGAGTTTCTCGGAACCTCCGCTGTGGGTCCTTACTGGGAAGACGGAATACAAACACTGTATTACTACAGAAAAAGATAAAATCCATCTATTCCAACAGTTTGGTGTGGATCGGTATTATCGGATAAGTTTTACAAAAGATTATGCTGAAACCACCCCTGAAGAGTTCGTCTTTGATCATTTGGCAAGATTGAATATAAAGCATATCGTAATAGGGGAGGACTTTCGGTTTGGAAAAGGCGGTAATGCTGGTGCAGAAGAATTGGTCCGTCTATGCAAAGATATAAAGATAGATGTATCAATTGTTCCTCTTATTAAGCAAAATGGAGAGAAAATCAGCAGCAAGACAATCCGTCAGCTTATCAAACAAGGATTGATGGAACCTGCAAATTCTTTATTGGGTCGGCCTTTCACAATGACAGGAAAGGTGGTACATGGAGAAAAGGTTGGGAGAAGACTAGGTTTTCCCACCATCAACCTTGGCAGTGACGACAGTTATGTTCCCCCAAAGCCTGGAGTTTACCTGGGAACAGTATGTATTTCTGATCATCAAAAGTATGAACAATATTGGAACGTATTGATCAGTGCTGGCTATCGTCCCACTGTCAATGGAAATGGATATTTAGTTGAGGGGCATTTGCTTAATTTCTCTGGCGACTTGTACGGAAAAGAAGCAGCTGTGTCATTTTTGCGTTATATGAGGGAAGAAATTAAATTTACGGACCTTGAAGCGCTTCGGGAACAGATGGAAAAAGATAAACGGGATGCTGAAAAATTATTGGGTATGAACAGTTAAAAGGAGGGACCGGTATGAAGCTCGTCGGGATATCAGGATCGTTGTCAGGATGGAAGACGAATGTGGCGATTGATGAGGTGCTTCAAGCGGCAAAAAATATCGACTCTGGGATTGAAACAGAGCTGCTGGACCTTAGGGATTACGATGTGGAATTTGTCCGCGCATTGCCATTATCCTATTACAATGAGGATACATGGAAGGTTGTACAAAAGATATTGAAAGCTGATCTCCTCGTGATTGGTTCACCTATATACCAGGCGTCGATAACGGGTGCCTTGAAGAACCTTCTCGATCATGTACCTGTCGATGGTTTGAAGGGAAAGGTGACAGGAATTGTCACGACAGGTGGGTCGGAAAAGCATTTTCTTGTATCAGAATACCAACTGAAACCAGTAGTTGCATACTTGAAAGGGACAGTTCCATCCGGAAATGTTTTTATTCATAACGATTTTTTTGATGAAGAAAATGATAATGAAATAATCGATGAAAATGTCTTAAGGCGGATTCACAAACTAGCTGACGAAATGATTCGTCTTCAAAAAGGGATCAATAATCAAAGTTGACAAGGAAATAGGGGGGAGTAACAGTGGCTTTTGTAATTACAAGTCCGTGTGAAAAAGAAAAAGCAGGGGAATGTGTGACCGTTTGTCCTGTCGACTGTATTGAAAAAGGGCCGGATCAGTTTTATATTAATCCGGATATATGTATCGACTGTGGTGCGTGTGCTGCTGTATGTCCAGTTGATGCAATTGTGGAAGAGTATGATTTGACAGTAGAACAAGAAGCATATCTTGAAAAAGCGGAACGGTTTTTCGAGAACTTTTAATGTTAAAATGGTGGTAGAAGTTTTTTACTCTCTATTAACAAGTTGGAGGAAAGGTCATGGAGTTATTTATTTCCTTTAAAAATAGTTTGCTTCTGCCAAAAAAGCACGCTCTTTTCCGCCTGAACCGGATAAGTATGAGGAATACGATTGTTTATATATTTTTGTTGATGTTCTTGCTATTCCTTCCTGAAGTGGTTCATTCCATTTTGCATTTCGAAGAAGAAGGCAAGGTTTTGACACGAACGGTTTATATCATGGAAGTAATCATTTTTTACCCATTTTCCATCCTGTTTATGGTTGTTACGATTGTATCTCTGTTGGCAGGCCTATCTGTTGGTATTAAAAAGGCAGCCGGCAGGAAGCTCAAGTATCAGCAGCTCTGGAAAATGACTTCTTTTGCCATGACAGTTCCCTTAATCGTATTTACCATTTTGAGGCTGCTATTCGGTTTCGACGGAATCCTGATTTATTTAGTTTTTATGGCAATGTTTTGTTTTTTGATGTATCGGATGATAACCGTTTATCCAAAACGGGCGAAAAGGTCTAAATGACCTTCAGAAAATAAGGACAGTGGCACCTTTTCAGCAGCCACTGTTCTTAATGTTTTTTATTTTTTGGTATTGCTTTTTCCATGAAATTATCCGCAAGCTCTTGCAACTTTTCCCGCATGGATTCGCCTTCCAACGGCAGGCCATGTCCTGTCAGCAGAACTTCTGGTCTCAATTCTGCCATTTTCTTTACAGATTGCTCAGCTTTGTCCCAGTCTGAAGTGAAATAGGGCGGTGGACCATATACCCCTTGGATCGGTATGAATAAAGCGACAGTCTCATCGGGATTTTCCGTAACGATTGCATCTCCTGTGATCAACGTCCGGTCTTTTTCCCTGAACAAGACAATATGGCCTTCGGAATGTCCTGGTGTATGAATATACTTCCAATCATCAAGAAAAGGAATGGCCCCATTTTCTGGAAGAGGGGTGACCCATTTTTTGAAATTGACTGGCTTTTGGGGAAAAAATGGGGAAATGAAAGTCAGGAAGCTGCCGCCTACAGTTGGATCTGCTGGAGGGTAGGACTTTTTTCCTGTTACATAGTCCATTTCTTTCTCATGAATATAAATAGGTATATCCCAATGTTTAGCCAATTCTTTGGCAGAACCAACATGGTCAAAATGACCGTGGGTCAGAATAATCGCTTTCGGAGCTCTATCACCAAACCGCTGTTCACATGCTGCAACAATCCGTTTATCATAATGGGCTACACCTGTATCGATAAGTACCCAGTCACCTGTTTTCGGATGTCCGATCATACATACATTTGCTACAACTGTCCTGTAATAGGCTAAATCTTCCAGCACTTCCACTGTTTCTGCATGTTCCATATCAAGCTGTTCTTCAGGAGATTTGCCAACATCCTTATCCATGGTTGTCCAATACCTCCTTTCTGGTTTTATGATAAAAAGCTATTTGCGCTTTTCTGCGCGGTCGGGCCCTTCGAGTTTGGTCGCTCCGCCATAATGCAATGCCTGGTCGCGGTCAGAGCTTACTTGGCCGGATTTTCTTTGTTTTTTCTCTTGTCTGTCTTTGCCCATTCTACTTCCTCCTTGGTATTCATTACTGGTTTTATCATAACCATCCTTGATTTTTTCATTCTTTTTGAGTTGAGAAGAAGAGCTCCATAGTACAAGAACCCCCCCATCTGGATAGACGGAGAGGTTCATTGAAGTAACTGAATTTAGTAAGACTCTAATTCCCAAGTGTGTTCAAACTGTATTGCACCTTTAAGAGTCTGGGCTACTGGACAGCCTTTTTCGAACACTGATAATGCCCGTTCTGCGGCCGATTCTTTTCCCTGAGGTACTTTCACCTGATAATGGCAATCAATTTTGGTTATTTTCAGTACGCCTTCAGGGGCTTCGATCGTTCCTTGCACTTTTGCCTGTACTTTATCTGGCGATGTCGGTATTTTACGCGCTTCCAGCGCGCCTGATAGTGTGCCGACCAGTCAGCCGCCGGCAGCTGCTACGATATGATCCAGTGTGGATGGGTGTTCGATTTCCGGTTCTGTGCCGTAAAAATCTTTGACACCTCCGTGAACACCAAATTGTAATGGTTCTTCAAAGCCATCAATGTAAGCTTCTCGGATCTTATTGGCAGTGTCCTTTTGATAAATCGTTATTTCTGTTAACGCAACAGGTTCACTCATCAACATACCTCCCTTTTTGGAAAGCGTACTGCTTTTGAGACTTATAAGCAACCATTTCGTCTGCTAACCTTATCTTCTTCTTCTCCTTGGTTTCTTGTAGTCACTCATTCTAATGACATTTGTATAAGGCTTAGGAGCATCATTGAACAGCTTTGCTGCCAATATCCTGCATGTCAAATAACTGAAGTAAGACAGGCTTGTCAGAAAAAAGATACTAAAAATAAGGTCCAATAATTTGATGGAAGGAGCAGAAAGGGCAATAGCTACAACCAATAGATTGGTGATTGCCAGAAATGCTGCTTTATCGAAGTATTTCCACGAAGGAAATCTCTTTAAATTCCTGAATTGCTTTATGTAATACTTAAAAATGATAACCACCCTCTTTTTATTAATATCTTAACCGTCTTTCCCTTCAGCTATACAATGTGTTGACGCTTTAAAATATTTCACAACAAAGAAAGACAGGCCGCGTTCACCTGGAAAAATCAAGTGACGGGGACTGTCTTTTCATTTGTTTATCTGTTGTTTTTTCCTGAAGGCCAGCTTCTTGCATCTGCTTCCAACAAACCTAACAACTTTTTACGTCGGTTGTGGAGCTCTGCGATGGCATGTTCAAAGTTCTCATTGGTCACAGCCGGCACTCCGGACTGTCTCAAATGTTCCAAATCAGGGATAGGCGGGGCCTGGTCCGCAGGTTTTATATAAGCAGAAGTATTTGTTTCAATATAGCTTAGAACACTAGACCTGGCATTTTTAAGGTTGACGGGATTGGGCCGTTCTGCTTCAGGGATTCCGTAGCGGAGCATCATCAATGCTTCGTCGAAAACGGCTACTGCAACGGTTAATGCCTTTTGAGTGCTACTACTGTGATAGTAATGCAGAATAGGGTAGGCCTTATGCTGAGCTGTAACCTTACTTAGCTGAGAGGCATAAGTGATCAGAAATAAATCGATACTTTTAAAGTCTTTTCCGTTCCATGCCTGTTTGACAATTTCGAGACTGTCTTCTCCAAGCCCTGTGATAGTGTCGGCGAAAGAACGTTTTTCTGTCACGCCGCTTAGAATAGAAATAACGTATGAAGCGCTCATAGTAATGAACAGCATACCGCTTCCGCTCGCCAGGATGGTTGCTATCTTCCAAAACCCTTCAGCTGGAACAAAGTCACCAATTCCCAATGTGAAAACAGTGTAACCGGCAAAATAGATGGTATCTATCCAGTCAACTTCGCCGCGGTTTTGTGTATCGAGAAGGGGAGTTCCTCCACCTGCAAAAACAAAGACCCATCCTGCCCAGAGCAAAAGCACCCAGCTGAGCAGTGTCAGCGAAAGGATAACCGGACCAGAAATACTGAATATAGTCGAGTTGTCCCTGCTAATTTTGCGGAGTCCTTTCCAACAGGCAGCGGACAAGCGGCTGGTAATCGGCCCTGCGCCGCGGTCCACCCATAAAATTGTCCAAATAAGCTCGATGATCGTGATAGTAAGTATGAGTATTCCCAAAATCAAATAAACCGTGTTCACCAACTAATCCTCCTAACATCTGAAAATTAACTGATAAACTATTCCCTGCACCCCTAAGCCACAAACAAAACATCAATTATAAACCTCTCTTTCCACAAAAAGTCGTGATAGCAATAAACCGATGTATCGGCAACATAGTGACATTTTTATTTCCTGTGATTCTGATGATTGTTAAGCGCATGCACTCACTACGGCAGAACACTTCGCTTTCCGCGGGCCCGGCCTCAGCCTCCTCATCAGCAAAGAGCGCTTCTTGCGGAGTCTTCAGACTCGTGGGACTGCGGTTACTCGCCCCATCGAAGACCTTTCGCTTTTCCTGCAGGAGTCTGCGTGTTCTGCCTTCGCTGGTAGGGATTTTCTGAATTTTGATGTTAACAACACCGATGTTAGACATACTTTAGAACAACTTCTCACTTAATCAGAAAATCTAATGAAGCGGAGGAAAATGCGAAACTCCTGGGGGAAGAGCAGCTCCGAAGACCCCGCAGTGAGCGCTTTTTGCTCAAGAGGAGGCTGAGGTGCTGCCCCGGAAAGGGAGTATTTTTCCGCAGCGTTGGACTACCACTCAATTTGAAAGGATGATCGGAAGTCACACTGAAGTTATGTCGCAGTTTATCTTATGAAAAAGCAATCGACGAGAAAAATAGAGACATTTATCAGAATTTTCCTTATACTGGACAAAGGGATTTTCCGCGGAGATAAAAAGATGGACTTGGAGAAAAAGTGGAATTAAAAAAAGCTTCTATCAATGATATCGAGGAACTGTATTATTGGAAGTTCGAAGACAAAGAGCAAGCGGCAAAGAAATGGAATGGCCCGTATATAGCTGAACCCTCCATGGACAGGGAAGAGTACCGTAAAATCTGGGAAGATGACGAGCTGTTTCCAGGGGTCCCGGACACATTGGTTATCAAGTCAGAAGATGCATTAATTGGCACGGTAGGAAGCTACTGGGTTGACCAAAATAAAATCTGGCTTGAAACCGGGATCGTTATTTATGATAAAACATTTTGGAACGGGGGATATGGTTCGGAAGCATACAGACTTTGGATCAACTTCTTGTTTCAGAATACCACTATCCACCGCCTTGGAATGTCTACCTGGTCTGGCAATAACCGAATGATGAAAGTCGCTGGAAAGATAGGGATGAAAGAAGAAGCAAGAATCAGGGAGGCCCGGGTGGTCGAAGGGAGGTATTTTGATGCAATTAAAATGGGGATATTGCGCAGAGAGTGGGAAGCATTGAGCCAAACCAATCAAAAGAGGGGATAGTATGCATGAAAATATCGGCAGGCTGACATTCGTTTTCCTGACTATTGTATTCTTCATTATCTATTTTAAGATACTCATTTTTCTGTTTGAATTATTTTCATTCGGCGACATAAAAGGTATTGTTTTCTTTTCTTTTATCCTGTTTGTTATAATCATACCGATTTCTGCTATTTCAGCTGATAAATTAATTAAAGTGATAAAAACATCAGACATGTAAAACAGTTAATTGATAAATTCAAAACCATAGTTCTGAAAAAGGCAAAACTTCAACTGTTGACAAAATACCTGTAGGGGTATATTATTGGGTCGTACCGTTGTTGAAAGGTTTTTAAAGAGGAGAGCATTATGTATATTGCCATACTTGTTTTGATAGGTTTACTTTCCCTATTTTTATATAAAAGGTACATGCCGGTTCGTGGAATCGGGAAATGGGAATTGAATTCCATCACACACCACGATGATGTAGCTTTCGTGGATATAAGAGACTACCAGACTTCTTACCGGGAACAAGCGGAACACATACTATGCATTCCGCTCCCATACCTGAAAAGGCAGGCGGGAGATATTCCGGACAAAGATATTATTTTGATCATTTCTGATCGGGTCGAAAAAAACCTTAGCACACGGATACTCCGTAATAAAGGAGTTCGGGTCATTGGCTACCACTGTGCTAAAAGCTAGAAGGGAGGGCTGTTATTGGAATACGATGTAAAGGTGACAAACCGGATAAAACGTGTAGAGGGGCAAGTCAGAGGCTTATTGAAAATGATGGAAGACGAAAAGGAATGCCGTGATGTAATCACCCAAATGTCGGCTGTGAAATCAGCTCTCGACCGGACTGCTGCATTGATTGTCAGTATGAATTTGGAAAATTGCATACGGGAAGAACAGGAAAATGGCAGGAATTCTGAAGAGTTAATTCAAGAAGCCGTTAACTTGCTTGTGAAAAGCCGCTGAACGTTATTTGGAACAAAGTTATCCATCTTTGGATGATATCTAAATAAAGATAAAGTCATATTTTTTTAAACTTTTATAATACCCATACACGTATGTGTATATAAGGAGAGGGAAGAATGTCGGAAAAAAAGAAAACCACCATTGTGCTATTCAGCGGTGATTATGATAAAGCCATGGCTGCGTATATCATCGCCAACGGAGCTGCTGCTTATGACCATGAAGTTACGATTTTCCATACTTTCTGGGGATTGAATGCACTCCGTAAAGATGCCCAAGTTCCTGTGAAGAAAGGAATTTTGGAAAAAATGTTTGGAAAAATGATGCCGAAAGGGACAGATAAAATGGGACTATCTAAAATGAATTATTTAGGTATGGGACCAAAAATGATTAAAAGTGTCATGAAAAAACATAATGCTGTTCCTTTGCCGCAATTAGTGGAAATGGCCCAGGAGCAAGATGTCAGGTTGATAGCATGCACGATGACGATGGATTTGTTGGGACTTCAAAAAGAAGAGTTACTAGATGGAATTGACTATGCGGGGGTTGCGGCATATATCGGCGATGCAGAAGAAGGAAACGTAAATCTATTTATTTAATTTTTATTTAGCATTTTGTATACATGTATGGGTATGGGTTTAAAGCGCCATACCATGCATATGTAAATGAATTGTCTAGAAAAATGGGAGGGGAACAGGATGAAGGAAATAACAACAAGTGATTTGGCAAGGAAAATGAATGCCGGTGAGAAAGTCAGCATCATTGATGTACGTGAAGACGAAGAGGTTGCTCAAGGTATAATCCCGGGTGCCCGTCACATCAAGCTTGGTGAACTTCCTGACCGGTTAGATGAAATCGATAAGTCGGAGCACCATTTCATTGTATGCCGTTCCGGCGGAAGAAGCGGGAATGCATGTGCCTACTTAATTACGCAGGGTTATGATGTTACTAATATGGCAGGCGGTATGCTTGATTGGAAAGATGAATTAGAAAAATAACCATCCAACAGGAGGAGAAATGATGAGTATTAAAGCAGATGAATTCCTTGATGCACAAGGATTGGCATGTCCAATGCCGATCGTCAAAACAAAGAAAGCAATCACCAGCTTGGAGGCTGGACAAGTAATTGAAGTACAAGCTACCGATAAAGGCTCTACTGCTGACTTGAAAGCATGGGCTGAGAGTAAGGGCCACCAATATCTCGGGACTGTTGAAGACGGGAACGTATTAAAGCATTACTTGCGTAAAGCGAGTGAAGCTGAAATGAAAGAAGAAGCAAAACATGAGCATGTTTTGGATTTACAGGAACTGCGTAACAAAGTGGAGAAAAATGAAGAGGTTTTTGTCCTTGATGTCCGCGAACCGGCAGAATATGCTTTCGGTCATATCCCGGGAGCTATCAACATACCTCTGGGGGAATTAGAAGGAAGATTAGAAGAAGTTAATCGCGATGAGATTATACACGTTATTTGCCGTACTGGGAACCGCAGTGATCTTGCAGCACGCAACCTTGCCGAAAAAGGCTTTAAAAATGTGAAAAATATTGTGCCAGGGATGATGGAATGGGAAGGTCCAATCGAAAAAAACACTTGAACAGGAGGAGATAGGATTGTCTAGTACAATGACGACAAGAGAATTGGCAAAACGAATTGTCAATCAGCAAGGAACCTTGATTTTAGATGTAAGAAACACAGATGAATTTAATAATTGGAAAATCGAAGGCAAAAAAGTGGAGTTAGTCAATGAACCCTATTTTAACTTGCTGGATGGGATGGAACCGATAGTAGACAAGCTTGAGAAGAACCAAGAAATTATAGTGGTATGCGCCAAAGGCGGGTCTTCCCAAATGATTGCGGAAATGCTGGAAGAAGAAGGTTTTACGAAAGTATATAACCTTGAAGGCGGAATGAAAACATGGGGAGAACACTTGGAACCAGTCAAAATAGGCGATTTGAAAAACGGAGGAAGTCTCTATCAATTTGTACGCCTAGGCAAAGGCTGCTTGTCCTATTTTATTGAGTCTAACGGGGAGGCGGCTATCGTAGATTCCAACCGGATGATCGATGCTTATAAGCAGTTTGCCGAAGATAGAGGTGTGCAGATTAATCATATGATCGATACACACTTACATGCTGATCACATTTCCGGTGGAAGGAGATTGGCTGAAGAGGTTGGAGGAACTTACCATTTGCCTCCGAAAGATGCCGGCGAAGTGACATTTGATTATGCTCCGCTCGTAGAAGGAAGCGAGATTGCAGTCGGAAATACTACTGTAAAGGTACAGCCAGTCTATTCGCCAGGGCATACGGAAGGGAGTACTTCCTTGATTATCGATGGCAAGTATTTGTTGTCAGGAGATATTTTGTTTGTGAAATCTATCGGTCGGCCAGATTTGGCAGGAAAGGCCGAAGATTGGGTGGAAGATCTTCGGGAGACCCTTTACAGCAGGTACAAAAGCCTTTCTGACGACTTAATTGTGTTGCCTGCCCACTACTCCTTTGCAGAAGAGCTTAGTGAAGACGGCAGTGTCTCGGGCCTTTTGGGGGATCTATATGAGAAAAATTCCGGCCTTCAGGTAGAAGATGAAACAGCGTTCAGGAAACTGGTGACAGAGAATCTGCCTCCACAGCCAAACGCATATCAGGAAATCCGGGAAACAAATATGGGCAAAATCAACCCGGATAACGAAAAACAAAGGGAAATGGAATCTGGTCCGAACCGCTGTGCGGTCCAGGGATAACCATAAAAAGGAGGTGTTTTAATGGAATCAAACAAAGTTTTAGACGCAACAGGGTTGGCTTGTCCGATGCCGATTGTCAAAACCAAAAAAGCAATCCAGGAATTAACTACAGGTGAAGTATTGGAAGTACATGCTACAGATAAAGGGGCAAAAAGTGACCTTGCAGCATGGGCGAAATCCGGTGGTCATGAATTGGTGAAAGACACAGAAGAAGGCGATGTACTCAAATTTTGGATCAAAAAAGGATAAAGGAGGCCCACAGATGTGGGCCCTCTTTATTAGGAGGAATGACAATTGGAATATAGTCTTATTTTTATCATTACCATTTTTCTTATCGGGTTTGTCGGTTCCTTCATTTCGGGTATGGTTGGAATAGGTGGTTCAATCATCAAATATCCGTTGCTTTTATACATCCCGCCTTTAGTTGGAATGTCCGCACTTACTGCCCATGAGGTGTCTGGTATAAGTGCCATTCAAGTTTTGTTTGCCACAGTTGGCGGCGTCTGGGCATACCGAAAGGGAGGATATCTAAACAAAACGCTCATTCTCTATATGGGGATAAGTATCCTGTTCGGCAGTTTCCTTGGCGGGTATGGTTCACAGTTCATGTCAGATGGCGGTGTAAACCTTGTATATGGCCTGTTAGCAGCCATCGCAGCAGTCATGATGTTCGCTCCCAAAAAAGGTTTGGACGACGTACCGTTGGAACAAGTGACGTTTAACAAATGGCTTGCAGCTGTTCTGGCATTCATTGTGGGAGTGGGAGCCGGAATCGTAGGGGCAGCGGGAGCGTTTATATTGGTTCCGATTATGCTGCTGGTGTTGAAAATTCCGACAAGAATGACAATCGCTACATCATTGGCCATCACGTTTATTTCGTCAATTGGTGCAACAACCGGTAAGGTTTTTACAGGCCAGGTTCTATTCATTCCTGCCGCAGTGATGATTATAGCCAGTTTAATCGCCTCACCACTCGGAGCTAAAATGGGCCAAAAAGTGAATACAAAGCTATTGCGTGGAATGTTGGCTGTCTTGATATTAGGCACAGCAATCAAGATTTGGACAGAAATACTGGGCTGGTAGATGGGAACTGCTCCGAAAAGTTATGAGCTGTTTTTATTTTCTTTCCTTTTATACCTGTACCCGTATCTGTTTTTTGAGGAAAAATGCTGTCAGGAAACTGTCAAGTTCATGAGATCCTTGTAGAAAAATAATTATGCAGGCAAGACTAGTCGTGAGAATAACTATCTGAAAGGTGGCGAAATTTGTGTTTCACTATACTGTCGAAACTGAACAATCGTTGGACCAAGCAATCCAAGCTCTCGAGGCAAGTTTGAAAGAAGAAAAATTCGGTGTCCTTTTGGATTTTGATATCAAGGACAAGCTTCAGGAGAAAGGACTTGATTTCCACCAGCCATACCGAGTGCTGGAAGTATGCAATCCGGAAGAAGCCCAGCGTGTTCTGACCCAAAACAAAATGGCAGGATATTTTCTGCCATGCAAGATTGTCGTTTATGAAGATGACGGTAAAACAAAAATTGGGATGCCAAAGCCGACGGCCTTAATTCAAATGGTAAATGATCATTCGATAAAAGAATTAGCCGCGGATATAGAAGACAGGTTAACGGCTTGCATTGATAAAAGTATTTAACAAGGAAAGGACGATAGAGACAACTATCGTCCTTTTTAATGGAAATGCCTGGTGATTAGATTACAAATTTTAACAATGACTATGGCTTTTAACCCACCTCTTTTTTAGAAATATGACCCAGTTTAATGTAGAGGTGAATCGGAAATAGATACCTTTAAATAATCATTCATTTTTTCTTGGTGAATATGTTTATTTTTTCGGAAATTAAGGAACTGCGTGTATTGGTATTCTTTTTTGTATATTCTCTGGGTTGCCAGTATTTCTTAGTTACAGAGAAGGAGAAAAGGAATGAATAATCAGCGTTCTTCCTGTTCCAGCATGAAAAATTCAGATTTACATCTACATTACATACCTCAATATAAAAAATTCTGTAATTCACATTTTAAATAAACTGGGAAGTTCCTGGTGTTTGAAGGAGACATTCGAACTATGAGATTACGACAACTGCTGAATGAATTGAAAACTATTAATCCAATTGATTCAAATATGGTAGACATAAATATCAAAGGCATCGCGGATAACTCACAAGATGTCCGAGAAGGTTATTTATTTGTGGCTATTTCCGGCTATCGCATAGACGGCCATGATTTTATCGAAGATGCTGTGGAAAGAGGAGCTTCTGTAATTATCGGGGAGAAAGATTTGCCGGGCTTGCCTGTCCCCTATATCCAAGTCGACAACAGCCGGAAAGCTCTGGGTGCTGTTGCCAGCAGCTTTTATCATAAACCTGCCCGTACAAAAACAATTGTCGGTATTACTGGTACGAACGGAAAAACCACAACAAGCTTTCTAATGAAACATATTCTCGAGAACAGTGGTGTTACTTGTTCGGTCATTGGGACTGTTCAGAACATCATTAATGGAAAAGTGATGAATACCCCGAATACTACTCCAAGCTCACTTGTCTTACAGGAACTTTTGGCAGAGAGCGAGGATCAAGTAGTTATATTGGAAGTATCCTCCCATGCGCTGACCCAATACCGGGTGGAGGGAGTTGAATTCGATTATGCATTGTTTACGAACCTTCACCATGAACACTTGGATTATCATCAATCAATGGAAGAGTATTTTGGTGCCAAATGTATCTTGTTCCAAAAGCTAAAGCCGAATGGAAAGGCTGTCGTCAATGCAGATGACGAGTGGGGCGAAAAATTAATTGCTAGATTGATAAGCGAGAAGAAAGATTGCCTCTCTGTAGGACAGTCAGTACAGACGGATATTCAGCTGACCGAAATGAATTCTAAGAATTCTACGCTTACTCTTACTGATAATAAAGGAACTACTCAAATCTATATTCCGATGGCGGGCCTACACAATATGTATAATACTGCAATGGCTTACTCTGCGGCTTCATCCATGGGGGGCAACAAAGAGAAAATCGTTTCTGCAATTTGTGACTTTCCTGGTGTGAATGGCAGATTTGAAATGTATAAACAATCAAACCGTGCTCAGGTTGTTATCGATTATGCTCATACAGCTGATGCCATTTACCATTGTCTGAACACTGCCAGAGAAAGCGGAGCAGAGAGAGTCATCCATGTGTTCGGTTTTAGAGGTAACCGGGATAAAAGCAAAAGGCAGGATATGTTGTCTATATCAGCGGATATAAGTGACAAGTATATTCTAACCATGGACGACTTAAATTCGGTTCCACGCGGTGAAATGATTTCTGAGATGGAAATCCTGCAAAAAAAATACGGAAACAATAAAGGGAGCATCGTTCCCGACAGAACACGGGCCATCAAGACAGCACTGGAAGAGAGCAGGCCAGGCGACTGGATTATTATTACTGGAAAAGGTCATGAACAATATCAGCAGTCTTATGAGCTGCCGACAAGCACGGATAAAGAAACAATTGAATGTGTGAGGAAAGAATTCACGAGGGAAACAGTGCTGGATCAATAAGTTCCCGCACCAAAAAACTCGTCGACCCTAAATATAACCCCGTTCTAGTAAAAATTGCTTGTAAACACATAATATATTAGGGGTCTTCTGATTTTTGGTTGTAAATACCCCATGTTACGGATTGTCTGTTGGCTTTTATATTGGTAGGAAAAATGATTTATGTTAAATATACTCTTCACACCTTTTCAATCAAGACAATGCACCATTCTTTTCCCTCTGCATAACGTGAAAAATGAGGAGGAGGGTGAGGAAGAATGAATCTGCCCGCTGTTGATTTTGGTATTATGGCAGAGCATTTAAGCAGCCATGAAGGGGTTATCAATAAACTGAAAATGTATTACGGGTCCGTAACTTCAACGGCTTTAAAAAGATTATTAAGTCTCCACATAAATACTTTGAGAAATCATGTTGCCGCTATGCTGGAACTTATTGACCCGGACAGGTACGAAACAGTTCATTTACCAGATATAGACCAGGTTGATTTGGGGATGGGACCAGGTCCTCTTACGGAAATAGAGAAAGACATTATAAAGGAAGCAACAGCTTCCGCAAAACTTATGAGCAACGACAACTATACTTCTGCACTGTTGATGAAAGATCCCAATGTGAAAAATATCCACATCCAGATGGCTTACCAGGATGTCACCTTTCAAATGTTATACGACAGTTTTCTGCAAGGAGCAAGTAAACCATTTATTCCAAGAGCCACTAAAGAAGTACAGCAGATGACACTCCATAAATATTTGCATGTCTTACACGAATAAACTGGTTGGGAAGTAAGCCTGATGGTTTTAAAATTAAAAAGGATTGGTGCAGTCAAACTCCCCTGCCCCAATCCTTTTGGTATGCCTCCATTATGATACTGCTTTGCACGCTTCTGCGCATTTAAAGCATGCTTCTGCACAACGTTGGCAATGTTCATGGTCATGTTTTTTACACTCATTTCCACAGTCTTCACAAATTTTCGCGCAAACAGATGCCAACTCTGCTACGTATGGAGTTCCTCTAGTCAGTGCTTGTTCAAGAAACGCGCATATGTCCGCACACTCTCTATCCAGACGAATACACTTGGCCATCATCTGCATGTCGTCTTCCTGAAGACATGCGTCAAAACAATGATTGCAAGCTTCTACACATTCATGCAATGTTTGAATAAGTTCTTGATTTTGCTGATGTGGCATTTTAAAACCTCCGTATAATATTTTTTTACATAATTAAAAGTTCCCATTGTCAGCCAAGTTAAACGGAAATAGGAAAATTCCTCAAAAAATGCAATTAATCAAACTGTAAGCATGATACGAGAAAATATAGGGTATAAGAAATAGAGCGGAAAATAGAACTACCGTGGAACAGTCAAGAATAGAAGCGGTCCTCTTATTTATACTAATCATGGAGAAAACCTACCTTTGTCTTTCGCCCTGCGACAAAGGTAATGTTAGTGTTTCTTGAACATGGTCCGTTGGAGGATTAGTATGAAGAATGTATGACATTATTTAATCATTATTGAAAGGAAGTATAAAATGGCTCAATCAAATATAAAAGTTGCAGTGCAGAAGTTTGGTAACTTCCTGAGCTCAATGGTTTTACCGAACATTGGCGCTTTTATTGCATGGGGGCTCATCACGGCATTGTTTATTCCTTCCGGGTTCTTCCCAAATGAAAGCCTTGCCAGTATGGTAGACCCTATGGTTTTCTATTTATTGCCTCTACTAATTGGTTATACAGGAGGTAAACTCGTTTATGACCAGCGTGGTGGAGTAGTTGGTGCTATCGCTACGATGGGTGTCATTGTTGGTGCCGCAGACACGCCAATGTTTCTAGGCGCTATGATAATGGGTCCTCTGGGGGCTTATGTAATCAAGAAATTCGACCAGTTAATTGAAGGGAAAATCAGGACTGGTTTTGAAATGCTTGTCAATAATTTCTCCGCTGGTATTCTCGGCGGTGCAGTGGCTATTCTTGCCTTTCTTGGTATTGGACCAGCTGTAAACGGGTTTACCCACCTGTTAGTGGTTGGAGTCGACTGGCTGTTGGCGACAGGATTACTACCTTTGACCAGTATCCTTATTGAACCTGCCAAAATCTTGTTCCTGAATAACGCAATCAACCACGGTGTTCTATCACCAATAGGTTTGGAACAGGCGCGGCAAACAGGTCAATCCATTTTATTCTTGTTGGAAGCCAACCCTGGACCAGGTTTAGGTGTATTACTTGCTTTTATGTTTTTTGGCAGAGGAAGTGCGAAAAGTTCAGCACCTGGTGCAGCAATTATCCACTTCATTGGTGGTATTCATGAAATTTACTTCCCATATGTGTTAATGCGTCCATTGTTGTTCGTTTCCGTCATCCTTGGCGGTATGAGTGGTGTATTCACATTATCTTTATTAGGCGGAGGACTCGGGGCCCCGGCGTCTCCAGGCAGTATCCTGGCAATCACAGCAGTTACTCCTCCAAATGGAATGACTTATGTTGCCAACTATGCTGCAGTAATTGTAGCTACAGCAGTATCATTCATTGTTTCTGCTTTTGTGTTGAAATCCGGAAAACAAGAAGACGAAGATATCAACGAAGCGACAAAGAAAATGGAAGAAATGAAGGGCAAGAAAAGCTCTGTTGCAGGAGCTGTAGGCTCCACTTCCGACCAGCAACAAACTCAAGGTGCTTTGCCGCAATCTGTTGATAAGATCGTATTTGCTTGTGATGCAGGGATGGGCTCAAGTGCGATGGGGGCTTCCTTGCTCCGTAAGAAAGTAAAAGAAGCTGATCTGGACGTGACGGTAACGAATACATCTATCAGCAATTTGCCAAATGATGCAGAAATCGTCATAACCCAGGAAGAATTAACACCGAGGGCAAAGAATAAGTTGCCAAATGCTTATCACATTTCAGTAGATAACTTCCTGTCCAGCCCGGAATACGATAAGTTAATCGACAGCCTCCAAAGCGGGATTACCGAAGAACAGGCAGAATTGACCGAAGAAAGCCAGGAAGACGCAACTGAACAAGACTTCGATCAAAATGAAGATGATGATTTGCTATTGGAAGAGAACATCTTTATCGGCAAGGAGTTCTCCTCTAAAGAAGAAGCGATTCGTTTTGCGGGTGAAGCACTGGTCAAAGCCGGTTATGTCGAAGAAAGCTATATTGATGCAATGGTGGAAAGGGACGAAATGACGTCGACTTATATGGGTAACAATGTGGCAATCCCTCATGGTACTGAAGCGGCGAAAAAAGCGGTAATCAAGTCCGGATTCACTGTCGTTCAAGTTCCGGATGGAGTAGACTTTGACGGCGAACAGGCTAAATTAATATTCGGTATTGCTGGAAAAGACGGCACACATCTCGAAATTCTTTCTGGAATCGCAGTAATTTGTGCGGAACAGGAAAACATCGATCAGATGGTACAGGCTAAGACAGCAAAAGAATTAAAAGATATAATCAACAGTAAATAAGTCAACAAAAATAGAAAGGCGGGGATACCTGCCTTTCTGTTCTAATTTCAGAAACAAATTCTTTCAGAAATGAGTAGGTAATATGTTTATTACTTCCAGGGAAAAGTCCATTATCGAATTGATAGTCAAAACTGCAGGGAAGCACACTGTTCAATCAATGGCTGCATACTTGCATGTTAGCGTCCGAACAATCCAGCGCGATTTGAAGTCTGTGAACAAAATTTTGAATCAATTTGATTTGGAATTGAGCAGGACACAAAATGACGGTTTGATCGTTAATGGTAAAAATGAACATATTTATAAACTTATGCAAAGCCTGACCGACCTGCATCCTACAGATGAAACATTGGAGGAAAGAAAACTACGGCTGTTGATCATATTATTGAATGAAGGCCAGTCTTTTAAGACGCAAGTACTGGCAAAACAGCTCGGTGTCAGCACAGCAACTCTTGCTGCTTACCTGGACGATTTGGCGGACTGGTTGAGCAAGTTTCAAATTAACCTGACAAGAAAAAGGGGAGTAGGAATCGAATTGGCGGGAAGAGAAGCAGACATGCGAAAAGCGCTTGCCAGTTACTTCTTTATCCACTTTTACGAAGACTTGATCGAAAGCTTATACTTATTGCAAACAGGGAATCAAATAGAGGGACCTGTGCTAGGCTATTTTTCCCCTGTTTATCTCGCCGAAGTCGATGCTTTGGTTAACAATACCATAAACAAAGGTCAAACGCGCCTTGCTGACAGCGACTATATTGGATTGATTGTCCATATCTGTATTACCGTTCAACGGACAGAGAGCGGTTTCCTCTTGGAAGAAGACGAGCACGCGCCTGCAGAAGAGGAATGGATAAATAAAATTGCCGATGAACTGAAAGACAGGTTATCTCTTTCGCTCACCAGAGAGGATATCCATCTTCTATCAGTTATTTTAAGAGGATCCAAACTACAGGCAGCTGATGCAGTTGAGTATGACCGAATTATGTTAGCGCAATTAATCAAAAATATTATTCACGATGTGTCAGCCCAGCTTCATGTCGATCTTTCTGATGATTTTTCCCTATATCAAGGCTTACTTGCTCATATGGAGCCATCTGTTTTTCGATTGAAACAGGATATGGAATTATACAATCCATTGACTTCAGAAATTAAGAAAAAGTATCCTGTCCTGTTTATGGCTGTTAAGAATAGCCTGAACAAGGAGTTTACGGATATTGATTTCCCTGATGACGAAATCGCCTTTATCGTGCTTCACTTTGGCTCTGCACTATTGATGAATGAAGAAAAAACACGGATTAATGCTGTTGTCGTCTGTCCGACAGGTATCGGAGCTTCCAAGATGCTTGCCAGCAGGATACAAAAAGAAATAGTAGAAATCAATTCGGTGGAAATATTATCGATGAAAGATTTTCAGCAAGCGGATTTGAACAATTATGATGTGGTTATCTCTACTGTCAGACTCCCGTTCACCGATATTGACTACATTTTGGTGAGTCCGCTTCTAAGTGAGGAAGACATTGAAGTCATTCACGACTTTTTACAACGAAACGTACAAAAGTTGACAAGACATGACACTTATTACCAACCGGAAAACAGAAAACAGACTCCTTCCCCTGAAGAGAAGCCTGCCATCAAGGAACTTTTGGAGGAAATTAAAATTGTCCATTCCAGCATTGAATCGATTCTGAAAAACCTGCGTGTGTATCGTACAACTAATAAAACCAGTCATTACGAGATACTAAGGGAAATGGTCGATCAAGCAAGACTGGATGGCCTGCTGTCTGATTCGGATAGAGTGATGGAGCAATTATATGAACGGGAAAGGAAAGGCGGCCTTGGGATACCTAAGACCAATATGGGGCTCTTTCATTGCCGGGATGAACATATCCACGAATTGGTGTTTCAAGTATCCCATTTGGAGCATCCCTTTACGATAGAAGGGATGGATGGGGACGAAGTCCATATGAAAAACCTGCTGTTGATGCTCGCTCCGGAAGAACTAAGCTTGCGCGAGCAGGAAGTATTGAGCCTGATAAGTACCAGTCTAATCGAAAATGATGTTGCAATGATGATTTTTTCTTCATCAAACGAAGAGATGATCAGTAAAAAATTGGAAGATTTATTTTTAGAATACCTCCAAAATAATTTGATAAAGGAATGATTATAATGAAACAAACTGTTCATTTTGGTGCAGGAAATATCGGGAGAGGCTTTATTGGAGCACTTTTTTCCCAATCCGGTTATCATGTCACTTTCGTGGATATTGCCGACCAAATCATCAATAAGTTAAACGAAGAAAGAAGCTACCAAGTCAAATTGGCTACAGAACAAAAAGAAACAACCACCATTGAAAATGTTTCCGGTTTGAATAATATGAACCAGGAAGGCGAAGTCATTGAGTCCATAAAAAATGCGACATATCTTACAACGGCAATCGGGCCGAACATATTGCCTAGGATTGCACCGTTGATCGCCCGTGGTTTGGCTGAACGTGTGTATGAAACAGACGAAAAGTTATATGTGATTGCGTGTGAAAATCAAATTTCCGCCACCGACATTTTAAGAGAGCATATCCTGTCCAACCTGGATGAAGATACGAAAGAAAGACTGGAAGGAAGAGTTTATTTCTTCAATTCTGCAGTGGACAGGATTGTTCCCATCCAGGAAGATCAGGAATCTCTCGACGTCCTTGTAGAACCTTATTTCGAATGGGTGGTCGAAACAAAAGAAGACATTCCTCCAATCGAAGGAATGACAGTGGTGGACGAGCTTGCCCCATTTATTGAGCGGAAACTGTTCACTGTAAATACGGGCCATGCTGTTATTGCTTACTTTGGCTATCTTGCTGGAAAGCCGACGATCGACCAAACCTTGGCAGACGAACAAATTGCCGATCAGGTTAGGGAAACATTAAAAGAGACAGGTGCCTATCTTGTTAAGCAGTATGGATTGGATGAAGAAAATCACCTTGCTTATATCAATAAGAATATAGACCGTTTCAAAAATGCTTATTTGAACGATGCCGTAACCAGAGTTGGAAGAGCTCCGATGCGTAAGCTAGGACCGGAAGACAGGCTCGTTCGTCCGGCGACAGAAGCACAAAAAGCAGGATTGTCATTCACCAATCTATCAAAAGCGATTGCTGCTGCTTTGTTATTTGATAATCCGGAGGATGAAGAAGCCGTTCAAATCCAATCGATGATTCAGGAGCATGGTGTACCATATGTCTTGAAAGAAGTAAGCAAACTGGACGAGAATAGCGAAATCACCCAAACAGTCATCGAACAATACGAGTTATTGAAATAAGCTGCTACCCACACGTTTCAAAGCGTGTGGGTTTTTATTTTGACGTGTGCTAAAGGAGTTGGTAAGGATCATGTTTGAAGTCGCTAGCTTGGAGGGATTGTTGTACGGTGAAATTCCAGTTATCCAGTTTTGCGGCGGTTTGCTTTAAAGACAGAATCCATTTTGTGTTAATATGTATGGGAGTGACTGACAGAGAGAGGTGGTTCTGTTGCAATTCAAATCCAGACTTCGACTAACTGGTTGTATCGTTTTAATTTTTTTGGCGATTGGGATAAGCATCCATTACCTTTCCTATAGAGAAGCCAAGGCGGCTTGTGTGACAAATGGTCATTCTATAGTAGAAGACAAGACGAGTTTCCTGGCAATCAATTGGACGCTCTCATGCAGGCGATAGTCATTCCTTTTTTTGGTTCTTCTCAAGCAGGTCGATGATTTTGTCCAATTTCTCTTCTATTACCAATAGGTCGTTCCTTTTACTATAAGAATTAAGAAGTATTCTGCGAATGAAGAGAGCCAAAGAAATTGTGAACAATATGAGAAGAACTAAAACAATCAAGATAAATAGCGAAGAAGTCAGGTCCATAATCTTTTCCACCTTTCATTACAAGGAGCAGTATTCAAGTTAACTTGGCGTGTTTTATTGTATTGCTGTATTTAATTTTAACACAATCAATCTGAGACCAAAAAGCCGCAATCCAAATATTGGAGGCGGCTTTTTTTAGTTAGCAAAGCAGCTGCAGGTTTCGACAACCCTTACTTTTAATATGTGGCTGTACACGGTCATTCCTTTTTCCCCTCTAGGAATTGAAATGAAAAGTATCAGGGATTGTCTGCATTTATTGATTGTCGGTGGAATAACTTTCACAGGTTTAAACATACCATAAAAAGTGAATTCATAACTAAGAGCATATTTCAATATGTATTTATGATTTATTTGTGAACAAAAGGCAAATATACTTTGACAAATTTGTGAACATAGTGAATAATATAATTAAAAGGACGGTGAAATGAGATGGTGGCAGGAAATAAATTGATTAAAGCAGTAAGCATTGTTTGCCCAATCATTTTGACGATAGGGATTATCACTTTCTTGGTAGGTACTTTTGGTAACGTTTCCAACAACTGGACAGGAGTAGGAATAGGAACAATCATGGGTGCCGTTTTTATCTTTCTCATGGGTGTGTTCTTTAAGACAACGGAAGAGATGTTGGAAAAAACGGAAAACGAAGCAAGTATTACTTCAACCGATAATGTAATACCATTTGCCAAAAAATAATTTAAAAAATGAGCGCCCTATAATAGGACGCTCATTTCTGTTTCTATATCTATTTTTATACGTAACCCCAAATCATTGCGAGAAGCGTACCGAAGACAGTTAACAGGGCAATAGCGAATCCGTAAAAGATATTCGTATAAATCGACCCTTTGTCCTCGCTTTCCCCTGCATGCATAAATACGACAAGCTGAAGTCCTGCCTGGATGAATGCCGTAATCAATAGGACGGTTATCCCTGTTGTGAACGACATATCCAGGAAATACACCAACAAGGCAACAACTGTCAAAACCAATGAAAATACAAAGCCCATCACTTGTTTAGCCGGGAATAGTTCTTTCATGTTACATCATTCCTTTCAAGTAGACGAAGCTGAAGATAAAGATCCAGACAACATCTAAGAAGTGCCAGTAAAGAGAGAAAATGAATGATTTATTGGCCGTTTCAGGAGTCAATCCACGCTTTTTAATTTGTGCGAAGATAAACGCTCCCCAGAACAATCCGAACGTAACGTGAGCTCCGTGTGTTCCTAATGTCGTTAACAAGATGGACGTAAATGCACTTGTTTGCAGGCCGGCACCGACGTGCACATAATGCATGAATTCAAAAATTTCGATTCCCAGGAATCCTAGACCGAGCAGCAGGGTAATTGCGAGAAAAGCAAGCGTCGCTTTTTTTCGTTTAATACGCATTGCATGGACGGCAAGACCGATTGTGAAACTACTGGTCAAAAGGATCAGGGTCTCAAATAAAACAGGGGTTATTTCAAAAATTTCCGCACCGGAAGGACCGCTTCCTGTACGGCCTTCCAATGTGAAATAGGATGCGAAAAGCGTACCAAAGAGCATGATTTCCGCTCCTAAGAATATCCAGAAACCCAATATATTCAGGTTATTTTGTTCTGTACTGTATTCAAGAGGTTGTGCCTGGTTATGAGCGTGAGTTGCTTTCATGTTGGGCACCTCCTATTAGTTCTTCTGATTCTCGTAATTCTTCCGCCGAGATATGGTAGCCATGATCCTGCTCTAGCGAACGGTGTGCCATGCAAGCAAAAATTCCGAGCAATGCTACAATTGCAAGGATCCATATGCTGAAGACCAGCGCAAATCCTAAAACAAAGAAAATAACTCCCATGATGAACGGCATGCCGCTGTTATTCGGCATATGGATTTCTTTATAGCCGCCTTTAAACAGCTTGTGGCCGTTCTTCTTGGAATCCCAGAACGCTTCACTGGAATTCACTTCAGGTGTAATCGCGAAGTTGTATGCCGGTACAGGTGTTGCAGTCGCCCATTCAAGAGAACGTGCATCCCAAGGATCTGCACTGATGTCTCTGGAAGCATAACGGGTACTGTAATAGATGTTGTACACGATCAGCACGAAACCGATGGCAAGCATAATCGCCCCGCCAAATGAAATCATGTTCCACAGTCCGAATCCTGTAGATTCCGAATAGGTGTACATACGGCGTGCCTGGCCATCAAGCCCTGAGATAAACATCGGGAAGAAGGCGACACAAGTACCGATAGAAATGAACCAGAATGCCCATTTACCAATACGCTCATTCAGCATAAACCCGAACATTTTCGGCCACCAGTAGGTAAGACCGGCAATCATTGCAAACACGACACCAGGAATAATCACCAAGTGAAAATGTGCTACTAAGAACATGGTGTTATGGTATTGATAGTCCGCTGCCGACATACCGAGCATAACACCAGTGACGCCGCCGATAGTGAATATCGGGATGAAACCTAGTGAATAAAGCATAGGCGTCGTAATCGTAATTTTCCCTTTCCAAAGGGTGAACAGCCAGTTAAATATCTTAATACCGGTCGGAACCGCAATTGCCATTGTGGTAATCGAGAAGATACTGTTAACCATCGCTCCCTGTCCCATTGTGAAGAAATGGTGTACCCACACCACAAAGGAGAGCAGGGAAATAAGAACGATAGAAATCACCATGGACTTATACCCGTATAGATTACGGCGGGCAAAGGTGGAAATAACTTCACTGTACACACCGAATGCCGGCAGAATCAAGATATATACTTCCGGATGTCCCCAAACCCAGAATAGGTTGGCCCAAAGCATATCCATACCGCCATTTGTAGTGGTGAAGAATTGTGTTCCGAATAGACGGTCCATTGTTCCCATTGCAAGAGCCACTGTCAATACAGGGAATGCAAAGACGATAATCAGGTTTGTGATAAGAGCCGACCATGTGAACATTGGCATTTTCATTAACTTCATGCCTGGTGCTCTCATTTTCAAAATGGTTACCGTAAAGTTAATACCGGTGATCAGGGTACCAAGACCTGCAATCTGTATCGCCAGCATGTAGTAGTTTGTCCCGACTGATGTGCTGAAGTCATTTCCCGCAAGCGGAAAATAGGAAGTCCAACCAGCATCAGGCGAACCGCCGACGACGAAAGAAATATTGAACAACATCGCTCCGAAGAAATAAAGCCAGAAGCTTAATGCGTTCAAACGTGGGAACGCAACGTCACGCGCTCCGATTTGTAACGGAACCACGAAGTTCATCAAGGCTGTAATAAAAGCCATCGCCATAAACAGAATCATGACGACTCCGTGTGTGGTAAAGATTTCATTATAATGCTGTGAATCCAGCAATGTATTTTCAGGAACGGCTGTTTGCGCCCGCATCATGATTGCATCTGCCCCTCCGCGGAAAAGCATCAGCAAAGCGGATATAAGGTACATAATCCCAATTCGTTTATGGTCTACTGTTGTCAGCCATTCGCGCCACAAGTAGCCCCATTTTTTGGTATATGTTATGCCGACGACTATCGCAATACTGGTGAGTGCGATTGCCACCATCGATGCATAAATCGCCGGACTAGGATGAGGTATGGCAAATCTATTGAAAAAATCCATCCTTTGTTACTCCTTTCAGGAAATATCTCGGATTTATAAAACCATGGCCAAAATGTTTAATAGAAAACTAATGGCCGCTGTGTTCAGAGTGTTCATCTGTCTCACTGTGTTCTTCCCCGTGTGACTCCGAGTCTTCTGAGTCTTCACTGCTGCTTCCGTGGTGATGACCTTCAGGTGCCGGAGAAAACTCTAAGTGTGTACCAGTGAAAGTCAGCTGACCAAGATGACCAGGCTCAACCAATTCATCATACTTTTCTTCTGTAATCGGATCGGCTGTTTCCTGAACTTCGTCTACCCATTCATCAAATTCATCTTGTGGAACAGCATTAACATTAAACGTATTTTCCGCAAAGCCTTCTCCATTGAAGTTGGCGTTTCTTCCCATATATTCTCCAGGTGCGTCTGCGGCTAGGTGAAGAGTTGTCACCATATCAGACATAGCATATTTCTGTCCGCCAAGCTGCGGAATCCAGAAACTTGTGATAGTACCCTGGGAATAAAGTTTGAATTCCAAAGCCCTGTCAGTCGGGATATATAAGTAATTGACTGTTTCGATATTCTCTTCCGGGTAACTGAAATGCCATTTCCAGTTGGAAGAAGTAGCATAAATAGTTAAAGGTTCTTTATCTTCATAGCCTTCAGGTGTTGCTTCAACAAGGTAGTTGCTTCGTACTGATACAATCGAGAGAAACACAACAATCAAAATAGGAATTCCAACCACAATACCTTCAACAATTGGATTCCCTTCAATATGTGGCGGTTCATAATCTTCCTTCTGTTTAGATGCGCGGTATTTGATCAACATGTATGCCAGCATAGCAAACACGACAATAACGATAAACGACATGAGACCAATAGATAAAAGGATGACATCTGCCTGTGTTTGAGCTTGCGGACCTTTTGGATCCAGGACCATTAAAGGTTCACAGCCAGTTAACACAGTGATTACTGTGAAAATCAACACTAATAATGAGCCTTTCAATTTCATGGAGGTACCCCTTTCTCTGTTTAAATAGCATGTATCATGGGCTTAAAAGCGGTACATGATCAATTCATTTACTAATCTTAATCCCGTATACGGAAAAAAACAATTATATGTGATGTTTGTCACAAAGAGTTCATGAATTGAAAGACCAAAATGTCACGAATTGTTCACTTAATTGATAAACGTTGCCAATAAAGGGGAATCTTACTGGCACTAACTGTTCCAAGGCAGAATCTGGGAATTATAGAATCGGGCGGAATTGGTTTAAGGCTTACCCCGTCCCGATACAATGAGTTTAATTTGATAGATTAGATTACTATAAGATTGGGGGAGGTCTTTCATGATTGGTAATCGAAGAATGAATATAAACGTTTCGGCGTATAAGCAAAACTGGGTCGGAATGTTTGAAAAGGAAGCAAAATTAATTCGGAAAATACTAAAAGAAGAATGCGTTGATATCCATCATATTGGGAGTACAGCTGTGCCAAATTTAAAGGCGAAGCCAATCATCGATATCATGCCGACTGTCAAAAAACTTGAAAATGTGGATGCTCTTAATGACGAGATGAGGAATATAGGTTATGAGGCACTTGGAGAATTCGGGATTAACAATAGAAGATATTTTCGTAAAGGTGGGGAAAACAGGACACATCAAGTACATATTTTTCAATATGATAACAACATTGAAATCGAGCGTCATCTTGCTGTCCGTGATTATCTTCAAGACCATGAAAGCGCAAGGATAGAGTATGGGAATTTGAAGGAGCATCTTGCTAATAAGTTTCCTAAAGACATTGAGGGTTACAGCAATGGTAAAGACGCTTTCATGAAAAAACTGGAACAAAAAGCGCTTGAGTGGAAAAGAAATACCGATGGTTCCTTCTTAAACAAAGATCATAAAAAAATATAATTTTAAAAAGCCTATGTAAACTACAGCGCAAATACCATAAACTACGACATAACTTTTTTGTGACTTCCTTCCATTCTTTTCGGATTGAGTGGTAAACCGCCGCTGCGGAAAAATACTCGCTTTCCATGGGGAACGCTTCAGCCTCCTCGCTGGAAAATGCACCAGCTGCGGGGTCTTCAGACTGTTCCTTTCCCACTGGAGTCTCGCATTTTTCCGCAGCTCGGTATAGTTTTCTGATTAGATGAGAAGTGATCCTGAAATGTATCTATCATTGTCTCCTTAACAAGAATGGAGAAAAATATTACGTAACGAGAGGCAGAACAAGTTGACTCTTGCGGTTACAGCACTTCCTGGTTCTGGTACTTCAGAATGTTGAAAAGACATCCATTCATTTACACCGCAGAAAATTGACCTTTACATTTCAAGGAGTCTGCATTTTTCCTTCGCTTTGAATAGAACATCTAATCAAGTGGGAAATGGTCCTAGATTTGTTTAACATGGGATATTCCTTAGCCAGTATTCAGAAAAAATCTAAAAGCGAAGTGTTCTGCCTACGCTATTAGGAGTTCTCTGTATTTTGGGTTGGTAATATCCCCTGTTAGACATTTTATAAGACTATTTGTCATTTGATCAGAAATCTATCCAAAGCGAAGGAAAAATGCGACACTCCTGGGGGAAGAGCAGCTTCCGAAGACCCCGCAGTGAGTGCACTTTGCTCACGAGGAGGCTGAGGTGCTGCCCCCGGAAAGGGAGTATTTTTCCACAGCGCTGGACTACCACTCAATTCGAAAAGGATGGAAGGAAGCCGCACTGAGAACTATGTCGCAGTTTGCCTCAACTGTAATACTTAAGAAATAGATTAATATCTAATCTCAAATCAACAAGTAAATACTGCCCATTTGTCTGATGTTTAGAATCCGGTATGTATTTTCCTTTGAAAGTCTTCTAATGTATCTCCATTCAGGATGACAATTCGGGGCAGTTCATATGGATTGCTTTGATATGTACCAAGGCCACCTGCCACAGTAAATGCTCCTTTTATTCCTGAATTTTGAAGTGTAGAGATGGTTTCCTGGTCATAATCGCCATAAGGGAATGCAAAAAAATCCGCTCGAATGTTCAAAAGAGAATCAAGGGTATTTCCCGCTGTCGTTATTTCCATGTTTTTATCCTGTTTATCCAGCCCGCTTAAATAGGGATGGCTTGCTGTGTGATTTTGAACCTCTATTCCATGATCCATCACTTCTTTCAATTCGCTTGCTGCCATATTTGCTTCTCGATCTATCCAGTCGGTGACTGTAAACTGCGTTGCTTTCATACCGTGTTCCTTTAAAAGTGGGAAAGCATAAGGATAAAAATCTTTTGTATTATCATCAAACGTAAGCAATATCGGTTTTAACGGTACGGGAATCTTTCCATTTAACATATCGAGATATTCCGTACATAATAGCGTTGTATAGCCGTTTTCCGCTAGATAATCTATTTGTCTTTCGAATTTCGAAAGGCTCAGTTGGTATAAATTATCCGGATCAGGAGAAGGCGATATAACGTGATAACATAAAGCAGGTATTTTTATGTTTTCAGGTCCTGATTCAAAAGGTTTCTCACTTTGTCGTCTACTATTCTTCATTATAAACACCTCTTTGCTTAAAGAATAAAGGAAATAACCGATAACGACACCGGTAATATTGAGAATCAAGTCATCTACATCCAAGCTTCCACGCCTTGTGAAAAACTGGGTGCATTCAATCATTATAATAGCAGCTGTACAAATGGATAGCAGTCGCTTTAAGCCAAGTTTTCCATAAATGTATCGATAGTATAGTCCAAAAGGGACAAACAAGCCGATATTGGCAGCAAGGTTGTACATGGCTATAAACCAATTAACTTCCCCTGACAAATAAAACCCTATTGTTTCGAATGGAAGCAGGTTGACACTTCCATAACTTTGATCACTAGGTCTGAAAAATAACAAGACAAGTAAGGCTAAACCATATATTGAGATACTGGCATGCATCGCCCCGGCTTTCACTTCCATCTTTTTTTGGGCCAATCTGTACACAATATATATCGCTGCTAAGGTGTAACAAATCCATACCACCCCGATCACAATCGGATGAAGATACCTGGTAAAATTCAGCCATGATGGCAAGAAAACAATGAATAATCCTTGAGAAATCAATAGATTCAGTTTGATAGAGTTCCGCATGAAGACCACCGTCCATTTATCCTTTCTACATATGAGTAAGACGAGGATGAATCCTTGTAAAGTATATATCTGAAATAATCAGATAAGTTTAAATATTCCTGTCTTCCATATGTTAACATTAATTAAGTCGGATGATGAAGAAGGTAGTCAGTATCTGTAACCTTTTATATGATTATTTCGTAGAAAAAGCAGGTGAAGGGTACCGGGTTATTTTCCTGCCGGCCGGTGGTTTCTCAGGAAATAAAGGACTCAACATTGCTGAACACTTGGAAGCAGGGTATGTAACACATATGCTTGATCTTTCGGGTATAGATAGGAAAAGGTATCTGGATAGAGGGACGTGTCACCTCGAAAAAGCTGGTAGAATGGGTAAAGGAATATTTTTTACCAGCAGGATATTAAAAGAGCTACAGAAACGAGGTAATCGAATTGCTTAAAATAATTAATTTGGTTTTATCCATTGTGGTCATAGCTTTATCAGGTTATAGCTTGTTCACTCAAAGTTTCGAAATCATGCCATATATGATGTCAGCGCTTGGGGCGTTGGTGTTCACAGCCGGGTTAAGAGAAATGCGGAAAAACAATAAAGGATTTTGGGGTTATGCGTGCGTGGCAGTATCCCTGTTTGTTTTTTATACAGCGGTGCAGGGATTTTTGATTTAATACTCCCGGGTTATCAACGGGGAAAAGAAAGGTTTTGGTGCAGTGATCAGAAAGGCAGTAGAAAAAGACGTGGACCAACTGGCTGATTTGATGGGGGAGCTTGGTTATCCGACAACGGTAGATGAGATGCGTGAAAGGTTTAAGAAGATTCATTCTAACCCCTTATATTGTACTTTTATTGCAGAGCATGACGGAAAAGTTGCTGGCATGGTAGGAATGATGAAGGGTTTGCCATATGAGAAAAATGAAAGCTATGTACGCATTGTTGCGTTAGTTGTCCATTCTGTATATAGAAACCAAGGGATTGGCGAAAGCCTAATGAAGGCTGCAGAAGAATGGGCAAAGTCACAAGGAGCCTCCAAATTAGTACTGAACAGCGGCAATCGCGAAGAAAGAAAAAAAGCACACCAATTTTATATCAGCAGAGGGTTTGAAGGGAAAGCGACTGGATTTTATAAAAGTTTAGCCAAATGAAGACGATTTTAAATCCTAATAGAGATACTCAGAAGGTTGGCAACGGTATATGGTTATATTCTTCAAGGAGGGATAAGATTGAATTCCATTTTTAGAGGAATTTTTATATTTTTGACGGTCGCTGTCATCACATTCCCTTTCTATTACTGGTTTCCCACATCGACCGAGTTTAGAGTGATAATCTCTTTTACCAGTGCTGTTCTCGGTATATTCCTGGCAAATTATGTCATAACTGAAAGGAAGAATAGAAGAGGCTGATCGGGTCTGTAGCCGCACTTGAAAATTTGAATGCAGATCCTTCGAGCCGTAATGGACTTTTTAGGTTAGCATCCTCATGGAGGATGTATTGAACTCTCCTAAAAACCTGTATGGAGGCAGTAGAATGTTAATCAGGGAATTAGAAAGAAAAGACCTTTCTGCTATAAAAGAGTTAGCAGCGATTACCTGGAAAGATACATACCAAGCGTTGATTCCGTTACATATCCAGAAAAAAACATTAAAACAAGCCTATTCAGCTGCTGCGATGAACAAACGGTTTGAGAACAGCCTGATGTTAGTGGCGGTCGTACAAAATGAAATCAAGGGTTACGCATTTCTTTCTCAAGAAAAATACGGTCGAGTCCATCTGGAGGCATTATATGTCCACCCTTACAGTCAAAGAAAGGGAATCGGCAAGGAATTAATAGAGACAGGAATTGGTTATTTTCCATCCATTAAGCGGATTACCTTGAATATTTTAAAAGGTAATGAAAATTTGTCGTTTTATGAAAAAATGGGATTTGTTGCGATGAAAGAAGAATCCTCTGTTGAGTTTAGCGGTTATCCTGTAAAGTTCATCCATATGTCTAAGAAAATAAGGGCGGATGTCCAGGTGGAACGGGATCACTGTTAAATCAATAGACACCAAACGAGAATGAAAGAATTTGAATCGGGGAGATTTATATGAAGAAATGGTTCTTCATCCTGCTGTTTTTTGCTTTAACGGCTTGTGATGAGCCAACAAATAAACTTGATGAGAATACGATAATCAATGCTGAATTGACTGAAAGGGAAAAGGTAATCCTTTCGACGACTTCCGAGCAATCCTTTGTGTTTGATTTTAACATGGATGAACACTATCATCAGGCATCTGTTTGGGTGGAAAAGTATCAGTCAGGCAAATTGACGGATGATAAAGTAAGTTATATATCTACCGAAGTGAAGGACAAAGGTTCCATCATCTTTGCCAGTTCGAAGAGCAGTGAGAATAGTGCTGAGTCTATGTTTCATATCAGTATCAGCAGTGATGGTTCTACAGGAACTGTTAGTAACACTGAAATGATGCTGGAAAAGGATACCGCTGTGACATGGGGGACCAATCCAGATATCGATATTTCGGAAGAGGTAGTTTTGGCCAGTATTTGTTTGAAGGGTGACACAGGGGCAATGAGTTCTCTCTCGGAGGATTTTTATAAGGATGTCGAAGGTAATATTGGCGAATTAAAAGAGTATGACGTGGTTTACCTGGTTAAAGGAAAATTCAGCGAATGATGTAGAGGCTATTGTTATTAGCTATTCTTTCTAACTCATGGAATGGAGGAACAGACATGCCTGAAAAAAGACCCAAACTGCCGTTAACTAATCAGGAGAAACTGTTGCTTAGAAAAAGCAAAATAAGGATGAGTGATTTACATCAATTAAAAGTTGAAGAGATTGCGGAGTACATAGATGTTTCTTTTGTAAGAGCCAAAACATTAAAAGGTTTAGCAACGTTTCAGCAGTTACCATCGATTGGCTATGAATTGGCAGACAAGTTGGTCAATGAGCTTGGATATTACGATCTCAGTCAACTCAAAGAAGAAAATTGGGTTGATGTGTTTCATAAGTTGGAAACCAAACTTGGTTGTTGGACCGATTCCTGTGTGGAAGATCAAATCATGTGTATCATTCACCATGCAAACCACCCGGATAGTCGAAAGAAGTGGTTCGAATTTACACAAGAACGGAAATTATATAGAGGAAAATATGGCTATCCATCTTCACGGCCCGAGAAAGCCTGGTATGAGGCATAGTAAACGTGCATTTTATGGTTATGTAAATTTCTCTAATATATACA
Source organism: Sediminibacillus massiliensis (assembly GCF_900156915.1). Taxonomy (GTDB): domain Bacteria; phylum Bacillota; class Bacilli; order Bacillales; family Amphibacillaceae; genus Sediminibacillus_A; species Sediminibacillus_A massiliensis. Next base: position 1,764,514 of record NZ_LT732535.1, on the reverse strand, counting down.
GTCACTCCATACAAAGCAAAAATCTTAGAAGAGAAACTCAGGGGGGCGTTTATGAATCGTGAAAGTGTGTTACTTCAAATAAACAAAGCGGTTGAAACTATTCTCGAAATTACCAGCAAATTGGATGAAGTGGATTTACATAAAAGACCAACAGCAAATAAATATTCAGTCGGAGAACTGTTAGAGCACATTGCATCGATTTGTGCGGCTGACTGGCTTATTTCAAACGAGGCAACTCAAGAGGAGATGGAGGATTTCTATGCCGGCGTTTCCTATAAGACGATAGATGATTTACAGAATGGGTTGGTAGAAAATTTTGAATCCCTTAAAAATAACTATGAAAAACTGACGGTAGAGGAGCTTCTGACAGAAAGAACTTCCTATTGGGGAGTAACTTATACAAGATACGAATGGTTGTTGGAAATACTCTCACATCTCTATCATCACAGAGGCCAATTGCACGCGATACTAGTTCACTGTTACCAAAAGGATCCAGGTGTTCCCATGTTTGAATAACTCTATAATCAAAAACAAGCCTGTCTCGTTTACTCTGAGACAGGCTTGTTTTGATTATTTTGCAAAACGGTGTTTTCCGATTGTGATAGTTGTTTCTGTTCCGAATATCCAATCACTTGTAGAGGTGACAGGATTATAGAAAAACAGTGATCCTTGGCCTTTTCCTCTGAAGGAAATAGCTTCATTAACGGCTTTTACTGATTCCGCATCCGCCTGCTGGTTGATCGTGCCGTTTTCCACCGGGGAAAATGCATAGTACTTACCTGCATACTTTTGATAAACAACCCCGGCTACAGTATCAGGAAAGTCTTTGTGATCGACACGGTTTAAGATTACTGTAGCGACCGCCACTTTCCCTGCGTAAGATTCCCCTTTTGCTTCTGCGTGAACTAGCTTTGCCATCAGCTGCTTTTCTTTTGCAGTAATAGCTTTAGGGATATCCAATGTTTGTCCGGGAAGAATTTTTTCCCCTTTTAAGTTGTTGGCTCTTTGAACACTGGAAAGAGAAACACCGAATTTATTGGAAATTTTCCAAAGGGATTCTCCTGTTTTTACCGTGTATGACTGGGCGTCAACATTCAATGGTACAGACAAAACTCCAAGTGATAGTACTACAGTAATAAGTGCTTTTTTCCAATTGATCATCTTTCATTGCCTCCTAGTAAACTTGTTGTCTACTAAAAAGGCTAGCAGTTGTAACATGGTTATTCATTAACCAAAATATGACTATCAATCTATTATCAGGGTAGATGCTAGCTAAATAAAGGTCGATTGTTAAACATGGTAATATTTTCCTTGACCTTGAACTCTTCCAATAAAATCATGCTATGGAGAATAAAGGATGGTTTTTAACAATATTACAGAAGTGTTACGCTCAGCCAAAACAACTGTTAAAAGGTAAATAAAGTAAACAAAGCAGGACATACTAACGCATATTATGGATAGTAGGAGGATGTAATTTTGAGCGATGTATCCATTTTTGCTTTAGGCGGCTTGAATGAAGTTGGAAAAAACATGTATGCAATCGAACATGAAGATGAGATTGTGGTTATTGACTGTGGCAACAAATTCCCGGACGAAAGCTTGCTGGGAATTGATTTGATCATTCCGGATATGACTTACTTGTTGGAGAACAAGGAAAAAGTCCGGGGTCTGATCGTCACACACGGTCACGAAGACCATATCGGCGGGACGCCGTATTTTCTGAAGAAAATAAATGTTCCGGTTTATGCGACTCGCTTTACGTTGGGCTTGATTGAATTGAAATTGAAAGAGCACAGAATTCTCCGGGAAACAGAATTAGTGGAAATCAATGCAGATACTACTGTGGAATTTGATCAGTTAAGCCTGGAATTTTTCCGGGTTAACCACAGTATCCCCGACTGTCTTGGAATAGTTTTCAGAACTCCGGAAGGCAACATTGTACATACCGGTGACTTTAAATTCGATTTAACACCGGCCAATAACGAACATTCGGACATTCATAAGATGGCACAAATAGGGAAGGAGGGGGTCCTTCTATTATTATCAGAAAGTACGAATGCCGAGCGTCCCGGGGCGACGCCTTCTGAACAAATGGTAGGAGAACATGTCGAAGAAGCATTTATGAAGGCGGAAGGCAAAGTAATTCTGTCCACATTTGCTTCCAACATTAATCGTGTTCAACAAGTGGTCAGTGCTGCAAAGAAAACGAACCGGAAGCTGTCGTTGCTGGGCAGAAGCATGGTAAATGTGGTCGATGTAGCCATGGAGCGTGGTTATTTGGATGTCCCGGATGGCATGCTGATCGACAAAGACGAGATTGACAAGCTTTCTCCGGAGCAGGTCGCCATCCTTTGTACAGGAAGCCAAGGTGAACCACTTGCAGCCCTATCCCGCCTGTCTACGGGAAATTTTAGGGGGGTCGACGTCCTTCCTGGTGATACCGTCATCTTCGCGGCCGGTCCAATTCCTGGCAATGAACGGAATGTCACCAAGATAGTCGATAATTTGTTTTCATTAGGGGCAAAGGTCATCTATGGTTCTGGCAGTTCTTCCGGGATGCATGTATCCGGTCATGGTTATCAAGAGGATTTGAAACTCATGCTTACATTAATGAGACCGAAATTCTTTATTCCGATTCACGGCGAGTTCCGCATGCTGCACCATCATTGCATGCTGGCTGAATCTGTCGGTGTCGAAACGGAAAATATGTTTATCCTGAACAATGGAGATGTCGTCGATGTTAAGGAGACAGGTGCCCGCCAAACAAGAAGTATTCCATCAGGTAACACATATGTGGATAGTATTGGGATAGATGATGTGGAGGATATCGTATTAAGGGACCGGAAACAGCTATCGGAGGATGGTATGCTGGTCATCGTGTTAACCATGAACAAGACGGACAAAAGCCTTGTCACTCCCCCGGACACTATTTCTCGAGGTTTTGTTTATATCAGGGATTCTGAAGAACTTTTGCATGATATAAACAACATAATTACTAATGCAGTCAATGAGTTATCCGTAAGAGATAAACACCAGTGGAGTGAAATAAAACAAGAAGTGAAAAAATCGGTCGGTAAATTTGTGTTCAAGCGGACGAAGAAAAAGCCGATGATTCTTCCTATTATTATTGAAGTCTGAACATATGGGACTGGCAATAGTTAAGGAAATGTAAGGGAGGTGTCTCAAGTATGGGAAAGAAACCTAACAAATACACAGATGGCATGAGTGATGAACAAGCGGTAAGAGGAGAATTATCTAAGCAATTTGATCATGAATTTGCCAACGAACCTTTATCCCAGAATGAAAAGAAAAATAATAAAAAGACGAAAAAAAGACAATAAGGCATGTGTTACACGTGAGCCCCGGGCAGTTTACGCCTGGGGTTTATATTGTCTTGGCATGGCTCCCGCCGTATGATTTTTCTGATAAAATAGTAACTTGAATAGCTTTATATCAGGGGGGAAATCATGAAGTTTTTTGGGTCCGTGCTCACTGTTATTGCGATCGGCTTTTTCGGTTTTTGCGTGACTGTTATTGCTGCTCTTTCAGTGGAAGGGCAATTCTATGCTCCTTACTTTGCCGCTGTTACGGCAGGTTTGATTATTATCATCATTCTGGCTATTTATGGTCAGTTAAAGAAAAAAGCATACAGACTTTCAGCAATATTTATCGTTTGTATTTGTGTACTTGCTGTCGCGTTGTATGAAGGTTATCAGGCGTATCTGGAAAGTTTGGAAATTGTCAGTACCCAGGATTTTGACTTATCCGACTACCGGCCGTTTTCAGAAGGCAGCAAAGCAGTAACACTTGATGAAGCTTCTACGTTAAAAATCAAAGAAGATTTGCCGGTTCTCGATGGAGCGACTGCTCTATATCCGGTCTATGCAAGCTTCGTTCAAGCTGTTTATCCGGAAAAAATGTATCCGTTGGAAGAAAGCGAGGTCGTCTCCACGCAAACGAACAATTCGTTTGACCGTTTATTGGCCGGGGAAGTTGATATCATTTTCATGGCTGAGCCGTCAGAGTCACAGCAAAAACGGGCGGAACAGCAGGGTGTGGATCTGGAAATGACTCCGATCGGAAGGGAGGCATTTGTGTTTTTTGTCCATAAAGACAATCCTGTTGAAGAACTTACCTTGACACAAATCCAGAATATTTATGCCGGTGAAATAAGCAATTGGAATGAAGTAGGCGGTGCCGATCAAGAAATCAAAGCATTTCAGCGTCCTGAAGGCAGTGGCAGTCAATCTGCTTTGATTAATGTGATGGATGGTGTTCCATTGATGGACGCACCTGCAGAGGAAATTGTTTCTGGAATGGGCGGAGTTATCCGGGAAACGGCAGAATTTCAAAACAGAAGAAATGCGATGGGTTTCTCGTTCAGAAACTTTTCACAAGACATGGTTCAAAACGGAAAAATCGACTATATAGCTGTCAATGGTGTCTCACCGACAAAGGAGAATATCCAAAATGGAACCTATCCCATTATTGACAAGTTCTACGCTATAACAAGGGAAAACGATAATCCACATGTTGAAGATTTTATTAATTGGATGACCTCCTCCCAAGGTCAGGAAATTGTGGATAAAACAGGATATATACCGATCAAGTGAAAGATAAAGTCGGGTGCATGATAATTTGTTATAATGGAACATCGGGAGGAATTTTTCATGATCAGACAAATGCAGGAAAAAGATTTAGAAGCAATACTAAGAATATACAATGAAGCAATCATACATACTACCGCTGTCTATGACTACCATCCACACAGCCTTCACAGCAGAAAAGCGTGGTACGAGCAGAAAATGAAAGATGGTTATCCTGTCTTGGTATATGAAGTAGAAAACAGGGTGGCTGGATTTGCAACGTTTGGTCCTTTTCGGGCCTGGCCGGCTTATAAATACGCTGTTGAACATTCCATTTATGTTGATAGTGCCTATCGTAAAAAAGGCATCGGTTCTTCCTTGCTGGAGAAGTTAATAGCAATTGCCAATGAAAGAGGATATATGACCCTTGTTGCGGGAATCGATGCAGAAAACGAAAAAAGCATTGATATCCATAAGAAATTCGGATTTGTCCATGCGGGGACAATCAAAAATGCAGGATATAAATTCAGCAGGTGGCTTGATCTGGCTTTTTATCAGTTACACCTGAATGGACCGGAAAATCCTGTTGACGGATAATAAAGGAAGCTGGCTGACAGGCCAGCTTCCTTTATTTTGGATGTAGGGGCAATGATAGTGAGGATGCTGGGGGAGATTACTAAATTGACGTAATTGAGCAGCATGGCTATCTTTTGCTCATTTGTTGTTTTATTGGTGCGAATTCAAATAGTTTTCCTTCATAAATCAGCTGAAGACGGTCATTTTTCCGAAAGTCTTCAGGTGTAACCAGGGCAGGCAGCTTATCCCACAGCTTAATACCCGAACGACTTAAGACCTCTGCAACAAATTGAGAACAAAAGTAGGAATTGCTGAACTCGACTGGTTCATTCAGGGTGACGCCAAGAATCCCCAACAGATTATACAGGAATTTATCTCCATTCTTAATAAACACATCAAGGACACGTTTTAGTTTCTTTATATCGCGTTCTGTTACCTCTAGTTTGTAAATAACACAAGTAGTATCCTGATATTTACTGTATGTTCCTGCAAAAATATCCTCTCTGACAAATCCGCCGTTGAAAGGATTGTTGGGATTTTTCCGACCGAAACTGTACATCTCTTTAAGTTCCGGATCAAAAGAAAGAGAAGCGTGATTATAAGGAGCTTTCGTATATTTTTTTATAAGATTTGTAAAGAGTGTGCCTGTGTCAGAAAGCATAATATAGACATAATGTCCCGTCATATTAATTCCCTCATTTTTGCCGGAGCTGCTAACCGCAATGTTCCCTTCTTCAGACTAGGGGGATGAAGTACGCTGGCATGCCGGCTGGTTTATGGTCAACTAACAGAAAAGAGAGCCAAAAACTCCCTGATTCATAATGAAGTGCGTCGCCTTTTCATTATATAATAAGTCTAGTAAAATATATGCAGTTATTAAAGGGTTGGGTGACTCATATGATGGAAACTTTATGGACGTTGACTGCTATTTTCATAGGTTTATTGTCGGCAACGATCTCCCTGTTCATCTTAAAAAAACAGCAATCTGGAAAAGACTATTCCGGTATATTGTTTCGGGTGAAAACTTGGTGGGGGATGTTTGTTGTTTTCTGCTTTGCGACCTTGTTCAATCCGGTTGTTTCTTTGCTGTCTTTGATGGTTCTTTGTTTCTTTTCCTTAAAAGAATATTTCTCCATGATCAAAACCCGGAAATCCGACAGGCGCATTTTCCTTTGGGCTTATTTATCGATTCCTGTTCAGTTTTATTGGATTTACATCGGCTGGTACGGTATGTTCATCGTTTTCATCCCTGTATACGTCTTTCTATTCCTGCCACTGCCCCGAATCATCCGAAAAGGAACGCTCGGTTTCCTGCGTTCGGTCAGTTTTACACAATGGGGTCTGATGCTGATGGTATTCGGTTTGAGTCACTTGGCTTATTATCAATTCGCTTCTCCTGCTTTCGGCTCCAATCTGGTACTATTTCTAATCGTACTCACCCAGATAAATGACGTCTTCCATTACCTTATTTCTCTTTATATTGGCAGAAAAAAAGTTGTCCCTTCAGCCAATCCTTACATCACATGGGAAGGTTTTCTCGGTGCTTTGCTCATGACCACAGGAGTTTCCTACCTGCTGTATCCATACCTGACACCTTTCGGCTTACCATTCGGAATCCTTTCCGGTGTAATCATCGGGGTGGCAGGCTTTATCGGAAGCCTGACTATTTCTGTATTAAAGAGAGATTTGTTAATCAATGATAAACAAAAATTTGAAACATTGAAGGGGAGCTACTTAAACAGAGTAGACAGTTTGACCTATACCTCTCCGATTTTTTTCCACATCATCCGTTATTTTTTTGATTTTATGTAATCAAAAGGAAATGGGGGGCTTTAAGTTTGAATACCTGGAATCATGGATACGCCCGAAGCTCCCAGCTGATAATAAGCGGCGTAGTTGTTCTTTTAATGACTTCATACAAGAAAACCCTCCAGGCAGATTGGTCGGAATCGAACACTTTTTCCAGGCTGAGCCTGTTTTCTTCAGCATTTTCAATTGGGACCGCTGAGAAGAAATGTGTGCCTCCCATCTGTTTGAACACCTCTGTATTCAATTCTAAATTTTTCAGCGTTTTTGTAGAATCCTTCTCGTACAGATAATTCTTCCCGAGTTCATCTGTGAAAATATAACACCGTCCTCCCCATTCATCAAAATAGGTTCTGATTGCTGCGTTTTTTTCCAATTCTTTTGCAATGATTTTCCGGAACTGGTATTTATACTCCAGTGGATAAAAATTGTTGTAAGTATCAAGGGTGTAAAAGCCATTATACTGGGCAATTGCTGGATGAAGGCCGATACTTGCCACTCTGTATTCCTCCTGTGGTCTACCTATATATTCTTTAATTTCCGTAAATTGCTCCTCAGCAAAGAATTCTTTAACAGTTGGCCGGAATTGAAACAAAACTTCCTCATTAAAGAAAAGCATAAAGACAACTTGAACGATTGCAAGGCGTGGTGCAGCCCTCTTCCATCCCCCGCCGGCATTCCACAAAAGCTTCAGGCTCAAGGCAAACAGTACATATATCACAAGGGGTCTTAAAAAGTGGTAACGGGCAAAATTGAACGTATCCAGGAAGTGAAATCGTTCCGTTAATGGAAGCCAGCCCTTGTAAAACCAAAAAGCATACCAGGCAGACAATACGAAATTAAGGCAGAAAAGAAATAAGAATACCCTTTCCTGTTTCCACAGCTTATTTTTGATTACCAAATAAAATGCCAAAAGAGTGACAGGGAGAATGACTATGGTATGCATCGTTGCCACGTGATGGTGGCCAATGATGTAATTCTTAAACGTCAGCCTGACACAATGCCAGAAGCTAAGCCGGGCATGGAAATACTCATCCCTGCTATTCGGTTCCTCATCAAATAGAAAAGAGTAGACGAGTCTGTACTCCACCAGCAGAAAAACAAAAGTCATATAACAAATCGCCAATAAAAACCGTATATTCCAGCTTTTGTTCCGAGCTGCTTCCACCAACCAGAATAAACCCATAGCACTCAGGAAAAAGAAGAAACCCAGGACAATACTGGCATATAAAGGAAGCAACGTTAGAACGAGCCAGTTTATCCATGATTTTTCCCCATTGCGTATATTCAAAAATGCCCATAATGCAAGAGGCATGCCAAGTGTGCTGAGCATTCCGGAGGGCCAGAAAGGTGTCATGGCAAAGGCAAGGCTGACGGTAACACAGAATATTGCCGATTCGGGTCTTGGAATTATATGTTTTCTTAAAAGAAGATACATCCCAAGAAATGCCGCGAACCTTGCAATTGTCTGACTTAGTGCATAGGCGGTCATTGTTGGGAAAAAGGCATATAACCATACAATCAAGCTGAATTCAGTTCCATAAGCATTTCGCTGTAAGTAACCATTGATAATCTGAGGCACCCGGGCATCAACTGAACCGGTCATAACACCGCTCTCTGTCAAAACCTTATACCAGGCCAGATTGGAGTCTAAATTGTCATGAACCCTGAGATGTGCGTTCTCGCCAAGAATGAAAAGAGGAGAAACGAATAAAGATAAAACAATTAGAGCGAAGAGGATCATTTTTTGCTCTTTTTTATTTTCGAACAATGAAAACAACTCCCGGAGATAAGAATGTTTATATGGCGTGAAGGTACGTTATTCATTAAGTTTTTCAATAGAAAGAAAATCTATTCTTTTTCATCATTTACATATACAGTCAAACTTTATATAATTAAACTATATAGTTGAACTGTATAGTTTGGCATTAAAAATTATTTACCGGAGGAACTAATGAATAGAGATAAAAATTTACCGCTAACAGAAACGACCTACTATATTCTTCTGTCTCTGTTGGAGCCTGCTCATGGTTACCGCATCATGCAAAAGGTAGAGGAATTGAGTGATCAACAAGTGAAAATAGCAGCAGGTACACTTTATGGAGCAATAGATAATCTGTTAAAGCACGGATTGATTCAGTCCGTGAAAAGTGAAGATAAACGACGGAAAACATATGTGATTACTGATGAAGGAAAAGAGATTTTGCGATTGGACTATGCAAGGATGCAGCATATGATCAAAGTTACAACAAGTCTTTTAAACTAAAAGATTGGAGGATGTGGAATGAGAAGATTCAAGCATTTTATCGACTTTGACAAAGAGGAGAAATGGCTGGAAAGAATGGCTGAGCAGGGGTACCATCTGGAAGACACAGCATTTGGTTATAAATTCCGGCAAGGCAAACCGGAACAGGCTGTCATTAAAATCGATTACAGAAAGTTTAGAAAGCAGGAGGATTTTGTGGACTACTGTACGTTATTTGAAGATAGTGGATGGCAACATATTGCCGGGAAGAAAAATTCAGGTGCCCAATATTTTAAAAGAACAGAAGGCAAAGGAGAAGAGGATATCTTTTCAGACAAGAAGTCCAAAGCTGGAAAGTATAAAAGGCTGTCTGAAAAGTTCATGGAATTGGCAATATGTTACTTGCCGATTTTGGCTGCGTTGACAACTACAGGCGTCATTGACATAAGCGTGTTATTCCATCCATGGGAACTGTATTACACACCAGGACTATGGGAAAAGACAGGATTATCTTTTTGGGCTGCTTTTTTGTTTGAAACTCCTTTTGCATTTTTTAGGGGTGTGGCCTGGTTATTCTTTCCGGTTATGATTATCTGTTATTGTTGGTTCTGGTTTAAAGCACACAGGCTGTATGAAAAAAATATAAATGCTTGATCTACCTGCATATGAAGAATACCTGGTTCTGCAATAGAATCAGTCTTTTTTTTTACTTAATGAAACAATTTGGAATGCAATTGCCGGGAAGTTTTTTATGTTTCCATTGAAGGAGCAAGTAAGAGGTATATCGAAACCATACAGATAGTTGAATTTTATATAAAGGAGTTGACCCAATAATGCAGTCGCCAATCAAAAACAAAGTGAACCTTGTTTTTATCCCGGTTAGTGACATTGTTAAAGCAAAGGAATGGTACACAAGAATTCTGGGGATTAAAGAAGGCGAATTCTTTTTTGATCATTTGTTCGCAGCGGAGATGGAAGGGACAGGTATGATTCTGGATACTATGCCGGCGTGGCGTGATGACAATGGGGTTCTTCCCAGATTAAACGTACCATCAATTCAATTTGCCACAGATGATATTCAGGCATCCTACCAATTTATGAAAGAAAATGATGTAGAGCTTGTGACGGAAATCCTCCATGACCAATTCTTTGTTTTTAGAGATCCAGATGGGAATATGCTGATGGTTTGTGAGGAGAATTAGTAAACAATCGTCGTTTTAGCTTTAGTGAAGTGTAAATATAATCAAGAGCGTTTTATCATTGGTCGGTATGGGTATATACGTCCAATAAATCCTAATAATAAGCAACGGATGGAAACCACTTGGAAAGGTTAGGACATGATGAAACGTTATCTGTTTATTTTTTCTATCATTGCCGCCATTATTTTTATTACTTTGGTCGGATTCGGTAATGGAGAGAGGGAGTCAAATATCAAAAACGATAAAGGGGGAGATTGGGTCGGCGCCTGGACCGCAAGTATGCAAGCGCCGTTCGAGAAAGGAAATTCACAAAAGGGATTTGGAAATCAAACAGTGCGGATGATTGTCTATCCACATGTGGAGGGCGGAAATGCACGAATAAGGTTATCCAACGTGTTTGGCGCCACATCATTGACAATTGACGAGGTCCATGTGGCAATCCCGAAAAAGGACGGAGGAATCAAAAGTGGTTCAGACCAGAAGGTCACTTTTGATGGAAATCAAGCCGTCACAATCCCCTCTGGTGAAAGGATCTACAGTGATCCGATACCGATTGAGATAAATCGCAGCGACGGATTGGCAGTTAGTGTTTATGTACAAAAAGAAACAGGACCGACAACCTGGCATGCCCATTCTATGCAGGACACCTACGTTTCAAAAGGTAACAGTGTAGACGAGGGTAGCCGGGCTTTTGAAAAGTCGGAAGCAGCCTGGTATTGGCTAGATGGAGTAGATGTCATCCCGGATGATTCTGTTAAAGGTGCCATTGCTGTGTTAGGCAGTTCTATAGCGAACGGAAATAAATCGACGAAGAATGCCAACCATAGATGGCCGGATCTTCTAGCTGAAAGAATCCATAAGGAAAGTCCCGAATCAAAGTTATCTGTGTTGAATGCCGGAATTTCAGGTAACCAATTACTGAATAGTCCACCTGGTAGAGGGTTGAATGCTCTGAAAAGATTGGAAAGAGATGTGCTGAGCCAATCTGGTGTTAAAGCAGTGATCCTACATCAGGGGTTGAACGATGTAAGGCATCACCCTGACTATGGTTCTGAAAAAATAATTGCAAGGATAAAGGAGATTATTGATACTGCCCATGATAAAGGTTTAAAAATATATGGTGGAACTTTGGCACCTTATAAAGGATCTGGCCTATATACTCCAGAAGGGGAAAGAACGAGGCAGGAGGTAAATGAATGGATCAGAAACAGCGGCTCTTTCGATGGTGTGATAGACTTCGATAAAGCATTGAGAGATCCGGACAATCCTGACAAATTCCTTGCTGAGTATGATGCCGGAGATCATTTTCATCCTAATGATGCCGGGTATGAAAAAATGGCTGAAACAGTAGATATTTCGATGTTTAAAGAAGATGGTATCTTGAAATGAACAAGGAACTTCCACACAGGGAAGTTCCTTGTTTTATTTTATTGATTATCCGGTGAAGTATCCTCCTGGTATTCAAGAATGTCGCCGGGCTGGCAATCCAATGCCTTACAAATGGCATCCAAAGTGGAAATTCTAATCGCTTTTGCTTTTGCATTTTTCAATATCGATAGGTTGGCCATCGTGATTCCAACGTGTTCGGATAACTCCGTTACACTCATTTTTCTCTTTGCAAGCATTACATCAATGTTTATGATAATCGCCATGTTGTCACCTCATACAGTCAATTCATTTTCTTCTTTGATTTGCGATGCCGTCTGTAATAATTCCCTCAGTACCAAACAGAAAACAGCGATGGTCAGCGATGCGAAAATGATTGCAAAGCCCACTAGCACAATACCTGGATGTAAGGCGCTTTGAGTCGCCAAGTAAATAATACCAATTATATATAATAGGATTATGGTGAAAGCGCAAAGGGTTATTCTTTTCAATGAAGATAATGCTGTTTCTGAGAAAACGCTGCGTTTTTCAATTAAGTTCAAAAGTTTGTACGCTTGATAAAACGCAAAATAAAACGGGATGGCGGTGATATATATTCCTGAAAGGACCGGGTATTTCAGGTGACTAAATTCAGGAAACATTTCGGCAGTATACTGGGCAAGCCGCGGCAGCCAGAAAACACAGAGAATAAGTAATGCAGCAGCAAGAAAAAAGAGGGCAGCCTTTAAGAAAATGGTCATTGCTTGTTTCATCTACAACACCCTTCTGTTGGTTATGATACTATTAGTTTAAGTTATAATTTATTGATTTACAATAAAAAAACTCTAAAATATAATAAATATATATTGAATGGGAGGAGGGGTGTGATGAAAGCACTGACCGTTTTTTTGCTTGTTACCTACGGGGCGATTTCCGTGTTATGGGTGAGGAACTCGGCGTTTTTATTCTCGAAAGCAGGGGGGGTTATTTGGTTTATTTCTATTTGTGCTGGTTTCTTTTTACATAGAATGTCTGGGACGTCGTCGGTTAAATCAAGAAGGGTTTTGCTTGTTTCGAATTATTTTATGGTGTTTTTGGCTGTTCTGACTATGGTCATTTATTTTACTGTCAGCTCTATGCCATAACCATGTCTGGAGGTAGATCGTTGAAATGAAGAAGATTCTGGCTATCATTACATTCCTAACGTTTCTGTTAGTGGGTTGTAACTCTTCAAAAGAAAAAATGATATTGTTGGAGGAAGCGGAATCCATTTCCGTTTCTAAGTCAAATGGATTCGGAGGATTGAACGAACGTTATTTTTTGCATGTAAATCAACAAAAAGACATATCCTTGTGGGAAAAAATTATTTCTGACGCTGAATACGATCAACTTCCAAACAAAAATACTCAGCCGGATTTTGATATATTGATTGATTACGGAGATGGCAATACGCATGGTCTTCATCTCTTTTTAGGTAATAAAGGAGAAAAAAGTGCCTTTATGTACGTTGGGCACGAAGATCGTTTCTATGTTATTAGTGCAGAAGCTTCCAAAGTATTGGCAAAGGAACTGGGACACCCGGCAAACACAACAGTTTATGAATAGGTAGAATGCAAACTAGAATCATAGCTCCTATTTATGTTAGGATAATCCTGGCAAAGAGAGAACCCAATTAGGGAAATGAGGGGAATAACATTTATCCATACATATTATTGATATTCGTCGTGTTATTTTTTTCTGGCAATATTCTTGTTGGAAAAGCAATCAATGATTTGCCTCCATTTACGATTGCTTTTTTCCGTTTGGTCGTGGCATTCTTTGTTTTGTTACCTGTCGGCTTCCGAGGTGCTCGGAAGTACAAGGATATGTACTGGGAATACAAGAAGCCGTTTATGATTATTACTTTAACAGGTGTCACTTTTTTTAATACATTTATATATGGAGCATTACAATTTACCACTTCAACAAATGTCTCGGTATTAGAGACGGTTATTCCCGTAATGACAGTGATTCTTAGTGCACTATTCCTAAAAGAACGACTTGCCCGCCTGCAGTGGATTGGTATCATTCTCTCTCTTATAGGAGCGGTTTGGGTGGTCATGAATGGGCAGGTCCAAAAGCTTACCTCAATGGACTGGAATATAGGGGACGCGATTATGATCGGTGCTATTGTGATGTGGGCCGTGTACTCGATATACGTTAAGCAGTATTTGCATCTGTTCCCGACATATGGAACGTTGCTTGTCATGACCGGAATTTCAGTAGTGGTGCTGCTGCCGATCGTGACGGTAGAATGGATGGTGACAGGGTTGCCTGTATTTGACACCCCTAACATGGTTGGATTAGCATACTTGGGCATCTTCCCGTCCTTTATAGCGCTTGGATTCTATAATCGTGCGGTTGACTTGACAAGTGCTTCCCAGGCCTCTGTTTTTTTGAACTTTCTTCCAGTCGTAACAATGATCGGGGCATATTTTTGGCTGGGAGAGTCGATCACAGTCATGCAGATTACAGGAGCATTTGCTGTCATTTGCGGGGTAATCTTAACGACTCAAGCAGGGAGAAACAAACAGAGATTAAAGAAAATGGATGAGCAAACATAGCTATTAAAGGGAAAGGACTGCTTGTTGGAAGGAAGCGTCTTTTTTCTTTTGCGAAAAAAATTAACTGAATAGTGAAACTTTATTGCTTTGTAATCGTTATGTAATATAGCAACCATTTTTCTACCAGTAAAATGGAATGCAATATTTAGAGGGGGAATATTTTTATGCTAGAAGGCGCATTACTTTTAATTATTTTAGGCATTATTGGAGCAGGCGTCTTTATTGGAGGTATCGCGACTTTCATCATCTTCCGTCTGCGCTATAAAACTGCGAGCTCCAATGAAGCGTTAATCGTTACTGGACCGAAACTTGGAGATCCAGAACAGGAAAAGAATGTTTTTGAAGATGACAATGGAAGATCCGTGAAAATAATCCGGGGCGGCGGCTACCGTCTGCGCATGTTTCAGACAGCCACACCGATCGACTTGACTTCTTTCCAACTGCAGGTGAATTCTGACAAAGCTTATACAAAAGAAGGTATTCCTGTACGAGTTGCCAGTACTGCTGTCATCAGTATCGGCAGCGAGTTGGAAATCATGGCGAATTTTGCCGAAAAATTCTTGGGGAAAAAGCAAAATGAACGGGAATCCGAATTGAAGGATGTCTTGAATGGTCATTTAAGGTCGATAATTGCTTCCCTTCCGATTGAAAAGATTTATAACGATTTTAAAGAAGTCAACACCCAAGTAAAGAAAATTGCGGAGTCAGACCTAAAAGGAATGGGTTTCGAAATTACCTCCTTTGCGCTTAACGATGTGGAAGACGTCGATAAAGAAAATGGGTATATCGATGCGCTTGGACGTCCTCATATCGCCGAAGTCCAGAAAAAAGCCAATATGGCAGAGTCAGATGCCACCAAGGAAACAAGGATCTACCATGCGAAAAATGATCAGGAAGCAAAGGACGAAGAAAACCGTCGCTTGACTGCTGTGGCAGAGTCCACTAAAGAAAAAGAAATCAAGGAAGCAGAATTCCAAAAAGAAACAAACCGGGCCAAAGCGAATGCAGATCAGGCCGGCGAATTGGAAAGGCAAAAACTTGCCCAGCAAATTAAAGAAGAAGAACTCAAAGTTCAATACATCGAAAAGCAGCGTGCTGTTGAACTGGAAGAAGAGGAAAACAAACGCCGTCGCTCGATTGCCGATGCCCAAGCTTATGAAGTGACGAAACGGGCAGAAGCGGAAGCTGAAACAGAGAGGATTAAAGGGGAATCAGAAGCAGAAGTCATCCGCCAGCGCGGTATCGCCGAAGCAGAGTCAAAAGAACGTATGGCGAAAGCGATGGAGCATTATGGCGAAGCAGCCATTGTCGAAATGCTCATAAATGTCTTACCTGACTATGCCGAGAAAGTATCTGCACCGTTGTCTCAAATTAAAGATATGAAAGTCATTGATTTGGGTGGATCTAACTCACAAGGGGGATCTTCCAGAATAACCAACAGTGTCACCTCCACTATGCTCGGCATCCAGGAATCATTGAAAGAGGCCACTGGAATGGATTTGAAAGCCATGCTTGAAAGTTATGTCTCAAGAGGAAACGTAAACAATTTTGATTCCGAAACGGAAAGGCCTTATCAGGAAATCTCTGCGACGACCGGGAATGAGAAGGAACAAGACGAAATAACGGAAACAGATAAAACTGCAGAAGATGAGAAAGATACAGAGGAAAACGAATAAAGAAAAAACGGGAAAAGGCGTGCATTTTTGCATGCTTTTTTCCAATGGCCAATCATAAGTCTTCTCCTGGGAAGGTGTTGTAAATAGAGATGGAATTGTACTTGATGATAGTATTAGGTGTTATTGTAGTCAGCCTGATAATGGGAGCATATTCAACCAAAAAACATTACAGAATAAAGGAGCAGGAATTAAAAATCGAACAGGAAAGACTTGAACTGGAACGTAAGAGGCTTGAATTGGAAGAAAGAAGAGTCTAACGTATTTTTAGGTTGGTTTTCCAACGTGCGATTTTAAAACACAAAGCAGGTGTGACCATGAAAAAATTATCGGCTGGTTTAATACTGACAGATGGCGAGAAGTTTCTTGGTTGTCATTCAACAGGGAACTGGTTTTATGATTTGCCAAAGGGAGAGATAGACAGTCAAGAAAGTCCGGAACAAACGTGCATCCGGGAGACAAGGGAAGAGACCGGACTCGATATATCCAAAGAAAAGCTTTTTGATCTTGGGATTTTTGATTACAATCCAAAAAAAGATTTGCATTTATTTTTGTTGCGGGTAGAACAACTACCAGATATAACGCTGATGAATTGTTTCTCTTGTTTTATCCATCCACTTACAAAAAAAGAGACAAAAGAGGTGGATGGGTACAAATATATTCCTTTCGAGACGGTAGAAAGCTTTATGACGAAGAATATGGTCAAAGTAATTCGTCGAATAATTGACGGAAAAATCTCAAATACGTCTCTCGATTAATATGTAGAGAACTTCCTTTCATTAGAAAGGAAGCTTATTTTATATAAATGAACTATAACGATAAAGCAGCTGTTCGGGGGTCTGGATAATCGTTATTCCCCCCACAATATCGTCCTTTCTTTCAAATACATATTCGTGGAGAAGAAAGGGACAATAATGTGTAGAATTCCAAATAAAACGGAGGAATCCAGATGTCCAATCAAAATTTACATGAGCAGTTGCAGCAAATCAGCAGGCACTTGCAAGAAGCGCAAAGCAGCATTTTGGAAGCAAGAGGAACTGATCCTGAACTAATGGCCCAAGCGCATGAACAATTGCAGAGGGTGGAGCAGGAGCTGCAAGATACACAGCATCAATCCGGAAAAGAGGCAACAGAGAATTCACAGTTTCAGCAGGCATATGAACAATTGCATGATACACGGCAGCAAATGCAACAACTCAAGCAAAATAATGACTAGATCAAAAAAAGGCGCTGCTTTCATGCAGCACCTTTTTTTAATGAGGGTCTTCCGTTGCTATTTCAATTGTATAAGTACCTCTATCGGTAACAAGGGTGAACTGAGAGTCACTGTACTGATAAAGGGTTGAGTCCTCTAGCGGTATTTCGTAATAAGAAGAAGGTATCGGCTGGAATTGCTCATCCCCGGTCTCGATTAATCCAGGTCCATTTAACTGTAATGTATGCATCGGTTCATAGTCATCTATTCTTCTCGTATCTTTCGAGTAGGATATGGAGTTCAATTCAATCAGCATGCTGTCTTGATCATTAAGTTCGCGTTTGGAAATCTGGATTGTTTTTCCGTTCCATTGTTGAAGCAGTTCATTGAATTCTTCTACAGATAAATATCGCTGTGTCATTATCTTCCCTCCTTGTCCTTAGACTTTCCAACAAATCGCCAATGATACGGAATTGTTTCGATGGAACAAAGAGTATGAATAAACGACAAAGGACAGAGAATTCTATCTATAAATACACTTGATAAGGGGATAATTGCGTGAAGTCCTATCTAATAAAAAACATGATTATCGATGACGACTTTTATGGCGAAGAAACAGTTACAGCAGGATTCACCCATAACAATCAAGATTACAGCATCAGTTTTAATAAAGCTGACATGGAATTGATCAACATTTGGGTATTTGCAAATGAAACCTCCGTTCCTGCACATTTGTCAGATGCGATGATCGACTCATTAAGAGAAGATGTGGGGAAGCTTATTTGAAATTTCATACGAATAGACAATCCATACCGGGATCTCTTTCTTTAATCGAAGGAGGTCCTTTTTTAAAGGGTTGTGTTGGCAAAAAGAAATAATGGTAAAATGAGAAATATTAGGAATGTTGATATTCATGAAGAATTGCTTGTGAGGTAAATCTTCCGGCATATTGGATATATAGGAGGAGAGCACACAATGAATCCGGTTATCATAAAGCCAAGAGTAGAACATACAGAAGCTATTGCCGCCATTTGTGCAAACGGCTGGAAACAAACAGTAAACGGCAAATTAAGTGAAGAATACCAGAATAAGAATATTGATTTCTGGTACAGTCACGACAAGGTTAGTCATGACATCCGGGAAGGAAACTATACGCATGCAGCCCTGTTTGAGAATAAAATTGCCGGAGTAATAGGAGGTGGCATAACGAAGCCTGGCAGGTGTGAAGTATTCGTTCTCTATGTTGATGAAAATCAACGTTATCAAGGCATAGGAAGCCTGCTTCTTGACGCACTGACCGAACAACAGCTCGAACAAGGTGCAACAGAGCAATGGGTTTCTGTTCAGGAAGGGAATCAGTTCGGTATTCCTTTTTATGAGGCTAGAGGTTTTTCTTTTAAACAGAGGAAGGTTTCCATAACAGAAACAGATGAAGAGCGAGTATCGCTTAGGTATTCAAGATTTATCGGTACATAGGAGAGGATGCGTAGTGGGCGAACTGTTTGATAATGTGGCTGATGACTTTAACAAATACCGGTCAGGCTACCCCCGAAAGTTTTATCAAAAGTTAATAAATGATTATGATATAACACTTAAAGGAAAAAAGGCTCTCGACATGGCTACTTCTAACGGCTTGGCGGCCAGGGATATTGCCAGACAAGGCTGCATGGTGACAGGTATAGATAATTCAGTTGAATTGATCAAGGAAGCGAAAAGGACAAATGAAACAGATAATTTACCTATAGACTATCTGGTGGGCGATGTAACACAATTGCCTTGGAACGAGCAGTCTTTCGATATCGTGTTTGCGGTTCAGTGCTGGGACGTGCTACCAGGAGTGGAAGCAGCGTTAGAAGTTTTCCGGGTGCTGAAAGATGATGGTTATTTTATCCTTGCTCAGTTTGATCAATTGGCGTCTGAAAGTGATATAGTTGATCGCACCGAAAAGCTAGTTTCCCAATATACGGAAAATAGCGAAAAACACAATCGATATGGTATGTATCCTGAATGGATGGAAGAAATGTATGAGACCGGTTTTTCAAGGGTGGAAACATTTACGTTCGATCAGGAGGTCACATACACACATGAGGAGTGGCGCGGAAGGATGAGGACAGACTCGGAAATTGGCGGCAATTTACCGAAAGAATTCGTTTCTGCCTTTGATAAGGATCTGGACAACCTTCTTGAAAAGTATTTTCCTGATCAAACACTGTCCATTCCCCATCGAATGTTTGCCGTCGTCTGTCAAAAAGTCAGGAAATAGTGGGCGGGAAACAGCATGTATTACTGCAAAAAAGCCAGCAAAGAACTGATTTATTGGAGAGCGAAATTATTAAGAGTTAAAGTGTGGTGATAGGTTGTTTAAAATTTTGTTAATAGAAGATGACACATCTTTGTTTAAGGAAATAAAAGAGCGGCTGGCCCAATGGTCTTATGAAGTTTATGGGGTAGAAGACTTTCAAAAGGTATTGAATAGATTTACCAATGTAAATCCGGATCTGGTCGTTATTGACATCCAACTTCCGAAATTCGATGGATTTCACTGGTGCCGGATGATCCGGGAACATTCCAGTGTTCCGATTATTTTCCTGTCATCGAGGGACCATCCGACTGACATGGTAATGTCGATGAATCTGGGGGCAGATGACTTCATACAAAAGCCTTTCCACTTTGATGTATTGATCGCCAAAATTCAGGCCATCCTCCGAAGGGTGTACAATTACAATACAGAAGTGACGGGTTTGAAAACCTGGTCTGGGGCTGCGATTGACAAAGAGAGAAATAGAGTAACAAATGATCAGGGAACGATTGAATTGACGAAAAACGAAATGTACATACTACTGCTGCTCGTTGAGCGAAAAAATAAAATAGTCAGCCGAGAAGAACTTATCAATCGATTGTGGGATGACCAACGGTTTGTCAGCGACAATACATTGACTGTCAACGTCAACCGTTTAAGGAAGAGGTTGGCAGAAATCGGTATGGGAGAGGCGATTCAAACAAAGGTCGGCCAAGGATACGTAGCAGTTGAGATGGAAAGAACATGATTAGAAAGTTTTTAGCAGAGCGAATCAGTTGGATATTATTAGTTCTTTTTTTACAACTCCTGGCTTTGTTTATGGCTTATTTAGATGCAGATCTGGGATTCGACTCTATGCTTTATTACGTTTTCTTATCTGTAGTTATTTTTGGAGTGTTTGCAGTGTTCCGATATCATAGGGAGACCAAATTTTACAAAGAACTTTCCGAACGGGAAAATAACTTTGATTTGGACAGTTTGCCGGAACCAGACAGCCCCTTTGAACAATTAATTGATCAAAGCATCACCCATCCCATCGAACGGTTGAAAGTGGAAGCTGCAAACAGCCAACAGCATTTGGAACAGGAGAAGGATGAGCTTCTCTCCTGGATTCACGAAGTTAAAACACCGTTGACTACCATGCATTTAATTATCGACCGGATCGGGGACAGTCAGTTGAAAGCTGAGCTTGTACAGGAATGGCTCCGGATCCACCTGCTGCTCGACCAGCAGCTTCACCGGAAGAGAATGCCTTTTATTGAAAATGATTTATACATAGAAGAGTTGGATTTAGAATCTCTTCTTACCCGGGAAATTAATATGTTGAGATCGTGGTGCATGAAAAAAGGCATCGGCATCGATGTGGGATTACCAGTAAGAACCGTTCTGAGTGATGCAAAATGGTTGGCCTTCATCATTCGCCAGCTGCTCACAAATGCTGTGAAATATAGTGTGTATGCATCCGAAATCCAAATAAAAAGCGGGTGGCAAAATGGGCAGACATTCCTGCAGGTGAAGGATTTTGGAAGAGGCATCAAATCGAAAGATCTCCCACGTATTTTCGACAAAGGTTTCACTTCAACAAGTCAGCACGAAGACAATACAGCCACCGGCATGGGTCTGTATTTAGCTAAAACAGCTGCAATCCCCTTGCAAATAGAAATATGTGCTGATTCAACTTATGGTTCTGGGACAACCATTACTCTGTCCTTCCCTGAAAAGAATACATTTGTGGATATAAGAGGGATGTGACGAAAGTGTCACATCCTTTTGTCATTTGTTAGGAGAATGAAAGGACATAAAACAGCAAAGTTATTAAAATGAAGATATCAATTCATTGGGGGTCTTCGTATGGATATTTTAGAAGCCAATAAAATCCGAAAAAGTTATGGAAATAAATTTACGAAACAAGAAGTATTGATGGGGATTGATTTGAACATCAAAAAAGGAGAATTCGTTTCCATCATGGGTGCTTCCGGGTCAGGGAAGACGACCTTGCTGAATGTTCTCTCATCTATTGACAAAGTTAGTCAAGGCACCATCAAAATCAACGGCGAAGAGATCACCGGCAGGAAAGAGAAACAGCTTGCTGAATTTCGAAAAAACCACTTGGGTTTTATTTTCCAGGAATACAACTTATTGGACACGTTGACGGTGAAGGAGAATATTCTTTTGCCACTGTCTATTATGAAGGTCTCGAAAAAGGAAGCAAATGAGAAGTTTCATGCTGTGGCCAAAGAACTGGGAATTGAAGAGATCAAAGACAAGTATCCAAATGAAATATCGGGAGGACAAAAACAGCGCACCTCAGCGGGAAGAGCGTTTATTCATGAACCGAGTGTTATCTTTGCAGATGAACCAACGGGTGCGCTTGATTCTAAATCGGCTTCCGATCTATTGGATAAATTGGCTGATTTAAATGAAAAACGGCAGGCGACTATTGTCATGGTGACCCATGATCCTGTAGCGGCGAGTTACAGCAGCCGTGTGATTTTTATCAAAGACGGTCATATTTATACCCAGTTGAATAAAGGAGAAGAAACTAGACAGACGTTCTTGAAGGATATAATGAAAACGCAAGGTGTTTTAGGCGGGGTTCAATATGAGCATTAATCAACTAATATTCCGCAACTTGAAAAAGAATCTGAAGAACTACTATCTATATGTGTTTGCGTTAGTATTTAGTGTAGCGCTATATTTCGCTTTCGTCACCCTTCAATATGATCCGGCATTGGATGCCGCCAAAGGTTCGATTAAAGGCGCAGCAGCGATTCGGACTGCATCCATTCTGCTTGTAGCAATTGTATCTATTTTTCTTTTGTACGCTAATACGCTCTTTATCAAGAGGCGCAGTCAGGAAATTGGTTTGTTTCAGCTGATCGGAATGACGAAAAACCGGATCTTCAGGATTTTGAGTGTGGAAAATCTGATTATTTATTTCGCCTCCCTCTTAATAGGAGTTTTCATCGGCTTTTCTTTCTCCAAGCTGATCACCATGATCTTGTTTAAAGTTACAGGAGTGGAAGCTGTGGCGGCTCTTCACTTTTCAAAGGAAGCACTTATCCAAACAGTGATCATATTCGGAGCCATTTATCTTCTGATCATGCTGATGAATTACTTATTCATTAGACGGCAAAGTATCCTTTCTTTATTTAGAGTGGTATCCCAGACAGAAGGCAAAGTGAAAGAAATTTCTGTTATGGAAATTATAATGGGAATTCTGGGGATTGGTTTAATAGGGACTGGTTACTTTGTATCCTCCAAGTTATTTGATGGTGATTTAATTTCGATGGCACAGTTATTCATGGCCATGATTTTTATTCTTGCTTCGGTCATTTTAGGAACCTATTTTTTCTACAAAGGTTCTGTCAGGTTTGTGGCCAATCTGATTCGCAAAAATAAAAATGGTTATATGAATGTTAACGATGTATTATCGCTATCCAGCATTATGTTCCGGATGAAGTCGAATGCCTTGTTGCTGACAATCATCACTACCGTTTCTGCTTTGGCAATTGGTTTATTGTCCTTGAGCTATATTTCTTACTATTCAGCCGAGAAAAACGCCGAAGATATGGCTGCTGCCGATTTTGCCTTAATAGACAATGCTCATGCAGATGCTTTTGGAGAGAAACTGAGTGAGAATGGAATTGAGTACAAGCAAAGAAACATCCAAGTGCTCGAGGCAAAGATAGATGTGGAGAAGGTGCTTGAACAGGATATTAGTACTTTAAACACAGACGATGGGTTGATGGGAGTGCCTATTGTCAAAGATACAGAAGTGGATGGAGTTGAATTAGCGGATGGGCAGATGTTGTTTACTGGGTACAGTGACGCCCTCCAGGGGATTATATCTTTTAAAGATTCAGGAGAAGTGGTCATCCATGGACTGAATGAAGAGTATGACCTTAATTTCATCGGAATGACCACAGAACATGTTATTTCCAATTATTTTTCAAGTGGCGGTCTCCCGACAGCAATAGTAGATGAAAAAGACTTTCAACATTTGCAGAATGATTTTGATCCTGAATTGCAGAATAAATCGACCATCTATATTGGTATTGACCTGGATGATGAAGAAAAGGGCGAGTCAGCAAATTCCATTTTTCAGAATATGCCCTTTAGTGAGGAATTTGGCTACTACTCAGTCTATCAGCTATCAAAAGATTTGAAGCTATCCATGGGTCTAACCATGTTCATCGTCGGTTTCCTGGGATTGGCTTTTCTTGTCACATCCGGTTGCATCCTTTATTTCAAGCAAATGGGTGAAAGTGAGGAGGAAAAGCCTAACTACACCATTCTCCGGAAATTAGGCTTTACAAGGAAAGACTTGCTGAGAGGTATTCAGGGAAAGCAAATGTTTAGCTTCGGCATCCCGCTTGTGGTCGGTTTATCACATAGCTATTTCGCTGTTAAATCTGGCTGGTTCTTCTTTGGGACGGAATTGTGGACACCGATGTTCATTGTAATGGGATTATACACAATTCTTTATTCATTATTTGCAGTTCTGTCTGTGCTTTATTATAAGAAAGTGATAAAAGAAGCACTGTGAAAGGGAATGTTTTATGGTGACGATGTCCGTCAGGCTAACGGCCGGGGCATCGTCATTTCTGCTTCTAATTTTAAGGCCTCGCCAGAAGCGACAATCTCTTGGTAATCTCAAGAAGCGATGTTTATATGTTCTACCCCTTCTTCCACATCCTTTTGAATATTGACGGTGCCAATAGAAATCTTCTTTATTTCATTCGTGATATTTTCGATACTGTGATTCACTTCCCCTATGGACCTTTTGACATAGAAGTTGACATTCATGTTCTTCCTCTCAGAATTAAATTTGAATTTAAGAATCTCGAATTCTAGATATATTGTAATTCTATCCATTCTAATAATCAAATTATAGGGTGCATAATAGGGAGAAAAGAAAGGGAATATTATCCACTGCGAAATTCATCTAGTTCCTTAGTTATATTTTTTCACTTAAAGGGTAAAGAGAAAAGGCGAGTGAAAAAGTAGAGGAGGATTCGATGAACAAAAAGAACTTAATCGATTATAAAATTTTCTTACCAGCACTGATTATTATCATCGCAATCAGTATTCCGTTTGCTTTATATGAAGCGGAATCTTTGGAACTGCTGAATTCCATATTTGATTATATTGTAAAAGTATTCAGCTGGGGCTATCTGTGGTACGGGGTTATACTCGTGGCAGCTGGTCTTTATTTATCTTTTTCTAAGTATGGACAAGTTGTGTTGGGGGATCCGACAGAAAAGCCGCGGTTCACGCTTTTTGAGTATGCTTCCATCTTAGTGGCAATGGGAGTAGGTTCGACAATCATGCGGACAGGAATGCTCCAGTGGACATCGGTAGCAAATGATCCGCCGGTTGGTGTTGAGCCTGGTTCGGCGGAAGCATTGATGTGGGGAAACTCCTACAGCATGTTCTTATGGAGTTTTCAAGTGTTCGCTATATTTGTCATGGCTGCACCAGCAATGGGATATATTCTTCATGTGAAGAAACGCCCGTTAATGAGAATATCGGAGGCATGCCGTTCTTTATTCGGCGATAAGTTTACCGACGGAATTGGCGGTAAGGTCCTGGATGTTCTTTTCTTGATCAGTATCTTGTCCGGAGCGGCGGTGACACTTGGCCTGGGAGCGCCAATAGTTACTTATAATTTATCCGCTCTTACAGGTATGGAAGTAACCTTTACAATGACCATCATTGTCACGATTATTTGGGTTATGTTGTTTTCCCTTAGTGCTTATCTAGGTATTGAAAAAGGGATTAAACGGTTGAGTACGATCAACATGTATTTGGCAGGGATTTTTGCTTTATTTATTCTCATAGCAGGACCAGGTGTGTTTATATTAAACTATTTTTCCGATAGTTTGTACTTCTTGTTTTCTAATTATCTGAATATATCATTGAACACGGATTCGGTTCATCAAGGAGAAGCATCCCACGTACAAAGTAACACTGTCTTCTGGTATGCCTACAGTGCGACATGGGCAATGCTGCACAGTGTCTTTGCAGCTAAAATCTCCAAAGGAAGAACAATCAAAGAAATGATTCTTACTTATTTATTGGCGCCGACCTTGATTTCCTGGTTTGCTACAGGGGTTCTTGGTGGATTGGGAGTGCACAGGTACCTGTCAGGAGATTTGTCCGTCTTGGAATTAGTTGAAAACAATGAAAGAATGGCAGCTATACCAGATATTCTGTCAACACTTCCAATGGGAGAAATTTCTATTATCATTTTCATGATTGTAGCTCTTATCTTCTTGACGACCACACTAGACTCTACGACTTATACGGTGGCTGCTTATACGAGTACAAAAGATATGAGTAAAAATGAACCGCCCAAAATCCTGCGTATTATCATAGCTGCAGTAATTACAGGTATGGCATTAGTGTTGATGCGGATTGGAGGACTCGCCCCGCTAGAAGTGATATCCGGCTTGATGGGTCTACCGATAATCTTGGTCCAATTCATCCTCATCTATGCAGCGAAAAAGATGATTGATAAAGACCAGGCGTGGAAGCACAATATTAGAAAGGATTCTAATTCTTACCAGGAATAATAATGCCAAAATAGCAGCACCGGTTTTCACAGCTGGTGCTGTTATTTATTATTTTATCTTAGGTCCATTTTTCAGTTTATATTCATAATATTAATAATACCAAGAATTTTGTCTTTTCATGTCTAATGGTGGAGGGTATAATTTACATAATTATATCCATAAAGCCCTTAAATGACGGAGGAATACGATGGCATACTTAGGAAGGGTCCTATGTCCGATACTTATAATGACAGTTAACATTACTTCTTTAACCTACAATGCTGCCTTTACGGCAGTCAGTTTAATGGTATTAATAGCAAATGGCCTGTTGGGTTTTTTCATAGGTATGATAATCGACAAATTCATTTTTTCATACAAGCAATTAAAGAGAGGGAAACTGGAACTGGAGCAATATAAGCAAAGCCTTCAAGCTACGACTGATGCAATAGGAATTACAGATGAAAACGGATATTTTGAATTTATGAACGAGTCACAGTTTAAGATGTACGGATACACATCTTCAGAGCTTAAGAATTGGAAAGACTGCTATAGCCAGGAAACGCTGGATTGGATAGAAGAACAAGTTATGCCGAAATTTCAGTTAACAGGACATTGGCGTGGAGAGCTAGAGGGAGTAAGAAAAGACGGTTCCACATTTCCACAAGAAATGTCCATCTCGAAAATTAACGAAACTGGCAAGGTGATTGCCGTAGTCAGGGATATCACCAAACTAAAAGAAAGCGAAAACCTCATACAACACATTGCATTGCACAATGATTTAACCGAAATTCCAAACAGACGCTCGATGTATGATAAATTAAATGAACTTATGGAAAAAGAAATCCCTTTTTCCTTATTCTTTATTGATTTAGATAGATTCAAGTACATCAATGATATGCTCGGGCATAACGCCGGCGATCAATTATTGGTAGAGACAGGCCGAAGACTAGAGGGATTGCAACAGGACATGTTGTCCGTTTACCACCTTGGGGGAGACGAATTTATTGTATTATCTTCAAAAACATCACAACGGGAAGTACAACAACTTGCAATGGATATTTCAAAGCAAGTTTCCTGGCCGCAACTGTTAAATGGGAATCAAATCCAAATCACACCTAGTATTGGTATAAGCCGCTATCCCGAAGACACCGACAATAAAGAAGAATTATTACAATTTGCTGATTTAGCAATGTATCATGGCAAACAATCTGGAAAAAATCGATTCGTCTTATATAACGATTCTATTAAACGTTGTCAGGAGCGAAAGTTAATAATCGAGCAGCAATTGGGAAATGCGATAGCAGAGGGAGAACTTTCCCTTTATTTTCAACCTAAATACGATATGGAGGCAAAATGCCTGGTTGGCTTGGAAGCATTGATCAGATGGGAAAGTGCGGTTTTGGGAGACGTGTCGCCAGCAGAGTTTATTCCAATTGCAGAAGAGTCTACCCTGATTGTTGATATCGGAAAGTGGGTTATCAATGAATCACTATCCCGCTTATCAAAATGGGAAGACAAAGGCTACCGTCCTGTCAAATTATCCGTCAATATTTCCAATCGACAATTGCAAGAGAAACAGTTTGTCTCCTTTTTAAGGGCAATGATGGAGGAATTTCAAGTTGATCCTCAGTATTTAGAACTGGAAATCACGGAAACAATTACAACCGAAGCAAACATTATCCCGTTGTTGAATGCTATAAAAGACCTCGGGGTTGGTCTATCCATTGATGATTTTGGGACAGGTTATTCTTCTCTGAGTGTTTTGAACTACCTTCCAATCGATACACTGAAGATCGATCGTAGCTTTGTACACCATATTTCATCGGGAAAATATGGAGAAGAAGTTATCAAAAGTATCATCGATATAGGCAGGAATATGGATTTGGTTGTAGTAGCAGAAGGGATTGAAACCGAAGAACATTTCAATTTACTTAGAAAGTTGAAATGTCCAATCGGTCAAGGCTACTATTTCGGCAAACCGGTAAGTTATGAAGAGATTGAGTGGAAGCTGAAGCGTATATCATGAATAGGAATTTTCTAAGTGATGGAAGGCGGGATTTCCTATTCACAATATGTGTGTGGAGAATTTCTTTTTCTGATCCCGGCTATCTTTAATCTCAAATCTGCCAGAAAACTTATTGAAACTATTTGGTGAATCTGCTATATTATCCATGTAATCTATTTACATATATTACTCGTATATTCTCGGTAATATGGACTGAGTGTTTCTACCTGGTTCCCAATGGAAGAACCAGACTACGGGTTAAAGTATTTATTGAATTTATTAGATATCAGCACCTTCGTGCTTCTTCTTAAATACTTTGACTTCCGTAGGTCGGGAAAGGAATGCACTTTCCGGACCTTTTTCCGTCAAAAATAAAAAGACAATACTATGTGTGACTGGCGAACGCGGAAAACCGTGAGGGAGCACATAGTGTCGCAGCCGTTCGCCTGGGCAGAGGTAAGGGAAAAATTCCCTTGCCTCTTTTTGTTTTCTAGGGGGGATATATGTAAACTGTTCTTAGAATTTAGGACGCCCTGTTCGGAAGTTATCTTTTTAATCAAGAGGAGGAAACAGAATGAGCTCAATATTAATGGAAAAAAGAAGGACAATCAAAACACTAAACAATATAGCAGATAGCGGACTGGATGTGTTCAGTGGCGACTATCATTTGGATGATAACAGTGAAAATCCGGATGCTATTGTGGTGCGAAGCTTTAATATGCACTCAATGGAGTTTGGAAACAATCTGAAGGCAATCGCACGGGCCGGGGCGGGTGTCAACAATATTCCGGTTGATAAGTGTACAGAAAAGGGAATCGTCGTCTTCAATACACCCGGCGCTAATGCAAATGCGGTAAAAGAACTTGTCTTATCCTCTCTGATGGCGTCTTCACGAAACCTGTTTGATGGCGTAGCCTGGACAAAGACTCTAGGAAACGAAGGTGATCAGGTTTCAGGACTGGTGGAAGCAGGAAAAAAGCAATTTGTTGGCAATGAGATTGCCGGCAAGACACTGGGAGTAATTGGTTTAGGTTCTATCGGTGCTTTGGTGGCGAATGATGCACTTGCATTAGGGATGGATGTCATTGGCTTTGACCCGTTTATTTCCGTTGACACAGCCTGGAACTTGTCCAGCCATGTGCAGCGTGCAGAAACAATGGAGCAGTTATTTGCTAAGTCTGACTTTATAACAGTACATGTTCCATATACTGACGGGACAGCTGGAATGTTCAACGAGGAAACATTTAATCTGATGAAGCCAGGTGTTCATCTATTGAACTTTTCACGGGGCGAACTTGTGAATGAAAAGGACATGAACATGGCACTCGACACCGGGAAGGTCGGTAAATATATAACAGACTTCCCGAATGAAAAGGTCTTGAAAATGAAAAATGTAATTACCATCCCGCATCTTGGTGCTTCAACAAAAGAATCAGAAGTAAATTGTGCAAAAATGGCAGCCCGTCAGGTTAAAGAATTTTTGGAAACTGGGAATATTAGAAATTCTGTCAACTTCCCTAACACATATTTACCTTATTTAGGGAGAAGCCGTGTTGCTGCATTTCATAAAAATGTGCCGAATATGGTCGGCCAGATTTCTTCTGTTATTTCAACTTCCGATTTGAATATAGCCGATATGGTTAATAGAAGCCGAGGAGACTATGCCTATACAATGGTTGATATCGAAAACCATGTTGAAGACGAAATCATTCCTGAATTGAAAAAACGGATGGAACAAATCGACGGAATGGTGACAACCCGGATTATTTAATCAGTCAACGAGGGGCACAGTAAAGGACCAAGAAAAATTCCAACTGGAATTTTCCTGGTCCTTTTTTATTTGGAAAAACCATTAATTGTCAGATAGGGAGTCGGAGCAATCTGTTTCTATTCTGATTTTTCTCTGATAAAATATTTCCCATTAGAGATTTATATTGCAGGAGGTAATGATGGAGAAAAGTAATGAAGAACTTGCACGCGCAGTTGGTAATTCGCGTGTACAGAAATTAGAATTTAGAACAGGAGCATTCGGGGCGGCGGTCCCGTTACTATTTTTTGTTATCTGGGCTATTACGACAAGTGTGCTCCAAATGTCATCTGAAATTGGTCTGGTTATGGGGGCGGTTATTGGCCTTACCCTAGGTTTGTTCTTTTGTAAAAGTAAGTGGGAGGATTATGCACAAGGATTATTTGATGGATTGGCTCAACCAATCGGTGTTATAGCCATGGTTGCCTGGTTCTATGCGGGTATGTTCTCACAAGTGCTGCAAGTCGGAGGATTGGTTGAGGGGCTTGTCTGGATTGGAGCTGTCACTGGTCTTACAGGAGGTTTGTTCGTTGCCCTTACGTTTCTTCTTGCAGCAACCTTTTCTACAGCAGTCGGGACAGGCTATGGTACTACAGTAGCTTTTTGTACGTTAATGTATCCTGCTGGCATTGCGGTGGAAGCCGATCCTGTTATGCTGTTTGCAGCTATTCTGGCTGGGGCTGTGTTCGGTGATAATCTGGCACCTGTATCTGATACAACAATCGTATCGGCTACTACTCAGGATGCGGATGTCCCGGGAGTTGTTCGTTCCAGGTTCAAATATTCCATTCTGGCAGCTGTGCCTGCCGCCATTCTATTTGCCGTTTTTGGCGGGGGAGAAGCCGCACATACAAACGAGGCCGCGATTGCAGAAATGTCCGGCTCGACGAACCCTGCAGGCTTGGTAATGTTGATACCTTTTGCGGTTGTTCTCATCCTTGCTTTATCCGGACAGCATCTCATTACATCACTAACATGGGGGATAGTCTCCGCGGTTCCTTTGATATTGCTCATGAATCTGGGTACATTAGGAGATATTATCCGCTTTAACCCGGAATCAGATGCTGTCGTAGAAGGTGCTTTGATCAGCGGTATATCAGGCTATATAAATATGGCAATTCTGATCTTGCTCATTGTGGCAGCTGCACACTTGCTAAGGCTTGGCGGAACAATGGAAGCAGTGATGAGCGGCTTGGTGAAATGGGTGAAGTCCTCTATCCGACGTGCCGAACTTTCCATCTGGGGAATCGTAGCCTTAATGAACAGTGCAATTACTATTAATACCGCTGCGGAAATAGCCGCTGCTCCGTTTGTAAAAGAACTTGGGGAAAAGTACCAGATACATCGATATAGAAGGGCGAACATGCTTGATGCACTGACATCGGCTCTTGGTTATATTTTTCCATGGGGGGCACCGGTTTTATTAGGGTGGTCTACAATTAAAATGATGCAAGAGCAGTATGACTGGCTTCCAGTTGTAGAACCAACTGCTGTTTTTCCATTTGTATTTCAGGGCTGGTTCCTTGTAATTGTCATGTTTATTGCTGCAATTACCGGCTGGGGATTGCGGTACGAAGGTAAAAGAGGAGAAGAGCTGAAAGAAAGGCCACGCGATTAAAGCTGGCTTTTCTTTCACATTAATCAACTGCAGTAACTCGCGTCTTCGTGAGCACTTGTCACTTGTTCTATAAAGTTTCAAAGAAGAGGGGAAATGCGAACTAGTGAAAATTCACTTTAGTGAGACTTCCTTACGTTCTGATGATAGTGAAAAGGATATACTCGCTGCGGCAGAACACTTCGCTTTCCGCGGGCACGGCCTCAGCCAGGGGAATACTAGAATAAGCTTCCTTGCTCCCTTTGGGACTGCGATTACTCGCCCCATCGAAGAACATTTGGGACTGCGATTACTTGTCCCATCTAAGACCTGCGCTATTCCCACAGGATAAGGAAAGCTTCGTCAGCATGGCATCGCACGAAGAAAATCGTTTTGTATTTTCGAGGAGTCTGTGTGTTCTGCCTTCGCTGGTAGGGATTTTCTGAATTTCGATTTTAGTGAAATTATAGGATGTCATCTCAATTAATCAAAGATCTATGTTAGGCAGCGGAAATTATTTATGCTACTATGTAGTTCGATTTTTTTCTTGCCGTATAAATTGATGGGATGCCTTTTAAGATATTGGACTTCGGATATTAGTAAATGCTGTTCTGCAAGGGTCTTAGGGTTCTGCCTCTCGCTACGTAAGATTTTTCTCCATTTTTGTTAAGGAGAGCCTTGTTAGACATATACCAGGATCCCTTCTCGCCTAATCAGAAAAACTATACCAAGCTGCGGAAAAATGCGAGACTCCTTGAAAATAAAGTTCGATTTTCTGCGTGTCGTGTAAATTCATCGAGGCCTTTTCAAAGTCCAGTGGGAAAGGAACAGTCTGAAGACCCCGCAGGGCTCTTTTCCCGAGGAGGCTGAAGCGTTCCCCACGGAAAGCGAGTGTTTTTCCGCAGCGCTGGACCACCTCTTAATCAGAAAAGGATGGTAGAAAGCCACGTTTAGTGAAGCTAGTTATGTCGCATTATATCTATTTTGTGCACCATTTACTAGAATATAGTCATACAGAAAAAAGGCGGCTCCTGAAGGATTCGCCTTTTTTGGTTATTGGGGTCTTTTTGTTTGGATGCCGTCCTGTTCATTTAGCTGTGACGTTTTATTTTTGGTACTTTGAAATGGAGAGTCAAGGGGGGCTAAAAGACCTTTAGCAGCCATGACTTCCCTGAAAGCTCTTTTCCGTTCATCTTTGTTCATTGTTCATTACCTCCCTGTCATTTCTTCTTTATTTTGGATGGAAAAATAATAAAATATCCACTCTTTTGAATAAAGTTACTACCAAGCTCACAAGGCTTGACAATTTGCTTATATAAGCAAATTATTATATATTAATATACGAATGAAAAAGGAGATGTTTTGTCATGACAAAAACAACAATCGAAATGGAAAAGGCGGCCATGATTTTAAAATTGCTTGGTGATAAGACGAGACTCACGATGGTTAAGATTCTTGATGATAGTGACTGTTGTGTCTGTGAGTTTGTAGAGATTTTCCAAACTAGTCAACCATCAATCAGTCAGCATCTTCGAAAATTACGAGATGTCGGATTGGTTAAAGAAGAGAGAAAGGGTCAGTGGATTTTTTACTCGATCAATAAAGACAATGAATATTATTCCTTTGTGGAATCTGTCCTAAAGCAGCTTCCCGATCAAGGATACAAACTAAGAGAATTAGAAAAGAATGGAACGAGAATAACTTGTTGCTAATTAAGAGGGGGAAACGATTTTGTCAGCTTCAGTCATACTAGCATCCATCATATTCCTGGCTACTTTAATTTTGGTTATTTGGCAGCCAAAAGGGTTATCCATTGGGTGGTCAGCTTGTGGTGGTGCTATTCTTGCTCTGTTAGTAGGAGTAGTAGGATTTAACGATGTAATAGAAGTAACGCAGATTGTCTGGAATGCAACGCTCGCCTTTGTAGTAATAATCCTTATTTCTTTAATATTGGATGAAATAGGATTTTTTGAATGGGCCGCTTTACATATGGCCAGGGCTGCAAAAGGGAATGGAATAAAGATGTTTGTATATGTCAGTCTTTTAGGTGCAGTGGTGGCAGCCTTTTTTGCAAATGACGGTGCGGCGCTTATCCTGACGCCGATTGTTTTGGCCATGGTCCGTAACTTGAATTTCCAAGAAAAAATGATCTTTCCTTTTATCATGGCAAGCGGGTTTATTGCCGATACAACCTCCTTGCCTTTAATTGTCAGTAACTTGGTAAACATTGTTTCAGCAGATTTCTTCAATATAGGCTTTGTTGAATATGCCTCACGAATGATTATACCGAACTTTTTTTCACTTGCTGCAACAATTGTGGTCTTATTGATTTATTTTAGAAAAAGTATTCCTAAACAATACAATCTATCACAACTGAAGAAACCAGCAGAAGCAATCAAAGACTTGAGAATGTTCCATCTTTCCTGGTATGTACTGGCAGTACTGCTAGTCGGTTATTTTGTCAGTGAATTTATAACTCTTCCAGTTTCCATAGTCGCTGGAATCATCGCGATCTTTTTCTTACTGATGGCAAGAAAGAGTAAGGAAGTCAATACAAAAGCTGTCATCAAAGGAGCTCCATGGGAAATTGTCTTCTTCTCTATCGGCATGTATGTTGTTGTCTTCGGCCTTAGAAATGCCGGATTGACTGATTTGCTGGCAGGATTGATCGAGGCAAGTGCCGAACAAGGTTTGTTTGTGGCAACGATAGCAATGGGATTCATTGCTGCTATACTTTCTTCAATAATGAACAATATGCCGACAGTCATGATCGATGCCATTGCAATTGCGGATACCGAAACTTCCGGTGTGATGAGGGAAGCATTGGTTTATGCAAATGTGATCGGTTCTGATTTAGGTCCGAAAATCACCCCGATTGGTTCCCTTGCGACATTATTGTGGCTTCATGTCTTGTCACAGAAAGGAGTCAAAATTTCTTGGGGAACATATTTCAAAACAGGGATTATCTTAACGATACCGATACTATTTATTACATTGTTAGGGTTGTATTTAACACTTTTAGCACTTTGAGTGGTAGACACTAGAAAATTTATCACTTAGTGGTTGTTGAAGGTATATGGGGAACCAGTATTACCAAATAAATCACCAAACTAACCATTCATTATTGAAATCCTCCTCCAAAACATATTTGGAAGAGGATTTTTTTACAGACGTAAAACATCTAATCATTGTTGTTAATGGGTGGTACGATACAATCCGTATCAGTACAAACTGTATCTTCTCCGCTGCTAGCTGACAGGTCCTGGAATTCTGTCTTAGCTTTTTCTTCTTCCCAAATTTTTTGAAGAGCAGAAGAAAAAGTACTTTGAGGCTGGGCACCGGAAATGACGTATTTTTGATTAATGACAAAATACGGAACTCCTGAAATTCCCAGTTGTCTTGCCTGGTTTTCATCTTGTCTTACTTCTTCCGCATATGCATTATCATCTTTTAAAACTCTCAAAGCTTTCATTTTGTCGATACCTGTATCTTCAGCAATTTCAGAAAGTGTATCAATATCCCCCACATTCCTGGAGTCTGTGAAATATCCGTATAACAACTTTTCTGTGAGGATAGCTTCTTTGCCAAGCGTTTTCGCGTATTTGGCCAGTCTATGGGCATAAAATGTATTGGTTGGTTTCATATTATCGTAATGATAGGTGAGACCAATTTCTGCAGCTTGTTGGATAAGTCCTTTATTCATTTGTTTTACTTGCGCTTCGCTTGTTCCGAATTTGGCAGCAAGTGCTTCATAAATGCTCTGGTCTGTATGTGTCGGTGCTTCTGGGTCTAATTCAAAACTTTTATATTCAATGTCAACTTGGTCTTTATGTGGAAACTGGTCGAGCGCGATTTCCAATCTCCGTTTGCCGATATAACAAAATGGACAGACAAAGTCTGACCAGATTTCAATTTTCATCATTGACCACCTCGATTTTCCCGAATCATTGTTGCTATTGTAGCATATGCAGAGTGCAAGGCTATAAAAGCCTGCTCAGGCGAAAGGCAGCTTTTTTCAGGAACTTTTATTTTTCCATTTGTTCTGTTTATGCAATGTATGTTTCTTACCCCATTCATGCATTGCTTCTAATATCGGTTCCAAACTTCTGCCATACTCGGTTATGGAGTACTCTACTTTCGGGGGGACTTGAGGATACACGACTCGTTCGATGATATCCTCCTCCTCTAATTCGCGCAATTGCTTTGTCAGCATTTTCTGGGTGATGCCAGGCATGCTGTGTTTTAATTCGCTAAACCGTTTGGTCCCTTGTTGTAACAGGTATAATAAAATAATTGGCTTCCATTTTCCGACCAAAATCCCAAGTGCATCTTCGACCTGGCAATTCTCTGGCACTTTCTCCATATTTGTTCCTCCTAAGTATCTTTCGGGATACTATACCACTTTAAAGTGCGTACTTATCATGTGGAATATTATTAACTATAATAACATTTGGGAATGGTAATAGGGAAGGTATTAAACATCTACTCACCTGTTACCATGTATTTAATATTTTCTGTTCTATCATAAAGCATCGATTGTTGCTACAAAAATATATAACTGCGACCTAACTTTTATGGCTTTCTTTCCATTCTTTTGAGATTAGCGCTCTTTGCTGATGAGGAGGCTGAGGCCGTGCCCGCGGAAAGCGAAGTGTTCTGCCGTAGCGAGTACCAACACTCAATAAACATCAGAATGAGAGAAAACGTCACAAAAAGTAATTTTCACGCGGCTCCCTCAACAGGGACTTATAAACGATTAGGGCTTGTACACAGATGAATTTTTTAAAATATATAAGGACACATACCAGGAAAGACAGGTGATTGTTACATGGAAAAGTATCGTATCGATCAAAGTAAAGGATTGGAGTTTGGCATTTATACATTAGGGGATCATTTGCCAAATCCCGTTACCGGTGAAAGAATCTCTGCAGAGGAACGGATTCAGGAAATCATCGAATATGCCAGACTGGCAGATCAGGCAGGATTGGACTTTTTTAGTGTAGGTGAAAGTCATCAGGAGTTTTTTGCCACCCAAGCGCATTCTGTTGTGCTTGCAGCGATTGCACAAGCAACGGAAAACATTAAAATAGCGAGTTCTTCAACCATCATCAGCACCTCTGATCCTGTCCGGGTTTATGAAGACTTTGCGACTCTGGATTTAATATCAAAGGGGCGCGCTGAAATAATAGCAGGTCGTGCATCCAGAATAGGTTTGTTTGATTTATTGGGGTATGATTTGAAAGATTATGAAGGGCTATATGAAGAAAAGTTTGACTTATTACGGAAGATAAATGAAGAAGAAGTGGTGAACTGGTCAGGAGAATTCAGGGCTCCATTAAGAAATGCCAAAGTCCTGCCTCGTCCTCAAAATGGATCCATGCCGATTTGGCGTGCAGTCGGCGGAACACCAGCCAGTGCAATAAGGGCAGGTTATGCTGGAGTGCCGATGTTCATGGCACATTTGGGAGGATCAGCCTCCGTATTCAAACGAACGGTTGATGCATACCGAGAAGCGGCCAGGAGTCAAGGATTCAATCCAGATGAGCTGCCTGTTGCAACTGCCGGTTTCTTCTATGCAGCAGAGTCTTCCCAGCAGGCGTTAAAGGATATGTATCCACATATTAACGAAGGAATGAAGCGGACGAATGGACAAGGATTTCCGAAACAACACTTCGCGCAGGGCGTTGATCCACATAACATCATGAATATCGGAAGTCCACAGCAAATCATTGAGAAAATCCTTTATCAACATGAAATGTTCGGACATCAACGTTATATCGCTCAGATCGACTTCGGTGGTGTGCCGTTTGAACGTTTGCAGAAAAATATTGAGTTAATCGCCACAGAAATCCTGCCTGCGATTAAAAAATATACAGCGAAGAAGTAGGGGGTTACAGAATATGAAGGTTGTAGCGTTATCAGGTTCGAATGTCGGCTCGAAAACGAGAACAGCTATGGATTATACTGTACAGTTTCTTTCTGAAAAATATCCGGAAACAATAGTGACATTAATCGACTTAGCAGATTATGACGTGCAATTCAGCGATGGAAGAAATTACTTGGAGTATGAAGGGGACACAGGATATGTAACAAAAGCAATTATGGAGGCTGATGCTATTATTATTGGTACACCAATTTTCCAGGCGTCCATACCTGCTACATTGAAAAATATTTTTGACCTGCTTCCTGTAAATGCCTTTCGTGACAAAGTTGTCAGCATGGTTGCAACAGCTGGATCTGCCAAGCATTATCTGATTGTTGAACAGCAATTAAAACCGATTTTGGCTTATATGAAAGCACAGCTGGTTCAAACCTATGTATTTATCGAAGAGCAGGATTTTTATCGCAAAGAGATCACCAATGACGATGTCTTGTTCAGGATTGACCGATTGGTGGAAGATACCGTTGTTCTGGCGGAGACTTTTGCCAAGATCAAAGAAGAAAAAGAAGCACAATACGATTTCTGAAGATATTGATGATCTAAAATGGATGAATGCACTCGATTTTACGATTGTAAAAAAGAGCTGCCGGTTTAAAATTCCCGGCAGCTCTTTTTTTACTTTTCTTGGTTGCCTCAGGCGGTGAACCGTGTATTCATGTCATTATTATCTTCATTTTCCTGTTGCTTCCGGAAGATAGTTGCAATGATTGGTCCTGAGATGTTATGCCAGACACTAAAGATGGCGCTAGGTACTGCTGATAATGGACTGAAATGGGCAGTGGCCAGTGTTGCTCCCAGCCCGGAATTCTGCATTCCTACCTCGATGGATACAGCTTTTTGCTGTTTTGGCCCCATTTTCAATACCTTTCCTAATCCATATCCAATAATATAGCCTAATACATTATGAAGGACGACAATTGCGAAAATAAGCGCACCGGTTTCAGCAATCTGGGCCTGATTGACACTGACAACTGCAGCTACAATTGCTACGATTCCGATTACCGATACCAATGGAATGGATTTTACCCCTGCTTCCACTTTGTCTTTTAATATTGATTTGATGACTAATCCCAACACTATTGGTATCAATACGATTTGGACGATTGAGATAAACAAAGCACTTGCAGAAACAGCGAGCCACTGACTGGCAAACAGGAGGATCAGTGCCGGTGTCAAAATAGGCGCCAAGACGGTTGATACCGCAGTAATTGAAACAGAAAGGGCTGTGTCTCCTTTGGACAAGAAAGTCATAACATTGGAAGAAGTTCCTCCTGGACAGCATCCAACCAGGATAACACCGACCGCGACTTCCTCGGAAACGGGCAAAAGTGTTGCAAGCCCAAAGGCTATTAAAGGCATGATGGTGAATTGGCCAACCACCCCGATCGCTACTTCCTTTGGACGCTTAAATGCTTCTTTAAAATCACTGGTTGACAATGTAAGCCCCATACCGAACATGATGATGCCCAATAAAATGGTGATGTAGGAAGCGATCCAGGTGAATCCGGAAGGGAAAAGGAAGGATAAGACCGCAAATAGCAATACCCAGATCGCGAATGTGTTCCCGACAAAGCTGCTAACCTTTTCTAGTGTTTTCATGATAATTCTACTCCTCTCGTGATGAATATTCACAGATTATACAATAAATTCTGAATATTTAAAATAGGTGTGGAGTATTTTGTTAAATTTTTTTACAAGATGCTTGTTAAATTGTAAGAAAACAAAAGAGGTGCTGAGTGCACCTCTTTTGTTGGTCTTATAAACGAGGGGATATGTCGCCCAGGCGCCGTTTCAACAACATTGCACGATACATAAGCATGGCATCTCTTCCCAATTTATCTCTCCTATGGATAAAAGGTCGGAGCCTGTTCAGAAATAACTCATCGCAATTTCTGTGGGTGCCAGAACGGAGATAGCAGGAATCATGCTGCCGGCAAAGGGCGTCAAGCTGATTTAACGGTTTACCAGGCCCTCTACAACCTGGCCCGCAGTAACGATAGCCGGGTAAGCAAACCATCAACTTCCCTCCTTTCCAATAGCTATTCGAAACTGAAGTGCCTGAACACAAACTATAGAAAGCTCTACATACTTTCAATACTACTATTTTATGTTTAAGTTATTTGGAAGAATAGACGGGTTAATCAATGTATTAGTGGATAATATAAGACAATAACCATACATGGCGAACTAAAAGGAAAAAATCCAATAGGCGACAAGTGTTTTGTTCCCGGTAATTAATGGTATAGGTGGGATGTACAAAAATATTTTCAGTGTAGAAAATAAACACCTTCTACTTTATTTGCAACTAGCTGGTGAAGTTGAATATTACTAATAAATTGAAAGGGTTTTTCGATGAAAGAATTTTTTGGACTATTGAAAAAAGGAAATCAATCTGCCTTAATGGCAAGCATCATGAATACGATAATAGCGATTATAAAAGGCATTGCCTACGTTATCACTGGTAATGTGGCGATGTTTGCCGAGTTGATGCACAGCATTGGCGATGCGGCGAATCAATTCTTCGTTTTTATTGGCTCTGCTTTAAGCAAGAAAGCGCCGACCGATCGTTTTCCGGGCGGCTTTGCAAGATTGGTCAACTTAGTATTGCTGGGAGCGGTATTAGTGGTGGGAATCCTTGCGTATGAAACGGTTAAAGAGGGTTTTCATCATATAATGGAACCTCCAGAACCAAATCAATGGTTCTGGTTGAACATCGGAGTGTTAGGGCTTGCGGCTATTTTAGAAGCAAGTGTTTTGGTCAAAGCGATGAAAGAAATAACAGCTGAGCTGGCAGATGAAGATATAAAAGGGTTAAAAATCGTGACGAAGAGCTTCCAAAATATAAGTCATGCAAAACCTGCTACAAAACTTGTATTCCTGGAAGATTTAGTGGCGACGGGCGGAGCGGTAATTGCTATATTATCTATCATCATTGCCACATTTACACCATTCCACCAAGCTGAAGGCTATGCCTCTATTCTCATTGGTCTTGCCTTGTTTTACGTAGTGGGACGGATTTTTCTGGATAATGCGGCAGGGGTGCTTGGCGTTGCAGACGAAGATATGGAGAGAAAAATCGGTCAGATTGTTTTTCAAGAACCTCACATTAAAGACATTCAAGAACTGATGGTAGTTAAGGAAGGCGAGGAATTGCATGTAGAACTAAGAGTGGAGCTGGATCCAGATATGTCCATTGGGACTGCTTCAAAAATCCTTGCAGGTATGGAGAAAAAGATATTAATGGAAAAAGGTGTAACTGAAGTGATCATTGAATCAGATAAAGATGATCAAATTCAGACATGGAATGAAACTGATGAAAAAGCACCCGGCAGCTACCAATAGCAGATAAATCACCATTAAATCCCGGCATGACAAGGAATAAATACAGGCGACAAAGCATAACGTTCTACTGTACAGTTTGAATAATCTGAAATATAATTATGAAGAGGTGAGTACATTGGGAAGTTGCTTAGAATAGGGGAGTTAGCAGAAGCATGTCATGTATCAAAACGGACAATTGACTATTACACAAGGTTGGGTCTGTTGAATTGCAGACGTTCGGATTCCAATTACCGATTATACGATCAGGAATCCGTCAGCGACTTGAGATTTATCATTCAATGTAAGAATAACAATATGACATTGGATGAGATAAAAAATAGATTGATTTTAAGGAAGTCTGACGAAATCAAGCAAGAAGAAGTCCATATACAAGTCGAAGTGATTGCCAATAAGATTGAATTCTTACAAGCCGAAGTGGAAGAACTATATGCTGCAGTTAAAAAAATGAACGAAAAAGACCAAAAAGTATTATTCGGCAATATCAAGCCCGAGACAGCTGCTTTCCTACAGTCGCTGATTTCGAATACCACTCAAGACATTATTACGATATAATATATCAAAACAGTTACGATTTGAAAAAACATTAATTAGGAGTGTGAAATTCTTTGGACGATGTGCCGCTGAATTCAATTATTTTGTTAGTTTCATTAATTCTTTTATCTGCTTTTTTTTCATCAGCCGAGACCGCTTATTCCAGTGTGAACAAGATAAGGCTGAAAAACTTTGTGGATGAAGGGAAAAGGGGAAGCAGAAAGGCTCTTCACATTGCAGAAAACTTTGACAAGACATTATCAACAATCCTGGTGGGTAATAATATTGTGAACATAGCAGCTGCCAGTATATCAGCCGCCTTGGCGACAGAGATGTTCGGGGGCAATACAGGCCTGGTCATCAGCACTGTGGCCATGACCATCCTGATTTTGATTTTCGGTGAAATACTTCCGAAATCATTGGCAAAAGAGCATGCAGATTCTTACTCACTGGCAATTTCAAATGTGTTGTTTCTATTAATTCAATTGTTGACACCAGTCAATTTCTTTTTTATCAAATTAAAATCAATCGTCTCCAAACTCTTTTCGAAAGGGAATGACATGCCTTCCGTAACCGAAGAAGAAATAAAGGTTATGCTCGACATAAGTCAGGAAGAGGGAGTTATTGATAAAGAAGAAAGGGAATTGATTTACAGGTCTATGGATTTTAATGACACTTTGACAGGGGAGGTGCTGACTCCCCGGATTGATATGGTGGCAATTGATATCAATATGCCAATTGAAGAAATAAAAAAAGTTTTCTTCGAAGAACGTTTTTCCCGTGTCCCTGTCTATGGAGAAGGAATTGATGACATTATCGGAATATTGACGGAAAAAGAGTTTTTCACTCATTTAATAAAATACAACGATGTGGATATAAAAGCGTTATTGAGAGAACCTCTGTTTGTCGTCGAATCCATGAAAATCTCTTCGCTAATGCCATTGTTGCAAAAAGAAAAGATCCATATGGCGATCGTATTGGATGAATTTGGCGGGACATCCGGACTGGTGGCCTTAGAAGATGTCATAGAGGAAATTGTCGGTGAAATTTGGGATGAACAAGATGAAAAGGTCAATGCCATGTCTAAGGTGAAGGAAAATGTTTATGCGTTTGATGCACAATATCAATTAAACGACTTTGCAGAAGTGATGAACATTTCCTCACCAGACAGCTCATACCATACATTAGGCGGTTGGGTTATCGAAAATTTGGAAACTGTTCCTGACCAAGGTGACTTTTTTCACTATGAAAATCTGAAAATTATTGTGGAAGAGGTTGTAAACAGACGGGTGAAGAAGGTACTCATTGAAATAGTGGATGGAGAAATAATCAAGAGCAATAATTTTTTCCCTGCTAAGTATGTAAGTGAACTGCAGTAAAAAAAGAAAGGGAGATATCCCGGCAGTGGGGATGTCTCCTCTAAATTTAAAACCCCCCTCCCTGAATCCAAACAGGAATTACAGGGAGGGGGGTTTTTGCTTATTCTTCCGTTTTTTCTGTTTCACTTTCCAGGAAGCGGAGTAAATCACCGTTGACTACTTTGTCTGAATAATTTAGTTCCGTTTGGGCTTCCTGTTTTAATGGCGCACAGGCTTCTCCATCTATTTCTTCACCTGTTTCTTTGTCATAACATAATTCTGCTTCCGCGGCATACACATATTTATCTGTTACCACACTGCCATCACGAAGGATTGTTTTATCCTCCCTGTCTTCAGAAAATAAATCCGTACCAAATTGAACATCGTTGTTCTCATCGATTCCCAATAAGTTCAATATAGTCGGTTTCAAGTCGATTTGTCCGCCGACTGTTGTCATTTCTTTCCCTTCCATACCAGGGATATGAATGATCAATGGTACTTTTTGAAGCTGGACATGCTCAAATGGCCGTATTTCCTTTCCAAGGATCTCGCTCATCGCACGATTATGGTTTTCGGAAATTCCATAGTGATCACCGTATAGGATGAAAATGGTGTCTTCATACTCGCCTTGTTCTTTCATCATTTCAAAGAATTTCTTCACAGATTCATCCATGTAACGGACAGTCTGGAAATAACGGTCCACAGATCCATCACCGGTTTCAGCCGGTTCGATCATTTCCATATTTTCATTATTCGTAACATATGGATAATGGTTTGTCATTGTAATGAATTTTGCATAGTAAGGCTTGTCCAATCCTTTGATCATCGGCATCGACTGTTCAAAGAAAGGTATATCTTTCAGTCCGTAGTTAACAGAGTTTTCATCTGTTACATGGTATTCTTCTTTGGAATAAAAGTGATCGTATCCAAGCGTTTTATACATGGTATTACGATTCCAGAAGCTGTCATGGTTTCCATGCAAACTTACAGGTGTGTAGCCATGTTCTTTAATGATTTCCGGAGTAGCGTTATATTCGTTATTCGCATTAGTAGTAAATACTGCGCCTCTGGATAAACCATATAAAGAGTTGTCGATGATAAACTCGGAGTCGGATGTTTTTCCTTGGCCTGTATTATGGTAAAAATTACTGAAATAGAAACTGTCATCAATCAAATCATTCAAGAATGGAGTGATTTCCTGGCCATTCATTTTTCTGTTGATGACGAAATTCTGAGTCGATTCCAGGGAAACCAGTACAACGTTTTTGCCTTCTGCTTTTCCGAAGTATTCCCCATTTACTCCGGCTTGTCCCTGTTTGGAATTGACATAGTTCAACACCTCGGTCAATTCGTTACTGTCCGCAAATACTCTGCTGGAAGACGTTTTTGCTGTCATGACACTATCATAAATATGATAGTTGTAGATTCCCAACAACTTGACAAGTTTTGCACGGTCAAATGTTCTTACCAGAAGTTCCGGACGTTCCTGTTCGGCAAGATTCAAGTTTACAGCTGCTATTCCAATGACAGCAGCGTAAATCATTCCGATAGTACGTTTTCTGAAGGCAAGCGCCGGTTTAGCTTTGCTGCGCAACAACCAGATTAATAGAATCGCAAAGTCAACCCAGTAAAGCAAGTCCATTGGATGCATCAGCGACTTCGCACTTCCCCCGAGATCCAGAAAGTTTTTGTATTGCATAAGCACCGGAAGAGTAATGAAATCATTGAAAAACCGGAAATACACTACGTTTGCATAAAGCACGAAAGACAAAAGAAAGTAAATAGTCATAAATGCTTTATTCCGCCGTTTCGGCGAGAAGAAGAATGCTAGTCCAAGAAAGAATAAAATGGAACTTATCGGAGTGATTATTAAAATGAATTGTTGTATGCTGTTTTCAATATCTA
Organism: Sediminibacillus massiliensis; assembly: GCF_900156915.1. Lineage (GTDB taxonomy): Bacteria > Bacillota > Bacilli > Bacillales > Amphibacillaceae > Sediminibacillus_A > Sediminibacillus_A massiliensis. Next base: position 1,719,927 of record NZ_LT732535.1, on the reverse strand, counting down.
ATGTAAAAGCTGTTTTCAATCCGTAATAGGTTTTTGCCCACAAAAAGAGGACGGCTACTGTAAAGAATAACCAACCTTTATTTAACCATTCTTTATAGTTTTTGTTCATGATGAATGAAACCTCCTATGTTTCTATCATGTAGGATAATATATAAATTTAACAAAAAATCTCTTGGAAGTAAACCCTACTAAAAGCCTATTATGATGAAAAAGTTAAGAAAAAGTTAAGAAAAAGTGCCGATAGGATTGCACAGGCGTGATGGAGAATATAATATCATAGGATTTTGTTGTAAAGGAAGAAGGGAAGAGAGATGGATAAACATTTTCTCAGTGAAATGCCGGTCTGGAGTGAACTTGATCAAAGATGCATGGCGGATTTTTGCGAAACGGTTTCCGTTTGGATTAACAAGGAAATCGCAAAAGCCGGACTGATAATAATAGGAAAAGGGAAGCAGGTAAAAGCAAATGACTATTGTTTGGTTCAACGGATTCCTACCAATAAAGGGGATGTTTACTTTAAAGCATCAGGACCAGCTTCCCTTCATGAGTCAATTCTGACGAAACATTTAGCATCCACCTTCCCGGGAAATTTGGTATCTGTCATTGCGGCTCAGGAAAAAATGGGCTGGTTGTTGATGAAAGACTTGTGCGGGGAGGCTCTGCGTGAAAAAAAGGACAAAAAATTATGGCAGCGGGCTATTCAGGAATATGCCGAGATTCAAGTTTCGGAGGCAGATAATGTGCATTTATTATTATCCATGGGGATACCAGACCGAAGAATGAAAGTTTTGAAAGAAGAGATTTTTAATCACTTGGCTGGTATGTGCACTACAGGACTGTCGGCAGCAGAAACAGTAAAAATCATGTCACTCAAACAAGAGCTGATGGAAGCTTGTGATGAGCTTGATTCCATTCTGCCTCCCTCTATCGACCATGGTGATTTGCATTCGAATAATATCAGACTATCAGAGGGCAGGTTGGTTTTCTTTGATTGGGGTGACGCTTCTGTAACACATCCGTTTTTCAGTACACGTGTATTCTGGAATGCGTTGGATGATTTAGCGGCATCCGAGCTTGAGTGGCTGGAATTGATAAATGAATTCCGGCCATATTATTTAGAACCATGGACAAAATTCGCCTCTATCGATAATTTGGAGAAAGCCTTGTTGATTTCGGATGAACTGGCTTGTGTGCAGCGGGCGTTGAGCTGGTACTTATACTTGTCGCCAAGCAAGGATAAGATATCCGATTCCTTCACCAAACCCGCTCAATGGCTGCAGCTATACATGGAGCATCGGACTTTGATTGGAAAATGAGGAAGAATCAAAGGAATAAAAAATGGAGAGCCCGTGTAACAGGTCTCTCCTCCCATGTTTTTATTATTTTGTAATGAAATTCTCGGTGTAAAACGGACGTGACTCTTCATTAAATGCCACCCCGACCGCCAGCGATTTATATCCTTCCTGCAAAATATTTTCCCTGTGCCCTAGTGAATTCATCAAGCCTTCATGGGCATAAATGCTGCTTGGCTGGCCCGATGCAAGGTTCTCACCGGCCATCCTGTAGGAAATGCCATCTTCATCCAATCGGTCGAAAGGGGATTGTCCTTCCGGGTTTGTATGGCTGAAGTAGTCGTTAACAGCCATGTCTTCACTATGGTCCCGTGCCGTAGTCTTGACTGTCTCATCCCAGGAAAGGACGGAAAGACCGTGATTCACCCTTGCCGCGTTAGTGAGATCGAACAATTGATATTCAAAACCTTCCCTTAGTTCATCATTTCCTTCAGCGAAAAATTTCTTTTTTTGCTGCTCTAGTTCCTCGCTGATTATCTGGACGGCAGTCACTGAGTTACCCTCGTGTTTGTCATAAAACACCGTCACATAAGAGTTGTCCATCAAAAATGTGTCATATTCCCCGTTGTTTTGGATTTTATAGCGGACAAGTCCTTTTCTTATTCCATCGACAGGTTCTCCCAACGAAGAACGAACGGATTCTTTTGAACTGTCTATCGTAATTTCTTGCTTAGAAGCAACTAAATCTTGATTAGTGTATAGTCCGATGACAGTATCATTCTCATTGTAAGCAACCATGAAAAAATTCCGATAGTTGTCATGGTAGGCTGTCCAGTTGACTCCGTATTGATTTAGAGTAGATCTTTCAGGGGGACCTGTTTCTTCTTCAATTTCTGAACGACTATCGCCTAGTTCAACATTGTGGATGGAAAATGATTGATCGGTCGGGGCAGTTAAGTCGGGCTTTTCAGGATCCGGCTGACCTGGCTGTTCACTTCCTTGAATCTTCTGAGACAGTTTATCCAGCCATATCTGCATTTTTTCATTGAAAGTCTCAATAGCAGCAGCTACTTTTGGATCACTGATGACGCCACTCACGTCGGAACGGATTTCATTTGCCACGCCTTTTACACCAGAATCATTAAATGTATCTCCATAAAAATGCCAAAGTGCTCCTGCAACAAGTAGTAAAGCAATGATGTTTCTTATCTTCGGCAAAAAATCTACACTCCTGTCTACTTAACAGTATAGTAACTCAACTTTATTGTAGCAGGGAACGGGCGTTTGGACAAATGAGGCCTTGATGGTGTCTGTGTTGTCATATTAGCGGTTCCTTTTTCTGGAACCTTTTTACGGGAATCTTTACAATTATCAATAAAGGATGTTTAGAAAGGATGATGAAAATGGGACAGGAAATTAAAGGGAAAATTGCTTATATCACCGGAGCGGGAAGCGGTATTGGACGCTCGACTGTTTTGGAACTAGCAAAGGAAGGTGTTCATGTCGGATTGATTGCCCGGACAGAAAGCAAGTTAAAGGAAGTCGCCGAAGAAGCAGAATCAATTGGTGTCAGGACGAGCATTGCGGTTGCAGATATAAGCAGCATGGAAGAGGTAGACAAGGCAGTAGCAAGTTTAAAGAAGAGCCTCGGACCGGCTGACATATTGATCAATAATGCGGGAATTGGACTGAAAGGTTCTTTTTTGGAACTTGAACCAGAAGAATGGAAACGAGTTTTTGAAGTAAATGTATTTGGGACATATTATGTTACACGTGCAGTCCTTCCTCAAATGATTGAAAGAGAACAGGGAGATATCATCAATATCTCTTCAAGCAGCGGTATAAAAGGGACGGCAGGTTCTACTGCCTACAGTGGTTCTAAGTTTGCGATCCAGGGAATGACCGAAGCGCTTATGCAGGAAGTTCGCCGACACAATATACGGGTATTCACCCTGAATCCAAGTCTTGTAGCGACAGGTCTTGCATTCGGGGATCAGCTGGAAGAAAAAAATGAAGACAAATTTATGCAGCCTGAAGATTTAGCTGAATATATGGTTGCACAGTTGAAGCTTCACCCACGTATCTTTATTAAGCAGTCCTTACAGTGGGCGACAAATCCATTTTAATCTTGATAGCAAACGGCCGAGGGTTGGATACCCGCGGCCGTTTGCTGTTTTTTAATTATGAATTCCATAAGACTAAGACTATCGTAGGCCGAAAAAGTGTAAGAGGGAATAGTAGTGAATATCAAGGTACCGGCTGGTAACCGTCAAATCTGAAACAATCTATTTCATACATATTACGGTGAAATTGCGCTAATTTGAGGATTTCTGGTACAAATGAAACCAATTTTTAAAGTGCACTATTTCCGGCTGTGTGGATACAGGGGTTTTTATCTTTGTAAAAATAATATATAATATTAACTGTTTTGTGATTCCGGGATAATAAAAACATAAATGTGTAAGTTTAAAAAAGGGAGGAGAGAAGGATGAATTCTGCCAAATTATCATTCGGAGTATTTTTGTTGTTTATGGTTTTGATAGCCGTGTTTTCCAATGACCAAACCACCGAACGACAGGAAGCGTATGATGGGGAAGAACTTCAATTAGCCTTGATTGGTGACTCCCCTGAGATACGGAACGATCGGGTTGAATTTGAAAAAATAAGTTTAGAAGAGTTACGCAAATTGGAATATGGAACGTTCGATGGTGTGCTGATTATGGAAGACCAATTGTCAGAAGCTGCCAGGCAAGAGAATAGGGATATTTATAAAGAATTACAAATCCCGTTGTTTTTTGTTGGGTCTCAAGCCAATGTTATGCCCTTTATTGATATGGAAAGTCAAATTTCATACGAGGAGTATGCGCAAAGAGTGAACGATAAGCAAACATTTATTTCTGGTTTGTGGTACCCTTCTGGAAAAGAATAATATCAAACATTTGGTTTTAGTTATCCTGAAGATGACAGTGAATTACAAAGTGAAAGTACGGAAGCAATCTATTCTTCAGTCTTTAAAACTATTGAAAAAGCAAAAAATATTTGAGCAGCCTGATAGTTAACATTACCCGTCTTGGAAACTACAGTCCTGTTCATACACAAAATAAATATTCCAGAGAAAAGAGCGGCTGTCATTGCAGCCGCTCTTTTCTCTCTGAAACTTCATCTTAAGCTCGATCAGTCTCTATCATTCAATTTGATGTCTTCCCATATATCTTCTATTGTGACACTACCCAGTGCTTTCTCCATAGCAAGCTGCGCTGTGCCAAAAAGTGGAAGGATGGCGTCTTGTATGTTTCTGCCTACAGGGCACTGAGGATTGGGGCTCTCATGGATACTGAACAATTCTTGTTCCGGTACAACATTTACCGCCCGATAGACATCGAGAAGTGTTATGTCAGCAATATTTTTTGCTAGCTCTGCTCCTGCCACACCGGGCTGAACTTTTACTAATCCCGCTTTTTTCAGCATTCCCATGATTTTTCTGATTACCGCCGGGTTGGTATTGACACTTCCGGCCAAGAACTCGGAGGAATTGACGCCTTTCTTATTAAACTCAAGCAGAGTGAGAATATGAATTCCAACAGCAAATCGGCTGCTAATGGACATTTTTTCACCTTCCTTAGTCACACTCATTTTTCTTGTCAAGTAGATTATACCTTATCGTTGACAAACAGTTAACCTGTAACTAAAATGATTACAAGTGAATAGAATTGAAAATATGATGGGAGGAATCAGCATGAAGATTGGAATAATAGGTGCAAGTGGAAAAGCAGGAAACTTGATTTTGAAGGAAGCAATTGGGAGAGGACACCAAGTTACGGCGATAGTGAGAAATGCTGCGAAGGTTCAAAACAAGCAAGTAAGTGTATTGGAAAAAAATATATTTGATCTGGGAGCAGACGATTTAAACAGTTTTGATATCGTAGTGAACGCATTCAATGCTGCTCCTGGTGAAGAACATTTCCATGTCGAGGCCGGTAATGTGTTGATTGAGGCGCTGAAAGGAGCACCGAGAACTAAACTTGTAGTGGTAGGCGGAGCTGGAAGCTTGTTTGTGGATGAGGACAAGCAAGTACAGTTATATGATACACCTGATTTTCCGGAGGCATATCTCCCAACTGCCAAGAATGCCGGTAAAAATCTGGAGGCACTTCAAAAATCGGAAGGCATTTTATGGACGTATATAAGCCCGGCAGCATTCTTTGATCCGGACGGAAAACGTACTGGTTCCTATAAAAAAGGGAAAGATCAGCTCATCACGAATTCAAAAGGTGAAAGCTATATCAGCTATGCGGATTTCGCAATTGCGGTAGTAGATGAAATAGAAAGACCGGAGCATGAAAATGAACGTTTCACAGTTGTAGGAGAAGCAGAATAAGATAGAAGCCATCAGTTACTTGCTGATGGCTTTTTAAATTTGACAGGAAAACGAAACCACAGCCCCTACTGAATCGTAAGTAAGGTAGAAAGGGGTCGCACGATATGAAAAAAATCTTTTTTTTCCTGCTGTTCATTACGACAGTTTTAGTGTTGCCTGTTCAAACTTATGCATTGGATTTTTCCATCGAGAATTCGCGCATCGATGCACGGTTGATGGAAAATGGAAATGTAGAGGTAACAGAATCACATACGTATGAATTTGAAGGAGAATTTAATGGCATAACCCGCTCATTAATTCCCAAACAGGGAACATCCATCGAGGATTTTCAGGCTTCCGAACAAGGGAACTCTTTACAAGTTGAACAGGATGAAGAACTTTATAAAGTTTACCGGAGCGGTGACGATGAAGTGGTGACGGTCGATCTTACTTATACCATTATAGATGGGGTAAAGGTGTATCAAGACATGGGGGAGTTCAGCTGGCCGTTTATTGACACATCTAATGAATCAACTTATCAAAATATGGACATCTATGTTCATCCACCGAAGCAGACGGAGAATGTACTCGCTTTAGGAAAGGATGAAGCATGGAATACGGAAGAAACTCAAAGCGATGGAACTGTTCTCTTTGCCATGGGCGAAGTGGAGGATGGAGAAAACGGGGACATCCGGGTAGCATATGACGCTGACTTGTTTCCGGCTGTTGACCACACAATCAACTCCACGATCCGCGATGAAATTATAGCTGAACAAGAAGCAGCCGTACAAGATGCTGAAGCTTTCTCCAAACGGCAATCGATATTAAGCACTTCCGCCCCATTTGTTGTTGGTGCTTTTGGAATGTATCTACTTATTCTGTTCATTAACGCCTGGCGACATAAACAGGCTGTCAGATTTGAAGCGGAGCGAAGTTCCATCCACCATTCTCTGCTGCCGAAAGAAGAGATGAGTCTGCCTGCAATCATTTATCAGACAAAGGGCATTCAGGATAACGGCAATTTTCTGACCGCAGCCTTGCTTAATTTAGTACGGAAAGGGCTTGTAGAACAAATAAGTGACGATACATTTCGGAAAGTCCGCGATTCCGGCTCTACAATTGAACAGGAAAAAATGATGATTGACTGGCTTTTTCACAAAGTTGGAAATAAAGGCACCTTCTCGTTGAATGACTTGGAAGTTTATTTAGAAGACAGTGACAATAAGACAACATATCATGAGGACTATCAGCACTGGATTGGAGCGGTTAAAGAGGAAGTGTCCGAAAACGGGCTTTATGAATCAAAGTCCAAAACACGCTGGACTGCAGGCTTGACCAGCATTCTACTGATTCCGTTCGTGATATTCTTTGCCATGCATGATTTATTTCAATGGATGTTTGTATCCATCCTACTGTTTGCTGGCTTAATGGGATTCGCCATTGCCTATTCCCCGAAAACAGTGAAGGGAGTCCGATTAAAGAAACAGTGGGAGAAGCTTGAAGATAATTTTGAATCTATTGACGAGAAAGAATGGAATAAATGGATGAACGATGAACAAATGCAGGCATTTATATACAGCTTGGGCAGCAATAATAAATCCATGTTGAACAAGAACAAGCGCTTAATTGATGAACATCAATTACCGCTTCCTGACTCTTCAGCAATGGATATGGCAATGTTTGTAATGATTTCAGCTAGTCTGTCTACTCAATTTGAAGAGGCCGACCATACGGTTCAAGCAGCAACAGCTGCTTCCTCCGGAGGAGTTTCGGGTGGAGGAACAGGAGTTGGCGGTGGTGGCGGCGGATCTGGTGCATTTTAACTATTTACCATCAGTGTTTGAGCTGATGGTATTTTTATGTTCCTTGCTTTAACTCTTACTGATTGTTAAAAGGCTGTCTGAGTTACTTCTTTCTCCTTTTTCTTAAATAGCGTGATGATACAAACTCACTAACATAAAAAACGATTAATCCAGTTATTAATAATTGATATGAGTTAATCTGTATCTCGTTATGAAAAAAGTCAAGGATGCTATTCATTAATAAGAATCCGGCCCAATAAATGAAAGTACAGTAAAAAGCTATATTGACGCTTTGTTTATCTATATTTCTCGTTGTTTTAAAGAACAAGAAGGCATCATCTCCTTAGCAATTTCATCAGTGATCAAATCCAATGGTTCCAGAATTTTAGTTTTCTATATCTTACCATAACACAATTAGCTCTCTACGGACCTTTCTGTGATCTCCTATTATAAGAAACAAGGGTTCTGGATATCCTGTTTACTAAATAGGAGTGATGATATGTGGAAACCGATTGCTTTTCCTTGTGAAAAAGTCCAATATTTGTCTGGTAAAGAAAAGGAATTGCTTGCTTATTACAAACAGAAAGAGAAGGAATCCCAAAGCCCTGGTGAATCAATGTATTATCTGGGTCAGATCCATGCAGTTTATCAAATGGCTGATTCCCTTTACACTGAACGCTTGAAGGCATCGAGGAAAATCATTCTCTTGGAAAAAAAGTTGAAGATCCAACAGCAATATCAAACACCTATGGGAGAGCAACATCCTATCTAACTAAAATTCTTACATATTAATTAATGGAATGTGTCGTGCATATTATTTTCAATAAAAAGACTGGATTATCCTATAATCCAGTCTTTTTATCACTCTTGAGTAATTGGATTAATATGGTAAATTGAAGAGAACAGGGATTAATGGATAAAAAAGAATAAGGAGAGAGCGATAGATGAGGGAATGGCGTAAAAGGAGAATGGAAAGGAAGAGGAGAAACGGAAAGGATGTTACATTTCGGGATATGGTACTGGAGGTATTATTTTGGATTCCTGAGATAATCATTTTTCCGTTCCGGATTGTTTTTGGCTGGTAAAGGGATTAGGCAGGATAATCGGAAACTTGTTTGACGCCTTTTAATTATTCTATCTTTCTATTTATTATCTGTTAATTGTGTGAGGTAAATAAATTTATTATACATAGATCACAATAACTTAAAGAGCGGGAAACCATGGCCTATGTTTTATAGGGACTTTGTTAATCTTGTTTTCTCTGTTGACAGTTAAGAAAATAAAAAAGGAAACCAGAGTACAACATTCTTTAGAGAGGCTTAAACGGAATAAAACATCGAACCGGCTGGAACATAAGCCAACAAAGAAATGTTACTAAATCAGAGGAAAATCTTATAAAGTCTATGGAAAGTTTGCGCCTGAATTCAAAAGCAGGAGAAATAAACCGGCAGAATTACCTTTATATAAACAATAGGGATATGAGTGCCGTACAGGCTGCCCAATTGATTAGAAGTGAATTTAACTTGTAAAAAGACAGTCCATTGAATTGGACTGCCTTCAAGTTAACTCTGTAGTCTTGTGTTATGCTTTCCTTTCCATCAAGTTGATTCCAATCCCCATACATACTACACCGATGACAATTAAAATCGACAAGGGTTGTGCCAGAGAGGCAAGGTTTTGCCCGACGGAAATCCCTTTCAATGCTTCCATCCCGTATGTGACCGGCACAACCTTGGAAATCCCTAATAGAACTTCATTGCTGACTGCTTCAATCGGCCAGTATGCTCCGCCAATCATCGCCATACTGGTGGCTATAATGGGAACTAGGGCGTTAAGTTGTTCAAGACTTTTGACCAGTCCGATTAATAGCATGCCCAAGGCTACGACCGCGAAAGTATAACAAGCGACCGACAACAAGATTAGACTGAAGTTGTCCCCGATTTCATAATGAAAGAGATACCGGAAAAACAAAAACATTATCGCAATTTGCAGAAAGCCAATCATAAACGAATAAGTTAAATGCCCGATATACAAATGAAATTTCCGGACAGGAGACAATATCACCCGGTTCCAAGTACCGGTCCGCTTTTCTTCGGCAACTTTTCCCAGACTGAATATGATGGTATAAATCGCAAAGAACAGCGTCATACCAAACAAAAACTGGTTACGCTGGTCATACCCACCGGAACTGGATGCACCTTCGGCAGTTTTACTGGTTAAGGCTATGGGAGGGTCCTCTAAATATTCCGAAGCTTTATCACGAAAATCGGGAGCATCTGAAACGGCCTCTACATCCTGCAGGCGTAGTTCTTCTCGGTATACCTGCTTCACATACTGATCGACTAGTGCTTGATTTGGATCATCAGTAGCTGTCAACATCCGGTAATCATCTGACAAGGCTTCGATAGCGAATGCAATCTCTCCTAAAGCCACCTGTTTCTCGGCGGTTTGTTTATCTGTTTCAGTAAATACATAGGTGTCAGATTGATTTAAACGGTCCAGTATTATTTCCTGCTCATCCTCGTTCATGGTTTGAGTGAAATAAATGGGGACATCGACATGATCGGATGCTCCGAAACCGCCCAGAAAAAAGACAAAGGCAAAAGTCATTCCCATCATCGACAGAACGAGAGAGGGCTCACGGCGAAGTCTTGTTAGCTGCAATGCAAAAATCGATTTCATCTATGCTGCCCTCCTTTTGGAGAAAATCAACAGGCTTAAGCCTGTCAGTACAAACGTTATTAAAAGCAGCCGGATCATTAATGGAGCTAAATAAGCAGTTCCCAACCCTTGGGACCATTGTAAAGTTGCGGTAAGCATGATTCCGTTCGGCGTCCAATCACCGATACTTGTAAAAATCTCCGGCATACCGGAGACCGGGAAAAAGCTACCGCCAAGCATGGCCAACACCGACACAATTCCACCTGAGAAAATACCGGGAACGACATTGCTTTTTGCTTTCAAGGTAATGGCAGTCAATAGAGCTCCTAGTGAGCCGATGCAAAAAGAAAATAACAAACCGATGGCAATCATCCCAAGCCAGAATTGCAGAGAGTTATCAGAAAATGCCTGAAGTACAAACCTTGCCATCCCAAATAATATGGCAAGCTGGATAAAAACGAGTACGGCTGTAGAAATAGCTTTTCCGGATAAATAGAGCAGTGGATGTTTTCCTGATAACAAAATCCTGTCAAATACATATTGATAGTTTTCCACATAAGCTTTCGAAGCAATAGTAGAAGCAACAAACATAGCGAACATGACCGCCATTCCGATGGAATAATATTCGATGGAAGTGATCGGCTCTTGTTCTGTTACCGTGACAATGCCTCCTATGCTTTTGCCTTCATCCGGATCAGTGGTATTTGACGTATCTGTTGAATTGCTGGCTTTGGAAATCGCAGTTTCAAAATTCATGGTATCGACAAATCGTTCGATCATATCATGAAATATCCCGGCCAGTAACGAAGACTCTTTACCTTCGATTACGACTAACTCGCTGCCATTTCCTTGATCGAGCAACATGCTGTTCAACGATAAGTAAGTAAAGTTCTCTGGGATTTTCAATAAAGCGGTAATTTCTTGGTCTTCTAAGGCTTGTTCTGCTTCTGCTTCCTCCATGTACTCTATTTCTATTATTTGGCTGATATCTTCGTTTTTCAGCATTTCGGCTAGCAAATTGAAAGGTTCGGAAGTGATTGCGGCCTCGGTAAGTTGCTTTTGGGCTTCGTTAGGAAGAGAAAGCTTACTGACTTCTTCGTGAAATCGTTCGATGCCGGCCTCCCGGTCATTTTGATTTACAATAGCTACTTCCATGTCAAAAGACGAAAAGCTGCCGTTAAACATTCCTTTTAAAGCAAACCCTAGAATAACAGTCAAAATAATGGGCATTAACAATAAAACGAGCAGTTCAGTCCGGTCTCGTATTAGAACAAGGACATCTTTTTTCAAAAATGAGAACAATGGATTTCCCTCCTAATCCCTCAACTTGCGGCCGGTTAAATGTAAAAATACATCTTCGAGTGTCGGTATTTGCACATTCAAACTGACTATCTGTGCCTGTTGACGTTCAGCAGCTTGAAAAATGCTGCCAAGAAGCCTGCTGTTCTTAGGGGTGATTAATTTAATACCTTTTTCCGTTTCGATTACACGCAGTACTCCTTCTATCTGTTCGAGTTCTGTAATTAAAGCAGGATAAGGGCGGTCAAGCTCGATTAGTATCGATTCTTCACTCGAAAGAATGCTGGTAAGTTCTTGTTTCGTACCGGCCGCAATTATTTTTCCATGGTCCATAATGTAAATCCGGTCACAAAGCCGTTCAACCTCTTCCATGTAGTGGCTAGTGTAGAGGACCGTCATGCCTTTTTCCTGATTGAGTTGTTGGACCATTTCCAAGATGTAATTGCGTGACTGCGGGTCAATTCCGACGGTTGGTTCATCCATGATGATGAAATCCGGTTCGTGAAGCAGGGCAACAGCAATATTGATACGTCGCTGCATACCACCGGAGTAATGTTTCACAAGCTCATCTTTCCGTTCGGTCAGACCGACTATTTCCAGGACTTTTAGGATTTGTTTTTCGAGAGCTTTTCCTTTCAAACCGTATATCCTTCCGAAAAATCGCAAATTTTCCATAGCGGTCAACTCTTTGTAAAGAGCTATTTCCTGTGGCACTACTCCTAAGTGCATCCGAATAACATTAGGATCCTTGACAACGCTTTTTCCATGCCAAGTGACATCACCGGCTGTCGGTTTGATCAAAGATGATATCATGGAAATAGCGGTCGATTTACCAGCCCCATTCGGCCCAAGGAGGCCGACAGACTCACCCTTTTCCATATATAAATTAACATCGGAAACGGCTGTGTTTTTTTTGAATACTTTCTTTAAATTAATTGTTTCCAACACCTGGACTCCCCCTTGTTTCAAGTTTTATTTTTCACGCTTGAAAATCAAGATGATTTCAATTTTAAATCCCTTTTAAAGTATAAGAAAAAGGAGACAGCCAAAACACTGTCCCCGGTCATAAAAATTAGTCATAACCATGACTTGAGTCATTTTTCTAAACATAATCGTTGCGGATGGCATAGATGGCCAGCTGTGTCCTGTCCCGAAGGCCCAATTTATCAAGCAGTTGTGAAATATGGTTTTTCACGGTCCCAACCGACAATGCAAGCTCCGCTGAAATCTCCTTGTTGCTTCTGCCTTCACCAATTTGTTGCAAAATATCCATTTCCCTCGGTGTTAAGGAATGCCTCGGTTTTGAATCGGCTTTCTTGGTTTGAAGAAGTCTCGGCATTACTTTGGCTGCCACCTCTCCTTGAAGCTGAAGGCCTCCGACCAGGCATTTTTTGACCGTATCGATTAGTGTCCCGGCATCCGCATCCTTGAGCATGTAACCATGTGCTCCAAGCCGCAATGCTTCTAAAGCGTATTCATCGTCATTGAATGTGGTCAGCATTAAAACTTTCATTTCTGGCCAGCGCCTGCGTATAACCCTGGCCGTTTGCAGGCCGTCCATTTCAGGCATGCGGATATCAAGGACGGCAATGTCGAAATGCTGCTTTTCACACAAATCGATGGCTGCTTTACCGTGTTTGGCTTCACCGGTCACCCTTAATTCATCATCGGTTTCTATCATCATCTTCAATCCTTGAGCTACTAAGACCTGATCTTCAGCCAACAGAATCCGAACCATTTGTTGCATCATCCTTTCCTTGCAGTGGAAATGTGCCCCGTACGATAAATATCTTGTTATACGCCAATACATCCAGTCTGCCTCCTGACTGTTGAACCCGTTCTCTCATAGCAGACAACCCATACCCTTCTTTGTAACTGTATTTCAAAGGAATCGGGTTGGACACTTCAAATCGAAATATCCTTTCTCCGGGTGATTCGAACAAGACAAAGGTTTCTCTTGCGTAACCATGGCGCATTACATTTGTCAGAGATTCCTGGACAGCACGATAAACGGCAACAGTCTGATCGGGAGAAAGCTGTGCTGAGAAGGCACGATTTTTTACCTCAAAATGAATTCTGATGAAATTTTCCGCTTCAAGCTTTCGTATCAAGCTAATGATGGCGGCTATTCCTCCTATTTCATCCTGATTCAGCGCTTTGACAGCTCTGCGCGTTTCTTCCAGACTTTCCTGGGCCAGTTCTTTCAACAAATTGATCCGTTGTAAGGCAGCCCCGTCCGATTTGAGTCTGGCAACCTCAAGCTGCATTAGCAAATTGGTAAGTTTATGGCCGACGCTATCATGGATTTCCCTTCCGACCTGTGTCCTTTCCTGCTGTCTGGCCATTTTTTCATTTGAAATAGACATCCGTTTTACCCCGCGATATTCATGAAGCAAGGCATCATAACGGGCTTCTGTTTCGGAGGCATCATGAAAAAGCCTGTGAAATATCTGGAGCGCCAAGCAAAGCAGGGCAAGGTAGAAGATAAGAAACGGAGCAGAAAAATATTCCCCGCTTTCTGAAATGCCGGGCAGAATAATGCTGATGGCAATCACTATTCCAGTAATTATCGCCTGCTTAGCATGAAGCCGGTAAGCTGCTTCTCCAGCCAGATAACCAAACAGCAATAATATAAAATGATTTGGTTCTTCTCTATGTAAAGGCCAGAACAAGACCATCACCAACAAACTTAAGCAGCTTATAAGAGTTGCTTGTAAAATCGGCCGTTTCCGGAACAATGGAAGCATGAAATACAATGCGAAAAACAAAGCACTGCTAAACCAGCCGGCAGGGGGGACATTGGATAGCCCTTGCGATTGATCAGCCAGGGCGAATCCCCAAATTCCTATTATTATTGCAAAGAAGAACCAAAAATTATTAGGGTACATCTAATCCTCCAGTGGACAGCTTTGTTACTACTATATCATTGAATGTCCCGATAAGGGATGGTTTTTCCTATCAGAAGAGACCCTTAAATAAAAGGTTCTGAATTTTAAGAAAATCTTAATGAAATTATGTTAAAATTTAGGTGACAAATCCGAAGGGAAGAACCAAAAGGGAGGTTACAAGGTGAACATATTCATCGGGATTCTGTTTATCTTATGGGGACTGCTCATACTGTATGCTGCATTATTTAAAATGGAAAATCGGGAATATTACCATGATCAGCCATTAGGAATAAGCGGGTATCTTGAGTTTGAATTCCTATTTAAACTGTTAAAACGGTTTCCAGTGAATGTGATCAAGGGGTGAATGTGATCAAGGGAGTCACTCTTGGAGTGGGTTTTGTTTTTCTAACAGGGGGGTTATGGCTCCTCTAACAGTTTATTCAACAAGGGATGGGGAGATTTTGTGGATTTAAGATCACTTGCATCAAAGATATCTGCTATTTATATGCAAAATGCCAAGGTGGAAGGTGTCCTTCTGGGAGGATCTGTTTCCCGGGGATGGCAGGACAAATACTCTGATATAGAATTATTTATTTTTTGGAAAGAATGTCCGGATGACGACGATAGAAAGGCACCGATTCAGCTTAGCAATGGTACTATACTCGAATTTTATCCATACGAGGATCAGGAATGGTCTGAGACTTACATAACACAGGGGACAAAATTAGAAATAAGCAATTTTTTAACGGACACTGTCAGTGAAATTATTGATGAAGTAACACTGCAAAATGACATCGATCTGGAAAAGCAATGTCTGGTGGCTGCTGTACATGATGGAATTGTCTTAGAAGGCCCGGAAGCCATTAATCGTTTGAAGCAAAAAACCGCTGTCTACCCAGTTGAATTAGGGAAGAATATGATCATTCATAACCTGGATTTGGGCAGCAAATGGAGTAATCGAGCTGCACTGCTTGCACGTAAAGATTGGTTGATGCTTTATGAGGTGGTTGTTTCTGTCCAGACGAAGCTGATGAAAATTCTATTCGGGTTAAACAGGACATATGTTCATCACCCTTCATTCAAGTGGCAGAAATATACTTTAAAGGAGATGGAACTTGCGCCGGAAAACGCATCAACTCGTCTTACCTCTGTTTTATTAGGGCATCCAGAAGATAGTTTGAAACAAATGGAAGAGATTATACGGGAGGTTTATCTGCTTGTACAAAATGAGTGGACTGATATAGACCTTTCAAATGCTATCGAGAAATCGGAAAGTTTAAGGCCGGAGAATTATATGGCAGTTCGAGAGGAGGGGCACTAATCCCAAAAAAATTGATTTCTTTATCTAGTGAACAGTTGGTTTTAAGAGAGATAAAAATCGATGATTGGAGAAGTGTGCACAGTTATGCTTCACAAGCAAAAGTATCCCGGTTCCAACCATGGGGACCGAATACAGAAGAAGACTCCAAATTGTTTGTAGAACAAGCAATCAAAGACGCGGAAAATAATCCACGTACAAGGTTTGTATTTGCGATTATTCACAAAGAGGATGGGAAGATGATTGGGGTTGTCGAATTGAATATCCGGGATATTTCAAATAAATCCGGTGAAATTGCCTATATTGTCCATCCCGATTACTGGGGAAAAGGAATTGCAACGGAAGCAGGCAGTCTTTTAATCGAATACGGCTTTGGAAAAAGGGGGTTACATCGGATTTATGCCACTTGTGATCCAAGAAACACCGGCTCATCAAGGGTGTTGGAAAAAATCGGAATGTCTAGAGAAGGGAGAATGCAGCAGCATCTGCTTATAAAAGATGGCTGGCGTGATTCTTACTTATACAGCGTTCTGGAAAATGAACTGCAGAAAGGATGTTAGGGCATTGGATAAGGAAATCAGGATTGTCATTGGAGCAGGCGAATACAACAATAATCCAGGCTGGATTCACACGCAGGAAGAAGAAATCAATCTAATAGATGAAGATACTTGGAATAGGAGGTTCGACTGTCAGTCTATTACTGCTATTCTTGCAGAACATGTATGGGAACATCTTTCATATGAAGAAGGGAGGATGGCAGCCAGGATTTGTTTTGACTATTTAAAACCTGGTGGATATCTGAGATGCGCTGTCCCGGATGGTTATTTTCAAAACGAAGAATATCAGCACATTGTCAAGGTAGGCGGGCCAGGGCCTTTAAGTCATCCGGCGGCAAGCCATAAAATTGTCTATAACTATAAATCCTTGACAGAATTGTTTCAAATAGCTGGGTTTGAGGTCAAGTTACTTGAATACTGTGATGAACAAGGGAACTTTTATCAAAACGATTGGAAAGCAGAGGATGGAGTGATTTTCCGTTCGAAACAATTTGATCCAAGGAACCAAGGCAAGGAGCTGGTTGCTCCTTCTTTAATATTGGATGCCATTAAAACGGTTTGAGAGAAGGATAACAGCTATATAGTTGGAAGATCAAGAATTACAAATGGGACGAGGCTTTAAAATGGACAGAAAAGCATATCGATTATTAAAAGAATTACCCATCTTGAAAAATAATCAACGTTACATAATTGGTGTTGACGGTTTAAGTCGATCAGGGAAAACTTCTTTTGTAACCCAGTTGGAACAGTGTCTCTATAAGGTTCCGGTTATCACTTTTCATCTAGACGATTATATTGTAGAAAAGAAAAACCGATACTATACGGAATATGATGAATGGTATGAATATTACTATTTGCAATGGGATGTCGAAACATTAAGAATGCAATTGTTTGAAAAACTGAAGTCCGAAGACGACCTACACTTACCTGCATACCACGCTGACCTTGACACATTAATCTGCCAATCAGTAAAAATACCGGAGTCTTGTTACATTATTATAGAAGGCGTATTTCTGCAGAGGAGAGAATGGAAGGGTTTTTATGATTATTTAGTGTACATAGATTGTCCGAGAGATAAGCGGTTTAACAGGGAAACGGCAGCTACCAGGAAGAATATGCAAAAGTTTATAAATCGATACTGGAAAGCGGAAGATCATTATTTGCAATCGATTAATCCTATACAACACGCCGACATGATCATCCAAGGGTAGACAAGTATCGTGTAGCGTTTAAGCTTAGAATACTTCCCAGGCAAAAATTGATTCTATTGAAACGAAACAAGCTTAGTAGACGTATAAAAAGTATAAAAATAAATTGGAATACATTAGATTATCTCCATAGCAGGACAGAAAGGTTCATAGAAATGGTGCGGAACGACTAAAGGAGGAATCAAATTGCTCAAGCAAGTCATCAAAACGTGGATTCCTTATGTAATTGGTGTGTTTATCGTTCTTATTTCCATAAGTATTTGGCAAGGTGAAGAATTCCAATGGGGCCATATGGTCACTTTGACAATAGCCGGATTGATCGGTTCATTCATAGGTTCCGGTCTGAGGAAGTTTTCGAAAAAATAGTAAGAGATATGAACGATAGAAAGTTGCAACCTGGTTATCAATATTCATTGTGTTGTCTGTTGTTGGTTTATTGGCTGCTTCGGATGTTTATTATAAATCTATAGAAGACAAAAAGAGATAATATCTTTGTCCCTTTACAGTAGAGAGAAACTGCGACATAGTGACAATTCACCTTGGAGAGACTTTCTCTAATCCTTTACAGGTTGAGTGCTAACCCAGCGCTACGAAAAAATACTCGCTTTTCGTGGGGAACGCTTCAGCCAGGGTACTACATGAGTAGGCTCCTTTGCTCCCTTGGGACTGCGATTCCTCGTCCCACCGAAAACCATGCGTCGAGGAAGCTTACTTCGAAGCGATACTAGAAGACGCAGGCGCATCACTGCGGGGTCTTCAGACTGTTCCTTTCCCGCAGCACTTTGAAAAGACCTCCTTGAATTTAAACCGCACGCAGAAAATCAAGCTTTATTTTCAAGGAGTCTCGCATTTTACCGCAGCTTGTAAGGGCATTCTGTAATAGTAGAGGAAATAACAGTTGAGAAGTTATAGAGATTTTTCTTCCCAAAATGCAGAAACTGACAAACAGCGGAGGCAGAAAACACTTCTTTCCATGTGGACCGCCTTAACCAGGGGACTACTAGATATTAGACATATTTAAGGAACACTTATCGCTTAATCAGAAATCTATTGAAAGCGAAGGAAAAATGCGACACTCCTGGGGGAAGAGCAGCTTCCGAAGACCCCGCAGTGAGTGCATTTTGCTCACGAGGAGGCTGAGGTGCTGCCCCCGGAAAGGGAGTATTTTTCCGCAGCGCTAGACTACCACTCAATCCGAAAAGGATGGGAGGAAGACTTGCTAAAGAAAGTTAGTTCGCAGTTTATGGTTTTTGCGCTAATAGAAAAAAATTATAGGTTGGTTTGACAATTTGTAGCAATGTGTGAAGGAATAAAAAACGAAGGGGATTTTACATGTATTGGGTTGTTGGTTTATTTGATGAAAAAACAGAGCATACAGTGAAAAAGATTTGGGACGAATTGAGTGTCATTACACATTCATCCCAAGAAATTAAGGATGGAAGACCCCACATCACGTTAGGAAGTTATAATGATCTGGAAACCGAAGAATACATCATGTTAATGGACAGATATTATGATACCAAACCTCCAATCAAAATCACATTCAATACACTAGGCACTTTCCTGAATTATCGAACATTGTTTTTAACTCCCACAGTAACCACTGAATTGTTGGCTTTTCATGCCGACCATCATGAATACTTCAATAAGTTCAACAAAAGCGCTAATCCTTATTACTTGCCAGATAGTTGGATTCCTCATTGCACGCTTGCCAATAAATTATCAACAGGGAAATTGACCGAGGCATTTCAACATTGCATACACAGACAAGAAACGATAAACGGGATAATAAAAGAGATTGCTTTGATTGAAATGGCAGGAGAAGAGGAAGATTGCATCCATGCGCCTATTATATTTTCAAAATCATTAACAGATGAATAGATGATGTCGGAAAAGGTATAGTTAATTAATATTTTCAGGATGGTGGTATAGTGAGATGGACCTTGTTAGTAGGGCTTTTGATCGGTTTTACCATTGTCTTCCTATGGAAAGGCTTTATGGGCGGGGACTTCATGTGGGGACAATGGATAGCCTGGGTTGTTGGCGGGACAATCGGATTTTTTATTATTTCGTTTATTGTTACTAAAAACACAACCAAGAACAAGGAATGATGAAGGGATAGTAATCATGGAATTAGGCTTAGGAAAAGCAGAGATTCTTACGGGAGGTAAAGATATTGAGCGGCAAAGTAAAGAAACTTAGCGAGTTGAAGTTAGCGGTTTTTCGTGTTTTATGTCCTGGAGATCAATATTTACACGAAATCAAGAAAGCATCCATTCGTTTAAAAGAAAGGATGGGTGATATGAAACACTTGGTTAATCCCTCTGTACTAATAGGTGCATTTAAGGTTGCTGATTATTCTGACGATGAAGACGGGTATTGGATTGGCGTCCAAGTGGAAGAGTATCTTGATATTCCAGAAGATATGATTACTTTGACTATCCCGGCACAAAGTTATGTAACGGGGATGCACCACGGGCCAAATCATCAGATAATGGACACCTATTCGCAATTGCATCGATGGATGGAAGCTAACCAACATGACAGGGCGCTATATAAATGGCATATAGAAATACATCACAGCTGGAGTGACGTTAACAAGCTGGAAATTGAATTGTTGGATACTATTGAGTAGTACAAACATGTGATTGCAGGATTTGCACAAGCATCATTAATGTATACAAAGAAGTATTGCAATGGAACTCCTTATGGGAAAATTTCTAATGAATTTTATTATCTTGAAAGGCTTTTGTAGCAAGCAGACTAACCAACAGGATTAGTTCAAATAAATTTGTCAGCGCATTTGTAGGGAAGGGAATGGTCACAGTACTCCCTGTTATCATGAGCAATGTTCCGATCAGGAAGAAACTCCATCCCTGTTTCCGCCAAATGATAAAAGAAGTTAACAAAAGGACTGTTGTGACTCCCAAAATCATTATTGGAGGCCCGTCGGAAGCAGCTGTATTCTGATAACTTAATACCCCGTAATCCCAGTTTGCTTCAAGGCTGATATCTGCCACTTCACCAACGAGCTCGATACCAATCAGGGCAAAAGTCAAAAGGAAGAAAGCAACTTTGGTTATCGTCCACTCTGCCCATTTGCAGTCTGCCTTTTTTAAAGTGCTCCACGCAAAGATGACTAGCAAAGGAGTTAGAAAGGCATGCAGCAAGTATCTAGCCAAGTTGAGCGATTCCAACAATTCTCCTTCTCCGACATAGCGACCAACTGCAAGGATGCTGTTGTCATAAATCAATCCGACAAGGACTGCAAGTAAAACATTCGCCGGATCTGCCCACCCGTGCTTGTTCGCCAGGCCGATGCCTATAAAAAGCAATATCAGGTAGATGCTTGTATAGACTATGTAAAATATTGTATCCATAAATCTTCTCATCCTTTGTGATTATAAATGAAAGCAGAGCCTGCCCGGCACGACTGGCTGCTACTTTCATTTATATGAGAAATATAACAAGTCAGTACTCTTTAGATTTCTTTATCCCAGTTCCCGGCTTCTTCCTGTTTCATTTTCTCTTCTGTTTCCGGGGGATAAACCGTACGGAAATTATGGTGATCTTTTGGGATAACTTCTACCATTTTGGCAATCATTTCCTCTGGGTCGAATTGATTTTCCATTCCTTCCTCCATTTTTCTCATTTCGTCTGCTGGAGAGTAGTGGATGTCACTGTTGAACCATTTCCATTTTGCTTCCACTGCCCGGTCGTTAAAGCCTGTTGCAAATGGACCAGAGTTAATGGTGGCCACTTGCACACCGAAGTACTCCAGTTCTTGCTGCATCGTTTTTGCAATTGCTTCTAAAGCATGCTTGGATGCTGAGTAAAGACCTGTATAAGGAGAAGTCATTACACCCGCCATAGATGACATGAAAATTATTTTCCCTTTGCCTTTATCCACAAACTTTTCAGCTGCAATCTGAGCAGTTTCGAGTGTGCTGAATACATTCACTTCAAATATTTCACGAAAAATAGACATGGGAACTTCCCCGAGTGGTCCCCCTTCATTGATGGCAGCATTCGCCACGAATATATCGAAATCATAATTCATCATACGTGTTTGATCTTCTGGATTTGTAATATCCATTTTGAATACTTCCAATTCGACTCCTGCAGATTTTGCTTCTTCGCGTAAAGAAGTTACTTGCGCATTTATCTCAACCGGTGCAATGACACGATGGCCTTCTTTAGCCAATCCAATAGCAGTTCCTTTTCCAAGGCCCGTTGCTGCTCCTGTAATAAAAATGGTTTTTGCCATATTCTCGCCTCCTGGAATTGAAATTTCATGTGTCTTTTATTCCCTGACAAAAGCTGGGTAAACATGAGGGCTGTTCATAAAAGTTGGGCGGCAACCTATTGACTGTCATTATGTATTAGTGTACTATTTAATTAATACACTAACACTGTTAGGTAAAAAGTATTTATGGAGGTAATGTTTATGTCTGCTTGGTTAAGTTTGACAAGGAAAGAAATTCGCTTGGGGCTGCCAGTATTTCTAGTCCCGGTTGTTGCTTTCTTTCTTTTAACAGGAATCGCATATTATATTGGCAACCGCCAGGGTTTTGGCTGGGAAGCTGTTGTAGGTGTAAGTATTGCAGCTGTCGGCGTTCAGGTGTTTTATCTGGTCTTCTATTTGTTTTGTAGTTTGCAGTCTGAAAGGAAAAGGTTGCACTTGTGGCTGCATAATCCGATGCCTGGTTATTTGCTTTTACTAGCCAAAATAGCGGCCGGATTCCTGTCTCTGTTAGTAACGCTGCTCGTAACTGGTTCTACACTGTTAATAGCCTTTAATCTAGCGGATAGCATCAGCGAGCATCTTCAAATAGCAAATTTTCTGGAGATGGTATTTTTCATTGGCAGTCACATTTTGTTGATTGCACTCAGCTTCGCAGCGTTGTTCCTATTTTTCTGGATGATCTTTCTTGTGTTCACTCGTTATCTGGGCACATTCTTAAGCTTTCTGTCCACTTTTATTCTATTTATCGCTACAGCCACTCTTTATAGTTGGTTTAGCAGTTCGATTGTTTATGAAAAGCTGAACAACTGGGGTTTGTTTGAATTGAATATGCTTGAAGGCATCTCCATCAATGTAGAGAATGGCAGCACCCAGGTTTTTACGGAAACAGATACTATTAGTCTTTATGCCGGCACGTACTTATTTGAAACGGTAATTGCTCTTCTGCTGTTCTTAGCCGCAAGCTGGCTGCTTGATAAGAAGGCAGAGGTGTAAGCCTATGACAGACACTTTTCATTCTTCACAGCCAATATACAGTCAGCTAGCAGACCGGATTAACAGACAAATATTGCGCGGTGAACTAAAACCAGGCGATAAATTGCCGTCTGTACGAGAAATGGGTATTCAGGCCAGCGTGAACCCGAATACCGTTCAAAGGACATATCGAGAACTAGAGGGGATGAAAATTGTGGAGACAAAACGTGGGCAAGGGACTTTCGTCACCGAGAATACCGATATTCTGAATGAGATGAGAGAACGATTAAAACAGGAAGAAATTTCGGACTTTGTGAAGGGAATGCATGATATGGGTTACACTGATTTGGAAATTCAGACAGGTCTCCAATCGTTTTTGCGAAACGGAACGGGAGGCGGAGATAAATGATCAAATTCGAAAATGTTACCAAAAAGTTCATGAGAAAAACAGCTCTCCAAGGAGTCAATCTTGAATTGACAAAAGGAAAAATTGTCGGGCTTGTCGGAGAAAATGGGAGCGGAAAATCAACTACATTAAAACTGATCGCCGGGTTGACTCATCCGACGAAAGGCAGGATAACGGTTGAGGGAATGCAAGCAAATCACCGTATTTCAGAGCATGTATCGTATTTGTCGGAGTTGGACGTTTATTACGGTTTCTATAATGTCGGGCAGACAATCGAATTCTATGCGTCTCAGTTTTCCGACTTTAATAAGGAGAAAGCAGATGAAATCCGGGAATACATGAAGTTGGATTCCAATGCAAAATTGAAGCATCTCTCCAAAGGAAATCGAGGACGTTTAAAAATTGTTTTGGCTTTGGCCAGGCAAGCTCCAGTAATTTTGCTGGATGAGCCCTTGTCAGGACTTGATCCGATGGTGAGGGATTCTATCGTAAAAGGGTTGATTTCTTTTATCGATTTAGAAAAACAAGTAGTGTTGATTACAACGCATGAAATCAAAGAAATCGAAATGATCCTCGATGAAGTCATTGCCATCAAAGACGGGGAAATTATCGGACATCATGACGTAGAGAAGCTTCGAAGCGAGCAAAACTTGGGGATTGTCGACTGGATGACAAAAATTTATGAATAGATATTCAGAAAAAAATCAGGTACTGTCATGTACCTGATTTTTCACTTATTTTTCTATCTGTTAAATAACTCACTGCTCCTAATCCAATACCTAATAATGCCCCACCTGCTACTTCGATCGGCAAGTGTCCAAGCATTTCTTCCAACTCTTTTTCCCGTTTTTGATGGTTGACTTCCGGATGGTGGCTGGACAGTTGTTCCAGTTGTTTGTTCATCGCATTTACTGCAATTGCTATTTCTCCGGTTTTCCAACGGATTCCCATTGCATCATACATGACGATCATACCGAATACACTGCTGACACCGAAATCAACCGATTTAAAGCCGCTTCTCAAGCCTATATAAGTAGTCAGGGATGTCACTGCAGCGGAATGGGAACTTGGCATGTCACCAGTTCCGATCATCTTGGACCAGTCCCATTTTCCTGTTTCTAAGTAATTTAAAGGCACCTTCAGGAATTGAGCAGTACCTATTCCAATTAACGCTGTTGTAAGTACACGATTTAACATACCAGTCACCTCTAAGTTAAGATGAGAAAAAAACCCATCTTTTATTCTTAGGCATTTTTCTAAAAGAATGTTACTTTTTCACAAAAACCATAGACTGTGACATAACTTTTTTGTGACTTCCTTCCATTCTTTTCGGATTGAGTGGTAAGCCGACGCTGCGGAAAAATACTCGCTTTCCGTGGGGAACGCTTCAGCTTCCTCGGTGCAAAGACCGCTCCTGCGGGATCTTCAGACTGTTCCTTTCCCACAGGACTTTGAAAAGACCTCGATGAATTTACACCGCACGCAGAAAATCGAACTTTATTTTCAAGGAGTCTCGCATTTTTCCTCCGCTTCGTTAGTTTTTCTGATCAAGTGAGAAGTTGTTCTAAAGTATGTCTAACATGAGGTATTCCTAACATCAAAATTCAGAAAAATCCCTACCAGCGAACTGTTCTGCCGCAGCGAGTCCATGCACTCAATGATCATCAGAACAGAACAACTAGAAATAAAATTGTCACTATGTCGCAGTTTCTCTCAATTGTGAAGTTGCAACAAAAATCTAAAAAAGCCTGTAAATAGTATCAGGAAATAAGTTCATCTTGTGAAATTATCTCTTTTTTATACCTACAGCAAAGATTCCCAAGATGGTACATGGCTAAACTTTTTATCAAATCGGCGGAGGGAGGAACGATACCTCCAGTTTTGAGCATTTGCATAGCTTCGGGATTTTTTAAGTTTTTTACAGTATTCCATTGAGTATTTCTTCAAGGATTGATAAAATTACTCCAAAGCAAAAGGCTGTATGTGACTGGCGAATCGCGGATAACCGCAAGGGAGCATGCAGTAGCGACAAAGCCGTTCGCCTGGGCAGAGGTAAGGATAAATTCCTTGCCTTTTTCTGTCTATATATTGATGAAGGAGTTGTTTTACGTTGAAGAGAGCTTATAATTTTTCAGCAGGTCCGTCTATGCTGCCACAGGCCGTTCTGGAAAAAGCACAAAAAGAATTACTCAGCTATCAGGATTCAGGTATGTCTGTTATGGAACTCAGTCACCGTTCAGGTTTGTTCACTGAGGTGATTACAGGTGCAGAGCAATTGCTACGTGATTTAATGGACATTCCGGATAATTATAAGGTTTTGTTTTTGCAAGGTGGCGCATCCCAACAATTTTCCATGGTACCATTGAATTTATTCCGTAATAGCGGTAAAGCGGATTTTGTCAATACAGGTTCATGGTCGAAAAAAGCGATCAAAGAAGCACAGAAATTCGGAGACGTTCGGGTGATTGCTTCTTCGGAGGATGAGAAATTCACTTACATACCGCAAGTGGACAAGGGTATGATCGATCCTGAAGCAGATTATGTACATATCACAACGAATAATACAATCGAAGGAACTGCTTTCAGGCAGATTCCCGACACAGGTGATGTCCCCTTGGTCGCCGACATGTCTTCAAATATTTTGTCCGAGGAAATGGATATCTCCAAGTTTGGTTTGATTTACGCGGGGGCACAGAAAAACATCGGTTCAGCCGGTTTAACAGTAGTCATCATACGAGAGGACTTGATCGGCCATGCAAAAGAAAACTGCCCGGTCATGTTAAATTATCAAACACATAGTGACAGTGGTTCTTTGTATAATACACCTCCGACATTTGCTGTCTATATGGCAAAGCTTGTATTTGAATGGCTTGAAGAGCTTGGTGGATTGAAAGCGATGGAAAAGATCAACGAAGAAAAAGCAGCTATCTTGTACGATTACATTGAACAATCAGATTTCTACGGATCACCTGTTCAAAAAGACAGCCGTTCGATCATGAATATTCCGTTTATTATACCGGGACGGGATTTGGATGCTGCATTTGTTAAGCAAGCTCAGGAAAATGGTCTGGAAACGTTGAAGGGCCACAGGTCTGTGGGCGGTATGCGTGCCAGCATTTATAATGCGATGCCAAAAGAAGGCGTGGAAGCATTGGTAGGATTTATGAAGGATTTCGAATATAGCAATAAATAGAAAAAAGCTGTAGTCCAGGGTAACGCTCGGGATTACAGCTTTTTTTCCTTAAATGGTCCGGATAAATAAAATAGCCAGTTAGTGATAAAACTAACCGATATATTCCTGCTCCATCAACTGCGAAAAAGGAAAGGAAGATACGATGGAAAAAAATCGGTTAATCGACTGGCCAACGTTTATTGGGGCTCTTATTTTATTATTGGCAGTAGTAGTTCCACTTGTTATATTTCCTACAGAAGGGGAAGAATTCGTTCTGGCAGCCAATGATTTTGTAACGCAGAATTTTGGCGTCCTCTATTTGCTGGTAGGATTTGGGTTATTCTTCTTTCTTATTTATGTTGCTTTTAGTGCGAATGGTCATATTAAGTTAGGAGATAAAGAAGAAAAGCCGGAATTCAAGACGTTCTCCTGGGCAGCGATGTTGTTTTGTGCCGGAATCGGCTCTAGTATTTTGTATTGGGGAACAATCGAATGGGCTTTTTATTATCAGGGGCCGCCGTTTGATATTGAACCTGGTACAAGGGATGCAATTGCTTGGGCGAGTTCCTATGGCATCTTTCATTGGGGACCAATTGCCTGGGCTATTTATACACTTCCAGCATTGCCAATGGCTTATTTTTATTATGTAAGGAAGAAACCGGTGCTTAAAATCAGTGAAGCATGCCGCCCGTTGATCGGCAGACTGGCTGATGGTCCTGTCGGCAAAATCATTGATGTATTGTTTATGTTTGGACTGATGGGCGGAGCGGGGACGACTTTAGCCCTTGGTGCCCCGATGATTGCCCAAGGTGTAGCAAGCATTACCGGTTTAGAACCGAATATGACAATGCAGACGATAATTTTGGTGTTATGTACGACGATTTTTGCTGTGAGTGCATATTCTGGGTTGCGGAAAGGAATTAAGGTTCTCAGTGATATCAATTTATGGCTTGCGATTTTCCTGCTTGCTTTTGTTTTCATATTCGGGCCGACTCTGTTCATAGCCGAAACTACTACAAACAGTATCGGTTTGATTTTGGATAATTTCTTTCATATGAGCACATGGTCGGAACCATTTAATAACTTAGGACCTTTTGAACGGACTGGATTTCCTGAAGGCTGGACGGTTTTTTATTGGGCATGGTGGCTTGTATATGCTCCGTTTGTCGGTTTATTTGTTGCCAAAATTTCTCGGGGACGGACCATCCGGCAGATGATTTTAGGAACGATTATCTATGGAACGCTGGGCAGTCTGTTGTTTTTTGGAATAATGGGCAACTTCGGTTTATATTTGCAGCTCACTGGTCAATTCGATGTAATCGGTGTTCTGGATGCACAAGGAGCTCCTGCTGCCATCATCAGTGTGTACAATCAATTGCCGTTTGCCCCTCTTATAGTTTCGTTATTTACGATATTGGCAATCATCTTCCTCGCAACAACGTTTGATTCAAGTTCATATATTTTAGCTTCTGTCGTGCAGAAAGAAGTGGAAGATGAGCCATTGCGCTGGAACCGTTTGTTTTGGGCCTTTGCACTCTGTCTTATGCCACTCGCTCTTATGTATATTGGTGGTTTGTCCACTTTGCAGACGGCAAGCATTGTCGGTGGTTTTCCGTTATTGTTCATTATGTTCATGCTTGCCTGGTCGTTTATGAAGGCGTCCACGGGAGATTTGAAAGAGTCGGAACACTACAAACCGAAAACAATCACACTGGACTCCAAGAAGATCATGCAGCGTTTGAAGAGAAAACGAAAGAAAGAAGAAGAAGAGAAAGCTTAAGCAAAATTTTCTACAACCCCTCCCGCCTCTTTTGAAAGGATGGAGGGGTTTGTCTATTTTTTTATTCCGCAAAATATATAAACTGCGACATAACTTTCTTTAGCATGGCTTCCTTCCGTCCTTTTCTGATTGAGTGGTAAACCGCCGCTGCGGAAAAATACTCGCTTTCCACGGGGAACGCTTCAGCCTCCTCGCTGGAAAATGCACCAGCTGCGGGGTCTTCAGACTGTTCCTTTCCCGTAGGAGTCTCGCATTTTTCCGCAGCTCGGTATAGTTTTCTGATTAGGTGAGAAGTGATCCTGAAATGTATCTAACATTGTCTCCTTTATAAGAATGGAGAAAAACCTTACGTAACAAGAGGCAGAACAAGTTGACTCTTGCGGTTACAGCACTTCCTGGTTCTGGTACCCCAGAATTTTGAAAAGACATCCATTCATTTACACTGCAGAAAATTGACCTTTACATTTCAAGGAGTCTGCATTTTTCCTTCGCTTTGGATAGAACTTCTAATCAAGTGGGAAATGGTCCTAGATTTGTTTAACATGGGATATTCCCTAGCCAGTATTCAGAAAAAATCTAAAAGCGAAGTGTTCTGCCGCAGCGAGTCCATGCACTCAACGATCATCAGAACAACTAGA
>NZ_LT732535.1:0-1690553 GCF_900156915.1 Sediminibacillus massiliensis | reverse complement strand
TCCTTTTCTGATTGAGTGGTAAACCGCCGCTGCGGAAAAATACTCGCTTTCCACGGGGAACGCTTCAGCCTCCTCGCTGGAAAATGCACCAGCTGCGGGGTCTTCAGACTGTTCCTTTCCCGTAGGAGTCTCGCATTTTTCCGCAGCTCGGTATAGTTTTCTGATTAGGTGAGAAGTGATCCTGAAATGTATCTAACATTGTCTCCTTTATAAGAATGGAGAAAAACCTTACGTAACAAGAGGCAGAACAAGTTGACTCTTGCGGTTACAGCACTTCCTGGTTCTGGTACCCCAGAATTTTGAAAAGACATCCATTCATTTACACTGCAGAAAATTGACCTTTACATTTCAAGGAGTCTGCATTTTTCCTTCGCTTTGGATAGAACTTCTAATCAAGTGGGAAATGGTCCTAGATTTGTTTAACATGGGATATTCCCTAGCCAGTATTCAGAAAAAATCTAAAAGCGAAGTGTTCTGCCGCAGCGAGTCCATGCACTCAACGATCATCAGAACAACTAGAAATAAAAATGTCACTATGTCGCAGTTTCTCTCTACTGTGAAGCTTAACAAAAGCTTGGAAAGCTGTTTTTTACTGGTTATCCCATGCAGGAAGGGTTTTCTTGAGTGGTTTGTCTTTTCGGTAACCGAGCACGTATTCTGCCTGCATAATTGTATGGATTTCCCTAGTGCCCTCATAGATGACAGGTGCTTTCGAATTCCGTAAATACCGCTCAACAGGATATTCATCAGAGTAACCGTAAGCACCGTGAATCTGGACTGCATCATCGGCTGCCTTGTTGGCAAAGTCACATGCCTGCCATTTTGCGAGCGAGGTTTCTCTTGTATTCCTGATGCCTTTATTTTTCAACTCTCCCGCACGATAGACAAGCAGGCGGCTCATTTGTAAACCTGCTTCCATATTAGCGATCATCTGCTGCACGAGCTGATGTCTGCCAATTTCTTTCCCAAACGTTTTGCGGTCATTACAGTAACCGATACTAGCTTCCAGACAGGCCATGATTTGCCCGCATGCACCGGCTGCAACGGTGAATCTTCCATTGTCGAGTGCTGACATCGCTATTTTGAAGCCGTCCCCCTCATCGCCGACCAGATTCTCCTTCGGGATTTTTATATGATCAAAAAAGAGTTCTCCAGTATTTCCCGCCCTGATTCCCAGTTTGCCTTTCGTGGCTTTAGAAGAGAAGCCTTCCATTGTCCGCTCCACTATAAATGCAGAAATACCGTGGTGTTTTTTGCTTTTGTCGGTATAAGCAAATACAAGAAAGTGATCAGCAGTATCACAAAGCGATATCCAGGTCTTTTGTCCGTTGAGAATATAATAATCACCCTCCCGTCTAGCTGTTGACTGTAAAGCTGCGACATCAGACCCAGCACCAGGTTCGGTTAATCCGAAAGCTCCGATTTTCTCTCCCTTCGCCTGGGGAACCAAGTATTTCTGCTTTTGTTTTTCTGTCCCCCATTGGAGAATGGTCATACTGTTTAAACCGGTATGGACAGATACAGCGGTCCGGAAGGCAGTATCACCGCGCTCCAGTTCTTCGCAAACAATTGCCAAGCTGTTGTAATCCATGCCGCTCCCACCATATCTTTCCGGGATGCAACCCCCCATCAATCCTAAATCAGACAGTTTTATTAAGATACTTTTGTCAAAAAAACCCCGGGCATCCCATTCCCCTATATGTGGCATGATTTCCTTGTCGACAAAATCCCTGACAGTTTTTCGAAGCAATAATTGTTCATCACTGAATTCAAAATTCATACCCACACTCCTAAATCGTGTTGTTTTTTCTTAATTTTTCCATGGTTTTCCGGTCGAACCCCAGCTCCCGCAATATTTCGTCCGTATGTTCCCCGGGTTCGGGAGGATGTTGTTTCATTTCAACCCCTGTTCTGGATAACTTCAACGGGCTGCCGATCATTTTAATTTGGCCTGCTTTGGGATGTTCAGCAGTCAAGAACATATTCCGGTCAGCTAGCTGTGGATCTTTTTCTAATTCTGCAACGGTTTGAATCGGGCCAAAAGGAATATTGTTTTGGCGACACTTTTCCAACCAAAAACCGGTCGATTCTTTTATGAATATTTGTTCTAAAATCCTTGTCAGCTCTTCACGATGCGCAACCCTGTCCGGATTTGTCCGAAACCGTTCCAGTTCGGCTAAATGTGGTTGGTCAATTACCTTGCAGAGGGAGGCAAATTGTCTGTCATTGCCGACCGCTATTATCATTGCACCGTCATTAGATTCGAACATCTGATAGGGAACAATGTTGGCATGATGGTTTCCCAAACGCTCTGGGAGTTGACCGGACATCAAATAATTGCTGCCAATGTTAATGAGTGCGCTTACGGAAGAGTCGTAAAGAGACAAATCTATTTTCTGGCCGCACCCGGATCTTTCTCTTTCAAGTAAAGCAGATTCGATTCCGATGCATGCATATAGACCAGTTAATACATCGGTGATGGCAACACCCATTTTCTGCGGCCCTGATTTTTCTGTACCGGTTATGCTCATCATTCCGCTCATTGCCTGAATAATAAAGTCATAACCAGGAAGATGTCTATACGGTCCTGTCTCACCAAAGCCTGTAATCGAACAATAAATAATCCGCGGATTGATCTCAGTCAGTACTCGGTAATCCAGTCCAAGTCTCTCCATTGTTCCTGTTTTGAAATTATGAAGAATAACATCACTCCTGGCTGCTAGCTTGTGAATGATTTGTTTACCTTCTTCCGTCTTTAAGTTGACAGTAAGGCTCTTTTTATTTCTGTTGGCACATAAGTAATAAGCACTGACCCCTTCCTGGAAAGGGGGACCCCATTTTCTCGTTTCGTCACTTCCGCCAGGTGCTTCCACTTTGATTACTTCAGCACCGAGATCGCCTAATATCATGGAGCAAAATGGGCCGGCAAGTACTCGGGTTAAATCGAGCACTCTAATCCCGCTTAGTGTAGACAAAATAATCACTCCCTTCCTTTTATAGGGAAAAAGCCAGCAGAACCCATACGTTGTATGAATCCAACTGGCTTGGCATCAACTTCTTTCCAATAAGCTTTGCGGTAACACTATATCTTATTGTGGACGAGAAGAAAATATGAAAAACAAAAACCATTTATTGAAAATTCAGATATATATTCCGGTATCATGAAACGTATTTTCTACTAATAGGATAGAATAATGGTTCATTTCCACTTAAGAGAATAAGTCATGCGGGGGTCGCAAATATGGGATATATATCCAAACAGGTAAGCAGCCTTCCTCCCTATCTGTTTTCAGTTTTCGATCAAAAGAAAGAACAATTACAGAAGAAAGGGATCGATATCATTGATCTAGGAATCGGATCACCGGACATGCCAGCTCCGGGATTTGTCATTCAACGGTTGAAGGAAGAAATGGGAAAACCTGAAAATCATCGTTATTCACCTTATGGCGGTTGCAGAGAGTTCAAACAGGCTGTTGCTGCTTTTTATCGAAGACATTATGGCGTTCATTTGGATCCGGATACAGAAGTGCTGACATTAATTGGTTCCAAAGAGGGGATCGCCCACCTGATTGCTGCCGTCATCGATCCTGGAGATGGTGTGCTCGTGCCGAATCCTGGTTATCCGGTTTATCAGTCGGCTGTGCATTTAGCCTATGGGAAGAGTGTTTCGCTACCACTAGATGAAATGAATGGATATGTACCTCTTTTCTCAGCCCTTTCTGAAGCAGACCTGGAACGAACGAAACTGATGCTACTGAATTATCCTGGCAATCCGACAGGTGCAACTATTGAAAAGAAGACTTTCGCTGAAGCCATCTCGTTTGCCAGGAAACACCATTTAAGTGTGGCACATGATGGTGCTTATGGTTTGGTCACATATGATGGCTATCGGGCTCCGAGCATTCTGCAGGTCTCAGGAGCAAAAGACGTAGCTGTTGAATTTGGATCTCTTTCCAAAAGTTTCAATATGGCGGGCTGGAGGGTTGGTTATGTTGTAGGAAATAAACAGCTGATCAGGGCTTTGTCTATTGTGAAAAGCAACATGGATACAAGCCAGTTCCTGGGGATTCAAAAGGCAGCAGCGACTGCATTGAACAGCGATCTCTCTACAGTAGCCGCAAACAATCTTGTCTATTTGAACCGGATGGAAAGCATGCTGTCGGCTTTACATGCGATGGGAATTGATGCCGGGCGGCCAAGAGGAACATTTTTTATTTGGGCGAGTGTGCCTGAAGGATATACGTCCCAGTCGTTTGCAGAGGAACTATTGGACGAGGCAGATGTAATTGTCACCCCTGGTTCTGCGTTCGGGACGAGAGGAGAAGGGTATATCCGCCTTTCCTTGTCTGTCCCGCAGGAGCGCCTGGATGAGGCAATAGTGCGGATGAAAAAACGAAAAACAAGGAGGACGCCAGAATGACGAGTGGAGCAGTGCCGTACCTGACCAGTGCGAAAGCCATCGTCGAATGTATGAAACTGGAAGGTGTCTCTCATGTGTTTTGTGTGCCGGGAGAAAGTTATCTTCCGGTTATGGATGCGATTTATGACGAGCCGGCAATATCGTTGATAGCAGCACGACATGAAGGCGGGGCAGCCTTTATGGCAGAAGGGTACGCAAAAGCGTCCGGAAAGCCCGGGGTGGTCATGGCCACACGGGGGGTAGGGGGGTCTAACCTTTCCATTGGTGTTCATACTGCCTGCCAGGACTCTACTCCTTTGGTCGTCTTTTTGGGGCAGGTCCATAGCGGGTTTAGAGGCAGAGAAGGCTTTCAGGAAGTCGATCTGGATAACTTTTTTGGTCCGATTTCCAAATGGGCTGTAGAAATAAAGGACGCTGCAAGAGTCCCCGAACTTGTACAAAGGGCTTTCCGGATTGCGAAAACAGGCAGACCAGGCCCTGTCGTTATATCGCTGCCGGAAGATTTGCTTGAAAAGAAAGCTCGGATGGAATATGGCAAGCCGATTGTAAGACCGTCCCCTAGTCCGGGGCCTGCTGAATTGGCCGCAATCGACCAACTGTTGCGGACTGCGAATCGGCCGCTGCTTATTGCCGGCGGAGGAGTGAAAAGTGCAGATGGAGAACAAGCATTGATCCATTTTGCCGAGAAGTTTGATATTCCTGTTATGGCGGCGTTCAGGCGGCATGATGTATTTCCGAATCATCATCC
Source organism: Sediminibacillus massiliensis (assembly GCF_900156915.1). Taxonomy (GTDB): domain Bacteria; phylum Bacillota; class Bacilli; order Bacillales; family Amphibacillaceae; genus Sediminibacillus_A; species Sediminibacillus_A massiliensis. The sequence goes on along the minus strand of NZ_LT732535.1, from coordinate 1,685,385 downwards.
ACTGTATGTAGGGCACTTGGGATTGGGGATGGACAAAAGCCTGCTGGAATCTGTCCGTAAAGCGGATACGATTTTGGCAGTAGGAACAAGGCTGTCAGAAGTGACGACCCAGGATTATTCCATTATATCAAACAACCAGAAGCTTATTCACATTGACATCGATGCGGATACCTTGGGAAAAGTGTATCCGCCCGATGTCGGAGTGGTGGCAGACGCAAAGGAAGCGCTGGAGAAGCTTGCCGGCTTAGAACGATCGAAAAGCTGGTATGGATGGTTCATTGAAAGGCGGCAAGCCTATGTGGATTCCCTTCAAGCAGATAAGCATACGGTAAACCATGCTATTGTATCCATTCTCCAAGAACAATTGCCCCCTGAAACGGTCATCACAAATGATGCGGGAAATTTTGCCGGATGGCTCCATGTGTTTTATCAATTCAAACAAAAGAAGACTTATATTGGACCGACCTCAGGTGCTATGGGATATGGACTGCCATCCGCTTTAGGAGCGAAATTGGCTGAGCCGGGACGTCCGGTCGTTTCATTATCCGGAGACGGAGGGTTTATGATGACAATGCAGGAATTGGAGACGGCAGTGCGTTATAAGATTCCTGTAGTCAGTATCGTTTTCAATAACCGTATGTACGGCACGATTCGCATGCATCAAGAATTGCATTATCCGAATAGAAAAATCGGAACCGATTTAGGCGATGTCCCATTTGCCGATATTGCCGAGAAAATAGGCGCAGTCGGTTTTTCAGTGAAAACCCCTGAAGCATTTAAGCAGGTACTGATCAAAGCATTGAAGAGCAACGGGCCAGTTGTCATCGAAGTGGAAACCGATCCAGATCAAATTTCTGTATTCCACAGTATCCATAAAATAAGCGGACGGGCATAGATTTCCGTTATTAAGGGGGAAAACGAATGAATAAAGAGCTTCTCAAACAGGAAAAACTTCAAAATTATATTAACGGAAAATGGTGTGATCCGGTTAATGGCCAATATGCTGATGTGGTAAACCCTGCTACTGCAGAATCTCTTGTCAAGGTTCCGCTATCAGGCTTGGAAGAAGTGGGTTCTGCGGCAGAAGCGGCAAGAAAAGCCCAAAAAGAATGGGCGCTTGTCCCGGCACCGCAGCGTGCCGAGGTACTTTACCGGGTCGGAAACATCATGAAGGAACAGAAAGAAAGATTGTCTAAACTTTTGACAATGGAAAATGGAAAGGTGTTGGAAGAGGCCAGAGGTGAAGTCCAGGAAGGAATCGATATGGCGTTTTATATGGCCGGTGAAGGAAGAAGGTTGTTTGGACAGACAACACCTGCAGAGCTGAAAGATAAATTCGCGATGAGTGTCCGGGCGCCTGTAGGGGTCGTGGGAATTATCACCCCGTGGAACTTTCCGATTGCAATTGCCACCTGGAAATCGTTCCCGGCGATCGTGGCAGGAAATGCTGTTGTTTGGAAACCTGCAACAGAAACGCCGATCATGGCATTTGAACTGGCTAAAATATTTGAACAAGCGGGATTGCCAGAAGGGGTCATCAATGTAGTGTTTGGCGCGGGCTCAACCGTCGGTGAATCGATGATTGATCAGAAGAATATACGTGTTATTTCTTTTACAGGTTCCAATGATGTCGGACGCAACATCGCAGCAAAATGCGGACAAAAATTGAAGAAGGTTTCACTTGAAATGGGTGGAAAGAATGCTGTTATTGTAATGGATGATGCTGATTTGTCATTGGCGGTCGAAGGGATATTGTGGAGCGCATTCGGAACGAGCGGCCAGCGTTGTACAGCCTGCAGCCGTGTGATTGTCCATGAAAAGGTGAAAACCGAACTTGAAGAGCGGTTGTTGAATGAAATGGCGGGCCTATCGATTGGAAACGGTTTGGATGAGTCGATCAAAGTAGGGCCGATCATCAACAAGAATGGATTGGAAAAAATCAAAAATTATATCGAAGTAGGGAAACAAGAAGGGGCGAAACTGCTTGCCGGCGGCTATGTGATGGAAAACGGAGAACATAAACAAGGTAATTATTTCGCTCCGACCTTATTTACAGATGTCACGCCTGAAATGCGAATTGCGATGGAGGAAATATTTGGACCGGTTGTTTCCCTTATTCCGGTGAAAAGCCTGGAAGAGGCAATCGAAATTAACAACCAAGTGGAATATGGATTATCAAGCGCTATCTTTACAAGTGATGTCAACAAGGTGTTTACAGCTCAACGTGATTTGGATACAGGTATTGTTTATGTGAATGCAGGAACAACAGGAGCAGAAATACATCTGCCTTTCGGAGGGACCAAAGGAACCGGAAACGGTCACAGGGATTCTGGAGTAGCCGCATTAGATGTTTTTACCGAATGGAAGGCCATATATGTAGACTTCAGCGGCAAGCTGCAAAGAGCACAAATTGATGTCCAGTAAAAGAAGATGATTGTGGCTATTCAGCAAAGAGGGAGGGTGAACAATGAAAGTAGCTGTTTTAGGTTCCGGTTTAATGGGAAAAGAAGCTGCCAGGGATTTGCTCCAAAGCCCCGGAGTGGAGAAAGTCGGCCTTGCCGATATTGATTTGGACAGAGCGAAGGAAGTATGCAAACTACTCCACACTCCAAAAATAGATGCGTATAAGGTCGATGCAGGAAATCAACAGGATCTTGCCGGCTTTCTCCAGCATTATGATGTCTGTATCAATGCATTATTTTATTCTTTTAATGAAAAGGTTGCACAGGCTGCAATTGAAGTTGGAGTCCACTCCGTCGATTTGGGAGGGCACATCGGCCATATAACAGACCGGGTTTTAGACTTATCGAGTGAAGCGAAAGCAGCAGGAGTGACCATCATTCCCGATCTTGGCGTGGCCCCCGGCATGATCAATATTTTATCAGGCCATGGCGTGAGCAAGCTCGATCAGTTAGCGTCAATCCGTCTGTTCGTAGGCGGTATCCCAGTTCAGGCAGAACCGCCTCTTGAATATAATCATGTCTTTTCTATGGAAGGCCTGATGGATCACTACACTGACCCCTCGACCATTATCCGTAATGGCAAGATGATTGAAATACCATCATTATCTGAAGTTGAACGGCTGTATTTTGATCGTTTCGGTCCATTGGAAGCTTTTCATACCTCGGGAGGAACTTCGACACTTTTGAAATCCTACCCGTCCATCGATACATTGGAATACAAAACGATACGTTATCCCGGCCATGCAGAAAAGATGAAATTGCTCGTGGATTTAAATTTGACACGAAATGATATCGAAGTAAGTGTCGGCAAATCCCAGGTCACCCCCCGTGAAGTTCTTTTAAAAACCATTGACCCAATCGTAGAACTTAAGGATAAAGATGATGTTGTGTTACTTCGTGTGATAGTCGGAGGGGTTAAAGACACCCGGAATACAACGTACCAATATGAAATGACTACATTCAAAGACAGAGCCAACCAGGTGACGGCAATGGCCAGGGCTACAGCCAATACAATTTCTGTCGTAGCTCAAATGGTTGGCAGTAATATAATCAGGAAAAGAGGCGTCCACCCGCCTGAACAAATTGTACCAGGCGATGTGTATATGAAAGAAATGGCCAAGAGGGGAGTCGTCATAACAGAAAAACAAATTAACGATTAACTAATATCGTTTTCATTCTTACAAATGAAAAGGAGCTGCACCAAGCAGCTCCTTTTCACTTGCTTTTAATGCCGATAAGAATAAGTGCAACCCCGCCAAACACACAAAAAATTTTAAACAGGGACAGCTTTTCCGACATGCCCAATAAACCTACAGTAGTAGTAATCACAAGGATCGTCGGTCCGATCAAGGCTAATGAACTATTGATGATAAGTGCTTTCTCGATATCGTTCATTTTAAACATCAACATTGCAGCGAATATTTCTATACTCCCGGACATTAACCTGAATAAAACCATAATGAGTAAAGCAGTTCCAATCATACAGGCATGCTCTCCCTTAACCATACAAATTCATCATGTAAGTGGAAAATAAATCAGCTTGTACATTGTATGTGAAAAGTGTCCGGCTAATTCTAAAAGCTTTTAGCCAAAGAGAATAAAGAGAAGGATATTTGTTTACCAGGAAGAATATCTATATAAATATGTTTCATCGCATAGAATTTGGCCAATTAGGTTTCGATGATAAACCAAATGGTCCCCGAACAAGATTTAGTACTCATAATATCAGGCGCTTTAGTGGTCTTAAAACTAGGAGGAGAGTCAATGAAACTGTTAATTTTAGGAGGTACCCGCTTTTTGGGAAGATTCTTAGTAGAGGCTGCAAAGAGCAAAAATCACAGTGTCACACTCTTTAATCGTGGAAACAATCCCGACATTTTTCCGGAGATAGAACAATTATACGGGGATAGGGACGGTGATTTGGACTCCCTGAAGAACCGTGAATGGGATGCGGTGATTGATACGAGCGGATTCATTCCGCGCACGGTTGCCAAATCTTGCAGGGTGCTGAATCATGTTAAGCATTATACATATATTTCAAGCCAATCTGTTTATGAAGATCCAAGTGAACCAGGTCTCAATGAGAATGCTAGTCTTCAATATTTGCCAGCAAAAAGAATAGAAGAAGTTACCCGGGGGACAGCCGGACCTGTATATGAACATTACGGACCATTAAAGACGGCAAGTGAACAAGCTGCTGAATCGGAGCTTCCTGGGAAGGTATTGACAATAAGGGCAGGTTTAATCGTCGGTCCTCATGATTACACAGACCGTCTGCCATATTGGGTTGCTAGAGTCGATCAGGGAGGGGAAGTCCTGGCACCCGGTAATCCTGACCGCCAAGTCCAATTGATCGATGCAAGAGACTTAGCGGAATGGATTATTCGTTTGATTGAAGGAAGGGTAGTTGGCGTCTTCAACGCTGTCGGGCCCGATTATCGGCTTACCATGGGACGATTATTGGAAACTTGCAAGAAAGCAAGTGGCAGCAATGCTTCTTTCAGCTGGGCCCAGGAGGCCTTCTTAATGGAAAACAAAGTAGAACCATGGGGGGAAATGCCATTATGGATTCCGGAAGAATATCCATTGCCAGGTCAGAAAAAACCATGGAATGGATTTTTGGCAGTAGATAATCGGAAGGCTTTACAATATGGCCTCAAATTTCGTCCGATTGAGGCTACCATTGCTGATGTGCTTGAATGGGAAAGAAACCGAAAGAGAAATGCAGATAGAAATGCCGGAATGAAAAAGGAGAAGGAAATGAAGCTGCTTGAACTTTGGAATGAGACCGTTATTTAGCCTATAAAATACAGAAAAGACATAAGTTCACTCAAATTTACGTCTTTTTTATTTAAAAAGCAGACTAATATTTATCGATTAGTTAGAATGGTAATAGCTGGTAATGAGGGAGAGGGATGAATGGATAAATTAGAATCTGCGCTGTTAAAGAGAGAGACTGGACAAATGGAGGATTCCAGGCAATTACTTTTGGAGTTAGCCAATGAAAATGCTGAGAATGGAGAGATTCTCTTCCAATGCGGACAAACTCATGATGCCATGGGATTGGAAGAGGAAGCAGTTCCATATTATGAAAAAGCCATAGAGGCCGGCCTTCCAGATGAAACGCTCAAAGATGCTTATGTATGTTTAGGCAGTACATATAAAGTGCTCGGGAAGGATGATAGCTCGCTCAAAGTCTTTTCCAAGGGAGAAAGTTTGTTTCCCGAATATCGTCCTCTACAGGTTTTTAAGTCATTAACGTTATTTAGTATGAATCAACATGCAGCTGCTTTAAGTGTTGTTCTCAAGGCATTGACAGAAACGACAAACGACCAGGATATAAGTAAATACAGCCGTGCACTGAGCTATTATGCAGAACATATGGATCAATAAATTTATTTTTATAACAACATAATTTGTGATTGTACCGTCTTGGAGGGAAAAATCTTGGAAATATACGGATCGGAACTGTTCAAAGGTGCTGCCCCTTATTATTCGAAGTACAGACCGATGTATCCTGCATCTTTGGTAAGGTATCTCGTAAATAGATTTTTATCGGATGGAAATCAGCAACTACTAGATTTAGGGTGCGGTACAGGCCAGTTAACATTGAGATTTGCAGATTGGTGCAGTCAAATCGTCGGCATTGATGTAGAAGGAGAAATGATTCAGGAAGCAGAACGACTTCACCGAATGATGAGAATAGGAGATATTCATTGGTTTAACGGCAGTTTGCCGGAATATAAAAATACGTATTCTTGTCACGAAAAATTCGGACTCGTGACTATCGCAAAAGCCTTTCATTGGATGGATCGTCAGCAAGTTCTCGAAGATTTATATGACATGGTGTCAATCGGCGGAAGTGTTGCGATAATCGATAACTATGATCCTGATAAGCAGGAGACAGTCTGGCAGACAGAGCTCAACAAAGTTATCAAAGAGTGGTATGGTGAGGAGAGGCGTGCCGGTAAAACCGTCTATAAACATCCTGTGGTGAGCCACGAGCAAATGTTAACCAATTCCCGGTTCGACTTGGATATTGTGGAATTGCCGGAATATGAGGTTCATTGGACAATCGAATCAATTATCGGTAATTTATATTCCACTTCATACGGTTCCAGACGGTTTTTAGGTGACCGCGCCGAAGCGTTCGAGCACGCTGTCAACGAGACATTGCTAGCTGTGGACTCTTCCGGTGTGTATCCGGAAAAAATGAATTTGACTATCAAGCTTGGATTGAAAAATGCTGATAACTGACCTTGTGCGAGATAAAGAGAGGAGATTATTATGCCAGAGTTCAGTACAGATAGATTGGAAATACATACACTGACAGCCGACATGATGGAGGCTGTGTTAATTGGAGGAGAGAGACTGGAGAGGTCGTTTCCATTTGAGGTGCCGGCTGAATGGCCGATGGAAGTCTATAAGCAATTCTTTCCTTACAAAATAGAAAGATTCAGGGAGTTCCCCTCCGAGAATGAATGGGAGGGAGTAATTGTCCACAGCAAGGACCAGGTAGTCATTGGTGATATGGGTTTTAAAGGCGGTCCTAATGAAAAGGGAATAATCGACTTAGGATACAGCATCATTCCTCGCTATCAAGGAAAAGGCTTTGCAACGGAAATGGGCAGGGCGATGGTAGAATGGGGGCGGATGCAGACAGGCGTCATAGATGTGATGGCTACTTGTGATCCTGATAATATAGCTTCCATACGTGTTCTTGAGAAGATAGGCTTCCATGCCACAGAGAGGACAAAGGAAACCATTTATTGGCAGTTTTAGAAATGTATGTTCAAGAACCGTATTTAAAATAGGCATTTACAAACAACGCTTCTTTATGGATAATAGAAGAAATATTTTACTGCGATGAAGAGAAGAGTAGGTATTTGGGTCCTTTCCAGAGAACTCCGGCAGCTGAAAAGGAGTAAGGAACTTTTTACTGAACCAAGGCTCTGAGCATCACATCGGAACCTTAATGAAGGGGATGGTGGGACGGGCGCTCCCGTTATAGAGCCAGGGTATAAGCAAAGTTTTTTGCCGTACCTGATAAGATTGATATGGCGACATATTGATGAAGTAGGGTGGCACCGCGATACTACGTCTCGCCCCTAAGAAATAATTCTTGGGGGTGGGACTTTTTTATTTTGCAGGACAAACGTATCGGGGAGGATTTTATATGTCCATAAAGAACTTATTACGAACATGGAAACATCCATTTTTATTGTTATTCGGTATTGGCTTGTCAAACATAGGTGACTGGATATATTTAATAGCGCTCAACCTGATTGTGCTGGATATGACTGGATCTCCTTTGGCTGTTGCCATTCTATACATATTAAAACCTGTAGCTGCTCTTTTCACTAATTTCTGGGCCGGTAGTTTGATCGACCGGATAAATAAACGCAAACTAATGATAGGATTGGACGGAGTTAGGGGCGTTTTCCTTCTGTTGCTGCCGATGTTTCCTTCTATATGGTGGATGTATGGTCTTGTACTATTGATCAACGTGGCAAGTTCCATATTCGAACCTTCATCCATGACTTATATAACGAAATTGATACCTCGTAATAGAAGAAAGAGATTTAACGCTCTGAGAAGCATGGTCGATTCCGGAGGATTTATAATTGGACCGGCTATAGCGGGGCTGTTTTTTATGACGGGCTCCCCATTTACAGCAATCTATGTTAATGCGTTGACCTTCTTTGTCTCTGGCTTTATATCGTTGTTTCTGCCAGACTTAGATAGGGTATCGATAGGTCAGGCAACACCTGAAAAAATGTCTGCAGCATTATTGAAACGGGACAGGTTGGCGGTGCTTGCATTCAGCCGCAAACATTCCTTTATCATGATCATTTACTTTTTGTTCAGCGTGATGATGGTCCTGGCAGCAGCATTGGACTCTCTTGAAGCAGCATTTTCAAAGGAAGTTCTGTCATTATCAAATCCGGCATACGGCCTTCTTGTCAGTGTTGCTGGCGCCGGTATTTTAGTCGGGTCGATAGCCAGTGTTTTTCTGGCAGCAAAGTTAAGGACAAGATTCTTTCTCGGACTTGGATCGCTGTTCGTATCGGCAGGTTATCTTATTTATGCCTTCTCTGATAATTTCGCGATGGCTTCTTCGGGGTTTTTTGTTCTTTCCTTTTCACTTGCTTTTGCAAACACAGGCTTTCATACTTTTTATCAGGAAAATATCCCTGTCGACATCATGGGAAGGGTAACCAGTTTATATGGCATAGCGGAAAGTGTATTGGTCATCATTACGACTTGCATGTTTGGAATTGCTGCCAACATCTTCTCGATCCAACTGGTTGTCATAAGCGGAGCGTTGTTAATGCTGCTCCTTACAGTCACACTTGTTTACATGTATTTGTATTCGCCTGGCAGACCGTCTGGTGTGAATGTCTAAAATTGTTAAGAAATTTCTTGTTCTCTTTTAAAGCCAAGTCTTGGATTTATTGTTAAACTAATGAGGAGAACTCACGAATGAAAGTGACCAAAAAATATATCAATATGGAAAATCAGTAGAAAAGGTGATGAAAAATTGGGCTTGAATAATAAAAATTTAGAAACATCAAAGAAAATTATCGTACTAGGCGGTGATGGGTTTTGTGGCTGGCCTACAAGTCTTCATCTTTCCAACCTGGGACATGAAGTAGTGATCATAGATAATTTTTCCCGGAGAAAAATCGATACAGAACTTGAAGCGGAATCCCTGACACCTATTCAACAAATGGATACAAGGTTGAAAGCCTGGGAAGAAGTTTCCGGAAAAAAGATCGGATTTTATGAATTGGATCTTGCTGATGATTATGATCAATTGCTGGAAGTCATTAAGGGCGAAAAGCCTGATGTAATTGTCCATTTTGCAGAGCAGCGTTCAGCTCCTTATTCGATGAAGTCTCCTAAACATAAGCGTTATACAGTTAATAATAACTCAAATGCTACCCATAATGTCCTATGTGCAATCGTGGAATCGGGCCAGGATATCCATCTTGTCCATTTGGGGACAATGGGAGTATATGGGTATGGAACTGCCGGCATGAAAATTCCGGAAGGCTATCTGGATATCGAAGTGAAGACAGAAACGGGGGAACGTATCGAACAGCAGATTCTTTATCCAACCAACCCAGGGTCCATCTATCATATGACAAAATCCCAGGACCAGTTACTGTTCTTCTATTACAACAAAAATGACGGAATGAGAATTACAGACCTTCATCAAGGGATTGTGTGGGGGACAAATACAGTTGAAACAAAACTTGATGAAAGACTTATAAACCGTTTCGATTATGATGGAGATTATGGCACAGTGTTGAATCGATTTTTGATGCAGGCGGCTGTGGGCTATCCTATTACAGTACATGGTACTGGTGGTCAGACGAGGGCGTTTATCCATATTCAGGACACTGTCCGCTGTATCCAGCTTGCAATAGAGAATCCTCCACAAAGAGAAGAACGGGTAATGATTTTCAATCAAATGACTGAAACGCACCGTGTTCAAGACCTTGCTAAGCTTGTCAGCGAGCTTACAGAAGGAGAAATTGCCTATGTACCCAATCCCCGCAAAGAGGCAGCGGAAAACGATCTTCACGTGGAAAACAATTTATTCTTGTCTAAAGGTTTGAAGCCTATCACTCTCGAAGAAGGATTACTGCAGGAAGTTACCGATGTAGCGAGAAAGTATAAACATCGTGCCGATAAATCAAAAATTCCGGCTACAAGTACATGGACGAAAGACCAAGAACCAGGTATTCCGAGAGATCTGGTTAAATAACCCCTGGATTCTTAAGAAAGACATGTTAATCCATTCAACCAATCCCCGCAGCAGTCAAAAAAGGTTGGATGGCTTACTAGAGAAGGCGGGTAGATGGGGCTTGAAGGCGTATAATAGTCTTCTGTCAGTCTCCGTTTTACAAACATATAGGGGAGAGGTTGTTTTGACTGCTGATTTTGAAACGTTTTTAGATAATTACCTGAGCAGCTGGAAAAAATTCTCTTTGTCAGATATCAGTGAGGTGGAAGATGAAAGCTATCAGGCGAGGGAAATTACCGGAGATTCAAAAATAGTCGATTTCGGCTACGAAGAATCCATAGATGGTTGGGATCAAGCATTTTCACAATTGAAAGGGAATGCGGAATGGGTATTGAAAAAGGTTGCCGTTATTCCTCTTAGGGACAAAGAAATCATGGCGGTTATTTCGGCAACCTTGATTATCGATAGCAACCAAATCGAAACAGCTAATTTGTTTTTCCAAACCTTTAAGAAAGTTGACGGAAAGGGTTGGAAATTGGTCAGAAGTTATATAGAGGCAGGGATACCGCTTAAGCGCCTTGAGTTAATAAAACAGATACCTTCTACATAAAAGGTACATACAAGCTAGTTAACCAATAAAAAATGGACCCAAACTCCAGAGGGGTCCATTTTTTATTGGTTTTTATTTGACAATTAAAACCGGAATATCCGATTCCTGTGCAACCTTCTGACTGACACTGCCAATCATTAACTTTTTGATACCGCTGTAACCCCGGCTTCCGATGATGATCATGTCCATCTCGTTTATATTGGCATACTCACAAAGCTTTTTGGGCGGTTCACCTTCCAACACGGCAAATTCAGCTGTTGTTCCTTCTTCATCGATCTTTGTGCGGGCTTCTGCCAGAGTGGCATCGTTCGTCGCAGTTATTTCGACTACTTCCCGTTCCAGCGGTTCTTTTTCTGTAATAACGTTCGTGTTTTCTCTTCCTTCTGCATAGCCAAAAGGAGTCAGCATGCCATTTCTTGAAAATGCATGCGGTTCCGAGCCTGTTATATTTCTGTTTGTTTCTTTTAATACATGAGCGACTGTTAACCGGGTATTTGGCAGAAGCCTGCTTAAATGGATACCGTGCTCCAGGGCCTTCATGCTTCCTTCTGAACCATCAAACGCAATCAGCATTTTGTTATACACCGTAGTTCACCCTTCCATTTAATATTGTGGAGCAGAAACTTATACAAGCTGGTGTTAAGGATATTGTTGTTTGTATGTTAACTGGATGGACAGCTATGTTGTTTTGAATGATATTTTATCGTTGTTTGGAAGATATATATTGTCTATGTAACTTATATACCCGTATTCTGCTCGTTGAATTTTATAGAAGGATTACAATTTGGTAACTTGGTATTAAAAAAATGAAACAAAATTCCCTTATCAGTCGTAAAAAGGAGGAAAGGTGTCGCTATAACTCTTCATAAAAAGAATGGTTCATAGTTAAGTGCCATATGGTAAAGTAAGAGGAGTCAATCAAATATAATCATAGAGGGGGAGAAGGTTGGATAATAATACAATTAATATGAATCCAAGACAAAAGGATAAAATGAAAAAATTCGGTTCTCTGATCGGCAAGATATTCGGAGTTCTCGTTATCCTTGTTATCCTTGGATCATTATCTTTACATTGGATCACGGACTATATATGGATGGAGACGCTTGGATTCCAAGATGTGTACACGACAATCTTGGGAAGCAAGATTCTGCTTGGTGTCATTGGATTTTTTCTGTTTTTCCTATTCACCTATATAACGTTGGCATGGATTAGAAAAGGTTATGTGAGCCATTTCAATTCTGCCCAGCTTCCTGCGCTCGTCAGCAGCAAGAAGTTGAGTATTTTTACGATAATTGCCGTAGCTGCACTTATCGGTTTGCTTGGAAGCAGTATTGTCCAAGGTATTGGTTGGGAGTTGTGGCTGAAGTTTTTAAACCACTCTTCATTTGGTCAGGCAGATCCTCACTTTAATATGGACATATCCTTTTATATGTTTGTACTGCCATTTATTCAGTTTGCGATTTCCACGCTAATCGGATTGGGTTTCTTTTTACTTTTAATCGAAATCGGTGCTTACTCCATTTACCACATGTACAGAATGAGCCGAGTAGCACAACTGCAAATCGGAGTCACTTTGGGTATAATCGGGTTGCTTCTGGCTGCATCCCACGTATTAGAACCATACGGTACAATGCTTACCAATCAAGTCAATGTTTTTCAGGAAAGCGTTGTCCATGGAATGAGCTACACCGATAAAGCAGTAAACATTCCTGCTTCATATGTACTGGCAGCTGTTGCTGTCATCGGCGCCGTCTGGATGATTGTCGCCCTGACTCGCGGCAACCTTAAAATGATGCTTTATCCGGTGATTGCTTATGTGGGCATTACGTTCATTGCCCAGGGCGTTTCCATTATTGTTCAAAACTATGTTGTTTCGCCCAACGAGTTTTCTAGAGAAAGACCTTACCTTGAGCATAACTTGGAATTTACACGCAGTGCATATTCGCTTGAGGACATCGATGAGCGGGAACATCCTGGAAATCAGTCCCTTGACCAGGCGATGGTCGAACGGAACCAGCTGACAATCAATAATGTCCGCATCAATGATGCTCGTCCGATTCTCGATATTTACAATCAGCTTCAAACATTCAGAACCTATTATCAATTCAACGATATTGATATAGATCGCTATGAAATCGACGGGGAATACCAGCAAGTTTTCCTTGGCGCCAGGGAATTGAACACCGTCGACCTTCCATCACAGGCGAAAACCTGGGTGAACGAGAACTTGCGTTATACACATGGATACGGGATAGCGATGAGTGATGTGAACGAAATCACTTCGCAGGGACAACCGGAATACTTATTGAAAAATCTACCTCCCCAAGGGGAAATAGAAGTGACACGGCCTCAGATTTACTTTGGTGAAGAAAACGCCAGGAATGTTATTGTTAACAGTGAGGTTGATGAATTCGATTATCCTTCCGGAGACGAAAATATGTCTTCCCGCTATGAGGCAGACTCCGGTATTCCTTTATCCGGCTTTAACCGTCTTTTGTTTGCACTTAATGAGGGATCGTTCAGGATGTTAGTGTCTGATCAACTTACCGGCGACAGCCAACTGCTGGATACCCGTAATATTATGGACCGTGTAGAAAGGATTGCGCCATTTCTTGAATATGATCAAGATCCTTATATTTTTGTGCGTGATGATGGCAGCCTTGCCTGGATGATTGATGCTTATGTTACAGCGGAACGTTACCCATACTCTGAAGCGCATCACGAAGATGAAAATTATATTCGCAATTCAGTCAAGGTTATGGTTGATGCTTATACAGGTGAAACCGAGTTTTATGCAGTCGACCAAGAAGAACCGTTGCTGCAGACTTATCAAAATATGTTTCCAAATCTTTTCACAGAAGAAATACCAGAAGATGTGAGGTCGCATTTCCGTTACCCGGTTGATTTGTTTAAAATACAGGCAGCCATGTATGGGACTTACCATATGACCAATCTGGAAGTCTTCTATAACAGGGAAGACTACTGGCAGTTCCCGACAGAAAAATATTTCAATGAAGATATTGAAATGGAACCATACTATATCACAATGTCACTGCCTGATTCCGATGAAGAGGAATTTGTGTTGATGATGCCTTATACACCTAGAAATCGCCAAAATATGATTGCATGGATGGGCGTCCGGAATGACGGAGATAATTATGGGGAAACTTTCGTATATGAATTTCCGAAACAACGGAACGTTTATGGACCACAGCAAATTGAAAACCGCATCAATCAGGACAGCACAATTTCCCAGCAGTTAAACTTGTGGTCCCAAGGTGGATCAGAAGTCATCCGAGGTAACCTATTGGCCATTCCGATTGAAGATACGGTAATGTACGTAGAACCGATATATATAGAATCTTCCAACGAGACTTCGCTTCCGGAAGTGAAACAGGTTATTATCGCTTATGGCGACCAAATTGTGATGGAACCTACTTTTGACCAGGCATTGGAAAGAATGCTCAGCTTGATCGATCCTGAAGTTGACCCAGAAGATATTGAGGGAGACGGAAGTACTGATGGTACAGATCAAATCCAAGAAATCCTGGGTGCAGAAGAAGTTCTGGAAGAATTGTCTACACTGTTTGATAGCTATCAAGAAGCTTTGTCAAATGGCAACTGGGAAGAAGCGGGTGCAATCATGTCAGAAATTGAAAACAGACTCGCTGAGAGAGAACAAACACAACAATCGCAGAATGGTGAGGAAACTCCAGAATCACAGGATACACAGGAAACAGAAGAATAAAACAAAAGCTGCCGGACTTCCGGCAGCTTTTTTATTAGGATTTTCACACAGTTAACGTCAGGGAATCAAGTTGGGATGTGTTCACCGAATCGGAGCTCTTTTTTTCTCCCTGGGCCCGTGCTTATTACGTATGAATCGTTACCGGCGTCCCGATTGGAATGATGCTTGCTAACTCTTCCACATCTTCGTTATACATCCTGATACACCCTCGGGATACAGCCTGGCCGATCGAACTGGGATCATTGGTTCCATGTATACCATAGTGTTCTTTAGACAAGCTCATCCACATTGTACCGAACGGTCCTCCGGGATTGGGCGCTTTATTGATAATGATATAGCTCCCCAATGGCGTCCCATGAAGCATTCTTCCGACTGCTATCGGATATTGCTTTTGGAGCACTCCATTTCTCCATAAGCGAAGCCATCGACTTCCGACGGATACTTCCAGTCGATAGGGAAGTGTATCTGGATCCGGGAACCCCGGGATAACAAGAGATTGACCTGGATAAATCATATCAGGTGTAATCCCTGGATTGGCACTTAGGATAGAAGCAAGTGGAATCCGGTAATCACGTGAAATCTGTGAGAGTGTCTCCCCGGCTTTAATCGTATGAATCAATCGAATCACCTCCCATAGATTAAAATCTTTAGTCCATTCTATGTATGGGAAGCTGTAAATAAACATAGATTAATCTACCACCCCGGCCATGTTTCATCGTCGGTAATCACGGAGAAGTATCTGCCAAACTAACTAACAAAACTAGTTCATTATTGAGGCAAACTGTGACATAGTGACAATTCACCTTAGAGAGACTTTCTCTCGTTCTGATTATAAATGACTGGTATGGCCTCGCTGCGGCAGAACACTTCGCTGTTAGGGGCTTTCTGAATTTTGATTAGGAGTACCTCTAGACATATTTTAGGACCACTTCTCACTTGATCAGATATCTATCTTAAGCTGCGGAAAAATGCGAGACTCCAGTGGGAAAGGAACAGTCTGAAGACCCCGCAGTGATGCGTCTGCGTCTTCTAGTATCGCTTCGTAGTAAGCTTCCTCGACGCAAGGGGGCAAAGGAGCCCACCCAAGTAGTACCCTGGCTGAAGCGTTCCCCACGGAAAGCGAGTATTTTTCCGCAGCGCTGGACCACCACTCAATCCGAAAAGGATGGTAGAAAGTCACGTTCTGTGAAGTTAGTTATGTCGTAGTTTATGGGTATTATGCAATGTCAAAACACATAAATGGTCTTCCGTAGACTGGTTTCTTGCCTTATTTTGAAGCTGGGTTTTTATTCCGTTTCTTTTTGGGCAACCTAAGCCTGGGTGATAAACATGAAAGCGACAGAATTGGAAAGTAAACGATTTGATAAGGCATTGGATGAAATTCTTGATCTGTTTAACAACCTGGAGAGTGATGATCCGATTATCCATTTCGGCCAGGATGTCATTGACAATATCGAACGTGCCAAGAAAAAATACGGCGACAAGATGGTTGATGAAAAAATAAATACCGTAGTAAGAGAAATGCTGTCCTGGCTGGATCTGGAGGATGTAGAGTTAGACAAAGAGACGGAAGATCAGGAAGAAGAGAGCGAAGAAAAATGACGGTTGCATCAACATGACGCAATCGTCACTTTTCGTAATGCAGGGAAACTTAATTGGGAAACAACAATTTATGCAGCATCGCATTCCGAAATTTAAAGTGAACATCCTATTCCACAATCGATACATCAACAATATCATGGATACTCAGAAAGTCCGTGCCATCTTCATTTTCTACTTCCAGACGACCCATCCCGGCCCCGTTTATATATCCTTCATAAAGGTGGATTCTCCGCTGCTCGAAAAAGAACAGACTTATTTTACGCTTGTATTCCATCGCTTCCAATATTGTCCGCTGCATTTCCTCCAACTGATCTTCACTGAGAATTGGTTTTTCAACATCATTTTCTGATTCATACCATTGATTCAGCATTTCGACATGCTCGGGCAGCATCATTGATGTCCATTTGATTGTTCCGCGATCGTTTACTTTGTCGTTCATGTTTATGCCCCCTGTTTTCTTGATTTCTTAGCAGGAAAAACGGCCAAAATGTTGTCCTGTTTAAAGGTCCTTATTTTTTTTCGGCTATAACAATAAGCGAGAATACTTTTTTCTTTGACAGCTATGACCCGGATCGAACGTTGTGACAGTTGGTCATCATCAGCTATGTAAATTATTTCAATGATCTGTTTTGTATCTTTTGAGCGATGCAGTAAGTTTTCCATCATCGGCCCTCCTGGGAACATTTGTTCTTATTATATGCAAACGGCGGATATTTTACAACCAAACCCTTGCTGGTAATTTTTGCTTTCAGCGCTTGAAATGCCGGTGAACAATGGTGACTGGCTGGATATATCATGCTTATTGATAAGTGTCAGTTTCTTTATGTTTTTTGGAAGTTATATTTCCTTGAGAAGTTCTTATAAGAAAAATAAAAGACTACTTTAAAAGCGAGGAAACTACATGAAAAGGAATACTTTGAACGAAGCATTGGTTTTTCGATTATTAAAAGCCGACCGGCTGCTGAAGATATGTTACAACATTTGGAAATTGGTGGGCTGCTTTGGTACACTTAGAAGAAAGATAGGGTCAGGCGGTGGTCGAGAATGTTGGACATAATGGTTATTGTTGTTTGTTTGATTAGTGCTGGGATTGGTTGGGCTATTGCATCGTCTTTACTGGCCCAAAGCAGAAAAAAAGGATT
Organism: Sediminibacillus massiliensis; assembly: GCF_900156915.1. Lineage (GTDB taxonomy): Bacteria > Bacillota > Bacilli > Bacillales > Amphibacillaceae > Sediminibacillus_A > Sediminibacillus_A massiliensis. The sequence goes on along the minus strand of NZ_LT732535.1, from coordinate 1,668,068 downwards.
TTTCTATCTAATAATGTTGATAGCCGTAATATTATATTCGTTAGTCAGCTTGTTTCGATATTCAACTACTCTAGGACTCGTTGGTTTATTCATCCATGCAGTTTTCGCGGTGCTGACCTATCTGTCTGTAAACAAAAAAAGACATTTATATCGTTGAATGGAAACAGTGGCAACCAGCTTGGTGCCACTGTTTTTGTCATTCCCCCCATGCTCTCGGCATAACTTCAAATTAAAGAGCGCGAATTGGACAAGGGGGGGAGAAAGCCTGGGGATTAGAAGAGTTTTACACTACCTGGAAAATGGACTTGCGAGTCACTGGATTCAATTGACAGTCAAAAAGAAATGGAGTTCTGTGAATGTTCCGGTAGATTCTGTCGCATTCCTCAGAGAGTCATTATCGGAAAGTATAAAAAAAGAAATTGCACCTGGAAAAGGAGAGGTGGAGAAGGATAGGTTGTTGGTAGAGCGAATCAACAATCAAACATCACATTGTAACCGCAACAATCTTACCCGTACGGAGGCATATCGCCAATTTTATTTCAAACACCCGGAAATTCATTGGGCTTTTCTTGCCCATATGGTCTCACGAAACGGCGGATGGTCGATGACAGACTTGAAAGGGGAGTTTTTGCCGCACTTGCTTACAGCTAGGAAACGAGAACATTTTTTTGCCTTTTTTGAACGGGCAAATGCACTCATTTTTCAAGATGCTTACCCGCAGCTATTGTTGTATGAGGAGAGTAAGAAGCGTGGAGAAAATCTTTTTTATCTCCTGCCTGTCTTTCATGTTTCGAAATTCATGAAACTATTCTGGGATAACTATCTGGAAGGTGGGATGCCACAACTGCTCACATTGGCATTGATCATTAATGAACAAAACTATATTGAAAATCGAGTGGTCCAAAATTACTTTTTTCAGGACAATGTGGTGAAAACATGGCAGTTCAAAGGTCAGGAAGCCATGAATTTAACACAGGTATTGTTACCTGGAGAGGGCTCTCCCAAAGCCGGGAATCCGACTTGCGGGAGTAACAGTGGATAAATTCGGAAGCCTTGAGGAAAGAATCGAAACAGGGAAGAAGCTTTATGCCATTCTGTTTGGGTTGAAGGAAGTATTCAATGGAACGACGAATTTTGCCAAACAGATAATACATTCAGGTTCCAGAGCAGATTATTGGCCGTGTATTTTTTCGAAAACTGTTGGAAAAGGCACATATCAAAAAGAAAGAATCATAGGAACCCACTTGAAAAAAGGAGCTGAGCCCATTTACAGTCCTGAACTCGAAAAAGCATGGAAAGACCAGGTCTTTTTTGCGCCTAAACGGGTGGATTGGTGTAAAGATCTCTCAGCTCTGGATTATTTCACTTCTTATAAAATACCATCTTCATTTGATATAACCACTGAATATGCCAACTCCTTAAATAAGATAGAAGCTGCCGTCCTACTGAAAGAGAATCTAAAATAAAATTGGCAGGAGGCCAGTCCTCCTGCCAATTTTATTAAATTCCTTCTGTTACGGCGTCCGGTTTAGGTTTGCCGGAAACAAGCACAAAGGCGATGATGGAAAGAGCTGCAGCAATCATAAACGGCGCATGGGCAGAAACCGACTGCCCGATGATTCCTGATAATACGGGAGCTAAAGCAGCACCGAGCCACCGTACGAAATTATAGCCTCCTGATGTAATGCTTCTTTCATATGGAGATTGTTCGAGTACATAGCTTGTGAACAAAGCGTTGTTTAATCCGGAAAGAAGGCCGGAACATATAATAATCACGATAAGGGCAGTTGTCGATTGAATGAAAAACAAGCTGGCAAGCAACAAGGTAAATCCAGCTAAACTAAATGGAAGGATTTGTCTTGTTGAGTATTTTTCTTCCAACTTGTGACTCAAAACCGCCGATCCATAAGCCAACAATAATCCCCATCCAAAGAAAACGAAACCTATCTGGATAGCGGACAAACCGATAATAAGCGGTGTATAGGCCAGGATGACAAAAAAGCCGTAGTAATAAAACATGGAAGCCAATGCACCGCTGACAAATGGCCGGTATGAAAACACCCCCTTTAATTCATTAAGACCAACCGGTTTCCGTTTCTGCTTGTTGGAAGGTTCAAAAACAAAAAAGAATACAAGTAAGAAAGCGGCCAGTATTAAAACACTGGTTGCAAAAAACGGATAACGCCAAGAGATACCACCCAATAATCCGCCCACTAACGGCCCCCCTGCCATTCCCAACCCAATGGCAGCTTCATAGTAGCCTATTGCCTGTTTAGAATCATTGGATAAAGCGATCAACAATGTCATCGCCGTTGCAAAAAACATGGAATTCCCGAAGCCCCATCCAGCCCTGAACAAAGATAACTGCGGTATGCTGTTGGATACAGCGCATAGGAATGCGAAAATCGTCACAGCCACCAAGCCAAATGTCATCATTCGTTTATCGCCAAAACGGCTGGCGAAAATACCCGCCGGAATCATCATGATCGACATTGTAAGGATATAAGCAGTAAACAGCATCTCCACCTGCCAATGTGTAGCCCCTATATGTTCTGCGATAACTGGTAGAATTGGATCCACAATGCCGATGCCCATAAAAGCAAGAAAAGTTGCTAAGATTGTGATCCATCTCGCTCTGTTGTAATTGTCTGTCTTCATTTCGTTAATCCTGCCTTTCCTGTCTGAAAAAATCCGTAATGCGTTGATTGAGTTCTTCGAGTTCATGCTTGAAGTTCTGCATTTTTTCCATCTTATATTGGATAAAGTTGATTTGCTTTTCAAGGCCTTCTGAAAGCTGGTGGAGTTCCTCCCGCTTTTTTGGACCAGGCGCCTGTCTATAATCTCTTCTTCGTTTCTCTATTTCTTCATCGAGCTGGATGAATTGCTGTAATTCTTGAAGAGAAAAACCGAGTACTTCCTTTGCCAAAACAACCTTATTTAGTTTTTCGATCTCTTCCTGTGTGTACAATCTTGTTCCGCGTTCACTTCGCTGTGGAGCTGATATAAGGCCGATTTCTTCATAATACCGAATAGCCCGTTTTGTCAGCCCGGTTTCCTTAGCAACATCTTCAATTTTTAGAAAGCTTTCAGTCATTAAGTATCCACCTTCCTTTACAACATATCTAACGTTAACGTAAAGGTTAATTACTGTCAATAAGATAGTGTTTTCCTTTTCTGGTTAATTTAGTATTGTAAATATAAAAGAAACCCATTGATGGGAGGTAGGGTTGGTTGCTCAAAGCAGTCTTTTTTGACTTGGACGGGACGCTTTTAAATCGGGATGAATCTTTAATGAGGTTTATCGAAGAACAATACGTGCGTTTTAGCAAAGAGCTTGAACATATCCCAAAACAGGAGTTCATATCCAGGTTTATTAAACTGGATAACCGGGGCTATGTCTGGAAGGATGTCGTTTATCGACAGTTAATTGCCGAATTTGAAGTAGAAAACCTGACTTGGCAGGAACTGCTTCAGGACTATTTAGAGAAGTTTCCGGATTATGCTGTTCCTTTTCCAAAGCTTCACAAAGTCTTAGAAGCCTTAAAAAACGAAGGAATGAAACTCGGCATCATTACGAATGGCAAAGGGAAATTCCAATTGGATAATATCAAAGCCTTGGAAATCGAGTGTTTTTTTGACGTCATCCTGATTTCGGAGTTTGAAGGGGTCAAAAAACCAGAACCGGAAATTTTCTTAAGAGCGGTACGGCAGCTGCAAATCCGGCCTGAAGAAGCAATCTTTGTCGGAGATCATCCTGAAAATGACATAGAAGCAGCCAGTAATACCGGTATGAAGGGGATATGGAAAAGAGATGATCATTGGGACAATGTACAAGTAGAAAATACCATAGATGGATTGGCAGAATTACCTGCTTTTATTAAACAATTGAATTAGGGAAGATGGAAGTAGCGGTGGTGGAGGCACTTGCACACAATTAGGCGTTTTGAAGCGCGCATGATGAAGAAGGATGTCTCCATGAATTATTGGTTGGAAGCATTAATCCTGCCCTTGTTTGTTTTCGATAATAAATGGTGGGATAATAGCTTGTGAGGGGATGGTGCCCATGGATGATCAATTTTGGAAGAAAGTAAAATGTATTCGTGGAGAGCATTATGTGATCATTGAAGATACTAAATACCTGGAAACTGACGAAATCATGTTGCTAATTGATCACTTGACTAGTAGCAATGAGTGGAAAAAAACTCCTAATCTATCAATCTTGTTAAATAGCAAATTTCCTGCGTCCGTTAATGCTTATCTTTTTGAAAACGGATTTCATCTTCATGATGAGACGGTTACATATAAAAAAGATTTAACCAACCAGCAAAGCGACCCTTCTTTTCAACTGGTTTCTTTAAATAACTTACCAGAAGAAACTTTCACTCAAATATGGAGGGAGTCGATGAAGGACTCCTTGAATGGTCCTTCATCGTTTGACATGGAGGACTATATGAGCAGTGTCCGTACCGAGTTAGGAAATAGTTATCGGGACTCGTGTGTTGTAGCATATGAACAGGATAAAGCTATCGGGGTTGTCATGCCGCACATTGAACCGGGAACCAGGCAAGAGGGAAGGTTATTTTATTTGGGACTTGTCCGGGAAGAAAGAAAAAAAGGCAAAAGCAGAGTTCTTCATAATCAGGCATTGACAGTGTTGAAAAATGATTTTAAGGCTGCTTATTATATAGGCTCCACCAGTGTGAAAAATGGACCGATGATTAATACCTTTACAAGGAATGGCTGCAGCTTGCATGAAAGGAACCGGGTGTTTAAAAGGCATGTTTTTACTGGAAAGGGGCAGTTATGAAAAACAAACCGATTTATGTAGAAATTCCTATCAAAACAGAGATGGATAAACTGTGGGAAGCGACACAAACGCCGGCTATGCATGAAATGTGGGACCTGCGGTTTTCTTCAATAAAGTACTTACCGAAAGAAGATAACAAGCCTCAGTTATTTTCCTACCAGACTAAAATTGGATTTGGCCTGAAAGTGGAAGGTTGGGGGAGAAGTATTGGCAGTTTTAATGCCGACGATGGTTCCAGGACTTCTTCTTTACAGTTTGGAACAGATCAGTCTGTTTCCATCATCCGAGAGGGAAGAGGGTATTGGAAATATGAACCTGGCCGGGATGATATTACTTTTCTGACCCAATATACATACGAAACAAATTTCGGCATCATCGGGAAAATATTTGACAGGTTTCTGTTTCGACCGATTATGGGCTGGGCGACTGCCCTGAGCTTTGATGTGCTGAAAAGGTGGCTGGAACAAGGCGAATCTCCTGCTTCCCAATTCACGCGTTTCTTCAGTCAGGCATTGCTTATGCTCTTTTTCTTCTTTATATGGATTTACCACGGCTTGATACCGAAAATTCTTGTTCAGCATGCAGATGAAATTGGGATGTTGGAAAATTTAATTCCAATTTCAACTTCACAGGCCGAAATGTTAACAGCAATAGCGGGAATGGGGGAAATTGCTTTCGCATTTACGTGGTTGGTGTATTCCAACAAAAAGAGATTATTCGCTCTACAGCTTATTCTGTTTCCAATTCTGACTATTGGGGCTATTGCTGCAAACCCGGCGAGCCTTGGCCAGCCATTCAATCCGTTAACTTTCAATTCATCGTTAATCATTCTGTCCATTATCGGATATATGCTTGGTAAAGATATTCCTACTGCTAAAAATTGCAGACGTAAAAGGTGAGGAGGATCTATGTCGATATATAAACAAATGATGGGAGAGGAATTTAACAGGCTTCATCCAATGGTGCAGAAACGTTATGAGTTTATTGAAGGAAGGCCTTTTACGGGAAAAGGAATCATGACGAACATTAAAAGCGGACCGAAGTGGATGTATCCGGTTTTCTGGCTGGGAACGCACTGGAAGCTGCTATTCCCTGAGAATGGAAAGGATGTACCGTTTACGATTGTAAACAAGCCGGGAACTGGTCAAAATGGCGAGACACAAGTTCATTGGGAACGGATATTTTATTTCAAAAAAGAAAAACGGTATTTTAATGCTTTAATGAGTTATGACAGAAAAAGGAACATCATCAGGGATTATTTGGGTGAGCCGTATCGATTGTATTCCGATTTGATTTTTTCTGCAGCGAGGGATGGAACATTAATCATTCAATCCAATAAGCAAAGGCTTGTGCTGGGGCGGCTGGAAATTCCTTTGCCTGCGATTCTGCAAGGAAAAGCCAGAATAGAGGAAAGCTTTCTGGACAGAAAAAATGCTTATCATATTCATGTAGAGGTGACAAACCCGGTCATCGGCACGGTTTTTGCGTATGAAGGGGAGTTTAGCAGCGATGACATTTCGTAAGATTGGAATGATGAATATTGGTTTATTTACATGGATCTTATTATTTGGGGAGCATGCCTGGCACTTCCTTTTGCTCACTGCAGCCCAGTTGATTTATGTACCTTTCGTTCTGGATTTGATTATGAAAGAAAATAGTAAGGCGTCAAGATATTTGTCGTTCCTTTCAGTGCCGGCCATGTTGGCTGTTTTCTTTTTGCAAATAACCGAAACTACGATACTCGACAGCGTGCTGGCAGCAACTTATTTTTTGTTTACTCTGTTGATCGCCGGTTTAGGCATCTATCGGTTTACACAAAGGGGTTTCGTCCATGTGGAAGAAGCCATGATCGATATCGGACTAGTTTATATCATGATTGGCGGAGGATGGTTTCTAGCTTTCGAAACAAATATAGAGACAGGTTTTTCGTCGATCATGACATGGCTTACCGCTATTCATTTTCATTATGCCGCATTCCTGCTCCCTGTGTTTACCGGATTCATGGGAAGATTGGTCAAGCCTCGACTTTATCCTGTGTTTTGTATGCTGGTTGCCGTAACTCCGATTATCGTAGCCTTGGGAATCACTTATTCCGTATGGATTGAATTGTTATCTGTCATCCTGTATATCATTGCCATCGTCTGGACAATAACAGTTGCTTTTCAAATGCAGGCACCCCATAAAATGCACTTAATTTTGACCAGACTGTCTTTTCTCTCTCTCGGCTTCACCATTCTGTTTTCATTAGCGTATGCATTCGGCAATCTTTCAGGATTATACTCGATAACCATTACTTTCATGCTGAAATTCCATGGTATCGTAAATGCTGTCCTATTTGCATTAGCCGGTGTGATCGGATGGTCTCTTTTTCTTCCGCAATCAAGGTATAAGCCGAAATGCTTTCCAGTAACAAACATAACAGGGGGGCTGGTAATCGGAGAGAAAATTCTACCGGAAATTAAAGACGAGCAAGGACTCCACAAAGGTCTGGTTAATGATATGAGGGTATTCGAACCTGGCATAGATACTGCCAAGTTAAGTCCGATGATCCGTGCGTTTTACGAAGAAACCGATCAGTTCCGGTTGTTTGCTGAAGTTCGCTGGCACACCTGGTTTAAGCCTTTTTCGGCAGTTTATCGTTTAATCAGCAGGAAAACGAACCAAATCAACTTGCCACTTTCCAGAAATCGAGTAGAAATGACAGGGGACATCCTGTCGATTCGTTCTGATCGGGATGGTAGAGAAGGGACGAGAGCCTGGGTACGAAAAGTTCGGGATGATGTAGTATTTGTAGCCCTATATGCCATACATCAAACTAATGGCCGCACTTATATGAATATCGGACTGCCGCTGCCATGGTCTGCAATGATCGGCATCCTTGAACTACATCAAATGGGCAGTTCGTTAAAGTTAACAAGCAAAAGAATCGCCCCCAATGCAGATTCTGGTATCTACTTAACAAGGAAAAAGGCGTTATTCAAGCTGCCGATTGATGAACAATTTGTTGTAAATGAAAAAGGGGACACCGGGCTTTCTGCTGTACATAAAATGTGGATTTTCGGACTGCCGTTTTTAACGATTCACTATACGATTCACTCACAGTAGTAAATTTTGAATGGAATTGATAATAGACTTAAGACGCGTCTTTTGGTGGATCTTGGAGAATCTTTTTTTTCGGATGAAGACAAAATTCATCATAAAAAGAGCCTGCAACTCTTATCTCGTCGCAGGCTCTTTTTGTACTTTTATATTATTCAACTCCACAATAGAGGACAATTTGCTCACGATTAGGCTGAGTTTCTGCCCTCGGAAAGGGAGTATTTTTCCGCAGCGTCAGTTTAGCACTCATTCTGAAAAGGATGGGAGGAAACATACTTTAGAAAGTTAGTTCACAGCTTATGGTTTGTGAGAACTAAGACTCTAACAACCTTCCGTTATCAATCAATTATTTGCAGTTCTTTCGGGAATTTCGTCAAGGTTTCAAAACCATCTGCAGTGACGAGCACGTCGTCCTCGATTCGCACTCCTCCTAAATCAGGTAGATAGATTCCGGGCTCGATCGTATAAACCATGCCCTCTTTTAAGATTCCGTCATTCAAATGGCTCATGGACGGGAACTCATGGACATTGATGCCCATTCCATGACCGATTCGATGTGGGAAGTAATCGCCATACCCTGCTTCTGTAATGATATCACGGGCAGTAGTGTCCAAATCGCCGATCCTGGTACCAGGCTTGCTCGCTTCCAAGGCCGCCAGCTCAGCAGTTAACACTGTTTGATAAATTTCTTTTTGCTTATCGGAAATCGATTTGTATGCAACAGTCCGGGTGATATCAGAACAATATCCATCCAGGACGACACCCAAATCAAATAGGACCATGTCACCGGCTTTCAACTTTCTGTCGCCTGGATTGCCATGAGGATCTCCGGATTTTTCGCCAAAGAGTACCATTGTCGAGAAGGACATTTCCCTGATGCCCTTTTTCTTCAGCTCATATTCAATCTTTGCCAGAACTTCCATTTCAGTTACGCCTTCTTCCAGAGCATTGACTCCCACCTGCACGCCGAAGTCGGCCATCTGTGCTGCACGACGGATTACAGCTATTTCGTCTTCTTCCTTCACTACCCGCATTTCATTCAGCTTGTCTTCTACAGACAGAATTTCCGCACCTGGGAAGAATGACAGGACCGCTTGACTTCTTCCATAAGAAAGTACTTCTTTTTCAATGGCAATTGTCTCCACATCCCCAAGCTGTCGGGACTTCAAAGATGGCCGAACCAAATCCCATGGATTTTCATGGTCTGAATACCCGATGATTTCGTGCTGCCACCCTGCCCGTTTTAACTGTTCAACTTCCATCGCGGGAAGAATGAACAAGGGATCTGCTTGTTTGAATACAAAAATGCCCATCAAACGCTCGTGCGGATCTGTATAAAAGTTAGATAAGTAGTACACATTTTCAGTTGAATTCAGGAAGGAGGCTTCGATATTTTTTTCCTTCATCCAATTTGTCAAAGTAAGTAAACGTTTATTCATGTAAACTCTCCTGTCTCCTGTTTTGGGGGTATTAAGTATAAAAAAGCTTCTTTCGTTTTGCTTCATCTAATATCATACGCTAATTTTTTCTATGCTGAAAGTAATCGAAAAACAGGGATACTTTTAATGCGTATTGGCTGGTAAAGCAGCAGACTGAGAATCAGGCTCGGACTTTCAATGTAAACCCTTGAAATAATTGTTTGAAAATTATAATATAGAAATAACTACAAAGAACGGAGGTGGGAAAGGATGTTGAATCAAACTGTTTTAGTGCACGGTTTTTGGACGGAATATCTATATTTCAACCGTGCAAAATTTGCTGTATCAGTTGCTGACGGGATAAGTGTGTCCTTTTTTAGCAATTTCATAGCAAAACTAAAACAGTGAAACATCTCTTTGCCCACAATTTATGAAAAAGGAGAGCTTTCATGCTCTCCTTTTTTTGTTTTATGCAGCCATGGGAAGAAGTGTCTTCTCATGGCTGTTTTTTATGTTTGAAAAATGAACGGTTATCCAAGGAGGAAATTTGAATGATTATATGCAGTGTCAATCACATTGGAAAAATGTACGGAGGAAATTCTGTATTTGAAGATATTTCATTTGAAATTAACAGTAACGATCGGGTTGGTTTGGTAGGACGCAACGGAAGCGGAAAGTCGACCTTGTTTCGGCTGATGTCGGGGGAGGAAACACCTGATTCTGGACAGATTCATTGGAAAAAAGGATTGCAAATTGGTTACCTGAAGCAAATACCTTCTTTTCTCCAAGAGCTCACCACCAAGGAAGTTCTAAAACAGGCATTTGCAGACCTATTGGAAATAGAACGGCAGATGAATAGCCTGGAAACCGCGATGGGGGTGGAAAGCAATCCCCATAAATTACAACAGATGGTAGATACTTATGGACATCTTCAGGATCAATTCACAGGGAGAAGTGGCTATGAAATGGATTCCAAAATTGACAAAGTAGCCCACGGTTTGAATATATCAGGTTTGCTTGATAGAAATTTTTCCGATTTGAGCGGGGGTGAAAAGACAAAGGTCGGCCTTGGATTGATTCTTCTCCAACAGCCGGAATTTTTGTTATTGGATGAGCCGACAAATCATTTGGATTTAATGGCCGTCGAATGGCTCGGTGATTTTTTGAAAGAATATGAGGGAACAGTGGTCATTGTTTCTCATGATCGTTACTTTCTCGATGAAGTGGTGAATAAAATCCTTGATTTAGAGGACGGTGAAATAACTTGCTACCATGCCAATTTCAGCTGCTATGTGAAGGAGAAAGAAGAAAGGCTGCTGAGGGAATTCCAGGCCTATGAAGAACAACAAAAGAAAATCAAGAAAATGAAAGAGGCCATCAAGCGCTTAAGGGAATGGGCAAACAATGCGAAGCCGCCAAATGCGGATCTCCACAAACGTGCCAGGAATATGGAGAGAGCTTTGGAAAGGATGGAGAAACTCCAACGTCCTATTTTGAATAGAAAGAAAATGGGTTTGGAAATGGATGCATCTGGCAGGAGCGGCAAAGATGTTATCTCTCTTACTCAGGTTTCAAAAAGCTATGATGGCAAGCAGTTGTTTTCCGGAGCCGATATGCACCTCATGTACCAACAACGCGCGGCGGTGATAGGAGAAAACGGAAAAGGTAAATCGACCTTGCTTAAGCTTATTTTGCAAGAAGTAGGGGCAGACAAGGGAAAAGTGAGAATCGGCAGTAATGTCAAAATCGGATATTTATCCCAACAGCTTTTCACTGGTATAAAAGATGAAACGGTAATTGAACTTTTCCGGAATGAGGTCATGGTGGCAGAAGGAGAAGCAAGACAAATACTGGCAAAGTTTTTATTCTACGGACATATGGTCTTCCGCAAGGTATCCCAGCTAAGCGGAGGAGAAAGGATGAGACTACGACTGGCCCAGTTGATGCATCAGAACATCAATTTATTAATATTGGATGAACCGACAAACCATCTAGATATAGAATCGCGCGAAGTTTTGGAGGAGGTACTTGAAGATTATGATGGTACAATTCTTGCTGTTTCCCATGACCGCTACTTTCTAAATAAATTGTTCGATAAAATTTATTGGATTGAAGCTAACAAACTGCATTGCTTTGAAGGGAATTATCAATGGGCCAAAACAAAGATGGAAGAAAAGAGAAGGAGACTCCGCTCAGAACCAGCAGATGAAAAGAAAACATATTCAGCCTCAAGTGCCGTAGAAAATCGAACCATAGTCGATAATAAGGCAGTCGAAAAAGATATGGAACAACTGGAGCGGAAAATTGCGGAATTGGCATACAGCTTATCGGTGACAGAGGACCTGGACATGTTACAGGAAATATACCAGGAAAAGAAGGATCTGGAGCGCAGATGGGAACGTTTATTTGAACAGCTCATATAAATGAGATCAAGGCACCTTCCGAATGGATAGTGCCTTTTCTCATTTATTTCTGAAGACTGGGAATAATAATGAAAACTGTAGGGCGAAGAGGGTGGCTCCGATGGAAAGAGCAAATGAATTGGCTCAACAAGTAAGAGAAACTAGTCAGGAAATGATGCAATTCTGGCTAGATGACATACTTTGGACTTGGCAATGGTGGCTTGGAGTCATTCTCACAATTGTCCCTTGGATTATCTGGGGTATCTTTAGAAAAAAGCAAAGTACATATCGTCTATTGTATGCCATGATTGCGGTTATGTGGGTGTCGGCGTGGGTTGATTTTATAGCTGTTTCGACAGGTTTATGGATGTATTATTATGAGGTATTACCGTTCATCCCTTCATTCATCCCCTGGTATTTCACTTTAATACCAATCCTGATAGCGACCTTGCTGCAAATAAAGCCAGACGCCAACCCCTATATCAAAGCAACTATCTGCAGCATTATCGGTGCTTTCCTGGCAGAGCCTTTTTTCGAATGGGTTGGCATTTATAAGACCCTAAACTGGGAACACATCTATTCCATCCCGTTATACTTCATAGTATATCTGCTGGCACACTTCATCAGCAGAAGGAAAACATTTAAAGAATTATAACCTCCTTCTTGACCAGAAGGGGCTTTTTTGCATTCTAAAGATAGTAGTTATTCACAAAAACCATAAACTACGACATAACCTTTTTGTGACTTCCTTCCATTCTTTTCGGATTGAGTGGTAGTCCAGCGCTACGGAAAAATACTCGCTTTCCGTGGGCAGCACCTCAGCCAGGGTACTACTTGAGTAGACACCTTTGCTCCCTTGGGACTGCGATTACTCGTCCCACCGAAAACCATGCGTCGAGGAAGCCTACTACGTAGCGATACTAGAAAACGCAGACGCATCACTCCGGGGTCTTCGGAAGCTGCTCTTCCCCCAGGACTTTGAAAAAACATCGATGCATTTACACGGCACGCAGAAAATGGAACTTTATTTTCAAGGAGTGTCGCATTTTTCCTCCGCTCAAGATAGATTTTTGATCAAGTGAGAAGTGGTCCTTCAATATATCTAACATGGGTTATTTCCAGCCAAAATCCAGGCTCATGGTTTGGTATGTTCTGCATTTTGGTTAGAAAAATCTCTATAACTCCTCAACTGTTATTTCCTCTTACTATTACAGAATGCCATTAAAAGCTGCGGTAAAATGCGAGACTCCAACGAGAAAGGAACAGTCTGAAGACCCCGCAGTCGGCGCTTTTTGCCAGCGAGGACAAGTAAGGCTTCGACAGCGAAACATCGCACGCAGAAAATCGATTTGTATTTTCAAGGAGGCTGAAGCGTTCCCCGTGGAAAGCGAGTATTTTACCGCAGCGTTGGGTTAGCACTCAACTAAAATCAGAAGGAGTGAAAACTTCACAAAATAAAATTGTCACTATGTCGCAGTTTGCCTCAAAAGTGTATCAAGATAGCGTTTTGGGTTTTGTATTTGGGAGAGTAATTGAAGGGGATTCCAATAAATTCCAATTGTCTGTTGTTCTCAAAGAATTATTGGAAAGGACTACTAATTTACCGTTTCAGGGATTAAGATTATAAAAGAACCCAATGTTGAAAGGAAGTTTTTAGAATGTATGTAAAAGAAAATGTCCCGGCAATGTCTCCCTCCAATGATCCGTGGGAGGCGTATGTTGACGTAGAAAAACATGGGGAAATGGTGTTATCAAACATCGAATTTACAACTACTACATTATGCAATATGCGCTGTAATCATTGTGCCGTAGGGTATGCTTTACAAGACAGGGATCCTGATGCACTTCCAATCGAACTGATTATCAGCAGATTGGATGAGGTACCTCATTTACGGGCGTTAAGCATAACCGGCGGGGAGCCGATGATGTCAAAGAAGTCGGTAAGAAACTATGTGCTCCCCCTGTTGAAATATGCTCATTCACGAGGAGTCAAAACCCAAATCAACTCCAATTTAACCCTGCCATATGAGCGGTACGAGCAAATCGTGCCATATCTTGATGTTCTCCATATTTCCCATAACTGGGGGACAGTAAATGAGTTTATTGAAACAGGATTTGCCCGGATGGACAGGAAACCGTCCGAACAAAACAGGAAGAAGTACTTCGATCGAATGGTGGAAAATTCCCAACGCCTGGCAAAAGAAGGCGTCATGGTGTCTGCTGAGACGATGCTGAATGGCAGGACATATCCTTTTCTGGAAAAAATACATGATCACATTATCGAGATGGGCTGCGCCCGCCACGAGGTCCACCCGATGTACCCGGTCGATTTCGCTAAGAATCTGGAGACGTTGAATATGGAAGAAATCCGACATTCTATTAAACGTTTGCTGGATCATCGCAACGAAAACACTTGGATGCTGTTCGGGACGCTTCCTTTTTATGCCTGCAGTACTTCCGGGGAGGACAGGGCATTGTTGCAGCGTCTGTTCAGGGAGAAAAACGTTACTGTCCGTAATGACCCTGATGGCAGATCGCGCTTGAATGTAAATATTTTCACCGGAGAAGTCACGGTGACGGACTTTGGAGATGAACCATCACTTGGCAACATTAAAAATACTAGATTGCAAGAGTCCTACAGCCGCTGGATGAACACCAAAACCGCAAAATCGTTAAATTGCCATTGCCCTGCGGTCAAATGCCTAGGACCTAATGTTCTCGTAAAAGACACTTATTATAAACAGGAAGATTTTCAGCGGAAAAAGGCATTGATCAGCAGATAAAGACAGGGAACCCATTAAAAAAAGGAAATCAGCAAAAACTGTCGAATAGATGAATGGATATCGATAGATAGGAAGGGAAGGGTCAGAATGTTAATAAAGCCAAACAGACTTAGGGCAGGGGATAAGGTTGCAACAGTAAGTCCTTCCTGGGGAGGCGCCGGGGAACCGGCAATCAGGTGGCGCTATGAACAAGGTATCGAGAGGTTGAAAACTGTATTCGGCTTGAAGGTCGTGCCTATGCCAAACAGTCTTAAAGGAGCAGAATACCTATACAACAACCCAAAAGCCAGAGCAGAAGACCTGATGACTGCTTTTCAGGATGCGGAAATAAAAGGAGTTTTTGCAAATATTGGGGGAAGTGACAGCATCAGGCTGCTTCCTTTTATTGATTTCAATGTTATTAAATCAAATCCAAAGATTTTTATGGGGTATTCGGATGTCACCATTGCACATTTGTTTTGCCATAAGGCAGGAATCTCCTCTTTTTATGGACCGGCAATTCTAACGGATTTCGCTGAAAATGTGGAAATGGATGCTTACACAGTGGAAATGGTGAGACGGACTCTCTTTTCCAATAAAGACATCGGGGAAATACAACCTGCCACTGAGTGGACGAGTGAGTATTTGGAGTGGGCTGAAGAAAATAAACACACAAGACGGAAAATGCAGAAAAATAATGGGTATGAAGTTCTTCAAGGATCTGGAGTGGTACAGGGCAGGTTGATCGGCGGTTGTATCGAGGTATTGGAATTTGCAAAAGGAACGGAACTGTGGCCGGACCGGGCTTACTGGGAAAACAGTATTCTTTTCTTTGAAACTTCGGAAGAAAAGCCAGAACCCGATTACATTGCATACTGGCTTCGCAACTATGCTGCACAAGGTATCCTGGACATGGCTAGTGGCATCGTTTTCGGTAAGCCGCAGGATGAAAAATATTATGAGGAATATAAGCAGGCAATCTTGATGGTGATGAGAGAATACGGATTAACCGAATTGCCAATCCTTTATAATCTCAACTTCGGTCATTATAGGTCAGTAAATAAAAGACTCCCGATAACCGGGGGTTTTTTATTTGTCATAACAAATTCAAGGTGTTTGACAACTAACTCACTGGTAAGTTAGTGTATTGTCTTGATGAAATAGATAATCTTAAATTATTGAATTTTACGATAAAGTATTGGGAAGGATTGCTACAGAACAGAGTCTTCCAAACGTATTTGCAAGCAATAAAAAAGATGGACGTTTCCTGCGTGGTAAAGATGATACGTGTGGAATTTGGATTATGTTAAAAAATAAATATCGAGGAGATAAAATGTTATGGAACGAAGAGTCGTAGTTACAGGTTATGGAGTTGTCTCGCCATTGGGAAATTCTGTCCAGGAACTCTGGGGGAATATTAAAGAGGGGAAATCGGGAATAAAAAAAATCACATCCGATAAGTATCAAAATATAAATACCCAAATCGCCGGATATATTACGGACTTTGATGCGGAACAATATCTGAGCAAAAAAGAAGTAAATAAATATGACTTGTTCATCCAGTATGCTGTTGCCGCTGCTCAACAAGCGTTGAATCAGTCTAATCTTGATATGCAGAGTGTGAATAAGGAGAGGTTTGGTGTTTATGTCGGATCAGGTATTGGAGGAATCAACACGACATTGGACCATCATAAAGCTTTCCTTGAAAAAGGGCCGAAAAAAGTCTCTCCATTTATGGTACCGATGATGATCAGCAATATGGCTTCCGGAATCATCTCTATCATCAATGGCTTTAAAGGGCCGAGTTTTTCCCCTGTATCGGCATGTGCAACCGGTAATCAGGCAATTGGGGAAGCTTACTTGAATATTAAACACGGATACTCTGATGGTATTTTGGCAGGAGGGTCTGAGGCGGCGATCATTCCAGTGTCTTTTGCAGGCTTTTCTCGAATGAGGGCGATGTCCACGTTAAACGATTATCCGGAAAAAGCCAGCCGGCCATTTGACAAAGAGCGTGATGGCTTTGTGATGTCTGAAGGGGCGGGTGTTTTGTTCTTGGAAGAATATGAACATGCCAAACAAAGAGGCGCAGCTATTCTAGGAGAAATCGTTGGTTACGGTTCTACCACTGATGCCTATCATATTACTTCCCCTGATTACGAAGGGGGAGCAAACGCTATGAAGATGGCTATAGATATGGGGAACATCAAACCAACGGAAGTAGATTATATAAATGCCCACGGTACAAGCACTCCTGAAGGGGACAAGTCAGAAACAAATGGTATTAAAAGTGTTTTTGGGTCCCATGCATACAATCTTAAAGTTAGCTCGACTAAATCGATGACCGGACATCTCTTTGGAGCTGCGGGTGGTGTGGAGGCCATTATTACTCTAAAGAGTATCATGGAAGATACAGCGCCTCCGACTATCAATTATGAGACACCTGATGAGGAATGTGATTTGGATTATGTGCCAAACCATGCGGTCATGACAAAGATAGATTACGCCTTGTCTAACGGTTTTGGTTTCGGAGGACATAATGCGGTTCTTGCTTTTAAAAAGTTCCGCGGATAAAATAAACTTTATAGTGCATGAAAAGACATTACTTTATGAAAGTAATGTCTTTTTCACTTATAATAATCTGAATATTGAAACCCTTCCATCTTCCATTCGTATATGTATGAGAACGAGTGATTTGGGAGGTGTGAAAGCTGAAAAGTACAATAATTGTTCTTTTGACGATTATTTTGGAAACCATTATTCTCTGGGCAGTATCGACTTTGCTGAGCTGGCGGCTGATCGATGTTTTGTTCTTAGGAGGAATAGCAATCTTCGGAGTTGCTTGGTTGTTGTTTTTATCTGCAAACCAAAACAGAAACATGCTCAATGCCAGTAGCCATAACAATACAGAACATCGGGAAGAAGAGCGGATAAAACCGTTTGTGTTTCATTTATCTCCCGTTACCTTAGGCATGCTTTTATTTATGGCGGGAAGCTTTGTTATAACGATGGTCTATTATTCATCCTATGTTTTCTAGTCATCGGCCGATTTCGTCCCATTGGTAATAGAAAAAGTGAATTTCTTCTCTTGTCGAGGAAATGTCTCTTGAGACAATTCCGCCTTCAATACGGGCGAGAATGCCGCTTATTTCTGCCATGTTTCCTTTTTCTACACTGAATTGGACCCGCTTGCTGACTTTATCCCATGCTTTTTCAAGGTATATAAGATCTGCTTCTGCCCTGTCCCAGTCTTGTTTGGTAATATGAGTTTCCAGTTGAGTCATTCTCTTATAAAGTTGATCGTCCTGTCCGAAAGGTTCTTTTAAGTAACTACCACTGATCATAATTGCGACAAAACATGCCAGTGTAAAGTGGAGAGCAAAAGTTAGAGATAATTTTTTCAGTACTACCACCTCATCTTTCAAATCAAAAAGGACCTTCATAATCGCTCAAATCGGATTCCTCATTGACGTGATCTTCGAATCGGTCCACATAGAGGGCTTCGTCCGGGAGAATCATGGCAAATGATACTTGTTTGACATCCTGGATTCCCTGCTTACGCAGTTGCTGATAGAGCCAGGCTATATCCTTCTGCCTTTGTTTTAAGTTTTGTTCGATAATGATGCCGTCCTGGATTACCTCTGTAGAAAGGCCGTTTGTTCTGGTTTCCAAGTGGAGATCACTTGGCCGGACAGGCAGGTATTCAGGCTTTTGCAAGACAGATAGCTTCCCATTTATTTCGAAAATAGCGTACTCTACCTGTGTTATATCGAAAATGTTTTTATCACGGAGAAGCATCATTAATTCTCCGATTTTAATTCTCATCCTGTTTAAGTTTTTTTCTAGAATTTTTCCGTCTTGGATAACTACGGTCGGCTCGCCGTCCAACACTTTACCGATATAGCGGTTTTTGATGGTGATATACTGTAAAAGGTAAGTCAGTAGGGCGTAGCCTGCCAAACCGACCCAGTGGGTCCAGGCCTTCTCGGAAAGATCTGTTGCAAGCGTTGCTGCAATTGATCCTATGGTAATTCCATTGATGTAATCAAAGAAAGTAAGCTTGCCGACTTCTTGTTTCCCCAGCAGTCTTGTGAAAATCAGCAGCGTGAAGAAAGAAATGATAACTCTGACGGCGACTACCAGTGTTTCATTTATCATATAAAATCCTCCAGATAATATTCTCCATTATTATCTGTTATGAGAACCAATTTATTACAAAAGGATTTTCCTATAGAATCTCTAATTATAAAATGTTGGATAAACCATAAAATCAGAAACCAGGAGGTGAATTACTGATGGAACAAAAATCAATCAAGTTAAGCCGTTTTATTCAACAAGAGATGGAGAATCAAGGTTATAATGGAGCAGCTTACATAAAAAAAGGTGCAGAGGTGGTCAAAGCCGCTTCGGGTTATGCGCACAGAACGGATAAACGGCTCAACAACATCGATACGAGATTCGGGATTGCCTCAGGTTGTAAACTTTTCACTGCTGTGGCAATCGCCCAATTGGTCGAAAAAGGCAGTCTATCCTTTCACACCAGATTGATAGATTGTTTAGACCATGACTTCCCGACATTTGATAACAGGATAACCATCCACCAATTGCTAACCCACTGTTCCGGTGTGCCGGATTATTTTGATGAGGAAACAATGAAAGACTTTGAAGAACTTTGGATACAGACGCCTATGTATCTATTAAGGGAGCCAAAGGACTTCTTGCCGCTATTTGAAAACGACGAGATGGTTTTCAGGCCAGGCGCTGAATTCCGCTATAATAATGCGGGCTATATATTATTGGGTTTGATTATCGAACAACAAACAGGCATGGCATTTGCCGATTATGTGAAAAAATATATTTTTCAAAAATGCGGTATGAATGATTCCGGGTATTACGCGCTCGATGCACTCCCTGCGAATACGGCTTTAGGATATATAGCCGGGGACAATGGAACGTGGCGGACAAATACATACTCTATTCCGGTAAAAGGTGGAGCAGATGGTGGTGCTTTTGTCACAGTATCCGATATGATCACTTTTTGGGAAACATTGTTAGGATACAGACTTTTATCAAAGAAACACACAGATATTTTGCTGCATCCACACATTTCTGTAAAAGGAAACGTAGGTTACGGTTATGGCATTTGGGTTGATCAAAAAGATCAAGAAGTGGTCAAGTATCATGTGATGGGATACGACCCGGGTGTAAGTTTTCATTCTGCAGTTTACCCTGAGCAAAATCTCCTAATGGCATTTGCTTCCAATACAGGCTCAGGCACCTTTCAACTTATGAAAGCAGTAGAAGCGTTTATAATTGAGAATCTCCGGGCAGAAACAGACAGTAATTTAAATTAACAGAAGAGGTGTTTTTTTGAGTAGTTTCAACAACCAAGCGGAAACAAACAGGTTAATTATCAGACCCTTACAGAAATCCGATTACATGAACTGGCTTGAACAGTTTAAAAGCAGAAAACCATCCCAGCATAATTATGATAAAGGAAACATCGACATGAGCGAATGTACGGAAGAATGGTTCGATAACTTAGTGGAGCAACACCAGTCTTTAGCTGAAGACGATACGGCATATGTATTTGGGGTTTTCGATAAGGAGCAAGGGACACATTTAGGTATGATCGACTTTTCCACTTTCGAGCGCGGCGAGTTCCAATGGGGCCGAATTGGTTACACAATTCATAATCAGCACTGGAGAAAAGGATTTGCGAAGGAGGCAGTAACTGCCGCCCTGCAGATCGCTTTTAAAGAACTGGACTATCATCGAATTGAGGCCCATATAAACGTAGATAACATCCCTTCAATCAACTTGGCAGACAGCGTTGGGATGGAATTCGAATGTACAAGAAAGGGATTTATTTATGAGTTTGGCGATTGGACAGATAATTTGATTTATTATTTGAATGCGAAAGATTAAAAAGGACAGCGGCTTTACGCCGTCCTTTTTAATCTTGGCTGTTTTTTCTTAAAGCATTCTGGTGATCAATAGTCACGGAAACATTAACGACTATTTTCATGTTGGAATAGGTTTCGTTCCAACTATGTTTGACTTTTTCCCATGTCTCAGGATGTCGTTCACGTATTTTCTTTCTTAGAAAAAAAATATCAAGGTTTTCTTCCTGCATCTTTTCTATAGACCTCTTCATACTGTTACCGATATATTCTTCTATTTCTTTTTCCATGTCGGTTATCGAAATATTATCTGGTTTTCCTAAGATAGATACATTCTCTTTTATGGAAATCGTTGCCGAGGGATTGTTTCCTTTCGTTTCAAACTGGATGTTGCTGATTTGGGAAATAGTCCGGGTTAGCAGTCTTCCTTTGTTAGTAGTTTTAATATCTGTGATTGTTCGGTCTTTTATTTCTCCTAACGCATATAGCATTGACCTAGAGTCTTCCCATGAAAGTTCTGTTATCAGCTTATAATTATCAAACAAAGCGATACGATTAACTCGAACCCAGGATTTCTGGGGGGTATCTTCCGTAGAAGTGAGGCTAGTATTCGCAACGGTTTCTACGATGGGCATATAAGATAGTGAATCATTGTCTGATTCATGAATATAAAATTCGTTTAAAGTAATTTCTTTCATTGTCGAGGAGCGATTTACATATGTGGCAATGTTGTGAATGCCTGTAGCTGTGACCGTTTCAAAGGGAATTTTCGATCGTAATATATCTTCTCCTTTTTCTTTTGCAAACATCACTTGGATAGTTCTTCTCATTTCGAATTCCCTGTCGAAAACCTCGAAAACCTCCTCCACTCCTTTTTGTGCCACCTTTTCTCCGATAACAATCAATGCCATATGCGAATAGATAGGTGTCCGTGGTGATATCTCGGTTAATTTGTTCATTGCCAAAGCCATAGTATCTCCTTCAATCGAGTAAATACTGTTTTCGTTTATATTCCCGGTGCCTTGTGATCCTTCGGTGGAAAACTGTGAGGGTAGTGCCCATTGAAATGTTATTCGATATTTTTCTTCATCTGTAATATCTACAGCTATCCCCATTACGAAATTCAGGTCGGAGATTTCATTTCTGTCCCAACAGCCTGCAAGAATTATAAAAACCAGAAAAGAAAGAAGCATTTTTTTAATGTTTTGCATATTTCATCACCTTGGTACGAATGAAAAAAATTAGTAGAAGAGCGATGGGCATTACCGCTTGAAATAACAAGGAAATATAGACCCATCTACCAAAAATAAAAGAGATTAACTCATCGGAATTAGGAACAAATAAAACGATTAGGATAAAGGAAGTGAAAATTAGTAGGAGGTTCAGCACTTTTGCTTCCATGTTGTTCCTTTGGAATACCTGTTTAAACGTATAGCAAGCTATTGTAAACAAAATACCGATTACCATCAGAACAGCTCCAGCCCACATTGTTACCAAAAATATTTCCAACCTTTCCATGAATTCCCCTACTTGAATTAAGGTGATTAATTCCACAGTTGGATAACGAAGTCTTTCCAGCTCAAAAGCAGAAAATGCTCCAACACTTTCTAATACCACCATGCTTGTAATAAGTAAGGCGAAAAAGATTCCCAGGATAAGCCAACCTACTTTGGCAGTTTCCTCCTTATAATTAACAAAAGGATAAATAGCTGAAATGATTACTACTTGGCCCATACTCATGAAAGGAATCAATGTCCCATACCAAAGATTTTCCGTCGAACGGGGCAGCAGAGGTAGATAATAAGAAACATGTATATTAGGTAATACCGCAAGAATCAAAAACAGCAATACTAATATGAATAGCAACATAACCATGTTGCTGGCCCGTGCCAATACTTCTATTCCTAGCAGGGAACAATATAGCGCTAGAATTAAAACAAGAATAAGTGTTGCATAAGTAGGGGTCCTCGGTAGGAATAGTGATTTGAATGTAGTGACAATCATTTGTGTATGAATAACAAACAAAATAAAAAAGTAAACAAAATATAAAAGACCAATAATCCCCCCCAAGAACTTTCCGGTTAATCTTTGTAGAACAACTAGAAAGCTATCTCCCGCAAAAAATCTCGATATAGTCAGCATTCCCCACCCAATCAACAAAGACAATATTATTGCCAATAGGAGAGGCAGCCATACATGTTGTTTCACATGCTGGGCCATATATGCCGGGGAGTAAACATATATTTGCACTAACTGAGATAGAATTATTATGGAGAGCATTTGCCCATGAGTAATTCTCAACATTAATCGTCCTTTTTAGGGTATTTTGTTTCTGGTACTTTTTTGCCCGGAAACCTTTCTAATGACGGATCATCTACTGTGAAATTTTGATAAGAAGACTGTTGAAAAAGCGGGAAACGAAAAATTGTGTCTTTCATCCCTTTTGGAATTAGAGGGGAATGAGGGGCTAGATATGGATAGCCAAACGAACGCAAACTTACCAAATAGAGATAAAGTATCATCAGTCCCCATACAATTCCAAAAAAACCAAAAGTAGCAGCCAAAAAAATAAATCCGAATCGCAAAATACGAAAAGCAACCCCAAGACTATAGTTGGGTATTATAAAAGAGGATATCGCTGTGATAGAAACGACAATTATTACAAGAGGACTGACAAAACCAGCCCGTACTGCTGCATCTCCAATAACAAGTGCCCCTACAATACTTATAGTATTTCCAATAGCTTTTGGAAGCCTCAAACCTGCTTCACGTAAAAATTCAAAAGTAATCTCAATAAATAAAGTTTCAATTAAGGCAGGAAATGGAATTGTTTCTCTTCCAGCTGCAATACTCAGCGCAAGATCAGTAGGAATCATTTCCTGATGGAAAGTTGTCAAGGCTATGTACAAGCTCGGTAGCAGCAAAGATACAAACAGTGCAGCAATCCTTACAAGTCTCAACAAAGTTGCAATATACATAGAACCATAATAGTCATCAGGTGCTTGCAATAAGGAAAACATGCTAATAGGACCGTATAAAACAAAAGGTGTATTATCGACCAGGATGGCGACTTTTCCTTCTAGTATGTTGGAAGCGATTTTGTCTGGACGCTCACTGGACCCAATTAAGGGAACTATTGAATATGAATGATCTTTTATAAAAGATTGAATTTGATTACTCGACTGGACAGCATCAACTTCTATTTTGGACAGACGTTCTTTAACCTCTGTGATAATTTCATTACTTGCAATTCCATGTAAGTAGATAATTCCTACATCTGTTTGCGATAAGGTTCCAATTTTCATTTTTTCAACCTTTAATTGATGATGGAATATTTTTTTTCGTATCAAAGATAAATTTGTATTAAAGTTTTCATTAAAACCTTCCCTGGGTCCTTTTATAGTTGCTTCGGCTGCGGGTTCTTCAAGTGCACGCTCTTTGATCTCCCTTACTTCAATGATTAAAGCTTCTTCTTCACTCTGTGTAAAGACTACAGCGTTTCCACTTGATACGGCTTTTACAATCTCTGCAAACCTGCTAGCTTTTGTATATTTAAAAGGAAACACTTCTTCTATTACTGAGTTCTCTTCTTGTAATCGTTCAGTATAGTCGGTTAGATAATCCAATATAACTTTTATTTTTTTATCATTTGCAATTGTTTCTATGTACCCAACTCCAAAGTTTTTATTTATGTCGACCATAATAAAGTCGTCATTTTTAAAAAAATAATTCGAGGAGAGAGTATTCAAATTTGTATGAAGGTCGTTGGAAATGCTTTTGTCAGGTGTTTTCAATTTACTTGTATAGCGCGTGTGTTCCAACTTTTTTCTTTTGCTTTTTGCTCTCTTCCACATTGTGTTCGCTCCTGGTTAGTAAAAGTAGTCCTAATAGTGTGTTCTTATATAAAGGAAACATACTTGGTGGTAGTGAATTTCAAAAAAACCCCAGTGCCACTGGGGTTTGGAAAAATCTTGGGTCACAAAAATTATTGAGTAGTTTCCTTTATGAGAAGCCTTTTGTTTAATGTCATGGAGATTTTGGACAAGAAAGATTGGGCTTACAAGCAGAAACCAATGCGAAAAAGTGGTTTACTTGAAGTAAGCTGCGCCAACAATGATCAAAAGAATAAACAAAACAACAATCAAAGCGAAGTTGTTTCCTCCGCCATAACCCCCGCCGTAGCCTGCACCGCCAACACCAGGGTAGCCATATCCGCCATAGTAGCCCATTCGATCCACCTCCTTATTCACTATTACTATAAGGTATGTAAAACCGAAGAAATCGGGAAAGGCGGATGTAATTATATCGTCAAATAAACGTAAAAATACCTTAGAGGACGTATCGGTTGTTTATAAAGATGGATGATGGGATAATAAGTCAGTAATTTAAAAGAAATCGTTAACAAAATCAAAGAAAGATAGGATGGAATGCTGTGTTGTTCAAAAGAATGTTGACTTCCGCGAAGCATCGGATAGTTCTCGTTTGGAAAATTCCTTCTTTTCCCATTCTCCTTCTGTTGAATTTTATGTTTGGTCTGTCAATGTCCCTGTTTATTCCCTTTTCCTCCATATTTGGGATTGATGTAGTAGGAATGAGTAATATGGCATACGGTGTATTTATGACCGTAATGGCGATAGGCGGGGTTGTGATCAGTACATATATAGGAAAACTTTCTGACAGGAGTATAAGCAGAAAGCTGTTGCTGATTGTAACGTCATTAGCCGCAATACTGGGCTACATTGGGTTTGCTTATATCCGAGACTATTATGTCTTGTCCTTTGTTGCCTTCTTTCTCCTTGGCATGGCGTCTGCCACCATGCCGCAGCTATGGGCACATGCCAGAGAGGTACTCGAGGAGTCTGAGGTGCCAAAGAAGGAAGTTCCATATGTAATGAATGTGTTTCGGATGTTTTCCGCTCTAGCTTGGACTGTAGGACCGGCATTTGCTGGATGGGTTTTGGTTTTCGTCGATTTTGAAGGCCTGTTTTTAATGGTAGCGCTTGGATTCTTTTTATCCATCATTGCGATTGTATTCTTTTTAAAAGATGAGCCGAAAAAACAAGATATGAGCGGCAGACAAGTTGCACTTGGAAGGTTTATATTTAAACCATTTATCTTTGCCAATATAGTCGCTATGTTTCTGCTTCATGCGGCCACAACCATCAATATGCAGAACATACCACAGTTTGTCACCAAAACGCTTGGCGGCACGGAAGCTCATGTCGGCGTCATTTTCAGTGTGCCGCCAGTGTTCGAGGTACCTTTGATGATCATGTTCGGTATCATGGCAACGAAATGGGATCTAGGAAGGTTGATCCGGTTAGGCTTTTTGTTCTCCTTTCTTTATTTTTTACTGATGTGGAATGTCTCAGCACCATGGCAAATATATCCCTTGCAGATCCTTAGTGCAGCTAATGTTGCGATAACTGCAGGGTTGGCAGTTACTTATTTTCAAAATTTCATTCCTCAAGAACAAGGGACGGCTACCACCTTATATATGAATGCACAGAAAATAGGCTCTACTGCCGGATTTTTGTTGTTTGGGTACTTTTCTTCTCTTCTAAGCTATGAAAATGTGTTTACCATTTGTATCATTTTTACAGGGGTTGGATTGTTTATTCTATTAATTGCTGGGAAAGAAAGAAGAAGAGGCAGATTGTTAAAAGATATCAAAATATGAATATATCTAATGGAGAAAACGTCTGGGTATGACTGACCAGACGTTTTTTTCTGTTGGTAGAAACTGAAATAGAATAATGCGTCATTATGTCGTTTTTTAAAAGTCTTGCCAAACAACCTCATTAAGGTCTATAATCTTTCGTGTACATTTAATGTCTATAATGGATAATGAAAGTCCAAAAAGGAGTCTTGAAGCAATGAAAATAAAAAGCGGAGTGGAGCAGGCGGCTGGTATTTTGGCAATGCTCGCTACCCAGGAGAAAGATATTCCTGTGAAGAGTGATGTGGTAAGTGAACGACTGCGTGTATCACCAACCTATTTAAAGAAAGTAATGAGGAAACTTGTTGTCAATGGGTTAATTACTTCTGTTTCTGGCAACCAAGGAGGTTTCACCTTGGCAAAGCTGCCTTCCGAAATCACAGCCAAGGATTTATTTCTTGCGATTGAAGGTGAGCAGCACTTCTATGAAGCGACTGGATTGATGGAAACAGTGTTTCCTGAGTCAGAAGTGGCTGGGAAGGGAGAGGCGATATTAAGCAACGTATTTTATGAAGCCCAGCTTACCTATTTAAATACGTTAAAGTCAGTGACTGTGGAAGACATCCTTTTTGAAACCACGGGCACCAAAAATTTCAGTCTGATCAATTGGAATGAAAAACCGACGAAGAAACATATCCAGGCTATTCACCATATCATCGCTTCGGAGGATGGCAGACTATGAGAATGCTGAAAGCCGAGTGGAAAACCCTTTTCCAAAACCGAAAATTGCTGATCGTGGTGATCGGTCTGTTATTTATTCCGATGATTTATGCGAGTATCTTCTTAAAAGCCAGCTGGAATCCATTCGGGAATACAGAAAATATTCCAGTAGCGGTCGTTAACGAAGATGCAGCTGCAGAGTATAATGGCGAAACATTGAAGATTGGCGATGAACTAATAGAAAAATTACAAGAAGATGAAAGCCTGGGCTGGGAATTCACGGACAGGAAAACAGCCATGGACGGAGTCGAAAATGGAGAATACTATATGTCCATTATCATTCCGGAAAACTTTTCAGCATATGCTGCAACTGTTTTCGAGGATGAACCCAAACAAATGGATTTGGAATACTACACAAACGCAGGCAGAAGTTTCATGGTGAAAAGAATCAGCGAGTCTGCTGCAGAGCACCTGGACAGAGAAATTGCGGAAACCGTAACAAAGCAATATGCCCAAGCCATGCTTGGCCAATTACAGGATTTAAATGAAGGGATGCACGAGGCAGCTGACGGTGCAGCTGATTTGGAATCAGGTAATGAACAATTGGAAGATAATCTCGTCAAACTTTCAGAGAGCACGGTTACGTTCAAAAACGGACTTGGAACTGCGGAAGAGGGAAGCGATGAGATTGCCGTGCACATTGCTTCGGCGGCCTCGGGCGCGGAAGAGCTGTCAGATGGTCTGGCTAAATATACAGATGGTGTAAACGAATTGCATAATGGACTTGTAAAGTACACGGAAGGGACGGAAAAGCTTCATACAGGGATAGTAAAATACACGAATAATGTTTCTGCTCTTGATGACGGTCTTCATCAATACTCCGTTGGTATGTCGACTTTGACTGAAGGTTTGAAAAATTATGCTTCAGGACTGGAAGATTATCAATCCGGTGTGGAAGAATACACGAGCGGAGTGGCCCGGTTAGACACTGGTCTGACTCAACAATTGCAGGGTGCAGAATTACTTTCAGAGAATAATGAGGAACTTGTTGAAGGGAGCAGCCAACTCTCTGAAGCATTGTCAGACCAAGTGGCACCAGGAATCGATCAAGTGGAGAATGGTGCTAAAACGTTGGCTGGCAAGGGAGAAGAACTGAATCAAGGTATCAGTACCCTATATGAAGGAAGTAAAGAATTAAAAGAGAAAGTAGATGTGCTTGCCCAATCACTGAAAGGTTCATCCGAACAGGCCGATGAACTTGTGCAGGGGTTATATAAGCTGAAAGAACAGTTAGCACAAAATCAGCCGCAAAGTCAGAGTGAAGTAAATACCACTGAGATGAATGAAGCGCTGGCTGCAGTTACAGACAATATTGATAAAGCTACACAACAATTGAAACAGCAAAAACAAACAAATGACACCCAACTAATCGAAACAGTGTCCAATATGGATAACTTAGATGAGGAACAAAAACAGGCAGTTATAAATGAGCTGAAAGTTGTGCAGTCAGAGCAGTCAGTGACTTTGAATACAGAGCAGTTAACAGGGAGTGTGGAAAAGCTTTCTTCGGCTATACAATCTTCTGAAAAGATCGGTACAAGCTCCAATTCCGAGGAATCAGTAGTCAGTATAGGTGGACTAATTAATGGTGCACAGCAACTTCGAGACGGAAATAAGCTTCTGGAATCATCCATTGTTGGTCAGGAAGCCGGTACATTACAAGGAAGTATTTCAGAGTTTTCTTCAAATCTGGGGTCATTGTATGACAGCAGCGCCCAATTTGGTGATGGCCTTCAATCACTCGCTGAAAATACTACCATGATAAAGTCTGGAATCGATGAGATTGACCAAGGTGCCCAGGTATTGAACGAAGGAATCGAACTATACACTGGTGGAGTTAATCAGCTTCGCGATGGAGCAGCACAGCTTGAATCCGGTGCATCTAAATTGAATGAACAATCCAGCAGGCTTCTTCATGGTTCGGAAGATTTAATGGATGGCAGCGAAGAATTAACGAATGGTTCGGAGCGATTGGCTGGTCAGTCCGGAACTCTTACCGAAGGAAGCGATAAACTGGTCCGGGCAGGTGAGGACTTGTCTTCCGGGTCTGCTGAACTTGATGAAAGTGGAGAAACTCTTGCCTCTGGATCAGAATCCTTGAGCCAAAACAGCCAAAGTCTGAATAAGGGAGCAGATGAGTTGTCCGGTGGCATGTCCCAGTTACAAGGAGGGGCCGAATCCCTTCATAGTGGATTGGAGGAGTTAGAAGGGGGATCTCAAGAGTTAAATGATGGTGCCCACCAACTAAATGAAGGGTCTAATGAATTGCTTACCGGGACTTCCGAACTTGCCAAAAGATTGAGAGAAGGTTCAGAAGCCTTGAATGGCGTTCAATCCGAAAATGACAATGCGGATATGTTCTCATCACCGACCCATTTAGAGAATCATGAAGTCTCCAATTCACCAAATTATGGATACGGAATGGCACCTTATATGATGTCGGTCGCTTTATTCCTTGGGGCAATTGTAGTCTGTTTGTTGTTCCCGGTAGGAGTGCCAAGTTCAGAACCGACAGGAGGCTTCGCCTGGTGGTTCAGTAAGTTCTCCGTATTATTGTTTGTATCAATTTTGCAGGCAGTAATTATGACGTCGATCCTGCTATGGATAGGACTTGACCCTTTCAGTGCTCCTGAGTTGTTCTTAGTAGCTATCGTCACTTCTATGGCGTTCATGGCTCTTGTCCAATTTTTTGCAGTTGTATTCGGCAACCCGGGAAGATTTATCGTCCTCATTATGATGGTTATGCAGTTAAGCGCAGCGGGAGGAGCTTTCCCGGTAGAATTATTGAGTGGCTTTTTCCAACAAGTGAATCCTTTTCTGCCGATGACTTACTCGATTGATGTATTCCGGCAAGTTATTTCACTGAATGGATCTGCTGTTCCAGATTTAATGATCTTGGCAGGTATATTCCTTTTCTTCCATCTCGGTACATTGGTGTTTTTTGCGGTAAAAGCGAAGAAAAGACAAAACTTTACAGAACAAGAAGCATAACAAAAAGGCCGGTCAGTTGACCCGGCTTTTTTGTTATGTCATTGCCATCTCCCACAAAATGACTCCCTCCCAGAAGGAGGCGACATACGAATATGGTAGGATAGAAGACTATACTTCCATTCAAAAGTCTTTTTTAAATGCTTTATCAACTCATTAGGATTCATAATTGAGACAAACTGCGACATAGTGAAAATTTTATTTCTTGTTGTTCTGATGATTGTTGTG
Organism: Sediminibacillus massiliensis; assembly: GCF_900156915.1. Taxonomy (GTDB): domain Bacteria; phylum Bacillota; class Bacilli; order Bacillales; family Amphibacillaceae; genus Sediminibacillus_A; species Sediminibacillus_A massiliensis. Next base: position 1,638,022 of record NZ_LT732535.1, on the reverse strand, counting down.
TGCATGGCCTCGCTACGGTAGAACATTTCGCTTTCCGCGGGCACGGCCTCAGCCAGGGGACCACTTGAATAAGCTTCCCTCCTCCCTTTGGGACTGCGATTACTCGTCCCACCGAAAACCATGGGTCGAGAAATTTGCTGCGAAGCTTAACTAGAAGACGCAGACCCATCACTCGGGATGTTCAGACTCGTGGGACTGCTATTACTCGCCCCATCGAAAACCTTTGCTGTTCCCACAGGAGTCTGCGTGTTCTGCCTTCGCTGTTAGGGATTTTATGAATTTTAATGTTAGGAATACCTCATGTTAGACATACTTTAGAACAACTTCTCACTTGATCAGAAAACTAATGAAGCGGAGGAAAAATGCGAGACTCCTGTGGGAAAGGAACAGTCTGAAGATCCCGCAGGGGCGGGCTTTGCACCGAGGAAGCTGAAGCGTTCCCCACGGAAAGCGAGTGTTTTTCCGCAGCGTTGGACTACATTCAATTTGGGAAGGATGATAGGAAGCCACACTCCAATATGGCGTAGTTTATCTATTTTGTGTCGTTACTATTGCAGGCAAATGGTGACATTTTCTATTGCAATGTCCATCTCAAGACTGTTCTTTCTTTCGGCAAATTATGATAAGTTTAAAAAGAGAGAAATTTCTATAAAGTGGGGGTTGTCAATTTGAATAAGAAAAGCAGCTTTATCATTCCTGGTGGATTGTTCATTGGCCTGGGTATCGGGATGGCACTGGACAATCCAGGTGTAGGTATATTCATCGGCCTGGGTGCTGGGTTCATACTAACATTTATTTACTCATTAATGGAAGATAGAAAAAAACAAGAGTTATGATTGAGAGTAAAATGTATCAGTTCAATATGGCGGTTGAAAATAGTTATCCATCAATCACTACTTCCGAATATTAAGTTGGGCACACCATTCTATCCCATTTTTTTACTTTGGGTAAAAGCAGAGCAGTAACGCCTGGCTTTTAAAGTACGTATTATATAAAATGATTGGAAAGACGTCCCAGTTAAAAAAATACATATTTATTATCTATTTAAGTATTAATGACAGTGTTGCCGTGTATTTGCCGTGGAAGCACAGGAATTCATTGCATATAAAGTTGATGCCTCGATGTTTGCGAGAATCAGTTTAGTGGCATTGACTACATTTTGGTATGTTCGGGGTATGTATTTCACGGTACTTATCTTCCGACACATGGTACTTAGTTGATAACAACTTTTCTGTAAATTCCGATAAACCATTGCATTCAGCATATCTAGTAGAGGACTCTGAAATGACGGCAGATGAGGAAGCTAAGTAAGGACGTCTGTATAGTGGCTGTTTATTCTTTATATTACCAGGAATAGATATCTTTTTTGTTAAAATGTATCTTATCATTTACTTTCATTTTCTGTACTTTGTTAATTACCTTGTCAAGCTTTTGAGAGATAGTCAATACTCGATTGCCAGTAGGATCTTCTGCATAGGCATCGTACATTTGCAGCCTCAACTCTTCAATTTCCGTTTTAAAATATTCGACAGTTTCCATTTTTGTCCCTCCCAAAACGAGTTTTTCAGTCACATTTACCAATTTAACATAATTTACATCTGCTTAATATTACAATTTTGTAAAATTTTCATGAAGAAGATTAGGAATCCAATAAAAGAAGCCGTTCCGCATCAATTAGCGGAACGGCTTCTTTTGAAAAATGTTAAAACTCATGTTTGGCAAGAACTGTTGCTATCCTGTCTTCCACGTCTCTGATTCCTCCACTTGATCCAAGATAGTTATTAATCATCACGGAGAAAATGAATTTTTCGCCATGCTGGGAGTGAACGTATCCTGACAGGGCAGAAACACTTGTTAGCGAGCCGGTTTTAGCAAGGACATTCCCTTTTACTGGATCTTCTTTCATCCGGGAACGTAATGTGCCTCCTGTAAACCTCTCCGATTCTCCAGCTACCGGCAGGGAATATTCGAATGCCGGGTACCACTCTTTTTGCTGAACTGCAAACAATAATTGAGAGAGGTCATTGGCGGGAATATAATTTTTGTGTGACATGCCTGAACCGTCACGGAGTAAAATGGTGTCTGGATTAACCCCTAAATCGGTCATTGTGTCTTCAATTACTTCAATTCCTTTATCCCAGCTTCCTTCCCCATGGACTACCTTTCCCATCTCTTTTGTTAATACTTCGCCATGTCCGTTATTGCTTAATTTCATAAATGGGACAAGCAATTCTTCTAATGTCATTGAATGTTTAGATGTCAGCAATTTTGCTTTTTCCGGAGTCGAAGCGGTGATTGTATCTGATTGGCCGATAAACTTAATTCCTTCGTCCTCCAGTGACTTTTTAAAGACATCTACCGCATAACCCGTAGGTTCCCAGACAGTAGACCATGACTTGGATGCTGAACCGTCGATAGGCATTGTACCTTCGATAACGATATTGTTGCTTCCATGTTCTCTTTCAATCGATATGTCTTTTGACTGGTCTGCTGCAACCATCTTTGATTTGTTAACAATCGTTATGTATTCGTTCTCGGGTGTCATTCGCACCTGGGCGGGTTCGCCTTCTTTGTCAGCAGGAAGGACTTCTACAATGACAGTTCCTGCATCATAATCGGTATCAGGAGAAAGTGTCAATGCAGATACTTGGGCGCCAGTATAGTAAGGTTCATCAGACCAATTTAAATCTAAAGATAAACGTACATCATCATACCAAGTGTCGTCACCGATTAAATCCCCTTTGATTTTTTTTATGCCTTGCTTTTTTAAATCCTCTGCAAACTGATCCAAATCCTTCTCAAGTAATGTCGGATCTCCTTTTCCTTTTAGATAGAGATTTCCATGCAGAACTTTCCCTTTTTGATTTCCGTCCGTCAAAACCTCTGTTGAAAACCGATACTCTTTACCTAAGGTTTCCAGAGCCGCAGTACTAGTCAAGAGCTTCATATTGGAAGCGGGGTGGAGTCTGGTATCTCCATTCTTATCGTACAAAACCTCACCTGTAACCGCATCCCTGACGCTAACTCCTGCAATACTTCCATCCAGTTGCTCTATGCTCAAAATTTCGTTGATTTGTGCCGACAAATCGGCTTTTTGGTTAACACTCTCCGCTGTTAATTCATCTGAAGCATTGAGAGATACTTGCTGTATTTGTTCTGTAAGTGGTAGAAAAGCAAGAACTGTAATGATAAAAACAAGCAGAAAGGTCTTTCTAAAATTTTTCAAAGTTTCACATCCTCCATCCATAAATTATTTGAATATTTAAATAATACATGAAACTTTGCGCTGATGGGTGTTTATTATGGAAATTAATGCCACGTACCTAAAGGAAAATGAATCTTTTCCTTTAGTATGGTGTCTTTATTCCTATGTTTGATTCCAAGATTTATACTAATTGCGATTTGATACAATGTAAACCATTTATAACAATATGTTAAATAAGGTTGACATTATGTAAGGTTTGTTTTACATTATACTTGTATTTAATACGAAGGGACTGTTTTTATGTTACATAATCGTGTGAGAGAGTTGAGGGCACGCGACCAATTATCACAAACAGACCTTGGAAAGCGTATTGGAGTGACCAGGCAGACAATCGGACTCATAGAAAAAGGGGATTATCAACCATCGATCACACTAGGATTGAAAATCTCCCAAACTTTTGGACTGCCATTGGAAGAGGTCTTCTGGCTCGAGGATGAATAGAAAGGATGAGGAGATGAGATTGGAAAGATTTTTGAAGTCACCATTTATTTCAGTGATTATATTGGCTTTGCTTGGGGTATTGCTGGTTAGTTTTCATGAAGGGTGGCTCGATAACGGCAACTGGGTGTTGTTTCCCCTGCTTTTGTTTATAGCTGGTTACTATGCGTTGATGAAGCATCACAACAAGAGGAATCCCGAGAAGAGAATAAAATTACACACTTATATTCCATATGAATTGAGAGAAGAAGATGAAGGAATGCAGTGGGTGACTTTCAAGGCTTGCAGAAAGGTTTACATTTTTTATTGTTTTGCTATTCCTGTCGGGATGGTTCTGGCAATAAGCCTTCAGGACATCATTCCATACTTCCCGATCTGGCTGCTTTTATCGATTGGAGCTTTGCAATATTTCATCTACTGGTCTGAAATTCGTAAGCTGGAGCTTGAGGGGGACGGATGAGCATGTTTTTGACATATCTGATCATTTTTTTACTGGCAGCAACTCCTTTTTTTGAGATAATGGCAATCATTCCAATCGCTATTGTGGGAGGATTACCGGCTGTTCCGGTGATGGTATTTGCTTTTCTTGGAAACTATTTAACTATCAGCCTGCTGATTCTGTTTGTAGATAAGATCAGAAAATGGAGAACTGGGAAAAAGGATGGCGGTAACCGTGAATCGAAAAGAAGCAAAAGGGCAAAAACGATATGGAACAAATACGGATTGCCAGGTTTGACATTGATTGGTCCATTCTTTGTCGGGAGTCATTTATCTGTATTGCTGGCACTCACTTTCGGTGGTTCGAAAAGAAGGACCTTTGTTTGGATTTCGGTGAGCTTGGTATTTTGGACACTTGTCTTAGGGATTGCTTCTGTATATGGAGTAGACTTTTTCATAGGTGACTTAGAAGATAGTGGGTTTTTGACAGACCTTCTCGAAAAGTAATATAAAGCGGGGACAGCTAGTTTAGCGTTCCCGCTTTTATAAAAAAATTTACTTTTTTAGAACTTTAATGGATTCAGCAAGTTTCTGCGCAAACTCTTCCGGCTTTTCCACGGATTGTACATGTAAATACTTTATGCTCGGTTCCGCGAATAACCAGTGATTGTGAAGGGCTGTCACCGTCAGATCATTTTTGCCGAGGGTCCGCGTGAATTCGGGTATTTCTTCTGGAAGAACGACAATTTCAGCATGATTTAAAGCGGTGCCGTCATCTTCAAGAGACTCAAAGTGAATTTCCATACTTAATTCACTTTTAAATGGCCTTCCTTGAACAGTTACATCCAAATCTCTCTCAATTTCAACTTCGCACATTCCGTTTTCGACTTCCGGCTCGGCATTTAGAATGTCCCCAAAATTTTTTGCCAATTCATTGATATTAGTGCTCATCTTGTTACACTCCTTTTAATCTGATATTAGTGCTTTTGCCTTTCTCATGAAAACTGAAACATCCAACCATTGCCTTTTTGGAGTATGATATGATGGAACAAACAGGAAATAAGAGAAGGAGTTATGTTTTATGGATAAACAAAAAGTACATCCGTTTCTTATGTTCTCAGGCACGGCAGAGGAAGCAATGGAGCATTATGTAGAGGCTTTTAATGATGCGGAAGTCATCTATATATCAAAGTATGGACCAGATGAAGCAGGGGTTGAGGGATCCGTGATGCAGGCTGCCTTTACGGTTAAAGGGCAGGAAATAATGTGCATAGACAGCAGCGTCGGACATGAATTCGGTTTTACTCCCGGGATTTCTTTATTTGTCACTTGCGACACAGAAGATGAGATCGACTGGGCATTTGAAAAACTCTCAGTGGATGGCATCGTCTTAATGCCTTTGGCTGAATATCCTTTCAGTAGAAAATTTGGCTGGGTCCAGGATAAGTTCGGGGTGACTTGGCAGCTTAATCTAGTTGAACTGACTTAAGAGAATCTAAGCAAAACCTTGGTGAAAAGCAGTTCTTCCAGCTGTATAAAGTTTTCGTATGGGTGAAATCAGAAGTTTTCCCCATAAAACGGTGAGCGGAAGCTTAAACATTGAACGTGAAGAGTTAAATATGGAGCTGGGGCGAGCTCACAAATCAGGCATTATCCTCCTTTCCTTCAACAGTAATCGACGGTTCACTTCCGTGGTCATTGTTATTTGGAGATTAAATATTCTTCCTTCATTAGGGCAAACTACCGTCAGCTTTAACTTAAAAGGAGGAATAGCATGTTTTACCATGTGAAGGAATTGCAATACAATGCCAAGCCGGATCGTCCGGACCCAGTCTACGCCAAAAAGCTGCAGGAAATCTTGGGGGGACAGTTCGGCGAAATCACTGTTATGATGCAATATCTATTTCAGGGATGGAACTGCAGAGCTGATATGAAATACCGTGATATGCTGCTTGATATTGGAACGGAGGAAATTGCTCATGTCGAAATGATTTCCACTATGATCGCTCAGCTGTTGGATAATGCTCCGGTAAGAGATCAAATGAATGCAGCAGAAAATCCAGTCTTGAATTCAGCGATGGGCGGGAATGCGGATCTCCAGGATCAAATTATCCAGACCGTTTTGAGTGGGATGAACCCCCAGCATGGGATTGTATCAGGACTTGGTGCACAAGCAGTTGACAGCGTCGGCTACCCATGGAATTCCCGATACACGATTGCCAGTGGAAACCTTCTTGCTGATTTCAGGGCCAACCTTAATGCTGAATCACAGGGAAGACTGCAAGTTGCCCGCTTATATGAAATGACAACTGATAATGGTGTACGCGACATGTTGTCCTTCTTGATTGCGCGAGATACGATGCATCAAAATCAATGGATGGCTGCCATTGAAGATATCGAACAGACTCAAAAGCCGGTTGTTCCAAGTACTTTCCCGCAAGATTTAGAAAAACAGGAAGTCTCCTATACGTTCATGAATTTTTCAGAAGGAACAGAAAGCCATGGCGGTCGGTGGGCCAGCGGAAAAAGTATTGATGGTCAAGGTCAGTTTGAATATCAGGAAAAACCGGAACCAATGGGGCAAAAACCAAAACTTATGCCAGCACCATCCTATATACACGGGACACCTCCACAAAATAACATGTAACCCATCCCTCCATGCCATGGTATGGAGGGATTTTTCATTCCTGGGCCATGTGGAAGAAATGCTGCGTATAGCGTAGCATTCACAGCATATTTGTTAGAATATATTGTAGACGTTCTCGCATTCTTCCGCAGTAGGTTCATAGAAGCAGTGCTGTTTATACCGACCAACCAATGGCTGGTCATACCATGTTGGCGGGCATTCCCCCTCTGGACGGAAATACCAGAGAGAAAACTTTGCCGGCCACAGTCTTTCTCCTTGAACCGCGCGGCGCGCCAGTCTTTTTTCACTTTCTCTTGCCCTTTGATAAAAATATCCTTTTTGAACAGCTTCGAAGGCATGTTCTTGATAAATCATGTCCCGAATCGTTCTCAGTCCCACGAAGTCAGAGCAGTTTGCCCTAATTCGATTAATGCCTACATTGCCGACCATCAACATCCCTTGTTTGCCTTCACTCTCTGCTTCTGCACGCATCAACCTTGCCAATAAACTAATATCTGCATCGGTTGCCTTAACAACTGCCATTATTCCACCCCCAAACTCTCTATCCATTAATATATGCTTGATTGGTAAAACGGCCACCTGGCCTAATGGGTGTGGTGTTAGTTTGGTTACTTCATATATAATAGAATGGGAATATTATTTGCCTGGCCAACAGATTGGCGAAGCATACATACAGTTAGGAGTGAAAGAATGGAGCCGTTTATACAGACTCATCAATATAATTTCATAAAAGAACAGGTGCAGTACCTAGTGAACGGACATGCTTCTGTAAATGACTTTGATGTATTGAAGACCCTCGAGTCCTTGGCGATAGAAAAAGTGACCAGCCAGTTCGATGGATTGCAAGAAGAGCAAAAAGAAGTTTTGAACGGAATTACAAACATACAGGATAAAGAAGATGCTGTCTTGTTCTTGGCGCGGATCAAGTCCCATGTCATTCCATTTCCAGACATCTCAGAAAACACTATTCATAAGTTGTTTCCTAAGACAAAAAAATTGAAAACCCCACGTTTGGAAAACATAGATTTTAAAGAGACAACCTATCTAAGCTGGATTGATAAAGGATCAAGCAAGAAATTCATCGTAGCCCCTCATTTTGGAACCTTGATTGGTGTGAAAGGTTCTTTCACAAATTCGAATCAAAAAGGCATTTGTACACTATGTAACGGAAATGAAGAGGTAGGGTTGTTTGTTTCAGAAGAAAAAGGGACAGGTAATGGAACCTATGTAAAAAGAGGAAGCCATATATGCAGAAACAGCGAAACGTGCAATCAAAATATCACCAATTTGAAAAAGATGGACGAATTTCTCAATCGTATAAAATAGGGAGGATGAGAAACCGATCTTCTAATAAGAGGATTGGTTTCTTCTTCATTAATAGAGGGGTGGAACAACAATGGAATACCTTGAAATTTTGGATCAGTCAGGCAAAAAAATAGGAACTGCCGATCGAGATACAGTACACAGGGAAGGCTATTGGCATGAAACATTTCATTGCTGGTTTGTCAGCAGGGAAAATGGGATTGATTACATATACTTACAAAAGAGAAGCCATCTTAAAAAAGACTTTCCGGATTTATTTGATATCACTGCTGCAGGGCATATCCTTGCTGAAGAAACTATTCAAGACGGCGTTAGAGAAATAAAGGAAGAACTGGGAATAGATGTTCCAATAGAGCATCTGACTGATCTGGGAGTCGTGGAAGACATTATTAGCAGCAATGGGTTTATAGACAAAGAACGAGCACATGTGTTTTTGTACTGGATGGAAGGTAAAATGGATAGCTTTCTTCTGCAAAAAGAAGAAGTGGCGGGAATTTCCCAGACTCCATTTATCGATTTCTTTCATCTTTGTTTTAAGAAAAAAGAGAAGATAACTTTGGAGGGATTTGACATCACCGAACTTGGCGAACAGAATTTTTTTGCAAAGGAAATTAGCATAAAGGACATCGTGCCGCATCAGAGTTCCTATTTCAATCGAGTTGCTCTGTTGATCGAAAAGGAGCTTAAACAGAAATAGAGAGTCTGCCTAAGGTTCAGACAGACTCTCTTTCAATCAGTGTGACGTCAATTTCTTTGCGGGTTATTGCTTTGTTAACCGCTTGACGCAGCAAATTTATACCCATTTCTACCAGCGGGATTTCAACCGTCGTAATATTCATCATTTGGGCAATCGGCTCGTTATTGAAACCGACTAGAGCGAGATTCTCCGGAATGGCTATCCCTTCATTTTTGGAGCAAGCCGCTATTCCTGCCGCCACCTGATCACTTGTCACCAGAAGTGCGGTTGGAGGCTCTTGGAGTTGTTTCATTTTGTTTATGACTTCCGAACCATCCTCAAAGTGCAAACATTGGTCAAAAACGTATTCAGGGCGGTAGCATAGCTGGCGCTCTTTTAAAAAATGGCGATATGCCTTGTGCCGGTCTTTACTGTTTGTTCCCGAACGGCGGCCGATACAGTACCCGATTTTCCTGTGGCCTTTTTGGAATAAATAGTTGAGTGCATCACTAAAACTCTTATAGTGATCTATATAAGTCGATGAAACTTGATCGCCGATTGTTTTTTCACAAAGGACAATAGGACCTGAGGTAAGATAATCTTCTACCACTTTCCAATCACAGATTCTAGAACAGATGATCAGTGAATCGATTTGTTTCTGTTTCAGCATTTCCAATGCTTCCAATTCTCTTGTTTCTTCATAATTGGTTTGAAACAGTACAAGTTTATAATTGTTCTTTAGCGATTCGTTGGCGATTCCTTTTAACAATAGACCAAAATATGGGTGGTCGGAAAAGGGCACCGCTACTCCGATAAGGTTTGTCCGCCCTTTGCTTAAATGGACTGCGTTGATATTTTTATGATAATTGCTTTCTTTGATTGCTCTTGATACGGCATCCTTTTTCTCCTGGCTCACGTATGGGTGATTGTTCAGGACGCGGGACACAGTCGTTACCGAAACACCGGCAATTTTAGCCAAATCCCTTATATTTGTCATACTATCACCTTTCTTGACTGCTTACCAATCGTGCAGGTGTCAAAACTACTTATATAAGATTCATCATACCATTTCCTCTCACATCCATCATGCAAAGAGTCATTAACCACCCAGAAAAACCTTGCTATCCCTTTCTTTTTATAATAATTTTTGCTTCACAGCAGAGGCAAACTGCGACATAGTGAAAATTCACCTTAGAGAAACTTTCTGTAATCCTTTACAGGTTAAGTGCTAACCCGACGCTACGGAAAGCGAGTATTTTTCCGCAGCGCTGGACTACCACTCAATCCGAAAAGAATGGAAGGAAGTCACAAAAAAGTTATGTCGTAGTTTATGGATATTGTGGCTATACAGGTTTATGTAAATCTTAAACGAGAAAGGATTCTTGGTCACTATAGCTTTATACAATTGATGCTTCACAAGTGGAATCTACTTATGCTAATATAGAAAAACTGCGAAAGAGACGTTGAAACAACATATTAGTTTTCGAGATTTTGTAGTATATTAATGGAGATTCGATATTTTGGATGCACAGATAAGGGGATACATATGAATATTTTTTCGAAGCTTATCAAAGAAGTTACCCATTTGTCCACAATTCGTTTAATCGTGCTGTTTTATTTCATAGCTGTGATGTTTTCGATGAGCCTGCTTGGCATCCCTTTTTTCCACAACCCGGGCCATGACATGTCTTTCATCGATTTGTTATTCACAGCCGTTAGTGCAATCAGTGTGACCGGGCTTACTGTCGTGTCGACTCCAGATACATTTAATTTCTTTGGAAAGATCGCATTGACATTTGTACTTCAGTTCGGTGGGATCGGCATTATGACGTTAGGTACTTTTATTTGGATAGTCCTTGGCAAAAAAGTTGGGATAAGGGGAAGGCAGCTGATTCAAATTGATCAGAACCGATCAACTTTATCGGGCCTTGTCCGGTTGATGCTGCAAATTTTGAAAATCATTCTCCTGATAGAGCTAGTTGGTACTGTGATTCTGACAGTCCATTTCTTGAATTATTACGATACATGGCAGGAAGCCCTGTTACAGGGGTACTTCGGAGCGGTCAGTGCGACGACCAATGCCGGTTTTGATATAACGGGGGCATCGCTTGTGCCGTTTGCTGATGATTACTTTGTCCAGTTTGTCAATATCACCCTGTTGACTCTCGGGGCAATCGGCTTTCCTGTTTTGATTGAAGTACAGGAATTACTGAGTGGCAAGAAGCGGAATTTAAATCACAAATATACATTTTCGCTGTTTACAAAATTGACCACCATCACTTTCTTTGCACTAATTCTAGCGGGGTGGCTGTTGATTTTGCTTATGGAACAAAATGGCTTTTTAGCCGATAAAACATGGCATGAACAGATTTTTTACAGTCTGTTTCAATCTGTTACGACCAGGAACGGAGGCCTTGCTACGATGGATGTAAATGAGTTCTCTACTCCGACTTTAATCGTTATCTGTATATTAATGTTTATTGGTGCCTCACCAAGTAGTGTGGGAGGCGGAATCAGAACGACCACTTTTGCGATCATGTTAATGACCATCTACAATTTTGCTAAAGGCAACACAAGCATAAAAGTGTTTGACAGAGAGTTGGATCAACAGGACGTTTTACGGTCGTTTATTGTTATCACTACTGCTTCCATGCTTTGTATGACGGCTATCATATTTCTAAGTTATGTAGAGCCATTTCCCATAATGGAAATTACATTTGAGGTGTGTTCCGCATTCGGTACCACCGGGCTTTCGATGGGGATAACACCGGAGTTGAGTACATTAGGTAAATCCGTCATTATCTTTCTGATGTTTGTAGGAAGGATAGGGATTTTTTCTTTCCTCTTCTTAATGAGGGGAAGTGCAACGAAGGACCTCTATCATTATCCAAATGAAAAAGTGATTATCGGATGATGCAAAAACCTTTGTCTGTTTAACCACCAGGCAAAGGTTTTTTATAAATAATAAAAATTAGGTGTTAGAATAGGAACATTTTATTCAGTATTACGTAGTATTAAATAACCATATCATTGGACAACTTGGCAAAATATACATCTAGAAAATGTTGTATTGTTGCAATCGGATTTGTTTTGATATATCCTTCATTAGTTGTTAACTGATACCTGGATTATAAGGTTAGGGGGGATATCTTGGAGAATGTTAACAATTCAATGCAATCTTTAATAGAAAGTGCCGGCTGGCTGGCCCCGGTGTTATTTATCCTTATCCATTTATTGCGGCCATTTCTTTTTCTCCCGGTTATCGTCGTCTGCATTGCAGGTGGAGTGTTTTTTGGTTTTGTAGAAGGAGCTATTTTGTCTTTTATCGGTCTGTCGCTGATGAGTCTCGTGTTTTATAGAATCGTAAATGTCTTTCCGAAATTTCGTCAGGGAATCGGGCGGTTGAAAGAAAAAGTTTTCCATGACCGAACTGTTTCGGTGAGCCAGGTGATGGTTTTAAGAATCATGCCTTTTATCCATTTCCATTTACTTTCTCTCTACCTGATGGAAATGACGAAAACGTTCAAAGGATACATGTATTATTCCTTGCTGGGAGTTATCATGCCTGCTGTGCTTTATACCGCTTTCGGTGAAGCAATTTCAAAAAGTCCATGGTACTTATCTATTATATTTTCGATCATACTCATATTGTTATATGCTCTTTTAGGGAAGATTCATAACCAGAGAATGGAGAGTAAAAAGGGTTAATTAATCCAAAAAAAGAAGTGAATAATAAAAAGGGCTTTTCCTAAGGTGTATTGACCTTAAGAAAAACCCTTTTTTTCATATAGGCGTACTTGTTATTTGACACCTTTCATTTTGTGCTGTATCTTCGGTGAGATCAAGAATAGAACAAGACTTAGCACGAGTGCCGTAACACCGATGATACCGAAATAGAGCGTCTCTGTTTCTGGTGTATAAAAGCGGACTATCTGTGCATTGATTGCCTGGGCGGCAGCGTTTGACAAGAACCACAAGCTCATTGTCTGAGCCGAGAAAGCCGCTGGGGCTAGTTTTGTTGTTGCCGACAATCCTACTGGTGACAAGCACAGTTCACCAAGAACAACAATGAAATAGCTCAAAACCAGCCACAGTGGACTCACGAGTGCTCCTCCACTAAGCATTCCTGGTACAAGGATTACTATGAATGACAATCCTGCAAACAATAAACCTAAGGAGAATTTCTTAGGCACAGATGGCTGACGATCACCTAACTTAACCCACATCCATGCGAAAACAGGTGCTAGAAAAATGATGAACAAAGGATTAAGTGACTGGAACCATGCAGGAGAAATGGAAATCCCCAGAAATTCCAACTGTGTACGCTGATCTGCATAGTTAGCAAGAATAGTAGAGCCTTGTTCCTGGATAGCCCAGAACATTACAGAGGCTATAAACAATGGAATATATGCTATAATGCGTGAACGTTCAGTTGCTGTTGTTTTTGGACTGCGGTACATTACAACAAAGTAAATAATTGGGATGACGATTCCCAGAATTCCGACCAATCCAACAAATGTAGCAATAGTCAATAAACCTAATGGTATCGTCACTGCTATCAATACAACGACAACTAATGCAGCAAGCCCGATCCATTTGAATGTTTTTTTCTTTTCTTCAGGTGATAATGGATTACGTACATAAGTTCCGGCAAGACCTAAGTTTTTCCCTCTTGTGAATATATAAACCATTAATCCGAAAAACATTCCTACAGCAGCAATTCCAAAGCCTAAGTGGAAATTCACTTCCGTACCTAAAGTTCCGACTATCAACGGAGCAAGGAAACCACCAAGATTGATTCCCATGTAGAAAATACTGAAACCAGCGTCTCTCCGTTGGTCTTTTTCGCTGTAAATTTCTCCAACCATAGTGGAAACGTTCGGTTTCAATAGACCAGTACCGAGAACGATGAGTACCATTGAAACGAAGAACATACTGATACTTCCCGGAATTGCAAGCGCAATATGACCGAACATAATAAGTATTCCGCCATACAATAATGCTTTCGAAGTTCCGAGAATTCTATCTGCAAGCCAGCCTCCGATAATACCTGACATATACACAAGAGATCCGTATATTGACATAATTGCTAAAGCAGTGCTTTCTGGAAGACCAAGACCACCTTGTGAGACTTCATAATACATGTAGAAAACCAGGATGGCTCTCATGCCATAATAAGAGAAACGTTCCCAGAATTCAGTGAAAAATAGCGTAAATAACCCTTTTGGATGTCCGAAAAATCCTTTTTGAGGTACGCTGTCCACAATTTTCTGTTTATTTATGTTAGCCATAAGCTACCTCCTTTAAAAAGTACTTTAATATATTAGGCCATTTGTCGAACTATGTCAAAAGTAAAAATAGTGGTAATTTTCAGTCGTATAGGCAAAAAGAAATAATTAAGCGGTTTCACTATTTGGAAAAAGCAAAAAGCACCAGTTCACGGAAGTCGAATTTTGTCATTTTTCCGTAATCTGGTGCCTTTTCAGGCAATTTCAACTATTCTTAATATCAAACTGGTACTTTTTTACTTATTTACCATTAATTTTTTTCTCTTTAAAATATTGAGCGCGTTATGATCCCGCTCTTCAGTTGGGGGACGACGTGTTTCAGTTATATTCCAGTCCAAGCCTTTGCCATTTATAGATGCTCAATCTCTGATATGGAAGGATTTCCATTTTTACATTTTCTTATATTTATTCAATGTTGCACAATCATTTTCTTAATTTGTTTATATGCCAATCGTTTAACAAAAGAAATGGCCTTCATAGATATTTCTTAATTGTTCGCAGTTTCACAAGTGGTTAATGTTTTGCCATTTTGGAAGGGAATTAGTAACATTATAACTAGTTGATAAAATTTACATATTGATAGCGATAGGAGTGAAAGTCGATGAAATTATTAAATGAAATTTTGGCTCACAATGAGGAATTTGTGGAGAAGAAAGAGTATGAACAGTATCAAAAAGGAAAACTCCCAAACAAGAGAGTGGTTATTCTTTCCTGTATGGACACTCGTCTGGTGGAGCTCCTGCCAAAAGCAATGAATGTTGGCAATGGGGATGCAAAAATAGTCAAATCAGCTGGCGCTCTAATATCACACCCTTTCGGCAGCGTTATGCGCAGCTTGCTTGTAGCGGTTTATGAATTGGAAGCAGATGAAATCTGTGTGGTTGGCCATCATGATTGTGGCATGTCCAGCCTAAAAGCGGAAAACACGCTGGAAAAAGCAAAACAAC
The DNA here is from genome assembly GCF_900156915.1 of Sediminibacillus massiliensis. Classification (GTDB taxonomy): domain Bacteria; phylum Bacillota; class Bacilli; order Bacillales; family Amphibacillaceae; genus Sediminibacillus_A; species Sediminibacillus_A massiliensis. The sequence goes on along the minus strand of NZ_LT732535.1, from coordinate 1,623,000 downwards.
GTGGGATTAGCGAAGACACATTGAAGACCATTCAATATTCCGGTATTGATTTGGATAAGTTCCTACAAGGGTTTGACAATGTAGAAGACAGCGTCCAGCACAGTGTGGAACAAATTCGTAATCACCCATTGCTGCCGGCCGAAGTACCTGTACATGGTCTAGTCATCGATCCGGACACAGGCAAGCTTGATTTAGTTGTGGATGGATACGAAAAATAATATTTTTGGAAGCAGATTGTTATATAATCCATGCTTTTCCTCATAATAAGCTTATATCTAAAGGAGGAATGGCCAGTGGATAAACAAAGGGCAATGGAGATTAAAGAGTCTCCAGACTTAATCAATGTAACTCACCATGGAGATCCTATTTATATTCAACGGATTGATGATCAAAGCGGGACGGCACACGTTTACTCTTTGCAAGATCCAGATAACCGCCAGCAAGTCTCCATTGATGAGTTACAGGAAAATTAAGAACAAAAAACACATGCAGGTTAACTGTATGTGTTTTTTTCTTTTGCAGGAATTTTATTCATATATATAGAAATTAAACAAGATATGTACGTAAAAACCGTATATTGCGACGTAGCTTCAGTGTGACTTCCTATCATCCTTTTCCGATTGAGTGCAAAGCCGGCGCTGAGGAAAAACACTCGCTTTCCGTGGGGAACGCTTCAGCTTCCTCGGTGCAAAACCCGCCCCTGCGGGATCTTCAGACTGTTCCTTTCCCACAGGAGTCTCGCATTTTTCCTCAGCTGTGATTGATTTTCTGTTTAGGTTAGAAGTGATCCTGAAAAGTGTCTAACATGGTTCTCCCTAACAAAAATCAGAAACCCCCTAACAGCGGAGGCAGAACACGTAGAACTCCTCGAAAATACAAACCAATTTTCTTCGTGCGAAGCGATGCTGTCGTAGCTTTCCTTATCCTATGGGAACAGCAAAGGTCTTCGATGGGAGCGAATAATCGCAGTCCCAAAGGGAACAAGGAAGCGTATTCAAGTAGTCCCCTGGCTGAGGCCGTGCCCATGGAAAGCGAAGTGTTCTGTCGCAGCGAGTATATCCACTTCACTATCATCAGAATGTGAGGAAGTCTTACTAAGTAAATTTTCACTAGTTCGCAGTTTCCCTCAACTCTCCATCTCAAAAGAGGTCGGTTTGCTTGGGGAATTGGTCTTCACAGACTAAATGGTTAACAATCAAATAATGAAAGTTCCGGAGGTAAGTGATGAAACTTAAAATCATTCATACAAATGACTTACATAGCAATTTTGAAAATTTTTCAAGAGCAGTTTCTGTTATCAAAACTTGGAAAGATGATCACACTCTTCTTCTTGACGGGGGTGATTTTGTCGATTTTAAGAGTATCGAACTGCGGGGAACCAAGGGGATGGCAGCCATCGAATTACTCGAATATGCAGGATACAGTAGTTTGACAATCGGTAATAACGAGATGTTTAATGGGGTGGATATACTCGAACACATGGCAATCAACAGTTCTGTACCCTTCATCAGCAACAACCTGCTGCGTAATGATAAGACAAAAATAAATGGTGTCCTCCCAAGCAAGATCATTGAAATAAATGGTATCCGAGTCTTTATTACCGGCTCTTCTCCGGATTTGGATGTATTCAACGAAGGACTGGGCGTATATATGACTTCTTACAAACAGGCAATCCAGTCAGAAATCCAGAAGAATCGTGACGATTATGATATTTGCATCTTGCTGAACCATGTCGGTACGATGAACGATGAATTATTGGCAAGGGAGCTGGATGGTGTCGATATCATCTTGTCTGCCCATGATCATCAGCTGTATAGCAAGCCTAAACTAGTCGAAGGCACAATAATAAACAGTGCAGGATGTTACGGAGAGCATGTGGGGATTTTGGAATTGAAAATTACCAATGGAAATGTGGAACTGACAGGTTCAGAGATGATTGCTACAGAGTCCTATTCTTTGGATGCGAAAGTTGAAGCAATAATGAACACGAACAAAGAAAAAGCTGTGGAAAATCTAAGCCGTCCATTGTACCGGTTGGAACATCAGCTATGGCATGACGTAATAGAGGAAAACCCATTAACCAATTTAATTGCCGACGGTTTGCGGGATTTAATGGGAGCAGACCTTGGCTTGATTAACAGTGGAATAGTAAATGCAGGTATTTTCGGCTTTGTTTCAGAGAAGAAATTAATTGAAATTTGTCCTTCCCCGCTGAATCCTACTTCTTTTGATGTGAAAGGTAAACACCTGAAAGAGGCTCTCATACAATCTCTCGATGAGCAGATTTGCCTTGGGGATGGGAGAGGACCGGGATTCCGGGGTAAATTTACTGGAAGACTGCATGTGTCCGGGGCGGTGATCAGTCATGATGGCGGGACCGTCAAAGAAATCTTGATTGAGGGTCAACCGATTGATGAAGAAAAATACTATAAAGTAGCCAGTTCCGACTACTTACAGCGCGGGTCGGGTTATCCGGCACTTGCTGAAAATAAAGATGCTTTCTACAGGCCCGAAGAAATACGTGATGTTATCAGAATGTATGCGGAAGAAAAGGATTTTATCAAACGGGCATGTGAAAAACGTTGGTCTGAAACAAGCCCAGTAAGTATATAAATCCAACAAGCTCTCCTCCGGAAAGAAGGTATAATATGCAGAAACAGTTTGAGGAAGCAATAAGGTTATATTTTCCGAATGAAGGGGAAGCCTGGCTGCGGAAAATCCCGGATTTATTGAGTTATTGCGAAGAAAAATGGGAACTGAAAATGGAGAAAGCATATGAGCTGTCCGTCAATTATGTAGCACCAGCACGCATGAGAGACGGCAGGAGAGTGGTTGTGAAAGTTTCCATACCGGGAAAGGAATTTGAAAATGAATTGGAAGCACTTCAATTGTTACAGTCACCCAAGTTGGTGAAGGTACTAGACTTTGATAGGGAAGCTGGAGTGCTTATATTGGAAGAACTGGTCCCCGGGACTATGTTGGTTGACCTTGAAGATGACGAACATGCCTGTTTTATTGCTGCAGGGGTGCTAAAAGGTATGCTGAAAAAATCACCTAGTCACACCGGCCTCCCTTCTACTGAGGATAGGGAAAATTCGATGCGGCAAATAATGCAGGAACATCCAGAAGGGCTTGGTCCATTTCCTATAGCAACGTTGGAAAAAGCTTGTCAAGTATTTCATTATCTAAATAAAACGATAGAGACATATTGGCTCCTTCATGGGGATTATCATCATTATAATATCCTTCTCAGCGGGGAAGACAACTGGATGGTAATCGATCCAAAAGGATTGGTCGGTGAAATAGAGTATGATTTGATTCAGTATTTGTTGAACAAGTTACCTGAACAAGATTATTATTCTATCATACAAAACAGGATAGATATTTTTATTGATAAATTGGATTTGAGTAGGGAAAGGCTTTTAATGTGGGGATTTTGCCATACGGTATTGAGCACATGCTGGACAGTAAATGATGAAAAAGGAACATATGAAGAAAGCTTCTTTAAAGCAGTCAGGGTCTTTGAAGAAATGTACAGAGACGAATTCGGGCGGGATTTATGGAATCCTTCCAACGAGTGTGAAAGTTGAGTCCGATACGATGCACTCTGTAAGTATGCAACAAACTTGCCATAACACTCAAAATGCAGCTGGATTAACCTTTTCTGACAACTTCTCGAGGTATGAAGTTCTTTTTATAATGAGAAATTTGTGCGTATTTAGCAATTTTCTGAAGAAAGAAGGGGAAGCCCATGCCTGAAGAAAATTCTGTCAAACATGATGTACAGGCGCAATTTGGCAGGAATGCCGATAATTATGTAACGAGTAAGATCCATGCCCAAGGAAAAGATTTAAGGAAGTTGTTGGATATTTTGAACTGCAATGGGGAAGAGCGGGTGCTCGATATAGCAACCGGTGGCGGGCATGTGGCTAACGCCCTTGCGCCTTTGACACAAAAGGTTGTCGCTTTGGACTTGACGAAGGAAATATTGAAAGCAGCAGAAAGACATGTCTTAAGTAACGGCCATGATAATGTGGATTTTGTAAAGGGGGATGCGGAGAAACTGCCGTTTCCTGATCGGACGTTCGACATCGTAATCTGCAGGATTGCTGCACACCATTTCTCTGACATAACGGCATTTATAAAAGAATCCTACCGAGTAATGAAGAAGGAAGGAGAATTCTTTTTGATAGATAATGTTGCACCAGAGAAACAGGAGTTTGACGATTTTTATAATTATTTAGAGAAGAAAAGGGATTATAGTCACCAACGGGCATGGAAGAAATCAGAATGGATAAAGTCAATAGAAGAACAAAGTTTTGAAATAAATGAATTGTATCGCTTTGAAAAGACATTTTCATTTAGCAAATGGTGCCAGATGATGAATCTTTCCGATGATATTCAAGCATTTCTAGCAGAATATCTCTTAAAAGCTGAAAGTCGACACAAACAGAAATTCCGAATCACCGAGGCGGATGGTAAACCAAAAACCTTTCAAGGCGAAGCAATCCTTATTAAGGCGGTGAAATCTTTTTGATTTTACCTTAGGGTTCTTCTAGGTGAATGGTAGAAACTGTACCAAGGAGAGGTTTGAAATGAAAGAATTCAAAGTCACATACTTTTTTGATCAACATCACTATATCAGGAGATTTATTTTTGAGGAATCCCAGGAAGCTGCAGAGGCTTTAATCCAAAATGAACGGGACCAATATATTTCTTTTCGTGACAGCAGGGGAATCTATCATGAACTTAATACTGGAAATGTCAGAGTCATTCAAATATCAGAGTATTTTCGAAAAGATAAGTCTTCACGAAAAGGAGAGCTTTAATGGAAGCTCTCTTTATATTTAAACTTAGTTTGGTCGCTGGACAAACTAAGTTGTTAGATGATAAAATGTTGTAAACGATTACAGATAGGAAGGGAGAGTGTATGGAAGAGGATTGTCCTCTTTCTCTTAAAATGAGCAATAATAAAAGCCTTTACATTGTATTAATAACGCTAGTAGCAACTTTGGGCGGGCTCTTGTTTGGTTATGACACAGCGGTTATATCAGGGGCAGAAGGCTCGTTGCAAACCTACTTTGCCGACAGTTTGAACTTGAGTTCACTAGTGCACGGAATTACAGTTTCGAGTGCGCTGATTGGATGTATTATTGGTGGATTGTTATCAGGTTATTTTTCAACCCGGATTGGAAGAAAATATTCCTTGGTTCTTTCGGCCGTACTATTTCTATTTTCGGCCGTCGGTTCTGCCTTTCCTGAATTTTTATTCTTTCAGCAAGGTGAGCCATCGATAGCATTGTTGATAACATTTAACCTGTACAGAATCATTGGCGGTATTGGAGTAGGCCTTGCTTCAGCTGTTGCGCCGATGTATATCGGGGAGATTGCTCCTCCGCATTTGCGAGGAAGATTGGTTTCATTAAATCAGTTTGCGGTTATTTTCGGAATGCTTGTTGTTTATTTTGTAAATTGGGGTATTGCACGAGGACAGTCGACTGAGTGGGTGAATGATATCGGATGGCGGTATATGTTCTTGTCAGAGGCTATTCCGGCACTATTATTCCTGGTATTCTTATTCACTGTTCCAGAAACACCGAGATACTTAATCTCAAAGAAACAAGACGACAAAGCAATGAACATATTGACCAAGTTGAACGACCAGACAATGGCCAAAGCAACAATGTATGAAATCAAAAATTCATTTGATGCCCAAAAAGGAAAACTGTTTTCTTTTGGAAAAAAGATCATTGTTATCGGGGTATTGCTGTCCATTTTTCAACAATTCGTGGGCATTAATGTGGCCCTGTATTACGCTCCTAGGATTTTTGAAAGCATGGGAGCAGCGAGGGATGCGTCCATGTTTCAGACGATTGTAATGGGTCTCGTGAATGTGGTCTTCACTGTTGTAGCGATTGTAACCGTTGACAAATTTGGCAGAAAACCATTGTTGATCATTGGCTCGATAGGAATGGCAGTCGGAATGTTCGGAGTTGCCGGAATGGCATTTGCTAATGTGATCGGTATCGGTACGTTGATATTTATCATCATTTATACAGCCTCATTTATGATGTCATGGGGGCCGGTTGTCTGGGTGTTATTGGCGGAGATTTTCCCTAATAAAATCCGTGGCCAGGCCGTAGCGCTAGCGGTTGCTGCACAATGGGCAGCTAATTACTTTATTTCTTCCACCTATCCGATGATGATGGAGTATAGTGGTGGATTGACTTATTCCTTCTATGGATTGATGAGTGTGCTTTCAGCGCTGTTTGTCTGGAAACTTGTCCCAGAAACAAAAGGCAGATCACTCGAAGAATTGGAAATGATATTAGTGAGAGGCAGAAAAGAAGGCCGTCGTAAACACGGTTAGAGTACCCGCGGACGAGAGGGTAGTTGACGGGATGCAGGTGGCATGAAAGTGTCGCCTGCATTATTTTTTATGAGGATCCGGCTGGCGGGCAATTTTCCGTGTTTTCACTTATGAAGCCATCCAAACTCTGTAAAATGAAGATACTAAGGGGATGATGGTCAAAGGGAAATTATTTCCAAACACTGAAACCTATGATACCATTATGTTATCTGCTTATTCCTATCTAAATATAGAATCTTGTTCCATTAAAAACATTTATATCGGACCGGAACCTTAAAGAAACGGCGGGGCTTTGGAAGACTCGGTTCCGGAGAGTTGGATATACCATCAGAAAAGAAATGAGGACATTTAATACAGTATGACTGAAATCAAAGAAATAGGCTCTTTATGCGCTATTGACGAAAAAGGCTATATAATAAACGAGTCTGCTCCAGAGAAAATCGATAATAAATTTCGAGAAGTAATCCGACTAATAAAGGAAAGTTGTCTTTCCATTTTACCAGATGAAATTCACAGTATTTATATAAGAGGTTCTGTGCCAAGAGGGTTAGACATAGAAGGTTTATCAGATGTAGACGTCATAATAGTAACCCATTCCAATCCTCGAAATATTGATCTTACTTGGGTGGAGGAGACTGAACAATTTATTGATCAAAAATTCCATTTTGTAAATGGTGTTGAATTAGGATTCTTGCCTTTAAGTGATGCCGAGGAGTCAAAATATTGCTCCATGATTCCGTTTATCCTAAAAACCTATGGAATTTGCGTTTATGGTGAAAACCTAATAAATAAGCTCCCTAATTATAAACCCGACAGCCCATTGGCGAATGAACATCTCATTCACTTATCGCCCCTTATTGATCAAGCCAAGCGGGAATTAACGGGAAATGACGACATTGAGGACATTAAGGATTGCTGTTCATGGATCATGAGAATTATTGTGAGGGCTGGCGGTGCACTTGTCATTGTACAAGAACATTCGTACACAAGAGATTTATTCCCAGCCTATAAACTATTTTCAAAGCATTATCCTGAAAAAGAGCAAGAGATGAGAACGGCGCTTTGGAACGCAATCAACCCCTTGTCAAATTCAGAAGAAATAGTGGAATTCTTGAACCGCTTTGGAAGTTGGCTAAAAGTGGAAACAGAAAATTGGCTTGATGTTTATAATCCTAAAAGGGAATTACACCTGCCACTTTGTTAATGTTACTAAGCCCAGGGAGAGGAACTTCTATGAATGAGAAGTTCCTCTTTTTGGTGTTTTTTTATGCTTCGATCCAGTATATATCGCTTCCGGCCGGAAAATAACGTTGTCTTCCCTTTGTTCGAGGACATGTGCAGTCCAGCCGACAATCCGGCTTGCAGTGAAGGTAGCGGTAAAAAGACTGGAGGGTATGCGAAGCTCTCTTAGTATAGCTGCGGCATAAAACTCTACATTCGTATAAAGGTTACGGCCCGGCTTCATTTCGTTTAATAGACTAATCGCCTCTTCTTCAACCTTTAAAGCGAAGTCCAGCCAATCGTCTTTACTTTTGTTCTGCTTGATTACTTCTTTTAGAGCTGCAGCCCGCGGATCCAAAGTCCGGTAAACGCGGTGGCCAAAACCCATCAATTTTTCCCCGTCGGCTATTTTCTCCCTGAGACATTTTCTAATATCCCCTTGATCGGAAACATCTTGGAGAAGCTTTATGACCCCTGAAGGAGCACCTCCATGCAGTGGGCCCTTCATTGTCCCAATCGCCGATGTTACTGCTGAAACGAGATCTGATTCGGTAGAGGCGGTTACGCGGGCCGAAAAAGTAGATGCATTCATACCATGCTCCATTGTTAAAATCAAGTAAGCTTCCAATGCGCTGACGTACGCCCGGGTTGGTTCCTGCCCTGTAATCATGTAAAGATAATAAGCAGTATGGGATAAATCTGTTCTTTCTGCCGGAAAAGGGATGCCGAGTTGTTGTGATCTGCGGTATGCAATGATTCCCGGAATCAGTGAAGCAATCATTATCGCATCGTCTATGGCCGGGTACTTAAAAGAACGCAATTCAATCGACGAAACAGCTGTACGAATAACACCGAGCATATCGAGGCTTTCTGGCAGGTGGCCGATAAGTTGTTTCATATAATCCGGGAGTTTTCTAGTATTCTTGAAAGCTGCCATTAAGGTATCTAGTTCCTCTTTGGCAGGGAATTTTCCATACCAAAGCAAGTGAGCTATTTCTTCAAAGGTATATAACTGTGCAAGCTCGTTGGCGGGATAACCCCGATAATACAATTCACCTTTGATTCCATCAATTGCACTAAGTTTTGTTTCTGCACAAATAATTCCTTTCAATCCTCTTTCGACCATAAAATCTCCTCCTTTATTGCTTATATTTAGTATAAGTTGTAACATCTATTTAAGAAATTAAATATATTTAAAAGAATTGATTAAAAATATTAATGGAGGAAGTTATGGAGCTATCCTGGATAAGAACGTTTGTGACGATAGCAGAGAAAGGGAGTTTCAGAAAAGCTGCGGATACTTTATATGTTTCTCAGCCCACGGTTACAGTTCATATTAAATTGCTAGAAAAGGAAATTGGCGTTCAATTGTTCCAACGGACAAATCGGACCATCAAACTGACCGAAGAAGGCCGGCATTATTTAAACCATGCAAATAAACTTCTTGCTGTTCACCAGCAAGGCATTGAGGAGATGCGCTCCTTTTCACAAGGGTACTCAAGAAAATTGCGTCTGGCAATATCACCGTCGATAGCAGATACTGCAATGCCTTTTATTTTAAAGAGTTATTTAAAAAAGAATACAGAGGTAGAAATATCTGTGGATATAATGGATTCTGTATATATAGAGGAAGCTGTTTCTCAAGAAAAGGTAGATATCGGGTTTAGCTTGTTGAAAAGCAATGATGCTTCTCTGTACTGTCGTCAACTATACGAAGACCAACTTGTGTTTTGTGTTCCTCATGATGGATTCGATCTTGAATCGGCTCCCGCGCACGACCCGGAGGAGATTTTCCGTAACCATCACTTGCTGACCCATAATTATCCAGGTTACTGGGATGCTTTGTCGGTTCAACTTAAATTGATTTATCCAAGGGTGAAAATGATGAAGGTGTCCCAAATTCACATTACCAAGAGGTTTATTATTCATGGATTAGGCGTTTCTTTCCTGCCCAAGTCGACTATCCATAGGGAACTATTAGAAGGGCGAATAATAGAGGCGGACATTCCCGAAATTAATTTGCCGCAAGTAAATACCTATGCATTGACTAAATATAATCATAATTTGGAAAATGATTTTTTGGAATTTGTCTCGATGCATCGATTTGGATAATCAAAAAGGCAGTTATATCCATGAATTAATGGACATAACTGCCTTTGTATCAACTGCTTTGTTTTATTTCTACAGCGTCTGGGTTGGTACGTCTCGTGCTCGTGAACATAACATAAAATGCCACTGTAGTGACAAGCACTAAGACAGCACTAAGGATGAACAATAAGGAGAATCCTGTGTAAGTGACAATAAGTCCAAGCAGGAAAGATCCAACGGCTATACCTGTATCAAACAGGGTGAAAAAGGTTGCTGTCACGTATCCATTCCTTTTGGCAGGTGCTGATTTTACTGCCAATGACAACAGAAAAGGTACAAGTGAGCCATAACCAATACCGATGAGTGCTGCAGATAAAAGCAGCAGCACTGCTGTCTGGGCGAAACTAAGAACTACTAAACCAACCGCAAACAAGACCAGGCATGGCAAGATGACCACTTTTGGACCTCGTCTGTCAAAAAGTCTTCCGAGCGATGGTCTTGTTAATAGCATGGTGACGGCGAAAACGAGAAAGAAATAACTGGATACTGATTCTAATCCGTTTGCAGAAGCATATACCGAAATGAAGGACAATATACCAGAATAGGATATAGCGACAAGGCTACCAATCAGCCCGATCGGAAAAGCTCTCCTTTCCAAGAAATCGTCGAATGTCCATTTTTTCTTATTTGTAGAAGATGTTTGTGGGACAGTTTCACTAACCTTTACAGCAGTTCCACATAAAACACTCAGTATAATAACAATGCTTAAGATAATGAATAAGGTTTGAAAAGATACAAACTGTAAAAGGGAAAGACCTATGAATGGACCTGCGACCACAGCAAGGTTCATCGACATGGTGAAGTATCCAAGCCCTTCTCCCTGGCGTTCAACAGGTACGACATCAGCGGCAATGGCTGCAGCTGCAGTAGTGAGGACACCGAAAGATAATCCATGAATGAATCGCAGTGCCAACAAGACTGTAAACTGATCGATGAAAATATAGCCAAAAGTCGTCAATGTAAACAGGACTGTCCCGGCAATTAGAATGTTGCGCTTTCCGAAGCGTTCCAATAGTCCGCCGGATAAGGGGCGCATTAAAATTGCTGCCAGAAGCATAGCTGTCACAATTAAGCCTCCTTGAGCTTCCGTTCCGCCTAAGTCGGCAATCACATAAAGAGGCAGGGTAGTAATTAAAGTATAGAATATAGTGAAAACAAGGAAATTCACAGTTGAAATACTGATAAAATCCTTGGTCCAAATCTTGTTTTGTTTTTCTGCCATGTACTTGTCACTCCTTTATTTTCCTAGTTTTTGTAATAGATGCAACAGTTGCTGTCTTTCTTGTTCAGATAGATGTGCAAGATGATCTTGTTCGAAGTTTTCTACAGATTGCTTGATTATGCTGACTTTTTGTTCAGCTTCAAGGGTTAATTGTACGATTCTTTCCCGTTTGTCTTTTCCGGGTTTTCGAGTAACCCATCCGGAAGATTCCATCCGGGCAAGTGTCCTTGTTACGGTTGGAGCCTCCACTTTCAAGTAATTCCAGATGTCGGTCTGTGTCATCGGACCACGTTTGTCTAGTGTGTAGAGAATTGTCCATTGAGAAGAATAGAGGTTATATTCCTGGAGTTTTTCATTCAATTCCTTTGAAAGCATTCTGACTTTTTGGTTAAGAGTGTGAAACAGGTGACTGGTGTCCATAACGTCAAATCTCCTTTTAATTATTTACCTGGGTAAATAATTGGCACTTGGACTATTATAGAGGTTATAAGAAGGTTTGTAAACCAGCGGATAGGGAGCAGAAAAACTGTAATGTTCCACTAAATTCATTCTAGATTATCATTAAGCAAAGATTCTTGGAAAGAATTTATTACACTATTTCTGTATATTGCGACATAACTTTAGTGTGACTTCCTATCATCCTTTTCGAATTGAATGCTAAGCCTACGCTGCGGAAAAATACTCGCTTTCCGTGGGAGCGCTTCAGCCAGGGTACTACTTGAGTAGGCTCCTTTGCTCCCTTGCGCCGAGGAATCTTACTACGAAGCGATACTAGAAGACGCAGGCGCATAGCTGTGTGGTCTTCAGACTGTTCCTTTCCCACTGGAGTCTCGCATTTTCCCTCCGCTTGGTATAGTTTTCTGATTAGGTGAGAAGTGATTCTAAAAAGTGTCTAACATGGTTTTCCCTAACAAAAATTTTTCATAATAAAACCTCCTATAGTTTTGTACCATTTAACTTTTCTAAAAAACTATAGGAGGGAACAAATACTAACATCAATTAACACTGCTGCTATTAGAAGTAGTAATAAAATGGAGGCAAGCGCTAATCCAGTAGATTTTAGAAATACCTATAACTGGCTTGATGGAAGGTGAGTGAAGCAGGGCCAATAAATAGCACCATGCTTAAACGGCATGGTGCTTGGATGGTGTGCCTGATGTCTGAATATGTTGTTCGTCATCAGACTCTATATAATGTTGAAGATGCTTTTTAAACAGATACATAACCCATAAATGGATTTTGGCCTGAGTATATTTGTAGAAAGCCCATGGCAAGGATGGTTGATATTCATGAATAGCAATGAGCAGTTCCCTCGAGTTCGGAATTTGTCTGAATTCCAACCGTCCCCTGTTTTTATGGGTGATTCGGGTGAACAGTCCCCCTGAAATCCTGTAGAGTGCCCGTGTTGAATCACTTCTTTCTGGAAGATAAGCTAGCTCGAGTATAGGTGATTTGAGCGGCTTTAAAAAGATCTTGCAATGTCTGTCTGCATCTACCTCAGACTTAACAATGAATTTTGCGAGACTGGAAATCCAGTGCATGTAGTAAGCACCAGCCCAGTTGGCGTTTTTTCCATCTGGGAGTTGGACCCGTTGAATGGATCTTACATCAGGTTGGTCTACCGATTTTTTAAGCTTTTTAATAATTGAATCTGTTGGATTATGTTCGTATTCGAGCGCCTTAACAGCAGCGGTTTTAAAACTTGTTTTTCCATCGCTGATTCCTTCCACTCTATTTTCTTTTTTGGCAACCATAGGATGTTTAAGGCTCTCAATCAAAGGATAAGCTGTTTCTTTCGGAGCACCGGTAATCAAGGTTACCCACAATCTAGATAAATTGACTGTCAACAAGGGAATATTGAACAGTCTTGGTTTCTTGTTCATTACTTCTGCGGTTTGTATAAGCATGTTCTTATAGGACATTACTTCCGGACCGCCGACATCAATTGAGCGATCTTTAACATCATCATTATCTACCGTCTTAACTAAAGAGTGTAGAACATCCTCTAATGCAATTGGATGTGTTTTCGTGCGCGTCCACTTCGGCAAAAGCATCACCGGAAGGCGTTGTACGAGTTTGGAAAGAATCGGGAATGAGGAACCTTTCGGGCCGACTATTAATCCGGCTCTGATAGTGGTTACAGGAATACCGGATGATTTCAAGATTTTTTCAACTTCCAGCCGGCTTTTGAGGTGGCGGGACAAATGATTATGTTCAGGAATGATACCGCTCAAGTATATTATCTGCTTCACCCCGTTCTTTTGCGCAGCTCTTGCAAAGTTATCCGCAAGAATGACATCCATGTCCTGAAATTCTGCCTGTGTCATTTTTGCGGATGGTTTCATGGAATGGATCAAATAGATGGCAATGTCTGCCCCGCTTAGTCCAACTTGGGCATCCTTTAAAGAGAAGAAATCACATTCCCTCCAGCTGACATGTTCAGTATTGGCTTTATCTTTCACATTTCTTGATAAAGCGATGACATCGAACGTATTCGTTATTTTGGAAAGGAGGTTTTTTCCTATATATCCGCTCGCCCCGGTCAAAGCTACTTTTAATCTTCTTTTTTGCACTTTCAGGCCTCCTATCAGTTCATTAATTTGTATGTACCCAGATTGATCAGATATGTAACAATGCTGTCTTTTATAAAGGGAATGTTAAGTTTTTATTAAAATAGTAAAATTTCCTTTGGACAATTTTCCCAAATGATTATAAAATCCTTACATGGGGAGGTGTTTTTTATCAAGTACATTGGTTTTCTTTTTATCGCTGTATTGATATATATGGTGACGAGCGGTTTTCAACAAATTTATGAATTTTCCTCATTCTGGTTGGTTGCCTTAAACGCTTTGGCCCTTGGTTATTTTGCTTATTTAATGGATCTTCCTATCTTAAGGGGGAGTAAGGACAATGCCGCGAATTAAGGATAGCATATATATGTTCCAATTTAGTACGTCCGGGAAGGGCGTTTTTTTTGTCCTAATTCACCGCTGTTTAACGAATTAGGAACAAGGGAATAGATTTTGTGTGAAATTTTGTTGAGTTATTGGACAGAACTACATAATACCATCTTATTTTACCCATCTTAAAATGAAAGCTAAAAAGGAGCTGACCCAAATGCCGCAAAGCAGACAAATTCCAAAGGAAACAGGAATGGATCATAGTGTAGCTCTGATGTCAGAAGGATATCTTTTTATTCCGAACCGATGCCGTCGATTTCAATCAGATATCTTTGAAACGAGGCTTTTGGGGGGACAGAAAGTAATCTGTATGAGTGGAGCGGAGGCTGCAGAAATCTTTTATGACAACCAAAAATTCCAGCGTAAAGGCGCGACACCAAAAGCAGTCCAGAAAACATTGTTCGGTGTGAATGCAATTCAATCTATGGATGGTGAACGACATAAGCATCGAAAGCAGTTGTTTATGTCGTTGATGACTCCGGATCGAATTCACGCATTGCAGAACATAGCTGAGGAACAGTGGGAGTATGCAATTAAAGAATGGTTGACAATGCCTGAAGTGAATTTATTCGAAGAGGCCCGGCAAATTATGTGCCGGACGGCATGCCAGTGGTCGGGTGTACCACTTAGAGCAAACGAACTGAAACAGAGGAGCAGTGATCTGGCGGCGATGGTCGATGCTTTCGGTGCCGCCGGTCCGCGGCACTTTCGCGGGAGACAGGCAAGAAAGAGATCCGAAAGATGGATAAAAGGAATTGTCGAGGAAGTGAGGGCTGGTGTAAGGGAACCAGCTGAAGGAACTGCCTTGTACGAATTTTCATGGTACAGGGATTTGGATGGCAATCTGCTTGACAGCCATATGGCGGGTGTGGAAATCCTCAATATTCTCCGGCCGATTGTAGCAATTGCATATTTTATTGTTTTTGGTGCCATGGCGCTTCATTCCTATCCTGACACAAAAGATAAATTGGTAGAGGATGATGGTACTTACCATAAGATGTTCGTACAAGAAGTACGCCGCTTTTATCCATTTGCACCATTTACCGGCGCTCGCGTGAAAAATGATTTTACTTGGAGAAACCACCAATTTACAAAAGGGACGCTTGTCTTATTAGATATTTATGGGACGAATCATCATAATGAAATTTGGGATCAGCCGAATCGATTTATGCCCGAACGGTTTAAAGATTGGAATGGCAGCCCTTTCAATTTCATTCCACAAGGTGGGGGAGAGTTTGAAATTGGTCACAGGTGTGCAGGAGAGTGGGTGACAATCGACCTCATGCAAATAAGCATGGAAGTACTTACACAAAAAATAGAATATCAGGTACCCCCGCAGGACTTTAGCATCCCAATGGACAGGATGCCTACGATTCCGATGAGTAGAATGCTTTTAACCGACGTGGAAAGAAAGGTATGAGGAAGAGAAGGCCAGCCAGAAGTATGGCTGGCCTTCTTGTTTAGCAACACACATCGCAGCAGGCTGTCCTGGGTCTAATAAAATTAAAAATGAGGCTTCTAGTCATTTTCTTTCTTTTCTGGTGGTTTGGTTTTTCCTGCCAAGCATCTTGGTTCATGCTTAGGATGCGGGATTTCTTTTCTTCAATCTCTTTTCCCATTGTATAAATATTCTCCATTATCTTACCTCCTCTGAACAACAAATACTGTTGTCAATTATTTCAGTATCGTTCTTAGTAAAGAAGAATTCCCACTCGTTGCCGTCTGGGTCAGTGATCCAGAATTTGTCTTGAAGAGCATAACAGCAGTTGGTATTTTTCTCATCACGTGTGAAAAAACCTAATTTCTCTAACCTTTGCTTATGGTGCTCTATTTCTTCTTGTTTTTCTACTTGTAAACCAAAGTGGCCGACTTGATTTCCATTTACAAATGGCTTCACATTTAGTGTAAAGTTCAAATTTAATCCTGATGGTAAGTATTTTGCATAATCGTTTCTGTTTTTGACCGGTCTTTCTCCGAATACTTTAGAGTAGAAGGCTATCGACTCTTCCAGGTTCGTGACATTGATTCCAATATGTACATTCATTTGATCATCTCCCTTAATCAATTTTTTTTGATTTATAAGATAAAGCAAACCTCAATCACAGTTAGTTGCTAGTTGCTCTTAGGTATCCAGATGATGTTGCCGGAACAGAATATTACTCACTTAGCCGGAATAAACAACATAATTCTTCAGAAAGAATATGATTGACCTGCTTAGTGTCCAGTTCATAATAACTCCATGTACCTTCTGTCTCTTTTTTTAAAAAACCGGTTTCCAGCAGAATTTTCAAGTGATAAGATAACTTGGATTGCGGAAGGTCCAGTTTCTCTGTTAAATCGCATACACACATACGCCCATTCTGTGTCAGCTCATACATGATGTGGAGTCGGCGTTTATCAGCAAGCGCTTTAAATGTTTGTTGGTAGTATTCAAATGTATTTTCCAGAGTGGGATTTTGATTCATTATTTGTTTCATCCTCCGGACACGCCTTTCATCAAATATTTTTGATTAATCTGATTATAACCATTTCCAGTATTTCTCGCAACTAATAAATCAATTTTTTTTGATTTAAATGAAATAATTACTATTGAATGTATAAGTATATTATTATATATTGATAATTAAAAGTATAGATACATGCTGAAGGCAATGACTTTGCTAATAATTTTTAAGGAGCATAAATATGTCTGAAAAAACTTTATACTTCCTTTGTACAGGAAACTCTTGCAGGAGCCAAATGGCGGAAGGATGGGGAAAAAAACACCTTGGTGATGACTGGGTTGTTAAAAGTGCCGGAATTGAAGCGCACGGTCTAAACCCCAATGCCGTGAAAGCAATGAAGGAAGTGGGGATCGATATATCAGGACAAACATCTGATATCATTGATCCTGAAATATTAAACAATGCAGATTTTGTTGTCACCCTTTGCGGAGATGCTGCAGATAAGTGTCCGATGACACCGCCTCACGTAAAACGGGAGCATTGGGGATTTGATGACCCCGCTAAGGTCGAAGGATCAGAGGAAGAAAAATGGAAATTCTTTCAGCGGGTACGGGATGAGATAGGGGAACGAATCAAGCGTTTTGCCGAGACAGGAGAGTAATAAAAAAGGAAACGGCTTAGGGAAGGGAAGCTAGCCGTTTCCTTTTTTTGATTAATGACGCTTGCTGAGCCATAAAACTCCAGACTTTGCCAGACGGGGAAGAAGTCCTGTGACAGGCTGCTTCATCATGTTGCCGAATCCGTCCGATTTACCTAATGAACCAAGTGTACCTTTCAACTTGATTTCTTTTGGTTTTTTCGGTTCATTGCCGTTTAACACGGCGGTAAGTATCTCTGCAATCTGCTCACCCTGTTCACCGGCAAGCTGGGCGCTCGGGGAGTGGTTGGAAGAGGCACAGTCACCGACTACGTAAATATTGTTTTGCTCGGGGACCTGGTAAAATTCATTCAAGATAATTTTATCCTGGCGATCCTTTGCAAAGGGTAATTCCCGAACTAGGTAGTTTGGACGTACACCTGCCGTCCAAATAGTCACATCGTTAGGAAAACAGGAACCATTATTGCAAACCGCTCCTTCTTCCACATACTCGACATTGGAATGATGTAATACTTCTACATCATTTTTCACGAACCATTCTGCTACATATTTCTGGATTTTCTCGTCAAAAGCCGATAGGACAGATGCCCCCCGGTCGAGCAGGCGAATATTTAAATCAGGTCTGCTTTCCCTTATTTCGGATGCTACTTCAATGCCGCTTAGCCCTGCTCCAACAACGGCAACTTTCCCATAGGCTTTCAAATCACCGATTGAAAGGCCGGCACGCCTTGCTTTTGAAAGCGTCTGAACACTGTGGGTGAATTCTTTTGCCCCTTCGATACCATGGTAATTATCCTCACAACCGAGACCGATTACTAAGTAATCGTAGTTGACATCCTTTTCAGAGTCTTGAATAATGATTTGTTCGTTTTCTGTATCGATTTTTTCGATTTCTCCATAGACGTAATCGACTTGGTTATGCTCCGGAAAGTTGATTCTTACTTCTTTATCGGCCGATGTTCCGGCAGCAATGGCGTAAAACTCTGTTTTTAAGGAATGATAAGGGTTTCTGTCCACCACGGTGATGTGAAGATCTGACGGAATTCCGTTGTCTAGTAATTCCTGCAATATCTCCATTCCGCCGTAGCCGCCCCCCAATATAACTAATCTCCTCATAAATATACCCTACCTTTATCAATGATATAAAAAAATATAAAAAATGCTGAAGATACCTCATTTTATGATTAATACAGATAAACCGTTTTCTAATTTCTCCCTCTTAAAGACTACCAAAAAAGACCTGGGAAAACTATAAAAATATCGAATTTTGACGACTTTTTGTCTATCTTTCTCTCACTCCTCCAAGAAAGCGTTATCATCCTTTTGTAATATCATTACCAGTAAATAAAAGATTAAAACAAAGAAGTGAAGGGAAGCATTAATCACCGGAATTGAAGTCATTCAGCAAGACAACCATTCCATTAAGTATAGAAAAAGGGCAGAGTTCAAAAACTAAGCAAATGGAACGAAAGGAGGAATGAAGAGTGACGAGACCCAAAGGTCCCAAACAGCAAAAAGAACCCGATTTACCAAAAAGTCCACAACAGCCATACGGTGAACCGTTAAGTGGATCGCATGAAGTCAAGAACAAAAACCATACCCGACAGAAGAGGAAATCTTCTCATGATATGTAAGGAATATTCCAAGACAGCTATATAGCTGTCTTGGAATATGATGCAACAATCTTTCGAAATAAATTTACAATTATCAACAAAATCACTGTTTTACACTGTCAAAGAGAAGCTGAATATGCAAGAATTTCTTGAAGGATTACATGACAATAAAGAGCTTTCCTTTAGTAAAATAATAGAAGAAAGGGAGGTGATTGAATAGAAATGGTTAAACTAACAGATATCGCAACAGACCGTTTTTTACAAAAATACACGAACTGGAACAACTTAGAGGAGTTAGAACGGAACGCTCCAATAAATCTAGCAGAGCATAAAGTTTATTGGCAGTATCTAAACCATCCTAATTTTAATCGGTATATTGCAGCTCATTCTGATTTTGATTGTTGGGAAAGCTTTGTCAGAAAAGCTACTGAAGAGTTTATGGCTAAACAGAAAGTCAGACTCTAGGTTTATATAGGACCAATTCACATGGCATCGGATCTCTCGATTCTACCCAGCTAGATTTGATTTGAAAAACGCAATAATTACATACACAGAGAGAAGCAATAATAATTTTTTCTTCAGTTAGACGATTTGCCGATTGGTCCGTTATGGGACGACTTCAGTTTGGAAGTTGATCATGAGAAAAACACTGGAAGAGTAAGGGGCCTTCCAGTGTTTTTTAGCGTTCTCTTGGTTGTACGTTCTATTTCTTTTTCGAGTTAAAATGTATGAGCTAAATCCCTGGCTCTTGCTATTCCATCTTGTTTTATTTCTTCTGCTTTGTCAGGAAGGGCGGCATGACCTTCAATGAATAGTCCTTCAAAAGATGGTACACCGAAAAAGCTCATGACAATATCCAGGTAGCGGTGGCCCATTTCCATACTTGCTGCAGGTCCTTCAGAGTAAAACCCACCCCTTGCCTGGATGTGTAGTGCTTTCTTGTCGGTAAGAAGTCCGACTGGTCCATGTTCGGTGTAACGGAATGCTTTACCGGCTACAGCGACTGAGTCGATATACGCTTTCATGATAGGCGGGAAAGAAAAATTCCAAAGCGGCGTGACAAATACGTATTTGTCAGCGGCGATAAATTGCTCGCTTAACTCTGACAAACGACCCACTTTTGATTTTTCTTCTTCAGATAGTTCCTCGAAATCCTTCCCTGATTGTAGCTTGCCCCACCCTTGAAATACATCTGCATCGATGTACGGAATGTGCTCTTTATATAAGTCGAGATGGATGATCTCGTCTTGCGGATTTTCTTGTTTGTAGGTATCGATAAAAGCAGTGGCAGCTGCCATGCTGAATGAAGCTGTTTCATCATGCGGATGTGCTGTAATATATAGAACTTGACTCATGCGATTCACCCTTCTTTTATATTATTGGGATGCTTGTTGCTTTGGATGTGTAATCATTAACGGTATATTTCCCATACTATGAATAAATAAACATGCAGGAGTAGCAAAAAAAGAACCTGTCCTTAATGGACAAGCTCTGTGATTATAAAGAGGGTTATTCATTTATATAAGGGTTTCCACTGATTTGCACCCTTATCTCATCGGTAATGTGAAAACGTTCATTATCTGTCTTAACGTTTGGCTCAAAATTCAATTTTCCGCTGCCGTCGAAGTGTGTAGGCTTTTGATCCATTTCAGACCCTCCTGAAGGTTGTTTTGATGCTTGTCTTTATTATAAACGAAAAGGCTTACAAAAATGAGTTTTTTTGAAAATTTTTTCAGGTTATCACCTCATAATGAAGGGTACTAGTTGTTAGCAGGAGACTAGACATCCGAAGGAGAGAGAATATGTGGATTCATCACCCGTTTTTTAAATATATGACCGGAACGATCCTGGTCTTGATTTGTGTTTTCCTGTTAGTGAAACTTCATTTGTTCGTGCCAGTAAAAACTGTAATTGGAGCGTTGTTCTTTCCGGTGCTTATTGCAGGATTTTTATACTTTATTACGAAACCATTTGTTCGTTTCTTGTCCCGAATGAAGTATTTGAACGATGTGACGGCAATCGTTATCTTATACGCCATAGTTACGGGGATAGTCTACGGTGGGTATAAGCTTTTGGCCCAAACGATCACAGACCAAGTATCTAAAATATCGACCAAATTGCCAGAAAAATTAAAAGAAACCACTGAACAGGCTGGTCAAGCGATTGAAAAAAACGATTTAGGAATGGTATCTACCAGTCGTCTGACCCAGAAAATAACAGGTCTGCTCGGTGACCTGGCAAAGGAGATGGGAAATCACTTAACCGAGATAGCTTCTGCTCTAACGAGTGCGACAACAGTATTGATTGTCGTTCCCTTTGTCTTGTTTTACTTTTTGAAAGATGATAACCGCTTTTCTCCATTCTTGCTGGCTTTTGTTCCAAAAAAGCATAGGCAGGAAGGGGAGGAGTTACTGTATAGGATAAGACAGACATTGGCAGCATACATTATTGGGCAAGTTATAGTGGCAACCGTTGATGGTATCCTGATGTTCATCGGCTATCTAATTATTGGTCTTGATTACGCTCTTATATTGGCATTATTTGTCATAGTGACCGCGGTGGTTCCGTTTTTTGGTCCGATGATCGGTGTTCTCCCGGCATTAGTAGTTGCCCTGACCGTTGACCCCCTTACCATGTTCTATGTTTTGCTTACATTGGTAATTGTGCAGCAACTGGAAGGGAATTTAGTAGCACCACTTGTGCTCGGAAACAAACTGGAAGTTCATCCATTGACTATCATCTTTCTGTTAATAATAGCTGCAGCTTTGTATGGATTTATAGGTATGTTGATTGCCATACCTGTTTATTCGGTCTTGAAAGTAATCGTTAAACACGTGTATTCTTTTTATTATCGAAAAAATTACACGCAAACAGGATAGAGAGGAGAAAACGAATGACAGAACACATAATTATTAACGGACTTTCCATTGAAGGAGAGAACTTTCTGGAAGAGAAAAGGGATAAAGGTGTGGAATTGAAAAGAAAGATCAGCTTTGATTTTAAAGTAAGACACGAGGAGTATCATCAGGTGACTACCACACTTTACGAAAAACGGCTTCAAGTTGAAGTTCCGAATAGAGGCTTGGATTTTCCTGCAATCATTCATGCCTATTCCACATCTCTCACCAATTTATATGAAGAGAATGCTGTAGGAACTTTTCATTTAGAATTAGTAGAAGATAAGTGAAAAGGAGAAAAAGATAATCAAACACAAATCCTTTCATGTTTTTGAGAAATCCCTGGCTTCTCAACCGGTTGAATGCTGTATCAGTATATGACATTTGTCATATAAACTGGTGACATTTATGACTATTATTGGATGCTCATTTTTTCTAAGCTAATACTAAGATTAAATTTCAGATATGAAACAGTCGATTCCGATCCTGTTTTTAGGAGGAAATCATGAGCAAACTAAACCGCCAGAAACAAGCAGAACTTAGAAAACAAGTGAAACCATTCGAGAAATCTAATGGGAAAACAAGTGTCATCCAATTGATCAACACAATCCCGCCTTTTTTCCTTTTATGGATACTGGCCTACCAAAGCTTGAACTATTCGATCCTGTTAGGGATAGTTTTTGCGATCATTTCCGCTGGATTTGTTGTTCGTATGTTCATTATTTTCCATGATTGCACACATCAGTCATTTTTTAAAAACAAAAAAGCAAATCGATTATTGGGAACCATTACAGGGATTCTCACTCATTTCCCGTTCGAAAAATGGAAGAGGGCTCATTCTATCCATCACGCAACAAGCAGTAATCTGGACAAGCGCGGGACTGGCGATGTCTGGATCATGACGGTGAAGGAGTATGTGGAGGCAGGCTTCTGGCAGCGTCTGGCTTACCGTTTTTATCGAAATCCAATTGTTATGTTCGGATTGGGCCCGATATATCTTTTCTTGGTCTCTAATCGGTTTAACCGAAAGGGAGCAAAGCCCAAAGAAAGATGGAACACATATTTGATAAATGCTTCGATCGCCATCAGTTATGCTATTGTCATCTGGGTGACAGGGTGGCAGCCGTTTGTATTAATTCAGGGCATCATACTCTTCGTTTCCGGAGCTCTTGGGATATGGCTGTTTTACGTTCAGCATCAGTTTGAAGACTCGTACTTTGAAAACGAAGAAGAATGGGATTATGTAAAAGCAGCGGTGGATGGAAGTTCCTATTATAAACTACCGAAAATCATACAATGGATTACTGGCAGTATCGGATATCATCATGTCCATCATCTGAATCCACGTGTACCCAATTATTATTTAGAGAAAGCACATGAATCTACACCGCCATTGCAGAAGGCTACTACCATTACACTATTGTCTAGTTTGGAATCCATTCGTTTCCGGTTGTATGACGAAGATAACAAAACCTTCGTCAGGTTCAAGGATGTTAAGATGCTGAAAAGAAAACTACAAAGGAACACTATTTCCATCAGCAGTGGCAAACCAAGCATAGAAAAATAAAGAATAGTTAAACCCTCTGAATCTGATTAGGAGGGTTTATTTTTTTCTGATATAATCATTAAAGCAAATTAAAGAGGAGACGGTTATGCGACACTGGTATCAAATAATACCGAAAAATATTTGGTTAAGTACATACATATGGGTAATCTTTTGTATGCTGCCTTTTTACTTCTTACTTCGGACATCTTCCACATTGGAAATTATCGCGGGAATCGGAATGATACTGCTTTTCTTTACGGCTTACAGGTTATCCTTTTTATCACAGGGGTGGCCGGTCTATTTGTGGGTAAGTATTGAAATCACCATCAGTATCATAATGACTTTGTTTTTCGGTTATGTCTATCTGGCCCTTTTTTTGGCTTTCTTCATCGGAAATGTTCAACATAAAGGGGGATTTTTAACTTTATATGTCATCCATCTGGTTAGTACGATTGCTGCTATAACAATTGCTTTTTTTTATATGAGCGATATGTTTTTGGCTCAATTGCCCTTTATCATTATTAGTGTTGTAGGAGTCATCCTGCTGCCGTTCAATATGTACAACCGTATTAAACGGGAAAAACTAGAAGGCGAACTTGAAAATGCCAATAAAAGAATTTCTCAATTGATGATCATGGAAGAGCGTCAGAGGATCGCGCGCGACTTGCATGACACACTAGGACAAAAACTTTCCCTTATCGGTTTGAAAAGTGATTTAGCCGGAAAATTGATTTATAAGAGTCCCGCCGCCGCCATGGAAGAGGTGAAGGATATCAATGATACTGCAAGAACCGCTTTGAAAGAAGTCCGTGAAATGGTAGCCAATATGAGAGGTAACAAATTAAGAGATGAAGTTATTCACGTAAAGCAGATTCTGGATGCAGCCCAAATCAATTATGTGATTGAAGGTAGTCCGGATCTTAAGAATACCCCGCTTTTAGTGGAAAATGTATTAAGCATGTGTTTGAAGGAAGCAATTACGAATGTGGTCAAGCACAGTCAGGCAGTACATTGCAAAGTAATCATTGGACAATCTTCTGAGGAATTGTTATTAAAAATCAAAGACGATGGGATAGGTATACCAGAACAAATCGAAATAGGCAAGGGCAATGGATTGCGCGGTATGAGGGAACGACTGGAATTCGTGAATGGCAGTTTTCATATAGAAACAGGTGAATGGACCGTGCTGGATATACGTGTACCGCATGTTATCAAGCAACCAAAAGAGGAGGGATTGGTGTGATTAAAATTGTCATAGCTGAGGATCAACGCATGCTCCTGGGTGCTCTAGGATCGATTCTTAATTTGGAAGACGACATGGAAGTCATCGGTAAAGCGAGGAATGGTGAGGAGGCATTAACACTGGTCAGGAAGCACAATCCCGATGTTTGTATTATGGATATTGAAATGCCTGTAAAGAGCGGGCTGGATGCAGCAGAGGAACTTAAAGGAAGTCCGTGTAAAGTGATTATTCTAACAACATTTGCAAGATCAGGCTACTTTGAAAGAGCCCGAAATGCTGGTGTGAGCGGCTATTTACTTAAAGATAGTCCCAGTGAAGAGTTGGCAAAGTCAATCCGCGGCGTTATGGATGGCAGAAGAATATATGCTCCCGAGTTAATAGATCTGGCTTTTGGTGAAGAAAATCCACTTACAGAGAGAGAAGAACAGGTCATTAAATTAATGGCAGATGGAAAGAATACCAAAGAAATAGCGAACCAGTTATACCTTACCACCGGCACCGTCCGAAATTATATTTCTGTCATATTGGATAAATTGGATGTCAGTAACAGAATCGAGGCCATATCAAGATTCAAGGAGAAGGGTTGGTTCAAATAGCCCAGAGAATAATTCCATTCTTTTGTTATTCTCCCCGAATTAATTAGGTAACTAGGATATTTTTTGAATAAGAATCATATCTTAGTTAGTGAAAATGTTGTAAGCGTTTTCAAATGAAAATGGGGAGGTAAGCGGATGAGTTTGACATCAAAGATTTTTATCGGCCTGTTGCTTGGCGCCGGAATTGGTTTACTGCTGCACTTCACTGCACCTGATTTGTTTGAGACCCTTGATGGTTATCTATTCAGCCCGCTTGGTACGATTTTTCTTAACTTAATCAAAATGCTTGTAGTTCCCATTGTCTTTTTTTCGATAACCCTTGGTACAGCTTCTCTTGGGGATCCGAAAAAGTTAGGAAGAATCGGCGGAAAGACTATCGCCTTTTTCCTTGCTACAACTACTATTGCCATCACAATCGCCCTGGCGCTCGCTTATATTTTTCAACCGGGGAATACGGGGATCGATACTTCAGCTGCAAGTTATGAAAGCACGGAAGCACCTACCGTCATTGAAACATTTACCAATATTATTCCGACTAACCCCGTCCAATCCATGACAGAAGGGAACATGCTGCAAATCATCGCTTTTTCCATTTTTGTCGGCCTGGCTTTGGCTATGCTCGGTAAAAAAACAGAGGCTGTACATCGTGTCATTGAACAAGGTAACGACATAATGATGTTCCTTGTGAATCTTATCATGAAGTTTGCACCATATGGAGCATTCGGTTTACTGGCCTCTGCTATCGGCACAATGGGACTTGATGGTGCCAAGGCCATGGCCTCCTACATGCTGGTTGTTATAGCGGGATTGTTCATTCATGCTATTGTGACTTACGGTTCAGCGGTGTCCATGCTTGGTAAAATGAATCCTGTCACTTTCTTCAAAGGATTTTTCCCGGCTATGACTGTGGCTTTCAGTACGTCCAGCAGCGGTGCCACTTTACCAATCTCTATGAAAACCGCTCAGGAAAATTTAAAAGTGCCAAAACCGATTAGCAGCTTTGTCCAACCTTTAGGGGCTACCATCAATATGGATGGAACGGCCATCATGCAAGGTGTGGCTACTGTGTTTATTGCCCAGGTTTATTCTACGGACTTATCTTTTACCCAATTACTGATGGTTGTTCTAACTGCTGTGCTGGCAAGTATAGGGACGGCCGGTGTACCGGGAGTGGGCTTGATCATGCTTGCGATGGTGTTGAATCAGGTATCACTACCAGTGGAAGGAATAGCGCTGATTATCGGAATTGACCGCCTGCTCGATATGCTCCGTACTTCTCTAAACATTACAGGCGATGCAGCATGTGCTGTGGTAGTCGCCGAAAGTGAGCGGAAACACGGAACAGAATCGGAAAGAACTGTCTCCTAGCGGTGAACAGGAATAGAGAAAGCCGCCTTCAGCATAAACTGCTGAAGGCGGTTTTTTTATGGAGATTGATTAATAGATTAATAAGGGAAATTAATGTATCTTTGTATAATGGATAAATTAATTAAATTCATAGACAGGATAAGAATGGAGATTTAGAAAGAAATGAATACAGAAAATCTGAATCAAAAGACAATTGTTACACTGCTGCTGGCTGGGGCATTTATTGCCATTTTGAATCAAACATTGATGATCACAGCAATCCCGCCGATTATGCACGAAATGAATATTACAGCAAATTCTGCACAATGGTTAACGACCGTGTTTATGCTTGTCAACGGAATCATGATACCTGTCAGTGCCTTTCTGCTTGAGCGTTTTACGACAAGACAGTTGTTCATTACGGCAATGAGTGTTTTTGCATTCGGTACTCTTGTCGGTGGCATTGCACCAAACTTCCAAGTGTTACTGCTTGGCAGAGTAATTCAATCTGCAGGTGCCGGGGTCATGCTTCCACTTATGCAGACCGTGTTTTTAATGATATTTCCGGTTAATAAGCGCGGGTCGGCGATGGGCTTGATCGGACTCGTAATATCGTTCGCACCTGCAATAGGACCCGCACTATCCGGGTGGGTGACCTCCCACTACTCTTGGAGATTATTGTTCTTTATTATTCTTCCGATTGCATTGATCGATATCCTTATTGCTGCTTTCGCACTTAAAAATGTCACTGAAGTAACCAAGCCTAAGGTTGATGTTCTTTCCATCATTCTGTCTTCTTTTGGATTTGGCGGACTGCTTTACGGCTTTACCTGTGCCGGAAATTATGGATGGACGTCTCAATGGACTTTATTGGCCCTTGGAGCTGGAGTCGCAGCCCTGATAGCCTTTATAATCAGACAGTTGCGGATGGAGCATCCCATGCTTGAATTCAGGGTGTTTAAGTATTCTATTTTCCCGCTCGCTGTAGTTATTGGCATGATTGTTTTTATGGGTTTAATTGGCGTAGAAACGATCATTCCGCTTTATATGCAGAATATGAGAGACTTTACGGCGTTTGAAGCAGGGCTTGCTTTACTTCCTGGAGCATTGATAACTGGATTTATGTCCCCGGTAACAGGCAGGATTTTTGATAAAATCGGAGCACGATGGCTTGCCATCACTGGTCTGATAATCATAACTTCATCTTCCTTTGCGTTTGCGAATCTTGATACCGATACATCATTTGCCTTTATTACCGTCATGTATAGTGTAAGGATGTTTGGTCTTTCCATGGTTCTGATGCCTATCGCGACTGCCGGATTAAATCAGCTTCCAAAGAGACTTATCCCCCACGGAGCAGCAATGGACAATACCATGCGAATGATTGCGGCTTCTGTTGGTACTGCTATTCTTGTCACAGTCATGACTACAACGGAGGAAGCTGCACAAGGACGTGCCGAGATAGCCAATCCCGGCATTTATGGAGCTAATATTGCTTTTGTCGTTGTTTCATTGTTGTCATTGATCGGACTGATTTTATCTTTCTTTGTAAAGAACAGACGGGCAGAGCAAGAGGAAGTGCAAACAATTGAATAACAACTAGCAAAAATCAGTTCTGGAGATTTAATTCCAGAGCTGTTTTTTTATGTCATAAAAGAGAGAGTAAATGTTGTTGACTAATTAGCAACTTATGATAATATAATAATACATACTACTTTAAAATTATTATAAATAAATAACCAATTGAACCAAATGTCTGTAAATACTAATTGAGGTTGGTTTTCATTCTCAATTAGAGAGGGGGAATTGAGAAAAATGTCAGTAGAAGCACGGGTTTATACAACTCCGGAAAAGGATCACTACCCGCATAAAAATATGCATTTTATGGAACAAGTGAAGAAACACGGGGAATTAATTGCTGCGTTGTCAAGTGGTATGTTGGTACTCGCTGCATGGTCGCTGGAAGGACGATTGAATGAGACGATGTTTGTTTTGTTTCATTTGGCTGCTTTCATAATCGGTGGTTATGCCAAGGGAAAAGAAGGCATTACAGCAACTATAGAAGAACGGAAGCTCAATGTAGAGATGTTAATGATCTTGGCTGCAGCGGGTTCAGCATTGATTGGATACTGGACGGAAGGGGCAGTTTTGATTTTTATCTTTGCGTTGAGTGGTGCTTTAGAAACATATACATTGAACAAAAGCCAGAAAGAAATTTCTTCTTTAATGGACCTTCAGCCAGAGACGGCATTAAAAATCACAGGGGGCAGAGAAGTGGTTGTCCCTGTTGACAGGCTCCATATCGGCGACCTTGTTAAGATTAAAGCCGGCGAGCGGGTGCCTGCGGATGGGACTATTGTGGAAGGTAAAACGAATATTGACGAGAGTACCATAACTGGGGAGTCTTTGCCTGTGCCCAAACAGGTAGATGCTGAAGTGTTTGCAGGAACAGTTAATCAGAATGGAGCAATCCTTATTGCTGTCACAAAAAAGTCGGGAGAAACTCTTTTTCAGAAAATCATTGACTTAGTACACACAGCCCAAAGTGAAAAGTCACCTTCGCAATTATTTATTGAAAAATTTGAAGGAAGCTATGTAAACGTAGTACTTGCCATTGTGGCCTCAATGATGATCTTCCCTCCTTTATTATTAGGGTGGCCGTGGCAGGAAACAGTGTACCGGGCCATGATTTTGCTTGTAGTCGCGTCTCCTTGCGCATTGGTGGCTTCAATCATGCCGGCAACCCTTTCGGCCATTTCAAATAGCGCACGAAAAGGTGTGTTATTCAAAGGCGGTATCCATCTGGAAAACCTTTCCCAAGTCAAGGCGGTTGCATTTGACAAAACAGGAACACTTACTAATGGAACGCCCGTTGTGACAGATGTCCACTTAAGGGACCAAAATGAAGAAGATACTATATTGTCTGCGATTCAAGCGATAGAAAAGCAATCCAATCATCCATTAGCCAAAGCCATTGTACATTATACGGAAAAACAAGATATTGCCATGAAGGAAGCTTTGAATGTGAATGAAATATCCGGAAAAGGGATAACTGCCCATGTGGATGGCCGGCTGTGGAAGGTAGGAAAAGATTTTCTTCCCGAACCAGCTCAAGAATATGAACGATGGAACACCATTTCCAACAAGCTTGCGGAAGAGGGGAAAACCATTGTTACTATTTTGGATGAACAAGGAGTTGCCGGCTTAATCGGGTTAAAGGATACAATACGCCAGGAAACCAAACAAGCGATTGCATCCTTGAAAAAACAGGGGATATGTACGGTGATGCTCACTGGTGACAATGAAATAACTGCTAAAGCCATTGCTGGTGAAGCTGGAATAGACCACTATGTGGCAAATTGCATGCCGGACCAGAAAGTTAAAGAAATGAAACAATTGAAGCAGCGCTTTGGCAGTGTAGGAATGGTTGGGGATGGCATTAATGACGCCCCGGCTTTGGCGGCCGCCGATATTGGTGTAGCAATGGGTGGCGGGACAGATGTGGCATTGGAAACGGCAGATGTTGTTTTGATGAAGAACGACTTGCCAAGAATTGCTAAAGCAATGGACTTATCTAAACGGATGAACAAGGTTGTAAAGCAGAATATTGTTTTCTCTATTGCTGTGATTCTGCTACTGATTACTGGTAACTTTACACAGTTTTTAGACCTTCCTTTAGGAGTAATCGGCCATGAGGGCAGCACTATTTTGGTTATTTTAAATGGTCTACGGCTTCTTAGAGGATAAAGAAAACCTGTGCCCCAAAAAGGCACAGGTTTCTATTTGGTTTACCAGCGGATATTTGACAAAGAAGTAAACAGGATCCGTTTTGAATCTTCGTCTATGGGCCAGTTGGAGATTTCTTCCCTCAAATCGGACATCCTGCAGTAGCCTTTGACGAAACCATTCAGCCTCGCTGTGATAGTGGCTTGTAGGAATTCATCTTTGTTGGGGAATAGTTCTGACATCTGTTCTATCGCATTCGGATAACGTTTCAGAAAGTACTTCTGGTGTCGTTCCTCCGCTAATGTAAAACCGTTATAAGCAGCAATTTCTGTTCTTATTTCTTCTGGTGAATCTTTCTCCAATTCAGCTTTTTTTTCATTGATCGTACGCTTTTGATCGACATTATGATATAGCAATAATGATAAATATTGCCGGCCACGATAATTTCCGCGGTTAGGATTATGAATTCTCCAAAATACGTCCAGTATATCGGTGAAAGAGATAATGGAAGGGTCGAAATCGATCTCAAGGGTCTCTGTATGATCCCCCATTTGCTTGTAGGTTGGCTTTTCTGTCGTTCCACCTGCATAACCAACCCGTGTGCTTATCACTCCGGGTAAGTGCCCGAACCGGGCATCCGTCCCCCAAAATCAGCCCATGCCGAGTGTGGCAGTCTGAAGCTCGTCCTCATTAAAAACAGGATTAAAATTACCCATCTTTTCCACTCCTTTTTAGCCAAATAAAACATAATACTACCTTTATTGCCCACAATACTTTTTTCCTTTTCCACAAAAATCATAAACCGTGACATAACTCCAGTGTGGCTTCCTATCATCCAATTCGGATTTAATGCTAAGCCCACGCTACGGAAAAATNAACTGCTAAAGCCATTGCTGGTGAAGCTGGAATAGACCACTATGTGGCAAATTGCATGCCGGACCAGAAAGTTAAAGAAATGAAACAATTGAAGCAGCGCTTTGGCAGTGTAGGAATGGTTGGGGATGGCATTAATGACGCCCCGGCTTTGGCGGCCGCCGATATTGGTGTAGCAATGGGTGGCGGGACAGATGTGGCATTGGAAACGGCAGATGTTGTTTTGATGAAGAACGACTTGCCAAGAATTGCTAAAGCAATGGACTTATCTAAACGGATGAACAAGGTTGTAAAGCAGAATATTGTTTTCTCTATTGCTGTGATTCTGCTACTGATTACTGGTAACTTTACACAGTTTTTAGACCTTCCTTTAGGAGTAATCGGCCATGAGGGCAGCACTATTTTGGTTATTTTAAATGGTCTACGGCTTCTTAGAGGATAAAGAAAACCTGTGCCCCAAAAAGGCACAGGTTTCTATTTGGTTTACCAGCGGATATTTGACAAAGAAGTAAACAGGATCCGTTTTGAATCTTCGTCTATGGGCCAGTTGGAGATTTCTTCCCTCAAATCGGACATCCTGCAGTAGCCTTTGACGAAACCATTCAGCCTCGCTGTGATAGTGGCTTGTAGGAATTCATCTTTGTTGGGGAATAGTTCTGACATCTGTTCTATCGCATTCGGATAACGTTTCAGAAAGTACTTCTGGTGTCGTTCCTCCGCTAATGTAAAACCGTTATAAGCAGCAATTTCTGTTCTTATTTCTTCTGGTGAATCTTTCTCCAATTCAGCTTTTTTTTCATTGATCGTACGCTTTTGATCGACATTATGATATAGCAATAATGATAAATATTGCCGGCCACGATAATTTCCGCGGTTAGGATTATGAATTCTCCAAAATACGTCCAGTATATCGGTGAAAGAGATAATGGAAGGGTCGAAATCGATCTCAAGGGTCTCTGTATGATCCCCCATTTGCTTGTAGGTTGGCTTTTCTGTCGTTCCACCTGCATAACCAACCCGTGTGCTTATCACTCCGGGTAAGTGCCCGAACCGGGCATCCGTCCCCCAAAATCAGCCCATGCCGAGTGTGGCAGTCTGAAGCTCGTCCTCATTAAAAACAGGATTAAAATTACCCATCTTTTCCACTCCTTTTTAGCCAAATAAAACATAATACTACCTTTATTGCCCACAATACTTTTTTCCTTTTCCACAAAAATCATAAACCGTGACATAACTCCAGTGTGGCTTCCTATCATCCAATTCGGATTTAATGCTAAGCCCACGCTACGGAAAAATACTCCCTTTCCGGGGGCAGCACCTCAGCCTCCTTGAAAATACAAAGCCATTTTCTGCGTGCGATGATTAGCTGTCGAAGCCTTACTTGGGCCTGCGATTACTCGGCCCACCGAAAACCATTGTCCTCGTGAGCAAACTGCACTCACTGCGGGGTCTTCGGAAGCTGCTCTTCCCCCAGGACTTTGGAAAGACATCCATGCATTTACACCGCACGCAGAAAATCGAACTTTATTTTCAAGGAGTGTCGCATTTTTCCTCCGCTCCGGATTGATATCTGATCATGTATAAGTGGTTCAAAAGTATATATAACATGAGGTTCTCCCAATCAAAATTCAGAAAGCCCCAAACAGCGGAGGCTAGAACAAGTAGTTTCCTCAAAATATAAACCAATTTCCTTCATACGAAGCGATGCTCTCGTAGCCTTCCTAGACCCTGCAATACTCGACCCCCTGGAAACATTTGTCCTGTGGGAATAGCAAAAGGTCTGCGATGGGGCGAGTAACCCCATTCCCGAATGGGAGCATGGAAGTTTATTCAAGTAGTCCCCTGGCTGAGTCCGTGACTGCGGAAAGTGAAGTGTTCTATCGTAGCGAGTATTAAAAGCTTAACTAAAATCAGAACACGAGTAGGCTACACCCAATAGAATGTCACTATGTCGAAGTTTTCCCTCAACTGTGAAACATATTTCAACGGCTGCTTGATTTTAGTTCTTAGACGGTTTTCTTTTTTAACAGGGTGTTGTGTTATAATCTATATAATAGAATAGGTTGTTTCAAGGGTGGTCGGCATACATCCCCACATGGAAGGGGGTGATGCTGTTGACAGTTTACGAAGCGCTTATGTTTTCTGTAGCGTTTTCAACTCTTGTAGTTGCGATACTGTCATTTAACCAAAAAAAATAATCCACCCTTGAGCTGATGACTCGCGGTGGTGGATTATTATAATTGCCCAGGGTCGATCCCCTTGCAGGGAACCATTCTATTGACTTCCGCAGATGTACCCGCATCTGCGGCTTTTTTTAATATACGTTTTCTTATGTATATTATACCATAAGAGTGGAAATACAACCACGTTTAGCGATTATAAAACTTTAAAATAAGGTTACTGCCTTACAGAATCTCGATACCTTCCTTTTCTTGGGAAAGCCAGTTATAATAATTTTCAGTCATTAATTTTTTTAGAGAGTTGGCAGGGGATATGAAGTTTCGGGATTTTCACCTCAATATCAAGATTCGGATTGTAGAATCGTTTATCAGCCGTTTTGTTGGAAGTATGATTTTCCCTTTTATGGCGATTTATCTGGCAAATCACTTCGGAACAAAAATGGCTGGCGTTTTACTGCTTGTAAATGTATTAGTCGGTATCGGTGTCAGTTTTATCGGTGGTTATTTCTCCGACCAGTTTGGTCGGAGAAAAATTATGCTGCTTGCGGAGGTAGTCCGTTTTTCAGCCTTTTTTACGATGATGATATGTAATTCACCATGGATTCAGGCTCCGTTCATCACGTTTTTAATGATGACAGTCCACAGTGTTTGCTGGGCATTGGCAGGACCGGCAAACCAGGCTATGTTGATCGACGTCAGCACTCCGGACCAGCGGAAGTTGATGTACTCAATTATGTACTGGGCCAATAATTTATCCATCGCCGTAGGTGGAATTATCGGTGCATTCTTGTATCAGGACCACTTGTTTGAATTATTCATTGGATTGAGTGTGGTTGCCGGCATTGTTGTTCTTCTTGTAGCTTTATTCATACAGGAAAGTTACACACCCGTTACAGTTCGTCTAAAAGCTGCCCAACATGCTGGAAGGATATTCACCAATTACAAGCGTGTCTTACAGGACAGGCTGTTTGTGTTGTTTGTTGTAGCTGGAGTACTTGTCATGTCGATGGAATTTCAACTTACTAACTATATCGGAATCCGGCTCAGTGAGGAGTTTCCTTCACAGCGGCTCCTTTGGTGGGAAATAGATGGCGTTAAAATGATGGGATTTTTACGCAGTGAAAATACGATCCTCGTAGCATTGATTGCGTTGTTTGCGGCGCGGGTTTCCGGCCGGTTGAAGGATCGATCTGTGCTTGTAACGAGTTGTTTTCTATTTACGGTGGGTTATGGTGCCATCTCTTTTTCCAATAATATATGGATTCTCTTTATTATGATGATCATTTTGACCGTGGGAGAGGTTTTTCGGGTTCCGGTCGAACAATCATACATGGCTGCCATTCCGCCTGATGATGCCCGCAGTTCTTATATGGCTTTCAATAATTTGAAATTTAATCTTGGCATGTTGATATCTTCATTGACGGTGACTATAAGTGCCTTTCTTTCCACCATGTTGATGGCTTTAATCATCACCTTTGTAGGTTTTGCAGGTACGCTATTGTATTATTTGATTGCTCCAAAGTTAGATGTGAGAAAAGGGAAAGCAGAGTTGAAACATGTGAGTTAAAAACAAACAATCCCGTTACTACTCGTGTAACGGGATTGTTTGATTCAAGATTCAACAACCAGCGGATCTGTAATAAAATTGTGATAATTTGTTTTCATAGCTTACTAGACATTTAAAATAGACGTGATAGAATTTAATTAACTAGATAAACGGTCATTAAAGAGGGAGATAGTTCAATGAAACTCTTACTGAAGAAAATATCCGTTATCCTGATTACTTTCATGACGTTGGGGATGTATATCCCGCCGACATATTTAGATGCAAATGCTCAAAGAGAAGATGTAGTCGCCGAAAAAGACAGCGTTGACACAGAGCATTCGTCAGAGATAGAAAATATAGAAGGTGAACTGCCTTCAATTGACCAGGTTAACTATTTTGAAATCATTTCAGGGCGAGCTAAAGAACAGACAGTTGCAAAGATGGGGCCAAGGATTGCTGATAAGGTCGAGAAAGAGTTTACATCTGAAGTATGGCCGAAAATGGAAGAGGCGCTAAAGTCTATTTCTCTTGAAGCTGGTGAAGAAACGGCCAGATATTATGCAGTTTCTGAAGAATTATCAAGCGGGTATGGCGAAAAAATCTTTAATGTATACGATGTGCGGAATGAAAAGGATATTGCCAAATTCCACGTGAGAAGGGAAAATCGTCCGGGCGAGGGATACTGGTTTAATTTTCACTATCATTTAAGTGTGGATGGATTCGAAGAACATCATACACTGGGTGAGATTTACTGGAATAAAAATACACCGCCAAAATGGATGGCGTAAAAAAAGAGCTGGACGACCTCCAGCTCTTTTTTACGCATTTTCTTGTTTTGCTTTTTTTCTGATTTGAATAAAACGATAAAGATTGATGACAATAGTTTTTCCTACTGCGTAAACTGGTATTGCGAATATCAATCCAAGCAAGCCTCCGAAATTGGCTGCCACAAGCAGGATCAATATAACCGTCAATGGATGGATCTCCAGTTTTCTGCCCATTACCTGGGGGGAGATGAAATTACTGTCCAATTGCTGTACGGCTATGATGACGATCAGGACTAGTAAAGCCTGGAAAGGGGAATCGAACAATGCGACGATAACTGCTGGTGCTGTTCCGATAAACGGACCGATAAATGGGACAACATTGGTTAGCGTAGCAACCAGCCCCAATACTAGAGGATAGTTAATCCCGACAATTAAATAACCTATTGTTAACAGCGTGCCTACGCAAAGGCTGACTAAAATTTGACCCTGTATATATGAGCTGAGGGCGTAGTCCATGTCTTTGAGCACTTTTCTGCCTTCGTTGTCATATTTATCCGGGGTGAATTGGAGTAACCGTTTCGGTAGTTTTTCTTCTTCTTTCAACATGTAAAAAAGAATGAATGGTACCGTTACAACCAATACGGCGATATTGGTGATTGTACTGATTACCGTAAGTACATTTGCTCCAATAGATTCCAGGGAACCACTTAAATATTCGGATGCCCTGCTGGCGATTTCGTTTGTAGAGATATTTCCGTTTTCCTGAAATCTTTTAAACCAACTGCTGTTTTGGAGATCGGTGAACCAGGATTGGGCAGCGTCAATAAATGATGGAATATTCTCGATAAGAGTTGAAAATTGTTTCTGGAGCGGTGGACCCACTAAGAAAACTACTCCGGTGATTGCTCCCGCCCCGAGTAAGTAAGCGAGAAGAATGGCCAACCCTTTTGGCATATATTTTTCGCCGAGATGTACAATCGGTCTCAGTAAATAATAAAGAACTCCAGCTACAATAATAGGCGCTGCGAGAGTGGTGATGATAATTGCCAAGGGGGTGAAAATAAAGCTGACTAAATCTGCTAAGTAAATAATCAATAATAAAAGAGCGATTCCCACTCCGGGAACAAACCATTTTCTTTTAGTTAATTCATTCATTTCTTTCACATCCTCTCTATATGAATACCTAATAGCCTTTCAAAAGAATATGTAAACGTGTTGGGTAAAGGAACTAATAATGGCCCGAATTAACGGGCCATTATTAGTTCCTTTAGTTTTCGTTATTTTCTCCGTCGGCGGAAGACTCGTTACCAGAGTCTGTCTGTTTGCTGGTGTCATCTTGTCCGCTTTCTTCGTTACTGCCGCTGGAGGTATCATTACCAGAGCCATCCTGCTCGGTGTCGGCATTGTCCTCTTCCTGACCAGTATCCTCGTCATTATTGTTGGAAGAGGCATCCCCATCAGAGCCATCCTGCTCGGTGTTGGCATTGTCCTCTTCATGACCAGTATCTTCGTCATTATTGTTGGAAGAGGCATCCTCATCAGAGCCATCCTGCTCGGTGTTGGCATTGTTTTCTTCTTGACCAGTATCCTCGACGTTATTGTTGGAAGAGGTCTCGGCAGCGTCTTCTTGCTCGGTGTTGTCACTGCTTCCGTCAGGTTCGTTCTGTTCGTCGCCAGAAGAAGTATCATTAGATTCTTCTTGTTGGCTGTTGTCATTTTCGTCATGTTCATTTTCATTATTGTTGTTGGATGAATTCTGCCCTGCTGCGTTTTCCTGCTCGTCATTTCCGTCTGAGTTCTGGCTGTCCCCTTCTTCATTTCCGTTGGAAGAGGAATCATTCGGGTTGTTTTGATTAGTGCCATTGGTAGTTTCGTTGTCTTCTCTATTATCGCCTTCTTGATTTGATGACCTTTCATTTGATTGTTCTTCGTCTTCGCTGTCACTGCTTTCGTTGCTTGAACCATTCCCGGATTGTTGTTCTCCACTGTTGTCCTTGTCTGTTGTTTCAGTTGTGTTGATTTTTACGGAGGCCGGGTCGCTTTCTTCTCCGTCTGAAACTGCTGTGACAGTGAAAGTATACTCTTTGTCAGGATCCAAACCGTTAACCGATAGCGCTTCTTCTTTGGTCGAGGTTGTCTGGCCGGTTTCTTCGCCATCAACGGAAGAAGAAATTTCAAAGTCGACGGTTCGATCATCTTCCTCTTGTTGATAATAATCCCATTCTAATCGCAC
Source organism: Sediminibacillus massiliensis (assembly GCF_900156915.1). Taxonomy (GTDB): domain Bacteria; phylum Bacillota; class Bacilli; order Bacillales; family Amphibacillaceae; genus Sediminibacillus_A; species Sediminibacillus_A massiliensis. Next base: position 1,585,410 of record NZ_LT732535.1, on the reverse strand, counting down.
GGCGTTGTTTTCACTATTATAGGATCCTTTTAGGTTAGTTGGGGATGGCAAGTCCGGAATGTATTCCTTGGATTCGGAAGTAGGTTCAGTTCCCTCTATAAACAACTCTTTTGTGATTTCTTCTTCAGGTGTGAAATCACTAGCTAGTTTTGGCGGATTACTGCCTTCTTCTATTTCCACTTCTTTCACGTTGTCAGGTTGCTTAAAGTCGGATGGATCTTTAGAAATGTGATCCATTAAATAGCGGAACATCCGTTGCGCAGTTCGCCTTTCTTCTGAAGTGAGATAGTTTTCTCTGTTCTGATAACCTGTCCAGATTGCTGTCGTGTATTCGGTTGTGTATCCAGCGAACCAGGAGTCCGGGGCGCCATCAGAGTCTATATTGTGCTTGTTTTTGTATTCTTCAGGGTAGTTTGTTGTACCGGTTTTCCCCGCAGCAGGTATATCGGATATTTCTGCGTAGCTGCCCGTTCCTTCTGGATGTTCGATCACATCTTTCAGCATATCTGTTACCATATATGCTGTTGATTCTTTCATTGCCTCATGGCTTTCAGGGTTTATTTCTATGGTGGAACCATCTCTTTGTTCAATCATGGTAATAGTGTGTGGTTCATTATATGTTCCGCCATTTCCGAATGAAGCGTATGCTCCAGCCATAGTCATAGGACTTGTTCCTTTATTAATTCCGCCAATCGCAGCACTTTCGTAAAGAGTTTCTTCTACATTTATACCTAAGTTCTCCAAGAACTCAGTGCCATAATCATGACCGACTTCATTAAAAGTCTTGATGGCAGGGATGTTTCGGGAATCCCATAATGCTTCCCTGATGGTGATATCCCCCTTAAATTCGCCATCCCAATTCTTTGGTTTGCCGCCGGCCTCATATTCCATTTCTTCATCTTCAATGATGCGGGCTGTTGACCATTCTAATTTTTCAATGGCAGGTCCATATACCAATAATGGTTTGATAATAGAACCTGGTTGTCTGCTTGTGTCGGTTGCAAAATTGAATCCTCGCTGCTGTTCTTTTCCGTAATTTCTGCCCCCGCCAATAGCTCTTACCGCACCGGTATCGGTATCCAGCAATGTGATCCCGGCTTGAAAAGGCTGATCGTTTTTATTGGCAGGAAAGTCAATGATGTCATCAGAGTTCAGCATTTCTTCCATCGTGGATTGGGCGTCTGTATCAAGGGTAGTATGGATCTTCAGGCCGTCCTCATATATGTTATAGTCACCATGTTCTTTCAGTTCATCGATTACCACATCGACGAAAGCTTCATTACCGTCTTCTTCGGTCAGCTTAGTTCTTTCATTATCATCTCTTTCAATTAACCCTTCATTAATTGGTGTGTTTTGAGCTTTTTCTTTTTCCTCGGTTGTAATTTTTTCATGTTCTTCCATCAGTTCCAGAACAATATTCCTGCGCTCTTCTGCTCGATCTGGATGTTCATAAGGATTGTAATTATTAGGGCTTTGGGGCATTCCTGCAAGCAGTGCGGCTTCGGCCAATTCAAGTTCCTCGATATCTTTACCAAAATAGTAGTCAGCTGCGGTCGAAATCCCGTAAATGTTATCGGAATAGTACACTTTATTCAAATACATTTCCAGTATCTCTTCCTTGCTGTAATCTTTATCAAACTGGTAAGCCATCCATGCTTCTTGCGCTTTTCTTTCCAGTGTCTTTTCAGGTGATAGAAAGGAACGTTTTACGACTTGTTGGGTGATGGTACTTGCTCCTTCTGAGCCGAAGCCATCTGTGAGGTTCGATATCACTGCTCCACCAAGTCTGATGGGATCAACACCGTGATGTTCATAGAATCTCGCGTCCTCGGTTGCAATTACCGCGTCTTCGACAAGGGAAGGTATCTCTTCATATTCGATGATCTCACGCTTCTTTTTCCCGATTGTTGCGATTACTTCTCCATCTTTATCCAGGATTTGAGAAGCGACAGGATCAACCAAATCACTTTCCCTCATCTCCGGAGCTTTACTTGCATAATATGCAAATACGCCTCCGCCAATAAGCAAGCCGGTTACAGCGGCTAGGAAAAAGAGTAAAATAACTTTTCTCCATAGAGGCATTTTATGTTTTGTTCTAGTTCGTCTTTTGTTCGGCATGTATATTTCTTCCTTTCTCCGTCCGAATCGTTTTCCCGGTTCGTATACCCGGATAGAAAGGATTTGGAACTTGTAACTTTTGACAAAGGTAAGAGGAGAAAGTCCTTGTTTTAACTAGACACGTTTAGTTTATGCAAGTACAATTTTCAAGAGAGGGGGGAATGAAGATGAGCGAGAGCAGCAAACCGATTATTCAAATTAGAGACAATGGTTCCATTCTTGTAAAAGGAGATGTGGAACTGTTGGATGCAGAAGGTAATGTATATGAAACAAAGCCGGCATTTTCTTTATGTCGTTGTGGTGCATCCAGCAAAAAACCATTTTGTGATGGTTCCCACAAAGCGATTGGATTTGAAAGTAAACTGAGAGCGAAAGATTAAGAGAATAAAAGAGCCATCCAAGTTGGCTCTTTTTTCTGTTCCGAATTTTCAAACTGAAGAAGAAAGGGGGGTTTTTATGGAAGGAATAGGTTTGGTTGTTTCAGTAATTGTAGCTGTTTATTTGGCGATCGACGCACCGAAGCAAGGAAAAAGTCCGGTCTTATGGGCTATTCTGGGTTTTATATTCGGGCTGTTAACCTTGGGGATCTATTTCATTAAAACAGGCAGAACAACAATAGGATGGGTGCTTACTATTATTATTGGTATTGCTTACTTAATCATCATCTTTTTGGTTATCTCTGCAATATTGGTGATGGGTTCCATGTTTACCTAAGGCAAGCTTTTAAAGAGCGAAGGACCTCGATTACCCGCCTCGGCGGAAGAGCATGCTATTACGCATAATCTATAAACTGCGACATAACTTCAGTGTGGCTTCCTTCCATCCTTTTCTGATTGAGTAGTAGTCCAGCGCTGCGGAAAAATACTCGCTTTCCGTGGGGAACGCTTCAGCCTCCTCGCTGGCAAAAAAGCGCCAACTGCGGGGTCTTCAGACTGTTCCTTTCCCACTGGAGTCTCGCATTTTCCTTCGCTTATGATGGAATTTCTGATTAAGTGTGAGGTTGTCCTATAATATGTCTAACATGGGTTATTCCAACTAAAAATTCAGAAAACTCCTAACAGCGAAGGCAGAACACGCAGACTCCTGCAGGAAAAGCGCGAGTCTGAAGACCCCGCAAGAAGCACTCTTTGCTGATGAGGAGGCTGAGGCCGTGCCTGCGGAAAGCGAAGTGTTCTGCCGCAGCGAGTGCATGCGCTTAACAATCATCAGAATCACAGGAAATAAAAATGTCACTATGTCGCAGTTTGCCTCTACTGTGAAGCTTACATGGTTGCCTAGAGAAGGATATACTTGTCGTTTCCGGCCTGGTTGATGAAGTCATTTCGCTCACCGAGAGACAGGACTGTTAGTTCGTGCATGGCGCGTGTGCAGGCTGTATAGAACAAGTTACGTTCCAATTCGTCATTATATGCAGACTGTGAGCCGTCGTAGATGATGACTGCATCGAATTCGATTCCTTTTGCCAAGTAAGCAGGGATGACAACAAGGCCTTCCTGGAACGTGAAGGTTTCCTGGTCGATTAATGCCGCATCTACTTTCCCTTCCAAAAAGTCAAAGGCATCATCGCTTTCTGCCATCGTTTTACAAATAACCGCCACATTTTTATATCCTTTATAACGATATGCTTCTATTTGCTCGAGTAACAGATCATGCAGCTCCTGCTTATTATTTGTTTCTTTAACAGCGGGCTTGTTTCCATCCCGGTTGAACGGGATGATCTTTTCACCACCTGGCATAAAAGCCTTTGTAAACTCGACAATTTGTCTTGTAGATCGGTAACTCCTCATCAAAGTGATTCTTTCGTGCCGGTCTTCGATATCCTCTGATAATAATGTCCCGTCTTCCAGTGCATGTGCATATATGGCCTGGTTAATGTCTCCCAACAGCGTCATCCTGCTGTAAGGAAATATCTCTTTGAAAAAGGCAAACTGAAATGGAGAGTAATCTTGTGCCTCGTCGATGAATACGTGTCTGATGGTGCGATTAACCTGAAAACCGATCAGTTTGTTCTGGAAGTATAAAAACGGTGCCGCTTCTTCCCATGTCAGTTTATTATCATCCAGCATGTCGATGGACACTCTGCAGATATCCTCCCNCTGCGGGGTCTTCAGACTGTTCCTTTCCCACTGGAGTCTCGCATTTTCCTTCGCTTATGATGGAATTTCTGATTAAGTGTGAGGTTGTCCTATAATATGTCTAACATGGGTTATTCCAACTAAAAATTCAGAAAACTCCTAACAGCGAAGGCAGAACACGCAGACTCCTGCAGGAAAAGCGCGAGTCTGAAGACCCCGCAAGAAGCGCTCTTTGCTGATGAGGAGGCTGAGGCCGTGCCTGCGGAAAGCGAAGTGTTCTGCCGCAGCGAGTGCATGCGCTTAACAATCATCAGAATCACAGGAAATAAAAATGTCACTATGTCGCAGTTTGCCTCAATTGTGTAACTTATAAATCATGTATCAAGTTGTTGCTGATAAATTCAGGTAAAAAAGGTTAGTTTCATTCGAACAAGGTAGCTGGTGTGCGGCTGCCTTGTTTTCTATTTTAGAATGCCGCATCGCTTTTCCTCCTAGTCTTTTCCCCTTCTTTTCTAGGTCAAAATATATAAATAAATATAAAATGTTCTCTTGTAACCAGTCCCAGTGTCCTTTATCTTCCCATGTTTTTCTGTACAAATAGTTCTAAATTACCTTGTTAGATAATCTTACAAATGCGTTGCGGGAATTTTCTGACGCTGGTAATTTATTAACTAACAAGTGATGTCACAAGACATTACATAAAAGGGGAGAATATTTTATGGAAACAGTTCTTATGGATAATTTATGGGTCATCATCGGAACATTTTTGGTGTTATTCATGCAAGGGGGCTTTATCCTGTTGGAAGCAGGTTCAACCCGGATGAAGAATGCTGGTCATATTGCCGGCAAGACAGTTTTCACCATCAGTATTGGTGCATTGGTTTTTTGGGCTGTAGGTTGGGGTTTTATCTACGGGGAAGGAAACTGGTTCATCGGGATGTCGGATTTCTTTTATGGTGACACGTCATTCAGTGAAGATGGATTATCTCCCGCAGTAGATTTCATGTTCCAAATGGTATTTGCACTAATAGCTTTAACAATTGCTTTTGGCGGTTTTGCTGAACGTGCTAAATTATCTGCGTATGTGATTTTTGCGGTTTTGTTCTCTGCACTTATCTATCCAGTAGTAGCTCACTGGATCTGGGGTGGCGGCTGGTTGGCGGACCACGGTAAACAGGACTTCGCAGGTTCTACTGTAGTCCATTTGACAGGTGCGATGGCTGCTTTGGCTGCAACCATTATCTTGAAGCCGCGTATTGGTAAATATAACAAAGATGGATCTTCAAACGAATTGGCGGGCCATAACCAAGTATTTACGGCTCTTGGTGTCTTAATCCTTTGGGTAGGCTGGTTCGGTTTTAATGGCGCTAGTACTTTCGGGGTGGCAGATGCTTTCTTCGGTTTTGTAATTCTTAACACTCAACTTGCAGCAGCAGCTGGTGCAATAGCCGCAATGCTAATTGCATGGGCCATGACAGGAAAAGCGGATGTCCCTACCACTTTGAATGGTGCATTGGCTGGTTTGGTTGCCATTACGGCATCTTGTGGTTTTGTTGAACCATGGGCAGCAGTTATTATTGGTATTATTGGCGGATTGATTGTATTCTTCAGCATGAAGTTCTTTGACAGAGCAAGAATCGACGATCCGATCTTCGCACTATCCGTTCATGGTACTGTAGGTGTTTGGGGAACAATCTCCAATGGACTCTTCGCTACACCGGAACTGTCAGTAGGTGCAGACTGGGGACAGCCAGGATTATTCTATGGTGGCGGATTCGAACAATTAGGTGTTCAAATCATGGGAGTCGTGGCAAGCGGCATCTATGCATTCGTAGTAGCTTTTGTAATCTTGAAAGTGATGGATAAAGTAATGGGCGGTCTTCGGGTATCCGAAGAAGAAGAAATCGTCGGCCTTGATATGAGTGAACATGGCGGCTATGGATATCCGGAGAATATTCCTGCACCAAATCGAAACGAACAGACAGGTGCTTAATATCCAGTTAATCATCGGTCAAAGGAAAAAGGCTGGGTGTTAGTTTTGAAAAGTTATGTAGAAATCAAACGGTATCGTGATAGGTATATGTCTTCTGTGTCCAGCGATCATAAAAAAATGAATTTGTTGCATGACGAATTGATTAGAAACACAGTCCATGTTGCGATGGATAAGGTGCAGGAGGAACTGGGGGGTCCTCCTGCTCCCTTTGCTTTCTTTTTAATGGGCAGTGCTGGAAGATTTGAACAATCAGTATGGAGTGACCAGGATCATGGGATAGTGTTTGATGGAGAGGATAGCTTTACAGATTACTTTCTTGCGTTGGGCGAAGAAATCACCCATGGACTTGCAACTGTTAAGTATGAGTATTGCGATGGGAAAGTGATGTCATCCAATCCTCTTTGGTGCCGCTCGGTACAAGAATGGAAAAAACAGTTATCCAGCTGGCTCGAGAAAGCAACTTGGGAGAGCCTGCGGCACTTCTCTACATTTTTTGACTCAAGAGTTTTGCTGGGTGAATCAAGCATGCTAAGAGTTCAGAAGCAGGAGGCGTTTTCCATCCTGCAAAATAATCCGGGGCTTTATATCCGCTTAATGGAAAACTTCGATTTTATCAAAAAGGGAATTGGTATTTTTGGTCAATTGCTTCCGGAACAACATGGATTAAACTCCGGGAACATTCATTTAAAACAAACAGCATTTTTTCCGTATGTAAACTCTTTAAGATTATTAGCTTTAAAAAATCAGATTTATTCTCCATCGACATTGAGCCGTTTCAAGCAACTGCCGGATAAATATCAATCTGTTAAATCGTATGAAGGTGATTTTGTCGATCTGCTTCAATTCCGGCTTCATTTTCGAAAGGATGCCAAAAGTTATAAAGAAGTACACCATGTACCGTTGAATTCAATGGGGAAAAATGAGAAACATCAATTGAAACAATTGATGAAACATGGCTATAAGCTTTTCGATGAAACGAAAAAAATAATCGAAAATGAGTGTTCAACATGATTATGGACCAAATGATTCATTTCATTAAAGAAATGTCTGGCAGATTGACTCCAGGGGGCTATACTTCTTTGCAAAACCAGACAGACCCGGGCAAGGTAGCCCTAATGAGGGAATTACAGCGCGAGATGAAAAAGAAGGATGTTCTCCAAGTTCCTTTTAATGAACTGAATGTAGTGGTTTTTGATTTGGAAACGACCGGTTTTTACCCTTACAAGGGGGATTCAATCCTATCAATCGGTGCGGTAAAGGTCAAAGGTGACCGCTTATTAAAAGAGGAAATGTTTTACGAGCCAGTGTACAACGAGCGTAGTCCTTCAAAAGAGATTGAGGAGTTGACCGGGATAACGAAAGAAATACTGCAGGAAGCTGATTCTTTACAGCATGTGTTAAAGAAGTTTTATCAATTTGCGAAAGCCGATGCACTTGTAGCTCACCATGCCAACCATGAAAAAAAGTTTATGAAACATGCCACCTGGTTTGCCTTGAAGATGAATTTCCAGCACCGGATCATTGATACATCTTTTTTGACAAAAATCATTGCCCCAACATCGGAACTGGTCACACTAGATGATTGTTGTGCCTACTATGGAATCGAAATCGGCCAAAGACACCACGCTCTGCATGACGCTATTGCTACTGCCGAGTTATGGGCGCATAGTGTACGTTCCATCCAACAACTTGGTTTCTCAAATTTAAATGATGTGTACAATCATATAGCTACTTGGAAGTAAGTGTAGATTGGCACGGAAAGAGGGGGGAAGGGGAGTGAGCAAAGAGTTACCTGATGATGTAGCAACTTTCCCGATGAGTGTAGTAAAAGAACTAACAATGCTGACGGCGCGACAAATACGTTATTACGAAGAACAAGGATTGGTTGAACCGATTAGAAATGATGGGAACAGACGAGTGTACTCATTAAATGATATTAATCGCTTAAAGGAAATCAAGGCATTAATTGATAAAGGCATCAACATTGCCGGTATTAAAGCAATGTTGAGTGAATAGGAGACAGATTCGATATGGAAAGGCGCATCGTTCATGGGGGTGGACGGTGCGCCTTTCCATGTGATTAAGAGATATCTACAGACTGCTTTTGACTGGTCCCTAAGGCAAAAAGCAGAGTAAACTAAAAGGAGTTATAACATTGTAGTATCCGATCTAATAGAAGGAAGCTTGAACGAAGGAGGGATTTTTATCGAAAATAAATGGTTGATTTCTGCATTTAATGAGAGATATCGAAAGGTTGTTGAACCACCGGGTTTTACTAGAGAGGAAACAGAAACGGTCGTGAGACACATTTCCCTGACAGAGGAGAAAAGTTTTATAAGCTATTCCAATTTTAATGAGGATGAAACGGAAAGAATAATTGATAGCGAAATAGAGTATTTCAGCAAATCAGGCAAAACGTTCGAATGGAAAGTTTATGATTTTGATCAGCCGCCTGAGTTGAAGAGTAAACTCAAAAATAAAGGTTTTATGGTGGAAGAACCAGAAGCATTGATGATTCTCCCCCTTAAAAGCCGAGCTGCTTTGACAGAAGGATTTGTCCCGAAGACTAATGTGACAGAAATTGACGACGAAACAGGCATAGGCGACTTGGTTAGATTGGAGAACTCTATTTGGAAAGAGTCTCATAAGCAATTGGGGGAACGACTTTGGAGGGACAAGCAAACCGCTCCAGAATCACTTTATATATATGGGATATACGAGAACAATCAGTTAGTAAGCGGGTCCTGGATTTATTTTGAGCCTAACACCAACTTTGCAAGCCTCTGGGGTGGTTCCACACTCCCGGAATTCAGGGGAAGAGGGTTTTACTCAGACCTTTTACGTACCAGAGCAATAATGGCAGTCGATAAGGGCTATTCGTTCCTGACGGTAGATGCCAGTCCGATGAGCCGGCCGATATTGGAAAAACTCGGATTTCATTTCCTTGGCTTTTCATTTGGCTGCCAATCCCCTTCATCATAATAGAATGAAAGTTACATTCTATTCTATAGTCCTGTTTTGACATTCTGAGTGATCTATTTTATAATTACTTTGAATTCGAGATATATTGTCGAGGATCGAGAAATCTGACCTTACAATCAATGGAACTCTCAGGGATAGGATAAAATAACTGGTTCAAAATGAGAAAGACTTAATATAGGAGGTTCGAATATGAAACATATTTTCAACAAAGGAACTGACCAATCAAAACCGACATTGCTTTTACTTCATGGGACAGGTGGTACAGAGCGGGATTTATTGCCATTGGCTGAGATGATTGATCCCTCTGCCAATGTGTTAAGTGTACGGGGGAATGTATCAGAAAACGGGATGCCGCGTTTTTTCCGTCGTTTGGCTGAAGGGGTATTCGATGAAGAGGATTTGAAATTCCGTACAACCGAGCTGAATGAATTCCTTGACAAAGCATCCGAAGAACATGGGTTCGATCGTAATAATATTGTTGCTGTCGGTTATTCAAATGGAGCCAATATTGCGGGCAGCTTACTGTTCCATTTTGCCAAAGTTTTAAACGGTGCGATTTTGCATCATCCTATGGTCCCGATCAGGGAAGTTGAATTGCCGGATCTTTCAAGTGTACCAGTATTCATCACGGCAGGGGAGAATGATCCAATTTGTTCACCCGAAGAATCAAAAGAACTGTACGACACACTGAAAGGTGCAGGAGCCAAAGTGGATATCCATTGGGAACGAAATGGACATCAGTTGTCACGAACAGAAGTCGAAGCGGCCAAATCTTGGTATGAGAAGAATTTTGGCGAATAAAGCTTTCCATAGGGCTGATCAGTTATTGCTGGTCAGCCTTTTTTGTAAGTATCTCTTATCAAAATTATGTACTATATTTATTCAAAAAAAATATGGGGAGGAAATAATAATTGAAAAGCAAAGCTCTCCTTTCTATTCTTGGAATTGGTGCATTGGTTATGGTTGTGAAGGAAGGAAGAACTTATAAAAGAAACCTTGAAAAGGAATTAAGGCGACAGCGGAATCAGTTGGTTGATGTAGTGGGGAAAGAGGTTAATGGATTTACGGAAGAAAAATAAATAAGAAAAATCCCTGTCTGCCATATAAGGGTTGAACATTTTTAATCTTTCCGTAAATTCATAAGTCCACGTGGATTCTCCAGTCTTGATTATAAAATAAAAGCCAAAAAATCCCCTTTCAGAAGATTGGGGATTATTTTTATAGTTGTTGACGTTTTTTGGAAAGTTCCAATTCTCCTTTTTCCTGGAGGATGACCAAATAAGGAATACACTTTTTCTTTTCATCCAAGTCCTCTGTTTCCCTGAATTTGGATTCCAAATGTTTATATTTCCTTTTATCTTCTTCTGAAAGTCCTTCTAAAAATTTCTGCATAACCCTTTTTCTCCTTTTGATAAGATAGCTGCTTATGTTAATACCAGGAAAGATTGGTGGTACGGAAAAGTATGTTCATCTCTGTAAGTTGCAATGATGGAAACTGCATAAGATAAAATATATTACTGATTGGACCAATAACAACATGGAGCTTATTAAAATTTCACAGACCCTTTTTATATCATTCTAGCTTTTTTGTGTCCATTATTAACTAAAGTTTAATATCATTGTTACCATATAATGGGCAAGTTATACAGACACTTAGCTTATAATCCAAAGGTTTGTAATAGTAGTGTATAACTTCTATGTGGAGAGTGTGCTGGTATTTCTCATAATTAAGTACCAATAGTACTGTTTTACTTTAGGATTTCCGCTTTAAGATGTTTTTAGAAATAAAGAAGGTTTTGGTTAGGTTTTATGTAGAGGAACATGAGGAAAAGGAGCATAATTCGCAACCAGCAGAATAAGATGTAACGAAATGCTTTTTCTTGTCTTTTTTAAGGCTCGGTTGCCTGTTAAATTGGTCAACTAGAAACCGCATTTCCTCCCTTCGGCTGCCAGGGCGTGGCTCTGGTCAGCGATTGGAGTGTACATTTTCCCAGTCATTGCAGCAGCTTCCATACATGGCAGCTGCTGCATTTTTGTTGCAACTGTTTTTACTTTCCGAGACTCATATATTCATAGCGGCCGCGAATGATTTCGAAGATGCCGTAAAGAATCAAACCTATAGCAACTCCGCCAAGCAGCCATTGACCAAACGGTTTTTGGGCAAGTTCCGATAAAGCACCGTCCAGCCCTTTTGTTTGTTCAGGATTGGAATTGATCGCCGTTTGAATAAGGAAAAAACCAATTAAGCCAAATACTATACCTCGGGAAATCAATCCGATAATGCCGGCATTTTTGGCTAAGTGACGTTCATGTTCATTCATTTCACTTTTTTTAAATCGGTTCATGAATTTTCCGGTTATAACACTGATCAGTTGGGAGATGCCTGTCACGATAATGCCTGCACCGATAATAGCGATTATCCATTGACCAAATGGCTGTGATAATACCTTGGCAGTAATCGTTTGTTGGGATCCTCCGCCGCTGCTACCTGCATGCATGGCGATTTTTATTGCTTGAAAGGCAATTCCTCCATATAAAAGACCACTTACTGTATAACTTGCCCGGATGATTTTTCCTTTCCAATCACTTCCGTGTTGATCAGGGTCTTTTACAATCTTAATCATAATCCAAACAATATAGCCAATCAGTCCGATTCCAATCAACCAAATGACTACCTCGCCAAGGGGGATGCTTGCTAAGGATCGAAACATACCGCTCGTACCTGTTGTTTGTCCACCGATTCCTGCAGCGGCCATGAAAGAAAGTAGTCCTATCAGTACGAATACAGTGCCTTTTGCCATATTGCCAATCCGGCCATATCTTCGAATCCAGGGCTTTAACTCATGCTTCGCTTCAGTTGCTTGTTGTTTGGCATCTGATTTTGACAACGAAGTATCCATGCTTTTTCCTTCTTTCGATAAGTTTTATCTTATAAATTCCCCTATAAGGCAATTTGGAAACTTTTTCGGTAAATACTCCGAAAAAAAGCTCTGAAATGCTGGGCAAATAAATAGGACAAACCCGAGTCTTCAGTCATATACATAAGGAGAGATGCTATTTTTTTGAAGGGGGGGAGACCATATGGATGGAGTAATGATGCTGGCGACAATCATTATGCCGATGGTGACGGCCTTGGTGGAACTTGTGAAAAGATCTGTTAACATGCCGAAAAACATTGTCCCTGCCGTTAGCTTTGTTATTGGCGTTTTAGTGGGAGCTGCGGCATACCCGTTTACAGACATGGAATGGATGATGAGGCTGTGGGCAGGGGGTTATGCCGGATTGGCCGGAACGGGGTTGTTTGAAATAGTGAATAAACGTGAGGGTATGACCAAGGTATCCAAAAAGAAGAAAAAGTAGCAGGATGTATAATACCTCTCTTCCTCCTGTTGATGAGCAGGAGAAAAAGAGGTATAACTGACAGCTACATTGTTTTTGGATTTGGTGATTTTTCCATGTAATAAGTATGGGCTCCAGGCATTTCATGGGTGCGAATGAACTCGATTAAATCGGCTTCTATTTTTAAATCGTAATAGCATATGGAACGGTAGGTGGGATCTTGTGAGGTTGTATGTGTAATTACAATGCAATTTGTTTCGCTTAAATCATAAAGGTTATCCGTCAACTTAAAGTCATAAAAAACGTTTTCTAAATCCTCAAGTATTTGAATTGCTTCCAAGTTGCTTAAACGAAGTTGCCGTGTCTTGGTTAATCGGACAGGACTCAAAAATTGCAAATGTAATTGGTCGATCACTACCAACTCCTTCCAAATTTTAAATATATGATATCAGAAAATTGAAATATTTTGTATAATAAAAGAAAAACTTTCGCAAAAAGAGAGAAATGAGGGAATGCGATGAAATGGGAAGTGCCGCCTCACAGCAGTAAAGGCTTTCAATTAATTGGGACAGAGAAGGTTAATGGGGAGATTTATCTACTATTTATGGGTTCCAAAGTAAACAGGGAGCGGGTGAACTTAAACTCTATCGAATCAGAGAGCAAGGAGATAAAATCCTATGTATCTTTATATTTAGGAAAAATTTTGTCAGGGGTTTATGATATTTCTTTAACCAAAAAAACCCTTGAATAGGGTTTTTGGCTGTTGCTTACTTATTTGAAAATTTTTCTGATAGCCTTACCAGTTGCTTTGCCGGCAGCGCGTCGGCCTATTCTTTTGCCAAGCTTGCCTTTCTTGGCGGCGTCAACATCGTTCCAAACCCGTAGCATCTTATAAATGGAAGACTTTAAGCCCATGCATGTTCACTCCTTTCTTTGATTTTACGTCTATATCATTGAAACGTTTCAACTTATAAGCGGAATATACCAACTTAAAAGGAGAATTTCAATCTATGCAATTAAATGTACTACCAAAACAGCTGGCTGTTATCAAAATAGCGATAAATGAAAAAATCCCGGAAAATATCTTCGAAGAAAGGGAGTTTCTCTCCATAACTTACACGGACGAAGAAATATCCATCATTTGTCCGGAAAAGAACATACCGCTTGACTTGTCAGCTCAAGTGGAAAAGGGTTGGAGTGCTTTCAAAGTGGCTGGAGAGCTGGATTTTTCATTGACAGGAATATTAGTTTCTTTAGCTGCTCCTCTAGCTGAAGCTAGCATAAGTATTTTTGCTTTGTCGACTTATAACACCGATTATCTATTGGTCAAAACAGACAACTTGGAAAGAGCCATTCACATTTTAAGAAGCGAAGGTTTTAAAGTAGAATAACATCATGTCCTTAATAAAAAAGCCTCCGGGAGGGAGGCTTTTTTTCTTGTCTAATCTAATTTCTTCACTTGTATCTTTATTTGTTCGAATTGATTAAGGGTCTCATCGAGTGTTTGGGAGATTTTTAATACTTCCGTGCTTTCTGGGTTCTTGAGGGAAGCCTGATACATTTTCTGACGAAGCTCTTCTACTTTTCTTTCTAAGGCAGTTAATTTATCCATTTTACAATCCCCCCATATCTCGCGAAAAGAGCAAGAACGTTTGTTCCTTTAATTATATGGCTTTATACCGGATTGTACAATGAAAATGTATGCGTTTGATTAGGGAAAGTTCTGACAAGTATGGTATATTGAAAGACAAGATTGCAGGAGGTGTTTATATGGAAAAGGTTATCTATGGATTTATTGGTACTTATACAAAAGGTGATAGTGAAGGAGTCTATTTGTTTAGATTGAATACGGAAGATTCCACTGTTTCTGTGGAAACAGGAGCGAAAGTGGATAATCCTACATATGTGACAGTAAGCAATAATAACCGCTATCTATATGCCGTAGCAAAAGAAGGGGACAAGGGTGGAGCTGCAGCATTCGCGATCGACCCGGAAACAAAGGCATTGACCAGAATCAACAGCCAAGTAACAGAGGGGGCTAACCCGTGTCATATTAGTGTGGATAAGAGCAATCAACTGTTGTTATCCGCAAATTATCATAAAGGTACTGTGGACGCTTATAGAGTCGATGAAGGGAACGGGACAATTGAGCCTCCGTTTTCAATAGCAAAACATGAAGGCTCTGGTCCACATGAGCGTCAGGAGAAACCACATACACATTATTCCGGTTTTACACCTGACGAAAAATATGTTGTTGCAGTAGATTTAGGCAATGACAACATTTATACGTATGAAGTAGCCGGCAATGAATTGAAAGAAGTCAGTCGTTTGGCGACTAAAGAAGGCAGCGGTCCCCGGCATATTGCTTTTCATCCAAATGGGAAATATGCCTATGTGATGACCGAATTGAGCAATGAAGTAATTCTGCTAGATTACAATCAGGAAGATGGAAGTTTCAAAGAACGGCAGTATATTTCCACAATTCCTGAAGACTTTAATGAGAATAGTCAAGGAAGTGCTATTCATCTTTCTTCCGATGGACGGTTTGTGTATGCAGGTAATAGAGGGCATGACAGCATTGCTTTATTCGAGATCGACCAATCAACTGGTGAACTATCGTTTAAAGAATGGACGTCCACAGAAGGTGATTGGCCGAGAGACTTCAGTTTGGATCCAACGGAACAATATCTGCTTGCATCCAATCAAAATTCCAGTAATCTCACTTTGTTTGCAAGGGATGAGGAAACAGGTAAACTTCAGTTACTTCAAAAGGATGTTTCCGTACCAGATCCTGTATGTGTGAAATTCCTTCATCAATAAAATGGAAAAACAGGTAACTTCCTAAGTGGAATTTACCTGTTTTTTCGTTGGGTTATTCGCCTGTTTGTCCTTTCCATAAATAAGCCGTTTTATTTGTTCCCTGTTTTTCTTATGGGTGAGAACATACAAAGTGTCTTCTTCTTCTATGATCGAGTTCCCGGTCGGGGTTATCACTTTTCCATCCCGGATAATTGCCGTGATGAGGGTATCGTCAGGCAGCTCTAAGTCTATTAGGTTGCTTCCAAGAACGGGGGAAGTATCATTCATGGACACCTCCATTATTTCTGAATCTGTCTTCCCGATAGTTATCAATTCCATGCTTGGCATAACGCCTGTTTGCTTTTCACCAGTTAAACCAAGTTTAGTGCCCACCCATGATAAAGTGCTGCCTTGGACGAGAGCTGATATTAACACTACGAAAAAGACAACGTTGAAAATAAGCTGACTGTTGTTGACTCCCTCCAACGTAGGATAGGTTGCAAGTACGATCGGAACAGCTCCTTTCAAACCTGCCCAGGAAACGAATAGTTTTTCTTTTACACTGTACTTCATAAATAGCATGCTGAGGAAAACGCCAATTGGCCGTGCCAGGAACATCAGGATGATCGACAATACGATTCCTTGCCAAAAAACGTCGAGCAGCTGGTTTGGAAATACAAGCAAACCAAGCAAAATGAACATGAGAATCTGCATCATCCATGCAAAACCTTCATTAAAACGGAGGATGGAAAAGCGGTACATAAGGTCATTATTGCCTATGAACACAGCCATTACATAGACAGCAAGAAATCCGCTCCCGCCAAAAGCCGTGGTAATGGCAAAAGTGAAGACAGCGAAAGCAAGTGCAAGAACTGGATAGAGGCCGGAAGCGTCCAGGGTGATATTGTTGATTACCCATACAGTCAATTTACCCAACAGGAGCCCCATGAGCAGTCCTAAGCCCATTTGCAGAAAGAAACTGCCGACAGCCGTCCAAACAGAACTTTCTGGAGTTTGGATTAAGGCGATAAATGTGATGGTCAAAAAAACAGCCATAGGATCGTTTGTGCCGGACTCCGCTTCTAATGTAGCCGTCAATCGTTTCTTGATATTTTTGTTGCCCAATACTGAAAATACAGCGGCAGCATCTGTAGAGCCGACGATAGCACCGAACAACATCCCTTCCAATAGGGAAAGGTTAAGTATGTACATGGCAGCAAGGCCTGTCAATACAGTAGTGATGAATACACCTATAGTTGCCAGAGAACCGGCTGCTCCTAAAATGGGTTTGATGTTGGTCCATTTAGTCTGTGTACCACCTTCAAAAAGAATGATAATAAGAGCCAAAATACCGATAAGCTGACTAAGACGGGCATTTTCGAAAAATATGTAGTTGTTCAGAAACATACCGACCAGAAGGAAAAGAACAAGTGATGGAAGCCCAAGCCGGGCGGAAAATTTGGTTGCGAGGACGCCGATGATCAACATGGTGGAAAATAAAAAAATCAAGGATTCTACAGATAAACTCAAGCTTTCTCCAACTCCCCCAAATCTTTGTTGTTTGTATCTCTATCATAAGCTTAAATCTGAAAAATCACAAAGCAATTGCCTTTTGATGGTCACAATAGAAAAAGGACTTGTAAGAAATATTCCAAGTCCTTTTTACTCTGCACATTATAAATTTGCCAAGTTGACATCATGAATTGTTATTATTTTGTTTCCCTTTCTAAAAGAGTTGAAACTTTTTATCGAAACCCTATTGGGCATGTCCTCTTAAAGAGATAAACGTCATGAACCCTTTGCACTTAGCGATTTAGCACGGGTCATTCCATTTACTTTTGCCGTTTCTTTTGTGATTGTATAGGAACTGAATAGTTCTTCTAATTTGGAGACGAGTCCCAAGGTCAACAAACCATTTCCTTCCGCTTGCTTGGCATGTCCCAAAGGGATTGTCCGTTTGATTAGCTGCGCATAAATCTCCGATTCGGACAATTCCCGGTTGAACTGTGTCTCAGCCACATTGATCAACAACGCAAGTGCCCCGGAAATGTGTGGGGTAGCCATCGAAGTTCCGCTTAACCTTGCATATTGATTATCAGGGTATGACGATAAAATACTGACTCCTGGGGCCACCAAGTCAATTTCATCATTTGTGTTGGTGAAGTCGGCCATTCGTCTGTCAAAATTGACAGCCCCCACCTGAATAACTTCATTATATGCACCAGGATAGGCAAACTCATTTGTGTCCTCACTTGCATCCCCTTCATTACCGGCAGCACATACAATCGAAATACCTTGGGCAACAGCTGACTTGATAGCCTCATGCAATTCAGGAATGTCATCTGGACCTCCTAAAGACATGGACATCACCCGCACTCTTTCCCCATTTGGCCCCCGCCATTTTGCAGCATACTCGATCGCATTAATGATCCAATCCATCTGCCCGCTTCCTTGTCCGGATAAAACTTTGAGGACTAGCAGGTTTGCTTCAGGACCGGCGCCCATGATACCCGATTCACCGCCAGATGCAGCTATAGTGCCCGCCACATGGGTACCGTGGCCATTGTTGTCGGTATAATTAAATTCATCACCGCCATAATCGGTTGTAAAATTACGGCCATCGATAATATTTTTCTGTAAATCGGGATGATCAATTTGGCACCCTGTATCAATTACGGCTACAACGATTCCTTTTCCCCGGCTTCCTTCGTTCCATAATTGAGGGGCTTCTATCAATTCAATGCCTTCTGGTACAACTCCGGCCGCGACATTCACTTCTTCTCGCTGGTAAGGTATTAAATGCACTTCACTCATTCTTTTTCCTCCCCGAAAAATGATTTACATCCCTTATCACCAATATAAAGCAATATGTCAGAAAATACTCTTTTTTCAATTAAATGGGTGCAAAAATCCTATGAAAGGGAGGGTGTTACTAGGCGTAAAGAAGGGGGAAAGTGACCTTTTGCTTTTCTGAAAATTTGGCTTCCATAAATTGCTTGGTTGTTATATACTTTAACTGTATCACATATACTAATACAGTTAATACAGATAATGGAATGGAGGGCAGTCGATGTTTGAACTAGATTTAAGAAGCCGCAAGCCGATCTATGAACAGCTTGTCGATAAGTTGAAAGAGCTGATCATCAATGAAGTGCTTCAAGTTGATGAGAAACTACCCTCCGTCAGGGTGCTTGCACAACAGTTGACAGTAAACCCAAATACCATTCAGAAAGCATACCGGGAATTGGAGAATCAAGGATATATTTATTCATTGAAAGGTAAAGGGAGTTTTGTCAATGTGCTTGAGTTTACAGAGACATCCGAGGAGTTGATGAAAGTGAAAGAACAATTGGAAAAGTTGATTGCGGAAGCCTTGTTTTTAGGAATGTCCGCATCTGAGTTGAGAGCAATAGTGGAAAAAATCGATGAATCGGCAAATAGGGGGGGATCAAATTGATCATCGGTCAAAACATCAGCAAAGCATTTGAAAAGGAAAAAGTACTCGATAATGTAAGCCTTCGTGTCGGAGAAGGATCTATTTATGGATTGCTTGGCTCAAATGGAGCCGGAAAAACCACTTTACTAAAAATATTGTCAGGTATCATCGGACAAGATGACGGTGAAGTGACTTTAAACGGTCAGCAGGTGTTTGAGAATCCTTCGGTGAAATCGGAAATGCTTTTTCTCTCTGATGCATTATACTTCCTTCCGCAGTATTCGGTAAGCCAGATGGCCAGCTACTTTGCAGAGATGTATCCGACATGGAACGAGGAACGTTACAAGAAGCTGAAAGAATTATTCGGACTGAACACAAAAAAGAAAATCGGACAATTTTCCAAGGGAATGCAGCGGCAGGTGGCGTTCTGGCTGGCTTTATCGGCGACTCCTAAATACCTGATTCTTGACGAACCTTTTGACGGACTTGATCCTGTCATCCGAAGAAGAGTGAAAAACCTGTTAATTCAGGATGTCGCTGAAAGAGGGATGAGCATCTTGATTTCCTCACACAACTTAAGGGAAGTAGAAGATATTTGCGATTACGTCGGTATTTTGCATCGCGGTACACTGCTCTTGGAAAGAGATTTGGATGATTTGAAGTCTGATGTACATAAAGTCCAGGTAGCATATAAAGGAGATGCAGACGAAAGTATTTGGGGTGATCTTGACATCCTGCATAAAGAAACACGGGGCAGTGTCCTTCTGTTTATCGTCAGAGGAAATGAAGCGGAAGTTACGGCCAGGTTCAAAAGCCATCATCCAGTCGTGTTTGATTTGCTGCCGCTTACCCTGGAAGAGATTTTCGTTTATGAAATGGGGGGTGCCGGCTATGCCATCGAAAACATCCTCGTTTAAAAAGGAAATTATCAAGTCCGACCTGTTAAATGTCGGCTGGATTGGATTCATCTATCTTGCCGGTTTGTTATTCGCCCTTCCGATTAACATCATGATGTTGCTTTCAAATGAAAGTAGTTTGACATATGATTCTTTATTCGGGTCCTTGGGCGAGTTTCAAATGATGTTCATCTTTGTGATTCCGGTGTTGCTAGCCGTTTTCTTGTTCAGATATATGCAAACAAAGAAAGCATCCGATTTTATGCACAGCCTTCCAATAAGCCGGGAAAGCTTGTATAACCATCACGTTTTCACCGGGATCGCACTGTTGATCATACCAGTATTTCTAACTGCTTTGGTGCTGATCGTCATGCATTTAACGACCGGGGCAAGTGATTATTATGAACTTACACAAGTGTGGGAATGGGCTTATGCTGTTATCGTCCTCAGCCTGATTATGTTTTTTTCGGCAGTATTTGTAGGAGTTTTTACTGGGATATCTTCCATTCATGCTGTCTTGACTTATTTATTGCTGTTGTTCCCAGCGGGAATAATAGTATTAATTTATTCCAATATCGACTTTTTACTATACGGTTTCCCGGGGAGATACTTCTATGATGTGAATAGCCAGCGGTTTTCACCTATAACAGATAATATAGAAGTATATAATTTTAAGTTTGACTGGACAGAAGGAATCGTTTACCTTGTGATTTCTTTTGCCTTGTACTTGTTCGGAATGTTTTTGTACAAAAAGCGGCCTGCCGAAGCTACCTCACAGGCTCTAGTGTTTCCCCGGATGAGACCCGTTTTCAAATATGGTGTGTCTTTCTGTGCGATGCTTTTCGGCGGTTTTTATTTCGGTGAAATGCAGAGCCAATTTACTTGGATTATTTTTGGTTATGTTCTCGGTTCTCTGCTTGGATATGTTATGGCCGAAATGCTCCTGCAAAAGACGTGGAAAGTATTCGGCCACTGGAAAGGATATCTGGTTTTTGCCGCTGTGACTACGATTATTCTTTTATTATTTGTATTTGATATTACAGGTTATGAAAATAGAATACCGGAGACTGAGGAAATTGCCGGAGTCTATTATACGGATAATCCATATTTTCAAGAAACAGACAATATGCTGGAAAAAAACTTGCTGACCAGCAAAGAGAATATCGAGGCGGTTAAAGCTTTTCACAAACAGCTTCTCGATCGCCCACGCAACAGACTGGATTCCAATCAAGAAAGTGGTGAAAGTATTTTCATAGGATATCGTCTGGAGAACGGAGACTTCCAAGCAAGAGAATACTTTGTGGAGGATAAAGTGGAATACGAAAATCAACTTAAATCCCTCTATGAGTCTGACGAATACAAACAAAACAACAATCCGTTATTCGAAATCTCTACTGAAAATGTCGAGAGAATTCAGCTATATTCCCATGTGGTTTATGAAAAAGGACTATCCATCGCCGATCCGGAACAGATGAGTGTGCTGATCGACAATTTGAAGAAAGATATATCCCAAGAGAGTTTTATGGATATGGCCCACCCAGTAGGTTCTCTTTCCTATATAATGCTTGAAATGGAAGATGGAAATGAAATAGAGGTTCCGCTGAGATGGACATATACAAATTTTATTGATTCATTAAAAGAATTTGAAATATATAAACAAGGGATCATACAGCCAGAAGACATCTCTAAAATTGTCGTCCTGGAAATCGAAAATACGGACGAGCACCCGTATGGAGATGCTTACACCCGGTTTTACGATGGAGAATTAACAGGTGATGATGTCATGACAATAGAAAACCAAGAACAGATTGCAGAAATACTCAAAAGTACCGGAACAAAAAATATTGGTCCGTATCTGATTGGTTTCTATTTCAACGGCATTCCTCATCCAGACATCTACAGCTTTGCAAAAGGCAAGGTTCCACAATTTGTGACTGAACACTTCCAACAATAGAGGAGGAGAAGGATGGAAGCAGTTGAAAAAGTTGACTTCTGCAAAATATACAGGAGATTTTATTATAGAGTTTACAAAGTGGCTTACCGAATCTTGAAAGATGAGTGCCTGGCAGAAGATGTAACGCAGGAAACCTTTATAAAAGCATTAGCACATATAGGGACGAGAAAGGACCCGGACAAAACTGGAGCTTGGCTAGCCTCGATTTCTTCCAGAACGGCTGTTGATTTTCTTAGAAAACAAAAGCGAGCTAGACATGTTTCATTTGAAATAGAATGTTCGTCTTTCCAAGCAAGGGAAAACGTAGAGCGGGAAGTTGAACAATGGAGTATGGAGCAAGAAATTATGCAAGAGTTGTCACTATTAACCTACAGTCTCAGAAAAGTTTTTCTGTTGAAATACCGGGAGCAATGGAAAGAGGCAGAAATTGCTCTTGCTTTGAACATCCCGGTTGGTACAGTAAAAACAAGGCTTTACCGAGCCCGCCATCAGATGAAAGCGAAACTGGAAAAAAAGAAGGATCAGGCTGGAGATGGAATGGTTTTGCCTGCTTGAATGATTAGAGTTTTGGAAAGCGGGGAATTGCAGATATAAGCAATACTATTAGGAGGTAAACTATGCTATATCTATTGGCGATTATCCTTCCGCCCGTTGCGGTATTATTTACTGGCAAACCCATGAAGGCAATTTTGAATCTCATATTAACCTTGATTCTATTCGTTCCAGGTGCTGTCCATGCAGCGTTAGTTGTCAAAGACTATAAAAATGGCAAACTGGCATAAACACAAAAAGCCGCTCATTTTGAGCGGCTTTTGTATTCCATAGTAGTAGTTTTTCGTAATATCCATAAACTACGACATGACTTTTTCTGGCTTCCTTCCATTCTTTTCGAGTTGAGTGGTAGTCCAGCGCTGCGGAAAAATACTCGCTTTCCGTGGGGAACGCTTCAGCCAGGGTACTACTTGGGCAGGCTCCTTTGCTCCCTTGGGACTGCGATTACTCGTCCCACCGAAAACCATGCGTCGAGGAAGCTTACTACGAAGCGATACTAGAAGACGCAGACGCATCACTGCGGGGTCTTCAGACTGTTCCTTTCCCACAGGACTTTGAAAAGACCTCCTTGAATTTACACCGCATGCAGAAAATCGACCTTTATTTTCAAGGAGTCTCGCATTTTTCCGCAGCTTGGTATAAGTTTTCTGATTAGGTGAGAAGTGATCCTGAAGGTGTCTAACATAGGTATCTTAACATCGAAATTCAGAAAACTCCTACCAGCGAAGGCAGAATACGTAGACTCCTATGGGAGCAGCGCGTGTCCGAAGACCCCGCAAGAAGCGTACTTTGCTGATGAGGAGACTGAGGCCGTGCCCATGGAAAGCGAAGTGTTCTGCCGCAGCGAGGCCATACCAGTCATTTATAATCAGAACGAGAGGAAGTCTCCCTAGAAGGAATTTTCACTATGTCGCAGTTTCCCTCAACTGTAAGTTAGTCTTACTGGTTAGCTGCTCAGATATTAGCGGACTTACAATATGAAATGCATCATCAAAAGAGGGGACATGTTTTTTTCCTTGACACCTAATCTGCCAGTCTATATAATTAATCGAGTGTAAAAATCATCACCGTATATATACGGGAGAGGTTCTTAGCTACAACCCTCTATAAAAAACTAAGGACATTTGACGTGATTTTATCAACTATCAACCATGTCCCTTAGGGCGTGGTTTTTTTAATTACTTGAGATCTATTATAAGGAGGCAGACCTATGGCAGGCAGAAGAGAAGAAGAATTGACAGATGTTACATTGTTAGGAAGCCAGGGTACAAACTATTCATTTGATTATACACCTGAAGTGCTTGAAACTTTTGATAATCAGCATCCAAACAGGGATTACTTTGTAAAGTTCAATTGCCCGGAATTCACCACCCTTTGTCCGAAAACACGGCAGCCTGATTTCGGTACCGTCTATATCAGCTATATTCCCGATGTGAAGATGGTAGAAAGTAAATCTCTCAAACTGTACTTGTTCAGTTTCAGAAACCATGGTGATTTCCATGAAGACAGCATGAATATCATTATGAATGACCTGATCGATTTGATGGATCCCCGTTACATCGAAGTTTGGGGTAAATTCACCCCCCGCGGTGGAATCTCCATTGATCCATATTGTAATTATGGCAAACCAGGTACAAAGTTTGAACAAATGGCAGACCACCGTATGATGAATCACGATCTATATCCGGAAAAAATCGATAACCGTTAAACTGCAGAGGGTAGCATTGAACATTTCTCCCAAGAAGGAGAGAGAACTTATATGTTTGTATATTTGAACGCCCTGTTTGTAGGGCTCTTGATTATTGCCAATATTTTAGGAGTTAAATTGATTAGTGTATCAGGTTTTGTGTTGCCGGCCGCGGCTGTTGCTTATGTGATTACTTACTTGGTTACAGACGTTATCGGAGAGGTTTACGGGAAAGATGCAGCACGCAAAATCGTTCAAGCCGGCTTCCTTACACAGGTTGTCGCCATGATATTTATATTTATAGCGATTCAGCTGCCTCCTGCTGCTGATTTTGGTATGCAGTCGGAATTTGAAATGATACTTGGCGGAAGCTTCCGCGTTATGCTGGCAAGCTTGATCTCTTATGTAGCGAGCCAAAACCTGGATGTTTCAATTTTTCACCGGCTTAAGGCAAAACATGGCGATAAAAAGCTTTGGCTTAGGAACAATTTATCGACTATGACCAGTCAGCTGATTGATACCATTCTCTTTATAACGATTGCTTTTTGGGGAGTTGTCCCGTTCTCTGTACTGATAGGAATGGTAATTACGCAATATATTTTCAAACTAATTGTTGCTGTAATCGATACCCCGATAGCATACCTGCTTGTAAAATGGGCCAAACGGTCAGACGCTAAAAATAATCATAAGACAATGGTTGCTTAATGATAAACAGGGCACTTGATTTATAATTCAGGTGCTCTGTTTATTTTTTTGCTTTCTTTCTACTTTATAAATTGTTAGAATATTAAGTTAACAAGGAAGTGATTATGAGATGATAGAGCAAGTACAACAAGGAGATGATTAAACTGACCTTCAAGAACTTTAAATGGTATGTTTTGTATGCCTTGTTCTTATTCTCCCTGATTTTTGTCATTATTTCTGTAGACTACGAATTAGAGCAGCATGCAGAATCAACCTTTAAAATACTTCCAAGAATGCTGTTTGCCTTCCTTGCTTATCCCTTGATCGGAATTGCTGTTGGTTGTTTAGGTTTATTTAGAGAAAAGCAAAAATCAGGCAGGTGGAAATTCAACCTTGGTAGGTTTCTTAGTATCGGGTTGCCTTCCTTCTATTTTGCTTATTATCCCTACCTTGTCTATTTCTCGGGACCTTTGAAATTTTTGGAGATACCAAATCAGCATTTTAATTTACTAATGGTCGAAGGTCCTGCTGTTATATATATATTTCAATTTATACTGGGATACAGTCTGGTAACAGGATTTCAGAAAGAAAAAACGTCTATGTTCAGTGTTGATTAAGGGGAATGAATGGACTGGATATAGTGATATGGGCTTCTTGGCGGTGGTTGTCGTGATTTAATCAAATTGTGTTCTTTAAAGGGAGTCATAGACCAACAAAAAATCGAGTCAAAAGGCTAGAGGCCTATAAACAACCAATGTGAGAATGCGAGGAGGGCGTGAACATGAATCTGATTTGTGAGTATTCGGATATAGAGTATTATTTGAAGGAGACAAAGGAGGTCGACTTTAACCACCCAGCAATACGGGAATTGTCTGAGGGACTATTTGTGCCGGCACAGACGGAAGTAAGCAAAGTGAAAAATGCATATGAATATGTCCGTGACCAGGTAAACCATTCATGGGATATTCAAGCACCCGAAGTTACTAAGACAGCTTCAGAGGTGTTGCTGGCTCAGCATGGAATCTGCTATTCGAAAACGATGCTATTGGCAGCTTTGCTACGGTCTCAAGGGATTGCTTCGGGTTTTTGTTATCAGCGTTTGCAGTTATTTGATACGCCTGAAAAGGGATATTGCATACATGCTCTAAATGCCGTGTACCTGGAGACTGTCGATGAATGGATCCGTCTCGATGCCCGGGGAAATAAACAAGGAGTGGAAGCGGAATTTTCCATTTACAACGAAAAACTTGCCTTTAATGTTAATGAGCAACTGGACGAGAAAGATTATCCCGTTGTCTATTGTGATCCACATCCAGCAACAACCGGCATCTTGCAGAAAGCGAATGATGCTGTAAAGATGTATAAACACCATTTGCCCAACAGTATTTAACTAGAAGCTTGCTGCATGGTGGGTATTCAAATGAACGAAAAAAAGGCCGTCCATTTCGGACAGCCTCTTTCCAGCTTTATTTTTATGAGTTATTGTTATTTTGCTGTTGGCGGCCTCTTTCCTCTCCGCCTTTTTTGCCAATTTCTTCATAGAATTCCTTGTCATGGTTCTTTGACGTGGTTTCTCCGCCTTTTTTACCAATCTCTTCATAAAATTCCTGATCATGATTTTTAGAAGTTGTTTCTCCGCCTTTGCGACCCGCTTCTTCTACAGACATCTTTTTGTTGTTATT
This sequence comes from Sediminibacillus massiliensis, assembly GCF_900156915.1. GTDB lineage: Bacteria > Bacillota > Bacilli > Bacillales > Amphibacillaceae > Sediminibacillus_A > Sediminibacillus_A massiliensis. The sequence goes on along the minus strand of NZ_LT732535.1, from coordinate 1,559,213 downwards.
GTTTTCAGCCATTTGTAAAACTCCTTTCGAATTAGTATTTGTTGGCTTCTATATAAGAACTATTCACGCTTTGGAAGAACTTCAAACATCTTATTACTAGTTTTATTAGTAATGCAAAATAGAGTTTAGATCGTGTCCTGTCGGGGTATTGTTTACACATTAAAGAAATTTTACGGAGGGATAGTATGGTAAGAATAGCGGTAGAAGAACCATTTAAGGATGTAAAACAGAAATTGATTAACAAAGGCTATGAAGCTGAAATGTTGCAGAGAAAAGTCGATGCAGTCGACTTTGACTGCTGCGTGGTCAGAGATAAAGAAGATTTGGCTGACTTGCATATGAACGTGCCATTAGTGGAAGCAAAGGGAAGAAGTGTCAAGAAGATTGTTACTGATGTGGAAACTCGTCTTCTAAGAACCGGTGCGATCGATAAAAAAGCATCATCCAACTTTACTGCCAAAGGGTTGTTCAGCGGCATAGCAGTCGGGAGCATAGTTGGAGCGACAGCCGGCCTTTTATTGGCTCCTAAAAATGGGAAGGACCTACGGGATGATTTAAATGGAAAGATGAATCAAGCAAAAGAACAGACAAACAATCTTACCGGTAAAGTGAAAGAGATGAAGCCAGGTAAGAAAAAAGAAGATAATCAGCAAAATGAAAATGAACTGGTGGTTCAAGAGGAAGAATTACCACAAAAAGTATAACAGACTATTCAAATATGGTTTGCGTGCTGTCAAGCTGTCGAGAGAGAACTCTCGACAGCTTTTTTTTATTGTCCAAGAGTAAAGGAGCGTACAACATTTTGGAAGCCGAAATTTTTTAAATTTGTTGAATCCATGTGATGCTATTTCGTGCTATGATGAAGAATAGGTTTTCAGGATAAAATTCCATATCAATTATTAGATTAGAAAGGATGTTAGATGTGAATCCAGGTTGGTTATTTGTGTTAGCGGCGGTTATCGCTGTGACGGGGATTGTAGTTGCCTTTAAACAAATGGCAGGGACAGCTGAAAAAAGACTGGAGGAAGGCAAGACAGTTACTACAGAGTCTTTCCAAAAAGAAACGACGCGCTTTTTTATCAAAGTCGCTATCATTGAAGTTATTCCGATTTTGTTGATTGTGTTCGGTTTCGTTCAAATAGAGTCATACAACGCCAACAGTCTTCAATTAATGTTTCCTATTCTGTTTATCTTGGTAATACTCCTGTTCGGCATGTTGAATGTCATTTTAACTCGAACTCGTTTAATGTCTATTAAGGATTTATCGGAGCAGTCCAGGGCATTTGTCAATTCGACTATTTTTATAGGGATTGGGCTTGTTTCAACTATACCAATCATAGGAGTTGTCGCTATTTTGACAATGGGTGCATAATACATACAGTTTCTATGCAAGTAATACAGCAGGAAGATAGCATAATCAAGATAATCTGTTTATGATTGAGAAATACAGGGTCATAATAAATAACAGACTTACTTGTTTGGAGAGGATATCGATATGAATACTCATTTAGAACAACTTTTTGAAACACCAAAGTCTTTTTTGCAGGATGCTTGGCATAATGCGGGGTTTGAGAAGGCTACTGCCGTTCAGTCGAGGGCTGTCCCCTTAATATCAGAGGGAAAAGATGTCATTGCCGAAGCACCGACGGGAAGCGGTAAAACACTTGCATACTTACTTCCATTAATGCAGCATATAAACCCGGAGCATAAGCATGTGCAGGCTGTCATCCTGGCCTCGAGTCATGAGCTCGTTATGCAGATCCACAAAGAGCTTCAGGCATGGGCAGAAGGGAGCGGCATAACTGGTATCACATTGATTGGCGGGGCAAATGTTAAACGTCAACTGGAAAAATTGAAGAAACGCCCACAGATTATCATTGGTACACCTGGCCGGGTAATGGAATTGATCAATAAGAAAAAGTTGAAAATGCATGAGGTGAAAACATTGGTGTTTGACGAAGCAGACCAATTATTCAATCCGGAGCATCAACAAACAATCCAGGCTGTTGTCAAAAGTACCATGAGTGATAGACAAATCGTACTTTTTTCTGCCACGTTATCTGAGCAGGTTGCAGATTCAGCACAAAAATTAATGAATAAACCGGAGATAATCCGAGTGACAAAGGATGAAGTCGAAACACCGCCAGTAGAACATGTCTATTTGGTGACGGAAGCACGTCAGAAATTGGATACACTACGTAAACTAATCAGAGGCTCGGAAATGAAAGCACTGGCTTTTGTTAGAGATATCGGTAATCTGTCTGTATCTGCAGAGAAACTTGAATACAAAGGGATTGAAGCTGGAGTCATTCATGGGGAATCTAAAAAACAGGAACGGGAAAAAACGATTAAAGAATTCCGTTCCGGAAATAAACCAATAGTCCTGGCAACAGACGTAGCCGCAAGAGGATTGGACATAAAGGATATAACCCATATTATCAATCTGGACTTGCCTGAAAACACGGACCAGTATATCCATCGGGCCGGTAGAATTGGAAGGCTTGGCACAGCTGGTGGTACAGTGATTTCTATCATCACCGAGCAAGAGGAAAAACAATTGCAAAAGATTGCAACAAATATGAATGTCAAATTATGTAGAAAACAGCTTGTAAAAGGTAAGCTTATAAATCCAAAATAGCCGGATTAAAAAAATTACAGGGCGCTAAAACTTGCTCCAAACTTGCATTTCCAGGTGATTTCCATGTCCGATCCTGGATAAATTTACTTTCTACTTTTGCAAGGATGTGTTACTAATAGAAAAAGCGTGAATATAGAGATTCGATATTTGCGAAAATTTTCGGGTACTGAGAAGGAGATTGCAATGAACAGAGGGTCAAGAAAGGTGGAGATTCTCCATGCAGCAGCAAGTATTGTCAGCAAGCAGGGGATTTTCAATTTAACCTTGGAGGCAGTGGCAAAAGAAGCAGGAATAAGCAAGGGCGGTCTACTATACCACTTTCCCTCTAAGGAAGCACTGGTGGAAGGAATGGTTGAGCATCTTGCGGATAATTATATGGCAAAGATCCAAAATAATGCGGAGAGTGATCCGGAAGAGAATGGGAAATGGACTCGGGCATTTTTGAACGTTACCTTTAACCAGACCTATCAGCATAAAGATATGAATGCAGGTTTGTTAGCAGCTAAAGCAGTTAATCCAGACTTGCTGCAACCTATCAAGAGTGCTTATGAAAAATGGCAGAAGAACATCGAAACAGATGGAATTGATCCTGTCAAGTCGACCATCATCCGGCTGGCGACAGATGGGATCTGGCTTTCTGAATTATTCGACATCTATCATCTGGACGCTGATCGGAAACAACAGGTATACGACACTTTGTCCGATTGGGTGGACGATTAAAAAAATTAAATAACAGGGCGAAGGCATTATCTTTTTGGATAGTGTCTTTTTTTTATGATTCTACGATTAAAAAAATTTTTTTATAAAATTTTTTCTGTACAAAAAATCAAAACTGAAATGCTCTTATTATAGGTTTTATCGACTATTAACTTCAATACTCAGAAATTTGAATCCCTTTTCATTGTTTTTTGCGCTGTTGATTAATTTACCGTCTGGATGGTATAGTAATCGCTGTGCTTAAACGAACGAGCTAAATACCTAATAAAGCCTAAAAAAATATAAAAATGAACTTTATACAGGGAGGAATTATCGATGAAATCAAAAGTTCTTTTAACAGCTGCGGTAACAGGTGCCGGTGATACGATAAAGAAAAACCCGAACGTCCCGGTAACTCCGAAAGAAATAGCAGAATCTGCAATTGATTCGGCAAAGGCAGGCGCCACCATTGCTCACGTTCATGCCAGAGATCCTGAAACCGGAGGAATCAGCCATAGCGTCGATTACTACCGGGAAATTGTTGACCGGATTCGCGAGTCAGAGACAGACGTCATCATTAACATCACTTCTGGAGGTGGGGGAGATTTCCTTCCAAGCCTTGAAACACCAGCCGCTGGAGGAGACGGTACAGATATCCAAACACCAGAGGAAAGGCATAAACCGGTTGGCGAATTGCTTCCGGAAATGTGCACGCTTGACTGCGGAAGCGTCAATTTCGGCAACATGATTTATTTCAGTCCTACCGACTGGCTCAGACAACAAGCAAAATTAATCCAGGAAAGCGGTGTAAAGCCGGAATTGGAATGCTTTGATACAGGCCATCTTCGTTTTGCAAATCAATTGATAAGCGAAGGTTTGATCGAGGATGATCCAATGTTCCAATTTTGCTTAGGAATTCCATGGGGAGCAGAAGCGGATGTGGAAACGATGAACTACATGAAAAACCGTATTCCACAAAATGCTCACTGGTCGGCATTCGGAATCGGCCGCATGCAAATTCCGGTTGCGGCACAATCCGCACTACTAGGCGGAAACGTGCGTGTCGGCCTGGAAGACAATATTTATTTGAGTAAAGGTGTCGTTGCAAGAAACGACCAGTTAGTTGATAAAGCAGTGAACATGCTTAACGCAAATGGACAACAACCAATGAGCCCGCAGGAAGCGAGAAAATATTTGGGCTTGAGAAACCCGAACGGAGGTAACAACTAATGACAAATACAACAGTAAACAAAGTAGCTGTAGTCGGAACGGGAGTCATCGGAAATGGGTGGATCGCTCGCTGTCTTGCACAGGGATTTGATGTAATCGCAACAGATCCGGCAGAAGGTGCTGAAGAACGTACTCGTGCCGCTGTCGACCATGCATGGCCTGCGATGGAAAAAATGGGCCTTGCCCCAGGTGCCTCCCGAGACCGTTTGGCATTCACAACAGATTTAGAGTCAGCCGTTGCAGATGCAGATATCATTCAGGAAAATGTTCCTGAACGGGAAGAGTTGAAGAGGAACTTACTTGCCTCGATTGATTTATTGGCGAAAGAGGATGCCATTATTGCGTCAAGTACTTCTGGAATCACACCGAGCACATTGCAAAAGGACTGTAAAAATCCTAATCGTGTAATCGTAGCACACCCATTTAATCCAGTGTACATTCTTCCGTTGGTCGAATTGGTCGGAGGACAGAAAACAGATCAGGAAGTAATCGATCGTGCACACTCTTTTTACGAATCTATTAACATGAAACCTTTGGTTGTCCGTCATGAAATTGAAGGTCATGTAGCCGACCGTTTGATGGAAGCACTTTGGAGAGAAGCACTTCACCTTGTGAACGACGGTGTCGCGACAACAGAGGAAGTTGATGCGGCTATCGTGTACGGCGCTGGTTTGCGTTGGGCACAGATGGGACCATTCCTGACTTTCCATCTAGCCGGCGGAGCGCAAGGAATGCGCCATATGCTCGAACAATTCGGTCCGGCACTCAAGCTGCCATGGACGAAGTTAGAAGCACCTGAATTAACAGATGAATTGAAAGAAAAGGTTATTACAGGCTGTGAAACACACGCCGGAGATCAATCAGTAGCCGACTTGGAACAGAGGCGGAATGAGTTCCTTGTACGCCTGTTGGATTTAGTGGAGGAATACTGGCCGGAATCAAAACAGCTTGCCAAAAACTAATATCTTTAACGGGGAAGGAGCTTGTACATGAACAATCAAGTACTTGCGTGCAAAGTATCTAAGGAATGGGTGGACTACAATGGCCATATGAATGATGCAGCGTATGCGAAGGTATTCAGTATGGCAGTAGATGCCTTAATGGGAAAAATCGGACTGGACAGTGATTCTATTGATAAACTGTCTTACACAATTTATACATTGGAAACACATCTTTGCTATTTGAAAGAAGCGCATGAAGGCCAGGATCTGAACGTGGAAGTTCATTTGCTGGACCGTGACGCTAAACGTCTCCATGTATTCTTTACCATGAAAAATGATAACGATGAAGCAATTGCTACGAGTGAGCAAATGTTGATGGGAATTGGCACTGTTGAAGGGCGTCCGGCCCCGTTTCCTGAAAGTGTGTCAGATAATGTCCAAAAACTTGAGGACATGAGTGCCGGACATGAAATACCACAACAAGCAGGAAGAACAATCTGTATTAGAAAAAAATAATTGTTTCTAAGCATTTGGGAATGAACAAAGAGGAGAATTCTTATGAATAAAATCGAAGTTCAAAACCTTACTAAAATATTCGGAAGCCATCCTAAAGATGGGATGAAGAAGTTAAATGCCGGTCAATCGAAACGGGAGATTCTTACTAAAACAGGAATGACGGTGGGGGTCAACCGGGCCTCCTTTTCTGTAAAAGCCGGAGAATTCTTCGTCATCATGGGTCTTTCAGGAAGTGGTAAATCGACCTTGATCCGTTTGATTAACCGGTTAATTGAACCAACAGATGGCGAGATTCTTATCGAGGGCAGCGATATTACCAAGATGAATAAACAAACCTTGACGGAGACAAGACGAAAGAAACTTGGAATGGTATTCCAAAAATTTGGTTTATTTCCACATCGTACGGTGCTGTCGAATGTAGCTTATGGTTTGGAAATTCAGGGTGTAAAGAAAGAAGAACGAGAAAAATCGGCTCTAAAAGCTATCGAGGATGTTGGACTGAAAGGTTATGAAGACAATGTTCCTGATCAATTAAGCGGTGGTATGCAGCAAAGGGTCGGACTTGCCAGAGCACTTGCCAATGATACAGACATCCTGTTAATGGATGAAGCTTTCAGTGCTCTTGATCCCTTAATAAGGAAAGAAATGCAGGATGAGCTCTTGAACCTGCAAAATAAATATGACAAAACGATTATCTTTATCACTCATGATTTGGATGAAGCACTGAAGTTAGGAGACAGAATTGCAATCATGAAGGATGGGGAAATCGTTCAAATTGGAACATCGGAAGAAATTCTGACAAATCCGGCTAATAATTATGTTTCCAATTTTGTGGAAGATGTCGATCGTTCCAAAGTATTGGAAGCATCACAAATTATGAAAAAACCAGAAGTACTGACAACCTATAAAGACGGTCCTCGTGTTGCGGTCAGAAAAATGGAAGAAGCTGGTCTATCCAGTATATATGTGGTCGATAAAAACAAACAGTTGAAAGGTTTACTGACGATTGATGATGCCATCAAGGCATACAAAGAAAACATTCCAATGGAACAAGTATTAAGAGAGGATTTCCATCGTACTTCCCCTGATACATCGCTAAATGATTTGTTTGGGTATGCTGCTGAGACGAAATATCCGATCACAGTGGTAGAAGACGATAGACTGCTTGGAATCATTTCCCGTGTCTCAATCCTTTCCGGACTTGTTCTAGGAAAAGAAAAAGATGAGGTGACAGCAGGATGAATTATTTCCAATTACCCTTGGAAGAATGGACAAATAATTTCGTGGATAATTGGCTTTTGCCAGTAATGGGCGGGTTCTTTGACAGTGTAAGTGAAGTAATTGGTTCTTTCGTCGAGGGAGTTACCAATCTATTGCTTTTCATACCTGCAGAAGTGTTAGCGATCCTATTGATTTTATTATCTTGGAAACTTGCCGGAAAAGGAGTAGCTTTATTTACTTTTATTGGTTGCATTTATTTAGGGGCTGTAAATTTATGGCCGGATGCCATGCAGACAATAGCGGTTGTTCTTGTTGCGACATTGCTTTCTGTTGTGATCGGTGTCCCGCTTGGGATTATGAGTGCTAAAAGTAAAGTGGCCAATGAAATTCTTAGGCCAGTATTGGACTTTATGCAGACACTGCCAAGCTTTGTCTATCTAATTCCAGCAATTCTATTATTCGGCCTTGGTGGAGTACCAGCAGTCGTAGCTACATTTGTATTTGCTACTCCCCCAGCAGTACGGATGACGAACCTGGGAATCAAGCAGGTTCCGAAAGATGTTATTGAAGCATCACAAGCTTTTGGATCCACATCATGGCAGTTGTTATTCAAAGTTCAATTGCCCATGGCAGTGCCGACAATTATGGCAGGAGTAAATCAAACAATCATGCTGGCGTTGTCTATGGCAGTCATCGCCTCTATGATTGGTGCGCCAGGTCTTGGTTCTACCGTACTTTCCGGCATTTCCAATGTGAATGTAGGACTAGGTTTGACCGGAGGATTAGGAATTGTCGTTCTGGCGATTATTTTAGACAGGATTACACAAGGGCTTGGCCAAAAAGTTTAACGAGAGGGAGTAAAAGATATGAAAAAAATCATCTTTAGCTTAGTAATGATACTTGTATTAGGGATTATTTCAGCATGTGGAGCTGATAGTCAAGGTGAAGAAGCTTCAACTAATTCAGATGAAGGCAAACCAACTATAACATTCGGCGTGGCACCATGGACGACGACCGTTCCTCCGACGAAGGTGGCCGGATTGATCCTGGAAGATATGGGATATACTGTTGAAGAAACGAAAGCCGATGTAGGCGGTGTTTTCACTGGGCTTTCCCGGGGAGACTTGGATGTATTCATGGATTCCTGGATGCCGATGCATGAAAACTATTTTGAAAAATACTCTGATTCTATAGAAGATACAGCAGTAAGTTATCCGGAAGCAGAAACAGGCTGGGTTGTACCAACTTATATGGAAGATATTAATTCCATCAGTGATATTGGAGGCAATGAAGATATATTTGATAACAAGTACTACGGCATTGAAGAAGGTGCCTCCGCTACGAAAACATCGAAAGAGTTGATTAAAGCATACGGGCTGGATATGGAACATGTTGCTTCCAGTGAAGGGGGAATGCTAGCTCAAGCTTCCCGCTTGATGAAGCAAGAAGAGCCAGTTGTATTCTTCGGCTGGAGACCCCATACGATGTTCAACAAATACGATTTGAAAGTATTGGAGGATGACAAAGGCTTCTTTGAAACTTCTTCCGTCCACGTGGTGACAAACAATAACTTAAAAGACAAAGCACCGGAGGCATATGAATTCTTAAGCAACTGGAGCATACCAATTGATGACGTCGAAGAAATGATTGTTAAAATCGAGGAAGGTGCTGATGAAACAGAAGTAGCACAAGAGTGGATTGACAACAATCAAGAGAAAGTGAACAAAATGATCGGAGAATAATTTTACTCAAAACCCGTCCTGGGCATAAGGGCGGGTTTTTTGTCTTAAAATGCAAAATCATTTCCCGGGAAATGATAACACTACCTTTCATGACGAATTTTGTAGCTGCGATTGCCAGATAAGTCCATAATTTCCTATTTACTTTTTATGATTTGTAGACGATAATAAATTACCTTTAAGAATTTTATTGTATAGGAGAAATGGTATTTGGACATCATTATCGGCTTCATTTTAGGGGTTGTAGAGGGTTTGACGGAGTTTGCTCCGGTTTCATCAACCGGCCACATGATCTTGGTCGGTCATCTGTTAGGATTTGAAGGGACGGTTAGGGCAAGTACGTTTGAAGTCGTTATCCAGCTTGGATCTATTCTTGCGGTCGTTTTTCTATTTTGGAACCGGATTTTGAATATCCTGGGTATCGGCCGAAGAGAGAGTCACCAGCAATCGATAGGAAGGCTCAGTGTTTGGCATATAGCAGCAGGGATTGCCCCCTTTTTTGCGTGCGGTTTCTTTTTCTATGATTTTATCAAAAGTCAGTTGTTTTCTACCCAAACAGTAGTATTTACTTTAATTGCCGGAGCTGTCCTGATGGTAATCGCAGAATTCTTTAAAGCGAAGAGTCCTGCCGCAGTTACTCTTGATCAAATTACGTACAAGCAGGCATTTGCAGTGGGGTTGTTTCAATGCTTTGCACTTGCACCGGGCTTTTCTCGTGCAGGTGCCAGTTTGTCCGGGGGGCTCCTTGTAGGTATGAACCACAAAACTGCGGCTGAATTCACCTTCATCATGGCTATCCCGATCATGTTTGCCGCATCGGGAAAAGACCTGTGGGAAAGCTGGGGGTATCTGACAGTTAACGATATCCCGTTATTTGCTACTGGTTTCGTTACAGCGTTTTTTGTAGCGCTGATTGCGATTAAATTTTTTCTGCAATTGATTAATAGAGTGAAGTTGATTCCCTTTGCGATTTACCGTGTATTATTGGCGGTTGTATTTTGGATATTTATCATATAATCCTCAAGTGAATTCTATCAATTTGAAACCATTAAGTTTCTGTTACGTATTCTATAGTACGAAAAAACTAAGGGGGGCTTATCGATGACTCTGTTAGGTTGGCTTTTTTGGGGATTTATCGCAACTCTCTTTATTGTAGCCTTGTTATTCAAACGGAGATCGCACAACGATAGCAAGTCACCAAACCAAATCAAAGCCGAAGAAGAAGCCAGGAACCATCCCAATCATCATACTGGAGGGTTTGGGGGGTTTTAAAGAGATTGATTGAAAGCAGGCTTTTTTCAGCCTGCTTTTTAGTTTATTAAAAAGCCACTAAGAAAATTGCAGACATACAGTCAGGAGGGAAAAAGTGAAGCACTTATTTCTGTTTGGTGGAAGTCCGCCATTTTCGCCTATACTGGGAGGGGAATTTGCCAGTATTTCATTGAGTAAATCGAAGCCGAAGATTGGTGTGTTATTTGTGGAGAGACCCGGATGGAAAGATTATATGACCAAATACACAGCGAGTCTGGAGGCATATGGGTTAAGGGATTTCTTGTTTTTACCTTTGTCCCCATATTTATCGAAGAAAGATTTTAAGGAACTCGGAAGCTGTACAGGTATAATTATCGGTGGGGGTAATACTGAAAAATATAGAAATTACATTGTCGATACACCCATCGGAGAAACAATCAGGCGATTATATGAGAATGGTGTACCGGTCGCGGTTTTTCTGCCGGAGCGCTGATAAGCCCAGCTCAGTGCGTAATTCCCCCTGTAGATAACAGTCAAAACAAGCACTTATTTTTACCAGGATTAGGCCTTATCAAAAATTGTGTGATAAGTGTCCATTATCTAAAATGGAAAGAAGAATCCAACTTGCAAACAGCAATGAGAAAGACAACCGTTCCACAAGGCTATGGGATAAATGATGAAGCAGGCATTTACTTTCAAGATGAAAAAGTAGAACAAACAGAAGGACAAGTATTTTATTTTACAAAAGAGGCTCTATAGAACGGCGTTGCTATTTCATAATATCTATAAACTGCGACATAACTTTCCTTTAGCATGACTTTCTCCCATCCTTTTCGAATTGAGTGGTAAGCCGCCGCTGCGGGAAGCGAGTATTTTACCGTAGCGCCGGGTTAGCAATTAACCTGTAAAGGATGACAGAAAGTCTCTCTAAGGTGGATTGTCACTATGCCGCAGTTTTTCTCTATTACGAATTTAATACGCAGTTGTTTGTCGGTAGCGGACGCCTTTAGTTTTTGGAAAGAGGTGTGTTAGGGATATATTTTTTAGGAAAGGGGGAAGGAGATATGCCTTATCAATTTCGCAAGATGACACAGTATGAAGCCGAGGAAATAGCTTATCAATGGAAATACCCTGAACCATATTCATTTTATGATATGACTGCTGATCCAGAAGATCTGGAAGAGTTTCTTGACTCAAAAGAGCGGGGGGAATCCTATTTCTCCGTATACGATGGACAAGAACTTATTGGATTTTGGTGCGCAACACAGCCAGATCAAACGGCTGTAGAAATCGGGTTGGGCATGAAACCGGAGATAACAGGAAAAGGTAAAGGAATCGAATTTATTAAAGCAGGAATAGCCTTTACGGAGATGTCCTGCAAATCCGAAAAAATAGTCTTATCAGTGGCGGCATTTAACAAAAGGGCAATTCGGGTTTACCAACAAGCAGGATTTAAAACATTGCATTATTTCAATCAAGATACAAATGGCAGTACATACTCATTTGTCAAAATGGAACTTCTGCTTAAATAAGCTGAAGGGCCGCTATATTACATACCGGCCCTTCGAAACAAAATTACTTACTTAAGATCTTTTGCAACTTCTTCAAAATGCGGAGCAAGAATTTCTTTCAGCACACGGGCACTATGATGAAATTTTTTCTTTTCTTCTTCGTCAAGGTCAAGTTCCAATATTTCCCGAATTCCATTTCTATTAATGACTGCAGGAACACCTGTATATACATGATTTTCTTCATATTGCCCATCAAGGTGGGCTGACACTGTTAATATACTGTTCTCGTTGTGCAAGATTGCTTTTGTTATCCTGACAAGTCCCATCGCAATCCCGTAATAAGTAGCGCCTTTTCTTTGAATGATATGATAGGCTGCATCTCGAACGTTAACAAAAATGTCGTCAAGATCTTCCTTTTTATATTTCTCATGACGTTCGATTAGTTTCATAACAGGTATTCCGCCGACATCTGCAGAACTGTAAACCGGCAGTTCACTGTCTCCGTGTTCGCCGATAATGTATGCATGGACATTGGTAGGGGCTACTTTGAAATAATCTCCTAATAAGAAACGGAAACGAGCAGTATCCAAGATTGTCCCTGAACCGATAACGCGTTCTTTCGACAAACCGCTGAATTTCCAAGTTGCATAAGTAAGGATATCAACCGGATTAGTGGCCACAAGAAAGATTCCATTAAAGCCGCTTGCCATTACGTTGTCTACGATTTCTTTAAAGATGGCCAAGTTTTTCTGCACTAAATCGAGTCTTGTTTCTCCAGGCTTTTGATTGGCTCCTGCGCAAATGACGATCAGGTCTACATTTTTACAATCTTCATAATTACCGAACCGTATGTTTGTTGGATTGGTTGCGAAAACTTTACCATGGTTCAAGTCCATTACATCGCCCATTGCCTTCTCTTCGTTCAAATCAATCATAATCAGTTCGTTGGCGATTCCCTGGTTCATGAGAGCAAATGCATAGCTTGCACCTACAAATCCTGTTCCAACTAAAGCGACTCTGTTCACTTTTTCCTGTGTCATCCGTATCTTCCTTTCTTTATGAAAGTTATCTATGTGAAATTGTTCACAATATAAGGATATAACAAGGTTTATTTTTAAACAACAGCATGAAAACCTTTGCATAAGTCATATTTGTTACAATTTAAACGTAATAACAAATCCTTCCGTTGGCATCTATTTCTACATTTAATTATAGGTTTCCACATTTTAGAAAACCAGAAACATAGACAATAGGTTGATTACAAAAGACATTTGCTCGCATAATATATAAACTGCGAACTTACTTTCTTTAGCAAGACTTCCTCCCATCCTGAATAAGTCGGGCGCTATACAATCGCTGCGGCAGAACACTTCGCTTTCCGCGGGCACGGCCTCAGCCTCCTCATCAGCAAAGAACGATTCTTGCTGGGTCTTCGGACACGCGGGACTGCGATTACTCGCCCCATCGAAGACCTTTCGCTGTTCCCACAGGATAAGGAAAGCTTCGTCGGCAAGACATCGCACGAAGAAAATCGTCTTTCATTTTCGAGGAGTCTGCGTGTTCTGCCTCCGCTGTTTGGGATGTTCTGAATTTCGGTTGGAAACATCTCAAGTTAGACATATATCAGTATTTTTCCGCAGCGCCAGGTTAGCATTCAACTAAAATCAGAACAAGAATAAGCTTCAAAAAATAGAACATTCACTAGTTCGCAGTTTCCCTCTACTGTGAAGTTAAATAGCAATTTTTTTGGTGGGGATGCATTTGCAATTCTTCTTAGAGCATATAAAATGCCTTACATAAAAAAAGAACCCGCAATTGATTTTTGCGGGTTCTTTGGGGTTAATTCCATTTTATCTCAACAGGCATAGTTTCTGCAATTGCCTTTTCGAATATGCTTTTTTCTGATTCTTTCAACCATAATTGGATAGTTCCTTTGTCTGAACTGCTTCTGATCAGACGTCCGATTCCCTGACGAAGGCGCAGAAGCATATAAGGTGCGTCGACTTCTTCCAAAGGATTATCAGCGTGTTTTCTTTTTGCCTGGAAGACAGGATCTTTCGGTGGAAAAGGCAGGGATGAAATAATAACCTGGGACAGGGACTCACCAGGTACATCCAGTCCCTCCCACAAGTGATAAGAGCATAGCACAGAATTTTCGTCTGTTTGAAAATTACGCACCGTTTCACTTATTTCTCTATCCCCTTCATAGTAGAAGTCAAATGACCAGTCGTGAATGTTTGCCCAAGCTCTGAAATCTTCCATCTCTTCCTTGGAAGAGAAGAGGACTAGTGATTTTCCTCCGTGCTTAATAAGTTGTTCCCCAATTGATCCCCATTTATTTTCATTTTCTGTATAACCATTGATGGTCATTTGTTGGTCATAATCAAAAGGAGATGCAACGGAAAAAGAATCAAATTTTTCGATACCGAGACTTCCAGCCAAGTGGGAAAAGTCCCCGCGCTGCGACAGAGTTGCGGATGAAAAGATAAATGGTATGTTTTGAGAAAACACTTCTTTTTTTAGTACATCTTCCACTAAGCGCGGCATGATTACCAATGTCCTGGCATCTTGGTCTTCTTCCAACCAGTAAATTCCCTGATCATCCTTAACCAAAATAGAAAGACCATAAGAAAAGAACTCTAAATATTCTTCGATGATTTTGATGTGATAATCATCTATAGTAAACAACTCTGAATCGAAAACAAGCTGCTCTAAAAGCTGTTGTACTTTTTCATGTAAAGTTTTCGCCATTTCAAGCATGTTTTGTGTGAGCGAAACTTCTTTACGATTGGAACCAGCTACGTCATTGGCATAGTCTCCGAGTAGGACAAACCAATCTTCGTGCAAGGCCAAAATATCTTCAATTAAATAAAGGGATTCTTCTCTGACATCCTGGCTCATGTAATTAGTCAATACATTGTTCAATGTTCCTGAATTGAATCGATAGGTAAGCCCCTTCTGAGCAGCAAATTCCAATAGATGGCCTTCATCGAATACGACACAGCTGGCATCAGGTAGAAGTGGCATTTGGCCCTCGCGCTTCCGCGAATCTTTGGTCCAAATGTGTTCCATATAAAAATCATGGGAACAGATAATCAAGTCCGTAGCATGTCTGTAATACTCTCGATAAAGCGTCTGGCCGCTTCGATGTCTCCATTCACAGGTAGAACATTGCTGTAGTGGATCCCAGGCGATTTTTTCCCAGGTTTCATTAGATACCCATGGATATTCTTTACGGTCGCCATATTTCTCGAATGATTTCATCGAAGCGCTCGTATCGAATACAAAATCAGGTATTTCATCGTGGACACTCAAAATATCCTCGTTTTTGGTCTTGTTGGCAAGTGCGTCCAGTTTTCTTACACATACATATTGCTCTCTTGCCTTGGCAAGTCTGACGTCGACCGTGAGGCCTAAAGCTTTCTCTAATTTTTCGATGTCTCCGCCTTTTTTGACCAGTTGTTCAATTAAGGTTTCATCAGCACAGGAAATGATTGCGGGTTTGCGGCGATAACGGGCATAACAGATTGCATAAAGTAAATATACAAAGGTTTTTCCTGTCCCGACACCTGCTTCAGCGAATATGGTCCGTTTGTTTTTAAATGCCTGTTCCAATTGAAAAGCCATGAAAATTTGCTCATCACGAAGCTCATACCCCTGCTCGGGAAGGATATCGTAAAAGACATCCCCGACATAATCGCCAAGGCGGTCGAAGAAATTTTCAGTTTTAGAAATGGAAAATGGAAGTGGATAAGTATTTGTCATAAGAACTCCTCACAATAGGTTTCATTCGATAAGTTTACATATTAGCATAATAGCCCTAAAATAAACAGTTTAGGCGATATTGACATTAAAAAGAGCATGTTAGTCATGCTCTTTCTTTCCTTATCAGTCGCTCCGCTGTAGTTCGTATTGCCGCTCATCCGGCAGGGAGAGAACGAGATGATTTTCATCGATAACTTGCAGAGCCGCTTCTTCCCCGGTATGAACTGCAATCGGACCTTCCTGGATATTTTGGACTGTGCCAATAAACGTATTTTCTTCTTTTGTGAATAAGGCAAGAACAATTTCATCCAATTTGTTGGAAGTTATATGTAAGTTGCTTGCCAATCCTTCAGTCAGCTCCCACTTATCGGAGCTGTTTGGATCTGTCCAGCTGCCGTATAGGGAAGAAAGCTTCTTGATTTCCATAGCTGTAAATTGATACGAAGCAATATCGTCAATTGTCAGGCGTGCGGTAGTATCATTTATTTTTTCCAGCTTGGCACTTTTCCCTTTCCAGTCAGGTTTATCTTTTGGTGCTTTCGTTATTTCTCCGAGGACCGTGTCTCCCTCCAATATATGATTGCCCATGAAAAAAGTTCCCAAATAGCTTTGTTCTTCCTTATCAGAAGAAAGTACCGGGATCTGGAAGACAATACCGCCGTATGCGATCTCCAAACTTGGCAAGTCGGGATTTCCCCAGCCAAGCCGGTCGCTCTCGTACAAGTCGAACAGCTGCTCAGTAAGTTCGGCCATTTCTTCTTCGGAATGAACTGGCTTTTCTATGTCTTCCACACTCAAGTCCAATTTTTCTTCTATATTAGTATCTTCCTGGTTGTCTGTCACTTCAGCTGTCGTACTGTTTTGGCAGCCGGAGACAAACAAAGCCATTAAAGGAAGGCAGATTATCCAACTTTTTTTCATCTTAACACTCCTAATTTACTTTCAATACTGTCCAGAAAGTGCAATAGTATCTATTTTACCATAGTAACAAGAGAGAGGGAATGTGAGATTGACGGCAAATTGGTGACATTATTTGAAAAGCTTGCATGCCTGCTTTTATACTTAATACATAATAATGATTTCAAAGGAGCCAGAGCCATGCTTTATGAATACACCGTACTTGTCGAATATCAAACTATTGACCAATCCATCGAATCTTTAAACGCTGCTGGGTTATACAATTTATACTATGAACCGCCAATAGAAATTATTAAAGTCCAGAACGGATACGATTATGAAGAAAGACAGCAGGAGTTTATTGAATTGAAGATTTATGCGGAAGAGGGGGAGAGTCCAGGATTGCCTGAAACTTATCTTTCTCTGATAGAAAATACATTAGGAATAGCAAAGGATGAAATCCGGTTAGCAAGAATAGATGATACAAGTTGGGATGTTAGTTTCGAAGACATCGATTTAGGAAATGGCTGGGTGCTCTGTTATTCTGGCCAAACAGATGTCCACCCTGGAAAAAAAATCCTTCGATTCGATCCGCAAGCTGCGTTTGGGACAGGTTTGCATGCTACTACTCAGGACTGTTTAAGAATTATCCTATCAGAAAATCTTAACGACAAATCAGTTTTGGACTTAGGGACAGGATCTGGTGTCCTCTCAATAGCGGCAGCCTTGAAAGGGGCAGAAAAGGTTACGGCGGTCGATTACGAACCTGTCGAAAGAGAAATCCGCTTAAATGCAGAGCTGAATAAAGTGGATATTCCTCTTTCAATTGAACAAGCGGATTTGCTAGAGGGAGAATACTCCGTTACAGAACCATTTGATGTCATTGTGATTAATATCGGTGCTGATGAAACAAGGAAAATCGTTGAAAGGCATCAGCTAGTCGACAAAAGTGACACGTTCCTAATATCAGGAGTAGTGGAGTGGAATGCCGGACAAGTGATGGAAATGTTTAAGAAAGAAGGATATTCTGCAGAAGTGCGGATGCAAACCGATGAATGGCTGACATTCTTGTTTAAAAAAGGAAAGTCGTAAAAGTAGTTTCCAAGCTTATATCTTCGCTTAAATGATTGAGTTTGAACTAACAGCATCCTTGGAATCGATCTTCTAAAAGACGATCGATTCCAAGTTGATTTTTCCAGCACGTCTGGTTCGACTTCAGGAGAGATCGGCTGGAGTTTGATTTCAAAAAATATTTGAGCTTTATTGGGGATTTCGTGAGGATGCAGATCATGAACCTTTGGCTCAAGCCTGCCATTGTTTGCTATACACTTGCTCATAAATAGTCTATTACAAATACGCAGGACTGTATTCACTCTTCCCATGATCAGGTTCCGGGCGGTCGAAAAGGGTATTACGTCAATTCCCATCAAATTCCTCCTTGGTATTAGTATTGTCATAATAGTATCCTATCGTAGTTGGGTTGCAGAATTAATAGTGTATCGTTCCTGATTTTGCCTTCTGTTTAAAAGGGTAAATAGATGGATGAAAGAAATCAATATCCTCATTTATCCAAGCAATCATATACTTTTTCCCCAGGAACATGGGTTTGGAAATAGGAGGAAATAAATAGAACGTTGTTTGTTTCAAGTAGGAATCAGTTATATATTGATATATTTGTCACAAATAAAAGAGGTTTGTTTCCTCAGAGGATGGGATAACCGTGGAATGGGAGATTATACTATCTTAACCGGATTGGAAGAATTCACCCTTAACATCACGCCACCTGAATGTTATAATTTAACAAATAGAATATGTTATCAAGAGTGGACGAGAGAACTGGCTCTGCGACTCCACAGCAACCTGTTAAAGGATAAGGTGCTAATACCAGCAAAGCAAGGGCTTTGAATGATAAAAACGGACAGTGCTCCTTTTGCATTTGAAGCGGAAGGAGTATTTTAACTATAGTCAGGAAAGCGGTTACATTCAAAGCCTCCAAATAGAAGGGGGAAGATTCAGATGAGATTGCATGTAAATGAAACAGCACGGGCTTATCTGGCCCAAGGAATGAAAGAAAAGGAATATTTGAGGTATGTAGCGGAGTGTGTCGAAAGCCTTTTGATACAATGGGGCTTACAAGCCGAACTAATACCGATGTGGAATAGCGGAAATGATGATTGTGTACTGGTCATCAAGATTGAAAAGCAAATTTTTTCACTAGTATTGGAAGCTTCCAGTATATATGCCCTCCAAAAGAGAGACCCGTATGCTCTGGACCTTGTCATATGGCAGGAAATCAAAGCGCAGGGTATTACCCTTGAACAGGATGATTATTTAGATACAGTATTTAACACACGGGTATCTTCTTGAAGAATCTAAAAAAACCTTAACCTAAATGGTTAAGGTTTTTTTAGATCAGTAAGCTTTCGCTGCATCATGATAATATTTGAACTCGAGCAAATTGTTAGCCGGATCAATCAGGAAAAAGGTCATATGTTCTTCTTGTTTCCCTTTGAATCGAACCATCGGCTCCTGGAAAAATGGCAGTTCCTGATTTATGGCGAATTCCAATGTTTTTTCGTAATCTTCTCTTTCTAGAAAAGTTACTCCATAATGTCTTGGGTACATTTTTGGTTCTGAATCGATATTGTCCGGGCTTAGATGACATACAACCTGATCCCCAAAGAAGTTGAATGTTACTCTGTCGGCATATCTCCGAGCAAGTTGACATCCCATTTTTTCATAGAATTCTACTGTCTCATCAAGATTTTTACACGGTATGGCTAAATGAAAGACTTTATTTGTATCCCTCACGGTTAATTCCTCCCTTAACAAGATGAAAAGTGTCTGATCGCAGGCCTAGCCGCAATGTTTCCAGGGCAATTGGATCCGTGAAAGGTATGTTGGCCAAGTTGACATTCGGTCCCAGTCTTTTAATAAAGAATGTTTGCATTTTTTTATTAGGTGCTTCGAAGATAAGTTGCTCGATACCCAAGTTGGAGGATAAGATTTCTTCGAAGATATCAAATCGGATATCACCATCCTCCCGGCATATTCCGCTAGTACCGCTTTCTCGTGCTTCTGTGATTACTTTGTCCGCTCCAGCTTCCAAGTCCTCCAGGATAAATTCCATCCATTCCGAAGAATCTTGACCAGTAGACGCTGCGGAGTCCTTGCTGCCTACTTCACTGAAAACAGTGAAATGTCCAGAAAAAGCAGATATATATTCTGCTTTTTTACGGTTGGAAAGATTGATGGTACCGTTGGATATTTCCACATACCGACAGCCGAATGACTGGCAATAATCCATATATGCTTCCACTTTATCCTGGCTGAGGAATTTTTCAAAAAGGGTGCCGCCAAAGAAAAATGCTACATTCTCTTTCTGGAGGCAATCAATTTTTTCTTGCAAACCACCAGTGATGATAGAAGTCCCCCAACCAAATTTGACAAAATCCACATATTCACTGGTACTGCTGATTGTATCCCGGAATAATTGAAGCGGGACTCCGTTGTCAATCAAAATGGTCTGGCCGTTTTGTCGGGGTTTTGTTTCACGAGTCGGTAGAGTTAATTCATGACTGTTCATTGTATGACCCTCTCGATCTTTGAATTTCTACAGAGCTGTTAAAAACAGCTAAATTCATTTACAAAACTCAGTATATTCGCCTAAAAACGAAGTGTGCCTTCCACCAATAAACATAGTCAGTTTGAACAATTACAGAGATGGTTGAATACATTGACATAAGACACATACCTAAATTTGGATTGGATGTATTTTTAGGAGAGCGAAGAGAGGGGTAATTATGGAAAAACGATTAACTTATGATAATTGGAATGAACAAACACAGCTAAATATTATAGAAGAAAACAAAGATTTCCTGGATATTCTTAAATGGGCATATCGGACATATGGGGACAGTATTTTATACTCCTGCAGCTTTGGTGCAGAAGGAATTGTACTACTTGATTTAATCTCCAAGATAGCGCCTGGAGCTAGAGTGGTATTTCTGGATACGGGTGTTCATTTCAAGGAGACTTATGACTTAATCGAACAAGTGAAAAAAAAGTATCCCGTACTCCGGATTGACTTAATTAAACCGGACCTTTCATTGGAGCAGCAAGCAGAAAAGCATGGTGAGCGTCTATGGGAGACAAACCCGAATCTGTGCTGCAATCTTCGGAAATTGCAGCCGCTTGCGAAAGAATTGGGCCAAGTTGATGCTTGGATATCAGGTTTGAGAAGAGAACAATCACCGACTAGAAAGCATGTGGAATATATAAATAAAGATGAACGGTTTAAAAAAGTGAAAATCTGTCCGCTGATTCATTGGACTTGGGATGACGTATGGAACTACATTCAACTAAACGACCTGCCGTACAACCCGCTGCATGATCAAGATTATCCCAGCATTGGGTGTGAGACTTGTACCTTGCCAGCTGAAGGTTCTTCACGTTCAGGGCGGTGGTCTTCGTTCGGAAAGACAGAGTGTGGATTGCACCAGGCTTAACAGGGGCTGTTTAATATGATTATCACTATCATAGCTTTTATCGTTGCTTTATTTTTTGCGATGAATATCGGGGCTAGCGGTGCGGCTGCATCTATGGGAATTGCTTACGGATCCGGTGCGATTAAGGTGCGCAAACTCGCCCTTGCCGTTTGTGCTGTCGGAGTTTTCCTGGGGGCTTCGCTTGGTGGTGGGGAAGTCGCGAAAACACTAGGCTCCAAAATAATTCCGGAAGATATCATTTCTATCCACATTGCTCTGGTCATATTGGCTGCTGCAGCCATCTCTTTATTTTTGGCCAATCTTGCCGGGATTCCCCTGTCGACAAGCGAAGTGACTGTCGGTGCGATAGTTGGAGTGGGTATTGCATTCAAGGCGTTGTTTGTGAAGACCCTGATAGTGGTTGTCATGTACTGGATCATCGTCCCTGTTGTTGCTTTCTTCTTAGCTGTGGCGGCAAATAAAATGATTCGCCGGATAGAAGGGCGATGGACGTTTTTAGCATTTGGAAGATGGCCGAAAATCCTGGCTGCCTTTGTTATTGCTGCGGGCTTTTTGGAAGCATTTTCGGCTGGGATGAATAACGTGGCAAATTCAGTAGGTCCATTGATTGCTTCAGGGATGATGACGATCGGGCAGGGTACACTGATCGGCGGAATCTTCGTTGCGTTGGGCGTATTGCTGCTGGGCGGCAAAGTCATGGAAACAAACGGAAAAAAAATCACAGAACTCAATCTGCTTCAAGGTGGAACAGTCTCTTCGATTGGTGCCGTTCTGGTGATTTTCGCCTCTTTGTTCGGCATTCCAATTCCCCATACTCAAGTGACTACATGCAGCATATTAGGAATCGGAATGTCTGATAAGGGTTGGAGGATTTTTGAAAAAGCCGTCATTACAAAGCTGTTGAAAATTTGGGTTGTATCTCCATTTTTTTCGTTGGTTATCTCTTACAATCTTGTCATTGTTTTTCTTGATTTTGATTTTTATTCATTAGGTCTGGTCTGCTGTGTATTCGTCGCTACAATCGGAATGATTGGTTTGTGGAAACCAATAAGAAAAAGTAAAGAAGTATATCCAGAAAAACCAGCGTTAAAAAAAGTGGAAGGAGCACCCTATGAATAAGTGAAATGGAGAATGGAGGAATTCGATGAAAAATCATATCATCTGGCATCCGGCTACGATTACTAAATCAGACAGACAAAGGTTGAATAACCATAAAAGCTGTGCCCTTTGGTTTACCGGCTATTCCGGTTCTGGAAAATCCACACTTGCCAATGAGGTGGATCACCAGCTGTTTTCCATGGGAGTGAGAAGTTTTGTGCTTGATGGAGACAATATCAGGCATGGATTGAATAAAGGATTGGGTTTTTCTAAAAACGACCGGATTGAAAATATTAGAAGAGTTGGCGAAGTGGCAAAGCTGTTTGTCGACAGCGGACAAATTGTCATGACAGCATTTATTTCGCCATACAGGGAAGACCGGGAAAACGTCAGGAAGCTGTTTAAGCAGGAAGAATTCAAAGAAATCTATGTAGAGTGCCCGTTTGAAATTTGTGAACGAAGAGATCCAAAGGGGTTGTACAAAAAGGCGAGAAAAGGGGAGATTCGTGACTTTACAGGTATCGATTCACCATACGAACCCCCGGTGGATCCTGAATTGGTAATCAGCACACATAATTGCTCCGTAGCAAAAGCGGCCGAAAAGATCATCGATTATCTGGTGGATGAAGGAGTAATTTTTAAATAAATTGTAAAGACCTGTGCCATAGAACCAGGAAAGGCCCAGGTCTTTTGATTGGCTGTTTTAGAAACAGAATAACATTTCTAATTGAGAATTTATTTCAATTAACCGTTGACAAGTGAGAATGAGAATTGTTATCATTTATTCAAGTTAAAAAACATGTTTAAACAATAATCTGGTTTGCAAACCATTATTTTTTTCATCTCAATTGAGAATGATTATCTTTATTACGAATGGAAACATTTTCTGTGGGGAAGTTACGATGAAACTAACATATTTAGCATTATCATTAGTTGTCTTATCTTTTATATCCATTTTTGTAGGGGTTTCCAATGTTTCTCCTTTAGACGTGTTCAGCTTAACGGAAGATCAACTTGACGTTCTGCTTGTAAGTCGTCTTCCAAGGCTCATAAGTATTTTGATTGCTGGTATGTCGATGAGTATTGTTGGCCTTATTATGCAGCAATTGAGCCGAAACAAATTTGTTTCACCGACAACTGCTGGGACAATGGACTCTGCCAGACTGGGGATATTGGTTGCATTAATCCTGTTTCCAGCTGACGGTGTCCTTACAAAAATGAGCATTGCCTTTGCTTTTGCTTTAGCGGGCACCTTTATATTCATGAAAATCCTGGACAAGATAAAGTATAAAGATGCCATCTTTATTCCACTGGTCGGCCTGATGTTTGGGAACATTGTCGGTTCCATCACAACTTTCTTCGCTTATAAGTATGATTTGATTCAAAGCGTCGGTTCCTGGCTGCATGGTGATTTTTCTATGATTATAAAAGGAAGGTATGAATTGTTATATATCAGCATTCCTGCTGTTATTATCGCCTACATATTCGCAAATCGCTTCACCATCGCAGGTATGGGGGAGGATTTTGCCACAAACTTAGGACTGAATTTCAAACAGGTAGTAAATATAGGATTAGTTATCGTCGCTCTTGTATCCTCTGTCGTGATGCTGACGGTTGGCTCGTTGCCCTTTTTAGGATTGATCGTTCCAAATATCGTCACGATTTATCAAGGCGATCACTTGAAAAAAAGCTTACATCACACTGCGTTGCTTGGTGCTGTATTCGTCTTAATCTGCGATATCTTCGGTAGAGTTATCATTTATCCATACGAAGTATCAATTGGATTGACAATTGGTGTAATCGGAAGCGGTATCTTCCTTTATTTACTGATAAGGAGAAGAGCGCATGGGTTATAAAATGAAAATCGTCATTCTAGCAATCTTGTCCATTATTCTGACCGCATTGTTTTTATTTTGGGATATCGGAGACCAGTGGGATTATGTACTACCGAGAAGAGCAACCAAAATATTTGCGATTATTCTAACTGGAAGCTGTATAGCATTCGCTACCGTAGTGTTTCAAACCATAACGAATAACAGGATTTTAACACCAAGTTTAATCGGTTTGGATTCCCTGTACATGTTGATCCAAACCATCATTGTTTTCTTGTTTGGGGGCAATGCACTTGCGATGATGAGCCGCGGCCATCATTATCTTCTATCAGTCGGTTTGATGGTCCTCTTCGCCTTAGTATTATTTAAATTTATCTTTCTTAAAAAAGAAGGAAGAAATATATACTTTCTTTTATTAGTAGGGATTATCATGGGTACATTCTTTGGGAGTATATCTTCTTTCATGCAATTACTCATCGATCCAAATGAATTTATGCTCGTGCAAGATTCCATGTTTGCCAGCTTTAACAATGTGAACGAAGATCTGCTTTTACTATCTATCGTGTTAGTGATTCTTGTCACCTTATACTTTTTTAAATATGTAAAATACTTGGATGTTCTTTCGCTGGGGCGGGACCAGGCAGTTAATTTAGGTGTACCTTATGATTCTGTTGTAAGACAATTATTGATTGTCATTGCTGTACTTGTGTCCGTTTCAACTGCCTTAGTGGGCCCTATAATGTTTTTGGGTTTGCTGGTAGTAAACGTGGCTCATGAATTTTTGAAAACTTACCGGCACTCCTACTTAATTGCAGGGTCTATCTTAATTAGTATCGTTGCTTTAGTTGGTGGACAGCTGATTGTCGAAAGATTGTTCACCTTTTCTACAACAGTAAGTGTCATTATCAATTTCATAGGCGGCGTATATTTTATATTCCTGCTGCTAAAGGAGAATCGATCATGGTAGAAGTCAAAAGTGTTACGAAATCATATGGAAATAAACCTGTCGTGAGTGATGTTTCCTTAAATATTGCTAAAGGAAAAATAACTTCTTTTATTGGTGCTAACGGGGCTGGAAAGAGCACCTTGTTATCGATGGTTTCCAGACTAATTCCGAGGGACAAGGGACACGTACTGTTAGACGGTAAAGAAATTACGTCTTACAAAAGCAATGATCTGGCAAAGTCAATCTCCATCTTGAAACAGTCCAACAATGTCAATATTCGTATTACAGTCCGGGAGCTTGTCAGCTTTGGGAGGTTTCCTTATTCCCAGGGAAAATTGGACAAAGAGGATTGGAAACAGGTCGATGAATCGATTCAATACATGGAGTTGGAAGATTTACAAGACAAGTTTATCGATCAGCTTAGTGGTGGACAGCTACAGCGAGCATATATCGCTATGGTATTGGCTCAGGATACGGAATATATATTGCTTGATGAACCACTTAATAATCTGGATATGAAACATTCTGTTCAAATTATGAAAGCATTAAGAAAAATGGTTGATGAACTTGGAAAGACCATCGTCATTGTCATTCATGATATTAATTTCGCTTCCTGTTATTCAGACTTCATTGTGGCCCTGAAAGATGGCAAGGTCATTCAAGAAGGTACTACAGAAGAAATCATAACGAATAAAGTATTGAAAGAAGTATTTGACATGGACTTTCAAATTAACCAAATCAATGGAAATCGTATTTGTGTTTATTTTACTTAACGAAGCATTTTGAAAAATTTAAATAAAAAATAATAGGAGTGATAGATATGAAGAGAAATATCTTATTCGCGTTGGTGGCGGCAGTACTTATGATATTAGCTGCTTGTGGAACAAATGATTCTGGGGAAGCATCTGAAGCAACAGCAGCAGACAATGAGACAGCATCTGAAAATCAAGAAACATCAGGAGACGCAGCTGAAATTACTGTTTCACATGAATTAGGAGAAACAGTAGTACCTAAGAATCCGGAAAATGTAGTAGTATTTGATTTTGGAGCGTTGGATATCCTGGATAGCTTAGGTGTCGAAGTCGGCGGTGTAGCCAAAGGAAGCTCTTTGCCCGATTATTTGTCAGAATATAATGAAGATGGTTATGTGAATGTAGGGAGTTTAAAAGAGCCCGATTTTGAAGCGATTAATGCTATGGAACCCGAACTGATTATTATTTCGGGCAGGCAGTCCGCTGCATATGAAGATCTAAGTGAAATTGCCCCAACTATTTATGTTGGTGTAGATAATGAAAATTACATGGAATCTTTTACTAACAATGTTAATACGTTAGCAGAAATCTTCGATAAAGAAGCAGAAGCTGAAACACAATTAGCAAAAATAAATGACAAAATTTCAGAAGTTCAAGAAATGACTTCCGATAGTGAGGAAACTGGTCTGGTTGTATTGACTACTGGCGGTAACTTAAGTGCATTTGGAGCCGGTTCACGTTTTGGCGTCATTCATGATGTATTCGGTGTGACCCCTGCTGACGAAAATATTGAGACAGAAGGACCTCATGGAATGAAAGTAACATTTGAATATATTGCTGAAACAAACCCTGATTATTTATACATCATTGATCGTGATGCTGTAGTGGGTGGAGATCAAGCTGCAAGCGAGGTATTTAACAACGAGCTGGTCGATAAAACAAATGCAGCCAAAAATGATAAGTTGATCTATCTGGACCCGGCTGTCTGGTATTTATCCGGCGGCGGTTTAACAGGTACTGCTAAGCAGGTGGATGAAGTCAAAGAAGGACTCGAATAGTATCTTTCAAAAGGAGACCATGCAATGCTGTGGTCTCTTTTTGTGCAGGAGAAGACTTTTTTATGAGCAGGGGACTTAGGTGTAATGGTACAGACTTGGGTTTTTCTGGAGGCCGGCATGTTTGTCTTTTATAAAGATTCAAAGAGAAATACATGGAAATGAAAACGGATTACTAATATAATAGATTTGAAACATCATTCATGACTCACAGTTACTCGTTGTGTCAAGCGAGCTGGATTGTAAACGTTTCCTGAAAATCGAGGGAAAACTACTTAATCTACATAAAGGTAGAAAAGAGGAGGAAAATGATGAGTAAAGGAATTAAAATAGCGACAATTGGCGGGGGTTCAAGCTATACCCCGGAACTGGTGGAAGGTTTTATAAGAAACTATGAGGAACTGCCGGTAAGAGAATTGTGGCTTGTAGACATCGAAGCGGGTAAAGAAAAACTTGAAATCGTCGGAAATTTGGCTAAACGAATGATTGAAAAGGCAGGGCTTCCGATTGATGTTCATCTAACATTAGATCGCAGGGAAGCATTGAAAGATGCCGACTTTGTCACTACACAATTCCGTGTGGGTCTACTGGAAGCCCGGGCCAAAGATGAACGGATTCCAATGAAATACGGAGTGCTCGGACAAGAAACCAATGGTCCAGGAGGGTTGTTCAAAGGCCTTCGTACCATTCCGGTAATCCTTGATATTTGTAAGGACATGGAAGAGTTGTGCCCTGATGCTTGGTTGATCAACTTTACTAATCCAGCGGGTATGGTGACGGAAGCCGTCCTGCGTTATTCCAATATAAGTAAGGTTGTAGGCTTATGCAACGTGCCGATCGGCATGGAGATGGGGATCGCAAAACTTCTTGATATCGATCACTCCAGAGTTCACATCGACTTTGCCGGTTTAAATCATATGGTGTACGGCTTGGACATATTTGTGGATGGTGTGAGCGTCAAAGATAAAGTAATGGACATGATAACAGATCCGGAGAACTCCAGCTTTGTTAAAAACATCAAAGGACTTGGTTGGGAACCGGAATTTATCAAGAGCTTGAATGTCCTGACATGCCCGTATCATATGTATTACTACAAATCCCGTGACATGGTCGAGAAGGCTGCTAAGAGTGCCGAAGAAGAAGGAACTCGTGCAGAAGTCGTTCAGAAGCTGGAAAAAGAGTTGTTCGAATTGTACAAGGATCCTGAACTTGACATTAAGCCTCCGCAGCTTGAAGAAAGGGGCGGTGCCTACTATTCCGATGCAGCAGTCCGGCTGATAACCTCCATCTATACCGATAAGCGGGACATACAACCAGTAAACACGGTCAATAATGGCGCAATTGCCAGCATCCCTCATGATTCCGCAGTAGAAGTAAGCTGTGTTATTACAAAAGACGGACCGAAGCCTGTCGTGATGGGTGACTTGCCTGTACCTGTCAGAGGACTTGTCCAGCAGATTAAATCTTTTGAAAGAGTTGCCGCTGAAGCAGCTGTAAGCGGTGACTATGATAAAGCTGTACTGGCTTTGACCATCAATCCTTTGACCCCTTCGGATACAGTAGCGAAGCAAATTGTTGACGAAATGATGGAAGTACATAAAGAGCATTTACCGCAGTTTTATTCCAAAGTAGAAGCATGAGAAAAAGCCCCTTCTTGATTCGAAGGGGCTTTTTTGTGTCCTTGTTTGGAGAATCTGCCAGGCATGGGTATACTTAGAAAGTAAGTGAATGTAGGAGGGTACCCAAATGAATGGCAGAAATCGAAAAGATATTGAGAAGGGCATGGAAGTAGATATTGTACTGAAAAAAGATCAGAGAAGCGGTGCATTGACTCGTGGAATCATCAAAGATATCCTGACGAATTCTCCGACACATCCGCACGGAATCAAAGTCCGTTTAGAAGATGGACAAGTGGGCAGAGTGAAGAATATCATCGAGTAATAACAGGATGGCACCGGAAAGGACATGTCTGGAACTTTAAATAGAAATAACAGAAGGCTGCCTGGCAGGCGATCCTGCCAGGCAGCCTTTTTATTTCAATAGACCCAAGGACGCTAAGCCTTTATAAATACCGTCATCATTTACTGTCGCAGTTTTATGTTTCGCAAATTCGAACAAATCGGGGTGCGCGTTACCCATCGCGAAGCTTTCTCCGACTGCCTGCATCATTTCCCTGTCGTTCATGCCGTCACCGAAAGCGATGGCACTTTCCTTCGGTATTTCAAGTAAATTTAATATTTTTGAGATTGCCTTTCCTTTGTTGACACTATGCCTGATAACGTCGTAACACTGATCTAAGTTACCGACGTTGACAGGGGAAAAGTGAAGATCGTCTTCGACTTTGTAACGGGCAGGTTCGGTTTTAGACAGTTTCATCAATGTCACACCTAAAATCTGGTCGATGAATTCAGGTCCGAATAAATCGTTCTTTTTTAACTGGAAGGTATCTATGAACTCCTGGACGGCTTTGTCTTCCATGGAAGTGAAGTAGTTTTTTTCACTAGTGTACAAAACCATTTGGTGATCATTTTCTTTCGCAGTCCGGACAAAGTGCTCGATCGTACTGCTTTTCATTGGCTCGTCCACGATAATTTCATCTTTATAGATGGCGTAGCCCCCGTTGTACCCAATAAAAGATTGAACATTCAACTGCTCGGCAATATCCGCCACCTCATGGAGCGGCCTCCCGGTTGCAAGGAACACTTCCACTCCTTGGTTTTTCACACGTAAAATCGCTTCCTTTGTTGAATCCTCTATCGAGTGGTCGGGTTTAACTATAGTGCCGTCAATGTCTAAAAATAGAATCTTGTAATCAGTCATCCTCGCTCTCCTTCATCTACATTATTGTCTGAACAAATCATACCACAATTAGAGGTTTGATTGGTATCGAGGCTGTGGTGTTTGGAATTTAAGAGCGGAATACCATTCAAGTATCCTTTGTTGTTAAGCTTTCCAAACATTTTTAGTTTTGTCTCTTAAAACAAATCTCTTTATTTATTTTTATCATTTCCTTACTCTTAAATAAGAACATTACGAGCAAAAGAGGGGTCATCAAATGAAACAAGTACATAGTGATATTATTACATTTCGAGGTTCCCATTATGATTTTGGATATAAGCAGGGGAAAATGTTGAAGGACTCTCTTATTATTCAAAACAGGGCGAGGCAGTGGAAAGTCAGAAAACCTCGTTTCAGCATAAATGAACAAGATGCAAAACAAGTATTTAAGCAATTCGGACCGGGGGTCTGGGAAGAATTGATCGGGCTCGGTGATGCGTTGGAATGGCCGATGGATAAAGTTCTCCAGGAGTTTGGCGGTTTTCGTGTAAATCATGTGAAATCGGGTTGTTCTATTTTAACTGGAGATCAATATTTCATCCGCAATTACGACTATCACCCGAAAACATATGAAGGCCGTTATGTCTTTTTTCAGCCGAATGATCAGGGATATGCGACTGTTGGACCGTCTCAAAGGATCACAGGGCGTCCAGACGGTATGAACGAAAAGGGTCTTGTATTGGGATACAATTTCATGCACCGTAAAAAGCCTGGCGATGGATTTATCTGTTGTGCAATCGGCAGAATTGTTTTAGAGACCTGCGCTAATGTGGATGAAGCTGTTTCCTTGCTGAAAGAGCTGCCGCACCGTCATTCTTTCAGTTATATTGTATTCGACAGAAGTGGTGAGACTTACATTGTTGAAGCATCGCCAAGGGGTGTAAAAGTGCGCCAATCAAAGATTTGCACCAATCATTTTGAAATAATGAAACATGAAAATAGAAACTACCTGGTTGATTCAGAACGCCGACTGAATATCCTGGAGGAACAAAGCCAGGAATATTCCGAAGCGATACAGGCTTTCCGGCTGATGAACGATTCAGATAAAGGAGTTTTCTCTGACCAATATCGGAATTGGGCCGGAACCATCCATACATCTGCCTACTTCCCGAGAGAATTGAAAACCTGGATGGTGCTTGGCGGGGATCAGGAACCGACCGAATTCAGTTTTGGTTCATGGCTCGCTGGAAAAGAAATAGAACAAAAGAAAATCACAGGAATGATCAATACAGATATACCTTTTGTCCATATGGAAGCAAATGCAGTATGGATGCGCAGCGACCGATAAGTAAACGGCTGAAAGAGATAACTTCTTTCAGCCGTTTTTTAGGCCATTCACCTATTTTAATCTGTCGACATAGGCTATTGTACAGTAATTTTCAAACAAGGGAGTGCTGTGGAATATGAGAGGGAAAGCAATCAACTTCTATGCCGGCGGTAATACGGCCAAAGGTTTTTACAGTTTATTCGATTCCAGTTTGGAAGGCTTGGAATCTGTATTTTTATTAAAGGGCGGTCCAGGGACAGGGAAATCTACGATGATTAAAAAGCTTGGTGACGAGTGGCAGGAGAAAGGGTATGATGTTGAGTTAATTCATTGTGCTTCGGACAATGACTCACTGGACGGGTTGATTATTCCCGCCTTGAAATTCGGTATCTTTGACGGAACAGCTCCACATATCCTGGAACCGAAAGCTCCCGGTGCGGCGGAACAGTATGTCAATCTTGGGCTTGCTTGGGATACAGCATGGCTTTCAGGGAAAAGGGAAGATATTTTGCATTTGCAGGATGATATCGAAAAAATGTACAAAAAAGCCTACCAATCTTTTGAAGACGGGCTTCGTGTCCACGATGATTTGGAAGAAATCTATATAGCACAACTCGATTTTGCCAAGGCAAATCAGCTGACAGAAGAGCTGATAGCAAAGATTTTCCAAGGAAGTAAAGAAAGAAAACGGGAAGCTAGAACGAAACACCGCTTCCTTGGAGCTGCTACACCGGAAGGAGCCGTCGATTTCATTCCCAATTTGACAGAGGGCACCAAACGATATTTCTTGAAAGGCAGAGCGGGAACTGGAAAGTCGACCCTGTTGAAGAAGATAGCAGCTGCAGGCACAAGGTATGGATTCGATGTAGAAGTGTATCATTGTGGTTTTGATCCGGAAAGCCTGGACATGGTGGTCATTCGTGAATTGGAAGTAAGTGTTTTCGACAGTACAGCCCCTCATGAATATGCGCCGAGCCGGCACGGAGATGAAATAATCGACTTGTATGAAAAAACAGTGGAACCTGGCACGGATGAAAAATATGAAGCCAGAATCAGTGAAGTAACAAAGCGGTATAAACAGCATATGAACGAAGGTATTGCATACTTGAAAGAAGCGAAAAAACTTCATGACCGGTTGGAACAAATCTATCTTGGCGCCATTGATTTTTCGATTGTGGATGAAATGTATGATACCATTAATACTGCTATTACAGATATAGCAGACCGAAATTAGAACAAAGAAAACAGAATCTTGTCAGTGAAGGGAATAACTGAGGAGAGAAACAACCATTATAAAATTGAATTTGGAATGATCCATGAGGATAAAAAACGCTCAGGTTGGTTGGTACCGACCCCCGAAAGTTAGAGTTATCAATCTAACTTTCGGGGGCAAACACCTGGTTCTGAGCGATTTAAGTCTGTGATAAAATCATTTCATATATTGCTCTACTAATTCGAAGCACCTTTCCTCTGTAAGGTTATTTTCGACTCTTACATATTCGTATTGCTCCATTGTTCCTCCCTCATATTTTAGCGATGCCTCTTTCGCAGTATCATCCCGGTAATCCAGCCATTCACGCTGTTCCTTTCTTAGCTGCTCCATCTTTTCTGGTGGGAGCTGCTCTTCTAAGACTCCATAAATTTCATTCAACAATCCATCCAAAATGTCGTATGCATCTCCTTCTACTTTCTTCAAAGCGAATGTTGTGTCATCTATTGGATTTTCCCGCATCTTTTCTACTTCTTTTTCGGCCTCGTTTAACTTTTTAAGATATTCTTCTTTCAGGCTAGGTCCAGTGTCAGTAGATGAGTCTTCTTCTTTTGCAGATTCATTGTTAACGGTTTCGTCTTTTTCGTTTGGATGTTGTTCGTCTGTCTCAGTTTGATCGCTCTTTGAATTGCTTTCCGTAGTGTTTTCATCAGAGGGATCTTTTTTTTCGTGTGGGGTAGAAGGGTTGTTTTCAGCCTGATTGTCGGATGTTGCACTCGATTCGTTTGATGAATTTCCGCAAGCAGCTGTTATGCCCAGTAATACTGTCAACATTACCATGAAGATTTTACGATTTTTTTTCATTATAGGTCACCTTTCTGCATTTTATTTATTGATTGTATTCAGTCAACGATCTTTAAACCAGACCGGAATTTTCATGTTTCTCAATCGTCTATACTGGTGTTTTTCTTTATTGTTAAAAGCAACAGCGGTGGAACAAGTTGGAAATAAAGCCAATTCAATTTTAACATATTGAAATGGATATTCAGCCGATAATTTAGGTGAACTTATTTTATGAAGGAATAAATTCTAAAAATTTACTAAATTAGATTGTAAGCGCTATTTTTTATTGCTAATATAATATTTAAGCAGGAAAAATTTTAGTAAAAATTTAGTGAGGTTTATCATATGGCTACGATCAAAGACATAGCGTCACGTGCAAAAGTATCTTCTTCGACGGTGTCAAGAGTATTGAATAAGGATGCATCCCTTTCAGTAACGGAAGAAACTAGAATGCGGATTTTTGCAATTGCCAAGGAGCTGAACTATAAAACAATCAAAACAAGGCATAATGAGCAAACCAGGTATCCCGGCAGTGGTCTATCCATTGGCATTATACTGTGTCAATCCTTTGAAGAAGAGTTGAATGATCCATACTTTTTATCGATACGGAAGGGGATTGAAAAGGAATGCTTCCGTAGAGGTATGGAAGCACCACATGTTCTGCCTTTGAGCACTATCACATCCAAGGTATCGGTCCGGGAATTTGATGGATTGATCGTCATCGGAAGGCTGAGCAATGAAGCATTAGAACACATCAGTGGTCATATGGACAATGTGGTCTATGTCAATCATTCACCAGATGAAGAAAAATGCGATTCTGTCATCATTGACTTTGAAAAAGCAACAAGGAACGCACTCAAACATTTCTTCCGACAGGGAATAGAGAGCGTTGGGTATATCGGAGGAAGAGAAAGAGAACACACGAAAGGAACGACACTGGAAACATATGATGAGCGGTTAACAACTTTTGAAAAAGTAATGAAGGATAAAAAGATATACCATGAAGAACATGTGTTTATCGGGGAATACAATATGTCTCAAGGTTATGAATTAATGAAAAAAGCGATAGAGACGGGACATTTGCCTGATGCATTTTTTATTGCGAGTGATCCAATGGCTATAGGTGCACTAAGAGCGCTCCAAGAGAAGCATCTCCGTGTCCCGGAAGATGTTGCTATCGTAAGTTTTGATGACATAGAAATGGCACAGTATGCCAGCACCCCTTTGACAACCATCAGAGTCCACACGGAGCAGATGGGGAGAACAAGCCTGCATTTGCTGCTGGATAGAATAAATGGTAGAGAAGTTCCTCTTAAAGTGATTATTCCGACCGAAATAATCATCAGAGAAAGCTGTGGGATTGGAACGGAGAAAGATAATCACTAGAATGAATGTTAGTGAATGTTGAATTGTAAGCGTTATATCAGTGGGATTATAAGAGTAATCATCTCAAAACTATAAATCTACAAAATGCACAGGAGGATGCAAATGATTTTTTATAATGAAAGCACAAGAGAATTCCATCTCCAAGCCAAAAATGTCAGTTATATTTTTACTGTGTTGCGAAACAATCAATTGGGACACTTGTATTATGGGAAGAAGCTGCGCCACAGAGATTCATTTGACCACTTACACAAGGAAAAACCCCGCTCAAATACAAGCAGCGTATTTGAAGGGGATGAGAGTTTTTCACTCGATGTGCAGAAGCAGGAGTTTCCTTCATATGGAACAACTGATTACCGGGAGCCTGCATACCAAATTCTTCAGTCAAATGGGAGCAGGATCACCAACTTGGAATACAAAAGCCATAAAATATATAAAGGAAAGAAGCCGTTGGAAGGACTTCCTGCTACATATGTAGAGGATGAAAACGAAGCTTCGACTTTGGAGATTTCTCTTTATGATAAATTGATCGATGTAGAAATTTTGCTAAGCTATACGGTCTTTGAAGCATATAACGCTATTACACGGTCCGTCCAGTTTGTCAATCATGGGCAAGAAGAAGTATCCCTGACAAGAGCGCTCAGTGCCAGTGTCGACTTTTTTGATTCCGACTATGAGATGGTCCAGTTGTCGGGTTCCTGGTCTCGGGAAAGACATATCAAGCAGAGAAAACTCGTTCCAGGGATGCAAAGCATTTCGAGTGCAAGAGGAGCCAGCGGGACACAGCAGAATCCTTTTCTTGCATTGAAGCGTCCTGCTGCGGATGAGCACCAAGGGGAGGTATATGGATTCAGCTTTGTCTACAGTGGAAACTTCCTGGCGCAGGTGGAAGTTGATCAATATGACGTTTCCAGAATGATGATGGGCATCAATCCTTTCGATTTTAACTGGCTGTTGGAAAGCGGGGAAAGTTTTCAAGCACCCGAGGTCGTCATGGTTTACTCTGACAAAGGTTTAAACGATATGAGTCAGACATACCATGAACTTTATCGCAAGCGACTGGCTCGTGGAAAATGGAGAGACAAAGAGCGTCCGGTTCTGACAAACAATTGGGAAGGTACTTATTTTGATTTTGATGAGCAGAAAATCTTGGAGATCGCCGGGGCTTCCAAGGAATTGGGCGTCGAGTTGTTTGTGCTTGACGATGGCTGGTTTGGAAAAAGAGATGATGACACTACCTCATTAGGCGATTGGTTTGTCGATAAGCGCAAGCTGCCAAACGGTGTGACAGGACTTGCGAAACAGGTGAATGAGCTGGGAATGGATTTCGGACTTTGGTTTGAACCGGAAATGGTTTCGAAAAAAAGCGAATTATACAGTGCACACCCGGAATGGGTCATCCATGTGCCCGAACGCAGTCTGTCACATGGCAGAAACCAATATGTCCTGGATTTTTCCAGAAAAGAAGTAGTCGATTACATTTATAGGTCCATGGCCGAAATTTTGAGTAAGGCTCCTATTTCCTACGTGAAATGGGATATGAACCGTTACATGACAGAGATCTTTTCAGTAGACTTGCCGGCTTCCAGGCAGAGAGAATTGCCTCATCGGTATATATTGGGGGTTTATGAGCTATATGAAAGGCTCACCTCGGACTTCCCGGATGTATTATTTGAATCATGTGCCAGCGGAGGGGCCCGTTTTGATCCTGGGATGCTTCATTATGCACCGCAGACATGGACGAGCGATGATACAGATGCGGTGGAAAGATTGAAAATTCAGTATGGAACCTCCTTGGTATATCCAGTCAGTTCGATCGGCGCCCATGTCTCCGACGTTCCGAACCATCAGGTTGGCAGGATTACAAGTCTGGATACGAGAGCGAATGTAGCTTACTTTGGTGCCTTTGGATATGAACTGGATGTTACCAAGATGTCCGAGGAAGATAGAGACAAGGTAAAGCATCAAATACGTTTCTACAAGGAAAACAGGCGGCTTATTTTAAATGGAACTTTTTACCGACTTGAGAGCCCTTTCGCTGGTGACGGGAATGTGACAAGCTGGATGGTGGTTTCCGAAGACAAAAGAGAAGCATTGGTAGGTCGTTACCAAATTCTTTCACTGCCAAATACAGGTTTCAAACGGATTCTCCTGCAAGGTCTGGATAAAGAATTGGAATATTCCATTGAAGGTCTGAAGGGGACCTTCTTTGGAGATGAATTAATGTATGCTGGTATTCAACTCGATCAGTTTCCTGATGAGATACGTGCTACAGATTTTTCATCTCAAATTTTTAAACTTTCAGCAAAATAGTCTTTAATTTCAAAATAAGGAGACGGATCTTTTGGGGATCCGTCTCCTTATTGTTATTCTGTCGTTTTCTTCCAACTTTCATCCATTACCATTTTACCAGGCCAAGTATAGGCGGTAATCCCGCCGTCAACGGTGATGTCCTGTCCAGTTAAATAAGAACTGTCGTCGGAAACTAAAAATAATACAGTAGTTGCGATTTCTTTCGGCTTTCCCAATCGTCCTAAAGGAGCCAGCCATTTATTGGATTCCCTGAACTCTCTGCCGCTTTCTTCTTCTTTTGAACCTGCCAGTTTATCGATGAGTGGTGTTTCCACTGTGCCAGGTGATACAGAGTTGGCTCTTATCCCTTTCCGTCCATAATCAATCGCAATCGATTTGGTGAAATTGATAATCCCGCCTTTTGCAGCATTGTAGCCGGAACGATCCAAATCTGCAAAGCTGCCGGACATCGAAGCATTATTGACAATTGCGCCCCCATTATCCAACATAAGAGGAATGAAGAATTTACTCATCAAAAACGTACCGCGCAAGTCAGTTTGATTGATTTCATCAAAAAGCTCTACAGGATACTCGTGCACTTTTCCCCCTTCTTGATCTGTACCTGCATTATTGAATAATGCATCCACGGTACCATAATCTTGTTTCACTTGCTCTGCGAAGGCTTTTACATCGGTCTCTTTGGAAACATCCACTTCATAGCTCCTGGCAGTTCCGCCTTCGTTGTTAATCGATTTGACGGTCTCTTCTAATTCTTTTTTCTTAATATCAGCAATCAAAACAGTGGCGCCTTCGTTGGCAAAGACTTCGGCAGTTGCTTTACCGATTCCGGTCGCTCCGCCAGTTACGACTGCTACCTTATTTTGTAATTTTCCCATTTTATCAACCTCCTGATTTATAAAATGTATCCATGTAAGTTGATTAGTAAACATTTTGATCAAGATTGTTGAATTTCGCGGAAAAGACTCTATTTCGTGATGGTATCGACTATAATGATAGAGAGAAAATACTAATATTAGAGGCGATAAAGTGAAAAAGAAGATTTATATTTCCATAAGTGCAATTACTCTGGCTGTGTTAATTGTGCTGGTTGCGGGTGCTAATTACTTTTACGGAGAAAGTGTCAAGCGCGGGAAAGTCGTAGAGCTTCATAAAGAAGCTGATACAGTTGAAGTGTTCGCAAATAGCCAGGAGCAAAAAATCCTTGAACAGGCAAAAATATGGTTTAATCGACAAGCTATGGAAGTAATCGAAAAAGAATCCTTCGACGGTTTGAAGTTAACGGCCGATTTCCTGGGAAATGATCAGAATACGGGAAAAGCTGTCATCCTCGCTCATGGCTACCGGGGGCAGAGCGATCAGATGGGGGATTACGCTCAATTTTATTACGACCAGGGCTTTGATGTTTTGCTTCCGGACTCCCGTGGACATGGAGATAGTGAAGGAGACTATATTGGATACGGATGGCATGACCGTCTGGATTATCTGTCTTGGATAGAGGAATTAGTGGAAAATCACCAGGCGGATAAAATAATCTTGCATGGAAACTCGATGGGTGCTGCGTTGGTTTTAATGGCAAGCGGGGAGGAGCTCCCTGAAGAGGTCAAGGGGATAATCGCAGATAGCGGATATACATCTGTTAAAGAAGAACTCTCCTACCAATTAAAACATCTGTATCATTTACCATCGTTTCCAATTATGGATATTACTAGTGCTATTACCAGACTTAGAGCAGGGTTTACTTTTGGAGAAGCGTCTGCTGTGAAGCAAGTCGCGGATAATACAAAGCCGCTGCTGATAATCCATGGCGACAAAGATGAACTGGTTCCGACGGAGATGGCGTATGAGCTATTTGATGCTGCAGGTGGCGACAAAGAATTATGGATTGTGCCTGACGCAGGGCATACGAAAGCATACTCGGTTGCAACGTTAGAGTTTCAAAACAGGGTGCAGGATTTCATTGAGCGATCGATGAATAAATGAATGATTAATAGAGAATCGAAAAGTTTCTATTAAATTTTGTTGAATAAGTGTTTGTTATACTCTACAATTTATATGGGTCAATTAGAGAGAAAGAAAGGAGTCACCATGAGACTTAAAGTAACTTTTTTGGTCATGGTTGTCGTCATGATTCTGGCAGGTTGTGGACAAAGCCAGCTGGATGAGCCGGTAACTTTGAAGAATCAAGATGATCAAGCGGTAACTTTCCCGATGGAGAAGCCGGTTTTATTCTTTTTCATTACCACATACACCTGAAGTCTCTGCCAACAACAGCTGGTTCAGCTGCATGAAAATCTGGATGAATTTCAGGATATGGATCTGGAAATGTATATTGTAAGTAAAGATACTACCGAGCAGCAAAAAGAACTGTCAATTGGTATTAGAGAATACACTGGAGAAAATAGCCTTCCGTTTATCTCTGATCCGGATTTTACTCTCATCGACACAATGGGAATGAAAGACCAGGACAGTGCTGCCCGAGGATACGGCCTCCTTGATACAAATGGCAATGTCGTCTTCCAGACGCAAAATGACCATTGGGGAGAAGAAATCGAGAAGACCGCTGCAGAAATAAAAAAAGAGTACAATAAGTTAACTGATTAATAGATGAATAGATAGAAGATACTGTCCTTGTGCAAAAGCAAGGGCAGTTTTTTTATTGCCAGCTTCTCTTTACATCCAAGACGGAAATAAGATTACTCGTTCAAAAAACTGCACAGTAACCATAAACTTCGACATAACTTTTTTGTGACTTCCTTCCATTCTTTTCGGATTGAGTGGGTAGTCCAGCGCTGCGGAAAAATACTCGCTTTCCGTGGGGAACGCTTCAGCTTCCTTGAAAATACAAATCGATTTTCTGCGTGCGATGTCTCGCTGTCGAAGCGTTACTTGGGCCTGCGATTACTCGGCCCACCGAAAACCATTGTCCTCGGTGCAAAGACCGCCCCTGCGGGATCTTCAGACTGTTCCTTTCCCACTGGAGTCTCGCATTTTTCCTTCGCTTTGGATAGAACATATAATCAAGTGGGAAATGGTCCTAGATTTGTTTAACATGGGATAATCCTTAGCCAGTATTCAGAAAAAATCTAAAAGCGAAGTGTTCTGCCGCAGCGAGTCCATGCACTCAACGATCATCAGAACAACAAGAAATAGAATTGTCACTATGTCGCAGTTTGCCTCAAATGTTAAATTTTTTTAAAAGGTACTGTATGGGGGGACCCGGTTTTAGGGTGGGGATAGAAAATTTCGCGATCAAATGTTGTTATAACGCCTTTGGAAAAGGGTAGATAAGTATAATCATGACAGCGAGAGGAGCAGAGTATAGTGAAAGTCGGAGTGATAGGAGCCAGTGGTAAAGCTGGAAGTTTAATAGCGAAAGAGGCTGTAGACAGAGGGCACGAAGTTACAGGTATCGTTAGAAATGCCTTTAAATTGAAGACCAAGTATATGGAAGTCCTGGAAAAAGACCTATTTGACCTGACGGCATCCGATTTAACCGAATTCGACATTGTCGTGGATGCGTTTGCCCCCTCCACCGGGCAAGAAAACCTTTTTCTGGAAGCCGGCACCTTACTAATAAAAGCACTGGAACAAAGCAGTACCAGACTGATTGTCGTAGGAGGGGCCGGGAGTTTGTTCATAGATGAGACAAAGGAAACCCGATTGCTGGAGACACGGGAATTCCCGGATTTTCTCCGCCCTACTGCAGAGCAACAACTCGAAACACTGAAAATGCTGGAGCAGACAAAAAATCTTAATTGGACATATATCAGTCCCGCGGTGTCTTTCGAAGCAAATGGACGGAGAACCGGATTTTATAAAAAAGGGACGGATTATGTCATCGGAAATAAACGAGGTAAGAGTCATATCAGTTATGCAGATTATGCGATTGCCGTAATCGATGAAATTGAAAATGAAGAACATAATAAAGAGCGATTCACTGTAGTGGGAGAAGAGTAAACTACTAAACTGTGAAATTCTCCTGTTGACCTTTTAATCGAAATGCTGTATATTATGTTTACAAGCTACTTTGTACGTAATGATAATAAGTTTTAACCTTTAAACTGTAATAGGGAGTTTTAAATTGAGTGTGAAATGTCAAGCCTCCAACATGCAGTGGAAGACAGGAAGCATTCTGCGAACACCCACTTTGAGGAGTGGTGGTTTAAAACTTTATTACGAAAAGTTACGGCAATGGTGGCTCTAACCATTTAAATGTTAAACCAGTCCTTAGGGGCTGGTTTTTTTGTTTTAAAATTGAGTCCATGCATGAATTACCAGCTTTCTCCTGTTGACACTTTTTGCGCCATCTGCGACAATAAATTTAATTAAATATTGGTACCTTTAATTCAGTCCAGTGAGGCTGACAAGGACAGCGGAGAACCGCAAGGGATCATAAGCACGTGTGTGTGTGTCTTTTATCGCTTGCAAATATGAAAAGCTTCTTGTCAGAAATGGCAGGAAGCTTTTTTTTGCGCTCTGATTCTTTCGCTTATTTGGTACCAGTTCTACTATTATATAGGGGGAATTGGTTATGAAACATCAACATATCGACCATGATTACGCGTTGCAAACTGTGCCGCAAAGGGGAAGGAACGGCTTTTGGAAAATGCTCTTCGTCATGTTGGGCTTTACATTTTTCTCCGCAAGCATGCTGTCGGGCGGGACACTTGGCCTGGGCTTAACTTTGGAGCAGTTTATTTGGACAGTATTGGCAGGTAACTTGATTCTTGGGCTTTACACAGGAGCACTTGCGCATATTGCGGCTAAAACTGGCTTATCAACCCATCTGCTTGCTCGTTATGCATTTGGTGAAAAGGGATCTTATCTAGCTTCTTTTCTGTTAGGAGCCACCCAGGTGGGCTGGTTCGGTGTCGGCATTGCCATGTTCGCTGTGCCTGTTCAGAAGGTTACTGGTATCGACATGACTTTTCTAGTAATTATTTCTGGTCTTCTGATGACAGCTTCTGCTTTCTTTGGTATGAAAGCACTGGCAATCCTTAGCTTTGTGGCAGTTCCCGCTATAGCTGTTTTGGGAAGCTTATCCGTTTTCAAAGCGGTCGATTCCATCGGAGGAATGACAGAATTGATGGCCTATCAGCCGGCTGAATCCATCGGAATCGCCGCAGCACTTACCATCTGTGTAGGATCTTTTGCAAGTGGTGGAACGTTGACTCCCGATGTGGCCAGGTTTGCTAAGACGAAAAGATCTGCAGTCGTCACCACAATTGCCGCTTTCTTTATCGGCAATTCGTTGATGTTTATTTTTGGAGGTGTCGGAGCTGTCGTTACAGGGCAATCCGATATTTCAGAAGTGATGTTCATTCAAGGTTTGATAATACCGGCAATTCTTGTACTTGGGTTGAATATTTGGACAACCAATGATAATGCCTTGTATGCTTCCGGTTTAGGCTTTTCAAATATCACCAAAATAACCAAAAACAAAGTGGTCATCTTCAACGGAATTATTGGGACGATTTTTGCAATGTGGCTTTATAACAATTTTGTCGGATGGCTAACTTTGCTAGGCGGTGCTTTGCCTCCGATTGGGGCGATTTTGCTTGCCGACTATTTCATTTTGAACCGCGGTAAATATCGCCGATTTGAGGAAATGTCCTTTAAGACTGTTAACTGGCCGGCGCTTG
Organism: Sediminibacillus massiliensis; assembly: GCF_900156915.1. Taxonomy (GTDB): domain Bacteria; phylum Bacillota; class Bacilli; order Bacillales; family Amphibacillaceae; genus Sediminibacillus_A; species Sediminibacillus_A massiliensis. The sequence continues at coordinate 1,517,121 of NZ_LT732535.1, read as the reverse complement.
TAGCATGGGCCGCTGGATTTGCTTTTGCACAGTTTGTTCCGGGAATACCTCCTCTTAATGCCATTATTGGTTCGATTATCGTTTATGCAGGTATTTCAATTGGAGTGGAAAAAATAAAAAAATCGGCTGCTTCGATGGCAGTGGAAAAAGGGGCTTAACAGATTGATTATCACAAATGCAGTGCTCAGAGGAAGAGAAGGCCTTTGGCAAATAGTAATCGAACAAGGTATTATCCAATCAATTACACAGGAAGAGACAAATCATGCCAATCATGACGTAATCGACGCAAATGGCAGCCTCGTTCTTCCGCCATTTATAGAACCGCATATCCACCTTGATACAACTTTGACGGCGGGTGAACCAAAGTGGAATGAAAGCGGCACACTGTTCGAAGGGATTGAAACATGGTCTGAACGGAAAAAAGCACTTACAAAGCAAGACGTGAAAAACCGGGCAGTGAAGGCACTGAAATGGCAAATTGCCCAAGGTATCCAGCATGTCCGTACACATGTCGATGTAACTGATCCTGAATTGACAGCTTTGAAGGCATTACTTGAAGTGAAACAGGAAATGGCAGACTACGTGGATTTACAACTTGTTGCTTTCCCGCAAGAAGGCATCGTTTCATTTCCGAACGGAAAAGAATTGTTGGAAGAAGCTTTGAAATTGGGAGCGGATGTAGTCGGGGGAATACCGCATTACGAATTCACCCGCGAATATGGTGTGGAATCAATGAAAATCGTGTTCGAGCTTGCCGGTAAATATGACCGCTTGATTGATATTCATTGTGACGAGATTGATGACGAACAATCACGGTTTGTAGAGGTAGTGGCCGCCGAAGCACATCGGCTTGGATTGGGCAGTCGCGTTACTGCCAGCCACACTACAGCGATGCACTCCTATAACGATGCTTATACTTCCAAGCTGTTCCGGTTGTTAAAATTGTCCGGTATAAACTTCGTTGCCAATCCGCTGGTCAACATTCACTTACAGGGACGTTTTGACACATATCCAAAAAGGCGTGGAATCACCCGTGTCAAAGAGATGCTTGATTCGGGCATTAATGTCTGCTTTGGCCATGATGATATTTTTGACCCGTGGTACCCACTCGGTACTGGAAATATGCTGCAGGTGCTGCATATGGGTATCCATGTCACCCAGTTGATGGGCTATAACCAGATTAAGGATTCGATCGACTTGATTACCACCAACAGTGCGAGGACTTTAAGTATTGAAGACTCTTACGGAATAGAGGAAGGAAAACCTGCCAACATGATTGTGTTGGGAGCCGAAGATGAATATGAGGCGGTCCGCAGACAGGCAGATGTCCGTTATTCCATCCGGAACGGAAGCATTATTGCCGAGACAAAGCCTGGGGAAACAAGCCTTTCATTCGGGGAATCTGTTGAACAAGTAATATTTAAACGTTAACCATTTCTGTTGATGAAGAGAAAGTTTTCAACAGAATCAGTTAAAAGAACCGTAGATTTCATTCTAGAAATCACGGTTTTTTTTACTCTATCGTTTTTCCATTTTGTGGAGAATTACCTGTTTCTATTTAAAGTCAAACAAACATAGATGCTTTATAACTCTCTAAAGAAATTTTGGAAATGGTCAGGATGATTCCCACTATGTTTTCAAACTATCAACAATTTAAGTATGGAACTCCGCTTTACTTCCGTAAATCAATATTCAAATGTCCATTTGAATATTGACATTTCCATGCATTAATACATACACTATATTCAAATAGTTATTTGAATGTAGGTGAGTAGATTAGATGGCAGCTAAACAGGCAAGATTGAATAAAGATAAATGTGAAGTATTCTGCTATGACGAAGAAAAAGTGGATCGAATTTCCAAAGTTCTTGAAGGGATTGAACTTTCTCCAATAGCAAAGATGTTTAAAGCACTATCTGATGACACAAGAATGAGTATTACTTATGCACTAATGCAGGAACCGGAATTGTGTGTGTGCGATGTAGCGAATGTTCTCGGTGTCTCGACAGCCACCGCTTCACACCATTTAAGGCACCTTCGTTCATTGGGTATTGCGAAAAGTCGTAAAGAAGGTAAACTTGTCTTTTATTCTCTGGAGGACGAACATGTCCGCAGTCTGATTGAAACGGCTGTCCTTCACGAGAAGGAGGTGAGTGGAAATGAACGATAAGGAAGATAAAAAAGAGATTTACCGGGTCGAGGGTTTTTCCTGAGCTGGCTGTGCTGCAACGTTTGAAAAAAACGTTAAACACCTGGATGGTGTTTCAGATGCAAAAGTAAATTTTGGGGCAAGTAAAATCACTGTTTTCGGGGAGGCGGAAGTAAAAGAATTGGAGAAAGCAGGCTCCTTTGAAAATTTGAAAATTATTCCAGAAAAAGAGAACAGGAACGATTTCACAGAAGAAATAATTCCAGCATGGAAACGGCATTTTTCTATTATTGTGTCAGGGTGCTTATTTTTGCTTGGTATTGTATTTGCCATGTTTTTCCATGGAGATCATATCAGTGTGAAACTGGCATTCGGAGCCTCGATTATAACAGGCGGAAGTTCGCTTTTTAAAACCGGCTTCATTAATTTGTCTAAATTGAGATTTGATATGAAGACATTAATGACCATCGCCGTTATCGGTGCAGCAATTATAGGAGAGTGGGCAGAAGGGGCTGTCGTTGTCATTCTGTTTGCTATCAGTGAAACATTGGAAAGGTATTCAATGGATAAAGCTAGACAATCGATCCGAACATTGATGGACATTGCCCCAAACCAGGCAACCATCAGAAAAAATGGCAAACAAATCTCAGTCGATGTTCAGGAAATTGAACTCGGAGACATAATGATTGTAAAACCAGGCGAGAAAATCGCGATGGATGGAATCGTCCGGTCTGGACATTCTTCTGTGAATCAAGCCGCTATCACCGGGGAGTCGGTCCCTGTCGAAAAAGTGATTGATACAGAAGTATTTGCCGGAACATTGAATGAAGAAGGTTTCATGGAAGTTGAAGTCACCAAACATGTGGAAGACACGACGATTGCCAAAATCATCCACCTGGTTGAGGAAGCCCAAGGGGAACGGGCGCCATCCCAGGCATTTGTCGACCGGTTTGCCACGTATTATACTCCGGCAGTCATTTTGGTAGCCATCCTTGTTGCTGTGCTGCCACCTTTGTTCTGGCAGGCGGAATGGGTAACATGGATTTATCAAGGGTTGGCAGTTCTTGTGGTCGGCTGTCCTTGTGCTCTCGTCATCTCTACCCCTGTATCGATCGTTACAGCCATAGGCAACGCTGCCAAGCATGGAGTACTTGTTAAGGGCGGCGTCTATTTAGAGGAACTAGGCGCAATAAAGGCTGTCGCCTTTGACAAAACAGGTACATTAACCAAAGGAGAACCGGCAGTTGTCGATATTAGGTTATTCGAAGGTACAGAAAAAGAGTGGCTTTCCATTATGGCAGCACTGGAATCTCGTTCTCAACATCCGCTGGCTGCTGCAATTATTCGCAAAGCAGAGGAAAAGGAGATATCCTTTAAAGATATTCCCGTAGAAAACTTTTCTTCGCTTACTGGAAAAGGTGTACAAGGGAAAATAAACGGTACTGATTATTTCATGGGAAGTCCTGGTTTATTTGAGGAGTTATTGCAAAATGGGCTGTCAGCTCATATGAAAAAAGAAATCGAAACGTTTCAAAAAGAAGGAAAAACGGTCATGCTCCTTGGTACAGAAAGTCGCCTTATTGGCTTATTGGCGGTTGCTGATCAAGTCAGAGAATCAAGCCGTGAAGTTGTCCGGATGCTTCATAGAATCGGGATTGAGCAAACCACGATGCTCACTGGCGACAATCGAATTGCAGCAGATGCCATTGGTTCCAATGTCGGCGTGAAGGATATCCAGTCAGAACTTTTGCCAGAAGAAAAACTGGACGTAATCAAACAACTCTCAAAAGAATACGGCAAGGTAGCAATGGTTGGAGATGGTGTCAACGATGCACCTGCTCTTGCAGCTTCTACAGTCGGTATAGCGATGGGTGGAGCAGGTACCGATACAGCCTTGGAGACAGCGGATGTAGCGTTGATGGGGGATGACTTAACCAAACTACCATTCGCGATAAAGCTGAGCCGTAAAGCATTGTTTATTATTAAACAAAACATCGGTTTCTCCCTCGGAATTAAACTAGTTGCTTTATTATTGGTTGTTCCAGGCTGGCTTACGCTTTGGATTGCCATATTAGCTGATATGGGTGCAACACTGCTTGTCACCGCAAATGGATTGCGTTTATTGAAAATTAAAGATAAATAAATATATAACAGGGTCTTGTATCAACAATAAACAGGGCCCTGTTTTATTTATGTTTTCCAGTCAGAAACAAGCAGAAGAATTAACTGACAATTCAAGAGCATAAGAAGAAATATGTAAGAATATAAAAGAATTTATAAGAAATTGTATTTTTATATTTACATTATAGGAATATTTGGTATTATATAGTGGAATTCATTAAAAAATGAAGAATTTTTTGTAGAAAGGGGATAACAACGATGGTGATGTCTCTTTACTTGTTATCTTTGACTGTCCTACTAGTATTTCTAACTTTGTCTGCAGTAGAAAAGATCAGAACACGCAGAAACAGAAGAAAAGGGGAAATTCATTCTGAGCCGGTACCGACTGTTTTGGCTGTCAACGAACAATAAAACAATTAAATCTGTTACATTCCTGTATTGGAATTACAGCTGATATAACGCTTTTTGAGAAAAAACTCAAAAGGCGTTTTTTTTATGGAGAATTATTAATTCTTGAAATTCTTAGTTGAGGCAAACTGCGACATAGTGACAATTCTATTTCTAATTGTTCTGATGATCGTTGAGTGCATGGACTCGCTGCGGCAGAACACTTCGCTTTCCGCGGGCACGGCCTCAGCCTCCTCATCAGCAAAGAACGCTTCTTGTGGGGTCTTCGGACTCGCGCTTTTCCCACAGGAGTCTGCGTGTTCTGCCTTCGCTTTTAGATTTTTTCTGAATACTGGCTAGGGAATATCCCATGTTAAACAAATCTAGGACCATTTCCCACTTGATTAGATTTTCTATCCAAAGCGAGTATTTTTCCGCAGCGCTGGACTACCCACTCAATCCGAAAAGAATGGAAGGAAGTCACAAAAAAGTTATGTCGCAGTTTATCTATATTGTGAAAAACAGAGTATTTCAGAGGGGGGTTATTTTAGAGCCGGCGATTTTATTTAAAAGCAGCCTAATTTTTCTTTTACATGCTAATATTTCTCCAAGCCCCGGGTCAATTCCCTATCATACATGCCCAGTTAAAGCTATATAAATGTAGGGGAAGGGGGGAAGTCATGAACCAACGAGAAAACAAGGTGACATTGCAAGAGGTCCAACAGGCGAGGTTAGAGATAGAGACACTGGTTCAAAGGACTCCGCTCGTCCGTGCAGAAGCACTTTCTGAAGTAACGAAAATCCACACTTATTTAAAACTGGAAACGATCAATCAAGTAGGTTCCTTCAAAATCAGGGGAGCAGCAAACAAAATACGCAAACTGGCGGCACAGAAAAAAGCGAAAGGAGTAACCACTTTTTCCACAGGGAATCATGGATTGGCTGTATCTTATGTTGCTAAGCAATTAGGAATGAGGTCGGTAATTTGTGTCTCCAATCGCGTTCCCTCCAATAAATTGTCAGCTCTTAAGCGTTATGGAGCTGAAATCGTGGTAAGCGGAGAATCACAGGATGAGGCGGCTGAAAGGTGCTTGAAACTTCAGGAACAAGAAGGTTTGGAGCTCATCCCTCCATTTGATGACAAACATATCATTGCAGGACAGGGTACGATTGCTCTGGAGTTATTGGAGGATCTCCCGGAATTAAACGAAGTAATTATTCCGTTATCTGGCGGGGGACTACTGTCTGGCATCGGTTATACGGTAAAGCAACTAAAGCCATCCGTTAAAATTACAGGAGTCTCAGTTGAGGGTGCCTCTGCCATGAGCGAAAGTTTATCGGCTGGGAAGCCTGTCGAAGTGCCAGAAAAAGAAACCCTGGCGGATAGTCTTTTGGGAGGAATCGGTCTTGATAATTGCCATACCCTTTCAATGGTGGCTTCCTATATGGACGACTTGATTCTGTTATCCGAGAAGGCTATTGCCAAGGGGATGGCTTTTTTAATGGAAAAGGAGCGGATCATCGCAGAAGGGGCAGGAGCTGCAGGTGTTGCAGCCTTGTTAGAAAGGGATTTTCAACCAAAAGCTGGCCATATAGCAGTGATCGTGAGTGGTAACAATCTGGATTGGGTCCAGTTTTTTAAAGCATTAAGAGAGGAGGATCGACATGATTGTATTTACAGAAACAGAGATTCGTGAATACGTAAAGCAAAGTAATCGGTTATTATCCTCAATAGAAGATGGCTTTTCCCGTCTTCATTTCAATCAGGTGACAATGCCGCCGATTATGCGAATAGACTTTCCGGAAAACCATGGGGAAATAGACGTGAAATCCGCCTATGTAAAGGGGATGGATAAATTTGCTGTTAAAATGTCCACTGGTTTTTTTCTAAATGACAGATTGGGATTACCGAGCGGCAATGGTTTAATGATTTTATTCAGTTCGGAAACAGGCATTCCACAAGCAGCCTTGCTAGATAATGGATATTTGACACATCTTCGCACCGCTGCAGCAGGAGCTGTTGCTGCAAAATATCTTGCTAAAAACACTATAAAGACAGTCGGTGTTATTGGGACAGGAAGCCAGGCAAGATACCAAATTGAATCTCTTAAGCTTGTTCGTTCATTTGACCGATTGCTCGTTTATGGAAGAAGTGCAGACAAAGTAGAGCAGTATATCAATGAAATGGGGGAATTGTTCGAGGGAGAAATCGTTGGGTGTGATGCCGAAGAAGTTGTCCGTAACAGTGACCTGGTTATTACCACGACTCCGGCTGAGTCTCCAGTTATTCAGGCTGACTGGCTGCACCCTGGCCTCCATATAACAGCAATGGGATCTGATGCGGAACATAAGAATGAAGTGGAGCCTGCCGCTTTTCCAAAAGTCGATACGATTGTATGTGATAGCAAAACGCAGTGCTTACGTCTTGGAGAGCTTCATCATGCCCGGGATGTCATCAGGGAGTCCGAAATCACAGAATTAGGGGCATTGACCTCCGGATGGGAGAAAGGCAGGAAGAGAGAGGAGGAAATAACGATCTGTGATTTGACCGGTACAGGCATCCAGGACACAATGGTGGCAGATTTTGCTTTTGAAACACTGGTAAAACGGAAAGTCGGCACCAGGTTTAAGTGAGGTGGGAGGGGAGGGGGAAGCATTGTTTTCCAAAACAGAGTATATGAACAGGGTGAGAAGGACCAAAGAACAAATGGCAATTACAGGGATAGATGTCTTACTGATTACGAATCCGTCCAATATGAATTACCTTACCGGTTACAATGCCTGGTCTTTTTATGTGCATCAGATGGTAATGATATTGATCGATGAGGAAGAACCAAGATGGATAGGACGTAAACAAGATGCAAACTCTGCGAAAGAAACCACTTGGCTTCAGAATAAACATATCCTTTTTTATACGGATGACTTTATCCAATCACCTGTGAAGCATCCAATGGAGGCAATTGCAAGGGCATTAAAAAAGGCTGGAAAAGAAAAAGCGCGTATTGGAGTGGAAATGGAGAATTACTATTTCACCGCCAAGGCTTTGAAAGAACTGGAGAAAGGACTGCCGGATGCGAAATTTATCGATTCCACTTTGATGGTTAATTACTTGAGAATGGTGAAATCGGAAACGGAAATTCAATATATTAAAAAGGCAGCAGTCATTGCCGCCAAAACGATGCAAACGGCTATCGATTCTATTGAGGTCGGCACCAGGGAGAATGATGCCGTAGCAGAAATATACCATGCACAAATCAGCGGCACATCCACTTACGGGGGCGATTATCCTGCAATCGTACCACTCCTTCCTTCAGGCACCCGTACCTCTTCCCCGCACATCACCTGGTCAGACCGCCGATATGAAAAAGACGACACAGTGATCATCGAAATAGCCGGCTGCTATGAACGCTACCATGCTCCACTGGCAAGGACTCTTGTACTGGGAACGCCTTCTGATGAAGTGAGGGATCTGTCGGAGGTAGTTTTGGAAGGTTTGAATGAGACTTTAAATGCCATACAACCCGGCCAGACATGTGAAGAAGTTGAATCAGTTTGGCGCGACTCAATTGCCAGAAACGGATTTTACAAGGATTCAAGGATCGGTTATTCGGTCGGGCTTAGTTATCCACCTGATTGGGGTGAGCATACTGCCAGTTTAAGAAATGGGGATAAGACAATCCTTAAGCCAAATATGACCTTTCATATCATCCCGGGAATCTGGTTTGACGACTATGGAGTGGAAATTAGTGAAACGTTCCGGATAACTAAGACAGGTTGTGAAGTCCTGACCAACTTTCCAAGAAAACTGATTACTAAATAAGAGGGACCGAGAATGTTCTAGTGTATTTTTGGTGGCGCTAATGAGCATTTATAGGCGCAGTGGCCTAAGTTGTACAAAAAAGCTGAATTTATCTGTAAAACTCAAGTCCGTGCCGATTTGAGTTTTATTTTGTAATCTCACAATAATGATTCACCGTCTTATGTTAATGTTAAGATATCCATTCAATCTGTGTCATATGTAAAACCAATGGTTATGTATCATGCTCGGTAGTAATTGCTTTGAAATAGTTGAATGAAGGAGGTATTTTATTTTTGGGTAAAATCTTTGCGATCGTATGCAGGCTGTTTTTAGGAATTGTATTTTTGGTTGCTGGTATAAATGGTTATCTTGTAATTTTTAATTTAGAGCCATTCATTCAAACTAGTCCTGAAGCAATGGCCTTATTTGAATTTAAATATTTGTTAATAATGGAAAAAACGCTAGAAATTTTATGTGGTATGTTCCTAATCATGAACCAGTTTGTCCCATTAGTGATTTCCATCTTATCACCAATAGTCATCAACATCTTATTTCTTCATATCTTCCTCGACCACAGCCTGCTTCCGCTGGCAGTAATACTTCTTTTGGCACTTGTGTATCTATTGTTTTGTTATCGTAAAAACTTTATCGGAATAATTGAAAGAAAGCCATTCCCTGATAAGTAATTCAGTCCTTTTATCATCAATTGAAGGGAGGAAATGTGGTGAACGCCGCCGGTTTGATGCTGCGCTTTAAGGCATTTATGATTGATTACATTTTTATTCTGGTTTATTTAACATTGATTTTTGTCCTAACTGTATTTTTATTTCCTTCATTACAGAGATTTTATCAAGAATCACTAATCCAAGCTCAACTTGCTGGTTTTATTATGGTGACTCTCCCTGTCTCGCTTTATTTTATCATCGGTGATTCCAAAATCGGCAGGCAGTCTATCGGTAAAAAGAAAACGAGTATACAGGTGGTTGATGAAAATGGAGAGCCTCCCTCGATTCTCCATGCTGCAATTAGAACTCTGTTAAAGTTCTTTCCATGGGAACTTTCCCATTTTCTTGTTTATAGAGTGATAAATATTGGTGAGGGAGAAATGGCAGGCAATTTATACAGTATGGGTGCACTTGTATATGCAATGATATTCACTTACATATTGACCGCTGTATGGACAAAAGAAAAACAATCCTTATATGACTTGGCTGTTAATACCCGGGTAGTCAAGATTCCATAGCTTTTCTGCGACTTATGTTACCATAGGAGAAGAGTAGTCTTTAATTTGTAAATATTTAGTCTGCTTTTCTTCCTAGGGATATTTAGATGACACAAGCAGACACTAATTATAGTAAAACCAGCATAATACCGTAAAAGCAAAGGAGATAAAATGAATAAAAAAACAAACTTAACCGGATGGAACTTCGATAACAGTTACAGCCGTCTCCCAGACCTGTTTTATTCAAATGTTAATCCAAGTCCTGTCGAGTCACCGCAGCTTAGCATTCTTAATAGCTCATTGGCTGAAAACTTGGGATTGATTCAGGAAGAACTGCAAAGCGAAGATGGGGTTGCTATGTTTGCAGGGAACAAACTTCCTGGTGGTGCTTCCCCCCTTGCACAGGCATATGCAGGACATCAGTTCGGTCATTTCACAATGCTTGGCGACGGAAGGGCAGTACTGATTGGTGAGCAAATCACTCCCCAGGGGGAGAGATTTGATATCCAGCTAAAAGGTTCTGGTAGAACGCCTTATTCCCGTGGTGGTGATGGGCGTGCAGCACTTGGACCTATGCTCCGGGAATATATAATCAGCGAGGCAATGTATGCACTTGGCGTTCCAACAACGAGAAGTCTGGCAGTAGTGACAACCGGGGAATCGATTGTCCGGGAAACAAATTTGCCAGGTGCGATTTTAACACGTGTCGCTGCAAGCCATTTACGAGTCGGTACTTTCCAGTATGCAGCAAGATGGGGAACTACAGAGGATTTAAAGACACTTGCAGATTATGCAGTCAACCGTCATTTTCCAGAAGTCCAAGAGGATGCGCAACCATATTTGGCCATGTACCGGCAAGTAATCAAACGCCAGGCAGATCTGATGGCCAAATGGCAGCTGGTCGGGTTTATTCATGGAGTGATGAACACAGATAATATAACAGTGAGCGGGGAAACAATCGATTATGGGCCGTGTGCTTTTATGGACACTTACGACCCAGCAACTGTTTTCAGTTCAATAGACAGGCAGGGGCGTTATGCTTATGGGAATCAGCCGGATATCGATGGATGGAATCTGGCCCGGTTTGCAGAAGCTTTATTGCCGCTTTTCCATGATGACCAGGAGGAAGCAGTCCAAATCGCCCAGGAGGCGCTTGCCGAGTTTCCTAAGTTGTATCATGATAACTGGCTGAATGGCATGTGTGCAAAGCTAGGCATATTTGATAAAGAGAAAGAGGATATTTCATTAGTGGAAGAACTGTTGGCTTTGATGAAAAAACATGCAGCAGATTTTACCAACACCTTTCGAGCTCTGACTCTGGACAACTCCGTGGAAGATGGAATGTTTGCTACGCAAGAGTTTAAAGAATGGAAGGCTAAGTGGCAGGAGAGATTAAGCAGGCAGAAAGAGTCCAAATCGTCGGCGGCAGAGTTGATGAAAAAGAACAATCCTGCCGTGATTCCCCGTAATCATCGAGTGGAAGAAGCTCTGGAAGCCGCTGTTGACCATGGGGATTACACGGTCATGCACAAATTTCTCGATATATTGTCCAATCCTTTTGCATACACGGAAGAACAAGAAGAGTATGCAAAACCGCCTGCTCCGTCAAACCTTCCTTATCGTACCTATTGCGGTACCTGATCTGAATAAAAGGCTCTTGCCATCAAGTAAGGGCCTTGCTTCATAACTAGATAAGAGGGGGGATTTCTTTCAGTGAGAGAGGTACAAGCTAGTCGAAATGTAGTTTTATTCACTGCTATGAGTCTGGACGGTTACATAGCTGATGAAAATGATTCTTTGGATTGGTTATTCAAAGTAGAAGGGGAAGGAGATAACGGATACTCTGCATTCTATGATACGGTAGACACAATAATCATGGGCAAGAGAACTTATGACTGGATTATCAGGCATGAAACAGGTGAATTTCCTTATAAAGGGAAGGATTGCTATATCATAACAACATCTACAGAGGGGAAGTCAGAAGACGTCTGTTTTATAAATCCCAATCTAACTAATTTCACTAATCAACTGTAACAAAAACCTGGCAAAAATATATGGCTTGTCGGTGGTGGGAAATTGGTTCAATCATTTCTAAAAGAAAAACTGATAGATGAGCTGATATTGACAGTTTCCCCTGTTATACTAGGCAGAGGAATCCCGTTATTTAAGCAGTTGGATGATCAAGTAGAATGCACATTGACTGGAACTCAGAAATTTAATCAATTTGTGGAATTACGATATAAAATAAAATAGTAACAGTAAGCACAGGCGTTTCTCCAGATTGGAGGAACGTTTTTTCTTTGCCTTCCCAAGCAGAAGGGAATAAATGTTAAGCTGGAAGCAGGAAGGAGATGTAGAAGGTGGGATCAAGAATCATGCATGCAATCATAGCTGCTCGGATTGCAGAACATTTTTCTATTCAAGAACAGACGTCTTTTTTAATCGGGGGAGTAGCACCTGATGCCGTTTCGCCTAAAGAGTTGTCACACTTTTATACTGGAAGGGCTGAGGACTACTCTTTGGATATTAGTTTTGATAACTTTATTAACAAGTACAAACACAAATGCCAATCACCTTTCATATTGGGTTATTATACACACCTGATAGCGGATGAATTATGGCTGAAGGGTTTCTATAAACCCTGGCTGAAAAAGCAATTAGAGATGGATAAGACACTTTTTCATTGTTATCATAACGATTTCCGCTTGCTAAACGGTAAGCTGTTGGAATATTACGGTAATAAAAATCAATTAAAAGCAGAACTGAAGAAAAGCGTAGAAATTATGGGTTTAGACGAGGTTAAAAAGGCTGACGTGGAAAAACTCCTACCAGAAGTATTAGGGGATTTGGAGTATGATGAAGAGAGTCTGAAACAGTCTCTAGAAGTGTTTACTTTCAAGCAAATAGTTGGTTATATTGAAACGTCGGTTGATAAAGGGATTTATCATATGGAACTCCTGCGGAATCGATAGCGAACTTATTATACATACCATGAAACAAAGGATGAAGAGAAATGATGAAATTAAAGATAACGACGTTTGTATTAATAGGAGGACTTGTCGGAGCCATGACAGACGGTGTCATGATTGGCGTAGGTGCAGCTGCCCTCGTATTCATTGCCTATCAGCTCGAGAAACATTTTGATAGGGAATAGTAGAGCTAAACTGAATTACTGGGGAGGGAAAAGGGAATGATTCGTTTTTTGATGAAGTTTCTTTTACTTTTTATAAGTTTTACGGCGGGCGTCTTGTTTCTTATGTACATGTGGGGTTGGAGGGTCGAGGCCATTCTTTATGCCATTCCGGTACTGTCGTTGCTTGGGATAATTGGTGCGGGGATTCAATATGTTATGTCAGGAAGACAAAAAGCATTAGCACTGGCAACCCTGATCATTGCAACTGTCATCCTTCTTTGGTTTCTGACAGTATTAGCAGTTTCGGGAATGGGACAGTCGGGTTAACAATACCCGCTCACAAAAAACACCCGTTAATATACAAAATATATAAAATGCGACATAACTAACTTCACTTAACGGGACTTCCTTCCATCCTTTTCTGATTGAGTGGTAGTCCAGCGCTGCGGAAAAATACTCGCTTTCCGCGGGGAACGCTTCAGCCTCCTCGGGAAAAGCACCCTGCGGGGTCTTCAGACTGTTCCTTTCCCACTGGAGTCTCGCATTTTTCCGCAGCTCGGTATAGTTTTCTGATTAGATGAGCAGTGATCCGGAAATGTATCTATCATTGTCTCCTTAACAAGAATGGAGAAAAACCTTACGTAACGAGAGGCAGAACAAGTTGACTCTTGCGGTTACAGCACTCCTGGTTCTGGTACCTCAGAATTTTGAAAAGACATCCATTCATTTACACCGCAGAAAATTGACCTTTACATTTCAAGGAGTCTGCATTTTTCCTTCGCTTTGGATAGAACATCTAATCAAGTGGGAAATGGTCCTAGATTTGTTTAACATGGGATATTCTCTAGCCAGTATTCAGAAAAAATCTAAAAGCGAAGTGTTCTGCCACAGCGAGTCCATGCACTCAACGATCATCAGAACAACTAGAAATAAAATTGTCACTATGTCGCAGTTTCTCTCTATTATGAAGCTTACTGTTTTGGTGGAAAGGTTCTAGATTGGTGGGGAAGTTACTGGGCAATTAATTAAGAGGTTCTGTTTATAAAAGAAGGGTGCAAAATTCAATTTGCACCTCTTTTCTTTAGTTATCTAATTTGTCCGTTGCCGCTCATTTTGTATTTGATGGTTGTTAATGCAGGTAGCCCCATTGGTCCGCGTGCATGTAGTTTCTGGGTGGAAATCCCAATTTCTGCACCGAAACCAAGCGCGCCGCCATCGGTGAAACGGGTTGAAGCATTATGATAGATTGCTGCTGCATCAACCAAGTTCATGAACAGGTCAGCAGTATTCTTGTTTTCGGTCACGATTGCTTCAGAATGCTTTGTACCGTAATCTTCGATGTGCTGAATGGCCTGGGCGACATCATCTACCGTTTTTACCGCGATGTCTGTACTCAAATATTCATTGGCCCAGTCATCTTCTCCTGCAGGAACAGAACCCGGGATAACACGTACAGCTGTTTCATCACCGTGAACAGCGATGTTGTTATCATTTAAAGTCTTTATCAAAGCGTCTTTATTCGCTTCCAGCCAGTCTTTATGGATGATAGCCGTTTCCACCGCGTTGCAAACTGCCGGACGATCTGTTTTGGCATTGACCAGAATTGCCAAAGCTTTTTCCACATCCGCTTCTGCATCGATATAGATATGGCAGTTCCCGACTCCTGTCTCCAAAACTGGTACTGTTGCGTTGTTGACAACCGCTTGAATTAACTTGCCGCCTCCACGAGGAATCAACACATCGATATGCTCTTTCATCGTGAATAACTGTTGGGTAGCTTCTCGGTCTGTACTGTCAATGAACTGAACTGCTTCTTTTGGAATTTTCGTTTTCTCCAAACCACGGTGCATTACTTCGACGATTTGCTTGTTGGAGTGGATGGCTGATGATCCACCTTTTAAAACAATCGCGTTTCCCGATTTCAATGCCAAGCCTGTCGCATCGACAGTTACATTCGGGCGTGCCTCATAAATCATGCCAATAACACCAAGTGGAACGGTCACCTGTTGGACGTTTAGTTCGTTGTCGAGTGTCCAGTCCGATTTCACGATTCCGGTAGGATCTTCCAATTCCGCAACATCTCGAAGGCCTTGGGCAAAGTCCTGCACACGTTCTTTGGAAAGGCTCAGCCGGTCCATGAAAGCTGCATCGAAGCCTTTTTCACGGCCGTTTTCCAAATCCTTCTTATTTGCTTCGAGAATTGTCTCGTATTCAGCATCAAGAACATCTGCTAAAGTGATCAATGCTTCATTTTTTTCTTCAGTCGTTAAAAGAGACAATGTTTTGGCCGCTTTTTTAGCTTGGATTGCTTGTTCCTCTACATTCCATTCTTTAATGACAGTCATTGTTTTCCTCCTGTTTTGGTTTTAAACACTTGCAAGTACGGCAGTATCTAAGTGGCAGACAAGAAGTTCACTCTCAATTGCTGCCTTCTCAAAGTCCATTTGTTCGATTTCCTGATTGTTGATGAATCTGTCGAGTGCCTTAGAGGAATAATTCACCACACCAAGGCCGATTTCCTCCCCGGTGACATCCAAAATCTTAACAACGGCTCCTTTTTTAAATCGGCCGTTGACACTATGAACGCCTGTAGGCGCCAGGCTGAGATGCTCCTCGATGATTGCTTCCTTTGCATCATGCTCGACGGTTAATTCACCTTCCGGACCGGAGTTGAAAGCGATCCATTGTTTCTTCTGATCAAGGTTCTGTGTGTGTTCTTGTGGCTCGAAATAAGTTCCGACGGCGTTTTGATAAACAGCATCATATACGATGTTTATTGTACTTGCTTTACCTAGGAAAGAAGAGATTCCTGATGCCATAGCGATTTTGACCGCGTCGATTTTTGATTTCATTCCGCCAGTTCCGACTGCACTTCCCGGATCACCTGCAGCAGCTTCAATTTCCGGAGTGATTTCATATACATTTTTTAATAGTTCAGCATGTTCATTTTTACGAGGATCGCTATCATACAGTCCATCAATATCTGACAGGATAATCAATTGATCGGCATCGACAAGCCCTGCCACTTTTGCAGACAGTGTATCGTTATCGCCGAACTTCAAGAAGTCCATGGTGATAGTGTCGTTCTCGTTGACTATCGGTACGATTCCACGTTCCAACAATACATTGATCGTGTTTCTGGCATTGTCGTAACGGTTCTCGTCGGAAAAGTCGTTACGGGTAATCAATATTTGGGAAGCCACATAACCATGCGAAATAAATAAGTCAGAATATGTTTCGATAAGCAGTCCCTGACCAATGGAGGCTGCCGCTTGTTTTTCGTGGAGTTCCTCGGGCCGTGTAAGGCAGCCGAGTTTGCGATAACCGGCCGCCACAGCACCGGAAGAGACTAGCAGAACTTCGTGGCCGTCTTCTTTCAGCCGGACGACTTCTTCGACTAATTTTTCCAGTTTCCTGCGGCTTACTTCTCCGTTCATACTTGTTAAGGAACTGCTTCCGATTTTAATGACTATTCGTTGTTGGTCTGTACTGGGTGTCACGCGATCACTCCTAGTTTATTTTCCATCTGGATTGTTTTATTGATAAATTGGTGAATTTCCGGGAGATACTTACTGCTCATTTTATCGAGTATGCGTCGATTACTTTTGCAGGGCAAGTTTTTTCTCCGGTTGCTTACTTAATTCTTTTGAACGGGCAGCAGCACTTTTTACAGCTTCCATAATTGCCTGGCCGCCCCCGTATTCGTTTAATGCTTTAAGGCCAGCAGCAGTCGTTCCGTTAGGAGAGGTGATGTTCTCCCTCAATTGTGCTGGGGTTTCATTTTGGTCAAGAATCATTTTGGCGGCGCCATATAAGGTTTGTGCACCGATTTCCCTTGCCAGTTCGCGATCAAGCCCTGCCTGATGTGCTACTTCTTCAATATGTTCCATCAGGTTGTAGAAATAGGCTGGCCCGCTTCCGGCTATACCTGTATAGATATCCATTTTGTCTTCATCGATGATATATGCTTCGCCGATACATTTCATCAATTCTTTCGTCATTAATACTTGATCCATGGCAACATGTCTGCCAGGGGAAACAGCCGTAGCTGACTCCTGAATCATACTGGAAGTGTTCGGCATAACCCGAATTACTTGCTGCCCTTCGTTTAGGTTCTCTTCCATATAAGAAGTGGAGATTCCGGCTAATACAGAAATGAGTAATTGATCTGCAGTGATTCTTTCTTTCAAGTCTTCCATAACTTCATCAATGTCTTTCGGTTTCATGGCCAAAATGAACACATCGATTTCTTTATAATTCAACTGATCTTTGCTTACAGCGTTAATACCATATTTTTCTTTCAATTCATTTAAACGATTTTGATTGCTTCGATTTGTGACGGTGATTTGATCAGCATTCAGTTTATCTGAATTTACAAATCCTGAAATAATTGCTTCTGCCATATTTCCTGCGCCTAAAAATGCAATTCGTTGTTTAATCAAATGTAATACGCTCCTATAATTACGTTTGTTTTGTTTAACCGTTCATTAGCTTAACACGTACGAATTATTCTTCAAGGGTTTTACAACAAGTCGGGTGTATATGGACGAGATAGTCGGTGAAAACGATAACATGTCGAGATATATTCTTCAAAGCGGACGACAAATGCTCTCATCCGCTACAATCCGGACATATGGAAGCTGAAAAATAAGGTTTGGGGAAATAGGAAGCTTCTATTATTAAAAAAGGATACCGCACAGGCGGTATCCCATTGTTATGTCCTGATTGTATTGACGTTTTGGAGGGTAATGTCCGGATTTCTTCCTATATACGTTCTGAAGAGATTGCTTTTCTGATTCTTGTCAAAGAATCTTTTCCCTCCTCTTTTCTAGCTAATAAAACGTTTACATATATGGCGTCAATAACTGTAAGCTGTGCGATACGCGATGCCAGTGCTTCGGAGCGGAAGTCCGTTTCCTCTGAAAAGGTAAACAAGGGGATATCGACATTTTCGCTCAGGCGCGATTTAGCATAGTTGGTAATCGCAATGGTCTTGACACCGCTTTCTTTCGCCACATCCAGAATTTTAAGAATATCCTTAGTTGCCCCGGTATGGGAAATAAGGACTGCGACGTCTTGTTCCGTCATTTGTGAAGCGGACATCAGCTGCATGTGGGAATCGGTCTGGGCAAAAACAGGAAGCCCTGTGCGAATCAACTTATGATAGGCATCAAGTGCAATGATATTGGAACCGCCAATTCCGAAAAATTCAATTTTTCTTGCCTGAAGGATTGCCTGGACTGCAGGTCTGATGGAAGTTTCATTCACGACTTTAAGTGTGTCTTCAAGCGTTTTCATATTAGAATGAAAAACTTTTTCTGTTACCGTGATCTCGTTATCATTTTCCATGATCCGCTCATGGATATCCTGCATGGGTTCGACGATTTCCGCAGCAAGGACGATTTTCATTGCCTGGTATCCTTTGAAGCCTATCCGCTTACAGAAACGGAAGACAGTCGAATCGGCTATCCCGATTTCGTCGGCGACTTGATTGATGGTCCCATGCACGATTTTTTGTGGATTTTCCAAAATATAGTCAGCGATCTTTTTTTCTTTACCACTGAAAGTAGGGTAATCGGAACGAATACGCATAATACAGGTCTGTTTTTCCATTGTCGGCATTTTTCCTTCCTCCTATAAAAATCTATTATCCTAATAATAGTAGAAAACACGTAAAAAAGAAATATTTTTTTAAACGTTTACAAAAAATCGAATTTTTTTCTGGAAAACGGTTGCAATAAAATAATATTCTTTTTATAATGTGTCTATGAAATAATTTTTTTCGGAGGATGTTGTTATGAAACTAGCAATGATTGGATTAGGAAAAATGGGATACAATCTCGCACTAAACTTAATGGATCACGGACATGAAGTCGTAGCATACGATGTATCCAAAGATTCCATACAAAAAGCAGCACAAGAAGGAGCAACAGCCGCTGAATCTATCGAGGATTTAGTAAATAAATTGGAAACACCCCGGGTTATCTGGATGATGGTTCCTGCTGGAGAACCTACTACTAAACTGGCAGAAGAAATCAGCAGTTACTTGGACAAGGGTGACATTTTAATAGATGGTGGAAATTCCAACTATAAAGATACTGTTCAACGTGGTGAACAACTTGCCGAAAAAGGCATTCACTATTTGGATGTTGGGACAAGCGGTGGTATGGAAGGAGCACGCCAAGGTGCATGCACAATGATCGGTGGAAATCAGGATGCTTTCAGCCACGTAGAAAAGTTGTTCTCTGATATATGTGTTGAAAACGGTTACCTTTATACTGGCGAATCTGGAAGCGGTCACTTCTTGAAAATGGTGCATAATGGCGTGGAATACGGCATGATGCAGGCAATTGGTGAAGGATTCGATATTCTGGAAAAAAGTCAATTTGATTACGATTATGAGAAAGTAGCAAAAGTATGGAACAACGGATCGGTTGTCAGATCGTGGTTGATGGAATTAATGGAAGATGCATTCAAAGAAGACGCCCGTTTGGATGAAATCCGCGGTGTCATGAATTCTTCAGGAGAAGGAAAGTGGACCGTCGAAACGGCGCTGGATTTACAAGCAGCAGCTCCGGTTATCGCGATGTCTTTAATGATGCGCTATCGTTCCTTAGAAACAGATACTTTCAGTGGGAAAGTCGTAGCAGCACTGCGAAATCAATTTGGTGGACATGCTGTCGAGAAACAATAACAACATGACAATAGGAGGCGAATGAACATGTCATCAGCTGTATTAATATTGGTAGCGATTGCAGGTATATTTACATTATTATTCTTAGTTATCCGTACAAAATTACATGCGTTTGTGTCATTGATGATTGTAAGTTTACTAGTTGGACTAGCGGCAGGGATGCCATTCGGGGAAGTCATTTCATCCGTAGAAAGCGGAATGGGAGGCACGCTTGGTTTTGTTGCAATTGTCGTAGGTCTTGGGGCAATGTTTGGTAAGATGTTAGAGGTTTCCGGGGGCGCAGAACGCTTGGCTCAGACCCTTTTAGGAAAATTCGGTGAGCAAAACTCGCAGTGGGCACTTGGTATTACAGGGTTTTTAGTAGCTATTCCAGTGTTTTTCGATGTAGGTTTCATTATTTTAGTACCATTAGTATATGGATTGGCGAAGAAAACAGGTAAATCGATTCTTTATTACGGAATTCCGTTGCTAGCAGGCTTGGCTGTTACTCACAGCTTTATCCCGCCGACACCAGGTCCGATTGCCGTAGCAGACTTGATCGGCGCAGACCTTGGCTGGGTAATCTTGTTCGGTGTGATTGCAGGTATTCCGTCCATGTTGATTGCCGGTCCGATGTTCGGTAAATATATTGCTAAGAGAATTCATGCAGAAGTTCCCGAGTATATGAACTTTGAAGAAAACAAAGAATACGAAAAAGATTTACCAAGTTTCGGCATGATTACTTCTATCATTCTCGTTCCGTTGGTATTGATTTTGGTCAATACGCTTTCAACAGTCCTGCTTCCAGAAGGAAACGGTTTCCGAGCTTTCACAACATTTGTCGGACATCCGTTCGTGGCTTTGACTTTCGCAACAGTACTGACATTTATCTTCCTTGGAACAAGAAGAGGTTACACAAGACAAGAAGTGCAAGATATTGCAACTAAATCCTTGGAACCGGCTGGTATTATCATCCTTGTAACCGGTGCCGGTGGTGTATTTAAACAAGTTTTGATTGATTCAGGTGTTGGTGATGTACTTGGGGAAATGATGGCAGGTTCGCCATTGCCTCCGATCCTTTTGGCATTCTTGATCGCGGCAGTAGTAAGGGTGGCTCAGGGTTCTGCGACTGTATCCATGGTTACAGCGGCAGGATTGATTTCTCCGGTTATTTCCATCATGGATCTGCAAGGTCCTGTCTTGGGCTTGCTGGTAATCTCCATTGCATCCGGTGCAACTGTCTTATCCCATGTTAATGACTCCGGTTTCTGGCTTGTTAACCGTTACTTCGGCATTAACGTAAAAGATACGCTGAAAACCTGGACAGTAATGGAAACATTAATCGGCCTTGTCGGACTTGCGACGGCCATGATACTTGGATTGTTTATCTCATAAGGGAATATGTGGAGGTGGAAGCGCTTGTGTCGTAAGCGCTTCTTCCGCTTTTTCATGAAGTTTTGAGATTATCGTAAAAAAGGATACAATGAAACATGGATTTACATAGGCTTTCTATCTGTGGAGGCCAAACCTTTTATGTTTTGGAGGAGTAATGATGAAGAACTATTTGCTTGGAGTAGATATAGGAACAACCAGTACAAAAGCAGTCTTATTCAATAGGCAAGGGAAAATCCACAGCCAGCATGCGGTGGAATATCCGTTGGAGACTCCTGTACCAGGAGCTGCCGAGCAGGATACGGAAATAATATTAGAGGCCGTGATTTTATCCATTCGTGAAGCCGTTAAACAGAGCGATATCGATCAGGATGATTTACTGCTTGTATCGTTCAGTGCAGCCATGCATAGCGTGATTGCCGTGGACAAGGACTGTAATCCATTAACAAAAAGCATAACATGGGCAGACCAGCGCAGTGAACCATATGCAAAAAAACTGAAACGGGATGGCAGCGGGCATGAAATTTATTTGCGGACAGGAACCCCGATCCACCCGATGTCGCCGCTTGCCAAGATTATCTGGCTGAAAAATGAGCACCCGGATATTTTTGAAAAGGCCGCTAAATTCATTTCGATAAAAGAATATGTTTTTTACAAGCTGTTCAATGAATATGTTGTCGATCATTCGATTGCTTCAGCAACAGGTATGCTGAATCTGGAAAAACTCGATTGGGATCAAGGCGCTTTGGAGGCTGCTGGAATCACGAGCGACCAGCTTTCCAAGCTTGTGCCGACAACTCATCAAATCAAAGGGTTGCCTGAAGAAACAGCTGCGGATTTGGGTATAAGCAAAGACGTACCATTCATCGTCGGTGCCAATGACGGAGTCTTGTCTAATTTGGGAGTTAACGCCATCCAGCCCGGTGTTGTGGCTCTTACCATCGGGACGAGTGGAGCAATCCGAACGGTGACTGACAAACCGGTCACAGATCCTAAAGGGAGAATTTTCTGTTATGCATTGACGGAAAATCACTGGGTGATCGGCGGCCCGGTAAATAATGGCGGTATGGTCATGCGCTGGCTGCGAGATGAAATATGCCATGAAGAAGTAGAAGAGGCCAAAAGACTGAATGTAGACCCATATGACTTGATGACTGAAAAAATGGATCAAGTACAACCTGGGGCAGAAGGATTGATTTTCCATCCATACTTGGCAGGGGAAAGAGCCCCGTTATGGAATGCCAACGCAAGGGGATCTTTCTTCGGGCTTGGTATGCATCATAAGAAGGAGCATATGATGCGGGCTGTACTCGAGGGTATCAATATGAACATCTATACAGTTCTCTTGGCATTGGAGGAAGTAATCGGAATCCCGCAAAAAATCCAGGCGACCGGTGGTTTCGGTAAATCTCCTGTATGGCGCCAAATGCTTTCTGATGTGTTCAATCAAGAAGTGCAAATTCCGGAAAGCGTGGAAAGTTCGTGTCTTGGAGCGGTTGTCCTTGGATTATACGCTCTGGGAGAAATTGACGACCTCAACGTAGTCGAGGATATGGTCGGCACCACTGAAAGCCATACACCTGATCCCGAAAAAGTTAAAGTGTATGTGGAATTGATACCGATTTTCCTTCGTTTGAGCAGGTTGTTTGAAGATGATTACGATGCCATCGTCAACTTCCAGCATAAATATATCAAGTAATGAAAAAACACGGCAATCGCCGTGTTTTTTTTTATATGCAAATGCTCATTAGTTGAAAAAGATGCAGTGGGTGAGCTGATCAATATCCACCTTACCGCTCAAGATCATACTTCTTTTGCAGTTTGCTTCATTTCTCCTTTGCACATCGGGCATTCCTTGCTATCAAGCCCGGTTTCTGTACGAGAGTCAATCCGCATCCAGCATTTACACTGGTCGCTGGTACAATCCCACACGAGCATAGTTGTTTTCTTCTCTCTTTTGTTCGATGAATTGTTGGAACGTTCCTGTTCCGGTAGAAAGGGATCAAGAATGAATCGGGATACTTCCGCCTGCTCTCCTCGATAGTAGGAAGGCGAACAGATATACAACTCACTTTGTGCCCTTGTAATTGCGACATATGCCAGCCGGCGTTCTTCTTCAATGGCTGCCTGGATTTTTTCCCTGCCTTTATTTTCCGATATGATATCTTTCCGGTCGGAAGCTTCCAATGCAGAACTGTGTGGGAGAATACCTTCCGATGCACCAGTCAGAAATACAACGGGGAATTCCAGCCCTTTAGCACGATGAATCGTCATTAATGAAACAGCATTGGCATTCGGCGTCCTTCTGATTGTTTCCATTTCTTTGTTTTTCTCGACTACTTCATCAATGAAGGCCACGAAGTCTGAAACGGACTGGAATTTGGCTGCAGACGCTTCTATTTCGGAAAGGCTCTCCAGCAGCATTTCTTTATGAAGGGTAAGCGTATGCCGTTCATCCGCTTCCAGGAATTTATCGTAAAACTGGCGGATCTTTTTCACTGCTTTTACCGGTTTCCTGTCTTTTATGTCCTTAATCATGTTAATTCTCTCTTCAATCTGCTTTTTCTGAAAATCTTTCAACCCGCGCATTTTAATCAAGTGTTTCAACGGACGTTCGCTTGGATTGATCAGTTGTTCCGCTTCAATATGATACATCGCTTTTTCCCTGTTCAAATAAAGGGTAGGAAGGATCGACTGGATTGCTTCCAGATTGCCGGGCTCTATTGCGATGCGTAAATAATCGATGACCGGTTTGACAAGTCCCTGTTCATAGAAGGATTCTCCTTTTGTGTACGAAAGAAAAGGAATGCCCTTCATGACCAGCTGATCAAAAATTGCCCTGGCGCTGCTGTTGGTCCTGTGTAAAATGGCGAAATCGCTGTAATTTCGGGTGCCATTTTGAACCTCTGTCTCGATTTTGTCCAAGATGGCGATTGCTTCCTCATCCGTCGTTGGGGGACGAAGATAGTAAGGATTTTCCGGACTTGCCTTGGTTGCTCTCAGTTGCTTATGGTGGCGATGCTCGTTATATTGAATGACCTGGTTGGCGATTCCGAGAATGCTCGAAGTGGAGCGGTAATTGATATCGAGCGTAATGACACTGGCATCCGGATATAGCTTTTCAAAGTTTAAAATGATTGAACTATCGGCCCCGTTGAATGTGTATATGGTCTGGTCGTCATCCCCGACCACGAACAGATTATTATCTGGTTTGGCTATCATTTTAATCAACTCGAATTGAATAGGATTGGTGTCCTGCCACTCGTCACAAAGAATATATGCAAACCTGTTCTGCATGGCTTGCAGAAGTTTCGGCTGGTTGATTAGCAGATAGAAAGTTTCCAGCAGCATATCATCAAAATCGATGAAATTGTTTTCCTGTTTCCATTGCTCATATTGACGGAGAATATCTTTAATCTCTTTTTCTACCTTTGTCTTTTCTGGCATGTCATGCACGTTTTGCATATTGTTTTTATAAGAAGAAAGGATGGCAAGCAGTGTCTCCGGTTCATATGTGTCCTGAAGACTTTTCTTTTTCAGAATCAGCTTGATGGCGAGCTGCTTGCGATTCTCGCTGCTCAATACCCTTTGGTTGAACCCCTTGCTCCGCAGCAAACGGAAAAAAATAGAATGAAAGGTTCCAATCGTTATAGAGTCTACTTGTCGGCGGTCGATACCTGGCAGTGTTTGCAGACGTTGCTTCATTTCATCTGCAGCTTTTTTCGTGAACGTGACAAGCATCATCTTCTTTGGATCTACTTTTTTCATGGAAATCAAGTACCCGGTTCTCGATGTGAGCACCCGCGTTTTCCCGCTGCCTGCGCCCGCCAGGACGAGGGCAGGCCCCTCATAATGACGGACAGCTTCAATTTGCGGCTGGTTTAAATGAATTCCATTTTGCTCCAATGACCGAAAGAAAGGGGCATCGCTGTCATGATCTGATACCAGTTCCACACTAGTTTTATCACCTGCAAAAGCTGCTTCGCTGATTTTCTTGTTTTTTGAACCTAATGGATAGGAATAAAAAGTCGGTTGATTGCTCAAATCTTTCACCTTCAGTACGTAATCTGTGAAGTTATCAAAACTTTATTTTATCGAATAGATAGGACAGATACAATATCCAATCCACATTCTTTTCGTAGCAAATGAAATAAATAGAAACGGAAACACTGATTGTCGATCATTTCTGTATGTTAAAATTTAAATATAAGGAGTGAATCGACGTGAAAAAACAACTTTTGCTGTTGTTCACCATGTTTCTGCTCATCAGCGGTTGCGGGACACAGCAAACAGACAACGAAACGGCTACTAAAGAAAACGCGACGATACAGGAGGAATCGGATTCCACCCGAAACGCAGGAGAAGAGGATGAGGAAAAAGACGGCATGGAAGAAACGGCTTCCCGGTCTGCAGACGACCAATCGGGAACCCAGGAAGAGCGGGCTGCAGACGAGGAATCTAATTCAGAAGAAAATCTCCATGACGATCCTGACGACAAGCTCCGAGTCCACTACATAGATGTGGGGCAGGCCGATGCTTCCTTATTGGAGTTTGGGTCATACCGTATCTTAATTGATGCAGGCAATTGGAATAGTGACGATGTCGTCCAATATTTGCACGATCAAAATGTGGAAAAGTTGGACATTGTCATCGGTACACATCCTGATGCGGACCACATCGGCCAAATGGACCAAGTCATCAATCAATTTGAAGTGGAGGAGGTTTGGCTTTCCGGTAACACAAGTACATCAGATACTTTCACTAGGCTTATAGAAGCAATCGAATCTTCTGGCGCAGCGTATGAAGAACCAAGAGCTGGTGATGTGTATGACATTGGCCCTCTGGAAATTAATGTGTTATATCCGGACACGATCACAGGCAAAACCAACCAGGAATCGATTTCCCTCAAGCTGTCTTATGGGGAAACCGAATTTATTTTTACGGGTGATGCAGAAACGGAGCAAGAACGAGAGATGATAGAGAGTGGTACCGACCTGGATGCAGATATTCTTCAATTGGGGCATCATGGGTCAGATACATCGACCAGTAAAGCTTTTCTGAAAGCTGTCACACCGGAAGTGGCCGTCTACAGTGCTGGTGCAGATAATCCGTACGGGCATCCTGCTTCGGAGGTGATCCAGCGGATAGGAAAGCTTGGTGCGAAATTATATGGAACAGATATTCACGGGACGGTGATTGTCGAAACAAATGGGGAAGAATATCAAGTAACAACCAAGAAAGACGGAAATATATCCCCGGGAAGTTCAGAACCTGAAAACGGAGAATCGGAACAGCAAACAGAAGAGGCTACCTCAGGGCAATGCGTTGACATCAATAATGCATCTTCGGAGGATTTACAGGAAATCATTCATATCGGTCCTGCCCGTGCGGAAGATTTGATCGATTTGAGACCATACGACTCTGTGGATGACCTGTCACGTATTGACGGAATCGGACCGGTGAGAATGGCGGATATCAAAGCTGAAGAAATTGCTTGCATAGGAGGGTGAAAATGAAAGGTGTGCTTGACCGAATAGAGGATGAGCAGCATGCAGTGATTTTAATCGAGAAAGAAAATAAAGAAATCGTAGTCCCGGTAGAAAAACTTCCATCCGGCAGCAAAGAGGATTCTTGGTTTGAAATCGAGATGGATGGTAAGCATGTGACATCCATTAAGCTGGATCAGGAAAAAACGGCCTCAAGGCAAGGAGCGGCAGACAACCTGTTAAAGGAACTGCGGTCCAAAAGCAAAGGGAGTAGGTTTAAAAGAAAAGGATGAAAACAGGCACTCCCGCATTTTGGCGGGAGTGCCTGTTTATGGAGAACGGAAGCCGGGCGGACCTCTGCTTGTGTGGGCTGGTTACCGTGTTACAGGTGGCTTTCGTCGAGTTCTGGTGCGGCCGGGAGTGTTCGCAGTCTGGTTGTCAGTGCGTAATAGGCTGACAAAAATAAAAAACCGCCGGCCGCAACATTGAATACGGTTGCTCCACTAGTCACGGAAGCAATCGTTCCTCCCAATAATGATCCTAAAGGTGCCGCACTGGCCCCGACACTGGCCATGACGGAAAAAACCCTGGCCAACAGATGAGTCGGAACGATGCGCTGTATTGCAGCTGCAATGATCACATTGCAGGCTCCGACAGGTATCCAAGCTATTCCGAACAAAATCGCGCCAGCATATGCCCAAGGTAAATTTATGGAACAAAGCCACAGCGAGCCTCCAACCGCGAAGGAGACAATAATCAGCCTTCCCAGACGAAATTTTTCAAGGAAAGGGGCGGCCAAAGCTCCGGTCAATGAACCGAATGACAAGGCTGCCAGATAGAAACCATACAATTCCGGTCCCCCGTTTTCATCCGCATAAACAGGGAGTACGGCCAGGGTTGCGCCGATTGCAAAGTTTGCGACAATCATCCCGGTGAATATTTTTGCCAAGAGAGACCTGGTTACGAATTGTACTCCTTCCGTCAATTCCTGCCAATATCCTAGGACTGGTTTGAGAGAAGGGTCATCATCCTTGCTGCTTTCTGGCATTTTGAGCAACAGAAAAATGACCGCAGTGATAGCAAAAGTGACCGAGTCAATCAAAAACAAGACAGCCGCGCCCACTATTGCAATGATTATTCCTGCCAAGGCATTGAAAACTAAATCGACACCTTGATAAGCAAATGAAAACGCCGAATTTCCTTTGATCAATTGTTCTTTCGGCAGAATGGCTGGAAGTGCTGCGTTTTGGGCCGGATAAACAAATTGGTTCAACATCGAAACCAGCGGCATGATGACAAGCAACAATGGGACGGAAAGGATGTTCAAGTAGTAAGCAACAGGGATAAGCAGGACAAGCAGCCCCTGTGCGACCTGCGTGTTTACCAGTGTCTTTTTTAGAGGCCAGCGATCGATAAGAGGGCCGGTCAAAAATTGCAAAACAGCAGGAGCCATCACCAAAAAGCCAGCCAGCCCGCTGTAAAAGGCTGAACCGCTTAAATCATACACAAGCCACATGACAGCAACAGTGTACAGACTATCACCCATATTGGTAATAATTCTGCCAAGGAAAAGCAGAAAAAAGTTTCGATTTTTAAAAAGTTCCTTCATGTTTGTAGTTCCTCCGGAAAATCTCAAGCCATCCCATTGTAGAGGCTTTTTCTCCCAAAATGCAAGACATTAAGAAACAGCTGCCCTTTTCAGGACAGCTGCTATAAGATTCATTCAGCAAAATAATTGACTACACCTTCTGTAATGCCGGCTGCAACTTGGTCATTATAGGATTCCGACCGGATGACGGATAAATCGTTCGGATTGGAAAGGAAACCAAGCTCCACCAATGCCGATAAGTTGTCGTTCTTCCTTAGGACCCGGTATTGCGCCTGCTGGATGCCTTTGTCTTCCAAGCTGACATTGCCGGCTATTCCAGACTGAAGTGATTTTGCGAATTCCCGGTCATTACTATTATGGTAAAAGGTATGAATGCCGCCGACAGTGCTGATCGGAAAGGAATTAAAGTGAAAACTGATGAAGGCATCAGGATTTTGATCGTTGCTTAATGCTACCCTGTCATTTAATGATAAGTAAGAGTCACTATCGCGAGTCATTATCACATTCGCGCCTTTATCTTCCAAATTTGCTTCCACCTGTTTAGCGGTAGAAAGCGTCAGGTCTTTCTCATATGTATTATCAAAGCTGATTGCGCCTGGGTCTTTTCCTCCGTGTCCAGGATCAAGAATGATTGTGTATCCATCCAGGATTCCTACAGACTGGCTTTTACGCTTTTGTTCGGATGATTTTGAATCAGTAAGCCAGGAAGCCACCCAGCCAGTTTCACCGTCTTCTGTTTCAAGCTTGTGCCAATTATTCTTCGTTTCTACTACTTCAAAGGAATCTCCTTCATTTGTGTAGGTGGTTATTGTATGGTCTGTTCCAGGTCCCGTTCTTACCCTGACACCGTTCTCCTTTACAGTCACTTCTTGCTTTAAAGAGGTTTGAATTTCTGTATCGGAGGAATATAAATAATGAAATGCTACATAAGCAACCTGATTATCATAATAGGTTTGTGCCCAGCCGTTCTCCACGTCGAAAACAGTTACTTGGTCACCGTCATGAAGATGTCCAAGCACTTCCGCATCACCTGCAGGGGCATCCCGAACAAGTAAATTGGAAGCATCTACCGTATACACCTCATTACTTGATGCCTGGGCGAGATTTGTTGTTCCCATTAAAATGAGAAGGAATACTAAAGCTGACCCAAGATAGTTAATAAATTTCATTGAGCATCTCCTCTCCTGTGTTTTTTTAAATCGACTTTAACATGTTACCCATTCTTGCACTCTAGTAAACTAACTAATTCGAATGTTTTGGAGAAAATAGTCACTTTGGACCAGTAATAGACCCACTTCCCAATTTGGAAGCGGGTCTATTTAAGTGCTCATGAGGAGATTTTTTCTTTGAATTCTTTCAACTTTTTTTCCGTCTGTTCAAAAACTTCGCTCATTTTTTCAAAGTCAGGTTTTTCGTTTTGGGCATAAGCAATTAATGGGTAAAGACTTTCCTCGATGTTTTTATAGTCGTCTGGGTATCGTTCTTCCACTTTCTTTTCAATATGATCCCAGGTATCTGCAAGCTTCTTGCCTATCTTGTTTATTTCCTCCACCGCATCCTGTTTCTGAAGGACCGTTCTTTTCAATTCCTCCATCACGGTCAGGACATCCTCTACACTGGCAACAAGTTCGGCTTGTTCATCTTCACTTACGGGCTGAACCGCAGAAACTTCCTCGGAATTGATTTCCTGTTCTTGTTTCATATCTTTCTTTGTCTGTTGCTCTTCTTCGGGATTAGAGAAGTATAACATGGCACCGAAAACCAACAGTGCAACCCAGAACAGCTGTTTCATATAATTTCAACACCTTCCATTAATTAGTCGCTCTTACCTTCCCCTTCCATTATCTTTCTATACAAAGAATGGAAAATGAATATCATGTTTGACAAACGAATGACATGAGTGGTTGTTAGGTGACAAAAATGTTACCGGAAAATAAATTTCTTGTGACGTGAATAATTTGAAGTTTTTCTGAAGGAAAAATCGGTTATCGCCGATTTAACAGATTTTACACTTGCATGAAGGATAGCCATCAATTGCATCCGTAACACCGTTAATCCCTGCTATGCGAAAGATTGATTCGACGAGTAAAGGAGGAAGTGAAATGGCCGTTAAGAAGGCGGAGGGAGACAGACAAGACATCAAAGTAGGGTGCTTTCGACTGATTTTCAGCAAACAATGCAAGATAACAACCTTGATCAACGACCTATTAATTGGGCTATTCTTTGTGGCGGGTAGTATATTGAACTTTGCAGAAGCGATGGAAGGCTATGGGAAAATTCTATACTTATTAGGCAGTCTTATCCTTGCGAGCCGATCTTTGCAAAGCATTAAGTATAACACAGCAGTTTCGAATGAATGGAAGGGTAGACACAGTTACCAGAACAGTGAGGATGAGAAGCTCTCTTTGAAATAGGAACGGAATCCTTTATTGAATGGAAACGGAAAAAGGCAGTATGTATCGACATGCTGTCTTTCCTGTTATATAGTTGATTCGGGCAGGCCCAATGAGTTTATCTTGGTACCTGTCTTTTTTCTTGCCATGTGCAAAACTTAAGAAATTCTTCATATTTTTCCTGCCTTTATATTAAGAATTCCCGCCTATACTAGAAAACACGCAGCATTTCAACTGCTTTGGAAAGGAGGTCTGTAAAATTGGAAAGCAATGTCGTATTAG
Organism: Sediminibacillus massiliensis; assembly: GCF_900156915.1. Classification (GTDB taxonomy): domain Bacteria; phylum Bacillota; class Bacilli; order Bacillales; family Amphibacillaceae; genus Sediminibacillus_A; species Sediminibacillus_A massiliensis. Next base: position 1,486,475 of record NZ_LT732535.1, on the reverse strand, counting down.
TAGTGGATGATGACAAGGAAATTCGCGATGCGATTGAAATCTACTTGAAAAATGAAGGGGTGCGAGTACTGAAAGCACAAGATGGACTGGAGGCAATCGACATTCTTGATCATCATGAGATCCATCTGATCATTCTGGACATCATGATGCCGAAGCTGGATGGGATTGCTTCTACATTCAAAATCAGAGAACAAAAGGATATCCCGATCATTATGTTGAGCGCCAAAAGTGAAGATACAGATAAGATTCTGGGGCTTCAGGTAGGAGCGGATGATTATGTGACAAAGCCATTCAATCCCTTGGAATTGATCGCCAGAGTTAAATCACAGCTTAGAAGATATGTTTCCTTTGGAAATTATGAAGGAAACAAGCAAATCGATTTGAACGGGCTGACATTGGACCAGGAGGCGAAGGAAGTGGCGGCAAATGGCGAAGCGGTCAAATTAACGCCGATTGAATACAGAATTGCGGAGTTATTAATGACTCATCCTGGCCGGGTTTTCTCCATCTCGGAAATTTACGAGCGGGTGTGGAACGAACCATCCTACAATGCAGAAAACACAGTGGCCGTACATATTCGTAAAATCAGGGAGAAGATAGAGATCGATCCGAAAAATCCAAGGTATTTAAAGGTGGTATGGGGAATTGGATACAAAATGGAAAAATAGAATAGAGCTGCTTTCGTGGCTTGTGTTGTTTGCTTACGGTTTCAGCGGAGTTATAACGGCATGGTTTGATGTCCATGATTATAGAAATCAGAACAGTTTGTTTTGGATTTACACTGTCGGAGCGGTGTTCGCCCTGATCTTCGGTATTATCCTAGGGAAAAGAAATGATTTTTTCACTCGGATTGCCCCGGACAAATGGCTTCATTTATACAAGAAAATTCCATTAGATCTGGCTATTTTTGTTTTCCTGTCAACCCTGTTCATAAGCCTGCAAATCTACACTCAAAATTTCTTCATTTATTACTATGGGCTTGTGGAGAAAATGCAGGGAATGATTTATCATTTTGTCCATATAACAATCTGGTGCGGGCTTAGCCTTGTTCAAGGAATATATTTATTCAAGAGGATGCGTGATTACACAAGTTTTCAAGCAGATTTGAAAAGAGGTTTGTCCGCCCGATTTTTAAAGGCCATAAGTGATATGTTTTTAAATAGAAGGGTTGGCACGCAGGTTTTCTTTAGCTTGGCAATGCTCTTTTGTTTCGGGGTTGGCACGGGATTGGTTCTGGTCGTGCCTGAATTAATCATTATACTGATCCCTGGTTTCTTGCTGGTTAAATTACCACTCCTTTTCCTTCTTGTCCGGAGAATTGGGTACTTTAACAGGATTGTCATGGCAACAAATGCAGTTGCAAACGGAGATGCTGAACCAGATTTGAAAGTGAAGGGGAAGTCAGTGTTGGCCAAACTCGCTGAAGACATTAACAAAATGAAACACGGGTTCAGAACTTCCCAACAGGCCCAGGCAAAAAGTGAGCGGTTAAAGACAGAATTGATCACAAATGTTAGTCATGATCTCCGTACGCCATTGACTTCGATCATGACATACACGGAACTGTTGAAGAAGCCGGAATTGTCTGAGGAAGATCGGCAATCCTACGTCGGGATTATAGACCGCAAGTCACAGCGTCTGAAAGTATTGATTGATGATTTGTTTGAAGCATCAAAAATGGCCAGCGGAAATATGGAATTGACGAAAGATAAAGTGGATATTGTCCAGCTCCTGCAGCAGGCGCTGGCTGAATACAACGAAGCTATTCAGGAATCATCCCTTCAGTTTCGTGTTCTCAAGCCTGATGAACCGGTGTATGCGTTGGTAGACGGCCAGAAGCTATGGCGTGTTTTTGAAAATCTGATTGGGAACATGCTCAAATATTCTCTGCCGAATACCAGGGCATTTATCATTATCAAGCGGGAGCAGGGACGAGTAATAATTACCTTTAAAAATATTTCGGAATATGAACTCAGCGAAAATATCGATGAGCTGTTCGAGCGGTTTAAACGTGGAGATGAGTCCCGGCATACAGAGGGATCAGGACTCGGACTGGCTATCGCCAAATCGATTATCGATCTGCACGGTGGAATATTAGAAATTCAGGTGGATGGTGACTTGTTTAAGGTGACGATCGAGTTGGACAATCAACGACAAGACATCAGCACATGATGAATACACTGGCGCGAAAGAATGCTTAAAACAGGCGTGCAATCTTTTCTTAGACTACACGCCTGCTTTTCTATTCATTTCTTTTCAAATAGACGAACAATTCGTCTGTTTGTTCAAAAATTACATTCGGCTCAGTCGAGTATTCGGAAGACTGATATTCCGGCAGCCATTTAACAGCGGCGGTTTTGGTGTGCGCCCTTGCCCCGGCTTCCACGTCAGCGTCACTGTCACCGATGTACATGGCATCTTCTGGTCGAACTCCTAATTTTGACAAAGCTTTTTCGACACCTTCCGGATCCGGTTTGTCTTCGGTTACATCATCTCCTGTGATCAGTACGTCGAAGTATTGCTTTAAATCGAGCTTATCCAATGACATTTCAAAACTCTTTCGTGACTTTCCTGTCACAATCCCTAATTTGATTCCACGTTCTTTTAATTCGGAGAGCATTCGGTTGATTTCTTCGTTCTTTTGGACAAGCTTGTCATGGTTTTCTTCGTATTCTTTATAGTAGAGGGCGACGGCTTGATCCAATTGATCGCTTTCCAGGTTTTTTTCTATCAACTCGTGTTCAGGCGGGCCGAACATTTCCTTTATTTCTTCATCTGATAAATCTTTTCCGTCATATTTTTTGAACACTTCGTGAAACCCATGGAAATTGATCGGTAATGTATTGGCAATAGTACCATCGAAGTCAAAAACGATTGCCTTCATAAGTTCCCTTCCTTTCCTGTTGATCATTGTTATTACTTTTCTTTACCCTGATTGGAAAATTTAAAAAGTCTGTCCTTAGTATTTCCTTTATAATGGAAGTTATAGAAGTATGGCAAGTTAGAAGGGACAAGCCGGTTTATATCTTAAATGCGATCATCGGCTGCATATTTGCTGAAAAAAGGGTAAAGAACTTTTATAACCAAAAAAGGAGAGTGCTCGTTATATGAGGTATGAAAATATCGCTGAAACTGATTTGTATGCCTCTGTACTTAGTATGGGCGGTGGTTCGATTACTTCACTGGATGATATCGAAGGGTGTTTCCGACTGCTGGATAAATATGTATCACTTGGCGGCAATTTTGTCGATACAGCGAATGTGTATGGAAAATGGCTGCCGGGCGGTCATAATACGAGTGAACAGATAATCGGTAAATGGATGGCCGCAAGGAAGAACAGACAAGAAATCATTCTGGCCACAAAAGGCGGCCATCCCGATTTGAATGCCATGAATACACCTCGATTATCCAAAGCGGAAGTAGAAAAAGACTTAAATGAAAGCCTTTCTTCTTTGAATACTTCCCATATTGATTTGTATTGGCTGCATCGTGATGACGAACGAATTCCGGTTCCGGAAATCATTCAATATTTAAACGAGTTTGTCAAACAGGGTAAAATTCGTTATTTCGGATGTTCCAACTGGCGGGTGTCGCGAATCAAAGAAGCGGTTGACTTTGCGGAAAAGGAAGGGTTGCAAGGCTTTACAGGCAATCAGATGATGTGGAGCTTTGCTGCCCCTGATCCTGAAGCGATAGAGGACAGGCTTCTTGTTCCGATGGACGAGGAAACATTCAAGCTGCATCAGGAAACCGGTTTGGCTGCAATTCCATACTCCTCACAAGCAAAAGGCTATTTTGAAAAACTGGACCGACAAGGGAAGAAGATGAACGAGGCAGTTAAAGCAGTGTATGATCACGATGATAATCAAACGAAATACAAGAGGCTGAAACAATTAACGGAGGAGCATTCGGTTTCCTTGACTACTTTGTCGCTAGCCTGGATGATCGCTCAATCCATCCAGACGTTCCCGGTCATCGGTTCAAGGACGATCGATCAGCTGGAAAGCAGCATGCAGGCCGGCGGGCTGGAGTTGTCACGGGAAGAGGTGCGCTTCTTGGAAACTGGGGACTTTTTTAGGAAGTAAGCTGAAAGCGATCCCCGCATTCTCCATCCTAAAAAAGTCATTGCATTTATTGAGCGGTATTTTCTGTGCCTGATATATTATCATGTAAAATAGGAGGTATCCGTACAGCTAGTATGAAGGAGACTTCTCATGAAACAAATTTCTGCAACCGTGTTTACGGTGTCTTTATGTATCTATGTTTTCATGCACTATTTCACTAATTTATTCCCGACAGACACTGGCAAACTGATTCTGTCTATTGCCGGAATTACCGCCTTGTTATTTGCGGCAGTCTACTTACCTTTCCGGGCGTTCCTTGTGCCGCTATTTTTATTATGCTCTGCAGGCATGATACTGGTTATTTCTGGAGGGTCTGTTACAGCTTTTTTGCTGGAAGGAATCATTCAAATGAGGGAACTGATCGCTTTATTATTGATTGTTCCTGTCATCGGTTGGATTTTAAAAGAAGAGCCTTATATTGACGGCATTATGAATGCTGCACGCGGCCTTTTGAACACAAGTAAAAGATTTTACTTCGGGCTTATGATGGTCAACCAAATCATTGCCTACTTCCTGTTATTCGGATCGATTCCGATGATGTATCAATTCATCAATGACTTCCTGAAGGGAAAAACAAGTGAAGCATGGGAGTATTTCAAAGGGACAGCGTTGCTGCGGTCGTTTGCATTGACGACGCTTTGGGTGATCAGCATTCCGAGTTTCGCTTTTGCTGTCGATCATTTAGGTGCGCCATTGGGTTGGACGATTGTACAAGGCTTTTTGGTATCCGTGGCTGGAATCCTGCTAGCGGTGTTGTTTGCATCAAGGCAAGAGAGTAAATATGGGGTCGATTTCAGTGCGGGGATAAAGGAAGAGATGGACAGACTGGTGGATAATACCGTGAATCCTCGGGAGGGGAAGCGGCTTGTTCTGGAATTTGCGGTATTGTTCCTGTCCTTGTTCAGTACAATTTTCATCGTACATATTATGTTTGGATGGGGACTGCTGCTTGTTATTCCACCAACGATCCTGCTGTGGACATATGGATATTTTTTAATCAAAAAAAAATCCAGACAGTTCCTGTCCCTCTCGAAAAATTATGTGGTTAAGGAGATGCGGTTCAAGTCCCAGCAGTTCAGCTTAATGCTGTCTGCAGGTGTATTGATTTTTTCCGTCAATCAGTCAGGGATAGGAAACTACATGGTGGACGGGCTCTTCTATATGGAGCAGTCTGTCCCGTTTTTGAATTTCCTGGCAATATTGCCGTTTACGGCCATCGTATTAGGGTTCCTGGGTCTTGGACCGTTGACCGTGATCGTATTGGTTGCCGGGATTCTTCAACATGTCAACTTGCCGTACCCGCCGGAACTTGTCGTGTTGTCGATGACTTCAGGTAGTGTGATTTCCGTGCTGTTATCTCCGGTCATTCTGCCGGTCATTGTCTTGAGTGCCACGAATAAATTGAGCATTCTGAAGAACGGTTTCCAGTTTAATATCGGTTACGCGGTAACCTTTTACTTTATCGTCCAGGCTTATATACAATTCATGTGGTATTTTATCTACCAATAACAGGGACCGGAAAGAGTGTACAGTTTTAAAAATTCGAAGGAGGGTCCATATGAAATTAGTAAGCAAAATACAGTTGGTAGCTGCAGGTCTATTTATCCTATTACTGGCAGCGGCTTGCGGTTCAACCGAAACAGAAGAGCAGCCGGCCGAGGATTCTGACAATCAGTCAAATCAACAGGTCGATTACCCAGAAGCAGAAGAGAACCCTGAGGTGACAATAACCATGGAAGACGGGGAAGAAATCATGATCGAACTGCTTCCGGAAGCTGCTCCCAACACAGTCGCCAACTTCATCTCTCTGGTAGAAGACGGTTTTTATGATGGGTTAATCTTTCACCGAGTAATCCCTGGATTCATGATTCAGGGTGGCGATCCGGAGGGGACTGGGATGGGCGGTCCCGGTTACCAGATTCCAGGTGAGTTTTCCGCGAACGGATTTGAAAATAACGTCAAGCATGAGCGGGGTGTTGTCTCCATGGCAAGATCCCAACAACCGGATTCAGCTGGGTCCCAGTTTTTCATTGTAGTCGAAGATGCTCCGCATTTGGACGAACAATATGCTGCGTTTGGCCGAGTCACCGAAGGAATGGAAACGGTGGATGAGATAGTAAGTGCCGAACGTGATAATAATGACAAACCATTGAACGGCCAACAAATAAAGCAAGTGACAGTCGATACAAAGGGATACGATTATCCAGAACCGAAAAAGACGGAATAGTAATAGTGTAAGCATCGGCATCTATTTCAGACATTGTTTCTACAAACAAAACAAAGAAGCTCCCATTCTCAGAAGGGAGCTTCATTTATATCACAGGAGGTAAAGGGCCTAAACTTTACCTTCTAACATTCGGTTTTTCAAATCCGTTGGAACCAACGTCGGATTTGGGGGCAGTTTTCTGTTTGCGCCTGTTTATCTCTGCTGATAAGTCGTTGAACCATTCACGATCTTTCGTCAATAGTGCCAAATCGATCAAGTCTTCCAACTGTTTCTCCGTGTGTTCAAAGTGAGTGCTTATTTTTTTGACGTTTTTCGGCTCTGTTTTAATTGAATTCCCGATTAGTTTTTCATTGTCGCTGACTACTACTTTCAATTCTACCTTCGAATTAAAGGCCTGGAAATTCTCCAAATATCCATGAACCAATTCCCCGTTCTTTGTTTTCGTTTTGACCCAGTCTCCAACTTGTAGAATGGGATTATAATTTGTTTCCATACTTGCACCACCTTTGTAGAATAATTGATCATGCTAGCTGCAGCACATACACGCAGAATCTTTATTACGCTTACCGTTAAACAGCAACTTAAGAGAGTTGCCTTTTTTTATTTGCAAATAGGATTCTTTCGCCAGTGTCAAAAGGCTTTGCTTCCTTTGTAAATACATCGAATGCCTGGATAGACTGGTCATAATCTCTGTCGTTAATTTGGCATTATTTTTTCTCAATAAATCAAAATTGTTTTCGTCTATACGTGTAAATTTAATGGTAGAGAGAGCTTCCGCATATATTTTTTCAGAATAATAGATAGATCGGTCCCCGAAAAATTCACCAGGGCTGATGATCTTGACCATACAGTTATCTGAATTGACTAACCTTACGAGACCCTCTTTTAAATAAAATACTGCATTTTCCGGTCTGTTTGAGGCATAAAGGATTTCACCTTTCCTTTTTTGCCCGTCTTGTCCGTACTTGCTCAGGCTTGTAGTGTTCTGTTCTAATGTAAGGATTGTCACAAGGAACGCCCTCCTTTATCTGTAACTTTTTTTGTTACAATTTAACTAAAATGAAAAACCTTTTGATGAGAAGGTTTCATCTGTAATTAGTCATACTACATTCTCAAAAAGCTTTCGTCAATGAAATAGACTCGGTTCACGTTTGTTTTACATTTGCGACTACATCCTCGATGCTGTATTTGGAAAGAAATTCTCCCAAATGGGTTTCGGCATCCGAAAAAATGGAAAGCAAGACGTTTTTCATATTGGCCCCGACAAGGCATTGCTCGTTTACATCCGGACATTTTGGCTGTAAGGAGCCTTCCGCTGTAATTTTATATATCTCCCAAAGGTTTACTTCTCCTGGATCTATGGCAAATATGAACCCGCCGCCAGTTCCTTCTTTGGATGTTATGATACCGTTTTTACGTAGTAAACTTAATACTTTTCTAATCCGGACAGGGTGCACGCAAGCACTTTCGGCGATAGCGTCACTTGAAGACATCCGGTCAGGCATTAAGGATAATAGTGTTAAGCTGTGCACGGCTAAGGTGAAATTACTATTCATTGTCATGGCCTCCTGGTGAACTGTTAACAGGAATCTATAATAGTGTACCTGATCGATACTAAATGTAATCTTAAATGTTACAGTATTAAATGTCAAGGTAAGCAAGCTGTAGAAGATGTTAAATCGTTTCTAGCATACAAGAAGAAATATGGTAAAATAACATTAGAAGTATTTGGAAATTAATCTGGGTTTGTCAGCACTTATCTCGTCCGGGAGGGATAATCATCATTGATTTCATTGGCTTATTCTTGTTCGGCGTTTTAATCCTTTTACTGGCATTTTTTTTGAACTTATTTATTGAGAAGAAAAAGATACTGGCTTTCGTTATGATTGTCATCTTTGTCGGAGCTGTATTAGTTTTCAAACAGTTGCAGTACACTACCTTTCAGAAGGTTTATTCTAACGACATTCCTGGAATTGATTCTGTAGAAAAAATAGTTCTCACTGCTTATGATCTTTCAGGTGAACTACCAGAGAGGGAAGAATCCATCACAGTGGAAGAAGAAGGTACGATCACAAAGTTGATGGGTGACTTTGAGAAAATAGAGCTTAAGAAGAGACCTGATATGGAACCCTATTACAAAGAATTTTCAGTAGAAATATTGGCTGCTAATGAGATAGAGGAGAACCATATACTTACGAAAAAAGTGCTCTTTGACCTTGATGAAAAATGTCTAAACAATTATGAAATAGTCAGCAGCACAGATCATTTACAAACAATTGAATCCCTTTTTGAACAAGCGGATTGACTAGATGGTATTTCTGAGTCTTGTTTTACAGGATGACTCTTTGGTCAATATATTCTATAAAAAGACCGAACCATCAACTCGATGGATCGGTCTTTACTTGTGTATGTGGTTGTTTTTCTTTTGTTAAAGTGAAAAATGCCGTGAAACCGATAAAGGAAGTTATGCATAATGCGGCACCCATCGGCACAGCAGTCGTTTCATCGATGCCGATCAGTGGAGATACAATGGAACCAAGCAAGAGCGGCAGGAGTCCTAGTACTGCACTAGCACTTCCGGCCCGGTGTCCCTGATGCTCCATCGCCAATGTAAAACTGCTGGTTACTATCATTCCAATCGTGGTCATATAAATGAAAATCAGGATGACCAGCGATGCGAGCGGGCCTTTAATAAGAGTCATGATCAACAGTAATGTGGTGGCACTGACAGAAATAATGACTGCTGCCCGTAATAGATTTCTTTCATGGTATTTTTCGCCGAGTCTTCCGATAATCGAGCTACCTGTCATGATCGCCAGCCCATTTATTCCAAACAAAATGCTGAAAACCTGCGGAGATACTCCATATATTTCCTGATAAACAAATGGCGTTCCGGAAACATATGCAAAACTTCCGCCATGGATAAACCCGACGATTAATGCATAACCGACAAACGACCTGTCCTTCAACAAGCTTCCCATTGTCCGGACTGAATCACCAATCGTGCTTGGGATCCGCTTTTCAGGTGGTAATGTTTCCTTCATACGGAGAGCCGCATTCAATACGATCAAAAGTCCGACAAAGCTTAAGAAAAAGAAAATCGTATGCCAGCTTGCGAATGGAAGAAGGAGAATCGCACCACCCGCCATCGGAGCAATCATCGGCGCCGCCGCCATGATCATCATCAATAATGCGAAAAACTTGGTGAGTTCACGTCCAGTGAATACATCCCGGACAATCGCCCGCGACAAGACGACACCGGCAGAAGCTGTAAGTCCTTGCAGAAACCTGCCCAAAATCAAGACCGTGATATTAGGGGCGAACGCACAAATCAAGGAGGATACGGCAAATAATAATATGCCAATCATTAGTGGCTTGCGTCTTCCGTGGGCATCACTCAACGGACCGACGATAACCTGACCTAAAGCCAGTCCGATCAGACATGTTGTTAAACTGAGCTGTACAAGTGAAGCATTGGTCCCAAGATCTTTCGCAATGTCGGGAAAGCTTGGTAAATACATATCGATATTCAGGGGTCCCATCATGACCAATGTACCGAGAAATAAAGCCAGCCCCATTCTTTCTTTTCCTGTTGGATTTTGCTGCATGCTCTAAAACACCTTTCCTGTCAACACTTTCTAGTATTCTAATCTATAAATATAGTAAGTGTACGGCAGAATGGCCCTGCCTGTCCATTAAGATGGACTGAGTAATATTTTTCACCCGGTAGTTTGGTATAGTAGAATAAGAACTAATATTGAAGAGTGTTTACACATATTCTTACATAAAAAAGAAAGGGTGTGAGCTTGGGATGGAAAAGGAACAATCTGCAAGCTGTCCATTTGAGCAGGAAACGGAAGCCGGTAAGCGTTCGATAGAGGGAAAACCAGCGGAGGTTGACAATGACGGTTCCTTTAAACGACAGACAAATCGATTTACCACTCCATTTGGTGAAGCGGAAGGCGAGCTGCCGGTTGAAGGGGGACGCTATCGTTTGTTATGGTCGGCAGCATGTCCATGGGCACACAGAGCGGTAATTGTCAGAAGCGTCCTCGGGTTGGATGGTGTGATCAGTCTAGGTACAGTCAGTCCGCTCCGGCCCAGAATAGACCGGGTCGACTGGGAATTTTCTTTGGATGATGATGGAGCCGACCCTGTCCTCGGCATCCGCTACCTGAGCGAGATTTACAGGAAGACCGATCCGGACTACACAGGACGGCCGACTGTCCCTGTAATGGTCGATTTACACACGCAAGAAGCGGTCAACAATGATTATTTCCGCTTGACGCATTATCTGGAGACAGCGTGGGCATCATTTCATAAAGACAAAGCTCCTAATTTATATCCAGCTTATTTGAGAGAGCAAATCAATTCGTTAAGTGATGAAATTTTTCATGATATCAATAACGGGGTATATAAGTGTGGATTTGCTGCCTCTCAAGAAGCATATGAACTGGCTTATGATAAACTGTTTGCCAAATTGGATGAACTGGAGTACCGGTTGTCGGGGCAAAGGTTTTTGCTTGGAGATTTCATAACCGATGTCGATGTCCGCTTATTTACCACGCTGGTACGTTTCGATGCAGCCTATTATACCTCGTTTCTGACCAACCGCAACTTAATCCGCGAGTTTCCGAATTTGTGGGCTTATGCACGCGATTTATTTCAGACACCAGGTTTTGGCGACACGACAGACTTTGATGCAATCAAGCGTCATTATCACCTGTCGATTACCATTAATCCTGATAAATCCGAAGCGAAAATCCTTCCGAAAGGGCCGGATTTATCAGGTTGGGATTTACCGCATGAACGGGAGCATCTAAGCAGCAGGGAAGGGAAATTTTTAGTGAAAGAGTAGGGAGAGCGAATAGAAATGAAAATACGTGATGCCAGGCCCGCAGAACTGGCCGTTATACGGGAACAAAGAGTGAAAGCATATGAGGATCATACGCTGAAGGTCAACAAAGAACACTGGCAGGCTTTGAAGCAGGCGATTACTTCAGACGCAGACAAAGGTGCCGGGGTCGAACTTATCGTAGCCGAATTGGATAATGATATTGCCGGAAGTGTCGCTTTGTTTCCTGCTAATGCCAATGCATATGATGGCTATGTCGAGGAAATCGCCTATCCGGAAATACGAGTACTCGCTGTTTCTCCCCAAGCAAGGGGGAAAGGTGTCGCCACAGCATTGATCAAGGAATGTATCAGGAGGGCTAAGCAGAAAGGCTTCCATTCGATCGGACTCCATACCGGTTCCTTCATGACAGAAGCCATCAGCTTGTATGAAAGGCTAGGTTTTGAAAGAGTGCCCGAATATGATTTCGAACCGGCAGATGACGGGATAGTCGTGAAAGCTTTCCGGTTGAAAATATAGACACAGAAAGACCGGCCCTATCAATGGACCGGTCTTTCTGTGTCTGAAATGACCTAAAGCTCCAATGTTCATGCAACGATGGATTACTTTGGTCAGTCCTTTCTTTCTAATCTTCGTCCGATGCCGATATAATCCATCCCTGTTTGTAAGACTTTGGCGGGATCTACGCAATTTCGGGCATCGAAGACTACATTTCCCTTCATTATTCTGGAAATCCTTCCTAAATCCAGGTTTTTGAATTCATCCCAGTCTGTAGCAATGATCAATCCATCGGAATTTCTAACAGCTGTCTCCTTATTATCCAAAACGCTTACATTTTCGGGGATGTCAGGAAGCTTGGCTACCGGGTCGTAACATTTAACTTTGTACCCTTTTTCTGCCAGTTTCTGAATAAGACTAACAGCCTGTGAAAACCGGATGTCATCCGTGTTAGGTTTGAAGGCGATTCCCCAAACGGTCAAGGAGGTATTGGCTGCTTTCGGAAATCGTGCCTGAATTTTATCGATAAAGTAATCGACTTGTGACTGGTTTATTTGTTGAACAGCTTCCAAAATCGGTGAACTGCCGTTGTGTTTGATTGCAAGATGGCAGAGCGAGCTGACATCTTTCGGAAAACAAGAACCGCCATAACCCAGCCCGGCATGTAAAAATCGTCCGCCGATCCGCTCGTCTTTTCCCATTCCTGTCGCTACATCCATAATATCCACGTCATAATGATCGCAAATCCTGGCTATTTCGTTGATAAACGAAATCTTGGCCGCGAGAAAAGCGTTTGAAGCATACTTGATTAATTCTGCTCCAGGAATACTTGTTACGAGAAAAGTGTCCTCGTACTCCTTATAAACATCTTTCATTTCAGCCAAGGAACGGGAGTCATCTGGTTCCAATCCGATGATAGTGCGGTCTGGATGGAACATGTCATTTACAGCAGACCCTTCACGCAGGAATTCCGGATTTGCTGCCACTCGGATTTTCTCTGGAGATATTCCGTTCTCGGCAAAACGATTTTTCACTTCATGGGTTGTTCCCGGAGGGACTGTGCTCTTCACAATAATTAACGTTTCCTTGTTAATCAAACCTGCCAATTCGTCTACGACGGAATAAATATAAGAGAGGTCTGTGCTTCCATCCTCTTTAGACGGCGTTCCGACTGTAATAAAGACGGCAGAGCTTTCCTTTGCCGCTCTATCGAGATTTGTCGTGAAAATCAACTGCCTTCTGTTTTTATGGATGAGTTCTTCCAATCCCGGTTCGTAAACAGGCATCTTTCCTTTTAGTAATTGAGTGATTTTCTTGCTGTCCTTGTCGACACAGAATACCTTATGTCCCAGCGAAGATAAAAAAGCTGCCGTCGTCAATCCGACGTAGCCAATGCCAATGATGGAAATATTCATAGTAAGAACCCTTTCTGTCTTAGAGTATCTTCTAATAATTTATTAATCGTTGTGTGCATTTGTCTCCTATAGCCGCACAAAAACATCCAAATTGAGAAAACAAACCATTTTTCCCGAGGGCCGTTACATAACAAAAAATTTACAATATCTTAATAATAAAAGGAGAAAGCGGGGTGATTTCTGTGGTCAAGAAGGCGATTATCCCGGCAGCTGGCTATGGAACAAGAAGTCTGCCGATAACGAAAGCAGTCCCCAAGGAAATGTTTCCTGTCTGGAATAAACCCGCCATACAAATTGTAGTGGAAGAGGCGGTCGAGGCCGGAATAGAAGAAATATTAATCATCGTTTCAAGGCGGAAAAATGTGATTATCGACTATTTTGACAGATCTGTGGAGCTGGAAAGTCATTTGAAAAAAGTCAATAAATCACATTTATTGGATGAACAGGAACCGCCCGCTGTAAACATTCACTATGTTCGACAGCCATATGCGAGAGGGCTCGGTGATGCAGTGCTGTTAGGGAAGTCGTTCGCGGGAAATGATCCGTTTGCCATACTGCTTCCGGATGATATAATCGTCAACGGGAAAACCTCGGGGCTTTCCCAACTAGTAGAGATTAGGAACAAACACAAAGGCAATGTATTGGCATTGAAGGAGATTCCGCTGGAACGACTACACAAATACGGGGTTGTCAAAGCGGAACAAAAAGAAGAGAGTCTTTATAAAATCATGGATATTGTAGAAAAACCGTTGAAAGACCCACCTTCCCGAATGGCGGTGATCGGCCGGTATCTCTTGAACCCGGACATCTTTTCTTATCTAGAGCAAGTTAAGCCGGGTGCCGGCGGAGAAATACAACTGACAGACGCCATCCGGATGTTGATTAAGGATCAACCATGCTTTGGAAAAGTAATCGAAGGCAAACGTTTTGACATCGGCTCATTCGAAGAATATTTGGCATTAAACGAATATATGTACCAAAATGGGCAAAAAAGCTGACTTACTGGGGATAAAGGTTAATGTTCTGGAGTCTGACCGAGGAGAACAAAATACCAAAACCGTGAGCAGAGAAGACAATCATTACTGATTACTGATGTAACGATCAAAAAGTTTATCGTCCAATTAGACACCTTTACAAAAAAGGTGTTTTTTTATGGGATTGAAGTCAAACGGCTCATAAGGATGTGTTGTTAGGAAAGAATAGAAAAGCGATTGTGAAATAAAGGAGGGCAGACAATGAAGAACATATGGAAAAACCCTGTATTTACCGTGTCGGCAGTGATCATTTCTTTATTAGTGATAACAGGGGCGGCCATGCCAGAACAGTTTGGAGAAATCGCCAGTAGATTGTTCGATTTTACTGCCATCAACTTTGGCTGGTTGTATTTGTTCGGGGTGTTTATTTTGATCATTTTCCTGGTTGGTCTTGCTGTCAGCAAATATGGAGCAATCCGGCTGGGAGGCGAACAAGAACGGCCTGAGTTTCCTTTTTTCACCTGGGTGGGAATGCTCTTCTCGGCCGGATTTGGAGTAGGACTTGTATTCTGGGGAGTCGCAGAACCGATGAGCCATTTTTTCTCAACACCTTTTCAAGGTATGGAAGGACAAACAGAAGAAGCCGCCAGAGTAGCCATGGGTTATGCTTTTTTTCACTGGGGTGTCAGTCAGTGGTCAGTATTTGCCATCGTCGGGCTCGTTGTCGGCTTTCTCCAGTTTAGAAAGGAAAAGAACGGGCTTATTTCCACAGCTCTCGAGCCTGTGGTAGGCAAAAAGCCTGTTGTAAAGGGAATCATTGACTCCCTTGCCGTGATTGCCACAGTCATGGGAATTGCGACTTCCTTAGGGCTTGGCGTCCTCCAAATGAATGGGGGATTAAATTCTGTTCTGGGAATCGGGAATTCAGGTTTTGTTCAAATTGTTATTATCGTTATTCTATTGGTTGCCTATATGTTGTCTTCCGCAACAGGCCTTGACAAAGGTATCCGCTATTTGAGCAACTTGAATCTCGGTCTGGCATTGGGACTGCTGGTATTTGTCTTTTTGTTCGGTCCGACAGTGTTCATTTTGGAGACATTTACTTTAGGAATTGGAGATTATTTCGCTAATTTCGTTCAATACAGTTTCCGTATGCAGCCATATAAAGAAGGGACTTGGGTACGCGACTGGACGATATTCTACTGGGCTTGGGCCATTGCCTGGTCGCCATATGTGGGGGCTTTTGTGGCCAGGGTATCAAGAGGCAGGACGATACGCCAGTACATACTTGGCGTAATGGTTATCCCTCCGCTCATTGCATGTTTATGGATTGCTGGTTTCGGAGGAACGGCGTTATGGTATGACTTGAATCAGGGAACTGCCATTGCCGAAGCAGTAAATGGAGATGTTACGACAGCATTATTTGCATTGTTTGATAACCTTCCTCTGACAATGTTCATGTCGATTTTATCCATTCTGCTCATTTTTACATTTCTTGTCACTTCTGCCGATTCTGCGACCTATATCTTGGGCAGCATGACTTCTTATGGCAGTATTCATCCACCAAAGTATGCCAAGTTTGTATGGGGTATCCTCATGTCGGCAATTGCCGGTGTTCTGCTGTTTGCCGGTGGTTTGCAGGCGCTGCAGACTGCTTCCTTAATTGCTGCTTTGCCATTCACCATTATCTTATTGTTGCTGATGGTCGCGATTATCAAACTATTGGCAGAAGAACCGTTGCCAATCCGGAAGGCTGACATAAAGAGATTCAAGAGGATCAGCAAGGAATTGAACAAAAAATAGAAGAACTATGGGAGGACTTATTTTCTCCTGTAGTTTTTCTTTATATCTATTCATTTAATGATACGGTCTTTTAAAATACTTGGAATACCAGTATGATACAAGTAACAGAGGAGGGATTTATATGCACAATAGAATCATTGAGCAGAACAGCCAGGCTGATCAGGTTAAATATATCATGCTAACTCTATTGTCTTTGTTGACTGTTAGAAAAATTAACCGTCTGGAATCATGGAGGAAAGAAGTGAAAGAGAAGATTGATGAAGAAAAGGACTTTACCAGATTATAATACATAATAAAAAAGAAAAGACCCGGTAAATGGAGTCTTTTCCTGGCTATATATAGGATTCTTTTATTTCAATATGGTCCTTGGTTACGGTATTCATATAGTTTCGGCCCCAGTCATACATGGCGTCAAGAATCGGCATGAGGCTCTCGCCGTGTTCTGTCAGGGAATATTCGACCTTTGGAGGTACAACGGGATAAACTTCACGGTGGATAATTTTATCTTCCTCCAGTTCCCGTAATTGGTTTGTCAGCATTCTTTGCGTTATGTCGGGGATCAGGGATTTTAGTTCGCCGAACCGTTTTGTTCCCGACTTGCCAAGATGCCACATAATCAGCATTTTCCATTTACCGCCGATGATATGCAGGGTTAATTCTTTTTCGCAGTTGAATGTTTTTGCATCTATTCTTCCCATCATAAAGCCCTCCACAATAAATTGCGCATCTTCACCAAATCAAAAGCAATGTTTCTGATTATGTTAAATATTATATTAAGCTGAAAAAGAAACACAAGAAATTTGTTTATACAAAAATCTTACAGCTACTTGGTCAGTGCATATGTCCCACCGAAATAGAGTGTAAGAATATTACAGTTGAGGCAAACTGCGACATAGTGAAAATTCATTCAAGGGAAGCTTCCTCTTGTTCTGATGATAGTGAAGTTGATATACCCGCTGCGACAGAACACTTCGCTTTCCATGGGCACGGCCTCAGCCAGGTGACTACTTGAATAAGCTTCCTTGCTCCCTTTGGGACTGCGATTCCTCGTCCCACCGAAAACCATGGGTCGAGGAATTTGCTCTGAAGCTTAACTGGAAGACGCAGACCCATCACGCGGGGTATCGGACTCGTGGGACTGCGATTCCTCGCCCCATCGAAGACCTTACGCTGTTCCCACAGGATAAGGAAAGCTTCGACAGCAAGACATCGCACGAAGAAAATCGATTTGTATTTTCAAGGATTCTGCGTGTTCTTCCTACGCTGTTAGAAGCTTTATGTATTTTGGTTAGGAATACCCTATGTTAGACATAACTTAGAACCACTTATCACTTGATCAGATATCTATCTAAAGCGGAGGAAAAATGCGACACTCCTTGAAAATAAAGTTCGATTTTCTGCGTGCGGTGTAAATGCATGAATGTCTTTTCAAAGTCCTGGGGGAAGAGCAGCTTCCGAAGACCCCGGAAAGCGAGTTTTTTTCCGCAGCGCTGGACCATCACTCAATCCGAAAAGGATGGAGGAAGTCACGTTTAGTGAAGCCAGTTATGTCGCAGTTTATGGTTTTTGTGTAATAGCAATTGTCAGGAATTGATGTTTACAAAAAAGTGGAGACTGTTTTCAGTCTCCACTTCGGGGGATCTTATTCAAGATTGGCGTGTCGTCCATACATTTTATGGGAATCGAGGCCTTTTCGCTCCATGAAACGAAGGATCACGGCGTCGAAGAACAACAACAAAGTCTGTTCAAACAAAGAGCCCATTGGTTGAATGGTTTGGTACGTATTGTTCGATTGATCTTTGGGCGAACCTGGCATTTGAATAACACTATCCGCAAGACCAGCAATCGTTGAATCAGGAGAAGTCGTCACACTGACAATCTTCCCACCGATATTTTTCGCTTTTTCAGCGATTGAAACCAATCCCTTCGTCTCTCCTGAACCAGAACAAATAATCAAAAGATCGCTGTCCTCATAGTTTGGCGTCACCGTTTCTCCGACAACATAAGCGTCGAGCCCGACATGGATCATTCGCATCGCAAATGACTTTGCCGCAAATCCGGAACGGCCGCCGCCTGCTACAAAAACCTTTTCAGCGGAAAGGATATCTTCCACCAATTGTTCTGCTTCCTGTTCTGAAAGGATAGATGCTCCCATATCCAGTTCATTGATGATGGTTTTCAGATATTCTGTAGTCTGCATAGAAAACTTACCCGTTAATCATGTTTCTCATTTGGGCTGCCACCCCTGATTTATCCTCCACGCCGGTGATACCGCCACCGACGATTACCAAATCAGGATCTGCATTTACTACTTCAGACAATGTGTCCAGTTTGATTCCGCCTGCGACTGCTGTCTTGGCATTTTTGACGACATTTTTAATGATTTGCAATTGGGCAAAGGAATTTTCCCCTTCAGCTTGCAAATCATATCCTGTGTGCACACAAATGAAGTCCACTCCAAGCTGATCGACTTCTTTAGCACGTTTTTCAATATCTTGTACATTGATCATATCTACGAGGATTTTATTGCCTTGTTTACGGGCTTCGTCCACTGCTCCTTTAATGGTGGCGTCATCGGTAGCGCCAAGCACAGTGATGATATCCGCTCCGGCCTCCGAAGCTTTCATCACTTCATAAGCTCCAGCATCCATGATTTTAAGGTCTGCCAAAACTTGTAAAGAAGGGAAGGCTTCTTTGATTTCTTTGACAGCACGCAGCCCTTCATTGATGACAACAGGAGTGCCGATTTCCACTATATCAATGTGTTGTTCAACTTCTTTCACTACCTCTTTTGCTTCTTCTATGTTTACAAGATCTAATGCTAATTGTAATTGCATGTTAACTCTCCTTTTCTGATTGAAAGTACAAAGTTTATTTTAGAGCGGGAAAAGCAGAAAAAAAAGTACGCACTTTTAAATAACATAGTTACACGGAGTATACTGTCAAAAGAGGAACATGTACTTTTTCGATAAACCAACGCTTAGTATGATGTTTATTTTTTTCTATATACTTTGTTAATATTGGAATCATAAATGAATGATCCTTTTCTTGCGTTTTATACCAGGCAGGAAACTATGAAGAGAGGGATAAGGCGTGCAATTTTCCGGAAAAATTATTATAATTGGACGGTATGTTTTTACCTAGAACCTTTTAGAAGTGACGCACCAGGAGGACCACCACATCATGAATGCATTTCCTACAGAAAGAGATATCCAGCAATGCCTGGATTTGCTATGGAATAAATATAAAGTGCCTGCCAGAACAATCCGTAAAATGTTCGGGAAGGCAAGCTTCACACGGTTGAATCAGTTACTACAGTCGTTAGGAAAAGAATCTCTGGATGCAAAAAAATTACTGGCGATTTTAATCAGGGAAAAGGGTGCAGAATTCTTTTCTGGCTCGGATGAAGGCATCAGAGAACTAAAAAAACATTTATTGAAACAACTCCCACAAGCAGATTTGATCGCTTTGTATGAACGGAACCCTTCTCCCCGGAAAAGCATTACCTCTCCGACTTATATGTTGACACCTTTGGTGACAAAGAAGTGGATGTTAGGTGGGACTTGGCCAAGAGATTTCATCCGGACGCTGGGCTTTCCGATTGTTTTCTCGGGGGTAAGCTTACCCAAGCAGTCAGGGGGCGAGCCCGTAATCGATATCGAGGCACGTAAATCCGTACCTCCGCTTGCCGACTTCCAACAGCAGTTGAAAAACGAGATGCTGGATGTGCTGAACATGGAAGGAGACCACACCAGATGTGTTGTAACATTGCCGACAGGTGGAGGGAAGACAAGGGTAGCGGTGGAAAGCTACATCGAGTGGATGCATGCCGGATTTTCTCAAGGCAAGTACTTGATTTGGGTTGCCCAAAACGAAGAACTTTGTGAACAGGCGATCTCTTGTATGTCTGACATGTGGCAGGAAAAAGAATATCCTGAATCACTTAGGATTTACCGTTATTTCGGTGGGAAAGACGTCGGGGAAGAACAGCTGATCGGCGGCGCGGTTGTTGCAAGTATTCAACAATTGTATGCCAGAGTGAAAAATGATGACCCGGTATTAAAAGAAATCCTGCAAAACTGCGGGGCGATGATTATTGATGAAGCACATCATGCAGTTGCGCCGATGTACAACCTGCTGCTTGAAAAAGCGGAAGATATTTGCGGTCCAGCCTTATTTCCGATTTGCGGGCTGACCGCCACTCCAGGAAGAAGCGATGGCGAAACGACCAAACTCGTCGATAAATTCCAGGCATATCTGGTGCAGCCCAGGTTCGAAGAATATCCGGCCTTCCATCAAAACCCTCTGTCATATTTTCGAGAACAGGGCTATTTAGCTAAACCGAAGCACATCATTTATGATTCTGGTCGTTCTTTCGAAGTGGACGAACAAAAGGTGGAAGCCGATGAGGATAAAATCAACGCAGAACTGCTGCATGTTCTAGCAAACGATGAATACCGCAACTATCAGATTATCAAGCGCCTGACAGAGATACCAGATAATTCGCAAACACTCGTTTATGCGTGCACGGTTGAACATGCCGAGTTTCTATCAGGAGCAATGAATGCATCCGGCCGTTCATCAGCGGCCATTTCTTCTCATACTCCAAAAAGCCAAAGGAGAGTATATATCGACGCATTCAAGCGCGGCGAAATCGAGTTTCTGTTTAACTATGGCGTGTTGACAACAGGTTTTGAT
This sequence comes from Sediminibacillus massiliensis, assembly GCF_900156915.1. Classification (GTDB taxonomy): domain Bacteria; phylum Bacillota; class Bacilli; order Bacillales; family Amphibacillaceae; genus Sediminibacillus_A; species Sediminibacillus_A massiliensis. The sequence goes on along the minus strand of NZ_LT732535.1, from coordinate 1,465,881 downwards.
GCCCCGAAGACAGAATATATCGTAATTTGCCGACCTACAACAAGCGTCGTGTTGTATGAACAGATAGTTGGAAGAGGATTGAGAGGGCCGAAGTTCGGAGGAACAGAGTTTTGTACCATAATTGATTTTGCCGATAACTTGCTTCGTCTCGGCAAACCGCTGGCATATGCAAGGTTCAGCGGCTTTTGGGAGAAAGAAGAAGACAGAGCGGAACTGGCCGGTGTCTAGTCACGGTTATTTCCGTTCCTGTTTTGATAATTTCCGACATATTTTAGCTTGACTGTTTAAATGGAATCGATTACTATTTAGAAAAGTGAATATTTTGTGAACTTTTTCAAAAAGGATGGTTTGATGGAGGGACAGCGTACCTGTGTCTTATTAAGCCGGCTCTTATTGAAAGCGCTTTAAAGAATTAGTGGTTTCATTTCAGCGACCCTGAAAATCGGACTACCGTTGCGTCTTTAACAGCTTTTTTGCTGTGAATGAATGTAACGGTATTTTTTATTTCAAAGGAGGAAGGGTAAAATGAACAAACACAAAAATCGTTGGTTAATCGCTCTGTCGGCAGTCGGAATCCATATTTCGATCGGTTCTGTTTATGCCTGGAGCAACTTTACAAACCCGTTGATGGAGCAGTTCGGATGGTCTGCAAGCCAGGTTCAGATGACATTTAGTATCGCCATATTGTTTTTGGGATTGTCGGCAGCTTTTATGGGGCATTTCGTGGAAAAATACGGACCAAGAACTTCCGGTCTGGTTGCGGCGACATTCTTTGGAGTCGGTGTTGCCGGTGCAGGACTAGCTGTCAATTTTGGATCATTACCATTATTGTATTTATTTTACGGAGCACTAGGTGGAATCGGTCTCGGTGTTGGTTACATAGCTCCTGTGTCGACTTTGGTCAAATGGTTTCCGGACCGCCGCGGTCTTGCTACAGGTCTAGCGATCATGGGATTTGGTTTTGCAGCTACTATCAGTAGTCCGATCATGGATGCGCTGATCAAGTCGGTCGGAGTCGCCAACACTTTTTACATTCTTGGTATAGCCTATTTCGTCGTCATGTTCTTGTCTTCTTTGTATTTGGAAAAACCAGAGGAAGGTTGGTTGCCGGCCGGCTATCAAGAGAAAGTGGACAAAGGAGAAAAAGCTGTCAAAAAGGATCTTGCACAATTAACTGCCAATCAGGCAGTAAAAACAAAACGCTTTTATTACATGTGGCTGATGTTGTTCATTAACGTCACTTGTGGTATAGCCATTTTGTCTGCGGCAAAACCGCTGGCACAAGACAGTATCGGACTCAGTACAACAGAAGCAGCTGCACTTGTCGGAGTACTCGGTATATTTAATGGCCTTGGAAGGATCGGCTGGGCTTCTGTTTCCGACTACATTGGCCGAACAAACACTTATACAACCTTTTTCGTTTTGCAACTATTCTTGTTCTTCTTTTTGCCGAATATTTCATCGGTCATTTTATTTCAAGTAATGCTTGCTATTATTTATACTTGTTATGGAGGAGGTTTCGCCTCGATTCCAGCTTATATCGGGGATTTATTCGGAACGAAACAATTGGGGGCAATCCACGGCTACATTTTGACAGCATGGGCAGCTGCGGGGCTCGCTGGTCCATTGTTTGCTGCATGGATAAGAGATACGACAGGAAGCTATGCGAACAGCCTGACATTCTTTGCGGCTTTGTTTGCGGTCGCCCTGGTGATATCTGTCTTGATCCGTTTGGATATCCGCCGGCTCGAAGGAAAAACAGCAAATACGAAATCAAAAGTGGTTGCAAATTAGCCGGTTTTGTTTTAGGGTATTTATTGCCAGCTATTAGTGAAAAGAGTTGTTTAACATGAACAAGTATGAAGCAGAATTCAGCAACCTTGTACGAGCATACCGGAAGCGCCACATGGGGAAAGGCCCTAGTCAGATCCAAACGACCTTTTGCAAAAACTGGGCGATTTGCGAGATGCAGGGTAATTTGTCGCCAGTAGAGAAGTTCATTGCCGGTTATGACGAAGGGAAACAGATGCTTCGTTCTGCACGGACAGAAATGGTGAAAGACATGTACCAGAAAAACCATCCGGTAGAAATGGAAGAACTGCTTGGTGCGAATTTCCTGGAGTTGTTCGTCGATATTGATATCGAAAAAGACAAAGGGATGTCCATCTTCGTCTTTGATCAGCAATTGGAAGACAAATTCAGTAAAGAATCATAATGGATAAAAATACAAAAACGTGTTGGCACTTGGCAGCGTTCCTGTTAAAGACTAACCACCGTGGGTTTGAGAGTGATTTTGCACTTCAGGCTTTTCGGTGGTTTTTGTGTTTTTAGAGCAGAAATTCACAAATGTGAAATAGCGGTCACATCCCTTCCTGCTCTGAAGGCCCGTCCCTGTGCAGGAAGCATATTTACATAGTTAATATTAATAGACTGATAAGGGTGAGAGAAATGGGAAAAACACAACATTCAGGTCCACAAAAAATGCCGAAGACTCCGGCGCCGGAACATTGGGTGAGTCCAGTTCCATTTGGTTTGGGAAAGGTAAAACCGAAACATATCCGCGATACGATGAAAGTGATTTGGGAAAACAAGGATAATTTGAATTATGCTAAAAACATCATAACAAAAGGTGTTTGCGACGGATGTGCACTGGGTGTGAGCGGGCTTCAAGATCAAACATTGAAAGGGCCGCATCTTTGTACGACCAGATTGAACGTGCTCCGGTTGAATACTGTGCCTGCCATGAAGGAAGAGGTTGTCCATGCAGATATCGATGAACTTCGTAAGTACAGCAGTGCAGAGCTGCGGCAATTGGGACGGATTCCGTATCCATTGATCCGCAAGCCGGGTGAGAAGAAGTTTTCCAGGATCAGCTGGGATGAAGCGATGGACATGATTGCGGAAAAAATGAAAAAGCTTGATCCCAAACAATACGGATTCTATCTGACATCCAGAGGAATTACGAATGAATCATATTATGTAGCGGCAAAAACAGCGCGTTTTCTCGGGACAAACCATATCGACAATGCGTCACGTATTTGTCACTCTCCTTCAAAGACAGCATTGAAACGGTCTGTTGGAATCGGGGCTTCCAGTGCCAATTATCAGGATTGGATCGGTTCCGATGTCTTGCTGTTCTGGGGCAGCGTTGCTTCAAACAGTTCGCCTGTCTCGACTAAATACATGCTTGCTGCCAAGAAAAAGGGTACGAAAATCATCGTTATCAATCCACACAGGGAACCTGCGATGGACAAGTACTGGATTCCGTCCAATGCGGAATCTGCCTTATTCGGAACGAAAGTGGCGGACGATTTTTATCAAGTGAACATCGGCGGAGACATCGCCTTCATGGACGGAATTATGAAGTATTGGTTCGAGATGGAGGACAGGGAGAAAGGATCTGCGATCAATCATGAATTTGTCGAAGAGCATGTCAACGGCTATGAGGAATTAAAGAGGAAAGTCGGCGAGAAAACATGGGAACAGATTGTCGAGTCGTCCGGCATTTCCAAACAACGGATCATCGAATTGTCTGAACTCCTCGCCAACAGTAAAAATGCAGTGTATGCATGGGCGTTGGGGTTGACTATGCACTCATTCGCTACAGACAATATTTCTCAAGTTGCCAATCTTGCATTGCTGCGCGGCCATCTGGGCAGAAAGTATAACGGACTGATGCCATTCCGTGGCCACTCAAGTGTTCAAGGCAGCGGCGAGATGGGAGCCGACCCTTTCGTACTGCCTGGCGGCGGCTGGGATGAAGAAAATGTCGAACGCATCGAAGAACTTTGGGGATTCGACCTTCCTGACTGGCAAGGAGACATTGTCGGCGTATCACTTGAAAATGCTGCTTTGCCGGATGATAATGAAAGAAAGCTGAAATTATATTATATGAGCGGCGGCAACTTCCTCGAGACGATGCCGAATCCGGAATTTATCGAAAAAGCCCTGTCAGAGCTTGACATCAGGGTGCATCAGGATATCATATTCAACACCTCAACACTCGTGGACGCGAAGGAAGCAGTTATTGTTCTACCCGCTAAAACGCGTTATGAACAAGACGGAGGCGGTACGTCTACTTCCACAGAACGAATGGTTTATTTTTCGCCGAAAATTGATGGCAACAAAAATGAAATTGAAGAGGCGCGTTCTGAATGGAAAATTTACGTGGATTTGGCCAAGCGAGTAAAACCGGAATCGGCCCATTTGGTGAAATTTGAAACAGGCCAGGAAATCCGTGATGAAATTGCCAAGGCGAATCCAAACTATGACGGGATTCAACACCTGAAAAAGCAGGGGGATGTTTTCCAATGGGGCGGCGCCTGGCTGTGTGAAGGCGGAGTTTGTCCGACTCCTGATGGAAAAGGAAACCTAATTCCCGTCGATATTCCGCAATTGAATAAGCCGGAAGGGACTTTCTATGTAACTACCAGGCGTGGCAAGCAATTCAATTCCATGGTTTACAAGGAAACCGATCCATTTAACGGTGCTGGCCGCTACGATGTAATTATTAACGAACAGGACGCGCATAACCTCAATATCCTGGAAGGTGAAGGAATAGTAGTTTACAATCAATTCGGCGTTTTCCAAGGAAAGGCCAGATTTGCCGAAATGGCACAGGGCAACATCGGTCTTCATTTCCCTGAAGGCAATTTCCTGATTCCAAAAGGGATTTACGACGGACCATCCGGTATCCCGCAATATAGTGTGGCTGTAAAGGTAGAAAAAGCCGAACGGTTTAACGCCCGCAAGGATACAGATTACCTCGAGAAGCCTGTTGCCGATCTTGAGACAGAAATCAGTTAACACAAAAAGAGGCGTTGCAAAATGAAAGACAATTCCGTGATGAAAAATAAGCGAATCATAAGATACGATGGAAAGTCTATACTGGAAGTCGACGATGACATAGCCAATGAATTCCCATTGACCATCTTTGTCAATGGGGAAGAGTTTGCCACCATGGTGTGCACCCCGACTTATCTGGAAGAACTGATCAAAGGCTTTCTTGCCTCAGAAGGAATCATCCGGTTTCTGGATGAAATAGACTCGTTCACAATAGATGAAGACCGCGGGTTTGCCTATGTGGAGTTGAAGAACAAACAAAGTTTGAATACCGATTCCCATTCCAAACGGTTCATCGGATCGTGCTGCGGAAAGAGCAGGCAGTTCTATTTTCAAAATGACGCCAAGACAGCGAAAACGATCATGAAGAAAACCAAAATATCTGTGGACCAATGCATCGACCTGATGAAAACAATGCAGGAAGATTCGACCGATTTCCACTCAACCGGAGGGCTTCATAATGCTGCGCTTTGCACAAGGGAAAACTTGCTTGTTTCCCGCTCGGATATCGGCAGGCACAACGCGCTGGATAAGGTATATGGATATTGTCTGGATAACCGGATTCCGCTGGCCGACAAAGTGATAGCCTTCAGCGGACGGATATCATCCGAGGTACTTCTCAAAGTTTCCAAAATTGGAGCCGGCATTATTCTATCCAAGTCAGCACCGACGACTCTTGCTTTGGATTTAGCTGAAGATTTGGGCATAACCACCGTAGGCTTCATCAGAGGAAACCGGTTGAATGTCTATACACACCCGGAAAGAATCGAAGAAATAACCGATTAAAACAACAAGCCAATTTTCCTTTGAGGGGGAAAGTTGGCTTGTATTTTTTTAGAAGAATTACTCCTGTTTAATTGGGTTCCGCTCAAGTTTCACCCCGGTTAATCTACTATTAATTTTGATTGCTCTACTGTTCTTCGTGTTTCCAATATGTTTCTTTGCCGCTAACCGGGCAAGATGGGAAGCTTTCATCTTTTTTCAATGTACTCATCTCACCGGACTGGCATAAGTAATTGCCTGTCTTAGGCACGCCTTGCCCTGTTCTATATTCACGTGATTGCTCTGTCATTTGCCTGCCTCCTTTTCACCCCCTATCCTGTCCAATTTGATTTCCACTTACTCATTTAATAAATGCCGAAACATTCACTTTATTTTGAAGGTAACCTGAAAGAGATGTAGTATTAATAAAAGGAGTAAATAAATGGAAAGAGGGATGCATATGGGGAAAGTTGTAGGTTTTGAAATTAGCAGTCAGGAGCCGGAAAAAGCGGTAGCCTTTTATTCAAAAGTGTTTGGATGGAAAGTGGAGGAACCAAAATGGGATTACCGGGCAATATCGACAGAAGGAACAGGTATTAACGGGGGAATATCCAAAGGTCCTTACGACTATCCGCACGGAACCAGGATCCAGATTGAAGTGGAAGATATCGAGGAAGCTATTTCAAGGGCAAAGGACAATGGAGCAATGGTTGTAAGGGAGAAAATGGATTTCGATGGTTTTTATCTGGCATATTTGGTCGATCCGACTGGTAATGGGATAGGGTTGATTCAAAAGCGTTAGGCATCTATTACTCCCAGGTAAACGGGAATATGTTACGATTGATGGTAGATACTGGAAGGAGGACAAACATGACTGACGAAAAAAAGACGTTGTATTTTTATATGTCCGTCGGCTATACAGGCCTCCTTTTCGTCGCACTGGCTGCTATGAGATACACTTCATATATAAACGATAGTCTTGGATATGCGATGGTTTTGTTTGGTTTTTTGATGGTTATTTCTTATGTGAGATTCTTAGAGAAGAAGCTTGGATTGACAAAGATGGAATTCGTGGTCAGCAAGGCGGTCTTCGTCATTGTTTTTGCCATTATTTCTTTCATTCTTTATGTATAAATGAGGAGGAGACGATTGAGGCGACCAATATTTGTGCTAACAGTAATATGCTGTATTCTGACGACGGCTGGCTGTTCGAATCAAAAGGATAATACTGCTACTATTTCCTCCATAGAGGATTCAGACTATATGAGTACATTTGATGATTTAGGGCTGGGATTGTTGCTGGATTTTGATTTCACTTTGCCTCAAGCTGATAAACGCTGGGTCAGGATTTGGGTGGAGGGATATAAGGATGGAGAGAAAATGCCCGATCCTTTAAATCAATTATATTATGGAGAAAGCCCTAATGAAACAGAACAGGGACATATGGGGTTTGGTCTTATCAACCCTCAATCAGAAGAATCCATGTCCTTTTTGTACGCACAGGGTGCACATCAGCAGCCGAGAGATATGGACGGCTTTTTGAAAATGGATGCAGCAAGCAGTTGGGGGTACGCCATAAGTGAAGACCAATTAGACATAGAAATCGGCCAAACATACATACTTGGCTTTTATTTTCAATCTAATTCTGAGTCAATCAGAACTTATGATTTACAGGATTCAAAATCGGTTCAGGAAATGATTGATGATAGTTCAAGATTATTGCTGTTGAAACTGCAAGTGGAGAATAAACAGACAGGATGATCATCCTGTAATGAACAGCACATCAGATCATTTTTATTGAAAATCATGCTACAATTACTTTATAGCAATTGTTTGAGGTGAAAGTGATGGATGCCAATACCATTTTAAAAAAAATAGAGAATCGTACACCGTCAGTCCTTGGACATGAGCAATTTGCCAAATTTGCTGTTCTTATCCCGATGATTGAAAAAGACGGTGAGCTTCATCTGCTGTTGGAAGTCCGCTCCCAGAATTTAAGGAGACAGCCCGGGGATATTTGTTTTCCCGGCGGGAAGATCGATAAGCAGGATAAAAGTCCAAAAGCTGCAGCCATAAGAGAGACGAGTGAGGAGCTGGGTATCGATGAGAGTGAAATCATCGATGTCCTTCCGATCGATTATATGGTGTCTGCATTCGGAATGATGGTATTTCCGTATGTCGGTATGCTGAAAGAGTCTCAAGATTTACAACCGAATCCCGATGAGGTTGGAGAGACGTTTACGGTTCCGCTGAACTTCTTTTTGGAGACGGAACCAAAGGTCTACCAGGTAAACTTGGAAGTACAGCCTGAAGAGAACTTTCCTCATGATTTGATCGCCGGGGGAGAAGACTACGATTGGCGTCCGCTCAAAATGGAAGAACATTTTTACCTGTATGAGAACAGGGTGATCTGGGGAATGACGGCGAAAATCATTTCACATTTTGTTCAGATGATCAGGGAATAAACAAACAGGAGTCCGCTGCAAGATTGCTGCGGACTCCTGTTTGTTTACTTTACCAGCGGACATCAATACCCTCGAATTGTAACTCTTCATAATCAGGAACAACGGTTGGATCTAAGTTTACAATGGTTAAAGACTCCAACTGCAATATATCCTCTACAGTACCGTTGAATGAAGAGTTCTGGATGTTCAAATACTGAACATGCTGCATTCCTTCTGAAACGCTGCTTAAATCATCCACGGTCGGACCTATGAAGGTCACTTGTTCTAAAATAGGCAGATGTTTAAGTAGCTCTCCCGGTATGATTGCCTGGTTTAGCTTCAATACTCTCAGCGATTGCATGGCCTCGAAATATTCTTCCTTTTCATCCACCTGATAAGTTCCGTCGAGATGGGAAGCATTGATGGTAAGTTCTTCTAATGCGAGCAGGTCGCTATTTGTCACTTCTTCCGGTTCCTTACCTATAGACATTGCGATAGAACGGAGAAACAGTTCATCCATCTTTACAGGTTCTTGAGGGTTATCAATTTTTTTGAATTTTTCACCAAATGAAAAAGCGTCAAAATCAAATCTCTCTTCAATCAAATGTTCCTTGTCTTCGGATAGATGAATCAACTTTACGGACTTAAGTATTGGTTCTTCAATTTCCAATGTTACGAATAAGTCGATGTTTTCTTTTTTAAACTTTTCGAAAGCCGGAGGTGAATGATATTCTGTTGTATCAAAATCTATTGTTTCATCTGAATACACAAAGGAGGTCAAATTGGAATCACTTTGTTCCTTTTCATGCTTCATTTTCTGTCCTCCATGTTGTTCAATCAATGATATCACTTCATCCGCTTTAGGGTAATCTAATACAATCTTCTTGATTTCAGCAATTTTGGCATTTATATCTTTAGATTCCGTTTTTTCCTCATTAGGCGCCTCTTCTTTCTCGTCGTCTTTTTCATCAGAGGCCGGGTGGAGAAAGGGGTTTCCGGATTGATAGAAATAAACGGACCCGCCAATCATTAGAAAAGCCAGCAAAACTGTCATGATTTTAGGTAAAACAGGAAGCGGTTTTTGTTTTGGTTTATTTTGATGGAATTTTCTTCGGTCCGCTTCTGTAAATAAAGGTTCTTCACTTATTTGTTTATTAATTGCCTTCTTCAACTCGTTACTATCCAAGTGACCATTCCCCCTTATCAACTTGTTTTTTTAACAACTGTCTGGCGCGCTGCATACGAGTTTTAATGGTAGATACCGGGGTGTCTGTGACATCTGATATTTCTTGCTGAGTCATACCTTGCTGGAATGTGAGAATCATAACTTCTCTGTATTTAATAGGTAAATTCAAAATGGCATTTGCTATTTCATCCAATCTTTCCCTATGTACAACGGTATCTTCCAAATGCTTCGGGTCTTTCTGATCAAGCCACTGATCCTTTGCCAGTTTGATGCGGTGGAGGGGAGAACGCAAATAATCCTTGCTGCGATTAATGGCAATTCTCATCACCCATGTTTTTACATGGGATTCTCCATTAAACTTATCCCATTTTCGATAAATAAGGAGTAATACTTCTTGAAAAATATCATCTGTAGTATGGTGATTTTTGACGTAAGTGTAGATAGTCCTTTTCAGGATTTCTCCATAATGATCCATGATAAATTCTATTGCTTGGTCTTTTGTGAAATGTTCATGTGTAGTGCCGGCCACCGGGTTTCTCTCTCCTTTCTTCTAACTGTTAGACGTTTCAAATAAGAACAAGGTCTGTATTTATTTAAAAAATATATTTTTTTCTATGTAAGCCTGGAAATTTGGAGAGGACGTTCCGTAATAATTCGATATTAACAAAAATCCAAAAATGGATATTGCTTTTTATAAATTTTTATTGTAATATGTAAAAAATCAAATTAAACTCCTTTATGATAAAAGCACGGAAAAGGACAAGAGATACTTTTTACGTTTTACAGAGAGGGAAGGGATGCTGGGAACTTCCTAACGCAGGAAAGTATTTTACCACCTTGGAGCAGTATTGGGGAAAGGAGAGTATCCAATACCGCGGATGCGGCGTTACAGCACCAAAGCCACAGGTTTATAAAAAATCTGTGGGAAATTGGGTGGAACCACGGGTATACGCACTCGTCCCTTATAGAGGGATGGGTGCGTTTTTTGTTTTCAATCAAATAACATGCAATGAAAAGGACAAGAGATACTTTTTACGGTTTACAGAGAGGGAAGGTATGCTGGGAACTTCCTAACGCAGGAAAGTATTTTACCACCTTGGAGCAGTATTGGGGAAAGGAGAGTATCCAATACCGCGGATGCGGCGTTACAGCACCAAAGCCACAGGTTTATAAAAAATCTGTGGGAAATTGGGTGGAACCACGGGTATACGCACTCGTCCCTTATAGAGGGATGGGTGCGTTTTTTGTTTTCAATCAAATAACATGCAATGAAAAGGACAAGAGATACTTTTTACGGTTTACAGAGAGGGAAGGTATGCTGGGAACTTCCTAACGCAGGAAAGTATTTTACCACCTTGGAGCAGTATTGGGGAAAGGAGAGTATCCAATACCGCGGATGCGGCGTTACAGCACCAAAGCCACAGGTTTATAAAAAATCTGTGGGAAATTGGGTGGAACCACGGGTATACGCACTCGTCCCTTATAGAGGGATGGGTGCGTTTTTTGTTTTCAATCAAATAACATGCAATGAAAAGGACAAGAGATACTTTTTACGGTTTACAGAGAGGGAAGGTATGCTGGGAACTTCCTAACGCAGGAAAGTATTTTACCACCTTGGAGCAGTATTGGGGAAAGGAGAGTATCCAATACCGCGGATGCGGCGTTACAGCACCAAAGCCACAGGTTTATAAAAAATCTGTGGGAAATTGGGTGGAACCACGGGTATACGCACTCGTCCCTTATAGAGGGATGGGTGCGTTTTTTGTTTTCAATCAAATAACATGCAATGAAAAGGACAAGAGATACTTTTTACGGTTTACAGAGAGGGAAGGTATGCTGGGAACTTCCTAACGCAGGAAAGTATTTTACCACCTTGGAGCAGTATTGGGGAAAGGAGAGTATCCAATACCGCGGATGCGGCGTTACAGCACCAAAGCCACAGGTTTATAAAAAATCTGTGGGAAATTGGGTGGAACCACGGGTATACGCACTCGTCCCTTATAGAGGGATGGGTGCGTTTTTTGTTTTCAATCAAATAACATGCAATGAAAAGGACAAGAGATACTTTTTACGGTTTACAGAGAGGGAAGGTATGCTGGGAACTTCCTAACGCAGGAAAGTATTTTACCACCTTGGAGCAGTATTGGGGAAAGGAGAGTATCCAATACCGCGGATGCGGCGTTACAGCACCAAAGCCACAGGTTTATAAAAAATCTGTGGGAAATTGGGTGGAACCACGGGTATACGCACTCGTCCCTTATAGAGGGATGGGTGCGTTTTTTGTTTTCAATCAAATAACATGCAATGAAAAGGACAAGAGATACTTTTTACGGTTTACAGAGAGGGAAGGTATGCTGGGAACTTCCTAACGCAGGAAAGTATTTTACCACCTTGGAGCAGTATTGGGGAAAGGAGAGTATCCAATACCGCGGATGCGGCGTTACAGCACCAAAGCCACAGGTTTATAAAAAATCTGTGGGAAATTGGGTGGAACCACGGGTATACGCACTCGTCCCTTATAGAGGGATGGGTGCGTTTTTTGTTTTCAATCAAATAACATGCAATGAAAAGGACAAGAGATACTTTTTACGGTTTACAGAGAGGGAAGGTATGCTGGGAACTTCCTAACGCAGGAAAGTATTTTACCACCTTGGAGCAGTATTGGGGAAAGGAGAGTATCCAATACCGCGGATGCGGCGTTACAGCACCAAAGCCACAGGTTTATAAAAAATCTGTGGGAAATTGGGTGGAACCACGGGTATACGCACTCGTCCCTTATAGAGGGATGGGTGCGTTTTTTGTTTTCAATCAAATAACATGCAATGAAAAGGACAAGAGATACTTTTTACGGTTTACAGAGAGGGAAGGTATGCTGGGAACTTCCTAACGCAGGAAAGTATTTTACCACCTTGGAGCAGTATTGGGGAAAGGAGAGTATCCAATACCGCGGATGCGGCGTTACAGCACCAAAGCCACAGGTTTATAAAAAATCTGTGGGAAATTGGGTGGAACCACGGGTATACGCACTCGTCCCTTATAGAGGGATGGGTGCGTTTTTTGTTTTCAATCAAATAACATGCAATGAAAAGGACAAGAGATACTTTTTACGGTTTACAGAGAGGGAAGGTATGCTGGGAACTTCCTAACGCAGGAAAGTATTTTACCACCTTGGAGCAGTATTGGGGAAAGGAGAGTATCCAATACCGCGGATGCGGCGTTACAGCACCAAAGCCACAGGTTTATAAAAAATCTGTGGGAAATTGGGTGGAACCACGGGTATACGCACTCGTCCCTTATAGAGGGATGGGTGCGTTTTTTGTTTTCAATCAAATAACATGCAATGAAAAGGACATGAGATACTTTTTACGGTTTACAGAGAGGGAAGGGATGCTGGGAACTTCCTAACGCGGGAAAGTATTTTACCACCTTGGAGCAGTATTGGGGAAAGGAGAGTATCCAATACCGTGGATGCGGCGTTACAGCACCAAAGCCACGGGTTAATAAAAACTCTGTGGGAAATTGGGTGGAACCACGGGTATACGCACTCGTCCCTTCATAGGGATGGGTGCGTTTTTATTTAATATATGAAGGAGTGTTGGTGATGGATAAGATTTTTATACAATTTCCAGATGGCAATGTAAAGGAGTACCACAAAGGAATCACAGTCGGAGGAGTAGCGGGCTCGATCAGTTCAAGCTTGAAGAAAAATGCAGTCGCGGGTAAAGTAGGTGATCAAGTCGTCGACTTAGACTTCAGGCTGAACAAGGACACACAGCTTTCCGTACTGACTCTCGATAGTGAAGAAGGATTGGAAGTGTTGAGACATACTTCAGCACATGTGCTGGCTCAAGCGGTAAAAAGAATCTATGGGAATGTCCAACTCGGAATAGGGCCGGCCATAGAATATGGCTTTTACTATGATATGAAACTGGAACATAGTCTTGGTTTAAATGACTTGGCAGTCATTGAGCAAGAAATGGAGAAAATCATTAACGAAAATTTGAAAATCAAACGAATGGAAGTTTCTTATCAAGAAGCTGAAAAGGTGTTGCGGGGAAATGACGAGCCATACAAGTTGGAAATGTTGAAACAGCTGCCAGAGGAGGATAAGATCACACTCTATCAGCAAGGAGAATTTATCGATCTTTGCCGGGGACCCCATCTTCCTTCCACTGGTTTGGTCAAAGCGTTTAAATTGACTCATGTGTCAGGCGCGTATTGGCGGGGAAATAGCCAAAACGAAATGCTCCAACGGATATACGGCGTGGCATTCAAAAAGAAAAAGGATTTAGATGAATATCTATTTTTTTTAGAAGAAGCATCCAAGCGTGACCACCGGAAGCTGGGAAAGCAATTAGAGTTATTCATGTTCTCGAAAGAAGCACCAGGAATGCCGTTTTATTTACCCAAAGGTCAGGTCATCAGAAATGAGTTGGAAAACTTTTCACGTGAGCTGCAAAATAATGCCGGTTATGAGGAAGTAAGGACACCTTTCATGATGAATCAGCGTTCTTGGGAGAAATCCGGACACTGGGATCATTACCATGAGAACATGTACTTTTCAGAAGTAGATGATACTAACTTTGCCTTGAAACCGATGAACTGTCCCGGCCACATGATGATCTTTAAAAACAATCTCTATTCTTATCGTGACCTGCCAGTCCATCTTGCTGAATTCGGTCAGGTTCACCGCCATGAATACAGTGGAGCCTTGAATGGGCTGCTCCGTGTCCGTACTTTTTGTCAGGATGACGCCCACATTTTCGTCCGCAAAGATCAAATCGAGGAAGAAATCAAACAGGTCTTCGCATTGATTGACGAGGTTTACCGTACGTTCGGTTTTGAATATTCGGTGGAGCTTTCGACTCGTCCGGAGGAATCTTTGGGAGATGATCAACTATGGGAAGTATCAGAAGGGGCTCTCAAAAATGTGCTGGACGACCTTGGCTTGAACTATCTGGTGAACGAAGGAGACGGTGCCTTTTATGGACCGAAAATTGACTTCCATATTAAAGATGCCTTGAATCGAAGCCATCAATGTGCGACAATCCAGCTTGATTTCATGTTTCCAGAAAAGTTTGATTTAACTTATGTCGATCAAAACAATGAAAAGGTTCGTCCGGTTGTAATCCATCGTGCTGTCTATGGATCCATTGACCGTTTCTTCGGTATCTTAATTGAACACTTTGCAGGGGCTTTTCCTGTATGGCTGGCACCTGTTCAAGTACAAATCATTCCTGTGTCAAAAGCTCATCTGGACTATTGCTTAAAGGTTCAGTCCGTACTGAAGCAAGCAGGGGTCAGGGTGAACATCGAACAAAGCGAAGAAAAGCTGGGATACAAAATCAGGAAGGCACAAATCCAAAAGATTCCATATATGCTTGTACTCGGGGATGAGGAAAGGGGAACAAATGCTGTAAATGTCCGAAAGTATGGAGAACAAGAATCGGAAATTGTCCCGGTGGATCAGTTTAAGGAGCTGATTCTCCAACAAATCAAACACCGCAGTATGTAATACCATAATTCAGATCAATCCATCTAATGGGTTGGTCTGGATTCATTATCTAATGTGTTGTAAATTCATGTTAAAATGAAGATAAAAACAACGCTTTAAGGAGAGTTAAATGCCTGTTATCATACATAAACAATGGATTAATGCATCTCGCCAATTATGCTTTGATCTGGCACGGAGTGTTGACGTCCATACGATGACTACATCTGGCACAAAAGAAAAAGCGGTCGGCGGTATAACGAAAGGGTTGCTGGAAGAGGGCGACACGGTCATATGGGAAGCGTTTCATCTTGGTCTGAAACGAAGATTGACAGCAAAAGTGATTGAAATGGACAAGCCGGATCAATTTGTGGATATTATGGTGAAAGGAGCCTTCCATTCCTTTACACACACACATCAGTTTGTTGAAAAAGATGGTGGGACGCTGATGATCGATACCTTTGACTATAAATCCCCATTTGGGTGGGTTGGGATTCTTGCCGACAAGTTGTTTTTAGAGAGGTATATGACTAAGTTCATAGCTGCCAGGGCAAAGGAACTCGGCAAGTTGGCAGAAAAAAGTCAGGGGATGTCTATTCGGGGAGGTTAGTATGGCGAAAAAATACAATTTGTGGTCCTTCTATATCCTGATATGTTGTATAGGAATGGCCATCTATTCTTTATATTCGAATATACATAACATGTGGTTGATTGCACCGCCAAATTACATACTCTTTTTAATCAGCGTATTCACTTTTATATTTGGTGTGAAAGGTTTTCAGGATAAAAGAAGTCCCTGGTCAAAACTTAGAAGCTGGTTAACGGTAACCTTTTCAGCTTTGCTTTCCATACTACTTTTGACAGCGCTGATTTTAATGTTGTTAGCTAGTTCCATGGGTGCGAATAAACATATCAAAACAGTAACATCTCCCGAAAACGACTACACGTTAAAGTTTTATCGGTGGGATGCGGGAGCGGCCGGTTCGTTTGGAATAAGAGGAGAATTGCATGGACCGCTTTGGTTCAAAAAGAGATTTTACTATCAGGAAACAATAGAAAAAGTTGATGTGGAATGGGAAAGTAACCGTGTAGTCACCATTAATAATCTTGCTTTGAATTTGGATGAAGGTGAGACTCATGGTTACTAGTAAGATTGGAGGAAATAAATGAACCCGCCAAAGCATATCGTTTCAGCAGCTGCAATTGTATTAAACAAGCAAAATGAAATCTTATTGATTAAAGGACCCCGCAGAGGATGGGAAATGCCTGGCGGCCAAGTCGAGGAAAGGGAGTCTTTGGAGAGAGCGGCAATCAGAGAAACGAAAGAAGAGTCAGGTATTGATATAGAAGTAACGACATTTTGTGGAGTTTTTCAAAATGTCGATCGTTCCATTTGTAACACGTTGTTCTTAGGTAAGCCGATCGGGGGAGAATTTTCGACAAGTCCTGAGAGTCTTGAAGTCGGCTATTTTCCAATTGAAAAGGCACTGGAGATGGTGACTTGGAATAACTTCAGGCAGCGGATCGAGTATTGTTTGAATAAAAAACTACATCCATTCTATGTATCTTTTTAGAATTTACAATGATTATAGGAGTGACCATACATTTACAAAAGGGTTGAAGAAAGATGTTACTCGGTATATCTGCCATGGAACCAACCCCCTGCAAAATGCAGGGGGTTGGTTTCTGTGTCTAATCCTTTTTTTCTTGTGCTGCTTCTTTCTTTTCTTTTGCAGCCTCTTCTTTCTCTTTTTGGGCTCTTTCCTTCTCTTCCTCAGCTTCTTTTATCTGATTGTAACGTTGTCGCTGCCGGTAGCCGTAGGTGGAAGACAGCACGACGTCCTCATTTTCCAGGGCAGAACCTAAAGCCCCGATGATTGTGGCCATGCTTGTTACTGTCCAGGCCACATAAAAATAGTTGATATAGCTGGCGTTTCCCGATAACTGGGACTCAAGTAATTCCATTGGAATGATCACGACTACCGCAATGGAAAAGAGGCAGAACAATAATAAGTAGTACATACAGACAGTGACATAAAGGGTAAGCACAGTAGCCATATTGTATAAATTCCGTATGTATTTGCTTCTTTCTTCATTTGGCTTTTCCCATAGACCATGTCCAAGGATTATCCACAAAACCATTGCGGAAATAGACACAAATGAAAGCATCAACATTCTCCATATTTCATAATTACTGCTGAGCATCCATAATGTCGGAAAAATCAGTGCATAGGAACCGGTTGTAAAGGCGATCATGACTACTTTCATAAAAGAGGGGAACATCGCCCAAGGTCGGTTGGCACGAACCATTCCCGTCAATACCCTTAAAGGGATACTGATGCGTGATTTAACTGTGAAGCGGACATCGATGGTTGATTCGTCATCATCTGGCCTTTCTCGTTTAATGGGGGACAAACGCTCAAATATCCGTTTTCCAACTAGACGGCGGGCACTTTTATTCTTTAATCCTTTGAATCTTTTTTGATCTTTCGTTTCCAGTTTTAGCTGGGCGTGTTCCCGGCTTGCATCGGAGCTCCCATAGTACATTTCGTTCAACAGCTGTAAGATCGATTCCCTGATTCGTTTAATCATCGGAGTTGACCCAAGCCCGGGAAGGCTGATGAGCGCAACATTTTGCTCTTCATTTGCTTCCGCAACGATTAATCTCTTATGTTTAAACAAGGGCAAATCAGTGAGACAGACGGAAAAATCCCATTCTTCCTCCACTTTTCTATTAATCATTTCATTTATGACTTCCTGGGAGTCTTCAGTCATCCCCGTAAGAGCATCAATGACAAACTCTACTTCCCAATTGTAATTATCATCTACATAATAACTGAGCAAGTTGGGTAGTGACGCCTGCAGTTCTTCGCCGATTGTGTTTGGATATCCAGGTGCTGTGATAAGGCCTAGCGTTTTCGTTGATTTGCTCATTCATGTCCACCTCGATTCATACTCTAATACTATATATCCTAAAATGATTGCTTTAAACGGGGTAATTTTTCACATTAATGCAAGAAGCTATATCAAAAGCAGTTTCTTGTACATAGACGGTGTGCCAGGAAAGTTTGACACAACGTTTAATAATCTTTATGAAATGGTCTTGATTTTTTTAATGAAATAATAATGTTTAAAGAGGGCGAGTACTGCCAGAAGAATTTGCACTGGCAGGATTTCCACAATGACGATCGAAATGATAATAAAGAAATCGGCAATCAGGTTGATGCGGATCTTTTCTTTGCGTGACAACCCTTTTTTCTCTATAAATGCTTCCGCGTATTTTTTATATAATTTGGTGTTTTTTAGCCAATTTTCCATCCGTCTGGAACCTTTTGCAAAGCAATATGCGGCGAATAAATAAAACGGACCACCCGGCAGAACGGGCAATACAGTTCCTGCCACACCAACCATGAGCGAGAGGAATCCAAGCAGTAGAAAAAGGATGCTTTTTAGTTTCTTAATTGTCATCACCTTTTATCTCTATATCTCTAATCATGTATAGGTTGAATTACATTTTTAAACTAGACTAAATTGTACTACAAATTTGAAGGAAGATTAATCAGAAAGGCATAGGAAAACATGGCATGCGGATGTACAGGCCATGTTTTTCTGTGGCTTATTACAGTATTGCTGCTTGATGTGACTTTTAAAGTCCTTGGTATATCTTTTTTAGATGGATATCGTCAGGATGGAACGGGTCGGCAGTTGCAAAAACTCCCGGGTGGGGATGCTGGTCGATGATGTTGATCAATTGTTCTCCCATATACTTTGCTGTGTATTTGAATCCGCTATGGATCCACTCCATAATCAACCCGAACAATGCATAGGCATAGTAGCTGGTCAAAAAATCCATGTCCACCCGGATTTCCGCATCATCCATAATTTCGAGGTCTTGTCTGGAAAGCTGCTTCAACACTTGGCAAAATTTAGTTTGGAAGCCTGGTATGATGCTGGATGATAGGAGAGCTTCATAGAATCTGGAGTAAGTGTATACATGTTCGAATATTTTAATTTTGGCTGAGGTCAGTTCCTGCACGACAAACGTTTCCGTATTAAGATACGGTGCTCTGTAGGAATCAATTAACTTGGTCATCACATCGTCAACCATATCGTTTAGTAATTCTTCCTTCGACTGATAGTGTTTATAGAAAGCCCCCCGGTTTACATCTGCATGCTGGACAATTTCCGTAATCGTTATCTGTTTGAGTGTCGATTTTTCTAAAAGGGAAAGCAAGGCATCGTGTAATGCGTTTTTGGTCTTCGTAATTCTCCTATCTTTTGTCATCGACAAAACACCACCAATATGTTCATTTTTTGGTATTGATTGGACAAATCATTTTAAACTATCCATTTTTCAACATTTGGGCACTTGATTGCTTATTGATACTAAAAAGTATAATAGATTAGAATTTTATTGAAAACATCATACGCTGTTTTAAATAGGAGGATGTTGAGATGAGATTGGAAGGAAAAGTAGCTGTTGTTACAGGCGCAGCTTCAGGTATGGGCAAGTCAATAGCGGAATTGTATGCAAAAGAAGGGGCGAAAGTGGTGCTGGCGGATTTGAACGTCGAAGGCCTCCAGCAAGTTGTCGAAGAGATTACCAGCAATCGTGGCGGCACCGCCAAGGCAGTAAAAGTAAATGTATCTGAAGCGGCAGATATCGAAAATATGATTGATACAGCAGTTAATGAATATGGCACATTGGATATTTTGGTGAACAATGCAGGAATCATGGACGGTTTTGAGCCAGTGGGAGATATCACAGATGAAAAATGGGATTTGCTCTTCGATGTTAATACGAAGGGAGTCATGCGTGCGATGCGCAAGGCTATCCCGATCTTTCTGGAAAAAGAAAGCGGGGTCATCATTAATACAGCTTCCACCGGCGGTTTCAGCGGTGCCCATGCCGGTGCGACTTACGGTGCATCAAAGCATGCAGTAATCGGGTTGACAAAGAACACAGGCTTTATGTATGCCAAAAAAGGGATACGGTGCAACGCCATCGCCCCTGGGTCGGTGGAAACGAACATTGGATCAAGTATGTTGAATATCAATCAATTCGGCATGGAACGTGCAGGTTTGACCCACGCCGTATCACCGAGGATCGGCAAGCCGGAAGAATTGGCTAAGGCTGCATTGTTTTTAGCTTCAGATGAATCCAGCTTTGTAAACGGCACAGTCATCACCGTGGATGGTGGCTGGACTGCTGCCTTTTAATGAATTTCAGGCTGCCGGATTAAATTCCGGCAGATTTATTGTTTTACGACTGTGGAAAAGACCGGTTAGTTAAAGACCATTCATTGATTCTTCCTATCTATGTTATGATAAAGAGACTTTTATCCATATGAGGAGGAAACCAGCGTGAATGATTATGGAAAATTGCATCAATTTAACGGTAGGTACTATTTAAGCTTTGACCGCTATCTACCGGTAAGCTGTAATGAGGCTTTTCGTGTTATCACTGATCCTCAGGCCTTCACACAATGGTATCCATTCGCAACAGGTGAAATGGAGTTGAAGGAAGGCGGGGCCATCGCATTCGATGATGGAGAGGGCTCTATTTATGAAGCGGTGATCACCCAGTTAGATGAGCCCCGTATCTTTGCCTTCCGTGAAGTCGATGATTTAATAGAAATTACTATGCAGGAGGAGCAAGAAGGCTGTAAGCTGAACTTCAAACATACCTTCGACAACGATGAATGGGCATCCAATATGGCGGCAGGCTGGCATCGATGTCTTGATGTACTTGTCCAAATAGTCAATGGGCAGCCTGTGGAGTGGGGCAATAATTCTGTGCAACTTAGGGAAAGATACAAAAAAGAATTCAATATGTGACAAACGATGGGTGCAATCCAAGTACAGGATTGCACTTCTTGTTATAAAACTGGAATAACAAAAATACTAGAGAGTCTGACAAATCCTTCCTTCTGGGAAGCTTCCATACGACCTTTAGAAGAGGCAATCAACGCCTATGTTGAGCAAACAGAGACTTATGTACAACCATAGTAAGATAATTATGCTAGTTTTATAGCTGTAGAAGGAGCATGCACTTAGGGATGCTCCTTCTTCAGGTTGAGTATCGATGCTTAGCGCATGTCATCCAACAGCCTTAAGAACGCCTTGACCTGCGGCAATCTCATTGCCGCTTCTGAAGCGCAAACCCATGTCTGTCTTGTAAGGGATTTCCCATCTACCTGCAAGGGGATAAAATGATACTCTTTGGAATCCAGGTCATGAATGGCAATTTCTGGCAGTACGGCAGTTCCTATCCCGCTGCAGACGAATTGTTTGCATGTCTGGATTTGATCCACTTTCAGGCTTTTGGAAAAAGTGATGTCAGGTTGTTGATGAAGCCAGCTGTCTACCATGGTGTGAAAGGTTGGATCAGACTGAAATTGGATAAAAGGTTTTATGTTTCCGTTTTGTTTTCTGTCCCTTTTTTCCACCAAATACAGGTTGTCAGAGAAGAGTTCTTGACAATAACCGGGTCCCTTTGGTTTATCCTCCCTGACAAGACATAGATGAAAATCGTCCCAGGAATGTCGGAAAACGTTGCTCAACCCTGTTTGCAGTTCTATTTTTACATGGGGATATGCTGCCACAAATCTCTCTAACACTTCTGGGAGGAGATACTGAGCGATTACAGAGGAAACTCCAAGTGACAGTGTTCCCTTGATTTCATCTGAAAGACTGGATATTTTTTCGCGCACCTTTTTCTCTGCCTCGACGACCCTTTCGGCCAAATGGATGATTTCTTCACCGGCAGGGGTTATGGTCAATGTCTTGTGTGATCTGATGAATATATCCTCACCCCACTGGTCTTCTATTTGTTTAAGCCGCTGACTTATAGCAGGCTGGGAAATCAGTAATTGTTGGGCCGCCCCTCTGATCGTCCCGGCTCTTTTCAACCCCACAAGCAGTTCATAATCATCCTTTTTCATATTATCCCTCTTTATATAAGTATTCCTTATCAAAATTGATTGGAAATATGTGTTTTTCTTATTCATCATTATTATATAAAATTAATGCAGGAAATAAAATGAGTTCAGGAGGGATGACAATGATACTTGGATTGCATCATGCACAGATTACGATTCCGAAAGGTGCTGAGCAGGAAGGGAAAGCTTTTTACTGCGGGATACTGGGATTACCGGAAATAGAGAAGCCTGACCCGCTTATAAGCAGAGGCGGGTTCTGGCTGAAAGTAGGGGATAAAGACGTCCATGTCGGAACCGAAGACGGATTTGAGCGAACCGCGACAAAAGCGCATTTGGCATACTTGGTCAACGACATCGAGGCTTGGAAAAAAGTGTTGGAAGAAAACAATGTGACAATAATTGATTCTGCTCCCATACCGAACTTTGAACGTTTTGAATTCCGGGACCCATTCGGCAACAGAGTCGAGATGATAGAAGAAATTTAATGGGAGCATACAAATGGAAGCAGAACCGATTATCAGACAGGCAGGACAAAAAGACTTGGATAAAATCGTTGGGATGCTCGCAGACGATCCGTTAGGGAAAAAGCGGGAGTGTTATGAACAACCGCTTCCGGCGAGTTATTTGAAAGCTTATCAAGCCATTGAATCCGATCCTAACAATGAACTGATTGTAGCTGTGTATGTCAGAGAAGTGATAGGTGTCGCTCAAATTACTTTTACACCATATATCACCTATCAGGGAGGATGGCGGGCTACGATAGAAGGAGTAAGGATTGCTCGTTCTGTGCGTGGTAAAGGTGTTGGAAGCAAACTGATCGACTGGGGAATTCGACGTGCGAAGGCACGAGGCTGTCATCTGGTGCAGCTCACTACAGACAAAAAACGGAAAGATGCCCTGCGGTTTTACGAGCGGCTGGGTTTCAACGCTACACATGAAGGGTTCAAAATGTCCCTTTGATTCGATCGTCCTCGCCGGCGATCTATTTTTATGTAAAATGTAATACCATAAATGCATAATGGAGAATGGAAATCAATAAGTCGTGAGAAGAGAGAAGCTGATACCACGCTGTTTGGGGGCTCGATTTATGTTAAGATTAGCTTAGTTTGAATTTTTTGATTATTAATCAAGAAAGGGCTCATGGAAACAAGACATCTTCATAATTAGAAAACTAAGATACCTTTTTATTGGTTCGATTGAAGCGGAAGAATGGGAGGATTGTAAATGGCGATTATAATCGCGCTCTTAATTGTCGTCCTTGGCTCTATCATTGCCTATATGCTGACTGAGGGAAAATCCAAAAAGAGAAAATTTATTATTTGGGGAATCGCCCTGATGATTGCTGTTGCACCATTCTTGTCTTTCGCCATTGGGCTGACGTACGCGAGCATTGTGAAGAGCGGTTGGGCTGCGCTGATTATGTGGTACATCTTTCCGGTGATTTTCATGATAGGATTGATCATGCTGTTGACAGGAATTTTTAAGAAAAAAAGAGTTTCAGCTCCGGATAAAGGAGGGGGTTAATTTGATGAGGCTTATGTTTCTGCTTGCTGCTTTGTGTATTCCGGTATTTGCTTACTTCGGTAAAGGAGCGAGTGGTATTTTACTAAGCCTGTTGTTTATGTTCGCAGGTGCCTTTTTCAGCAAACCGAGGTTTGAAATAGACGAAGAGTGAAGATTGGAGGGGGAGATTCTATGTTATATCGAGAGTTGGAAGAGCAGTATACCTACCATGTATGGGCCAATGACAGGTTGTTTAAGCACATTAAGTCTATTCCGGAACCGGTGTTTCATGAAGAACTGGAAAGCATTTTCCCCACCTTGGCGACAGTATTTGTCCATATGTACTTTACAGAATCGATTTGGTTGGAAGTGATGCAGGGAGAAGCGTTTCAAAATATCGAGGAATTTGTGAAACGGCCTGAACTAACCGATCATTTCTCGGGAAAATCGATGGAAGAAATCATAGACTTATATGGACAGATGGAAAGGAAATACCGTAAGTTCCTCGTTAAGACAGATCCGGACAGTGAGTTGTCTATTGACCATCCAAAACATGGGAATATCGTTATTCCTGTATCGGACATGATCAGGCATCTTATCAATCATGGAACCTATCATAGGGGAAATGTCGCAGCCATGCTGAGGCAGTTAGGACACGAAGGCATCTCCACTGATTATTTTGTGTACTTGATAGAAAGGGAATATCAAGGAAACCAAAGGTAAATCAGCAAAAATAAAAAGGGTGCAGACCTTGAATGAGATTCAAGTTGAAGAGAAAGCTATTGCGAGCGACTTCATTAAAGCAAGGGAATTTTATGTATCAGAAAATCTATTAAATCATCAAGCTGTGTAACTTATTTTGATAAAGAATAACCTTGCAGGAGGTAGACATGGATACAAAACAAATCAATAAAATATCAGGCAGCAACTACAAAGCGTTTGCAAAATTAGCCAATTCTGCGTTTGAAGGGCTTAATGCAGATCAATGGCTCCAAAACCACATTGAAGAAACCCCGACAGAAAAATTATACGGTTTATTTGAACAAGACACTTTAATTGCCGGGATGAGAACTTTCGAATTTGAAATGAATTTCTCCTCTACTACCGTTCAAGCTGGAGGTGTGGGGATGCTGGCTGTTGATATGTTACATAAGAAAGAAAAGAATGCGTATCGTTTGTTGCAATATTTCATTCAAATCAATGCAGAGTCAAATACAAATATCGTTATGCTCAATCCTTTTCAGGTAGGTTTTTATCGGAAAATGGGTTTTGGAATTGGAACACGTGCCCATCAAGTTTACATAAAACCAAAAGAATTTGTCGACTTTCAAGCAAAAAGCCATTTACAAGAACTATCGACTGAAGACCGGATACCAATCATGGAGTGTTATAACCGGATTTACTCCAGAACGCACGGAATGACAAAAAGATTTCCCCATGAGCGGGAGCTGAACAGGCCGTTTTTGTTTGGAAGAGTGATCGGTTATGTGGAAGCTGGAGAAGTGAAGGGGTATTTTGTGTACAGTATCAACGAACATCAATTACATATACATGAAATGTTTTTTGAAAATCCAGATGTAATGAAGGAATTCTCTACTTTCTTCAGCAATCAATCAGATCAAATTAAAAGGGTTGTTATCCATTCTAATTTGGATGACATCATTCATTTCATCAACTCCCCGGAAAGCGGCCTGGATACAATGATTGATCTACCTTCAAGCACCGATCATAAACATATCGAGAATGTCGGGACCGGAGTAATGTACAGGATAATCAATGTAAGAGGGTTTTTTGAAGAGTTAAAAGAAAAGAACCATCGTTTTAACCAAGTAACCATTTCGATCAAGTTGATGATTTATGATGATCTATGCTCTGAGAACGACCAGCCCTTCATTGTAAAATTCAGGGACGGGGAAATAGTAGAAATTACAGAAGAAGGCTTTTCAGATGTAGAGTTAACCATGTTTATTGGAGAATTTTCATCCCTCATGATGGGTGCTGACAATTTTTATTCCTTCGTCAAATGGGGCTTGGCAAAAGTTTCTGACGAGAGTTTTGTCCATAAAGTGAATCTACTGTTTCTGACTAGTAATAAACCGGTAATGACTAAAGCCTTTTGATGAAAAGGGAACTAATTCATTTGGTATCAAATGACAGCTTCATAAACAGACAGGGGGATTCATATGGATGCAACACAACAAAACAGCAATGCATGGGATAAAAAAGTAGAAGAGGGCTCAAGGTACACTCGGTTAGTTAGTAGCGAAGTGATTGAAAAAAGTAGAAAAGGTGATTGGAACATAACTGTCACTACAGAAAAACCTGTTCCCAGAAGCTGGTTTCCGGAATCTTTAAAAGGGTTGAAAATACTTTGCCTTGCTTCAGGCGGCGGACAGCAGGGTCCGGTTTTAGCTGCGGCTGGAGCGGACGTTACGGTTACGGATATTTCCGCAAAACAATTAGCACAAGATGAAAAGGTAGCCAAACGGGATGGCTTGACATTAAAAACCGCACAAGGGGATATGACAGATCTTAGCGACTTTGAAGATGGCTATTTTGATATAATCGTCCATCCTGTTTCCAATTTATTTGTAAACAATGTACAACCTGTATGGAACGAGGCCTCAAGGGTACTTAAAAATAAAGGTGTTTTGATTGCTGGCTTTACCAATCCATTACTTTGGATTTTCGATGACGACCAAGAACAGCAAGGTGTACTTGATGTAAGGCATTCTATCCCTTCTTCCACATTGGATTATTTGCAAAAGGATGAAGTGCAGGATTATATCGATTCAAACGAGACGATAGAATATGCCCATACTTTGGAAGACCAAATCCAAGGACAAATGGACGCTGGATTCGTTATTGCCGGTTTCTATGAAGATGACTTTGGCGGTACAAGGATTATCGATAAGCATATCAAAACGTTTATTGCGACTAAGGCGATAAAGTTGGCGGTAGATTAAGTACAGAAAAGTGAATGATTCGACTTCCAAGCAAAGGGAGATGGAGAAATTTGTTCGACTTTTTGAAAAGGGTTTTGTTCTCAATCCTGGGAATGACTGCATTGCTGGTGCTAGTCAGTATTTGGAACGGAGAAGAAATGGATTGGACAATCATTTCTGGAATTGGCGGCATTGTTCTTACAGGGCTAGTTATCAAGCTGGGTCTTGATTTATACAAATAATAAGTGAAGAAATGAATGTTTAATCTTGATTTTGTGGAGGTACATTTAATCATGTGCTTAGAAGGTATAAAGAAAGGAAGATGAAAAATGCCTGAAAATCCATTAGAAAAATATTATAATCAAGATTATCCAAAACAATATCAAAACCCGCCGGGAATCCAAAAAGAAATGGATCCTCAGCCTGACTGTGGGGAAAAGAGTTACAAGGGATCCGGACAACTAGAAGGAAGGAAAGCCCTGATCACAGGTGGTGACTCAGGAATCGGCCGGGCTACTGCGATTGCCTATGCACGAGAAGGGGCCGATGTAGCCCTCAACTATCTTCCGGTTGAAGAGCCGGATGCTCTTGAAGTGAAAGAACTAATCGAGCAAGAAGGGCGAAAAGCAGTTTTACTTCCCGGAGATCTACGGGATGAGGAGTTTTGCCGCTCATTAGTACAAGATGCGGTGAAGGAACTGGACGGACTTGATATCTTAGCCCTTGTTGCCGGTGAACAACAGGCGGTGCAAGATATCGAGGACCTAACCACAGACCAGATTTTGTCCACTTTCCAGACAAATGTATTTTCCTTGTACTGGGTTGTTCAAGAAGCAATTCCTCATCTGCCTGAGGGAAGCTCGATTATTACTACATCATCTGTGGAAGGGTATAATCCGTCACCAATGCTGCTGGATTACGGCGCAACGAAAAGTGCTATTGTCGGATTTACAAAAGCATTGTCCAAGCAAGTGGCCTCAAAAGGAATCCGTGTAAACTCCGTGGCTCCCGGACCGTTCTGGTCACCACTGCAAATATCCGGCGGGCAGCCGCAGGAAAACATCCCGAAATTCGGACAAGAAACACCTGCAGCTCCTTTAGGACGTGCAGGCCAGCCAGTTGAATTGAGCGGTATATATGTTTTCTTGGCTTCCGAACAAGCAAGCTATGTTACGGGCCATGTGTACAGTGCAACAGGAGGCTTGAATGCCAACTAATAAACAATGAACAGCAAAAAGCGCGCCAGGCATTGGCGCGCTTTTTTTTGATGAGAATATTTTTGAAGGCGGGCTTGCTGTGAGTCATGTATGGACGGATAAAAGAAGATAGTTAAAACCTACTTATGAAATGCACACGTTAATAATTATTTGAAATTGTCTAATCAGATGGTCATCTTCTTTCATGCACCTGAAGAACAAATGGAAATTTGTGTTAAAATACAAGGGAGCATTACTTTGAAGGAAATACTCTTAAAAAGAATGGAGAATGTTATGGAGAGGGTAGAAAAGCAACACATAATCAAAGTCTGCAAGGCAACTCCAACCCGCGTTCAGGGAATCGCAAAAGTTTGTATTGATGCGAACTGGTCTGCTTATCGCGGACTATGTTCAGATGAATATATCAATTCTATCATAACAGAATTCTATAATCATGAAAGAATCTTAAAAGAAGTGAAAACAGAATCTAAGGAATGGGGTGGTTATTTTGTCGCTTTAGAGGATGGAAAGGTTGTCGGTGCTGGCGGCGGTGGTTTGATCGATGATTCTGCTGGTGAAATTTATGTGTTATATATAAGCCCGGGCAAAAGAAAGCAGGGAATAGGCACCCTTTTGCTTGATGCGATTACAAACCAGCAAAAATCATATGGTGCTTCCGAACAATGGGTTTCGGTACTGAAAGGGAACGAGAAAGGAATCCTTTTTTATAAAGCTAAAAGATTCAGCTTTGAAGGTGAAGAGCAAGAGGATGAGTATCCGACCTTAAGGTTCAAGAGGCCAATTTGAAGAAAGAAGGGTTTTATTTGTTATGATTAGCTGCCTGTTTCGAAAACAGGCATTCTTATAAAAGACTAAAATAACATTTCTCCGGTTATCTCGAACCAAATACTCTCTATCAAACCCAAACAAACGACCGCCGCAATAAAAGCCATTAAAGACACCAATATTTTGATCCCCGGTGTAATGGATGTGAATTGCTTGTATAGTTTGTTGATCACGATACCAGCAAATACATAAATGGTAACAGAAATAATGCCATATACCGCATCATAATAATCAAACGGCGGACCAGTGTTTTCGTCGAGAAAGGTAACAACGATTAATCCAGGGATAAATAATATGAAGTGATAAACAGCAAATTTTAAATATTTCATGTCAGAAATGCTCCTTTAAAAATAGTCTATATTTAAATTCTAGTATTTTGCTCAGTTTTGGTTTGAAAGTATTTTAGTTTATTAAATCGTCGGGAGGCAGAGTATGAATAAAAAGCATTTCTGGATTTGGATGGTTATTATCGCGGTTCTATCTTTTTTTACAGGTGAAATGGTCACTTTCATGATGCTTCTCTTGATATTACTCACACTAAACGAAACTAATACTATTTTAAAAAAATTTTACGATGATTGGAAGAAAGAGAATTAGTTAAAGGAAGAAGAGAAGGTAGGTTATGGAATTCATAACGGAAAAATTATTATTCATCGCTTTGTTCATATTTATTATTCATTCCATTGAAACACTTGCATATTCAGTAAGATTATCGGGAGCGCGGGTTAAAATGATTGCCTCAGCATTGTCGCTCTTCAATGTAATGGTAATCGTTTCGAGGTTGGCCAATATGATGCAGCAGCCATTTACCGGGAGTTTAATCGATACGGCGCCAAAAGAGAATACTTTGGAGTTTGTAGAAACCCAATTCCGTTTTCTTATAGGAGCAGCCACTGGCGGAACAGTATTTGGAATTCTTCTGTTACCCACTTTCATAGCGTTGTTTTCAAGGGCTATTATCCATTTGTCAGAGGAGAAAGGTTCTGTCCCCTCTTTGTTTATGAAAATACTGTCTGTGCGATACATAAGAAGAGCAGTCACCCATTTTAGTCTGCCGAAATTTTCTTATTTGAAAGGTGCTAGATTAAAAGATTTTCCGATAAAGCTGTTCCTGGCGAATATGGTGATTACTTCGATCTATACGATAGGTGTTTTATCTGCTTTATATGCAGCATTAATCGCTCCTGAAAGAGCATCGACCGCTGTCATGGCATCGGGGTTGATAAACGGCATAGCAACTATTCTTTTGGTGGTTCTGGTGGATCCAAAGGTGTCCGTCATCGCTGATGATGTAGTAAATGGAAGAGGAAATTACTATCTGCTGAAAAACATTTCGTTAATAATGGTGTCTTCTAGGTTGTTAGGAACTCTGCTTGCACAATTGCTGTTCATTTCCGGTGCGAAATATATTGCCTGGTTTACTCAGTTCATTGTATAGCATTCAGGTTAAAAGCTGGGAATCATTAAAACGGGTCAGCGGAGTAGAGAATTTCAGCAGCATGAATCAAGCTTATGTAGCTGCAATTCCTGAACGATAGTGATTCATGACTAATCTGGTAAGAAAAAAGAAGGTGAGAAAATGGGGATTTTATTCGGTATTTTAATTTTTGCCGGGATTTTTGCGGTATATGACGCGTTGAGAAAAGTGAACAACAATATATTGGAACAAACCGAAGAAATAAGAAAATTACGAGAGGATATAAGCAGGAATAGTAAAAATTAGATAGATTTTTTCCATAAGAGCGATTTTTCCTTGGATGGAGAATTCGCATGGGGATTTTTTGTTATAATGGCCTGGCAAATATCCATTATCTTGGAAGTCAATTTCAGTAGGAGTGTAGTAATGAAGATAGCGAGATTTTTTTTGTTGGGAATTTTGTTTTTAACTGCTTGTTCTACAGGCGAGGAAGGCGGGACAGATAAGGAGGCAGAATCGGGAGATAGTCAGGGTACTACTTATGGATTCGAACCGGATCTTGGTTTTCATGAGGAAAATGGATGGTTACTGCCACTTTCATACCAAGTGACGGTTGATGAGTCGTTTGAAAGAATTTCAAGATACGTTACAGGTACCTCGGAAAAAATGTTTTTTTGGCACGAACCTTCAGCCAGTAAATATACCTTTGATCTTGAAACCACAACCGATAAACTACAAGAAGAAGTTCCAACCATTGAGATTAATCCAGTCAAAAAAGATACATATGCTTATATGGAGAAATATTTTTCTTTGGATTTAGAAGAAGCCGATGGACAGGAAATCAAGGAAACAGTCGAACAGGCCGTCAAAGAAAACGCTGAAGCATATTTAGAGGAAATGAAAGATAAAGCTTTGGAGGCATCAGAAGGTGAGTCGAAGGTATATACTAATGAAGAATATGATATCGAGCCTTTCACTTATATGATTGAAAGCGAATCAGCGCAAGGGGTGCTTCAATACAAATTGTTCGGAGAAGCAGAGGAAGAATATCTTAGAGCAACCCTGTCAATTCCGGACAAAAAGAAAGAAGACTTGTTCGACGGCATGCTGGCCTCCCTTCGGACAATTACGTACAACAAAGAAGAGTTTAAAGAAAATGCTGTCTACGATCAGCCGACAAGGTTGTCCTATGAACCAGCCGAGAATCTAACAGGGGCATATCCCGAAGTAGGCTATTCCTTTGAAAATCCGGAAGCGGCGACGTTTAGGCACTCTTTTCCTACATTCCATACATATCGTTATACGTTTGGAACTCTTTACGAGGAAGAAATTGAAAGGGAGCATTTTGGATTAAGAAGTTCAGAATTAGTAGTTCGGGCAGCGAAAGCGGAAAATGCCAGAACAAGGGAAGAAGAAATCCGCAATCGGCAGCTGGATGATTTTGTTGCATTCCAGTATGACTACGCCCGGTCGGTCGAATATTTACATGAAGACGAAAACTTTGATACAGGAGTATTCACCACTGGCGTTCGTGTCGAATTTGACGGTTATGAAGAATACTGGTTTTTGAGAGAAGCAGACGGCCATGTGTACGAAGTCACTTTCGATTTAGCGTTTGATGCGCCGGAATATGATGAATTGCTGGACAGTTATTTGAATGTCGTAAGGTCGTTTGAGCATACAAATATAGAGGAAGAGTGAATGGACAGGGAAATGTTTGTTTAACAAACCAAATGCAGTAGGGATTTGTGATTTAGTTGTATTTTGTCATACGGCCAACTTAATGAAAAGGTGGTTACCCTAATGAGTAAACGTTTGAAAAATAGTATCATTTCTTCATTGACGTTTGGGGTCACTGCCATCCTTTTTGGCAGTCTCATATACGGGGAAATAAAATGGCAAACAGTAATAGGGCTGTCGTTAGGCGGTTTTCTGTCTTGGTACTTCCTTATTCCAAAAATGAATAGAGAGAAAATAGAAAAAAAGAGAAATTAAAGAGCTGGACGTATCTGTAATACTAAGAATATTGTCGGCTTTAGTTGAATTAAAAAAAAGCAGAAGAAAAGAACTTCCTCAAAGCGGGGAGTTCTTTTCTTCTGCTGTTAAATCATGGATAAATTTAACTTCATACAAAAAAAAATTTTTGGAATTTTATGATAAAATGATGAAAGCGCTAGTTGCTGAGATTTATTTACAAAGCTAACGATTAAACGGAGGTGGGTTCATTGCCGAAAGTGTTCCTGACTTTTCCTGAAGGAAGACACAAAGTCCTTACGCTCAGTTATGACGATGGCAGAACGGCCGATAGACGGCTTGTAGACATTTTTAATAGTCACGGAATCAAGGGTACTTTTCATTTGAACTCTGGATTGTTCGAATTCGGAGACAGAATTCCCAGTGAAGAAGTGGCTGCGTTATACAAAGGGCATGAAATCTCAGCCCATACCTTGACACACCCGACGATTGCCAGATCCCCGAAAGAACAACTTGTACACGAAATTATCGAAGACCGCAAAAACTTGGAAAAGGTAGCTGGATATACGGTCAGGGGGATGTCTTATCCTAATGGTTCATTCAACTCACTAATCAAAGAATTACTACCTCATTTGGGGATTGAATATGCAAGAACGGTAACTAGTACGGGAGATTTTTCTATTCCCGACGATTTTTTAGAGTGGAACCCGACCTGTCATCATAATCATCGGTTAATGGAGCTGGCTGATTACTTTGTGCAGCTCCAAAAGAAACAATATTTAAATATGATGTATGTATGGGGACACAGTTATGAATTTGACAACGATCAAAACTGGGGCCTCATCGAAACCTTTTGTCAGTTCGTTGGAAACCGAAACGATATCTGGTACGCAACCAATATGGAAATTGTCGACTATATGAATGCTTTCAGGAACCTCAGATTCTCCGCAGACAGTCAGTTTGTTTACAATCCTTCCTCTTTATCGGTTTGGCTGAGTGTTGGGGACCAAATCATGGAAGTGGAAGGCGGCAGTCAGACTTGGCTTGTTTGATTCTTCGTAGGGATTTTAATAGGAAAATAGGAAACAGGGAGGAGAAATAATGAATCATGCATCAAAAATATACTGGGAACAGTTCCTGGAAAAACATCAGCTGGAAAAGCCAATTTCAGTCAGTGCATGGCAATTCGGAGCTGACCCGGACTATCTGGCTCAATTAGTAATGGAGGGTACAAAAACGGCAACATGTTCTGGATTGATTTTTTACGAATTGGAAAACGAGCCGCTTCCTTCAGCAGAAGATTACAGTGTTATTTTAAGCAGTCGTGACGAGCCTCTAGCGATCATTAAAACAGTGAGTGTCAAAATCATGCCAATGAATGAGGTGCCAGAGGATTTTGCAGTTGCCGAAGGAGAAGGGGATAGGACTTATCTTTATTGGAAGACCGTTCATGAAAAATTTTTTATGGACGAGTTGGGTCAATTAGGTCTTGAATTTTCAGAAGATATGCCCTTGGTATGTGAACGTTTCCAGTTAGTTGACGTGAAAAGATGATTTGGTGCAAATGTAAAGACAGAAAGAAAAGGATTTGGTAAAGTGCACAAATACATAATCGGAATTCTTGCCATCTTAGCTTTATCTTTTTTACTTGGATGTGAAGAAAATTCCAATGCAGTAACCCAGGAAGAAACTCAACAAGAAAAAAATGTAAAGGATCAGAAAGAGGCCGATCACAAAAAGGCAAGTGAGAATGCTGAAGCACCCTTCTTTTGGAGGGTGAATGACGGGGACACAACTGTTTACCTGCTCGGTTCCATCCATGTGGGGAACAAAGAAATGTATCCGATGGACCAAGTGGTGGAAGATGCATATGAATCATCTGACTCTGTAGTAGTCGAAGCCGATATTTTACAAGCTCCGGAAGAAATGTTCGGTGATGACTTCATGGCGAAGGCAGTTTATGCAGACGGCTCCCTATTGTCAGATCGTATTAGTGAAGAAGCATATGATCAACTGAGTGTGCATGTTAATGACTATTCGTTAGAAGGTCTGACGATGTCGGAGCTGAATCATTTTAAGCCATGGTTCATCGAAATCCTTTTATCAGACTTTTTGATGTCGGAAGAAGAGTCATTGACCTCTCAATATGGCATCGATTATCACTTTTTACAGAGGGCCGAAGAGGATAACAAACAAATCTTGGAGTTAGAGGGCGTCAACGAACAATTCAAGTTCATTTCAGAAATGCCGGAAGATCTCCAAATCAAATCATTAGAAAATTCCTTAGAGATTATGAAAGAAGAAACGGGCGGTAATGCCATTCAAACCTTGATCGAAGCATGGCAATCTGGGTCTGAAGAGAAATTGGCATCTATTGTTTCCGGTGATACCGACGCCTCCTTAACTGATTTGGTAGCTTACGAGACAGAGCTAATGGAAAAGCGGAACACCAAAATGGCAGAGAAAATCGAAAACTACCTAAGGGAAGGCTCAGGGGAAACGTACTTTGTTGTAGTGGGAGCAGCCCATTATTTAGCCGATTTCGGGCTGGATAATCTATTGGACAACGATTTTACTGTAGAGTCTTATTCAGAAATGAACTAATCGGTGAAATTTTCGGACCGAGGAGCCACGAAGCAGGAGAACCATGCCTAAATGAATATAACAAAGGGAGATGGAGTATGAAATACCAAATAGTGAGATTACCGGCATATCGTGCAGTGGGTTTGAAATGGGAGGGGACATTTTCTGAAATTGTACCCCATTTAAAAAATGTTATCGGTGAAATGAAAAACCGGGCCGGCGAGTTAGTCGGTAAGGTAACGCCCGATATTCATTTGGGTCTGTCTTACCATGTTATTGAAAATGGTTTTGTGCATTATTCGGTCTTTGAAGTCAAGGAAGAGCAGGAAATTCCGGACGGGATGGTGGAAATCAGAGTTCCAGAATGGACGTATGTGAAGACGACACATAACAAAGGCGAAGACGTAACAAAGACCTATACGGATTTACATCGTTGGTTTTCAGACAGTGATTATGCTGTCCTCTGGGAACCTGGTGTGGATTAC
This sequence comes from Sediminibacillus massiliensis, assembly GCF_900156915.1. Lineage (GTDB taxonomy): Bacteria > Bacillota > Bacilli > Bacillales > Amphibacillaceae > Sediminibacillus_A > Sediminibacillus_A massiliensis. Next base: position 1,431,266 of record NZ_LT732535.1, on the reverse strand, counting down.
TTTGATGACTATATGCCAATCAAACATGAATATTATCCAATCGATCAAGACCCGAATGATCCTCATTTCGATATTTATATCCCGGTTATTAAAAAGTGAATTTCTATTAAGAGAGAGGCTGCCTTAACCAGTCAGCAACAGTATATGAAGTCAGTTTTTAATGAAATAGTTATCGATCTCGATCCTAATGCGTCATTCCAAAAATGAGTGGCGCATTTTTATTTGCTAAAAATTTGCCTCTAATTACGGAACCTTGTCTGCCTTTGATTCGTCAAACAGTCGAACAAAAAGGGGGGGAACTAATGAATCAGGAACAACAATTTCATCATAAGTCAGATAAAGAAATCCTGGTGGAATTGATGGAGATGTATGGAGATATGGTTCTGCGTATTGCCTATACTTATGTAAAAGAAAAACAACTGGCAGAGGATTTAGCGCAAGAAGTATTTATACGATGTTATCAATCGCTACATACATTCGAGAAAAGATCAAGTTACCGGACATGGTTATATAGGATTGCTGTCAATCAATGTAAGGATTATGTGAAGAGCTGGACTTTCCGGAACTTTATCCCTTCAGACACTTTGAAATTAGAAAGTTCTCATGAATCCGATACAGTTAGCGCCCATGTTTTAAGACAGGAAGAAGATAGCATTCTTTTCAGGAATGTGCTGGATTTACCGGTAAAACTTCGAGAAGTGATTATTTTCTATTATTATGAAGAATTATCTGTAGAAGAAATCGCGGTTTTACTAGGGATTAAGGTCAACACAGTCAAAACGAGACTGCATCGGGCTAGAAAAAATTTAAAGCAAACGATGGAAGGAGGAACGACCATTGAGTTCTAAATGGAAATATCCCGAGGAAATGGATAATATGAAGTTTGGTAAAGACCATCAGAGAAGGGTGCTGGACCAATTGAACAAGACTTCTGTGAAAAACAAGAGGAAAAGAAATTTTAAACTTCGCTTGATGACAGCAGTAGTCGGCATTTTACTGGTTGCCTGCCTGGCATTCACACCTGAAATGCAGCACGTCCTTGCGAAAATCCCTTATATCAGCCAGTTTCTCGAACAAGAGGAAGAGCGGATGGAACAGATGGATACGCTTTTGAAAGAAGTAAATCTCCTTACACAAAAAGAAGGCTACCAATTAGAGAACTTTCATATGAATCATGATGACAAAGAAATGATCGTAGCGCTGAATAATTGGTCAGAAAAAAATGATGAAATGAAAAACTCCATTATTGAAATTTTAACTGAATCCGGCTTTGACGGTTACGATGTGAAGGTCATCCCTTATGAAGAGAAAGAGATAAAAACAGATGTCACGGAAGAAGAAATGGAGCAATATCAGAAGGATAGTCAAGAGTTAACAGAAACACTGACAAACCGTCTGGAAGAGGAAAACTTTGAGTTGATGTTTCCGGTCCAAGTACAGATGAATCCTACCCAAGGGGTATATATAAATGTCATTCTGCCTGAGACGGAAGACCGTTTAGACTTGGTAGAAAAAATCATGAAGGAAGAAGGAGAAAAATATATCGATAAACCCAAACTGGATATACGACAAGTCCAGAAAAAGGCCCGTGAACAAGAAATTCGCTGGGAGGAGACAGGTGCCGTTCATCATATTGCCCAGGCAATGATGGAGTCGGAAGAATTTCCTGTCACTGGTTTCTCTTATTCGTTCCATCCGTATCCGTTACAAATAAAGATTAAAACCTCATTGGAATCCTCTGACAATGATGCCGAAAAAGTCGCAGAAGAGATCAAAGATGAAATAAACCTGTATATAGAAAGCGGAGAAGGTACGGAACCGATCAGGGGAGATGAATTTGAAGTTCACGTTCTGGGGAAAGATAAAAAAGAAATAGACTGATATTCTCATAGAAGCACAGGATATATTTTAACCTATCCCTTTGGTTGTTTTAACCTTAGATATACCTATTATGATTGATATGCCGGTATATCTAAGGTTTTTGTTATGTGTACATACATATTTCCAGGGTCTTGAAAAAAGTTGAAACTTTTTTTTGCTAACACATATCTAATAGGCAGAAGGAGGGACGAAAATGAACGAAACAAAACTAGCAAGAAAAGCAGTCAAAGGAAATCAAAAAGCGTTAGAAGAGTTGTTGGTTGCCCATGGCGACCAGCTGTACCGAACGGCATTCATTTATACGAGAAACAGGGAAGATGCTCTCGATGTTGTGCAAGAAGCATCCTACCGGGCATTTCGCTACATAGGAAATTTGAAAAACGAAGAGTTTTTCCTGACTTGGTTGACTAAGATTCTTATCCATTGTGCTTATGATTTGTTAGAAAGAAAGAACAAAGAAATACCAAATGACAAGTTGATTGAGCTGGCAAGAATTAAAAAGGACAAGAGAGAAGAACATTTGGATTTAGTAGAAGCTGTTGGCCGTTTGGAAGATAAGTACCGCGATGTTATTATTCTATTTTATTTTCGAGATCTGCGGATTAATGATATTGCGCGCATGATGGAAATTCCGGAGAATACAGTGAAAACATACATGCGAAGGGCGAAGGCACAGTTGAAAAAACAGTTAGGAGGCTGCGAATATAATGACGAAAGATTATTTTCAAGAAGAGTATGAAAAAGTGGATGTCCCAAAAGAAGATGTAATCCATGCTATCAGGAAAGGAAGACAGCGTGCTAACAAGGCAGGAATAGAAGGAAAGAGGAGAAAAAGCTTCAAGAGTTCTTATCTTGCTGTCACGGCTGCAGCAGGTATCCTGATCACTTCAAGCTTTGCGGCTCCGACATTTTCAAAGGCGATGACGGACCTCCCTGTTATAGGAAGTATATATGATAGTTTCAACGACTTAGTAGGAAGAGACTTAGAATCGGAACAGCTGATAACAGCATTAGACAAAACGGCCAGCAGCAGAGGCATTGATGTAACAGTCAAAAGTGCTTACTATGATGGAGCAGTTATTGGTGTTACCTTTGATGTCGAAGGAAATGTGAAACCTGAACAGAATGGCGAGCTTCAAGGTTTTTACCAGATATTCGAAGGGGATGAGAGTCTTGGCGAGACGAAAGAAATCGTCCATATGAAGCCTGTGGAAAATGGTTTTACAGGACATGTTCAGTTACACTATCCAAAGTCTGATTTACCTGCCGATACTACTTTCCCGCTTGAATTTTTGACAATTGGCGGCAAAGAAGGGGACTGGAAGTTCGATGTGCCGATCGAGCAATTACCATATGAGACTGTGGAGGTTGAAAAAGAGAGTACCGGTGAAAATACGGATGTTAAAGTAAGGTTTGATTCCATTGTCAAAGGCCAAGCTTCCACTACGATCAATTATACGGCAATTTTTCCTGAGACAGGGAAGCACAATCAAGTAAGGTTGGATATGGCTACCAGCAAAGGAGAAGAAATCCATCAAGTTATAGGCGGAATCGATTTAGGATTAAAAACAGAAAATGGCAAAGGACTTGCAGAGGAAAGAACCATCATTTTGCAGCCATTGGAGGAAGAGACGGAATTTATTGAAATCCAACCAAAGGTGGCGCTTGCCGAACCAGATCAATTCGTTGAATTGGATGAACCCACTCCTGCCAAAATAGCTTCCGATAAACAGGACTTATCAATAACTGTGGAAAGAATAGCTATAAAGAAAGGCCAGGCAGTATTTGATTTCCAGATTAACGAAGGGGACAATAAAGGGAGGCGGTTCGGATTCTTCCAAGATATTGCCCGTACCGATGTAACGTTGGTTGAAAAATCTGAAAAAGATATCTATCAAGAACCGATGGAGCACTCCATTAAGGTATTGGACAAAGAGGATTTGCGATTTAGAAGCACATTCCAAACAAGTGAAGTGAGTGGCTTTAAGCAGGAGGATTACGTACTAAGAGTAAGTCTGGGTGGAATGAGCAGTAATATTCCGCTTGAATTGGAGAAAGTAAGAATTAAGATGGATTGAATTAAGGAGATAAATGAAGCTGATAATTTTCTATTAAAATAAACAGTGTCTATTTGATAAGCCAAAGGATAGCTCCGCTATTCCTTTGGCTCTTTTAATTCCTCTCCGGGTAAATAGTAGTTAGTTGAAACGATAATTTTTTCAATACGTACAAGATAAATGGATTTCTTTTTTATAAAATCTGGAATATCATGCTAATGTAATGAAAGGAGAGAACCAGGGGGGAACCGTGAATACATTTAAAATAATTGTTTTGATAATTTTTGTATTGCTTATGTATGCACTCTTGAAAGGGGAAAAAAGAAGCTTAAGATTGATAGTTCTCAGCTATTTTTCCGTATTATCCGTCATGTTTATATCAGGGATTTTTTACATATCAGAAAAGTATCAGTTAAACGATGGACCTGTCTTAGATGGCGGTTTCGTCAGTCTTTTTAACTGGGTAAGTGCATTTTCCTATTTGTATATACTACCTGCCTTTCTGGTCATGGCATACAGGCTGCTCGGATTAGCCGGAAACCTTTTTGAGGAGAAAAGAATAAGAGTAATCATGTACCTTGTTTTCGTTGCCGTCCTATGGTTGGTCGGTTATGTCTCCTTCTTTATTTTCACCCTGGTTTTTTATGGTTTTGCTCCTTGATTTAGTAGTGTTATTATTAAAGTCTTATTGTATTTATGGAGGGAAAAATGAAGAAACATAATGTATTTGGCAAAATTATTTTTTGGTTGGGTTTTTTTCTTTTTATACTTGGGGTAAGTGTAAATGGGACAGTCGGCATAGTGAAAGATGCTCCCGATATTGTCTCCTATTATTCTCTGCCTGCTCTCATTGTAGGTGTTCTTCTGCTATTGATTTCCAATGGATTCAAAAAGGAGGAACATTAGGGTGCCGGTGGAGCAACAGGATGAGAAACGACGGGATAGTTTGGTAAGAAGTAAATGGGCACTCCTTATTTCCGTAATTATTTTCGGTATTTGCATGGCTTTATATTTTCCATTTCCAAATAATCCTACCCTGGAGTCGACTACGACATTCATGTCGTTTCCGATCCAGAACCAGGATGGTTATATCCTTCTTGGTATAGTCGGTTCCGTGTTGTTCCTGATCGCCATGATTCTGCTTGTCGTTGGGTTGAAAAAATACCATGTCCGCTCCATCATACTTGTTGCCATCGGGTATGCTGGTTTGCCGGGTATGCTGACTCTGATGTACCAGGAAACGTTAGCGGGCGGGATTGACTCCATCTCTTACTACAACAATGGTGATTGCAACTTTGAGTATGTCCGGGAGGACTTGTTGAATGGGGAATGCAGCCTTGTTTTACATAACCGAAGCAATCAAGAAGTCACATTTGAACTGGAATTTCTCGATTCCTATATGGGAGAGGGGGTACGGATGGAGTCACTTATGAATGTAGCCGGACCGTACATTATTACCATGGAAGGTAATAGTAAAAAGTCTATCCATTTGGAGAAATCACTTGATGTAGCAGAGGTTCCAAATCATATTGAAGGCGGAACGTCGTCTGATGTTCATATAAAAATAAGCCATGGGGGGAAAACGCGAAAGATGTAGCGTTTCTCTGATGAGTTTTCTCGTTAGGCAATATAAATATCCAATTGGGCGCAATCAGGGGACATGGTTGCGCTTTTTATATTTTGTTTATGTTTTTGCCATCCTGTCTTAACGAAGGGACTAAAACAGTCAGCCTATCTTTGATAGTGATAAACCATTTACATACACTACAGGGGTAGTACGTAAAGGCCAAGAAATACTGGAACTTCTTCAGTTGACTTATATACTATAGGGGGGTATAGTATAAGTATAAAAGAAAAGGAAGTGATCCTTTGGAGGAAAAATGCTCGCATGATCATCCAAGTACACCGAGAACAAAAGAAGAAATGGATAAAATAATCAACCGTTTAAAACGAATAGAAGGTCAAGTGCGGGGAGTTCAGAAAATGGTGGAAGACGACCGGTATTGTATAGATATTTTGGTCCAGATTACCGCCATTCAATCCGCCTTGAAAAATGTAGGGTTCTCCATTACTGAGCGGCACATTAATCATTGTGTCAGCGATGCCATTTTGAAAGGGGAAGGCAAAGAGTCTATTGAAGAATTAATGAATGTCATGAAGCAGTTTTCTAAGTAGGGAGGGTTGATGATGAGCGAAAACAAACAGGTATCACTTGGTGTTACAGGAATGACTTGTGCCGCTTGCTCTAACCGGATCGAGAAAGTGTTGAATAAGATGGATGGAGTAGAGGCGCAAGTCAATTTAACAACGGAAAAGGCGACCGTTGCTTATAATCCGGAGAGAGCGTCGATAGAAGATATTACAAGCAAAATAGAAAAAATCGGGTATGGGGTCAGATCGGAAAAAGCTGACTTCGATGTGTTTGGGATGACCTGTGCCGCTTGTTCCACTCGCATCGAAAAAGTGTTGAATAAACAAGAAGGGGTGTCCAAGGCTTCCGTTAACTTGACCACGGAAAGTGCTTCTATTGAATATAACCCCGTATTAGTCGATCAGCATGCTTTAATCGAGAAAGTTCGAAAACTCGGGTATGACGCCAAACCGAAAGCCGAATCCGAAGAAAAACAGACTTATAAAGAAAAGGAACTTCAACATAAGAAAACAAAGCTGATCATTTCAGCAGTATTATCGGCTCCTTTATTGTTAACGATGCTCGTTCATTTATTTAACATGAGTCTGCCGGCCTTATTTATGAATCCATGGTTCCAATTCACTCTGGCAACCCCTGTTCAATTTATCATTGGATGGCAATTCTATGTCGGAGCCTACAAAAACCTGAAAAACGGTGGAGCAAACATGGATGTGCTGGTCGCTTTGGGAACGAGTGCTGCTTATTTTTACAGCTTGTATGAAGCTTTAAGGACGATTGGCAATCCTGGGTATATGCCGCATCTATACTTTGAAACGAGTGCCATTTTGATCACGCTAATTTTATTCGGCAAATATTTAGAAACTAGAGCCAAAAGTCAAACGACGAATGCTATCTCAGAATTGCTCAATCTGCAGGCAAAAGAAGCCCGGGTTATCCGGAACGGCAAAGAAGAAATGGTTCCTGTCGAAAGTGTGGTCGAGGGAGATCATTTAGTTGTAAAACCAGGCGAAAAAATACCTGTCGACGGTATTGTTTTAAAGGGAAGAACTTCTGTCGATGAGTCGATGCTTACTGGTGAATCCATTCCGATCGAAAAAGATTCAGGGGCGAAAGTGATTGGATCAACCATCAATAAAAATGGTTCGATCGTAATGGAAGCGACAAAGGTCGGGAAAGACACGGCACTAGCGTCCATCATCAAAGTAGTGGAAGAAGCGCAAGGATCGAAAGCGCCGATTCAACGCTTGGCGGATGTTATTTCCGGTTACTTCGTTCCAATTGTAGTCGGTATTGCCATGGTAACCTTCGTTGTCTGGATAGCTTTTGTACAGCCTGGCCAATTTGAACCAGCATTGGTCGCGGCCATAGCTGTACTTGTCATTGCTTGTCCTTGTGCATTGGGGCTGGCCACGCCGACTTCCATAATGGTCGGGACAGGAAAAGCGGCAGAAAGCGGAATATTGTTCAAGGGTGGAGAACATCTGGAAGGAACACATCAATTAGATGCCATCGTTCTTGATAAGACTGGAACGATCACCAAAGGTAAACCAGAGGTAACCGACTTTACTGGCGATGAGGAAGCATTGCAACTGCTGGCCAGTGCAGAAAAAGGCTCGGAACATCCGCTTGCGGAAGCGATTGTTTCCCATGCGACAGAATATGGAATCGACTTTATCGATGTGGATGAATTTACTGCCATACCCGGGCATGGTATCGAGGCGGTTATTTCCGGAAAACGAATCCTTGTCGGAAATCGCACGTTAATGCGGAATAACCAAATTGAATTGAAAGATACAGAAGAGAAACTGACGGACTTTGAAACGGATGGCAAAACTGCCATGTTGATAGCGATCGACGGTATGCATCGTGGAATTGTGGCGGTTGCGGATACCATTAAAGAAACAGCACCTGAAGCCATCAAGCAATTAAAAGCAATGGGAATCGAAGTAATTATGTTGACAGGGGATAATGAAAGAACAGCAAAAGCTATCGCTGAACAAGCAGGAATCGATCAAGTTATTGCACAAGTGCTGCCTGAAGAGAAATCAGATAAAGTGAAAGAGATTCAACTGCAAGGTAAAAAGGTAGCGATGGTAGGCGATGGTGTGAATGACGCACCTGCACTAGTCACTGCAGATATCGGAATTGCGATTGGGACAGGGACGGAAGTGGCAATTGAAGCTGCTGACGTTACGATTCTTGGCGGCGAGCTGCTGCTCATCCCGAAAGCGATCAAAATCAGCCATGAAACCATACGAAACATCCGCCAAAATCTATTCTGGGCTTTTGGATACAATACGGCGGGAATACCAATTGCAGCAGCCGGATTACTGGCACCATGGATCGCCGGCGCAGCAATGGCATTAAGTTCAGTTAGCGTTGTTTCTAATTCACTCCGCTTAAAACGGGCGAAGTTATAATGGGAAACTTCCATCAAGGTTTGTGGAAAGAATCGGGGTATCAGCATCCGTTGATACCCCGAGAAAAATCAACATTTAAAGGAGGTGAAAGAGCATGGAACAAACGATAAGCGTCCAAGGCATGTCTTGCGGGCACTGCAAAATGTCAGTGGAAAATGCATTGAATGATTTAGACGGTGTCACAGCAGCTGAAGTAAATTTAGAAGCAGGCAATGTAAATGTTACTTATGATGATTCAAAAGTTTCTTTTGACAATATGAAAGAAGCTATTGAAGAACAAGGCTATGATGTCGAGGCTTAATAAATCTGTTTTTCGTTGGAAAAATTTAACCCATGGGAGTGTGCCGGTGCCAGGTCATTCCCATGGGTTAAAATAAATCCAGATTACAGAGATTCCATGTTAAAATGGTGCCGGGGGAGGGAAATGCTCACCCCTTTCAGACCATGGGGGCTGACCATGAAATATTCAGTTTTATGTTACTTAATCAAGCAAGCTCCCACTACATATTGGAGGAATGTTCAATGACAACTGATTTGAATCCTAAGGTTGATGAGTATTTAAAAAAAGCCGAAACGTGGAAGGAAGAATTTATGGCGTTGAGAAAGATCGCCCTTGCCTGTGATGAACTGAACGAAGAATTTAAGTGGAACCACCCTTGTTACACGTTTGACAACAAAAATATCGTCTTAATACACGGATTTAAAGAATACTGTGCGCTTCTGTTTCATAAAGGTGCCTTGTTGAAGGATCCGCACGGAATTTTGATTCAACAAACGGAGAATGTTCAGTCGGCCCGCCAGATTCGTTTCACCGATGTAAAGGAAATTGTTGAATTGGAAGACATTTTGAAAACTTATATTAATCAAGCCATCGAAGTGGAGAAAGCTGGTTTGACCGTAGAAAAGAAGACACAATTCACCATACCGGAAGAACTTCAAAAAAAATTCGATGAAATCCCTGCTTTGAAAACTGCTTTTGAAGGATTGACCCCGGGACGACAAAGAGCATACATTCTTTATATATCTAAAGCCAAGAAATCCGAAACCAGAGAGGCAAGGGTTGAAAAATGTATGAAGCCAATTCTCGCCGGCAAGGGACTGAATGATTGATTTTGCGTTTTATAGATGTTTTAGAGCTTCGCGCTTGCTGAGTGGCTTTAAAGACGTTGAAGAAACAAATTCTTTTACATTGGACGGGTTGGTTTTTGCATATTCCCGTAACACCCAGCCGATTGCTTTTTGAACAAAAAACTCTTCACTGTCCGCTCTAAGCCGGATGTAGTGAAGCAAGCGTTCTTCGTCGGTTTTATCCTTATAATAAAGTTGAAATAGTATCGCAGATCTTTGCAGCCAAAAGTTCGCATCCATAATCCACTTGTCTGCATATAGAGGAATCAGCTCTGGGTAAGTTCTAAACAGATAACCCATTATGTGCGGGGAAAGCACATCCACTGTATCCCACCATGACTTTGTAACCAACAAAGAGCTTAGCCATGGCATATCTTCCGGAGTGAGTGACGTTTTTACTTTATTCAGAATATCCAGTGCAGCTTTTTGATACTCTCTTTCTGAACGTTCCCACAAGATAAGGATAACATCTTTCAAGTTTTCTTTTTCCGGCACACCAAATTCTCTTAGGAACTGTTTTGTCAGTCTCCTGCGTTCAGGGGTTCTTATTCCTAAGAAGGGAAACTGGTTCCTCATGTAATTTTTGGACCACTCGGCAAAATCCACATCGATATGCTGTGAATATAGTTGTACCAAATTATCTACATACTGCTGATTATGTTGGTTTTTCATTTATACTACTCCTCATCGTCTTTTACACTTTTCTCCATATACTACCTTAGAGTTACTGCCTGTGTAAACGCTGGCTGGGTAAAATGGCATGTTGCTGTTTCAACCAGACATTCATAATAATCTCTTTTTAAAAAGTTTAACAAGATTGTCTTCTCTTTACGGAAATAAGTTGGAATAATATGTTAGTGTTAGTTTAACAGGCCTGAAACTGACTGTCAGGACTAGTTTAATAGGTAATAATAGCAATTTTAAGGAGTCTTTTATGTGAAATTTTTTATTCTCGGCATATCGGGTTTAATGCTGCTTGGCTTGATTATTATGGGATTCTTACACGAAGAAACTTCTCAAGATTCAACATCCCGACAATGGGAAAGATCGAATGAAGTAAATCTTCAAGAACAAAGCGATCGAGAACCACCCCCAGCAGAAGAATTACAGCCAGTGAATCCAGACGATGAAATAGGTTACAGCTTGCAGAATGACGAGCTTAACCTCACTTTTAACCATGGAATCGACTGGGTAAAGGTGCCCGTCGATAAGGATCAGCTGTTCGAAGGGGAGTATAACGGAAACAAACAGCAATTAATCGATGACAGTTTTGTCCTCACGGAGGAACGCGTGGCATTTTTATATTCAGAAGGCCCCTCATGGGAAGATAAGAGCATACTGTTAACCTATTCACTAGATCAGGGTCAAACCTGGGAAAATACGGTGGTGACCGAACCTTTTCCAGCGATGCGCTTCCGGAAAGTAGAATTCCTTAATAACACCTTCGGATATGTAATCATATCTGGCGGGCGTACCATGTCACAGGAATATTCTGCGGTCCATTTAACACATGATGGAGGCAGAACTTGGGAGGAAACCAACAACTCGGATGTGACGAGGCTGATATATGATGGAGGATTCGTGGATGAATCGACAGGGTTCTTGTCGTTCGGTACTATCAACCCCGAAGAACCGGATGTTTATGTGACCCAGGATGGAGGGGGTGCCTGGGAGAAAGCAAGTTTCAAGATGCCCGGGAAGTATGACAGGATTTTTGTGTCAGCAGAAGTTCCGGTGAAAGAAGAAGAGCACTTGGCTGTTTTAGTTAACCAAGGGCCGAATGGCGATTATCTCGGTGGTAGAGTAAAAGGCAAATTTATTTCTAATGACAATGGGATGACATGGGAATTTTTAACGGAGGTCCAACCAGATGAACCTGAACAACAAGGCTAAACTCAGACTTATAGTTGGATGGATATTATTGCTGCTGGCGGTTGGTTTTTTCTGTCTGCAGTTGGGCAGCTTTTTTGTACAAGCAAGATTTCAAGCAGAATATGTAGATGATCGTTTGTTTTACATCATCAATATGATTTGCGTAATCTGTCTGGCAATGGGAATTCTGTTACTGCTCAGGCCTCGTAAATTGTGGGCGTTCATCGGAGTTGGGGCAGCAGCTGCGTATCTTTTTGCGCAGGTTGTATTGCTCGTTCACAATAATCAGGAAACCGACAATATCACAAGCATTTCCCCTGACTGGAAACATGTATTGTCCATTAAGGAAAATATGGAGACAGGCGAGTCTGTATATTACAGATCCTATTATAAAAATCTTGCGCGTCCAAAGGAACCGCTTCCTTTTGAAATCGATGGAGAAGTGAAAGTTGACTGGCTGGCCGATGATGTAGCTGTTGTCACTTACAAGGCGGAGAATGAAACGATTCAGCAATATATCGGTACTTACGGTGATCGCGGGACAGGTAGAAGCTATTATTATGTCGGAGCAGAAACGCATGGCAGATGGCAGGGTGAGAATGTAGAGGTTATCAATGATGCAGAAGGAATTACGGTGAGCGAAAATGGAGAAGCGGAAACGTTTGATTGGGACCATATCGAACAATTCGGTACCCTTGCGATTGTATTGAAAAGAGATAATCATGCCGTATGGACAATTTCCCTCGATGAAAACTTTGAAGTTCATTCAGATGCCTCGGAACCGATGGAAGGAACGATCACTTTGTATAAAGCAACAATGGAAGATAATCAGCCGATTACATTGGAATATGTGGGAGAGAATTAAATAAAACGTCCACTGCATTTGATCAGTGGGCGTTTTTATCATTGCTCTATTGGAATGCTCCATAGACCATCTACATTGATCATAGGGCCGTAAACTCCATTATCCTGCAGTTTTTTCCAGTTGGATTCTTTCTAGTTGCTGATCACGTAAACGACTGGACCTGTTCAGCAAAAGAAAAGTAACACGCTTGATTCTATCATCAAGCGCGTTACCTACCCACACTACTCATCTTTATCAATGACTGTAAACGGCCGCATCATGTCATAATCTTCGTGTTCCAGAATATGACAGTGCCAAACATAGTCCCCTGTATAGGGGGCAAACCGGGCAATCACACGGGTGACTTGGGCGGAAGGGGCTGCGATGGTATCTTTCCATCCACGTTCGTTCAGGGCCGGGGCTTGAACCGATCCTGTATAAATGATTTGTCCGTCCTCATTATAACGATCCAGATCGAACGGCCTGCGGTCGAGCACCTGGAACTGGATTAAGTGGATGTGGATAGGATGGGTGAACCCTGTTACATTCATCAACGACCAAATTTCGGTTGTTCCGAGTCGTGGTTTCTCTGTTACAGGATCATGCCATTTTTTATTATCCAATAAGAGAAGCGGCCGCCCATATTCATCTGTGGAGCCGACAAGTTTCAGATTCCGGATTGTCTTGACGTTGTTTTGGTTGAGAGAAGGAATCTCAGACAGATAACGCGGAACAACACTTGTATCCTTTTTTGTCAAAGGTTTACTGACACGAAATTGCAGGACATCGCCTGTTCTGTCTTCTGGATCAGCGTCAGGTCCCAGATCATTTTTCAAAATTACTTCTTTTCCTTCGAATTGCGAGAAATCGATAATGACATCTACACGCTCGGCGGGTTCCACTCCGATCCGCTCCATCTTTACTGTTTTTCTCAGCAGACCGCCATCGGAGCCGATTTGATAAAATGGCTGCCCGGAATCCAGGAATAACTGATAATCCCTCGTATTAGATCCATTCAAAATCCGGAAACGATATTTTCGCGGTTCCACTTCGAAAAATGGCCAAACCTTGCCATTGACCAGGATGGTATCGCCTAGAAAAGCGGGAACTATCGATGGGTCGGGCAGATTGTCGGCTGCATCGTCCGGCTGGTCCGGATAAGCCAACGATCCATCGTCGTTAAACGATCGGTCGACGATCATCAGTGGCACTTCATACTGGCCGTTTGGAAGGTTCAGCGCCTTTTCCTGTTTATCGCGGATAATATACATACCGGCAAGGCCCGCATAGACGTTGAGCCTGGTGATTCCCATAGCGTGGTCATGATACCACAACGTACAACCGCGTTGATGGTTCGGATATTCATAGACCTTCCTTGTGAATGTCGGACCCACTTCCCTATAACCGTTCGTGTACCAGGCTTCCGGATAACCATCACTATCAGGTTTCGTTTCACTTCCATGCAAGTGGGTGACTGTCCGCACTTCCGGTAGTTCATCGACATTGTGCACGGTTCCGTCGATTGGCAGGATATGCCGGGACGGGAGATTGTTCATCCAGTTTACTTGGATGGGCTCTCCTTGTTTTACATCAATGGTCGGGCCGGGAAACTGACGGTTGTATCCCCATAACAGCGTCGGCCTTAAGTCCCTGTGCAGCTTTTGCCGGAATTCTTCCATCCGTACCTCGTAATAATTCCCCGATTTCGTTTTCCTCCTTGGCCGCAAGGTGTTCATGATAGGCAGCCGGTCCACGAATTTCTCGAGTTTTGGACTCATGTTCTCATCTCCAATAAAAGCATTTACTATAGTAGATGATAAACGTCCAAACAATGGGAAGGCTGGTGTAATGGTTTCTGACAAATTCCATAAGCAGTAAAAGGGAAGTGAGGTCCCCGGCCGGCACCTTTGGATGTTTTTTACTTACGAGGACCGCGGGTGTGTACCATTTCTACAGCCAATGGACCGTACAGATAATCAGCCATCATATCTTTGGTTAAATTCCGCAAGTCGTTTGCAGCGATCCAGATATCGCCTGAGTCGTTTTTTAAATACCACTTATACTGAACCATTCCATGTTCCTTGCCGATGTATTTAACGTGCAAATGGTATGTACGGATGATTTGCATTTTTACGGCATTCAGGTCTTTTTGAACAGTATCGATCACTGTATCTAGTTTATCCATGTAGACAGGAAACGCTGCAGAAGAAAAGTTCTCGAACTGCTTCCTGTCACGTTTGAAGATGGTGAGCGCATAGGGAAGAATGATATAGCTGTAAATTGTTTTCTCCATTTCTGGATCCATCATAAACACCGCCTTTTTATTCCAGTTTACCACGAACATACGTTCTTATAAACGGTAATTTATGTCAAAGCAGAATCAAGGGGTGAAAAGATGTAAGTTGCATAGACAACTGCTCAATTGGTATCCTTTTAAGGGAAGCGGAAAAGGGTTTTCATTTTTTCGATAATTTCGGTCAGTTGGAAAAACAGTCTATCGTTGGAGGGGGTGTTTTAGTGTTAGCGGAATTCAGTGTACATGTGTCTCTAACTAATGGGCACGTAATTCAAATAACCGTGGAAAAGGACCAGGTGGATGCTCTTGTCGATGAGCTGTTGGAAGGCACTGGTATTTACAAAGGCGAAGGCATTTATTTTTTGAAAGAAAATGTAGTATCCATTGAAACGAGTGAAAAGAATGCTACAAGGGTCGATCCAAGCAAAAAAAGATTGATGCCTTAGCACTTCGATTGATTAGTTAATAGACTGGAAGCCTTCGTGATATTGTGCCTTCATCTTAATCCTGTTTATGCATTGACGGGGGCTTGGTAAATTACACAAGGACAGTCTGCAGGGAGCGTATCGAACCGGTGGTGCGCTCTTCTTTGTCATGCAAATTATTCTATTCTTTCAGATCGTGCAGTGTGTGCAGCCGGCAAGGCTCTCCGGGTTACCGGGCAGGTTGTTCACGCAGGATTTTCTCCATCGCTTTTCCTTTTGCCAATTCATCGATCAGTTTATCCAGATATCGGATTTCCCTCATCGTTGGTTCTTCGATGTTTTCCACCCTGACACCGCAAATCACCCCTTTGATCAGAGCACGAGAAGGGTTAAGTTGAGGAGCTTCCGCAAAGAACACTTCAAAATTTGTCTGTTTCTCCAATTGCAATTCTAACTCTTCCTGCGTATACCCTGTCAGCCAACGGATGATTTCATCAACTTCTGTTTTCGTACGTCCTTTTCTCTCTGCCTTCTTCACATAATGTGGATAGACACTTGAAAAACTCATCGTAAAAATTTTGTGTTTAGTCATGGTACACCTCTTCGTTAAATGATTTTCTATATTTAATCATATCATGAAAATGTCCGAGGGAATACAAGCCTTTCCTTTGCCATTTTATCTGGTCTATATAAATGGAATCTTTTAATTGTAAAAGTCTAAATAATTTAGAAACAGGCAAGGATATGGCAGAGGAGGTTATGTGAATTGATGATCATAAATTTTATCATGGGTTTTCTTGTTCCTGTACTTGTAGTAGCCTTCCATCTATACAAAAGAGAACCAGGAATTGTCATTCTTGTTGGAAGTTTCACCGCAGTACTGGCGTTTCTTATCAATGAATTTGGCTATTACTTTTCATTTTGGAAGGTCCTTCCCTATGAGTTGGGATCTTTCGCCGTCCTGCCGTTTATTTTGGGACTTTACCCGTCACTTGCCAGCTATATGGTCTATTTGATCAAAAAGTATGGGAATCCGCTATCCCATACGCTGCTTATGACCGTTTTCACCACCATACTGGAAACCATTTATGTTTGGACGGGCATGGCCGAATATGGGAATGGTTGGAATTTATTTTGGACATTCATCTCTTACTTGGTTCCGTTTACTGTCGTGTATATTTACTTCCGGCTGCTGAAAAAAGCTTTGGTCCATGGTTTTTCATGGATAAAAAGGTGAATAGAAGTCCGGCTTGGTCTTGTTGACATATAACCAAAAGGTGTTAAATCAAAATGATAAAGGAGAGGGAAGATGGAAAAATTGGATGATATCAAACAGACAATTGTTATTGATGCACCGATTCAGAAGGTATGGGAGGCCGTGTCAACCGCAGAGGGAATAGAGGCCTGGTTTATGCCGAACGATTTCGAACCAGTGGAAGGACACGACTTTCATGTCCAATCACCGTTTGGTCCTTCCCCTTGTAAAGTGCTGAAAATAGAAGAACCGAACCATCTGGCCTTTTCGTGGGACACAGAAGGCTGGATTGTCACGTTTCTTCTCAAAGACTTGGACGGTAAAACAGAATTTACCCTCATTCATGGAGGTTGGCAGGAACCCGATACCGTGCTGCCGAAAGCAAATGACAAGAGCTCTGTAATCCGTGACCGGATGAACGGCGGCTGGGCCGGCATTGTCCAGAAACTGAAAGTGGTTGTGGAAGCTTAAATGACTGCGGCCAAACATGATGTCTTTCAGGCTATCGCGGACCCGACCCGCAGGAAAGTACTCCGGCTTCTGGCGAAGGGAGAACTGCCCATTTCGGAAATATCATCCCATTTTCCGGTCAGCCGGACAGCGATCGTCAAACACCTGAACATTTTATCCGACGCGGAACTTGTGAGCGGACATAAGGCCGGCAGAGAAAAAATTTACCGCCTTCACCCGGAACCTCTAACAGAAGTGAGGGAGTTTTACGAACTGTTCTGGGAAAATAAACTGTCGATGCTGAAGCATGTTGTCGAGAACGATGGCACAAAAGGGATAAAGCGGGATGAGGATCAGGAAGGGACAGGTAGTAAAGGTAAGGAGATTTGAGGAAGTAAGTCTGGGAGTGAGGTAGCCGCATGGGAAATTTGCAATCATTTTGCGACAATTATTCGGCGGGTTATGGTAGTATTGGGAAAATCAACAGTTAACGGGAAGGAGAGTATGAACTCGTACTCTCCTTTGCTAGTTAGGTAAGATAGAAGAGTACGGGTTCATACTGTTACAACCTGGAGGGAGAATCAGAATGAAAGCTGTCAATAAAAGTAAAAAGCCATCCACGTTGAAGAAAATAGCCAGAATACTCCCGATTATCATCGGTGCATTCATTACCGCTTACGGGCTGGAAGCTGTCTTGATTCCGAACAATGTATCCGATGGCGGGGTGACAGGACTCAGTATTGTCGGTTCACAGTTGTCCGGTATCCACTTGGGAATACTGATTGCATTGCTGAATATTCCGTTCGTGTTTTTAGGATATAAACAAATCGGGAAAAGCTTTGCTGTTTTTTCTGTCGTAGGAATTGCTTCTCTTGCAGTAGGGACAAGCATCATGCACCATATTCCCCCGATTGTGGAAGGGGACACATTGCTGGTCACCGTTGTCGGAGGAATTATCATCGGAACTGGGATGGGGATTGCCCTCCGTAATGGCGGAGCGCTTGATGGCATCGATATGCTGGCTGTCTTGCTTTCACGTAAGCTGCCGTTTGGAACAAGCGACCTTATCTTGTTCTTGAACTTGTTTGTGTTTATCATCGTTTCCACTGTCTTCGGACTGCAAGGGGCGATTCTGTCAGGGATTGCCTATTTTATCGCCTCAAAAGTCATACATATCGTCGAGGAAGGGCTGAGTGGATCCAAAACATTCAAAATCATCACAAGCCAGCCAGAGTTGATGGCAGAAACGATTCGCGACAGGCTAGGCCGCAGTACGACTTTTCATTATGTAGAAGGCGGGTATTCCAATGAGCAGTTTAAACAAATTACTTGTGTGATCAACCGGTTGGAAGAAAGCAAAATGAAAGAAATCATTTTTGAGATTGACGGAAATGCCTTTATCACCGTCTATGATGTGGCGGAAGTGAAAGGCGGCAATTTCCAGAAGTTTGATATTCATTAAATAGTGTTGCATTATATCCTTTAAAATCGTCTTCCCTTTGGGGAAGGCCTTTTTGATTTAAAGCAATATTCTCCTGATATATGATACTGTAAATCAACTAGATTGTTATGCTATCATGTTTCTTATGAAAAAAGACTAGATTACCAGGAGGCTTAATATGACCCGGAACGCTCTTATCTATACAGTCTTATTTATAGCTTTCCTTTCCATGATAACGTTTTCTTTCTACTATTATTACCAATTGAAGCAGGATGACAGGCGAATAACCGAAGCCGCCGATCCCGGTTCAGCTCCTCCTTCCTATCATTTCGCTTTAATTGGAGAAGAACTGGACCATGATTACTGGCGCCTGGTCGGAGAAGGGGCTAAGCAGGCAGAAGCAGAATTCGATGTGTTCGTTGAATATGAAGGGCCGCAGCGTTCCAATCCAGAAGAACAGTTGAAGATTCTCGACAAGGCCATTAAATCAAAAGTGGATGGCATAATCGTCCAGGCACTGAATGACGAATTCACAACATTGATCGACCAGGCTGTCAGGCAGGGGATCCCAGTGATGACGATCGATACAGATTCCCCGGAGAGTTCGCGATCCGCTTATATCGGGACAGATAATTATGCAGCAGGACAACTTGCTGGAGAAGCGTTGATCGAGGACACAGATGGGAAAGCTGTCGTCGGCATCGTCACCGGACGTTTTAACAATGCCCATCATGCGCTAAGGGTGGAGGGTTTCAGAGATGTCATCGAACAAGAAGAGGGGATTGAAATCGTGGCCATCGAAGAATCCAGCATCGACCGGATCGGGGCGGAAGAAAAAGCTTATAACATGATGACAGAACATGAAGAAATAACGGCTTTGTACGGAACCAGCGCCCTGGACGGCATCGGGATTAGTGAAGCTGCCGAGTCATTGAACCGGCAGGATGATTTGTATGTGATCACCTTTGATACATTGGAAGAAAACTTGGAATTGTTGAGGCAGGGCAGGATTGACGCGCTTGTCGAGCAGCAGCCATGGATCATGGGTCACCGTAGCATTGAAATCATGCTTGATATCCTGAAAGATAAACAGATAGAGGAAATCCATCATACCGATTCTTCCATCGTCCGTAAACGGGATCTTCCTTACCGGCATGACTTGGGAGGGGAGGAATGATGATGAAAATCCGCACAAAACTGCTCATTTATTTTGCCGTCGTACTGCTATTGATTGTGATTTTGTTTTTTGTGCGAGGTCAAAACGACCAAAGGATAAATGAACTCCACAACGAAAGCATGAATCATTTCTTCCTTTTGAATGAAATCACCCGGACTACTAATGAAACGTACCAATCCCTGCAGATTTATGTGCAGGAGCCGCTGCCGGACAATTTGGGTTTTTACAAAGAGGACAAACAGGAACTGCTTGATCTCCAAGAACGGTTTGCTGTCATTGAAACAGAGACAATTCCGAGGGAAAACTTCCTTAACATGCTGACAAGTTTTCTCGAACATGCAGATCAGACGGTCGAAGGGGTAGGCGATGAAGACGTCCAGCAGTATTCGAATTACTTGAATGAAGCGGAGAAAACATCAGATTACATACATGAAGAAACCCTCAACCTGATCAATACCGAGTTGTCAGACTACCAGGATTTGTTCATGCTCACCAATGAAAAAATTCAGCATACGAAAAATTTCGGGACGTCTATCCTTCTTTCCATCATTATGCTGAGCGTTCTGTTTGCCTTGTGGTTTTCCAATGGGATCACCAGGACGATTTCCCGTTTGACGGAGGCTGCACAGGAAATATCTGCTGGCTATTATACTGGTGACGATGTCGTCGTTTCGAGAAAGGATGAACTTTGGCTTCTGTCAGAGACGTTCAACCAAATGAAGCGGAATGTCTTGGAATCTTTCAATGAGGTGGAAGAAAAAGCCAGGCTTACCAGACTGTTAAAAGAAATGGAGTTGAAAAGCCTCCAAAATCAGATCAACCCTCATTTCCTGTTCAATACATTGAATACGATTTCAAAGACTTCTTATATCGAAGGGGCAGAACGGACCAGTGACTTGATTGCATCTGTCTCGGCATTACTCCGTTATAATATTGGCGATATAAAACGGAGGACTACTCTGAAAAATGAAGTCGATATTGTCAAAGAGTATTTTTTTATACAGAAGACCCGGTTCGGCGGAAGGGTGACATTTTTCGAAAACATCGATCCTGCCTGCTTGTCGATTGAAATCCCGTGTCTGACGCTTCAGCCGATCGTCGAAAATGCATTCATCCACGGAGTAGAAGGAATGGCTGAAGGGGCGAGGATAGAATTGCACGTTTACGAAAAGAACGGAAAAGTGAATATCGATGTCACAGATAATGGGACGGGAATGGATCAACAGACCATAGACAAGTTGTTGGTACCTGAAGATAAAGGTGACACTGCAGCAGGCGAGGGATCTGGTCACTCGACAGGAATCGGAGTGCAAAACGTGATTGCACGCCTCAAGCTATTCAATAAAGAAAGCGATGTCAGCATCGTATCAGCACCGGGAAAAGGTACGATCGTCAAAATCCGGATGCCTAAGGAACGGGAGAAAGGGGGAGTATAAATGGTTAAAATAATGCTAGTCGACGATGAACCGATTGAAAGGGAGGGGCTCCGGCTTATCCTGGAAAGGAACCGCTCCAATTTTGAAATTGTGGCAGAAGCAGAAAATGGAAAACAGGCAGTCGAGCTTGCGGGACGATTTAAGCCTGACTTGATTTTTATGGACATCAAGATGCCCGAGTACGATGGATTGGAAGCTATCGAAAAAATCCTTCCTCTTCAACCTGATGCGAAATGTATCATGGTGTCTGCTTACGATACCTTTGATTACGCAAGGAAAGCGATGAAATTCGGTATTAAAGAGTATTTGTTGAAGCCGGGCAAAGTAACGGAAGTATTGGAAGCATATGACCGCATGACCGAAGAGATGGAAAAGGAGAGAGAGCGGGAAGAAGAGAGAGATGAAATCAATAACAGGCTCCAACTGGTCAGTTCGTTCATTGAAACAGAATGGGTCGTTTCTTTGATGATGGATCATATCCATGAATTTAACTTAGAAGAATGGAATCAGTCATTCAACTTGGATGATAAAGAGGGTTTTGCCGCTGTATTTTCTTTCTGGTCTGAGCACCTGCAGCCAAGCCGGGATGAAAAAAGCGAGTGGTACCGTATCCTGAAAGAAAGCTTGCAGGCGGAAGTCCTTCATTGTCTGGCAGGACCGTTGACAGCTTTTGAAGTTCCGGTTTTTGTCTTGTACGATCGTGAACAGGCTGGTATCATCAGCCGCAGCGAGTTTGTCCGATCCGTCATCCACCGTGTCCAGAATCAGTTGGAAGACAGCCAGCTGCTTGCAGGAGTAGGAACCTTGTTTAGAGGGGTGAATGGATTTCCAGAATCATATGAAGAGGCTGTACAAGCGCTTGAGGTCGTCCACCGCAATCCGGGTTCCTCCTATGAGACGTATTCTACAGAATTGAAGCAGAAAAACCAGGATATGATTCCTTATGACGTCGAAAAAGAACTGGTCGAAGCCATAAAAAAAGGCGATATCCAAACAGGAATCAACCGTTTCGACACCTATTGCCAGTCGATCCAGCAAGCTGCCGATTACCAGCCGGAAGTATTCAAAAAAGCGATGGAGGACTTTTTCATTGTATTGACTAGGACGACGAAGGAGCTTGGATTTGATGACGACGTGCAGATGAGTTTCGGTAGATTTGAAACGACCATGCAAATCAAGGAAGCGGCCAAGTCGCACCTTCTCTTCATTATCGAGCGGATAGGGGAATGGCGGACGAATGGGATTCAGGGATTGCTTATCCGTGCAAAAAGCTATATGGAGAGCAATTACCATAAAGCACTCACACTTGAAGAAGTGGCCGACCAGATCGGAATCAGTTCTTACTATTTAAGCAAACTGTTTAA
Source organism: Sediminibacillus massiliensis (assembly GCF_900156915.1). GTDB lineage: Bacteria > Bacillota > Bacilli > Bacillales > Amphibacillaceae > Sediminibacillus_A > Sediminibacillus_A massiliensis. The sequence goes on along the minus strand of NZ_LT732535.1, from coordinate 1,409,068 downwards.
GGACCGGTTCCAGGTGACCTTTGTCGAATATTTGACCAAAATCCGGCTCGATCAAGCCAAAGAGCTCCTTCTCGATGCCTCGATGCCATTGAAGGAAATCGCCTTGAACGTCGGTTACAAAGACCCCAATTATTTCAGTCGTGTCTTTAAAAAAGAAATCGGTATCAGTCCGCGGGATTATCGAACTAAACACCAGAAGTAACCTTCCGATAGGGATATAAATGATTATTATGGTCATATTAATTCATGGTGAATTCCACCAACTAACATCGATGTGGAGGGATGGTAATTTGGACATTCGTGAAGGGTTGATACCAACCGTATTGGGCTCCGCAGTCACTGCAACCGGATATGCTATGAAGCAAAGTAAAGGTTCAAACAAAATGATTGCAAATACCATTTTCGGATTCGGTTTGGCACATGTTGTCTTAGGCACAATCGACCTTGTCGAGCATCGACGTTAGTAGGAAAGGAGAGCTAATTGCAGCTCTCCTTTTTCTTATTCTCAAGTTAGTTGATTCCTCTTCTTTAATAAGAAATACAGGACAATACTGCAGCCGGAACACAAAAGGGCGAGAGAAGCAATAAAGCCATATCCTGCCTGCAGTCCCGCTATTTCGTGAGCAGCAATATCCATTCTATGAAAGATTCCACTGACCAGATCAATGATGATGCCAATCAACAAGTTGCCGATGACACTGGCGATTCCCATCAGTGTAACAGTGAAAGTGATTGCTGTTCCTGTCCCTTTAGGATAACGTTTAGCCAAAAGAGCCATGACAGTCGGGTAGATTAACGCAATTCCTATACCGGATAAGGCAAACAGAACAGCTCCTTTTTCCCCGATAAATATTCCAGCCAAATTACACAAACCGGAAAAAGCTGAAAAAATGGCAATCGATAGAGTGAAACCTATTTTATCTGTCAGCGGTCCCAACAAGAGTCTGGATAGCATGAAAAACAGAAAAAACATCGATAACATTTTAGATGCAGCGCTTAAATCCCAGTTATATGCTTGTACCAAAAAATGGACAAGCCAGCTCCCAATCGATATTTCCGATACCACACCGAATGAAAGAACAGCAACGATAAGCCAGGCAATCGGATCCCGCGCCAGCAATTTGTAGGAGGCTGTACCTTCTTCCGATTTGGAATCCATCGGAAACTTGCTGTAAAACGAAGGCAGGATCGGTAAAAGGGAAAACAGTAATACAACAAGATACATCCCTTTCCAGCCCAGCTCCCCGCCAAACATGCTCCAGCCCATTATAGATGCCGCTAATGTCGGAGCGAATGTAGAACTAAGCCCATAAAAAAAGTGGGAAAGGTTCAACATGGTCCCGGTATTTTTCGTGAAAATCCTGGCTGCCATTATTCCCAACCCGATTTCAAGCATACCGTTGGCTACATACAACAAAAAGAAGGATGCCGACAGAAAAGAATAGCTTGTGGAATAATAAATGAGTGCGCCCGATAAAGCCATAGCTAAAAATGCTGCGATTCCGGTCCATTTGATCCCTATTCTATTGCTAAGTGCGGATGTAAAGGTGCACGCAAGCAGATAGCCCAATGCATTCAGGGCTAACAGGAATCCTAGTTGTGACTGTCTTAAATGGAAATCACTTTGAATAATGGGAATCGCCGGGCCTTTTATATTTTCCGATAAACCAAAAATCAGAAAACCGCCAAATACAATGGATATCAATATAAGGTAGTTCGTTTTGGGACTCTTTTTTGATAACAGGATATTCTGGGTATCTTTTTGAGCTTCCATCGTTTGTCCTCTCTTTAACTCATTTTCAGGTACAAATTCTTTGAATTAATATTACTCTGTTACCTGCCAAAACGGAACCCTCATTTCATAGAGATCGCCATTTATTTATGTCGAAGTGACAGGATGTGGCTTAAGTCCTTCGGTTTCCAGAAAAATTCTGCTCTTTTGCCAAGATAGTCCAGAAGTTTGCAAGATAGTGAAGATGAAAACCCTATCATAGCCAATTTAACATGTTAAATTTTAGTTACCGCTTACATTAAAGGGTTTTCATCAAAAAGGAAGAGGCACATTGTGTTGGGAATGTATGCTGCCTCTGAATGTTGCACTTCAAAAAAGAGGAGGATTCATATGTTTGAAAAACATTCGACTTGGTATGTGATTTTGATTGCTGTCTCGGCAGGTATGGCCGGACTCTTGTATGGGTTCGATACAGCGGTCATTTCGGGTGCGATTGGTTACTTGCAAGAATTGTATGATTTGAGTCCGGCAATGGAAGGCTGGGTGATTTCCTGTGTGATGATCGGAGGCGTTATCGGGGTTGCTACTTCAGGCTTCTTGAGTGATAAGTACGGACGGAAAAACATCATGATGATCGCTGCCGTACTGTTCATCATCTCAGCGCTTGGCTCGGCTTTTGCTACGAGTGTGGCAATGCTCGTATGGGCGAGAATCATCGGCGGGTTCGGAATCGGTTTTGCATCTGCTTTGTCTGTGACCTATATTAGTGAATGTGCACCACCGGCCATCCGGGGCAGGCTTGGCTCTCTGTATCAATTGTTCACCATTTTCGGTATTTGTGCGACCTTTTATATCAACTATGGCGTCGCCAACAGCGGAACCCATGCTTGGGGCCTGGAAGAAGGCTGGCGCTGGATGCTCGGTTATGGAACCATTCCAGGTATTATCTTTATGATCTTGTTGTTTTTCATTCCGGAAAGCCCCCGGTTCTTGATTAAAAATGGGAGGGATTCGGAAGCGTACGAAACGCTGAAACGAATTAACGGCGAGAAAATTGCTAAAAGAGAAGCCGAGGATATTAGAACATCAATTGAAACGGAACAAAGCACTTCCGTCAAAGAGTTGTTGAAACCGGGCTTGCGCATGGCAATGGGGGTTGGAATATTCCTCGCCTTGTTCAACCAGGTGATCGGAATGAACGCGGTCACCTATTATGGTCCGGATATATTCCGCAGTGTAGGATTTGAAAACAATACAGAATTCCTGGCAACCAGCATCATTGGCAGTGTACAGGTCGTTTTCACGATTGTTGCCTTGTTGTTGATCGATAAGTTGGGAAGAAAGAAACTGATGGCAATAGGTTCAAGTCTGATGGCGATTTTCATGCTCCTTATTGGAAGCGTATTCTATTTTGAACCGGCAAACAGCGGTCCATTGCTTGTCATCTTCGTGGCCGGATTCACTGCTTCCTTCTGTGTTTCGATGGGACCGATTCCTTGGATCATGATTCCGGAAATTTTTCCAAATCATGTGCGCGGAAAAGCAGTCGGTATTGCTACCATGTTCTTATGGGGGGCTAACTGGGCAATCGGGCAGTTCACCCCGATCCTGATTAACAACATGGGTGGCGCGTTCACTTTCTGGATGTTCGCAGTGATCAATGTCATCTGCTTCACGTTTGTCATGACCATCGTGCCAGAGACGAAAAATAAGTCGCTAGAAGAGATTGCGAAGCTTTGGAAGCCTAAGAAAAAGGTAGAGAAAGAAGAAGTCGGGGAAGGTTTGGCCAGTACCCGGGGATGATTCATAGAGATAAAAAAGCATGGTACCCTATACAAAGGGTTCCAGCTTTTTTATGTCCTATTTTCATTTAATTGGTGAATTTTTCATTTAAACCAATATTCCTAAACTATAGTGTCCAATTTCCTTCTTGAGTTTCAAAAAGAGAGATTATAAGTGTCGAATTTTTTGCGAAATTGCTTGTTTTTATACTAGTAAAAAAGTTTTACTTACAGTTCTCTATTAGAAAAATATGTAAGTAGTAAGTACTTTTAACTTCTCGAAGTCTTATCAGAGGGTTAGGACTTTACCAGTATTTTGGAAAAATATGCTTAAAATAGGTTTAGTCATCCAACCAATTATGATAACTTCTTTTTTGAGGAGGGGGAGAATCAGGGGGAGAGTTTTATGATTAATAACTCAGTGAATTTTAATATGAAAAAAGTGTTACTGTTATCCTTTATTAGTGTTATAGGACTTGCATTTTCGCTTACTGCGATGCAAGTAGGAGGAAGCCCTGTTGTAGCTTCTAATTTCGGTGTTGAACTTGCTGGAAAGTTAGGTATTAGTATGGCGACAGCTGGTAAAACAATTGATTTACTTGCTGGAGGTTCTACAGTTTGGAGTGTCATTGCCATTATCTTTGGTGCTTCTGGTGGGGGTATTGCGGTATCTGCGGCAATCTTTACTGCTAAAAACCTCATCAAAAAAGAGGGAAAAGATATGGCTGCGGCCTGGTAAGAAAATAATATACTTATCCCCCCTCCTAAACTATTGAAGTACATAATAAAAATATTAAAAGAGTGAAAAAGATGAGTAAAACAAAGAAGAATATCAATCATATATTCAATATTTATCGATTCGAGAGAATTTCCCAAATAAGAAAGAACTTTCATGATTGGGGATTCGAAATTTCGATAAAGAAGTATAACCTAGTTTTATTAATAGCAAGTCTCGTGATATTTATCAGTGTAACAGCACTTGCCAATTATTTAAAAGTCCATATTCGAGCAAATGACTTTTGGGTATTCGTAGCTTTATTGACGATTTTTAGATTAATAAGTCAGTCATTTTCTTTTTATAATCAGAATAAATCTTATTTTATTTTAGATCAGAGTAAAATGCTGCTGATGAATAAAGAATTCCGAGTACTAAGGGTTTTTACCAAAGCCTTAGAAAGTAGTGTTAAGAGTACGATCATTTACTGCTATTTGATTCTATTGCCAATTTATCTAGGTGCCATGGGAGCATTAACGCCATATGTACTATATCCATTGGTTCTGATTCCGGTTCTTTATTTTCTGGTTCTTAACTTTTTAATTTTCACCATAAGCTTGAGTACCTTCTTATTGTCAAAATACATGAAATTGTTTTTCTTGAAAAACTCCTTGTATTTTGTTAGCTACATAATTACCCTGGTTATATCTTTTTACATACCATATATTTTGCTAAATGTTTTTCTGAACAGTAGTTTCGAAACAATGCACCTTACCAATCTTATTCAAGGATTGAGGATGAGATCGATGGATGACATCTTCACTACTTCAATAGGGGCGGTAGGGTTCATAGCGATTATTTTATTGGCGATTGTGAATTTCTTTGTAGTCAACCGCACGTATAAAATTTTAATGAAAACAGATCTATTACCTTATATGGATGGATTTGATTCTTATCACGCCTCCTACAAGGTGTCTCCATTCACGAAAAGCAAAAAGCCTTTTTTTATAAAAGATTTATTGAATTTGCGAAGGTTGAATGGCTGGTGGTGGGAACATTTAGGAAGGACGTTCATCATTCTTGCTTGCATTACAGGAATAAGCATCCCGTTAGTAGACATCTTTCTGTCTAATAACTCCTTTCTATATACGCTTGGCTTCACTATATTATTTTCCATCTATATCTATCACATTTTGGGCGATTCACTAAGGATGCTTCTCGCTGTTGATCAAGAAAGCAAAAATCTTCATTTATTTACCAGAAAAAGCATTTCCCTATGGGAAGTCGTTTCCCAGAAACTGAAAGTATATAGCTTATTTGTTTTACTAATGACCTTGCTTGTTTTTGTCTATCTGTTAGTAATCACGGAGTTAAATGTATTAAATACTATTTTTATGTTATGTGTATCGTTGGCATTTGGCTTAGTGAGCGGCATTATTCAAATTTCAACAACGGCTTTGTTTCCCAAAATAAATTGGGAACATTATTACGAATTGGGACAATCCAAGAAAGCGGCTTTTTATAACGAAGTGTTGAACACAGCTCTTATTGTACTATTCACTTTGATATCGACTGCTTTATTTTTCGTCGAGCGGCAGCTTTCAACAGATATGGTTTATGCTGCTTTAAGCATAACAGTGATTTTCCTTTTCTTGACCGTTGCATGCAGTTACATTTTCACTATGTTGTTTCTGAAGAAGATCGATTTTAAAGAGGTGTTCAAAGAGAATGATTAAGTTAGAAAGCGTTGGCAAAACATTTGGAGAAAACGTTGTACTGAATAACATAAACCTTCATATAGAGAAAGGCACCTTTTATGGAATTGTAGGAACAAATGGGGTAGGAAAAACAACACTAGTTAAGATTATTGCTGGATTACTAACTCCGACCGAAGGAAAAGTAAATATAAACGGATACCAAGTAGACTTAAATTCTAATAAAGTGGAAATAGGTTTTATACCTGATTCACCTACCATGTATGATTATCTGACAGGGGAAGAATATCTCTATTTTGCTTCGGCTATATTAGATATCCAAAAAGATAAAATCGATGAAAAAGTTTCTTTTTTATTAAAGAAATTTAATTTATATCAGGCCAAAGATAAACTGATTGCCAAATATTCTAATGGAATGAAGCAAAAGTTATCCATTGCTTCTGTCATTATTTCTGAACCAGAGATACTAATTCTGGATGAACCCTTAACAGGAGTAGATATGATTAGTTCCAATGTGATAAAGGATTATTTGAAATCTTTTGTCGAAAAGGGAAGTCTAGTCTTGATGACCACTCATATCTTGGAATTGGCCCATAATACATGCGACAGAATCGGAATCTTAAATCAAGGAACCCTAGCTACTGAATTTGATGTTGCGAATCATACGATAGCAGAGATGGAAGAGAAAATAAGGCGAATATATATTGAAAATAATGAAGTTAGTTAAAAGGTTTATTCATGAAGACAGGAAGTTATTTTGGGCCGCGGCATTGCTGTTGTTAGGGGGGCTCATTATAGGGTTTCTTTGGAATGACTCCGGGTCCGGCTTCAATGAATCTGGAGCGGAAATTTATGTTTCTAATGACTTTCGCGATTTAATTACAAATAATTTATTCGCTGTAGGAACCATTATGCTCGGTTATGTAACCTTTGGAGTACTATCCATTATATTTCTCCTTTACAATGGCCTTTATATTGGTTTGGCCATAAAGGAAGCATATATAGAGGGTGTTTCCATAATCGAGATTGTAATAAAAATCATTCCACATGGCATTTGGGAAATACCTGCACTGATTTTAAGCGGAGTATTAGGTTTCAAAAGTCTTCAACTTCTGTTACATAGCATATTCTTAGGGCAATCAATGCGTAACCAAATTACTGTACATCTTAAAAAAGTAGTTTCGTTAATTGTTATAATCGTAATCTTCGTTTTTTTGGCGGCAACCGTAGAAATATACATAACACCATAAGTGAAAGGATGAGAATGTATGAATAGAAAAGCGAGTTTGATTTCAACAGGAAGTTTTGTGATTGGTGCTGTATTGGCATTTTTTACTTCTTATAAATTAGTCGGATTAGTATTTATATTCATCAGTATAGGAATCACAGCGACACAGTTAGTCCAGGTGATGAAGAAATAATCAAAAGGAAGAGATAGGTGTCTAAATTGGAAAATATCAATCTAAAAAGCAGGATAGGCTTAAATTTCTGTATCACTGTGTTCATGTTTCTGCTCTTTCAAATAAGTATATTCCCTTATTTGTCTTGGCTGTCCAAACAATCAGTGGAAAGCATTTCTTCGCAAACTGTAACTACACTTGTTTTATTTATATTCGGCATGAATCTATTTGCTATTATCATTAGCTTGTTATTCACGGGGTTGGTTGCATACTTTTTTGGTGTGATTTTTGATGCAAATGCCAGTAAGGCGATGTTTATATACATAGTTAGTGCTTCAAATCTAGTCGTGTATTTTATTAATTTACCATTAGCTGTAGCTAACTTTTTTAATCAATCACCCAATCAAGTTGTCTTGCTAAACGAGCCAATTTTGCTATTTCTCAACCCTTTAATTTACTTATCACTGTATGTGTTCTATAAGTTACTTAAAAAACACACCATGCTTTCCCAAAAGATTATTATTGCGTATTGCTTTTTCTTCTTTGTAATGAAGTTAGCAGGGATTTTCGTTTCACAAATGCAGTTGGCATTTATTTAACCGTAGTCTTTATTTTGGATACTATCTATTTGTAAAGTGAGTGAACTTTTTTGAAGAAACAACTAGTAATAGGTATCGTTGTTTTTTGGGTTGTTGTTTGGATTGGAGGCATCCTTTATTTTCAAGTGAGCAGTGGAGAAGAACGTTCAGTAGATGTCGTGACGATTCAACAAGAGGAACTGACAACAAATCTATTAATCCCTGGAAAACTACGATTAAGCGAGGTTCAAACGGTACACTATAACCCGAATAAAGGTGAAAAATTTGAGTATAGTGTCGATGATGGATCGAAAGTTAAAAAAGATGATGTTTTGGTTACATACAAAAACAACGATCTAGCATATGAGAAAGAACAAAACCAAAATGCTATTAATTCCCAGTATCTTGAAATAAACCGTCTTCAAGAGCAAATAAACGTAGTAGAGAAGAAGATTGAAAAAGCTGGCGAGGAAGAACATTCAGAAAACATAATAATAAATGATCTTCGTGAGGAAAAGAACCAATACATACATCAGAAGAAACTAGCAAATATAGATTTGAATCAAAGTTTAATAGAGAAAGATAGGATAGAAGGTAAGATGGAAGATCTTCACGTAAAGAGTAAGATAGACGGTGTCGTGATGACATATACTGATTTGGACGTCTCGCGAATAGGCAGTGAAACACCTATATTACGTGTATTCAATCCTGATCATTTGGAAGCCGTCGCTTACCTTTCTGAGTACGATGTTCCAAAGGTGAAGGAAGGACAGAATGTTTCATTAAATGCTGAGGCTTTTGAGGGGGAAGAATGGGAAGGAACCATATCGAAAGTGGATTTGTTTCCAACAGAAGGAGAAAATATCGGTAATAGCGAAAAACAAACTGTCGAATACCGTGCTGTTGTAGATATGGAATCAGTGGAGCTAAATCTCCGGCCAGGATTTAATTTGAATTTAGAAATTGATACGGGTGCTATACAAGCAGATACTATACCAATTTCTTCCGTAATGTTCGATGAAGATCAAAGCTATGTTTATATAGTCATGGAAGATAAATTACAGAGAAAAAACGTAGAAACCGGAATAACGTCAGATAACCGGATTGAAATCAAAGAAGGTTTGAAGCAAAGTGATCAAATCATTGAAAATCCAACAGACGAAATGTTCGAAGGTATGGACGTGGTTGTGAATGATTGAGATAAATGACATGTATAAGCATTATTATATCGAGGAAGAAAAAGTGCCTGTTCTGGATAATATCAATCTTTCTATAGAAAAAGGCGGCTTCTATTCGATTACAGGCCCCTCGGGCTCAGGAAAATCCAGTTTGCTTAATATCATTGGATGTTTGGATAGACCATCTGAGGGTGAAATTTCTTTTAACACCCGGAATATCACGAAATACACAACAAAAGAGTTGGCGATAATAAGAAACAAGTACATAGGCTTTGTATTTCAACAGTTTCATCTACTGCCTAGAATTAGTGTCAAAAAAAACGTAGAACTTCCTTTGATTTATGCTGGTCTCGACAGACGAAGCAGAAAGGAAAAAATGGAAGAGGTCCTAGAAAAAGTGGGTTTACTAGACAAAATGAATAACCTGCCGAATACACTTTCCGGCGGTCAAAAACAACGTGTGGCGATTGCTCGGGCTTTAATTAACGATCCAGAGTTTTTGCTGGCGGACGAACCGACCGGATCCCTAGATATGAAAACCAGTGATTCCATCATGAGGATTTTTTTGGAACTAAATAAAGAAGGAACGACCATTTTAATGGTAACACATGAGTCGCATATCGCCGCCTTTGCCGATGAAAATATATATATTTATGATGGACGGATTTCTGATAGAAAAGGAAAAGTTAGAGATGAACCTTACTGAAAATTTGTTAATGGCAATAACATCCCTGAAAACGAACAAGCTTCGTTCCTTCTTGTCGATGATTGGTATTATTATCGGTGTATCTTCCGTTATTGTAGTTATGTCGATTGGTAGGGGTGGGGAAAAGTTAATCACAGATAATTTGATTGGCAGTGCATCCACCATTGATATCATCTATCAGCCTTCAGAGGATGAAATGGGAGAAGAGTATTTCTCTCAGACTCAGTCTCATTTTGATGAAACTGATATCGATATGTTGGAGAAAATACCACACGTCATTAACGTTATTACCTCGAGTACAGACTCAACCACCATCAATTATAAAGGCCGGATGGACATGTTGCCGGTTAAGGGAATTAATCAGACATATCTAGCATCGAAGGATATTCAATTGGATAGTGGTAGTCATTTTTCTGCAATTGATTTTGTTCAAGGGCGGAGAATTGGTTATATAGATTATTCGATTAAAGAAAAGTTATTCGAACAAGGAACAAACCCTATTGGAGAAGTCATCCGGGTGAACGGTCAACCAATTGAAATAGTCGGTTTAATAGAAAAATCTGATGGATTATTTGCATCGGACAATAACCAGGTTGTGCTGCCAGCTAAAACCTGGAAGAATATTTTTAACAATGAAGAGTTTACAGAATTGTCCTTGCAAGTCGATAATGTTAATCAAATTTCTATTGTCGGTAACCATGCCACAACCCTACTTAATGATACTCATAATGTAAATGGCACCTTTGAAATAATTAATTTAGAAAGAATTTCTGATGGAATAAGTAGTATAACACGTATATTATCCCTAGTTGTCAGTAGTATTGCCGGAATATCTTTATTAGTGGGCGGTATAGGCATTATGAACATCATGCTGGTTTCAGTCACAGAAAGGACGAAAGAAATTGGTTTACGTAAAGCCATTGGGGCTTCGAGAACACAAATATTAACTCAATTCTTGATAGAATCTGTCGCTATAACTTTAATTGGCGGTTCGATTGGGGTGCTAGTTGGGTGGGGGATAACTTCCATCATCTCTGTGTTAGGGATATTACCAGCAGCTGTTTCATGGGTTACCGTAACAGTATTATTAATCCTATCTATGTTTATCGGTATTTTGTTTGGAATCGTGCCGGCAGCAAAGGCTTCTAAATTAAATCCTATCGAAGCTTTAAGATATGAATAACTTTTATGATGGAAAATAGATCGCTCCGGCAGGCAGCTGTTGTGCGTAAGCAACGGCTGTTTTTTTTCGAACAAAAGAAAAGAAATTCATGGTAATAAAAAAATCGTTTTGAATAAAATGCGGTTGTGATACCTTGCATTTGATTTCGATTTATATTATTGTTGATTACAGACATTAAAGGTCTATAATATATTTATGAGGAGATCAGCATTGAAATATTCCAAAGCGACAAATTATGCCTTGCACACAATGGTCTATCTAACATTGGCACCGAAGGGAAAATCGGTTGGTGTGGATCAGTTAGCAGAAGTTCAGCATCTTTCATCCACATACCTGTCGAAAATATTGACGAAACTCGTCAAAGCAGGTTTGATCGAATCAACTCCTGGTGTGAAGGGTGGATACAGTATTGTCAATCGACGCCAAATATCTTTCCTGGATGTCATTCATGCGATTGAAGGGCAGACATCTTTATTTCATTGTTCATTAGAGCATGAAGGCGCACATAATGAAGATTGTTTGATTGAAAATGTCATGAATGAAGCTGAACGGAAAATGATGGACGAACTAGCCAACAGGTTTATTGTCGACATTGCAAAAGAAGTTGAAGCAGCCAAAAAGAAAAAAGACGGTAATCACTCACAGTAATTTTTTTGTCTGGATTATAGATATTAAGAATCTCTAATGGATGTGATAATGATCGAAAGGAGCCGTTACATGTTATTAGACTGTATTATAGTAGGTGGAGGACCAGCAGGATTAAATGCATCACTCGTTCTTGGCAGAGCAAGAAAGAATATAATCCTATTTGATGAAGATAAACCGAGAAATGGGGTCACACACGAATCTCATGGGTTTATTACAAGGGATGGTACCACACCATCAGAATTCAAAAGAATCGGAAAACAAGAATTGGCAAAATACCCAACCATAGCTATTAAAAATGAAAAAGTGGAAGATGTGAAGAAAGAAAATGATTCATTCCTTATTCATACAGAAGGAGGGGATGTTTACCGCTCAAAGAAGATTATCCTGGCAACAGGTTTGAAAGATGTTCTTCCGAATATAAAAGGTATTGAAGAGTTTTATGGAAAAAGCCTGTTCAGCTGCCCGTTTTGTGATGGGTGGGAATGGAAGGATCAGGCATTGGCAGTAATTACGGAAAATGAGCGTGCTTTTCACCTGGCAAAACTAGTATCCAATTGGAGCAGGAATCTGGTAATCTGTACGAATGGGAAAAAGGTTCTCTCGAATGAGGAAAAAGAAGTGCTGAATAATAAGCAGATCACGATCATGGAAGATAGAATAGCTGCTTTACAAGGTAACAATGGACAATTAGAGAAGATTCTTTTTAATAATGGCAAAGAATTATTAAGAAACGGAGGATTTGTAACGGCTGACTTAGTGCAAGCTACGTCCCTGCCGGAAAAGTTGGGGTGCAGATTCAACGCAATCGGTGGAATCGATACAGATGACTTTGGCAGAACAAATATAGAAGGAGTATATGCATGCGGGGACAACTCCCTTATAGCACCAGCTCAATTGATTATTGCTGCCAGCGAGGGGAGCAGAGCTGCTATCGGCATGATGAGCGAATTCGTTGAGGAGGACTTTTAGTTGCCATTATATTTTTATACTAATTAAAGACATTATATATCTTTAATATCTAATTTTAAAAAAGGAGTAAAATGATGAATCACGATTCTAATGATAAGAAACATCTAGCTAAGGTAGTCGAATATCTGGACAACCCTGAAAAGAGAGGGGGGCTGCCGCCAGAGCAGCTCCTCGATATGGTGCCAATAAATAAAAAAGACACCATTTTGGACTTGGGTGCAGGAACAGGTTATATGACCATTCCAGCAGCAAAACTGGTGGATGGTCTTGTTTATGCCCTGGATAAAGAACCTGAAATGTTACAAATCATAGCTTCCAAGGCCCGGCAAGAAGGCATGGAAAATATCAAAACGATGGAAGGCGATATGGAAGAGATACCGCTGTCCGACAATACAATCGACGTTGTAATCGCTTCGTTGGTTTTGCACGAGGCAAAAGATGTATCTCAAGTTCTTCAGCAAACAAAACGAGTGTTAAAAAGTGACGGGAAATTCATATGTATAGAGTTAGAAAAGGAAACCGACGCTTCTAATAAACATCCGAGAATTCATTCATCTTTCATGGAGAAGGAAATGAATGCAGCTGGGTTCAAAATAATGGAGAAACACCCTGCTTCAGATGGTATATATATTTTGCTTGCGGAGAAGTAAGCAAGTTTGTCCAGTTTCATTAAATGAATTAGCAGTCCAATTGGTGATTGGGCTGCTAATTTTTGTGAATAAAGTCAGTGCTGATTAGCTGCAAAATAAATCCGCGGAATCTGAGAAACGCCCAGTCACTTTCTGGCTTTCCTTCTAAATCGCTCAATCGAGAAGATGAACTTCATCATCAACCCGAATGTCGCCGGTTTTGATTACAGAGGCATAAACGCCGAAATTGTTTTTTCTTTCTTTTATCAGTGTTTTATGTAGACTTGGGTCTCTTTCTGCATTATCCGGATCTACCGTGATAATCATGCATCTTTTGCAATGCCCTACTAACTCGAGCTCTACTTGACTTCCTATTTTTAAACGTCTGCCAATCCAGTCTTCTTCTATAAACGGTTGTTTATCTTTTAGGGCGATAAATAAATTTGGGCGGAAACGACGGAAATCAAGTTTCTCTTTTCCCCACAATTTCTGCATTTGCTCTAAGGAAGCGTCCGTAACAAGCAGGATGTTTTCTACTGCAATTGGTCCAATAGGTACATGGGAAGGAGAATAGTTAACAGTAGATATTTTGCGATTCGATTTATTTTGCAATTCTTTGATTAAAGCTTGGTCTTCCCAATCGAAAACCTGCCCTTCAGGCGTTGTTACCTGTATTTCCGGGTACTTTTCCAACGAGTCTTTTCCTGTAAAACTTGCTTGATAACGAACCATTTCCGGGAATTGGGTTATCGTCAGGAAATCATCTTTTGCTTCATCTAAATAAGCATGGCTGCGGTCACCGTATAAGCCATAGTCCATTATTTTCGATTCTTGCACGAATTCTCCATCAAAAGATTTAATAGGATGCCGTACAATTTCCTTCATGTGTCCGACCAACATTTCGACCCCTCCTATAGAATTGTTCATCTGCTTAATAGTATAACAAAGAGGTCTCTAGAATTCTGCACGGAAAGTCATCGTATGTTCCATATCAAAAGAAAGCATTAGAAACAAAACAGACCAAATCAAATGCGATTTGGTCTGTTCTTGTATACATCTTGCCCTTTAAAAGTCGAATTCATCTGGGTGCGGTCCACTGCGAAGATTGCTGTTTAAAGCGTCTAACCGGGCCATCTCCTCATCAGTTAGCGAGAAGTCATACAGGTTGATGTTCTCTTTGATACGCGAAGGTGTCATTGATTTCGGAATGGTGATTACACCATGCTGCAAGTCCCAGCGGAGAATGATTTGTGCCGCTGATTTCCTATGGTCCGCTGCAATCTCTAAAACCGTCACATTATTTAAGAGCTCTGCATTCATGAGAGGGGACCAGGCTTCCACTTGAATATTGTGTTCCCTGCAAAAATCTCTTACTTGTTCTTGTGTCAACTTGGGATGGAACTCGATTTGATTGATGACAGGGGTGATTTCTGTATTGTTTAAAAGATCCTCTAAGTGATGCACTTGAAAATTGCTGACACCGATGGACTTAACCCGGCCTTCTTTATAGAGAAGTTCCAGCGCTTTCCATGGCTCAAGATATTTATTTTTTCCCGGCCAGTGGATTAAATAAAGATCAAGGTAGTCTAGCCCCATTTTTTCAAGTGTTTGTTCGTATTCCTTGATTGTTTCTTCATAGGATAAATTATCGTTCCACAATTTAGAGGTGACGAATAGATCTTCCCTTGTCACAATCCCCTCTTCAATCGCATGGCGGATACCGGTTCCAACACTTTTTTCATTACCGTAAATAGCTGCAGTATCGATACTTCTATATCCGGAACGAATCGCTGTTACTACTGCTTCTTCCAAAGCGTTCCCTTCCTCAACACGAAATACACCATATCCAATTTCAGGCATTTTCATCCCGTTGTTAAGTTGGATCTTTTTAATTCCCATCATTTATTCTCCTTTAATATTGCTTTTGTTGATAAGACCGGTCGGCCGACTTATGTCTTGTGGAATCATAATAAAGTAAAGGCAGATGGTTGAATAGTAGGCACTTTTAAGTTTCATAGGCACTTTTTAGTAATATTTAGTTGTAACAAGTCATGGAGAATATGATCTAAATGAAAGGAGGTTTGCCTATTATATCTGCGTGGTGGGCAAAGCTGCTGAGCAAAAATGGGGGGTTAGCGATTATAGGGGGGGATGACGATCAACAGGGCTAAGAAGCCGGGCTGAACAGAAATTTGCTTTCCGGTGTTATAATGATACTTGACTACTTTTTTGACGGTGATAAGCGTGTTATATATATTATTGTTAGTTTCTGCTTATATTTTTTTGCTTGGTTTTCAACTTCTAAACAAAATGTGGATAAAAACATCTACGATGGCTGTGGTTATGGCGATAGGTATTGTAACCCAAGGGGTTATGCTTAACTATTTTGGCCCAAACGGTATTGGGATATATGGAAAAATCTTAAGTATCATCAACTTAGCGCTGTGGATGTCCTTTGCAACTTCCTTTTTCATGACGTCTGTCCGAAAAAAGTTCAGACAATTTCACTTTAGTGATATTATCAACCGATTTGGGATGGGGACATGGATTGCCGGTACATCTATTTGCGGGATTTTAATTCACAGACAGTTCTTTGGGTGGGCTTTTGTAGTTGAAGTGCTATTATATGTGAATTTTGTCCTCTGGCTGGTTTACCTCTGTGTATGTATGATTTCTATTCGCGATATTTATAAGTATGATTTAATGGAAAAGGTGAATGGTATTATTTTGTTAACGACTGTCAGCACCCAATCACTGGTTTTGTTAATGAATACTGTGTATGCAGAGACTCCTGAATTCATAAACATTTCCATGATCGCTATTGGAGTGTGTTTTTATTTCATGGCAGCTTTTTTGGTAACAAAACGCCATATAAGAAGCAGAGCTTCCTTTTCCGTCGATGAGGACTGGAACAATACCAATTGTATTTTACATGGGGCTTTGTCCATTACCGGGCTGGCTTGTTTGTTTTCAACGAATGTAAATGAACAAATAATCCTTTGTATATGGATTTGTGCATTCACTGTTTTCATATTGGTAGAATTAGTAGAAATCTACAGATTGATTATTCGTATCAGGAATCATGGCATTAGAATGGGAATATTGGTTTATGATGTCTCCCAATGGAGCAGAATATTTACTTTCGGGATGTTTTATACTTTTTCCTTTATTCTTGATTCCCAATTTGTTTTTCAACAAGTCGTTCAAAATATCATCGTTAATAGCGGCCTCTGGTTTATTCTTGTTTTGACGGTGATGGAAATAATGCTAAGTTTGAAATTTTCTTTTACAACATGGAAGATGAATATAGTGGATAAAAGGAAACTGAACGAATATCACAGTTAGTCCGTTTTTGCTTATGTACAATATATAGGACAGGAAGGAGACCAAATCTATGTGATTTGGTCTCTAATCATACTTACTTTCCGTTTTGACTAACCGGATTGGAAAATATATAGTTGATATAAATTAAGATTTACAACGTGGTTGGAGTATCTCAAAAGACTACCTCTGAGCGAAAGATATCTTATTTTGGGAGGGTACTGTATGGAAGTCTTTGCAGAATATTTGGCAGGCGTTGATAACCCGGATCATCGTGACAGAGCACAGGAGATTTTCTCTTGGATTCTTGATAAATTCCCCCACTTAGAACCAGTAATCAAATGGAATACACCAATGTTCACCGACCATGGCACGTTTATTATCGGCATTGATACAGCGAAGCATCATATGAGCTTTGCACCGGAAGAAGCAGCCATGGCTATATTTGCCGACGATATTTCAAAAGCAGGTTACAGTTCTACAAAAGGTTTGTTTCGAATCCGTTGGAGTGAGCCGGTGAATTATGAATTGCTGGAGAAAGTAATTGAATTTAATATACAGGATAAAGTGGACTATACAAAGTTTTGGCGCTAATAAAAGTTAGGCGTGACTATTCTTGGCTTGTCTTTAACTGTAAAATCCGATGGTTTATTAAAATTAAGACACCGACAATGGTCACACTTATCCCGCTTAGTTTGAAAACAAGGTATTTTACTATACATATCTATTCTTTAACGAAGGATGGAATTCCTTTTTAAAAGAATGACTTCATTCCATAAAACCGAAGATCCACATGCATGTTTAAAGCTTATAAAACGAAGGAGCAATATAATGCCAGATTTAAAAGAACAAGTCGTCTTAGTTACTGGTGCCAACCGCGGGCAAGGAAAGGCTATTGCACAGCATCTTGCTGCATTAGGGGCTAAGATAGGAGTAGGGGCCAGGAGTTACACCTCGGCTGAAGAAGTAGCGAAAACGATTGGTGAAGAGCAAGCAATTCCAGTTCAGCTGGATGTCACAAGTGAATCGGAGTGGAAGTCAGCAGTCGACAAAGTGGTTAATAAGTTCAATAAGATTGATGTTTTAGTGAATAATGCTGGGAGTTTAAAACGAGAAAAGTTCACAGAAATAACGCTCGATGATTATCAGCATTTGATTCAAGTTAATCAACTAGGAGTATTTATGGGGATGCAGGCAGTGATTCCACATATGGAAAAGCAACAAAAAGGATCTATTGTGAATAATGTCTCGATATCTGCTTTTGCTCCAATTAGCAGGTCTTCTGCTTATGCAGCGACAAAAGCTGCGGTGGTTGCTATGTCAAAGGCTGCAGCTATTGAACTAGGCCCGAAAGGAATCCGGGTGAATATAGTCCATCCTGGTGGAATCGAAACAGAGATGGCAACCCAGAATGAGGGTGTTCCTGCTTATTACGATTCCGTACCACTAGGGCGTATTGGGCAGCCGATCGAAATTGCCAAAGCTATAGCATTTCTTTCCTCTGACGAAAGCTCTTATTGTACAGGCATGGAAATGGTCGTTGATGGCGGGATGACGTTGGGGACACCCGATGAGTAAATAATAATGATGAATAGCCATAGATC
This sequence comes from Sediminibacillus massiliensis, assembly GCF_900156915.1. Lineage (GTDB taxonomy): Bacteria > Bacillota > Bacilli > Bacillales > Amphibacillaceae > Sediminibacillus_A > Sediminibacillus_A massiliensis. The sequence goes on along the minus strand of NZ_LT732535.1, from coordinate 1,390,909 downwards.
GGCGGTAGTAGAATTAATTTCTATTACCGCTTTTTTACGTCTAAGTTCTTGTTTAGCGGCAAAATACTATCCACGGATTGAATTCAAACCATCCTCATTAAGTGGAAGTCTTCATTTACGTATGGAAAAATCAAATAGCAAATAGTGACGAAAATTGATGAAAAAGAAAGGATATGAATAAAAAGTTCCGTAAATATTTTATACAGTTTAAACTGTTCGTACTATTTACTTAAAATCGTCTGAATTTAGTGTTTGAACTTTATGCGCAAAAAAAGATATAGTAATAAAGGAAGTCGCGAACAGGCCTTTGACGGAATAGGAAACGGAACAAATAAAAAAATAGAATAGCAATAGTGAATTTGAAGGAGTGTCCAAAGATATGTTTAATTTCAAGTGGAAAAGATTAGGAGCTGCTGCTGGATTATCTTTAGCCCTCGTAGCAGCTGGCTGTGGTCAAGATGAGGGTGATGACAGTGGAGATGGCGAATCGGCTGCAAGTATCGGTGAAGCCACAGAATACACCATCACAGGTATTGAGCCTGGTGCCGGAATTGCCCAGGCAACTGATAATGCAGTAACGGAATATGAAAACCTTGAAGGTTGGGAACACGAAAAATCATCTACGGCTGCTATGTTGACAGCGTTGGGTGATGCGATTGACAATGAAGAACCGATAGTCGTTACTGGGTGGTCTCCCCACTACATGTTTGCTCAATGGGACTTGAAATACTTAGAAGATCCAAAAGGCGTTTATGGTGGCGAAGAATCCATTAAAACCATTGCAAGAAAAGGTTTAGAAGAAGAAATGCCTGAGGCTTATACAATTCTTGACAGGTTCCAGTGGGAATCATCTGACATGGAATCGGTTATGCTTTCTGCACAGGAAATGGAATTTGAAGAGGCCGCCCAACAGTGGGTGGATGAGAATGAGGACACAATTGCAGAGTGGACGGAAGGAGTAGCCTCCGTAGAGGGAGAATCAATTGAATTAGCTCTGACACCTTGGGATACAGAACGTGCTTCAGCCAATGTGGCCAAAATTGTATTGGAAGAACAAGGGTACGACGTTAAGCTTACACCGGTTGATCCATCCGTCGTGTTTGAAGCGATTGCCTCTGGGGATGCCGACGCTTCCCTTGCTCCATGGATGCCGGCAACCCATGGTGATTTCTATAAAAAGTATGAAGAAGACTTTGTGGATTTAGGAGAAAACCTAAAAGGTGCCAAGATCGGATTAGTTGTACCGACTTACATGGATATCGAATCCATTGAAGATCTTGAACCGGCAGAATAAAAGAATAATTAAAAAATACTCTCCTTCAGATTGTCTGAAAGGGGAGTATTTTTTATTATTGTTTGTATGATACACTGTAACACTGCCATGTACAGATCTAGATTTGACTGTATTTATTGCCATCCTCAGATAGTCCAGTAACTGTATTTGAATCTCTCTTCATATAGCTTCCCTGCTTAACCCTCTTTAATGTCGCCACTATAAGGAAACTGACAATTACCAGTAGCAGCCATGAACTCACTTTTCCCAAGTGTACGAGACTCCAGGCATCGGATTGGTTCGGATATTCCCATGCTCCCAAAAATGTCGCGATATTTTCGGCTATCCAAATGAAAAAACCGATCAAGACGAAAGAGAGTGCCAGAGGCATGCGGTAACGGGATTGATTGACCTCATATACCACCCATGAACGCCAAAAGACGAGTATGACAAGTACCGATAAAATCCAACGGACATCCATCCAATAATGATGCGTGAAAAAGTTCAAATAGATAGCAGCTGCCAGAGGCACAACCAGCCAAAACGGCGGCCAGTTGATGAGGTCAACTTTCAACCTTCTCCATGCCTGGCAGAGATAACTCGCTACACTTGCATACATGAAGCCACTATACAATGGCACCCCGAGAATTTTTGAATATCCTGCTTCCGGATAAGCCCAGGAGCCCATATGCACCTTGAAAAGTTCCAGAGCAAGACCGATAAGGTGGAACAAGGTGATCACCTTCAATTCATCCCTGGTTTCCAGTCCAGATTGCAGCATAACCCACTGCATCAGCAGGCAGATAAGGAGCAGCCAGTCATATCGTGGAAGGAAGGGGAGCGGAATGATTTGCGTAACAGCTAAAGAGGCAAAAATGACGACAGGGAACAAACACGACAGAGCCTGCTCCCAACCAAAATGAATGAGTTGTTTTATGGCTCTCATGATTGGTGCCTCCCAAGATTATTTCGCTTATTGCGTGTCTTCATCACTTCGGTATTCCAGAATATCACCGGGCTGGCAGTCTAACGCTTTACATATTGCCTCTAATGTAGATATCCGGATTGCCTTAGCTTTTCCATTTTTCAATATGGAAAGGTTGGCCATCGTTATTCCGACCCTTTCCGAAAGTTCTGTCACGCTCATTTTCCTTTTTGCCAGCATCACATCAATATTGATTATTATGGGCATAGTTATCACCTCAGACCGTTAAGTCATTTTCTGATTTTATTTCGATTGCATCTTCCAGAAGTTTCTGTAGAACAGCGGCAAAGACCGCAATGACCATTGATGCAAGTATGAGGACCATTCCAATGAGGATGATACCCGGTGCGTCATCCCTCTCCGCCACAAGGTAAAAGAGTGGCATGCCGATGACAAATAAGCCGCTGATGGTTATGGCACAATATTTTATAGTCTTCAACGCTTTTACTGAGGCTTCCGAGAACGCTTTGTTCTTGTCGATATAAGTTAAAAGAATAAAAGCTTGATATAGAGCAAAGTAAAAGGGGATGGCCGCAGCATACAAATCGATGTAAACAAGATATTTCAGGTAAGCATTATCCGGATATAATTCTGCTGCGAAGTTCCCGATCTCAGGTACCACGAATATGCACAAAGCGAGAATGGGGAGGCCGATCAGAATAACTGCTAATTTTAAAAACAATGTTGTTCCTTTTTTCATGAAAAGCACCTCACTTATTTATTGTCATATTGAGTTTAATATATTTTTTATCGTTTTACAATAAATAATTAGTGAATGTAGTGATGTTTTTATTGAGGGAACATTTTCCTCTTAATAAACTGTGACAGGATTAAACAGGAAGGAATCCGGAAAGAGTGTTATAGACGATATAAGAGGAGGAGAAATTATGACACGAGGAATAGAGCATGCAGGTATTACGGTACCGGACATCGATCAAGCTACAGATTTCTTTCAAAAAGCATTTGGGGCAGAGATCTGTTATGACGTACTGACTCCGGACCAGTCTTCCCAAAAAGGGGTGAAAGCTGAGCATCACCTTGGTTTGCCTGAGGGAGCGGAGATTTACCACATACGTCTGCTTCGCCTCGGAAATAGCAGCAACATCGAACTGTTTCAAATCGGCAAGGCTGAACAGACAGAACCGGTCCAGCTGCCTGGGTACGGATTGACCCATCTTGCGTTGTATGTGGATGACATAGGTTCTGCCACGGAAAAATTCCAGACAGCGGGAGGATGTTTGTTGTCCGAACCTTTCCCATTGCCCGGAGTTGAATCTGGTCCAAGAAATGTTACGGTTTATGGACAGGCGCCCTGGGGTATGTTGCTGGAGTTGATCAGCTATCCGGATGGGGTGGATTATCCGGAAGACAGCAGGAAGAGGTGGACTCCAGGAGAGTAGGGTACTAGATTAAATGTATTCGGTATTTTTTTGTATAATAGTAGAAAGAGATTATTCCGGGAAGCGGGGAAACAAATGGCCATTAACTATAGACAATGCCCGAATTGTGGATCGGGAAATGTCCAGAAAATTATTTACGGGATGCCGAATACGGAGATCTTCCAAAGAGCGGAAGGTCAAATAAAGCTTAGCGGATGCAGCATTTTGGAAAACGGGCCGGAATATTACTGTGTGGAATGCGAACAAGAGTGGAATAAGGAACAAGCCATTGAAGCGGCATATGCCAGGATAAAAGGGGTAAAGGCTTCGGTGGGGGGATTTTTCGGTGGCCATTCCCATGTAGAAATAGAGTTCACTTCAGGAACAGTGACCTGGGAGCATTATGAGCAGGGAGAGAAGGTCGATTCCGATAAGAAGACGGTAAAAGAAAATGCTATGCAAAATTTCAAGAATGACTTGAAAAAAGTACAGCTTTTGGATTGGCGGGCTGATTATCCTAATCCAGGTATAATGGATGGCACCCAGTGGGAAGTGGAGCTTGTTAGAGATGGAAAGAACCTGAAAAAGCACGGAGATAATCAATTTCCGGATGAATGGGAAGATTTTAACAAGGCGGTCAGGCGGGTTACCGGGAGAGACTTCTTGTAAACTGGGTTTCTTGGCCATTGACTGTTGACTAGGTTGCAAGATATAGTGGTATGGCTTAGCAGAAAGGCTGTTCAGGAAAGATATGGAAAGGGGGCGGGATTAGTTATGGAGATTTCCATACAAGAAACAATTGCAAGGAATATATTGACAGAAGCAAAGGGATATCTGGATGTTGGTTTTACCCATTCCTTGAATCCATATAGTGGTTGTGGCTTTTCCTGCCGATATTGTTATGTGAGAGAAATGCCCATTCAAAGATTCAAAGAGATTCCTTGGGGAGAATGGGTAACTATTAAGAAAAATGCCGCTGAAAGTTACCGTAAAGAAATAGAGAAACTTCGGAAGAAAGCCAAGTCGGTGAACATCTTCATGTCTTCTGCCACAGATCCCTATCAACCAATTGAACGTAAAGCGGAAATAACGAGAGAACTGCTGGAGGAAATGATTATCAATCCTCCTGATTTTCTCCAAGTACAAACACGCGGACCGCTCATTACAAGGGATATCGACTTGCTGCTCAAATTAAAAGAGAAATGCAAGGTCATAGTATCTGTGACAATCGAAACAGATAGGGAAGATATCAAGAGAGTGTTTGCTCCCTATGCTCCCGGAATCAAATTACGATTAAAAGCTTTGAAGGAAGTACATGATGCGGGGATAACGACCCAAGCCTCCATTTCTCCCGTTTTACCATTTACCCCTGATTTTCCAAAAACATTGGCAGGCATAGTCGATCACATCTGGATAGACACTTTGAGTATTGGAGACGGAGCAATGGGGAAACGATCAGAAAGACTAGGAATGCCGGCGCTTTTTCAAGAAAATGGTTTAGAAAAATGGTATCAGCATAATTTGCATATAAAAGTAAAAAAATATTTTAATAAATTCTTTCCCGGTGAAATGGTGAGAGTGTCGAAGAAAGAAGCCTTTCCGCAATAATAAACTACCTATTTTCTTCCCGAAATCGGTAGTTTTTTTCGGATTTAGTTTCAATCGGGGCATCAGCCTTCATTTATAAAGATTAATGGATGACAAATCTAGCTGAGAGGGTAAAATAAGGCTAAGCAGCATTAAGTCACGACTTCTAATCGAGGAGAGTTTGATGATCCGAAAATGGAACAAAAAGGGGATCAAGGATGGATTTTAACCAAGAATTTTTTTTTGAATCACTTTATCGGAAAACGGTAGCAGATCAAAAACGTTTTGTTGATAACCCGGAAGCGAAAAAATATATTCGACAGGGGCTTTCTGAATCTCTTGGTGATTTCCCCGAGGTTGGCGGAGAAGTGAAAAACGTTCAGCCAATCCTGTTGCAACGACAAGAATTGGACAGTTTTGTGCGTGAAAGGATAGCATTCCAGACGGCGGAAGATTTGTGGGTCCCTGTTTATGTATTAACGCCAAAAGACGAGCAAGACACACACCCGGCAGTTCTGGCTTTACATGGACATGGATATGGCAGCCGGGCAATCGTAGGTTTGACAGAACATGACCTGGAAGACCACGGGACAACCGGAGGCCACCAGCATTTTGGCGTTCAACTCGTGGAACGGGGGTGAAGGTAATTGCCCCGGAATTAATCGGGTTCGGGGACAGGATGCTGTCCCGTGACAAACAGAATGACATGCCCTGTTCGTGCGAATTAATGGCCGTTCAATTATTAATGAGCGGACGCACTTTGGCTGGACTACGAATATTTGAAACTATGAGAGTTCTTGATTTAATCGATACATATTCAGATGCGCAAAAAGACAGTACAGGAATCATGGGTTTTTCAGGAGGGGGGCATGGTCGCCGCCTTTACAGCAGCCCTTGATGAAAGAGTCAAAGCAACGGTTCTGAGCGGTTTTACCAATACGTTCAAAGGAAGCATTATGGCCATGCATCACTGTATCGATAACTATTTACCCGGCATCTTGAGATATGCCGAACTTCCCGACATTATCGGACTTATTGCGCCAAGGCCTTTATTTGTTGAAGCTGGTGAAGAGGATCCGATTTTTCCAGTGGAACATGTACGAACAGCACTATCCCGCTTGAAAAAAATTTATCAGGACTGGGACGGGAAAGGCATGGCTTGCTTGTGATATTTTTCCAGGGAAACATGAAGTAAGCGGCAGGAAGTCTTATGATTGGTTACGTGATAATTTAAGGTGATGCAGGGATGGGTATTTGCAAATTCGGGGGGGATGTTTGTGAAAACGATTGGACTTATAGGAGGAATGAGTTGGGAGTCTTCTTTAGAGTATTATCGGATTATTAATGAAGAAGTAAAACGAAGATTAGGTGGGTTACATTCCGCCAAATGTTTGTTATATAGTGTCGATTTTGCCGAGATTGAGCGCTGGCAGGCTGAAGGGGATTGGAAAAGTGCCGGGGAAAGATTAGGAGAAATAGCATCTTCTTTACAAAAAGCAGGCGCGGATTTTATTGTTCTTTGCACGAATACGATGCACAAAGTAGTTGAGTATATTGAAGAAAAGGTGAACATACCTATTTTGCATATTGCTGATGCAACAGCAGATGAAGTTAAAAAGTTTAAGGTAAACACTGTTGGACTACTGGGGACAAAATATACGATGGAACAAGATTATTACAGATCCAAGATAGAATCCCATGGAATCAAAGTCGTGGTACCGAATAAAGAAGAATGGAATAAAGTGAACAGCATTATTTTTGATGAGTTATGTAAGGGACATATTAACCAGTCTTCAAAAGATTATTATAAAAAAGTCATCGAACATCTAGTTGGCAATGGAGCTGATGGAATCATCCTCGGATGCACGGAAATAGGATTATTAGTTAAGCAGGAAGAATCAGCAGTTCCATTGTTCGATACGGCAGCTATTCATGCGATTGAAGCAGTGAATATGGCGTTGGAATAAAATGTTTGCTTAAAGAAAATTCATTGGATAGCGTTTATAGGGTTTTTAAAAGCGATTACAGTTGAAACAGAAAATAGAACTTATTTAAAGAACTTGATTTTCAAGTTCTTTTTTTTGATGCTGGTAAATTTGACAAACAATAATAAAGGTGAGAAAATCTACCCAACCGAACGGTAGGTAGGTGAAATTATGAGTGCTGTCAAAATACGGGATGTTGCTCTTTCGCATTTTGCTAATTATGGGTATGAGGGTGCTTCCTTAAGTGAAATTGCCAAAGAGGCAGGGATTAAGAAACCGACCATTTATTCTCATTACAAGGGGAAGGACGATTTGTTTTTGACCGTTGTCCGATATGTATTCGATGTGGAAAGAAGAAGGATACTTGTGTATTTCCAAACTTCCAAGCATAAATCCATGAAAGCTAAACTTAAGGGTTTTTTTGACTTTATTGAAGAGGGATTCAATCAGTCCAATACGGTGAAATTTTTATTAAGAATGTGTTTTTTTCCACCGTGGAACCTGAAGTTCGAAGTGGCCAAAATAGTGAATGCTTTCATTGAGGGCATGCAGCGTCTTTTAAAGAAGCTGATGCAAAACCACCAAGAAAGTGGAGAATTAAACGGCGTCGATATTCACAACGCATCTCTGGCTTATATCACCTTGATTGATGGTGTGGTAATCGAGCTGCTGTTTACAGGTAAAAATAAATACTTTGAACGTGTGAACGCCTCGTTCCCCATTTATTGGCAAGGAATCACATCGATTGAAAAGGAGAAAGAAAGATGAATAAATATTGGATGTATGTGTTACTCGCCTCCCTTTTTGAAGTGTGTTGGGTGGCAGGTCTGAAACATGCCGGGAACCTGTTAGAATGGAGTTTGACCATACTGGCCATTATCACGACTTTTATTCTCTTACCCGTTTCTGCGAAATACCTTCCCATTGGAACCGTGTATGCTATTTTTGCAGGTCTGGGGACAGCGGGAACCGTAATAGTGGAAATTGTCGTATTTGGAGAGCCTTTCAAACTGTTAAAAGTTCTGTTGATCGGCTTGCTTCTAATTGGGGTGATTGGGTTGAAGAAAGTTTCCGGTGAACCTTCTGAAAGGGAGGGGACAGCCTAATGGCCTGGTCGGCAATTATTATAGCAGGAATCTGTGAAGTATTGGGAGTTATCAATATCAAGAGGTTGGCAATGAAAAAGTGGGATGCATTGGTCTATTGCATCGTCACCTTTGGAGTTAGCCTCGCGCTGCTTTCCTATGCCATGCAAACTCTGCCGATGGGTACGGTGTACGCCATTTGGACAGGTATCGGGACGGTCGGTTCTACTGTGATGGGAATGATCTTATATGATGAACCTAAAGAATGGAAGCGGATTTTGTTCATTTGTATCATTCTTTCATCGGCAGTTGGATTGAAGTTAATCTCGTAGGAGAAGATGCTATTTTCATACAAACAGAACACGCGGGGATTGAACCGGGTGTTCTGTTTGTATTTTTTTGTGTCTAGAATGGGTTTTCCCCTTTTACAAAAGGGATAAAAACAACATAACTAGCCCAAAGGAAAGGCAGCCAAAAGAGTACAGAAGAAAGACGTTGTCTGAATAAGTTATTTTCTGTTTCCATCCTTAAAAACAATCCAAAAATCAAGTTATATAAGACGAAAAGCATATAAGATACGCCGAACCAGTTAACCCATACATTCCCTATAAACAGGATTCCTGAGCCCTCATATAGTGGTTTTAAGATGAAGATTGTAACTAATAAACCTAACGCCAATATCAGAGGGAATTCCATCAGTTTAAATAAACAGTAAACCATTTTTTTCAATAGATCACCTTCAAGTTGGCATTTATTAATTTTCCTTATTTAGGAAAGCTTTAGTAGAGAAGTTCCTAGATATAAAATGAAAACACATATAAAACAATATAAAATTCACAAACATCCACATGTCCGCATGCCAAGTAGTCATTCCTTCTGAAAAAAGATTTGTGAGTACGAATTTGGTCCCATCCTCTACATGTAAGGTGAAAAACTTAAAGGGAAAACCATACGAATAAACGTACACACCGGAATGCAATTGGGCAGGAGAAACATCTGGGATTATCAAGGTAAGAAGAACAATAAAAGTAACGGAAGCCCAGAGAATCTTTTTGTTAAATACCTTCCCCCACCCCATTCTTCCATATAGAACCAACATAAAGATAAAAGAGACAGCAAATATACACCAACTATACTTTTCAGCGTCTGACATCGTTTCCGAAAAAGCAAGGTGATAAATCCCGGAAAAAATCGTCGAGAGTATAAAAAATATAAAAATAAACCGCAGTGTTTCTAAGACTATTTTCATTTCTTCCTCCCTGAACAAAAGCCTTATTCATTACGTTAACCTAAGGTATATTTTAACATAAATTGGAATTTGGTTTCTGTGCTTTTCTTCAAAAAAGGCAGTTATTCAGAGATTTATTTAAAGCGCTTACAAGTGCGCTATGGTACCATTATATACAAACCACTTAAGGAGGATGTTCATGTCATTCAAAGTTGCATTTATGGGTGCTGGAAGTATTGGATTTACTCGCGGGCTGCTTAGGGATTTGCTGGCTGTAAAAGAATTTCGGGACATTGATGTATCTTTCACCGATATCAACGATAAAAATCTGGATATGGTGACACAACTTTGTCAACGGGACATCGAAGCAAATGGATTGGATATCACGATTGAGGCGACAACTAATCGCCGCCAGGCACTACAGGGAGCGAAGTATATTTTCAATGTTGTGCGGATCGGGGGACTTGAAGCTTTCCAAACGGATATCGAGATTCCGCTGAAATATGGCGTCGATCAGTGTGTGGGTGACACGCTGAGTGCCGGTGGCATCATGTATGGCCAGCGCGGGATTGCGGAGGTGCTGGATATTTGCAAGGATATCCGCGAAGTAGCTCATGATGACTGCCTTCTACTGAATTACGCCAATCCGATGGCGATGATGATGTGGGCATGCAACAAATATGGCCGGGTAAATACCATTGGACTGTGCCATGGTGTACAGAACGGTCACAAACAGATTGCAGAAGTGTTTGGTCTGGAGAAAGAAGACGTGGATATTGTATGTGCAGGAATCAACCACCAGACATGGTACATAAAAATCAACCATCAAGGTAAGGATCTCACAGGCGGACTGCTGGAAGCTTTCGAAAACCATCCCGAATACAGCCGTACTGAAAAAGTGAGAATCGATATGCTTAGAAGGTTTGGCTATTACAGCACCGAATCGAATGGACATCTTAGTGAATACGTGCCATGGTACCGTAAAAGGACAAAGGAAATCAAGGAATGGATCGACCTCGGTTCGTGGATTAACGGTGAAACAGGTGGATACTTGCGTGTTTGTACAGAAGGGCGGAACTGGTTTGAAACGGATTTTCCTAACTGGCTGAAGGAGCCCGCTTTTGAGTATAAACCGGAAAACCGTGGAGAAGAACATGGTTCCTATATAGTGGAGGGACTTGAGACAGGCCGGTTGTATCGCGGACACTTTAACACAGTGAACAGCGGCATCATTTCCAATTTGCCGGATGATGCCATCATCGAAGCTCCCGGCTATGTAGATAGAAATGGCATCAATATGCCAAAAGTTGGAGACCTGCCGTTAGGGTGTGCAGCGGTTTGCAATGTGAGTATTTCCGTACAGAGATTATCCGTGGAAGCTGCCGTTAATGGGGATGACAAGCTGCTGCGCCAGGCGATGATGATGGACCCGCTCGTCGGGGCAGTCTGCAATCCCAAGGAAATCTGGCAAATGGTCGATGAAATGCTCGTCGCTGGAGAAGACTGGCTGCCCCAGTACACCGAAGCGATTGAACAGGCCAAATACAGATTGCGGACAGACGAATTGCTTCCGGTGAAAGACTATAATGGCGCTGCGCGATTAAAAGTGAAGACAGTTGAAGAAATGGCTGAAAACAGAGAAAAGGCCAGCCGGAACGCCGGGGAAGCAGATAAGTCGAAAGATAGACCTGCAGGGAAAGTATAAGGTAGTTTTATGGAAAATGCCCTCTTGATACTAGACAAGGGGGCATTAATTTTGCTTATTTTCAATAAAAATTATCTATAATAAAATAAAACATATATAATTTATAATAAAAATTTATTGTTTATCGATAAAAAGTATGGTAAATTTCAAATGACAAAGAATTAATGAGTGCTTTTTACACCTTTAATATTACTCGAAGAAAAATGGAAGAGATCTACAAGATTTCGGGAGGCGAGAGTCAATGAAAATTCCTTTTTTCAATAATAAACAACCGGGAGCATTCAATATGCACTATCCGGATCAAAATACACCGGACCATGTAGCCATCATCATGGACGGAAACGGGCGCTGGGCAAAAAAGCGGGGCATGCCCAGAGTTGCCGGTCATAAAGAAGGGATTTCTACCGTAGTGAAAATTGTCAAGGCAGCGGTCAAATGCAAAGTGAAGGTTCTGACCCTTTATACCTTTTCCACAGAAAACTGGAAACGTCCAAAGTCCGAGGTAGATACAATACTGAGACTTCCAAAGGAGTTTCTATCTATTTATCTTCCAGACTTAATCTCTAATAATGTGCGTATTGAGGCAATCGGTGATATGGCGAATCTTCCGGTCCATACTCGGGAAGCTGTACAGTATGCGATTGACCGAACCCGGGATAATGACGGACTACAGCTAAATTTTGCCCTCAACTATGGAAGCAGACATGAGATTCTGAAAGCGATGAAAGTGTTGCTCATGGATATAGACAATGGGGAAATGTCACTTGACGAACTGGATGAACAGCAATTTTCAAGATATCTGGACACAGACGGCATGAAAGACCCTGACTTGCTCATTCGCACGGGTGGGGAACAACGCTTGAGCAATTTCCTGCTTTGGCAGCTGGCCTACACGGAGTTCTGGTTTACCGATGTTCTATGGCCGGAGTTTTCCGAGAAGGAATTTGTGCATGCATTGGAAGCATATCGTCAACGCGCGAGACGGTATGGGGGGATACAAGACGACCAAAAGAAAAATTATTATTAACACTGTCACAAAATTATCTATTCTGGTGTCCTTATTGTGAGAGCTCTTGGAAGGGAGGAACCGGTGATGGAGGTGGGGGCGAACTTGTCGGGAAATCCCGACAATCCGTCAAAGAGTGGAACGTTTCAGGATTGATTTAAGCTAAATTATGCTCATAGTGTTCGAAATTTAATGGTCATAGAACAGGCATGGGCAAAATTCGAGAATAATTTTCAGCACCCTCCAAATCAATAAGAAGTAGAAAAGAAGGATTTGAAAATCAGAAAGGAATGGAGCGCAATGAAAATCAAAACAAAACGTTTACTTATTTCAGGAGTCGCTGCAGCAGCTATCTTCAGCTCACTCGCAATTCCGCAAGTTCAGGTGGGAGCGAATCAATTGTTATCGTTGTTCCGTGTGGATCAATTTGAAATGGTAAAGCTGACGCAAAATGACATAAGCGAAATCGAGAATTGGGTTAGTCAAAATGAAGCTGGAGCGATCGACCTGAAGGGGATTGGAAAGCTGGAAATGTCAGAGGCGGCTGGAGAGCCGAAAAGCTTTGGGACGATTGAATCAGCTGAAAAAGCTGGCTATACGGTACCTGAATTAGACGAGTTTGATGTTGAGGGAGTCAATGTAATTCCAGCCTCAACGATAACCTTTACCCTGAATGTAGAAAAAGCGAATCAATTATTGACCCAGTTGGGATCAAAACATCAATTTGATGCATTATTAGATGGAAAGCCATTCTCTGTATCAACATTTGATGTGCTTGAAGCAGTTTACATGTTGAAAGACCAGCAAATCTCATATAGGCATACAAAGTCTCCGGAACTGAAAGTCCCGAAAGGAGTGTCGGTCGATGAGTTGAGAGCTACACTGCTCTCTCTGCCGTTTATACCTGAAAATGTAAAGACACAGCTTGCGGGAATTGAGGATATTGGAACGACATTACCAATCCCATATGTAGAAACGGAGCAATCTAAAGTCAGTGAGGTTCACGTAGGTGAAGCTCAGGGTTTGGTAATGGAAAGTGAACAGAATTCATCGCTTGTGTGGCAGGAAAATGGGGATATTCATATGCTCACTTCTGAAAGTAAAATAGGTGTGGATGAACTAATTCATTTAGGCAGGCAAATTAATTAAAATGAAAAGTTCAGAGCAGTCTGGTACTCTCTGAACTTTTCTTAATATATAGTTTGGAGGAAGCTGATGAACGTTATTCAGACGAAATCTTTGACGAAAACATACAATGGGAAAGGCGGCATTTCAGATGTGACATTATCCATCGGTGAGGGGATTGTGTATGGATTTTTAGGACCCAATGGCTCCGGAAAAAGTACATTCGTCCGTACGCTTCTTGGATTATTGCAACCGACGAGTGGGGAAGGTTATATTCTCGGAGAACCGATCGGAACCACAAAGTCGCGGGAACAAGTGGGATACTTACCTGAATTATTCCGTTATCCAGACTGGTTGACAGGAAAGCAATTGTTGGAAAGTCATGCTGAATTATGTAAGATACCAGTTCGGAACCGAAGAAAAAGAATTGAAGAAGTAGTAGAGTTAGTCGGAATGACTGGAAGAGAAAACGGAAAGATCAGCGGGTTTTCAAAGGGAATGTCCCAACGAATCGGACTTGCATGCGCGATTTTAAATGATCCAAAAGTAGTTTTTCTTGATGAGCCCACTTCTGCACTAGATCCAATTGGGCGAAAAGATGTCCGGGATCTCATGCTTTATCTTCGCGAACAAGGAAAAACAGTTTTTCTGAATAGTCATTTGTTATATGAAGTAGAGTCTGTATGCGACCATGTCTCGATTGTCCACCAAGGAGAAATGGTGGTACAAGGGCCTTGGCGGGAATTGATGATGGCCGAAGCAAAAGTAGAAATTGTAACAGATAAGCCTATAAATGTGCCGCTGCCTTCATTTGTGGTGCATTATCAAAAAGTAAAAGAGGAAGAAACGCGTACACGGTGGGTGGTTCAGCTTGAAAACGAATCCGATATACCAAAATTTATCGATTACTTATCTTCTAATCGAATTGCTATTTATGAAGTTAAACCGATCATACCTCATTTAGAGGATGTGTTCTTGCATTGGGTGAATCAGAAAAAGGAGAACGCTTATGTGGACAATCACTAAGTTGACCTCTAAGGAGATTATATCAAAGCGGATTTTTTTAATTACAATCATTATGACCTTTGTTTTTCTGTGTCTTTATGGGACAGCCATTTATTTTGCTGCTAAGGAATCAGCGGATATTGTGGCAGATGAAGCTCAAGGGACAGATGCTATTTTAATGCAACAGTTTTTCGCTTCACAGCTTTTAGGAATCGGTCTTTATTTTTCCTCATTTATTACAGCCTTGCTTGCGATATTGTCTAGTGTTAGTGCAATCTCAGGTGAAGTTTCAAGCCATCAAATTGATACCTGGTTGATGCGTCCGATTTCAAGATCTCAATTTGTATTTGGAAAGTTTATAGGATTAGCACTCCTAATGGTTGGATATGCAGTCGGTTTATTTCTCAGTATCCTCCTTCTTCACCAAGGGATTGGAGGAGACTTGATGGCATTGGACATCAAACCGATGCAGGTGATCAAAGCCGTAAGTGTGTTTGCGATTCAGCCGTTTGTTTTGATTGGGTTCGGTTTATTATTAAGTACACGAATGACAACATTAAATGCAGGAATTGTGGCCATTATCATGTATGGGGCTGCTTTTATCGGGGGATTTATCGAGCAAATCGGTGCCCTGATAGAAAAAACGAGTTTGGAGAATACCGGTATTATTATGAGTCTCGTTTTTCCGATTGACTCCATGTACCGTAAAATGACCATCTTGCTGTTTGATACGACGGATAATCCATTGTCGTTTGCCCAGGGCGGGATGTTTACGAGTGTATCCAGTCCTAGTAATGTGATGGTTTGGTATGCGGTAATTTACGGTGTCATTGCCGTACTTCTTTCCATCTATAGTTTTAAAAGGCGTGATGTGTAGATTAGTAATAGTCGATTTAGATAGAAATGGAAAGGATAGTCAGTTTGATTGGAGGACTGACTATCCTTTTTATCAAATTTAAAACCCTTGCTTACCAAGCCAGCTCCCACACAACTCACTCCATTTTCTGACCTCAGGTTCATTTTCAGCTAGTCCCAATCCGTGCCTTCCATGAGGAAAAATGTGCATTTCAAAAGGGATGCCGTGTTTGCTTAAAGCTTGTGCATAGAGCATGCTGTTCTCCACTGGCACTGCTTCATCATCAGCCGTATGCCATAAAAAGGCAGGTGGCACATCCGAGGAAACATTGTATTCGTTCGATAAGGAGCTTCGTAGTTGTTCAGGGGCATTTTCACCTAGTAAATTGTTGGAGGAACCTTCATGAAAGTGCTGGGTAAATGAAATAACCGGATAACAAAGAACAGTAATATCAGGACGGCAGTTTTCCGAATCAATTTTATCCACTGCTTCATAGCAGCCTTGCTCAAAGTGGGTGGATGCTGTCGATGCCAGATGCCCCCCTGCTGAAAACCCCAATATGCCGACTCTATTTCTATCAATGTTCCACTCGTCGGCATTACTGCGGACATATCTTATCGCGCGTTGAGCATCTGCCAATGGAGCAGGGTGTCTAAAAGGGGATACACGATAGTTTAGTACAAACGCTGAAATGCCTAAACCGTTCAACCATTTTGCGACAGGTTCACCTTCGTGAGGGGCTCGATGTTGATATCCTCCGCCAGGACAAATAATGATAGCTCCATGTTTTTCTTGTCGATCGACAAGATAGGAGACAAGACTTGGAGAATAGTCCTGATCAGCAAGATGAAATGGGGCACCTTCAGGCCATAATACATGTGTCATTATATAAGCCTCCTTGGGTGAAATTAAGTAATTCACTTTCTATGGAGAAAACCTAAATCCATAAGTGAAATAGCATACTAAGTCGCTTAGTGATTAGTCTGCTATTTTTTTTGGTCTATCAATTTTTTGTTATAATATTCTTTGTATTAGCACTTAAAATAACATAATAATCAACATATTACTATTAGGTAATAGTAGGAATGTATTTGTATGATATTTCATTGCCAAATATTATAGTAAATGGGAATTACTCTCAATTTGGTTTATTTTAGAACAAAGTCAAAAACTTGTTATATTGTAATGGAAACAGGATTAAGTGAAATTTTTACATTAATTAAAGAGCAAAAGAGTTTAGGAATAAAGGAGATATGAACATATGCCAACTTGTCGAAATTGTGGCAGAGAGTGGAGTTGGAAACAAACGTTTAAAAAGATGATTACCTTAAATACAGCTATGGAATGTCCTCACTGTGGTGAAAAGCAGTATTATACAAAGCAAGCAAGAAGAAGAACTGCTCTCTTAACCTTTCTCACTCCCTTCATTATTCTGCTGAATTTTTTAGACATTTCACCTTATATTTTAGTCGGAGTTTATCTTGTTTATTGTATTTTAATAATGGGAGTTTTTCCATTTCTAATAGAGTTATCGAATGAAGAAGAACCTCTTTGGTAGTTAAGCTGATGTTCATAACTGAAGAAACTATTCTGGACGCTATGTATAATTATTATATAGCGTTCTTTTATTGGATGATCTGATGTCATTTATCACAAATATTAATCGAGCGTTAATTAGGTATAAGACCTATTCCGGGAGAAAGATAACATCCTTTACTTGGGAAGCTGGTAGATTTGCCCATATTGCAAAGAAAAGCAATGTTACCTCGCATACAAAAAGAAAAACATTTTTGCCTACTATCGATTCACATTACCATGTTAAAGAATCTATTCTTGATTCCGTCCATCATCTTATTTTTGTATTTCGCTAGGATTTTTGCCGTTGGTTGTTCAACGTTATCTTTTCTAGGGCGATCTATCAAGTAAGAAATCCTATTGCAGCATTTCCACATTATAATTATGAGGGAAACTCGCAGGGTTAAGTGAAAAATTAATTCAATCATTTACTCTTACTACCTTGCATTATTCAGTAGCATGGGATATAATCGCCTTAATAAATACCTAGTGAATATAATTCAATACTGATTGAAGTGGAGTAGATGTGGAAATGAATATTCAATTTAAAAAAGGAGCTTTAGAGCTTTGTGTACTTGTGATGATTGATTCGAAAGATCAATATGGATATGAGCTTGCTCAAAACATTTCCAAACATATACAAATTGCTGAAGGCACTTTATATCCGATGCTAAGACGTCTTACCAAGGAAGAGTACTTAACTACGTATTTCACTCCGTCAAAAGAAGGACCATCCAGGAAGTACTACTCCTTGACCCAAAAGGGACGTATTTATAAGAACGAACTAATCAAAGAGTGGAATGCATTTACTATAGCTGTCAATCAATTGATTGAGGAGGAGATGGATCGTGGATAAGCAACAGTATCTTGTCAAATTGGAACAGTCGCTGAAGAAGATGCCCGGCACGGAACGTTCAGATATGCTTTATGATTTTGAAGAACATTTCAGTTTGGGCCGGGAAGAAGGGAAAACAGATATGCAAATCGCTGAGGAATTAGGCGACCCTCACAAAATAGGCAAGGAACTACTAGCAGATTATCGGATCGGTCAGGCAAAAAAGGATCAATCCCTATCTAACATAGCCAGGGTTCTTTTATCTCTGATAGGTTTGAGTTTATTTAATGGACTTTTAGTAGCTGTACCCTTCCTTACTTTTCTTGTAGTACTTGCAGCAGTGGGCATTTCATCAATAGCGTTAGCCGTTTCTCCATTTATATTTTTATTTAATTTATGGTTTGGAGAAATATATTACATATGGCCTACATTTTTTCTTTCGATATGTTTAAGCGCTATAGGTATCCTGATAGGCATAGGCTTAATTATTGCAGTGAAAAAGGGTGTACCCTATTTTACTCGTTACATTCAATTTAACATTTCCGTTGTGAAAGGGGAGAAAAGCATATGAAAAAGATAGCATGGTTTGCTTTGATTGTTTTGTTTTTAGGGGCAGCAGGAACATTGATTTCGATTCAAGTGACAGATGCATTAGGGAACGGTAAGGAGAAGGTTCATAAGGAAGAGTCTTTTCCTGGGGATCAGGTGCAGGATATTAACATCGAGACAGCATTTACTAACGTTCACTTGATTAATGGAGAGAACAGGCAGGTGCAAGTCGAGCTTGCTGGTCAAACTACTGCTTGGAAAAAACATGATTTTGAGGTCAACTTGAAAGGTGGAGAGTTGTCGATTGAACTTGATAAGAGGAAAAACTGGCTGGGCTTTTCATTTGGGCTATTTGCCAAAGATTCTCTGGATTTGTTCGTCACGGTTCCTGATCAAGCGTTTCAAACGCTGACATTGCAAACATCCTCAGCAGATGTAAAGCTTGATGGGATTGCATCCTCTGTAGCGTCAGTAAAAACAAGCTCTGGTAACATCTTAATGGAAAACCAGCAAATCAATGAAGAGTTGGATATCCGTTCATCCAGCGGTGATGTAACACTGCGTCACCTTAAAGGGGTGGGCAGGACAGAGATCCACACAAGCAGTGGTGAAGTATCCGGAGAGGACTTATCACTTGGTCACACAGAAGCCAAAACATCGTCAGGGGATGTGAATCTCACCTACTCTGAATTGGCGGGCGATTTTTTTGCTGATACATCCAGTGGGGAAGTGGACTTGTCTTTTGAGGAGACACCTTCTTCGTTTATAATCGATTATTCCTCTAGTTCTGGAGATGAGCGCATAGACATGGATGGGATAGATTATGAACGACGAGCCGAGCATGAAGTGATGGGGCAAAAAGGGGAAGGTAAGTATCAAATTCAGGTAAAAACAAGTTCGGGTGATTTCCATTTGGAATAATGTGTGATGGGTGGTGAAATATTGTTTGTAGGTCGTTCTTTGTACATAATCGGTATTCTTTTTGTTGTCGTCAGCATCGTTGTCATGATAATGACGTTTTTCGCAGACAACGTAAATCCGCTTATACCTTTATTTGCTTTAATCAACGGTTTGATGGCAATGGGGATTGGTGATATAGTAATAGACTTAAATCATAGAAAAAGACTCGAGAAGAATTAATGATCACTTCTTCGAATAAAAAGGCTCAGAGTATTGTACTCTGAGCTAATTTACAGCGAAAAAATAAAAAATGAACCCGTAAAGAATGACGGCATTTATGACAATCAGTGCCCATCGCTGCCATCCTTTTGTTCTCATTGCATGAAAGATTCCGAGGACGGGTGATAATATAGTACATAATAATATAAGCAGGGCTGGAGTTCCTCCAAAGCCTCCGATTATTTGAGTAAGGCCGATGGTGCCAAAGGTTAAAACGAAGAATAGAACAATAAAGAATATCGAAGTCCTCCGGCTTTTTCGGTCCAGGTCCTTCACCCAGGTCTGGGCTGCATACAAATAAAAATCTTCATCCTCCCGTTTATCTTTTTGGGATAAAAATGCAGCTAGCACTCGTTTGGTAGCTTTCGTAGAGACCGGTTTTGGTCCTATCGTAAAGTCTTCATTCAATTGCTTTCCCTCAATCAGCTTTTCATGGAGCATCTTCATTGTTTTGACTGTTTCTTTATAAGCCCTTTTCTTCCTGTTTTTAGCACTTCTCTTTCTTACTGTTAGGTGCAAGGAGAAACGCAAGCCAGCCAAAAACATTGTCGACATTATTCTTTGAATCATTTTGTAAGTCTCTCCTACAAGTTTGTCATGTTTTGTCACTACGGGAATCTATTATTCTTATTGTCCATAGCTCCCTTTTCAACTAAATTCCAGGTTAATATTAACATAAATCCCTCCAGCAATATTCACTATAAATAGTAAAATCGATTTGATCTAGTGTAGTTTGATAAAGTATATTTTTACGTTAGAGTAAGAAGCCATTTTATTCTGCGGGGATTTAATAACAGCTTCTAAGAGGGGAAGAATCGAATGGGGAGCAACAAGGAAAAAAGAACTTTACCAGGAGGCTGAAAAACTTATAGGAAGTCAGACTATCCTCCATCTCTTTCATTGGGAAGAAGGATAGCCGATACCTATAATATAGTTCCATCTAGTGTACCATTGCCGGTTATATTAAATAAACATACTCACAAAAATCGCTGTGATAAAACTCCCCATTGTACCTGCGATAATCGCTTTAAAACTAAGAGACGAAATTTGATTTTTCTTTGAAGGTGCCAGGGAGCCTAGGCCCACAATTAATTGTCCGATAGAAGAAAAGTTTGCAAAATTGCACAAGGCAACAGATAGGATCGCAACCGTTTGTGGATTAAGTTGATCTTGTATTTTGAGTACGTCCTGGAATGCGATAAGTTCATTTGCTGTAAGCTTTGTGCCGATAATCGATGCCGCACGAAAAGCATCTTCAACAGGAATTCCGACAAGCAAAGCAAAAGGGTAGAATACATAACCAAAGATGGTCGCTAAATCCAGTCCAAAGATACCGAGCATGCCGTCTGCAAGAGCCAAAATAGAGATAAATGCGATAAGCAGCCCGCCAATGCTGGCAGCAAGCTTCACTCCGCTGACAGCTCCTTCCGAAATGGCTTCAAAAATGTTCGTATGGCCTGCGGATTCCATTGTCACATCCTTGTTTGTCACAGACTCCTCTGTTTCAGGTTCCATGATTTTAGACATGACAATAGCCACAAATGGCACGGAGAATACGGAGATGAGTAAATACCTGATATCGATGCCCATTTGAGCATAAGACAACAAGATGGCACCACTCGCAGAAGCTGTTCCGCCAACCATAACGGTGAATAATTCCGAACGGGTGAGTTTTGCCAGATAAGGTCTGATGAGTAATGGAGATTCTACAATGCCTAACATCGTATTGCCGACTGTATTGAAAGACTCTACACGTGTAGTGCCGAACACCTTGCCGACGACCCAGCCGAGGCCGCGGACAACGACAGGGATGATCCGTAAATAATAGAGTGCGGAGACAAGTGCAGAGATGAAAATAATCACGGATAAAACCTGAATCGCAAAAACAAACCCTACATTGGTTCCCTCCTCGAACAATCCGCCAAATAAGAAATCGACACCTGCCTGGCTGTAGTCCAGAACGTGCTGTACTCCCAGGGCAGCATGTTTAAGAATCCAGCGACCAAGGGGCACATGGAGCATAAAGTAAACGAAAGCACCTTCTAATACAACACCTGTTATGATAGTCCGCCATTTGATAGCTTTTTTATTTTTGCTTAGAAGCCAAGCCAGAAACAGTAACCCTGCCAGCGATAATATACCAGATAAAATATTCATGATGACCTCCCTAGGATGTCTTCATAGACCCTTATTCTCGTTAGACGTCAGACCTCATTCCAGGAATAAAAAAAGGCGCATCCTCCCAATCTATAAAGAAAGAAAAGAATGCACCTAGTTTTCACCTTTGCACGCTGACCTTCCTTATAGTCCGGCATTTTACGGCTGCCGGGTAGAAACTTATGGACCATATTTCCATAGATATATAAGGATCGTATGAAGTTGATTAATGCATTTTAGCAGAGCTGATTCAAATAAACAACAGATAAGTTAAAAGTAATAAAATACTGAATTTTCTCATCGATATCTTCTTTTCGTCCTGATCGGGAGGATAAAGAGTCTTTCTTATAGAATGTACGTAAATAGAAAAGAGGCTATCTCCTTTTCCGAACAAGTACGATAATATGAGATGCCCAGGAGGGATATTTTGAGTAGACCGATTAAGAACCAAATTAACACTATTTTCATTCATGTTAGTGACTTGAAAAAATCAGTACAATGGTACAGCCGATTACTAAATCAAGAGGTGGACTTAACAGAAGTTGCAAAACCGGTACATAACTTAGTGATGAATCAATATACTGGGCTTACACTGGACGCAGGTCCTCCGGGAGAACATAAAGAAATAAGTCCATCTTCAAATCCACTGTTCAATTTTCATACGGATGAAATCCGGGAATCTTATGAATTTGTGAAAGAGTTAGGCTGCGCAATAGAAACTGATATCGTAGAGTTTGATGACTTTGCCTATTTCAATATTAGCGATCCGGATGGAAATATTATCATGATTTGTACGGGTTAATTGAGATAATTGATTCTTCAAGCATTAGTGGACATGTATAGAGTTATCATGAGCTGAATTGGATAAATTATCAGCATATTCTCCTTGTTTGTGAAAAGGTTAATTAAAAAAAAAGCGTTTGGACAAGTCCGCGTTTGGGTAAGGGTAAATTACTTGATAGAAGTTGTGTAAGTCAAGAGTCTGTTCAAAGAGACTCTTGAGGAGGGTATATTAAATAGGCAAGTAAAGTTATGTGAAGGCGCTTACTAAGGGATGGGGTGGGTGTTTTAAAAAGCCATTCTATGTTTATTCCTTTTATTTGCATCGGTTTTGTTAATGCATTATCATTGTTAGTGAATAAGTTATATAAATTATTTGTTGATAATAATTTTAATAACTTATGAAAGAATAAACTCTCTGTAAAGAGGTAAGGTAAGTGTGACTAAATTCTTAAGGAGGTTTCTTTATGGCAAATGACAAAGATATGAATGCTCCGAATGACCAAGAAGTTAAACGTGACACTTTGACAACACGTCAAGGCCGCCCGGTAACAGATAATCAAAATATTCGTACGGTTGGTAATCGTGGGCCGGCCACACTCGAGAATTACCATTTTATCGAAAAGATTTCCCATTTTGACCGGGAAGAGGTGCCAGAGCGTGTCGTCCACGCGCGAGGATCCGGAGCTTTTGGATACTTCGAAACTTATGGAAAAGTCGGGGATGAACCAGTAGAGAAGTACACGCGTGCGAAAGTATTCTCAGGTGCCGGCAAGAAAACACCGCTAATGGTCCGTTTTTCCACAGTAGCAGGAGCTAAACATTCTCCTGAAACAGATCGTGACCCGCGAGGTTTTGCGGTGAAAATGTACACAGAAGATGGCAACTGGGATTTAGTAGGAAACAACTTGAAAATTTTCTTTATTCGCGATGCGATGAAGTTTCCTGATATGATTCATGCTTTTAAAGCGGATCCGGCTTCGAATGTGCCGAATCCTGAGCGTATGTTTGACTTCGTTTCCCGTACGCCAGAGGCAACTCATATGATTACTTTCCTGTTTTCTCCATGGGGTATCCCGGCTACATACCGCCATATGCAGGGATCAGGCGTGAACACGTATAAGTGGGTTAATGATAAAGGGGAAGCAGTGTTGGTAAAATATCACTGGGAACCAAAACAAGGAATCCGAAATCTGACCCAGGAAGAAGCAAACGAAATCCAATCCAAAAACGTTGGTCATGCCACACAGGATTTGTATGAAGCGATTGAGCGTGGCGAGTATCCGGAATGGGAATTATTCGTACAAATTATGGAAGACGATTATCATCCAGAGCTTGACTTCGATCCGCTTGACGATACCAAGCTTTGGCCGGAAGATCAGTTCCCTTGGCTTCCTGTCGGGCGTATGGTGCTCGACCGCAATCCAGAGGACTTCCACGCTGAAATCGAACAAGCTGCATTCGGTACAGGGGTCCTTGTCGATGGAATGGACTTTTCTGATGACAAAATGCTGCAGGGACGTACTTTCTCCTACTCCGATACACAGCGCTACCGCGTGGGTGCGAACTATTTGAAAGTACCTGTTAACGCTCCGAAGACAGGTATCCGGACAAACCAGCAGCGCGGACAAATGGATACCCGTGATCCGAGGGAATCGGGCGACAATCCGCATATAAATTACGAGCCTTCAATGAAAGGCGGCTTCAAAGAAGCGGATAAATCAGAAAGAATTCCACATGAGCCAACTTACAACGCGGCGGTAATGAGTGAGCCGATTGATCGTCCTAACAATTACGGCCAAGCCGGTGAAACATACCGCAGTTTTGAGGATTGGGAACGAGATGAATTGATAAAAAACCTTTCCGAAGCCTTGGCAGTATGCGACAAAAGGATTCAAGACGCTATGATTGACCATTTCACTCAAGCTGATGAAGACTATGGTCGCCGTGTAAGAGAAGGTCTTGAAGCCAAGATGATGGAAATGAAAGAAATGCAGGATGACAACAAAGTTCCCGGTCGTGAATCAGGTAAATCGAAGTATGGCGAAGGTTCTATCGCTCAGCATGAAGCAACTGAAGATGCCGTGCAGAAGAGCCACGAAGCCGATCCTTATTAATTTAAACGATGGAACGCAAAAAAGACCGTCCAGAATCTGGGTGGTCTTTTTTTGCTATCTATCAACCGAGTTAAATAATAGGTTGATTATTTTCAATTAGCATGTTTAGTTGAAAATGGATACATACTTGAACGAGATGTTTGTATCAGACATTCGGTGAGCTGTATTTCAATTCTTCCGACAGTTCCCGGCCGGCATTCTGTAATAGTTCAATAAAATAATTTAGTTTCTGGTCATCCACACTGGAAACCAGAGTGGAAATACTAATAGCGGCAAGTACCTGGTTATCTTGATTCTTGATAGGAACTGCAATACAACGGACACCTTGTTCATTTTCCTCATCATCGATTCCATATCCAAGTTCCGCTGTTTTACTTATTTCATGCCGTAACTCCTGCTCATTTTTAATGGTATGGACGGTGTGCTGTGTGTATTCATATCCTTCTAACAGTTTCTCTACCTCTTCCGGTGGCTGCAAGGACAGCAGTACTTTCCCGATCGCCGTACAGTGAAGCGGTATTCTTCTACCGATACGCGAATAACGGATTACTGCCATCTTTCCTTCCTCTTTATCAATGTAAACACCGGCACTGCCATCCAATATACCAAGGTGACAGGTTTGGCCGGTTTTGATAGACAATTCACGGAGGTGTTTCTTTGCTACCTTCCTGATATCCATCGTATTGATGACAAAATTTCCCCGTTCCACTAATTTTAACCCCAGTCGATATTTGCCGTTTTCCGGATTTTGATCTATATACCGGAATTTTTCAAGCGTTTTCAACAGGGAGTGGACAGTACTCTTATGAAGTCCCATTTGTTCACTGATATCTGTAATCTTTAATTCTGTTGTATGTTCATCGAAAAGGTCCAGTATCAAGAGAGACCGTTCGACAGATTGAATGATTGGCATCAACATTACCTCTTTCATAATTTAACACTGCGACTAGTTTAAAAAGTTCATTTATTTTCAGTAAAGGTCACAAGAGTCTTTGCTGCAATAAAAAAACGTGAGTGAAATTTTTCCGACATACACTTATTGTACTATTTTTTAATAATTCAAGAAACATCATTCCACCACTTAAGTTGAAAGGGTTTACTTTTATAAGTGATATGCTATAATCTCATTTGTAAATACTATATAGTAAAATGTAGTTTTATAATATAAAACAAAAAAGAGAAACAGACAGTTTTTCTGTTGCAGTAGGAGATAATTTTTGGAAGGAAGGAATAATATGTATCCATTTACAAGATTTAAAGGGATTATCCCACCTGTTTCAACCATCGTAAATGATGAAGGAACGTTAGAGAAAGAGCAAATGGGTCAGCTCATTGATCATTTAATAGAAGCTGGTGTTGATGGTTTGTTCTTCTTGGGAACAGGCGGCGAGTTTTCACAAATGTCTGTCCAAGAAAGAGAGAAAGTTGCTTCTTTTGCCGTAAATTACATAAATAAGAGGGTACCAGTCTTGATTGGTACCGGAAGTACAAGCACACGGGAATCTGTCCGATTAAGTCAGCATGCTGAGAGAGTGGGTGCGGATGGAATTGTAGTCATCAATCCATTTTATTGGAACTTAACAGAAGAGAATCTATTGAACTACTACAAGCAAGTATCCGATTCCGTGAACCTGCCGATCATTCTTTATAATTTTCCTAATTTAACCGGTCAGGACTTAACACCCGAGTTAGTTTTAAAGATAGCTGATCAAAATGAAAATATTGTAGGAATCAAAGATACTGTAGATTCAATTGGTCATATTCGCGAAGTCATTACAAAAGTCAAAGGGAAGCATCCTCACTTTTCCGTGTTTTGCGGGTTTGATGATCACTTATTCAATACATTGCAACTAGGCGGAGATGGAGCGATTTCAGCGAGCGCGAATTTCGCCCCACAGCTCTCGATAGGAATTTACGAGGCTTGTCAAAATGGCGACTTGTCTAAAGCCGCAGAATTACATAGGAAATTGGCGATTTTGCCTTCTTTATACAAGCTGGATTCCCCATTTGTAAACGTCGTCAAAGAAGCTACTAAAATGTGTGGAATAAACGTTTCGACAGAAGTCTTGGCACCATCGCAAAAGTTAAGAGAAGAGAAATTAAAACAAATGAGAGGGATTTTGGAAATAGCGGAGGTGCTTCCTAAGGAATCGACAACAGGTGAACAATCTTATTTTGACCAACTCCGAAGGCAGAAAGTTCAAAAGCATTTTCATTAAGGAGGCACATGATGTCAATAAAAACAATTTTTAAACATGATGATCAATCGTCATATCAAGTTAAAACGCACGCGAGCGGGCCTGTCGGCGCGTTGCCGCTTACGCCGCAGATGCTCGAGGAGTCTCCGAGTGGTGATTTGTTTGGTATGACACAAAATGTCGGAATGGGCTGGAACCCAAAAGAACTACTCGGGGCGCAAGTGCTTATTCTCGGAACAAAGGGTGGATTGAGGGATGACAAGGGAAATCCTTTGGCGTTAGGGTATCATACCGGCCATTGGGAAGTTGACTTATTAATGAAAGCGGCTGCAGAAGAAATACGCGAACATAAAGGCGTGCCCTTTGCCGGATTTGTCAGTGATCCTTGTGACGGACGGTCACAAGGCACATTGGGAATGTTCGATTCATTTCCTTATCGGAACGATGCTGCCGTTGTTTTGCGCAGGTTAATTCGTTCCTTGCCGACAAGGCAGGCTGTGATGGGAGTAGCGACCTGTGATAAGGGGCTGCCGGCCATGATGATCTCTCTTGCTGGAACGCATGATCTTCCCACTATCATAGTTCCCGGTGGTGTCACCCTGCCGGCTACGAACGGGGAAGACGCTGGGAAAGTACAAACCATCGGAGCAAGATTTGCAAATAAGGAAATCACACTGAAAGAAGCAGCCGAGCTTGGTTGCAGTGCATGCGGGTCTTCTGGCGGGGGATGCCAGTTCCTGGGGACTGCAGGCACATCACAGGTTGTTGCTGAAGCGCTCGGCATGGCAATTACACACTCTGCACTTGCCCCTTCAGGACAGAAAATCTGGGCGGAAATGGCAAAGCAATCCGCCAGAGCTGCTCTGGAAATGGAGAAAAAAGGAATCACCACGAAGGACATCATTACAGATAAAGCAATCGAAAATGCAATGGTTCTTCATGCGGCATTCGGGGGCTCAACCAACTTGCTTCTGCACATTCCGGCCATCGCCCATGCTGCCAAAAGCAAGATCCCGACAGTAGAGGATTGGGTCCGTATCAACAAAAAGACACCGCGATTAGTAAGTGTTCTGCCAAACGGGCCTGAAAACCATGCAACAGTAAGGGCATTCTTAGCAGGAGGCGTACCGGAAGTGATGCTCCATTTACGTAAATTAGGTCTCCTGCATGAAGATGTGCTTACTGTCACGGGTGACACGTTAGGTGTTAACCTCGATTGGTGGGAACAGTCAGAACGTCGTCAACAAGTAAGAAAAAGATTGGAAGAAGCGGATGGTGTTTCCCCAGATGATGTGATTATGAGCCCGGACCAAGCGAAGAAGCGGGGACTTACATCTACTGTTACTTTCCCGACTGGAAATATCGCCCCTGAAGGATCTGTCATAAAATCGACTTCCATCGATCCATCGGTTATTGATGAACAAGGTTTTTATCGTCATACAGGCAGTGCCAAGGTGTTCACATCCGAAAAATCAGCCATCAAAGCGATTAAAACAGGTGGGATTGTTGCTGGAGATATTATGGTAGTCATCGGCGGCGGTCCTGCTGGAACCGGAATGGAAGAGACTTATCAACTGACTTCAGCATTAAAATACTTACCTTTCGGAAAAAACGTTTCATTGATAACGGATGCCCGTTTTTCGGGAGTATCGACAGGAGCTTGTATTGGCCATGTCGGTCCGGAAGCATTGGCAGACGGACCGATTGGGAAATTGCGCGATGGCGATTTAATCGAGATAGAGGTTGATTGCCGGAACCTTGTTGGTGGTGTGAACTTTATCGGTACAGAATCCAAGCGGATTTCTCCTGAGGAGGGAGCATCAGTCTTGGATGAACGCGAACCACACCCTGAATTGAAGCCACATAAAGATTTACCTGATGATACGCGGCTTTGGGCTGCACTGCAGGCGGCTAGTGGCGGTACATGGCGGGGAAGTGTCTACGATACAGATAGGATTTTAGAAATTTTAGAAGCAGGTAAGAAGGCATTAGCTAGAGAAAAATCACACGTATAAATACTAGTCGGATAATGGAGGGTAAACGTTTGACTGGCAATTTGTCGGGATACTCCAGGAGATTGAAGTTGGCGTCCCTTCAAGCAAATCTTGTAAGCGTTATATTAGAAGGAGGAATATACATGGCAATTAATTCTACCGCTGAAAAAATACCAGATGAAAAAAAGGCTGGGAAGGCTGCGGATGAAAAAATAGGACTTCTTGAAAAAGTAGGATATGGTACTGGTGACTTAGCGAGCAACTTCATATGGACAGCGATGAGTACATTTATTGTTTACTACTACACGGATGTAATTGGAATTGCAGCAGGAATCGTCGGTTCGATTATGCTGTTTTCCCGGATTTTTGATGGTGTTTCCGATGTGCTGATGGGCTACGTTATTGATAAGACAAAGTCCAAGCACGGAAAAGCGCGCCCTTGGCTGCTTTGGTTATCTGTTCCATTTGCAGTTTCAGCTGTTCTGTTATTTATGGTACCGGATGTTAGTACAACTTGGCAGGTAGTGTACATAGCAATTACGTATAACGTTGTTTGTCTAGTTTACACCGGATTAAACGTCCCTTATGGAACATTGAATTCCCTGATAACACAGGATCAATACCAACGCTCAGTCCTAAACGTCTTCCGGATGAGTATCGCTTTGATCGGTGTGCTCGTTGTCAGTAACTTAACACTTCCAATAGCCAATGCACTTGGCGGCCAGCAGTTTGGCTGGGTGATTACATTCATGATTTTTGGTTCGATTGGAACTGCTCTATTCATTTTCACTTTCAAAACAACAAAAGAAAGAGTCAAACCAGTAAGTGTCGAACAACAAAAGAAAACGGTTCCTTTGAAAGACAGTTTGAAAACGCTTGGTAAAAATAAGTATTGGGCGCTTGCCAGTGCTTTTATTCTATTAACCTATATATTTAATGCACTTAACTCTGGAGCAGTTGTTTATTATGCGGAGTATATTTTGGATAATCCCTTGTTGGTTGGTCTCGTTACAACGGCCTATACCGTGTTTATCCTTGTCGGAATGTCCATTGTTGCGCCAATAACGAAGAGATTTGGAAAAAGAAATGCCATTATCGTCGGGGAAATTATAACCATCGTCGGTTACCTGATTATGTTGATTGATTTATCAAGCATCACGTTAATCGTCATCGGCACTGTCGTAAGGGGAATAGGAAAAGCTCCTATCAATGGAAGCATGTTCGCTCTACTTGGCGATACCATCGAGTATGGGGAATGGAAAACCGGTATCCGTAACGAAGGAATGGTCTATAGCGGTGGCAGTATGGGAATTAAAGTCGGAAGTGGTCTTGGTACCGCCATTATTGGCTGGGTCTTAGCCTACGGTGGTTATGTCGGCGGAAGCAGTGTGCAATCCGGTTCAGCGATTCTGTCGATTCAGGCACTTTTTGTCTATATTCCAATGGGGATCACCGTCTTAATTATGATCCTTTTGGCCTTTTATAATCTGGATAAAAAATATCCGAAGATCATAGAAGATTTAAGAGCAAGGAACGCACAATGATTTATTGGAGTTTGAACGTTCAATTACTATGTTGCAGGACTGGATCAGGCCAGTTCTGCTTCACACGAGGGGAGAATCTCTATGAAGAAAATAACCAATCCAATTTTGCCAGGTTATCACCCGGATCCATCCATCCTCAGAGTGGGGGATGACTACTATATAGCGACTTCTACTTTTGAGTGGTTTCCGGGTGTCCAAATCCATCATTCAAAGGACATGATCAACTGGAGGCTGTTGACTTACCCGTTGACAAGGTCCTCCCAACTAAACATGATCGGTAATATTGACTCGGGCGGTGTCTGGGCTCCGGCCTTGAGTTATTCGGAAAAGGACGGCCTGTTTTACCTTATCTTCACCGATGTGAAAAGTAGAACAGGGGCCTTCAAAGACACACATAACTATCTGGTAACAGCGCAGAATATCGAGGGTCCATGGTCGGAACCGGTTTATCTCAACAGCAGCGGGTTCGATCCATCGCTTTATCATGAGGAAGATGGGACAAAATGGTTGGTCAACATGATTTGGGATTTTAGAAAAGGAACGAACTCTTTCGCCGGAATCGCGCTCCAGCAATATTCTCCGGAAGAGAAGAAGCTAGTCGGCCCGATCCGGAACATTTTTAAGGGGTCAAATATTGGTTTGACAGAAGCACCACATCTTTATAAGCGGAATGGTTACTATTACTTACTTACAGCAGAGGGAGGAACATGGTACACCCATGCAGTGACAGTTGCCCGCTCTACTTCTTTATTCGGTCCATATGAAATAGATCCGGCTAATCCGATTCTGACATCGAACCAAGAGGATTTAAGCGAGCTTCAAAAAGCTGGTCATGGCAGTTTGGTAGAGACCCAGACGGGCGAATGGTATATGGCGCATTTGTGCGGCCGGCCAGTTGTCGATAAAAAATGTATCCTGGGCAGGGAAACTGCTTTGCAAAAATGCTATTGGACAGATGATGACTGGCTTCGAGTGGAAGGCGGGCCGCATCCGCAAACAGAAGTAGAGGCGCCAAATCTAGAAGAGCACCCGTTTGACCCGGAAAACAACTACGATGATTTTTCGGAAGATACATTGAAGAAATATTGGAATTCTCTACGCAGGCCATTTACAGAAGATTGGGTATCTCTAACAGAAAGACCAGGTTACTTGAGATTGACAGGCGGAGAGTCCATGCAATCTACACATTACCAAAGCCTGCTCGCGCGCAGATTGGAAAACTTCCATGCGGATATAGAAACGGAAGTAGAAATTTCACCTGATCATTTTCAACAAATGGCTGGGTTGATTGTGTACTATGATACAGATGACTACGTGTATCTGCGGGTGACACACCATGAGGAATTAGGAAAATGCTTGGGAATCATCGAATCGAAGTATGGAAAATATGATGAGCTGTTGGATAATGACATTCCTTTAAACGCCTCGTCTGTGAAGTTGAAGGCAACGATAGACAATCAATGGTTACAGTTTTTCTATACAGAATTTGAGAACGAGTGGAAAGAAATCGGTGGAAAAATCGATATCGGCCACCTGTCTGATGACGATGCTGACTATATTCGTTTCACCGGCACGTTTGTCGGTGTCTGTTCGCAAGATTTGAGCGGGCAAAAGAAACCGTCTTTCTTTCGCTATTTTCATTATAAAGAGAGATAAAAGCCTCCTATAATATTTTCATAAGGGCATGGATGGATAAATCTATTATTCATTCATGCTCTTTCTGTTTGTCTTTAGGAAAACGTAATAGATGTTCAAAGAATGTATAAGTGCTTTTCCTTCAAAAAAGGGTTGCACTCAATTATTTTTGTGCATATATTGTTAATATAGTATATATACAATATATGAAGATAAAAAACAGACAGAAGAGGGGATTGCATGCAAATAATTATTTCCAACACTTCAAAGGAGCCGATTTATGAACAAATTACCAATCAAATTAAATCGTCCATTTTAGCTGGTGAATTACAAGAAGGGACAGCGTTGCCTTCGATACGGAAGCTGGCGAAGGATTTACAAATAAGTGTGATAACGACGAAACGTGCTTATGAGGAATTGGAGAAGGCGGGCTTTATCTATTCGATCGTCGGAAAGGGATCTTTTGTGGCAGAGCAAAATTTAGAGGTCATAAAGGAGAAGAAGCTTAAGGTGATTGAGGAGCAGCTGAGTGCGGTGATAACAAACAGCAAAGAGATCGGTCTGTCGTTTGATGAGTTGCAGGAACTGTTGAAAATCTTGTACGAGGAGTGAAGGTAATGGAAAATGTGGTTGAATTAATAAACGTATCGAAGAGATTTAAAGATTTCTCCGTCAAAAACATTGATTTACAAGTGAAACAAGGTTTTGTTACGGGATTCATCGGGGCAAACGGAGCTGGAAAGTCGACAACCATTAAAATGATGATGAACCTTTTAAAGCCAGATGCAGGTGAAGTGAAGCTTTTTGGTATGGATTACAGGACGCATGAGAAGGCGATCAAGGAACGGATTGGATTTGTATATGATGGCAACGTATTTTTTGAAGGGCTTAATTTGAAAGATATAAAGCGGATAGTTTCCCCTGCATACAAAAGTTGGGATGATGCAATCTTTCATCGGTACATCGAACAGTTCGAATTGCCGATGAATAAAGCAATAAAAACTTTTTCAAAAGGGATGCAGATGAAAGCCTCACTGGCGATTGCATTATCCCATCATGCAGAACTGATCATCATGGATGAACCGACAGCCGGTTTGGATCCCATTTTCAGGCGGGAATTGTTGGCCCTTTTACAGGAAATAATGGTGGATGGCAATCGGACCATTTTCTTTTCCACGCATATTACAACGGATTTAGACAGGGTCGCCGATTACATAGCTTTTATACAAAAAGGCGAATTGGTGTTTAACCAATCCATCCACGACATAGCCGAAAACTATGCGCTCGTAAAAGGCGGTAGGGAGCTTCTGGATAGAGACACGGAAAAGGCCTTCGTCCATATTCATCGTGCACCCACAGGATTTGAGGCATTAACCGACAATATGGAAGCAGTGAGAAACACTTTCGGAAACAGTGTAGTGATTGAGCCAGCCTCTTTGGAAGATATTATGTATCACCTGAAGGGAGGCGTGCACCATGTTTAATTTAATCAGACGTGATGTCATCCTGCAGAAAAGACTGTTATTGACTTTCATTCCTTTTATCGCATTCTTTATAATCATGGATTCGCATCCAGCTATGACTTTTTTGGTTGCCAGTATTTTTATTCCATTTAATTCTTTTGCATACGATGAAAAAGCAGAGACGAATATATTGTTGAATTCTTTGCCCTACACGCGTAAGGAAATTATCGCCTCACGTTATCTTGGTGCAGTTGTGTACTTGGTAATAGAAATCGGGGTGGCGAGTCTGGCGTTGTTTATTTTCAATAAATCGTTCACGCTGCATGATATAGCGGTTGCCAGTGGTTTGTTTTTTTTATTTGCTGCATTAACCTTTCCATTGTTTTATTTATTAAAACCAGGGCATATTTTTTCAACAGTCCTTATCAGCTTTCTGCTTTTGGCAGGTATAGGACCAAGAATTGTATTGTATCTGGCTGACCACCTGACAGTGATTACGAATTTTATCATGAATTTATCCATTCCCGTCTTATATACTGGATTGTCGCTTGCTGTTCTTGTATTCTATATTGCTTCATGGGGGATTACATCGGTTATTTACGAACGAAAAGCGTTCTGAATGTTTTCGTTAAACGGACCGAATGGGGACGAAGGTACCTACCGAGTTTTAATCGATAGGTGCTTTTTGTCGTTATAACATGCTGGAATACTTGGACAATAGAACTTACCTAAACATCGGGTAAACTAGTGTTCGTTTGTGTAAGATTTGACATCGAGTAAAATTACAGGAATGATTTAGATAAATGATTAAGTTGTCGAGGATGATTGGATGAAGGACCCGGTAAATATATTGATAATTGAAGATGATGAAGACATTAATCGCTTGCTGTGTGATATTGTCCTTAAAAGTGGTTATTTTCCCAAACCAGCATATTCAGGGACGGAAGCAATGATCTATCTGGACAGCCAGAAATGGGACATGGTCCTGATTGATCTTATGCTGCCTGGTCTGTCAGGGGAAGATATACTGAAAAAGGTAACAAAAGAGAGCAATATCCCTATCATCATTATATCTGCAAAGCTTGAAACACAAGCAAAAATCAATGCATTAAGGGCGGGCGCGGATGACTACATTACCAAACCTTTTGATATTGAAGAGGTTTCTGCCAGAATTGATTCATGCCTCCGGAGATACCAAGATGTAACGGGTGTGTCGCTCACCAACCAGATCACCCATAAAGATATGGTTCTGGACCCTGATGCGAAAGTAATAACTGTGAATGGAATTGAACTTAAATTAACGGCCCGGGAATATGAAATACTATTCTTGATGATGTCTTCCCCTCATAAAGTCTTTACCAAAGCCAATTTGTTCGAACGTGTCTGGAAAGAGCAGTTCTACGGGGATGATAATACGATTAATGTCCATTTGAGCCACATCAGGAGCAAGCTCGCAAAGGCAAATCCGGATGAAGAGTATATCGAAACCATTTGGGGGATGGGATACAAACTAAAAACTTAAGGTTTTCTTAAGGATTTACTTAAGACTTTCTTATGTTTTCCTTCTTATAGTAAAAGAGTGTTCAAAAAGCAATCTTTTGAGCAAGTTAGATAATGATTTAAGGAGGAAAACCTTGATGAGTGAGTATGTTTTAACAACCAATCAATTGTCCAAAAAATACCAGAATAAACTGGCATTGGACAATGTTAGTGTAAGGATAAAAAAAGGGGCTATTTATGGATTCATCGGGCAAAACGGCGCCGGAAAATCAACGCTGATCCGTCTCATAACTGGTCTTGCATATCCAACTACTGGAACATTTGAATTATTCGGAGAAAACAGTGAACGAGAGTTGATCGAAGCCAGGAAACGAATTGGAACAATAATCGAAGGTCCTGCTTTATATCCACAAATGACGGCCGCAGAAAATTTGGAAGCGCATCGGCTGTTGAAAGGTATTCCCGGGAAAGATTGTATTGAAAAAACACTTAAGATTGTCGGACTGCACGAGACCGGAAAAAAGAAAGCGAAAAATTTTTCTTTGGGTATGAAGCAGCGTCTGGGGCTTGCAATTGCTTTATTGGGAGATCCGGAATTCCTGGTGCTTGATGAGCCTGTCAACGGACTGGATCCAATGGGAGTAGTGGAAATACGGGAATTACTTAAAAAGCTTAACCGGGAGTATGGCATTACCATATTGATCTCGAGCCATATTCTCAGTGAATTACACTTGTTGGCTACCGATTATGGAATTATCCATAATGGTGAATTATTAGAGCAGCTATCGGCGAAAGAACTGCAGGAGAAATGCCAGCAATACTTGCATATCAAAGTGGATAACCCAAATAAAGCAGCAACCATTATAGAAAACCGCTTGTCAACGCAAGAATTTGAAGTAATGCCAGGTGGGACCATCAAGTTGTTTGCCTATGTAAATGTACCAGGTAA
This sequence comes from Sediminibacillus massiliensis, assembly GCF_900156915.1. Classification (GTDB taxonomy): domain Bacteria; phylum Bacillota; class Bacilli; order Bacillales; family Amphibacillaceae; genus Sediminibacillus_A; species Sediminibacillus_A massiliensis. The sequence continues at coordinate 1,355,215 of NZ_LT732535.1, read as the reverse complement.
AGTATCCCGAATTTTGTCCCAAGAGGGATTGGTCATCGAAGAATTCATGCCGATGGGGGAAGATTTGGAAACATACTTCAGCAACCGGATCGGAGGGGTACAGCATGGGTAATCTACTGAAAACAGAATGGTATAAATTGAAGAAGGATCGGTCGTTTCGTTTCTTGACCTGGATGTTGTTCGCTGCTGCCGTGTTGTTTCCTTTAATCGAATTTGATAATGGCGCACCAGGACTGCCTGCGGTAAAGGATTATTATTTGGAAAGTGTCCTTGGCACCCATGGTAATATCGTCAAGCTCATTCCAAGTATTTTGGCGGGATTTTTTATTTCGGGCGAATACTCCATGGGAACGATGAAGAGTATCGTTTCCTCCGGTAACAGCAGGGTGCGGATCTATTTTGCCAAGCTGATGGTATTCTCAGCGGGAACGATTATTATCTCTTTAATTCTGCCGATTTTTATGACGGGAGCCAGTGCGATTTACTTTGGCTTCCAGGACATGCCTGAATGGACATTTTACTTCCAGACAGTCGGACTGATTATATTGTATGGTGCAGGCTTTGCATCTATAATGGCAGTGTTTTCTATCTTGTTCACCGATAGCGGGAAAACGATTGGATTCCTGCTTATGTTTTTTATATTTGTTGACTGGCCACTGCAACTTTTAGCAGTTAAAGTGCCTTTTTTTGAACCTATTCTCAATCATTCTGTTTTTAAGTTAATATACGATATCCTCATTGTTGACACGTTGGAAAGCATGGAAGTGGCGACCCTTGTAGTGGTGCCGATTGTTACATTCTTGGCGTTTGGAGCTTTGGGAAGCTTTATCTTCCAACGGAAAGAAATTAAGTAAAAAAGGAAGTGGGTGAGGCATATGCTCTATATAACCATCATTGTCATCATTGCTTTTGCATATGTCATCACTCGTTTGTATTTACTGAAAAAAGAAGTGAAAAGTGCAACAAGGCAGCTCCATCAATTAAACCGGCACAAAACAGGCAAGAAAATAGACATTGATTATCATGACCGTGACTTTGAGGAGCTGGCGAAGGAAATTAATAATCAAATCGATTTGACGAACAAGGCAAAGGCAGAGAAACGTTCGTCTGAAAACGAGTTAAAACAGGCAGTCTCCCATATTTCCCATGACATTCGTACACCTATGACCTCGATAGTGGGTTACATTCAATTTTTGGAATCGGATGAAATAACTCCTGACATGAAAAAAGAATATATAGACACGATTAAAAAAAGTGCGGGAAGATTAAAGGTTCTGCTGGAAGATTTTTTCGAACTATCGATCATAGAGCAAGCGGATTATCCTGTGAAAATGGAGAATATCAGGTTCAATGACTTAGTTTTAGAAGCACTGTTTGGTTTTTATGAGGAATTCAATAAGAGAAACATAGAGCCGGCGATCCATATTCCGGACGAGGATGTTATTTTGCTGCTTGATCCTTCTGCTGCCAAAAGAGTAATAGAAAACCTTGTCGTTAATGCAATTAGATATTCCAGCGGCGAAGTTACCATTTCGCTCCAGAAACGTAAAAATACCGTACGGCTAAAGGTCGCCAATTCGGTCGATGTGCTGACAGAACAAGATGTGAATCAAATGTTTGACCGGTTTTTCAAGGCCGACCAGACGAGGATGGGTAAAGGTACCGGACTGGGCTTGCCGATTGCCAAAAGCTTGGTGGAAAAAATGAACGGAAGTATTTATGCTGAGTTAATTGATAAACAATTAACAATGGTTTGTGAATGGGAACTTTGATTCCGGAAATCAAAGCAGGTCCAGCAAGCATGTCAGTTTCAAATAGGAACCCCTCACAATTCTGTGAAAATGTGAGGGGGTTATTTTGTGGAAAATTAAGCCTGTATTTTTGCGGCTCTATCAAAGCCTTTCCTTACTGCTTGGACATATTCGGTCGCAGCGCGTACAGACACCTCGGCTGTTGGGTTTAATCCTTCGAAGCCGTGGTAGGCACCGGGGTATAAATGAAATTCAACATCCACTCCAGCTTCTGCCAGTTTGGAGACATATGTTAATGTTTCGCTGCGGAAGGGATCCAATTGACCGACACATGTGTAAGTATATGGTAAATTACTATAATCTTCTGCCCGGGCGGGAGCTGCGTAGGAAGGGATATTATCTTTTCCATATAAATCGCCCAAATACATTTTCCAGCCGGCATCATTTGTTTTTTGATTCCAAACCATACCCTCTTTAATTTCATTGGCAGAAGGTGTATTGTTTTGATCATCAATCATCGGATAGAGGGGCATTTGAAAACAGACAGAAGGATATTGACGATCTCGTGCCAACAAAGACAATGCAGCTGTCAATCCCCCGCCGGCGCTGGCTCCTGCAATACCGATGCGGTCTGGATCAATATTTAACAGCTGTGCATTATCAGCAATCCATTTTAAGGCTGCATAACAATCCTCAATTGGTGCAGGGTAAGGATTTTCCGGAGCTAACCGGTAGTCGACCGAAACAACTACACAATTTGCTTCATTAACAAAATTCATACAAAGATCATCATCATCTTCTACAGACCCTAAGATATAACCGCCACCATGTATCCATAGTAAAACGGGTGACGTTTCGTTGATGGATTTCGGTCGGTAAATCCGCAATGGTAATGGATTGGCATCGGGCCCCTCAATCACTTCATCTGTAATGGAAATGGACTCATCCACCACGGTAGGCGGCCTCAATTTGGCTGCTTCCTCTCTGATTGTTTGCAAATAATCCGGCTGTAAATCAAGGTCTTGAAATGTTTCCAAACCTTGTAATAATTCTGGATTTACTCGGTTTTTCATACCTAACACCTCTTTTGTAATCGTTTTCAAAAAAGTGCAGTATAATCTGGTTGGTATAGTTGGGATATAGACAGCACAATTAAATTGTAAGGAGATGTGGCATGCTTGTCAAGAAGTGTTTGGAAAATTCTAACTTTTATAGTTGCTAGGTGCCATGATTGAGACAGTTGAATTTACACCCCTCCATTCAGGTGACGGTATTTCTCAGGGGGAATCCCGACTATTCTTCTGAATGTAGCGACAAAGTGGCTTGTGGAACGAAAGCCTACCTGCATGGAAATTTCCCTGATCGTGGATAAACTGTTTTCCAACAGGTATTTTTTCGCCTGCTGGACACGTAAATTCACAAAATATGCATAAGGCGTAACGTGAAAATTTTTTTGGAACAAGGAATTCAAATGACGCTTTGATGTACCGATAAAAAGAGCCATTTCTTCAAGACCGATATCTGGATTGGAAAGCTGGGACTTCATCCAGTCGACGAGTGCGTAAAGGGTGGCTAAGTTGTTTGTATCTTTCATACTGCTCTTCGTCGCTTTCCCGTACTTTTTCAAGAGCAGAAGAAATTCATAAACATCCGAGGAGGTGCTTATACTAAGGCTTTCCTTTGTCTCGTCCCTTTGATTTAACACGTCAGCAATAAAGGTGGCAATCGGCGCCTGTTGTTCCCAGTGATATACAGCTGACTGATGGAGACCAAGTGTGATTAACATCTCTTTCACCATCATCCCGCCAAATGTTACATAAAGTGTCTCCCAAGGAGTGGCGGCGCTTTTTTCATTTCTATAGGAATGGGCAGCATTTGGTAAAAGCAGGGCCCCGTTATTGGGAGTAAGAGTCATCTGTTGATTTTGAATCGTGATAGAACCTTGGCCTGCGACAGTTTGGATCCAGTGATAGTAAGGATATCCGTTCGGCCTGCTTATATTTTCCTGGTCAGAAACCAATTGTTTCTGCGAAAAGCGGCAGCCTGCTTTCATTTAATGGGATGAGAATATGCTTTTTCATTGGCGACTTCCTTTTCGTTAAGAGTTCCTTATTCTTATATGCCTTACCATTATATTATATATAATCAGACTTTGTAATCGGATAAAATGGAAATATAATGATACAAAGGAAAGGGTGCTATCGCGTGATCAATGAAAAACTTCCAAAGATTTGGTATGGCGGAGACTATAATCCTGAACAATGGGAGAAAGAGGACTGGGATGAAGATGTCCGCATGTTTAAACTAGCGGGAATTGATGTAGCGACATTGAATGTTTTTTCCTGGGCATTAATTCAACCTGATGAAGAAACCTATGATTTTGAATGGCTTGATGAACAGATTGACCGGTTGTATGAAAATGGAATTTATACGTGTCTTGCAACAAGTACTGCAGCGCATCCCGCCTGGATGGCGAAAAAGTATCCAGACGTACTAAGGGTTGATTATCAAGGGAGGAAGCGAAAGTTTGGCGGGAGGCACAATTCCTGTCCTAACAGTCCGACCTATCGCAAATATGCAGAGCGGATGGCAGACCGGTTGGGAGAAAGGTATAAGGAACATCCGGGAGTACTTATTTGGCATGTATCCAACGAATATGGCGGATACTGTTATTGTGATAACTGTGCGGATGGTTTCAGAAACTGGCTAAAGGAAAAATACGGAAGCCTGGAAAGTTTGAATAAAGCTTGGAACACGCGTTTCTGGGGCCATACATTCTACGAGTGGGATGAAATCGTCCCCCCGAACGAGTTAAGTGAAGAGTGGAATGGGGATTCGACTAGTTTTCAAGGAATATCGTTAGATTACCGGATCTTTCAGTCTGACAGTTTACTAGAGTGCTTTAAAATTGAAAGGGATGTCTTGAAAAAGCACACACCCGCTATTCCTGTCACAACGAATTTGATGGGCACTTACAATGAGCTCGATTACTTTAAGTGGGGCAGAGAAATGGATGTCGTTTCCTGGGACAACTATCCTGCTTATAATACACCTGAGAGTTTCACGGCGATGAGGCATGATCTTATGAGGGGCTTGAAAAGCGGCCAGCCATTCATGCTGATGGAGCAGACGCCGAGCCAGCAAAACTGGCAGCCATATAATTCGTTGAAACGGCCGGGTGTAATGCGGTTATGGAGCTATCAGGCAGTGGCCCGCGGGGCAGATACGGTCATGTTTTTCCAACTGAGAAGGTCGGTCGGCGCCTGTGAAAAATACCATGGGGCCGTAATCGAGCATGTTGGCCATGAGAACACAAGGGTATTTCGTGAGACAGCCGAACTGGGACGGGAATTGACACAACTCTCCGATACATTGCTGGATGCACGAGTCCATGCAAAAGTCGCCATCGTGTTCGATTGGGAAAATCGCTGGGCAACAGAATTATCCAGCGGCCCGTCAAAGGCATTGGATTATGTAAATGAAGTCCATAAATATTACGCAGCCTTGTTCGAGGAAAACATAGCGGTTGATATGGTTGGTGTCGAAGAGGATTTGAGCAAGTATGATATCGTCTTCGCGCCAGTGTTATACATGGTGAAATCAGGATACGCGGATAAAGTGAGACAATATGTTCAAAATGGAGGAACTTTCATCACAACATTCTTCAGCGGAATCGTTAATGAACTTGATCTTGTCACGACTGGCGGTTATCCAGGGGAATTGCGCGATATTCTGGGGATTTGGGTGGAAGAAATCGATGCCCTGCCGCCTGAAGAAAAGAACCAGATTGTCCTGAAAAAAGACACAGGGAGTCTGGCAGGCAGCTACGAGTGCAGTTTGTTGTTTGACATTATGCACACAGAGGGTGCGGAAGTGCTTGCTGAATATGGTTCCGATTTTTATGCAGGTACCCCGGTCATTACCTGTAATTCTTTCGGACAAGGTAAAGCATACTATGTCGGCACCTGTCCCGACCAGGCGTTTTTGACAGATTTCGTGAAAACGATTTGTGATGAAAAAGGAGTAAAACCATTGCTCGAACTTCCAAAAGGGGTGGAAGTGACAGAGAGAAGAAAAGATGGCCGCTCTTACTTCTTCATTATGAACCACAACTCCTTAAAAGTAGATTTCGAGATAAGTGAAGGAACGGACCTGTTGACAGGTGAAGAATTAAAAGGAATTACTTCAGTAGAGGCTTATGGAGTAAAAATTATAAAAAGGTAAAGGAAGATAAGAAAATATGGGTTTTTAGGATGAATATCTGTACAACCAGTATACTATTGTAAGCATTCCAAGATTTTTAAGCTATAATTAACGAAAAGCCTTGCTGTCTTTTAATGGTAGGGCTTTTTTATGTTGTTTGTGAGTTATAGTATTATAAAGAGAGGAGCAGGAAGGGTTTCCTGATGTCAATCCATGAAAATGAGGAAATACTGACAGGGGGGAAGTGTCTGTCTCATAATGTCTTTAGTGACTTTGATATCAGATGATCGTGTCCCGATAGGCAGTGCTGAAACAAGGATGGTTATCTAAATACTTTCAAAAATAGCCAAAGAAGTTGACGTTGCTTTCCTGAAGGTGTTTTTCGTGAATAATGTTATTTCTCGAAAAACAGACATCTATGGAGTAAGCCTGTGAAATACAAACTCCCCATTAAGTATCCAGATACCTAATAGGGAGCTTTTAAGATATATTAGATTTATTTACTCTGCAGGTTCCAGGTCTTCAATGGAATCGATGTCCATATAGGATGGCACGGCTAACCCAATCCTGGCCCCTTCTACGTTCGGTCCTAAATCTTCAAATTGACCTTCATACTCTTCATAAAATGCGCCATGTGTTGCAGGCATCCAAGGAGATAGAGTGGCATCGGAATCACCTGATGCTATTGCTTCAAACATAACAGATGGGTCAACTGGTGTAAGCGAAACATCGAAACCTTGTTGTTCTAATACAATTTTAGCTACATTCGTTGAAAAACTTTCTGCATCCCATGGAGTTAAAACTAAGTCTATTGAAGTACCATTTACAGATTCTACTCCTTCTGTCCATTCTGCGACTTTTTCCCCGTTCTCATCTACCCACTGTTTGGCTACTTTTTCAAAATCAAAATCCATTTCTTGAGCTGTAAGTAAGGCTTCTTCCAATACTGGTAGTTCCCAGTAGAGTCTATCTAGAATTGTATAAGCATTAGGCATGTCTTCTTTTAAGCCATTTCTAACAATTGTTGTTATGTGTTCTTCCTCGCCAAATACAAGTTCAGGATCTTCTAAGTATTTTATATCATATTTAGCGAACATATAGTGTGGTGACCATGCTGCAACGATAATTGGTTCTTCTTTTTCGATAGCATCACCTAACGAGGTCAACATAGCAGCAGCTGAGGATGTTTCTTGCTCCCAACCTGCAAGACTTTCATATTCTGCTATAGCTTGTTCATTTGTCTCTGTTTGTCCGGCGCCAGGCTCAATACCAGTAATTTTATATTCCAATTGTTCACTAACACTTGCGGTGGCTTCAGTCTCCCCATTTCCCTCTTGTCCACAACCGGCTACTACAAGGGATAAAGTTAAACCAGCAATTACTCCTAATCTCTTCCATGTGAAGTTAAACATGTTGAATAACACTCCTTAAGTTTATAGTTTTTGCTAATTCTATTATGTAGCAATTTTTCGAATAGTTTTAAGTGTTTTATTACCTTGCTCAATAGCGAAATAGATAAGCAAGCTAGTTAATTAAGCGAAACTATTTTCCATTCTATATCTTTTTATATAGTTCATTCAAACTGCAAATAATATCATTTTTATACAAATAGCATGCAAAATTTTAAATTAGCAGAACATTCGAAGGACTTTATATCTAATTTCTATATATAACTCCGTCTTCCATTAATATAGTAATTAATATAGTATTGAAAGAATTTAATTGACATATAAGGAGGAAATGCAAAGGTGGAACTAGATTCTATATTCTTTGCTTGGATAGATACATATCGTAAAAAGACAAAAGACTTGATTAAATTAGTGTTTAATAAAAGAGTTTGGAGCCTACGATAGCTGCTAAAATCCTTTCATTCTTATCTGAATTTCCAGTAGGGAGTGTACGGAAGCAGTCAAAGGGAATGACAGTGAAAATTCAACATGTCCAACAGGCTAAAAGTGAAAAAAACTCACATTTTTAGCGGCTTTTTTCATACAATTCTTTTAGAGCCATTCTTTAGGGGTGATGACAAGTGGCAAGAGTGAAATATACTGACAGCGATGTTGATTTAGTGGCAAGGATGATGAGGGCAGAAGCCATAGGCGAAGGGAAACAGGGAATGTTGATGGTCGGAAATGTCATTGTAAATCGGTCAAAGGCCGATTGTTTGGACTTTGCTGATGTAAGGTCCATCAGGGATGTAATCTATCAAGTGCAAGGCGGAAATTACTCTTTTGAAGCTGTTCAGAAGGGAAACGTTTTTTACAACAGAGCGAGAGAATCCGAAAGAAGGCTGGCAAGGCAGGTTTTGGACTATTGGAGAGAACACCCTTCCAAGTTCGCACTCTGGTATTTCAATCCATATGGTCCATGTCCGCCTACATGGTACGATCAACCCTTTACAGGGCAATATAAACAGCATTGTTATTATGAACCACAGCCTGACACGTGTGAAAGTGTTTATGGGTGGTGACACCTGCCTGCAACCAAAACAGCTTTCTGCTTTAAATTGTTTAAATAATTCGTAATTTAAAAAACGTACCTGCGACAGAACTCGGAAAGAGCTCTGGTGCCGGTACGTTTTGTCGTTCTGAACCTATCTGGTTAATCTTCCATCCCCATCGACTTTTTGTATCCTTCCAAATAAGGCATTTCGGATGGGCTTCCCATTTCAAAGGAACCCATGGCGCGGTGCCATAGTGGATAAAAAGGTGCCGGACGGGCAACCGATTCGATACGGTCATGTTCTTCCTTTGTCAGCTGGATATCGAAGGAAGCAATGTTTTCCTGCAACTGCTCCTCATTTCGAGCCGCAATTACGATCGGACCGACATTCGGACGATCTTTAACCCATGTGTAAGCAATTTGCGGCACGGTGGCATCATGATTTGCCGCTACTTCTTCCAGTGCATCAATTACTCGGTAGAGGCGCTCTTGGTCATAAACCCATGGCTCTGGCCAGCCTCCGCCTTGCCGGGTGTTTTCCGGCGCTGTTTTATTTCGACCGATTTTTCCATTTAGAAGTCCTTCGCCGAGCGGACTCCAAATCATCGAACCAATACCGAGCTCGCTGCCTGCCGGAAGTAGTTCATATTCTGCTTCACGCGCTTCCGGTGTGTAGTAAATTTGCTGGGTGATCGGCGGGATATAACCGGACTGCTCTGCAACAGAGTACGTCCTCGCGAGCGCCCAACCGCTATAGTTGGACACGCCCCAGTAGCGGATTTTGCCGGATCTGACCAGGTTTGTCATCGTTTCAACCGTTTCTTCAACAGGGGTGCGCCCGTCCCATAAATGGACGAAATACAAGTCGAGATGGTCTGTTCCAAGTCTTTCCAAAGTACGATCGATGGAAGCTTCTATATTGCTGCGCGAAGCCCCGCGGGCGTTCGGGTTTTCTCCTAAATGGAACCCTGTCTTCGATGTGAGCAGTACCTCGTCCCGGCGTCCTTTGATGGCCGCGCCAAGTACGCGTTCGGCATCCCCTTTGGAATAGAGGTTCGCTGTATCAAACATGTTGATCCCTGCTTCCAGAGATATATCAACCATTCTGCGTGCGTCGTTTTCGTTTATATTTCCTGCAGGTTCAAATCCATTTGTACCACTGAATGGAATGGTTCCTAGAATGTACTTCGGTACCCGCAAGCCGGAATTCCCTAAATTAATGTATTCCATGATATTCCTCCTATCTGAACTTCTTTGATTGTTGGTAAATATTAGTACATTACCCTTTAGGACATTCGTAAAACTCACCTCTATCAACAATAGAAAAAAGGCACTCCAACATACAATATGGAGTGCCTTATTAATTTGAACTGTCTGCCGGACGGCCGTATTTATGCTCCCAGCAACAGAGGTATCCCGACTGCAAGTATAATAATTGATAGAAAGAGAACCCATGCCAGCGGGCGTGCAAGGTTGAGTGTCCATCCTACACCAAAGCGTTTTTCTAAAAACAGGGCTGGATCATTAGGGTTATAGTAGAACTGACCGAGCTTCCAATACTTGTCATCATCACGATCGATAATTTCGCCTTTTTTCCCTGTCCCTGTCTTCACACGGCTTCCTCCCTGCCCGGTTGTAAAGGAGAGGACTATTGCACCAATTGTCACGCCGCCTCCTAATACAAGTGGTGCGATGACTAGGAACTTCGAGTTAATTGGATAAATAAACGAAAGCTGGATAAGAGAGAACAATAGCGTCATTGCTATACCAGTGATGATAATGAACGCTGACCATCTTCTACGGAAAATGACCGATTGTTGAATCGATTTTTCCGGATTTTCCGCATTCAACTGCTGTTTAGCCTTTGCTATTACCGTATTGATACCCAAGAATAATAAGGAGAGATACACCATCATGGCTGGCATCAAGAGGATAGAACGGTAAGACTTATTTTCCCAGTTTGTGACCTCGCCGTTAAAGTTATACTGCATTGGAATCTGATCAGGTATCTGATCATAGACCGATAGAGAAAACAGTATCATTCCAAACGAGAGGATAAACGAAATAAGAAACCAGCCATTTGAATATGTGAGTTTCTGGTTACGGAACCCTGTTTGGATGACAGTGCGCTGAGGTTTCTCTTTCCCCCATTTTTGCTCAGCTTTTAGAGTTTTCATTTTACGATGAAAATACAAATAGACCAAAAACGTGATGAAGATATACAAAAGAAGAGACACACTGATTAAGACAGTAATTGTTTGTGGATCTATTTCCAATGGAAGTGCAAATAAATAAACCGCAGCTGTTAGTAAACTAACAACTCCTGTAAGCTTTACATATTTTTTTCTCATCAAACGTAGTTCCTTGGTGTAGTACACATCTTCCGGAATCCATACCCCGAAACTTTCTGTTCGCCTCGTCAAATACGGCATGAACATCATCCCGATGAACACAGGCAGGACTGTTATCAACAAAAGCAAAATGAGCGTGCTATTCATTGTGATCCCCCTCACTTAATTCATATTCTTTATACAAACTGCTGCACATTTTAAGAAATTCCTCTTTCTCTATCCCACGGCAAACGGACTCGGCAATCAGTGTGTTTAATGATTTGCTCAGCCCGTGCTTGTATTCCTCGTCTGCCTGAGGAATACCCTCTGGATTGATCACAACTCCTTTTTGCCGGTGAATCAAGATAAACCCCTCTTGCTTAAGTTGTTTATAAGCTTTATTGACCGTATGAAGATTTATCCCGATATCAGCAGCCAAACTTCTAACAGAGGGAAGCCGTTCACCCAATGCCAGTTCTTTCTTTGCAATCCCGGCAACAATTTGATTTCTCAATTGTAAATAGATAGGATCCGTTGATTGTAGATCGAGATTAATATACAATTTTCTTCACTCCTGTTTGCGTGTTATATACGTAGTATAACACATGATATTCGATAAACGAATAGTTTTTATTTATAACCGGTAAAATGGGTAAGAGCCACCAAGTATCCCAAATTGCCTATGCTAAAATAAAAGCCTAATAGCAAAAGCCAAGGTGATAGAGTCGATGACATTACTACAATTGAAGTATGTGATCGAAGGGATGAGAATCATTTGATTGGTAAAGCGGCTGTTTATTAGTGAACTTAGTATGTCCAATGCATTCAAGGAATTGGAATGGATTGGGGATCACGATCTTTTCCCTGAGGAATAAGGGAATCGATCTTATTCCTGAAGGTTCGGAGTTTATTGGTTACGCAAGACAGGTGATCTAACAGACAGCCTTGCTAGAAAATCGCAATATCAACAACACACAATCACCAAAGCAGTACTTCTCTGTATCTTGACAGCATTATGCTTTTGCTGTTAGTGCGTTTGTAAAGCTGTCGAAAGACTATAACCGGGATAATTTCAATCAAAAATATGATAAGTAAGTTTCTGAGAGAGGGAAACTTAAGGTTTCATAGACTTTTCGGGCAAACCCTCATGTGTTGGTAAGGGAATCGATAAAAGAAGTTTAGTAAAACTAAAAAATACTTAAAAATTTATGAATAAATATCTAAACTTATTGACTTCATTTTAGCTGTGTGTTATCTTTTTTTTAAAGATAAATCAATTCATTTCTTCTTTCCACAGGGTTTAATTACCTTATGAGTTTATATGTAACTAAAATGAATAATTATTTAGTTTATTTTTTTAGTTATTTTCAGTCATTTTTTGATAAAAAATTCACATTGTAAAGCAATACTTAACCAGACAGCTAAATAGTTAGCTATTTTTTTTACAATATAACCAAGTTATGAATGGGGGGTGACCGAAAATAAGGTGATGAGGTTGCAAGTGTACGGCCCGATAAATGTTTTTGTTAAATGTAAGCGCTTTAAAAATTTTTATGCAATTACTTGAAGATTGAAAAGGGGAGAAAAGGATGAAGAAAAATCAATTGCTTTTGTTAATTATGTTGTTGACTAGTGTTCTGTTATTCGCTTGTGCCCAGGAAAACGTTGACGGAGAGAACACGGAAAATGAAAGCGAAGAAACTGCCACAGATTCTACTACTACAGAGGAAGCATCTGCAAAAGAAACAGAATCCTCAAATTTAATCGTCATTATAACCCCTTCCCATGATAATCCATTTTTTAAGACAGAAGCAGAGGCAGCACAAGCTAAAGCCGAAGAGCTTGGCTATGAAACGTTAGTCATGTCGCATGATGATGATCCTAACAAGCAAAGCGAGCAAATTGATACAGCAATTTCCAGAAATGCTGCAGCGATAATCTTGGATAACGCAGGAGCAGACGCAACAGTTAGCGCAATTGAAAAAGCAAAAGATGCTGGAATTCCCTCTTTCTTGATTGACCGTGAAATAAATGAAACAGGAATAGCGATATCTCAGATTGTTGCAAACAATTACCAGGGATCAAGTCTAGTTGCAGAGAAGTTTGTTGAATTAATGAGTGAGGAAGGAAAGTATGTAGAATTAACGGGAAAAGAATCGGATACAAATGCTGGCGTACGTTCTCAAGGTTTCCATGAAGTAATTGATCAATATCCTGACATGGAGATAGTAGCTACTCAAAGTGCGAACTGGAGTCAGACAGAAGCTTTTTCGAAGATGGAATCGATTATCCAGGCAAATAGTGATATTAAAGGTGTGATTGCAGGAAACGACACGATGGCAATGGGAGCGTATGCTGCATTGGAAGCAGCCGGAATGGATGATGTTATAGTGGTAGGGTTCGATGGCAGCAATGATGTCAGAGACTCTATTATGGAAGATGGAATTAAAGCCACTGGATTGCAACCTGCATTTGAGATCGCTCAAATGGCTGTTGACCAGGCAGATACTTATATAAAAGAAGGTTCAACTGGTTTGGACGAAAAACAATTAGTGGATTGTGTACTTATTGATTCAAGCAATGCAGATAAACTGAATAACTTTGCATTATCTGAATAGCCCTAAATAACCCTTTCTAAAAGACTCTTTATGTAAAGTAAAGAGTCTTTCTTATAAGTTACTTGTGATGGAGGAGTTGAAAAAAATGGGATTCTTTTTGAAAAAGAACAAAAGCTTAGTAATAACAACTCTTACTTTAATAGGATTCATGGTTATTTTATTCACTGGAAGTACTGTGGTTAGTAATGAAGATATGCAAGCCAATGCGGATGGCCCGAGTGCTTCATCGACAGATTTTAATGCAGAAGAGTACGTAGAAGAAACATGGGAAAGCGAAGTACTTCCATACTTCGAAGATAACAAAAGGGATATAATGGAAATTTTTAATCAAATTAATGAAAAGGACTTAGCAGTTGTTGGAGAAGAGCTGGGTGTAAAAGATGGTTCCAGCTTTAATTTTATCGTTGCCGGCAAGGGCGAAGTAGTAAGTGTTAACACGGAGTCAAGAAAAGGTGTTTCAGAAATTGACGTGGAGCCCTATGACGGCAGTCCGGATTTTACTTTGCAAATTGGTCCTGTCTTTGAAGGGTATGCCATTAGAGATGTTTTGGACTACATCAAGTTTGAAGACTTTAATAACCAGATAGAATGGGCACAGCTTGGCACAACTTACAACACAAAATCCTATCAGGATAATTTAGAAGGTATTGAATTAAAAGAAGGTCTAGAAATATCTTATACGGGAGTGCTCACAGCCAGTGAAGAGGTTAGTTTACTCACTCCTGTTCTTGTCCGGGGAGGTGGAGAATAATGTCTGGTGATTCAGGAGTCGTCACAGATGTTTGCTTAGAGGCAAAAGAAGTATCTAAACTTTATCCCGGGACAATAGCTTTAGATAAAGTAAATATGAAACTTTATAAAGGAAAAGTGAATGTACTGATTGGAGAGAACGGTGCTGGGAAATCTACATTGATGAAAATCATAGCCGGCGTAGAAAGCCCAAGCGATGGCAAAATAATATTCAATGGTAAAGAAGTTCGATTCAATAATACAAGAGAAGCAGGAGAAGCCGGAATCGGGATAATTCATCAGGAGCTGAATTTATTTCCCAATTTAACAGTGGCTGAAAATATATTTATGGCAAGGGAAATAGCCAAATTTGGCAAGATAAATGAAGCTGATCAAAAAGCAAGAACGAAAGAAGTGTTAGAGAAACTAGAGCAGGCCATCGATCCAAACACATTAGTGGGTGAACTAAGAGTAGGGCAACAGCAAATCATTGAAATTGCTAAAACGATGATTCAAAAAAAACTTCAAATATTAATAATGGATGAACCCACCTCCTCATTAAGTGGAGCAGAGGTAAAAGTATTGTTCAGGCTGATTGAAGAATTAAAGCAACAAGGTGTAGCAATTGTCTATATATCCCACCGAATGGAAGAGATTATGCAAATTGGTGACTATCTTACAATTCTTCGGGATGGTAAATTGGTAGCTTCCGAAAAAGTGAAATCCATAGATTTGAAATGGATTGTCACAAATATGGTTGGCGAAGAGCGCCAGAGAGTGCAGATAAAAAAGAACAAAAACATCGGAAAGGAAATTTTAACAGTTAAGAATTTAGTGCTCCCACGGGCGGACGGACTTGCATTAGATAATGTTTCGTTTTCTCTGCATCAAGGAGAAATACTAGGTATTTACGGTTTGCTCGGAGCTGGTAGGACAGAATTGTTGGAAAGCCTGATGGGCAAAAATTATGGCGACCTAATGGGTGAAGTTTTTGTTGATGGTACATTAACTAAACCAACATCGGTGCATAAGCAAATTAAAAACGGTTTTGCCTATATACCAGAAGACCGGCAGAAAGAAGGCTTAGTTCAAACCCTTTCGATTGCTCAGAATTTGACTTTGTCAAGTATGGATAATTACACTAAATCTTTTCACTTAGTTAACTCTAAAGAGGAACATGCAATAAAGCAAACAGTGAAAGATTTCTTTATAAAAGTATCTAATACTTCATTGCCGATTTTTTCATTAAGTGGTGGTAACCAGCAAAAGGTCGTAATAGGTAAAGCTATTTTAACTTCTCCTAGAATTTTATTACTTGATGAACCGACAAGGGGTATTGACGTATCGGCAAAAGCAGATGTATTCAAAATAGTAAACAAACTGGCAGAATCCGGTCTAGGTGTAATTTTGGTATCATCCGAACTGAAAGAAATTATCGATGGATCCAACAGAGTCATTGTACTCTCAAAAGGAAAGTTAACAGGAGAGTTCAGAGGGGATGAAATAACCGAACACGCTTTGATGGAAGCCGCTACAAAAGTTTAATAAGTGGTTCATAATAGTTGAAAAAAGGAGGAATTATTGTGGTAAAGCCGATAGAAAAAATGAAAGAAGGTACACCGGAACAGAAAGCAAAACCGGCCAAAGTCAAAACTTTATCGTTTAGAATGCTTTTATTAAAGGCTAGAACCTTTATCGCCTTGATTCTATTGTTAATAGTATTCAGCATTTTGATTCCTAATTTTTTAGAGCCGCAAAATCTTATATTAATTACTAAGCATGTCGTGTTGTATGCTCTATTAGGAGTGGGTATGACTTTTGTTATAGTGACAGGAGGAATTGATTTATCGGTTGGTTCTATAGTTGGTTTAGCAGGTATGATTGCAGGAAGTTTTATTTATGAAGGATTAGTACTGAATTTTGCAGATGCTACTGTGTATTTTTCCGTTCCAGTCGTCATTCTAATCACCTTATTGTTTGGGGCGTTAATAGGTGGGATGAACGGTTTACTAATAACAAAATTTAATGTTCCGCCTTTTATTGCTACATTAGGTATGCTTTATGTAGCTCGCGGAATTGCTTTATTAATATCTGATGGAGCTACATATCCAAATTTAGCCGGAAGTCCGGAGTTAGGAAATACCGGCTTTTCTTTTCTTGGTACAGGTAATTTGTTGGGAATGCCGGTATCTATCTGGGTGATGGTTTTGTTTGGCGCTATTGCAGTATATATATTCAGAAAGACTCCATTAGGCAGGCATATTTTTGCTGTTGGTGGAAATGAAAAGGCGGCCGATATAGCCGGAGTTCAAGTTAATAAGATTAAAATGTTAGTCTACATGATATCAGGTTTATGTGCAGCAATGGTAGGGTTGATTGTTGCCTCTCAGCTTGGAGCGGCACATCCAGCAACAGGAGAAACGTGGGAATTAAACGCCATAGCAGCCACAGTACTTGGTGGCACGTCTCTTGCTGGAGGGAGAGGAAGTATCGGCGGTACCATAATGGGTGCATTTGTAATAGGGGTTTTAAGTGATGGGATGGTTATGATGGGGATTTCTGAATTCTGGCAAATGGTAATTACAGGTGGTGTTATTGTACTTGCTGTTATAGTGGATCAGCTTCAAGGCAAGATGCAGCATAAAGTGGTATTGGAACAGCAGGCATAGATTCTATTTTAAATAAAGCTTTGTTAAAAGGATAGGTTTTACAATAAACCTATCCCCTTTTCATTCATTAATTCAGTTATAACTGCTAACCAAATGAATGAAAGATCACTGATTGTCAAAATAACTTTATATATATAAATTTTTTTATGTGATTTACAATCGATTATTTAGCTTTTTTTTTTGTAAATACAGCAATAATTAGCTTTTTAGGTATGACAAAAACATGATTAAGGGTTGTTTGTAAAAAATAAGCTAAATTTTATAAAAAATTCTAGTAAAATTTATTGACGGTTTTAATATCAGTTGATAATATTAACTTAAATATTTAACTAAACATCAAAGAACTATGGAAGGTAGCTATTTAAGTAAGTATAGCCTTTAGATTTCTTCAATTAAAAATGATAGCGGTTTCTTTTAGAGGGGTTGTAGGTCAGTTTACTGCTTACTTAATTAATATTTTTATAGAGTAGTGTATTAGATAAGTAGATTAATAAAAATGGAGGGGTCTGTATGGATAAGATCAAATTAGGTTTTGCACCCACAAGAAGGTTTGTTTTCAGCAAAGAAGATGCTTACAAATATAAAGGGTTAATTCTGAAACAAATAAAAAATTTCGGATTGGATATTGAAATTGTAGACTTGGAAGGAATCAATGATGAAGGATTACTTTATAACCGGGCGGAGGAAACTGCTGTTATTAAACGGTTTAAAGACGCAGGGGTTGATGCTTTATTCTTCCCTCATTGTAATTTTGGTACAGAAGATATTGTAGCCAGGGTCGCTAAAGCAATTGATAAGCCAGTCTTGTTATGGGGGCCGAGAGATGAAGCGCCATTAGAAAATGGTATGCGTCTCCGTGATACACAGTGTGGAATGTTTGCGACTGGGAAAGTACTTCGACGTTTTAATGTACCATTTACTTACATTACAAATAGCGCGGTAGACTCTAAAGTATTTGAACGTGGATTTAAAAACTTTATCGGAGCTGCAAATGTAGTTAAGAGATTTAAAGAATTGAGGATTTTACAAATTTCCACTCGCCCTTCCGATTTCTGGTCTGTTATCTGTAATGAGGGAGAGTTGTTAGAAAAGTTTGGTATTCAAATTCATCCTGTAACTTTAGATGAGATTAAGCAGGCAACATTAAAAGTTGAAGAACATGGTAGCCCTGAATTGGATGACGCTATTCAGTATATCAAGGATACATTGGACTGGAGTGCTGTTGAGGATGAACACGTACGGCGTATTGCATCTTTAAAAGTAGCCATGAAACAGATGGCTACTGAAACTGGAAGCTCAGCAATTGCAATTCAGTGTTGGTCTACTCTTCAGGACATTATAGGAATCATGCCATGTCTTGCTAATGCTATTCTGACCGACGAACAAATTCCGGTAACTTGTGAAACGGATATCCATGGAGCTATTACTTCTGTCATGGTTCAGGCTGCTACTTTAAATACACAACCCACATTCTTTGCGGATATTACCGTCCGTCATCCCGAGAATCCAAATGGTGAATTGTTGTTTCATTGCGGTAACTTTCCTGTTTCTCTCAGCCAGGAACAAAAACCTAAGTTGCAGCGTCACTTTTTATTTGAAGATCATTCCCCGGGAACTCATGAGGGGGAAATTAAAGGTGGCAACATGACCATTGCCCGGTTCGATGGCGATCATGGTGAATATTCCATATTTCTTGGTAAAGCCCAAGGTACACAGGGACCTTATTCTAGAGGATCTTATGTATGGGTAGAAGTAAACGATTGGCCGTTATGGGAAGAAACACTAGTGAAAGGACCATACATTCATCACTCTACTGGTATTCATGCCAATGTCATCCCAGTTATCTATGAGGCTTGTCAGTACATTAATGGTTTGAAGCCTGATCCAGTGGACCCGACAGAAAGAGAAATTCAGGCTTGGCTACGAGGTAGTGATATTAATGAACAGGTTTCTGAGCCAGTTCTTAGCCGCAATTAATGAAAGATAAAAATATTTTAATTCTCTTTCAGGAGGGTGTATATCTATGATAGATGAACTATTTTTAAAACGAAAAGCTACACAAATTCGTAAAGATTTTATCCAAATGATATTTGAAGCGGGAACAGGTCACACCGGTTCATCTTTATCAAATACAGACATTTTAACTGCTTTGTATTATGGCGTGATGAACGTGAATCCCCAAAATCCGGATTGGGAAGACCGTGATCGTTATGTCCAAAGCAAAGGTCACGCAGTAGAGTCTTACTGGGCAGTCTTGGCAGATAAGGGATTCTTCCCAAAAGAAGAATTGAAGACTTTTTCACGGTATAACTCTCGATTAATTGGTCATCCAAATAACAAAGTGCCTGGTGTCGAGATGAATACCGGTGCTTTGGGGCATGGGCTGTCTGTTTCGGTAGGGATGGCTTTAGCCGCGAAATTAGATCAAAAATCGTATCGTGTATTCACCCTTATGGGTGATGGAGAACAAGCTGAAGGTTCTGTCTGGGAAGCTGCAATGGCTGCTTCCCAGTATAAGCTGGATAACTTAGTTGGAATAATTGACCGCAATCGTTTGCAGATAACTGGTAGTACGAACGATGTGATGAACAATGAACCCCTAGATGAAAAATGGGAAAGTTTCGGCTGGGAAGTTATCGAGGTAGATGGGAATGATGTAGCTGCACTGGTCAGAACATTTCAACAAGCGCCATTTAAATCTGATAAACCAACCATGGTATTGGCGAATACTGTGAAAGGAAAAGGCATTTCCTTTACCGAGAACCAAGTCGGCTGGCATCATCGCGTTCCAAGTGAGAAAGAATATAGGATGGCAATGGAGGAACTAACGAAGCAATTGGAGGTATTGATATGAACAAAATAGCCCTCAAAGCCAGTAGTGGAAATAAAATTGCAAATCGTAAAGTAGTTAGTGATACTTTGTTGGAATTAGCTAAAACAAACAAAGATATCCTAGTGCTGACTAGTGACTCCAGAGGATCTGCTTCCATGGTTCCGTTTGGCGAAGCATTTCCTGAGCAATTGATTGAAGTTGGCATTGCTGAGCAAAATCTTGTAGGAATTTCAGCGGGATTAGCATCAGCTGGGAAAAAGCCTTTTGTTGCTTCGCCAGCTTGTTTTTTAAGTATGAGAAGTATTGAACAAATTAAGGTAGACGTGGCTTATTCCCGAACAAACGTTAAATTAATCGGGATTAGCGGCGGTGTGAGCTACGGTGCGCTGGGAATGTCTCACCACTCTGTTCAGGACATTGCAGTTACAAGGGCAATTCCAGGGTTGCATGTGATGCTTCCGGCAGACCGACATGAAACAAAGAATATGATTAAAGCCTTGGTAAATTATGATACACCGGTTTATTTGAGAATTGGAAGAAACCCTGTTGATGATTGTTATACAAGTGACGACTTTGATTTTGAGATTGGCAAAGCCATAACAATGAATGAAGGCGATGACATAACAATTATTGGTACGGGTGAGACGGTCAGAGTTGCCTTGGATACAGCTGATGTCCTGCACCAAGACGGCATAAAGTGCAGGGTGCTCAATATGCATACGATAAAACCATTGGACGAAGAAGCTATCATTAAAGCAGCAATGGAAACCCGTAGGATCATTACATTAGAGGAACACAGTATTTATGGAGGGTTAGGTGCTGCAGTATCGGAAATTGTCACCCAACATCATCCTGTCCCGATGAAAATTGTAGGAATTCCAGATGAACCTGCTATTACAGGTAAAACACCGGAAGTATTTGCGCACTATGGTATTAGTGCGGAAAATGTTTCAAAACTCGCAATGCATTTAATTGGAAAATAAATTGAGGTGGCTGGAATGAAAAATAATTATATCATTGGGATAGATCAGAGCACTTCAGGAACCAAAGTTTTGCTTGTGAATTCAGAAGGTAAGATAGTCTATAAAAATTCCAAGCAGCACAAACAGCATTATTCTGAGGAAGATTGGGTAGGACATGATGCGATGGAAATCTATGAAAATGTTAAACAGCTCATCAATGAAGCTGTAGAATTTTCCACCGTTTCTGCGGAGGAAATAAAAGTCTTGTCGATTACAAATCAAAGAGAAACAATCGTTGTTTGGGATAAGGTAACAGGAATTCCGATATGCAATGCAATCGTTTGGCAGTGCCAGAGAACCTCGGAGAGTTGTCAGGAATTAATAGATAAAGGCTTTGAATTTATGGTGAAACAAAAAACCGGCTTAACTATTGATCCTTATTTTTCAGCCTCCAAGATTAAATGGATGCTGGATTATGTGGACGGTGCCAGGGAAAAAGCTGTAAAAGGAAGACTCTTAACGGGAACGATTGATAGTTGGCTTATTTGGAAACTGACAAACGGACAGACGCATGCAACAGATGTCACCAATGCAAGCCGAACACTTTTATATAATATTCATACCCTGAAGTGGGATGATGACTTGCTTGACCTCTTTACGGTTCCTTTAGCCATGCTTCCTGTTGTCAAAAATTCAGATGCATTGTTCGGAAAAATTCAAGAAAAGGAAATCGTTTTAGAGGGATTGCCGATATCAGGAGTGATTGGTGACTCTCAAGGAGCTCTTTTTGGCCAGCAGTGTTTTGAAATAGGGATGGCCAAAGCAACATTTGGCACGGGGACATCTGTTTTGGTTCATACTGGGGAACTAAGAACAACAGAGAATGGATTGGTTACATCGGTCGCATGGGGGTATGGAGGTAAAGTAAGCTATGCATTAGAGGGGATTATCCGCACAACAGGGGATATCCTCAACTGGATGCGTCATGATCTGGGATTATTTAAAGATTTTGATGAGGCAGAAAAACTTGCTGTATCGATAGCAGATAACCAGGGTGTTTATCTAGTCCCTGCTTTTGTTGGATTAGGAGCGCCTTATTGGAGTCCTGATACACGGGCTGCCATAACTGGAATGAGCAGAGCAACAGGTAAAGCACACCTTATACGTGCTGGTTTAGAAAGTATTGCCTATCAAGTGAGGGATATTATTGAACTAACGCAGCAGGAAGCCGGAACTAAAATTAAAGCGCTGAAAGTAGATGGCGGTGCAATCAGCAATCAATTTTTAATGCAATTTATCGCTGACATGTTAGGGGTTAAGGTAATAGCATCTGACACGGCCGAATTATCGGTGATCGGGGCGGTTTTTCTCGGAGGGTTAGGAGTAGGGATTTGGGAGTCTATGGAAGAAATAAAAAAAATAAATTTCAACAGTAAAGCTTATTATTCAGAAATGAGAGATGAATTGAAGGATGGAAATTACTCAGGATGGAAAGAGGCTGTCAACCGAGTGCTTGTTGCTGAAAATGAATCAGTGAGTATATAAATAAAAGGCGATAGGTTGTGTAGCAAAACCTATCGTCTTGTCCTGATTGCATAATTATTATTAACAGATGAATTTCAGATTCTAATTTAAAATGGATAACGGGATAATGTTTGATTACTAGCAGGAAGTAATACGTTCATTCTTATAGAATCAATATTTTACAAAACGATGCTTCGCTTTTCCCATGTACATATAGGGGTACTATTATCTTTGGTGTATGACAAAAGAAAACTAATAGATAGCTATTTGGGAGTTTATTCGTTTTAGGAAATAAAAGGGCAACTGTAACAAAAAATGAGGATTGGTGATTACAAAATGGTAAAAAAAGGCGAGAGGAATTCAAAGCTTGAATCTAGACCTCGTACTGTAGTAACAACTGACGGGGAAGTAGATGATATGAACTCTGTTATCCGCTTTCTTTTGTATTCAAATGAAGTGAATCTGGAAGGTATAGTGCTTACTAGTTCCATGTATCACTATGCCGGAAATGAAAAAAAGGGTGTTAAACCATATAGATGGACTGGAACAAGATGGTTAATGAACATAATTGATGCTTATGAGGAAGCGTACCCCAATTTAATAAAACATGCGGATGGTTATCCCGAACCAAGCTACATAAGAAAAGTAACGAAAATTGGAAATATTTCTGAGGCCGGAGAGATGGACACAGTCACAGAAGGATCAGAATTTCTGAAAGATCTATTTTTAAGTAATGATAACAGAGATTTATATGTTCAAACCTGGGGTGGAACAAATACTACGGCCAGATCACTTAAATCCATAGAGGAAGAGTATGAGGGGACGAAGGATTGGGAGTCTATAAAGAAAACGGTTAGTGATAAATTGGTGATATATATTATATTGAATCAGGATGAGAGTTATAGCTCCTATATTGCAGAGTATTGGCCAGATATTAGAATTATAAATGATCAGTCAAATTTTTGGCATTTTGCATATGCATGGAAGTTACATGCAGATGAAGTGAACAGAAAGTTGCAAGGAGGTTGGAATTATGAACATATTAAGAATGGTCATGGAAGATTACTAGATTTATATGCCCTTATGGGAGATGGTAATTTCATTGAGGGAGAACATCCAGAAGAGCAACGTGGGAGTGAAGAATATTTAAAGAATAATCCTCACTATGACCGGTATGATTTTATATCCGAGGGTGATTCTCCATCATTCTTTTACTTAATTAATAATGGATTAAGAAGTATGGAAGATCCATCATATGGTGGATGGGGCGGACGCTTTGGTGCTGTTAATGAAAAACTTTATAAAAATACCGTGTTAGATTTCGATATATACACAAATCGGTACGAAGCCGAGTATAGTCTTATGAGATGGTTTGATGATATTCAGAGTGACTTTGCTGCACGTGCTGACTGGGTAGTGGCTCACGATTATAAAGATGCAAACCATCATCCTACTCTTACAGTTAAAGAAGGGCTGGATTTAGAGGTTGAGAGAGGAGAAGAAGTAACTCTCCATGCTATAGGATCAGATCCAGATGGTGACAGTTTAACTTATAGTTGGTGGAGGTATTTTGAGGCGGATACGTATGAAGATTCCAAGGCACCTCCGTTAATAGTGGAACAAAAGCTTGAAGGTGGTATGCAACTTGGGCTACATCGAAGATTAAATAGAGGGGAAGTTACGAATAGCATTGCGCTATCAGGCAGTGATACAGATACTGTAACCCTAACAATTCCTAAAGATGCAAAAACAGGAGACACAATTCATTTAATTGCGGAAGTTAAAGATGATGGCATTCATGAACTGAAGCGATATCAACGTGTGATATTAACAGTTAGATAGCAAGGTAACAAAGAAGGGTGGTAGGTGTGAAGAGATATTATCGAACTATTATCCGGCCTGAGAGACCGTGCTGAGTAATAATTATTGTGTTGTGAAAGATGAATTAAGAACCTAAACATAGCAATAAACAATTGGTTAATACTAAACTTAGCTAGGCAGTTGTAACCGTTGGATATTGGAAAGGTAACTGTTAAAAGAGGTGAACAGTCTAATTATGAAATCTATTTTTGGCATCTTAAAGAGTATCTATATAAGCTGAATAACACAAACAAATGCCCCTTTTTTTCCTGATAAAAGGGGCATTTGTTTTATTTTTTTATAACGCTATGAAGCTTGAAGGATTGCTTATCATAAATTGATAAGTTGAAAAGCCGAGAACTAAATTTTAGTACATAATGCAAAAATTCAATAAATAAATTTATGAAAATTTATAGTAATTATTGACTATTAATCTATAATATTATAAAATTCTATTAACAACAGCTAAACATCAACTAAAACAATAAGGGAGTATTTATTTTTTGTTATTTTTTGAAAGCGCTTAAAACAATTATGGTTTAGGAGGAAATAACATGAAACAAGAGGGAGCTGCAGCGAATGTCTTGCAAGAAGAGGAAGTCCAACCAAGTTCTTCGATAAAAGAATTGAGGAATAAGGATCCACTAGATGAAGAAAGAGTTGTGAAAAAGCAAAAGTTAATAAAAAAAATGAAACCGCTTTTCTTTATAGGCCCTGCATTACTTATCTACCTGTTTGTTGTGGCAGGACCAGCAATTTATACATTTTACTTAAGTTTTTTCCAGACTAACGGTGTAAGTGCAGCTGGGAAAGTTTTTGTTGGTTTTGGAAATTATATCGAGTTATTCGTTAATGACTCTGTTTTCCTAAAAAGCTTTACAAACAATATTATCTGGACAGTCTGTTCGTTAGCATTTAATTTAACTTTTGCTTTGCTAATAGCATTACTGCTAAATAAGTCTTTTCGTGGAAGAACTGTTTTTCGGGCTGTTTTCTACTTCCCTTTTATTTTATCAAATATAGTGGTAGCTATGATTTGGGTGTGGATGTATCATCCAAACATTGGATTATTCAATGAAATACTTAACACACTCGGGCTTCCGAGTGTTGGTTGGCTATCAAATCCTGATTTTGCTTTGTTTTCTGTTTTTGCAGCATCCTCCTGGCAACACGTAGGAAGTTCAATGATTATCTTTCTGGCAGGACTACAAACTATTCCGAAAGAACCTTATGAATCAGCCAAGGTGGATGGAGCAAATTCGTTCCAGGCATTGACACATATTACCCTGCCTCTTTTAAGAGAGACATATATTATTGTATTCGCTACCACTTTGTTCTACTCGATGAGAGTATTTGACATAATTTATGCCATGACTGGCGGTGGGCCATCTCAAAGCACACAGGTTCTTGGTTCATGGATGTATTATCAGACATTCAACCTGAACAATGTAGGGATAGGGTCTGCGATCTCTGTTATCTTGCTCATAGTCGTTATGATTGTAGCTGTTCCATATATCTTATGGCAACAGAAGAAGTCACACGTATAAACAGGAGGGGTATTTAAAGTGAAGAGAAAAATATCTAAAACGTTGTTTTATATTTTTATTATTACATTTGGCTTAGTATGGTTAGTTCCAGTATTTTTTCTGGCAATTACTGCTTTGAAATCTACTGGAGATTTATTTTCAGGATCCTTGTTTTCCCTACCCCAAAAATATAATTGGGGAAATTTCATAGAAGCCTTCAGAGAAGGGGATATGGCTGTATATATGAGAAATAGTGCGTTTATTTCCATTATAAAAGTTCCTTTAGGTATCCTTGTAGCAGCATTGGCCGCATTTGGCCTCACCCGGCTTAATTTCAAATGGGAAAAACCGATTTATATTTTCTTCATCTTAGGAATGACTATTCCATTTCAAGCTTGTCTCGTACCTTTAGTAATAATGTTAACCAATGCTAACTTAATGGACACCTATGTAGGGTTGATTATCCTTTATATTGGTTTTGGGATACCTTTTGCGATGCTAATTTTGACAGGTTTCTTTAGGGGAATTCCAAAGGAGTTGGACGAGGCTGCCAGAATTGATGGATGTAGTGATTTGGGTTTGTTTTTTCGGATTATTCTTCCGGTTGCTAAGCCTGCAATCGCAACTTTGATTATCATGGACTTCCTGGCTACTTGGAATGAATTTCTATTAGCACAAATATTTATTTCTTCAGATAATTTGAAAACGGTTACTACCGGGATCATGAGTTTTACAGGTCAGCATTCCACAAATTATCCACTAATGATGGCTGGCGTACTTATGTCAGTTTTGCCAGTGCTAGCTGTTTATATCATCTTCCAGCGTCATTTTGTACAAGGAATGGGCGGTGCAGTCAAAGGTTAATCATTTGGAAAGTTGTTTCCTAAAGGGGGTGTAGGAACTCAAAAGAAAATAAATTTTACTTATAGGTGATACTCTAAATCCAAAATACAGGAGGGAATCGAATTGAAAAAGGTTTTATCATCTACATTCTTTATGCTTTTTACAATTTTGGTATTAACTGCTTGTAGTTCAGGAGCAAGTAATGGGCAGTCTGCTGAAGGTGAATCTAATGGTGGGAAAAGTTCCGACAGTGATAAGGTTACAGTTCAATTCTGGACACTCAGTGATGATTCAGGAATGTACGAGCCGATTATCGAAGACTTTGAAGAGGCAAATCCTGATATAAAAATCGAAATGTCAACTCGGGCTGTAGATGCTCATAAAGAAGCGTTGAAAGTTGCAGCTTCCTCAGGAACACTGCCAACTGCTTGGTTTAACTGGGGTGGAACACTCGGTAGTTTTTATCCGGAAAATGGTCTGACCCTTGACTTGACAGAGAATGCCAGCCAGGATGGTTGGGATGGAGAGTTTCAGGAAGCAGCCTTGAATTTAGTGAAATATGAGGATCAGTTAAGCGGTGTGCCGATCTCACTAAATGGACTTGGAATCTTTTATCGTAAAGATATTTTTGATCAATATGGTTTAGAAGAACCCTCAACTTTTGAAGAATTTGAATCTATTATGGCTACATTGAAAGAAAACGGCATAACACCGATCTCTGTTGGTGGAAAGTTTGGCTGGCATACAATGAGATTTACCGAAGTTGTATTAGAGCATTTTGCTGGGCCAGAAGTAAAGGATAAATTAATTAATTTGGAAGAATCATGGGACCATGATTCAGTCCAGAAAACTTACGACAAGCTGCATGAATGGAATGAAAAAGGGTATTTTCCAGAGGGTTTTATCACAATAGATCCTAATGAGGCTAAAATGCCATTCTATAGTGGTGATGCAGCAATGCAATTAGAAGGCCCTTGGTTTGATACCAACATGATAGCGGATGGATTTGATATTGAATCTGTCGGCGTATTTCCTTTCCCAACAGAACAGAGTCCTCAGCGAATTTCAAGTTTTGCGGAAATGATTCAAATTAGCAGTGATGCAACAGAAGCAGAACAAGAAGCCGCAATTAAGTTTGCTTTATACACTACTTCTGAAGAGGTAGTAGAGAATCACAAAGATGTCGTTAAATTCCCGCTACCTAGGAAAGATGCTTTTGTACCAGAAGGATTGCCTCATGTTACGGAATTGAATGAGTTTATGAAAGAAGGAAACTTCTTGATTACTGACCAGGCATTACCTCAGGATTTAGTGACCAAGTTTTTTGAAGCACAAGACAAAATTATTACAGGTGAACTAACAACTGAAGAAGCAGTGGAACTAATGAAGAAGTCTGCAGATGAAGTAGCAAACCAGTAAATTTAAATAATTCGATATAGAAGGAACATCAAGGAATGATATGTGTTGTTCCTTCTCTTTGAGTAAGGATGTAGTTGGGAAATAGAAACAAAGGAGTGATAATTTTGAATTACAACTATCAGGTTCCTGAACATAAAAAATTAAGAGTGATTATCAATACAGATGCCAAAAATGAAGCCGATGATCAATTTGCTATTGTCCATGCCTTATTAACTCCTAAGTTTGATGTGAAAGGGATTATAGCAGCACATTTCGGTGAACATAAAAGCAAACGTTCCATGGAAGATAGCTATGAAGAAATAGAAAAGTTACTAAGATTAATGGATTTAAAAAAGTCAATTAAAGTTGTCAAAGGCGCAAGCAAAGGTATGGATGATATAGATACACCGGTCATTTCGGAAGGTTCCCGGTTAATTATCGATGAAGCATTAAAAGAAGATTCTTCACCTCTTTATCTGATTTTTTTAGGTCCAATCACTGATCTGGCTTCCGCTTACATTGAAGAGCCACGGATCGTTGATAAATTAACTGCCATTTGGATAGGTGGAGGCGTCTATCCA
Organism: Sediminibacillus massiliensis; assembly: GCF_900156915.1. Lineage (GTDB taxonomy): Bacteria > Bacillota > Bacilli > Bacillales > Amphibacillaceae > Sediminibacillus_A > Sediminibacillus_A massiliensis. Next base: position 1,326,946 of record NZ_LT732535.1, on the reverse strand, counting down.
GAAGGTGGTAGGGAGTTTAATTTGTCTAACGACATTCCAGCAGCTAATGTTGTTTTTCAGTCACCTATTCCGTTATGGCAAGTTCCTAAGAATGTCTATCAAATGGTAAAAGTAGGGATAAGTGAGTTAGAAAACAAAGTGAAACCATTTGGGGATATCGGTAATTACTTATTTGAACAGTTAGCAGAATATAATAATAGCCCGTATTGGAGAAATCCGTGGGGGGATAGTTGGTGTCTAGGCGATTCACCCGCTGTATCTCTACTAATTGATGACCATCAATTTCATTATGAAGAAAAAGATGCGCCTTTTTTCACAAACGATATGCGCTATCAACTCGGAGCAAGTAATAGTGTTAGGAAAATAAGAGTTTATAATTCTATTGATGCCCGTTTTACGTTAGAAGATATGTATGCAAAGATAGCATTAAACTATCCGGAAAAAAGCGAGACTTTAAGAAATAAAGAGGTGGTAAATAGTGAAAACTAATTACAGTGTTCCAGAACATAAAAGATTAAGACTTATTATTGATACAGATGCTAAAAATGAAGCGGATGATCAGTATGCAATTGTCCATGCATTGCTTACGCCGAAGTTTGATATAAGAGGGATTGTAGCTGCTCATTTTGGCAAATATCGCTTTGGAACAGTACCAGTAACCAACTCGATGGAAGAAAGTTATGATGAGATTATCAAGGTTTTGGGTCTAATGGATTTGGAGGAGAAAGTTGTTGTTAAAAAAGGTGCTGTAAAAGCATTGGAAGATGAATCTACTCCTCAAGTATCAGATGGAGCAAGATTAATAGTAGAGGAAGCCTTAAAATCTGATGAACAAAATCCCCTTTATGTAATTTTTCTTGGACCAATTACTGATTTGGCAGCTGCCTACTTAATGGAGCCAAAGATTGAAGATAGGGTCACCGCGATATGGATTGGCGGCGGGAAATATCCTGAAGGAGGAAGAGAATTTAATTTAAAGAATGACATCAATGCTGCCAATGTAATTATGAATTCCAATATAAAGCTTTGGCAAGTTCCTATCAATGCTTATCGTCTAATAAGGGCTAGTATTGCTGAGTTAGAGCAGAAAGTTAGACCACATGGTGAACTTGGGAAGTATTTATTCGAACAATTAGCTGAATTAAATAATGATCCTGCTTGGCCGCTTCCATTTGGAGAGGCTTGGTGCTTAGGGGATTCACCTGCAGTATCCTTGCTTATTGATGAACATAATCATCATTATAGGGAACTTCCTGCGCCGCGTATTACTGAAGATATGCAATATGTCCATTTTCAAAACGAAAGAAAAATTAGAGTATATGATTACATCGACCCGCGTTTTACACTTGATGATATGTTCTCAAAGATTGCACTTCATTACCCAGCCAGTGTCCGATAAAATAATAACAAACCAAAACAGTATATATATCAGTGGTAAATAACACTAACACTGATTCTTCACGACAAGGAGCTATCCTGGTAATGCTACATACCTCAGGATAGCTCCTTGTTGATTTTGATATTATATGCAGACAGGCTGTCTAATGTCTTGCGATAAAGACAATAAATACAACTGCTTACTTTAAAGGTGTTTAGTAGAATATATCTGTTTTACAAAGATTTTATTTCTCCATCCACCATCGCTTCCTTTTTATAAGCAATACTAGAATCTCGTTCTATAAAATCTGTATCTACAAAAACCTTTACATTGTCGGCGTCTTGTTGCTCAATAATCTGAATGAGTTTTTCCACACTTAATGATGCAATTTTATCTTTCTTAACATTTACAGTAGTTAATTCAGGTGTGAGAACCTTAGACTCAAAAATATTGTCAAACCCAACAACTGAGACTTGGTCAGGTACTTTAATATCTAACTCATTTAGTGTTTTCATGACACTGATGGCCATATAATCACATTCGCAAAACAAAGCGGTCGGCAGGTTTGTCAGGCGTTTTTTTAGTTTATCTTCAAGCTCTTTTTGAGAAGAAATGGTGGTAGGAGAAATTTCGAAAATGTTATCTTTGGTTATAGACAAGTCGTTTTCTTCTAGAGCTTGTAAAAAACCTTCTTCCCTCATATTGAAGTTGTACATACGATCAGTGGATCTTACATACCCTATGTCTGAATGCCCATTCCTTATTAAATATTCGCCAGCTTGATATGCGCCATAAAGATTGTTCATGACTACAAAGTTAATATTCAGAGTTTCGAAACAAGTATCTAACACAACAATATTAGGTTGAATCATGGCAATTGTTCTAATTTGATCTGAGGTTAAGTTTGTACCTAGTAACAGGATGCCACTGGATTTTTGTTCGTTTTCCAGTTCACTGATTTCTTCATAAAGTTTTTCAACGTTAATAGAAGAAACTAATAGTGAATAACCGTTAGTTTTTGTGCATTTTTCAATGCTGTTAATTAATTCTGTGAAAAAAGACTGGGACTCATATTGTTCTGTAACAATCCCTTCATTTGTGCAGGCTACAAAGCGCAATAACTTGTGATTAGATTTAGAAGCAGTGTATTTTTCTGCTTTTACAACAGGTCTAGGAATATATCCGTGTTCCTGGGCAATTTTAAGTATCTTTTCTCTTGTGGCCTGACTAACGCCATTCTTCCCATTTAAAGCTAAAGAAACAGCAGACTTAGAAACATTAGCTAACTTGGCTATATCATTTATTTTCATATACTACACACCTATCCAAAGTATTTGTATGAAAGCGTTTATAATATATTTATTATAACATAATTGATAAAAATTTAGCTAAAATTTAGTCTGTGAAATATCTGCATATTGCCTTTTATTAAAATTTTCGATTCAAATATTGAAGGAATTTGAAAGTTTAAGCCATGAATTTTATTCTTTTTACAAAAAAACTAAACTTTTTACTCAACTATAGTTGATTAATAGAAGAATGCTTGGTAATATACGGTAAAGTTAGTTTATATAAAGCAGATAAGTTAAGTTTTAATTGTAACCGATTTCATGTCAGTGTAAAAAACATTTTGTATGGGTTAGCCTTACAAGGAACCGTAAAGGGAGTGATATATTGTATAAGCTATCAAGCGAAGATTCAAGAGTATTGATATCTGAATCAATGGATTATTTTCAACGAGGAGATAAAAGATTTTTTTATCTAGCTGATACAGTCTGGAATGCTTTTTTGAAGTGTTCATTGGAAGAGTGGAAAGAATATCTGTTATATAGACAAAAGCAAAACTTCAATGTTTTACAAATCAGTATTCTTCCTATATTACATGATGCAAGTCAATATATTGGGGAACTTCAGCCTTTCGAAAAAGATAAAAAAGGAAATTGGAATTTTGATTTGCCGAATGAAAATTATTTTTATAAAGCTGAACAAATGATCAAAATAGCAACTGAAATGAGATTTATTCCTGCCCTAGTAGTTTTATGGTGCAATTATGTTAAAGGGACTTGGGCATCTGAAAAAGTACACCCTTCATGCATAATGCCTATAGATAAAGTAGAATCATATACTTCATATGTAGTTAACCGTTTTAAAAGGTACAGTCCTATTTATCTTGCAAGTGGGGATACAAATTTTCCTACGGACGAATCCGTTGAGTACTTTAGAACTGTAATACGAACTATAAAAAGAAATGATAGGGAAGGGTTAACCGCATTCCATTTACAGCCTCATGTGAATCTCCCAGAGGAATTCATTCATTCAAAAGAAGTAGACTTTTATATGTATCAGTCAGGTCATCAAAAAAATCAAGATCTAACTTATAAATTAGCAGAAAAATTTTCGAATATAAGGGTGAAAAGACCAATTGTAAATGGGGAACCCTGTTATGAAGGTCATGGATACGGTAGGGAATACGGGAGATTTAAATCATTCGAAGTCCGCAAAGCCATGTGGCAAAGTTTGCTGTCAGGTGCAAAAGCCGGGTTTACATATGGGGCGCATGGATTGTGGTCATGGCATAGAAGAGGCGAGATATTCAATAATAAAGAATTCTCCGATACCCCATTAGATTGGCGGTCTTCCTTACAATTGGAAGGAGCATGGGATGTTAGCTTTGCGAAATGGTTGTTTGAATTATATAACCTATTTGATCTTGAACCCCAAGATAAAATCTTAAATGAATCTGAGGAAATTAGAATGGCGTCTTCAAAAGATGGGAGAAAAGTGATTGTTTACATTCCTTATTTGACTGAAGTGCACATCAACGAGGACCTTTCTAATTTCAATTTGTATTTAGTAGACCTTTCAAAGAAAAATTTTATGATACCAAAAATGGACTTCAATAATGATAAATGGAGTTCCTTAAAGATATATGACAGTAATTCAGATGCACTGTTAATCGGCACAAGAGATTAACCTGGATGATTAGATGATGTTGTGAGACATCATTATTTTTTTTTTTGATCCATATAGCTGTAAACAGTCTTGATTTACAAATTATATCTTGACTCCATTGCTTATAATAGAAATAAGTGAAAATTGCATTATTATCTGAGATTGGCAGTCTGGATTAGACTGTTATCTTCTTTAGTAATTTGGAGTTGGACTTATGCTTATTAAATTAAATGAGAGACTGAACAGCGTGATGCCTTTTCTCGCTCCGGTAAGTGTCGTGTTGGGTGTTTTGCTTTCAGGACATATAATCGGTTTTGCTTTTTTGATCACATGGATTTTTGCTTTTATATCCTTTACTGGAAGCTTGAATTCCAATTTTCATTCTTTACAAAAAACATTTCTGAATCCCCTTCCGATCATTGTCGTGTTGATTGTGCTTCATATCATCATGCCGATTTGGGCGTGGTCTGTCGGTCATATCACCTTCAACGGAGACATGCTTACCATCATCGGATTGTTGCTTTCGATGGCGATCCCGACTGGCATTACGAGTTTTATCTGGGTGTCCATCCATAAAGGTAATATTGCGCTCACCTTTTCCACCGTAATCATCGATACGATATTATCCCCTGTGCTGGTGCCGTTGACGTTATCCTTGTTTGTGGGGGCATCGGTCGATATGGAAATTTGGAGCATGATGAGGTCCCTGGTCGGTATGGTTGTTTTGCCGTCCGTATTGGCGATGACAATCAACCATATCAGCAAAGGCAGGGCAGGCGAAGTATGGAGCCCGCGGTTATCGCCTTTTTCCAAACTCGGGCTCATGTTGGTGATCATGATCAACAGCGCTGTCGTCGCTCCTTATCTTTCCAACATCAATTGGAAGTTAGTGTGGATTGCGGCTGTGGTATTCTTCATCGCTGCTTCCGGATATTTGCTGTCATGGTGTATCGGCACGCTGCTCAACCGGGACAGGGATGAAGTCATCGCTTTGACTTTTTCGGGCGGCATGCGGAATATAAGTGCCGGGTCGGTCATTGCGGTAACGTATTTCCCGCCGCCAGTCGCTGTCCCGGTCGTGATCGGCATGTTGTTCCAGCAAGTGCTAGCGTCCATTTACGGGTTTTTATTGAGACGTTTATATGGGAAGCCATCTATAGCAGCAGATAGTCTGCAGGTTCATGAAAAGGGATAGCTGGAAAAGGCAGGAACGAACATCGTTTCAGCCTTTTTTACGTTGAAGATAGGTGGTCATGGAAATGGTGAAGTAACTAAGCACATTGGTAAATGAATGTTGTAAATGCAACAATATTGAGTTATGATTAACATATGTTTTATGTTGTAATTGCAACAAAGTACAGGGGTGGGGGATCATTATGAAGGAAATACTCCGTGAGGTTGGCATGATAGCAAGGGCTTTGGATTCAATAAGTAATATAGAGTTTAAAGAATATGATCTCACGAGAGGGCAGTATTTATATATAGTCCGGATTTGCGAAAATCCTGGCATCATTCAGGAAAAAGTGGCTGAGATGATAAAAGTAGATCGGACGACAGCAGCCCGGTCGATAAAAAAACTGGAAACGAATGGTTTTATCGAGAAAAAAGAAGATCCACATAACAAAAAGATTAAAAAACTTTATCCCACAGAGAAAGGAAAAAGCATATATCCTTTCATAAAGCGGGAAAATGATCACTCCAATCTCGTGGCGTTGCAGGGTTTTTCCGAAGAAGAAATGGAAACCATGTTCCACCTTCTGCAAAGAGTAAGAAAGAATGTAGAAAAAGACTGGGAATATGTCAAAAAGGGAAACAAAAGGAGTTATTGATTACAGAGGGGAGCAGCATATTAAAATGTCGATAAAGATGAAGTTGTGTACCTTGGGAAATGCACAGACACTGCAGGAAATTAGTCAGGAAACATTCATGGAAACATTTGAGGACCAGAATACACCGGAGAATATGAAGGCCTATATGGAGAAGGCATTCAACTTAAAGCAAATAGAAAAAGAGTTGGCAAACCCTTCATCGCAATTCTTTTTTGTTCATTTTAATCAGGAAATCGCAGGGTATTTAAAAATTAATACCGGCGAAGCGCAAACGGAAGAAATGGGTGATGACTGCCTTGAAATTGAAAGGATTTATATAAGACATTACTTTCAAAGGCATGGACTGGGAAAATATCTGTTAGGTAAAGCCATGGAGATTGCGCAAGAGCATAATTTACATAAAATATGGCTGGGTGTATGGGAAGAAAATGAAAATGCGATTGCTTTCTATCAAAAAATGGGATTTGTCCAAACGGGAGCACACGCATTTTATATGGGGGATGAAGAACAAACGGATTTAATCATGACCAAAAGGCTCTAGTGAAAAGAGAATATAGGTAGGCGCCTAATTCATATTAACGGAATAAGGGAACTCTCAAGATGGAGAGTTCTTTTTTATGAACATTATGTGAAAACAATGAATTAATCAAAGGGGAACTTTATTTTTAATAGAAAGAGTATTTATTAGAATACATAAGTGTGGTGTTAATATCAGTCAACAAAGCATTTCCCAAAAGAAGAACTCATTTTTACTGCTGTTCGGACTGGGCATGTCTACTTTAGGAGACTTTATTTATCTTGTTGCCATTAATGTTTTCGTGTTGAAACTGACGGGATCAGCTGCTGCGGTAGCCGGATTATGGATCATAGGACCGATCGCTTCGATATTCACGAAGTTTTGGTCTGGTAGTATGATAGACCGTTTGAATCTCCGGAGGATAATGATCGGTACAGACATCATTCGTGCAGCAATAGTAGCGATCATTCCTTTCTTCAGCTCTATTTGGCCTATATATGTATGTCTTTTCTTTCTCTCTATTTCCAAAGCGTTCTTTGAACCCGCAGCAGTCACCTACATAACGAATATTGTTCCAGAAAAAGGCCGGAAACAATTTAACTCGTTTAGAAGTTTGATAACGTCAAGTGCTTTCTTGATCGGCCCAGCCATATCGGGAGCACTGCTGCTCGTTACCACTGTTCATCTATCGATATGGATTAACGCTGTTTCTTTTGTTGTTTCAGCTATAATGGTATATTTATTGCCAAACGTAAATAACGATGCGGATCAAACAGTGAATAAGCTCGATTTGAAATTGCTGAAAAGTGATTGGAAGGAAGTATTCAAATTCACTCAGCGTAACCTATTTGTTGTAAAGGTGTACTTTATAGCGCAATTTTTTATGATTGTTGCACTTGGAATGGATGCGCAAGAGGTCGTCTTCACTCAAAAGGTCTTGAATTTATCCGAAGCAGAGTACGGGTTACTCATAAGCCTGACAGGAGTTGGTTCTATTTTAGGCGCAGCAACAGTTTCGTTCGTGGCTAAAAAGCTGTCTATAAGAATGCTAATCTCCAGCGGGTATTTTATGTTATCGGTCGGCTATCTAATCTATGCTTTCTCCTTTTCATTTTGGTCTGTAGCATTTGGATTTATCGTACTAGGATTCTTCAACTCCTTTTCTGGTACTGGATTTATGACTTTTTATCAAAACAATGTTCCGGTTAAGATGATGGGGAGGATTTCGAGCATATATGGCATATTCCAAAGTGTCTTTCAGATTATCTTTATTTTATTAATTGGTTTTACAGGTGATATCATTCCGGTCAGGTACAGTATCATTGCTGCCTCGATTTTACTGCTGTTGCTGAGCATTTGGCAAATAAAGCTAGCACTTATGCCAAGCAAATCCGAGTACTTCAATGAAGAGTCAGAACTCAGAAGTACCTCTTAATATGTTGGTTTTTATCTCTTTCATATCGATTAACTGTAGAAATCCTGGAAAATCGCGGGGATGATCAATAAGAATAGGGTGAGGTGAGACAGTGTCAATAAAAGGACTTAATCATTTTTTATTTTCGGTTTCTGATTTGGAAAAAGCTATTGAGTTTTACAAAAGAGTATTTGAAGCCAAACTGCTAGTAAAAGGTAGAAATACTGCATATTTTGATTTGAATGGAATGTGGCTTGCTCTCAATCGCGAGAAGGATATACCCCGTAATGAAATAAGCAGATCATACACACATATAGCCTTTTCGATTGAAGAGTCAGACTTTGATAAAATGTATGACAGACTAAAAGAATTGAATGTAAACATTTTGTCTGGCCGTCCAAGAGACAAAAGAGATAAAAAATCGATTTATTTTACTGATCCAGATGGTCACAAATTTGAATTTCATACAGGCACTTTACAAGATAGGTTGGATTTCTATAAACAAGAGAAATCCCATATGGAGTTTTTTGATTAAACGACTGAAAAGTGGAAAAAATGACCAGTTGACAATTATGATGAAATTCCTCCTGTGTAAATAGAATGGTCGAAATTTTCTATAGTTTGATAAAAAGTACATAACCATGGTATAAGTATAAATGAAGCAAAGCTATCTTTGCTTTTTATTTTTGGGGTCATATCAGGCTTTGGACTGATGCCCCGATAATGAGAGGATTTGAATTTGGTATGACTGATAATTTTTGGCGTGATCTACCACGACCGTTTTTTATACTTGCACCGATGGAAGATGTGACCGATGTTGTTTTCCGCCATGTGGTGAGCGAAGCAGCAAGGCCTGATGTGTTCTTTACAGAGTTTACAAACACGGAAAGTTATTGTCATCCGGAAGGGCAGCATAGCGTGCGTGGCCGTTTGACCTTCACGGAAGATGAACAACCAATGGTCGCCCATATATGGGGGGACAAACCGGAATATTTTCGTGAAATGAGTATCGGGATGGCGAAAGAAGGCTTCCGCGGTATCGATATCAATATGGGCTGTCCGGCACCTAATGTCGCAACAAATGGGAAAGGATGCGGACTTATCCGCCGTCCGGAAGTAGCAGCAGAGCTGATACAAGCAGCAAAAGCAGGCGGACTGCCCGTAAGCGTGAAGACAAGACTTGGTTATACGTATGTGGATGAATGGCGTGACTGGCTTACACATTTATTGAAACAAGACATCGTTAATCTATCTATTCATCTTCGTACGAAAAAGGAAATGAGTAAAGTGGATGCCCACTGGGAATTGATCCCTGAAATCAAGAAACTAAGGGATGAAGTGGCTCCTGACACACTTTTGACGATCAATGGCGATATTCCTGACCGTCAAACCGGATTGGAACTCGTTCAAAAGTATGGGGTGGATGGAGTAATGATCGGGCGAGGCATTTTCACAAACCCATTTGCTTTTGAAGAGCAGCCGAAAGAGCACAGCAGTAAGGAGTTGCTGGATCTTCTAAGGTTGCACCTTGATCTCTTCGATCACTATACGAATGAATTTGAATCGCGTCCATTCAGGCCGCTTCGCCGTTTCTTCAAGATTTATGTACGTGGTTTCCGAGGGGCGAGTGAGTTAAGAAATGAATTGATGAACACAGAGTCAACGGATGAAGTGCGTACATTGCTGGATAGCTTCGAGCAGAAGAATGAGGAGACTAGTTTAGTTTAGTTAGTCAATGAGCTATTTCTGAAATAGGGGATTCCCCCCAGGCTTCGCTATGAGACTGATCGTGCGACTTTCTTGTTGAAAATAAAACACTCACAGACGTTGTGTTATCAACGGTTGTGAGTGTTTTTTATCATAAGCTGATTATTCTCCGAACCAATTGACAGGCTCTGGTTTCAGGTTATGGAAGATATGCTTCGTTTCCGTATATTCTTCCAATCCAAGTTTACCTAACTCACGGCCAATGCCCGATTGTTTGAATCCGCCCCATGGTGCATGTGGGAAGTATAGGTTGAATTCGTTAATCCATACGGTGCCCATGCGCATTTTGGCAACACATCGTTCAGCTTTCACGATATCGTTTGTCCAAACGCCGCCGGCAAGCCCGTAAATCGAATCATTAGCCAGTTTAACAGCTTCTTCCTCTGTAGTGAACGTTTCGACAGTTATGATAGGACCGAATGCTTCATCCTGTACAATGCTCATATCTGTCGTGCAGTTAGTGAAAATGGTAGGTAAATAGAAGAATCCATTTTGTAGCGCCGGGTCTTCTGGTTGTTTACCTCCAACAACCACTTTTGCACCTTCCTTTTTACCTGCTTCTACATACTTTTCTACTTTTGCTAGATGTTCTGCGGAAATAAGCGGACCCATTTGGGTATCATCATCAAAACCACTGCCGATTTTAATGTTTTGCACACGTTCCACTAAAGCCTCCACGAACTTGTCGTGAATACTTTCTTCTATAATAAGCCTCGTTCCAGCTGAACAAATTTGGCCGGCATGGAAGAAAACGGCATTCATTGCCTGATCTACTGCTGTTTCGAAATCAGCATCCGCAAATACCACATTAGGGTTTTTGCCGCCAAGCTCTAATGCCAGTTTCTTCACATTGATGCTAGCTGCTTGCATGATTTTTTTCCCTGTTTCAATTCCGCCTGTAAAAGAGATTAAATCTACCTCTATATTGGTTGAAAGCTCTGCGCCAACAGTGTTACCTGCCCCAAGGACAAGGTTTGCGACCCCAGCCGGAACACCTGCTTCTTCTATTAATTCAAAGACTTTGACAGTTGTCAGCGGTGTGATTTCACTAGGTTTCATGACCAGTGTGTTGCCTGTGACCAGGGCGGGTGCTAGTTTCCAAGATGCTTGCAATAATGGATAGTTCCATGGAGTGATCTGCCCGCAGACTCCGACTGGCTCATGGACCACTTTGCTTACAGCGTCAGGGATGGGGGAATCAATGATTTCACCGCCATCTTTGTCGCCTATATCGGCATAATAACGGAAAACTCCGGCTATATCATCCATATCACCGCGGCTTTCTTCCACTGTTTTGCCTGTATCGAGGGATTCAAGTTCGGCTAGTTCCTCTTTATCACGTTCGATTAGTTCGGCAATTTTTCGGACAAAGGCTGCCCGTGCTGCTGCCGGTGTGTTTGGCCAATCACCATTATCGAACGCTTGTCTGGCCGCCGAGATGGCTGCTTTTGCATCCGATTCATTTCCTTCAGCAGCCACAGCAATCTCTTCTTGATTAAATGGATTGATGATGGAGCGTGTTTCACCGATTCCGGCATCCACCCATTTTCCATCGATGAACATCTTTTTTGTTTCCAAAATCGCTTCCTCCTTTAAAAACTATAAATTAGGATTCCTAACAATCCTGAACAACTGATCACCCATACCGGAGACACTTTTTTGAACAGCAGTATAATGGAAAGGAATAATATCAAATATTGGGCATATGCAATCTCGTTTGAAAATAAGTCCGTTTGTCTGCTCATAAGAAACCCTGCATAAAGAATAAGTGCGGCAATCACCGGATGGATGCCGTTTAAACAATGACGGACGATGTTCAGGGAAGCTTGGTGCGTTACCAGTTTGATAATAGCTAGCACAATCAAAAACGAAGGGAGCAAATTCCCTGCCACTGCTATGATTGCTCCTAACGGTCCAGCTGTATGGTAACCAATGAATAAAGCCGAGTTTGATGCAATCGGCCCTGGGGAGGACCCGGCAATCGCTATAATATCTGTAAATTGGTGATGCGGAATCCAGTGGTGTTCCCTATTTGCCTGTTCCATCAGCGGAATCATTGCATAACCGCCACCGAATCCGAATAGTCCTATTTTGAAAAATGCCAAAAACAACTGCAGCATCTGCATGCGGTCATCCCCTTCTATGCTCCCAAATAGATTGAAACAGACCAATCAAGCCTCCGCCGATGATCAGACATACCGGCGACAGGTTTAGAAATCCCAGCGTACAAAGGGTGAGGAGGAAAACCATCAAAGTAAATTTGTTGTAAATCGCTCGTTTTCCTATTTTGTATGCCGCAAATACAATAAGGCCGATGATGGCGGGCCGGATTCCTTTAAATGCATTTTGGACAATGTCCAGGTTCTGGTAGTTTAAATAAAGATAGGTTAACCCGACAATGATCAGACTCGCTGGCACCAACATACCGGCTATCGCAGACATGGCGCCCGGTATCCCTCTCACCGTATAACCGATATAGACAGCGGAATTGAGTGCCACAGAACCTGGGGCAGACTGGGCTATTGCCACAACATTGGGAATATCTTCTTTGGCAAGCCAATTTCTTTTGTTTACAATCTCACTTTCAATGTGGGGAATCATCGTTATGCCCCCTCCAAAGGTGAGGGGGCTGATTTTCATAAATGTCAGAAAGACAGCGAATAAGTCCTTTAGATGATTTCCAGTTAAGGCGGTTTGTTTCTCCTGGGTGATCACGCCTTAAACTCCACTTAGCACTCTGGTGCTGTGTGGTGGCTGCACTTTAGTTTCCGGATCGATGTAATGTTTCGCTTGGCTGATCGCAGTCGGCGCTTCCCCAAAACCAGAGGCAATCAGCTTTACCTTACCGGCATGTGTCGTGATATCGCCAGCAGCAAAAAGCCCGGGGATATTTGTCTCCATTTTTTCGTTTACTACAATCGAATTTTTCTCCAGTTCCACTCCCCATTCCCTGATTGCGCCAATGTCGGAAAGGAAGCCATGGTTAACAATCAAGGCGTCTACTTCGATGTTTTCAACGGCTTCGCCTTTATTTTCTTTAATAACGACTTGTTCCAGTCTATCATTATTGCCGATCAAATCGTCAATCATCATCGGCGTTTTTATTTGGACAGAGGATTCTCTCAATTGATTCACACTGTGTTCATGTGCGCGGAAGGCATCTCTGCGATGGACAAGAGATACTTCTTCTGCGACTCCTTCTAACATTAGAGCCCAATCGACAGCAGAGTCTCCTCCGCCTGCGACACATACTTTTTTACCGTGGAATGCTTGCAAGTCGGTAATGGAGTAGAGGAGGTTGGTCCCTTCGTATTTGCCTGCTTCAGCATGCTTTAACCTTCGCGGCTGAAAGGCGCCCGCGCCACTTGTTACGATGACTGTTCTTGCATAATGGATTTCCTTGGTCGTGGATACTTTAAATAGTTGGTCTTCGATTTTTTCCACGTACTGGACGTTTTCTTCCAGGCATATTTCCGGGTTGAATTGTTTTGCTTGTTGTTCGAGTTGGTTGATTAAGTCTTTTGCTAAGACTTTTGGGAAACCGGCTACATCGTAAATGTATTTTTCCGGATACAATGCCATCAGCTGTCCGCCTACTTGCGGCAGGCTGTCAATGACCTTGACCGACATTTCCCGCATTCCTCCATAAAAAGCAGCAAATAACCCGGTAGGACCTGCTCCGATAATAAGAGAGTCAACGATATTCTCTGAATTCATAACATTCACCTTCTTGTTCATTTTTTGGTTTTTTAGTTTGCTCTTAATATAAACTGCGACAAAACTTCAGTGCGGCTTCCTATCATCCTTTTTGGATGGAGTGGTAGTCCAACGCTGCGGAAAAAATCCCACTGGAGTCTCGCATTTTTCCCCAGCTTAAGATAGAGTTTCTGATTAAGAGAGAAGTGGTCCTTAATGTATGTCTAATATGGATTATTCCTAATAAAAATAAGAAAAGCCCTAACAGAAGAGGCAGTACACGCAGATTCCTCGAAAATACAAATCGATTTTCTTCGTGAGAGTTGCCACTCTGACGAAGTTCCTTATCCTGACTCACTGAAGTGAATTTCGCAATGTCGCAGTTTCTCTCAAAAAGCAGTTTTTAAAGGGTAGGTAATGTTACCCCACGAAGCGAGTTCCTGTCTTATTTATAGACAATCACTTCTTCGTTCTCCACTTTCACTTTATAGCTTGGCAGTCTTTTATCAGGGTTGGCGAGCATTCTCCCTTCGTTTTTGATGTCGAACTCTCTCCCATGCCAGGGACAGCGGATGATTTCGCCTTTGCGGCAGTAATGATAGTCTCCTGGATTACTATCGTCGGTCGTTGCTCCGCAGATCATCCCTTTATCAAGAGGTGCGCCTTGATGGGTACATTGATTTAAAAAAGCATAAAATTCACCGTCCAATGTCCGGCAAATCAGGACATTTTGCTTTCCGAAATTGGCAGCCTTCATTTCACCTGGTCCTAGTTCTGTTGTTTTACACACGACTTGCTGTTTCATAATGAACGCTCCTGTCTTCTGTTGAATTAGGCAGTTTTGGATAAAATGCTTTGGCATTCTCTGCGAAAATTTTCTCTTTCAACTCCTGATTCATATTCGGCAATGCGCGAGTCGGAGAATCATAATCCCAATGAGGGTAATCGGTAGAGAAGCAAAGAATATCGTCAGAACCCATTTGCTCAATTAGAGACATAAACTCTTGTTTGGTTAGTTCCTCTGCAGGTTGAGTGGTTACCCGGATTTGTTGTTTGAAAATGTCGCTCGGCTTCCGTTTCAACCAAGGTACTTCATGGCGCAGGTCGCGGTATTGCTGGTCCATTTTCCACAATAGGTGAGGAACCCAGGTGAATCCACCTTCGATCATCATCAAGCCGAGGTTAGGGAACTTATCAAACACACCATTGAAAATCATGTTCGTGACTTGCTTCATATGGGCAGTAGGAATCAAGGTGTGCCACTCAATGAAATATCTTGGCCATTTTCCGTAATAGACAGGCGGTTCATTGTGGTGCATGCCGATCATCAAATTATGCTTTTCGGCAGCTTCAAAAATAGGATGATAGAATGGATCGCCCCACATGATATCATCGATCGGCAGTAAAACCTGGACCATTTTTGGATGGTGTCCCACTCTTTCAATTTCTCTTACTGCAGCGTCACGATCCTGGGCTGCTATATGGACAGAGCCGTATAAACGGTCATCTTTTTCCAGCCATTCTTCTATTTGCCAGTCATTATAGGCCGTTGCCAATGCTGCTGCCATTTCATACCAACCATGCATAGATGATGGAGAAGGGTCCAATGCACTTGTTAAAATGCCGAACTCATGTCCGATATCATCCAACAGTTGTTTTTGCATAAATTCTAAGTCAGCTCCAGCTGGACGGCCATCCGGTAAAATTGCATCTGCACGATCTACTCCTGCCACAGCCGGCTGGGTGTATGGCATATGTTTTTCTTGTATCCAGTGACAGTTTTGAATGTAATGTTTGAATGGTTCATCTAAGTATTTCAATATATCCTCATATTGGACGCGTTCGTGTATGTCCGTATCCACGATGCGTATGTGCTCTTTAGCCATTGTGCATTCCTCCCACAAATTCGTTTTGCAAAACATAAATCGAATTGTATCAGTCCCTTTTCGGAACCTCCAAACCGACTGAGTGGCAAAGAGTGCGACTTAGCTACGTCAGTGAAGCTCAGTGAGCCTCAGTGAAGGCCAGTGACATATTTTTATATTTTTGTTTAATTACTTGAAAAGAGGGATAAGGGAGAGGATGTTGAGATGGTAAAAGGGTTTATGTTTCGTTTTCCACAAAAATAAAAACCACTCAAGCTAGTAAGAGCTTTGAGTGGTTTTGGGTTAGGTTAAGTTAAATGTTCTTAACCTGCCGATTTCTGTTTTTCCATGTCTTTCCGTATTTTTCGGCTTGGCTTTTTTGCGATCTCTTGTCTTGCTGCTTTATAGAAGGAACCTCCCATTAACAGCAACACGACCGAGAATGGCAATGCGGCGATAATCAACATGTTTTGCAAACCTTGTGTGCCGCCGAAATAAACAATAATAGCTGCCATAGCTGACATGGCAAGACCCCAAGTGACCTTTACGGAGTTGGCAGGGTTGATAGACCCGGATGTGCTCAGCATTCCGAGAACAAACGTTGCAGAATCGGCGGAAGTGATAAAGAAGATGGCAATCACGACAACGGTGAGCAGGGACATAAATTGACCAAGCGGGTAATGCTGAAGGACGCCAAATGTTGTTGTTTCAAGAGAGTAGGTAGAAATAGCATCTATTCCGTTTTGCTCGATATTCAGCGCGGAAACCCCGAATACTGCAAAAAAGATAAAGCATACTAACGCGGGAACGAAAAGGACTCCTAACATAAATTCTTTTATGGTTCGCCCTTTGGATATTCGGGCAATGAAAATTCCCACAAATGGAGCCCATGATACCCACCATGCCCAATAGAAGATGGTCCAGTTGTCAATCCAAGTCCGACCTTCTTCGTTCAAAGGCGACAGACGGAAACTCATATCGAAAAAGTTTGCAATGTAACTGCCAAGCGTCGATGTGAACATATTTAAAATGTATAACGTAGGCCCGACAATGAATAACAGCAGCATTAACACAAACCCAAGTCCCATATTGATATTACTTAAGTACTTGATTCCTTTCCCTATGCCAGACCAAGCTGAAATAATAAATAAAACAGTGGAAACGGCTAGAATTAATAATTGCATCCCATAGTTACTCGGCAGATTGAACAGGTAAGACAGGCCGCCATTAATCTGTGCCGATCCGAAACCAAGCGTGGAAGCCACACCAACTACTGTTGCAAAAATAGCCAGCGTATCAATCAATTTTCCAGGCCATCCCCGCATGCTCTTTTCACCGAATATCGGTATGAGTGTTGCACTTATTAATCCGGGAAGATCTTTTCGGAATTTAAAATAAGCTAAAGCAAGTGCTACCACGCCATATACTGCCCAAGCGTGAATACCCCAGTGGAAAAAGGAATACTGCAATGATTGCTTGATTGCTTCGTTCGATCCTGCTTCAGCCCCTGGAGGACTCTTGAATGCGTGGGAAATCGGCTCAGCGGTCGTCCAAAATACCAACCCCATACCCATTCCTGCACTGAATAACATGGCAAACCATGAAGCTAAATTAAAATCGGGCTTGTCATCCTCTTTACCTAATTTAATTTTTCCAAATCGCGAAAAAATCAAGTAGATACAAAATGCCAGCACCAACATAATAATCAACAGGTAATACCATCCAAATGCTTCAGAAATAAATGCCGTGGTACTTGATGTAACGGTCTGTAGGTGCTCTGGAGCAACAGCTCCCCAAACGACTAGTACGGCACAAATAGCAAGCGCGTACCAAAAAACTGAACTTACATTTTTCACGCTTTCACCTCAATTAAAGTTTTTTCACAACTCTGTTATTATCTCTTACCGTTCGATAAATATCAACATTATCCGATGTTTAACGCGTGTCGAAAGGGGTGTATGGTATTACTGAAAACCCTATCAGACGTAGGGCTGGATGAATGAAGTTAAGTTACGCAAAAACTTTCGAAAAAAATGAATCAATTCTAAAAGAAAAGGGTTTCAGATACATTTTGCCGTGAGAAATGGAGAAGGGAAATCTTGGCTGCTGGTAGATTGCGAGAAGGATACTTTTAAAACAAATGAAGCTAATATATAATGTGAATCATGTCAGCGAATACATAGAAAGGGGATTGCCATATGGTTATAAACAAAGTAATCAACAATAATGTCATTAGTGTTATCAATCATCAGGAAAAAGAACTGGTCATTATGGGGAGGGGTGTTGGTTTTCAGAAAAAATCAGGCGACAATGTAGATAAAAGCAAAATAGAAAAGATTTTCACGCTTGATAACAAAGATATTTCGGATCAATTCAAAACCTTGTTAAGAGAAGTTCCGATAGAAACAATGGAAGTAGTAGAGAAGATAATACAAGTGGCCAAAACGGAATACAACAAAGAATTAAACGATATTATTTATGTCGCCCTAACTGATCACGTAAATTTTGCAATCGAAAGGAAAAAAGAGAATCAAAGCGTCAAAAATGGTTTGTTATGGGAAATAAAGAAACTATACAAAGATGAATATGCCATCGGTTTGGAAGCGGTTAAAATGATCGAAGAAAAACTGGATGTAGCATTGGAGGAAGATGAAGCAGGATTCATCGCCATGCACATCTTGAATGCGGAGTTAAATGAAAATGTTTCGAATATCAACCAAATAACGAAAATCATACAAGACATTCTAAATATCGTAAAATACCATTTCGCCATGGAATTCAATGAAGAATCACTAAATTACTTTCGATTTATCACCCATCTTAAATTCTTTGCCCAGCGATTGATGAGTGAAACAAACCTGCAAGATCAGGACGACTATCTTTATGAAATGGTCAAACAGAAGAATCCGAAGTCTTTTGAATGTACAAACAAAATCGAAGTTTACATCGAGAAAGAGTATGGATACCGCTTGTCGAATGAAGAAAAACTATATCTGACTATCCATATTGAGCGTGTGACTAGTAGATAACTATTCTCTATCAAAGCAGGGAAGATTTTTTATAAAACGGTTTCAGAAAGCGTTGACATTTATTTTTCCAAGTGCTATATTTGACTCAAGTTAGAAAACTAAATATATATCAACCTTAATTTTTTAGGATTGTTACTGGTCAAGCAGGCAAAACCTAAATCATTAATGGATATAACTTTGCTCAGGGAGTAGTTTCTTTTGCTCTTGGAGTGTTGTATCTATTAATGGTTTAGGTTTTTTTGTTTGATAAGACCAGAAAACTTTAAAACTATTTGGAGGTGTTTCAAATGAGTTACAACAAACTGGCAAAAGAAATACTAGAGTTAGTCGGAGGAAAAGAAAACGTTAACAGTGTCAGCCATTGTGTTACAAGACTCCGTTTTCGGCTGAAAGATGAGGGAAAAGCGGACAAAACAGCCTTGGAAAAACATGATGGTGTCGTGACAGTTCGACAGAGTGCCGGACAGTATCAAGTCGTTATCGGCAACCATGTTCCGGATGTTTATAAAGAGGTTATCTCAGAAGGCGGGTTTGAGTCCCGGAATCAAGTCGAAGAAGAGGATAACGAGAAGAAGGGTTTGTTCAGCAGCTTCGTTGATATTATCTCGAATATCTTCATTCCAGTCTTGCCGCTATTAATGGCAACAGGTATTATCAAAGGTTTCAATTCCCTTTTCGTAGCATTGGGATGGCTGGAGAACACAAGCGGAACTTACCAGCTTTTAAACGCAATCGGAGACGGCTTCTTCACGTTCCTGCCAATTTTCCTTGGCTATACAGCAATGAAGAAGTTCGGCGGTACTCCGTTCTTGGGCATGGCAATCGCAGCAGCATTGGTTCATCCTAGTCTTGCAGACATCAGTTCAGGTGAAACGATCAGGACACTATTCGGTGGCACGATGTTCGAGTCGGATATCCAGATTACGTTCCTTGGAATACCAGTTATTCTAATGAGTTATACATCATCTGTGGTGCCAATAATCTTTGCGACATATTTTGGAGCTAAACTAGAGAAATTCTTTACAAAAGTTGTCCCAGGAGTTATCAAATCGTTCTTTGTACCATTTTTGACTTTACTAGTTATTGTTCCGTTGACATTCTTAATTATTGGTCCAATCGCTACATGGTTAGCACAATCCATTGGACAAGGAGTAGATTCCCTGTACCAGGCAGCTCCGCTTCTGGCAGGCATAGTCATCGGCGGCTTTTGGCAGGTATTCGTCATTTTCGGCGTCCATTGGGGCCTTATCCCAATCTACTACAATAACTTGGCGGTGTCAGGTTCAGACATGCTGATTGCGATGACTTTTGCAGCATCATTCGCCCAAACGGGTGCAATTTTAGGCGTCTGGATCAAAACTAGAAACAAAAAACTAAAAACATTAAGTCTACCAGCATTCATTTCGGCATTTTTCGGTGTAACCGAACCAGGTATCTATGGAATCACCTTACCACTTAAAAAACCATTCATTATAAGTTGTATCGCTTCCGCTGTCGGTGGAGCAATCATTGCATTAACAGGTGCAGCGCTTTATAGTGCAGGACCGCTTGGGGTCTTCAAGATTCCAACTTTCATCCATCCGGAAGAAGGCATTAACGGCGGATTCTGGGGTATGATGGTCTCCATCGCAGTGGCTTTTGTATTGGCCTTTGTTTTGACTTTACTGTTTGGCAGCGTTAACAGAAAAGAGCAAAAAAATCCGGTTGCCGGAGAAGAAACAAAGCAGGAAGAAAACCGTGAAGTCAGAAAGAATGTACAAGATGAGGAAGTTTTAAGCCCAGTAAGTGGTGAAATCGTATCCTTAACAAATGTTCCCGATCAGGTATTTGCTTCAGAAGCGATGGGCAAAGGGATAGGAATAAATCCTACAGAAGGGCGTGTGACTTCTCCTGTAACAGGTGTAATTTCCACCATATTCGAAACGAAGCATGCAATTGGCATTACATCCGATAAAGGCACAGAAATATTGATTCATATCGGAGTCGATACCGTGCAGTTAAATGGAAAACACTTTGCTGCACATGTGAAACAAGGTGATAAAGTAAATGCCGGCGACTTGTTAGTGGAGTTTGACATAGAGAATATTGAGAAAGAAGGATACTCTGTCGTTACACCTGTGATCGTAACAAATAGTAAAGACTATGAAGAGATTGTGATGACTCAGGATCAAAATGTGAAAAAACAAGATGTATTAATCGTTACCAAAAAAGTAAAAGCAATCGCAGGATAATATTTTGCAATGAATGAACTACAGGAGGTAATAATATGACAAATGATATGAGATTTCCAGAAGGATTTTTATGGGGAGGAGCAATTGCTGCCAACCAGGCGGAAGGCGGATATTTAGAGGATGGAAAAGGGATGACGAATGTCGACCTTCTTCCTCGCTCCAACAAAAGAAGAGCGATCATGGAAGGGAAGATTGACTCTTTAAAGCCGAATGAGGAGGATTTCTATCCAAGCCATGAAGCCATAAATTTTTATCATCGTTATAAAGAAGATATTGCCTTATTTGCAGAAATGGGATTCAAGTCTTTTCGATTATCTATATCCTGGGCAAGAATTTTTCCGAACGGTGATGACGAACAGCCGAATGAAGCCGGACTGAAATTTTACGATAATGTATTTGATGAACTTCATAAATACGGTATAGAGCCTGTCGTTACGATAGCACATTTTGATGTGCCTGTATCATTGATTGAGCGTTTTGGCAGTTGGAAGAGTCGTAGACTTGTAGATCTGTTCGAGAAATTTTCAAGAACGATTTTCGAACGATACAAAAATAAAGTGAAGTATTGGATGACGTTCAATGAAATCAACATGTTACTGCACCTTCCATTCATGGGGGCAGGAATCGTATTAAAGGAAGATGAAGACAGAAACCAGGTGCTCTATCAAGCAGCACACCATCAATTACTGGCAAGTGCCAAAGCCGTGCAGGCTGCTCGTGAAATCACGCCTGAAGCACAAATCGGCTGTATGCTGGCTGCCGGGATGAATTACCCGTATTCTTCCAACCCTGAGGACATCTGGAAAGGAATGGATAAAGACAGGGAATCATTCTTCTTTATCGATGTTCAGTCACGTGGAGAATATCCTGGATATGCTAAACGCTTCTTTGAGGAAAATAACCTTGATATAAAAATGCAAGACGGGGATCTGGAATTATTAAAAGAAAATACGGTTGATTACATTGGATTCAGCTACTATTCAAGCAGATGTGCCAGTACAGATCCGGAAGTATTAAAAAATCAAACATCTGGAAATGTGTTCGGTTCTGTTAAAAATCCATACACAAAAGTGTCCGAGTGGGGTTGGACCATTGATCCCAAAGGACTGAGGATTACTGCAAACCAACTATGGGATCGTTACCAGAAACCATTGTTCGTGGTGGAAAATGGACTTGGTGCTGTAGATACACCTGAAGAAGATGGAAGCATTCATGATGATTACCGTATAGAGTATTTAAGAGAACATTTTAAAGAAATGTTGGAAGCAATTAAAGACGGTGTGGAAATAATCGGATATACAAGCTGGGGTCCAATCGATATCGTGAGTGCATCTACTGGCGAAATGAAGAAACGTTATGGGTATATTTATGTGGATCGAGATAACGAGGGGAACGGCACGTTTAATCGCAGCAAGAAGAAAAGCTTCGATTGGTATAAGCAGGTAATCGAAACAAATGGCGAAAGTCTAGGTGAAGAAGTGTAAGAGAAATGGTGGCAAGTCGGTTCACTTTCACCATTACGAAAATAAATGAAAACCTATCCCTTTTATTTATAGTGAAAGGGGATAGGTTTTTTTATGTAATATTAGGCTTGAATAAGCAAGCACCATCAGAACATGTAATTGGTGGAGTATCGGTTTGTGTTATCATGAGTTTAACAATAAGTTCCAAAAAAACAAACAGATGGAGGGGGATTTATGCAGATAAACAATTATACGGCCAGTTACGCGAACAAACTGGATGTTCAAGATCCGTTACAGTCCTTTCGAGAGGAATTCTATATCCAGCAGGACACCATTTATTTGGATGGAAATTCCCTTGGATTGCTTTCCAGACGAGCTGAACAAGCCCTGTTGGACGTATTGAATGATTGGAAAAAATATGGAATCGACGGCTGGACGAGCGGAGAAACCCCGTGGTTCTATATGGCCCAGCAATTAGGTGCGATGACGGCTCCGTTAATTGGTGCCAAGAAAGAAGAGGTGCTAGTCACCGGTTCCACGACGACAAACATCCATCAGTTGGTGTCGACTTTTTATCAACCGACAGCCGGTAAATATAAAATCTTGGCGGATGATGCGACGTTCCCGTCAGATATTTACGCATTGAAAAGTCAGTTGAAATTACAAGGCCAAGACCCGGCCGATGCACTGGTGAAAGTCCAAAGCCGGGAAGGCATGCTTGTGGAAGAGCAGATCATCGCAAGCATGACAGAAGATGTTGCACTCATTTTTCTGCCGAGCGTCCTGTACCGGAGCGGGCAATTAATAGACATGGAAAAGGTCACAGCTGAAGCCCACAAGCGCAACATTGTGATCGGCTTTGATTTATGCCATTCAATCGGGTCTGTCCCCCACCAGCTAGACGATTGGGATGTCGATTTTGCGGTGTGGTGCACGTATAAACATTTGAACGGAGGACCGGGAGCGGTCGGAGGGCTGTATGTGAACCGCAGGCAATTCGGCCGGGAACCAGGACTTGCCGGCTGGTTCAGTTCGAGAAAAGATGTGCAGTTTGACATGAGCCATGACCTTACACCTGATATAGATGCAGGTGCATATGAGATTGGGACTCCGCATGTGTTAAGTATGGCGCCGCTTATTGGATCACTAGCGATGTTTAATGAAGCCGGGATAGACAAGGTAAGACAAAAATCGCTCATGCTAACAGATTATCTGATTGAGCTGGTCAATCATGAACTAAGAGACTACCAATTTCAAATTGCCAGTCCGTTAACACATGAAAAACGCGGTGGCCATCTGCTGTTGGAACATCCGTATGCCGCAAGTATTTGTAAAGCGTTGAAAGCAGAAGGAATTATCCCGGATTTCAGGGCACCTGACTTCATCCGTATCGGCCCTGTCGCCCTTTACAATTCCTTCCATGATATATGGAAAACCGTCCAGGCACTCAAGAAGATTATGAATGAGGAAACATACAAGCAATACAAAAATGAGCGTGGCGTGATTGCCTAGAAAGGAGAAAGTTCCATGAACGACCCTAAGTGGATAGACATCTCTCAGCCCCTTCATGCCGGGATTGCCCACTGGCCCGGGGATACACCGTTCTCCTATGAGCTAACCTTTTCAAAAGAGGAGACAGGCTCGGTCAATATCGGGAAAATAACGACAAGTCTGCATACAGGCACACACGTTGATGCGCCATTTCATTTTCAAAACGATGGAGCAAAAATCCTAGACTTGGATATTAACGTATTTATTGGCCCGTGTCTTGTCATCAATGCTGCCGGTCATAAGCAGATCAGCAAAGAATTTCTACAACGTCATCCTCTTGAAGGAGCGCAGCGTATTCTGTTTAAAACGGTATCGAACGGTACCCCGGACATATTTCCGGACGAGGTAGCATGTTTAACAATAGAAGCAGTCGATTACTTACAAGAAAAAGAGATCGTACTGATCGGCGTGGATGTACCATCCGTTGACATGCTTGATAGTAAAAACCTGCCTATCCACAATCAACTTCATCAGCATGGCATATATATCTTGGAAAATATCGTCTTGGATAATGTAGCATCAGGTGCTTATGAACTGGCTGCACTGCCGCTTCCGATCAAAGGGGCGGATGGAAGTCCGGTCCGTGCGGCTATACGGAAGCTTGTGAACGGCGAAAGGGGTGTAATAGGATGACAAACCCTACAGGGGATGAAAAGAACATTGAGACAAACTTCAAAGAGAAGATGACTTATGGAGACTACCTGAAATTGGATAATATCCTTTCCGGTCAACAGAGACTTTCCGGTCACCATGACGAGATGCTGTTCATTATCATCCACCAGGTCAGTGAGCTGTGGATGAAGTTGACCCTTCATGAACTCCAGGCTGCCAAACAAGCCATTGAAACAGGGGACCTATCCGTCAGTTTTAAGAAGCTGGCCCGTGTGTCCGAGATTCAACTGCAAATCATCCAAGCATGGGATGTCTTGTCGACGTTGACCCCGGCTGAATATCTAGAATTCAGGGATTCATTGGGAAGTGCTTCAGGCTTTCAGTCATATCAATACAGATTGATAGAATTCGCACTGGGTTATAAGTCAGCTTTCATTCTGAAAATCTACGAAAAAGACACGGACCTCTTGAAAGAACTCGAGGCAGCATATCGTGATACGAGCATCTATGATGCATCCATACAAGCATTAAGCCGGGCTGGTTTTCACATTTCGGAGGATGTTCTAAACCGTGATTTCACAAAATCGTACCAGGCTGATGAAACGGTTGAAGCAGCCTGGATAGAAGTTTATAAGAATACCCATAAATATTGGTATTTGTATGAGCTTGGAGAAAAGCTGGTAGATATCGAAGACCGCTTTCAACAATGGCGCTTCAGGCATATGAAAACAGTCGAGAGGATCATCGGGTTCAAAGTAGGTACAGGCGGATCATCCGGGGTGAATTATTTGAAGAAAGTACTTGATCAGCGATTTTTTCCGGAACTATGGGATTTAAGGACTAAACTGTAAGGGTTGCATGGATAGGGGATGGACATGAGCATCTTTACTTTTATGCTATATTTCGATAACATTTTCGATGTTGCGATAAATTATACGGGAGTGTATGTGCAATGGGATTCCCTACAATCTTATTCATGCTGGCAGTCATTGGATCCGCTTTTCTATTTCGGAGCCTGATTAGTATGAACAAAAAAATGAATGTTGTACTGAAGCAAAATGAATATTTAATGCGGAAGATCGATGAATGCAGAGACCAATATACAGATAAAAGGAACATTGATTAAAAAAAGTACAGACACTAGAAAAGGCAACTTTCTTTTTTGAAAAATGCTCTAAATTTTTTAATTTCTGAGTGTTTTTTTATTATTTTATTCACTAACGCACCCGATAATGAAATAAGAAAAAAGCTATATATGCATACTCATACTGATTGTCCTGGTTTCAAACCCTAGATTTTCATATAGTTTGATTGCTTTATTTCCTTCAAATACACTTAAACGGATTTCTGAATATCCTTCTTGTTTGAGTTGTTCAACTGCGGTGTTAATCAATTGTTTTGAAATACCTTTTCCTCTATATTCATCTAAAACAAATAATTCATAAATGAAACCAATTGTCCTATTAGAAAACTGGTCTTTACTACCACCTATAAGAATCCAACCCATCAACTTATTGTTTTCTATTGAAATTAAATAATAACTATCTTTCTTTAAGAGAGGTTCCACCAGTTGTTTTGCCTTTTCAATTGTTGGTTTCACTTCACCTAACGTGCCCTCGAATATCGCTTGTGGTGATAATTCCAATATCCTTTCCATTTCTAGTTCACTTGGTTTTCTTATATTCATTAAATTAACCTCCAAAATTTCTAATTATTGTTTATGAATTTCTTCAACACTGCAGCTTGTAGTTAAAGAGTAACCACACTTAATAAATAATCACCACCCGTTACTGCCTTTACTAAGATAGATTCTATTTATACCAATCAGGTTTTATTCTGTTAAAGTAATCATGATCTTCTAAATACATGTACACTTTATCCAACATTTTATTCATGTTGTCTGGAATAGTATTTAAAGTCCATACCACAGTAGAGAAAACGCACATTGCCATGTAAAGTGAATACAATCTCCAAAAAGCTTCATCAGGTTCTTGATTATTAAAGTAACCTCTGATTTGTCCTATTGAGAAAGGAATGCTTACTCCCCGGCTAAAAATTCCTATCTTTAGAAACTCATGAAATGGATCTCCCCAATCGAACCTGTTAAAATCTATAACTCCAGCAAATTTTTTATTATTCACAATGATATTTGCAAGGTGAAAATCATCATGTTGAAATAAGTTGGGACGTTGTTTCATGAGATGAATATTCTGATCAATAAAACACATTATTTTTTGGTCATTTTCAACCTTAATCTCACATTTTAAGTAAGCATTAATATATTTCCTATGCTTTTCAAGTTTCCTTGAATACCACGAAGGGATATGGTCTGGAGCGGCTAATTGGTGCATTTTTCTTAATTCTCTTCCCGCTTTAAATCCAATATTAAATTGTTCTTGGTCTGAGTATTTAGAGATTTCGTCCTCAGCATCCTTACCCTCTATGTAAGATGTAATCATATACCCACGACTTCCTACTTCACCAAGTGAAATTGGCTTTGAACAAGCAACTTGATAATCTTGCATCCTTTTCAAAATAGAGTATTCAACTTTCTTTAATTCCAACTCTTCTAAGTTAAACATTTGAAGTAGTAGATTATCGTTACAATCATGCATATGTATTAGATATTTTTCATCTGAGGAAAACCCTTTTTTGATTTCAGTAACTTTTTTACAATTACTTATTAAAGGAATCTGTTTTATCAGTGCTTTGCTCACACCCTCACCCCTGTTATTAAATATCCGCCAATTTATTAATGCTATGAAATAAATCTGCTCGTCAGTTTAAAAAAGTAAGCATCGGAGGTAACAATCAAACTCACATAGGAAATAGCATGAAGACAACGGCTATTGTCTTCATGCTATTTGGAATTTTGTACTTGATAAACAGAAGCCTTTACTTTTTAGTGCCTGCCGCTGTTAACAAGAATGAACGGCCACTTTATCTTTCTTTTATATGCAACAGCTTTTGCTTTAACTCGTTCTCCATTGTGCTGATTTCCTGCTCAGCCTCCAGGCGTTTTTTTCGCCCGTCGTCCTGTATCTGCAGCACTTCTTCAAGGGTGGAGACTAAGTTCTCCTGCGTTTTCTTCAGTGTATCAATATCGACAAGACCACGCTCGTTTAGTTTTGCCGTTTCGACGGTGTTTGTTTTTAACATTTCGGCATTTTTCAGCAATAGGTCATTGGTCGTTTTGGAAACCTGTTTCTGTGCTTCGACAGCATGCTGTTGGCGGAACATGGTCAGGGCTATCGCCACTTGATTTTTCCATAATGGAATTGCCGTTAAGATAGACGACTGGATTTTCTCCACCAGCACCTGGTTCGTATTTTGGATCAATCTAATTTGCGGTGCACTTTGGATGGTGATTTGTCGGCTTAGTTTCAGATCATGAAGTCTTTTTTCCAGGCGGTCGGCAAATTGAATGAGATCATTTACTTCCTGGAACTTCATTTGGTCATTGGCAGATTCAGCGGCTTTCCTCAAAGCAGGGATTTCCTGTTCCTGGAGTTCCTCCAGTTTAAGCTCGCCTGCCGCAATGTAGACATTCAGCCCTTTAAAGTATTCATGGTTATTTTCATATAGTTGTTCCAGCATGGATATGTCAGATAGCAGGATATCTTTATTGCGTTCGAGCTTGACACTTATCCGGTCGATTTGCGCACCGGTTTTTTGGTACTTCGAAATGACTTCCTGCACGGAGTTGGTCAGCTTGCCAAATAACCGTTTAATCGCGTTTTGTTTCTCCGGTTTCAAGTCGTCAGGGTTCATCTCGTTGAATTTCTTCATTAAATCACCGATTACTTGTCCAACTTCACCGACATCCTTTTTTTGGACATGGTCAAGCATCGAATGGGAAAAGGTCAACAATTTTGTCTGGGCCTGTGTGCCGTAAGAGATGATTGCTTCGTGGTCTTTAGGATCAATCTGCGTTGCAAGCATACGTGCTTTCTCTCTATCTTCTTCCGGCAGCACATCGATAAGGTCTGTCGACTTTTCTTCTTTTATTCGTGTCTCGGTAATTTCATCCCGATCTCCAAAAGGATTTGCCAGCAAATCATCCATTAAATTACGGTCATCATTCTTAAGTGCTCCATTGTTGTTCATCATAACCCAACCTTTCCTTCAGGTATTTAATATCTCTTCGCTTCAGTTGTGTACTTCGTAAAATCTATTTCGAATTGAAGTTGCTCTATATCATTAGAAAGAATGTGATATAAATCCTTTTCGATGGTGGTTTTCATCTCGCCTATAGTATGCCGTGTCTCATAAAGCGTTTTTTCCATCTCGCTGTTCTTTTTAGGCTGCGAATAAAGAAGGACATACTTTTCCGTTAATTCGACTGCTGAATCCAAATGGGAAAAATAAAATTTCTCTCCTTGATAGAACCGCCTCGGCTCTTTCTTTGTAACTTGTTGTATTTTCCTGATTACACGGATTAACTCAAAAATCTCTTTTAAAAAGGCCATTTCACGAATGGAAAAAAGAGCTTTCTGCATACGGTGGATCTTTCGTTTGGCATCTGTCAGATTTTTACGGATATAACGGTATTCTTTCCTGTTCAACTGATTCTTCTTGAGAAATCGGTGAAAAATAGATACAGACACTACCCAATAGGCCAGGACGGCTCCCAGCAGCGAAAGGCCTGATGAATACCAAAAAGATAGATCAAATGCAAAGAAACTAGCCAGCCATATCATCGACATAACAGGAATGGCGATTAATAGTCCAATGACTACTGTTAGAAACTTATACATGTTTTATCGACTCCTAACTTTATCCTTATAACTATTTACGGTCTGGTGGAGCAAAAGTTTCAGGTTTCGATCACGTATGCAAAAAATATTGACGATAGAACAAGTGAAAAAAGAAGTAGCTTTTAGATAAGATTGGTATTGGGGATGATACTATGTTGGGTTCATGAAAGTGATATACTCTATATAAATAGTTTACTTCAAGAACGTAATCTATTGCAATTTACGTGATGCTTGAGAGAAGAAAAAGTCATCTTCAATGAGTCTATGTTAGGTGGTATAAAATGAAAAAAAAGCTTCTGTGGTTATCGATTATCCTTGTAATCGCTGCACTATCATCCAAAGTCTACTTAGACACAAATGATTTCAAAGTTAAAACCGTAGAGTTTAAATCTACTAAACTTCCGAAAAATGCCGAGATTACCGTGTTGCAAATCAGTGACTTACATAATAAAGTCTTTGACGCCGATAATGAAACGTTACTCGATACAGTGAAAAGGTTAAATGCAGATATAATTGTGCTCACGGGCGATCTCATTGATAGAGATACGGAAAGTTTCCAGCATGTATTTGAGTTTGTCGAGAAATTAACGGTTATCAATGACAAAGTTTTTTTTGTGTCTGGAAACCATGAGTGGGGAAATACCGGGACAGAGGAATTTATTAAGGGTCTGCAAGAACGAAATATAACCTTATTAAACAATAAAAACACCGAAGTCTCCGTTGGCAAGGTGACGCTTAATTTAGCCGGAGTTGATGATGTTTCTACAAGTCACGAGAATATAGAGGAAGCGTTTAAAAACATCAACAAAGAAAGATATACCATATTGTTGTCCCATTCACCGGGTGTTGTCGATAAATATGAGAACGTTCCTGCCGATTTAACATTAAGCGGCCATACCCATGGGGGACAGGTGAGACTACCGTTTATCGGCGCACTTGTCGCGCCAGATCAAGGACTTTTTCCGAAACTGGATCAAGGAACATTTGAAATGGAGCAAAATCAATATCTTTATATCGATAGCGGGCTAGGCACCAGTGTTGCCCCTGTCAGGTTTCTTAATAAGAGTCAGATGAGTATGATTAAAATCGTTAATAGCAATTAATAAAATGATGATAGGAGAAATGATATGAAAAACCTACAAACATTCGCGCAGGAGTTCCAAAAAGAAATGGGCTGGGAAATCAGTACGGCCAGTTACCAGGATACGAGAGCTTCTTTGCTAAACAACTATATGCTGTTGACCACGGAAGTCGCAGAAGTAGCGGAGGAATTGCGGAAGTCCTTTAACCAAACAAACAGGGCGATAGGAGAAGGGATGGATGAATCGGAAGCTTTTGAGAAGGCGAAAGCAATGATCAAGGAAGATCTCGGTAAAGAGTTTGCTGACTGCATTGCCTATATAACCAAGCTGGCCAATTACTTTGAGGTAGATTTAGAGGCAAGTTTTTATGCCAAGATGGAAGAAGTGAAAAACCGAAGTAACAAGGATATTGGCGTATCACGATAGGATATTATATAGGGGGGAATTGTATGATTTTTACTTCTAAACCAAATCGAATCTTATTGCTTTTGTTAATGGTTTGGTTTTTGTTCGTGATGGTGGAGGAAAATAATCTTTATTCTTTTCATTTACTTAATAGCAAACTTCTTTGTAACTAAGAAAATCAAGCTGGACAACAATTCTATTATATATAAATCCTATTTCCTCAGGATGCCTATCCGCAAAAGGGTGATTTACCCTTATCAAATAAAATTGGTTAAATTCCAGAGAATTAGCTGGGCAACGAAAAGTGCAGTCATTTATGTGAAGAAAGGTCAAAATATATACCTCAATCATTACAAACCAACTAGCGTCACCGGAAAACTGCTGGAATTTACAAAGGAGAATGACATATCCATAAAGAAAACGAAAGACTTCCTCTTATTAGAAAGACATTATTAAATCTACATACCTAAATAGCCATTCATCGTCTTCTTGTTTTATTTTTTTGATTTAATAATTTTTCCTTATTAGGTTTGTTGTCATTTAAGAGAAAATTCGCCCAGTCAAGTTCAAGTTTATCCGTGCTTTCTTGCCAGTATAGCAGGCGGTTGTAATAATAATCTATCTTTTCACTTACTGGTTGAGCAAAATTGTCTCCTTCGTATTTTCGCACAATTGCTGTCAATTCATAGATTGGTAAGCCGATAGCATGTGTTTCTACATGCACAGTAGCTCCGGCGTGACCAATCGCATGACATAAAGCAGCGTGCACACTATCATCGATTTCTTTTGTCATAGCATGTGAACCCAATATAGCCTGTTTTGCTTCTGACATTTTGATTTTGCCCCTTGCCCAGTCCTCACACAGTTCCAGACAAATTCTGGGTCTCTGTTCATTGGGATAATTAGCTTCAAATTGTTTTAAAGGGAGTTTCGCACAATCCAATGCCCACATCACCAGAGTCCGGTGATTTTGTAATTCAATTAACTGGATCAAATCATGCAAGCAAGGACTGTCACGGGAAAACAATAGTATATTTTTTTTCTTTAGTTTTAATAAGACATCTGAATACATGTTAATTCCCTCCTGGTTAGATTCTAAAAAGCGAATTAATACTAAAAAATGGTAGGCTAATTTAGCCAAAACTATTGGTGTTTATGTATCCTCTTCGCCATATAAAACCGCTCATAATGATTTTATCACTTTTTTAAATAGATTATTTATTTGATATTAATTATTGTATTTTCTAAAAACTACCGCTAGTATAGTCTTTGAAAGCGTTTTCTGCAATTAAATCATTATTAGGGCAGGAGGAATAGGATGCAAATAAACTTACAGGGAAAAAATGCACTCGTAACAGGAGCAGGAGGCGGAATTGGACGGCAAATCGCGATTGATTTGGCAAAGGCCGGAGCGAATGTAGCGGTTCATTATGGCAGCAATGAGGAAGGAGCCACAGAAACGGTTGCACTAGTAAAAAAGCAGGAAGTAGACTCGATAGCAATTCAGGCTGATGTGTTAAAAAAGGAGGATATAACTTCTTTGGTGGATCAGGCTGCTGACTTCTTTAATGGTCGCATTGACATTTTAATCAACAATGCCGGCAATCTGGTGAAGCGGACTTTAATAGAAGAAACAAGTGAAGAACTGTGGCATGAAATAATTGATTTAAACCTAACAAGTGCTTTTTTGGTAACCCAGGCTGTGTTGCCGAAAATGAAGGAGCATGGAGGCAGTATTGTTAATATGACGTCGCTTGCAGCTCAAAATGGCGGGGGACGGGGAGCGGTTCCTTACGCAGCATCCAAAGCAGGGTTAATGACCTTTACCAAAGGTCTTGCAAAAGAAGTATCTGCTGACAATGTCAGAGTGAATAACGTGTCACCAGGACTGATCGGAGAAACAAAGTTCCATGATACATTTACTCCGAGTACTGATCGTCAAAAAACAGTGGAGAGCACGCCGATTAAGCGAGAAGGTAATCCGGCTGATGTGAGTGGAGCTGTTCTGTACTTAGTTTCAGATTTAAGCAGTTATGTCACAGGAGAAACGATCGAGGTCAATGGGGGAGCACTGATGCGTTAACGTTTCTATCGGTGATTTTATTCAGTTAGAAGAGGATCCTTGAGGTTAAGGATTCTCTTTTTTAATATATATTTCTGAATTTTTCAATAAATTTATTTACTTTCTCTTTAAAATAAAGTAATATCTGATATATCAGATACCAGGGAGGGCTGGATGTGAAGACAGGTAAGAAACAAGAATTAAGCAAACCAGCTGAATGGCTGGCTATCAAGCCGGAAAATATACAATCACTGCGTGACATCGTGGTCACATCTTTAAGAGAAGCGATTGTTTCCGGTCATTTCCAGCCAGGTGATCATCTGAAAGAACGAGAACTTTCTGAAGCTATGGGTGTCAGTACCACCCCTATTAAAGAAGCTTTCCGTATCTTGGGACACGAGGGATTAGTGGTCACGGTTCCGAGGAAGGGAACCTTTGTTTCCGAGCTGGCAGATGTGAGCATTCATGAAGTTCAGTTGTTGAGAGCAGTCGTAGAAGGGCTGAACGCCAAGCTGGCTGCAATGAAAATAACCAATACCCAGCTGACGGCTCTTGAACATCAACTAAATAAAATGGAAACATTGCGCAATAACCAGGAAGTGGAGCGATTAGTGGAAGAAAACACCACTTTTCATGATATGATCCGGGAGGCTGCTGCAGCTCCGATGATTTCCCGTATTTTAACGAATGTGGCCAGTTTTGATAAAGCTTTTCGAAAAAGGGCATTGGAGCAGGAAAAGGAGATCGATGATGGATACACCGAACACCATAAAATATTCGAAGCGATTAAAGCAAAAGATGGTGATCTGGCCGAGAAGCTTATGAAGCAGCATATTATGAGAACAGCGGAGGATGTGTTAACACAAAAATCTGGGGCGGATAATGGAGGGATAAACGATGGAGCGTTTTAAAGTATTGCTTCCTCAGCCAGTGGCAGAGGAAGGAATACGTTGTTTACAAGCAGCTGGCTGTGAAGCTGTTCATGCTGACGGGACAGACGAGCATACGCTGATAAAAGCTGTGCAAGATTGTGATGCTATTTTAGTAAGAACTGCAAGAATTACCCGGCAAATAATTGAAAGCGCTGACAAATTGAAAGTAATTGCCAGACATGGAGTTGGCTTGGATAACGTTAATATTGCAGCTGCCTCTGAACGGGGAATTTATGTGTGTAATGCACCGACGGCAAACATTCACTCTGTCGCCGAACATGTCTTAGGTCTGATGATTGCTGTTTCCCATTTTATACCTGCCGCTGATAAAGCTTTACGAAGAGGGGATTTTGCAACGAGAAACTACTTTATTGGAAATGAACTGCTCGGCAAAACAGTTGGATTAATTGGTTGTGGAAACATAGGTAAACTTGTTGCACAAAAGTGTGCCTTAGGACTGGGCATGAAAGTGATTGCTTTTGACCCGAATATTAATCGTCCGGAACAGGACTTTATTGAAATGGTTTCTACCGTTGAAGAGGTCCTTCGGAGAGCAGATTATGTGTCTTTGCATTTGCCGTATAGCCCCGAACTTCATCACTTTATCCATACATACAAGCTCAAGCTTATGAAATCTTCCGCTTATCTAATCAATGCAGCCAGAGGGGGTCTGGTCGATGAACAAGCCCTTTACGATGCATTGGTTTCCAAATCGCTTGCTGGAGCTGCACTGGACTGTTTTGAAAAAGAACCCCCACTTCCTAACCATCCGCTCTGGGAATTGGAAAATGTCGTCGTAACTCCTCATATGGCCGCTCATACAAAAGAAGCGATGATCCGAATGGCAATGATACCAGCTGAAGAAATTATCAGAGTCAAGAATGGAAAACAGCCAAATGTATGGATAAACAGAGACCTGTTCAAAGAGGGGGAGATTCATCATTAAGGATTAATGCTGTTTATTCTCAACAAACAGAAAGCGTTTAGCAGGAAAACGAAATAGAGGAGGTTCGTAAGATGAATTATGCAGAATTCAGTAAAAGGTTAGAGACAATTTCAGGTATAACTGTTACCCCGTTTAATAAGGCAACAAAGGCGGTTGACTGGGAGGGAGTGAAGGCAAATGTCGAATTTCTAATTAACAAAGGAGTAAAAGTGATCGTTCCCTGCGGCAACACCAGTGAATTCTATTCGCTCACCCTGGCAGAAGCAAAAGAAGAAATCAGCAGAGTAGTAGAATATACAGCCGGGAGAGCTTCTGTCATAGCTGGTATTGGTTATGCAGTCGACACGGCCATTGAGCTGGGGAACCACGCCAAACAAGCCGGTGCTGACGGAGTGATGATCCACATGCCTATTCACCCATATATAACAAACACCGGCGCTGTCGAATATTTTAAAAATGTTATTCAATCCATCAATCTACCATCTATTATCTACTTCAAAGATCCTCACTTAAGTGACAATCTCCTCTCAGAACTGGCTCCTTTAGAACAATTAGTGGCAGTAAAATATGCAGTGAACGATCTACCAAGGTTTGCAGCGACGGTTCAGTCGATTGACCCTGCTCACCATATCACTTGGATTTGTGGCACTGCCGAAAAATGGGCTCCTTTCTTTTATCAGGCAGGAGCAAAGGGCTTCACTTCCGGTATGGTAAATGTATACCCGGAAAAATCTTTTGAACTGTTACATGCCTTAGAAGCAGGGCAAACAGATCAAGTATGGAAGATTTGGAAGGAGATTCTACCCTTTGAAAATCTAAGAGCAAAATATAACAGCGGCAATAACGTCGTAGTGGTTAAAGAAGCAATGGAACGACTGGGACTGCGAGCAGGTGTAACACGAGAACCTGTTGGAGAGCTTGATATGCAGGATAAGCAGGCTGTGGCAGAGTTGATAGAAGCATGGGGATTAAAACTACAGACTACATGACAGATTACGAGAAAAGCCTTATTAAATTAAGGAAAAGAAAGGATAGATAAATAATGAAAATAACGGATCTTCAGTTAACAGTAATCGGAGTGCCGCGACATACAGGTTTTGTCAATAAGCATGTCATTGTGGAGCTTTTCTCGGATGAAGGCATCACAGGGATTGGTGAAATGTCCGACTTTTCCCATTTACCGCGGTATGCACCGGATATAAAGGATTTGACCAATGTATTGAAATCTATCTTAGTTGGCAGAAATCCATTCGATGTCTCATCCATTAATCAGGAACTGTCAGGGAATTTTCCGGAAGCTATGTATTATTATGAAAAAGGAAGTGTTATCAGAAACGGAGTTGATGCGGCACTGCATGATCTAAATGCTAAATTTCTTGGTATTTCTGTTGCAGACTTAATTGGCGGGCTGGTAAGAAACAAAATCAAAGTTTGCTATCCTATTTTCCGCCATCGCTTTATGTCAGAGGTAGATGAGAATTTAGCAATAGTAAGAAAGCGTCTGGAACAGGGGTTCGATGTTTTCAGGTTGTATGTCGGCAAGAATCTTGATGCGGATGAAGCCTTTTTGGATGGCGTTCAACGGGAATTTGGTTCGAAAGTGACGATTAAATCATTGGATTTCAGCCATTTGCTAGATTGGAAAGATGCCCTGCGAGCAGTAAAGAGACTGTCAAAGTATGATTTTCAACTGATTGAAAGTCCTGCACTTGCCAACGATTTCGAAGGCCTGCTGGATTTCCGGAAAAGAGTCGACGAGCCAATCAGCGAACATGTGTGGAGCACCAGGCAGCAATATGAGATGATCAAGCATAATTCAGTGGATATCTTTAATATTTCACCTGTCTTTATCGGAGGTATAACGGCAGCCAGAAAAGCCGCCCACGCAGCAGAAGTCGCTGGAAAGTCATGCTTAATGGGAACTACTCAGGAATTATCGATTGGGACAGCTGCCATGGCACAACTTGGCAGTACACTGGTAAACTTGAATTATACTTCCGATCCAACTGGTCCGGAACTCTATGTAAGTGATGTCGTTAAGCATAAAATCCAATACCAGGATGGCTATTTACATATCCCGGACAGAGGGGTAAAAGGATTGGGCGTAGAATTGGATCCTGAGCTCATGGAAAAATATAAAGTGGAAGATTTAAGCTGGGGTGACGTGACTGTCCATCAATTACAGGACAGAACGGCAACAGTGAGTACAAAATAGCTGTAAAGAAACAAAGCTCTTTGTTAGAAAGAGAAACAGCATGCGGTTCCTTTCTGGCAGAGGGCTTTGTTTCTTGCTCTGTTAAAGTTTAATGTTGATATTTGTATATATAATAGGTATTCCGGTTCTAGGTTTTTATTAAACAATCGCCCCCGTAAGTATAATCTTTCACATACGTTAGGTTCTTGAATTATATCCATTCTATCTTAATAATTTTCTTATCCAAGATAATATCCCAATATCAAAAAAACGAAATTGGGATATAGTTTTACTTTTGATTTTCACCTGTATGAATTATGTGTTGGATAGAATAACTCTTCTTCTGTATTTCTGACAATTGAAAAATGTTCAACATTGTAATGTCCATGAAGAGTTTCATTATGATGCTTTATAATTTGTTCTGCACTTAAAGCTTCGCCGTCTGATGTTGAATGTCCATCTCCAACTAGGGTGACATCCATTCCATTAATAGTCGCCGTTCGAACTGCACTGTCTATGCAATGTTGGGTGGCACATCCCATTACAACTACATGGTCAATCTCTTGAGATTTTAAGTAATTTAGAAGTCCTGTGCCATGAAACGAATTCGTTGCAGTTTTTTCAAAGAAACGTGCATTTGTCGGTACATTAATTTTTTCATGAACTTGAAAACCTTTGCCTATGCCTTCTGCAACTTCCAAGTCCCTTACAAAGACAACAGGAACCTTAACATTATTCGCTTTATCAATCACTGCATTGATATTTGTGATAAGTTGTTCCTTTTTGTATACAGCACTTTCTTCTTGATTCCCTTCAATTAATTCCTGTTGGGCATCAATAATTAACAATATTTGTTTCAACTATTTTTCCCCTCTCAAATGTGGGGAAACGCTATTAATTTGACGTTTTCCCCTTAATGTTTTTAACACCGATATATTTTTTCATTTTCATAATATCTACCTCCTACACTGAGATTGTCCTCTAATTGAGTATTTAATTTTCAGACAATTAGATATTAACATAATATAGTTGAAATCGCATTCTAATATCGTCAATTGTTTACTATACTGACAAAATCCCCGTTCTTTTAGAAAACAGCCTATTAATTTGAAACAAGGGACTTTCTGGATATCCGCTTGTCTAAATAGTCTGTTTATTATACATCCACCTCTGCATTTTTTATTTCTAGACCAAAAAAAGTGGTATAAACTGTATTTGTAAACGCTTTCAACAAATAATAAGGAGGGTTCAATCAGTGAAGAATTACTTGTTTTTATTGTTGTCGGTAGCCACACTGATTTTTTTGGCGGCATGTAGTGGAGGATCAAGTGAAGAAGCTTCTGGAAATGAAAAAAACGGAGGCGAAGATGGAGACAAAATTACATTGCGAATGTCTTGGTGGGGTTCACAAACGCGTCATGATATGACTAATGAAATTATTGCGTTATATGAAGAACAAAATCCAAATATTGATATCCAACCTGAATTTACAGGCTTTGACGGCTATTTTGAAAAGATGGCCGCTCAGGCAGCTGGTAATAACCTTCCTGATATCATGCAGCAAAACTTTGGAGAATATATCAACCAATACGCTTCCCAGGGATTGCTAGCCGATCTTACACCATTCGTAGAAGATGGAACTATTGACTTGGAAGGTGTAAGCGAAACTGTTCTTGACAGTGGGAAAGTTGATGGAACATTTGTAGGCGTACCGACTGGAACTAATGCACTTGTTGCTACTTACAATCCTGAAACATTTGAAGAGGCTGGTGTTGAGCCGCCTACTAATGATTGGACGTGGGAAGATTATCAAAACATCGCGAAAGAAATTCATGAAAAAACAGGCCAATACGGCACACGTTTAGTAGAGCCGGCCAACATGTTTGATTATTACTTGAGAGAAAAAGGTAAAGCAATGTTCAGCGAAGATGGAAAAGCTCTTGGATATGAAGATGATCAATTACTTATTGATTACTTTACCATGACAAAAGACATGATTGATGAGGGCGTCGCTCCAGGATACGATGTTATCCAGCAGATTAAAGGGTTGGAAGATGAATTGATTGTCAGAGGAGAAACTCCTCTTGATGCTACTAACTGGTCTAATCAAGTTGGTGCATTGACGGAAGCAGCCGGTAACCCACTTGAAATGGTAGTATTGCCAGGTGAAAACAATGACCAGGGAATGTTCTTAAAACCTTCCATGTTATGGTCTATCGGTGAAAATTCTAAGCATAAAGAAGAAGCGGCTAAATTTATAAACTTCTTCACTAACACAGTAGAGGTATTTGAAGTTATTGGTTCCGACCGAGGAGTGCCAATTAAACCTGAAATTCGGGAAGCATTACAACCTAGTTTAAGTGACGTAGATAAGCAGGTTTATGAATATGTAGAATATGTAGCTGAGCATAGTTCCCCGGCTGATACGAACTATCCGTCTTCAGCGAGTGAAGTTCTAAAGGCTCTGGAAGATGTTGACGAGTTGGTTATGTACGGTGAACTGACACCAGAGGAAGGTGCTAAACAGTTTAGAAAAAAAGCGGAGACAATTCTAGCAGAATAACAATGACGGGATCCTGATCAACGTTGGTGTTCAGGATCTCCCTATTGATTATGAATGGAGCAGAAAGAGGTGATGGGAATGGAACTGAAAAATGTAGAAATACAGGAAGAGGTGCAAGAGAGACCCGTATATAAAGGTAATAAAAAACCAAATCCTGTTACAAAGTTGAAGAGAAGAAAGAAAGTTCAAGATGGTTATGATAATAAGATGGGATATCTTTTTATCTCTCCATTTATTATAGGGACATTAGCGTTGACTCTTTTTCCTATCTTATACTCTCTATATCTTTCTTTTACGGATTTCAATCTAATAGGCACACCACAATGGACAGGTATTGACAATTATAAGGAAATGTTTACGCAGGATCCGCAGTTCTGGCAAGCTATGAAAGTTACCTTCCTTTACGCCGGAACTGGAGTGCCAATCCGTCTGGTTTTTGCTTTACTAGTAGCTTTAGTTCTAAATAAGGTAGT
The DNA here is from genome assembly GCF_900156915.1 of Sediminibacillus massiliensis. Classification (GTDB taxonomy): domain Bacteria; phylum Bacillota; class Bacilli; order Bacillales; family Amphibacillaceae; genus Sediminibacillus_A; species Sediminibacillus_A massiliensis. Next base: position 1,287,228 of record NZ_LT732535.1, on the reverse strand, counting down.
AGAAATGGCTGGCTTTTACAGGACAATGCTTTACCTTCCTTCCATTGTAGGCGGTAGCATTGGTGTATCTATTATGTGGAGACAATTGTTTGGAAATGATGGGGCATTAAATTCATTATTAGCCACGCTTGGATTACCTACACATTCATGGTTGGGTGACCCAGATACAGCAATTTGGACATTGGTAGTTCTATATGGCTGGCAGTTCGGATCATCGATGCTTATTTTCCTGGCGGGGTTGCGCAACATTCCAAAAACTTACTATGAAGCATCCTCTGTGGATGGAGCTCATAAGCTGCAGCAATTTTTCAAAATCACGCTTCCTTTGTTAACACCAGTTATTCTATTTAATACGGTTATGCAGACAATTCAAGGTTTTATGGCCTTTACACCAAGTTTTGTCATAACCCAGGGCGGCCCGATGAACAGCACCTTGCTTTACATTCTTTACATGTATCAAAATGCTTTTCAGTTTTTTGATATGGGATATGCTTCTGCTTTAGCTTGGGTAATGCTTCTTATTATTGCTTGCTTTACAGCATTAATATTTAAATCTTCCGAACACTGGGTGCATTATGACGATAATTGATAGGAGGAGGGATTGAAAATGGATTATAGAAAAAAGAAAGCTCGAAATAAGATCATTCAGCATACCCTATTACTTCTTTTTACATTAATAATGCTTTATCCACTCATTTGGATGGTCGGCAGTTCTTTTAAAGAAAGTTCGAGTGTGTTTGTCAATGCCCATCAAATATTCCCGGATGAATGGCATTTTTCGAACTTTGTTCAAGGTTGGGAGGGGTTCGGTGGTATTTCCTTTGCCACTTTTTATAAGAACACCTTCATTATAGTCATTATAGCTACAATCGGCAGCATTCTTTCTTCTACCTTCATTGCATACGGTTTTGCCCGTATCAACTTTAAATTCAAAAAAACGTGGTTTGCAATCATGATGATGACCATGATGCTCCCATTTGAAATGATTATGATACCGCAGTATGTCATGTTCAACTGGTTTGGATGGATAGATACTTATCTTCCGCTTATACTGCCCACATTTTTTGGTGTACCTTTCTTCATCTTTTTGATTATGCAGTTTATCAGAACCATTCCTAAGGAATTGGATCAGGCTGCCAGAATTGATGGTTGTAACACCATTACCATCTTTACAAGAATCATTGTTCCACTTGTCATGCCGGCAATGATGACAGCAGCAATTTTCTCTTTCTACTGGCGTTGGGATGATTTTATGGCACCTCTTCTCTATATTCAGTCTCCTTCCAAGTATCCGGTGTCGCTAGCTTTAAAACTTTTCTCTGATCCGGAAGCAGTAACAAACTGGGGTGCCATGTTTGCGATGACCACACTTAGTCTGCTGCCAATCGTCATCATTTTCTTCATTTTCCAACGTTATATCGTGGAAGGAATTAGCACGAGTGGTTTGAAAGGCTAATTTGCGTTTGAATAATAATAAAGATGGGGTGAGGATGTGAAAAAGTTTGCAGTTTGCGGGGTCAGTAAGCGTGCAATCGGCATGTTTATGGAACCGATGTTGAAAAGATTTTCAGATAGCTGTCAGCTTGTCGGGATGCTGGATGTTGATTCTAAACGATTTGAAGTGTGTAAAGAACAGCTGCCATCGACGCGTGATGTTCCTGTGTTTAAACCTGGAGAATTTGATCGAATGGTAGCTGAAACGAATCCGGATGTAGTTATCGTTGCCAGCCGGGATGATACACATGTCACCTATATTATTAATGCTTTAAGACATGGACTGGATGTAGTGACAGAAAAGCCGATGGCTACTACGGCTGCTGACTGCCGGAGAATTATGGATGAGGAAGAAAGAAGTCAAGGTAAGGTCACGGTCACTTTTAACTATCGATACAGTCCCTATCACACAAAAATTAAGGAATTAATGTTGAGCGGAAAGATTGGCAGAGTCACTTCGGTCGATTTGAACTGGTACATCGATACCTATCATGGTTCCAGCTATTTCCAACGTTGGAACAGACAGCGAGACTTATCAGGCGGGCTGTCGATTCATAAAAGTTCCCATCATTTTGATTTAGTCAACTGGTGGCTTGATCAGAAACCGGTAGAGGTTTTCTCATTCGGTGCGACTAACTATTACGGCAGTGAAAGCCCCTTAAATCCAAAGCGGGAAAATGGCCGTTATTGTGCCACATGCGATGTACAGTCCGACTGTTCCTATTACACCCGCTGGAATACGAGAAGCAACAGCGCCAGTGTCCAAGATGACCATATTGATTCTGATTTAAGTCGCCGGAATGGTTACACAGACTATCGACCAGATCAATGTATCTTTGATTCAACGATCGAAATTGAAGATACCTACACAGCGACAGTAAGATATGAACAAGGTGCTTTGTTAAGTTATTCTATTAACTTCTCGCTTCCTTATGAAGGCTACCGTTTGGCAATCAATGGTACGAAAGGAAGGCTGGAAACGGCTGAGTATCATGCACCATCCCGCGTTCCTTTTCCAACTCCAACCCAGACGATTGATTATTTTCCATTGTTTGGTTCAAAAGAAACCATCCATGTGGTCGAAAGAGAAGGCGGGCATGGAGGCGGCGATCCAGTACTTCAGGAAGATATTTTTCTCGGTGTTGACCCAGGCAGGCCATATCCAATCTTATCGGGAAGCCAGGATGGTGCTTACGCAGTAACGACTGGAGAAGCAGTGTGGAAATCAGTGAAGGAAAAACAGTCCATTTTTATTGAAGATTTACTGTCAGGGCAGAGGCTCGTCAATTCTTGAAAAAGACATTTCTGTATGGATATGATTCCAGCTGTTTATTGGAAGTCTATCCATACAGGAATAATAAGACTGATGGCGTATACTATATAGAGAGGAGCAAAGTGGATGTTAGGGAACCGTTTATTTATTGGAATTTACAAACTATGTAATTGGATTTGTTACTTTTTCTATCTTAATGTAATGTGGATTGTCTGCACGTTGCTGGGTGGTGTAATACTTGGGTTTACCCCAAGCACAATTGCTTTATACACAGTGGCCCGAAAGACCGCGATGCAGGAAGAGGAAGTGCCAGTATTTAAAACATTTTGGCAGACGTATAAAGCTGAGTTTCTGAAAGCTAACTTATTAGGCGGAATACTTGTAGGGGTGGGGTTGATTTGGTATTTCGATCTACTCTTTTTCCGTCAGCTTGAAGGAACTGTTTTTACCATCCTCAACTTGCTAATGACCATTGTGGGAGTAGTATATATTATGTTACTGCTTTATATTTTTCCAATCTATGTACATTATGATATGAAGCTTTTCAGCTATATAAAATATGCCATAGCTTTTGCTTTTTTGCATCCGCTTAATTTTGCAGCAATGTTGATCACAGGTCTTTCGACTTATTACTTTTTAGTATATTTTCAAGGATTTATCCCTCTTTTCGGTGTCAGTCTTCTGGCCCAATTAAACATGTGGCTGGCCTATCTATCATTCCAAAAGGTAGCTGGGACTTATGAAAGCCAGCAGAAAAGAAAATATGAAAAGTCACCGGCCTGATGAAAGGGTAGCCAGATCTATTTACAGCTTGTAATTTTTTACGAACTGTTAATAGATCTGGTTACCTTTGAAGCATAAAATAACAACGTTGTTATAAATGAATGAAATGAGGGGATTTATTTGTTACAATCTATGAATTACTTTTTGGAAAAAAAGATGCCGCTTTTTATACCTTTGATTGTCATTCTTGGAGTAACAGTACTGTCAGGATTGAGTGCTTTCTCGCACTGGGTTCAATGGATATTTGCTTTCATCAGTTTTTCCAGCTGTCTTTCCTTTAATTTGAATGAGGTGAAAAGTACTGTTGCTAAGCCGCTGCCGGTCTTGGTGAGTCTTATCATTCTTCAATTGATCATGCCTAGTATGGCTTTTGCTGCCGGTCATCTGTTTTTTGCTGGCGATATTTACACCATTACAGGGTTGATTCTCATGTTCACTATCCCAACAGGGGTTATTACGTTGATGTGGTCATCTATTTATGGAGGCAAGGTCGGTTTAACACTTGTTACTGTATTGATCGGCACCCTTCTTTCTCCTTTATTGGTTCCGCTTACGCTAGATATTTTAATTGGAGCTCAGGTTGCCATTGATATAGTGGGGCTTATTCAAGGGTTGTTATGGATGATTGTGATTCCTTCTCTCTTGGGAATGATGGTAAACAGGATCACGAAAGGTGAATCAAAAGCGCTCGGGAAAAAATTAGCCCCCTTTTCCAAGCTGAGTATGATGCTTGTCATCTTAATTAATAGTGCAGTAGTCGCACCATATTTCGAGCAAATTAATGGCAAGGTAGTTGTTATTTTCTTACTCGTGTTCGCACTTGCCTGTACAGGATATCTAATCGGATTTTTCACTCCTGTCATGCTGAAATGGGATAAAAGTATAGCGGTTAGTTTGATGTACACGAGCGGGATGAGGAATACAGGGGTCGGCGCTGCTCTTGCAGTTACTTACTTTCCACCTGCCACAGCCCTTCCGGTTGTCCTGGCTGTCCTGTTCCAACAATTCCTTGCTTCATTTTCCGGACAGTTCGCCGAGCGGTATCTTTCAAGTGAAAAAAGTGTACGTGCCATTTTAAAAGTCGGGAAGACAAGCTAAACCAGTAGAAGCATTCTTGAAAGTACGACTCTTCTCGCAGATTTCGTTGCTATGGAAACAACGGAGTTGAGGCAAACTGCGACATAGTGATAATTCTATTTTGTGAAGGTTTCTCTTCTTCTGATGTTAATTGAGTGTTAACCCGACACTGCGGAAAGCGAAGTGTTCTGCCGCAGCGGTTATATAGCACTCGACTTAATCAGGATGGAGGAAAGTTATTGAAATTATGTCGCAGTCTATGGTAAATCCGAAAATAACAGCCTTTTAGAAAGAGCGATCAAATGCCCTCCCTTAACAAAGAGGAGGGCTAAAACGTGTAATTCAAAGAAGGAAGTGAGAGCTTTTGAGCAGTAAAAATCGGACCCTTTCCTACCGGCAGTTAACTGCTTTTTTTATTCCGCTGGGCTTCTCGGCAAGTTTAACATCGATTTCCCATGTAATTATTAACGGAACGTTAAGCAGAGGAGAAGAGGCTGCTTATATTATCGCCTGTTATGCAGTTGCTTTTTCTTTATTTGGAATCGTGGAAAAGCCTATTATTGTTTTCCGGCAGACAAGCTCGGCTTTAGTGAAAGATTATAATTCATTTAAGAAGCTATCCGCTGTCTTTGTCTATGTTACAATAGTAATGATATTAATCAGCTTCATGATTGGCTTTACAGCAGTAGGAGACTGGATGTTTATCCATCTATTTAACGCAGATGCCAACATGGTAGATACCATTTCGCTGACTTTCCGATGGATCGCTTTAGTGATCATTTTTTCAGGAATCCGGGGCATCTATCAAGGAGTCATTATTAATCATCATGAAACGAATTGGCTGACTATAGGTGTTGTCATCCGTCTTGCTGTCATGTTTCTCGTCGCCTTTTGGTTTGTAAGTACCAATAGAGTTCACAGCATGGCCGGGGCTGCTATTTTTTTAACAGGTATGATTGTAGAATGTATGATCAGTGCCTGGAAAGGGCACCGCCTTTTGTTGCAAACGCCGGTTGAAAAAGAATCCACCCTGGAAAATGCAGAAATCATGCCATTTTATATGCCATTGGTCTTTTACTTTTTCATTCAAACTATATTGCAGCCTATTATCTATGTTTTCCTGGCCCAGTCGGCTAACATTGAATTGAGTATTGCCTCATTTGCATTAGCCTTCGCTGTTTCTCAATTAATGCTAAGTTTTTTTATGTACACCCATCAAATTGTGTTGCAATTTTATCAAACTAGCAAAGCAAAAGTTATTAAATTCACCATTTTACTTAGCCTTATTCCGACCATCATGCTCGTTTTGATGTCATACACCCCTTTTGGAATATGGACAATGAAAGTGGTGATGGGCGCGGATCCATCACTGTCTGATTCTACCTTATTTGTGCTTCAATTTTTTATAGTTAAAGTATTGGTCTTTCCCTGGGTCGATTTTTTAAATGGATTCATTATGCTTCAGCGCCGTACAGGCAAAATGCTGGCAGCCCAAGTCGTCAACTTAATTTCTGTGTTTGTCAGTCTGTTGGCACTTGTCCACTTTTTCCCGCAGTTAAATGGAGCAAACGGAGCGATTGCTGCTTCAGTCGGAGAGTTGATGGGCCTAGTAGCTGTTATTATGATTATTTCGAAAGACAAGGCTTACCGGCTTTTTCGTGTTAAAGTGAATGCAGGCTAGGGGGATACTACTTGAGTAAAGAGAGAAATAGAACAAAGAGAAAGTTATCAAGTCCATACCAACTTTTGAAAGCGCTTCATCCGGATGCGATTTTTAACAGGTTCAGTAAAATTCGCAACAAAATCTTTTCCCTTACTTTTTTGCTTTTATTAATTTTTGGTGTTATTGGGCTGATCGTTTTTCAGGCGCTCTCCATGTTATATGAAGAAAAAATATATGAAGAGTCTGCACAGAATCTCAACTTGTCTTCTCATGTAATCGATGAAGAGCTGAAAAAGATTGAAGAATTGGCTTTCCAAATCAGCACGGACAGCTTTACCCAAAACCGCATGGAACAATTAAAAAATGATAATTTTAGCTTTCAGGCTTATCGAACCCAGCAGGATCTATTGGAAAGAATGACAGTCTATGTTCACCAAGAGCCATATATTTCCTCCGTTCAAATTATTGAAGCGAGTGGTAAGGTTCTTCAAGTGGGAAGAACTTCGCAAGATCCTGATGATTTGAAGGCGAAACTGGATATCATTAATAAGGCTGAGGGAGGAAACGTGTGGTTAACCGCAGAAGGGAATCAGATGCTGCTATCCGCACTGGAGATTAGACAAAAAGACAAGCTCTCACTGGAACATCTTGGTTATTTAATTATTTCCATCAACCTCGATGACTTTATTGATAAAACTCTGAGCTTTTCTTTTAATAATCAGTTCATTATTACAAAAGAAGATGAACTGATTTATCAAGATCAATTTAAGGCTGATGAAGTGAAAAATATATTCCAATTAAAAATGGACAATGGTTATCATATTATCCCGATCGGTGGAGAAGAATATTTCGTCACCAATAAAGAATCTGAGTTTTCCGACATGACTTACTATAACATGAGACCGTTTGAGAACATCGTCAGTACCAAACAGCTGATTACCAGACTGATGATTGGTTATTTTATTTTTGTGTTGTTCTTAACGATGTTTCTCAGCCGCAAATCAGCCCGCGCTATATCTAAACCGATTGAGAAGCTGACTGCAAAAATGAAGCAAGTGCAGAATGGCAACTTTGATCCAGTAGATGAACAGGAAGAATCTTATCTAAAGGACGAAATTGGAGATTTGCAGCGTAATTTTTATATTATGCTTGATAAAATAAATGAACTGATTAAAGAGAACTTTACAAAGCAGCTGCTCATTAAAGAAACAGAATACAAAGCCCTGCAATCCCAAATAAATCCCCACTTCCTTTATAACACCCTGGATTCCATCAACTGGCTCGCAAAGATGAACGATCAGCCCAAAATATCATCGATGGTAGAAGCACTTGGCAACATGATGCGCAATATTATCAGTAAGAAAGCGCCATTAATTTCTCTTAAAGAAGAACTGGAAATCATCAATCATTACATTACCATTCAAAAATACCGATATGGCGATAGGCTTCATTTTGATTTGCAATATGATCCGGCACTTGAAACAGCCAGCATTCCCAAGCTTACAATCCAGCCGCTCGTAGAAAACGCTATTCAACATGGTCTAGAAGAAATGGAAGCCAGTTGTTACATAAATGTCCACGTATCCTATGAAGAAGACTTATTGCTGATCATGGTGCGAGATAACGGACCCGGCATGGATGAACAAACAATTCAACAAATTTACCAGGGTAATATTAAACCAAAAGGATCGGGAATCGGCCTGTATAACATAAAAGAAAGAATTGAGCTAATGTTTGGCAAAGAGCATGGAGTAAGAATCGCCAGTGAACCAGGCTCAGGAACAAGCGTGAAAATTGCTTTGCCATTTACCGAGCACTAGCGAACGGTGATTATCCTCTTTGAGACAGGCTCATTTCATATAAGAGGAATTGCGACATAGTGAAAATTTTATTTCTTGTTGTTCTGATGATTGTTTAGCGCATGCACTCGCTGCGGCAGAACACTTCGCTATCCGCAGGCACGTCCTCAGCCAGGAAATTACTTCAATAAGCTTCCTTGCTCCCTTTGGGACTGCGATTACTCGTCCCACCGAAGACCTTTGCTGTTCCCACAGGATAAGGAAAGCTTCGCCAGCATGGGATCGCACAAAGAAAATCGATTTGTATTTTCGAGGAGTCTGCGTGTTCTGCCTTCGCTGTTAGGAGTTTTCTGAATTTTGATTAGGAAGACCTCAAGTAGACATACTTTAGGACCACTTACCTTATGATCAGATATCTATCTTAAGCTGCGAAAAAATGCGAGACTCCAGTGGGAAAGGAACAGTCTGAAGACCCCGCAGGGCGCTTTTTCCCGAGGAGGCTGAAGCGTTCCCCACGGAAAGCGAGTATTTTTCCGCAGCGCCGGACCATCACTCAATCCGAATAGGATGGTAGGAAGTCACGTTTAGTAAAGCTAGTTATGTCACAGTTTATATATATCCAGAAACAACAATCTTATAGAAATCAGCCAAATTAAATCTGCCGGGAAACTGGCGGTAATTGTCCCCCTGATTTAATTATCTTCCCTGTGGATCTAAAGCTTGACCTTATGGAAGGATGAGATGGATGTTTAATGTATTAATTGTCGATGATGAAATTCCTATATTAGAAGGTATTGCTAAAATAGTGGATTGGGAAGGATGCGGCACATCTCTTGTCCATAAAGCATCTAGCGGACAAGCTGCTTTTGAACTGATTAAGAAAGATCCCCCGGATATTGTAATTACAGACATAAAAATGCCTGGTATGAGCGGGGTTGCTTTAATAGAAAAGGTGCATCAGCTTTATCCGGATATTCAGTTCATTGTCCTTTCTGGATACAATGAGTTTGATTTTGCTAAAACGGCAATGAAATACGGAGTACAACATTACTTGTTAAAACCGAGCAATGAACATAAGATTCAAGAAGCTTTGAAAGATATTGTGGAAGGATTAACGGAAAGAAAGAAGAAGGAACACTTTCTGAATGAAATGAAAGCACAGTTAAACCAAATGCTGCCTAAAGCAAGGGAGCAGTTACTGAGGGAATTTATTACGAACAAAAAGTATGGAAAAAAAGATTGGGAGCATTATCAGAAGTTGTTTAGTCTTCCTCCTGCTTCCGATTGGTTTGTGTTGTCCGTGCTTTCACTAGATGATTCGGATGATTACGAAGCACTTTTTGCCTTGAAAGAAATGATTACAAGTGAGTTGGAAGAAGACCGTCTCCCTCTGTTTTCTACGATTCTATCGGAACGAATTATCCTTCTGACAGCAGAAAAGGAAAAAGAAGCTTTACTCGAAAAGGTGAAGGTTGTAAAAGCAAAGTATAAGGAATTCTATCACTTAACCTTTACCACAGCAGTCAGCAGTCCGGGACATATATATAATTTGCACCAGCTTTATCGAGAAACGATTGATTGTCTAAGCCAGCGATTTTATGTAGGAAACGGGGGTACGATTACCTCTCGGGATATTTACCAGGATGGCTATCAACTAGAAGAGCTTCAGTTTGAGCATGAAGACCTACTTTTTGCTGTCAGGAATGGAAATACAGAGGAGACAACACAATACCTGGAAGACTTTTTCGCAAGCATTAAAGAGGCAAAGTATGAAGTGAATACAATCAAATCGCACTGCCTTGAAATGTTCATGCTGCTGATCAGACAGGCCAAAAAGGATGTAATGAACCGCTTGTTTTGCAATGTTTCACGCTTTCAGGACTTTCACACGTTGAATGATATCCAAACATTTATGATGAATACCTCTCTGGAAATAACCAAACAGAACTTTCAGGATAAAAAACAAGCCCAGCATGTATTGGTAAATGAAGTAGAGAAGTATGCAAAGGCTAATCTGCATAACACATCCCTGTCTATCTCTAAGATAGCTAACGAAGTTCTTTATATGAATTCAGACTACCTAGGAAAGGTTTTCAAAAAAGCGACAGGGGAGAAGTTTTCGATTTATCTAATGAAGCTGCGGATGCGAAAAGCGATTGAATTAATCCTTCAATCAGATGAAGTCATGATATTGGAAGTAGCCGAAAAAGTAGGATTTGGCAATAATCCCCGTTACTTTAGCCAAGTATTTAAAAAGCATACTGGGTACACACCGACCGAGTATAAAAGAATCGCTAATTAACAGACCAAATCGCATATGATTTGGTCTGTTGTTTTAAACGTGCTAATTACTATGTTTTTTCATATGCCATATTCTATCTATTTCTTATTAACTAAGTAGATAATTGTAATTTTATGTAAAAGAATATAGAGTTTGTGTATAGATCTACTTAAGCTAGCGTTAGAAATATAGTGTAAAAATTTGAGTGGGGGGAATGGAAATGCCAATTTTAATTAGTAAAAAAGGCGACGTTTTTCTAGACTTTTTAAAAATGGATGAAAAGAATATTAACGATTCTATAAGTGATGCCCCATTAACTCATTCCTTGGTTGTAGTGAAGTACAAAGACGATTACCTTCTATTGTTTAATAAATGGAGGCAAAACTGGGAATTGGCTGGTGGAATGATTGATGAAGGTGAATCACCCAGAGAGTGTGCGATAAGGGAACTTTGTGAAGAAACAAATCAAATTGTCTCACAATTAAATTTTAAGGGACTAATGAAATTTAGATTAAAACCTGATGATAGATTCGAATATGGTGCTTTGTATAGTGGTGAGATAAAAGACTTAAGACCATTCCAAGAAAACGAAGAAGCAGAACAAATTCTGTTTTGGGACAAGAAGAGCGATATTGGTTACATAGATGAAATTGATGAAAAGTTGCTTGAATATTATTAAAGGTTCTTCCGGAAACCTACTATCCTGCTATTTTTCTTTCTGCCCTATGATTATAGGGGATTCGCTCCATTTCTAATCATTTTATTATTTTGGTATGGATATTAATTTTGGGACTATTATGCTGCAAAGAAAGTTAAAAGCAGAAGTAAAGATAATACTTAAAAATGTAGGATTTCTTCAACCTTATTTCTTTTTTTTACTAATTTTGTAAACTTTTCGCCATCTCATTCGTCTTACCTAAGAAGGGAGGTGACCTGGTGAATGATCCTGAACAATTAGAGCAGCTGAACAAAGAAATGAATGTGGTCTACAGATATTTAAGAAAGATGGCAATTCCTCATGAAGACGCCCAGGATATTGTTCAAGAAGCAGCATACAAATTTCTGTTATATTATGACTCTATTAAAACACCCAAAATAAGAAGCTGGCTCATTCGTGTAGTATTAAATTTCCATCACGATCAATACCGGAAAAATAGAAGGGTAGAACTCGGATTACAGGAAGAACAAGTCCGCTCGTTTTCTGATGCCTTACCTGAAGACATAATTCTATCAAATGAAACGTTGTTAGACATAGAAAACATACTGAATAAATTAAAACCTAAATATAGAGAACTTATACAACTTAAATACATATGGAGTTTGAAATATGAAGACATATCACAATTGCTTGATATGAATATTGGTACAGTTAAGACTTCGCTGTTTCGAGCGAGGAAGCAATTCGTGAAATTGTACAGGAGGTTACATAATGAATGATCAGAAATCAAATTCTACAAAAGAAATTGACTTTGTTACAGGCCCTTCTTTCCAACAGTCAGTAAAAAAAGCGATAAGAAAACAAACGTTTAAGTTCATAAGCATTTGTTCTGTTTGTACGCTGATTATTCTTTTTGTCCTTTATCACGGAGCATCTTTTATGTTGGACAAAAAGATTGAAAGCGCTAGTGCAAGCATGTTGTATGCTAGGGTGAATGGAGCTAACATCTATGAAGATGTTAATAGTGTTGATTACCACGGTTTACTTAGCGCAACTTACATAAGTAAATTTTCTAAATATATGGGAGATCGGGAAATTACATGGAATGTTACAGAAGAGAAATTTACAGTTTTCAATAGAAACAAAGCTGACGCCATTACAATTAGAGATAGAAATTTCAGTGAGGAACTTAATCGTAGAGTACTCTATAACAAATACAATGGCGAAAGGCAAGTTGATTTTTATTATCCTCAAATAGAATATGATTTTTTACCACAAGAATTGAACATTGCAACAGAGCTTGAAGAAGACAAATTAGTTGAAGTTGCCCTTTCATTTGATAAAGGGTACACCACTAAGGAAATAGAAAAGTTAATGGGAGAAGAGAATGTGACCTGGTTCTGGGTAGATACCGCTACTGAAGAGAAAATAGACAATTTTTCCAATACCCGCTCTCCTTATGTGGATGGTCCGTCAGCTGATGGATTTCAAGTCTACAGTGACGACTATACATCCTCCGCTAAAGAATTCTTAAGGGATATTCAACAACTAAAAGAAGAGGGTACATATCAAGCCGCCGCAAAAAGGATGGCAGAAGGGATTAACGGAGAGTCCATTCCACACGTCCTTGACGTTAAATTAATCGGAGCAATAGTTACTGGGACACCAGAACAGTTGAATGAGTATAAGGAGCTTGGCATTGTAAGAGCCTCAACGATTGGGGCCACTATTGATTTTTATTAACAAAGATAGACATTCTATTTAGGATTTCCGAAAAGATTTGTGACTAAATCTGTAAGTTGCTTTGAAATAAATAGCGTGAAAAATATTAGTTGAAACAAAGTGTATGCGGCTTTTTGGGAAATCTCCACTTAAATAACAAAGTACACGGGTGAATCAGAATCTAAGAGTTTGAGGTGTGTCTTTACTAAATCAAACTTGGCTTTGTTGGGTGTCACTCATCCTGAATTTTGCAGCCGTTTTTTATTTTTTAATTATCTTCACCCGGCGCTACCTTTTTTACTCTTTTAGCCATGGCTGCATTAACCGCGATTATCGCCATCTTCATTAGTAAGGGTGTTGGAAAGGGTCTCTATTGTAATTGCCTTATTAGGAACAGGAGGACTGATCCTCGTTATTAAGAATAAAAGGCTGCAATCTAATTTTAAAAGATTGCAACCTTTTGATTTATTGTACAACATTACGCAGATGTTTCTTCACTGGTACGTTTATTTCCTTTATAGATGAAATAAAGAGCAATAATCATAAATAGTAATGCAAACCAACGTTTCGTATCCAAAGGAATTACTAAACTATTGAACCAGCCGAAGTTGTCAATAACAATGCTGATTACAAGCTGCCCAATGATAACGGTAATATTGGTTGCAATGACCCCGATTTTAGGAACAGCGGCTATAATAAAAAGTAAAAACAACACACCTAAAAATACGGCGCTTAATTGCCATTTAGGTACTTCCAGAATGGCAAGTAGATTTCCATGACCGAAAAAAAGGATAATAATGGCTAGAAACATTGTTCCAGTTAGAAAAGTTAACAGTGTAGTTTCGATTGTTCCTGCTTTACGACCGAATGTACCATTTACAGCCGATTGTGCGCTTAATGTGAGACCACCTAAAAAGGTGAAAAGAATCATTAATATACCCATTTCCAAACCTCCTAGTAAACCAATACGAGTGCTATAATCATTGAAATTACAGCCAATATTTTTTCTTTATTGATGACAGATTTCTTGCTCCCGAGCCAACCATAATGTTCAATCACCATACTCATTACTAATTGACCAATAATTACCGCAACCATCGTTATTCCGACACCGACAAATGGAACACTAATCACAATAGATGTTAAATAAAAGACCCCCAAGACACCGCCAAGTAGTGTCCATTTAGGTGCTTCAACGACATAAGAAAGTTTCCCTTTTCCAAAGAATATCCAAAGTAATCCTAGGATGATGGAACCAATAAAGAAGTTATAAAAACTAGTTTCCAGCTTTCCGATCGTTTTCCCTAATTCACCATAGATAGCTCCTTCAAAACTAAGCGCAGTCCCTGCTAATAACGCTAATATATAGGAAATGTAACGCATTAAATAAACCCCTCCTGATTTCTTGATTTTTAAATATCTAGAATAATCGATATATTGTTCATAAAAAAACAGAAATCAACCAACTCAGATTTCTGTTTGAAAATATTCAGCAAACTGACGGATGGCTTCTTCGTTCCTACGATAGTACGTCCACTGACCATACCGAACAGATTCAAGCAAACCAGCTTTCTGCATCATATTTAAGTAGTGGGATACCGTAGATTGAGAAGCTTCGGCTTTATCTTGAATGTCTCCTACACATACTCCACCTTTATAACTTACCTCCTTTGGCAGGTGTGCGCCTTGTTTAGGAAAATGCTTTTCAGGTTCCTTCAGCCAGTGTAAAATGTTCAGTCTCGTTTTGTTTGATAACGCCTTAAATACATCGATTGGTTCCATGGTCCCTATTATATATCGATTTTTTTCGATATGTCAATCTACAGAAATCAAGTGTATTTCCCATGTTTTCTGCTATAAGTAGACGTGTGCAATTTACTGGAAATAACCATACTCAGCTGGACTGCTTCATACTAAGTACCGTGATGGTAACAAGAATAATCACCATCCCCAGAATTTGAATGAAAGTCAAATGATCCCCTAGAAGTAGAACGCCGAATAATGAAGCTGTCACCGGCTCTATCATTGCGACCATTGAAGCAGTTGTCGGTGCAGTCCGCCTAATGCCAATCACATAAAATATAAAGGAAATTCCAGCCCCGACGATTCCTAATAGAAGAAACCACCCTGCATCGCTTGACGTCACAACGCTGGCTGCTTCATCATTGTCCGCGAAAAGAAAGAGGATGACACAAAATGAAAAAAAGGCGATGGTTAAGGCGGTTTGCGGCTTTCCGTTAGAAGAGGCATTTTTAAAACCGAATATAAACAATGCATAGGAAAGACCCGCAGCAAGACCTGCAGCAGCTCCTAAAAGATTTACGGAAATTGAATCTGCATTATAGGCTCCTGTAAGCAAGATTATCCCCAAAAGCACACCGAAAATGCACGCCCATTTAAACCAAGTCGACCGTTCTATCTTCAATATAAAGGAGATCAAAAGGACGAAAACAGGTGCGGTGTACATTAAAGTAGCGGCGACAGCTATGCTTGAAGCCTGGATACTGAGAAAATAAAAAGTGAAATTTCCAGCCACCCCGACACCCGCCAATAGGGACCAGATGAACAAACGAGAAGAGAAGTTTTGTCTAAAACGAAAAAGAAACCACGCAAAAAAACATATAAAACCGACAGCCCCCCGGTAGAGGGAAATGACAAGAGGATCCCAGCCATTGTTCATTAAAATATCGGCAATCCCCCCACTAATGCCCCAGCATATAGCGGCTAACATCACTAAGCCTACACCTGCAAATCTCATCGAGTACCTCCTAAAGATAGGCAATGGTAAGAGTTTTCTACACCTAATTAGAAACTGACATGGACTTCATAATGTTATGCCAAGGGTCAATCGATCTTCTTTGCGTTCCTAATCAAGCGTATGTATTAAGGTGTTATCGATAATTCCTTTAATTTCTCATACCTAAACCTAAACAAGCCCCATGGAATGTGATGGGACGGTATTTCAAAAAAAGAAACGTTACTACCAAGCGACGGGGACAAAACAGGGAAGGCGTATTATGGACAACCTCCAAGTTATCTTAATGATCTACACATCTCAGGAAGAACTAGTAAACCCGGTCTGAAGTTCCTTTAGAAACACTTCAGCTGCAGTGGAAAAAACCTGATATTTCTTCCAAACAATATTTAATCCGGATTCAAGCCTTGGTTCCAGTGGTCTAAAACAAAGATTACTATCACCGGAGGTATTCACTAGCTTATCAAGGGTTACAGCATAGCCGATGCCTTCTTCGACCATGATGGCAGCATTATATACAAGGTTGTAGGTAGCCACGACATTCAATTTATCAAAATCTTCTCCGAACCAATCCACAAATTCATTTTTAGATAATGTTTGTTTCATGGCCTGTCGTGAAAAAATCAGCGGCTCATTTAATAAGTCATCGGCTTGAATGGTCTCTTTGGAAGCGAGTGGACTGTCTTTTCTCATAATAACCCCCCAGACGTCGTTAGCCGGGATATTGATATAATTGTATTTGGATAAATCAGCTGGTTGAATTACTATGCAAAAGTCAAGAAGTCCTTTGTCAAGCCGCTCAGTCACATCTTCATCGTTGCCACTGTAGAGGTGGTAGCGTATATTTGGATAACTTGATTGCAATTCTTTAACTACTCTCGCGATCTGCTTCAAAGCTTCTGTTTCCCCGCTGCCTATGTAAACATCCCCGCTTATGGTATCCTCCATGGAAAGAAATTCTGCCTCTAATTTACCGACCATTTCGAGGATTTCTTCTGCTCTTTTCCGGAGGAGCATTCCTTCCTCTGTGAGAATGATCCTGTGACTACTGCGAATAAACAGCTTTTTCCCTAACTCTTGTTCAAGGTCTTTTAATTGCCTTGACAGGGTTGGCTGTGTAACATGCAAAAATTCAGCCGCACCCGTAATGCTTCCTTCCCGTGCAACAGTAAGAAAATACCGTAAGACTCTCAATTCCATCTAAAACTCCTCCTTTATCATGCTTTAGTATAATTGCTCATTAAATGCCTAACAAGCATATCATGTTATGAGAAATGAGTATTTGTTATAAGAGAGAGGCGTAGTTAAAATAAATAACTAGCAAGTAACAAGTTTCCTGGATTCTGAAAGGGGACATGCATTGGTATATAGGAGGTGCGTATTGATGAAAGGTAATAAATTATTGATTTTCATATTAACCGTAGGAGTTTTCGGCATCTTGAATACGGAAATGGGGGTTATTGGGCTATTGCCTTCCATTGCTGATCACTTTAATGTCAGCATACCGACAGCAGGATTGACAGTGAGCCTTTTTGCCCTTGCTATTGCAATTTCTGGACCAACGATGCCGTTATTGTTATCCGGAATTAACCGGAAGAAGGTCATGTTACTTGTATTGGGTGTCTTCGTTTCGGGAAACATCGCATCCATATTTGTAACCAACTTCACTCTCCTGTTGATCATTCGGATTGCGTTGGCCCTGTTCCATCCGGTTTATTGTTCCATGGCTTTTACCGTCGCCGCATCCTCAGCAAAACCCGAAGAAGCACCCAAAGCGGTTTCAAAAGTGTTCATCGGGATATCGGCCGGTATGGTAGCCGGCGTACCGATTGCGAGTTTTATCGATAGTGCTGTTTCCTATGAAATGGCGATGGGATTTTTCGCTATTGTAAATGCGTTTGTATTGTTCGCTACATGGATGTTTGTGCCCTCAATGCCTGTTCAAGAAAGACAATCTTACGGCGAACAACTTGCTGTTTTGAAAAAATCGATTATATGGGTGTCGATAGCAGCAGTCATTTTATTGAATTCTTCCGTATTCGGTGTATATAGCTATATTGCTGAGTACCTGGAAAACGTCACGCACATGTCGCCGAGTATCATCAGTTTGACGTTATTCGTTTTCGGTGGAGCTAATATTATTGGAAATATCGTAGCAGGCAGGGTACTCACCAATAATCCGGTAAAGTCCATCCTAGTTTTTCCTTTGTTATTGAGTGTCGTTTACATCCTTTTATTCTTCACTGGAGGGTTTGCTATTACAATGGTAATCATTACTTTCCTGTGGGGACTGTTGGCAGGAGGAATCATGGCCAATATTAACCAATATTTGATTTCATCCTCAGCCCCTGAAGCTCCTGATTTTGCCAACGGGCTATTTATATCAGCCTGTAATGTAGGGACAACTTTAGGTTCAGCTATGGGTGGATTATTTATCTCACGTATGGGTACACAATCCGTCGTTCTGGTCGGGATACTATCACTGCTTCTTAGTATAATCGTAATATTATTGAGATATTATATGCATAGTGCTTCCAAACAATTTTCTGAATCTGCAATCGCACATGATTAACAGTCTACACCTGGAAAAAGAGGCTCTCCTTGTAAAGGTCAGAGCCTCTTTTTCGTGAAGTGAAATTAACTATTCCTATAATTTGAAGTGGTCAGGGTACCTTAAAACTGAAGAAGATAACTCTGCTTTTTTATTGCAATCCTCCACTGCAGCCTGTCGGTAAGTCGTGGAGTCTTTTATTTATTTTGGCATCTTTCTTTCAGGAAGGCGTAAATGTAAATACATACAGAATTAGAACGTGGGAAAAATGAAAAGATAAAGTATAGGTTCATGAAAAAAGTTCGGGTTGGAAAGGAGCATGGTTTTTGGAGTCAATTTGGTTGGAATACGGATGGACGTTATTGATTTTGATCGGTCTGGAAGGTTTATTATCGGCTGATAATGCGCTGGTCCTGGCTGTTATTGCCAAGCACTTACCGGAAGATGAAAAGAAAAAAGCAATCAAATATGGAATATTGATGGCCTTTGTTTTCCGGTTTGTTGCTCTTTTTGCTATTTCCTTCATCGCAAATGTATGGCAGATACAGGCTATCGGCGCTGCATATCTTCTTTATTTAGGATTGAAACATGTTATAAAGGCACGATTCGGAAAGAAAAATGAAAATGTGCACAAAGAAGAGGAAAAAGAAGCGGCAGGCAAAGGCTTTTGGCCTACGGTAGGCAAGATAGCTTTAGCGGATCTTGCTTTTGCGATAGATTCTATTCTCGCTGCTGTCGCCCTTGCCCTCGGTCTTCCGGATTCTCCACTCGGAAATTTCGGCGGAATGGATGGCGGAAAATTTTTAATTGTTTTGCTCGGGGGAGTGGCAGGACTTATTTTGATCAAATATGCTGCGACCTGGTTTGTACAGCTGCTTGAAAAGCGTCCTGCTTTGGAAACAACAGCGTATGCGATTGTAGCTTGGGTTGGAGTTAAACTGGCTGTGATAACCCTCGCACATGAGGATATTGGTGTATTGGACCACGATTTCCCTCACAGTACCGTTTGGACCCTTACATTCTATGGGGTTCTCGTTGCTATCGCGTTATTTGGATGGTTTGCGCCCGGGAACAAATCACAGAACATAAATAGTTGATCTTCAAAGGGTAAGGACTATGGATGCCCAAAATTAGTTGATAAGAAAAAAACGATGTGCCAACAGACTGCATTTTTGGCACATCGTTATGTTTATTCAATATCGTACGTATTTAGGAGAAATCAGACAGTTATCTCGAAACTGAGTCTTCAAGAAAAGGGCAGGTTTATGGAAGATTTGGTTTCAAGATTATAAATTCAAATTAAATAAATGTATTGTGATTCAAAATAAGTAGAGTCAACTCGTGTTCTTTCTTCTTCTAATATTGGGAATTTCCATTGACTGACGTGGTATTTAGTATTACTATATACCTGTAATAAGTATTACTTCATATTAGTATTACTAAATACCAGATATGCAGACTAAACGGAGGTAATCATGGAAAATTTTAGAGAAATGAAGAAAGGGGTGCTTGAGGGGTGTGTTCTTGAGATTATTAGCCGTGGTGAAACATACGGCTATGAAATCACGCAAAAGCTAAGAGAACTTGGCTTTAATGATGTGGTTGAAGGAACCGTTTATACGATTACTATGCGGTTTGAGAAAAACAAATTGGTGAATATCGAGAAAAAACCATCCACTATGGGACCGCCAAGAAAGTTTTACACACTTAACAAAGCAGGTTAAGAGCACCTTAAAATATTTTGGGAAAAATGGGAATTTGTCTCAAGTACACTTAGCAAATTAAAAGCAAAGTAAAGGAGAATTCAATGAACTTTTTTGAAAAAATAACAGGCAGCGATATGACGAAAGAAATGAAAGTTTTAGAAGCACGAGCAAAAGTCTTGCCAGTTGAATATCAAATGGCTTGGAAAGAAATTAATAGTTGTCTTTGGGTTCACGGAGATTTCACCGGTCGTAATCTGATGCCGATTCTGGATAGTGTTATTGAACTGCTTGAAGTTACATCAGCAGACGGCCAGAGCGTCGAAGAAGTTCTAGGAGATGACATTAAGGGCTTCTGTGCAGCTCTTGTTGGTAACAAAGGCGCAAAAACCTTTAGAGATAAATGGCGTAATCAACTCAACAAGAACGTAGCAAGAAAATTAGGAGGTCTAAAATGAGTATCAGAGAAATCATGGAAGGTAAAAAAGAATGGAGAGCTCATGTTTCGCGTATCAAAGCACTTCCAAAAGATTACCAAATTGTTTATAAAGAGATCCAAAAATATCTTTTCAAAGTCGGTCCTGTGGATCTAAACGAAGGAATCGGACTTCTTTCTGAAATTCTCAGCTTCTTTGAAGAAGGTGTAGCTGCTGGGAAAGGTGTGCTTGAAGTCACAGGCAAAGATGTTGCTGCTTTTTGCGATGAACTAATTGAAGATTCAAAAACTTACGCTGATCTGTATCAAGAATCGGTCCATGAAAAAATCATTAAGGATAAGAAATAATAGAAGAAACATATAGTTGCCAAAATATTATTTCGATATTTTGCGGCGTTAAATATTTATATAGTTAGTACGGAGAAAAAGTGGCGGATTAATACCGTTGATGGATAAAGAAGGGGTGCCAATTGTTCAATAAACGGTGGCAAAACATTATTTTGATGGTTCGCGCCCGGCAACAAATATTTCCAGAACAACAGTAGTTGACTTCAAATGGCAAGAATAATGGATGCCGAATATAAGTTGATAAGAAAAAATGACGTGCCAACAGACAACAGTTTTGCACGTCGTTTTGTTTTTTTAGGATCGGATTATTAGGAGAGGGTAGACAGTTATCTCGAAATCAATTCTTATACAAACGGGGGCGAGTGTTCAACATGAACGATCGCTTTTTTATTACCAGGGAAACTTAAATTAGAGAATACAGTTTTGAAACGGAATTAGATTTATAACGTATGTAATAAGAGAAGTGATTTAAGGAGGGATTAGATGCGATATGAGAATCAAACTTCTGAAGAAAGAAGAGAAAGACTTAGACAAAAAGAGTTAAGCAATCCTTCGAGTAGTGGCCATGGGAGCAACCTTGCAGATTTGGTTGGTGGTTTAGGCTGGAAGGGTACTGGTATATTTATTCTCCTGCTAATAGCTGGGTTTATAATTTATTCCTTAATTATTCGATAAGAATCACTATGGTAAACCAGTCAGATATACCTCGGATTCAATTCTTCCTGACCTGCACCTGGGAAGATTTAAACAATAAAGTGCTCGTTCTCAGTACTGCTTTTTAACTTAACGGAGCAGCATAAAGCTAATAAAATTATGAGAGGGGAGCTATAAATAATAATGAGTAAAAAAAAAAAAGCAACAGGAGATACTTATTTAGCGGTTGGAATTGGTATAGGATTACCTTTAGGAGCCGTGCTGGGATTGACATTATTTGATGACCTGGCAATCGGAGCTGGAATAGGTTTGGTTTTCGGAATAACAGTTGGAACAGCAATTGATTCAAATAAAGCTTGATTAATTTTTTCAGAAAAGGCGGCGATAACTGGATAACTACCCCCTTTTCGAGGAAGCTTGATGGAGGACTCTGCTTTACTAATGATTTGAATAGTCTCTTCTATTCATAACTTTTCCCAGAGCATAAATCACAACACAATATACTGTTAAATATATGATTAATAATGGTAGAGGGTTAATTCTGTCATTTAAGAATGGTAATAGAATGATCATAAGAGCTAACAAAATTACTCCAGCTCTTGTTTGGTACTTGTTCATCTTCTTCATATTAAACACCGTGTTCTCCTCCTTACACTGAAAGATAAATAGATGTACATTGTACATTTTGTTATGTATTTCTTGTTACCTTCAGTTTAGAAGCATAAACGGCTAAGAAGGAAGTTTACTAATTTAGTGAAACGTAAAGGGATGTCTTCGATTCGAGTTTTTTTATAGGGCAGATTGCTCAATATGATCCTCGTCTAATGGACCAAGTGTGTTATATCAATATTTTGGAGGTCCAATAGCTATCGCTTGTTGTGCTAACGAAGCAGGTTAGTTTAAGTAGGTCAGGATTCTGTAGGAAATCTATACAAGAACATCACAGGGGAGATTTAAATGATTAAAGGAATATATGAATTTATAAGTGAAGCACAGCTAGAAAAGTATGCAAAACTTGCTGTACGAGCTGGTGTGAATCTTCAAAAAAATCAACTATTGATTATTCATAGTGATATACAAAATGCTACGTTTGCCCGTCTAATCCAAACGGTAGCCTACGAGGCAGGAGCTTCAAATGTATTTATAGATTGGACAGATGAACAGTCTACCAAAGAATTCTACCTAAATGCAGCAGATAGCGTCATCGATCACTTTCCTGATTGGCAGGCGGCCCGTTTTAAGGAGTGGGACGATACAGGTGCTGCTTACATCCATATTATTTCTGAAAACTTAGATGTCTTTAAGGAGGTTTCTACAGAAAGGATAAATCGTTTCCAAAAAGCATCTCGTACCAAATTGAGGGATTACTATGCGAAAATTAGATCCCATCAGGTGCGCTGGTGTCTTCTAGCTGTCCCAAACGTTGCATGGGCAACTAAAGTATTTCCAAACCTAAGTAAGGAAGAAGCTTTACGATCATTATGGAAATTAATTTTAAAAGGATCTCGGGCGGATGGGAAAAATCCTATAAAAGCTTGGGAGAGTCACAATAGAGCCTTCGAGTCTCGAAAAAAAATCCTAAACGAGAGCCAATTTGAATCCCTGCATTTTACAAATAGCCGTGGAACTGACTTATTAGTTGGTCTACCGAAAAATCACCTCTATATCGGCGGGGGTGTCATAGATAAAAATGGAATACCTTTCTTTCCGAACATTCCTACGGAAGAAATATTTACTGCTCCACATAAAAATAAAGTGAATGGCAAACTGGTAGGTACTAAACCTCTTATCTATGAGGGAAGCATAATCGATGAATTTTATCTAATTTTTAAAGATGGACGGATCACCGACTATTATGCCGCAAAGGGACAGGAATTGTTAAAAAATCTCATCGAAACAGACGAAGGTTCGCATTATCTAGGTGAAATTGCCTTGGTCTCAAATAAATCTCCTCTTGCTCGGACAGATACTCTTTTTTACAATACCTTGTTTGATGAAAATACGTCCTGTCATATTGGAATCGGAAATGCATCTCCTTCCAATATTCAAAATGGCATTGACCAATCTGGGGAAGAGTTGAAGGCAGCGGGTTTGAATACTTCACTTTTGTCAGTCAATGTGACCTTTGGTACCGAAGATATGAAAGTAGTGGGCATTAAAGAAGGTGGAACTGAAGTCCAGCTAATGAAGGATGGGGATTTCCAATTCTAATTCGTCTTCAACTTAAAAACAGAGAAAATCGATTTCTGATGGATTTTACTTAGTACTAGTTCTAGTGAAAACAAACTGGGCAGCATTCCTTTAACAAATGAAGTTTACCGGTTATGCTAGTTTACGTACACTTCAAAGTATCTCGAATTTGAGTCATCATGAAAGGCTAATAGTTAGGGGGATTTTTAGTAATGGAAGTGTTTATTAATGATTGAAGAATTAAAGTCAAATTGTACACAATGCTTTGGGTTGTGCTGTGTAGCATTGCCTTTTGCTAAATCAGCAGACTTTCCTTTTGATAAAAAGGGAGGAGAACCTTGCAAAAACTTATGCTCGAATCACTTATGTTCTATACATGATACATTGAAAGATAGAGGATTTAATGGGTGTATAACCTATGAATGTTTCGGTGCCGGGCAGCATGTTTCGCAATTTCTATATGAAGGTAGAAGTTGGCGAGAAAATAATGAGTGTGCCGAACAAATGTTTTCGGTTTTTCCTATTGTCCAACAATTACATGAGATGCTTTGGTATCTTAAACAAGCCCTAAACACAAGTGAAGCTGTTCCAATTCGATCTAACCTGCTAGAAATATATAATAAAACAGCTCAATTAACTTCAAAAGCCCCTGAAGAGATATTAGACCTTGACGTTACAGCACATAGAAAACTTGTAAATGAACATTTAGTAGAGACTAGTAAATTATACCGAGCAGATTTCCTGCATAATACAAGGAAGATAAAGGTTGCAGATTATATAGGAGCCAACTTAGATGGTAAGGACCTACGCGGAGAGGATCTTAGAGGAAAGCTTATGATTGCTGCTAATTTAAAACATAGTGACTTAAGAAAGGTTGATTTCATTGGAGCTGACCTTAGAGATGCAAATTTGAGAGGAGCTAATTTAAATGAAGCACTGTTTTTAACTCAGTCGCAAATCAATTCTGCTAAGGGAGATGCGCAGACTAAAATACCAGAGTATCTAGATAAGCCAATACACTGGTTGAGTTAAGTAATTTAGATTACACGATGATACCTTGAACTCAAGTATTTCTGTATCGGGGGCTACTATTAAAGAGGAAAGGATATTTTAATGAATTTCAGTTATGTGAAGTTTGAAGTGTTATTACCAGAAGAATACATTGTACCTTTACGTAATCATTTGAACAAAAAGAAAGTATTAACTGTTGGAGAGTATGATCATGTAGTTTCTTATACTGAGACCAAAGGATATTGGAGGCCCCTAGAAGCTTCAACACCATATTTAGGTGAAAAAAATACAATAGCATTTGGATCTGAGTGCAAAATGGAGTTCAAGGCGTCTTACAAGAGAATAGAGGAGATTAGAAATTTAATAAAAAGTATCCATCCATATGAGGAACCTATAATTAATGTTGTGCCATTAATTACGTAGCTTTTGAAATAATATCTTGATTTCGAGTCTTCCTGAATTGGGGGCGATTGTTCAATATAGACAATCGCTTTTTAACTAACGGAGAAGTTACGTTCAATAAGGAAAGATTGATTATTAGTTTGAAGTTTTAATAGTAATAAAGAAAAAACAAACGATGGGTAGGGGAGTTTATGGAATCTAAGCTAATTATTTTGTGAGGCAATGCGGGAAGTGGAAAAACTACGATTGCGAAAAGCCTTCATTGGCTGAAACTGATGGTGAGGCTGTGAATTTCTATAAGAATGATGGCTTTAACATAACAAGTATTGGAGAAAAGTATACGGGAGTTGAACGTTTTCAGTGTATTTTCAAGAGTGATTAATCAATGTGTACTGAAAATAAAGACGAAGGTGCTTAAATATTCGCTTAAATATCTTGAAATCGAGTCTTACATAAACGGGGGCTATTGGTGATTCTTAATATCGTATTTGATTGAAATTGTAAAATAAAAAAGCTGGCGCTAACCAGTTTATAATCAATTGAGAGCAAGATAATTATTACTTACCTTGATATGCTTCTATTAATTTTTCTATGTTGAACTTTTTCATTTGGAGAAATTTTTTTGTTAATCGGTTCAATTGTTCTGTTGTCCCATTTGCCATCATTTCTCCCATAACCTCCAGCCAGATTTGCCAGGAGACTCCATACCTATCTCTTAACCAGCCACATTGTTCTGCTTTTGGATCTGAGGATAGCATTTCCCAGTAGTAATCAATCTCTTCTTGATTTTTGCATCGAACTAATAGTGAAATAGCTTCATTAAATTTGAAGTTATGTGACTGAGCACTATCCATAGCAGCAAACCATTGCTTTTTAAGCATAAAATCTGTAAACATCAAAGTCCCTTCTTTATCTTGTTCAATGCCTGCTGGATAACGAACGATATTCCCTCGGCTTGACTCACTGAAGACAGAAAGATAAAAGTCACTGGCTTCTTCTGCCTTCCTAGCCACATCTTGAACATACATCAATGAAGGTACGATAAATGGTCGTTCTTCATCATCCGGGTTCGTGAGCATCAGCTGCCATGTCAGGCCATACTTATCCTTGAGCCATCCGTAGCGTTTACTGAACGGATATTCTTGAAGTGGCATAAGTGGTGTACCGCCTTGGGACAGCTCTTCCCAGACCAGATCTAAATTTTCCCTTGCGTTCTCATCTGTAGAACTGTCAAAATTGATAAAAAAAGATATAGAAGGATTAAACTGGAAATGTGGACCTCCATTTATGGCCATGAATGAATATCCTGCAATGTGAAAAGATACGACGTCACTATCTCCAGATGGCGTGTTACGAATTGTTGTGATATTGGTGACTTTTGAATCAGGGAAAATAGATGTATAATATTGTGCTGCTTCTTTGGCTTCCTGATTAAACCACAGATGGGGGACAATTTTTTGATTAGTGATTGGTATTCCTCCTTTTCATTATGACTGATACCTTGCTGATTTAATATTAGTTATTTAACTTCTTTAAGACGCTCTTCCAGGCGGTTCCAAGTTTCTGTGATGCCCTGCAGCATGCCCATATCCATAACTTTATTGAGGGCTTCCGCAGACTCATACTCTGTACGGTTAATTAGCCTCGTCTTTCCATCCATATCGATGAATTCCAAAGTGATCTCGGATGAAGGCATCGTTTCGTCAATATTACCATCAGCGTCCGAGAAAAAAAAAAGTATAAGTAATAATCTCTGGTTCAATAATATCCTTGTAAACGACTTTTCCCCAAGACTCCATCCCATAATATTCTCCTTGACCCTGATCCATACACTTCATACAGAAATGCCAAGTGCCGCCCGGTCGAAAATCAATATCGCAAACTGGAAGTTCCCAGCCATTTGGCCCCCACCAATGCTTGATATGCTCAGGTTCTTTAAACATTTTAAACACGAGATTGCGCGGTTCATCGAAGTTGCGCTCCAGTACTAGAACCTGATTGTTCTCTACTCTGGATTTTAATTGATTGAAAGACATTTTAATCCCTCCTTCGAAATGAAAAAACTTTCCATTTAGTTCTTTACCTGTACAGCAAAGTCATTATCTTCATCATCGTCAAAGTTACTATACTCTTAGGGAAAGGATGACTATTGTGTCTCAAAACTTGATATTTTTACTTGTGAGTCTCTCCATTTATGTTATAGGGGGGACCCTGCGAGATTTTTTTGTGTTTTCGTTGCCTAATCAACAATTCAATGTTTTTTCCTTTGTAACCATTGAGATAACCTTCCAACCAATCCATCCGCGATTCCCACATTAACGGTAGGAGTCAAGCCACTTATCCATCTCTTGAAGTGGTTCTGGTCTTAGCTTATATATCCGACGATTAGCTAGCGGCTGAACCTCAACAAGACCAGCTTCGCTCAAAACGCGAAGGTGTTTTGAAGTTTGGGGCTGGTTTAGGTTTAACTTCCCCGCAATCTCCCCTACTGGAAGAGGTTCGTCAAGTAGAAGGTCGACTATAGCAAGACGGTTGGGTTCTGCCAGTGCACTAAATGTTTGTACGTTCATGATGAGATTTCTCCTAACATATTTTTATTTTTCATACATAGTGTATGGTGTTACATTATGGATCACCTCCTAGTTTTTTCACTTTAATCTATGTCGCTCCCTGGTGTTGAATTAATTATTCCTTATAAGGAATATTCCCGTCAAGGAATATTTGAGTTTTTTCTCAGAACGGTAGGAAATACCTATCTAAAGTTTTCGATGTCTCGTCAGGAAAAGATAAACTGAAGAGGTGTTGCTGAGGCGATTATTGGGCTTTAAAGCATACTACTCTGCCAACAAGGAGGAAATCGAGATCATAAGGTATTGGCTTGTACGATGAGTTTTGAGTTTTTACGTCCTGTATTCACGAGAGATACCATCCTTTGTGAAGTGAAAATTGAAAAATACGAAAAGCAAAAAAATAATAGACAAGCTATTACTGCATCTTTTATATGTAAAAATCGAAAGTATAAAAAGGAAGCTTTTAAGGTGTAGTAATCTAAGATTTTTATAATTTCTTCAACACATTGTTATTTTGGACTTATTGTAGTTTTAAAAGAACGGGTATCTATTTACCTTATTGGATTTACTTATTTCTTGCTAGATGTATGTCCAAGTGAAACTACTTGGTCTATTGGATTACCGCTGAAATGAAACATAAATGAATACTGAAAAACGCTGGTACTTATTTAATCTGGCTTAAAAAAAGAAAGCCAATAAGCTTTCAATTATGTCTGATCTGTACTCATACTTTATAATATGTAATTATTTTAATTCACCTTTTGCTGATTCATTTTTATGATAGTCAAAATACGAGCGAATATCCGATACGGTCAGCCCAAGTTTCTTTGCTTCTCCCATTAACTGGACCCATTCCGGATCTAAAAAAGTAAATGAATTTTTTGGGTTCTTCATAAGAGCACCTTCTTATTGAAATTATTGTGTTTCTTACATAATATTATAAGTATTGGACACTTTTTAAGAGCTTTCAAATACTGTTCATATATCCTCTCTAGTCCCTCTAATCTTTATAAAATGTATATTTATTATACATCTATAAAATTTAAATTGGGTTTTTTATCCAAAAATATACAAAATCCTTCAGTAAGCGTTTTGTTTCACCCTTATAATTGTCATAGTCAGAATTTGTAAAAAAAGTGATACATTGAACAAGCAGCAATGCGAGAAAGTAAGGAAGAAACAAATTTAACAATTAAAACTGAAAACACAGTTGCTGTAGTTGAAGCATTCTTGGAAAAAAGGGCCAATCATGCTCTGTTCATTACTTACAAAGCGAAGTCGTAGAAGATGATGAAATTAAGTGGAGAGATATAAATACCGCAAACCAACTAATGCCTAAAAATCTAATTCCATTTTACGAGAGAAATAATGTTAAATACATTGGATCTCTATATGTGATGCACAAGAAATAGAAGACATCCAGTTTTTGAGTCTTCAACTAACCGGGGCTATTCTGAAACATCAAGTTGCTTTCTGTTTGAAAGGAATTTGTAACTTTTCAATAGAATACTTCATGAAGATAACTCAGATTAATAATTTTGCACATAAGGAGATATAACTATGGCGAATAACAAATTACTAAGAATGGACAATCTCGGGATTGTAGTAGACTCCCTTGATAACGCAATCGCTTTCTTTGAGGAGATTGGCTTGAAACTCGAAGGGCGAGCCACTGTCAAAGGTGAATGGGCTGGTCGCGTAACCGGATTGGTTTCTCAGTGCGTGGAGATTGCTATGATGGTTACCCCAGATGGACACAGCCGAATTGAACTTTCGCGATTTTTCACCCCACCTACTATATCAGATCACCGGAATGCTCCTGTAAACGCCCTCGGTTATCAACGCGTCATGTTCACCGTTGAAGACATTGACGAAATGGTATCCAGGCTCACTAAGTATGGTGCTCAGCTTGTTGGTGAAGTGGTTCAGTTCGAGGACTCGTATCGGCTCTGCTACATTCGTGGAACTGAAGGAATTCTAATCGGTTTGGCGGAACAACTCGGTAACAAATAAGTAAGTGAGATTTTATGAAAACCCTTTAATGAAGTAAAAATTGAAACAGACCAAATTGTGAAAGTACTTGATGAAAGTGAGTACGTTGTATAACTGCCCGTGGTCACCAGGAGAAGATATAGGGAAGCAGATTGTGGCGAAAACGTTATGTGCCAATTCCTCATGGTTTGAAGGAATTCTTATAAAAGAGGCAAAAGCTAAATTTGTTAATCAACTTTCAATTTCCCATTTCATAATAGAACTCTCACTCAAAAGGAGGTTATTAATTGAAGAAGCAAGTATTGTTTATTCACAGTGCAGGTCCTCAGAAAGGAAAGCGAGGAAGTAGTCATCTAATTGCCTATTTACAAAATTCATTAAGTAAGGATTACCATTTTTCCTCTCCAGCCATGCCAAATCCTGAAAACCCGAGTTATGCTGCTTGGAAGGCTATACTAAAGAAGAAACTTTCTGAGTTGAAGGGTAACGTTGTTCTGATTGGTCATTCACTGGGTGGCTCAGTCCTTTTAAAATATCTTTCGGAAGAAGCTTGTGACTTATCTATCTCTGGCTTATTTGTGATGGGATCGCCATACTGGGGCCTGGATAAAGAGTGGTTAAACCAAGAATTTGAACTCTCGAATGATTTTGCTTTAAGAGTTCCACAAATCTCCCAAATCTATCTTTATCAAAGCCGTAATGATGAAGTTGTTCCTTTTAGTCATTTCGAGTACTACGCGTATAAGCTACCACATGCGAAGACTAGGGTCTTTGAGAATTATGGACATTTATTTCAGGATGATTTGCCTGAACTTGTTCATGATATTGAGTCTACTCGATGAAGGTTTTCCTTTGAAAAAGTTTCACATTAAGCGAAGGGGGGGAACAGGTACATTCAAGTTCAAAATGTCTCAATATCGAGTCTTCCGCTAACGGGGGCAATTCTGAAACAAAAGAATTGCCCTCTTGTTAATGTTTTGGCCAGATAATTAAAGACTTCATTACGAGATGTCCGGACATCATAAGAGAACAGTAAGCGGGTTATTGGAAAATTGCAAAATAAAGCACCGAGTAATGAGAATTGAAAATTTTATCATCAAGTGTAACAATATAGTTAACAAAAAAATATATTCGAAAGTAGACTAGTAAAATTCTGAAACCGAGGTGTACCTTTTCCTGTGAGTTCACTTGGATGATGAATAATTACTAGTTACCCTTAGAAAGAGGTATTGTTTTGGAGTCAATATGGTTGGAATACGGATGGACGTTATTAATTTTGATTGGTCTGGAAGGTTTATTATCGGCCGATAATGCGCTTGTTATGGCTGTTATCGCCAAGCACTTACCAGAAGAAGAAAAGGAAAAAGCGATCAGATATGGAATATTGATGGCCTTTGGTTTACGATTCGTGGCTCTTTTTGCTATTTCTTTCATTGCAAATGTTTGGCAGATACAGGCTATCGGTGCTGCATACCTTCTCTATTTGGGTATAAGACATGTGGTAGAGGCGCGTTTCGGAAAGGAAAACGAGAACGTGCACAAGGAAGAGGAAGCAAAAGCTGCTGGCAAAGGGTTTTGGCCGACCACAGGTAAGATTGCTATAGCCGACCTTGCTTTTGCGATTGATTCTATTCTCGCTGCTGTCGCTCTTGCCCTTGCTCTTCCAAATTCTCCACTAGGAAATTTTGGCGGAATGGATGGCGGGAAATTCATTATCATTTTACTAGGCAGTATTGCTGGCCTTGTTTTGATTAAATATGCTGCAAGCTGGTTTATACATTTGCTTGAAAAGCGCCCGAGCTTAGAAACAACAGCCTACACGATCGTAGCTTGGGTAGGAGTGAAGCTGGCGGTCATCACCCTTGCCCATAAGGATATTGGGATACTCGACCACCATTTCCCTCACAGCACCGTTTGGACCCTCACATTCTATGGCGTTCTCGTTGCTATTGCTTTAATAGGATGGTTTGCCCCCCGTGAGAAAGTCCATAGTTAACATCGAATAGAAAAACATGTAATCGTCCGGATCCCGGACGATTTTTTTTATGAAAAAATTCAAGCCGAATTTGACTTTGGATTGTCTAATAAGTGTAAGGTAAAAAAAGAAGGGGTGAATTCCAATCATTAAATTAGTAAAAAAAGCTCAAAGAGGAAATGACAAAGCCTTTCTGAAACTTTTCCAGCAATTTGAACAAGACATTTATCGAATGGCATTTGTATATGTGAAAAATAAAGACGATGCTTTAGATGTCGTTCAAGACGTAGCCTATCAATCATACAAAAAAATCGATACATTGAGAGAGCCAGCGTATTTTAAAACGTGGTTAATGAAAATTACGATGAATTGTGCAACGAATGTAGTCAGGAAAAATAAAAAAGTCGTCCATTTAAAACCGGAATATGAGGAGTATTTAGGAACGGATGATGAAAATATTCCTCTATCTATATCCATACAAGACTTGCTGGAAACCTTGGAAGAGGACGAAAAAAGTATTGTTTTGCTGCGGTTTTATCATGATTTTACATTCAAAGAAATTTCCGAGCTATTGGAAATACCACTCGGTACGGCAAAATCGGTCCTTTATCGTTCATTGAAAAAGCTTCGTAAACAGGTAAGGGAGGGTGATGTTTGTGAACAACAAAATTAATGAAGAGATGCAAAAAATAGAGATTCCAAAAGAATTACATGAAAGGTCCAAATTGGGTGTGAAAAAAGCGAAAGCAGAGCAGCGAAAAAGAAGTTATATGAAGCCGTTGATAGTGGCAGTGATGATTTTAGCATTAACAACTACTTCAGCCGCTTTTGCCTTTCCATCTCTTTCATCACAAATTCCATTTATGGACAATGTCATCCGTTTTTTTAATGATGACTACAAAAACTTTGAAACCTTTTCAACTGACATCGGCCTTTCACAGACCAGCAATGGAACCACTGTCATGATAGACGATGCGGTATATGACGGAACGAATATTACGATTTCATTTGCAATCGAAACAGAACAAGAAATGAAGCAACCACTTGATATCTATGCGAAGAATTGGTTTGACGTCGTTGGGGCATCTGGAAGTGGAGGCAGTGAAAAGATTACAAAAATCAGTGACAATCGGTACGTAGGATTGGCATCTATCACTCCACATTTCAAAGAGGAAGAATATCCTGAAAAGGTAGATATCACTTGGAATCCTGAACTATTTACCAGCACTTCGGATGAGCTGTCATTGGAAGGGGATTGGTCATTTGATTTCTCGCTCAGTCGTTTAGAAGGCGATATAAAATTATTAAATAAAACGGTAAAGAATGAGAATGTAAGTTTTACACTTCAATCTATTGAGTTTACTGATGTATCAACTGTTATCAGCTATGAACAAGCTGTCACAGATGAACTTCTGCAAAAGTGGGAAAGTGTGACACCTGTCTTCACTGTAAAAGATGACATCGGTAATGTGTATATGAGTGGAACGAGTGGTGGCGGACAGACAAGTAACGATTTCAAAACATACAACGGAACAAGCGACTTCGGCACCATTAAAGAAGGAGCCAGTAAACTGATCATTCAGCCAACTCAAATTGCCAGTCTTAATTATGGAAAAGGTCATACCGAAATTGAACTTGACCCTATTGTTATCGATCTAGTTCAATAAGCAATAGAAAAGAAGGACTGTCCATCCAACATTTGGTGGCAGTCTTTTTCTCCTCGTGCGTTTTACTACTGTCTTTGGGTATTATATAATGGGTTGTCAAAGAAGATAAGGATAGGAAGTGCCTATGAATAAACGTAAGAACAGCGGATATAAAAAGTCGGCAACAAAACGCAATAAATCAAATAAACCATACGGGAAAAAGCAATTGACTGCAACGAAGCGTAAGGGCGAAAAACCCCAAGGTAAGCAGTTGTCATCAAACAAGCGCCGGAACAACAAGAAATCTGTCACGGTCAAGGTAACCTGTAACGGCCTGACCAGTGAGGGGAAGGGCATTGTCCAGTGGGAAGGAAAACAGTTGGAGATAGAGCATCTGCTGCCAGGCGAAACGGCTGAGATATCTGTGTCCCCAAGCGGGAGATATGCTAACGCAGAACTGAAGCGAGTCATCACCCCGTCTGAAAACCGGATCAAGCCAGCATGCTCGTATTTTTATGAATGCGGAGGATGCCAGCTGATGCATATGAACGATCAGGCGCAAAAACGTTTCAAACAGGAAACGATCGATAAATTGATGAAACCGTTCGGCAAGCCGGAACCCATTTTAACGATGGACCGTCCATATGACTACCGGAACAAGAGCCATACGACATTTGGCCTGAATAATGAAAGGCAGATCATTGGCGGGCTTTACGCCCAGAATAGTCATCAGCTAATCTCCATGGATCGGTGTCTCATTCACGACCCGAAAGCGGACGAGATCTGGCAAACCATTAAGGACATGATGAAGTCCTTTAAGATGCAGCCATACAATGAGGATACAGGACAAGGCTTTCTGCGTCACGTGCTGGTAAAGGTCGGCAAAGTCAGCGGGGAGATCATGGTCGTGCTTGTTGTAGCTTCATCTGTATTTAAGGGCAAGAATAATTTCGTCAAAGCGCTCAGGAAGGCCCACCCGGAGATTACGACCATCCTGATGAACGTGAACAACCGCGATACAAGCATGGTATTGGGCGATCAGGAAAAAGTGTTGTTCGGCAAAGGGACGATAACAGACACACTTTGTGGACTGAAATTCGATATTTCCGCTAAATCCTTCTACCAGATCAACCCGGTCCAAACGGAAAAGTTATACGCAAAAGCCATCGAAATGGCCGAGCTGACCGGAAAGGAAACCGTTATTGATGCATATTGCGGGATCGGTACGATTGGCCTGATTGCAAGCAAGAATGCAGGCAAGGTCATCGGGGTGGAACAGAATAAGGACGCTGTACGGGATGCAATCCGCAATTCCAAACGCAACGGCGTGAATAATGCCCGTTTCTATCAAGGTGATGCCGGAGAATTCATGGTCGAAATGGCAGCACGCGGCGAGAAAGCGGATGTAGTAATCATGGATCCGCCACGAAGCGGGAGTGATAAAGCGTTCTTGTCTAGTGTGGTGAAGCTTAAGCCGAAGCGGGTCGTTTATGTGTCCTGTAATCCGGAGACACAGGTTCGCGATATGAACTATTTGGTCGAGAACGGGTATGAAGTTAAAGGGATTCAGCCGGTTGATATGTTTCCGCAGACGGTGCATGTGGAAACGGTAGCGGAGTTAGTATGGAAGAATGACAAATAATCGGTAATACTCGGGGGCCACTTTTTATAAAGTGGTCCTTTTTGGTTTGAAATAGAATTTTATAAAGCAAAAAAACCAGCTTGTAGCGAAATACAATGCAAAAAGTGAGTAACAGCGTGGATGGATTTTTGGAGAAAAGAAAGTAACATGGAGAAGTATTAAATTTAACCCGGGGAAAAGGTATTATTTGGTATATATCGGATTACTCTAGCATAGGGTTAGAAAGAAGTGGATAAAAAAGAGCTGTTCAGTAATAGAAAATAGTTCAATTGTTCTAATTTTTTTACTTTATTATTGCTTCTTGTGTTAAAATTAATATTGTTTTTTGTAAAATTCAGGTGAAAACTGTCAAATTATAAATCAATAGATGGGTTGTTTGTAACTATATTTTGGTGAAAGTGAATATAGACTGACGAGAAGATAAACTTTTTATAGGAGGTGGAAAGATATAACGGAATTTAACGGCTTCTGAGAAGTAAGATGCCAAATAACATGTTTTTTCGTACCCTGACCAACATCAAATGATTTTGTAAGTAATCACCTTAAGAAAGGGAAAAAGAGATGGATTCTTTATTTTTAATATTAGTTCTTATATCTATTTTAGCATTTGTGATCGGCTTGATAAAACCCAGTATAGTTTTAAGGTGGTTTCCGGCAGCCAAAAGAAACAGGAAATATGCAGCGATGGTTTTTGGGATTTCGACCGTAGTATTTTTCATTTTATTTGGAGTAACTACTCCTCCCGCAACCGAGAGTGCTGTTGATAGTGAACAAGTAGAGCAAGAGGAAGAAACGGAAAAAGCTAAGGCAGAAGAAGAAGAAAAAGCTAAGGCAGAAGAAGAAGAGAAAGCCAAGGCGGAAGAAGAAGAGAAAGCCAAGGCGGAAGAAGAAGAGAAAGCCAAGGCGGAAGAAGAAGAGAAAGCCAAGGCGGAAGAAGAAGAGAAAGCCAAGGCAGAAGAAGAAGAGAAAGCCAAGGCGGAAGAAGAAGAGAAAGCCAAGGCGGAAGAAGAAGCAAAAGCCAAGGCGGAAGAAGAAGCAAAAGCCAAGGCAGAGGAAGAAGCAAAAGCCAAGGCGGAAGAAGAAGCAAAAGCCAAGGCAGAGGCAGAAACAATGTCACAACAACAAGCAGTAAAAATGGCTGAAGATTACCTTGATTATACTGCATTTTCAAAAAGTGGATTAATAGAGCAGTTAGAATATGAAGGTTTCGATAATAGTGATGCTACTTATGCAGTGGACAAAATCGAAGTAGATTG
Source organism: Sediminibacillus massiliensis (assembly GCF_900156915.1). GTDB lineage: Bacteria > Bacillota > Bacilli > Bacillales > Amphibacillaceae > Sediminibacillus_A > Sediminibacillus_A massiliensis. Next base: position 1,251,347 of record NZ_LT732535.1, on the reverse strand, counting down.
GAAAGAACAAGCGGTAAAGATGGCCCAAGACTATCTTGATTACACTGCATTTTCAAGAAGTGGTTTAATAGAACAGTTAACGTATGAAGGATTCAGTAATGATGTCGCAACTTATGCTGTAGACCAAGTAGGTTTATAATTAACATTTCGAACAAGTATCATAACAAGTGACTACAAATTGGTTCGATAAATTTACAGATCCGTACATGGTATTGCTAAGTGTAGCAATGCCTTTTCTTTTTCATTTTACTAGTGTTAGAACTGATTTTTTCTTGCACAGTGCAGCCATATTATTCATTAACAAGTTAAAAGAGTTGTAAAGACTAATCACTTATAAATTCGTCTGGAAATCGAATCGAACTAACTGTTTATAAGGAAGAGAAAGAATGCCGGAAACAAAATCCCGCCCTAAAAATCACATTTACTTTTCGGGGTCTGATCCAATAATTTCTCGGGGTTTTTAAACTATTATCCATATATTTCTTCAAGACTCCTGTTACCACCTGCCTTAACAGCGGGCGGGCGATTATGTTACCATTCTCTTTTAGAGAAGTAATAAGGAGTTAATAAATAATGGATATACCAATACTTTACGAAGACAATCATCTACTCTGCATTGAAAAGCCAGTAAATGTTCCTGTACAAGAAGATAAAACGAAAGATAAAGATTTACTATCGATATTAAAAGAGGATATAAAGTATCGGTACCAGAAGCCTGGCAATGTTTATCTAGCACTCGTCCACCGGTTGGATAGACCTGTTGGTGGTACAATGGTTTTTGCTAAGACGTCAAAAGCGGCCTCGCGTTTATCCATTATGATGCGCCGAAAATCGATTGATAAAAATTATTTGGCAGTAGTACGGGGAACAATGCCTGAAAATCATGAAGTGCTGGAGGATTACTTGGTAAAAAATCCCCGAAAAAACAAAGTACACACTGCTTCCAGTAACAATGAAAATGCCAAAAAAGCAGTATTGGAATATGAAGTGATCGGTAAAAAGAAAGGATTGTCCCTCCTTTGGATCAAACTTCACACAGGCAGACCACACCAAATTCGTGTTCAGCTTTCTTCGCGAAATCGTCCGCTTTATGGAGATCAAAAGTATGGGCAGGAGGTTAATCAACCAGGCCAGCAAATCGCCTTATGGTCGCAATCACTTGCGTTCGATCATCCGACAAAAAAAGAACAAATGAAGACATCGTCCTTGCCGCCAAACACCTTTCCCTGGAATCTATGGAAAGAGTTTGCGTGGTGACAAATTAGTTGAAATGAAGTAGGGGTCAGATTCTTGCTGTGGGCAAATGTCCATGCAGAAGGTCTGATCCCTTTTCTTGCATACATATGGACAGTATATCCACTTATATTCACGGAAACTTTTCTTATCCTGAATCGTATGATTAAATAGAAAAGAAAATTCTGTTAACTAGGTAGGGGGAACTTATCTTTACTACGGGAATACGATCAGAATCATGGAATGTGAGGTATTAGAAGTGGATATGGAACAAAAGTTATTTGAAGCAGCAACAGCTCTTATTGAAGAAAGATACCCTTCTGGATGGGGAGGGGCAGCGGCAATGTACACAAGTGATGGCAGGATATTGACGAGTGTTGCGCCGGAAGTGATTAACGCTTCGACAGAGTTATGCATCGAAACCGGTGCGATTTTGGAGGCCCATAAAATTAAGGTGAACATCACTCATTCTATTTGTGTGGTAAGAGATGATGAAAAGATGCCATTTAAAGTATTGACGCCTTGTGGGGTTTGTCAAGAAAGACTGTTCTACTGGGGGAGAGACGTTAAGGTGGCCATATCTTCCGATGATGGGGAGGACTCGCTGGTTTTTAAAACATTGGAAGAAGTACAACCATATCATTGGTCACGTGCATACAGTGACGATGAGCTATTTGACTAACTTTTGAATGGGGGTTATCCGTTTGGATTTATTTTTTTACATAACAATTATTGTTGGTTTTTCCCTAATATATTATGGATATGTAAAGAAATCAGATAATGATTTGAAAAAGAAAGAATTAGAGCTGGAAGAAAAAAGGCTTGAACTTGAAATGAAGAAATTAGAGATTAACCAAGAGTCGCCAGAACAAGGCGGGGAGCGTTAGAGAATAAAAGCTGAGTACATTTTAAAGGATCGCCCGTGCTGGCGGTCTTTTTCCATATTAGAAAGGTGTTGTACTTTATTTACTTTTTGAAATACAATTCGACCCATGTTTATTTCCCTTATTCAATAAAAGCCGTTGGCTATTCAGCGAGCAGCACAGATGCAGTTAACTTATTTGGTTGAATTTATCTTATTGTTGATTTAAAAATATGATTGCTCTCACCATCGGATAAATGACTAAACTTAGTGAAAAGCAGATAACCAAAGGGATATTTTTCAAATCTACAAGCACTCCAGTACCTTCAGTTACAAATAATATTATCCCTAAGCAGATAACTAAGATAAGATAACTTAATCCAGATGCCCTTTTAGATAGATAAACTTCTCTTTCATCTTGGTCTTGAATATCCATTTTGCCATTAGCTATATAATTAAACAGATATGCAAGAATAAAGGAAAAGAAAATAATGGTATCAAGTCTTAATTCACCATCAATGAACCATTTATACAGTCCAAAACAAGAAATGGCAATTAAAGCAACGGTACATATTACATAGATAACAATTCTATCTTTCATATAATTACATCCTTCTGTTTTTATTATCGTTCCTTATCCTCAAAAATAAATAACTCATCAACTGTTGTACGGAGATTACGTGCTAAATTAAATGCCAACGATAGTGTGGGGTCATATTTATTATTTTCAATAGCATTAATTGTTTGGCGTGTAACATTACATTGTTTAGATAATTCATCTTGTGTCATATTCAAAGATTTTCTGAATTTCTTCATATTATTCTTCAATAATTTTTATTCACCTTTACCACCCCGAAATGTAAAAACTATTTTACATTTATAAGTATAAAGAAACCAATAAAAATGTCAAATTATTTTTACATTTTTTGCGAAGGATATTTTAAATAACATTTCGTATAACGCTCCTTATAGATCTTAATAGCATAAAACTATTGGAATACAAAACGCTGTGTGAATTGTACTCCTATTTAGTATGTTTTCTCTCCAAAAAATGAATCTGTCAGGTTCAGCCCCCTCTTGTTTTTTTGCATTAAATAAAACGAACATTTCATCAAAAAAATAATAATTTGTTAGGAAATATGACATAAAATACCTCTTAGATGGTAGAATTAATTATAAAATTTCATAAATCCCAAAAATAAGTTATTTACTTATCAGATAAGTTAATGGTAAGATACTAATTATAAATTCAACTTATCAGACAAGTTGCAGTCATAATCAAAATGGAGGGGTTTGATGAAAAAATACAGTTCCATCTCAGAAAGGTTTAAGAAAGAATACAAGATTTACATAGTGGCATTTCTGATTTTGCTGATTGCGGATTCGATTGGTTCCTTTCAAATACCGCTAGGCCCTGGCATGGTCTATATTTTTCCGATTTTTTATGGAATCATCATCGGTGCCATCCTGGGTCCTGATGTCTTAGGATTTTTTAAGAAAGAAGAGGTTAAGGCAGCTTCTCCGTTGGTGTTAGTGGCCATCGCTCCGTTCATCGTAAAGCTCGGAATATTGGGCGGAGGCAATATTCCGAAGCTTATCGAGGTTGGACCAGCTTTACTGCTCCAGGAGCTGGGCAACGTCGCCACCGTGTTCATCGCTTTGCCACTGGCTCTTTTTCTCGGGTTGAAAAGGGAAGCGATCGGCGCCGCACACTCGATTGACAGGGAAACGAATCTTGGGTTGATCAGCAACTTGTATGGTCCTTCTTCTCCGGAAATGAGAGGAACGTTATCTGTCTATATTATTGGCGGATTGATTGGAACGGTTTATATCGGCATCCTGGCGACACTGGTAGCATCGACCGGTTTGTTCCATCCTTACGCACTTGGGATGGCCTCAGGGGTAGGTGCTGGAATCATGATGGCTTCTGCCACTGCCAGTTTGGCGTCCATGTACCCGGCATATTCGGACGATATCCTGATGCTTGGCGGTGCCAGTGACATGCTGACAGGATTGACCGGCATTTATGCTGCACTATTCATCGCCCTGCCGCTTGCCAACAAATTATACAGTGTGCTTGAACCCAAAATCGCTCAACGGAAAAAAGCGAAGACTACCATTTCGGACAAAGAAAAGGAGAAAATAGTATGAAGCTTAACGAATGGATTGTTATATTAGCCCTTGTCGCCATTGCGATTATCACTTCCAATCTAGTAGGTTACGGTGTATCCATTTTTGATTCCTTGAATGGCGTGTTGATTTTAGCGGGAATTGCATTTGTCGCTGTATTGGTATCAAAGGTGATTCCGTTGAAACTGCCGATTATCCTTTATTGTTCCTTGCTTGGTTTATTATTTGCATCACCCATCTCGCCTGTAGGGGATGTAGTCGCGGGTGCGACCGGCCAGATCGAATTCAAGGCGCCTCTTACAATTGTCGGAGTATTGGCCGGAATTTCGATAGGGGCAAGCCTTCATCAATTTAAAAAACAAGGCTGGAAAATGATTGTCGTCGCTTTGGTTGTCATGACCAGCACCTATGTAGGATCTGCCGTAATCTCGCAGATCGTTCTGAAACTGACTAATGCGATTTAAAAAACTTACTAAAGGTTGTATATAATGAAACAATTAATCGAAAGTGATTTGATTATCAAAGACTGCTCCATCTTAACAGCCGATTTTGATATAAAAGATAACCAATCGATCGTAATAAAAAATCAAACCATTTTAGCGGTGGACGATGCCGCTGCCATTCGGGAAAACTATTCGTCGTTATCAACCATGGATGGCAAAGGAAAATTGTTTATGCCTGGGTTGGTAGATTCGCATATGCATACATGCCAGCAATTATTGAAAGGGCGAATCGCGGATGAATACCCGATGATCTGGACACGGATCATGGTCCCGTTTGAAAGCAACTTAACAGAACAAGATGTACAAACAAGCGCACAGCTGAGCTGCTTGGATATGATCAAAAGCGGAACGACCGCCTTTGTCGATGCCGGAGGCACATATATGCATCAAGTGGCAGAATCAGCGATCCAGTCAGGACTGCGCGGCACGATCACCTGCTCGACGATGAATACAGGAAACCAAATTCCCGAGAGCATGAAAGCAACAGAAGAAGAGGCACTTAAACGGAATGTCGAATTGTTTGATGCATACCATGGTTCAGGAGAAGGAAGGTTGAATGTCTGGTTTTCGCTCCGTTCGATCATTTCCTGCACACCGAGCTTGATTACGAAAGTATTCGAAAAGGCCAAAGAACGGAATACCGGTGTACAGACACATATGAATGAATACCCGAATGAAATCAGCTTTTGTCTGGAAAATTATCAGAAACGGCCCTTTGAATTCCTTGAATCTTTACAAGTGCTGGATTCGAATTTCCTGAGCGCGCACAGCATCCTGCTTTCGGAAAATGAAGTGGATATCATCCAGAATCATGGCGTGAAAGTTGCCCACTGTCCGATAAGCAATGCCGGGAAAGGAATTCCCAAAACCCCGAGCCTATTGCAAAAAGGAGTCAGTGTCGGACTCGGGACAGACGGTGCCGCGCACTCGGGCCTTAGTATTTTTGACGAAATCAAAACGTTCAAATCGCTGATGCGCGCTTATTGGGGCACGCCGATTTTTGATCCAAAAGTGATGCCAGCCGGGAATTTGCTGGAACTGGCTACATTGGGCGGCGCCAGAGCGATGTTGCAGGAAGACCGTTTTGGTACGCTGGAAGTGGGCAAAAAAGCGGATTTGATTGGCATCGATATCGACCAGCCGCACATTCAGCCTACACATAATCTGGTTAATGGCCTGGTGGAATCGGTGAACAGTACCGACGTTTCGGATATGATTGTAAATGGGGAAGTCCTCATGAAAGACAGGGAAGTATTAACGATGGACGAAGAAAAAATCATGTACGAAAGCAAGTTGGCGATGGAAAGCATGTCAAAGCGGGCAGGAATTTAGCCGCTTGATCCCCATATAGAAAGAAAAAATGATATTGAACAGAATAGAGGGTTAACATGCTGACATATTTAGTTGCATTTATCTTGTTTTCTAATTTTTTTGTAGGTATTTTACTAGGAATCTCCAGTATCGGAGGATTCCTTCTTCCTTTGATATTTGTTGGATTTCTGCAATTACCCTTAAGGGATTCCCTTGCGCTTAGCTTCTTTTCTTTCGCTGTCGCAGGTTTGATAGGCGCCTATTATTACTGGAAAGCGGGCAATATGGACGTAAAGTTGGCCACATACCTGAGTATCGGCAGTATCCCGGGCGCGCTTATCGGCGTGAAGCTGAATGTGCTAATTCCTGATGATACAGCGAAACTTCTGCTTTACCTGTTCGTCTTGTTGTCAGGAATCTCTTTGTTGGTGAAAAATAAAAACAGCAACAACAATGGTCCGAATGGGATAACCAAGTCCAGAATATTGGACAGTAAAGCTTCCATTCTCATAATCGGTCTGATTTCAGCTGCCATTTGCTCCTTAACGGGGGCGGGCGGTCCGATCCTATTGGTTCCACTCCTTTCCAACTTAGGGATAAGCATCAGAGTGGCCGTCGGGGTCTGTTTGTTGAACTCTGTCGTAATCGCCATTCCTTCCGTATTCGGTTATTTCCAATATACCGATATGGACAACTTCGCGATCTTGTTAGCTGCCAGCATCCTTGGGCAGATTATCGGCACAATGATAGGTTCGTTCTTATCCAACAAGGTGAAGCTGAACCATTTAAGTGTTTCCATTGCCTTGTTAACAGTGGTATCATCAACGTATATGATCATTGTGCTGTTCATTTAGTATGCGGAAGGGTGGTAAAAATGGCTCTCCAAAAGATTCCGAAAGTCCATAAACAAACGGCTGTAAAACAAGCCATCGAATATTTGAAAAAGTATATATTAGAATCGAATAACCTAGAAAAAAGCAAACTTCCCTCAGAAGCTTATTTTGCCGAAGAGCTCGGTGTCAGCCGATTAACAGTAAGGGAAGCTCTTACAGTGCTTGAAAATGAAGGATTCATCACAAGAAGCCAGGGAAGCGCCAGTACGATCACGACGTTTGCCAGAAAACTTACCGAAAAAATTGACCACGCCGGAGAACTCAAAACATTCATCAAAGATTGCGGTTACGAAGTCATGATCGATAAGATTACCTATTCTTTCGAAAAAGCTACGAAAGAACAGGCGGAAGCTTTGAAAATAAAGCAGGGAGATGAGCTGCTGGTCGTGAAAAAAAGATTTCGCGCAGACGGCTAGCCAGCTGTTTACTGCATCAACAGAATTCCGAAAGTCTATATGCCCAAAGAGACGTTTACCGATAAAGAGTTAGGTGAAGACATTTTCTCCTTTACAGAAGAAAGCAACGGCTTTTCTTTCAGCCATGATCTGATGGAACTTGTCCCAAGTGTGGCGGATGGCGAAATCGGAGATATGCTGGATTTGGAGCCGTACACTCCTTTATTGCGGCTGGATATTACCAAGTACACGAATACCGGGATTCCGGTTATGTATAATACCGAGTATTATGTGCATGATCTGATTAAGTTTACGGCGAGTAGGTCGATTAGTCGTTTTTGATTGTGTTGGTCGGTGGTATGCATAGATGTATATTATTATCATGAAGGAAAGACGGGATAACGATTCCTCACTTATCATTTCAGCTCAAATTTGCACTGCAATTTAACTTGGCTGTCCCGAGTCTAAGAACTAGACTTTTGGGGCAGCCATTTTTGTTTACCCTTTTTTAAGGAAGTTCTTTCTTAATATTAATATCAGAGAAACTGGAAGCCGCCGAGAAATCGTCGACGCAAAAGAATGCTTTAAGCTGCATATGCCTAGTAATATTATAATAGGGAACTGCTCTCTACATATTAGTAGCGGGTTCTATTTTGTTTATTAATATCAAATTCGCTCACAAAAACCAAAAGTCCGCTCCCATTATGCCAGAGTATCCGCCAATACTACCCTCTGACTCACAACACATAAAACCATCCTATTTAAGGATAATAACTCTATAACGAATTCTCAGTTAAATCATGCCTGCAGGAAGGAGTCTTTACGTTATGCTTAAAAAATTCTCTACTGTATTTAAAGTATCGGCAGGGATCATGTTGGTACTGGTTGTTTTCGGCGTTGTGTGGCCTGACGGCTTAGAGAACCTCACCACAAACGTGCAAGAATTTATTGCGAGTAATCTAGGCTGGTATTACCTTATTATCGTTACATTTTTTGTCCTTGTCTGCTTTGTATTCTTAATCACGCCACTTGGTAAAATCAAACTAGGAAAGCCAGGGGACAAACCGGAGTTTTCCAGACCGACCTGGATTGCGATGCTGTTCAGTGCAGGGATGGGAATTGGTCTTGTGTTCTGGGGAACGGCTGAGCCAATCAGTCACTATGCAATCAGTTCTCCAACCTTAGAGACTGGCACCGATCAAGCTATAAAAGATGCCATGCGTTTCACGTATTTCCACTGGGGAATCCATGCTTGGGCGATTTATGGAATAGTGGCTCTTGTTTTAGCATATTTCAATTACAGACATGACAAGCCAGGCCTGATTAGTGCAACATTGGAACCGGTTATCGGCGGTGCAGCAAGAGGAACGTCAGGAAAAGTGATCGATATTTTTGCTGTCATCGCAACTGTTATCGGCGTTGCAACTACCCTTGGTTTCGGGGCTGTTCAAATCAATGGTGGTTTGGCTTATTTGTTCGATATTCCGAATAATTTTTTCATACAATTGATCATTATAGTCGTTGTAACCGTTCTGTTCATGATTTCTGCCTGGACGGGATTAGGGAAAGGAATCAAAATTTTGAGTAACGTCAACATGGGATTAGCAGGTCTCCTGTTTCTTCTCGTTTTCATTTTGGGTCCAACGTTATTCCTCTTAAACCTTTTTACAAACTCCATTGGCTCTTATATACAACACTTACCGCAGATGAGTTTTCGAATTGCGCCGTTGGATGAAGAAAAGCGTGAATGGATTAAATCATGGACGATTTTCTACTGGGCATGGTGGATTGCCTGGTCTCCATTTGTGGGAATCTTTATTGCCCGTGTTTCAAAAGGACGTTCCATCCGTGAATTTGTCCTTATCGTTTTAATGGTTCCATCCATTGTAGGTTTCCTATGGTTCGCCACATTTGGAGGAACAGCGATTCATCTTGAGCATTCAGGTGTAGCCGAGATATCGAAACTAGCAACAGAGGAGTCGTTGTTTGGTGTATTTTCGGAATATCCATTAGGCATGATCGCATCCATCGTAGCCATTTTGCTTATTAGTACATTCTTTATCACATCCGCCGATTCCGGAACCTTTGTGTTGGGATTAATGACAACAGGCGGTACAGGCGATCCAGGACAAACTGTTAAATTGACATGGGGCGTGCTTCTTTCCGCCACAGCTCTCGCTCTTCTCTACACGGGAGGACTGCAAGCTTTACAAAATACCATGATTATAGCGGCGTTACCGTTTTCAATCATCATGTTCTTGATGTGTATCAGCTTCTTGAAGTCCATTTATAAAGAAGGAAAAGAACTAGGTATCGGAGCGATTAAACAGAAGAAAAAATGAGAAAGAAACCGAAAGCTTGGATATAGAAATCCAGGTTTTCGGGATTTCCATTTGTACTGTTCTTTAATCTATAAAAAGTTTTGGTAGGTTATGTGACTAATTCCAGTTAAGACAACGTTCGTCCATTTCTAGAAAAATCCATAGACTATTTGTAGCAGGACAAAATCAACTTAAGGAAGTGACTATATTGCCTAGTTTTTTTGCAGGTCCGATTATCATTAACAGTAACGAAGGCCAAGTCATCACTGGGGATACTTTTTATGTCGGATCTTCCTCGACAAGTAAGGTTGTATCAGGCTCAGGCAGCTTTAAACCGGATATTGGATCAATAGCATTCTATGACAAGTTCTACTGTATCCTGTTTTGTTGTTTGCTTACTCATATACGGAGCCGCCCATTTTTATCCAATTATGGTTAACTTTTCAAATCTATTATACTATAAAAAATATAGTAAATATATTTGATGTAATTATATTTAAAATAATTCACTTCTTCTCTTATCATCGTTATTTTTATACAATAAAGATAGCGTTATCATGATATGGGAGGGAAGGATTTTATGAAGTATAGAAGACTGGGAAGATCCGGATTAAAGGTAAGTGAAATTAGTTTAGGTAGTTGGCTAACGTACGGAAAATCGGTAGAAGATAATATAGCTGAAAAGACGATACATAAAGCGTACGAGCTTGGCATCAATTTTTTTGATTCAGCGAACGTGTATGAGCGCGGTGAAGGAGAACGCGTGATGTCCTCTGCTTTGAAAGAGTATCCGCGCGAGTCGTATGTGCTGACAACGAAGGCATTTTGGCCAATGGGAGATGGCCCGAATGATCGAGGCTTATCACGCAAGCATGTGACAGAGCAATTACATGCAAGCTTAAAAAGAATGGATGTCGATTATGTGGATGTGTTTTATTGCCACCGCTATGACAAAGAAACACCTGTCGATGAAACACTTCGCACGATTGATGATTTAATTCGCCAAGGAAAAATTTTATATGCCGGTGTCAGTGAATGGAGTGCCGCGCAAATTGAAGAGGCTGTTGGGACTGCGGATAAATATTTGCTCGACCGCATCGTCGTCAATCAACCACAATACAATATGTTCCACCGTTACATCGAATCAGAAGTCATTCCTGTCAGTGAAAAATATGGAGTCGGCCAAGTCGTATTTTCTCCACTAGCTCAAGGTGTTTTATCTGGAAAATATAAGCCAAATCAAGTGCCACAAGACAGTCGCGCTGCCAATGAGTCGATTAATAGATTTATCCAAGGATTTTTGAAAGAAGATGTCTTGAACAAAGTCGAACAGCTAAAAGGTGTCGCTAAAGAATTGGACATTACACTACCGACATTAGCTTTAGCATGGATTTTAAGACAGCCGAACGTATCAAGTGCTTTAATTGGTGCGAGCAGACCGAGTCAAGTCGAAGAAAATGTAAAAGCAGTGGATGTACAGCTTACAGACGACATCCAAGAAAAAGTGGAATCCATTCTAGAGAATAAATCACATGATTAGAATTCATGCAACTCGTCTCCACCTCCCCACACATGAATTGCTAGAGGAAAATGGGGAGGGGTCCATAATAAAAGGAAAGAGGTGTTTAGGTGATGAAATATAGACGTTTAGGTAAGACCGATTTAAATGTTTCTGTTGTTGGTGTTGGTACATGGCAATTTGGCGGTGATTGGGGAAAAGATTTTAACCAAGCAGAAGTAGACGCAATTTTAACACGTGCAAAAGAAGTAGGAATTAATTTAATCGATACAGCAGAATGCTATGGCCCTGATCATTTATCGGAAAGCTTTATCGGCGATTTTCTTTCTCGTGATAATCGTGAAGACTGGATCATCGCTACAAAATTTGGTCACCATTGGCATAAAAAGTGGAGCCACGCTTGGAGTGTTGATGACGTACGTCAACAATTAGATGAATCATTACGATCATTACAAACAGACTATATCGATCTGTACCAGTTCCACTCTGGTTCTGATGAAGATTTTGATAATGATGCCTTGTGGACGATGTTGGATAAACAGGTACAAGCAGGTAAAATTCGCAATCTCGGAATCTCCATTGGCAGTAATCAAAATATTTATCAAACGGAACAAGCTACAGAACGCAATGCCAAAGCAATTCAAGTCGTATATAATCGCCTGGACAAAGCGCCTGAAGAAGCAGTATTCCCGTCTTGTATCGAACAGGACCTAGGTGTACTGGCAAGAGTTCCCCTAGCAAGTGGATTTTTAAGTGGAAAATATAAGCCTGGCGTCCAATTTTCCGATAAAGTTCGCCAACGCAAAGAACAAGCAGCTGTCGATGAACAATTAAGACGTGTAGAACAAATCAAACAAACAGAAGTTCCTGAAGATGCCGAAATGGCACAATGGGCACTCGGATGGTGTCTGCAGCACCCAGCCGTAACATGCGTGATTCCTGGATGCAAAAGCCCAGAACAAGTAGAAGCAAACGCCGCAGCAGCCGACCTCGACATCGTACCAGTCGACCATCGAAGCGCTGTAGTGAGATAAAGAAAAGCTGCCCTATAGTTGGGCAGCTTTTTTGTTATTTAGAGTGTATTTTTTATGAGAGCGCATTCCCGGCAAACAAGAGCAAATTCCCTTGGTTTGAATTTAGGGTAGTTGCCTGTCACTTCCTGTTAGACTTAAAGAAAGGTGGCTTATCAGTAAAGCACAACACCCCTGATAGTTAGTCTAACTTTTTGTAATAATTACGCATCACGCTCTTTAAAATGAATCATAGAAATCCCATATTAGTTTGAGGTCTTTGCTATTTGGTTGTTAACACTTATCTTTTTGCAATGCACGATAGTCAATAATAGATAGAGGATAAGAGCAATAATTGCGACGAAGTAAACTGCTTTGTAAGTGGCATATACTTCTGCAATAAAACCAAGCAAAATGGAGCCTGCTCCAATTCCTATATCAAATGAATTAAAGAAGGAGGATGCAGCACTTTCGTGTTCGTAGTCTTTAACTAGGCTTAAGGACCATGTTTGCAATGTAGGGAAAATTGCACCGAATCCAAGGCCATAAAGAGCACCAGCAATAAGAAAGTGTACATCATTTTTACCTAAAAGAATGACAAGTAATCCAGTTAGTGTAATTATACCGAATGGTAACAAAACAGAATATGGCCCCATTTTGTCATACAATTTTCCAGAGATTAACCTTGCAAAAAAACTAGCAATAGCTGTGATGGTGAAAAACCAAGCAATTAGTTGGAACTCTTTTTCAACAGCGTACAAAGGAATAAATGAAATGATTGATCCCACTGCTATACCTACTAAAAGAATAAGTAGGGAAGGAAAAGCTGCACGCTTTTCGAATATTTTTACAGTGAGTGTTTGTTTGCCATGATTGCTATCAGCATTTTTTACTTTGATTGTTTTCCTTGATGCGAAGGTTGCAAAAAAAAGGGCGAATAGTGTGATTGCCATTCCGTTTAGAAAAAGATTTTCAAATCCAAATGTTTCAAGAATGGAAATCCCGATGATTGGCCCCATAGAGATTGCAATTGTCTCACCCACCCCGAAATAACCAATTCCTTCACCCATTCGATCTTTCGGAATTCTCTCAGCTGTTACTGTGAGGAAATAGGTTGTTGCTAAACCAAAGCCCAAACCATGAATGATACGAATAAGCAATAATACTATTATGTTTGATGATAAAAAATAAAGCCCTGTTGATAGTGCACAAACTACTACTCCTGTGTTTAACAACAATTTCCTGCTAAAATGATTCGTTAACATACCTGTAAATGGACGAATGAAAATAGCTGAAAACATAAATATTCCTGTAACCAAACCGATATGAGAAGCCTCGCCGCCAATACTTGCTACGAATAAGGGGAGGGTTGGAGCGAGCATTTCAAATACCATAAACAACAAGGCATTTGCTGTCATAAGAAGAATAAATGGCTTGCTCCACAATTTAACTTTTGAATTTTGTTGAACCAAAACGGACATAAAGATACCTCATTTTATTTACAGAGTTAACTTATAAATTTGGTGAAAAAAAAGGACAAGAGATCAACGATTGTTGATCTCTTGTCCAATACTTTTCTAAGTATCCTCCGAGATTTGTATAAGAAAAATATACAGGGGATATTTCTATGAGTCAATATAAAACTTAATATCTCCACAAATTTGTACATTAAGTCCGATAAGTAAAGGTGGATACTGATTTATACCCTTTACTTTAGTGTCTTCAGGGCGATCTTGGCAGCCTTTGCAATCAGGCCATCATCATATTTGGCATCTTCTGTATTATGTCGGGACATAATTGCCATAACAATTGGTTCTCTGTTTGGAGGCCAGACAACTGCGATATCATTCCTCGTTCCATAACTTCCGGCTCCGCTCTTATCGCCAACTGTCCATCCGTCAGGTGCGCCCACACGAATCAGTGTATCTCCTGTTGCGTTTCCTTGCAGCCAATTCGTGAACCGTTCACGGTCCTCGTCGGAAAGCATGTCGCTGACTGCGTATGCTTGAAGATTTGTGGCGAGAGCTTTTGGTGTGCTGGTGTCACGGATATCTCCCGGCTTGAATTCATTCAACTCTGTTTCGTATCGATCCGATTGGGTAATGTTATCGCCGGCTTGTCTTAATGCTTCCTCAAAACCATCCGGCCCTCCCAGTGCGTTAAGTAGGAGATTCCCTGCGGTGTTGTCACTTGTACGTACTGCAGCTTCGGCAAGTTCGAATAGGGTCATCCCCGTATCCATGTGTTTTTCTGTAACCGGAGAATAGGGAACCATATCATCTGCAGTATAAGTGATGACTTTCTCAAGCTCTTCCATCGTCTTCTGCTGTAACAGGATGGCAGCTGCCAATGCTTTGTAAGTCGATGCAAAAGCGAAACGTTCATCTGATCGATATTCAATGGTCTGATTGGAACCTGTATCAATCGCATAGACACCAAGCCGGGCATTATAATCATCCTCGAGTTGAGCAAACTTATCATCGGTATTTGTTTCTTGCCCTGGTTTGTTTTCCTCATTAGATGAGACAGTGGTTGAATTGGCTGAATTAGCACAAGCGGAGAGTGTAATCAACGCGAGCAATGACATAAACAATGTAAAATTATGTATAGATTTAGGTGTTTTAATCAAATGGATAACCTCTTTCCTATTGTTCATTTACCAAGTTCATTGATCAGGTTTGAACAGTGTTAATTATAGCTAACCTGCATCTAATTCCTATAATACTCCAAATAATTTAAATAACCATAGGCTAATAGTTTTGGAGGAATGAGCCTAAAATGCATCCTCTTTCCTGGTACATAACTAATGGGATTAGAGAGGAAATACATACTATTAGGGCAGGTGCCTTTATCGAAAATACTAAAGAGCAACGCAAATCTGTCCACGTTGCTCTTCATTATCCCTTCTGTGTCTTTATTCGTTATCTTAACCTATTCTTCTTCACACTCATTGTGCAGGAGAAATTACAACGTTTATTTCTTCCGAACAGGAATCCATACTTCGCTATACGCGTAATCCTTTTTGTGTTCATCCATTTTAGTAAAAGAAAAAGTAGGGGCCTCGATTACTTCATAATCAGAAGAGGGCAGCCATTCTGAATATGTTTTAGCCATGGTTTCCTGCAATGTAGATGGGAACGGACCTTCATTAGGGAATATTGCCCAAGTACACGCTTCTACAGGTACTTTATCTAATTGATCGCTGATATTATTTTTAGTCGTTAGCACACCAATCAAGTGAGTTAAATAACCTTCTTCTTTTAAGAATTTAGCGTCAGCTTCATAAGAAGCATTAACGATTTCATAAGGCTCAATATTTTTTAAAGAATGCATTTCTTCTTTTTGTTCATCCGTTATGCTTTTTGCAAGCTCTACAATCTCATTATTAACACCTTCAAATTGCATGGGCACTCGTTTGCTTACTCCAACCAGATTAAATGCTGGCTTATCTTCAATCCTAAATTCCATAGCGGTTCCTCCTTTAACAGTTATCACAAAGGTAAGTTTTGGGTACGATTTGCTTACTCCTCGTTTTATGACATCAGAGGGTAAAAAGCCACTCCATTTCTTAAAGGCTCTGGTAAAACCGTCCACCGACTGATATCCATATTGGAAAGCAACCTCCGTTACTTTAACTCCTCGCAGTAAATCCTTATTTGCTTCAGACAGTTTCCTGTTTCTTATATACTCATTTAATGTCAATCCTGAAAGGTAAAAAAATATCTTTCTAAAGTGATAGTCCGAAACCCCTGCGTATTCCGCAATTTCCTCAAGAGTCAGCTCCTCAGTCAGATGGTCTTCAATATAGTCGATAACCATGTTTAATTCTTTTAACAATAGATCCCCTCCTTCATGTCTACATGATAGCAAAGGAGACTTATACATACTCGACATATTTCATATGAAAAATATCGAATGGTAAAGAAGGATAGTATAAGCAAGTCACTGGCTGTATATGTTCCCTTTTCTTTAAAGGAATGCTTAACCGCCACAAAGAAGCTGATTAGGAGTAACTTGGATGTAAAATCCAGCAGACGAAAGGAAATTTCTAGTAGTCTATTTTTGTGTATGCCATAAGTAAATGTTATTATCTTTATTAAATAAATTTATAGATTGTAAAAGAAAGGAAGGAGTAAAATGCTGCGGAAGATAGGACAAATTATTTTCCTTGCTTCAATCGTTCTTATTGTTACATATCTGATCTTACCGCTTTTTTCCGTATTTATATCAAATAGCCCGGCTGTCTTGCTTGAAAAACTTAACAGCAGTTTGGCTTACCAGGCACTGACGCTGAGTCTGCAGACGACAATCATATCCATATCGATTATAGTTCTGTTAGTTACGCCGCTTGCTTACTGCATGGCGCGCAATGAATTTATCGGAAAGAATGTTTTGGAGGTACTGCTCCGTTTGCCGATTGTCGCTCCAACTGCTGTTGTCGGTGTTGGCCTGCTGCTTGTCTTCGGGCAGCGCGGCCTCTTGGGCGGAGCGTTGTCTGTCTTCGACCTGGAGATCCCATTTACGGCCATTGCCGTAGTGATGGCTCAAGTATTTATGGCTTCCCCTTTTTATTTGAACTCAGCCAGACAGGCCTTTGAAGTAATTGATGACCAGCTGTTGGCCGTTTCACGAACACTGGGGGTTTCGGCCTGGCGGACCTTCTGGAAGGTTACATTTCCTTTAGCTTTGCCGGGTCTGTTGTCAGGAGTAGCATTGAGCTGGGCACTTGCCCTTGGTGAATTTGGTGCAACCATGATGTTTGCCGGAAATATGCCGGGGCGGACTCAAACCCTCCCGCTCGCCATCTTTACCGCGATGGAATCCGATGCAGGGGTTGCTGTTGCCATTTCTGCCCTGCTTTTGTCTGTTTCCTTTTTACTGCTGTTATTCGTTGGGTTAATTGATAAGTACATGCGAAATAAATTAGCTGCCCGCTAGATTGGAGAATAGTTATGCTGTCTTTTGCCTTAAAAAAGAAGCTTCGTTATTTTACATTGGATATTGAAGAGCAAATCGATACTGAGACGCTGGTGCTGATCGGCCATTCAGGCTGCGGGAAGAGCACACTACTGAAAATGCTGTCCGGCCTGCTTACTCCTGATGAGGGTGAAGTCACAGTAGGCCAGGAAAAATTATTCAACAGCAAGGAAAAAGTCGACGTGCTGCCGGAAGAACGAAACATCGGCTATGTTTTTCAAAATTATGCGCTATTTCCTCATTTAACGGTCAGGGAAAATATCGCTTATGGAATTGCACGCCTGCCTGTCAGGGAGAAAGAAGAACGGATCGAGGAAATGCTTGCATTCTTAGGCATTGAACAACTGGCAGAGTCAAAGCCTGCCATGCTTTCCGGAGGAGAACAGCAGCGTGTCGCTCTTGCCCGTGCACTGGTTACAAAACCTAAAATGCTGCTGCTTGATGAGCCGTTATCAGCACTTGACGTATCAACCCGTTCCCATGTCAGAACGGAGTTAAAACAACTGCTGAAGGAACTTGCCATTCCAACCATTGTCGTCACACATGATTATGAGGACGCCCGGGTGCTGGCGGACAAAGTCGCTGTCATGGATAAGGGGAGAATTATCCAGTCAGGCACACAGCGGGAAATTTCCCGGTTTCCTGCAAGCCCTTTTGTAGCAAAATTTTCAGGAACCAACCTCATTGCCGCAGAGAAGCTGGATGTTTCTGCCGGTCATATAGCCTTCGATCCATGGAAAGTGAAAATGGATAGTAAACCTGGTCTTACCCCTGAGACTTGCAACTTGACTGGGAAGATCGCCGATTTAAGCTGGAACGGGGGTTTTGTCCGTTTACAGGTGGAAAAATCAGATGACCAGACATCCTTTTATGCAGATGTTCCGGTTGATGTTTTTGAAAAGAAAAGTTTTGATATCGGCCAATCGGTTTTTGCCACGATTGACTGGAAAGACGTCCGGCCCATCGAGCTACAGGATCAACAAATGGAAACCGGAGCAGCAAATAAAAGGCAACAGCCACAGCTCCAGCCTAAAAGGAAAGGCCGAAAGTGGAAATGGGGAGCATTACTCGCTGTTGTTTTGTTAGCTTCTTTCACTGCGACAGTTTACGGCTTTCAATCCTCGCAAGTAGAGGAAGCGGCAGGTACTAAAACAGAGATGATGGCACTTGTTGCCGCCAATGCAACCGAGCCTTTTAACGATCTAATGGAAGAGTTCGAGAAAACCCACCCAAAAGTGGATGTCACCGCCACATTCGCTGGGACTCAGATTGTCCGAACGCAATTGGAGCAGGGGGCAGATGCAGACTTGTTTTTATCAGCTGACCTTGGACATATCGAGGCTGTCCAGGAACAGGGACTTGTAGAGGGATTTTTCCCTGTTTCATTAAACAACGTTGCCCTTGTCGTCCCTAAAGACAATCCGCAGGACATCCAGTCGCTGGAAGACTTAGCAGCAAAAGATGTTAAGCTCGTAATAGGTACGGACACTGTTCCGATCGGCAATTATTCACGGGAAGTACTAAAGAATGCCAATACGGCTTATGGCCAGGACTTTTTTGACAGGGCAATCGATCAAGTTGTTTCTTACGAGACGAACGTGAAACAAGTCTTGCAAAAAGTCTCATTGGGAGAGGCAGAAGCAGGAATGGTCTATCCAACTGATGTGACTCCAGACTTTGCCGAAAAAGTAAAAGTAATTGATATACCGGAAGAATTTAATATCGTAGCCACGAACTATATTTCTGTCCCGAAAAACGCCCCAAATCCGGAGCTTGCAGAGGAGTTCATGGAGATGATGTTGTCTGAGAAGGGGCAGGAAATCTTTATGGAGTATAAATATAAACCTGTAGAGTAATCAAATTGTCTGTTGGGATGGTTATTAAAGAAGAAAAGGAGATGGAAGAATGTCAGAAAAAAATGTGATTGTCGATGTCAGAAACAAAGAGCAGTATGAGCAGGGGAGTATTCCGGGAGCATTATCGATCCCGGTAGAAGAGTTAGACGGAAGACTGGAAGAATTGGATAAAGACTCGCATGTAACAGTTGTCTGCAATCGTGGCGGACAACGAAGCCAGCGGGCACTGGAGCTGCTGAAGGAAAAAGGTTATCAGAAAGCTGACATCCTGGAAGGCGGTATGGTTAAATGGAAGGAAGAAAACAATTAAGCGAGTGTTTTCTTTAATCTTTCTTCCGAATAAGGTGAAGTTATGAATTTGAAAAGAATCCAGGCTTTTGTCCTGGTTGTCGAAAAGGGAAGTTTTTCTGCGGCTGCAGAGTTAACAGGTCTATCACAGCCGGCGATTAGCCAGCAGATCAAGACGCTTGAAAAAGATCTGGATGTCCCTCTGCTTGAGCGGACATCCTCTGCCCTCAGACCTACACCGGCCGGCAATTACGTTTATAAAGCAGGATCCGATCTTCTCAGCCAATGGAACGAGATGGCAGAAGGGGTCCGTGCATTTCATAGCACATTGACCGGCATACTGCGGATCGGCGCAAGCACAATACCGGGAACCTATTTGGCGCCAAGCTGGATCAGTCAGTTCAATAAGTCTTTTTCCAAAGTGGATATGATCATGGATATTCAGGATTCCGGTAACGTGTTGTCCAGCTTGATCGATAAAAAGATAGATATCGCCATTACCAGCTCGGAATCAGCATCTCAGGAAGTGGTATCAGAACCAGTAGCCCATGATTCGCTGGTGCTCATTTCTCCAATTGGTCATCCGTTGGGTAACACTGTTTATCCGAAAGACCCTTGTAACTTAGTTTCCTATCCTTTTGTGCTAAGGGAGCCCGGTTCAGGAACATTGAAGACGATGGAAGCGGGTCTCGAACAGTGCGGCTTGTCCTTGTCGGATATCCAGGTAGTCGCACAGTTTGGCAGTACAGAGTCCTTGATTTCAGCAGTTGAACACGGTCTTGGTATTAGCTATGTATCCCGATTGGCGGCAGCTCCCGCAGTGAAAGCGGGACGGGTGCAGCTTGTCTCGGAGATGAAGCCGTTCAGCCAAACTTATTATATGTCTTACTTGCGATCTATGAAGGCGTATCCGGTTGTCAGGGAGTTTACTTCGCTCGTTTTGCAGCTTGTTAAAGAGATTGTTGAACGGGAGGAGAAGGATGATTAGAATAACAGAGCGATACCCGTTTTAGAATGGGTACCGCCTTTTTAAGGTTGTGATAGACACTGGAGGTTAATCGTATATGACCGCTTTTCCTTGTTCTCGTAATGTTTCCAAAGAGGTAAGCATATGGTTTATTTCTTCATCGGAATGTCTTTCCCATGTGCCTAATTCAGCCACTATTTTCAAGGGCGATTTAGATCGATAAGAGCGTGTTGGATTCCCAGGGAATTTTTTGTCCGTTAAGTTCGGGTCATTTTCAAATTCACCTTGCGGCTCTACGATAAAAATTCTTTCTTTTGATTTAGATGCAGCTAATTCGGCACCCCATTTAGCAGCATCCAACGTTGCAGTGAAATAAATGTAGTTGGATTTTTTGTCTTGGTAATTTGATAAGTGTTGCGGTACTAACAGATCTCCAATTTTTAAATCGGCTTTGGTGCCATGGAAGAAAGGGCCATTGTCTAAGACATCTTTTTTGTTATTCATACTATCCACCTCAAATATTCGGATTTGTATAAAATAGTATAGGATAGGAATTGCAGAAAGAATAGTCTATAAATAATTAGTAAATAGGAGTATAATGAAAGTAGAGAGATAGCGATGGATAAAAGGGTCTGCCTTCTTCAAGACGTTAAATGTCAGTAAAGAGGGCAGACCCTTGTTTTATATTTCCTTGAATTTTGACTACGCTGTCTGACTTTGCTCTTGAGTATGCTTTGTTACCGGCTTTTTATCACTCTTCATGATCAAGGCACCAGCAATGACGAATACCATAATGATAATGGCCAATGTCACGTAGGCGTTTTGGAATCCCATCGATCCGTATAAGTAGCCCATCACGGAGGAGAAGATGGTAATGCCGATTTGTTTTGAGAAATTAAAGCCAAGCATATAGACGGTTGCCGAGAGACGGACATCGAACATGCCTGTGATATATTTCATGATGGCAACCAGCATCAATGGCATTTCGACTGCTGCCAGCAATCTCCAGAAAGCAAGCATCCAGATTTCTGTTAAGAAAGCTGTACCAATAACACGGATGAACAGTACGATACCTGCCAGAATCAAGCCGTTTTTCGCGCCGATCTTATTGATAAACCATGGGGCCAGGACCATAAAACCCGCCTCTAGGAATACCTGGACAGAAGCGATACGGCTAAAGACAAGTTCTCCTCTTGCTGCATCATTAAAAAAGCTGGCGAAATAGTTAGGGAATTGCTGATCAAAAACATCGAACATGGTAGCGATTCCAATCATGATCAAACAAAAACCCCAGAAGCTTCTGTTTCGGAATACATTCATGATATTTTCTTTCGTAATCGGAGTTTCTTCCTCGGTTTTTCCTGAAACTTCCGGTTTCTCGACTTCTTCTTTTTTTACACGAAGAGCCCATAAAAGGACACCGAGAATAACGGCCGAAACGGTACAAGCCCAAAAAATGCTATAAGGGTTTTGGACAAACATAATACCACCGATAAATGCTGCCGTACCACCAGCAAGTGAACCGAATAAGCGGACATGCCCATATTCATAATTGCTGGCACGTGTGGAACGCTCGATGTATGCTTCGACAACACCAACCCCGCCGTTCAAACACAAACTCAGGAAAGCCCCGCCGATCACCGCACCGGCGATGGCGTTCATTTGAAGAAGCGGAATGAATGCAAATTGGACGAATGGTCCTATAAACAATAGACATAAAACGACAAAGCCGACAGATATTTTTTCAATCCCAGCTTATCCTGGATTAAGCCGTATATGGGTTCTAAGACAAGGGCTGTGATGGCCATCGCCGAGAAGACCAATCCGGCAACGCTTGTGTCAAGATTAGCTGTTTTGTTCAGCCAAAACGGTAAAAAGGCAAAGATCAATGCCCAAATCATGAAGTAGAAGTAATACATGCCTCCAAAGTTCCAAAACTTCACTTGCTTTAATTTTTCACGATTATCCCCCCAGTTAGTTTAAGACCTCAGGTGTATCAGGTGTCCATCTTTTATCTGGAACCGGTTTGCCGAAAACAGGATTTCCGTCTTCGTCCCAGTCGATTTTTTGCGCTCGTGCGTGACGGTTGGGTTCATAGAGCGGATCCCCGACCAATTCTGTATAGTTACGGGCGTGGTAAACCAGAATGGTGTCTTGTCCATCTTCTGACTCTGTAAAGGAGTTGTGTCCTGGTCCATATTGTCCGTTTTCCGGATAGCTTTGGAAGACCGGTTCGCTGCTTTTGGTCCATGAATCCGGATTCAATAAATCGTCTTCGGCACTTGCGGTTAACAGACCCATGCAATAATCGACCCCGGTCGCACTGCCGGAATAGGTGAGGAAGACTTTTCCGTTCTTGATTAAAACGGCTGGACCTTCATTTACCCAGAAACCTTTGATTTCCCAAGGCAATTCAGGCTTGGTGAGCATGACGGGTTTCGTGGCAAGCGTCCACGGATTTTCCATTTTTGCGATATACAGATTGGAGTGCCCCTTAATGTCCACATCCTGCTGAGCCCACACATAATATTGTTCACCGTTATGGAAGAACGTCGTAGCATCCAATGAGAACGTTGACATTTCTGTCTTCACTTCGCCTTTTTCCACCCAGGTATCCTCAAGCGGGTTGTCCGAAGCGCTTTCAAGAACGTACATACGATGGTTGAAAGTATCATCATCAATGTTGGTATCAGGCGCCGCGGCAAAATATATGTACCATTTGTCGTTTGCACGATGAATTTCCGGAGCCCAGATCAATTCGCTCAAAGGACCGCTGTCATGTTTCCTCCATACAGTGACTTCTTCGGCATCTTGAAGTTCGTTCAAACTCTTTGCCCGTCTCAACACAATTCGGTCGTAAAGAGGATACGAGCCCGTAAAATAATAGTAGCCGTCTGAATGCTTGTAGACGAAGGGATCTGCGCGTTGTAGTACTATTGGATTCATTATTTCTTGTGCCATATATCAAACACTCCTTGAAAATTTTTTTGAAGAGAAGATATGATACTTCTTATCTATTAATCTCTTCATAAAAAAGCGTCGTATTTTATAGCATAATGTCGAAACGCTTTCAATTTACTGATAACTTTATCAGTTATACGTACAAGTGTCAATTATAATTATCTTGTGTTCTTGGAAAAAAGGTCTAATCCATAGTTTTTAGCCGACTTGTACATACGTATTTTGTGATTAAACCAAATAAAAGGGATGAAATAGAAACTTTGATTTATGATTACGGGAGTGAGAAAGCCATTTCTTTCGCACAGGTACGTACCAGAATGATTTAGATTGAATCATGATGTAAAATCTCGGGCTGGAATTATATGTTAATATGGTTGTTAACTGCATTATCAAGGAGGGTGCCTTATTTGAAGAAATATAAAAGTACTATTTTTACTGTCTTAATAACCATTTTTATGATGCTATTACTTTCTCTATTTTCACCCTACAACGTGTTATATGAACTCAATGAAAATAATTTAATTCAAAACGATTCATTTCTGCAGTCTGAATTCGATAAAGAGGATGTGAAGGAAGTAGAGTATATCGGTGATCATACTTATATAATTGAAAAAGAAAAAACGGAATACATAGCCAGGAAGGATTATACGTCCGTTATGAATTATCAGTGGACTCTATATGAATATGAAAAAAGCTGGGGTGCTGGTGAAATAAGGGAATGATTTGTTTGTGGCCCTTTTCACTGCTGGCAAAGGGGGGCATACCCGTTGATTAAAGAATTAGGTGGCGAATTGTATATTTTTTTGTACTTAATTATACCCTTAATCGTGTTTTCCATTTTTCATCCGATCATGTCGGCGATTTATAAGGATGTGGAAAAGCAAGACAAAGGCTTTGTGTTAAACAATTATAAATTAACCTATCGAAGAAGATTAATCCGTACTTTGTGGCAGGTTCCAATTATCATTATTCTATATTTGGTTATCCACTGGATAGGTGCTTTGGGTTCTAAAGAACTCATCATCCTTGGAAGCATTTTCTTGTTAATCGCATTGCTGGATATCGTTTATAATTATATAAAATGGAAGAAGATGGAGAAGAAGGAATAAGGTATGAAATGATGGGTTGCACGCTTCTCCTATTCACAGTTTGCTTAAGAGGAATGACGATTCCCTTGCTTTTTCAAATCCTATGATTCTTTATATAATACCGACTATGAAACTAATAGTAATCCAAGCGATATGGGAAGAGAAGTGAAATAAATGGAAGTAATAGCAATGTCCAAGAAAGGTCGTAAAGTGTACAGGGACGGTGACGGCACAGAACATCTTGACTGTAATAAATGTCAGTCCGTTCAACCCCTCTCTTCTTTCGTCAATAAGAAGAACGGTTTTTATGGGAAAAGTACCAGCTGCAAAGCTTGCGACCGTAAGCGTATTGAGGAATGGAAGGCAAGGCCAGAGAACAAAGACAAAGTAAAAGCGATACATAAACGGAATAATGATAAACGAAAAGAAAGATATGGCGGGGTCACAAAACCAAAGCCAACGACAGAAGAACAAAGGCAGAAAAGACTTTATGATGGACATATTTACCGGACGAGAAGAAGGAATATGACTAACACGCTGACAGCAGAACAGTATGAAACGATTTTAAATCAATACCACAACAAGTGCTGTTTAACTGGCGCGTCAGATGTGCATTTAGACCATGTTATACCATTGGCTACCGGACATGCTGGAACCGTCTATGAAAACATGATCCCATTGTCAGGTGCATTGAACAGCAGTAAGCAAGCCTACAATATTTTTGAATGGGCGATAGATAAACACAAAGATTTCGGTTTTTCGATGGAACACTTCCATGAGGTTATGACTGAAGTTGCTGAACGAAACGGGATGACTTTTGAAGAATTCAAGAGTTATGTGTATGCGTGCCATGCCAACCCGAAGGAAGTGGAGACGCATTACAATCAGAGCCAATGGTATGTATCTTTCTACAACCGGTTAGAAAAGGCGATTGACATGTATCAAAATGGGTCAGAGCCTAAACAGGAGATCCCAAAAGAAACCGGCATCTCTCAGTCCACCTTGCTAAAGCATATGCAAAAACGGGGCATACCGCGTAGAAGGCATGGAGTTGCTAATTGGGAAGAAAGACTACAAGAAGCAATAGAATTATATAGACAAGGAATAGTTCTTAGGGAGATTTACAAGAAAACTGGAACTCATAAAAACACTCTTTTTCGTGAGTTGAAGAGGTTAGGCATTCCTAAGAGAAAGACGGAAACTGTCACGCAGGAAATGATTGATACAGCTATAGACCGGTATGTTAATAGACGGGAAAACGGCGAGGTCGTGGAGGACATTCTGAAAACGTGCGGGATGGGGAAGAAGCGGTTGTATGAGGAAATAGATAGGCGGGGGCTTAGGGATTCAAAGAGTAAGAGAAGGAGTGATTATGGAGAGGTGTGAGTGAATTATGTTATGACATTTCTAAGCTATCTGTAATCAAGGGTCAGACCACTAACGGACATAATATTCCCAGACAGGTCTGCCCCTTGTTCATAAAGATTGGGGAGTTTCAAAATATGTTGCGTCATCACCTGGAGACGTCCCTTTAAAGGGGGGCTGGAAAGAAAAATTGTATCAGACAAACTTCGGGTGGGGACAGGTAACTAAGAGATTAATAGATACGGGAGCTTTATGCGCTCCTTTGAAGACATAATCTGATTCATCTTTTCCACCTCTCAAAGTTATGCTAGGTCATAGCAATAGAAAACGCTCTTAGTGTAAATTGCTCAGAGCGTTTTAAATTTGATTTCTTTTTAGTTATCTCCTATTCTTAAGGCTTGATTTCAATGTTTCAGCATCCAGTGTTTCAAAAAACACTAGAATCACATAGAAACCGGCGTTCGTTTTCTTGAACTTATTGATAAGGAAGCTTGAACATTCATACCCCTTTTTATTACAGTACATAGGTAGTATAGTTGACGAAAGGATGGGGTGTTAATTAGTTCAGTAATGATCTTTATCAATATTTATAAATAAGTCATTTTGCAAAAGGAACTCACCTTCCTTTTTATGTAGGAGTTGAAGACAATGAGTGAGAATATCTCAGAAATTGATTACACAGAAGTGATTGAATATGCGTTAGACCCGTTAATTGTTCATTCACAATTAAAAATTATTTATATAAATCGGGCAGCTGAGGAATTTTTTAAAGCATCAAAGGAAGAGATAATAGGTGCAAGTCCTTTGGATATTTTTAAAGACACCTCAAAACCTTCGATAGAAGAAAGAATTTCGGGGGCATATAGCCGCCCGGCGGAGGTAATTGAAGAAACGATCTATAAAATGGATGGTACAGCAGTTGATGTCGAGTTATATTGTCACCCTGTAAAAATCGGTGATACCGAAGCGATACAGACTTACGTGAGAGATATTTCCAATAGAAAGCATCAAGAGAGAATAGAAAATGAAATGAAGAAACAAATAAATGAACTTTCATCGACAATTGTTCCGCTAATGGATGGTATTGCTGTCCTCCCTTTAATGGGTTCGATAAATGAAGATCAAGTAGCCGCATTATTAGAAAGAGTACCAGAAAAAGTAAGGGTTCAAGAGGTTGAAAAGTTAATTATCGACTTTTCTGGAATTTATCAAATCGACAACACCGTTGTTGATTATCTGTTTAGGATAAACAACGTACTAAAATTGCTTGGAGTGGAATGCGTACTAACAGGCTTAAGACCTCAATTAGCATCAGAAGCAATAGAACAAAATATTAATGTTAGTGACATTACAACTATTTCAACCGTGAAAGCAGCACTGAACTTACTAGGTGTTAATCATTCGCTTTAACGGGTACGATAACTTTCTTAATACACGTCATGAATCCTTTGAATGCTTTGACATGGATATGATCTGCGGTGTCCTTGACATAAATTTTTTAAAACGATAACATGGAATATAATTTAAATATATGCACTAGGGGTGTTTTTTAACTGAGATGAGTTTTACCTCAAACCCTTTGAACCTGAACTAGCTGAAACTAGCGTAGGGAAGTGTAAAATCTTATACATACTTAAAGGGCGATTATGCCTATTTATTAATATGTAGTTATTTGTTTTTACGCAACTTTCCTATGGGAAGGTTGCGTATTTTTTTTCTACTTAAGTTTCAACAAAATTAAAAATATAGGAGTTATTGGGATGACTAAAACAGTATTAGTAACAGGTAGTAGTAGAGGGTTAGGAGCAACTATTGTAAAGACATTGGCACAACAAGGATTTCAAGTGGTAATCAATTACTACAAAAGCAAAGATGCTGCTGAAAAGCTCGTTTCTGAGATTGGGGAAGAGAATGCACTTGCAATTCAGGCTGATGTAACAAATCGCAAAGAAGTAGATAAATTGATAAAAAAAGCAACGGAATATTTTGGTCAAATAGATGTTGTAGTCAACAATGCATTAGTAGACTTCAAGTTTGATCCAAATAAACAAAAAATCTTCACAGAACTCACTTGGGAGGATTATCAAAAACAACTAGATGGTACTTTAAAAGCAGCGTTCAACGTAGTTCAAAGCGTCATACCTCAATTTATTGAACGGCAAGATGGAAGTATTATAAGTATAGGCACTAATTTGTACCAAAATCCTGTTGTACCTTACCACGAATATACAACGGCTAAAGCTGGATTAATAGGTTTTACTCGTAATATCGCTTCTGAATTAGGTCAATATGGTATAAAAGCGAATGTAGTTTCAGGAGGATTATTAAAAATGACTAACGCAAGTGCTGTTACATCGCCAAAAGTATTCGATTTAATTGCTGAATCAACTCCTTTGAAGAAGGTGACAACACCCCAAGATGTAGCCAATATGGTCGCTTATTTATCTTCGGAAAATGCGAACAGTATTACAGGTCAGAATTTCACAGTAGATGGCGGTTTGACAATGAACTAATAGCATAAATTACCATAGATAATCCAACGGGAAAATGGAGTATACCACCAATAATGATGGTTTTTGAGGTGTAAACTAATGACAAAAACTAAAGAAAAACAACTTCACTTAGGTGTTTTGCTGTATGGTTGCGGGCATCATCAAGCTGCTTGGTTAATGCCTGACTCAAGCGTGGAACTTATTGGAGACATTTCTTATTATCAATCTTTAGCACAGCTAGCAGAAAAAGGTTATTTTGACGCAGTATTCTTTGCTGATAATCAATCATTTCCAGGTAAAGATTCTAGTAATATGCCAGCATTTTGGTTTGATCCAGTAGTCAATTTAACTGCTATTTCTCAAGTGACAAATCATGTGGGATTAGTTTCAACAATTTCAAGTACTTTTTCTAATCCTTTCACAGCTTCACGACAACTATTAAGTTTAGATCATATTACAAAAGGACGTGTTGGTTGGAATCTCGTTACATCAATGACTGATTTAGAGGCATTAAATCATAGTATGGGAGAACTACCTTCCCATGACAAACGCTATGAGAAGGCAGATGAATTCGCTGCTTTAATGAATAAGTTGTTTCTTTCATGGGACAGTAATGAGTTTCTACATAATCGAGAAGAAAGAAAATTGATAAATCCTTCAAACATTCAGCCTTTTAATCACGTTGGTACCTATTTTAAAGTGTATGGCCCATCCACTACGCCAAAAAGTCCGCAAGGCAAACCAGTGTCAATGCAAGCAGGGGCATCTAAACAAGGCATTGCATTAGCTGCAAAATATGCAGATGCAGTCTATTCAGTATCGTGGAACTTAAAGCAAGCAAAAAAATTCCGTGAAAGATTAGATGAACAAGTTAAACAAAGCGAAGACAGCAATAGACATATTAAAGTATTTCCAGGCTTAGTAACCTATGTAGGTCATACTACTGCAGAAGCTTTGGCTAAAAAAACAGCATTAGATGAACAATTACCTCTTGAAACAGCTTTAAAACAGTTGAGTTTCTTTATCCAACAAGACTGTTCTAATTGGGAAATGGATAAAAAAGTACCTCCACTACCTCCAGTAGAAGAATTTACTGGTCCAGTTGGACGCTACGAAACGATTCTGGAAATTATCAATGATACACAACCTACAGTAAGAGAATTATTAGGATATCTTAATGCAGGGGGTGGACATCACACGCTGATAGGTACACCCGAAGAGATTGTGGATCAGATGGAGGTCTGGTTTGAAGCTGGTGTGGCCGACGGATTTAATCTTATGCCTCCTACATTACCAGGTAGTTTAGAGGACTTTGTTGAACTAATTGTTCCTGAAATGCAAAAAAGAGGTATTTTCAGAAAGGAATATGAAGGTCATACCTTCCGTGAACTTTTAGGATTAACATTGGAATAAGTGCCTGTCACTTCCCGTTATTTGTCGATTTAAATTAAAGCTTAGGCAGTAACAAGTAACAGTTTGCAGTTGCATTCTGCCGGAGACAGCGCCTTTGGATGGAGAGATGGCGCTTCTGTGGAATGCATTCGACAAACTTCGGGTGGTGACAGGCACTTAAAGTTATAGGAAAAATAAGCAAAAATTACCCTAATGTACTATAATATGGAATATATATTATTTAATTTTAGGAGGAGCTATGACAGTTTCGATAAAGGAGATTGCTAGGATCTGCGGAGTATCCATCGGGACGGTTGATAGGGCGCTTAACAACCGTTCAGGAATAAGCCCTAAAACAAAAGAAAAAATTTTACAAGTAGCGAAAGAGAAAAACTATCGCCCTGACTACAGAGCGCAAAGTTTGGTGAAAGGAAAAACGAAAACGATCGGCGTTGTGTTGTTTGATCTTAAAAACCGATCTTTTGCTTTGCTAATGGATGCCATTGAGTCTGAATTACGGAAATCTGGATACTCTCTCCATCTGACGCTTACAGACAAAGATAAACAAAAGGAAGTAGAAAGTATTACTTACCTTATAGACAGAAAAGTAGATGGTATTATTTTATTCTCTGTTAATCAGGGAAAGGAATTTAATGAATTTTTAAATAGCTTTAACGTTCCGATTGTCACTATATTCAATCATGTTTCGGATCAGTGGCATCATATAGGCGTCAAGGAACGGGAAGCAATGCAGGATGCAGTGAAGCATACTATAGAAAAAGGTTATAAGAGGTTTGTGTTTATTTGTCCACCACTATCCTTGTTAGGAAAAGTTAATATACATACACAACATGAACGTTTAAAAGGTTTCCATGATGGTTTGAAAGAATATAATATGCTGGATAAGCAGATCATTGTCAAAGAAAAGGATTATCTGAAAGAAGTAGCTGAGATAAACTTTGTGGAAAATGAAAAAACAGCTATTTTATGTACGAGCGATGCCCATGCTCTTGAAGTGATGAAATTTTTCAAGGAGCAAAAAGTAAACATACCGGGTGAAGTTGGAATAATGGGATTCGATAATATAGACGTATTAAGATATGTCGAACCAAAATTGACTACTGTTGAATATCCGATTAAAGAAATAGGTATAAGTGCTGTTCATTCACTTGTTAATAAGTTGGAAAAGGAAACTTTTCCCTCGGTCCCATTATTGGATTATAAAATTATTCCAGGAGAATCGATTTAGCATTCTCACAAAAGCGTCGTCATGGTCTGTTTTTGGGATAACTGTTGTGTACTTCCCAAACATTTTTTGTCCGGGATTAGCTTTATTCGAATTACTTGTTGGATCAGAAATTGATTTACATTGACTTATCCAAGGATTTAATTTTCTAACAAATAATATTGACTTAATATTTTGAATAGTGTTATAGTTGTACAGGTAAGAGGCGAGTGGATAAATTATTTTGAAACCGCTTCATATTAGCAGGGAGAAGGAGTGATTTTGTACTATTCATTATAGGTATAGGCTGTGTAAACTTGTGCTTTAATTGAAAAGCCACTTTCCATCCAAGTTATGGACCAAGCTTCACTTGTTATTTTTTAATCATTTTCGTTAACGTACACGGTGATGAGGAGAGTGTTGGCTTAATTAGTAAAATAGAAAGCCGCACTCCGTACAAGTTAAAGAGTAAGTCATCCTGATTGTCAGATTCTTATACACTTTTTCGTTAACGTACACGCTAATAAGTGTATAAGCTTTAGTTTCAACGTGAATACATACACAAGGAGGAAGAAAGATGAAAAAAATGAATGCGGTTGCACTGTTTTTTGCACTAGTTCTTTTTTTAGCGGGATGTGGGAATTCAGATAGTGAAAGTGCTGGAGGAGATTCTGATTCTGGTGATACAAAAACAATCGAATTTATGCATTTATGGCCAGAGGGTACGTCCCCTGCACAAAATAAAATTCTCAATGAGATCATTGAAGACTTTGAAAGTGAAAACCCGGGAATTAAAGTTAACCAGGAAATTTTGAGTAATGAGCAGTATAAAAATAAACTAAAAGTGTTAGCATCTTCCGATGAGTTACCAGATGTAGGGATGGCATGGCCTGGTGGATGGCTAAAACCATATGTCGAAGGAAATATGTTTGCACCATTAGACGAGGTGCTCGACGATGATTTCAGAAATAAGTTTGTAGACGGTACGATAGAGGGGTTTGAAGTGGACGGCCAAACCTATGGTTTACCTACAGACCTTAATATTGCCATGATTTTCTACAATAAAAGAATCTTTGAAGAAAATGGGTTAGAGGTACCGACGACTTATGATGAATTTCTTGATGTGGTTAAAACATTGACCGACAATGGTATTCCTCCAATAGCGTTAGGAAACAAAGAGCGTTGGACAGGTTCCATGTGGTATATGTATCTTGCCGACCGTATTGGCGGTAATGAAACACTCGTAAATGCAGTAAATAGAACAAATACATTTGAAGATCCAGCTTTAGTGGAAGCCGCTGAAGAGGTTCAAAAATTAGCTGATATGGGTGCGTTTCAACAAGGTTATAACGCACTAACGAGCAGTGAGGCAGAGAGTACATTTACCTCTGAACAAGCTGCGATGTATTTGTCAGCATCTTGGATGTTACCTACTTTTACAAGTGGTGATAACGTTACCCAAGAATTTATCGATTCTGTGGACTACTTTAAATTTCCAGCCGTAGAAGGTGGAGAAGGAGAGATCAATAGCTTTGTTGGTGGTAATGGAGGATTATTCGTTTCCGAAAACTCTGATGTAAAAGAAGAAGCAAAAGCCTTCGTGAAGTACTTTACAGAGAAATTTGGAGAACGTTCTCTTGATGAAGCAGGTATCATTCCTGCTTATAAACTGAATTCTGATGAGTATGATCTACCTGAAATGTACTTGAAAGTATTAGAGGATTTAAATGATGCAAGTAATATTACCTTGTTTGCAGATAACTTGATGGGTCCGAAGACTGCCCAAGTACACCTTGACATGATACAGGCCTTATTTGGTGGAGAGGTAACACCAGAGGAATTTGTTAAAGCGCAGGAAGAAGCACTAGAGGAAGAAGCTGAAGAGTAATAGCTGACATTTGCAAAATTTTAAAACAGGAAAAGGACATCCTTATTCAACCATAAGATTGTCCTTTTCTGTGTAAGGCTTATCATTTACTAGTTAACTATTACTCACTCCCACTGATAATAGTGTTATAGTTAACGACAAGGTGATGAAACCGCTCGCCGGTTTCATAGGAAAACGGAGTTATTGGTAATATCGATTATCATAATCTTTAACACTGTTAAAGAAACCGTGCAATTGTGGTTGAACAATTACATATACAACCATTAATTAGTAAGTGTTCAAGAAAGGATGAGGAAATTGGGCGAAGAATTAGTGAAAGCAAAAATGGTGATAGATAAAGATTATGTGATTTCAAAAATAGACAAACGAATTTATGGTTCATTTATCGAACAACTTGGACGCGCGGTTTATGGTGGTATATACGAACCAGATCATCCAAGTGCGGATGAACAGGGATTTAGGCAAGATGTTCTTGATTTAGTAAAAGAATTGCAAGTACCAATTGTTAGATATCCTGGTGGAAACATGGTGTCTGCTTATAATTGGGAAGATGGTATTGGTCCAAAAGAGGACCGCCCCAGAAGATTAGAGTTGGCATGGCGTGTGACGGAAACGAACGAAGTAGGTACCAACGAATTTGTCGATTGGGCAAAGAAAGCAAATGCGGAAGTAATGATGGCTGTTAACTTGGGTACTAGAGGTATTGACGCTGCCAGGAACCTACTGGAATATACGAACCATCCCGGTGGTACTGCTTGGAGTGAGCTAAGAAAACAACATGGATACCAGGAGCCGCATAACATTAAAACATGGTGTCTGGGTAATGAAATGGATGGGTCTTGGCAGATTGGCCAGAAGACAGCGTATGAATATGGCCGTTTGGCAGCAGAAACGGCAAAGGCAATGCGTCAAGTCGACCCGACCATTGAGTTGGTTAGTTGTGGTAGTTCCAGTGCTCATATGCCTACCTTCCCAGAGTGGGAGGCAACAACATTAGATCACACGTATGAATATGTGGATTACATCTCTTTACATCAATATTATGGCAATCCGAATAACGATACAGCCAATTTTTTAGCTAATTCGATGGATATGGAAAACTTTATTCAAACAGTCATTTCGACTTGTGATTATATTAAAGCCAAAAAACGCAGCAAGAAGACTATCAATTTAAGCTTTGATGAATGGAATGTCTGGTTTCATTCCAATGATCAAGATAAGAAGATAGAACCTTGGTCAATAGCACCACCGCAATTAGAAGACGTATATACATTTGAGGATGCTCTTCTAGTGGGAAGCATGTTGAACACTCTTCTTCGCCACTCAGACCGTATAAAAATTGCTGCAATGGCACAATTAGTAAACGTCATTGCTCCGATTATGACAGAGAATGGCGGGCGTGCATGGAAACAAACTATTTTCTACCCATATTATTATACTTCCGTTTATGGTAGAGGGGTAGCACTAAATCCAGTAATAGACTCACCTGAATATGACAGTACCGACTTTACCGATGTTCCTTACTTAGATTCATCAGTCGTATATAATGAAGAAAAAGAGGAAGTTGTTATTTTTGCAACAAACCGTAATTTGCAAAATACATTACAGGTAGAAATTGATGCTCGTTCATTTAATGAATATGAAGTTAAAGAGCATGTCGTATTACACCATGATGATCCGAAGGCAACGAATACATTAGGGAACGAACAAGTTAAACCACATAATAATGGGGAATCCTATATGGACAATG
The DNA here is from genome assembly GCF_900156915.1 of Sediminibacillus massiliensis. GTDB lineage: Bacteria > Bacillota > Bacilli > Bacillales > Amphibacillaceae > Sediminibacillus_A > Sediminibacillus_A massiliensis. Next base: position 1,216,921 of record NZ_LT732535.1, on the reverse strand, counting down.
GTAAGGTAGTAGGAATATTGCCAAAGTTGTCATGGAATATGATTCGTTTGACGAAAAGTGGGAAAGAGTAATTTGTAAATTTTGATTGATGTCTTTATGGGCTGACAAATTTTTATCTGCTCTGGATAAGCAAACATACCAATCTATTGTTTATTACAGAGGTATCATATAAAAGTTTCATCTATAATAAAAGCGCCACACAGATAATAATTGTGTGGCGCTTTTTAAGTCATATGAAGCTATGGTTTTGGTGAGAACGGGGAACCATTCTCTAATTGATGGAGCGCGTTAAGAGATACCTTATTAATCATATAGATTTGACCCTTGTTCATAAGGTGAAAGATGGTTGTTATGAATTTGTGCCTTAATAAAGCACGCCAAAGTGGTCGCTTGCGCAAGTATGGCAAGTGTCTTTATCAAAACGATGTTCTAATGCAACTTTTTCATGGCAGAATTGACACTTTTTATATTGTCTCTTTCTAGTGTTAATAGTTTTCATTAGCTTTTCAAGTATAAGTTTTTGTTGTTCTTCTGTACTAATTGATTTTAATGTTTCCCACGTTAAGGAATGTTTCTTATATATACCTGGTACTGGAGAAGGCATATATCCATCCCATTTTGTTGCCTCGAAGCCGAATTCCAACCCTTCATCAGTTGATCGAAGATATACCTCCGGCTCATTTGCAAAACCTTCTATCTTGAAATAATTAAAATAACCGCCCGTAAAAAAATTCTCTTTGTCATTGAAGGAGAAGAGGGAAGAAATCCATTCATTAGCTCTAGCTTGTATTGATTGCATACAGTTCAGTCCTTTTAGAGGTGATTTGTTAATATTATAGCACTCTGGCTTTTATTGATGTTTTTTAGTACAAACTTTTTAAATGGTTTGACTTCATTTGGACAAAACCCCATTGTACACATATTTGGAAATGTTAGAAATAAAGGAAGAGTTTGAAGTCATAATTCTGTGGAGGCTTGTATCGGGTCGAGTGAGAAAGGACACTAGTTAGTTTAGTCAAGGAAGGAAGGAAAATAAGATTCTAGTAAATTTAAAAAAGACGGGGTATTAAATACCCCGCCAATTACCCTAATTTAATTCAATGGTTTCTGTAACACTTCCGAAAATGCCTTCTTGAGCTACTACTGTGAGATCGTCAGCTTCAGCGATTTCCGGAGCTACATCAAACACGACTTTTCCGGTCATTTCAGAACCAGGATTAAGTTGTTCTAAAAAGAAGGAATTTTGAATGGAACCGTCTTCGCCTTGATTTGCAGTCATGCTAGCTGCTGAATCAGCTTCAAACGTTTTGTCGCCTTGTTTTAACTTGAAATACGATCCGTCAACTGTTACTGCTTCATCACCGTTGTTTTTCGCAGTGATATCAAGTACCACATAATTCCCATTTGCTTCTTCTGGAGCTATGCTTGGCCCGACTTGATCTGCAGTTGTTTTTTCATTAATAGTGTATGTCATTGCCCCTACTTCTACAGTATCACCGATAGAATACGTAGTCTCTTGTTCCTCTGAGCTACCCTCTGAATTAGAAGATTCCTCCGTGTTTTCCTCATTGTTTGATGACGAGTCGTCCCCACCTAAAGAAGCAACTACAATACCAAGAACTATAAGTGCAATGATGCCGAGACATCCGATTTTAAAGAACTTCTTCATATAAATGAAACCTCCCTGTAATATATTTGTAAAAAAATGCAATTTCCATATTAATGGAAAATTCGTTTTTCCGCAATAGGTTTTTTAAAAAAATTGATAATCGACCTTTTATCCACTACTGTTCCTTAGTGGATTTTTTGTTTCTCAGAAAATATTAAGAACTTTAGCCGAAAGCACCACTATAAAAACGAAAGAAAAAGTGACAAATTTTATTAGAATTTAATCAATTGTCTTTTAATGTCAAAATATGGTGGTTATAATTTAATTAACTACAATAAATATCTTAATAGGTATTGCATAACTAGGTGATAAATATGAAACAAAAAATGATTTTTTTAAAAGACCGATTGAACGATTTGAGCCGGAGAAACAGATCAATAAGAATGTTGAAGAAGTATGATAAGTGGTCGTTTGATCTAAACGCTGTAAAGCAGTTAGAAAAAGATCCACAGACAATCTTAGAAAACCTCCTAGTGAAGAAAACAAAAGTAACGCTGCTTAAGCAGAATGTTAACAATAAGGAGTCTTTAAATCTGTCTGGTAAGTTAACGACTCTTTTTCGGAATCTGAAGTCGATTGAAGAAGAAACGGGAATGTATGATTTGTTTATCGGTTATCCATTTATTAGTGGCTCTATGTTGGACGGAACTTATGTAAGAGCACCATTGTTTTTATACCCGGTGAAATTGGAGAGAGTCAAGACACATGGAACAGAATGGGTGGTTAAGCCACTTGAAGATGCAGAACCCATGTTGAATCGCTCTGTTTTTTTAGCAATGCAGAAAATGAGCGACCTTCATGTTCCCGATGAAATATATGAGGAAGCGGAAGAAAAAGCGGCTAATTTAAATCTGTCAGACCATGTGACTTGGCTTAATAAGTATTCTTTGGATATTAGTCAAGCCGACGGTCAAGGAATACAAGCATTTCTTGACTATAAAAAAGACACCATTCCCGAATTTGAAAAAGGTGAATTCCAACTTGACAACCTTGCCATCCTTGGCCATTTTCCCCAAGGGAATTCAGCGCTTCTTAAAGATTACGAAGATTTTATTCAACAATTAGAAGAAGAGGACGCGGATTTAGGCCTTGCTGGCGAAGTTATTAATGTAGAAGATTTAGATTTTTCTGAGGTAGTAGACAACCTTTCCCCTGGTGAGCAGTCATCGGGCCAGCCATCCAAAAAAGCAGAAAAAGAAAAGTTCTTTGTGCTTGATACAGATGCTTCCCAAGAAGAGATTATTGAATCAATGGAAACAACCAAAGGGCTGGTCATTCACGGACCACCAGGTACTGGTAAGTCACAAGTTATCGTAAACATCATTGCTGACGCTATTGCCCAACAGAAAAAAGTTTTGCTGGTTTGCCAAAAACGAGCGGCGCTTGATGTCGTCTATCAGCGTCTGGATGGACTGGGTCTTTCTCCCAATGTCAGTTTGCTGCATGACGAAAAAACGGACAGAAAAGCATTGTATCAGAAGTTAAATACAAGACTCACCATAGACGAATATTCGGAGAGTCTTGAATCGGAATTTGAGCAGCTTTCAAACAAGATTGCCAAATGTGAAGAAGAGTTGGATGCCATTGCTAAAGGGCTATATGAAGTTCAGCCTCATGGTTTTCGGGCTTTTGACTTGTACAGCAGAGGCGAACCTATGACAGAGCAGGAAGTTATTCTTAAGTTGGAAAACGTCATGAATGATTTAAACAAAGACAACTTAGACGATGTTTTGGCAACTATTTTCTCTTATGGCGATAACTATAAACGATTTGGCAAAGACGATTATCCGTTAAAAGAGCGAAAGCCTTTTTCAACCTTGGAAATCAAAGACAGGCTGACAATTGTGGAAGTATTAAAAAAGGCAACAGAGCAAGCCAAACAGAGCGTGGAATTTTTGGAGCATTTTGATCGGGAAGATATTACTCCGGAATACAGTTGGGAAGTCGGCGACAAATTAGAAAAAATTTACGAAGACCTTAATCCTGAGGAAAAGAAGACACTACAGAAACTGCGTCTTTGGTGGTGGACTTCATTTGCAGGAAAAACAATTGTAGAAGAGTTGTCGGAAGGGGACAAATTTAAAGGATTGTCTTCCAAAGAATGGCCGAAACTGCGTGAAAGTTTAAAGATTCTTTATGATCTTTCCCAAGTCTCCGATAAAATGTCTAAGGAAGTAAAACAACTATCTGCTTATTTTACAGATGATAAAGTGAACCGTTACTATGAACAAATAGCAAAAGGTGATATCCCGTTATCAGAACTTCAAAAGCAGCAAGAGTATGTCATTCAGGATTTTGAAGACTTACGACATATGGATCGCATTTACGATGAGAGCCTTCCTTTTATTAAAACAATCATTGATGAATTAAAGGGTAAGAGTGAAGAGCATAGCCAATTGACTGATCAATGGGTCGACATTGTCGAACAGTCAGCCTATATTCACTGGATTGATGAAATTGAAAGGAAGCATCGTGTGCTGACAAAAGTAGGTACGGAAGAGTTTGAAAAATTAAGGGAAAACTTTAAGGAATTACTAGAGAAGAAAAAAGCACTTTCAGCAAAAGTATTGAAAAATCGGTTGTTGAAAACACTGAATGAAGTAAAGAACCAAAACGGCAAAGCAATCAAAGGTATCGCTCACCAGACGGGTAAAAAAAGGCAGGTTTGGCCGGTACGTAAACTTGTCCAAATGTACTCCTTGGAAGGGTTGCTTGATGTTATGCCGGTATGGCTTGTTTCTCCGGAAACAGCTTCTGCCATTTTTCCGTTAGAAAAAGAGCTGTTTGATATTGTTATCTTTGATGAAGCTTCCCAGTGTACGATTGAAAACGGAATTCCGGCTATTTACAGAGGTTCGCAAGTTATAGTGGCTGGGGATGAAAAGCAATTACCACCTTCTAGTTTGTTTAAGGGTGGTTTAGAAGCGGATGAAGACGAAGAGGATGAAAATAACCTCCAGGAATCGGAGAGCTTGCTGAACCTGGCGAAACGGGTCTTCCCAAGCAAAATGCTGCAGTGGCATTACCGTTCCAAATCAGAAGAACTGATCAATTTTTCTAACCATGCTTTCTATAATGCTAATATGCAGATTGCGCCAAATGTTGAACACTTAAAAGAGCCTTCTTCACTACAGTGGCACAAGGTGGATGGTAGATGGCTTAACCAGTGCAATGTAATAGAAGCAAAAGAGGTTGTAAACTTACTAAAAGAGCTGCTGATAAAGAATCCAAATAAATCTGTCGGAATCATTACATTTAACGCCAAACAACAGGACAAAATTATCGATTATATCGATGACTTAGCTGAAAATGACGAAGAATTTAATGTGGTTTATCAACAGATGATGAGTAAGGACATGGATGAACGGATTTTTGTTAAAAACATCGAGAACGTGCAGGGAGATGAGCGGGACATCATTCTATTCTCGATTGGATATGCCAAAAATAAAGAAGGACGTGTGTATAGTCGTTTCGGCACGCTGGGCCAGCGAGGAGGAGAAAACCGCTTGAACGTTGCGGTCACGCGAGCTAAAGAGGAAATTCACCTTGTTTCAAGTATTGAACCTCATGAGTTGAATGTAGCAGGAACCAAGAATGACGGTCCAAAATTTTTAAAAAGTTACATGGAGTATGCTTTGGCTGTCTCAAACATACAAAAAGAAACAGCAGAATCTGTTCTAACCAATTTGAACGAGGAAATCAACACGAAGCGGCAAGATCAAGAGTTGAGTTTCGATTCTCCTTTTGAAACACAGGTTTATGAACAATTAACCAATATTGGTTATACAGTAGACACGCAAGTCGGTATGTCCGGTTATAGGATAGACCTTGCTATTGTTCATCCGAAAGATCCGGAAAAATATATTCTTGGAGTAGAATGTGACGGAGCAATGTATCACAGTGCCCCATCAGCCAGGGAAAGGGATATATACAGACAAAGGTTTCTGGAAGGAAGAGGATGGAAGATTGCCCGTATTTGGAGCAGAAACTGGTGGAAAAATCCGAGTACTGAACTTGAAAAGATTGATCAATTGATCAGGGGATTGGTTGACGAAGATAAAGTAAAAGAAAAGGTGAAACAAAGGGCCTAAAGACAAGGATGGTGTGCTCTCTGTAGAATTATTCTATAGTAGGGTTTCCAATAACAATTAATACTAAATAAATTAGAGCACCTACCAAGGTGTTCTTTTCTTTTTATTTTATGGGAAAATATAGAAGATAGGGAGGTGTACGACTTTTTTTCTTTCTGCTTATATCATGGATACTTAAAAAAGAGAAAAGAAAAACTATAATTCCATGGCTAGAGCGGCCAAAAGAATTAAATTAAATCCTCCTTCCTTTCCATCTTAAATCAATTATTTCCTTCCTCAATTCCAGTCTCTTCTATCCACGTAAGGATAATCTTACACTTATGACAGAAGTTCTACCTTACTACTGTATCAAAGAAAGCACAATGGCATTACTTTCTTCCTCGGGTTATGGACAGGCTAAGAGAGCAGTATGGGAAGAACCTTCTGAAAATAATTTTCCATCAAAGGAAGAGGTTAATATTGTCGAGTTGTTAAGAAAGTTTATCGGGGGCTGAGGGTTAGAGTTTAAATATTTCTACTATAACTTAATATTTCTTGAAGGATATGCTTGTGAAAATAGAGAATAAGAATTGTTGAAGGAGGAAAGAACACATTTAAGTAATAGTAGTATAAGTTGAGGTATATATTGTTTTCAAGCTAATCGAAACTAATTCAAAAAAAGGTGAGAAAATGGATACAAGAAAAATATTTGAAGAGTTATTATCAGTCAACAATTAAAGAAGGTCTTACATGTTGGCCGAAACATTAATCTTAAATTTATTAGCATTACATATTAAGAGCTTAAACAAACCTTTTTTTGCTAATTACCGTGGTTTTAAAGGACGTTAATTAGATGGATACGCTCCCGAGGGTTTTGGTGTTTTTAAGAAAAGTACAAGTGTTGAAATTAAACTCCTCAAGAGCAAAAAGTACCTTATTAAACGTCTATCAAACAACATAGAAATAACTAGTAAGAAGTTTCTGGAGTTATCGAAAACTATACAAAACTTCATTTTAATTATTCCAATAGATTTAACAAAAGGGGAAAAGGAAGAACTCAAGGAGCTTTACTTCCAAAACTTAAGAGTTAATGTATTTGTCTGGGATATTTATGACATTGATAAAATATTTATTAAATACCCTGAAGAAGTAGAAAGGGCTTATGAAAATATATCAGATCTATTATTTTCTACAACAATATTAAAAAGTGTTAATGAGGAAACTAAAGACGATTGGAGATCAAAACGTTAGGAATATATTCAAGAACTCAGAGCAAACTATTATTCGGATAAATCAGTTCTATTTGTTGGAGCGGGAATCTCAAGAGATGCAAAGATACCAACATGGGAAAAGTTAATTACAAGTTTACTTGTATCGCTAATTAGTAACAAATTAAGTGAGTTTGATATTAAGTTAAGTGAAGATGATAAAAATTTGATTCTTAACCATTTAAAACAAAATAATGGGAGTTCTCCTTTATTATTGGCTAGGTATATTAGAAAAGGCTTGAAAAATGGTTTTACAAATACCTTATCAAACATTTTGTATAGTAATTGTACTAATGAATCAGAGATTTTAACGGAAATAACTCAGTTATGTCTTCCTGTAAGAAGTGGAGTGGGGATACAGGGGGTTGTTAATTATAATTTTGATGATCTACTGGAACTTTATTTTAGTAAATACAGAATAAAACATAGAACAGTTTATAGAGAAGCAGATATACCATCAAATGACGAATTAGGCATATTTCACGTACATGGATTCTTGCCTAGAAATCTTGATGAATATGAAGATCTTTTTAAGAGTTTATTGGTATTTTCTGAGGAAGGATATCATAAATTGATGCTTGCCCCCTATAATTGGGCTAATCTAATACAATTAAACTACTTAAGAGAATATACTTGTTTATTTATAGGTCTGTCAATGTTCAGATCCTAATCTGCGAAGATTGCTTGATATTGCGATGAGAAAACAAGAAGGTGAAGTTTGTAAACATTTTGTAATATTAAAAAGAGAATCATTATTAAATAATGAAGATATTGATAAAGTAAACGCCATAAGTATTGAAAAATTTGACATTGCTAACCAGCAATTACAGGAAGAGTACTTTAAAGAGCTTGGATTAAATATTATATGGATTGATGATTATAATGAAATACCAGAAATTTTAAAGAGGCTAAAAGTGTGACTCAAGAGAATAGCTATAATATTATTCCTGAGTTCCGTGGAGTCAATTAATAATCAATACAAATAAAAAATAGACCTAACAAATTGGTTAAGTCTATTTTTAAATTCAATTCAAAGTTCATCAAGTATTCCAAGTTCCTTAATAGACGTATAAGGAGACAACGAAAAGCGAACTGATTCTCTTACGCTCTTTATGTCTAGTCCAATAGCCTGTAACACATAAGAGGGCTTTGTACTACTACAACTAGATCCTGTAGATGCTGCAATAATAGGTGATAACTTCTTTAGTAAGATTTCATTATTTAATCCAATAAAACGCACATTTACAATGCCAGGAATCTTATTCTTATCATCCGAATTAAAAGAGATATTATCTTTAAACTTGCTGGCTAATGTATTTTTAAGGATTTGCTCGAGCTCTTCTAAATGAGCATGATTGCCTACTAGCTTTTCTTCCGCAATTCTTGCAGCCTCACCAAAACCAACGATATTATGAACCGAGTATGTTCCGCTTCTAATATTCTTTTCTTGACCACCGCCATGTAGGAGGGGAGTAAGTGAAATTAACTTACCATATTGATCACTTCTAATTAAAACGGCGCCAACTCCTTTAGGACCGTGCATTTTATGTGCCGAACAAGATAAGAAGCTGACCCCGGGAAAGCTATCCCAATCTATTTCTATTTTTCCTGCAACCTGAGTAGCATCTGTATGGAAAAAGACGTTATTTTCTTTACATATATTAGAAAGTGTTTCAATATCATTTAACGAACCAAGTTCATTATTGCCCCAAATAATACTAACCAAAATGGTATTCGAAGTGATTGCTTGAGATAATTCTTCTGGATTGACTCTTCCATACTGGTCTACATCTAGGTAAGTGACCTCATAACCCTTTGTTTCAAGATATTCACATACGTCTAAAACAGCCTTATGTTCTGTTTTAGATGTGATAATATGATTACCTTTATCGGAGTAACGGTCTGCCACACCTTTTAAGACCATGTTATTACTTTCCGTTGCACCGCTAGTAAATATGACTTCAATTTCTTTCGAGTTAAAGAGTTTGGATACGTGAGTTCTAGCTTCATTGATGGCAGCATCCGCAGTTTCTGCCAAGCTGTAATACTTTCCTGATGGATTGCCGAACTCAGTTGTTAGATAAGTCAACATTTTATCTTTTACTTCTGGAAGGATAGAAGTTGTTGCACTGTTATCAAGATAGAGCACTTTTAATTAAACCTCCTTGAGGTGACCTTGGGCTAGAGTGATAAGATTATTAAGCAGCTTATCATAGTTCCTTGCATGCTGATATTCATTATCAAGAAGTTTTACTCCTCTAGTTAAGTGTGCATTGAACAGTTGAGGGAAGTATTCTTCTTCTGATATTTCTTCGTTCGCATGTTGAATGATTAACGATTTATAGAAATAATCTTGATCCCCTGTTAGGGTATTACGGTTAAACTCCAGTCCATTACTGTCAGTTTGCACTTCATCGGGTGAACTGGGTTCTAAAACAGAAAGTGAAATAGCAATTCGAGCTAATAGATTTGGTGTTAGACCAGTTGAACTTTGAAGCTTTTTTAATACTTCGCCTGTACTTGCAGTTGTTTTAAGACGAAAATTCATTAACTATTCACCTTCTTTGATGCAATATGAAAGAAATGAGGTTCTATATGTGTTCGTTTGTTTATAGTGTCATAATTAAGCGTGTATTTATTAGCAATGAAATTGGAGAGTGAATTATATAATTGCTCATCAATTTCTGAATCGGTGGAAAGTATGATCGTTTGCACTCCAAATTTTGGTATAAGCTTGGAAACGATCGAACTTTTATGTTCTCTATCTAAACGACCTAATAATGTATCAAGGATAAATGGAAGTTCCTTTTTGGAAGCAGCAATGGTACCCCAAATTACCGATAAAACAAGTAATTCTTTTTCACCAGCCGATAAGATATCCTTATTTATTTCTTCATTGTTTGAATCAAGAATTCTTAACTTAAAGTCCTTAGGATTAATTTGTATTTGATTAATAAATTCCTTTTTCCTCAATAGGTCTTTAAACATTTTTGAAGAAAAATATTCTACGTCTTTTACTTTATTTCTTAGCTGTTTTTCTTGAAATCTTTTACTGATATTAATAATTTTTTGTGACTCATCAAAGGAAGACTTAGTCTTTTGAATATCGAAGAGGCTATGCTTTACGCGTTCATACTTATTATTTAAGGTATTAATGTCTTCTTGATGCTCATGTTTTTGATTAGCGAGTAAAGATAGTTCGTTCTCAAGCTCTGCAATTTCTTTATTGTACTCTTCCATTTTGATAATCATATTTTCGAATTCAGGGGAAGCATCGTTATCTTTTAACTGCTTTTTCAAGCGCTGTATTTTATATAATAATTCTTTGTTCTCGCTTATCAAGTTACCAAAAGTGTTCAATTTATCGACATTAGTAGTAGATAATAGTGAATACACCTGTTGAGCTTCTGTCTTGGAAGCATTATGAATGATGGATACTTGTTGAACAGTTGCTAACCGATTGGTCAAATCAGACTTAAGTGCTTCTCTTTTAGAATCATTGCTCTCAATACCTAAGTTTTTAATAATATCATCCATTGGTAAGTTATTAATTTTGTCTACAAGTATATTAGAAACATGAAAATCTTCCTCACTTTTTAACTGTTCTACTAATTGAACAAGCCTTGGTAGGGCGATGAAAAATGGAAGATCTTTAGCGATGAAATCCTTTATTTGTTCGCCAATGTGTTTTCTTTGTCCTTCTACAGAGTTGATTTCCTGTTGTACCTTTTCTCGCTCTTCCATGGCAAGACCGCCATGCAAAGCAAAATCATTTTTCACAGATTTATAACGATCGTTCATAGATTCTAAGGCCATATGTTTATCATTAATCAGCTGATCAACTTGGCTAAGATTATCGATTTTTTGTTTTATTTCATCAGATAGTAAATTTCTTTCTTCTTCAAGTTTAGCTTCTTCTTTGGAACGTGAACTTTGAGAAACATAACTTGTTAAATCCTGTTCCAGACTTTGAAATAAATCAAGGTTAAAGATCTTAGTAGAGAGTTCCTGTAGGTAGTTTGACAAATTGTCTTCACTTGTAAGTTGTGTAATTTCTTCGCCATCAAATAGGCACAACTCTAGCAATGAAGGAGGAAAACTAGTTCTAAGATCTTCAAAGAAGAGGTCCTTTTTCACTTCATCTAAATGAACTTTTTCTCTAATCACAGCTACTTTTTCCTTGATACCTTTAGGAGCAGGAAGCCAACTTCGGATGATAGATATGTTTACACGCTTAAAATTTTCCACCATAGAAAAATCTAATTGGACGTTAAAGTTACCTTCATTTTTCTTCAGTGCCTTACTATTGAGTAAGGCACTGATTTTCTTCATATAATCATTTGATTCTGTTTTAAATCCATAAGCTAATGGACCATATAATGCAAGTCTTACACTTGTTAAAAGAGTTGTTTTTCCTGCTCCGTTGTTACCTCCTATTAATGTGCAATTTTTGCCATCACTAGAGGTGAAAGTGAATTCATTAACTCCTTCATATGGACCTATATTGTTAAGGGCAATTTTTTTAAAAAGCATAATCTAGTATCCTTTCCTTAGAGACTACAAGTGTAAGTAATCTTGTTTAAGTACAGATCCAAGTTGATCCATTAAGCCTCTTCTAACTTTTAATCCTGTATATTCTTTTTCAACTAAAAGCAGTTTTTTGACTGTTTTAAAGTCTAGACCTTCCTCTTTACACATCATTTCAAGCTGAGTAAGTTCATCTTGACTAAATAAAAGTCTTTCATCTTTCTCAAAGTTAAGGCTATGCTCCATAATTTCGGAGTATAGAGAAGGTAAGCTGTCTTCAAAGTCACCATCATTAAACCAATGCTTACGTATTTCTTTTAACTCACTTTCCTGAATTAATTCGTAACTTTCGTCAGATGGGTGCTGTAGCCCTTTTTGCACTTCAAGTAGTCTACGTAAAATTTCTCTTCTTGCTTCTAAAGTAAACGGCCCAAGACCTAATCTACACAAGTTACCATTCTCGTCTTTAATAAGAATATTAGGATCATCGGACGTAGATAAGTCTATATTATTATCTTTTAAGTATTGTTTTAATTCATTTCTTTCAAGGATTTCAAATTCACTTAACAAAATCTCTTGCTTTAGCCTGCTACCTTTTTTAGGTATTAACACGAATTGTTCGTCATTTTTTTGTTTTATTTGCACAGGATTAAAATAAATCTGTCCACCCATTCGGTACTTCATTCTTTTCGTGCGATCATCGCGAATCGAAGTTAGCCAATTACGAAAATCTAATAGAGGGCGCATCCAGTCATGACCGTTGTTAATAAAACCTGTTAAAGCTTTATCTTCGTTTACAACAGTACAAACCCAGCAGCCAAATCGGGAATTACCACATGATCCAGCAGATTCTTTTACTGTCTGGTCAACTACTAAAGGGCACTCACCGCTGCTTGAGTCACTGTAAAGCCTGTATAGCTCATAATTATCGTCACCCCATGGAGATTCTACACTTAGAAGATAATCCCAAACATCATCCAAATCAAAGCCTTTAATGGGTGCATATACATAAGCGTTGGAAAGAGTTGAGTGTCGCATCAGTACTCTTCCGTCAACTGAATGTGATTTTATAACGTTAGCTCGAGTAGAGCTTTCTTTTTCCCTTACTCCAAGCACCATAATTACTTCACCGAACGAATTTACCTTTTCGGTAATGAATTGGTTTGCAGGATCAATTTTCAAACGATCTGTACACCATCTGAATTGCTGGTTAGGAGAGGGATAACCTTTCCCAATAATATTAACCCAGAAGGATTGTTCAACCATTGGCTGAACCTTATGGGTTTCTATTGGTAGATTTAACTCAACAGCTTTTTCTTCTATTCTTCGCAATGTAGTATTGATGGATTGAATAATTAAAGGTGTTTCTACTAACGTATCCGATGATATGACATACACTTTTTTGGTGAGTAAGTCTGGGTCAAGTTCTGATAACGCATCAAATACCAGTTGAACTACAACAGTAGAATCTTTTCCACCACTGTATCCAAGTACCCATGGACGTTCGTCATTTAGGTAAACTTCTTTGATTTCTTCCTTTGCTTGATCAACAAGATTTGATTTTTCTTCAAATAGGTTTGAGATTATTCCGCTCATTTTGATGTTCCTTTCGTAAAGTCTTCCTCTAAGGTGGCTTCTTGCTTCGTTAAAGGAAGATTAAGCAATTTTTTGATTTGTATAGCTGTTAATTTAATCGTGTTCGTGTTCTTTTGTACTCGTCCATTTTTACTTATCGCTCTTCCTTCCCATAAAGCAGCATTTGAACGGGACCAATCGATATCTTTTAATCTTTCAACATAGTCTTGCCAATCGGTAGAATGATACTTTCGTAAATAATGTCCAACAATACCTATTGCTTCTAAAAATACACCGTGTCCAACTATATAATTTATTCGAAGTTCTTTTGGTGTTAACTCTTTGTTAATGACATGTTCCCATTCTGAGATGGAAGAGGTTAATATCTCCCAAAACTCAGTAACGTACTGTTCATCTTCGATAGTGATGGAATCTCCTTTAGAAATACCTAATAACCTTAAGTTTGTATTGAATATGTGATTTAAGGCTACAATTTTAGGTGAGTTTTTTGAAAGGGAGACTCTTTCTTTATCCGTGTATCTTTTAAGAAAAGGGATTGTGTCGGCAATTGTTTTTGTGCAAATAGCTAGTCTATCACGATGATCATATAAAATACCAATTGATGATGTCGTATTGACAGCGTGTCGATTTAAATCGGAAAAGATCTGTTGGGAATTTTTTAATCCTTTATCCATAAAAAACACAACAGAAATTGTTTCACTACCTAATTCAGGATTAATTCTCAATGCTTCTTCAATTGCTGCCCTGCGGTGTTGACCGTCGTTAATTAGAAATCTAGCATCTAGTGAAATGGTTAGCATTCCGGTTTCTCTAAAGGACGGTTCGTTTGAAATAGGGGCAAATTCTACCTCGCCATCAACCGACGCCGTTAGAGAAGAGAATACATAGTCATTAGGATTATCTATAATATAATTGGTAATTTCAGGAATTCTAACTTTGTTCAAAATCCTTTGTGCTCTATACTCTGGCGGAATTTCATCTTCGTCAAAAAGAAAGATCTTTGGTATAACTCGTAAAGGACACATTGCAATATAATATTCCTTTCCAGCTTGGACTCCTCGTATTGCAGGGAAATTATAACTGAACCCTAATTCCATAAGCAACCCCCTAAATTACGTGCGTAATAAGTTAGTTTAATTATAAACATTTTCTTTTAATAGTGCAATAAAGTTGCGAACATTTATTCTGTTTTGGGAAAAATTAGTGTTTTGAGAATGCTGAAATGAGTAATCTTATTGTGTTAAAATGAAGAGAACAATATGACTTCGGAGTTGATGAGTTTGAGTAAGTTTATTGATTTTTTGGAGGAAATGAATACACCAGCGGTTCAGTATGCCATGGAAATGGAAAAGATTATTTTTCATGATCCAAGTAGTGCTATCGTTAAGGCAAGGAAGTTTGCTGAAGTAATTGTGAATGAAGTTTTTATAAAAGAAAACTTAGAAGTACCGTATACATCGTTTTATGAGAAAACTTCTTATTTAACTAGAGAGGATTACATAAACAGAAGAGATATACAAAAATCATTTGATACGATACGACTCATAGGCAATAAAGCTGCACATCCAGGTGAATATAATGATTTAGCGGATGCATATAAGCTGCATAGAGAATTATACAATATTACCGTATGGTTTTATGAAGTGTATATTGTAGAGCAAATTAAAGTTCCTCCATATGAAACACCACAGCCACCGAAACAAAATAACGTTGAGGAAATAATCCAAAAGAAGTTAGCGGAGTTATTAGGCAAAGACGGATTTGAGGCTTATACAAAACAGAGTGAAGTAGAAGAGGATGACAATGAAGACCCTCAGGAAGAGGATTCAGAAACACAACCCATCCTTCAAAAAAATCTTGATGATGGGGAAAGCTACCTTTCAAGAGAGGTTCAACGATTAAAGGACTCTTCACAGGAAGCTATAGAAAATGCCAACCAGTTTAGTCGGTTTAAAAATTATTTGCATGTGGATCGTAAGGTTCAGAAAGACCTGGAAGAAGTTTTAGCAAAGAATAACCAAAAAGAACAGGGAAGTCTTATCTTACTATGTGGAAACGTAGGGGATGGTAAATCCCACTTATTGGCTTATTTAAAAGAGAATAAACCAGAATTAATTGAGAACTATACAATATTTAATGATGCTACAGAAAGCTTCTCACCAAACAAGGATGCAATGGAAACCCTATCAGAAATCCTAAATGGATTCTCTGATCAAAATTTCGGATTTTCTAATGATAATGTTATTTTAGCTATCAACATGGGTGTTCTGCATAATTTTATCACAACTGAACATGAACATTATACCTACAATTTGTTAAAAGAATTTATTGATGACAGTAAATTATTTACTCAGGATATAACAGCCCACTTTAGTAGTGACAACTTTGATTTGATAAGCTTTGGCGATTATCATTCGTATGAATTAACATCAAAGGGGCCTATATCTAGCTTTTATTCTTCTCTGTTAGAAAGGATAACAATGGAAACGAATGACAATCCTTTCCACCTAGCTTATAGGGAAGATGAAACGAGCGGGATCCATACGATGGTTCATGAAAATTATAAAATGCTTCAAAACCAAAGAGTACAAGAAAGTATTATTCAATTAGTGGTGCAAGCTATTGTCAAGAAAAAACTGGTTATATCTGCGAGAGCATTCTTGAATTTTATAGCTGATATACTTATACCGGATGAAATTAGCAAGTTTAAAATGTTATCTGAATTTGAGGTGTTAGAACAATCGCTTCCTAACTTGCTATTTAATCGTAAAGAACGCTCTGAAATTCTTAATGCCATTAGTGATTTAGACCCGCTACATTGCCGTTCTGTCCATATAGACCAATTAGTTATTGATTTAAACACATTAAGTAATTGGGATTCAATTATTTCAGAGAATATTAAAGATGATACTCCAATTAAATGGCTTAACTCATTTGTGACAAAAGAGGCACTAATGGGTTATACCTTCAACTTGTTTTTTGAATCCTTTATAAGAAATACTTATCTAACAAATGAAAAATTTGCTGATAATATCGCTGACACAAGCTACACGGAATATTTGAAAAATCTTTTTGCTTTCAACAAAGGTGAAATGCAGGAAGTTAAACGTTTTTATGAAGAATTCAAGTCAGCCATATTTAAATGGAAAGGTTCACCTAAGAAGGACTATGTGTATTTAAACAAACCCTCTGAAAAGTATAGATTGGCGCAAAGGATTAATTTGAGACCAACTATTGACCATTTGGAACCAAGAAGAGACGAAGTTTTGGAATCCTTTAAATCAACTATACTTATAGGGTATCGTGATGCTGATAATCAGAAAAAGATTTATTTAGATATTGATTACCCATTGTACAGCCTATTAACCAAAGTTCGAGAAGGTTACAGGCCAAACAAAAAAGATGAAGAGGATGCCATTAAGTTCGTAGAATTTATTGATAAGTTGATGGCTTTCGGGGAGAAAAAGGAAGAAATGCAAGTCTTCTTTAAAGCCGATCAGCGTTTTTATTCTATAAGCAAAGATGATTTTGGTTCCTTTGTATTTGAAAGGGAGTAAGTGAAATGGCCGAATTATATAAAGATTACCTTAAAGAGCTTTTTGAGAAGAAAAATAAGCATGATGTTGGGAAAGCAATCGACGTTCTTCCGTTCTTGTCGAAAAGAACGAGGGCTTTAAGAGGTAGATTTAACAAGGTGTTGGGAGAGTATGTTAGAAATATATGTGATTTAGAACTGGATTCCAAATCATTAAAGAAACAGGACTTCTATTTGTCTGAAGATGAAAATGAATTTAGTGAACATATTGCGGAGAAGGTAGAGTTTTCTAACGGTGACGATAAGTATGATTTTGTCCGTTTTTTAGACCAATATTTATTTAATAAGGAAGACATAAAACTTATCCATCCATTCTTATTTAATTATATTAAGGTTGATAAAAAAAATAAAAATGAATTTAGCAAGTATGCTCAATTTATGAATGACACTTTAGTTACAAGTAGAAGTGATTTAAAGGCCATTTTTAATAACAAGGAAACGGAAGATATACTAACCGAGTTGGTACTTTCACAGTTAGATGTATTAAAAGAAACAAACGAAAAAGGTAGAGAGTACAAGCCACTCCTGCCATCTCTATCTAAATTATACCAAGAAGATTTAATGTATCTAAGTAAGTATAAGGACTATTTTCTTTCTTCGTTCCCTTTATTAACTCAATTTTATGTATTTATGTATGCTTGTCAATTAGTAAACAAATTTGAACGTTTTACAGATGCGGACTATGACAACTTAGACCCTCTTTATTTCTCACTTGAATGGGAATCTCTTAGCAAGAGAAGACAAGCAGCTGGAGAATTGGATAGTTTTAAATATATTAAGGAAAAGTTACCGAATTTATTTCCGCATATCCACACGATGTCCCAGTTAAGTCATAATAAAGCCAATATTACTGAAGAAGAACTAGATGAAGAGAAGAAAAAAATCGACCTTTTGACGTATCGGGACATAATAATGTTGGTTGAAAAAGGTGAATTAAATGAAACCCAATTCTATGAAGAACTAAAGGAGTGGGTGAGTGAATACACTACCTTGCAAAAAATTGACCAAGACACAACTTTTTCTGATCTAAAAGAAGGCATGAAAGAACTGTTTCAATGTTTGAAAATTGGAATGAGTTCTACAGTCAGTAAAAGGTACGGTGAAAATGTTGAAGATATTGGAGCAAACCAATTTATAAAGAACCGTGGAAGTCTAGGACAAGTCCTAAATATCAAGCATGATTTCTTACTGTTACTAACTGCGGTATCTGTAAAAGAAAATCGTGTACCCTTAAAAGAATTGTTTGATGAGTTTCAAAAAAGAGGAGTCATACTCGATCGTTATACGAAGAAAGAAGTTACCCAGTTACTGGATAATCTGAATATAATAGACAAAAAAAGTGATAGTGGTGATGCACAATATGTCAAACCAATTTTATAATTATATAGCCTCTTTGTTACTTGATTACTTTAATAAAATTGGAATTAAATCCGGGGATCGATTTTACTTACAACTTGATAATGCTTCAGATGTTCATCAACTAATTGAAGCCATGCGTAATATGGAAAATACCACTCCATTTAGTTATAAACACGACCTTGGTGAAAGGTATGATACTTTTGCGATTAAGTTTAATGAACATAAGCTAGTAGTTGCCTTTACATCTGAAAATGTTAAACCAGACTTCCTAGTAACCCTAAGGAATTTGGTTGGTGAACAAGAAGGTGACTGGGAAAATACATCTCTAATTAGTATTGTTTCTGAACAGTTAGATTCCATCCAGGGTGGAAGCAGCGACCTTCAAAAAGAGGGAATGCCTCTTCACCCTGAATCCTTATTCAATAGTTTAAAAAAGGAAATTGAGAATAGTCAATTAGAAAAAGTAGATCAAATCATTTTGTTTGATAATCTTTCAAATCTAATGAAAGAGCAACCATTTCAACAAATTACCCTTTTTGAGTTTGAGGATATTTTTTCAACCCTTCAAAAAGGTGGTATAGAAGATAATGAATACTATAAATTTGGCCTTTTTAAAGATCCGGATCTTGCAAGCTTTCCAGGAAATGAACAGCAAAAACGTATAAATCTCAATCGAGAATTATTTAGTTTTGTCAAAAAAGTCCATGAGTATGGTTTGGATAAAGAGGATTTAGAAAACCAATTTTCCCCTAGGGGAGCAGGTGTGTTAGAAAAAGAAGATTGGCAGGAAACGGATTTTCCAAAGGTAAATCAATTTCATGAAGAATATAAAAAGTTAAACAAAAGGTTGAAGGTAGAATTAGAATCTCTAACAATAAAGGATAAATTAACATATTGGGACAAACCGCTAAATGAAAATGCAGCTGGCAAGAGAAAACGGCACATTGTTATTTTTAATCCTGATAATTTGGAAGAGATTGAACTAACAACATCCTTTTTATTAAGCGGTAATATTAGTGGATTGAATCAAGATTACTTAACAGTTGAAAAGCAATTACAAGATCAAGTAGACATTCAAGTTAAAAAGAAAAATATAGTTGCTAAATTACAAACTCAAAAGAATGAAGTTAGTTTCGTGAAATTTTCTTACAAACACGATAAAAAAGCTGCTTTGGGTGCGGAGTTTTTTATCGCCATTCTTCCAATGGATCCAATACAATTGGATAACTATAAGGCTAAATACCTTGTAAATACAAAGAAGAAAGCAATAGAAATAAATTTTGAAGAAGATGAGTTGAATTTCGGTGATGGACTGAATCACAAAAGAGAGGAAATCTCTGAACAAAATCAAGAAGTCACCTTTACTCAAGATGACAAGTTAACAATTGTACCATTACCAGAAGCGTTTAATGATAATGATGAACTATATCTACGTGTGCGCTTTTTTGATACTTCGATTCCCTTTTTATTTAGAAATGAATTGCCTGATTCCATGCCAATTAGTGGCCAGAGGATTTGGAGACTTATTCGTGAAAAAGGAAAAGATTTTCAATGGATTAAAGAAAATAATCGATTAGTATTAGAAAATCAGGAATTTTATTTCCACGCAGAATACAGAGGTTTCTTTGAGTGGGAAGATGAAATGGTTGAGTATGGCATGAGAGCGGGACAGTTTAGTTCAGACCAATTAAATCCCATAGAGATAAGTTTGGGAGAAAACTTAAGAGAAGCCTATAGTCGATTTATTAATTACTTTAAAACCCATGACTCAATACCTAGTTTAAGTACAGTAACGGAAGATTTTAAAAGACGTGCAATAGAGTATATCAATGAGTATCAAAAGGAAATAGATTCATTCGAAGAAGGAGTAGCTGCAGGAAAAAGAGGGTTAGACCTGTTTAAATTAGGTACTATAAGAACTAATGAAAATATATACCTAACTCCTTTTCACCCGCTAATGGTTGCATATAAAATAAAATACTTCGAATTATTAGGTCAAGAAGAACTTGATAATAGTATTATTAACCGCCTTAGCCCGGATGCACTAGTACCATTTATTTATGATGAGAATGAAATGCTCTATAAGCCAGATCACCAATTATCTGCTGCAGAATGGTTGGTGCTCAAGCCGGTTAATCAAGTTTCTATTTCTGATGCAAATCAATACTTGGCTAAAGTTGTGAACGATAAAATTGCTCAGTTTAAAATGCATTTTTCATACTTGTTTATAGAAAAATCACAGGCTCCACTTCAAATAAGTGTAATCAATATTTCTAATGACTTAGAGGTTTTAAGAGGTATTCTTCAGTGGATGTTAGGTGTAATTGATAAACAAGGTCCTGATGTTTTAAAACCAATAGAAGTAACGTTATATAAAAATAAATACTTGGAAAGTTCTTTCGACTTATATGCCAGAACAGAAACTGTTTCAGAATTTGAAAACATCTTTAATATAAAGCTGAAGGCAAAAGAGTTGGATTCAGAAGATGTATTAAGAATCATTAGAGAGAAGTTGTTCTTCTTTAAACGAGAGCCAGGCGCAGAATATCGGTATGCTCATATTTCTTTTTACAAGATGGATGCTCAGGAAAAGAAAGCTGTTCAGTCAATGAAAGATATGAAATCTGGAATAGCTATTGAAGGTCTATATTCAAGCGTGCCATCGATGAAGGATGCAGAGAACTATCGAAGTGGCTTTGGAACGAAATCTTACAGTATCGATAATAGCAATATTCTTACGAGCACCTCTTATTATGTAAATGAACTAGCAACAAATTTACGTAATGGAGGAAATGATAGCTATCGTAAGGGAGAAGGTATATATTCAAGAACAACAAATACCGATGAAGAGACTTTAGAAAAAATTTTCCAATCTTCTTATTGGGTAACATTTGTCGATCCCACTGTAGATTTAGAGTACTTTAATAAGTATGATGGTAACTTAGTGGTCATCCATTATAGTGACCAATATTCTTCGTCAAGTAGGTATGATGCTATAACTGTTACGGACAAGTCAGATCAATACTTTGCTGTTATAAAAGAATTCTTAAAACAAAAAGATGTGGAAGGTACAGATGAAAATGTACTAAATACCATTAAAGCCTTCAACACTTTTAATGGAGAATGGTTGTTAAGAATTATAGGTAGTAACGGCCATTTAGATCGGGAAAAATTGAGTATAATCTCTGCTATAAAATATTCGGTCTCTTATTTAGATCATCCGAATATCTTATGGATTCCCATTTCGTTAGAGGAAGTATTACGAGTAGCCGGTGCTGTTAGCCTTAACAAATCGGATGGTGTATTCACAGCGAAAAATCTAGGAGTTAAAGGTAGTCATAGTGATGACCTGCTTCTTATTGGAATAGAAACTGATCAAAATAAGGATGAGTTATCCCTTCATTTTTATCCAGTAGAGGTTAAGATTGGAATTAATAATAGTACCGTGCTTGATAAAGCAAGAGATCAAGTAAGAAAAACGAAGTCCCTTTTATTAGATACTTTAACAGGGGAAGTAGGGGACACATTTAAAGGTAAATTTTATAGGAATTTCTTTAGCCAGTTAGTTATTTCTAACGCTCAGAAGTTGGATCAAAGTGAATTTTGGAATGAAAAAAACTATCATTTAAGTGATGAGATTGTGGAGAAATTACTAAAAGATCAGTATACGGTATCTAATGAATTACAGAAATTTGCTGGTGATGGGGCTATCTTATCTTTCCAAAAAGATGCGTACCATCGTAGTGCCGCTCAGGATGAAGATATATTATTAATTAACTTAACAGAATACGATGGCTACAAGGGATTAGTTTACCCAATTAGTGCTATGAGACATTGGGTTCAAGAAAAACCTAACGATTTTATAAAAGAAGATATGCTTTCATATAAATATAAGGCAGTTTCAGAAGTTGTCAATGGGGACTCTTCTGATATAAATGAAGAGACAAAAACAGAGAAGGGATCAGAAACAAAAGAAATACAACCCGAGGCAAAAAGTGACTCCGAAGAAGAAAACAATCTCTCTGAAAATCCAACGGGATTTTCTAGCGAAGAAAGTGAAGAAACAGAAGAAGAACATGAACAACCTACTTCGAACAATGAAAATAATAAAAATGAAGAGGTTGAGGTTATCCATAAACCAGCACTAGAAGATACTCGTATCTTATTAGGAAAAGCTGAAAATTCTAATCGAGAATTGTACTGGGAATATGGAAACAAGGGATTGGCAAATAGGCATCTACTAATTTCCGGTAAATCAGGACAAGGAAAAACTTACTTCATGCAATGCTTGTTACTAGAAAAAGCAAAATTGGGTATCCCAAGTATTGTTATTGACTATACCGAAGGATTCTTGCCAAATCAGTTAGAGCCGGAATTTGTAGAGTTTCTAGGTGATAAAGTTAAACAAAAAATAGTTTATAGCGAAAAGTTTCCTGTTAATCCTTTTGCAAAAAATGTTCGTGATATTGGCGGTATAGAGCTGCCAGAGTCAGATACAGATGTAGCTGAACGTATTAAAAGTGTATTTTCTTCTGTCTATAGCACTTTAGGAATACAACAACAGAATGCAATATATGATGCAACTCTCAAGGGTTTAGAATTATATAATGAAGAAATGAATCTAGAAAAGCTTAAAGAATTATTGGAGGAAGAAGGGTCCAACTATTCAAAAACAGCTTTGTCTCAAATTAGGCCGTTTATCGATCGAAACCCATTTAGCCATACAGATACAATAAACTGGAAAGATATTATTGAGAGCAATGGAGAAGTATTTATCATCCAGCTTACTGGCTTCCCTCGCGATGTTCAGTTAATTATAACGGAATTTATTCTTTGGGATCTATGGAATTACTCTGTTAGATTTGGCAATAAGAATAATCCAATGCCTGTCATAATGGACGAGGCTCAAAATCTCGATCATACAGAAAAGTCACCTTCTGCAAGAATTTTAACAGAAGGCAGAAAGTTTGGTTGGTCTGCTTGGTATGCTACACAATTTTTAAAATCTCAATTAAGTGCTGATGAGCTAGCACGTTTGC
This sequence comes from Sediminibacillus massiliensis, assembly GCF_900156915.1. Classification (GTDB taxonomy): domain Bacteria; phylum Bacillota; class Bacilli; order Bacillales; family Amphibacillaceae; genus Sediminibacillus_A; species Sediminibacillus_A massiliensis. The sequence continues at coordinate 1,193,798 of NZ_LT732535.1, read as the reverse complement.
AAAACTCATCTCAGAAAATTTATTTTTCTCCACCAGAACAAGAGCTTTCCAATATTGCTTCTAGCTTGTCTAAAGATAACCAAGAGAGAAGGCAATGGGAAAATAGGCTTGCAGGATTAAAGAAAGGGCAATGCATTGTTCACGGACCAATTCTAAAACCAAATGGAGAACTTTCAAATCCTACAATTACAGTAGTAGATATTACAGCTTTATCCGAAAGAATATAAAGAGACAAAGAGAAACCCCCACATGATGTGGGGGTTTCTTATAGTAAAGATAACCTGAAGTCTTCCATAGATGCTTTGTCGTTATGAATATCATTAATTACTCGAAGACCTTTTTCGATATAACTTAACATATATTCATGTAATTGATCATCATCGACTTGTTTTTTAACTTCATTAAAAATAATGTGCTTAAAGAGGAGAAAGTCATTCCCCTTTATAATATTATCAGGGATTGTCCACTTATTTTTACTCGTAAATTCCTCTTTAACAGGTTCATTCGTTACCTGTATTCCTTTCGCGAGCGCTATTTTAATAGCAGTTGGGCGGTCAATTTCTAATTGATCGGTAATTACGTCTAGTATTTGTTTCCCTTTTTCAGAGAGGTTCATCCTACGGTTGGACATAAAATCACTCCGTTACAAAATCGAAATATCCATCTCTTATAACAGTATATTTCTTTTTTTCGTCATAATCTAACATATATTGTTTATAGGAATGGTCTTCCATAAGCTTCACATACTCCTCTGTTATCTCTGTATCAGTTGAGAGAATGATAACTTGCTCACTAAGTTCTTTATAATAATGATTAATCAATCTGTTTCGATGGTGACTATCTAATCTTCCAAGTGGAGTATCAACTACAATAGGTAATGCAAGATCGGAAGCTTTCGTTAAAGCCCATATTAGAGAAGAAGAAATCATTTGCATTTCTCCTGCTGATCGATCTTGGATACTTATTTCTTGTAACTTATCATTGTAAAGGCGAATTGTATAGGAGTCGATATCGAATTCAATCTTTCCAAATTCATCTTGTTTTCTAAACAACTTATTTAACATATATGAAAACTCTTCCTGAATATATTGAGCTTTCATTGTAGTAACTTCTTCAACATATTGTTCCATTGCTAAGATAGTTTTTTTAGTAAGTGAATATTTATTTTGTAATTCTTCTAAATCAACTTCCTGACCAGATAATCGCGTTAGTTTATTCGTAATATTTGCTTTATTACTTTTGGCTTCATTTAGTTTCTTATTTACTGATCTTAATCTAAGGTTACATTCACCAATCATTTGAGTTAAGGAATCTATTCGCTCATTTTCTTTGTCAATATTAACAGATTCAGGAGCATTCCTGATTTCGTTCTCAATGTTCTGATATTCATTTTCAAGGCTTTCTAAATAATTGATAAGTTTTGCCATTTTACTTTTATCACTAATTATATAGTTTGTAAGGAAGTTATGGTCCTTGCCTGATAGATCGTGAATTTCTTGTATATCTGTTGTGGAAGTGTTATTGATATTGTTTTCCTTCAACCATATTTCTTTTCCGAGTTCTTTAATTTGTTTTAATTGAGTATCAGTTAAAGGTGGATCGATCTTTTCGCTGAGTAATTGATTCATAAAATTACGATAGGGCGTTAGAGACGAATTTTCTATGATACGTTTTCTTTTCACTTCATCTTCCAATTTAAGTTGATTCTTTAATTTGGTTAGCTTTTCACTTAGTATTATACTAATAGCATTCTCTTTAAAGAATGTTGATAATTCCTTCTTAGCCAAGTCCATTTGTGTTTCAATTTTGGATTGTTTCTTCACAAATGTTTCCCGAGATTTAGAATTCTGTGTAACCTTTTTATTTCTTCTCTCTTTTTCTTCAAGAAGCAAATTCTTTAATTTTTCATGCTCAGCACTTATTTTACTTCTTTTTTGTTCTAATCTTTTCATCGTCTTTGTAAGCTCATTAAGTTGTTCATCATAATCCTTTATCTTTGAGTTACTACTAGAACTTGCAAGTTTCTTTTCAATATTTTTTTGTAATGACTGGAGATCAGTAATAAGCTGGTTATAAGCGTCCATACCTGTTATTTTGTGTATTGCCTGTTTCATTTCATGACTGTTTTGCCTTAGTATAATGTCTTTGATTTCTTCCCCGTCAAAAATAAAAAATGGTGCAGCATGATAAGGGATTATTTTGTCAATAAACTTATTGTATGTCTCAATATTATCAATCTTGGCATGTCGATTTACTCTAGAACCTGGCTTTGATACGATTAAGTTTCGTTCCTCATGTGTTAATCTTTTGTATTTATCAAAATACCATTTTACCTTTAGTTTCCACTCTTCACCTGAATCAGTTTCAACTATAAGTGTAACGGAACTTTGTCGACCACCTTCATCAAAGAAAGTGTTATTCACAATATTGGAAAATAGTCGCTTATGCTCCTCCTCGGATATGCCTCTTTTCCCAAACAAGACATACAAAATAGCTTTCAGTATAGTCGTCTTTCCGGCTCCATTTAGTCCCCCTAAAAGGATAATGTTTTTACCTTCTTCCCGTATGCTTTCTGGGATATAAAGGTCAACCTCTTGAAGTCCATAATACGTTTTATAATTATCAAAGATTAACTTTTTTAATAACATAAAATCACCTTTACTTATGATTTCTGGAATGAAAATCAATTAATTCCTGGTACTCTTTTATTCTGGCACCTTGACTATGATTTTGATAGGATAATTCTTCTGCAGTTCTTAATAAGTCTTTAGCAAGTTTTAATGGAATATCGTGTTCAATACACTTCTTTGCTAAAAGTTCAATTTCTCTGCGTTTTATTTCTTTCATTTACATCACCTTTTAAAAGCATAATTATCTTCAATATTACTATACTATTACAAAATTTTATAGATGTTGACAGAATAAATCCAAATATTACAAATCAAGAGTAATTTTTTAAATAAAAAGTCATACTTGAATAACCTACTCCTTCAGCGATTGCAGGGATGGTTAAGTTGGAGTTGACAGCATCATAACTGCTTGCTTATTTTTAGGAGTTGCAAAGGTCTTTGAAGATTTTGCGGTTCCCTTTTTTATAGGTTTGATAAATAATTTGGATGAAAGTTAATATGTCCTACCATGGAAATTATTGTACAACCTTAATAATGCTGCACCATAAATTCTAAGAAATCAATCAAAGTAAATAACATTTTGTACCTGCCTTAATGACATTACTAAAATGCGGGATAAATATAACCAAACTAGTATTTTAAAATGAAACGTTTACAATTTAGCGCTATCATAAAGATAATTATCCAAAAGGATGTGAGAAGGCCATGCATTCACAAGTAATAAAATTTTATGAAGGAAGAGAAGACGTAACGCTGACAACCTACGTGATTTCGGATTCACCGGAATTATTGGGAGGTAAGAAGAGACCTGCTGTAATTATCTGTCCTGGAGGGGCCTATCTTTCCTGTTCTGACAGAGAAGGAGAAGCCGTGGCGTTGAGGTTTGCATCGATGGGATATCATGCGTTTGTGCTTCGGTATTCTACCTATACGGGAGGACAGTTTGGCTATCCGGACTTCGAACAAGAAATGGAAGTCAATGAAAACTGCATCCATCCTACACCTATGAGAGAGATTGGAAAAGCGATGCTTACAATCAGAGAACATGCGGAGGAATGGTTGGTAGATGAGGAAAGAATCGCAATCTGTGGATTCTCAGCGGGTGCACATAACTGTGCCATGTACTCTGTGAACTGGGACAAGCCAATAATGTATGAATATTTTAATGAAAAACCAGATATGTTTAAACCTGCGGCAGCCATTCTTGGATACACATTAAGTGATTACCTTCTTATGCGGTCATTACCAAAAAGTCCTGACGACCAGAAACTATTTGAGGTATCAAATCTCGCACTTACAGGTAACAAGCATCCTGATGATGAAACGCTTAAAGAAGTAAGTCCAGCCTTGCATGTATCAGAGAGTACTCCGCCGATGTTCCTCTGGGCTACATCTGAAGACACTTTAGTACCAGCCCAACATACACTGAAAATGGCTAACGCGCTTGCTGATCAAAAGATTCCTTACGAAGTGCATATCTATGAAAAAGGCCCGCATGGCTTAAGCCTTTCAAACCAGGCTACCGCACAGGCGAAAAGCCAAATCGATCAAGATGCCGCAAGATGGATAATAGAAGCTGAATCCTGGCTGGGAAAAAGATTTGCGCTGGATTTGCCTGAATCGACTCCATTTGAAATCATGATGGAACAAAAAAAGGAGTAAATGATGAAAAAAGACGTAGCTCTATGAACTATACGTAGAGTTATGTCTTTTTTACTGAATGATATAATGGAAAAGATAAAATTGTTTTTCTCAGAGTAAACAACCTAGATTAAGAGTCCTTTTGAAGGACCTTTTTGCTTTAAAGTGTGATAAGATTATTTTCGGTGTACTATTGAATTTAATATTGAAAAAATGTCTTGAATCAAATCTTTTTATTAGTTCATTAATGGGAGGAAAGAAGTATGAAACCTAGAATTACTGACAGCACTAAAAATGCATCTAATACTAAGCCTAAAATTGCAGACGTTGCTAAAGTTGCCGGTGTTTCACCGACAACTGTCTCTAGGGTCCTAAATAACCGTGGCTACATAGGTGAAAAAACAAGAACGAAAGTCCAACAGGCGATGGAGCAGCTGAATTATTTTCCAAATGATATAGCTAGATCCTTATTTATACAAAAAACATATTTAATTGGTGTTATTTTTCCAACCACTAGCAACCCTTTCTATGGACAACTTATCTTCCATTTAGAAAATATTGCTGCGTCTATGGGATATAAGACTTTGCTTTGTAACAGCCAAGGCAGAGAGGATAAAGAGAAAAACTATTTAAAAATGCTGCAAAGAAATCAAGTGGATGGAATCATCGCAGGGGCTCATAATCGGAGAATGGAAGAGTATGATATACCTTCATTACCCGTCGTCGGGGTTGACCGTTATTTATCCGAAAATACTCCGGTAGTTTCAAGTGATAATTATGATGGAGGAACACAAGCTACTCAATTGTTAGTTAATAAAGGTTGTAAACATATCATCCATATCAATGGACCAATATCTTTAGAGACACCAGCCAATTTAAGAAGAAAAGCATATGAAGATACGATGAGAGAAAATGATTTAACTCCTCATACCTACGAAGTCGGATTAGATGATCAAGAAAAAATCATAGAAAAATTATTTGACGAAAACCCGCGGGTTGATGGTGTTTTTGCAAGTGATGATATTATTGCGTCAAGGGTTTTAAGAGAAGCGAAAAACAGAAACATTGATATCCCATCTAAGTTAAAAGTAATAGGATATGATGGTACTGAGACAACTAGATTATTGTTACCGGAATTAAGTACGATACAACAACCTATAAAAGAAATAGCAGAAAAGACAATAGAGATTCTAATCAAGCAAATAAACGGTGATAACGGTGATGTTCAACTAGAGACAATGCTGCCTGTTACACTAATTGAAAGTGAAACCACTTAACTAATTAGATGAATTACCGAATTTTTAAAAAGCAAAAATTTTAATCCAAAAAAATTTCAAATTGTATGTCATCCGGTTGACATATGAAACCGGTTGACATACAATTTATTTAAAGAAATTAAAGGGAGGAATTAAAAAATGAAGGGGTTTACATTTTTGGTTATTTGCACATTAGCAGCTCTAGTACTCTCAGCTTGTAGTGGAGAAACATCATCGGGAAGTAGTAACAATGAGGTTGATATTTGGGTTCATATGTCCAATGAAACTGCTGAAGGAGAAGCAATTCAGAATATAATAGATAGATTTAATCAGGAATATGAGGGCGAATATAAAGCAAACGTCGAATTTATTACTAGAAGTGGAAGTGGTGGCGGATATGAGGATAAAGTAAATGCTGCTTTAACGACTGATTCATTGCCAGATGTATTAACGTTGGATGGTCCAAACACAGCTGCTTATGCTAAATCCGGGGTAATAGCCCCTATCGATGATTACATAAGTAACAAGGATGATTTCTTGCCTAGTATTATTCAGCAAGGTACGTATGAAGACAAGTTATATGCTATCGGTTATTCAGAGTCCAGTGTTGGTATTTACTATAATAAGCAAATGTTAGAAGAAGCAGGTGTTGATTTATCTACTTTACCTACAGTGGAAAGTCCGTGGGATTGGAACCAATTTATGGAATTATGTGAAACATTAGAGAATCACTACAATGCCCCTGCAATCAATGTGGGCTTGGACGATAAGAGCGAATGGTTGATGTATGCCTTTGCGCCATTTCTATGGTCACAAGGCGGTAACATAGTGTCTGAAGATGGAACGACTGCAACTGGCGTCTTTAATGATGAAAATAGTGTAGAGACTTTCAATTTCATTCAGGATATGGTCGAAAAGGGTTACACAACAATTGATCCTGTGGAAAAAGGATTTCATACTGGAGAATACCCAATGAAGATGAGCGGGTCATGGACGATTCAAGAACTTGAAGAATATCCGGATGTAGAATACGGTATTATGCCATACCCAACATCTCCAGATACGAATGAGTTAGTTTCGCCTTCGGGTAGTTGGCAGTTTGCTATGTCAGGTACAACAGAAAAGCAAGAAGCAGCTGGTGCATTAATTGATTTTATGACATCTACTGAATCTCTAACAGAAATAACTTTAGCAAATAGTGTTCTTCCAGCTGCTAGTTCAGTAATAGAAGAGGTCCAAGATGAAGTCTCACCACAGATGAATGTGCTTATTAATCAAAACTCAAATTCAGCGAAAGCCCGACCAGTTTTGCCAGAGTATCCTCAAATCAGTCGGATCTTCCAACAAACTGTAAGCGATGCAGCTTATTACGAAGAAAATGAAAATATCCAAGAACTGTTGGATGATAAAGCCACGCAAATGGATAAAGCGTTGAACTAGAAATCAATAATCCGGCTTGGATTATTCCAAGCCGGAAGATTTTTAAAAGGAGTTTTCACCCATGAATAATATAAAGGAAAATCACAATCTCGTGGCATATTTATTTTTGGCTCCAGCTTTTATCTTGTTAGGACTTTTTTTAATTGTGCCTGCAGGACTAGCGATTTATTATGCTTTTACTGATTATTATTTATTAACGCCAGACGATAGGCAGTTTATTGGTCTAAATAATTTCATTGAAGTCTTTAAGGATCCTATCTTTATTCAAAGTCTTAAAAACATAATGATATTTGTAGTTTTTATAATCCCTATCCAAGTTGGGGCAGCTCTTGGATTAGCTTTATTAATTAACAAGCAAAGAAGAGGAAATATCTTCTTTAAAGTAGCCTTTTTCTCTCCGGTTGTCCTATCCTTGGTTGTAATATCTGTTTTATGGCTATATTTGCTTAACCCTTCTGAAGGGTTAATAAACAGTATTTTAGTAAACATCGGATTAGATCCACAGCCATTTTTAAGCAGTCCTGACCAAGCAATTTATACTATTGTTTTCGTCTCGGCATGGCAAGGTGCAGGTTACCAAATGTTGATTTTTCTGGCGGGACTTCAGAATATCCCTTCGGATGTATATGAAGCGGGTAAGATTGATGGTGTAAATCGATGGCAGAAATTCATATACATAACGATGCCTTTGCTTAAGCCTACTTCTATTTTAATTATGATCACGACATTAATCTCGGCTTTTAAATTAATCATACAACCAATGGTTATGACACAAGGTGGACCAATGAATTCCACTATGACGCCTGTGTATTATATTTTCCAGACTGGATTCACTGACCGAATGATCGGATACTCAAGTGCCATGATGGTTATTTTTGGATTATTCATCGGTTTTGTAACGTTTATCCAAAGTAGAGTCACAAAGGAGGATGAATTTTAATGAACAAAAAATCAAAAAAAACAATAGAATATCTCTTCATGATCTTATTAGCATGTATTTTCATCTTTCCTTTGATATGGATGATTGCTTCCTCGATGAAACCAGAACAAGAAATCTATGTGGATATGGGTGGTATTCAATCATTACTTCCTTCTATGAACCCAACCCAATGGTTTGAAACATATCAAGAATTATTTTCAAGGTTTAATATTATTCAATATATATTCAACAGTGTGTTTTATGCAGTCATGATAACAGCAGGCTCAATTGTTGTTAATGCAATGGCAGGATATGCGTTTGCTAAGTTTGAATTTATAGGCAAAAAAATTATGTTCGGTCTTTTAATTGCATTGTTAATTTTGCCGGCCGAAACCATTCTTATTACTCAATTTACAGTAGCTCACAGTTTAGGAATACTAAACACCAGATTAGCAGTTATATTACCTCTGATTGCCAATATGTTTTTCATTTACTTATTTAGAAACTTCTTTAAAGCGGTTCCAGATGAAATTATAGAATCTGTTAAATTAGATGGGGCAAATTACTGGACCATCTTCTGGAAGATAATGTTGCCAATGTCTAAGCCTGCGATTGCCACAGTAGGAACATTAACCTTTATTGCGAGCTGGAACGATTACCTGTGGCCTTTAATGGTTTTAACAGATACGGAGAAGTTACCTCTTCAAGTAGCTATAACTAATATAAATACCACCGAACCTGTCTATACGAATCAGGTAATGGCAATTCTTACAATTTCAACAATACCTTTAATTATTGTCTATGTAGTAGCTCAAAAATATCTCCTGCAAGGAATGGGTGGATCTGGAACTGGAATAAAGTAAAGTATTGTTGATTAATAGGAGGAATATGGATGTACACACTAGAACGTGCAAATAATTATATAAAGAAAAGTAGCAATCAGGTAAAACAGGGGTATCGTCATCACTATCACCTTATGGCACCTATCGGCTGGATTAATGATCCGAATGGTTTTATCTATTATAAAGGAGAGTATCACTTGTTTTATCAGTACTATCCATATAAGGCTGAATGGGGACCGATGCATTGGGGTCATGCAAAAAGTAAGGATTTAATCAAGTGGGAAACCTTCCCAGTTGCTTTAGCACCAGACCAAATTTATGACAAAGATGGTTGTTTTTCTGGAACGGCAATAGAAAAAGATGGGAAAATGTATCTTATGTACACCGGACATATTATGGGAGAGAAGGACGAAGACATTAGGCAAGTCCAGTGTATCGCTGTTTCGTCAGACGGTATTAATTTTGAAAAAGCAGAGCAGAACCCTGTTATAACAGAAGATCACCTTCCCAAAAATGCTGCCCCACAAGATTTCAGAGATCCGAAAGTGATAAAAAAGGGTGAGCTATACTTTTCTTTAATTGCTTCCAAAGCGGAAGATGGAGGAGGCCAGATTCTGCTTTATAAATCTAGGGATTTACTGGATTGGGAATTTGTCTCTGTCATGTTAAAAGGAGAAGAAGGCGAAGGTGCAATGTGGGAATGTCCTGATTTATTTAGCTTGGATGGGAAAGATGTGCTAATTATATCAGTGGAAGGGTTGCCGAAACAGGAAATGAAGTTTCCTAATACTCATTCTGTTGTTTCTATCATTGGAAAAATGGATTGGGAAGAAGGAACTTTTCATAAAGAAAAGACAGAGGAGTTAGACTATGGGTTAGATTTTTATGCCCCGCAAACCATCACGGATGATAGTAACAGGAGGATAATGACCTCTTGGATGCAAATGTGGGGAAGAAATATTCCAACCGATACAGAAAATCACGGTTGGGCAGGAGCAATGACATTACCAAGGGAACTGTCTATCAAAAATAATCACATCTACCAAAGACCTGTAGGAGAAATTAAAAATTACTATAAAAACAAACAAAGCATAAACAATATTAGATTGAAAGACAATAGTAAAGAGTTTGCAGGACTATCAGGTGAGGTCTATGCTCTTGAACTAGATTTAGACACAAAAATGGGGAAACGTTTTGAATTAGAAGTACGTTCGAATGAAGAAGAAAAAACACTAATAACATATGATTGTCACGCTGATTTGCTCGAGTTAAATCGGAAGAGTAGTGGTGTGGAGCTAGTTGGCAACGAAAAAGAGCAAGTATTCAAGCGAGCAGTTTACTGTGAATCGGAAAATGATAAGTTGAACTTGGAAATTTTTGTAGATAGGGCTTCTATTGAAGTGTTTATTAACAAAGGAAAGTTCACTATGACCTCTACTATTTATCCAAAGAAAAAAGCAGACAAGCTGAAAATCGCCGCTGAAGGAGAGATAGAGATTATTAGTTTAAACAAATGGGACATAGAGGTGTAAACATGAAAAAAGTTTATACGATAGGCGAGGCTCTTATTGATTTTATCCCTCATGAAATAGGAGTATCGATTAATCAAGTAGAGAGTTTTAGAAAAAAACCAGGAGGCGCCCCTGCCAATGTCGCTGCTACTATTGCAAAACTAGGAGGGCATAGCACTTTTATCGGCCAGGTAGGCGATGATATGTTTGGTTATTACCTTAAAGATGTGTTAGCTGAAAATGGGGTAGATGTGACCAAAATAACTCATACGAGGGAAGCGAATACGGCTTTAGCATTTGTTACCTTAAAAGAAGGAGGAGAAAGAGAATTTGTTTTCTATCGAAAACCAAGTGCGGATATGCTTTTGGACAGAAAACATATAGAAACAATAGAATTTACCAATAGTGATATATTGCATTTTTGCTCTGTAAGCCTGATTGAGAGCGAAGTTAAATATGCTCATATAGAAGCAATAAAAAAAATAAAAGAACAAAACGGATTGGTAGTTTTCGATCCTAATGTTAGAAAGAATCTTTGGGAGGATCAAGAATTATATTCAACAACTATCCAAGAGTTTATTCCATATGCCGATGTATTGAAAGTTAGTGATGATGAAGTGAAATTGATTACGAATAAAGAAACAATTGAAGAAGGAATCATACACCTTCTATCCCAACCTATCAAGTTATTAATCTTGACCCGAGGTAGGAAAGGCGTGACATTCTTTATAAATAATCGGAAAATAAGTGTCGCAGGATTTAATGTTCATTCTATTGACACTACGGGGGCAGGAGATTCCTTCATTGGAGCATTTTTATATCGTTTTTCTCTAAAGGATAAAGATCTGTCGGAAATTACTCTAACTGAATTAGGTGATATGGGTACTTTCGCGAACTCTGTTGCAGCAATGGTAACGACAAGAAACGGAGCAATAAGTGCTTTGCCTACTAAGGAAGAACTATCTGATTTTATGATGAGGTCAAAAAGAGTTTAACTTCTTATCATAATTATATAAGCTATTGTTTATTTAAAATATTTTTAAAATTATATTAGGATTTTTTTGCCTTCCTGTTAGTATAAGAGGATTATAATTTTAATGAAAAAGTATTTATAATCAGACTATACAGCTTGACCTGTAATTATGTCTGACCATTAGATGAGGTGCCTGTCACGTTTGCCAAAATGATAAAGTGACAGGCACCTTTCGTTATTTAGTACCCTCTCCGTTTAACTGCGTCAACTTTTTATAGCGTCCTTAACATTTCCTCCAATCAAAATTCCCATTGACAACCCACCCCATCCCTCTATACTGTATAACTATAAAATCATACTTGCGGAAGACTGCTGTGGGAGAGAACGTTTCCTACGTCACCGAAGGGGCAAATCTTTGAAAAGATGAATCTCTCAGGTCCAAGGACCACGGCAGGACGCTTCTCTGGAGAGTGTTTCAGACACACCCACGGGGTAGACCCTAACATTAGGTAAAAACTCTCAGGTGAACGGACAGAGATTTTGACTTAATGATTAGGGGGATTATATGGTTTGGGATGTGTTGAACATGATTGGCACGATTGCCTTTGCGATGAGTGGGGCGATCGTGGCGCTGAAAGTAAAATATGATATTATCGGCGCATATGTTTTAGGATTAATTACAGCATTTGGCGGTGGCGCGGTCAGAAACCTTTTTATCGGCATACCGATCATCGAATTATGGCAGCAAAACACGCTTTTTATTGTTGCGCTCATCACCATAAGCATCGTTCTCTTATTGCCGGATAATTCCGTCCGCCTTTTGACGAAATGGAATATATTTGACTCGATTGGCTTGTCGGCATTTGCTGTTCAGGGAGCGATGTATGCCCAATCGATAGACTTGCCGCTGTTGGCTGTGATGTTCGCAGCCGCGATAACCGGAGCGGGTGGAGGAATTATTCGCGATGTGCTGGCTCAACAAAAGCCAAATGTTCTGCATCAGGATGTCTATGTGTTATGGGCACTTTTAGCTGGATTTGTTATTGGGATGGAATGGTTATCCGAATCTTATCAATTTTATATCCTTTTTGCCGTAACTTTAATATTACGGGGCATCTCCCATCGGTTCGGTTGGAGTTTGCCTACTAGAACCATTCAAAAACTACAAGAAGATTGAAAAGCTCACTCAGCGTGGGCTTTTCGTGTTTCTATAGCAGTAAAAGATCCTGAAACAAGATGGTTAAAGGTTGAAATACTGTGAGGCAGAAACTTTCACACAAGGGAACTTACAGACAGGTGCCTGTATCTGTTTGTGAGGTTAGTATCATCACTTATGCATATCCCGCTGAGGAGAAGTACCAAAATAATCTTTATATCTCCGGTAAAAGGTAGAATAATCCTTAAAGCCGGATTGCATGCATGCTTCCAAAGCAGGGACGCCATCATAAAGCAATTGTCTAGCGCTTATCAATCGTTTGATTGTTATATACTTCCATACAGTTGTATTAGTTGCCTTAGTGAATAAGATATTTAACTGAGATTTGCTTATATGAAATTCCTTACAAATACTTTCGATGCTAATATTTTCGAATAGGTGTTCATTAATGTAGCTAATCACTTTAGTCATTTGGGAATTTCGTGCAGTGAATAATATTTGAGGATTTTTGTTATGAAAACTTTTATTCAATTCATTTAAGATAGTAAGAAGATTCGTTATAATAGCTACTCTTTTTTGGTAACCATTATCTTTAACTTCCAGTATATTATTCAGGCAGGAACGCACTAATTGATTGGAAAAAGAACCCGGTGGATAGTGATTGCTGTCTCCCAAAGCTCGGTTATCAAAAGGACCGAGTAATGTTCTATTTGGGTCTATTGGATCTAAGAGCTGTGGATAAAAATGAAGTACAATCCTCTCATATGGAAGGTCATTATTTATATGGAGATAATGGGATTCATTGGAACGCATGAGCATAATACTGTTAGGATCTAGTGAGTATTCATTCCCTTCTACGCTAAAAGTCCCTTTTCCTGATAGAAGATAATAAAACTCATAAATTTCATGGGTGTGCATTCCGTATTTGGTTTGATGTGGCGGCATGTCACAGTTCTTATGGAAAAGTAGTTGATGATCTTCATAATAATCTTGATAATTCATACGCAACCTCTTTTTTTAAAGGTTAAATATTTTATTGAATTTAGTTTAGGTTAAAATGAATCTAATTGCAATGTATTTTCAATAAATTGCAATTGTATTGTAAATAGTTTGAAAATATAATGGTTTTATTACTATATATCTGTTGATTAGAAATGGTTAATAGAGTTGTATTTTTATATTCAGTCTTATAAGAAGGGAGTGAAAATTATGGAAGCACTAATCTTTAGTGCGGAACAGATAAATAAAGATTAATTTGTCTTATAGTGATTCCCCAGCAGCCATAATTGCTGCAACAAAACTACAAGTGATTTCCTTCCAAACATTACTAGCTGCGACTTGTACTACATATTTAATTACCGACTCCCTTGAATGCTAATGTATAAGTACCATAAATATGTAAGCGCTTTATATATTGATGGGTGATTTAAAAATTTTTTAAGAAGCAAAAAAAGGAGAGATAATATGAAAAAGCCTTTCTTGGTAGTAAGTTTTTTGATCATCGGTCTTCTTGCTGCTTGTAACGGTGAAGATTCTGCTAGTGGCACTAGTGAAAATAACTCCTCTGACAAAGACATCACCCTAAAGTTTGCCTGGTGGGGAGAACAGAACAGAGCGGATTATACCTTAGAAGTGATTGAATTGTTTGAGGAAGAAAACCCTGGTATAACGGTAGAGCCAGAATATGCAAGCTGGGATGATTACTGGAGAAAGCTGGCTCCGCAAGCGGCTGCAAACCAGCTGCCGGACATTATTCAAATGGATTTATCTTATATTGCAGAGTATTCCAGTAACAACCAGATTGCGGATTTAACGCCTTATGTTGGAGAACAAATTAATGTGGATAACATCTCGGAGAATGTTCTATCAGGTGGAGAAGTCAACGGCGGAATGTACGGATTTAATATTGGAACTACTGCATTGAGTTTTTATTATAACCCTGAAGTAGTGGAAGCTGTTGGATTAGATGGACTGCCAGAAGAATGGTCTTGGGATGATTACGTGAATATTGCCAAAAAAGCCGCTGAAGCAGGTTATCAGGCGGGTGCGGGTGTAGACGTTGCCCAAGTAAATTTCAATTATTACTTACGAACAAAGGGAGCAGCATTGTTTGCTGAGGATGGTAAAGGTTTAGGGTATGAAGATGACCAATTGTTTGTCGATTATTTTTCGATGCAAAAAGAACTGGTCGATTCGGGCGCAGGACTAACTCCAGATGAAGTAGCACAGCAATCCGGAGTATCCGACACACCGCTACCGAAAGGCGAATCCTTGGGCGGCATTGCTTGGTCTACCCAATTCCCTGGAGTCCAAGAGGTTGCAGACATGGAACTGGATCTACAAAATCCACCTGCCTCCACGGAAGAAACGAAAGGGGTATTTTTAAAACCTAGTATGTTCTTGTCAGTGGCCGAAAACTCCGAACATAAAGAGGCTGCCGCCAAATTCATCGATTTCTTTGTAAATAGTATAGAAGCGAATAAGTTAATTTTAGCTGATCGGGGGATTCCCGTGTCTTCAGAAGTAAAAGAAGCATTAAAGGCGGAAATGCCTGAAGCACAAGCGAAAGTTTTTGAATATTCCCAATGGGTGGAAGACAATAGTTCACCCCTGGGTCCTCCTGATCCAAAAGGGGCCGGAGAAGTTATTGGAGCATTGCAGTCTGTTGCGGATGAAATCATTTATGGACAAATAACTCCGGAAGAAGGGGCGGAAAAATTCCGGAATGAAGCACAAAACATCCTTGCACAGTAAATAGAATTAAATTGGTCTAATAAGTAAATATCTCCTGTTCATTTAGTGAACAGGAGATATTTTTTGCCTCTTAAATAATGCTGGTGAACTGTACTTGAGTTAGACTGGCATGAGATTTAATAACTCATCATTGGGAGATCACTGTTTTACAGCATGGACGTAATGAATGGTCTCAAATGCTGTTAAGTAGTCATTTCTATTACTAAAATACAGTTCATTTATATTACTCGGTGTAAGATGTTCATAAATAAGTAAGTTAAATGTTTCCAGGAGTTTCTCCAAATCCCGGTACGAAAAACATGATTTCATTGGTTCCCCGCTTGCAGCAGCCATTTTAACCATGTTCTCAACTCTATTAGAGTGACCCTTTTCAGTGAATAAAGTTTCGTCTCCATAATCAAAAACAATGGAACTTCCGGGAGGAACTTTGTTAAATAAATGAGCCATTAAGTTTGAAATTTCTTCTTTAGTTAGATAGTAAGAGACTCCTAAAAGGCTAAAAAAAGTCTTTTTATTAACATCAAATCCTTGATTAATTAGAGTTTGATCAGAATACATTTTAGAGAAATCCATTGCAACAAAATGAAGATTACTTGGAATATCAAAAGAAGCTTCTTTCAACCTTTTCTTTTTATATCCTTGCGTAGATGGCTGATCAATTTCAAATATCTCCAGAACAGTTTCCAATTCAGGATATCGATAGCAAAAAGTATCTAACCCTGCCCCAAGGATGACATATTGTTCTACTCCAAGATCAACTTCATTTAGCAATACTTTTTCTGAATAAGCAGCACGAGCCAGAGGTGTTGGAGAAAGCTGAATTTGAGTTATCCATTTTAATATTTCTTCTGTGTTTCCTTCTAATTTCTGAGCTATATCTGAGTTGAAGAATTGGACACCATGAACCATGTTCTTCTTTATCCCATTAAATTCGTCTGGTGTAATTAAATCCTTGGCTACATAGTCATCAAAAATTTTAGGTGAGTCAAAACAACTATGATAAGCCCTGCCAAAAGCAGAAATTAATGAGGTCATGCTATACTCCTTTTCTTTCACAGAAACACACTCCCTAGAAAACGAAAAATAGGATTCCCCCGGCCAGGAGAATCCTATTATATACCTTGATAATTTTATTGTAAATTATAGCATAAATTGATTTTTTTGTAAAATATTTTGCTCTTAACAAAACAGTTTCCACATTTGGTTGGCCTAACTTTCCTGCATATCGTTTGAAACATTTATGAGAATAAAATAACCGTTCCTAGGAGAATACTAGCAGTTTTACCAAATTGAAGGAGAAGAAGGAATTAATCCAGGAAAAAAAGTGGGAGTATCTTGTAATGTTGGATTGGATCCTTACAAGATACTCCCGCTATAATCGTTCTAAAATAAGCTCGTGCTCCTTTTACTTTTTAGTTTTCGTTTTTTTGAAAACAAATAGTTTCCTTTTTACTTTAGGGGAAGTACTCACTTGCTGCAAAGAGGCTGCTTGCTGTTGTAAATAATCCTTCTCCATTAGTTCTTTTCCTTTGGTAAATATCATCGTCATCGCCCAAATCCTCCCTTGTGTAAAATTAAGTTAATAAAAGTAAAGCAAAGAAAACAAAAGATAAAAAAAGATATACACTGGTATAATGGATATATAGTATTATTTCGAGAATTATCATTTGTGAGTCCATTATAAAGCATAAAATGAGATTTGCAAAAACTTTTTTTTAAAAATTTTTATTGTAATAAATGGCAGTTGCAATGGTGTATATCTGGTTGCTTGTTTACCCGCTGTTTTGAGGATTTAAACGGTATCTTAGAGTGGTATTTGCCATTTTAGCTAAGAGGCGGTAAAACAGATTATTTTGCAAAAATACATTTGACAAACCATTTTCCATCTGGTAAATTAACACCAATAACAAAATATTTTGAATTTTTCTTATCAAGAGAGGTGGAGGGACTGGCCCTTTGAAACCTCGGCAGCGGACTTTTTTCAAAAGTACTGTGCCAATTCCAGTAGCATCTCGATGCTAGAAGATAAGAAGAGCAGGGTTTTAACTTGTCATTTATCCCCCTCTTCTTATGCGGAAGAGGGGGTTTTTAATTTTAAATAGCAATCTTACTTAGATGGTCAGGTAGGGAGTCGGATGTCTGTGAAAAAAAAAAGCGGGAGAGGGATTTATATGACAAAAACATTAATTGCTGCGCCATTCAGAGCGGATCATGTGGGGAGTTTATTAAGAACAGAAAGGATTCACAACGCAAGGAAGGATTTTCAAGCAGGCGATATCAGTGCCGAACAGCTTCATGATATCGAAACAGAAGAAATCAAGAAAATAGTCGACAAGCAAATCGAAGTTGGATTGCAAGCTGTGACGGATGGAGAATTCCGCCGCCGTTTCTGGCATACGGATTTTCTTGAGCATTTAAACGGAGTGGAGGGCTATATTCCAGAGCACGGATTTGCTTTTAAAGGGGAAGAAACAGAAAGGTATGACGTGCGTGTAACGGGTAAGATTTCCTTTAATAAGGACCATCCGCATATAAAGGAGTTTATCGAATTCAAAGAAATTGTCGGGGACCGTGCCGTTGCCAAGCAGACGATTCCAAGCCCGAATCAATTGTTCAACGCAGGCATCCGCAATAAAGACATTTATCCGGACATTGAAGAATATACAGAAGATGTAATCCAGACATACCGCGATGCCGTCAAAGCTTTTTATGAAGCAGGCTGCCGTTACTTGCAGTTGGATGATGTGTACATTGCCGGCCTTAATGCACCGGATATTCCGTTCAATGACAGTGGCTATAGCCGTGAAGAGTTGATTGATTTGGCATTACGCGTGATCAATGGGGTGCTGGAAGACAAACCGGAGGATCTCGTCGTGACCACCCACCTTTGCCGTGGGAATTACCGTTCTAAATGGGCTTTTGAAGGCAGCTACGCCAAGATCGCGCCGACGTTGTTCGCGAAAGAAAAAGTGGATGGATTTTTCCTCGAATACGATGATGACCGTTCCGGTGATTTCCAACCGTTGGAATACATACCAAACGATGGCCCGAAAGTAGTGCTTGGTGTGTTCACGTCGAAACACGGTGAGTTGGAAGACAAGGAAAACATCAAAGCGCGTGTGCAAGAAGCGACTAAATACGTACCATTGGATCAATTGTGTATCAGCCCGCAGTGCGGTTTTGCTTCCACACACCATGGAAATATTTTGACAGAGGAAGATCAGTGGGCGAAGTTGAAGTATATTGTGGATCTATCTAAGGAAATCTTCGGATAAGAGTCTTTGTAAATCACTGTGGAAAAAGGAACGGCATAGCCATTGCAAGTATGGCTATGCCGTTTCTTATTGCAGAGCAGTGTTTACTATACCTACGCTTTTTTTTCATTGATTTTATGAAAAAGAGACATCACCGCCCAAATCGCAGTTGGAAGTGCAATCGCCCCAATCAGCATATATGCCAAAAGGAGAGCTCGATTATTTGAATCATTGATATTAAAAAGAATCATAATACTAGCCAGGATAACTATTGAAAGTAAGGAGTACTTTACTAATCTGGCAGAGTTTATTTTCCCAGCCGCTTTTGATTTATTACTGTACACGGTTATCACGGTCCAGCAAAGTGGAATGGCAACAACACTTAGAGCGACAGCAATGACAGTGAGTGTCACCTGTAGCGAGTTTGTGCTTATCATAGTTCCAATCCATGCTAGAACTGTCAAAGAAATCAACGAAATGGCGAGCCATTTCATCGAACTTCCCAAATTACCGTGCTTTTCGACCTCTGTCTCGCGATCACTGTAAATAGGCTTTGTACCAGGTAATGCACGAAACAAGTGAATATCTCCTTCTGAAGCAATATGTGTCCACCCGGATGAGGAAAAGAAGTCGAAATACTCCTCGGCATCCCCTTCCTTTAGGGAACGGTAATCCACACTATAGATATATTCCGCTTTAGCTCCCTTTTCAAGCGTGTACCCCATAAATTTAAAATCCCTGACATGCCAACCCTTCAAAGAATAGCTTCGTAATTTTTCCATATCCTTTATCTCTGAAAAAGCTAACCCGCCTGACATAACATACTTTGTTTTCCTCATTCATCTGCCTCCTTTAATCCCATTTCTGCTAGGTTTATCATCAATTTTCTCAATTTCACATCCGCTTCCAACACTTCTTTTCCTTTGTCCGTAAGCAGATATGTTTTCCGCCTTGGTTCCGTTCCATCATACAGATAGATCCATTCTTGTTTTAACAACTTCTTGATGATGGTGTACATGGAGGCAGGGCCTATTGTTATTTCTCCTTTTGTCCGTTCTTCAATTAATGTCATGATCGCATAACCATGCCTTGGTTTGGTCAAAGCAGCCATGATATAAAACATGGAATCCGTTAATTGCTTCGTTGTTTTCAATCAATCACCTCCTGTATCCGTTTTTGATATATCATAAAGTGATACATTTGTTAGGCTTAATATATCACTTTATGATATAGCTGTCTATAGGTATATCATTAAATGATATATCGGATTTCAAAATTAATGAAAAAATAAAATTTATTGAATTATCTGTACTTTGCAAAACTGGTATATAATGATGGAAACAGGGTGGTTGGATAACCGGGAGGGAAGTTCAGTGGAATTAAACGAAGTCAGAAATGAACTATCAGTAAGAGGGAAAAACGGTATAGGCTTTTTATTATCTGCTGCGGTGATTTGGTCGATCATCACCATCATTTTTATACAGCCATCGATAGATACATATCAGAAAAACATCTATATGTTATTTTCTACGGGTCTGATGTTCCCGTTGTCTGTTGGCATTTCAACTGTCATAAAGGCTGACTGGAAGCTTGAAAATAATCCATTGGGCAATTTAGGCCTATTCTTGAATTTGGCCCAAATCATTTATTTTCCCATCCTTTTCTGGGGAATGATATACAGTCCACAGGATGCGATTCTTTTTTTTGCTATGATAACTGGAGCGCACTTTTTTCCTTATGGCTGGTTTTACCATGCAAAAGCCTATTATATAATGGCACCGGTGATTTCGGTCGCAATTATGGTTGTGGGCCTGTTATTGAAAGGGGAAAGTTTATGGATCGTGCCATTTTCGATGGTGATCTTTTTGCTCTTTTTAATTACATGGCTCCATTTAGACTGTAAGAGGAAAGGGAAAGCGGTCGGATTATCAACTGATAAACATAGTTCAGGAGATGAGGAGTTTTCCGGAGATTTAAAGGCAACATCCAAATATTAGGGTGGAGGATCAGTAGTTCGATTTTCGAGAAAACAGTTACGAGGAAATAGCGAAGGAATTTTATGAAGAAAATGAGATTGATTACAAGGAATAGTAAATAAAAAACATCTGACATAAAATAAGCAGCCTGATTTTCATTGAAATTGGATTGCTTATTTTTTTGATTTAAAGAAAGTATAAGATGTTAACAGCAAACTAAATTTAATTATTAACGTGCAACTATCTGGTTGCCTATGATTGACATGCAACCGAATAGTTGCGTATAATCGAGTTATGGATAAAGACGCTATATTCAAAGCACTTAGTGACTCAAATCGACGTCTTATTTTAGACGAACTATCCGAGCGGAACGAGTTGACGTTGTATGAACTTACGGCACGGCTTATTATGAAACACGAACTTTCCATATCGAGACAGGCGATAGCTAAACATCTTTCCGTATTGGAAGATGCTGGCCTGGTAAAATCAAAGCGAAAAGGAAAATATCGAGTGCTTATTTTTAACAACGAGCCGCTTAAAAACTTGTTGAAAGGATGGATTGAGTAATTTTAACAACGAGCCGGGCAGTCCCTGCATCGTAAAAATCAAAGGAGGCAAAAAAATGATGAAGATTATTGTTACAAGTATATTCGTAGAAGACCAGGACAAGGCATTGGAATTTTATACCGAAACGCTCGGGTTTGAAAAGAAGCATGATGTTCCTACAGGAGAATATCGATGGATAACGCTAGTTTCTCCCGATGAACAAGATGGTACCGAGCTTTTGCTAGAACCGAATAACCACCCTGCCGCGAAGGAGTACCAAGAGAAGTTGTTTGCCGACGGCATTCCAGTAACAATGTTTGGTGTGGCAGATATTCGTAAAGAGTACGAAAGATTATTAGAAAAAGGCGTGAAGTTTACGATGGAGCCGACAAACATGGGTGAAATCACAATAGCTGTCTTCGACGATACGTGCGGCAACCTTATTCAAATCATTCAGCAGTAAATACATGGTGAAGAGCCTTCACTACTGAAAAACAGACCAAATCATATTACGATTTGGTCTGTTTTTTAATAGGCTATGTTACTTATTCTCTTATTCTTGATAAAACCCTTCGGAAATTAAGCGGGCTTTTTTAATAGTCCTCCCCTAATGGCTCCCTGAACACAGAAAGATCAATGGAATCAGCCATCGCTTTCAGTCCTGCATCATTAGGGTGTAAGTGATCTCCGCTGTCGTATTCAGGCAAAAGTCGATCCGGATTGCGAGGATCCCGGATTGCTTTGTCAAAGTCAAAAACCCCGTCGAAAACGTCCTGGCTGCGGATCCATTGATTGACCGCCTGGCGTGTATTTTCCCCTTTTGAAGTGTAATAATCGGGGTTGTCTGTGTACTCATTCATAGGTGTCAACGTGCCAATGTAAATCCTTAAGCCGTGTTCGTGCGCCTCTTTTGCAATCCTCGTCATTCCGTCGATAATCAGTTCCGGATCGTAAACATGGTAAGGATTGCTATGGCCGATATCATTGATTCCCTCCATAAAAATGACATCGGTGACCCCGGTTTGGGAGAATACATCTCTTTCCAGCCGGTCCAGCGCTTTTTCTCCGAAGGTTGGAGAATCTGTCAGTATCCTGTTGCCGGAGATCCCTTGATTCAGAACGGAAAAAGATTGATTTTTCACTTGCTTATCCAGCCGGTCATCCAGGAAATCCGTCCAGCGGTGGTTGGCATTCAAGGTGGATTTGTGCCCATCTGTAATGGAATCGCCTAAAGCCACGATTGTGCGGGGCTGTTTCGCACTCTTGGTCAAAACGTCCACTCCTGATAGATAAAACCAGGAATCGGCTTTATGTTCAAAACCGATACCGTTAATGTTGCTGGCGGCATTGCCGTCTGCGAAATAACTTTTTTGACTGGCGGTATTATGCCAGGTGGCAGGGCCGCTTTTGCCGGAGATATAGACGCTGATGGTTAAGTCAGATCCGTCGGTCACGTTAAACGGAATGGCGTCGCTTATAGCGGTTTCTCCTGCAGGGATGGTGACGGATTCTTTGTGATCAAATGTTAAAGACTTAATCGAACCGGCGGCTGCCTTTGCGCCAACAACCGTGTCGGAGATGGTCACCTCGCCGAAAGTTACCGCTTTTTCCCCGAATTGATTGGACAGCCGGATTTTCACTTCTTTTCCGGATGCCGTCGGATGGACAATCATCCGGATTGTTTCGTTTTCAAAACCGTTTTGAGAAAAGCCTTCGTCCCAATCGACCGTCTTCCAGGCACTTGTCTGACTTGCCGCCCAAGCACCGATCCAATGGCCTTTCTTGGGTTTAGCGAATATTTGAAAAGTCGAAAACGATATACTCATTGCGATGATTGCTGTGATGCCGAGTAACATTAACCTCTGCGTTGTCATCATGTTCCTCCCGTAATTATGCAATATTGCTTTATTATACTAAGGAAAACCGAATAACCAAAATAGGCAAATAGACTTAAGTGAGGGTGGAAGAGGGTACTGCCGGGGGATGGATTGTGCCATTTAGAAATGGTCGTCGATCAGACCGATTTATAGTATTGGTAGTTATGGATTAGTAAATACCGCCTAAAAGACGGTTTGCTGTACAAGTATACTAGACCATTCTAATCAATTCAGGGAAATAGACGGGTTCTTCGTTGACTTGGATACAGAATTAACCATAGTATATTAATAGAATATTCTAATTTTTCCGCCAAAAAGCAGAGGTTTGACTCAGATAGTGAGGAATGTCTGCTTTCATTGCCCATTTAATAACAACGTTGTTATTATTAAGCCATTTCCTGAGGGGAGGTGAATATTGCGTCAAATATTGAAAGCGTTTCCGTTAACCGGTTGCGTAAATCTACTTAACCAGCAAAACGCAAGTTCATATAAGTTATTCTATCTTACAGGAGGTTTCATTCGTGCTAAAAAGAATTAAAAAAGGACTGAAAAAAAGCGCTGTTGTTGTTAGTGCTGCTGTCATGGCGGCATCGTTTGCCAGTACGGCACAAGTGCCATCTGCATCCGCTGCTGATAAAACACAGGCAACCCCTTATCAATTGGAATACCTGGAACGCGGTGTTGTGGCAGTCAACACAGATGATGGCATCTTTGTAAGCTGGCGTCTGTTGGGGACAGAATCGACAGACACGGCTTTTAACCTTTACCGGGATGGCAAAAAAGTGAATGATGAACCGATCACCTCAAGCACAAACTATTTAGATGAACAAGGGACAGTGGATTCGTCCTACTATGTGAGCGCCGTCCTGGACGGTAAAACGGTGGACAAATCAAAAGAAGTAGATGTTTGGGGGAAACAATATCACTCGATTCCGCTGGATAGACCCGAGGGCGGTACAACGCCGGATGGTGTCGATTATACTTACAATGCCAACGATGCCAGTGTTGGCGACCTTGACGGGGATGGGGAGTATGAAATCGTATTGAAGTGGGACCCGTCCAATTCCAAAGATAATTCACATGACGGCTATACAGGGGAAGTTTTCCTGGATGCTTATGAGTTGGATGGTACGAAGCTGTGGAGAATCGGCCTCGGCAAGAATATCCGGGCAGGGGCGCATTATACACAGTTTATGGTGTACGACCTGGACAGTGACGGCAAGGCGGAAGTTGCCATGAAAACAGCAGACGGCACCACCGATGCAGCTGGTAATGTCATCGGCGACCCAGATGTGGATTATCGGAATGAGACCGGCCGCATACTGGAAGGCCCTGAATACTTAACAATCTTTAGTGGTGAAACTGGTGAAGAACTTACTACGACTGAATTTTCTCCAGCCAGAGGCAATTTGGCCGACTGGGGTGACACGTATGGGAACCGCATGGACCGCTTCCTGGCGGGCATTGCCTATCTTGATGGGGAAGAGCCAAGCCTTGTCATGAGCCGCGGTTATTATGAAAAAACCATGCTTACTGCCTACAATTTCCGTGATGGTGAATTGACCAAGTTATGGACGTTTGATAGTGAAGATGGTAACGAAGCCTACAGAGCCCAGGGGAATCATAACTTGAGCATTGCCGATGTTGATGAAGACGGCAAAGATGAAATCATCTTTGGCGCGATGGCAATCGATGATGATGGCACTGGCCTTTATTCTACCGGCTGGAACCATGGCGATGCGATGCACCTCAGTGACCTCGACCCGACCAGGCCCGGCATGGAAGTCTTCCAGGTCCACGAATGGGGAGATTATGGTCTCACCATGCGTGATGCCGATACAGGCGAGATGTTATGGGGATTGTATACGGGTGAAGATACAGGCAGAGGATTATCCGCCGATGTAGACCCTCGCTACCCGGGCGCAGAAGCGTGGGCAGTTGGTGGAGCATGGAATAGTAAGACCGGTGGAATATACACCGCTCAAGGGGAAAAAATCGGGGAGAATATTCCGAGCTCGAACTTTGCGATCTGGTGGGACGGCGATCTGTCCCGTGAACTGCTGGACCATGACTGGACGAATTATGATATCAATATCGGCACGCTCCGCATCGATAAGTGGGATTACGAAAACGGCGAGCTAGACAATATCATGAAAATGGAAGGTACTTCTTCAAACAATGGAACGAAAGGTAATCCTATGCTGCAAGCCGACTTGATCGGTGACTGGCGTGAAGAAGTGATCGTAAGGGATATCGACAGCACTGAACTTCGTCTTTACACGACTACTGATCTGACCGAACACCGCATCCCGACATTAATGCATGATCCGGTTTACCGCTTGGGAATTGCCTGGCAAAATGTTGCGTACAACCAGCCACCGCACACAAGTTACTATCTTGGCAGCGACATGGAAGAAGTACCGACGCCGAACATTGACTTGGTCGTTCCATCAAACGTTGATGTAAAACCTGGAACGCTGAATATGAAATCGAAAGGCAAAATGATGGTCAACGTACAGGTGCCGGAAAGTGCTGCTGATCTGGTAAAGGGAACTACAGCAGAACTTTCAGTGAACGGAGAAGCGGTCAAAGGCAAAGTACAAGGCAAAAATAACGGTTACAAAATTAAAGTGGATCGTAGAGATTTTATCACAGCGATTGGTAGCCAAGAAGGTGAAGTCAGAGTGAAAATCAGTGCCACTTCTGACGCAGGGGATATCTTTGTTGGCGAAGACACAATCAGCGTAAAATAGCCAAACGAAACACCAGAACAAATTCTTGGCAGGGCATGAGTCCGATCTTAGATTGGGCTCATGCTTTTTTATGCTTGCCACCCAGACAGCATGTTCCCTTAATTGTCTATAAGACTATTTTTATACGGGAGGAAAACCACTGAAAACCCCTTTTTAAAAAATGTCTTATTGATGGAAAGTAAATCGAAGCGATACGATTTAAGCAATCCAGACGTAGGAGATGGTTAGAAAAGGAGTGATCGGCTATGGAATTGAACGGTATCTTTGGTGGATTTTATAAAATCTCTGCATGGATAACCAGGTTTGCTTGTTTGAATATACTTTGGTTTATTTTTAACATTCCTGTTTTATTCTTCGCTTATAATCTACTGCTTGCGGGAAGCATTGGTGAAATGGTTCTTACCGGAATTATCCTTAGTATTTTGACGCCATTCATCTTTTTCCCGGCCACCACCGCTATGTTTTCTGTAATGAGGAGATGGGTGATGGGTGATGATATGAAATTAGTATCCTCGTATTGGAAGTATTTCAAGGAAGAATACAGAAAAAGTGTCTTGGGTGGCATGTTCTTTGGGACATGCTGGCTGATCCTGGCGATTGATTTCTACTTCTATGGCAATACGGATCATGACGGGAGTGGAATATTTTATGCCTTCTTTATTGCGCTTAGCTTTTTGTTGTTGGTTTTCAACTTGCACTTTTTTTCCATCATCGTCCATGCGAAAACAAATTTATTGCAAGCACTGAAAAACGCCATGATGATTACTTTCGGCAGTCCCATTTTAACTTTAGAAGTGGGGGCGTTAAGTTTTTTGTTCATTTACTTGAGTTTTCATGGGATGGCTTTTCTTCTTCCATTCGGAATGGGAGCGATTATTTCGTTTTTTGCCTTTGCAGCTTTCTTAAGATTTTATTCGAAAATCCAAGAAAGAACGGCTGCCAAATAAGGGTTATTGCGACTTATGTTCTGTTGTCTTCAAAAAAGTATTATTGCCGGAAAGAAAGTATTTCTATATGTTCATGCTAACCGGAATGAAGTAAAAGAGCTTTGTTGATAAAAAGGAAGGAAGTGATCGGAAACATGATTGAAAAAGAGGCCCTGTTGGAGGAAGAAAGCTTAGTGGAAGAAAAGGCGAAAGTTCCTGTCAAGAAAAATGTAAGCGAATTCAAAAACAACCATTCTAAAAAACCAGGCAAGCTGCAAAGATTTTTAAAACAATTGAACAGGGATAAATATTTATACTTTCTGGCATTGCCCGGAATTATTTACTTTATTTTATTTAAATACGTACCGATGTATGGAATTACCATCGCGTTTAAAGATTTCTCCCCTTTTATCGGATTTGCGGATAGTCCGTGGGTGGGGTTCCAGCATTTTCAACGATTGTTTACGGGTGATGAATTTTGGATGCTGCTCAGGAACACTTTGGCGATCAGCTTCCTGAACATACTGTTGTTCTTTCCATTGCCGATTATCCTATCGATCTTACTTAACGAATTAAGGAATCAGCCGTACAAACGAACAGTCCAATCTTTGGTTTACCTGCCGCACTTCTTGTCATGGGTGATCATTGCGAGTCTCTCTTTCATGTTGTTCGGCAAGCAAGACGGAATCATCAATTATTTCATTACCCAAATGGGTTTTGACACCTTTGATTTCTTGACTAATCCGGATATTTTTTGGTTCTTGCTAACAGGGCAGTCCATTTGGAAAGAAATCGGCTGGGGGACCATCATTTTCCTTGCTGCAATTGCGGGCGTGAATACCGAATTGTACGAGGCAGCGAAAATGGATGGGGCAAACCGGTTCAGGCAAATCTGGCATGTAACCTTACCGGCAATCCGCAATGTGATCATCATCCTGTTGATCCTGCGTCTGGGTGATGTCATGGAAGTGGGTTTTGAACAAGTATTCCTCATGTATAACGGGGCAGTGTCCGAAGTGGCGGAAGTTTTCGATACATACGTGTACCGTGTCGGTATTCAGCAAGGACAGTTCAGTTATAGTACAGCAGTCGGTTTGTTCAAATCATTTGTCGGGCTGGTAATGGTAGTTGCCGCCAATAAAATATCCAAACGATTCGGTGAAGAAGGTATTTACTAAAAAAAGGAGCGGATCCATGTGAAGCTTAGCTTGGGTGATAAGATTTTTAACATTGCGAATGTGGTTTTTCTCGGCTTGGTCGCGCTTGTAACGATGTTCCCCATCTATTATGTGTTCGTCGTTTCTTTTACTGAACCGGCAGAATATTTACAGAAAACCATTGTTATCTGGCCGGAAAATTGGTCCTTGGCATCTTATAAGTATCTATTATCTGCGCCTACCTTTATCCAGGCGCTCGGGAATAGTGCGTTTTTGGCCATCGTCGGTACGCTGTGCAGTCTTGTTGTAACATCCTCGTTTGCCTATGCATTATCGAGGAAAAAATTCAAAGGCCGAAAGTTCATCCTGATGGCAGTGTTGTTTACCATTCTTTTCAGTCCGGGAATCATCCCGAACTATCTACTGGTGAAAGAGCTGGGCTTACTTAACAGCTTATGGGCGGTTATCCTCGTCTCACTGACGAATGGCTGGTTTGTTATCTTGATGAAAGGCTTCTATGACAGCATCCCGGATACATTAGTCGAGGCTGCAACAATTGATGGATGCAATGACATTACAGCATGGATAAAGATCATCCTGCCTTTATCGCTGCCTTCGATTGCCGCATTTGGATTGTTTTTCGCAGTCCAATATTGGAACCAGTATTTTAATGCGTTGCTATATTTGAACGATGCCAGCAAGTGGCCGATACAAGTGCTGTTGCAAAACATGCTGATCGAGTCATCGAGCAGCAGCCTTGCCGAGGTAGATCCACTCATGAAACCGCCGCCGAGTCAAACATTGAAAATGGCGGCGGTAATCATAGCGATCGTGCCAATCATCTGTGTTTATCCATTCTTACAAAAGCATTTCGCTAAGGGGGTGATGATCGGTTCGATCAAAGAATAGCTTGCAACCACTGGATACCAATGAAATTACTGTGATCATTTTTTAAATCAATGGGGGGATGGAAATGAGGAAGTTATTGTTGTTTACGGGATTGTTGCTTGTTTTGATTATTTCTGCTTGCTCCAATGAAAGTTCTTCGAAAGGTACCGATGGTGAAGGCGGTTCTTCAAGCGGCGGGGGAGGTTCCACCGAGGTAAGGATCATGAGTCATTTCTTCGGACCGACGCCACCAAGCAGCGACAATCCGGTGGAACAGGAAATTGAAAAGGGGACAAATACAGAACTGGATATCGAATGGGTGTCTGCGAACAATTATGCAGACAGATTCAATGTCATGCTCGCTTCCGGCGATTTTCCGGACTTGATGTTGGTACCAGATCCTGCTGATCCTGTATTTCGCCAGGCTTCTGAGCAGGGAGCATTCTGGGATGTTGGACCTTATATCGATGATTACCCGAATTTAAAAGAAGGAATTGCGGAAGAAGCATGGAAGTATACATCACATGAAGGGAAAAATTATGCCATTCCGCTGCCTAGGCCAACAGAAGGTGATTCCTTTTTCATCGTCAGGAAAGATTGGCTTGATAATGTTGGATTAGAGGCGCCGGAAACGACAGAAGAACTGTATGAAGTGATGAAAGCTTTTACTAATGAAGATCCCGATGGAAATGGCAAAGATGATACAGTCGGTCTTGTCAGTTATATTAATGACATCAACATGGGTGGCTTAGGCGTTTTTGAAGGCGCGTTCAACGGTGTGAATAATGAGTGGGGCTTAGTGGATGACAAGCTTGTTCACAGAGCTTTCCTCCCGGAAACACGTGATGCGCTTGAATATTTGGCAAATGCCTATAGTGAAGGAATAATCGCTTCGGACTTCGCTTCTTTACAAGTAAGCCAGGTAAAAGAAATGTTCATAGCCGGCAAAGCCGGGATTACGGTCGAAAAGTCCGGCGGAATGCAAGAATATTATGACCAGATGGTGCAAATGGACCCTGAATTTGAGTTTGAAAGTCTGCTGCCATTGACAAGTATCAATGGGTATAATCCGAAAGGCACTGGTTTTGCAGGCGCAAACGCTATTCCAAAATCCGTACCGGAAGAAAAGATGAAAGAAATTTTATCTATGATCGACAAGTGGATGGAAGACGATATATTTGCCTTGCACAGGCAGGGAATCGAAGGTGTACATCACGAAGTGGAAGATGGAGAAGTTGTCATTGATTCAGAAAAAGTGATTGCGGACGGCATCGGCGAGTACAACCAGATCGTTTACGTCGCAGATCCTTATGCAAGTACAGTAAAACCGACATTCCCGGAAGAAATTCAAAAAATGTATGCCGATATCCAAGATGAACGGGAAAAAACCAGTGTCGGTGACATAGCTACAGGCCTCAATACAGAAATCGGTATCACTTATTTGCCGGAGTTGAGAAAAAATGCCCAGGATTTAAAAACGAAGATCATCCTTGGCAGTGAGCCGATCTCCTCGTGGGATGCGTTTGTGGAAGAGTTGGAAAATGATCCGGATATGCAGACACTGACAGAACAAATGAACGAAGCATATCAAAGTAGATAAAGAAGGAAATAGAACACCATCTTTCCGGCAATTTGCAGGAGGGATGGTGTTTTTATATGATAGGGGCTTATACGTTGGGAAGGAAGGTGAACCTTCCATTTAATATCTCCTATTATTAGGAGCTTATATATGGTAAACTTCATATAAAAGCGCTTACATAACGTGGAGTGGTCCATTTGAAAACAAGATTAATCAATAAATTGCCGCCGTTTTTACGTATTAGCGGCAACTACCGGAAGAATCTCGTGATTTTTTTGTTAATTGCCAGTTTTCCTGGAATTATATTCAGTTTCCTGCTGTATTTTGTGAGCAAAACACAAATGGAAAGCGAGTTGCAGACAATCCATCAGAATCATTTGTATAATACGATCGACTCGATCAAGGGACAATTTTCCGACCTTGAATTATTAATGGCTAATTGGGCGTCACAGGCCAATATGCAGGACTACAGAGATTTGGATCGGACGATGGACTATGAAACGATCAGGAACATATTCGACACGCTCGTTTTTCTGGAGGGTTACAATCCCCTAATAGGCAGAGCCGAGTTGTTTCTATCCGAACCTGAACCGATCGTCTATACAAAACATGGATACACTCTTTTGGAGAATGAAAAGGAGATAGAAAATTACCGGCGGTTATTATCCAATGATCAAAAAATGTTTTGGGATCAATCCTATACAAGCATAGAGGAATGGTATAGGGACAATTACGCACCGCTTGTCATGGTCCATAACCTTGACAACAACCTGTTTGAACCGTTCGGCTCGTTAATCGTCTTTTTAGATAAAGAAAAGCTGGAAAACATCCTGCAATCACCATATGAAGATGGATCCGTATTTTTATTAAGGGGCAATGATGAATGGTTATTCGGAAAGCAGGACCAGACAAGCCCGACTCCTGTACAGCAAGCGATCATGGAAGAGATCAATGACCGGCCGGATAACCCGGAACCCTTCGTCTTTCGTTATGACAATATCAAATATACCGTAACGTACGACTACTTTAGCAGGCTGGGAGAAAACTGGTACTATGTTTCGCTCGCACCCATGACAACTATCACTGCACCCGTCGTGTTTATATCTAAATTGTTTTTATACCTAAGTTTGTTTGTTTTTGTTTTTGCCATTATCCTGTCTTTATTTGCATCCAGAAAACTGTATGCTCCGATTGAAAAACTTACCCGCAGCATCAACGGCAGCAGCCTGTCTTCACGGAATGAATTTGAATTGATCGAAATGGAGCTCGATAACCTGTCCACGGAAAGTGAAGAACTGCAGACCCGCCTGCAAAAACAGCTTCCACATCTAAGAGAAGGATTCCTGCTGCAGCTCGTCCAGGGGTATTTGTACTCTTACCGGGAGGAAGACTTAATAGAACACATGGAACAATTTGGTTCTAACAATGAATCAAAACAATATGTGATCGCTTTTGTGCAGTTATTCGGCTTCACCAAATTGACGGAAAGATTTTCGGAAGGGGATGAAGGGTTAGTTACCTTTTCAGCGGTGAATATCACCGAAGAACTTATTCATTCATCCAAACTGGAAGCGGATGTCATTAACTTCCACGACCTGTCTTTAGGTATATTGTTCTCTTTTCCAGAGGAACAGCCAGTTGACGAGATTGATGATTTAATCGTCGGTTTCAGTGAAGAGTTGACAGAGTATATCAATGATATTTGTAAAATGGACGTTTCTATCGGAATCAGCAAAAAAGCCCGTTCACTGAAATCTGTCCATCGAATATTCGAGGAAACGAAGGCGTCGCTAAGCTTCCGTAATCTTCAAGAAAGCAACCAGATTATCGAAATGGACAAAATGGATATTCTTCTCAACAGTCACGACAGTTTCGAGTATCCGTTCGACCTTGAGAAAGAATTGACGAATGCCATCCGGCTCAGAAACAAAGAAGAAGCAACCAGGTTATTGAACGAGTTTTTTTCTCCTTTGGCTGAAAAAAACGTCAGTGAAGCCATGATGAAGCAAGCTTCCTTGAAGCTGTTGGGAAGTATTTTTCATATTATCCTGCAATCGGGGTTGGTCGAAAGTTTCATGAAAGAGGGATCAAATCTTTATGAAGAGCTATACAGATTAAAGGATACCGACGAGATCATCCACTGGTTTGAACAAAAAGCAATCATTCCGATTATCGAGGAATTGTCACAGAAACAAGATCAACGCCTGCGTTTGATCGTGGAAAAAGTCATTCACATGCTTGAGGAAGAATATATGACCGATATTTCCTTGGACTATTGTGCAGATGAAGTAAATTTGAATCCATCGGTATTAAGCAAGGTCTTTAAAGATTTTTCCGGATGGAATTTTATCGACTATTTGACACATATCCGGCTGACAAAAGCAAAAGAACTTCTCCTTGAGACAGATACCAAAATAAAAGACATCTCTGAAAGCGTCGGTTACAACCACAGTTACTTCAACCGGATTTTCAAGAAGCATGAAGGGATCACACCGAGCGAATATCGGAAAGTGAACAGGAAAATAAGTTAGGGACATGGCCCAGCGCCATGTCTTGTTTTTTTGCCGGTGTTTTGCAGGTCAATTTGGCGTGTTGGCAAAGAAAGATAAGAAAACAAAGAATATACCAGGCCTATATGAGGCGATTTCAAAAATGTCTCATTGTTGGAAATAGTGCAATCTAATAAGGTAAGAATGAGCGATGCTCTGGAGTGAATGTGTATCAGCTGGAGCGGAAGATTGATAAGTTACGAGAAAAGGAGAATGAATGTGAAGAAAAAATATGTATTAGTCGGCACCGGCGGAAGAGCTGAATTTTTCTATGGATCGATTGTGAGGGACTTCCCGGAAACTTGCGATCTGGTTGCATTCTGCGACATCAACCAGACGAGAATGGATTATGCGAACCGCTTGTTGGAGGAGAAATATAGTCACCATAAAATAAATACTTACCCAGCTGCTCAGTTTGAAGAAATGATCGAAGCCGAAAAGCCGGACACCGTCGTGGTGACTTCCGTCGACCGTACCCATCACCTATATATCATCAAGTCTTTGGAATCTGGATGCGATGTGGTCACAGAAAAGCCGATGACGGTAGATGCGGAAAAATGCCAGGCTATCATTGATGCCGTGCACCGTACCGGCAGGGAGGTCCGGGTTGCTTTTAACTATCGCTATGCCCCGCATAATACGAAAATCAGAGAATTGATCATGAATGACGTCATCGGCCAAGTGACTTCTGTCAATTTTGAATGGGCGTTGGATACCCAGCATGGGGCAGATTATTTCCGCAGGTGGCATCGTGACAAGCGCAACAGCGGCGGATTGCTGGTACATAAATCCACCCATCATTTTGATCTAGTGAATTTTTGGCTGGGAACAACACCCGAGACCGTTTATGCAACCGGCGGTTTACGTTTTTATGGGAGAGAAAATGCTGAATCGAGAGGGGTCACGAATTTTTATCAGCGTGCTTACGGGAGCGAGTATGCGAAAGATGACCCTTTTGCCATCGATTTGGAAAGTAATCAGCATTTGAAAGCAATGTACTTGGATGCGGAAATAGAAGACGGATACCAACGTGATCAAAGCGTATTCGGAGATGGAATCAGTATCGAAGACACGCTCGGTGTGATGGTGACATATAAAAACAAAGTAATTTTGAACTATTCGCTTAACGCCTATTTGCCATGGGAAGGATACATGGTTTCCTTTAATGGCACGAAAGGCAGGATCGAAGTCCGTATTCGGGAGCAGTCTTATATCAATTCCGGCGGGAGCAAGGACGATGAGGGCAGGGTGCAGGAACAATCGATCATGGTCATGCCGATGTTCGGGCAAGCCTATGAAGTGGAAGTGATGGAAGGCCAAGGCGGCCATGGAGGCGGGGATCCGATCTTGCTTCAAGACCTCTTCGGAGAACCGGTCGATGATGAATTTAACCGGGCGGCCTCCCATGTCGATGGCGCAATGTCGATTCTGACCGGTATCGCAGGGAACCAATCACTCAACACTGGCCAAGCAGTAAAAGTAGATGAACTCATTACTTTGGATGGTAATCCGGTGAAAAGCACAGGGCAGCGCACAACAGCAAATGAAATCCTATTATAAAAACCAATACGGCAAAAGAAGAAAGAAGGTCTTGTTATGAGCGAATCATTACGCCAGCAGTTTATTCACCCTCCAGAGGAATTCACCCCGATTCCGTTCTGGTTTTGGAATGATGATTTATCAAAAGAAGAGATTACGAGACAGATCCGTGATTTTCATGATAAAGGAGTAACTGGATTTGTCTTGCACCCAAGAATCGGGATTCCGGAGAAAATAGCTTATTTATCGGAGTCTTTTATGGAGTTTGTCCAAGTAGCAGTAGAAGAAGCGAAGCGATTGGATATGTCCGTTGTTTTATATGACGAGGCCATGTACCCGTCGGGAGCGGCGAAAGGAATGGTTGTCAAAGACAATCCGGAATACGCCAGCAGGGGCTTGAAGATGATCGAATACCCTTGCCCGAAGTCCGGCGCAATAAAAATAGATTTAGCCGACGGGGAAACCTTCGTTTCGGCACAGGCGGTAAAAAAGCTGGCACAGGAAACGATTGATCTGTCAGCCAGCCGGATACTGGAGTACGAGAATGGCGAGGTTTCTTTCAGCCCTCCCGATGACAATGATTGGTCGATTGCTGTTTTTGTGGAAACTTTTTCAGGCGGCCATATCCGCGGGATACATTTTGGGGAAGATGATGGCGAAGAGCACGCCCCGGCATCTGCAGATTTGTTGAACCCGCAAGCCGGCGCGAAATTCATCAGGATAACACACGATGCCTATTACGACCAACTGAAAGACTATTTCGGAAATACGATCGTTGCAATGTTCACCGATGAACCAGACATCCTTGGAAGGGGTTCTGCTGAAGGATTAAAGCCATGGACGAATGGTTTTCTATCGTACTATATAGAAAAGGGCAATCTGGAAAAACACTTGCCGGCGTTATGGTTTGACAGCGGTGATCAAACAGACATCCTCCGGAAAAATTACCGGAAGGCAGTTAATAATCGATTGACGGACGCTTATTATCAACAAATCAGCGACTGGTGTTCCACCCATCGTATCTCCCTGACCGGCCATCCGGCTGCAAGTGACGATATCGGTTTGCTTGATTCTTTCCAGATACCGGGCCAGGATGTTGTATGGAGATGGGTGGGCCCGGAAGATGGGAAAGCATTGGAAGGAGAGCACTCCACAGCCGGAAAGTGTTCGTCAGATGCTGCCAGGCACCGTGGCAGGCGCAGGAACCTTAATGAATTTTTAGGTGTGTGCGGAAAAGAGAGTCCGTGGGCGTTAAGTGCGGGTGATATGAAATGGTACATGGATTGGCTTCTGGTCAGGGGCGTGAATCTCTTATGTCCGCACGCGTTTTATTATTCGATAGACGGATGGCGGAGAAGTCATGAAAGACCGCCGGATGTTGGGCCAAACAATCTCTGGTGGCCGTATTATAAACAATTCGCCCAGTACATGAAGCGGTTGAGCTGGCTGCTGACAGACAGTGTCAACCAAACGAATATCGCCGTCCTATGTGAAGAAGATGAACTCCCTTGGAGAATCGTCAAACCTTTGTATGAACACCAGGTGGAATTCAATTACCTGGAGGAATCGTTGCTGTTATCGTCCTGCCAAATAAGGGACGGAAAGATTTTGATTGCCAGTCAAGCATATGAAGTCGTTGTGATTGAAAATATCGAGAAATTGGATGAAGCGGTTATCGATAAGCTGGTCCAATTCATCGAGAGTGGCGGAGAAGTAATCGCTTTAGATAATTTAAACGAGTTCTCGTCACGACCTCACAGAGTACGAACCATCCAGAAGGAAGCTGAAGTAGTAGATGAAATAGCAGCATTAGGCCACCAACAGCTTGCTCTTTTTCCTTCTTCCAAAGGAATTAGAGTAACGAAAGTAGCAAAAGACGACCTTCTCTTTTATTTGTTCGTGAATGAAGGAGAAGAGGATTACTCCGGACTCGTCCGCATCAATAAAGTCGGTAAAGTGGAAAAGTGGGATGCCTGGACAGGAAAAATGACGGACATGGCTTTGGCTGCACAAGGAGATGGGTGGGGTGTTCCTTTGAATTTAGAGAGAAGATCCTCGATTGTGTATTGTCTGGATACCAAAAAAAGTCCATCTTACCAAGAACAGCCAGTAACCAATTTAGACCATGAAAAGATTAAGGTAGGGAATGAGTGGAAATGCGACAACGGCTCCATGGTGGAATTGGCGTCATGGGTGAATTGGGATGGCATGGAAGACTTTTCAGGGACGGTAACATATGAAACGGATTTTGACCTGACTAATCCGGAAACTATCACAAATGCCGTCCTCGACCTTGGTATCGTTCATGAAGTTGTCCGTGTATTCCTGAATGGAAATGAAGTGGGTGTTAAAATGTGGGCACCATACCGTCTGGAAGTTGAACCGGAAAACCTTCAAGAAGGAATGAACAGGATGACGGTAGAAGTCACTAATAATAAAGCGAATCAAATGGATAAAGCCAAGTTGCCATCCGGTTTAATCGGTCCGGTAGTTTTGGAAGTTGACAGGCAGAGAAAAGAAGAAGATTTGTCATATCTTGTAGGTGAAATTTAGATTATTTAAATTCTTTGGCATGGGTCCAATCCTGGATTGGTCCCATGCCTCTTATTTTCTCATCCTCCTAATTGAATTTTCTTTCAGATGAAGGTATGATTCTAGTTATTGTGAAAATACGAAGGTCGAGGAGGTAAAGGATATGGACTATGAAGTGATTATTGTGGGCGCGGGTTCGATGGGGATGGCTGCAGGAAGCTACTTGGCGAAACAAGGGAAACGGGTGTTGCTGATCGATTCCCATAATCCACCGCATGCAGAAGGTTCCCACCACGGGGATACGAGAATCATCCGGCACGCTTATGGCGAAGGAGAAAACTATGTGGAAATGGCGTTGCGTGCCCAGGAGCTGTGGCATGAACTGCAAGAGCAGGCAGACGAAGACATTTTCATTCCGACTGGCGTGATCAATATTGCTGAACCTCATTCAACATTTATGCAAAATGTAATCAGCAGTGCGGAAAACTACTCCTTGAATGTGGAGAAATTAACGGCAGAAGAAATCAATGACAGGTGGCCCGGTTTTCATGTTCCTGAAGGGTACATAGGTTGTTATGAACTGGATTCAGGAGTATTGATGAGTGAGAATTGCATCAGAGCTTTCAGGCAGCAAGCGGAAGCACATGGTGCCGTGCTGAAGACGAATTCACCTGTGACGTCTATCTCTATCTATGAAAATAGTGTGGAAGTGAAAGCGGGTGAAGAAAGCTTTACGGCGGACTCCCTGATCATGACGCCGGGGGCTGGCACGAGAAAGCTGCTGCCGCTCGTCGGTTTGGAGCTGCCTTTACAAGAATTGAGGAATACTTTCTCCTGGTTTGAAACAGACGAAACGCTATACAAATCAAGTAGTTTTCCCTCTTTTTCATTTGAATTGCCCGGGGAAACCTATTACGGATTTCCTAGCATTGAACAAGCAGGAGTTAAAATCGGCCGGCACGATGGTGGCATCCCGAGAGATATGAGGGAACCGCTTGAACCGTTTGGAACATATGAGCGGGACAAACAAGATGTCAGCAGCTTCTCTGCACGCTGTCTGCCCGAGGTCGGTCCTCACAAACTCGGAAAAGCATGCACATACACGAATACCCCTGATGAGGACTTTATCATCGATAAGCATCCAGAGCACGAACATGTGGTGATTGCTTGTGGGTTTTCAGGTCATGGTTTTAAATTCAGCAGTGTTGTCGGTGAAATTCTCAGCCAGCTGGTCACGGGGAATAGGGAAACCAGATTGGACATCCGTCCATTTTCCATAAATAGATTTTCCGAATAACAGACTATTCACAACAGAGAAATTTGTCAAAAATTGTTGACAAGTGTCCAAAGTGCCGATATTATTGGAAAGTACTTATAACGATTAATTAAATATTTCTTATCAAGAGTGATGGAGGGACACGGCCCGATGATATCCAGCAACCTTCTCTTAGGGGAAAGGTGCTACTTCCTGCAGAAGATTTATTCTGGAAGATAAGGTTTTTACATGATAGAGCCTGATTCGGAAGAATGAGGCTCTATTTTTTTTTTTTTGCAAAGATAGAAAATAACTTGACCACAGCGTCTTTGAGAGAGCAAAAGGAGAAGAGAGTCATGTTAGTACTCGAAGGAATTCGAAAGGTTTATGGAGAGGGTGGAGACAACCCTGTCGAGGCTTTGAAGGATATTAACCTTGAAGTGGAAAAAGGAGAAATTTTCGGTGTCGTCGGTTACAGCGGTGCCGGCAAGAGTTCGTTGATCCGTTGCGTGAATCTATTGGAGAAACCGACCTCGGGAAAAGTGATCGTGAACGGAAAAGATTTAACGACATTGCCGCCGAAAGAGTTGCGGACGGAACGGAAGAAAATCGGGATGATTTTTCAACAATTCAATCTGCTGCATTCGAAAACCGCTTTTGGGAATGTGGCGATGCCGCTGATATTAGAAGGACGTTCCAAAGAGCAAATCGAAACAAAAGTGAGGAAACTTCTTTCTTTTGTCGGACTGGAGGATAAAGCGGATCATTACCCCGAGCAGCTTTCCGGCGGGCAAAAGCAGAGAATCGGCATCGCCCGGGCGCTAGCCACAGATCCGCATGTATTGTTATGCGACGAAGCCACTTCCGCGCTTGATCCGGATACGACCAATAATGTCCTGGAAGTGCTGAAGCAGGTTCGTGATGAGCTGGGCATTACGATTCTGTTGATTACACACGAGATGAATGTCATCAGAGATATTTGCGACCGTGTCGCAGTGCTGGATGGCGGTGTCATTGTCGAACAAGACACGACATTGAACTTGTTTACAGAACCACAGACTGAAATTGCAAGAAGCTTCGTGCGTACGGTTCTGAACGATGCGCTTCCTGAAGCCACGCTGGCCAAAGTGCTGGAGAAAGGTGCCTCAAATTCTGTCTACAGGCTGCTATACAAAGGTGATTCTGCCAATAATCCGCTCTTGTCCGATGTGGCGAAGAAGTTTGCGGTGGATATCAATGTCATCCATGGAACGATTACAGAGCTCCAGGGACAGCCTTTTGGCAATATCATCGTGGAATTCAACGGCGTGCGAGAGGAAATCGACAATGCCGTTGCCTTTATCGAAGGGGAGCAGGTAACAATCAAGGAGGTAGTGTCAGATGCAGTTTGATTGGTCGTGGTTTTGGCCTGAACTATTGGGTTCACTGAACGAAACCTTATACATGATCATTGTCGCTTTTCTTATTTCCATTTTAATCGGTATCCCACTGGGAATCGTTTTGGTTGTGACAAGGGAACAAGGTATTTTGGAAAACAAAGCAGTGTTTAAAATATTGAGTGTTATCGTGAATATATTCCGGTCGATCCCATTTATCATTTTAATTGTTGCCATCATACCGCTTACCAGGCTGATTGTCGGTACATCAATCGGGACTACTGCAGCCATTGTGCCGCTGGTGTTTTATACAGCACCGTATATTGGCAGATTAGTAGAAAATTCTCTATTAGAGGTCGGACCGGGAACGATTGAACTAGCTGAAGCGATGGGGGCGACCCCATGGCAAATCATATGGAGGTTCCTTCTGCCAGAGGCCTTAGGTTCGTTGATCTTGTCGCTTACCATAGCAATCATCGGTTTGATCGGGGCGACAGCCATGGCCGGTGCGGTAGGCGGTGGAGGTATCGGCGACTTAGCCATCTCCTATGGGTACAACCAATTCCAGACAGAAGTGATGGTCATCACCGTCATTATCCTGGTTATTATGGTTCAGCTGATTCAATCGCTGGGAAACTATTTATCCAAGCGGATCAGAAGGTCTTAAGACGTTCATGCAATATAAAAACTACAAGAGGGAGTCACACACGATGAAGAAATTATTATTTTCATTTGCAGCACTTTTACTATTTATTATTACAGGTTGTGGATCTGACAGTGAAACCGTCAAAGTCGGAACTTCGAATGCCGAAACCCCTACATGGGAATTGATGAAAGAACTGGCCAGTGAAGAAGGGATAGAATTAGAAATCGTCCAATTCAGTGATTATGTACAACCGAACATCGCGTTGGATAACGGGGAAATCGATTTGAATGCATTTCAAACAATCAGTTACTTTAATTCATTCAAAGAAGAACGTGAACTGGACTTGTCCGCCGTCGGTACAACTGCGATTTGGCCGATGGGCATATACTCTGAACAAGTGGAAGAGTTAAGCGAGATTGAAGATGGCGCGCAAATCATCGTACCGAAAGAACCGACAAACTTGGGTAGAGCCTTGATGCTTATGCAAAAAGCGGAATTAATCACACTGGAAGAAGGATTTGAAGGATCTGGCGGTTTGGAAGCCATTACCGAAAATCCAAAGAATTTGGATATCGTTCCTGTTACGGCAGGTCAAACAGCTCGTGGCTTGCAAGATGCCACAGCAGCACTTATCAACTCGGATGTAGCGATTGCAGCTGGATTGAATCCTTCAGAAGACCCGGTCTTCCGTGAAGACGACCAGAACGTACCATATATCAACATCATTGCCTCACAAACAGAGCGCAAAGATGAAGAGACATTCCAGAAGATTGTCGACATCTATCACTCTGAAGAAGTGACTAACTTTATCAAGGAAGAATACGAAGGTGCAGCAGTACCTGTCATCAGGCCGATTGAAGAAGTAGTGGGAGAATAAGAAAAAAAACCAACGGAGGGATTTCGATCCTTCGTTGGTTTTTTTGTTTTATGCAGGTATTAACAGATCATTAAAAACAAAAGAAAACACAGATTGCGTTTTGGGAAATCTCCATATATATACAGAATATTGCAGAAAATAAAATAGAATTAAGTTTATTTTTTTTGAATATTTTATCTAAATTACCATATTTCTGTTGATTATTTAGGGATTTACCTTTAACATGAAAGCGTAAACATTATTAAACCTCAACCACACACCTTAGAAACTCCTTATTTTAGATTAGACAGACTACTAGAAACGACAGCAAATATGAAAGCGGTTTAACTATGCTGACCCGCCCGTTATATTTTGAAGCAATTTGATTCCCGGTATGTCATACGGCCATTTATCCCGTCACTTACTTTTCAATACGGCCGCAAACCCGTTGATTTCATTGATCGATGGGGAGGAGCTCATGCTCTGTTTAATTGAATACAAATGCTCGATAGTTTTCGTGCTGTCTTGCCTGCACGAGGAAATCTTTATTGTCTATCGTTTGCGCATCAAAGGAGGAGAAAAAATGAAGAAAAACATAGTCCTGTTATTGGCGAGTGTTTCGATGCTTGTACTGGCTGCCGGCTGCAGTTTACAGACACAGGCCAAAGACCAGGTTGAACTGCGGTTTGCTTATGCAAGCAACGCACAGCCTGTCAAAGATGCCATGGCAGAATTTGGGCGGTTGCTGGAGGAGAAGACAAATGGGGAAGTAACCGTAAAGTATTATCCCGATTCCCAATTGGGAGGGGAACGGGAATTGATCGAACTGACCCAGACTGGAGCGGTGGATATCACCAAGGTCAGCGGCTCGGCGTTGGAAAGTTTTTCGGACCGCTACTCGATCTTCGGAATTCCCTATCTGTTTGATGGTGAGGAACATTTCTACCGGGTGATGGAGAACGAAGAAATAATGGAGCCTATCTACCAGTCAACTTCAGACCTTGGCTTTGTCGGATTGACGTATTATGATTCCGGGCAGAGGAGTTTTTACATGACAGATGGTCCGGTAACATCACCTGACGATTTGAAAGGGAAGAAAATCAGGGTCATGCAAAGTGAAACAGCGATTAAAATGATTGAATTATTGGGTGGTTCACCAACACCGATGGGGAGCGGGGAAGTATATACCTCCTTGCAGCAAGGTATCATCGACGGTGCGGAAAACAATGAGTTCGTCCTCGTCACTGCCGGCCATGGGGAAGTGGCCAAATATTATTCTTATGACCAGCACACAAGAGTCCCGGATATCGTGGTGATGAACGAAGCGACGTTGAACAAATTGACAGAAGAACAGAGACAGGCTGTTTATGAGGCAGCGGAAGAATCGACAGAATATGAAAAACAAGTCTGGAAAGCGGCAGTAGACAAAGAAAAACAAATGGCAAAAGAAGAACATGGAACAGAGTTTAACGAAGTGGACAATGCGCCATTTAAAGAAGCCGTCCAGCCGCTTCATGATGAATTCAAAAACAGCGAAGAGTTTAGCGCACTTTACAAAGCAATCGAGTCGATGAGCGAAAAATAGGCAAGGAGGTAAATTCATGAAGTCCGTTAAGAAGTACTTGGATAAAACACTATTGTTCGTAACCAGTTCTTTATTTCTTGTGATGGTAACGATTACAACTTGGCAAGTAATGGCACGCTATATTTTTCAGAATCCGAGCACAGTGACAGAGGAATTTTTACGGTTCAGTTTGATCTGGCTCTCGATGCTGACTGCAGCATATGTGGTCGGCAAAAGAACGCACATCAAATTCACACTCGTAAGTGATCGGTTAAAAGGAAGTAAAAAACGTGGATTGGAGATTTTTATCCAAGCGATGTTTCTCGTTTTTTCGCTTGGAATCATGGTCTTTGGGGGAGGAAAAGCGGTATCACTGACGATGGCTCAACTATCTCCTTCCCTCGGAATACCGATGGGATTTGTTTATCTCGCATTGCCTGTATCAGGTGTGTTGATTGCGTTCTACAGCGCTTTGAATCTGGCAGAGACACTGAAAGAAAGAAATGCACCTGTTGCAGACGAAACGAAAGAAGATGAAGCGAGGAAAGTGGGTGAAGCTTTATGATATTACAAGCCAGTCTGATTTTAGTACTTGTGTTCGCCGTCCTGCTTGCGGTAGGGATTCCGATTGCCATCAGTATTGCGATTGCTTCCTTGTCGACAGTCCTGCTGGTATTGCCTCTTGATATCGCCGTGTTCACGTCCGCACAGAAAATGGTGGCAAGTCTCGATAGCTTTTCCTTGATAGCCGTTCCGTTTTTCATCCTGTCGGGAATCATTATGAACAATGGTGGAATTGCGGCCAAGCTCGTCGACTTTTCCAAGCTGATGACCGGCAGAGTGCCGGGATCTTTGGCCCATACAAACATTGTTGGTAACGGCCTGTTCGGTTCCATTTCAAGCTCTGCCATCGCTGCTTCGACAGCAATCGGCGGGGTAATGGTTCCGCTGCAGGAAAAAGAAGGTTATGACCGGAAATTCGCAGCTGCAGTAAACATCGCGTCTGCACCAACTGGCATGGTTGTCCCGCCAAGCACTGCTTTTATCATCTTCTCCTTGATCAGCGGGGGGACATCGATTGCCGCTTTATTCATGGGCGGTTACGTGATTGGCGTTCTCTGGGCACTTGCAATCATGATTGTTTCGTATGTGATCGCGAAAAAAAGGAAGTACCCAATCACTGCCAAACAGGCGAACGTAAGCGCCAAGAAGGTAATCCTGGAAGCCATTCCAAGTTTGCTGTTGATTTTTATCATTATCGGAGGGATTCTGACCGGTGTGTTCACCGCGATTGAAGCTTCTGCAATCTGTGTCGTGTATTCCTTTCTGCTGGCATTTGTTTTTTACAGATCGATGACCTTGAAGCAACTGCCGAAAGTAATGGCACAGGCAGTGGAGATGACTGGAGTTATCATGCTGCTTATCGCGGCATCATCGATGATGTCGTTTGCCATGGCGTTTACCGGAATCCCTGGCGCTCTTAGCAATCTAGTATTGAGTATATCGGATAACCCGATCATCATTTTGTTAGTCATGAATCTGATTTTGCTGCTCATCGGCACCGTGATGGACGTAGCACCTGCCATCTTGATTTTTACACCGATCTTTTTGCCGATAGCAGAAAGCATTGGGATCGATCCGGTACACTTCGGTATCTTCTTTATCTTGAACCTTTGTGTCGGCACAATCACACCACCGGTCGGCACAGGTTTGTTTGTCGGCTCAAGTGTAGGGAAGCTGAAAGTGGAAGAAGTACTCAAGCCGCTGCTTCCATTTTACGCCGCTATCTTTGTTTTACTTTTGGTCGTCACTTATGTTCCTTCGATAAGTTTGTTCCTTCCAAATCTATTAGGCTTATAACTAGAAAAAATCTTGTGGATGATCCGTCAGTTCACAAGATTTTTCTACATCATCCGGCAGAAAGACTAATTTTGAACGAATAAACGATTTTACCTTGCAAGTTTTGTAAGCGCTTTATAAAATGGATTTAATAGAAGTTGAAATGTTACAGTAGAGGAAAGAGTAGATGGGAATTTTATGCAGATGAAAGT
Organism: Sediminibacillus massiliensis; assembly: GCF_900156915.1. GTDB lineage: Bacteria > Bacillota > Bacilli > Bacillales > Amphibacillaceae > Sediminibacillus_A > Sediminibacillus_A massiliensis. The sequence goes on along the minus strand of NZ_LT732535.1, from coordinate 1,149,352 downwards.
AGGAGATGCGATATGCTTGCTGTGGAACGACAGCAAAGGATCTTGTATTTATTGAATGAACAAAAAACCGTGAAGGTAACGGAATTGAGTGAATTTTTTTCCGTTACAGAGGAAACGATCCGGAGAGACCTGGAGAAATTGGAAAACGAAAAGAAGCTGGCCAGAAGCTATGGAGGGGCTGTTTCCGTTCAAGAGCAGGATGACATGGAAATTCCTTATACAGAACGTAAAGTGATTAATAGAAAAGAAAAAATGGAAATAGCTCATGAAGCAGTCAAACAAGTGGTCGATGGCGATACGATCATTCTCGATGCAAGCACGACGGCATGGTACATGGCCAAAGCTTTGCCCAACATTCCGATTACGGTGTTGACGAACTCTATTCAGGTAGTGATGGCATTGAGCCGGAAAAAAGAAATGACCGTCATTTCAGCTGGCGGAGTGCTTTTACCCGATTCTTTATCATATGTTGGCCCGCTTGCAGAAGCTTCCATTGGTACATACCGAGTAAATAAAGCTTTTATTTCGTGCAAGGGATTGCACTTTGAACGCGGATTAAGCGAACTGGATGAACGGCAGGCCCTTATTAAGAAAAAAATGATCGCTTGCGCTGAAAGCACATTTCTCATGCTCGACCATAGTAAATTTGGTGTCCAGGCGTTTTCCCGTATCACAGGATTAGATGAAATCTGTCATGTGATTACCGACAGCAAAGTCAGTAAAGAGATAACAAAACGACTGGCGGAAAAGTCTTTGAACCATATCAAAGTGTGCTATTGAGGATTGGATGCCTTCTATAGTTAATCAAGTAGTTCAGTAAGGGGCGCAAACTGGTATTTGCAGCCTTTCATTGAACTGCTTTTTATTAATTAGGAATGGAAATAATTGTTAGATTGATAGAAAGGGTATTTATGAGGTGGGGGTGAAAATATCCGAAATGCAATCCATCTAACGAACATTGTTGTGCTGATCGGTTTATTGGTATTGGGGTTTTTCCTATACTTTGGAATGCATTTTGTTCCTCAAGAAGATCCGCACACAGGTGAAAATTTGTTTATTGTATTTCTTTATGTGATATGGGCAGCAGGTTATTATTTTCAATTGAAACAATCGACGGTAAGGGGGTTTGTCATTGTTTTATTGATTTTTCTGCTGATACAGGTACTGTACTTTTTCAATATATATTATGTAGTTACGTTTTTCGAATATTTCCTGGAGTGAGTAATACGGGCAATTCTCTTGAAGGTCGCTTTCCCTATCTTGGTTACTCTGGCTTATAGGTAATGTGTAAATCATTATCAATCGGGGAAAAGGTATCCCAAGAAGCAAAGATTTAGGAGGGAATTCTAAATGGCCAATCAATCTGACAACCAAGAAACCATTAAGAAAATAAAAGACTTGATCAAAGATGAAAAAGTGGCGATGTTGACTACTGTATCGCCGGATGGAAAGCTCATGTCCCGTCCCATGCAAACTCAGGAAGTAGGATTTGATGAGGAAGAAATCTGGTTCATCACCGAGAAGGACACGGACAAATACCGGGACATCGGACAGAATCCGGCGGTTAACCTTGCATACGCAGGCAACTCCTATGTATCAATCAGTGGAACAGCTGAATTTGTGCAGGATGACAAGAAGAAAAAAGATTACTGGAATCCGATTATCGGAAAAGTGTTGGAAACATCAGCCGACGATCCGAATGTGGTGCTGGTCAAAGTGACACCTGATATTGCAGAATACTGGGAATCCGGCATGAACATGAAGACCGTGAAGGAATTCGTGAAGAAGATGACTAACAGTAAGTCAATGGAACAAGGCAATGACTTAAAAGATACAGTCCATTTTGACGAGAATTCAAGATAAGGGTGGAAGCCAGAGGGTTCCGTTTTAAGGTGTACTAAAAAATTGACAAGCAAAATGACGTGTGAATTGGCACACGTCATTTTGTCGTTATATCAGGGTTTTATCATAGAATATCCAAACAATCCGTTAATTCGTTATTCAGGTTATTATCCTTTGATTACTTATGAAATCCTGTTGTTCAGCTAACGCAGCAGATACTTTAAGATTCGAATTCAATATATTTATTTCATTTTCACTCGAATATCTTTTACTAATCGATAGTTTACTGCTAACATTCCTGCACTCAGCAGGAACATGATGATTATAGTAAAGAAAATCGGTAGGGAATGGTTTTCTAACGTAATGCCATACAGTGTTACCGTGTCGCCAGTCACAATACCTTCCAATATTAGTAAGACAACGGAGAAGCCAATAGCAAACATTCCTTTCCACCACTTGTACCTGTAGAAAACATGACCAATAAACCAACCAACCATGTAGAAAAGCCAGGAAGTAGTCACAAATAATAGGAAGAAACTTACCCAATATCCAAAACTGTTGGAGTAGATATAATCCGGATAATTAATATCTAACTGTGACAGCAAAAATCTTTCCAGGAAAGCAAGAAGAACACTAATGAGCCCAATTGTTAATGAAGTCATGAAAGAAGCGAGGGTTCCTCCTATAAAATAGGTTCTGCGTGTGAGTCCGAGTTCTATATAATAACGAAGAAAAGTGAATACCATCATGATTCCAACTACGAACAAGAAGATACGGCTGGAATCATTCATAAAGTACATAAAGTGATCGATAACTTGCCCTTCATCGCCATTATAATCCAGAATCCAAAGGACAACGCGAATGGTAATGATAACACCAAATAACCATATGGACCATTTCATCCACTCTTTATAGAGCTCCTTCATAACGGTTTTATTAAAATGTGGAAGCATCAATCTTCCTCCTTTGTAAAATGTATGAATAACTGTTGGAGGGAGATGGGTTCAACTTCAAGGTCTTTTGATTTAGCGAGTGTCCACTCTTCCTCAGTAAATTCTCCGTAAATTGTGGCGGCCTTTGTTCCACCCAGGTTTTCCTCATGCAAAATGTGCTTGTTTGCAGTAAATTCATTGACTGTATTGAGATCACCAATAACCTTAACTCCCCGGCTCGTAAATGCTTCAAAGTCTTCATCAACAATGAGCTTCCCTTGGTCAAGAATAAGTACATGATCAAAGAGATGCTCCATTTCAGACACTAAATGTGTGGAAAGAATAAACATTCTTTGATTTCTTTCCTGTTCTTCTAATAGTTCTTGATAGAACATTTCTCTCGTCGGAGCGTCGAGGCCTAAATAAACTTCATCAAAAATGGTGATGGGTGAACGATTTGCCAGCCCAAGCATGACGTGGAAGGCGGCAGTCATTCCTTTTGAATATTTACTTAGTGGTTTGTTCAAATCAATCTTGAACTTTTTGATAAGTTCATCTGCATACTCTTCATCAAAGTGAGGGCGGTGTAATTTTACCGATTTAAGATAATTATTTGCTTTTTCAACTACTTCATCTTTAAAAACACGGTCGTATCCGAAATGAATATCTTTCGTGTGCTTAGGATGCTCAAAGAGATTTTCCCCATCATAAGTAATCATTCCTAATGTAGGAAGGCGGTAAGAAGCAATCAGAGATAGCAATGATGTTTTACCAGCTCCGTTTCTTCCTATAAGGCCGTAGATTTTTCCTGACTCCAATACAGTAGTGACATTTCTAAGCGTGTGTTGCTTTCCAAACGTTAAACAAATATTATTGATCTCAAGTTTAACTGCCATTATGAAGCTCCTCCTTTGTCTTCTTGATCAAATTAAATAATTCCGCTTCTGAAAGGTTCAGTTTTTCTGCTTCCAAAATCATGCTTTTTAGGTAAACAGAAGCAAAATTCTCTTTTCTTTTCTGGAGTAATTTCTGCTGTGCTCCTTCTGCGACAAACATGCCAATCCCCCGTTTCTTATAGAGGATTCCTGCTTCTACTAATTGATTCATACCTTTGGCGGCTGTAACATGGTTCACTTTATAGAAATTGACTAATTGAGTTGTAGAGGGGGCTTGGTCTCCTTCCTTTAGCGATCCTCGAACAATTTGATCTTCCACTTTTTCTCGAATCTGTATAAAGATTGGTTTGTCAGATTTAAAATGTTGAGTCATTTGATCAACGCCTTCATCATTGGTTATATGGTTATATACTACACTATATAACCGTATAGATGCAAGGCGAATATCGGAGCAACCAAATGGAGGGTTGAAAATTGGGGAAAGTAATAACTGTAAATACATCAAACTAGCCTGAAAAGTTGAAAAGCCATCCGCTGCTTTATGCGGATGGCTATTAGGTGCATGGGTCTTTACCACATTAATAATTACAGTCCTGGAAATAAAAGCCGAAACAGGCATAAGCAGGACTTCTTTATACTTTGTATCCTGGCAAGAAAAAATCCTATATTGCAGATTATCAAGTTAAGCATATCTATGTTAAATTTAATAGAGACACCTTGATTATTTCCGATCAGATTAGTTAAATAAGAAGAGATTTACTGTAGGGGGAAAGACAGTTGCTGAAAGTGTTAAGAGTGATTTTATCCATTTCTGTTATAGTATTTTGCAGTTATATTTTGATAGCTCAACAATTGAATTTATTGCCTTATGCATTGTTGTTGACGGGTATCCTTACACTCGTAACGGGCTTAATTGTAATTCGAGAGAATCGAAAATCATTTTGGGGATATGTGAATATAGTGGCAGCTGTTTTTGTTTTTTTCATTGTGATTTATACGTCTCAGCTTCTCTAAAAAAATGAGCTTGGAACCCCAAGCTCATTTTTTAATACCATCTGACTTTTCGTTTCTTTTGTTACTGGTAATTGATGATCGCCGGATTCGGATCAAGTTTTAACACTTCTTCTGCACTCATCACAGGTTCATCCTTATTGTAAAAGATTTTGAATCCGCCGTATTGGACAGCTTCATTCCGGACGAACTTACGGTAAAGCGACATCTTTGTCGACGCATCGCCCCATCCGTCATAGTTCAAGGCGACTTCTACGTTTTCGGTCGGCTGGATGGCTTCTTTGTTCGTCAGAGCTTCATCCATGAACTGATGCACGAGTACGATTTTGTCAGGCAAATCATTTTCTTCCACCATTTTGGATAGATAGTCAACTGCTTCCTGCACTTCTTCTCCGTTCACTTGTCCGAGATCGATGCCTGGAGTTTCTCCTTCCTGTACGTGGAATTCCGTATCGATGGCCAAATGGACATAAGGGAGCTTAAGCCACTTTTCGATTAATTTCACCTGGTTGATGACAGAGTCTGTTCCGAGCTGGACATCCAGCATAAGCAATGCATCGTTTTCTTTGGCAAGTTCGGCATATTCGTCGATTTGTTCAGGTGAGGTCATATGGAAATACTTACCTTCAGGTCCCGGATCCCGCTGAGCGACAGTCGAAATCAGTTCGATTGTCGGAATGGCCGGACGGGACGGATCGGCATCGGAATATGCCTGTGTCTGTTCTTTCAACTTTTCCATTAGAGCATCGGGCTCCATCTCGCCAAGTATCCCCATATTGGTAGAATTCGGGTGTCCATAATAGGCTACAAGTCTATGATCCTTTAATGGTCCATCAGTTTGATCTTCGGCACCCTCTACCATTGTTTCCCCAACTGGAACCAAACGCGTGCGATCCCCTCCGTGTGCTTCAGCCTTAGGCATCTTTTCAAGTTCCTCTTCTGTCAGCTTATCTTCGAGAGGCTTGGCATCCTCAGCCGGTTTTATGGGTTCATAGGGCTGTTCAGGCTCCGATTCTTTGCTTTCCTCTTGCTCCTTGTTTTCATTTTCCTGGTCTGTTGTTCCTTCTTCAGGCTGTTCCTCTGACTGCTCTTCATTTTGCTTGTTTTGGTTTTCCTCATTCTCTTCATTTGTAGAAGTGGTTTCTGAACAAGCGGCAAGGAAAAAGGTCAGGAACACAGCAGAGAATAACAAAGATAATTTCTTCATGTAATTGTTCACTTCCTTATGTAAGAATTTGCTTAAATCTACGATTCTATTATATTCCCCAACTTCAGGAAATCGAAAACACACCTATTTTAACATGAACCCTGTAAGATGTAATACCAAAAGGTGGATGTGGTTCTATTACTACAGACCCTGATAACAGTTAAAAATGGAAGCAGAAAAGCTCACGGGCAGACTTTGAAAGAAGCATAGGGACTTCGTGTACAGCACTTATCATCTGCAAAATTAACAGCCGGTAGGTTTTATTAAAACCTACCGGCCATGACAATTGGTACTATTTATTATAGATTGACAGTCTCTGCTTCACGTCTTTGTTTTGCGTGTAATTTTTTCATTGAAAACCTTGCAATGGGCTGTGCAATTAACAACTCAATCCAGAACGCTATCCCAAAGTTTCTAAATCAGCTATGAAAGAAATTCTGAAAAGGTTCCATGCTTATTTGTTTCGTACCAATCCAAGTACCGATGATTGTTAACAGAATAGACAAGACTGTCACATTCAATAAAGTATTTAATAATATTCTGGCATTGAATCCATCTGTCTTTCCGACGAATTTCGGCATCACTTTGCCCACTAGTGGTCCTGCAACAAATCTTACTAACATAATGACAATAACCCACATAATCGGAATGACCTTCAAGGTTTCTATATAATTCTTCTTACTGAAACCGAATTCCATGCCCATAATGATCGGGGCGATAGTGTTGACCGAAATGACCGAAATAATCAGCATAAAGATTACGCCTTCTTTAGGGCTTTGAGGCAGTCTTTCTTCTCTGTACATATTTTACCCTCCGAAAAGTTGTAATTTCAGATGGCAGACGTATCATACGACATATATTTTTGGTTCTTATATATATACATAAGTAATCCCAATATCTCTACACACTGATTTTTTAATTTTACTATGTAATGAAAAGAATAACAGCCTTGAATAAATTGGACAGATGTGAGCAAGGGTGTGAATGATAAAAACAGGCATGAGTATAGGGGAGGCATAGCATTGTTACGACAGTGGTTGTACACCTCTTCATTTGTCATATGTAAGTGTCTGAAGGGAACATTTATTTGGAAGGCACAAAGAAGTTGTTATCTTGAAACCAAATCAGATCTCTTTCGTAAGTATAATTAACCATCCTTTCACAAGGACGGTTTGAAATCAAAATAAGCTGAAGGGAGTACCGGCTTATTATTTTGCAGATGTTCAATAAAACTGTTTCGGGGGTGTTCAGGTTCAGGAAAGAAATCATATCAGTAATTAGATAATAAATTCTCGCAATATTCGGTACATACTGTTTTCGGAAAGGAAGATAGAAAAATGATTTGGATGATGGCTGCTATATACATCCTGTTACCTTTAGCTCTCTTTTACCATCTGTTAAAAACGGACTTCGGCAGCAAGAAGGTGCTCGTGATAGACTGGCTACTCTTGCTCATGTTCATTGCGTTCATTTTCATCCTCGGTCCCTGGCACATTTACAGTCATTACTTACGTTGGCTGTGGCCGGTGCTATTTATACTCGTGTCTTTCTTTGCCTTCAGAAGATTGGGCAAATTACCTGCAAAAGGTCCGAAGAAAAGCATAAAGTATAAATTTTCCATGGGCTTCAGCATCGTGCTGTTTGTTTATTTTGGCTTGTTAGCCGCAAACGGCATAACCGGCTATATTCTGCCGGACAAAGACGAAGCCATCGAACTGGAATTTCCCATGAAGGATGGGGTTTATGCTGTCGGACATGGGGGCGCGAACCCGTCCATCAATTATCATAATGAGTACATACCCCAGCAATATGCTTATGACATTTTACAAGTGAACGGCCTTGGACTCAGGGGCGCTGGATTGTCACCGACAGACTTGGATAAATACAAAATTTATGGAACTCCGCTCTACAGCCCATGCAGTGGGGAAGTGGTCGCCGCTGTCGATGAGTATGATGATATTGCACCGCAGGAGTCTCCGGATAAAAAGGCATCACCAGCCGGCAACCATGTTATCCTATCGTGTGAAGGGGCAAACATCCACTTGGCTCATATGAAGCCAGGCACGGTAGAAGTGCAGGAAGGAGACCAAGTGAACACAGGTGATCAGCTTGGAGAGGTCGGCAATACGGGGAACACCACAGAACCACATCTTCATATCCATGCAGAAAAAGACGGGGAAGGGGTCCCGATCCTGTTTGATGGTCGATTCTTAAAGCGGAACAGTTTGGTGTTTAATTAATGTGAATGTCAGCCATACATAAAAGAGCCTCCCTTTTTAAGAGAGGCTCGTTGACATTTCTATATACAAGTCACAGTGCAGCTTGTTTCCTTGATTCTCCTTCTTCCACATCTTCATCCAACTTTCTGATCCCGAATCCATTCGTATATGGGGCGAGAAAACCATATAAAGCAGAGAAAACAATACCACCTAGGTTGAAAAAGGCCCACGGAAGGAATTCGAAGTTGCCTACGCCAAGCGTCGTGGCCATAAACACCCCTGACACAGTCCATGGCATGAGCGCTTCCGTGATCGTGACGGAATCTTCCATGCTTCTGGAAAGGTTCGTCGGGTGCAGGTTCCGCTTTTTATAGACATCACCATAAATGTCTTTGACCAGGAAATAGGTGACAAGTGCGTTCGACGTACAGTTGATGACGGCAAATCCGGTTAATAAGGAGGCGAAAATCACGCTTCCAATCGACTTGAGATACGTAATCACTTTTTCCAATATCACGTTAAGTGCCTGTGAAACTTCCAAGGCTGACGCGAAGAAAAAGGCACAGAACACAAAGAATGTCGCATTATACATCGAGTAAAGACCACCGCGGTTGAGCAGTTCCTGGATGTCTTCAGAAATAAGATCAGGCGAAACACCGAGCATTTCCGTGTGGAAGCCTTCCACTGCCGCGGTGAACAGGTTCGGAACAGTCGCACTCTGTAACAGTTGGGCGATGATCATGGCGGTCACTGCCGAACAGAACAGGACGATCAATGGGTTCTTTTTTAGTAGAGAACCAGCGATCACGATTACTGCGGGAAGTAAAACCAATGGATTAAGATTGAACAACTCGCCTATTCCTGCAAGCATTTCTTCGATATTAGTCAGTTGGCCGGGCGAAGAATCGATTTGCAGTCCGACAAAATAAAAAACGATGATAGCAATGAGAGCTGAGGGGACAGAGGTGTAGAGCATATGCTTAATGTGTTCATACAAGTTGGCACCAGCGGCAAGGGAACTCATGTTGGTGGTATCGGACAGTGGAGATAGCTTATCTCCGAAGTAAGCACCGGAAACGACGGCCCCGGCCGTAACCGCCATGGACAAGTCCATCGTCTGGGCTATACTCATCAGCGCCACACCAATCGTCCCGGCTGAACCCCACGAAGTTCCAGTACACGTGGACACAATAGCCGTGACGATAAAGGCGAGGACATATAAATGTGCTGGGTTAATGATTTCCAGTCCATAATAAACGAAAAATGGAATAGTGCCTGAAATCATCCAGGTGCCGATTAACAAACCGATGCTGAACAAAATCAGGATGGCCGGCAGGGCTGTTTTGATTTTTTCTCCCATCACGGTAATGATTTTTCCCCATTTATGTCCATATAAGGCAGCGAATATCGAGAAAAGAACGCCTGCAAAAATGAGCATGAGCTCTGCTTGAAATTTCAACACGCCGATGCCGACGATGAAAATAACGAGCGCCAGGGTAATAGGTATCAAAGCCATTCCGACAGTGGGACGTTTCACTTCACTTTGTTTCACTTGCAACCTCTCCTTTTGATAAGATTTCATCCTTTTTCAAAGCATGGAATCCATTTTCTAAATCACTGATCAACAATTCCGGGCTTTCCAGTCCAATCGAAAGACGAATTAATCCAGAAGCCATTCCTTGGTTTTCAAGCTCGGCTTGATTGTTGCGTTTAATCGGCGAATTGATCAGGCTCTCATATCCACCCCAGCTTACACCGATTTTGAAAACGTTCAATTTATTAATAAATGCAGCAACTTGCTCGAATCCCCCTTCCTTGAGTTCAAAACTCAACAGTCCGGAAAATCCGGTCATTTGATTGTCGACGAGGCTGCTGTCGTCCTCAAGACTGGGATGATGTATGGCGGCGATCTCCTCCTTTGTTTTCAAATATTCAATCACCCGAAGCGCATTTGCCTGATGCTGTTTCATCCTTAGCGGCAGTGTTCTCAGGCCTCTAATAATCAGCGATGCATCATGGGGGGAAAGCACGGAACCATTGAGCTGAAAACCGTATTGAAAAATACGGTCGACCAAATTTTTCTTTCCGATAACAGCACCGCCCACCACATCACTGTGCCCTCCGATGTATTTCGTCAGGGAATGAATCGACAGGTCGAAACCCATAGTAAGAGGTTTCTGGAAAATCGGGGTGGACCACGTATTATCGATGGCTGTATAAATGCCATGACGCATACCGGTTGCCGCGATCTTCATCAAATCGATCACTTTCATCGTCATTGTGCCAGGGCTTTCCACGTAAATGATTCTCGTATTAGGGCGGATAGCGGATTCTGCATCCTCTGTCACAAAACTGTGTTCGATCCCGAAATTTTCAAGATGCTCCATCAGCTGTTGTGTTGGTCCATAAATCGTGTTCATGAATAAAACATGGTCTCCCTTTTTAAGCAGGGAATGGAAAATGGCGCTGATTGCCCCCATTCCGGAACCGAAGCACTTACACATCTCTCCGCGTTCCAGCATAGCTAATTTGTTTTCCAGGATTTCGGTTGTCGGATTTACCCCCCTTGTATAGACGTAGTTTTCTCTTTCAGCGGATTGCGCTTCTGTAAACGCTTCAAAAGTTTCGAATGAAAATAAACTTGTTTGGTAAATAGGGGGCGAAACGGCCCCATGGTGCTCTGACGGGCTATCGAAAAGCTGGGTGCATATCTGCTCATCTGTGTATTTCACTATCTCATCGACCCTTCCTATGTAGTTGCATTTATACTATCATACTTTCAACCTGTATGAAAGGTTAGATTTTTCAAAATATACAAAGAAGTTTTGTATTCCAGTATCCCGATAGTATAATAAATGTACAGAGTAGCAGTCCGAGGTGATCAAGTGAAAGCAATCAGGAAAAAAAGATTATCCGAAATAGGTGCAAAAGAAATTAAAGATTATATAAAAAGGGAGAATCTTCAAAGCGGGGACAAACTACCTTCTGTAGCGGAACTCGTGGACATTCTGCAGATCGGCCGGTCATCGTTGAGAGAAGCCCTTCAACTCCTGGAAACACAAGGTGCCATCGAAGTATTGAACGGGAAGGGGACCTTTATCAAGGATATCAAACCATTTCAGATTCAAATGGCCTTCGAGGTGGAGGACGAGAAAAATTTCTTATTGGAGGCGCTCGAAGTCCGGGAAGCATTGGAAGGAAAGGCAGTGCAGCTGGCGGTCCGCGCTGCCAGCGAAGAGGATATCAAATCGATGGATTTCCATTTGAAACAATATGTCCAGTTCATCAACGAAGGAAAAAGGGAACAGGCAAACCTCGCGGATGCCGGCTTTCACCAAGCCATTTACCGTGCTTCCAATAATCCGCTGCTTGAAAGCATGATTGATTCGGTATGGGAAACCTTCCACCAATTTTGGAATGTACCGTTTGGGAAAGATGATATTTTCGATAAAAGTTATCCCCACCATGAAACGCTTTTGGAAGCAATCAAAGAGACGGACGAGCGAAAAGCACAAGCTGCTTTCCAGAGAATCATCAAGTCAGTGAGGGACTCGATTACGGAAGTAAAAGCACTGTGACGGAAACGTTTTGCAAGTGCCAAACAGTGCGCCAGCAACATATAAGTCGGCATTCGGTGCCGGCTTTTTTTATATACAAGGATTGTCTTCTCTAAAAACCAAAAAAACTGTAAGATATCCTTTCAGTTAACGTCTAATTTATAAGAGAGTATTAAGAGGAGGAGGGAGCATGGATAATTACAACCTTGAAGAATGGTATGAAGATTACAGCCAGGATGTTTTCAATTTCTTGGTATATTACAATCAAACAGATGATGTAGACGATTTGTTGCAGGATGTGTTTTTCAAAGCCTGGAAAAAAAGATTCACTTTCACAGGAAACTCAACACCAAAGACCTGGCTGTTTTCGATTGCCAGAAGAGTTTCCGCAGATCACTTTAGAAAGCAAAGATGGAAAGGATTTTTCCGGTTAAACGAAGATTTGAGCCATACTGACACACCTGAAAATAGACTGGTGGCCAAGGAAGAATTCAAGGAGCTTTATCAGGCAATCAGGAAATTAAAGCTCTCCTATCGGGAGGTAGTTATTTGCAGGGGGATATTGGAATTAACTTCTGATGAGACTGCCGAGGTTTTACAATGGTCAACCGAAAAAGTTAATACCACATACTTCCGTGCTAAAGCAAAGCTTGGTGAAAGCTTGAATTTTCAAAGGAGGGTGAGTGATGACAAAGCAGCGAGATGATTTGGAGGATAAGTTAAAAAAACTCCCCAGGTATGAAATGGATGCTCAAAGAAAAAGCAGGAACTATCATGAACTGAAAAAACCTAAAGAAAGTAATGGGAAATTTTTCGTCTATCCATTAACCGTTTGCACGTTTCTTTTGATGATATTTGCAGGGTATGTCCTCTTTTTCGAAAGCAGAGAAACAGCCACCACACCTGTTAGTAATAAGGAAAAGGAGTATTCAGAAATACAGAAGTTTTTTAACGGGGTCAAGCCGATTTATTCCGATTCCCATATTCCAGATTCAGCAGGTATTCCAGAGCAATATCAAAAAAGCGTAGCACTCGGATATTTGTATAATGCCTCTATTTTCTACACCCCGGAAGGCGAAAAAGTCAATCCATTGGATATCAACCACGCACACCTTGGTTCTTATTTTGACTATGAAGAAGAAAACATAGATACCTCTTATGGGCAATCTAAGGTGTTGGAAGATACGAAACCAACATGGGTATATTTAAATTCTGCCAATGTTTATATTGACAATGAATCGGTAACGAAAGATTTGAATGGTCTAACCAACATGATTACCCAAATACATGCCGCCAATCCTTTTCACCATAATTATTCCGCATACCAGAAGGTCAGCCGAAAAATATCGGAAATGGCGATCGATGTTAACCAGGTCGCTGGTAAAGCAATCGTTTATGAAGGAACGAGTGAGAACTGGTTTGTCCGGTTACAACCATTGGATGATGAGGATTTTATTCTTTATTTAGATAAGAAACGATACGATGGTAAAAAGGAAAATAGTGCAACAGCATTTTCCTTAAGCGTTACCGGGTCCGGTTTTTCGTTAGCATCGGAACTCAGCGGGAAAAGCCGGTATATCTATGGTGAAGACCTGCCGGAAAATGTGACAGAATGGGAGGAGATAAACATAGAAATAGAATTAGCTGGAATTAAAGAGGTGCTTACCTTAAAAAAACGATAGAGTTACTGGAACGGCAGAGCGGTAAGACAGGCATTTAACCATATTTTTTGTCTATCTTATCGACCAGCCATTTGACGAAGATTCCCATCATAAAATAGATGGGGGCAGAATACCAGTATTCCCAGCGCATCATCTTGTACATATTCAATTGAACGAATATCGGTTCCGCAATGAATGAGGCAAAAAGGCCAAATGCTGCCGACGCAATGAGATAGCTTTTCCACCGATAGAAAAATTGGTATAAAAGCATATAGCATACCGGCAATACCGCCAAATCTACTGGATTGAGCCGGGTAGTGAAGTACACCATCTGATAAGGGTAATACCATGCCGCAACAGAAAGGCCGAAATCATCGAACACAATGGCCAGCAGACCGATAATCAAACCCACAATTAAAATAGGCTTCAGGCGTTTTTTGTCTACCACCAGCAGCCAGATGATCCAAAGAATGACGGTGATGGCGAGGAGTATCCACCATTGAAAAGAAAATAAGACTTCGTCAAAGAAAAGCTCTTTCCGTAACTGGGCAGATTCTTTTTGCATTTGAAGCAGTTTATCTCTGATTGGCATTTTCTTGTTCACCATCCTTGAAGGCAATTCTGAAATCTTGATTAATTAACTCGCAAGCTGACGGGGTAGTGCAACTGTTATAGATTTGCTTCTATTTTTGCCACACCCATAGCCAAATGGTCCCATAGAATCTTTTCTACCTGGTCACTATTATGCTCATTACAAGTAATAATCAAAATGACATCCGCGTGTTTTCCTTTTGATTTCACGCGTTTTTTTCTTGTGATGAGCACAGCCGTAAGCCTGATCAAAAAGCCGATGATAAAACCTGTGATCGCGCCGATCAATCCCCAGTAAATCGGCCCCCATTTGAGTTCGAAGCCGACACTGGCAGTTATTACCGAAAAAGCAGTAGCCAAGGGCATAGCGATATCGATAAGCGATAGTCCATCAGATCTGTGCAAAGTGTCAAACAATCTTACATTTTCTGAACGGTTATCAAGCGGAACGGCATAAATATCGTTCCTTTCGATGCCGATTTTTTCCAGAGTGGATATGGCGATCTCTAAATAGCTATGGTTTTCAAAAGTAGAAAAAAACTGCAATTGCTTCTTCATATTTTTCTCCCTTTCAAAAGCCGGAACGACTTTGACTGATAATTTTTTTGGAGAAAGCGTCTTTGCTCTTTTTCGTAAAGCTTGTTATTTTCCACCGTATTGATATATGCATCATAAATGGCAAATCCATATACAGATGGAAACATAAACAACCATTCAGGGTTCAACACTCCGGTGGCTTTTTGGATTTCCCCTCCAAAAAGCAAAACGATAGCTTCCAGAAAACGCGATTGGTAAAAGAAAACCACACTCCAAATCACGACTACAAGCGCCGAGGTAATCCGGTGGATATACAATTGGCCCAAACCAGGCATGAATAACGACCACACAGCCGCCAGCCAGGGGATGCGCTTATCGAGATAATTTATTTCCAAAGCTCCGATGCTGAAGGAATTGAACTCATGGTCCTCCCTTTCAGCCAACACATAAAACTTGTTCAAATCGACAGCTGTTCGATAGCTGTCAAAGATAGCGAATATGTAAACCGGAATATAGATCAACAGCCATCTTGTATCCAACACTTCCGCAGCAAGTGCGGTTTTCCCTTGAAAAGAATACACCATCGCCAGATTGACATGGGACTTTAAATTGATGATCACTTCCCATGCGACCAGCATGAATCCCCGTAAATATTTCGATAACAATAAATGGCCAAAACCAGGGAACGCCACTGACCACCAGGCAACAATGTAAGGATTTCTTAGATGAATCTGGGTCGTTCCAAGGGTGCTGACATGTGCTTTATATCTTCTGCCTGTATTGTCATTGGAATAATTATCCATTAGAGTTTTCCCTTATCCTTTTGAGTGTTTAACTTAATATTTAACAAGAGACACATATTCATGCATAGATTAAATGATCGTTATAATTTTCGGAAAATACCGAAACTTACTTTGTTGATAATTCGTATTCTAAATAGAAATGGCGAAATCGGTGTTTTATAAAACAATAGGGAGGTTCAACTTATGGGGGAAATCGTGAAATTGGAAAACATAACAAAAATGTTTGGGAAAACCACTGCTGTCAAAGATGTTTCCATCACCATTGAAGAAGGCTCGACAGTCGCTATTCTGGGTCCGAATGGTGCGGGCAAGACAACGACGATTTCGATGATGCTGGGGCTGATGGAACCATCGGATGGAAATGTCAAAGTTTTTGGCGATGATCCGAAAGAATTGCGGGTGCGTAATAAAATCGGAGCGATGCTGCAAGAGGTAAGTATTGTCGACAAACTAAAAGTACGGGAAGTAATCGAATTGTTCAGGAGTTACTACGCTGCCCCCTTGTCGATGGAGGAACTCATCACGTTAACTGGTTTAAAAGAAGATGAGTTAAAACAATGGGCCAATAAGTTGTCTGGCGGACAAAAAAGGAAACTCGGGTTTGCCCTTGCACTCGCGGGTAATCCGGATTTGTTGTTTTTCGATGAGCCGACTGTCGGGCTGGATATAACAGCCAGGAGAAATTTTTGGGATAAAGTTACTTCCCTCAAATCACAAGGGAAAACGATTATTTTCACCACACACTATCTGCAGGAAGCAGATGACTTTTCCGAACGAATCATACTCTTCAACAATGGGGAAGTCATCGCCGATGGAGAACCAGAAGAAATAAAACGAAACATCGCCACAAGAAGTGTCTCCCTCCAAACAGACAGTAATGAAGTAATCCCCCTCCTGCAATCGTTTGACGGCGTGATCAGGTGCTATGAGAAAGAGGACCGTATTTATGTTGTAACGAATGATACGGATGCCGTGCTTTCTCAGATTTTCCAACACAGGGTGGATGCTAGAAACATATTGGTTGAGCAAGGGCGCTTGGAAGAAGTGTTTGAACATCTAACCTCCGACCAAAAGGAGGAAGTAGTATGAATGCGATACTGACTCAGTGCAAGTTTGAGATATTGCGCATTTTCCGGAATCCTTATTTTGTGTTTTGGACTTTGTTCATGCCTATTTTGTTCTATTTTATTTTCACCAACATCGTGAACACGGGCGTCCCGGATCAGGATGAATGGCAGGCACACTATCTGATGTCCATGACGACTTTCAGTGTGATGGGCTCGGCTATTATGAACTTTGGTATCCGCATGGTTCAAGAACAGTCAGAAGGTTGGTCTACATTCATGAAGCTCACCCCATTTCCTTCCTGGTCATATTTCACATCCAAAATGTTCGGTCAATTCACCATGCACATATTATCGATCATCATTGTCTTTTTCGCAGGTTTTCTCATTAATGGGGTTTCCCTGACGGTTGGACAGTGGTTGCTGGCCGGATTATGGATCCTGATTGCGTCTGTACCGTTTTTAGCACTTGGTTCTTTGGTGGGGATGATGAAAAAAGTCGAAACTGCCAGTGGTGTCAGTAACATTGTTTATTTGGCGCTGGCTGTTTTAGGCGGAATGTGGACGCCAATCTCGGTTTTCCCCGAGTCCCTGCAGAGAGTGGCGGAGTGGCTGCCATCTTACCACTTTGGAAGCGGGGCTTGGAACATAGTTGCCGGAGGTTCCCCTGATTGGCAAAGCTATCTTGTGTTGCTGGCTTACCTGCTGATCTTTATGCTGTTGGCCATCTTTATCAGGAGAAAACAGGAAAATTAAGATGCGAGGCAATTAAGTTTTGCATTTTGCAGAAAACCAAGAAGAGACAAAAACCCGGGACTCAAGCAGGACACTGCTTGTCCCGGGTTTTTTGGTGCTGGCCGGTTTCAGACATGATTTGTCCCATTTAAGAATACCTATATAAAAGGAAAAGAAATCACTAATCAAAGGATGAATTTTACTTAGGGGGACAATCCATGCTCGAAGCGATATTACAACTGTTTGTCAGTGAGCAGAAAGCCGAAGCCATTCTGTCCAACGGAATAATAGAATTCATTTTCATGACTTTGTTCGTGACATTTATTGTAACTTTTTTGATTCATATTTCGCTATTCGGCAAACTGAGGAAGATTCGCAACTATTTAAATGAAACAAATCGAATGGATATAGATCCGCTCCGTTCGTTCAAGCAGGAGTATGAGCAGAGGCAGAAGCAAGAGCCGGTGAAAATCGGAACATTCGTCCAGGAGAAATTCTCCGGATGGCGAGTGTACAATATGCCGGTTGTCAGTTTGATCAAACTGATCCAGATGACGGTTTCCGTGTTTATATTGGTCGGTGTGCTGGGAACATTTATCGGCTTGACGATTTCGCTTGGTAATTTGGATTCTGCCGGAGATCAGCTGGTAGAGGACGTTGCAAGTGTTTTAACCGGGATTGATGTGGCATTTTACACGAGTATTGCCGGTATGGGGTTGTCGCTGATCATGACAGTGCTTATTAAAGCGGCCAACACCGAATTCCTGCTGACAGACATCATGCTGAGGGTGGAATCAAATCTAGAAGAGAAGGAACAGAACAGCCTGCACCGTTTAATACAGGTTTCGGAAACCATCAATGCATCCATCCAGCACCTTCAGGAAACGAACCAGCATTCCTTACAAAGCATCGAAAACTCCTTTAGTGGCTTTGCCAATTTCACGACAAGCCTCCAGCAGTCTGCAGAGGATTTGGCCAAGTTCAATGATGGCTTATCAGAGAATCTGAACGATTTTCACACCTTATTCTCCAGTATGAAAGACATCACTGAAGGATTCGGTGAAACGATTAATCAATTGAACGACAATTTTGACCAGCTTTTCACGTATTTTAAAAGGATGGATGGCAGAAATGAACGGATGGCAGCCGCTTTTGATGAAACCTATAAGCAAATCAAGGAGTTGTCGACCTCCCAAATCGATACCTTGAATCATTTCGAAGGGGCGGTGGAGGAGTTAAGAAGCTTTTTCACTACCATCCTGGAAGGCCAGGGCTCGATTATCGGTTCCTTTGACCGGATGAACGCAAAGAGTAATGAACTGGTGAAACGGATGGAGGAGCATAACCGGCAGTTCAAAGGGGTGTTCGGCGATGACATCAGTTCGAGGCTGTCAGCCATTGGCAGTTATTTGGGCGAGCTGTCCAAGGACATGGACAAAGTCGGTGATTCGATCACGCATTTGCCGCGTGCATTGGAAACAATCCATAATACCCAGACAGAATACAGGCATTTGTTGTCAGACCGTTTTGATGAATTAAGGCAGTTCAACCAGGAGTTCAACAGCCACCTGAAAGCACATTCGGCTGATTCGGCAGCATTTGAACGGCATCTGATGGATGCCTCGTCGACCTATGAACAAGTCGGGATGCGGAATAATCAGTTGATCAATGAAATCAATTCGACCATTTTACAAATGAAAGATTCCTTTAACAAACGGGAGGACCACATCGAGACGAGCGTGGGCATTCTGAGGGAGACGCTATCGAGATATGTAGCAAGCCTTGAAGGGACACTCGGGGACAGACTGGATAAAGTAGGGAGAAGTATCGGCGAGTCTGCGGAAATGACCAATGAAGTGATCAAAAAGGAAATGAAACAAATAAGCCAGATCTCAGAAGAAACTCAACAAACGAGCGCACGGGCCATGCAGAAAACGTTGCTGGAGCTGCAGCAGGAAATCCAGTCCCTTAACAAACATCTGCGGGCAATGATGGAAGAAGCAATGAGAAGAAGCACAGGCAGGATAAGGGTGGAACAGCATGATTAACAAGTACCAGCGGCTGTTTAAAAATGAACAGGAAGAGAGTCATTTTTGGCCGTCCTTTACAGACCTTTTGACGACGATCTTATTGTGCTTCATTTTGATTTTTATCAGCATGATGATCATCAAGTCGTTTCAAATAGAAGAAATGAAGCGGACAATCGACCAAATCATGGGGGTGCGGGTCAATCTTGTCAACGAGTTGAATGACGAATTTCAAGACTCGACCCTTGGTATCGAAGTCGACGAGAAGACAGGCGCCATCATTTTCGATACCGATATATTATTCGCCTATGACAAGACGGAATTAAAAGAGGAGTCCTACCAATATTTGAACGAGTTTGTCCCGAAATATTTAAATGTCCTGCTGGGGAGTGAATACAGCGACTATATCGCCGAGATCATTATAGAAGGACATACCGACAGAGATAACGGTTATTTGTACAATCTGCAGTTGTCACAAGAACGCGCCTACAGTGTTGCATCGTATATACTCGGAAGCAAATTCCCGCATAAAGATATCCAACAACAGCTTGAGGAAAAGCTGACAGTGAACGGAAAATCTTATACCGACGGCCGGACGGATGATGAAGGGAACTATAGCATGGAAGCATCCCGAAGAGTAGAGTTTAAGTTTCGTTTGAAGGACGAGGAGATTTTGGACAAAACAAGGGAACTGCTGGATGGCGGGTGAGTAACGCTAACTTTGCCCGACGGCGGACAGTACGGCACCGATCGCCTGGATCCAGCTTCCCGCTGTATTCATTGATTGTGCATCTCCGCCTTTCAGCTGGATTCCCCCTGACAGAGCCTGCATGGAATTCCCAATCAATTGCAGCAGGTTTCCGTAGGTCGTATAAAGTTCATCGGTGGTCATATTGTGTTCGCCAACTTCCGTGGAAAAGTTCATTCCTGCTCCCAGGGCCTGCATCAAATTTCCTTTTATATTCAGTTTTTGATTCGTCGTCTTATCGAAGTTTGCCAAGTACTGGGCAACAATCGTTGCGTTTCCGATTGCCTGAATCTGATCCCCAATCTTATCAAGGGGTAAGATTGGGAATGCTGTCAGCCATCAGGGCATTCCCGGTTCCTTGTAGAACATTTCCTATTAAATTAAGATCCTGCAGCAGTTTTTGGGGAAGATGGGTTGTTGGTGTGCTGCCGATGGCTGCAATCACCGTACCGATCGCTTGGATCCAGGCCCCAAGAACTGCTTTTTGTTGATTTCCCATTTTATTCATCCATCCGAATTAGCATTCTATTATAGTGTACTCGTCACTGCATTCTGTTGTTATGTATTTAAGGCAAAATAGGTGAACCGTTTGGCTGAAATGGACTTAGAGGACCGGAAATGTTTTCGGAATCCGACAGATCTTTCAATTATATAGAATAGGATGTTCTTTGTTTGATAGAAGGAAATCTTCCTCTCTGTGTAGAATAGTTACTATTTGTAAGCGTTTTATTAAAAGGGCGGAAGGATGGATTCTATGAAAAAGACAGTCTATATTACGGGTGCGGACAGGGGACTGGGTCTGACCATGACCAAGCGTTTTCTTAATGAAGGATACAAGGTGTTTGCCGGAAGATACATGAATGACTGGCCGGAACTTGATGAGTTGAAAAAGGATTATGAGCCGGATCTGCACATCATCTCTCTTGATGTGACAAACCAGCAGTCGGTTGACGATGCAGCGGATTACATTGCCGGCGAGGCAGGTAAATTAGATATCTTGGTTAACAACGCAGCAATCTTCAAAGACCGGTCTACCGATGTTTTTGATGGTTTCAACTATGAAGACATGATGAAATTGTACGATACCAATGCACTGGGACCGTTGCGGGTTTCCCATTCGGTCGTCCCCTTGTTGTTAAAGGGAGAGGATAAAATACTTGCCAACATTTCATCAGAAGCGGGAAGCCTTGCCGACTCCTGGCGGGTGAAAGAATACGGCTACTGCATGTCCAAATCCGCGCTGAATATGCAGTTGACCATCCTGCAAAATCAGCTGAAAGACCATGGGGTAAAAGTGTTGGCATTCCACCCGGGTTACGTCAAAACATATATCATGGGCGACTTCAATCACGAAGCCACGATTGAAGCGGACGAATCAGCGGAAGGAATCGTCAAGCAGATTCTGGCAAAACCAGACCTGGATGAGCACATGTATATCGATTATCAAGGAAACAAACTGAATTGGTAAGGAGAGGGTAAAATGATACAAGTAGTTGCCTTGTTGGGAGACTATTGGCATGATGGGGATGATGCAAAAGCAGGGTTGGAAGCAGCCGTTTCCAAACTGGCGACCAGTGAAGAAGTAGATGTACAGTATATTACATACAAACAAGTGTCCAAAGAGCTTGATGCAAAGCCAGAGTTGTTCATTAACGCCAAAATGGACGAGCTCAATCCGAGAGATGAGCATGTGGAAACCTGGCTGACTGAAGAGCTAGATAGGAAAATCACCAACTATGTGGAAGAGGGAGGAAGTATTTTAGCCTGGCATGCAGGGATGGCAAGCTATTCGGTTGAAAGCCGCTATATTCAAATGCTGCGCGGATCTTTTGATTACCATCCGCCCGGCCTTCAACATGTCACTTACATGAGAGAGGGAAACCATTTGGAAGGAGAGGGTACTTTTTCTCTTTCCGATGAACAGTATTTTGTCCATTTAGACAAGGGGAACACGGAAGTTGATTTATGGAGTACTGGGGAGGAAGGTGACTCGGTTGCCGGCTGGAAACACCACTATGGGAAAGGCAAGGTTTGCTGTTTTACGCCAGCCCATACAAGAGAAGGGATGCTGGATGACAACATCTCGGGTCTCTTGGCGGAAAGGATTGAATGGGCACTGACTAAATAAAAAGGAGAGGCGGGCTGGACAGTCCGTCTAACAGTTAGAGTATTCATGAAAACTTTAATCTCGTTGTACTCTTTAAAAGGAAACAAGGCTCAGATAGACTGAGTCATGTTTCCTTTTTTGATTAATAATCTTCAAGAAGTCTTCCATTCCCTGATTTGCCGACCAATTTTTAACGACTACATGGTTGAAACGAAGAAATTTTTGCTTGCTGTTGCGCTTGTATATCTACGGTAGATTCCGGACCTAAGCAACCAATGTTGTTCTAATTAACTGTAAGGAATAATAAAAATACAATAGTGCAATTCCATCTTTTTTTAATAGACGGTACATTATCCAATCATGCCATGTTTATTCTTTTTTTTATTGGAGGGCAAATATGTTCATTCATGAGGTTCAAACCGGAGAATCCTTATTTATTGTTAGTAACAAGTATGAAATTCCCATTGACGAAATCAGGCTTGTGAACGGTCTGGATCAAGCTAGTATTGTGCCAGGCCAATCACTGCTAATTCCATTGAATACTTATATTGTACAACCTGGAGACACTCTATTTACAATTGCCAAAAGGGCCTTTGTCACCTTAGAACAATTAAGAGCAGCTAATCCTGCGGTTAATACTGCTGCAATGCAGCCCGGTAGAAGAATCACCATTCCTGATATTGCAGACTATCCTGTCTCTGTGCTCAGTTACTATGTTATTCGAAGTCCTGAACTTGATCAGGATATTATCCGAGAATATGCCCCTTATTCTACTTATATATCACTTTTCGGCTATCACTTTAGTGAGAATGGGGATATATTAAATGATTTAAATGATCTTACTGCCATCGAAACAACCTGGAGACGCCGGTCGACTCCACTTGCAACAATTACGAATTTAACGCCGGAGGAATTTAGTCCTGAACTGGCGCAGGAAGTGTTGAATAATCCAACCGCAAGGGGAAATCTCCTAAACAACATCGTCTATTTGGCGACGACTAAAGGATATGGCGGGGTGAATATTGATTTTGAACGAGTTAGGGCAGAGGACAGGGATTTGTTCACTGGATTTTTAAGAGAACTACGGGATCGGCTGAGACCATCAGGCTTGCTTTTAACTATCGCAGTACCTGCAAAAACCAGTGAAGATATTCCCTGGCTGGCAGGCTATGACTTCGGAGGGATCGGTTCTGTCGTAGACATTATGTTTATCATGGCTTATGATTTTCACCATGCTGGCAGTGAACCTGGTCCGGTGGCACCTATTGACGAGATGCGTAGGACAATTGAATTTACGATAAGCCGCGTTCCAAAAAATAAAGTTATCATTGGGATGCCTTTTTATGGATATGACTGGGTTATTCCGGATACCCAGGAAAATGTCGCTAGTGCAATTTCTAATCAAAATGCTGTAGAAACAGCGATAAGGTATCAAGCTACTATTCATTATTCCAACCAATATGAGTCACCATTTTTCCGATATACGGATCAAGAGGGTAACGCTCATGAGGTATGGTTCGAGGATGTAGAAAGTATGATGACAAAAGCGATGTTGATAAGGGAGTATGAATTACAGGGGCTGGGCGCTTGGCAAATAACACTTGGATTTGCACAGGGTCCCTGGATTTTAAGGAAATTATTCATCATTAAAAAGGTATAATCAAGGGTTTTGGATTCTAATGAGTCCAAAACCTTCCTTTCTGGGAAAAAAGGAAAAACAGACCGTCTTCCAGACTGCAGATTTTACATATTGTGAAAAATCCATGTCAGCTTTCCTGACAGAAACATAGATTGCTAGTAGATTCATGCGTACAATCCTCTGTAAGATTATTTACTACATGGGAGGATTTGTATGAGTACGAGTACTGAACGTTATTTGCACCCAACAGAAGAAGTAGAAGTAGTGGTGAAAAGCAAGCCAGAGCAGAAAGCATGGTGGCAGGCGATTGGGCCGGGTTCGATTATTGCAGCGGCGATTGTTGGGCCGGGAACTGTGACCACCGTCTCCGTTGCTGGTGCCAGTTATGGATTTCAAGTTGCCTGGATTCTGGTCCTCGCCTGTGTCATCGGTTTTTATCTCCAAAAGCCTGTACTGAAATGGACGATTGCCACAAGGACAAGTGTCTTGGAAGGAATCAGGGACGAAATCAACGGTGTTTGGGCAAAATTCATTTTCTTGCTATTGTGGCTTGGAGCACTTGCCTTTCAAGCAGGAAACTTTATCGGCGCCTCGATGGCCATGAGCCTGCTTGCCCCTGATGTATCAATGACAGCCTGGGTGACAATTCTGTCCGGAATGGCATTACTGGTTGCCTGGATTGGAAAATACAAATTGCTTGAAAATATTAACCGTACGATCATTGGCTTGCTGGTACTTACATTTTGTATTACCGCATTAACCTCGACACCAAGCTTGGGGCAATTCTTATCGAGCGGGTTTGCCTTCCGAGTGCCGGAAGCGGATTTCTGGATAGTGCTTGCGCTTGTGGCGACCATCATGGTCCCGAATACATTGGTGGCTTTATCAGGCTTTACAAAGAAAAAGTATCAAAATGAAAATCATTTAAATAATACGGAGAAATTGAAGCTGTCTTTTATCGATTTAAGAGTCAACTTTACTATTACGGCTATTATTGCTTTATCAATTTTAATTAGTGCGGGGACGGCAATCTTTGGGACTGGCA
The DNA here is from genome assembly GCF_900156915.1 of Sediminibacillus massiliensis. Lineage (GTDB taxonomy): Bacteria > Bacillota > Bacilli > Bacillales > Amphibacillaceae > Sediminibacillus_A > Sediminibacillus_A massiliensis. The sequence continues at coordinate 1,124,731 of NZ_LT732535.1, read as the reverse complement.
TCGTGATCGAAAGTGCGGGGGATATGGCAATGCAACTGGCACCTGTAGCTGGCCAATTTGCTGGTATTTTCTTTGCCCTTGGACTGTTCACGGCAGGTTTTTCTTCGGGACTGTTCAACCTGACTGTCCAGCCAATGCTTTTTGGAGAGGCATTTAATGCATCGGAAGACCGTACTTCTAAGATGAATAGGGGAATCCTTGTGCTCACTGCTATCATTCCTGTGTTGCTCGTCTTCTTTTTCGGAGGCGCACCGGTACAATTGATTATTACAGCTCAAGCGGTCAATGGGCTTATTCTTCCGCTTTTGGCAGGAACGATTTTTGTTCTGATCAATAAAAAAGACCGCATGGGGACGTTTAAAAATTCGAAGGCGGGTAATATTCTCTATGGATCAATTGTGTTCGTGGTCTTCCTCCTGGCAGTTCGAGTGTTTGTAGATATTTTCGGTTTAATTTAGAGAGTGCTAGATGAATATCCTACAGCCTGAATCGCAATGCGATTTAGGTTGTTTCTTTTTCGGCGATTTTTCTAGTGAGTATTTGTCAGATATGCAGGAAATTAAGTGGTTTTTAGAGAAATGGAATGATACGCACTATGATTGCGGATAACAACAGGAATCTTCCCATCAGGTGTTATTTAAAACGAACAGGTGAGTATGATACTTAATCTTCAAAGAAGCAAGACCAGACGAATGTTGAAAGGGGACTCTAGCATTTTGAATACAAAATTCTTAGATTTACTAGCTCAGAGATATGATAGTGAAGAAAAAGTCGTAACAGAGATCATCAACCTTGAGGCCATCCTCAATCTGCCAAAGGGAACAGAACACTTTGTCAGTGATTTGCACGGGGAGTATCAAGCCTTTCAGCATGTGTTGAGAAATGGATCAGGCAAGGTGAAAGAGAAAATAAATGACCTTTTTGCAGAAACCTTATCAAAAGAGGAAATCGATGAATTTGCGACACTGGTTTATTATCCAGAAGAAAAACTGCAGTTGATCAAGAATGGATTCAACAATGAGCATGAATTGAATGAGTGGTACACCGAAATCATCGAGCATATGATCAAGCTCATTTCATATGCTTCCTCCAAATATACCCGGTCGAAGCTGCGGAAAGCCCTTCCCAAACAATTTGTTTACATTATAGAGGAACTGCTGTATAAAACGGAAGATTTCACTAACAAAAAACCATATTACAAAAAAATAGTCCAACAGATCATCTCCCTTGGTCAAGCCGATAAACTGATCATCGGTCTTTCCTACACGACGCAGCGGCTGGTTGTCGACCACCTGCATGTTGTCGGGGATATATATGATCGGGGACCTGACCCTGATAAAATCATGGATACCCTGATCAATTATCATTCACTCGATATCCAGTGGGGGAATCATGATGTGCTGTGGCTCGGTGCTTTTGCCGGATCGAAAGTTTGCCTGGCCAATATCATCCGTATATGCGCCCGCTACAACAACTTGGATATCATCGAGGATGCGTACGGAATCAATCTCAGGCCGCTGCTCAATCTTGCCGAAAAGTATTATGAAGACAATCCGGCTTTCCGTCCGAAACGGCAATCTGATGAAAAACTGTCTGATTACGAACAATTGCAAATAACAAGAATGCACCAGGCCATTTCCATGATCCAATTCAAATTGGAAAGCCCCATCATCAAGAGGCGTCCATACTTCAATATGTCGGAAAGATTATTATTGGATAAAGTAAATTACCAAAATAAAGAAATAGACATAAACGGGAAGACGTACCAGTTGGAGAACAGCTGCTTTGCTACAGTAAATCCGGACCAGCCCGATCAGCTGCTGGAGGAAGAAGAGGAAGTGATTGAAAGGCTTTTATTTTCTGTCCAACATTCGGAAAAACTGGCAAGACACATGAAATTCCTGATGAAGAAGGGCAGCCTTTACTTGAAATATAATGGAAACCTGTTGATCCATGGTTGTATGCCGCTTGACGAAGATGGAAACATGGAGAAAATGATTATTGAAGATGAAACCTACAGCGGTCGGGAATTACTGGATGTTTTTGAACGGAATTTACGATACGCTTTTGCCAATCCGGATGTGACAGACGATCTTGCCACAGATATGGTCTGGTATTTATGGACAGGGCAATGTTCCTCTCTGTTCGGAAAAAGGGAAATGACAACTTTCGAAAGATACTTCATCAAAGAAAAAGAAACTCATAAGGAAAGAAAGAACCCTTACTACTACTTACGTGAAAAAGAAGAGACCTGCCGGACGATACTGAAAGAATTCGATCTTGATCCGGATCAGGGCCATATCATCAATGGCCACACACCGGTAAAAGAAATCGATGGGGAAAATCCGATTAAAGCAAACGGCAAACTGGTCGTGATTGATGGCGGCTTTTCGAAGGCGTATCAGTCCACCACAGGCATTGCCGGTTACACTCTTTTGTATAATTCTTACGGCATGCAGCTTGTCGCCCACAAGCATTTCAATTCCAAGGAAGAAGTCTTGCGGGACGGAACGGACGTCTTGTCTGTAAAAAGGCTCGTAGATGAAGAGCTGGAAAGGAAAAAAGTGCTTGAAACGAATATAGGAGAGGAATTGTATCAGGAAGTGGCTATTTTAAACAGCTTGATGGAATATCGTTATATGAAGTGAATCACACCATCTGAATGCAAGCTCATACTCCCTAATATAATTAGCACAGAGGAAAGCTCAGAAATTTTTAATCTCTGAGCTTTTCTTTTTATTGTCTAATTAAATTAATGGACCTGTTAGTTCTACAATATTACCGCTTCCCCAATGAAAAACCGTTAAATAAGCGTCCCCCATAAGGTTTTAATATTTCATCCACCAAATTAATAACTTTGGACTTGGAATTTTCTCTATAATACAAATCAAACGCCTCAACAAATCTCTCTGCGAAAGCATCGTCATACTGTTTTAAAGAACGTAAAACCCATTTTGATGCACCAATCCAACTATTGTTTGTCCTTAAAACAAATTCACTAACAAGTTCAGTAAGTGTGTTAGCAATAAATATTCCTTCTTTTCTATTTTCGCATCCAATAAAATCATCCAGTGCGTCCGTTATAAAATATCTCTTAATATTAATTGTTTCAGATGACCATATTTCTGGACCTTTAGATAGCAATTCTTGAGCTTCAGTTTTGATAGTATTCATTACTCCATTATCTTTTAAAACCAATCCTTCTGATACCATCCTTGGTAACGAAGGTCTAGCTCTTTTATAATCACTTGTAAAAAAGTCCTGATATGAATTCAAGTTATGAACGAATAGTTCTATATTCCAATCAAATTCAATTAGTGATTCCCTATAAGCTGAGTCTAATTCATTATCAAATATTACAATATCAAGGTCAGATGTTTCTGTGGCTTGACCACGAACGACACTTCCTGCCAACAAAGCCCCATCACAAGAGGGAAAATATTTATTTATAAACTCCTGTGCTGCTTTAATCGGTTGCAACTTGTTTAAATTTCCCATAGCTTTAACCCCTTAAATAAAATCTTTCGTTTTAAAGATCACCATCATCTTATTCCATTAAACTGCCCGTTAGTTTAAGTGACTTTTTCACACTATCACATTTATTTTACCATAAAATTACAATTTCTGATTATTGAAAAAATAGGAATAGCATAATGAGCAGCTATTGTCATTATGTTATTTGAGTTGTCGCAATTTATTCTTGAAAAACAGCACCCTCTACCTGGTGGAGAGTGTGGGTTTATTAGTACCCAATAGGATTGCGAGGACAGTCGATTGACAATCTTTTTGAAAAAAGTTAGAATATTTAATAGTTAGATATTCTAACCATTTTCCAGGAGGAACAAATGACAAACATCGATATCAGACAGTTTGCATCAGCATATGTAGACATTAACACTTCACTGAACCGTAAATTCATCCAACTTTTAAGGGATGTTGCCGGTAATTTATTGACGACGGAACAGCTTGTAACGTTATTTTTCATTAAAAGTACGGAATCTTGCACTTCCTCTCAAATTGCCAAAGAGTTCGGTTTGAAGAAGAGCTCCGTGACCTCGATCATAAACCGGCTGCATGAAAAGAAATTGGTACAACGAATAACCAATGAGCAGGACCGGCGCACGATTTTATTGACGTTGACTGATGAAGGTCTTTCCAAAAGTACGGAAAAGGAAGAGCAAATATTACGGCTCCTGACACCCGCAGTGAGTAACTTCAGTGAGGCAGAACGATCCAATCTGCTGGAGAATCTTACCAAATTGGACCGGCTGCTTGGAGATATTATAAAGGATCAAAAGTAAATTGCAGGAAGTCTGACATAGGAGAATGAAGATGAAACCAGTACTGACTAATTCGATGACAAATAGCGAAGAATCGAAACATGGATTGGGTTTGGCACAAATCAAGCAATTAAAAACAGAGCTGACTAGATTCATGATGTCCTATAAATTCGCTCTTGATGAACTTAATACGAAGATTGATATCCTTAAACAAGAATTTCAATATATCCATGATTACAATCCGATTGAACATGTCAAATCACGGGTGAAGTCACCTGAAAGCATTTTGAATAAGGTTTATAGGAAGGGATACGACCTTTCTCTTTCCGCTATCAAGAAAAATATTAAAGATATCGCCGGGATACGCATAACCTGTTCATTTATCAAAGATATTTATGAACTGAGCAATATGCTGCAGTCACAGCAGGATTTGGAAGTACTTGAAGTGAAGGATTATATTGAAAATCCGAAGCCGAATGGCTACCAAAGTCTGCACTTAATCCTTCAAGTTCCTGTCTTCATGTCCGACAGAGTGGAAAATGTCTGCATTGAAGTACAGATTCGAACAATTGCCATGGATTTCTGGGCAAGCCTGGAACACAAAATTTATTACAAATACAATAAAGCGGTGCCCGAGCGTTTGAAAAATGAATTGAAAGAAGCCGCGGTCACTGCGGCACAGCTGGATAAAAAAATGGAATCGATTCACCAGGAGATGAGTGCGATCAAGGATGCTTCCCATAGTCATAACGTGGAAAAGCTGCAAATAAACGATGAAACATTCACCTTGCCTTACGACTTATTAAAACCGTTTATGAATAAGTAAAGAAGAGAGTGATAGATGATGAAACAAGAGAAGATGGATATAACTGCTTCCGTTTATGTGAAGAAAGAACTTGAAAACTTTCAGAACAAGCTCATGCCATTCATGAAAAAAACCAGAAGGATGACTTTCATCTCGATTCCACTTATTACTTTTTCGGTCATCAATTTATTTTTCTTGTTGTTTCAAGTAGGAATCAGCCAGGAATCGGCTATTTCTGCTGTAATTATTTCTTTGGCAGGAGCAATCGGCTTTGCATTGTTTAAAGAAACACTGCACAAAAATAAAGAGATAGCCAACATGAGTTTGGAATATATGAAAGACAGGATTGCCAAAGAGTGATTTTGTACCGGAACTCTCCAAACAGAGGTATATAGAAAAGCTTCAAACACAGCCGGTACACTCTTTCCATACTTTCTATGAATTTTTGAAACATGAGGAAAGTATGATAGAGAATTAAATGCCTACTTCTTGACTGCCGTTTCCACATTAAGGAAACGGCTTTTTCTATTTGACAGGTATGAAATGAAGGTTGATTGAAATAAACTGTTAAAAATAGATGTAAATACAGGTGGTGAAGGATAATGCTTTACAACGGAAAGTTCACCTTCGGATGTTTGTTTTCAGCAATCCTTATCGGGATATTGGGTCAGGATATTGCTTATTTCCTTTATGACCATTTGGCAAAAGTGAATCCTGCATCCTATTTGGCAGTATTATATACATGCAGTTTTTTGCTGTTTTTACTATCTGTGGTATCTGCTTTGGTACAAGTACGCTATCGTAAAATAAAGAAAGAAACCATCTCTTTGTATCTTCTTGTCATCTTCACGATCGGAGTCCCTGCTACTGTTTGGTCATTATTTGTCATGGCCGTGTGGTTAGGTTGATAGGCACCCACTCCGGATATGAACCGGCAACAGACTAAATATTATATTTTTCCTGCTTTTTTGCTTACAATAGGATAAGAAGACAATAAATAGTGAGTAGAAAGGGTGGAGGATATGAAAGTTCTAGTGGTAGGAGCCAACGGCCAAATTGGAAAACATCTTGTTACTTTTATCCAGGAGACCGACAACTTGGAAGCAAGAGCAATGATCCGTAACGAGGAGCAGGCCTCCTTCTTTGAAAACTTGGGAGCGGAAACCGCAGTAGTGGACTTGGAACAGGATATCGATTCGATCGCAAAAGCTGCCGAGGGAGTGGATGCAGTCGTATTCACAGCTGGATCCGGACCGCATACTGGAAAGGACAAAACAATCATGGTTGATTTGGATGGTGCGGTCAAAACAATCGAGGCAGCAAAAGTTGCCGGAGTGAAGCGTTTCGTTATGGTCAGTTCGTTTGATACGAGACGGGAAGCTATACAGGCTGCTCCTTCTTCGTTCGCCCCATATGTTGCCGCAAAACATTATGCCGATGAGTGGTTGAAACGGACAGATTTGGATTATACAATCATTCATCCAGGCGCACTGACAAACGATCAAGGGACAGGACAGGTGAACGCAGCATCCGAAGTAGAAAGAGGAGAAGTTTCCAGGCAGGACGTCGCCAGCGTCATCGTTGCCTCTCTCGAAAACAAGGATACGGTCGGCAAGGAATTTCAAGTGGTTGCCGGAACAACTCCTGTTAAAGAAGCAGTAAAATCTATTTAATAACCATTTTAAAAAGAGTGCCAAACTGCGTTGCGGTTTGACACTCTTTTTTGGCTCAAAATGGAATTGCTTGTTATAGCAAAATCGACTCAAAAAGCATTTGATATCCAAACGGCAAAATTGCGGATGCAGAAACACCGATGAAAATGGTGCCGGTCATCATAAGCCGGTAGTTTCGTTTAGATATTTCCTTTCTTGTTAAGGCGATATTTAAAACCTTGATGATCGAAAACACTGTTATAAAGATGATGATGGCCGAAAAAAAACTAATCAAAAAAACCTCCAATAAAAGAACCTCCCATTTTTCTCCACAAATATTTACTTTTCTCTTATTGAATACGTTTCTGACAGAAAATCGTTTCACATTTCAGCAGCTCTTTTTTCTTTATGGTCGATATTTTCCACAAACTCTCCGACTCTGTATCAGTTACTAAAATTGCAATGTTCACAAAAAGTTCACTTACGAAGCTGATTGCCTTATCTCTATAATAACGAGGTATCTTGAAGAAAAGGATGATAAATTTGCCAACAACGAAAAAAGAGAACTTTTATTTTGGTTTGATGATGTGCACCGGAATGGTTATAGTCATGACATTTTATAACCTGTTCGTAAATGGGCTGGTTGGAACAGTATCTGTTCCGAAAATACTTCTGCAAATGTGTTTGGGTTTTCTAATTGCATTTCTATTGGAACTGTTCATTGTAGGACCGGTTGCGCATAGAATTGCCTTTGCTTTGCCGTATGACAAGTCCAATCAACTACTTGTCATATTATCTATTTCCATTTGCATGGTAACAGGGATGGTTCTCTGTATGTCGCTTTATGGATTAGGAATGACTTACTTAACAGGAGGGCTTGAGGGAAGAGCATTAATTGGGAGTTACTTTTCAATCGCACTCAAAAATTTTGTGTTTGCTTTTCCTTTGCAGCTCTTGCTCATGGGGCCGTTGGTCCGGTACTTGTTTAAGGCAATAAAAAGGAAAGGAACTATGGAGCTGCACGGAAGCTGAAACGCTTTATGCTGGTTAACTCTTTTTAAACAGGCTTTATCAAGGTCCCCTCTCTATTGCGGGAGGACCGCGTGCCATTTTGGACTTTTCATCGTTACAGAAAAAGAAATGACTCCGTATGCAAGATAGATTCGTTTACTAATAGGGTTTGAAAAGATATCATTTCTTTGAAGGAAAGTTTTATTGGAGGAATGAAATATGACGAAAACGTATCAGTTTCCTAAAGGCTTTTTATGGGGAGGGGCTACTGCTGCCAACCAAATAGAAGGCGGGTTTGAGGAAGGAAACAAAGGAATGAACGTCGCTGATGTTCTCCCGGGCGGGAAAGGGCGTTTGCAAATATTGACGCAACCGGGATTTGACTTTCATCTCCACCCGGAGCAATATTACTATCCGAATCATGAAGCAATCGACTTCTATCATCGTTATCAAGAAGATATTGCTTTGTTTGCGGAGATGGGATTCAAAGCATTCCGGATGTCAATTGCCTGGACACGAATTTTTCCAAATGGAGATGAAACCGAACCGAATGAGGAGGGGCTGGCTTTTTATGATCGTGTCTTCGATGAATTACATAAACATGGTATCGAGCCGGTTGTTACCATTTCTCATTACGAAATGCCGCTCCACCTTGTCAAAGAATACGGTGGCTGGAGAAATCGGAAAGTGGTCACATTCTTCGAGAGATATGTAAAAGCCATTTTTGCCCGATATAAGGACAAAGTGAAGTACTGGATGACCTTTAATGAAATCAACAGCGGTTTGATCATGCCGATTAACGGTCTGGGATTCGCTATTGAAAAGGAAGAGGACAAGTACCAGCCGACTTTCCAGGCATACCACCATCAATTTCTGGCAAGTGCGATTGCAGTTAAAACAGGACATGAAATCATTCCCGGTTCCCAAATCGGATGTATGATTCTGTTTGCACCTGTCTATTCTTATGACAGCAACCCGGAAAATGTCATGCATGCCCTGCAGGAAGAGCAACTGTTCAATTATTATTGTGCAGACGTACAGGTGCGTGGTGAATATCCTGCTTTCCTAAACAGATATTTAAAAGAGCACGATATTGAATTGGACATCGAAGAAGGCGACTTAGAACTTTTGAAGGAAGGCACAGTTGATTACATCGGTTTCAGTTACTACATGTCCCGCACAGAAAAGAAAGTGAAAACAGAGGAGGAGGCTACGGAAGGGAATATTGTTGGCGGTGTCCGTAATCCTTTTCTGGAAGCCAGCGACTGGGGCTGGGAAATTGACCCTGTCGGATTGCGCATCGCCTTGAATAAATTGTATGACCGTTATCAGTTACCGTTATTCGTCGTAGAAAACGGGCTGGGTGCTTATGATAAGGTCGAAGAAGATGGTTCCATCAATGACGAATACCGGATTGGTTATTTACGCAGCCACATCCAGGCAATCGGGGAAGCCATCGAAGACGGTATTGATGTAATGGGTTATACGAGTTGGGGATGCATTGACATGGTCAGCATGTCGACAGGAGAGTTCTCTAAACGTTACGGCTATATTTATGTGGACAAACAGGATGATGGCAGTGGGTCACTCGAACGGAAAAGGAAGAATTCTTTTTTCTGGTATAAAGACGTAATTGCTTCAAATGGAAATAAACTGTAAAACAAAAAGGCTGCCATGGCAGCCTTTTTGCATGTTTAAGGAGGGTGGATTACTTCTCATCAGGAACCTTCCAGTTCCTGTTTTTGCTGCTATTATTTAGGATTCGGGATAATAAAAGATAGGCCGAAATAATGTAATTCATCGTTTGATCAATACGGACAACTCCCCCTCGAAAACCTTTTCCTCTTTCTGATTGAAAGTCGACAGCAATACAGTAAGTATGCCGGACTCTTTTTTCGTTGATTGCTTATCGATAACTTCCACGGAGTTATGCAATTCATCACCAGGGTAGACAGGTTTGGCGAATTTAATGTTGTTCATTTTCGTACCTGCTATCACATCCTCCCCATAGAATCCTTCTTCGACCCAAAGCTTGAAAGAAATCGCCAGGGTATGGATGCCAGAGGCAATGATTCCATCGAAGCGTCCTTCTTTCGCTTTTTCCTCATCCAAATGCATATATTGAGGATCGAATTCACTAGCAAACCGCAATATGTCCTCCTTTGATAATCGGTATGCTTTCGTATTAATCACTTGTCCAATTGTAAACTCGTCAAATTTCACTTTAACACCTCTATTTTTTCCTTGTAATCTCGTTTATTTTAGCATCAGCTACTTAACAAGGGAAAAAATCGGCATCAAAAAACAGGAGGAGTGGATTTGTTCATCCGCAACTCCTCCTGTTTTTCTAAATTTTTGTCATTCCGGTATAAATAAGCACGGCATCTCGAAGGAATTCGGCTATACCGTCTTGGTCTTTGTCGTAATAGGCTTTAAACCGGTCATCGTCGACATACATCTGCGCGACACCGGCATGGGCCTCTTTTGAGTATTTCGGCCAGTAATAGGTCAGCCATTGTTTGTGAAGATGAGCGGCTTTTTGAGCGATATCACTAGCAGGATCACCGGTTTTAAATGCTTCTGCCAGTGTGTCATGGATCTGCTCGGCCAAACCTGTTACTTCTTCATATTCCTCCTGGTTCATATCGAGAAACTTTTCATTTGATCGGTCTACTGTTTTGTCTCCATATTTATTCCTTATTTCTTTCCCGAATTTACGTTCATTCTCATCAATTAAACTTTTTTTAAACCCTTCGAATTTTTCTTTATCAGTCATCTTTTTTCTCCCTTCCTTTGCATTAATTGTTTTCTCCACATTAGCAATTAGTAGATCGAGTTGTTTCCGTTTGGCCAATAATTTCGTGTGATGGTCCATTAATGCATCGACAGCTTCAAAGGACGGATCATGGATTATTTCCGTTATCTTTTCCAGTTCCATTCCGAGCTCTTTATAGAAAAGAATCTGCTGCAGCTTATCTACTTCTGATTGTCCGTAGATCCGGTATCCGGACGAATTGATCCTGGCGGGTTTTAACAGTCCGATTTCGTCATAATAACGCAGGGTTCGTGTACTGACACCTGCCAGCATTCCAAGTTTTTTAACGGTGTATTCCATAAGATCACCTCCTGACAATTTCACTTTACACCTTTACGTTGCGTCAATGTAAATAGATATTTGGATAAAAATATTTTTTATCCGTTGATGGAAGGGAAGGGAGTTGTTTATTGTCTTATAAAACCAATGTGGTAAACTTAGGTGGCAACTTATTAAAGTTCTTAAATAAGTTTTTGGAGGTGGATTTTGTGGATGATTTATCCGTTACTCCTAAGTCAATGAAAATGGTCATATTGCGGGGGATACGTGAAAGCCTCTTAAAGTTGGGCAGCGCAACGAAAGCGGAATTAAGTGAACGACTTAAGATAAGTTTCCCCACGATAAGCAAATTCGTTTCCCGAATGGAAACAAGGGGAGAAGTCATTACGGCAGGTTTAGATGATTCCAGTGGAGGCAGAAGAGCGAAAAGATACGAATATAATTCTGATTACATGTTGAGCTTGTCCATATTCTTGGAGCGGTCAGAAACGAATTATATTATTTCTAATTGTTCAGGAGAAGTAAAAGAGAAAAGAAAAGTGCCCAGTGTGCTGACAGGCAATATCCTGAATTCCTTAACCGATTGTATGGAAAAGTTAATGGAAAATTATCCAACGATTCGCTCTATCGCAATTGGTGTGCCGGGTTCGGTCGACAATGGGCGTATTTTTTTCATACCGGACTATGAAGAACTTCAACATATCGATTTAAAAAAATATTATGAGGAGCGTTTTTCCGTCCCGGTGGTCGTCGAAAATGATATGAATGCAGCGGTGCTCGGTTATCACAGTGACAAGGCAGTCAAGGAAAAGAAATCGCTTATCTATTTGTACTCCGGCCAAAATGGTCCCGGAGCAGGAATAATGATTAATGGTTCTGTGGTGAGAGGAAGTACGTTTTTTTCTGGAGAGGTTACATTCGTTCCGCAGTATGATGACTGTAATTTTGGGCAAGCCTTAAAAATTGGCAGTGATCCGGATAGTGGAATTTTATACAAAGACAGTGAAATCGATGCCATTAGCAGATTGATAGCTTCGTTTGCGGCCATCGTTAATCCGCATTCGGTCATTTTTTGTGATGATGAGATGGAACAAACGACATTGAAGAAAATTGAACAAGCTTGTTCAACCTATATACCGGCTGAACATCTACCGGAACTTACCATCAGTGACTGGAAACAAGATTACTTGCGAGGATTGAACAGCCTTGGATTGGACCTGATGTTGAACGAAACAATCGGTTAAATAGAAGAATTGCTAGTAGATACAGATTAATGGAGGTATTACATATGGCGACATTGCTATTAATGATCATCTATCTCGCTTTTATCAGTCTTGGTTTGCCTGATTCTTTGTTAGGGGCGGCATGGCCTGTAATGCAACAAGACTTGGATGCCCCGTTAGAAACCGCTGGGTACCTTTTCATGATAATTGCCGGTGGTACCATCGTTTCCAGTTTAGCCAGTGGAATGGTACTGAAACGGTTCGGGACCGGAAAAGTCACACTTGTAAGTTGTTTGATGACTGCAGCATCTTTGCTAGGATTCCAATTTGCGCCATCTCTTGTTTGGTTGATTGTATGCGCCATACCACTTGGGTTAGGTGCCGGAGCTATCGATACAGGATTGAACGACTATGTTGCCAGGCATTATAAAGCACATCATATGAGTTGGCTGCATAGTTTTTGGGGAGTCGGTGCCACATCCGGACCTATCATCATGGCTATGTTTATTTCGGACCAAAGTTCGTGGAGGCATGGATATCTAGCCATTGCCATCATCCAGTTCTCCTTGGTTGCCGTCCTTTTCTTTGCTTTGCCTTTATGGAAAAAAGTGGAGAAAACAAACACCCCTTTCTTAGATGAACAGCATGAAACAAAGGATTCGGTTGATCCGGAAAGCAATGTATCTGTCAAACCTCTTCAAGTCGCCGGGGTTAAGCTTGCTCTTATGTCTTTCTTTTTTTATTGTGCAGTTGAATCGACGATGGGGCTCTGGGGAAGCAGCTTTCTGGTGAATGTCAAAGACTTATCGGCTGCTGATGCTGCCAAATGGGTTTCTTTCTATTGGGCAGGATTGACGGTTGGAAGATTTATTACCGGATTTATTACGTTCAAGGTAAGTAACCGGAATCTGATTCGGACTGGACAGTTATTGGCTTTAGCGGGAGTCCTGCTCTTGTTCCTGCCTTTGTCCCTGTTCTCGCTAATTGGGTTTATTCTGATCGGATTGGGGTTTGCACCGATTTTTCCATGTATGCTGCATGAAACACCGGTACGCTTCGGCAAGAAACATTCCCAGACAATCATGGGCTACCAAATGGCAATTGCCTATACAGGTACTACATTCGTGCCGCCTCTTATTGGATATGGTGCATCACATCTCACTATATGGATTTTTCCGTTGTGTGTCGCTGGTTTCATTGGAGCAATGCTGCTGAGCTCGGAAAAATTGAACCTTTTGCTGCAAAAGAAAAATATATACACCAGGCGAAAAGACAGTTCAACTGGTTGATGAAGCTTGCTATCTAAGAATCTAAGATAAAAAACTCTATGATAGACAATAGGAAGGAGCGTTTTTGATATTTGAATAGGTCGCAACCAAGTATCTCGACAATTACCCCGGCCTGGTTACAGGTATTAGAGAGCATCCATCATCAGCGAAATGAAGTTATTGATGAATTTGAATTATATGTTGGTAAAAAGAATTTATTTCCAGGTGTCGAAACCTATGATACCCTTAGATTATCTACATTCACGGTGATGCTTTTCAGGTGAATTTATACAACTCACACAGTCAAAAGGAGGAAAAATTATGACCAATCCTGTGATTATAGTTGGCGCGGGTTTAAGTGGCCTGCGTGCTGCATCCCTGCTTACTGCACAAGGTATTAAATGCAGAGTACTAGAGGCTAGAGATAGGATTGGCGGAAGAGTTTTAAGTGCCTCAGATCCCAACAGACCTGATTTGGGCAGATTCGACCTTGGGCCAACATGGTTTTGGCCACAGCATGAGAGCCATATTGCTAGTCTTATAGAAGAACTAAACTTAGAAACAATCGTACAATATAAGAAAGGCGATATTCTTATAGAACGATTTCAAATCAAGCCTCCTGAGCGTTGTGAGCTGAAAGAAAGTTCTGACGAAAAATGGCTTCGAATCGCTGGAGGAGTGCAGTCTCTTGTCGATGCTGTAGCAGCTACGATTCCCTCTGAAGTAATCGAACTGGAAACCCGAGTTGAAAAAATTCAGCTGGATGAAGCTGGCGATATAACGGTTGAAACAGAACTATCCAATGGAAAAAGGGAAAAAGTTCAGGCAGACGGTGTTATTTTGGCATTGCCGCCTCGTCTTGTGGCGCAGCACATTGAATTTTCGCCTTCCCTCCCACCAGAGCTTATCGTCGACATAGAAAATAAACCTACGTGGATGGCGGGACAGGCCAAGGTGGTTGCAGTTTATGATCGTCCCTTTTGGAGGGAGGCTGGGCTTTCCGGATATGTTTTGAGTGCTGTTGGCCCCTTGGAAGAAATATATGATGCTTCTCCTACCAATGGCTCCGGTGCATTATTTGGCTTTTTCGGAATGCCTTCAGAAGCACGTAATAGATTAGGTGAGGATGAAGTGTTAAATTTGGTTGTTAATCAGTTAGGTAAGCTTTTTGGAAATGAAGCTAAAAACATAGAGGCTATCCTTTACAAAGATTGGGCAAGTGATTCTGAAACAGCTGTTGCGGAAGATTTCAGCCCTTTAAAAAATTACCAGAACTATGGCCAGCCACCAATAAAGGGTGTATGGGAAAGAAAACTTGTTTTTGCTGGTACAGAGACAGACCCCCAATATAGTGGACATCTTGAAGGAGCACTTCAGTCGGCTGAACAGGCAGTTTCTAAAATCATTAATTTGTATAACAAGCTATAAGACAGCTAAATCTCTATCATCAGATAGGGATATTATTCTTATGGTAACGGGGACGATAGATAAATAAGCCCAATATAAAAAAGGACTTCCATAAAATTGTAAGTAGTTCCGATACTGTGGAGAAAATCTAAATTAACATGTGAAATGACATGCAAAAACAAACACTATGTTTAGCACTATAATTAACAGTTCAAATAGCAATTAAAAACGCTTGGGTAATAAAAATACCCAAGCGTTCTATTCTGTATTTTCTTGTTGAACTAAAGCACTCGTTAGCTTAACAACTAATAAAGCCGTTTTGAATAACCTTCTTCAAGCCTTTTCTGAATAGAATCAACACTTGTATTAGGAAGTTTAGCGTGTTCAAATATTATTTTTGCAGCCGACGGCAATAGGGCTTTATCTGTCCAAGAATTAGGTTCCCATAACCCCGAACGTTTGAAGGCTTTTGCACAATGAATAAAACATTCTTCTACCTCAACACCAATACCCAAGAGAGGTTTTTTTCCTTTAAACGACATGTTCTTAAGCAGTTCATCATCCGTAACCAAAGTGGCTTTGCCATTAACTCTCAATGTTTCACCCAAACCAGGAATAAAAAAGAGAAGACCTATTCTTTCATTGGATAAAATATTACGCATAGAATCTATTCTTTTATTTCCAGGTCTTTCAGGTATGACTAACTGGTTTTCACTTAGAACTTGTACAAATCCAGTCTTATCTCCTCTTGGAGAAACATCACAAAATCCAAATTCATCCGAAGTTGAAATAACCACAAATGGTGATTTCGATATAAATTCTAAACAATGATTATCAAGATATGTAATTACTTTGTTATTTACTAATTCACTAGGAAAACCAATGATTGAGCGTAATTCTTCTTCTGTTTGAATCATATTTTTAAACTGATAGTATCCTTTCATATGTACACCTCTAAATGATTGATATTATCCTTAATAATAACATTGCTTCTTCCACATAATGCTCCGTTAGTTTAAGGATACTCTTTCACAAACTCTCCATTTATTTTAACAGTAACAATTTCCTGATTGGTTTTAAAAAATCAGCATCGCAAATTACATCCAAATTCACATAGGAAATAGCACATTTACAACAGTTATTGTCATTATGTTATTAGGGGTGCTATTTTGTATGATAATTCAAATGTTAAAACCCTATAATCGTTGGCATGCAAGGAAAAAGGAAGAGACCAAATCTTCATGCGATTTGGTCTGCTAATTGGCATGTTATTTCGTATGTTTCTCCACCGAAACGGAACTACTTAATAAAATTGGAAGTTCTTTTCTGCTAGTAATATCAACAATTAACTTTAACAGAGCCAATGGAAAAGAAACAAACCTTAGATAACCATCAATGGTAACTAAGGTTTGTTTTTGTTGTGCTTCCAGCTGTTTGCTTGTTAAGCTCGGGTATTAGCTCTTGCAGTTCAAGCAAATCATCGATTACTATGTCTGCCTGGGCGAGTTCCTCTTCCCGTGCAAAATCGAAATTGCATCCCACGGAAACCAGCCCGTTATCCTTGGCTGCGATGATATCTGACAGGCGATCTCCAATTACTGCGCCATTGGTAATGTCATATTTTCGGACGATGTTTTGAACCAGCTCAGCCTTATTCAGTGAATCAATTTGCTGGATGCTGAAAGTTTCTGTGACCCAAAGATCGAGTCGGTAGTATTGCACGATCGTTTGTAAGTAGTCCGTCAGCCCGTTGCTGGCTATGTAAATGGAACAGCCATTTTCTTTCAAGTAACGGAAACTTTCCTGCACATTCGGATACAAGGCACCTTTTCCGCTCTTGATATTTTCCATCAATCTTCCAAGGAAATAGTCGTCCGTTTGGTTCCGTACTTCCTCGGAATGGTCAGGGAGCAATGTTTCCCATACTTTTGGCAAAGGAACTCCCATGATTTCCCGGTATGTATCGATAGGGGTTGCGGCATCCCATTTATTTAACGACCTTAAGTGGTTAAACGTATCTTCCAGTGATAATTCCAGTATTTTGTCTGTTTGAAATAGTGTTCCATCCATATCGAAAATTAGTGCTTGAGACATTCCTTAGACCCCCTGTTAAAAATATAAAAAACTGCTTATCAAGCTTAACAGAAATTTAGTGGAAATCAGGTAGAAAATATCAAACTTTCTAAATCACCAGCTTTCCGGGAACTGATGGTCATGCGGATTACGGGACCTGTTTCGATAGATATATATAATTCTTCCATTTCTAAAACAATGTTGGACAAGTTTTCCTTCTGTCCATCTTTAAAACCGTAACCGCTGACTTTTTTGATAAGGTTCTTTTCAAAAGTGAAACTAGAACCCATCACCACAAACTCCTGCACAGGGGAATCCATCGGTTCGTATTTTACCGGCGCAGGAGTTTTCTGTTTTTGTATCTGTAGGATGTCATCTCCTGTTTCATCTTCCGCCCATTCCACTTTCCAATAAGCCGGGTTGGAAAAGACGGAATCTTTTATTTCCAATACCGGTTCGTCAGAGTGGAGGATGAGATCTTTTCCAAACTGATGTGTATCCAGTTTATTTGCATATATCCCCGATAATAAACAGCCGGCAACAGACTTGAATTCTTCCCATTCTTGTTTGATTGTATTTCTCCTCCTGTCCATTAAGCTTGTGAAAGTTTATCCAACAACCCAAATTGCTTTTGTATAAACAATATGGAAACCTGTTCTTTCCATAACTCCGTAGTTATTTCATGAAAACCCGAAAAGCATTATAGTTACTACCTATAAAACAAATAATATTCAGTCAATTAAACGACAACACAATTTTTGGAAAAAGACACTCTGGCTATGGATATAAAATTATTTTCATCTCAACGGTCGTTTTTCATTAACTTTTCACCATAGTTTGATATCCTTAAGAGAAATGGATGCAGGAACAGGTTGGGGTGGGAAGATGAAAGTGCTCTTAGCAGAAGATGATGTGTATTTGGGTGAATTGACCGTTCACTTGTTAAAGAAAAAAGGCATCGATACGGTTGATTGGGTAACAGAAGGGGAAGATGCATTCGGTTATGCGACGGCTTCTTATTATGACGTGCTCATTCTCGACTGGATGATGCCTAACGGGGACGGTATATCCATTTGCCGGCGTCTCAGGGGAAATGGATATAGCGGAGCGATTCTTGTGTTGACGGCAAGAGATGCTGTGTCTGACCGGGTGGAAGGACTGGATTCCGGGGCTGATGATTATTTGGTGAAACCATTTGAAATAGATGAATTGTTCGCGCGGGTAAAAGCTCTTTCCCGCAGATCGCTTGCGCCTCTTCAAGAAGAAAAAGTCATCATCAAGGATTTGGTGCTGGAAAGGACAAGCCGCAAAGTTTTTCGAAACGGAGAAGAGATCTACTTAACCCCCAGGGAATTTCAATTATTGGATATGCTGGTGAAAAATAAGGGACAAGTACTGACAAGAGAGCTCATCTTGGACAGGATTTGGGGGATTGAAGCCGATGTTTCCATGAAAACGATCGATGCCACAGTCAAATTGCTTCGAAAGAAAATCGACCGTAAATCAAGCGTGAGCCTGATCAGGACAATACGCGGGGTGGGTTACAAAATTGAAGCTTAGAGATTACTTCACCAATTGGCTTCACTGGGATAAGAAAGATGTCTTCACAAAGACGCGCTTGCGGCTGACCTTCTATTACAGCTTCATCCTGACTTTGTTCTTGGTCGTCTTTGTTGCCATCGTCCTGTTTATTTTGTTCAGGGTTATCATAAGTGACGAAGAACGGAAAATAAACGAGCTGGCAAATCAGGAAGTCCGGCAGCTGACAAAGGGTCCGCAAGCCCAAAGGTTTCGTCAGGAAAATAGAAACGTGTTCTTAAGCGAAAATCAATTGTTTTATTATGTGACCAATCCAGAAGGCGAACTGTTGATTTCCAATGAGGCGATCAGCCCATTGCGCCCGATGTTCCTCGAGCTCATCGAGACGTGGGATGTCACTGGGAATGAAATCAAGCAGGAGACGATAAATGTTCCCGCTGATAAAGAAGAGAACAGCCGGCTGAGGGATCTCGATTTGAGGGTACTGATGCTTGGCCGCCCGATTATGGCTAATGGGGAAACGGTCGGTATGATGTACATTGGACTGGATATCACGTATTTCAATACGATTTTCAAATGGGTGCTGATTGTGTTTCTAGGTTTGGCTGTACTGTTTATAGGTGTCGCAATCTGGTTGAGCAATCTGATGTCCAAGAAAGCGCTCGTTCCCGTCGAGACAGCTTATAACCAACAACGGGAGTTTGTAGCCAATGCTTCACACGAACTGCGTACACCGCTCAGCGTCATTTTTTCCTCCTTGGAGGCTCTTGAAATGGAAAAACGGGAAGAGGATGCTTTTACGACAAAAATCCAAAAAGGAATGAAAAGCGAAGTAAAACGAATGACCAAACTGATCAATGACCTGTTGACTCTTGCCCATCTGGATTCCGATCAGGAAAAACAGAGTTTAAACAGGGAATGGTTTGATTTTGCCGAAGTAAGTGATCAAGCATCTCTTTCGTTCCGAAATTTAGCTTCAGAAAAGAAAGTGTACCTTCACTTTCAAGCTGCTGATCCATCCTTGGTATATGGAGACAAAGACAAACTCACACAATTGCTGTATATTCTTGTCGACAATGCCATCAAGTACACAAATAACGGCGGGGAAGTAACTGTCGACATCCACACAGGGGAAAAACAACTTACCATCAAAGTTTTCGATACAGGCGTCGGGATCACAGAGGAGGACAAACTCCGTATTTTCGACCGGTTCTATCGGGTTGATAAGGCACGGACTAGAAAAGAAGGCGGTTATGGATTAGGTTTGTCGATCGCCGAGTGGATTGTCACTGCACATGGCGGAACGATCAAAGTGGAAAGTGAAACCGGTATAGGATCAGTCTTTGAAGTTAATATTCCTTATTAAAATGATTAGTCAAAACGCAAAGCTTGTAGAAAAGCTTTGCGTTTTTATCTTTTTCGATAAATAAACTTCCTATTTTCACCTGATTTTCTCTTTTGTTTTGTAAAGTAAGGATGTACTTAGAAAAGGTTAGATACTTAGGAGGTATCCACATGAACAGAAAAAGAGTGGCAAGTTATGCATTAACAGGGGCACTGGCATTAGGGGGAACAATCGGTCTTGCGACAAATGTTTTTGCTGCCGAGAACAGCACCATGAACTCGTTAAGCGAGGGCACGAAAGAAAAGGTCCAGGCAATCATGGACGAGCTAAAAACCAATTTGGCAGAAGCAGGCATAGAATTACCGGAGAAAGACAGCCATAAAGATATGTTTGCTGATCTGGATGAGGAAACGAAAACCAAACTCCAGGCAATCATGGAAGAGGAAAAAGCAGGAACAATCACGCACGAGGAAGCAGAGGAGCAGTTGGCGGAACTAGGGGTGGAACTGCCGGAAAGAGGCCGGCGCGGAGGAATGATGGAGAACCTGGATGAGGAAACAAAAACCAAAGTCCAGGCAATCATGGAAGAAGAAAAAGCAGGAACGATCACGCGTGAGGAAGCAGAGGAGCAGTTGGCGGAACTAGGGGTGGAACTGCCGGAAAGAGGCCAGCGCGGAGGAATGATGGAGAACCTGGATGAGGAAACGAAAGAGCAGGCAGAAGCTTTGATAGAAGATGCCGAATCACAGTTGGAAGAGTTAGGAGTAGAAGGGCTGCCGTTTAAAGGAATTGAATAAACAAGTTTATTCAAAAGCTAGGTTCTTGTAATGAACCTGGCTTTTTACTAGGAAAGTATTCTGTGGTAATTTCCCCATTTAAGCACTTAATTTCCCGTTTTTATCCATATTCTCCCCATGCCCTCCATAATTTCCCCGAAAACAACAATATTCTCCCCGACAACGGAAAGAATCGCCCGAAACCGTCGAATAATTTCCCCATCACCTTTCCCACAAATGCTAACTATCACCAAAGAGAACGCAGTAAACAAAAAACACCTGGGTCTCCAGTCGACCCAGGTACTACCTACGAACTCGTCTGATTCTCATCATAATCCGGTGCGATCGCCCTTCTGATGAATAAGGCAATAAGAAAGGCGCCTATGCATAGAGCCAGCGCAAACCAATAAGCATGGTGTACTCCTGCCGTCATGGCTTCATTCATTACTCCCTCCGTGATCTCGCCCGATTGTTTTTCCAAGTAGCTGTTCTGTCCGTGGCTCATGATACTGACAAAAACAGAGACACCGAGTGCTCCGCCGATCGGCTGCAACGTGTTTCCGATTGCGGTCCCATGGGGATACAGTTTTTTCGGCAGCTCATTCAATGCATTAGTATGGGCAGGCATCATGATTGCCGAGATTGACAGCATTAACAAGATGTAGACAAGAATGAATGCCCAAATATGTACGGCAGGACTGATGTTGCTGAAAAAGATCATGACACCGACTAATGCCAGTGTTCCGGGGATCATTAATTTTTTCGGACCGAACTTATCGAATAACGTACCCATGACTGGTGACATCAGACCATTCAGGATGGCACCCGGCAGTAACACTAAGCCTGCCAGTTTCGCAGAATAACCCAAGGGGCCCTGCAAATACATCGGCATCACAATTTCGGATGCGAACATCGCCATGATGACTATCACAAACAGACTGACACCCAATGCATAGTTTCGATATTTAAAAACCCTGACGTCTAATAATGGCTCTTCCAGTTTCAACTGTCTCAGGATGAATAATCCAAGACTCAGTAAACTGATGAGTAAAATGGAAATAATCCTTATTGAAGCAATACCATCTGGGGCTTCTCCCGCACTACTGAACCCATATACTATTCCACCGATTCCTATCGAAGACAAGATGATCGACAAGATGTCGACTTTGGGGCGGGTGACTTCCCCGACATTTTCAAGAAATTTCACCGCAAATAAAATGGCAAACAATGCGAAAGGAATTACGGTGATGAACAACCAGCGCCAGCCTAACAGGTCCACGATGACACCTGACAAGGTTGGTCCGATTGCTGGCGCAAACATGATCACCAGCCCGAAAGTCCCCATCACTTTACCGCGTACTTCCGGCCGGTACATGTAGAGCAGTGCATTCATGATCACCGGAATCAACAGCCCCGTCCCGACAGCCTGTGTCATACGTCCTGCCAACAGCATCGGAAAATTGACAGCCGAAGCGGCGATCGTCGTACCGACCAGGAAGATCGACATCACACCGATGAACATCTGTCTAGTCGTAAACCATTGAATCAACAAGGCAGAAATCGGCATCAGTACGCCCATGACCAACATAAAGCCAGTTGCCATCCATTGAACAGTCGGCGCATCGACATTGAATACGTCCATTAACTCTGTCAAAGCTATGTTAAGCAGCGTTTCGTTCAAAATCGCAAAAAAGGCACCAATTAAAAACGTGACCATAATGATTCTAGTATTTAACTTTGTTTCCATATCTTCCTCCATATATCCAAAATTCAGCCGCATAAAAAATAGTATACCTGTTTATGTGTCTCATTGAAATCGTTTCAAAAGGTATTATTTTACTTTTTCACTCTTGAAAGGGTCATTCCGTCACCGACAGGGATTAACACGGATTCCAACTGAGGATGGTTGGCAACCGTTTCATTGAATTTTCTCATCGACTCCGTGTACCGCTTGGATTTGATGCTGTCGTCCGCTACACTGCCGCCAGCCAGAACATTATCGGTAACGATTAAGGCACCGGGCTCCGCCATCTTTACACAAGCATTAAGGTAATTTTCATAATTACCTTTGTCTGCATCAATAAAGAAAAAATCAAATCGGTTACCATCTGCAGCCAGTTTTTCCAGGCTTTCTAACGCAGGTCCTGTTAGATAGGATACCTGATCGCCGAAACCCGCTTTGGCAAGGTTGCTTTGTGCAAGTCTGGCATACTTCTCCTCTAACTCTAGGGAAGTGAGTTTGCCATTTTTACCGAATCCTCTGGCAAGGCAAATGCCACTATAGCCGCCGAGAGCACCTATTTCAAGTACATTTTCCGCTCGTGTAATAGCGACGAGCAGGCTTAGCAGTTTTCCGGACGAGGGTGATACCGATATGGATGGCATCCCGTTTTCCTTGATGGAAGCGATGACTTCCTCCAATAGGTCGTCCTGGTTAGTAAACACTGAATCAATGTAACTGTTGATTTGTTTCATTTAACATTCTCCTTTTCCCTTAATATCGTCCTGATCAAGAGACCATAGATTCCATGTTTAACTAAAGAAGTAGAAGCCGTGATGTATATAGATGGAAGTGTGGACGTTTGTTATTTCTTTTCTATCATTCATTATACATAAGAAATCCCTCTTGCCGTTTTAAAAATGTTTAAGTTTTTCATAAAGTTGTCCTTCATTTTCACCGTTTTTTCACCTTGGTTTTATATTATTTGGTTGAATCTAATATGAAGGAGAACAGAACAATGAACTTTTTGAAAAGATCTTTTTTAAGTGTGAAAGCCCGAAAAGGAAAAAGCTTGTTACAGATATTCATTTTCTCAGCTATCTGCGTGCTGGTGCTGGCAGGGTTGTCCATTCAATCTGCAGCAGAAAAGTCCGGTGATCTTGCCAGGCAGAAGCTTGGTGCCGATGTTACTTTACAGGTCGATATGGAGAAAATGCGGGAACAAATGCAGTCGGAACAGTCAGACGGGGAGCGGGTACGGTTTGAAGCTGCTCCGATTCCGGTCGAATCGGCAAAAGAGTTGATTTCATACGAGCAAATCAAAGGATACAATTTTTACTCGTCCACCACTGTGCTTGCTTCTGATTTTGAACCGATTGAAAGTGAAGGAACAGAAACGGAAGATGAGGCCGGATATGGCATGGAGCCTCCTCAAGGCAGAATGACGGCACAAGGGGATATCAGTATCCAAGGTGTCACGTTTACTGATTCTGCTGCCGATTTTATGGACAGCTCTTCCCAACTAATAGAAGGTGGGCATATTACAGAAGAAGACGAGGGGGGAAATGGGGCTATTATCGAACAAACCCTGGCTGAGGAGAATGGATTGGAAGTCGGCGATTCCATTTCGGTGGCCAATCCGGAGGATGATTCCATTTCGATAGAATTGGAGATCAAAGGTATTTATGAAACAACGTCAACAGGTTCCGATCAGGGGATGAATTTCACCGCCATGATTCCTTATAACAAAATCTATGTCCCTAATTCCGTGGCAGCGGAGTTGAAAGGGTCTGACTCCGAAGGGACGATCGATAGCGCTGTCTTTTATATTGACGATCCGGCCGACATGGAGAGCTTTGTCGACCAGGCTGAAAAAGAGAGCAGCATCGATTTTGACACCTTCCAACTAAATGCCAATGACCAGCTTTATCAGCAAATGGTGGAACCGATCGAAAACGTGGCAAGTTTTTCTAAGAATATTGTCTACCTTGTGTCGATTGCAGGAGCGGTAATCCTGGGACTGATCGTGATGATGTCGATAAGGGAACGGAAATATGAGATGGGTGTCTTACTGGCTTTGGGAGAACAACGCTGGAAACTTGCCGGACAGTTCATCGTAGAAATCCTCCTCGTAGCTGTTATCTCGCTCGGGATTGCTTCAGTCAGCGGTGACATAGTTGCAGGGCAAGTGAGTGATCAACTATTAAATCAGGAGTTGGCATCGGCAGAACAAACGGATACACCTGATTCCTTCAGAGGAGGAATGCGGGGCGGTTTCAATGGTGCGATGCCTGGTCAGGACCAGACTGGACAAGTCGAAACAATCGACGAACTGAATGTTAGTGTAACGGGAGGCGATTTAGGTATTCTTGCCGTCATCGGCATGTTAATCGCTGTTGTGTCCGCATTGCTGCCTTCCCTGTCGGTATTAAGGCTACAGCCGAAAACTATATTGACTAAACAAGATTAATGGATGAATAGGAGTGTTAAAGATGAGTTCTTTACTGGAATTGAAGAATATTCGTTATTGGTACAAACAGGAAAATAGAAAAATCGATATCCTTAAAAATGTTAATGTAAACTTCGAACGCGGTCATTTTTACACAATCATCGGGCCGTCTGGATCTGGAAAAACAACGTTCCTCGCCCTTGCCAGTGCCCTCGATGTGCCAAAGGAAGGCAGTGTTCTATATGAGGGGAAAGACATAAGAAAAATCGGGCTTACCAAGTTCCGTAACAAATATGTATCGATCGTTTTTCAAGCATATAATTTATTGCCATACATGACAGCATTGCAAAATGTAACGACAGCAATGGAAATTACGAGTGCGATTCATCGCAACAAAAAAGAATTTGCTTTGAAGATGTTGGAGAAGGTGGGGATATCTTCCGGCCAGGCCCGGCAGAAAGTGTTGACATTAAGTGGCGGCCAGCAGCAGCGTGTGTCGATTGCCAGAGCGCTTTGCTGCGACACCGAGCTGATCGTAGCTGACGAACCTACGGGAAACTTGGATGAAGAAACCGCGCAGGACATCGTGCAATTATTGCAAGATTTGGCCCACAAGGAAAATAAATGTGTGATTGTCGTTACCCATGATCAAAATATTGCCAGCATGTCCGATATAACGGTAAAACTGTCAAAAGGGGACCTCAACATTCAATCTCGACAAAAAGCAGAGGTTTTTTAATCGAATCGTTTTCAGGAATAAAGGTCATACTTGCTATGGCCTTTATTTTTCATTGCTTTACTGTATGCACCTTTTTCATTAATCAAATACATTAAATCTACTAGAACATACAAGAAATCTCTTGCTCAAACGAATATGCTAGAATAGGATTAGTATTGTGGAAGGAGAGTAGCAATGGATTATTACAACAAAGCATTCCAATCACTTCAAAGTCTTTTAACGGATGAAAATATAGACAAGTCGATAGAAAACTATAAAAGTAAACAGGAATATACAGAAGACAATCCGAGAGACCGTACCTCTTGGTATCATGAGTCCTATCCTTTGATTATAGCCACATTCAACAACACAAGAGGGCAACAGCAAAAGGGCAGGTGGGTTGCCAGACTCGCATTGACTTCTTCATGGGTTCCCACTATCCCGACCCCGGCACTTGAGGAGCAAGCCATGACTGAGCTCTCCCGGTTGGAAATGAAGTATTTCAATCGAAAATTGGAAGAGATTAATGTCGGGGAGCAGGAGGAAGAGAAGTATTTTGATATCGGGAACGCCGAACCTATCATGTTGAAAGTCTTTCTTCAGCTTGCTGACCGGATTGTAAACGGCGGGGGCAACTGGGATCGTTCCATCTCGTCTACGACAAAAGTTCTGCACTTTATGTGTCCGGGCTTGTTTCCCATGTTCGACGGCAATATCAATCAAATCATTTATGGAAACAAATCATTCAACTATCCTAAATACCACGGTTATGTATTTGCATTGAGAGAATTTTTACAAACATCCAGCCAAACCGGCAAAATCAAAAAGTTGGCAGAAAAGGAACAACTTTCTCTGATAAGAATGACAGATATCCTTTTGTTTCATATGGAATAAAACGGAACATCTATAGGATGAAGAAACTCCTGACCTAGCAGGATTTTTTCAACTTCATATATAGAAGATTTGCTACACCACCAGATAGTACTGGGCCGCTTATATGCTTCCTCCAACAATGGAAAATCCTTCTGCATTACGCTTGCAGAAGGATTTTTTGTATGTGCTGATGGATTTCCATCAAAAAGCCTCGGGTATCATTTTGAATCCTTCTATCACCGTATCCTCTTCCACTTCGATCATGATACAGCGCTTGCCGTTGTAATTCACTTGCCTTACATATCTCAAATCTTCCGGGCTGATGGCGATGTTGGCGATTTTTGTTTTGATTTTGATCGATTTGGAATTATACTTCGGCAGGATGCTGCTTGCTTTCAGCTCATACTTCTCGTCAAAAATGGCATTTTGGAAAGCTGCTTCCACCTTTTCCGTGTTCACATCTTCGACGCCGCTCATTTTTAACACCCGCTCGACATCTTTATAGTCAAGCTTTGGAGCATCCTCTTCTTCGTTTTCTTCGATGACCCGGTTGATTTCCCCATAAACATTGGCGAGCGTCGACGTATTCAATTGATCGCCTGTCACGTCTTTCACAATTTCTTCGAAAACGGTTTTGTCTTCTTTTGCCGTTATCGTTTCCTGGGCATTCAACACTTCTTCTACAAAGCTAGGATCCGGTTCATTCACCTTGCCAGCTGAATAGAGGACGTGGTTTACGTCGGCAGCATTGTCGGTGATACAAGGGAAAAGGAATCCGGACATGGGTGTGTTCAGATTGATGATCGGGTCGACAACAACATTATACTTGAATTCCCTTTCCACATAGTCGAAAAGAAGCTCTTTCTTCGGATCCTGCGTGTTATTGATACTGCATAGGATGAACGGGTTGGAATAGACAGCATCATTTTCGTCAGACTCTTCGCTTCGTCGTTTCATCTTTTTCAAGTATTCCGCTTTAATGAAGGTGATGACGATATCCTCTTCATATTGCTTGTGCTGCAGCATTTTTTCGACAAGGAGGAGCATTTGTTGTATCCAGTCATCCACATCGTTGCTCAACAAACCCTGATGAAGGATCAGCTGGCTGCTGTTCTCCGCATTGCGTTCAAATTTCAATTCGAACAATTTTTCGTCCAGCTGTCCGGCCAGCAATTTTTTGAAATTGTTCATAAATAGTTCCTGCTGGTCCTGTTCCAGCATTTCAAACGGCTGACTTTGATAATGATAGATTTCGCTTGTTTCTTTCATGATATAGACATTGAAAATATCGGAGATTTTGAGCACGTCATTATCGACTTTGAATTGTCTGCGAATGCTTGCGATGTCTTTTTTATTCATCTATTAATCCACCTCTGTGTTTGTTTCTAGTATTCTATGTTTTTATCTATTAAGTTATCACATGCTGGCACTAGAAAGTGGAGAGTAAATCTGTTCTTGGTTGATTTACTCTCCACTGCAAAATTATTGGTATCCATCTATTTTAACATAATTCATTTTTATCTAGTTAGACACTTTGATGGTGGCTTGTAAAAAATGCCCTGTTCTCACCGGGGGTCACTAAGATAGTAATTTTACCGAGTCCTATCAGCATTTGGGAAGGTCGTTTACCAAAAATCAAGCGTTCCGAGAAAAAGACCATAAGCATCAGAGGTTGCCGATACTTATGGTCTTGCTCACATAATGCTCATTTGTTCCCGATTGCCAGCTTCTTGTCCATAACTAAACTAAAGCCGACATATGCCACAAACGATAGCGAAATCGAAGTCACGACTGCATGCATACCGAATGGTTGGGGATAGAAGGACTGGAATAGCACATAGGCAGTGATTCCCACTATCATCGACGCCAGTGCTCCGTGTTTATTTCCTTTGGCCCAATAGAGCCCCATCACGATGGGCCAGATAAACGCCGCTTCCAATCCGCCGATTGCGAACAGGTTAAGCCAGATGATCAAATCCGGAGGGTTCACTGCCATTAAAAAGACGATGATACCCAACAATGCGGTAACCCCCATGCTAAGCCGCTGAACTTTTTGACGGGAAGCATCAGGTTTTAAGTAATTGATGTAGACATCTTTGACAATCGTCGAGCTTACCAATAACAGCAACGAGTCTACCGTCGACATGATTGCCGCTAACGGAGCAGCCAGGACGACACCTGCAAGCCATGGCGGCAGTACTTCCAGGGCGATAAGCGGCATCACTCTGTCGCCGACTTCAATACCAGGCAGTATCGGTCTGGCGAACACTCCGATTAAATGCATGTTCAACATGATCATACCGACGACAATTGTTCCGATAATCAAAGAGCGGTGAAATGATCTTGTGTTTTTGTAGGACATGGCCCTGACGGCGATTTGTGGCAAGGCTACGACCCCGACACCGACCAATATCCAATAAGAAGAAACATATGCAGGCGTCAAAGTCCCGTCAGCCCCATATGGCGTGATCAAATTGGGGTTTTCTGCCTGAAGGTCTGCCATGATTTCCGGAATTCCTCCGCCGGCGATAATAACCGCAACCAACAAAACCAGTGTGCCCACAAACATGATGCTGCCCTGAATGGCATCGGTCAACGTGACGGCCCGGAAACCTCCGAAAGTGACATAGACCAAAACAGTTATCACAAAAATGAACAGTGCTGAATGATAAGACAATCCTGTCAGCGATTCAATCAGCCGCCCACCCCCGATCCACTGTGCGGCCATCGCCGAAAATAAGAACACGACAATACTGAAAGAAGACAAGAGCACGACCCATTTTGATTGGTAACGTTCTTTTAAAAAGTCGACCATGGTGATTGCCTTATAGCGGCGGGTCACGATAGCGAATTTTTTGCCGAGAATCATCAAGGTGAAGTAGCCTGTCGCCACCTGTGTGACTGACAACAATACCCAGCCAAGCCCCTCATTGTAGGCAACACCGGGACCGCCTATGAAGCTGCTCGCACTTCCGTATGTAGCTGTCATCGTCATTGCAAGCACGAATCCGCCTAAACTCCGGCCGCCTAAATAATAATCCTGTATAAATGATTTGCTTGTTTTGTTGCTGCGGCTTGCGGTCAAGCCAATGAAAAAGATTAGTGCGACCGAACCAAATAATGTAATTGCTGCTTCCCAATTCATTCGTTTTCTAACTCCTCATCAAAAGGTACTTCTGTAAAAAACACTCTTACGACAATCCATACCAGTATCGCCATAATCGCTACACCAATTATGCAGCTGAAAAAAAACCATGCAGGTATTCCGAAAATAAATGTATATGTAGAGGTGTCTTTCCCTCCCAGTCCATAGGCGAAGGCGAACCACCAAATGAAATTGAATAAGACTAATCCTATCCCTATAAGCGCCTCCCTGTTAGCTATTCTGAAACGATAATCCTTGTTTTTGTCAGGATGATTTTTCACAACATCGCCCCCTCCTGTGCATTTTACCATATCGGATTGGTGTTAGGTTATTTTAAAAATGGTTCATTGCGCCGTTGGTAGAAATAACAAGGAGATAAGGGATTTAATTATTGAACCTCCAGTAACGGGAGGTTTTATAATGAATGTATAACTATTTTAGGGGGTATGTTGATGACCAGTGAATCAAAGTATTCGATTGGTGAATTCTCTGAAAGGACTGGAATATCTATCAGAACATTGCATTACTACGATGAAATTGGTTTGCTTCAACCTGAAAAGAACCAAAGTTCAGGCCACCGCGTTTATGTTCAGCAGGACCTTCTCACATTGCAAAAAATACTAAGTTTGAAATTTCTCGGTTACAGCTTGGAAAAGATCAGAGAATTGATGAAAGAATCAAGCTTTACTGTCGATTTGAATGAAACGCTAGGCCTCCACTTAAAGGCACTAGAGAAAGAAAGTGCGCGGATCGATGCTTCAATGGAAGCTATTAGAAGGGTAATGAGGCTATTGGAAGAAGAAAGAGCGATCGACAGCAATTTATTGTTAAGCCTGATCAATCATCTGCATCTGGATAATAAGCAAAAAGAGTGGATGGAAGAGCATATGCTGACAGATGTTGCAAAAGAGCTGGCAAACAAATCGGAACAAGAGAAGACGGAGTTCGATGATACCTTTCTGATGTTGGCAAAAAGGGTGAGAATGCTTTACGGAAGACCCTTTGACGATCCGGAAGTGATTGAAATGGCTGGCCAATACCTTGAAGCGACTTTTGCCTTCCTTGGAGAAGATCTAATCCGGCAATTAGCCGATGCAGAGGTAGAGGAAACGGATATCAAAGAACTGGAGCAAATGATGCCCTCGCCTTTTACGGAAGAGGAACAGGAATGGCTCAATCAAGCTATGGAATTCTTTACGCAACAAGCCGAGTAGAAGAGCAATAAACAGGCAAGAGTCAGAAATCCGGTTATTTTAGAGAATCGTGTCAGCCTTTAACAGAAATCGCTGTGCGCTGACAAACACAAATGCACAAAAAAAAGGAATATGAGAATCCTCCAAGAATATGTAGATGAGGTCAAATCTAGATATCGGGGTGTTCGTCTATGTTGGAAAATGAAGCAACAAAGCAATTGGGAATAAAATATCCGGTTATCCAGGCTCCAATGGCAGGCGGGGTGACGACATCAAAATTGGTGGCGGAGGTTTCCAATTGCGGAGGGCTCGGTACCATCGGTGCGGGTTATATGAGTCCCGGTCAAATACGAAATCAGATTAACGAAATAAGACAATGGACTTCCTGCAATTTTGGCATCAATCTTTTTGTCCCAACGGAGTTCAACGTGATAGAAGAAGAAGTAGAAGCAGCAAACCATTTACTGCAACCGATTCAGGAGCAACTGAAAGTACCCCGGACTAATTACAGGGAGGTCCCTTTATTTGAAGAAACGTCGGAAATATTCCGTAAACAAGTGAAGGTCGTAATCGAGGAGAAGGTTCCCATCTGTTCGTTTACGTTCGGAATCCCTCCAAAAGAAGTGATCGATACATTTAAGCAACACGATGTTGTCTTAGTGGGAACCGCAACGTCGGTGGAAGAAGCGCTTGCAATAGAAGAGAGTGGAATGGATATAGTCGTTGTCCAGGGCAGCGAGGCGGGCGGCCATCGGGGAGCTTTTATAAAGGCGGACGATTCGAGTCCGGTTGGCTTAATGTCGCTGATTCCCCAGGTTTCGGACAATGTCTCCATTCCCGTCATTGGAGCTGGCGGAATTATGGATGGCAGAGGATTGATGGCGTCTTTGCTTCTCGGAGCGGAGGGGGTTCAAATGGGTACTGCTTTCCTGACATGTCTTGAAAGCGGAGCACACCCTCTCCACAAAAATGCAGTCCTTCATGCTCGGGAGGATGATACCGTTCTGACCAAGGCATTCTCGGGTAAGTGGGCAAGAGGTATTGTTAACGAATTCATTACAGACATGCACCGGATGAAAGTTTCCTGGCCTGGATTTCCTGTTCAGAATGCGCTGACGAAAGGGCTTCGTGCAGCATCTTCAAGGCAAAACAAGAAGGAGTTTATGTCGCTTTGGTCTGGTCAGAGTCCAAGACTTGCCAAAGCTCAAACAGTAAAAGCTTTAATGGAAGATATAGTTTCAAGTGCTGAAGAGTTGATGGACAGAAAAATATTTTAACAAGAAAAAAGGTCTGGCTCGTTCACCGGAGTCAGACCCTTCCTTATTTATTTTACATTAAGTTATATACGGATTCTTCTTCTAAATAGAGCCAGTGGTAATATTCCACTTCTGAATCTGTCATGTTGTTAACCTTTTCTTCATTAAGGAAAGCTAGATTCCGTAAATCGTTCATTAGGTCGTTTCTTAGTGTTTGGCTCATATTAACAATCCCCTTTGTAAAAAAAGTGATGAGCGGTTAACCGCTTTCATTTCTTATATTTACTATATATCTCATTTAGAGATAAATAAAATATCAATTTGAGATGAATTATTGCTTTATCATCCAAAACTGATATCGGGGAAATTCTTAGTCCCTTTTGCGCCTAGAGGGACAAGGTTTCTGACAGATAAGTAATAATCATGGGAAGGGAAGAAAATTTCGAGAAAAAAGCAATTGGAATGGTTGACGCTGACTTATAGAGTGGAATTCATTCTTTGGAATCTACATTTGTCCGACTTTTTAAAATTAAAAATATATTGTGCCTTTTTGTATATCTTGTTATGATTATTTCTATTGTCGTAAATGGACACACAATATATCACATCTAGAAGGGACAATGTATATGCAAAGCAAAATACCATTTTCTACCTATGCCATCATTGGTACCATGCTGTTCGGAATGTATTTCGGGGCAGGGAACTTGATTTTTCCGATTCAATTGGGACAGATGGCTGGGACCCAGTTTTGGCCGGCCCTGATCGGCTTTTTAATAACGACGATCGGCTTGCCGTTTATGGGGATTTTAGCGATCGGCTTATCGGGGAGCAACGGTTTGCGGGAATTGGCTGACAGGGTTCATCCCGTGTTCGGAATCATTTTTTCCATGATGCTTTACTTAACAATCGGCCCATTCTTCGCTATTCCGCGTACAGCAACTGTACCATTCGAAGTTGGTTTCAGCCCATTCATCAATCCTGACCAAGCCAGCCTATTACTTGGTGTTTTCAGCTTTTTGTTTTTTGTTATTGTTTACTATTTTTCCCGGAACCCGGCGAAAATCATGGATTATATCGGCAAGTATCTTACACCGGCCTTTTTACTGTTCTTATTTATTTTAATTGTCGTTACTATCATAAAACCGATGGGTTCATTCGGCAGTCCGGTGGGTGATTATAGTCGCTTTGCCTTTATGACAGGCTTTAAAGAAGGCTATAATACGATGGATGCTTTAGCGTCGCTTGCCTTCGGGATTGTCGTCATCAATGCTATTAAAGGACAGGGTATTACAGAAACGAAGGCAATTGCCAAGGCAACATGGAAATCAGGGGTGTTCGCCATGGGCCTGATGACATTGATCTATGGCCTGATCACCTATATGGGGGCCTCGAGTGTATCTGCAGTCGGTAAATTTGAAAATGGAGGACAGATTTTTGCTGCTGTTGCCCAAAACTATTTTGGACCATTCGGTGCTGTGTTACTGGCTGTCATCATCGTATTGGCCTGTCTTAAAACAAGCATCGGGCTAATTACCTCCTGCAGTGAATTCTTTCATGAAGTTTTTCCGAAAGTGAGCTATAAAACATTTGTGCTTTTTTTATGTCTCGTTTCGTTTGCGATAGCAAACTTCGGTCTAACGAATATCATTCAATTTGCAGTACCCGTCTTGATGTTTTTGTATCCACTGGCGATCGTTCTAATTGTGTTGGGTCTTATTTCCCCATTATTCGGAAACCGGAAAGGTGTCTATGCGATGTCTATGCTGCTGACCTTTTTCGTCTGTGTAGTGGATGGTTACAATGCCTTAACTGGCAGTTTGCCGGAAGCGACCATAACTTTGTTTGAAACCGTAAGTGCATTCTATCTTGATTATCTGCCTCTATACAGTATGGGGCTTGGCTGGACATTGCCAGCTTTAGCCGGTGCTGTAATAGGCGGTTTTCTGCCGAATTTGAAACATCACTCTACGGCTGAGGAACAGTGATGTTTGCATAATGGTAGAATCCTGCTGATATATGAAAATTGCCCACTATAAGTTATAATAATGCTAGTATCTGGTATAGGCGGTGATGATAATAGAACATGATAGGAACAGCAGTCTTATTTCTGGCTGGCTTTCTTTAACGGATGCCTACGGCAGGATTTCCAATGAACTAGAAGCAAGGTTGCAGCAGGAACATGATTTGTCGTTGAAAGAATTTTATGTCCTTCTTTTTTTACATGAATCTCCTGATAAGAAATTAAGGTTACAGCAATTGCAGTCAATGGTGGGTTTGAGTCAGAGTGCCATGTCAAGATTGGTTTCCAGATTCGAAGCAAAAGGCTGTGGCGCCTTGCAGAGGGAAATCTGTCAGGATGACCGTAGAAATATTTACACTTCAATCACCGGAATAGGGGAAAGTAAACTGGAAAAAGCAACCATCACTTTTCATCAGCAGCTCGAATCTGCCCTCGATCGCGAGGATGTGAAGGAAAGTTTAGCCCGTTTATTTCTGGCAGAAACAAAACATACAAGTCAATGAAAACAGCTCCTTTCAGCACATTTTGCTGGGGAGTTTTTTTGTTGAAGGGGAGTTGAAGTTTAATTGATTGACGATTCTATTTCCAATCGTCTATTGTATGCATGTGCATGCAATTAATAATATTCGAATAGACCGACATTATATCATGTACAGGGAAAAATTTTTTCGGAAAGAAGGGAATTGTATATGGATCATTTATTTACGCCTTTCAAAATAAAAGGGCTGGAACTGAAAAATCGTGTCGTTATGCCGCCGATGTGCCAGTATTCTGTAACAAACAAAGACGGCATCGCCACCGATTGGCATTACATACATTATGTGAGCCGGGCAATTGGTGGAGCTAGTTTCGTCATCATCGAAATGACAGATGTAGAACCCGATGGACGGATCACCGATTATGATTTAGGTCTTTGGTCAGATGAACAGATTCCGGCATTGGCAAGAATCGTGGAAGCCTGTCATCAACATGGCGCAAAAGTCGGTATCCAAATCGCTCATGCTGGGAGAAAGGCGGAAGATGCTGACGAGCCTGTTGCACCTTCAGCTATTCCATTTGACGAAAATTCCAAAACACCTCGGGAGCTTTCGACTGCGGAAATCAAAGATATGGTAGAAAAGTTCCAATCAGCTGTGGAACGTGCTGTCAAAGCCGGTGTGGATGCCATCGAACTTCATGGTGCTCACGGCTACCTTATTCATGAATTTCAGTCTGCATATACAAATAAAAGGACCGATGAGTATGGACAAGATCTAACAAAATTCGGCAAAGAAGTGGTAGAAGCAGCGAAAAGTGTGATGCCGGAAGATATGCCGCTGATCATGCGTATATCCGGAAAAGAGTATGTCGACGGAGGATACGGGATCGAAGAAAGTATCGAATTCTCGAAAGTGTACAAGGATGCAGGCGTCGACATGTTCCATGTCAGCGCAGGCGGAGAAGGTCCGATTGCTGCGCACGGCCGGCCGGGTACACATGTCGCCTATCAAGTACCATTGGCGAGAGAAATCAAACAAGCATTGAATGTTCCGGTAATAGCAGTCGGGAGGCTGGACGAGCCTGCTTTGGCGAATTCCGTGATCGGGAATGAAGATGCCGATCTTGTAGCAGTAGGAAGAGGCATGCTGCGGAATCCATACTGGACATTGGAAGCTGCCGCCAAACTGAAAAAAGAAACAGAGATACCTCGACAGTATCAGGTTAGTTTTCCTAAGTAAAAACGAGAAACAGGGTTAATAATACAAGATGAACGAAAAGAAAAAAGGGAGGAAATAAGATGTCAAAAAAAGTGCTGATGGTGGTAACCAACCATACAACAATCACAGATGATCATAAAACAGGTCTCTGGCTGGAAGAATTTGCGGTGCCTTATTTAATTTTTAAAGAAAAGGGATACGATGTGAAAGTGACCAGCATCGCAGGCGGAGAAGTAGCATTAGATCCTAGCAGTATCGAGGAAAAACCGGAATGGAAACAAGCGGAAGCCGAACTGAAGAACACGGAAAAACTTACGAAGCAGGATGCTGACGGCTTTGATGCTATATTCCTTCCCGGCGGGCATGGAACAATGTTCGATTTCCCTGACAATGAAACGCTGCTTTATGTATTACAGCAATTTGCAGAAGATGAACGGGTAATCGGTTCTGTCTGTCACGGTCCTGCCGGCTTGGTAAATGTGACATACAAGGATGGAACTCCATTAGTCAAAGGGAAGAAAGTTTCAGCTTTTACAGATGATGAAGAAAGAGAAATGGAATTGGACCAGCATATGCCTTTCTTGCTTGAAACGAAACTGCGTGAAAAAGGCGCATTATTTGAGGCTGGAGCCAATTGGTCTGACTACTCTGTCCGAGACGGGAATTTGGTCACCGGTCAGAATCCACAATCAAGCGGCAGTACGGCAAGAAAAGTAGTTGAAACGTTGGAAGAAGCATAGGTGTTCTCCGCAATATCCAGCATAGTATTGTTTGCTAACAACTACTTTAATAACCAAACTCGATAGATGTTAAAAACCCCCACCGCCAATTTTTGATTGGCGGTGGGGGTTTGATTTATCACAAGTAATTTAAACGCCTGGAAACCACCCGGGGGTAGTAGTGATAATATTCCACAATGGATCCGGTACGACCAGCTGCTCCTGTTTGTCCTTGTCGAGCTCAGTTATAATCTCATCTTCTTTTCCTTCAGCGACTTTTTGCACCCAGTCAGGATCAATAATTAACTCGCGGCCCAATGCCAGCAGCGGCACACCGGATTCAAGTGCATGACGTGCATCTTCAGCAGTATAAATGGAGCCTACACCGATTAATGGGACCCTGTTATCGATCGTTTCTTGTAGGTGATCAATCCGTGTCTTGTTCAAATCATCCACACCACGTCTTGGAGTAGAAGCGAACTCCATCAAAGAAACGTGCAGATAATCCAAACCTTTGTCTGAAAGTACATCTATGAGAGCAAGCGTTTCATCCATTGTGATACCTGGTGTTTCCGGCTCTTCCGGAGAAAACCGGTAACCAATGAGGAATGAAGAATCCGCATGTTCCGCAGCAACGCTTTTTACTTTGTCGACAACCGCCAATGGAAACGCCATCCGTTTCTCCAAACTGCCTCCGAACCGGTCTTCACGACGGTTGGAATGAGGTGAAAAGAATTGCTGGATCAAGTATCCGTTGGCACCGTGAATTTCCACTCCGTCAAAACCTGCAGTTATAGCCCGGCGTGTTGTTTCACCGAACGCATCGATAATCTCTTCGATTTCAGATTCAGACAAAGATTTTGGTACTGGATTGCCTTCACCTTCTGCAGGAACGTCACTTGCACTGACTACTTCTTTTCCTGGAACAAGGTCTGGCGGGCACATTCGGCCGCCGTGAAAGATTTGCAGAACAGCTTTGGCGCCTTGGTCCTTGATTGCTTTAGCCAATTTGCTTAGGCTTGGAATCATGTCGTCAGAATCTGCACCGAACTCACCAGGAAAGCCTTTACCGTTCGGCGTTACATATGTACAGGCGGTAATCACCATACTCGCACCGCTTGAACGCCTTGCATAATAGGCGGCCTCTGCTTCGGTGATCGTTCCGTCATCGTTCGATGAGAAGTTGGTCATTGGTGCCATGACGATTCGATTTTTCAATTCGACGCCATTAGCAAATGTATAAGTGGATAATAATGCATTATTGTTTTTGCTCATGCTGTCTGTTTCCTCCCTAATCAAGATAAACACCATCTTAGTAAACAATCGTATCTTTGTACATTTTTCTGCTTGAATCGAAGAGGGGATTGGTATCTTTTATCGAACTATAATATAAACAGAAACCGACTATCGGAGGAGATAATATGACGGGCCAATCATACGTCAATTTGACGTCAGGATTCATCGAAGGACTAAGGTCTTATCTGAAAAACAAAGAGATTCCTTTAAAACAAGTCGTCGAAGTCTTTGCCGGCAATGGCGCGTTAGGGCTTGGGCTCGGGCTGGAGTGGAACCGCAACATTTCTGATTCGCTTTTGTTCGCAGATTATGGATATGAAGATGAGGTTAACAGGAACTGGGAAAGAAAGCCTGTTGGCGTGGTAAAAGAAACGGCATATGAAACGGCCATCCGTTTTGGGGCCGTCGGGGACATTCCGCCAAGACTCTTCATCATGGGAGCACCGCCTCCGGCCAATTCATACTATTGCCCTTCCTATGATGCTGCAAAGGCTCTTCATTATTTGTTCAATGCCAAAATTCTATTCATCGGCGAACTGTCAAGCAGTGCTTTCGCTTCGCCCAAATTCTTCACCCATGTAGAGAAAGCAGAAGATGACGGCGATGAAACCTTCCAACGTCTAGTAGTAAACCAGTATGACAACAATGACGGGTACTTTGCAAGCAACCGTTTCCGGCAGCCCCTACATGTAAGGCCATATCTATTGAAGTTTGTTCCATGCGGGGAAGAAAACTGTGATTGCCTGGATTCCTCCCAAATAAATAAAGATGTTGATCGTTACAAAATAAAACAGCTATAGTTATTGCCATTTAAGCGCATGTGCGCACCGCGGCAGATCAGGTAACTTGTTCCTTCCAAAAGTGGGCCGGGGAATTTTGCAACACCAAGGAAGCCGAAGCATTCCTCCCCTTAATGGGAGCATGTTTCGGCATATTCAACAAACTCCTTTGGGTATGTTGGGAGAATATGTCACATATCACTATAGCATAAAAGTCGGAACAACCTATCTCAAAATGATAGCTTATTTATCTCAAATAGAGATATATATAAACTATAAAATTAAAACGGTTGTTCCGTTAATCTTTTTGCCAAAGGGGATTGTTAAAAATGAGCCAAGCATTAAGAACCAACTTTGAAGAAGAACTATGTGATTTAGCTTCCTTCCAACAAGATCAAGTGAAAAAGATGACAGACGAAGAAGTAGGTTATTATCACTGGCTTTACCTTGAAGAATCGGTTCATGACTTAATGTGAGGTTTAAGACCCAAATCCCGCCAAAAAACGGGTCTTGGGTCTTATTATGTATCTTGCTCTATGCTGTCCAAAGCCTGTTTAACGGTGGCGAAGGCCTTTATTGTCTTAAATTCAATACTGTTGTTGACCACCGTCTGAACGAGTTGGGGCCGCAAGCCGGTGGTGATAACTTGGACACCCATCAATTTAGTCATGCTGCCGATTTGATGAAGAGATTGAGCCGTATCTGCATTGATCGTCAAAATCCCGGAAAAGTCTGCGATTACATAGTCGATTTCCAGTTCAGCAATTTGCGGAACTACATTTTCCATGATGTGATTTGCCCTGTAGGCGTCAATTTCGCCGATGAATGGAAGAACGACGACATCGTCTTTGACAGGTACCAATGGTGCTGATAATTCGGCAAGTTCTTTCTTGGTTTTCTCTTTATATTTGTCAGAAAGTCGTTCAAATGCATAGATTGTTTCATTCAAACTAATGTCCAACAGTTTGTTCACGCGTTTTATAACAAGTGCGTTCTCATGAATCGACATTCCGAGTTCTGAACTGATCCTGGTGAATATATCACTGAAAACTTCCCTTGTAGGAGGGTACCGGACAGCAATCTCGGAAATTTTTCCTTCAGAAGATACTTGCATCGCTGCATTCTTCTTACTCCACTCAATCAGAGAATCAGGAACTTCCCTGTTTTTTTCCGATCCTAATGATTCACCAAGGTAGCCGAGAAACTCTACGTACATCTCAACCGCTTGTTCCTGTTCCCATGCAGGGATGTTCAGGTCCATTATTCCCATTACAGTCTCGACAATCTCGTGAGCCAGAGAATTGGCATTATTTTTAAGATAAGTATGAAACCCATGAAACGAATTCACTGCTATCCACCCTTTTTACGTTTTGTTAACCTAAATATCTTTTTACTTTACAGGAAACTCCAAAAATAGACAATAAATGAGTTGATGTGAGACGCTTCACTTAAGAATCATTCCTTTTTAGTTTATACTAAACAGGAAAACATCGATAGAGGAGTAAGCAAAAATGGTAGAAAAGACATTTACAGTTATCGATCCATTGGGAATTCATGCCCGACCAGCCACAACATTAATTCAATATGCGAATAGGTTTGTTTCGGACATCAAACTGGAATATGAGAACAAGCTTGTTAATGTAAAGTCGATCATGGGCGTCATGTCTCTGGGGCTTGAAAGAGGAGCTGCCTTTAAATTGACCATCAACGGTCGAGATGAGGAAAATGCCTTCGAACAAATTTCGGCTTTTCTGAAAGACGAGGGATTGGCAGAACAAGGTTGATAGACACAGAAAAAGTGCCTCGCGTTGAACGCAGGCACTTTTTTTTGCCTTTGGTGGTTTCCTCTGTACCATCTGTAGAAGGGTCTCAGACCCTTCCGCTCGTTTCACTTTATGATTCGCTGTACGGGTCGATGGTTTGGATGGTTCCATCTTCGTTATACTTGATTTCCGTATATTTAACACTTCTCTTTTGGTTTACGCCGCCTGACAACGAACTGTCATGGTAAAACAAGTACCACTTGTCTTGAAACTGTACAATCGAGTGATGGGTTGTCCAGCCGACCACTGGCTCAAGGATTCTGCCTTTATAGACAAATGGCCCCTGTGGCTTGTCACTTACCGCATAGACAATATAATGTGTCGTACCGGTAGAATAAGACAGGTAATATAAACCGTTATATTTATGGACCCAGGCACCCTCGAAGAATCTTCTGTCTTCGTCCTCTGCGAGAATAGGATTGCCGTCCTCGTCGACAATGGAGATTTCCTGCGGTTCACTTTTGAAAGACAACATGTCATCGCTCAATTCAGCGACAATCGGGCCTAAAGCCGGTTCTGAACCTGCCGGGCCTTCCGCATCTGGGTCGAATTCTCCCGTCTGCCATTTTTCCAGCTGTCCTCCCCAAAGTCCGCCGAAATACACATAGGCTCTGTCATCATCGTCTACCAACACAGCAGGATCGATACTGAAGCTTCCTGGTATATAGCTTTCCTGAGGCGTGAAAGGTCCTGCCGGATTTGAGCTTGTGGCAACTCCGAGGCGGAAGATTTCATCCTTGTCTTTGGCAGGGAAAAACAAATAATAGGTATTGTTTTTATATGCCGCATCAGGAGCCCACATTTGCTGTTTCACCCAAGGGACATCTTTCAAGTGAAGCGCTTCCCCATGGTCCGTAACAGGTGACTGAAAATCTTCCAAGGATAAAACGTGATAATCTTCCATTCCATACTGGTCACCGTTATCATTGGAAGGTACATCGACATCCAAGTCATGTGAAGGGTATATGTAAATCTTGCCCTCAAATACATGTGCAGATGGATCTGCTGTATAAATATGTTCCACAATTGGTTGGTTTGGTTTTGCGATTTTAGCCATATTCTTCCCCTTTCAGACAAATAATAGTAAGCGCTTTAATTTTATTATAATACAAACAATCTATCAAGTTAATAAACTGTAATTCCAACATATAAAGAGAGGGAAAGAAGAAACCTGCTTGTCTGGCATGGCTTTATAAAAATCATTCTGAAAGATATGATGGATACTGTTATCGAATTGCAAACGAAAAGGAGAATGGCATGTTTATAAAAGATAGACTATACGGAGAATTCGAAGTCGAAAAAGTGCTGGAGGATTTAATAGTAAGTACCCCTGTCCAAAGATTGAAGGGAGTCCATCAGGGTGGTGCAAGTTATCTGGTCAATAAACAGTGGAATGTAACCCGGTACGAACACTCTATCGGAGTAATGCTTTTGATCCGGAAATTAGGTGGACGGTTAGAGGAGCAGATTGCAGGGCTTTTACATGACATTTCGCATACAGCGTTTTCCCATGTCATTGATTTTGTTTTCGACAACGAAAAGGAAGATTACCATGAAACCATCTACCATTCTATTGTTGAGAACTCAGAAATACCTGCTATTTTGGAAAAGTACGATTATACCTATAAAGAAATATTGGCAGATGATGCAAAATGGACGCTGCTTGAGCAGCCAGCACCGGAATTGTGTGCAGACAGGGTGGATTATACGCTGCGTGATTTGTTGGAATACGGACAAATTACTAGGGAGGAGGCTCAGGCTTTTCTGGACCGATTAGTTGTAAGAGAAGGAAAAATGTATCCTGACAGCATAGAAACCGCAGAGTGGTTTGCGGAAACTTATTATAAAGAAGTGATTGATTTCTTTATGGATCCACTCAATGTATATGCGAACGATACGTTGGCAGGTGTATTACGATTATCTCTGGAGAAAGGGGTTGTCAAACAGGGTGACTTTCTAGGAGAAGATGAAGCACTGATTCGGAAATTAGCATCGACGAACGATAAGGAAATAAACAATGGATTACGAAGACTTAACCCGAACGTGATAGTGAAAGAAGATGGAGCAGATTATGATTTGCACCGAAAAAGCAAGGTGCGGATGATCGATCCTTCTGTTTTAGTGGGCAATGAACTCGTCCGTGCCTCAGAAGTTTCCGAACGAATAACGGAATTAAATAAAGACGCACATGAAAAATTCAAGAAGGGGATGTTTGTAAAAGTAATTTCCTCCTAGTGTGAAAGCCTTTAGTAGAACCCCACATCCCAGTCCGGCATAAACTAGCAAAAAGGGTTTGTATAATGGACCTTTTATTATTCCTGCTTACCATTGCGATCGCCTGGGCGATAGGAACAATTGCAGACACAATCTCTCCATATGATATGCCCGGCAGTTGGGCCGGGGCATTGGTTGCCGGTTATGCGGGAACATGGTTTGGTTCTTTCCTCCTTGGTTCTTGGGGGCCTGAATTGGCCGGCTTTCCACTTATACCTGTGCTGGTCGGAGCGTTCATATTCGTGACAGTGATTGGAGCGATTAAAGAATATTTTGTTTTGAACGATTAATGAATTCCTGGGTATGAAAATAGGAGAAATTTATGTTGTTATCTCAGGAAAAAGCAGAACCCGCAAAACCGGCGCATAGGGAAGCAGAAACAAGTCAAACGAATATAGAATACAGCGGAGCCTCCACGGCTGTATTCTGCCATTCACCATTTCTTCCTCTTGCCCTGCTGCTGCACTACAGATGTCGTTTGGAGAAAATTACAATAAATAAAAAACATGCTAACGAAACAGGTGTCTGAATTGAGGGGAGTGTAACAAAGCATATTCGACAATTTGATGGTAGACCTTCCGTGAAATATTTTTTTTGGTGAGAGAATAAGATTGAATGGTTTCTTCATCGATAATTTTGATCAATGCTCCTCCCCGCGCATACAGCGTTACATATAAGTAGGGTTGGTAAAGCTGGTTTTCCTGCAGGAAATCGCTCGGGAAATCAGCTGTGATGAAAAGGCGGTCCTCCACATGCTTCAATGAAAGCTGACTGACAACTTGAAGATTTTTTATTTCACGTAAAAACAAATAGTACACTCCTTTGTCTTTATAAGACCAAACCTAATCACAAAGTTAATTGGACTCATTTTAAGATAGTACTCGGGGGTGCCCGTCTGTATACCATTGTTTTATTTCTAACGCAGAAGAACAATAATATCTAAAAACAGCTCATTCAGTTACATGATCCATTTTTAAATATTATAGTTCTTTCCATTA
This sequence comes from Sediminibacillus massiliensis, assembly GCF_900156915.1. Taxonomy (GTDB): domain Bacteria; phylum Bacillota; class Bacilli; order Bacillales; family Amphibacillaceae; genus Sediminibacillus_A; species Sediminibacillus_A massiliensis. The sequence continues at coordinate 1,081,298 of NZ_LT732535.1, read as the reverse complement.
GTTTTAGAGATATAGTTTGTTAGATTTGAGGACAAGAGAATATCCATAGGTGAATGGAGAAAAGATAGATATCGGTAAGAATCCGAACCCAGCAAGCTCCCAATTGTTGAATCGGCCAATGTTTTAATTATCGGGGAAGCGTTGAGCCAAGATAGGGAAAGAGGAACATTCACGGCTCCCCAGGAGGTCAACCACTGTTGCCCGTCTGGATTGTCTACAGTAAATAGTAGGCCAGAAGACACATTTGTAGTAGAATATAATTATTACATATTTTTACTCGGTTCCTTTAAGGACGAATGAGTTTGAAGCTTTGATGAAACCGGACGTAAGTCTATTACAGAATGAATAATTATTGCCGTTCGGGCATTCATCCATTTTATACGAAAATGCAGGAGGGAAACGGTGAATGACAGCAACCCGGCTTCCGAAAGTCATGCTGAGGGAATTGACTCTTGAAGATGTAGAAGACCGTTATCAATGGTGTCTTGATCGAGAAGTTACAAAGCATTTAAATATGCCTGATAAATATCCCCCTTTCAGCAGAAACGAAACCAAAAAGTGGATTCAGATGTGCATGGACAAAACAAACGGCTATGAACAAAAAGCTATTATCACAGATAATGGAATACATATCGGCTGGATTGACTTGAAAAATATCGATCGATTGAACAAGCACGCTGAGCTGGGCCTGGCAATAGGGGAAAAGAGTTACTGGGGTAAGGGTTATGGATTATCTGCAATGAAAGAAATGCTTCAATGGGGTTTCAATCAATTACAACTTAACAAAGTCTGGCTCAGGGTGGAAGTGGACAATGAAAAGGCCATCAATTCTTATAGAAGGATGGGTTATGTAGAAGAAGGAATCTTAAGACAAGACAGACTGAGAAACGGGTTGTTTGTAGACCGTTTAAGAATGAGTATTCTTAAAAATGAGTTTCTAAACAAGAGTAACGGCATGCCGGCAGACCGCATATAAAGGGTAAGCAGTATCAGAAACCTCGTCAGTATGGCGGGGTTTTTTTTCATATTAGAGAAACTTGTGCAGCCATGTTGACTCCATCGATGTGATTGAAAATGAACCTTTTTGCAGGTTATTGAGATTGTGGGACAGAACTTTAAAGGATGAAGGTAATGAAAGGGAGGATTGCCGCATGTTCATTCAAGATGGAGGCTTGACTATCCGACTGTTGACAAGGAAGGACAGGGATCTATTGGTGAAGTGGCTTTCTAATCCCGTTTTACTTGCATTCTATGAAGGAAGGGACAATCCTCATGATTTGTCGAAGGTGAACGAGAAATTTTATTCAGGCAAGGACGATACAACAAGAGGGATTATCGAATATGGCGGCGAGAAAATAGGCTACGTGCAATTTTACCAGCTGGACATGGCGACTAGGAAAAAATATGGCTGTGGGAATGAAGAAATTATTTATGGAATGGATCAATTTATCGGCGAAACGGATTACTGGGACAAGGGTATCGGTCAATTACTTGTCGGTACGATGGTTCATTTTCTTATCTCTCGAAAGTATGCACAAAAAATAACTCTAGATCCTCGTGTAACCAATCGACGCGCTGTCAACTGTTACGAGAAGTGTGGATTCGAAAAAGTCAAAATCCTGCCGGAGCATGAATATCACGAGGGGGAATATCATGACTGCTGGCTGATGGAATACAATGCTTAGAGATAGAATATCCTTTTTATGGATAAAGAAGGAATAAGGATGCTTCGAAAAGAAGTAAGCCACAAGGGTATTAATGGATAAGTGAGACAAAAGAGGGGGGAACCATGAGAAGAGTTATATGGTTTATAGTTGTCGGTCTATGGGTTGTTGCAGGCTGTTCTGATGCAGGTTCAAAGGAAACCTATACCATCGATGACGCCGAACAGAACGGAGATGTGATCGTAGAACATGAAGCAAGCAGTTTTGACCAAATCGTTCAGGGCGCATTAGAGGTTCAGCATGCGGAAAAAGTGGTGGAGCTGCTGGATAAGGTCGAGTCGGAAGAAAAAGCCAATGTAGACATATCCATCTTCGAACCTGGCGGCAGTCATCATAAGAACTCCATTTCTTATGATGGGAAGCAAATCACGTTTGAAAATAATTATGAAGGATATCAGCAAACCCCTGTCGGAACCTTTCAATGTGATTATATTTCCCTGCGCGGTCCGATTGTTTATTTGAGTTCCTGCCAGGCAGATGATGGCACTGAGCATTCGACATTAATAGGTTTAGTTGGAACGGAAAAGGCTTTTCGGGAGTCGGATCAATGATAGAAAGCCAGCTGTTACAGGTTGGCTTTTTCATTTTGTGAAGAAATTAAAAGCAGGATTAAACTGGAGAATCTCGAATAGTATGGTTGTAGTAAAATACTCCCGATTTTTCGTCAACAGGAGGTGGGAAAAATGATTGATAGGAAGAAAGTAGTATCAAGACACCATCCGGCTTTGACAAAAGCAGATCCCTTGTCGCCACTGTCGGTGGGTAATGGAGAATTTTCATTTACTGCCGATATCACCGGTCTTCAAACGTTTGCGAAGGATTACGATGTCCCGCTCGGCACTCAGTCCCAATGGGGATGGCATTACAGCGGTCACTCCGGCAAATATGAACAGAACGATTTAGAATTGCAGTCGTTTTCTGTCCAGGGAAGGCAGGTTCAATATCCATTATATCCGCAAGGAAAGGAAGATGCATACCATTGGTTGAGGCAGAATCCGCATAGACTCCAGCTGGGACAAATTTCTTTCAGGCTGTTCAAAGAAAATGGTGGGGAGGCAGGCCTTGCTGATTTAGAGCAAGTTTATCAAACACTAAATCTATGGGAAGGAATTTTACATAGTGAGTTCATTCTTGAAGGATCCCGAGTGTCGGTCCAGACAGTCTGCCATCCAGAACGAAATCAGATTGCAGTGAGCGTAACTTCAGATTTAATGAAGGCCGACCAGCTGCAAGTCCTTCTCCGCTTCCCGTCCGGAGACATGAATTCACGCAAATGGGAAGAAGCGATTTTTCCTGACTGGTCCAATGAAGATGGACATTCATCGATATTGAAGAAGGAAAGTGAACATCGTGCTTTGATAACAAGGCGGCTTGATGAGGACTGGTATGAGGTGAGCTGGCATACAACCTCTGGAAGAATCGAACAAGCAGGAATGCACGAGTTTATTCTTTTTCCTGACCATAAGAAAGAAACACTTCGATTCAGTATCGGTTTCTCGCATAATGAAGTGATTATCGATTCTTTCGAAGTTACGAGCCGGAAGAGCAGGCAATACTGGAGTGATTTCTGGAAGAGCGGAGGGGTGATCGATTTTTCGGAAAGTACTGATCAGAGGGCTCACGAGTTGGAAAGAAGGGTGGTGTTATCACAATATTTAACAGCTGTGCATGGGAGTGGTTCCCTTCCCCCGCAGGAAACAGGATTGATGTACAATAGCTGGTTCGGCAAATTCCATTTGGAAATGCATTGGTGGCATGCAGCCCATTTCTTTCTCTGGGGTAGAGAACACCTTATTGAGGACAGTATGGAATGGTATATAAACCATCTGTCTATTGCAAAGGAACTGGCCGGATCTCAAGGCTATCAGGGGGCCCGCTGGCCAAAAATGACAGGTCCCGATGGAAAGCAAACACCGTCTGAAATAGCTCCTGTACTTATCTGGCAGCAGCCGCACCCGCTCAGTTTTGCTGAACTGTCGTATCAGTCCCAACCGACTACGGAAACATTGAAGAAATGGCGTGATGTGGTAAGGGAGACAGCCGATTTCATGGTTTCTTACGCAGAATGGGATGAAGGAAAACAAGCTTATGTGCTTGGTCCGCCTTTGATTCCGGCTCAAGAATGCCACAGTCCGGATAATGTACGGAATCCCGCTTTTGAACTGGAATACTGGAACTTTGGATTAAACGTTGCGGTTGAATGGATGGAGCGTCTGAACGAACCAGCAAACCCAAAATGGAGAGAAGTTTTGGATTCAATGACACTGCCGGCCCACGCTGACGGTATTTACCTTGCGCATGAAAACTGCCCTGATACCTTTGAAAAATATAATCACGATCATCCTTCGATGGTGGCCGCGATGGGAATGCTCCCAGGGCATCTGGTCGATTCCGGTATTATGAAAACCACGCTGGAACGAGTGTGGGCAGAATGGCAATGGGAATCAGCCTGGGGTTGGGACTTTCCGATGTGTGCAATGACTGCTGCCAGGATCGGAGAAACGAAACTCGCCGTTGATTTTCTGCTAATGGATGTCACTAAGAACAGGTATCTTGCAAACGGCCATAACTATCAGAATCCAAGTCTTACAGCCTACTTGCCAGGGAATGGAGGTCTTTTGGCAGCGGTGTCCATGATGGCCTGCGGCTGGCGGGATGCCGATGAGAGGGAGAATCCCGGATTTCCCGAGGATGGACCCTGGAAGATAAAATGGGAAGGTTTGCGTACCTTTTTGTAAAATGATAGGAAAATATTTCAAAAATATTTGTTTAGGCACTAGACATACTAATATAGGCGTTGGTATAATCTATGAAAGCGCTATCAACTAAAAATGAAAGCGTTAACACCAGACTTGGTTTTTATGTTTTCGAGGCCATATTCTGCATTATCCATATGTTGTCCAAGCAGTAATATACCAGCCTGGTCCTTTAAGACATAGTACATAAGTCTGAAAAAATTAAATAAAAGTGGGAGGTCGATGGTAGTGGTTAAAAAGATTGGTTTGCTTGTTGCTGGATTAATGGTTTTGCTTGGACTTATGGCTTGTTCTTCAGATGAATCCAGTGGGAAAAGCGGTGGAGGGGGAGATGGTGACGTTACGTTGACCATGTGGGCATTTCCCGGTATGGGATTGGATTCCAAGATCGAACAGTATATGGAGGAAAATCCGAATGTCAAAATTGAAGTACAGGAAGCAGACTATAACAATCACCACCAAAATTTGATTACTGCTCTTGGTGCCGGTTCAGGGGCACCTGATATAGCTGTTATTGAATCCGCATTCATCGAAAGGTTAAAGGAGAACCAAGACCAATTCTACAACCTGAATGATTATGGTGCGGAAGACATTAAAGACGACTATTTGGAATGGAGATGGAGAGAAGCTTCTTCTGTCGACGGTTCGTTTGTTCTCGGAGTGCCGACAGACGTAGGTCCGATGGCGATGGCCTATCGTACCGATCTTTTTGAAGAAGCCGGCCTTCCTACTGAACCTGAAGAAGTTGACGCTGCGTTCGCTACTTGGGAAGACTACATTGAAGCTGGACGACAATTAAAAGAGGCAACAGGCAGCTATATGTTCAACCTGTCCTCTGATTTGTTTACAGTTATCAGAGAACAAGCCACTGAACAGTACTTTGATGAAAATGGCGAACTAATCATAGAAGAAAGTGAGCAAATTGCGAAAGCTTGGGATCTCACTGTGGGAGCGACTGACATTCAAGCCAATATCGAAAGGGAAGAAACAGAATGGGGCGCAGCAATTGCCAATGGCGATATAGCGACAGTTTTTCTTCCACCTTGGATGCTTCAACAAATCAAGGATAATGGACCGGACACTTCCGGACTTTGGAACGTAGCCCAAATTCCAGAAGCATCTGGGAACTGGGGCGGGTCATTGTTGTCAGTGCCGAAACAAAGTGACAAACCACAGGAAGCATACGATTTCATCTCTTGGTTGATGTCACCGGAAAACCAGCTTGATATTTTTAAAGAAAAAGGTAACTTCCCTTCAACTCCGGAAGTCTATCAAGACGAAGAATTACAATCTTACTCTGACGAATTCTTCACTCGTGATGATTTGGGAAGCATGTTCGCTGAAGCTGCAGAGCGTGTCGAGTATGTTTACAGATCCCCTGACACAAGCACCATCAACACAATCATGGGAGATGCGCTTGCATCTATTTCAGATAACGGGGTCGATCCTGACAAAGCATGGGATGAGGCAATGAAGGAAATCGATCGACAGACATCACGTTAACCGGAACAATATAGACCTAGTTTGAAAACGGAAGAAGAAGCTGTTTATTTTCCGGCAGCTTCTTTTTTTCTTAATAAAATGGACTTTGAGTTGAAGAGGAGGTTATCAAATGAGTGCAGAAGCATTAAAAGTGAGAAATGACGAACAATCACAACCGGAAAAGGAGCCAAATCCAAAGAAGAAAAGACGGAAAATGGGCATCAAAGCCAAAGACAGTATTGCCGGTTACGTTTTTATATCTCCATTTTTCATCCTGTTTGGTATTTTTGGAGTGTTTCCGCTTATATTCACTGCCTATTTATCGTTTCACAGGTGGGATATATTAGGCACAAAAGAATTCATCGGGTTTGAAAACTATATAGCACTGTTCACGAACGACCAATTGTTTTGGAAAGCCGTCGGAAATACGTTCAGTATATGGATCATGTCTACATTGCCTCAATTGTTAGTGGCCTTGATTCTGGCCTTTCTTTTGAATCAGGCTTTTCTAAAGGGGAAAGGCATGTTCCGTTTAGGAATCTTTATGCCGAACATAACTTCGGTTGTCGCCGTGGCGATCGTATTTTCAGCAATTTTCGGAACAAGATACGGTGTCCTTAACTATCTCCTTTCCCTTGTTGGACTTGAGGGCATCGATTGGGGGGGCAGTTATTTAGGTACACATGTTGCCATTTCAGCGATGGTCATGTGGCGCTGGGTCGGTTATAATACGATTATTTATTTGGCAGGCCTGCAGAGTATTCCCAAAGATCTATATGAGGCTGCCACTATCGATGGGGCATCCAAACGACAGCAATTTTTGTTCATCACGATACCGATGATGCGTCCTATCATCATTTTTACGGTTATCCTGTCTACAATCGGCGGAATGCAGATCTTTGCCGAGCCTTTGTTGTTCGGACGAGGTTCCAGTAACCAAGGTTTGACGATGAACCTGTACTTATATGAAGAGGCGTTTACGAGATTCTCATTCGGTTATGCCGCTGCGATTGCATGGCTGCTATTCTTCATTATTATCATTTTCTCAGTTATCAATATGTTGATTACCAGAAAAATCAGTTCTTCTTAAGGGAGGGTGAAAACGGTGAAAGAAGTTGGAGAAAAGAAGTTTTCAAAGGTAGGTTTATATATTTTCTTGTCGTTAAGTACCATACTCTCAGTTTTTCCTTTTTACTGGATGTTTGTAATTGGCTCCAATACGAACGCCGAAGTTAGCAAAATTCCACCGGCGCTTATACCTGGTTCCAATTTTGTAGAAAATGCGATGAAAGTATTTGAAAGAATCAACTTTTTCGGTTCCTTGTTCAATTCATTCATCATTTCTACGGCCATTACGGTCTCTGTCCTGTTCTTTTGTTCGCTTGCCGGATTTGCCTTCTCGAAGATCGACTTTAAAGGGAAAGAATTTTTCTTTATCTTCTTGTTGGCGACAATGATGATTCCTCCGCAGTTAGGGTTGATTCCTACTTTTATGATCATCACTTGGCTGGATTGGGTGGATACTCTTCAAGCGGTTATAGTGCCGGGAATGGTTAATGCCTTCGGTGTGTTCTGGATGAGGCAGTATATCACTTCCTCTATTCCGAACGACTTGATCGAAGCCGCAAAGATAGACGGCTGCAGTAACTTCCGGATTTACTGGAATATCATCCTGCCGGCAATCAAGCCGGGTTTGGCTACGCTCGGAATCGTTACATTCATGAATGCTTGGAACGACTTCTTGTGGCCACTGGTCGTACTAAAGGACAAAAGTTCCCATACCATTCAGATCGCTTTAAGAACGTTGAATGATGCTTATACGACCGACTATCCGATGGTGCTTGCCGGTACCTTCATGGCTACCATCCCGATCTTGATCGTCTTTTTGATCTTTAATAAACAATTCATCGCCGGGATCACTGAAGGGGCTGTTAAAAGCTGAAGCATACGATCAGCCGGTCTCTCAGCTGAGACTGGCTGGTCGTAAGCGGGAATTTTCTTAGAAAAAAGATAAAGGGGTCGTTTTGATGAAGCGTGTCTTAGTTTTTGCGGACTGGTTATGGGAAATGTTGATCCTTCAGTTTCATTGGTTTTTTTATGTGGTTAAAGGGGCTTTCCTGTTCGGGATTTTCCCTGCGACGGCAGCTTTATATGCGGTTATACGTCATTGGTTGAAAAATGGCGGCAAAGAGGGGGAAATTCAAGAACTATATAAAAAGTTTTATAAGGAAAATTTCCGGAACGCCAATATTTCCGGATGGCTGATTGTTATTGCTGGTGTGATGGTGTACCTTAACTGGGTTTCACTTGCATATATCACAAACCCTGTTGCCAAGATGGCATTATACGGAATCATCATTTTGTTTTCTGTTTTAATTTTAGTTATCTGGCTGTTCCTTTTCCCTGTTCTTGTCCATTATCAACTATCTTGGCTGAATTATTTTATTTTGAGTCTGCGGCTCGGTTTCACTTATTTACCGATTACACTGCTGCAATTGTTTCTGTTGGGTATTTGTGCTGTCCTGCTGCTGAATTTCCCTGCCATTTCCGTTTTGTTCGGACTCACTATTATCGCGTTACTACAAACCTTTATCTGTAATTACGTATTTTATAGAATGGATCCGCAAAATTAATCCTTCGGCTGTCGAGTGATCGGCAGTTTTTTTTGTGCTTTAGTTCTTGAATCCAGTTTTCGCCATCTGGATGATTGTGCTATTATTTTTCTAAACATCATTTTGGTAAGGATGATTTATTTTGAAGATTTTATTGGTCGAAGACGATAAAACAATTGCTTCCGGACTGGATTATTCATTGCAACAGGAGCAATTCACCACAATTTTATGTCATGATGCCGAATCTGCTGCCAAAGTCTTGCAGGATCAATTACAATCGATCGATTTGTGCTTGTTTGATTTAGCCCTGCCGGATGGCAGTGGCTACGATTTGTGCCAAACAGTCAAAAAACATCGTGATATACCGGTTATTTTTCTCACTGCTGTTGACGATGAGGTCAATGTTGTAATGGGGCTTGATATGGGAGCTGACGATTACATAACAAAACCTTTTCGAATCCGCGAGCTTATCTCCAGGATCAAATCAGTGCTTCGCCGGTACCAAAAGCAATCACAAACGAATTCTGTCATTGAAATAGGCAGCATCAGAGTCAATACAATGGAAGGAAAGGTTTATAAAAACGGGGAAGAGGTGCTCATGACAGCGTTAGAGTACCGGTTATTCCTTATATTAGCCAATAACAAAGGGCAAGTACTCACTAGGGCCCAACTGCTTGACAGGATTTGGGACGTTGCCGGGGATTTTGTCAATGATAATACGCTGACAGTATATATCAAACGACTCCGGGAGAAGCTCGAAGACAATCCTCAGGCACCGAATATTATTAAAACAGTCCGCGGAATGGGATACATAGTAGGTGATTAGCATGCTGCGGAATCGAGAAGTCGGTATGCTGTTATTTGCCATGTGTTTTATCACCCTCCTTGGAACAGTGATTGCGGCGGTCGTATTTTCTTATCTTCATGCAATCCTTGTGTTTTTGACTGCAACCTCCCTGGTGATTTGCAGTATTCTCTTCACCCGATGGCGCTATAAGGAAATCGAGAAGCTCTCCAGCTATTTAAGACAAATAAGCAATGGCGATTATTCCCTTGATGTCCGTAACAATCTGGAAGGGGAACTGAGCATTCTGAAAAATGATATTTACAAAGTGACAATTATGCTATCAGAACAAGGATCGATGCTGAATGAGGACAAAGTTAAGTTGACCAATGCCATTTCCGACATATCCCACCAGCTAAAGACACCACTTACTTCGATGACAGTAATGGCTGATCTGTTAAGCGACAATGAACTGCCGGAGACAAAGAGAAAGGAATTCACCCAAAACATCAGGAAGCAGCTGGAGCGGATAGAGTGGCTGGTGTCTTCTCTTTTAAAGTTGTCAAAAATAGACGCCGGCACCGCTATGTTTAAAAATGAGCGAACTTACGTAAAAGATGTCATTCAAAAGGCAATCGACCCAATGTTGATTCCGATCGATATAAAGGAACAGACAATCGAGATAACAGGAGAAGAATCAGCTGTCTTCACAGGTGATTTGAACTGGACTGCAGAGGCTGTACTCAACATATTGAAAAATTGTGTGGAGCATACAGGGAATGGTGGTAAGCTTACGCTGTCATATGCGGAAAATCCCATATTTACGGAAATTTATATCCGTGACAATGGCAAAGGTATTCCGAAAGAGGATATCCCGTATATTTTCCAGCGCTTTTACAAAGGCAAAAACGCTGGAGAGGGTAGTGTAGGCATTGGATTGGCTATGGCTTACAGTATTGTCAAAAGTCAAAACGGTTCCATCGAAGTCACCAGTCATACAGGAGAAGGGACGACTTTTCATATCAAGTTTTATAAACAGGTGATTTGATCTGATGCAAGGTGACAGAATTGTCACATAGGAGTCACTTCAAAGTCATTTTAGACAGATATAGTGGAGGTAACATCAAACACGGAGGTTAGAAATCATGGAAATATTAAAAATGGAACATCTGTCTAAAATTTACGGAAAAGGTGAAACGGCAGTAAAGGCATTGGATGATGTATCGCTTTCTATCAATAAAGGGGAATTTGTGGCAATCATCGGTCCCTCGGGATCTGGTAAATCCACACTCCTGCATTTGCTGGGAGGTGTAGACAGACCAACCAGTGGTAAAGTGTACGTTGATAACACGGATATTTATGATCTGGATGAAACGCAACTAGCCATTTTCAGGCGCAGGCAAATCGGACTGATTTATCAATTTTATAACTTGATCCCTATTTTGACAGTGGAAGAAAATATCACACTTCCGATGCTTTTAGATGAACACAAGGTTGATCAGAAACAATTCAATGAAGTGGTCCGCATCTTAGGATTGGATAACCGGTTGACCCATTTGCCGAATCAATTGTCAGGTGGACAACAGCAGCGTGTATCCATCGGAAGAGCATTGATCAGCAATCCGTCGATCATGCTGGCAGATGAACCTACCGGCAACTTGGATAGCCAAAATAGTGAGGAAATCATGGATTTATTGAAAATGTTCAATAAAACATACAACCAAACACTGATTGTCATCACGCATGACGAGCGGATCGCACTTCAAGCTGATCGGGTCATTTCCATCGAGGATGGCAAGATATCCAAGGATGAGGTGATCCATCCATGAACATCATCAATAAAGTAACGGTCCGTCATTTAAAACAAAACAAACGCCGGACCTTGGTAACACTGATCGGCGTCATTATCTCCGTTGCCATGATCACAGCTGTTTCAACGTTGGGTGTTTCTTTTCTGGATTTATTGAAAAGACAGACAATCGCACAAGAGGGTGGTTGGCATGTTCAATATGAAGATGTAAACGATGAGCAGGTGGAAGCAATTGCAAATGACTCTTCAACAGAGGAGTTGATCGTCTCAAGAGAGCTCGGCTATGCGGAGCTGCCATCTTATGAACATGAAAGCAGACCCTATTTATATGTGAGGCAGTTCAATGAGCAGGGATTGGAGGAATTCCCCATTGATGTGAAGGAAGGGAGGCTGCCGCAGAAAGAATCGGAAGTCGTCTTGTCCGAAGAAGCTGCCGACAATTCAGGAGAAACGTTCGAACTGGGGGATACAATCACCTTGGACATCGGCCAAAGATGGCTGCCCGGGATGGAACGCCCGTTAGGTCAGAATGATCCTTTCCAAACGGACGAGAACAATGAAAAGGAAACACTCGAAGTCACTAGAACGGAAACATTCACTATAGTCGGAAAAATCGAAAGGCCGACTTGGGAACCTGCATGGTCACCGGCCTATACAGTCCTTGGCTATGTCAGTCAACGGTTGATGAAAGATGATGATACGGTCGATGCCCTTGTCAAGCTCGATAAGGTAAATGGATCGCTCTACAGCCATTCAGAGAAACTGGCAGAGAAACTAAGTATTGAATCGATCGATTATCATAACGATTTATTGCGATATTACGGTGTGAGCGATAACGACAATGTCAGGCGTACTTTGTTTTCTTTAGCAGGCATAATCATGGCAGTCATTATTATCGGTTCTGTCGGATTGATTTATAATGCATTTGCCATTAGTGTTTCTGAACGGTCCCGCCATTTAGGAATGCTCTCAAGTGTTGGTGCCACGAAAAAACAAAAGCGTAATTCCGTCTTTTTCGAAGGAGCAATTATTGGGACAATCAGCATTCCAATCGGTATTATCGCGGGACTTGCAGGGATAGGGGTGACATTTTTATTCATAAATTCATACCTTCAAGCCGCTCTTAATGTTACGGAAAGACTGGTTTTGGTTGTCACTCCAGGTTCCATTTTGACTGCTTGTCTGATCTCGGTGTTGACGATTTTCATTTCCACTTATGTACCGGCACGCAAGGCTTCAAAGGTTTCTGCCATCGATGCAATCCGCCAGGCGAAAGATATAAAACTTTCTCGAAAAAAAGTCAAAACATCAAAGTTGGTCCGCAAGTTATTCGGTTTGGAAGCTGATTTGGGTCTGAAAAACTTGAAACGAAATAAGAGAAGATACCAGGCTACTGTTTTATCATTGGTGATAAGTATTGTGTTGTTTCTATCTGTGTCTTTCTTCACCCAGAATTTAACGAAATCAGCCGATCTTTCCCAGGAAGACATAAACTATGACATTCAGGTAGCGGGCGGTGACAGTGTAGAGGAACTTGAACCATTGACCTCGCTTAAGCATGTGACAGAATCGTCCATCATCGAACAATCCCAACTTAGTTCATGGATTGATGAGTCGGAATTACCACCTGAGTTAAAAGAAAATGTCGAACAGGATCCGAGTATTCTTCAAGATGGTAAATATTCTTACTATGTGACTTTACATGGACTGGATGAGCAAAGCTTTCGTGATTATGCCGAAAAGGTGGGAGTCGACCCGGAGGAAATTCAGGCCGGGGATACACCAAATGGAATTGTTATTGAACAAATCTCTTATCAGGATTATGATTCAGGTAAAATTATTGAAACAAATTCTATCAATACAGATGTAGGTCGAAACATCGATCTACACACAATGGATTATGAGGGGCAAGAAGGGGAGAAAGTCGGTGAAGTGGAGATTTCGGCACTGACAGACCAGATTCCGATGGGTATTAACACATCCGGACTGGGAGGGCTGGATATCGTTGTTTCGGAACAGACATTTCATCAGATCGTCGACGAGGAAAGCGGCAATATGATCGAAAATTATTTATACATGAACAGTTCTGATCCGATGTCGACTCAAGAGGCACTGGAAGAAGCGAAATCTTCTGATATGTATGTGTTTAATGTCGAACAGAACAGGCAACGGAGTGAACAATTAATCATGCTGATTTCTGTCTTTACGTATGGGTTCATTGCTCTGATTTCAGCAATATCAATAGCCAATATCTTTAACACTATCTCTACTAGTATTTCCCTGCGAAAAAGAGAATTCGCCATGCTGAAGTCGGTCGGAATGACCCCGAAAGGTTTCAACAAGATGATCAATTACGAAAGTGCCTTTTATGGTGTCAAAGCATTGTTGTATGGACTGCCGATCAGCTTTGTTGTTATGTTGTTGATCCATTGGTCACTGCAGAACACATTTGAATACGGCTTTACTGTGCCATGGTTCAGTATCATTACTGTTGTTGTCGCCATCTTTTTAATTGTCAGCTTGGCTATGCTCTATTCAATCAGTAAAATAAAGAAAGAAAATATAATCGAAGGGTTGAAACAGGAGAATATCTAAATTAAAAGACTAATCGCTGGCTATAGCGATTAGTCTTTTTGATATAACTTGTTTAATGTGTTCGGGATTCTTTTAACAGAAACGATAGGAACAAGTAACCAATTTTGTTGCCTGTCCTCTATTTCATAGGGAAAAAGGGGGAGTGTAGTTTAAAACTATTTTCCTGTTTTTGTAAATTAGATAGTTTGTCCACTAGATAAATTAATGAGCAATTGATATAATGTAATCGCTTACATATAAAAGGAAAAGGAGGTTTAATAGAGCTTTATCGGAATTTTCCCTTTGAAAAAAATGAAAAAAAGGAGTTTTTACATGCTGAAAGTTCTAAGAAAACCTATTATCGCAGGATTAGCTTTTTCTTTGTTAGTCCCTTTTGGAACAAATGCTGTTCAGGCCGAGGAGGCCACAAAGCCAGTTCATGCATTGGATGTATCGCCGATTGCTGAAAGATATCAAAATTCTTTTGAGGTGGGGGCGGCCGTGGAACCTTACCAGTTGGAGGGTGTCCATGGAGAAATACTGAAACATCACTACAGCAGTATTGTTGCGGAAAATGTAATGAAGCCCATAGAAATACAGCCTGAAGAAGGAAAATTTGATTTTGAAGAAGCTGACAAAATAGTCGAATTTGCGAGAGAGAACAATATGGAGTTGCGTTTCCATAACCTCGTCTGGCACAGCCAGGTACCAGAGTGGTTTTTTATCGACAAGAAAGGAAACAAAATGGTGGACGAAACAGATCCGAAACAGCGCGAAAAAAACAAACGTTTGTTACTGAAACGCTTGGAAAAGCATATTAAGACGATCGTCAAAAGGTATAAAGACGATGTCGATGCATGGGACGTTGTCAACGAAGCGATAGACGAGTATGCTCCAAACGATAGAGGATTGCGTGAATCGCCATGGTATCAGATAACCGGAACAGATTATATCAAGACAGCGTTTGAAACGGCTAGAAAATTCGCCGGTGAGGATGCCAAACTCTATATCAATGACTATAATACCGAAGTAGCGCCGAAGAGGGATTATTTGTATGATCTTGTTAAAGACATGCTTGAGCAGGGTGTGCCGATCGATGGTGTCGGACATCAGGCACACATCCAATTGGGATGGCCTTCTATTCAGGAAATGAAAGACTCCATCAACATGTTCGCAAGTCTTGGGTTGGATAACCAGATCACCGAGTTGGATGTAAGTCTGTATGGCTGGCCGCCAAGCGGGGAGTATAAAAATTACGAGGATATTCCGGAAAGTGTTCTCGCGACTCAAGGTGACCGTTACAACGCTTTATTCGAACTTTATGAAGAACTCGATGATAAAATCAGCAGTGTCACCTTTTGGGGGATTGCCGATGACCATACGTGGCTGAATGATCGTGCTGAGCAATATGGTGGGGAAGGATCAATCGATGCACCGTTTGTATTCGACCCGGATTTCCATGTAAAACCGGGCTACTGGAAAATAACCGATTAGTAACAAGTAAGGCTGGCAGGAAACCCTGCCAGCCTTTTTCGTTATCCGTTGTTTGCAAAAGCTGAAATAAAAGTGTGGAAACTCGTCATCTGTCACCGCGGGTATTAATTTAGTAAGAGATTTTATCGATTTAATAGGAAACTCCAGATGATTTAACAGAGGCAATTTTTCCTTGTTTGACTGACTTTTCCTTGGCAGTTTCTGTGCCGGGTTCCTTCAAGAAGAACGTGCACAGGAAGCAAACAACTGCCGCAAGTCCGATGCTTACAAAAAACAGTCTGGGACTGACAAAACTGAATATGGTCAAAAATGCAGTGGCACCTATGTTTCCATAGGCCCCGACCATACCGGAAATTTGACCAGTAGCTCTTTTGTTGATATGGGGAACCATTGCATATACTGCCCCTTCGCCTGCTTGTACAAAGAAAGAGCAACACATCGTCATGATGATCGCGCACCAGATTGGCCAGCTTGAACCGATTTGAGCCATCAGCATATAACCGATCGCCAACCCTGCCATCAATACAATTAAGGTCCTTTTCCGGCCATACTTGTCGCTCATCCAGCCTCCGCTCGGCCGTGATACTAAATTCATGAAGGCAAAGCTTCCAGCAATTAAGCCGGCCTGAGCTACTCCTAGTGTAAATGTTTCTTCGAAAAACTGCGGCAATATGGATACGACAGCCAGCTCTGAACCAAATGTGCAAAAATAAGCAAACTCGAGGATGACGACCTGCTTGAAAGCGAACTTCTCGCTGTCTGGAACCCCTCTTCTTAAACGCTCCTTGTTGACAGTCCAAATTTTGTAGACATTGTATAAAAATAAAGCTGTCAATGCTATGTAGACAAGTATGGCAACACTGTGACTGATGAAATGCAGCTCCGCATCAAGTCTGTATGTCAAGAAACCAAGGATGCCATACACAGGGAGGGTCATTATGATTAGACCGGCCATGTCTTTATAGCTGCATATTTCCAGTGCCCCACTTCTTTTCGGTTTTTCGAAAGTCACCCCGTTTGGTGTGTCTTTAACTATTCGCATGAAAATAAAACCATAAATAAGGACGATTAAACCAGTCAGGCCCACTGCGTAGCGCCAGCCGTTTTCCCCTCCGAAGATCAATGCAAGAGTGGGTAATGTCATTGCAGCCGCCGCTGAGCCGAAGTTGCCCCAGCCGCCGTATATGCCTTCCGCCAGACCGACCTGTCTGGCAGGGAACCACTCAGAGACCAAACGGATCCCGACAACGAACCCGGCACCGATAATAGCCAGGAACATCCTGGAAATCATCAACTGGACGAATGTATTCGATAAGGCGAAGGCAAAACAAGGAATGCTTAGCAAGATCAACAACCCTGAAAACACCTTGCGAGGTCCGAGCTTATCGACAAGCATGCCGATGAGAACTCGGGCGGGTATAGTGAGGGCCACGTTAGCTACGGCCAACACAGCTATCTCATCGTTGGTTAACTGGAACACATCCCGTAATGTGGACATGAAAGGAGCCATGTTAAACCAGACGACGAACGTAAGAAAGAAAGCGAGAGTCGTGAAACCTAATATTTTTTTATTACCCTCATACACATTGTTTTCCATGCAAATCCTCCTATGAGATTTTCGGTGATTTTTACTTGTATTTGTCTTTCCGTTGCAGAAACCAGAATATGAGTATGAGATTATCAAGCAGAAGTAGGTTTGTCACAGACCTTGTAAGAAATCTTACCTAACAAATTCAGAATGATTTTTTATCCGCTTTCAAATGCTGATGACGATGAAAGTTGAACATTAAATTAAATAAATGCAAAATAGTTCGTAATTTGACGGTAAATGCTTGATTTTTAGATATTTTTAAAGGTAAAATAGTTTTAAATAGAAACATTCGGGAGGCGGTAAAATGGTTGGAATTCTACATGACGCAAAAAAACTATTGCTGTTAGGTTCAGGGGAATTAGGAAAGGAAATTATCATTGAAGCCCAAAGACTTGGTGTGGAAACAGTAGCTGTTGATCGCTATCAAGGAGCGCCGGCAATGCAGGTTGCCCATCGTTTTCATGTGATCGACATGCTTGATCGTGGGCAGCTGCGCGGAGTTATTGAAGAAGAACAGCCTGATTTGATAGTGCCGGAAATCGAAGCTATTGACACAGCTGCCCTTCTTGAGCTGGAAAGGGAAGGATATAATGTCATCCCTACAGCATATGCCACTCAACTGACCATGGACAGAGAAGGGATCAGACGTCTTGCAAGCGAACAATTGGGAATACGGACCGCATCATACGAATTCGCGAATTCTTTGGAAGAATTAAAACAAGCAGTTAAGGTTATCGGGACTCCTTGTGTGATTAAGCCGATCATGAGTTCTTCCGGCAAGGGGCAGACAATTTGCCGGACGGAAGCGGATATTGAATTTTCCTGGGATGAAGCGATAGAAAGCGGACGTGGGAAGACCAACAGAGTTATCGTCGAGGAATTCATCAGGTTTGAATCTGAAATTACTTTGCTTACGGTGCGTTCTGTTTCAGGAACTGTTTTTTGTCCACCGATCGGACATATCCAGCAGGACGGCGATTATATTCAGTCATGGCAGCCTCATCCATTGAGCAAGGGTCAAATAAAAGAAGCGGAAGAGATTTCGAGAAAGATTACGGATGCTCTTGGAGGATATGGTGTATTTGGTGTTGAACTGTTTATCACAGAAACAGGGGTGTATTTCAGTGAAGTGTCCCCCCGTCCGCATGATACTGGGATGGTTACCATGGCTACGCAGACGTTATCTGAATTCGCGCTTCATGTCAGAGCAGTGCTCGGACTCCCGGTAGACGACATCGATCTTGTATCTGCCGGAGCAAGCCATGCTGTTAAATCAACGATAGAAAGCGAAGATTTTCAATTAACAGGTATTGATCAGGCATTGGAAGTGCCATCTACACAGATGCGGGTATTCGGGAAACCGAATACGGTCTTAGGCCGAAGGATGGCCGTTGTTTTGAGCCAGGGAACGGACGTGGATGAGGCGTGTAACCGTGCCGAACAAGCTGCATCTCGAATCAAAGTGTCCAGCAGGCAGTTTGTCCACTGAATTTGGGGTGAAAAGCTATTTGCACTCCGATTAGCTAAGGATGTTATCGTTCATTATGAAGCATCCTAAAATCATGGAGGTGTTAAAATGGTTTTCCAAACTAACGAAGGACAGGATGAACACTTTGACGGTGAAAGAGAAGGGATTATTTCTGATAACATCGGAAAAGAAATAGGAGTTCGCTCTGATGCCGGTGAAACATCGGCAAATCCGTTCCATGTCAAATCACTGAAAAAAGACGAAAACATGAAACGGTTTAACAAGACGATGAAATAAAAGTGGAAAGTGTTTGGTCCTATCTTGGACCAGGCACTTTTTTCAAATCTGCACTGTCTTTTGGCACAGAGTCACCAAAGAAGTTCTTCTTCATTGCTAAGTTCGACCATGTAAGGTAAGAAGAAAAAAATGATGAAGAAATTATTCTTTTTTCAATTTCCTCACTTCTTCTTCCAAATCAGCTACCCGTTCTTCTAAGTCTTTTTCAAGTTTTTGTTCCGGTTTTTTTAGCTGTTTGACTATAAATATGGTAACCAAGGCAATCGTAGTAAAGCAAAGCAACAATACGAAGAAAATGATGATTATCGGCATGAATTCTGCTAAAGTCATCCCGTTCCCCCCTATGTAGTAAGAATCGATAACATGATGGTATTTCCCTCCTCTATTAAAACAGAGGCAGTTAATTTCCGTGGTTTTCATTGTTTTCATTTTACTATATAGGAAATGATCTTAGGGCAAAAAGATAAATTATAGCATAAAAAGACCTGTTACTCTTTTGGTGAGTCAGGTCTTTGAAATTATTCTGCAAATCGGTGGTTACCGATTGTGTGGGTTACTTTACGGGTCAAAATCCACTCGCTCTTTGCTGTTTTCGGGTTGTAGAAATATAGGGAGTCATTATTTTGACCGCCATTTGTGAGAGCTTCTTCGACTGCTTTGACGGAATCTTCACCTGGTAATTGATTGATTGAACCATTTTGAACAGGGGAGAAAGCATAAACCTTTCCAGTCCTTTGGTAAACAACTTCCTTTATTGAATCAGGAAAACCTTCATGCTCGACGCGGTTCAAAACAACTGTCGCTACGGCAACTTTCCCTTTATATGATTCACCTTCAGCTTCTGCATGGACAAGTCTTGCCATTAAATTCTTTTCCTCAGCCGAGATGGATGGGGGAAGGTCTTTTTTCTTGCTCGGATTTAGCGAGCTTTGTTTGTGAACTTGTACTTTCTCAGTACGGGAAGGAGAATCCGCGAAATAAGTCGAAATATTCCAAGAGTCTTCTTCATTATTTATAATGGAAGCATCGGCGCTGATCGGTATGGCCAGGTATCCGACAATTAGCGCTGCTGCCAGGAATGATAAATGGTGTTTTTTCATTGCTTCAACCTCCTAGTAAACGTGAAGTCTACTAAAAAGGCTATCAATTGTAACATAGTTATTCATTAACCAAAAAATAACATTTGAAATTCAAGCAATATAACCCCAGTGATTGTCAGGGAAGGGGCGGTTCCTGGTAATATATCCCTTACCGGAGAAACCGTTCAACTTTAACCAACAATAGAAAATTAAGGATGTTTTTTGACAATATTACATGAATATTACCATTGTCCAGAGAGAGGTAGGGGGAACAAATGGTGCAGTTGGTCGAATTGCAAAACAATGACAGACATATAAATCAAGTAGCAGACTTGTATAATTACATATGGAATTATAATGACCGGTTAATTAATGAACGGTTGGTGAGACATGCTGATTACGTGGGATTCAAGGGTTTGCTATTGCTTTCAGATGACAGAGAATTGCTCGGGTATGTATATGGATACCACTCATTGCCCGGGCAATATTACAGAGATTTGATGGAAAGCGATCTACCGTACTCAGCTTCGAAAGTATGGTTTGAAGACTGTTTTGAGTTGGTGGAACTTGGTGTGCATCCATTGCAAAGAAATAAACACTTTGGCAGATTATTAATGGAAAAACTCTTGGAAAAAGTTCCTTATAAAAAGTCTGTATTAACTACGCAAACAAATAATACAGCTGCCAGGGCTTTGTATGAATCTTCAGGTTGGACCGTTGTCAAGGAACCTTTTTATCCGGTAGGTAAACAGCGGCCTTTCGTGATTTTCGGAAAGCAATTGAAATGAGATTCAATCACTTATTTATGCATCATTTATTTAAGCGTATCTGCTGTCAGATGCGCTTTTCCTGCTTACTCCGAAAGTTCAATTAAACCATCCATCAAGTGGACTGAGGGTTCAAAGCGAATTATATGTTATAATATTGTTTTAATGGTCAAAAAAGTGAAACCAAATCCAATCAGTCACCGTATATAATAAAGATAAGATTACATTTCGGGAGGGGAGCAGCGTGTTCGAAGTACTTTTTGAATTGCCGATGAATTTACAGTTCTACATATGTCTGATGTCGGCACTTCTGCCGTTGTCCCTTCATATTGCAAAACAAATGATGGATGGACCATCAAACAGTTATACTTTGTTGAGGACAAGCAATGGCTGCGAAAGGTCGCTTGTCGGTGGTGTGCAGGTCAGCCAGGATTGCATGTTCGATACCATCATATGTTGTATAACCACTTGCATTAAGAGAAAGGATGCACCTGATTCAGATAATGACGACCATCATACCCTCCTTGTCGTTTAGATTTAACATTATAAGGAGGAGTATGTTGAAACGTTTATTTTTCATTACAAATATATTTATTTTTACAACTTTGCTGTTAAGCGGATGTTCTGGCAGCGATACAGGTGATGGCGGTTTTTTGCATCTTGTTTTCGTCGCCCCTTTTACCTACTTGATCAAATCAGCTGCATATCTGTTCGATGGCAGTTATGGGATTGCCATTATCCTGGTCACGTTGTTAATCCGGCTCCTGTTGATGCCTTTTATGCTAAAACAGTATAAAAACCAAAAGCATATGAAAGAAAAAATGGCAGTCATAAAACCGGAAATGGATCGGATCCAGCAGGAATTGAAGAAGAGCGAAAAACGGGAAGATCAGGCCGAATTGCAAAAGGAAATGATGGAGCTTTACAGAAAGCACGGCGTAAACCCATTATCGATGGGATGTCTCCCAATGCTTATCCAGATGCCTGTTTTGATGGGATTCTACTATGCCATCAAGAGCTCGACGGAAATTGCCACTCATACATTTTTGTGGTTTAACTTGGGAGAGCCGAACATCCCGCTTGCATTGATTGCCGGGGCCATTTATTTTCTTCAGTTTAAAGTACAGCAGAAAAGCATGCCTGTCGACCAGCAGCAAGGGAACCAGATGATCAAGCTGATGGGATTGATATCCCCGGCTATGATTCTGATCGTTTCGTTGAATTTGCCCGCCGCCCTTCCTTTATATTGGTCGGTAGGAGGTCTGTTCGTGATTATGCAGACGCTTTTTGCACACAATGTTTACTTGAATGATTCAAAGGAACGGCTGGAAGAATCCGCGCCATCGAACAATTGAATGATGAATCAAAAAACCAGTTCCCCTTAAAGGAACTGGTTTTCTAGAATATTTACAGGTTGATTTTGACATCTGCCTGTTCCCGCAAATCCTCCACGATTTTTTGGGTTTCTTCTATTTCTTTTTGGCTTATAATTTGTTGTTCGACATCGGATTTAACTTCCTCCAAAGGCGGAATTTCCGACTCTTGTCCATTTTGTTGGGTCATTTTCTCTTGTTGTGCGACCATTTGGTTGTATGTTTTTTCAATCTCTTCATCAGTGGCCTCTATGTTACCCGATTTTTCGGCAACAAGTTTATCCACCTTTACTTGCATTTCAATCTGGGAATTGACTTCTTCTTTATCCATTCCTTGTTCTTCCAAAGCAGACAAAAACTCTTCCTTCGATTCGAGTCCGTTTTCTGCTGCCAATTCATCCATTGTTTCATTGATGTCATCTTCGGAAGCTTTATAGCCAGCATTGTTTGCTTCTTGAACAAGCAGTTCCTGGCCGATCAAGGATTCCGCGGTTTGTTTCTTCAACTGATCCTGGTCTACACTTTCCCCTGTCATTTGGGATTGCATAGCCATTTGTTGGTATTGCCCTTCGTAAGTCGACACAAATTCTTCTTTGCCGATTTCTTCTCCATTTACTTCTGCTACTACCTTTGGGATATTTTCTAAATCAGGTTCGGGGGTTTCTGCCTGTTCTGTTTTATTTCCTGCAGCTTCCTCTTGCTGCTTAGCCTCTTCATTATCATTTCCGCATGCAGTGGTGACCGCAACAACCGCTGCAAGGGATACACTCAATAACCATTTTTTGTTCAATTTACATTCCCCTTTCGTATTCGCGTTGGTCGTCATTGTAGCATCGTTATTCACTAGCTGTAAACTTCACACTTTACCGTCTTTCGATATATGGGAAGGACATTTTTTTCTCTCAACCCTGCCAGTCCGGGCTTCTCGGGAATTTATTTTTCGCATCGAGAAGAAATATGTAAAAAGTGTGTAAAAATCCTTGAGTAGTAAAATGGTACCGTCTCTTGTATATAAATTCTTTAGGCAAATGCTCCATTTATTGATAGAGGCTGGCCGGGCAGCAATTTTAATCATTGCTGATAAGTGTGTTAACACGAATCTGACCAATTGGGCATAAAATGTACCATTCTTTAAGGAAATGGGATTGAGGTGACGGTATGGCTGTCATATCAGGTGCCGAATATATAGACCGTATTAATCAGCTCAAGTCTGAAATTTGGATCGACGGCAAAAAAGTGGAAGGACTGATTTCAAACCACCCAGCTTTTCGGGGGATCATGAAAAGCAAGGCTGAGCTGTATGATCTTCAGAAAGATATTAAGTGGAAAGAATTCCTTGTTCATAAAGACAATAAACTCCAAAAAGAATATGGAATGTCGTTTTTGATACCCGAAACACGGAATGACCTTGCTAAACGCAGGAAGGCGACACAGTTATGGGCCAGACATTCGGCAGGATTGATGGGGAGAAGTCCTGACTATATGAATACAGCATTATCCTCATTTGCTGCTTCTGTGCATTTGTTGAAAGATCAGAAGAACTGCTTTCCTGAAAACATTCTCAAGGTTTATGAATATGCAGCGGAACGGGACTTTTCATTTACACATACATTTGTCAATCCACAGAAAAATCGTTCGTCACTAGCCTTTTTGGATGAGGACTCTACAAATGCGCGTGTTGTGAAAGAGACGAAGGATGGCATTATTGTCAAAGGGGCAAAGCTGCTCGCCACACAAGGAGGCATAACAGATGAATTGATTGTCTTTTCTTCTCCGGGACCTATCGATGCTGCGGAGGCGCACGCATTTTCCATTCCAAGCAATACCGAAGGGCTGAAATTTATATGCCGCAGATCGTTTGCAGCGAATGGTCCTGCTTACGATTCTCCTTTAAGTGGAAGATTTGAAGAAATGGATTCGGTTATTGTCTTTGATAATGTTCTGGTTCCTTGGGACCGGGTTTTTTTCTACAACAACAAGGAAGCGGCGGACAAATTTTTTGTGAATAGCTATTTTGCCCCGTTCACTTTGCATCAAATCGTTTCCAGACAGGTTGTCAAAACAGAATTCGTCCTTGGGTTGGCTCAACTTATCGTCGAGACGATCAATATCTCGGAATACCAGCATGTGCAGAGCAAAGTTGCGGAAATTATCAAGGGACTGGAGTGTGCCAAAGCCCTGCTGACCCAGTCGGAATTAGAAGCAGCGGCAGATCAGCAAGGGGTGATGGTGCCAGAGCGTACACCGCTTTATGTGGCGGTGAACATGTTTCAGGAAATATATCCGAGATTCATAGAGATTATCCAATTACTTGGAGCGAGCGGGATGGTTACTCTTCCCGAACAAACCCAGTTCCAAGCAGAAATCGGGGAAAAGTTAGAGCACTACCTACAAGCATTTGAAGTCGGCGGAAGGGAGCGGGTTGGAATCTTCAACTTGGCTTTTGACTTATGCATGAGTGCTTTCGGCTCCAGACAAACACTCTATGAGCAATTCTTCTTCGGAGATCCGGTCAGGCTTTCCCAAATAATCTATCATTCCTACCCAAAAAGCGGGCATGTATCTTTTGCCAAGCAGTTTCTGGACAGGAAATAATTCTGACCAAAAAAAAGAAGGTGAGCGGGGTATTCCCCGTTCACCTTCTTCTTGTTTAGTAAACCTTGTCTCCGTTGAAAATGGAATTTTTAACGACCACATAGTCCACGTTCCGGATAGCTTCCAGCTTGCTGCCGCCTGCGTATGAAATAGAGGACTGTAGATCCTGTTCCATTTCGTTCAGGGTATCTTGAAGGTGTCCTTTGTATTCAACGAACATCTTTTTACCTTCGACATTCTTTTTTTCGCCTTTTTGGAACTCAGAAGCAGATCCGAAATATTCTTTAAATAACTTTCCGTCTCTTTCAACTGTCTCGCCGGGAGATTCTTCATGGCCTGCGAATAATGAACCGATCATTACCATTGTAGCTCCGAAGCGGATCGATTTAGCAACATCCCCGTGGGTGCGGATACCGCCATCGGCGATGATTGGCTTACTTGCTGCCTTGGAGCACCAACGGAGCGCAGCCAATTGCCAGCCGCCTGTACCAAAGCCTGTTTTTACCTTGGTGATACATACTTTTCCGGGCCCAATCCCTACTTTTGTAGCATCCGCTCCGGCATTCTCAAGCTCGCGAACCGCTTCAGGAGTACCTACATTGCCGGCGATGACAAAGCTTTCTGGCAGGTTTCTTTTGATATGCTGGATCATTTCGATGACTGCATTTGAATGGCCGTGCGCGATGTCGATAGTGATGTATTCCGGTACAAGTCCTTGTTCTGCTAATTGCTCGACAAAGCCATATTCTTCTTCTTTCACTCCGACACTGATTGAAGCATAAAGACCGCGGTTATTCATGTCTTTGATAAAGTCAATTCTTTTTTCCGGTTCAAAACGATGCATAACGTAAAAGTAACCATTTTCCGCCAAGTGCGTCGCTATTTTTTCATCTATTATTGTCTGCATATTCGCAGGTACTACAGGCAATTTAAAAGAACGCCCGCCTAAACTTACAGTGGTATCACATTCAGAACGGCTGTTCACTACACATTTCGCTGGAATTAATTGAATATCTTCATAATCAAACACGTTTTCCATGTTGTACACCCCTAAACACGAATATTATAAAATAGTTAATTGGAATTGTTCGTACATTTGGTAATATACCTTACTTTGGTTAGTAAGTCAAAGTATTTTTTTTAGAATAGGAAAGAATCCTGAACTTTCATTACTGCAAGAAAGGAATTAAGAGAGCGGATGGCGAATCATTTCTAATGGACAAAAATAACAAAGGGGTTTAGAAATGATCGAAAGAATAGATACTATTTGTATGCAAGTAGAGAATGTCGAAAAAGCAAGTACATGGTATGAGGAAAAGCTGGGTTTTCAGCTTTCTTTTATAGGAGAAGGCTATAGAGTATTGAATGTTGGTGACAGCCCGGTACCTTTGACGATTGAAGAAGCGGGTGCCTCCCGAAAGGAGAACAGCAGCTATCCAATCTTTTTTGTACCGGAGATTGAGAAGGCTTATCAAGATCTCCAAAACAAAGGAGTCCAAGTTTCAAAACTCCATAAAGATAAAGATAACTGCTATTTTGATTGTTATGATTTAGATAATAACAGACTGCAATTCTGCTTTTGGGAATAAACCATTCAACGTGTACGGCAACTGTTAACTTTTTGTTTAACGATACCGTGATTGGTCAAAATAACCATATGAAATCTTATCAATCTAACCATTTTAAAGGTGGACTTATTATATGAAGGTCAGAATCGAAGTTTCCTACCGGACAAAAAAAGGAACGGAAACTGTATTCAGCTCGGACGAATTAAGAGCACCAAAAGCCATCCTGATTGCGGAAGACTTGGAAAAGACAGGTCGGGCCAGAAATATCCTGTTCAAAGACCGTCAAGAGCTGACTTGGACAATGAAAGAGCTTAAGGAATTTCTGAAAGGGATTGAGACAGAACCCCACAATGTGGCGGTCTACTTTGACGGAGGATTCGACTTGAAGACCAAGCAATCAGGTTTGGGGTGTGCCGTTTATTATGAACAGAACGGTAAGTCGTTCCGACTCAGAAAGAATGCGCTTGTAGACGAGCTGGATACAAATAATGAAGCGGAATACGCTGCGCTTAATCTCGGACTACAAGAAATAGAATTGCTTGGTGTCCATCACTTGCCGGTAACTATTACCGGTGATTCCCAAGTAGTCATCAATCAATTGGACGGGGAATGGCCGTGCATGGAAGAGGAATTATCAAAGTGGGCAGACAAAATTGAACAAACTTTCAGCCGGTTAGGGATTACGCCGGAGTATCAACTCATTTCCCGTAAAAAGAACCGAGAAGCCGACCACCTGGCATCCCAGGCTTTGAAGGGTGTGGAAATAACCAGTACGATCGAAATCAAATAAACTAATAACACGAATAAAGCCGGATTCCATTCAGGATACCGGCTTTATTTTTGCATTCATAATTTACACCATATTACTTTGACAGACAAAGTAATATGGTGTAAATTATATTTCAGGAGGTGAATTAATTTGGGCAACAAGATTTCTACGGATTTAATCCGCGGCCATACCGACACCATCATTTTAAATGTGTTACGGCAAGGCGACAGCTACGGCTACCAGATCTATAAGACCATTATCAAGTTGAGCGGGCATCAATATGAATTAAAGGAAGCGACGCTTTATACAGCCTTTCGCCGCTTGGAAAAAGAGGGTTATATTGTCTCCTATTGGGGTGATGAAACGCAGGGAGGTCGGCGCAAGTATTACCGGATTGCTGAAGAAGGGCTTGAGCGTTATAGGCAAAACAAACAAGATTGGGAGTTTGCCAAAACAATTTTAAATCAATTAATTGAAGGAGGTATCGAACCGGATGCGAAGCCAGAAGGGTTTGAATGAAAAAATAAAAGCATATTTGGATGATTTGTTCGCAGGAGTCGGGGAAAGTCAGCAGCTGTTTGACTTAAAAGAAGAACTTGCCATCAATTTGAGAGAGAAAATCGGTGATTACGAAAAGACCGGAATGAGTCAAGAGGAAGCGTTTAAAGCGGCAGTCAGTTCCATGGGTGATCTCAGTGGATTGGTCGATGATATGCGTGAAGCGGGCCGGGATAAAGCAAGGCAAAATGTTTATACCTCTATGTCTGAACGGATATCGACTGCAGGTTTGATTGTTGGAATATTGATCATCTTATTCGGTGCCCTGACAACCGCGATGATATGGTTCATGGGTCTTCAGTTAGAAGCTGTTATGGGACCGGTCATTTTCATCGTATTTGGCGGAGCCATTCTCACGTACAGTTTATTGACAAGGGAAACGAGAAAGAAGTATGCCATGAACAGAGTCCGTGCCATCCTTTATTCATTGTCAGCAGGCCTGCTTTTGTTCAGTCTGTATGTCGGTTTTACATCGGGTTTTGCGACCGGCGAAGTGTTTATCGGTATCAGTACATTTATGGTTTTCTTTTTAATCGGGATAGGATTGTTGCTTGGATTACTATTTACAGGTAGTGATCGAAGAAAATAAGGAGGCTTGGTTTGATGAAATGGAACGTGAAGGAAAAAATCGAAAGAAAAGCCCCTTGTATCAAGACAAGGCGGCCAATCTTTGACAATTTGTGCCGTTAGAGGGCAGCTTTTGAAGAGAAGTGTTGGGGCACTTCTCTTTTGTTTATTATACTGGAAAAGTTTACGTGAATCCACCGACCGTTTATTTCCTATTTACTTTATTCGTCTGTTGGATGACAATATAGATAGGAATCTGTACGTGAAAGGGAGTTAAAACGATTGAAAAAGTTTCTCACCTATGAAGAAATTCAAGATAAATGCGAACAATTAAATGAAACGTATCAAATAGAAGAAGAAAAGTTTTATCAAGTTGTCGAAAAGTGGGCAGACCGGCAAACGACTACAGAACAAAAATTACTGTCCAGTTTTTCAGAGCTTCTGCAAGTGGTAAGTGATGAAATATCAGGGATCGAAGAAGCTGTTGAGATGGAATCGACATGCAGGTTGGGATGTGCGTTTTGTTGTTATTTTCCAATCATTATCAACGGTATGGAAGCAAAGTTGATGAAGAAAGCAATCGAAAACTTTCCCGAACAGAGAAGGAGAGAAATCGAAAATCATTTAGAAACATACTATCAGCAATACGCCAGCCAGTTGGAAGAGATCGTTGGTTTGGATTTTGAATCTGATGAAGGGTTTAAAAAGAAATATAAACAGAAGAACTTGCCATGTGCCATGCTTGATACGAAGACGAATCAATGCATGGCCTATGAAATCAGACCGCTACCATGTAGGACCTATGTCAACTATACCGATCCGAAGGTTTGTGAACAGCAAGTGATGCCAAAGGAAACATTGAGTTTCGAGTTTTTATACAGCGAGTATATGGGAGCATTGAATGAATTCGTGCAATATTTGTATGAAGAAGAAGATACCGCCTTTATTAATTATCCAGATGATGTTTATGTTCATGACTATTTAGTGAATTGGTTCAGGGATTAGTTGTATCCCCCTCATTGGGTTCATGCGCTGATCTGTTCTCTGTGCGGAACTTTTCCTTTTGTTGTTTGGAGGACGCTTGAATCTGTTCATAGGACGGATTGGTGATAAACAGAACTTGGTTTTTGATATGGCCGTCTTTGTCCATTATTTTCACATCCTTTTCGTCTTTTTCCACAGCAGCTTACTATCCTGCTGACCAGGTAATCTATATTGATAGTTTGGATTGCTAAGCCAATTTTATGTATGGACATCACGCAAAAAAATCCCAGCAAATCTGCTGGGATTTTTGTTATGAAGCCCTTCTGTCTTTTCTTTTTCCCGGAACTTTGAAAGAGGAATAGATGAGTGCCCCGATAAGGAATATTCCGAGATAACCGATAAGTGGGTAGAAAAAAGCCACCAAGTCGGTGAATCCGGCAAAACTTGCAGCAAATGCCGCAATCAATGTGAGAATGATCAATGTTTTGAATTTCTGAGTGCCAGTCACGGCAAAGCGGGCTCCGAAAGCAAAGAACATGCTTACGGCTGTATTGAAAATCATTCCGAACAAGATCAGTGAATAAATGACTCCCAAGATAGGGGAATAGTTGCTGACAATATGTAAAAGCGGCATATCGAATTGAGCGGCCGTTCCGACTTGGGAAAAGATCGCCAGGTGGCTCAGCAGGATAAGAATTCCCAGCCCAAATCCTCCAGCCAAACCGCCGAGTGAAGCAATTCGTTCATTTTTTTCTGCTCCGCCCATTACAATCGACATGGAAGCCCCTAAGGCGATATTGAATGAAACATAGTTTATGGCAGAAATAAACCAATTGGGTAGTGCAGATGGCTGGTCACTGGCAATCGCGTCCAACTCCGAAAAAGACGATTCCATACTGATAACAGAGAATAACGAAATGATAATCACCGATATAATCAGAAAAGGGGTAATACTTCCTATCACCGCCACTACCCGGTCTACTTGGAGCATGGCTGTGAAAAAGACAAGAATCGTCATTAACGCTGCTCCGATTACAGGAGACAGTCCCAGCTGTTGATCAAGAATAGATCCGGCGCCTGCGACCATTACCACACCCACACCGAATAGAGTGAAAATGATAATATAATCGACGACAATGCCCATGTACCGTCCGCTGATCTGATAGATGGCCTCTTTGTGCGAGTTCGTTTGCAGCCGGCTGCCAAGTCTTGTTAATGTCATCCCGAGATAGGCGAATAGTGCTGTTGCGACTATGCCGGCAAATGTCCCCATTATTCCAAAGCTCGTAAAATACTGTAATACTTCCTGTCCAGAGGCGAAGCCCGCACCGACAATAATGCCGATAAAGGCGCTTGCCATTTGTAAAACTTTTTTCATGATGTCCTCCAATGTCTGTGATGGAAAGATGGTGTTTTTCATTATTTTCAACTTATATATGATAACAAATTTATTAGATATCCTGTTTGAAAAAGTGCTGATATAAAAAATGTTCTACTTTTCAAATTTTTCCTCGAGAATAGCTGTTCAGTCTTCACTGAAAAACCCTTCATGAATCTTCCTTACTTTTTCTGCAAAGCTATCCATAGGGACAAACCTTGCTTCCCTCAAGATTTCTTTACCATTATTGTAAAGCAAAAGTACGGGGGCGGTGAATGCCATGAAGTAGCCCGCGGCTTCCGGT
This sequence comes from Sediminibacillus massiliensis, assembly GCF_900156915.1. Taxonomy (GTDB): domain Bacteria; phylum Bacillota; class Bacilli; order Bacillales; family Amphibacillaceae; genus Sediminibacillus_A; species Sediminibacillus_A massiliensis. The sequence continues at coordinate 1,050,764 of NZ_LT732535.1, read as the reverse complement.
ACTTCTTCTACATTAACCGTGCCTGTCCCAATTTCCGGAAACTTGTCCATAACCTCCTCAACCTGAGGAAGCAAACCATGGCAGACGCTTCAATGGGTAGACCAGATGAATAGAAACGATAATGAATGTTGATGGATAAATTGATCGATGTCTGTGATCGAATTCAAAGCTTGCATATACATCCTCCTTTTACGTTTAGTATTCCGAGGGGAGCTGTGTTGCAGAACCTGTTGGGAGAAATGAAAGAAATCAATAGGTAGAGCATAACAACGCTGCTCTTAGTTCAGCCTCCACTCAGTAATGTATATTTACTTCATCCATTTCCCTTTTCTTACCTGTTGACACTTTCTCTTTGTGTTAGGATCAAAAGATTCCTCCAGGGTTGATCGGATAAAGTTTCCCATCCAATGTAAAAGAAGCCTTTCCAGTTTCCTCAGAAACAATGAGCACTAAAGCATCACTGACTTCCGACAATCCCAGTGCCGCCCTGTGTCTTGTTCCAAAACTTTGGTCCTGCGTCACACTTTGAGAGAGTGGAAGCACATTACCGGCAGAAACGATGGAGTTTTTTTTGATTAGTACTGCACCATCGTGGAGAGGGCTGCCTGGGTAGAAAATGGATTCCAGCAATGGGTAGGAAAGATTGGCTCCGACCACCGTTCCTTTGGTAATAACAGGTTCCAGAGAAGTTTCCCTCTGGATGACGATCAAAGCCCCATGTTTCCGTTCGGATAAATGGCGGATTGCGATTGACAACTCCTGGTAACGGTCTGTGAACGGGGATAGATAGGAATTCAAGTAATAAGAGGCAGCTGTCATTTGCAAATCGCTAAAAAGAAAATGTACTTTTTCGAACTCGTTCAGAATGCAGCAATCTTTGTTTGCGATTGTATCAAGCATATGTCCAATGTCTTTTGTAATCTGATTTAGGTACCTTGTTAAATGCATCTGCATGGTGTGGGAAAGCCGGATATCGGACGCATCCATTGTTTGTTGCTCCTTTGCTGTCAGTTTGGTTTTTAGATTTTCCTCAAGATGTCAAGTTATTCTGATTAACGCAGACAAATAAACATACTGACAGACTAAAAGAGAAGCCAGCAGTTGGCTTCTCTTTTCCTTAACAGCAATTACCGGCATCTCCAAGCAGGGATAGCCCGCTGTTGTCACCGCTGACATCAAGAGTCAATGTTTGAGTATGGGGTTCGATAACCGGTTCGATTGCCACCTTGATGCCATTGATGGTGCTTAATGAATCATCTTGTTTAGGCTCATCCAGAGCCATTCCTATTCTTGGGGTGCCTCAGCCATAGCCGTCAAAGTATAGACGGATACCTGAAACTTTTTCTTTGCGCAGCATATCTTCCAAAAGACCGCGTGCTTCGTCAGTTATAACCACGGTTCAATCTTCCTCTCCCTTTTTAGTCTATCTATCATTCTACCTGCTGTATCATTTTAATGGCAATAACCGAATTTAACAAGTACGTTACCTATAGCACGAAGAGCACAGTTTCTTAATTATTATCGTTGCTTATATTTTTCATGGTAAGCTGCATGCGTTGGTTGAAAAGGGTAGGGTACGATAAATACCCAAGCATGATGCTTGTCAAGACGGCTGTTGTCAGAATAAGGAACAGGATAAGCAATTGAAATTGGACAGCTTGAACTGGATCTGCTCCTGCTATGATCTGACCGCTCATCATACCTGGTAACTGGACGAGCCCGATTGTTTTCTGGCTTTCGATGGTAGGTATTGTGCTCGCCTTAATGGAAGCGATCAACTGGGTATGGATCGCCTGTTTTGGTGTTCCGCCCAATGAAAGGATCAATTCCAATTCATCCTCCCGCGTATCGACCTCGGAAATAAACCGGTTCAAAAATAGAATCGATAAAACCATCGAATTTCCAATAATCATCCCGCTTATCGGAATGATATACTGAGCCGTAGCGGGTGTGATCGACAAACCAAGCAATATACCCTGTGTAAGCACTTCGACGAGAAGGAAAGTAGCAACCAGTTTCCAGGTGATCCCCTTGATCGATTTTCCTTTTCTTCGGGCATTTTGCGTTGCAGCCCCGATCATAAGGGCCACCATTAAAAAGATATAGATGATATTTTCCGTATCAAATACAAATTGCAGGAGGAAACCGACTGCCAGCAATTGAACAATGGAGCGGATTGCAGCGATGGTTGTATCCTTTTCCAGACCCAGACGCAATGTTTTGGATAAAACGAGGGGAATAATAACAAATATAAGGGCAAGGGATAAAGTGAAATAACTCATTCTTCTTCCCCCTTAACAAACCGTCTTACCTCATCGTTGGCAGGATTTCGAAGAATACTGCTGTCGCCTGTTTCCGCAAGCGCGCCCGACATCATAACCCATGTATAATCGCCGATAGTCCGTGCTTGATGAAGGTTATGGGTGATCCAAATGATGGTGGTTCGGTATTTTTTGTTAATCCGGATGATCAGTTTTTCGATATCATGCTGTGAAACCTGATCGAGTGAAGAGGTTATTTCATCAAGCAGCAGAACAACAGGCCGATTGACAAGGGTGCGTGCTATTGATAATTTTTGCCGCTGACCACCGGATAAATCTTTAACATTGCGTTGGAGAAAATCCTTGTCCAATCCGACTAGTTCCAGCAATTCACCAGCATCCTCATCCTTGAGTTGTTTTCCTTGCAGTTCCAATGGAAGTCCAAGATTCTTCCGGACACTGCCGCTAACCATAGTTGCTTTTTGCAAGGCAATTCCCACTTTTCTTCTCAGTTCAATCGGATTATATTCCTCGATAGGTTTCTCATTAATAAAGATGTCACCGGAATCAGCAGAACGGAGTCCGTTGCAAAGGCGGAAAAGGGTGCTTTTTCCTGCGCCGGAGGGACCAACCAATGTGGTAATCTTCCCTTCCGGAAAAGACCCTGTAATATTTCTCAGGATATGCAACCCATCTGTCGAGTAATTGACGTTATGGAATCGAATGGCCGTATCTGTTGTCTGGTTCATTTCAGGTCCTCCTTAATTCCTTTGCTACTAGGTTGGTTTCCCCAATATTATTCCATAAAACAAATCGATTGTCCCTTTTAGATTGCCATTGCTTGATGATTTCACTCCTTTTCGTTCTTTAGTCTTTGTACCAACTGAACCAGTTATTTCTATTAATTAGAAGTGATTTCATCCAAATGGAATTCCATAAAATCAAGGAAGTGCTATAATAATGGGAGAAGGAGGGAAACTTATGGATCCATTAGAAATTGTCGGAAACCTGCATAATACCAAGCCGATTTACCAGCCAATCATCAGTGCTATCAGGCATACCGTCATCGGATATGAAGTACTTGGTCGGTACCGTAACGGTGATGAATGGGTCAGCCTGGGAGATTTTTTCCTGGATTCAGAAGTGCCTGAAGAATTCAAAGTAGAAGTGGATCAACACCTGTTGAAAATGGCAATCAAAGATATGCTCGATACCAACACAGAAGGTTATCTGTTTATCAACCGGAATGCGAAGCAGTTAATGGTAAATGACGGGGAAGACCTGCTGCAAACATTGATTTCTTTCGAACAAAAAGGATTTTCCATGAGCAGAATTGTGATCGAGGTGACAGAACATGACTTTGATGAAGAATTTGAAAATCTCAATCACTTGCTCCTATATTATAAAACATATGGAATCCAGGTTGCTGTCGACCATGTCGGTGCCAAGAGTGCTAACATCGACCGGATCAGACAGCTGGAGCCCCATATTCTGAAGATTGATACAGATATCATCCGCAATCATAAATCAGACGGGTTCCAGGATATCATGCATTCCCTTTCTATGCTGGCCCGGCGCATTGGAGCTGCCTTATTGTTCGAAAACATAGAAGATAACTTTCAACTGCATTTTGCCTGGAAACATGGCGGCCGTTACTACCAGGGTTATTATCTTGCCAAACCAGGATTCGATCTTACAGCCAAACGCCCATTATCGGTAAATGTCACTGAGAAAGTTTCCGAGTACATACGCAGGGAAAAAAGGCTGGTCGAAGAAAGAGTCAACCATGTTCTTGCATGGGAGCAAAAGGTGAAAAATGCTATTCCGAATTGGCATGGTCCGAAAAAAATCGATACTTTTATCGAAGCACTCACAGCTTACTTCGATGAAGAGAGTTTTCGCATGTTTATATGTGACAGTGACGGGCAGCAAGTATCTGCCAACTTTAGGAAACGTGGGAAAGAATGGGAAATAGAGCCGGATAAAAAAGGTTCGAATTGGGCTTTCCGGCCGTATTTTCTGGAAAATACCATGCAGATGAAAACATGGAACAGAGGAATATTGTCTGATATATACTCTGACATAGAGACAAGGGAAATGATCAGGACATTCAGCTACCCGCTTACAGATCAGTATTTCTTGTTTATCGACATCCAATATTCTTTCCTTTATGATAATGAATCTCTTTTGATTTAGTTTTATAATGATGGGCACTTGTGCATCGGATATGACTGCATGGGTGCTTTTTTACATTATTTAAGCTATCATTGAAAATATTATGATACTACTAAGCCCTTGGCAGGAATAGATGGAGGGGCAACGAAGAAAATGAAATTAACCAGAAAATTAATTAAAGAAAGATGTGGAGACACTTCTTATAAAGGCGGGGAGACGTTTTTTCGAAAAAACAAAGTAATGATTCAAGAAATCACCCCGCATCAATGGAAAGCCACTGTTTCAGGGACAGAAGACTTCCAAGTCACCGTGACAAAGGACGAAGCAGGAAACCTTCTGACAGCATGCTCCTGTCCGACACTGGCTAGTTTCAAGAAAGATTGTCAGCATATTGCAGCTGTATTACTAACCATAAATGAACGGCAGGAAGGCCAACAGCTGACTGACAGCTTCTTCAATCTATTTAAAGGTAAGCCACAACGGTCAAGTTCACACCAGCCGTATTTTGATGACAGGGAAGTACTCGAAGTATCGTTCACATGCGAACCTGTACGTGTAAGGGAGAAGGATAGTTTGTTCGGAATCGGAGTAAGCATCGGTTCTATAAAAGTAAACGAAATTCTACCCTTTTTAAAAAGTTTTCAAGCAGGTGCGCCATTTCAAGTATCGTCTGTTTTCACCATTGATTTAAGTTACCACTGTTTTGACGTCGAATCAGATGCCGTTATAAAGCAATTGATCGAAGTGATGGAAGATAAGCGTTTTTTTGAAGAATCCGGTAAGAGAGACTTATTAGTAATTCCGCCTTCTTCCTGGGAAAAGCTGCTGCCATTACTGGAGAAGACCCATGCTTACGTCGAGAATGGAGAAGGCGTGCACGAACTGCAAGTTGCTGAAGAAAGGCTGCCATTACGATTTGAACTGGATGGAGATGATGATAAAGGCTACCATTTGAACGTTGCCGGTTTAGATACCATGCTCCTTCTGCAGCCGTATCGTGTCGTTGCCTATAAAGGAAGAATCAATAAATTGGCTGCTGATGACTGCAGGCGGATCGCTGAACTGCAGAGAGTGTTGGAAAAGTCACCCAATGATTCAATTCCTATCCCCGGCGAACAACTCCGGTTCTTTTTGGAACAAATCGTTCCGGGTTTGCACGGTCTGGGCGAAGTCTCTGTTGCAAAGTGGATCAGAAACAAACTTGGTCAGGAACCTCTTGTTGCAAAACTTTATTTGGACCGGATAAGAAACCGGCTGCTCGCTAGTCTGGAATTCCATTACGGCCATGTTGTGATTAACCCGGTGAAGGTTTCTGAACCAAATCCACATCCGGGATTGTTGAGGGATACCAAAAAAGAACAACAACTTTTGGATTTGATGGAAGAAAGTTTGTTTACAAAGACAGAAACCGGTTATTATCTCCAAAACGAAGAATTGGAATATGATTTTTTAAGGTATCAGGTGCCAAGACTGCAGAGACTCTCATCCGTCTATACGACAACAGCCGTCCGAACCAGGGTTGTCAAAGACCGACATTTTCCGAAAATCAGGGTAAAGGTGAACAAGGAACGATCAAACTGGCTCGAATTCAAATTTGAGATGGAAGGTGTACCGGATGAGGAAATCAAAGAACTGCTTTCCGTCCTGGAAGAAAAACGGAAATACTATCGTTTGAAGAGTGGTTCGCTGTTATCACTGGAAACGAAAGAGTTCCAGGAGGTCCAACGCTTTCTTTCCGGTCTTCCTGTAAAGGAGAAGGGACTGGAAAACGGGTTGAGCATCCCTCCTGAACAAGCTGTGCAGCTTTTGGACTCCTTTGAAGGAAGCAGCACGTTTATCACAGAAAAATCGTTCCGCGAGTTTCTTGATGCAATCCGGCGTCCGGGAAGCTTGAAGTATGATGTACCTGTTGAGATGCAGGGAGTTTTAAAGAAATACCAGGTTCAGGGGTACCGATGGATGAAGACGCTGGCGAACTACCGTGTCGGTGGAATTCTTGCAGATGATATGGGACTAGGCAAGACAGTGCAAAGCATTGCTTACATGCTGTCGGTCGTGCTGGATTGCCGCGAAGGAAAAATGCCCGTTCTCGTTGTTTGTCCGTCTTCTGTCACATACAACTGGAAAAGTGAATTGGAGAAATTCGCCCCGGACCTCCTTGTGAAAATTGTAGATGGTCCTAAGACGACGAGGAAGAATAAAATGGAGGACCTGAACAGCTGTGATGTAGTCATTACTTCATATCCCATTTTACGGAGGGATATTTCTGCTTTTGAGAGGATTTCTTTTCACACAGTCTTTTATGATGAAGCCCAGGCTTTCAAAAATCCGATTACCCAGACTGCAAGAGCTGTAAAAAGAATCAAGGCCGATTATCGTTTCGCGCTAACTGGTACCCCTGTAGAAAATTCCCTTGAGGAACTTTGGTCCATATTTCATGTCGTATTTCCCGAGTTATTCCGAGGCCTGCAGGAATACAGTCATTTAACCAAAAAGACCATTTCACGGAGGGCAAAACCATTTATTCTTCGTCGATTGAAGAAAGATGTACTCTCTGAATTGCCGAAAAAGCGTTTAAGTCTTGAGTCAGTGGAGTTGTTCCCGGAACAGAAGAAACTTTATGCCGCATATTTGGCAAAACTCCGTCATGACACGCTGAAACATCTGGATAAAGATACATTCCGAAAAAACAAAATCAGGATACTTGCAGGTTTAACGAGACTTCGCCAGATTTGCCTCCATCCAGGTCTGTTTGTTGACAATTATCAAGGCAGTTCATCGAAATTCGAGAAGCTGTTCACGCTTATTGACGAAGCACAGCGTGCAGGCAGAAGAGTCCTTATATTTTCCCAGTTCACCAAAATGCTTGATTTGATTGGGAGAGAACTGGCCGCTAAAGGCAATTCTTTTTTCTATCTAGATGGTCAGACTCCTTCAGAAAAAAGGGTGGGTATTTGTAACAGATTCAATGAGGGGGAGCGCGATTTGTTCCTGATTTCATTGAAAGCAGGAGGCACAGGCCTAAACCTTACAGGAGCCGACACGGTCATCATGTTCGATAGCTGGTGGAACCCTGCAGTAGAAGAACAAGCAGAGGATCGTGCCTACCGGATCGGACAGTTCCGTGACGTACAGGTGATAAAGCTCGTCACTCGTGGTTCCATTGAAGAAAAAATGAATGATTTGCAGGAGAAAAAAAGACATCTTTTCAAAGAATTGATTGATGCCGAAGCCGATGGGCCGTCCGAGCTTTCAGAAGATGACATAAAAGAGCTTTTGTCCATTAACGCTTGACAGAAAAAATGCCAGCATGGAGCTGGCATTTTTATTATAAAAGTTTTAGGTTGTTTCTTTGGAAAAATGGTTTGCCAAAGCAATAATCATAGCCCCCATTTTTGGCTTGTCCGGTTCGACGACTCTTTGGATGCCGGCATTTAGGAGTTCTTCTCCTGTCACCTTGCCTACTGCTACAGCCACCACTTTATTTCTGAAAGCATCCAAAAGGCCTTGCTTGTTAGGGGAGTCCGTAAATAGGTTTTGGACCTGGGTTTTACTAGTGAAAATGACGGCATCCAATTCCCTGTGGACGATAGAAGCCCTTAAGTTTTCAAGTGTATTTGTTTCCGGGGGCAGATAGTAGTAAGGCATGGATATGTATATGGTTATCGGAAGAGATTCCAACTGTTTGATCAAACGCTCTTCGTCTTTGTTGTATGCCTGGAAAAAAAACTGTCTGCCATGGATATCCTGGGATTTCAATCCGTTGATAAGTTGATCCATCGTTCCGTCTGGAGAAGTAAAGGCGGGTTGTAAACCCCATTTTTTCATCCAGGCCACCGTTTTGCTTCCTCGAACCGCCAACTTGGTCTGCTGCAATGAATCAATATATGCATCAAGGCGTCCAATTCGATTCGCAGCCTGTTCTAAAGCTTCCGCTCCAATACCAGTGGTAAGAATCACCCAGTCGAATTGGCTTTGAATCAAATGCTCCACATCTTCTTCGGCCTTTTTTTCGTTCAGCAGCCGTTGACCTTGGATCGAGCGGACTACCGGTGTGCCGCCTTTCTTTCGGATGATCTCGCTTAAGGCCTCCGATTTGCGGTCTGCTGCAAGGCCTATTTGTTTTCCGGTTAATTCTTGCATGATCTAGCTCCTTTCCGCCGAATTTACTATTGGTTGATAAAAGCATTATGTTCCATGATAAAGGGGACCCAAATCTTGTTGATGCTTGACGACATCAATAAGCTATTAATGGAACTCGCTATTCAAAGAGTGATGTTCTTTCTTTTGATTTTTGAAAGAAGTTCCTTTGAAATTGGTGAGAATCAGTGTTGCAAATATACCACTCGCAATCATGGCGACCGTATAAAAACTCGAGCGGAGGAATACTTCTGTCAAACAGTAGGCCAATACTAAGGAGACTACCGGAGAAGAGACCCATACTTTTGCAATTTGATGAATCACCTTTTTCCGCCATGTTTCCTTCCAGTTTTTAGAGGCATCTACACCAACTATAGCTGATGTGGTGACTTGTGTCATCGGAATGGGAATTCCCATCAAAGAAGCCAGGAAGACCAGAAAACCAGATGTGCCGGAAATAATAACGCCATCACCGACAGTTAAATTTGAAATTCGTTTTCCGTTTGTCTCGAGTACCCTTCCCCCTAACAGAATACTTCCAAGTGCGATGAAAATACCTCCTGTCAGCAAACCGGTCTGCTTATCCATCACTTGGGCCCCCACTAGTGGACCGATAGCGTTGGCGACATTGTTCATGCCTGCAGCGAATGCCTCGATAAAGCCTGTCACTACAAGCAGTATTGCTAGCTGCCGGTGCCACTTTCTTCCGGGCGCCCGACGGTTTTTCCATATTCGCAAACCATTCCTGACCAAAAAGGTAAATAAAAAAGCTGCAACAGGGACAATGATCCAAAAAGAAATAATGTGAATCAGGCTTCCCAGCTGAAGCTGTTGAAAAGATATCCCCACACCGATGATGGAACCGACAGTCACTTCACTGGTAGAGAGAGGAATCCCTGCCAAATTGGTAAAAAACAATGTTGCAGCAGATGTGAACAGGATGATGATCACTGCATGCAGGGTCAAAAGAGAGGAAGGGACGAGACCGTTGCTGATTGTCTCGACAACTTCCCCACCTCCCCAGACAGCCCCGAGCAAGCCTCCGGCACCACATATAATCAGCGCGGTCCGTTTGTTTCGGATTACACCTGCACCGTAAGGAATACCCATTGTCGCTGCCGAACCGCTTGCACCGATATTCAAGGCAAAGAAGCAAGCGGCAAACAGGGTGACAATTAAGAGAATCATGAATTTGGCCCGTTAGTTGCGACTGTATGCAAACCGCATTCGGTCTTGTTGAAGCCCTGCCATCTTCCTCCGCGGCCGTCAGGATCTTCTGATGGCAGTGTACAAGGCGCACAACCGATACTTGGATAACCCTTATCATGGAGCGGATTGTAAGGTAAATCGTTATCGTGGATATGGTTCCAGACATCATCCCAAGTCCAATGAATCAAAGGACATACCTTTATGGACTGGAAGCGGTCATCTTTATTGACGAAGTCTGTTTTGCTTCTGCTTGCAGATTGTTGGCGTCTTAAGCCGGAAACCCAGGCGGTTACACCCTTCAAGGCGTCCTCCAATGGTTTTATTTTTCTAATATAGCAACATTGATCAGGCTGCCTTTCCCACAACGCATCACCGTATTGCCGGGCTTGTTCCTGAAGAGTCAATGCAGGCTTTTGCATGATGATTTGCAATCTAGGAAATCTTTCTTTAACCCGGTCGATTAAATCATACGTTTCCTGAAAGTGGACTCCGGTATCAAGGAAGACAATCTTGGCATCAGGTTTCACTTTCGAAATCAAATCGATTAAAACAATTCCTTCCGCTCCAAAGCTGCAGGCATACGTGATATCGTCATAGCTTTCATATGCCCATCGCAGCACGTCGAGTGCCCCTTTGTCCGGGCCTGTTACATCCAAATGAGTTAATGGATCTGTAGAAAATGTTTCGTATGTTGGTGCTTGTTTTTGTTTTTCCATTTGGTTTTCCTCCAATCAAATTCAAAGACTGCTAAGTTAAAATATATAACGATCGAGTCGGCAGGGCTGAATTGGAATCATGTAAAAAATCCTCATCCAGCCAGATAGGAAGAGGATTTGCAAAATTGCTTTTTCACTCTTCTTATCTTTCAAGCATCGATTATGCCTGCTGGAATTAGCACAGTGCCAGAAATAGCCTGTTGCCGAGGTTTCTTCGGGCCAGTCCCTACACCTCTCTTGATAAGAAAAACATCTAAGGTTTTCCAAAAATATACAGCATACAAAATCCCATGTCAATTGCGAAAACTTTTAAAACCAACTTTTTTTATAGGAATTATATTATTATTTTTCATTTACTATAACATGAATGTGCCAAAACTGTAATCAATTAGTTTTGAAAGTTTTCTAAATTGAAAGATAAAACGTTTTTTCATAAATGCTTATATTCTACATAGGATATACAAATATTTAAATTTTTAGAAAAAATCATATTGCAATATCTTCCACCTTGTAATAAGATGAATGAAAGTTAAAAATTAACAAAACAAAATTACATATATTTCTTATCAAGAGAGACGGAGGGACTGGCCCTTTGATGTCTCAGCAACCAGCCTGTCAAAGGATAAGGTGCTAATTCCAGTAGGCAGATGCCTAGAAGATAAGAGGATTGTTTGAAAAGGACCTTCTTCTTATGGAGAGGTCCTTTCTTTTTTTGCCTAAACTTACTAATAAGGGTGAACACATATGACGAAACAGCGAATCGAAACAAAACTGGCGCAACTTGGCAATAATAGTGATCATGTTACAGGGGCAGTGAACCCTCCAATCTATTTATCTACTTCCTATCAACACCGCGGTCTCGGTCAGTCTACAGGGTTTGATTATACTCGTACAAAAAATCCGACCAGAACTATTTTGGAAGAAGGGATTTCCAGTTTGGAAGAAGGGGATCAAGGATTTGCCTGTAGTTCCGGGATGGCTGCCATCCAACTGACTCTTTCCCTCTTTCGTTCAGGTGATGAGTTGATTGTGCCGGAAGATTTATACGGAGGTACATACCGTTTATTCCAGCATTACGCAGAATATTATGATATTCATGCCACTTATACAGAATTCAAGTCTGTTGAAGAAGTTGAAGACTTAATCACCGAAAAAACAAAGGCTTTGTTTATCGAAACACCCACCAACCCATTAATGCAGGAAATAGATATCCGGGCATTTTCAAATCTTGCAGCTGAACATGAACTGCTGATGATTGTCGATAATACATTCCTGACACCATATCTTCAGCAGCCGCTGGAGCTAGGAGCCGATATTGTCATTCACAGTGGCACGAAATATATCGGCGGACATAATGATGTTCTTGCCGGGCTGGTAGTCGCCAAAGGTGAACAGGTATGCGGAAAGCTTGCTGCTTTTCATAATGCATCCGGTGCAACGCTGGCGCCTTTTGACTCCTGGTTGTTGATGAGGGGACTGAAAACTCTTCCTCTAAGGATGAGACAGCATGAAGAAAACGCCAAGAGGCTGGTGGAATTCTTAGAAGCAGAAGAAAGAGTTGGAGATGTTTTGTATGCGGGTAAAGGCGGCATGATTTCATTCCGGTTGAAAGACAGTAATTGGGTCGGGCCGTTTCTGGAAAACCTGCAGTTGATTGTTTTTGCGGAAAGTCTCGGCGGGGTGGAAAGTTTTATCACTTATCCGGCAACACAGACACATGCCGAAATGCCTGTCGAAGAACGCACCCGTCGGGGAGTCTGTGACCGATTATTGCGGTTTTCCGTCGGTATTGAACATATCGAGGATTTGATCTGGGACTTGAAACAAGCATTTCTTAGTCTGGAGAAGGAGGAGAAGACAATATGAGTTTCGATAAGGAACGATTGGAAACGAAATTGATCCATGCTTCAACGAGAGGATTTACCGAACAGAGGACGGGTGCAGTCAATGTTCCGATTTACTTATCATCCACTTATCATCAGGACAGTTTTGATGAGTATGGGCGGTTCGACTACAGCCGCTCCGGAAATCCTACCAGGCTTGCCTTAGAGGAAACGATTGCCGAATTGGAAGGCGGTGCCAGAGGTTTGGCTTTCGCATCAGGGATGTCTGCTATTTCATCTGCTTTCATGCTTCTCTCGGCTGGTGACCATGTCCTGGTTTCTGAAGATGTGTACGGCGGGACATATCGCTTTATAACGGAAATGCTAAATAAATTTCATATAGACTATAGTTTCGTCAACATGACGGACCTTGCAGAAGTTGCTGCTTCTGTCAGACCAAATACCAAAGTGATCTATATCGAAACACCATCCAACCCCTGTCTGAACATCACTGATGTAGAAGGCGTTGTGAAAATCGCCAAAGCGAATGGTTGTCTGACTTTTTTAGACAATACTTTCATGACACCCCTTTACCAAAACCCTATCCAGCTTGGTGTCGATGTTGTTCTTCACAGTGCAACCAAATTTTTATCAGGACATAGTGATATCATTGCTGGGCTGGCGGTAACTAGAACAGAAGAGCTTGGCGAAAAGCTGGCCTTTATCCAAAACACATTCGGTTCCATTCTTGGTGCCCAGGATTCTTACCAATTGATTCAAGGGATCAAGACATTGGGTACCAGGTTGAATCAATCGACCGCTTCCGCTCAAAAGCTGGCAGCCCATCTGGCCGGTCATCCACTGGTCGAGGAAGTGTTCTATCCGGGTTTGGTTTACCATGCCGGCCATTCGATTCATCGCAGACAGACAAAAGGGGACGGGGCGGTATTGTCCTTCAGACTTCCGAACCGTGAAACAGCCAAGGCGTTCGTTGACAACACGAAACTTCCGGTTTTCGCTGTAAGTCTCGGAGCGGTGGAATCCATCCTGTCTTATCCCGCAAAGATGTCGCACGCTGCCATGCCGAAAGAAGAGAGGGAGAAGAGAGGAATCACAGACGGTCTTTTAAGGATCTCAGTGGGCCTTGAACATATTGATGATTTGATTGCCGACTTCAGCACGGCGCTGCAAGCAGCGGAAAAAATCCAATTGCAAACAACAGGCGTAAGTAATTAGGTAGAACTTACCACTACGCACATTGACAGGGGCAATTGTTTTCGGCAAAGGTCGTGAAGCATGTCTGGCAGCTGAACAAAAATTTGTAATAACCAATTGTCCTTGTGCGTATTATTGTGTAGAATTATAAAATAAGAATACTAATAATTTTTAGTAAAATTTGACAATGGTGACAAAGGAAGATAGTATAATTACTAATAATCTGCGTGAAACAATTCTATAAACGGAATTTCTTATCTCGAGAGGTGGAGGGACTGGCCCTTTGAAGCCTCGGCAACGGCGTTGACATGATTGATGCTGTGCCAATTCCAGCAAGTGTTGCGAACGGCACTTGGAAGATAAGAAGATTGGTAGATGCAAACGAAAACTTAAACCTCTCTTCTTAATAGGAAGAGGGGTTTTTCATTCCCTTCCCGTAGAGCATTTTCTTATCTGGATGCTTGACCGGGAGATTGTTTGTTAATATAACCAAGTAAACAACTTGGACTACAATGAGTTATAATGGAAGCAAATACGGAATCAAGGATCAGGGGATGGCATTATCTGTTTTCTGACAAGAGAAGGAGTTTTGATACCACATGAGGAAAAAAGTTTACATTGTCGGTGCTGGTCCGGGTGACCTTGATTTGATCACTGTTAAAGGTTTGAAAGCAATCCAGCAGGCAGATGTAATTTTATACGACCGGCTGATCAATAGGGAGCTGCTGGAAGAAGCCGATGAAGATGCAGAACTCATTTATTGTGGAAAGCGTCCCGATCACCATGCCATGAATCAGGACACAATCAATGCTTTCCTTTGTAAATTTGCTCTTCAAGGGAAAACAGTTGTCCGCTTAAAAGGCGGGGATCCGTTTGTTTTCGGTAGAGGTGGAGAGGAAGCGGAAGCCTTGGCACGACAAGGCATACCGTTTGAGATTGTTCCAGGAGTCACTTCAGGCGTCGCTGCACCGGCATATGCAGGTATTCCAGTGACACACAGGGGGATCAGCTCATCCGTAGCGTTCATTTCCGGCGTCAGCAAAGCAGGTGATGACGAGGAGGCGTACTGGGACCATGTCGTGAAAAGCATGGATACACTTTGCATTTATATGGGTGTCCGCAAACTGCCGGAAATCAAGGAAAAGCTGATCCGGCACGGCCTTAATCCGTCAACCCCGATAGCTTTGGTTCAGTGGGGGACGACCGTTCATCAAGAAACGGTAACAGGGACATTGGATAATATCATCGAGCGTGCGAGCGGATTAGGGAATCCATCGATGATTATTGTAGGAGAAGTAGTCAAAATGAGGGAGAAGTTGAAGTGGTTCGAACGAGCCTCGGATGTGAGGGAACTGCAGCTTTCTTCAAGTGTTGTTTAATCGAAAGAAAGGAGGGAGGAATATGGAAGCTGTTTTATATGTCAGTCATGGAAGCCGAGTAGAAAAGGCCCGTTCTGAAGCTTTGGCATTTATCGATGCAGTCCAGGATATGATCGACGTCCCTTTACAGCAAACTTGTTTTTTGGAATTGTCTGATCCAGATGTAGAGCAAGGGTTAGCTGAACTTGTAAAGGAAGGGGCAACTTCGATAGCGGTCATACCTGTACTGTTGTTGAGTGCGGGTCATTACTACCAGGATATCCCCGAGGAAATCGACCGTGCCAAACAGCGGTATCCGGGTGTCCGATTCCATTATGGTCGCCCACTTGGAGTCCAGGACCGGCTTGTTGACATCCTTGTTCAGCGTATGGAAGAGACAGGGATCGATCTTGAGCCGGATGCCGATATTCTTCTGGTCGGGAGGGGAAGCCGCAATCCGGAAACTCCCAAGGATATCGGACTGATTGCCAGGAAACTTGAAGAAAGAACGGGATTGACCGTAAATTCGTGTTATTTAGCTGCCTGTAAGCCTTCATTTGATGAAGGATTGAAAGCTTCACTTAAAAAGGGAGGAACACAAACCATTGTTGTACCATATCTTTGGTTTACCGGTTTGCTTATGCAGTCTATGCAAATGAAAATAAACCAAGTACAGCAAGAGACTGACAAGCAAATGGTATTGTGTCAGTATTTAGGAGATCACCCTTTCATGAAGGAAGCCTTAAAAAATCGGGTCGAAGAGGTGTTGAATCCAAATCGGATGCGCCCGGAAAAAGTACCGGCTGCTGACAAAATGAACTAGTGTCGCAGCATATGCGGCGGCCATTATAACAGGGAGCTATCCCGGTATAAACAATAGAAAATAATTCATTACGAGGTGGGAATTTTGCAGTTTCAGATCATGAACAGTCCTTTTAACCAAGAACAGGCAGAGTTGTTGAATCGTCTGTTACCAACATTGACAGAAGGCCAGAAAATTTGGCTGAGCGGCTATCTGGCTGTTTCTCAGACAACAGAACCCGCAGTAGCGGCCAGCCTTGCAGTTCAGGAAGCTCCTGGACAAGAACTGGGAGTCCAAACTTCCACAGAGAGCAGCACCCGTGAAATTACGATCCTGGTTGGTTCGCATACAGGCAACTGCCAGTCACTTGCTGACGATATGAAGGAGCAGTTGAAACAGCAGGATTACAAGGTTGTGCTCTATTCAATGGATGACTTTAAGCCTAAATCATTGAAAAAAGTGGAGGATCTACTGATTCTAACAAGCACACATGGAGACGGTGATCCACCAGATAATACAATAGGCTTTTACGACTTTTTACATAGTAAGAGAGCGCCAAAACTGGAGGGGCTCCGCTTTTCCGTGCTTGCACTTGGTGACAGTTCGTATGAATTTTACTGTCAAACCGGAAAAGACTTCGACAAGCGACTTGAGGAATTGGGAGGAGAACGTCTGTATCCGCGTGTAGATTGTGATTTGGATTTCGAAGACCCTGCAGCCGAGTGGTTTGAAGGTGTCTTGGGTGTTTTGAATCAATCTAAGCAGTCCAGCCAGCCAAACAGCCAGCAGGACCTTGCAATCGCAACTACGGGTACTACGGCGGAAACGACCTATTCCAGAAAAAATCCGTTCAAAGCAGAAATCCTGGAAAATTTAAACCTGAACGGCCGGGGATCGAATAAAGAGACACGTCATCTAGAACTTGACCTGGAGGATTCTAATTTGACATTTGAACCGGGTGACAGTTTAGGTGTTTATCCGGAAAATGATCCTGTATTGGTGGATCAATTGATAGAGGCTGCTGGATGGGATGCGAATGAATTGGTAGAGACAGATAAAGACGGTGGACAGCAGTCGCTTCGTGATGCCTTGGTTTCTACTTATGAAATTACCAGTCTGACAAAACCGCTGCTCGAAAAAGCGGCAGAGCTGTCGGAGAATGATGAATTGAAACAGCTTATCCAGCCGGAAAAGAAAGAAGAGCTTAAAACTTATATCGAAGGCCGAGACTTGATCGACTTGATCAACGATTTTGGACCATGGAATACTTCTGCACCCGAGTTTATCAAGATTCTCAGAAAAATTCCGGTCCGCCTTTATTCCATTGCGAGCAGCCTGAAAGCAAATCCGGATGAAGTGCATATTACCGTTGGAGCTGTCAGGTATGATGCCCACGGCAGAGCACGATCTGGCGTATGCTCGACACAATGTGCGGAACGGTCGCAGCCGGGAGACACCCTGCCTGTATTCATCCAGCGCAATCAGAACTTCCGGCTGCCGGAAAATCCTGATACCCCGGTAATCATGATCGGTGCTGGTACAGGGGTCGCTCCTTATAGGGCTTTCCTTGAAGAGAGGGAAGAACTAGGAGCACAAGGGGATGCATGGCTGTTTTTCGGTGAACAGCATTTCGTATCGGATTTTCTCTATCAAATCGAATGGCAGAATTGGCTGAAAGAGGGAGTGCTGACACGGATGGATGTTGCTTTTTCGCGTGATACAGATGAAAAAGTGTACGTTCAGCATCGTATGCAGGAAAGAAGCCATGATTTATATCAATGGATTGAAGCTGGTGCGCATGTATATGTATGTGGAGACGAAAAACATATGGCAAAAGATGTTCATGCGACTCTGGTTGAAATCCTCAAGAGTGAAGGCGGCATGAACCAGGATGATGCGGAAGCATTTTTGTCTGACATGCGTAAACAAAAACGGTATCAGCGTGACGTGTATTAATAGATTGGGAATGCCAGGTTAATAGGAAAGGAGTCAACATATAATGACCTTGAAACAAGTTCAACAGCAGGATGGACCTCCAAGTGAAATGGAGGAAATCAAAAATGAAAGTAACTACCTGCGGGGAAACCTGGTCGAGAGCTTTGAAGACCGGATCAGTGCAGGGATACCAGATGCAGAAACAAAACTATTAAAATTTCATGGAAGTTATCAACAAGATGACAGGGATGTAAGGATTGAACGGAACAAACAGAAATTGGAACCAGCTTACCAATTCATGATCCGTGTACGTGCTCCGGGGGGTGTGGCTACTCCCGAACAGTGGCTGACAATGGATGACATCGCCAATAAATATGGCAACGGAACATTGAAGCTGACGACACGGCAGACGTTTCAAATGCATGGCATTCTGAAATGGAATATGAAAAAAACGATGCAGGAAATTAACAATGCCTTGTACGATACCATTGCTGCCTGTGGCGACGTTAACCGGAATGTCATGGCCAGTGCCAATCCGTACCAGTCAGATGTCCATGCAGAAGTGTACGAATGGTCCAAAAAATTAAGTGAACATTTATTACCACGGACAAGAGCATATCATGAAATTTGGCTCGATGAGGAAAAGGTGGTAGACAGCCTTGAATCTGAAGAGGAAGTAGAACCTATTTATGGGGCACAGTACTTGCCGAGGAAGTTTAAAATAGGTATCGCCGTACCTCCTTCCAATGATGTCGATATTTACTCGCAAGATTTGGGATTCATCGCCATTATCGAAGACGGAGACCTGAAAGGTTTTAACATAACCGCAGGCGGGGGAATGGGAATGACCCACGGCGATACGAATACCTATCCGCAATTATCCCGTGTTATCGGATTCTGTACACCAGACAAAATCGTCGATGTAGCTGAAAAGATTCTTACGATACAGCGCGATTATGGAAATAGATCCGAACGGAAAAATGCCAGATTCAAGTACACTATTGATCGAAGAGGCCTTGACTGGTTGAAGAGCGAACTCCATGAAAGGCTGGGTTGGGAGCTGGAAGAGGAGCGACCATACACATTTGATCATAATGGCGACCGCTATGGCTGGCTGAAGGGGGATGGCAAATGGCATCTGACCTTGTTCATCCAGAATGGCAGGATTGCCGACTGGGATGATTATCCCTTGATGACTGGCTTGCGTGAGATAGCAAAAGTCCATACCGGCGATTTCCGGATGACGCCGAACCAGAATTTGATTATAAGCAATGTCACAAACGACATGAAACCGAAAATCATCGAATTGGTTAATGAATACGGGCTTACAGATGGAAAATATAATTCAGCCCTGCGTAGAAATTCGATGGCGTGTGTGGCCCTTCCGACTTGCGGACTTGCAATGGCGGAGTCTGAACGGTATTTGCCATCTTTGATTGATAAAATTGAAGTGATCCTTGATGAGGCCGGGCTTAGAGAAGAAGAAATCGTCATCCGTATGTCAGGCTGCCCAAATGGCTGCTCACGACCAGCACTCGGAGAAATTGGTTTTATTGGTAAAGCGCCGGGTAAATACAATATGTATCTGGGAGCGGGTTTCACCGGTGACCGGTTGAATAAACTTTATAAAGAGAATATTGGGGAAGAAGAAATCCTTGCTTCACTTAAGCCGATTCTTTTCCAATATGCGAAAGAACGCGAGGAAAACGAGCGGTTCGGAGATTTTGTTATCCGTGCAGGATACGTGGAAGAAGTGCGGTCCGGACTCGACTTTCATAATTAATGAACAAAACACCGACAGGGTACTAGCCCCGTCGGTGTTTTATTTGTATCAGTTTTTAGATGCGAACAGTCCATTCCAGAACAAATTAGTCAATTCTGCTGCTGTTTCCTCGATTGTTGGATAAAAAGCCCGCCCCTCACTGTCCCGGTAATTGCCTGCTTTCACAAGCGCAATGTAAGTATGGGCTGCAAATGTCGGATTAACTGTTGGAATCTCCCTTTCTTCCATGGCTCGATCGAAAGCAGCTTCGAGAACCTTATACATTCCCTCTTCTGCTTGGTGGATACGTCTCACTTGTTCCTCTGCGAGCGCATTCTTTGTTTCCCTCATAAAGCCATCGATGTCCATATCGACAGTGGCCTTCAAGTGTGCTTCCGACACATGATAGAGTCTTTCAAACAGTGGTATTTCTTCTGACAAAATCTTCTCCATATAGTAACTTATCCTGCGCATCATTTGCACAATCGTTTCGGTAAACAGTTCAGGTTTATTTTCAAAATGATAATAGACAGTCGCTTTCGTAACATTGCATTCACCGGCAATATCATCAACGGATACTTCTTGATATCCATATGATAAAAAAAGTTCTGTCGCTGTCTCGATAATGATCTGACTGGTGGGCTGTTTTTGATCTGCAGCCCGAGGCCTTCCCAGTGATCGCTTGGTCCTTTTCAAAATGAATTCTCTCCTTGTCCATTCTTTCCAGATAAATTATATCATAATTAAAAGGGTTTCGTTGTAAATTAACTGACCAGTATATATAATTAAAGTGGCATATAGGCACATAGATAGTAAACAGGAGAAGGAGAATGAATATGAACCAATATTTTAGAAAACTTGGTGCATTGTCGGCAGGGGCCAAAAGCAGGTGGGTCGCTTTAGCTGTCTGGTTGTTGCTCGTCGCGCTTTTTTCTGTGATTTGGCCCCAGGTCAACAATGAAGAGTCTGGTTCGAATAACTTGTTGCCTGAAAGTGCGATGTCCGTGGAGGCAACAAATATTGCCAACGAACAATTTCCGGATGAAAACGGCGTTCCGCTTTTGTTGGCCTGGCAGAGAGGCGGTGGATTGACGGAAGACGATTTGGAGGCTGTACAATCAATTTACAAAAAGCTGGAAGAACAGCCGCTTGATCACCAATCGATGATTCCCCCTTTTGGTGATATGCCGGTCGAGGCTCTGGCCGAATCAACATCTGAAGACGGAGAGGCTCTTACCACTCCGGTTTTCTTCGAAAGTGCAGTTTCCACAGAACAACTGGAAAATTCATTGAACCAACTAAAGGATATAATGAAAAACGAGTTGGAAGTTGATCCGTTCGGCGGGGATCTCTCCGGGCAAGGCCTGCATGTCCGTTTGACGGGACCTGTGGGCATCCAGACTGACGCAAGCTCTTTGTTTAGCCAGGCCGACGTCACATTGCTTATCGCTACTGTTTTGTTGGTACTGGTTTTATTGATTTTGCTCTATCGATCGCCGATACTGGCTGTTGTTCCGTTGGTTGGTGTCGGGTTTGCATATGGTATTGTCAGCCCGCTACTTGGATTTTTTGCTGAACAGGGATGGATTGTAGTCGATGCTCAAGCTATATCGATTATGACTGTATTACTATTTGGTGCAGGGACGGATTACTGCTTGTTCCTTGTGTCGAGGTACAGGGATGAATTACAGCTGGAACCGAACAAGTATAAAGCACTTCAACTTGCCATTGCCAATTCCGGCGGAGCGATTTTGATGAGCGCTTTGACTACCGCCATTGGCTTGTTTACATTGTCCCTTGCTCAATACGCCTCCTATGACCGCTTTGCAGTGCCGTTCAGCGTGGCTATTTTGATTATGAGTATTGCCGTATTGACACTGTTGCCTGCTATATTGGCAATGCTTGGCAGGTCGGCATTTATTCCTTTTGTGCCAAGGACGGAGGAAATGGCAAAAGAACTGGAGAGGAAAAAAGGAAAGCGGATCAAGAGACTGAAGAGCAGGAGCAGATTCAGTAAAGCAGCCGGGAAAATTGTGACGGAAAAACCATGGCCGGTAATAATTGCCTGTCTTTTGTTTTTGGGTGGACTCGCTTTATTAGTGCCGAAAATCGATTATACGTATGGTGTTTTGGATTCCTTTCCGGATGATATGCCTTCCCGTGAAGGTTTCTCGATCATTTCCAATCACTATCCTCCAGGGGAAATCGCTCCTGCGCAGGTGATTATCGATACCGAAGGGAATGAGGTGTCCATTCAGGAACACCTTCAATCCCTGTCGGAAGTAGAAAGCGTAAGTGATCCCAGGGAAGGAGAAACCAATCCGGACCTTCAAGAATTCACCGTCACTTTTGGTGTCGACCCTTATTCATCCGTAGCTGTTAGCAGTATTCCTGTAATGAAAGAGAACATAGCTGCTGCTTTGACAGATTCGGGTATTGAGAATGCGAAAGATAAAGTGTGGATCGGCGGGGAAACAGCAGAGCTTTATGATACCGAAGAAATTACCAACAGGGACCAGCAAATCATTATTCCTGTTGTACTGGTCATTATTGCTTCATTGTTGTTAATGTATTTGCGATCGGTTGTCGCCATGCTTTATTTAATTGTTACTGTGGTGCTATCCTACTTCTCCGCCCTTGGACTCGGATGGCTGGTCATTCATTATGGAATGGGCGAGCCGGCCATGCAGGGATTGATTCCGTTATATGCTTTTGTCTTTTTAGTAGCTCTCGGGGGCGATTATAATATATTCATGATATCAAGCATTTGGAGAAACAGGAAGAGTATGTCCTTGAACCAAGCAATATCAGAAGGCGTTGGAGAAACTAGTGGTGTGATCACTTCTGCAGGATTGATTCTGGCAGGAACGTTCTCCGTGTTGGCGGTGATGCCAATCCAGGTTTTGGTACAATTCGGGGCAGTGACGGCGATCGGTGTGTTGCTGGATACGTTTATTGTAAGACCGTTACTTGTACCGGCAATCACCACCGTTCTTGGCAGATTTTCTTTTTGGCCGGGAAAGCTCTGGAAGCAAGAAGAAACAGAGAAACAGCATGGCAGATAAACGGCAATCATAGCTATCGTATGCCGAAATCACATAATCTTCCCATCATCTCCCATACTATAGATAGGAGGTGATCTGGTGAGTAAAGACTTTGAACAGGTTTATAATGAATATAAACAGCAGGGTGAAGACCAGGCGCGGTCAGAAGCAGGTGCCCCTGTTCGAACTGACCAGGAGCAGATAATTGCCGTGCGAAAAAATGAAGACGGAGATATCATTGCTTTTAAGACAGAAAGTGGTAGAGAACTGGATTATATTTCCGCACTTGAAGAGGCAAAAGCAGGCAAATTGGCTCATGTCGATGTCTTTCATAAGTATGGTAGAGACATCCTCCGAAGCGAGCCGGATGGCGTTAAGGAAAACAACCTGGACAATCTCGAAACATTTTAAAAAGCAACGAACAGCTGTGAAAGCTGTTCGTTGCTTTTTAGCTTATCTAATTGCCACGATAGATTTCTTTCGATATAACAAGGAACCAATCAAGAAGCTAACGACACCCCAGATAGTCATGATCCCGATCCCGAACCATAGGGAACCTGTAAGTCCGGTTTCATAGACCATACTATCACGGAGTCCCTCTGCAAAATAGGTTAGAGGCAGTATGTTTGATACAGGCTGAAGCCATTCCGGCATAGTTTCTATAGGGAAGAAAACACCGCTCAAAAACATCATTAAAAAGCTGATTATGTTGGCAATTCCCATGTAAGCTTCCGTGGTTTTGCTGAAAGATGAAAAGAAATACCCCAACGCATTGAAGGAGAGGGCGCCGATTAGGAATACGACAATCAAGCTGACCAGGTTGATATAAAGGTTCGCTCCAAAGATGAACACACCGATCAAGGATAGGAGAACAATTTGGACAATACTGAACAGCATCCGCATCACCATATCGCTCAAACCGAAAATACCCATGTTGGCAGGTGTCATGCGCAGCCTTTTGATAAGTCCTTTTCTTCGCATTTCTACCAAATCCACCATGCCAAACATACCACCTTGCGCAATTGCCAATGCAATCATGCCAGTTAACAGAAAATCGGTATAATCGAGCTCCGTACTGCCGGCGGATATGGAGTCCATCTGGATTTCGTATGCGGGCTCTGCTCCTGCAGCAAATAAATTTGCCTGTTGTACGAATTTATCCAACATTCCTGAGATGGCCTGGGTCGTGACATCCTGTTCGTTTTCTTTGTTCACTAAGATGGTTAATGCATTGGGTTCAGCTTCGTCAGGCAAGATGACTGCCGCGTCAATTTCTTGTTCTTTTACCAAGTCTTCAGCTTTCTCCCTGCTGACTGCCTGGTCTGATTCCATTTCCAATACGGGAATTTGGCTTATCTGGGTTAATAGCTGTCCGGATGCTTCATTCGGATTTTCATCTACGACGGCAATTTTTCCGGTAAACTCTTCACTGGAACTGCCGCTGAAAATCACCATGAAGATGACCATGAGTATCACCGGGAAGAAAATACCCCAAAACCAAGCCTGCTTTTCTCTTAAAGTCATTTTCAACTGGGCGGAAAACATCCTTTTAAACTGTCTGAAATTATTCATCTAATCTCTCCATTCTTTCCCTGTAAATGCGATGAAAACATCTTCCAGGCTCATCTCGTGAATCGAAACCTGTTCTACTTGGTAACCATGTTCTTTGGTGAATTTGAAAAAATCATACAATGTATCTTCCGGGTTAATTGTCCATAGTTTCAACGCACGGTTGTTACGTTCGGTGCGGGTCACAGATGGAAGGTTTTCGGAATATTGCTCGGCTTCCTTGGCAGCCTTTTCTCCGTCCAGGAATGACAACCTGACTTCTCTTTCGTCGGTCAGCCTTTCGATAAGGGCTGCAGGTGTGTCCAATGTAATAATCCTGCCTTGATCGACTATGCATACACGGTCACTCAGCTTTTCTGCTTCTTCCATGTAATGGGTCGTCAGGATTGTCGTTTTTCCAAATGCTTTTAGTTGTTGGATTATGTCCCATATATTGCGGCGGGCTTGAGGGTCAAGTCCTGTTGTAGGTTCATCGAGGAAGATAATTTCCGGATCGCTGATCATCGCCAGGCCGATAGCGAGGCGCTGCCGTTGTCCCCCGGATAGTTTCTTTACTTGGTTGTTGCGGTGTTCGGTCAGGTTCACCAGGCTAAGGATATCTTCAGTCGGACGGGCTTTATCATAAAAGGTGGCAAATAGATCAAGGTTTTCTTGAGGTGTTAGTAAATCGAACATGGCACTTGACTGGGGCTGGACACCTATCATCTTTTTAATGTCCGCAGCATGTTTATCCCAGGTTAACGAACCATAACTTATTTCTCCTTGATCTGGTGTAACCAACCCTTCGATCATTTCAAGCGTTGTAGTCTTGCCAGCCCCGTTCGGGCCGATAATCGTAAATATTTCTCCAGTTTTCACGGTGAAGCTTATATCTCTGACAGCATGAATATCACCGAAAGATTTTTTCAACTGCTTTACTTCTAAGACCGTCATCTATTTTCCCCGCTTTCGTTTTAGCTTACAGACATACTTATTTTATCAGATTATTCGCAAAAAAATGGTTAAATGTCAGGTTTTTCAGGAATAAGAGGCAGAACTTCGAGGAGAAGAATATTTCTTTTGACAAGTGAACTAGAACCCCTTATGATAAGTGAAGTAATTCCGACAAAAATTATAAGAAAAGGGAGATTTATATGGCTACAGTGAAAAGAGTACAACCTGTAGATGAAGTAAAGGATCCAGTACTTAAAAGTGCTGAATTAAATAAACCTCAGACCCCCTTGATAGTCGGAGGTCTGGTTGTCGCAGCAATACTATTAATCTATCTTATGATCACCCAAACCGCGGCTCAGCCGATCCTGCTTGTTTTAGGGCTGCTGCTGGGGTATACGCTATTCCATGCACGGTTTGGATTTACATCTGCCTTTCGCCGTCTCATGTCTGTTGGAAACGGTCAGGCCTTGCGTTCCCACATGCTGATGTTGGCAGTGGCAGTGACACTGTTCGCACCGATCCTTGGTTTCGGACTTTCGTTCTTCGGTGGAGATGTGAATGGCTACGTATCACCTGTAGGAGTAAGCTTAGTAGTAGGAGCGTTTATGTTCGGAATAGGCATGCAGCTTGGCGGAGGATGTGCATCCGGTACCCTTTACGCGGTAGGAGGCGGTCGTTCAGTCATGTTTGTAACCCTCTTGTTCTTTATCGTTGGTTCCACTGTCGGAGCAAAACACCTGTCTTTCTGGACAGAAGACCTGCCAGCGTTCGAACCGGTCTCCTTGGCAACATCGACAGGGTTAGGTTACGGAGGGGCCTGGGCAGTGTCAATCGTCTTGTTCGGATTGATTTCCTGGATTACCCTTGTGGTAGAAAGAAAAAGAAAAGCTCCGAAGATGGCGCCAGTACCATCGACAAAAGGATGGAAGCGGATATTCCGTGGTTCATGGCCATTGTTTGCAGCTGCGATTGCCCTTGCAGTCCTTAACGCTTTAACTTTGATGACACGTGGAGCACCATGGGGTGTTACATCTGCTTTTGCTTTATGGGGTTCGAAAGCAGCGCAATTCATCGGCATCGATGTGGCAAGCTGGGATTACTGGCAAGGCGCGAATGCAGCCGTCCTGCAATCATCTATATTTGCAGATTCGACTACTGTATTGAATTTCGGTGTTATTCTTGGAGCGTTCCTTGCTTCCGCGGCAGGCGGACTTTTCAAATTCACGAAGGTCAACATAAAGAATATTAGTGCAGCCGTAATCGGTGGATTATTAATGGGTTATGGAGCACGCCTTGCGTTCGGCTGTAATATCGGTGCTTACTTTGGCGGCATTGCTTCTTTCAGCCTTCATGGTTACATTTGGGGAATCCTCGCTCTGGCAGGTACCTTTGTAGCTTTATATTTACGTCCATTGTTCGGCTTGTCCGTACCCAAATCAAAAGATTCTTTTTGTTAAAACAATCCACCATGCGAATTATTTTGCATGGTGGTTTTTTGTGTATCTTCACATGTAAAATCAGCTTGACAATTGCTTTGATTGTAAAGTAAACTTAACGTAAAGTCAGCTTTACAAAAGGTGATAACATGAAAAATACTATCAAAGAAAAACGGACAGCCAAGAACCTTACTCAGGAATACCTTTCCAAGCAGTTGAAAGTTTCCAGACAGACAATCATATCCCTTGAGAAAGGCAAATACAAACCTTCATTGATTCTCGCGCATAAGCTGGCTCAACTTTTTGAATGCCATATCGAGGACTTATTCATTTTTGAAGGGGATGAAAACATTGAGTGAAGAATTGCTGAATACGTTGATTGCGCTCTCAGGTCTGGTTGGAGGCGGAGGGTTGGCTGTGTTGATTGGCTATTTCGCGAAAAAGAAATGGAAAAGGAAACATCTTCTGGATGAACGCCAAGAGTATGTTAGTACGATGGCAAAGGCTGCAGGTTGGAACACGACACTGGTGCTAATCATGATTGCATGGGGACTCGTCATTATATTTGATGGGATTTCCACTACTTTTTTCATCATGACAGGACTTTATGTGGCACATTGCCTCACCTTGATCATAACGAGCGCTTACTATGCTAATCAGAATTAACTAGGCAAATTGAAGAACCCCGGTTTATAATAAGTAGTTCCGTTTCGGTGGAGAAACACACGAAATAGCATATCAATTAGCAGACCAAATCACATATGGTTTGGTCTTTCCTTTTTCCCTGTATATCAGCGATTATCGGTTTTTAACACTTAAATTAGTATACAAAATCGCACCCCAAATAGCATATCGTCAATAGCTGTTGACAAGGCGATTTTTACTCTGCTAAACGGTGTGCTATTTAAATGTTAATTCTTATAAGCTAAACAGATAATTGTAATTATATGTTAAAAAATTGATATAAGATTACGAATTTTATGTTGTTCGATTAACGGGTGCAATAATTGAACAAGACGGCCTTCTACTTGTAGAAAGAGGAATGTTTTTTTTGACCTAATCCGAGGTATATTATGAATAAATTAAAGAAAAAACTTGTATTATGCACAATGGAGGAATGTTATATGAACACAGGTACAGTAAAATGGTTTAACGCAGACAAAGGTTTCGGTTTCATCGAAGTTGAAGGTGGAGACGATGTATTCGTACACTTCTCAGCAATTCAAGGCGACGGTTTCAAAAGCTTAGATGAAGGCCAACAAGTTTCTTTCGATATTGAAGAAGGTAACCGTGGACCACAAGCAACAAACGTTGTTAAATTATAAAATAGAACGCTTGGGTAATAAAAATACCCAAGCGTTTTTGTTTGTTATTTGTTTTGTTATTTATAGTGCTAAACATAGTGCGTTTCGTGTAAATATTTAGCCTGTTATTTTAGATTTTCTCCACAGTATCGGAACTACTTAGGTTTATAACCGGAGTTCTTTTTTATGCCAGAGGTTATTATTGTTTGTTTTATTTATTGCAGGTTTTCTAATTTTTGTGGTAATTATCATCAGGTTAGAATTGACTAAAGCGACTAATTGCAATGACTTCCGTAATTCAGCTGATAGTTCAATACATTACAGGAAAAACTACACATCAACCTTATATAGAAGGAGGGTTTAGATGGTTAAATCAAAAGGAATCGAGTCCGCTATTGAGCGGTTGACGAAACATACTCGTTTGGTGGACTTTCAACAGCCTGTAGAGCTTTTTCCTGAGCTGATGACGTATTTGCAATTTTACGGATTAAAAACAGAACAGACCGATATCCATTTTGGGGTAATGAAAACAGGCGATATAGATATCATCGTGCAGCTTTTCAAACCAGACCGAAGCAAGGGAACCATCATACTGCTGCATGGTTATTTGGATCATGTCGGTCATCTGAGGCACATCATCCGTTTTCTTACCGAACGCTCATACACAGTCGTCACTTACGATTTAAAGGGGCATGGATTATCTTCAGGCGAACAGGCATCTATCAAGCAGTTTGCAGAATATGTTTCTACTTTGGAGAGCTTGATGAAGAAAGTGAAGAGGGAATTGCCGGGCCCTTATTATGTGATTGGCCATAGTACGGGCGGAGCTATTGCAATGAACTATATTTTGAAACATCCTCTTCATTGTTTTGAAAAGGTTATCTTGGCGGCACCTGTTGTTCAATCTTATCTATGGCACCTTTCTGTGGCTGGTTTTTATATGATGAAGGCACTTCCGTTTGTCGATGCATTACAGAGGAAATTCCGGGAAAATTCTTCTAGTGCGCAATACGCAGTATTCAGACAGGAGGACCCATTGCAATCGAAGGAAATCCCTTTGGACTGGCTGGGGGCCCTTATTGCATGGAATAAAAATATCGCTGATTTCCCACCGGTCCAGACAAGCACTTGTTTGATCCAAGGTACGAAAGATCGAACGGTCGACTGGAAGTACAACATCGGATTCATCAGTGAAAAGCTTCCTCATTTAAAGCTGAATTACATCGAAAAAGGAGGTCATGCGCTGTTTAACGAGTCAAAACAAATGAGAGACTTGGTTTTCTCTTATATAGATGACTTTCTTAACGAATAGGACAGAGCAGCACGATGCTGGTCCTGTCCTATTCATTCAATATACTTTCTTCCAAAACTTCTGATTTATCCCCATATACTCTTTCTATATGAATCTCTCCCCAAGCACACAAAGAATCCAGAATCCCTTGGAGACTTCTTCCATAATCACTTAATTCATATTCGACTTTCGGTGGAACCTGGTTATAAATAATCCTGTTGATTATTCCATCTTCTTCTAATTCGCGAAGCTGTTGTGTAAGCATCTTCTGGGTAATATTAGGCATCAGGCGTTTAAGTTCACTTGTCCTCTTCTTGCCATGGGTCAAGTGACAGAGGATGACACATTTCCACTTTCCCCCGATTACTTCCAGTGTTGCTTCGACAGAGATATTGTATTTCTTCTGCTTCATTAGAAAAACCTCCTTAATAGGTACTTTAAAGTGCCTATAGTACTTTCAGGTGCCTATATAACTTTAAAGTGCGTACTACCATTCTTGTTTACTATAAATCATAATATCATTTGCCGGCAAGAAATTATCACTTTAATTTAGGAGGAAGAATATGTCTGTAGAAAAAAGAAGAAGTATCGTTGGATTGATAGCTTTAGCTGTAAGTGCTTTTGCGATAGGTACAACAGAATTTATCAGTGTCGGGCTTTTGCCTATGATTTCTGGAGATTTGAATATATCTGTGAAAACGGCAGGCCTCACCGTTTCGTTATATGCTCTTGGGGTCACATTCGGAGCACCTGTTTTAACGTCACTGACATCAACTATGTCCAGAAAGTCATTGTTGTTGTGGATCATGATCGTCTTCATTATTGGAAATAGTATAGCAGCCGTTTCAAGCAGTGTTGGCGTTTTATTATTTGCAAGAGTTCTTTCTGCATTGTCACATGGGGTGTTCATGTCAATTGGTTCCACAATTGCTGCTAATCTGGTTCCGGAGGATAAGAGAGCGAGCGCTATTTCGATTATGTTTACAGGGCTTACAGTCGCGACAGTAACCGGGGTGCCGTTTGGGACGTTCCTTGGCCAGCAGTTTGGTTGGAGAATCGCATTTCTTGCAATTGCAGTCATTGGCATCATCGCATGGACAGCCAATTATGTTCTTTTACCGTCCGGATTGCCGAAAGGTGAACGCATCGCTCTTTCAGATCAATTCAAATTAATAAGCAACAGACGTTTAATACTTGTGTTTACTATTACAGCTCTGGGATATGGAGGAACTTTCGTTGCTTTCACCTATTTATCTCCTATCTTGCAGGAAGTAACCGGTTTTCAAGCGGAAACCGTCGCACTGATTCTATTGATTTATGGGGTGGCCATCGCCATCGGCAATATGGTTGGAGGCAGGTTATCCAATCTTAATCCAATTAAGGCACTACTGTTTATGTTCGTTGTACAAGCCATCGTCCTCTTTGCTTTGAGCCTTACCGCTCCCTATAAAATCGCTGGTTTACTGACGATTGTTTTAATGGGATTGTTTGCATTCATGAACGTGCCAGGACTTCAGGTATATGTAGTGATGCTTGCAGAGAGATTCGTTCCCGGGGCAGTAGATGTTGCTTCAGCCATCAACATTGCCGCATTCAATGCAGGCATAGCAATTGGTTCCTATTTGGGTGGCACAATCACTGATTCAATAGGTCTCATCCATACCGGTTGGGTGGGAGGAGTGATGGTTACCATAGCCGTCTTCCTGACATCCTTGAGTGCAAGGCTTGAATCCGCCGACAGGCATCAGCAAATTAGCAGGACGAAAGAAGTTAGTTAAACAAAAAAGGGACGTCGACAGGACGTCCCTTTTCAGGGAAATTAAACATTTTAATAGAGTGGGTAATAAGGGAAAGCTCCCTGATACGGTGTATGTCCCCATTGCTGGATAGGAACTTGATGTGATTGATGGCAATTGGCATATGGACCAATATAGGTAGATGGCTGGACTGGTGCTGTTACCTTCTTCCACTCGGTTTCATCCATGCAGTAAGTATGAGCCATTATTGGGGCAGGGGTGAATTTCAAAATATCGGACCCTAATATGACCTCAGGTGTAGGAGCATCAAATATCGCTAATAAATGTGTTTGATCCATGGTAGCTATCTCATAATGCCACCAGCCTTGTGGAACATTTGCTACTTGGCCGGGAGTGATCGGGAAATGGAGGATCTGTTTGGTATAGGGGTTGAATATCGACACTGTGGCTGCTCCTGAAATACAATATACCAATTCTGCTGCATTTTGATGGTAATGTGGTTCCACAACATTGCTTTTACTTAAGAAGATATCCAAAAGGGATACATTCTCCAACGTGTTCAGTTGTTTAATTCCCAAAACATTGATCAAGTTATGGTTATCTTTTTTAAATAAATTGCTTTTGTTTACATCAAATGTAAACTCTGTCGAAGGGGACGTATAATCCAATTGTCCGCTCAAGTTTATTACCTCCATCCAGATAGTGGTTTCCATATATTATTCCGTTAACGATAATGGGTGAATTGCCTAAACGATCTAAAAAGTAAGGACCACCCTTATAAAAATGGAGGGTGGTCCTTACTTAGTTTAAAAGGCTGTTTTCAAAAGATTGGTGTTTCGGGATATATATAAACTGCGACATAACTTCATTGTGACTTCCTTTCATCCTTTTCGGATGGAGTGGTGAGCCGACGCTGCGGAAAAATACTCCCTTTCCGTGGGGAACGCTTCAGCCTCCTCGCTGGCAAAAAAGCGCCAACTGCGGGGTCTTCAGACTGTTCCTTTCCCACTGGAGTCTCGCATTTTCCTTCGCTTATGATGGAATTTCTGATTAAGTGTGAGGTTGTCCTATAATATGTCTAACATGGGTTATTCCAACTAAAAATTCAGAAAACTCCTAACAGCGAAGGCAGAACACGCAGACTCCTGCAGGAAAAGCGCGAGTCTGAAGACCCCGCAAGAAGCACTCTTTGCTGATGAGGAGGCTGAGGCCGTGCCTGCGGAAAGCGAAGTGTTCTGCCGCAGCGAGTGCATGCGCTTAACAATCATCAGAATCACAGGAAATAAAAATGTCACTATGTCGCAGTTTGCCTCTACTGTGAAGCTTACATGGTTGCCTAGAGAAGGATATACTTGTCGTTTCCGGCCTGGTTGATGAAGTCATTTCGCTCACCGAGAGACAGGACTGTTAGTTCGTGCATGGCGCGTGTGCAGGCTGTATAGAACAAGTTACGTTCCAATTCGTCATTATATGCAGACTGTGAGCCGTCGTAGATGATGACTGCATCGAATTCGATTCCTTTTGCCAAGTAAGCAGGGATGACAACAAGGCCTTCCTGGAACGTGAAGGTTTCCTGGTCGATTAATGCCGCATCTACTTTCCCTTCCAAAAAGTCAAAGGCATCATCGCTTTCTGCCATCGTTTTACAAATAACCGCCACATTTTTATATCCTTTATAACGATATGCTTCTATTTGCTCGAGTAACAGATCATGCAGCTCCTGCTTATTATTTGTTTCTTTAACAGCGGGCTTGTTTCCATCCCGGTTGAACGGGATGATCTTTTCACCACCTGGCATAAAAGCCTTTGTAAACTCGACAATTTGTCTTGTAGATCGGTAACTCCTCATCAAAGTGATTCTTTCGTGCCGGTCTTCGATATCCTCTGATAATAATGTCCCGTCTTCCAGTGCATGTGCATATATGGCCTGGTTAATGTCTCCCAACAGCGTCATCCTGCTGTAAGGAAATATCTCTTTGAAAAAGGCAAACTGAAATGGAGAGTAATCTTGTGCCTCGTCGATGAATACGTGTCTGATGGTGCGATTAACCTGAAAACCGATCAGTTTGTTCTGGAAGTATAAAAACGGTGCCGCTTCTTCCCATGTCAGTTTATTATCATCCAGCATGTCGATGGACACTCTGCAGATATCCTCCCACCCGTCCGGCAGGCTCGCAGAACCACTCTCCACACTCTGGCTTTCATATAGTTTNCCGTGGGGAACGCTTCAGCCTCCTCGCTGGCAAAAAAGCGCCAACTGCGGGGTCTTCAGACTGTTCCTTTCCCACTGGAGTCTCGCATTTTCCTTCGCTTATGATGGAATTTCTGATTAAGTGTGAGGTTGTCCTATAATATGTCTTACATGGGTTATTCCAACTAAAAATTCAGAAAACTCCTAACAGCGAAGGCAGAACACGCAGACTCCTGCAGGAAAAGCGCGAGTCCGAAGACCCCGCAAGAAGCGCTCTTTGCTGATGAGGAGGCTGAGGCCGTGCCTGCGGAAAGCGAAGTGTTCTGCCGCAGCGAGTGCATGCGCTTAACAATCATCAGAATCACAAGAATTAAATTTTAACTATGTCGCAGTTTGCCTCAAATATGAAAGTAAAAAGCAACAATTCTTATGAAAGGAGCCTTTTTAAAAGACTTTCGTGGTCCAGTCTTCGCAGTTCCATATATCCGTTACTACATCTTCGTAAAAGTCTGGTTCGTGCGAGATAAGCAGAACGCTTCCTTTGTAAGCATTGATGGCACGTTTCAATTCTTCCTTGGCATCCCTGTCCAAATGGTTGGTCGGCTCATCCAGTACGAGCAGGTTTGTCTCTTTGTTAATCAATTTGCAAAGGCGGACTTTAGCTTTTTCCCCACCACTCAGGACTTGGACTTTACTCTCGATATGTTTCGTCGTGAGCCCGCATTTAGCCAAAGAAGCCCGAACCTCATATTGGGTGAAGTGCCGGAATTCTTCCCAAATTTCTTCTATGCAGGTATTTTGGCTTGTTGTCTTCAATTCTTGCTCAAAATAACCGATATGCAAATGTTCCCCTAGTTCAACAGAGCCGGATACCGGTTTGATTTCTCCCAAAATGCTTCGCAGTAAAGTAGTTTTCCCGATTCCATTAGCGCCGGATAAGGCAATTTTTTGTCCCCGTTCCATTTTCAAATTCAATGGGCGCGACAATGGTTCGTCATATCCGATAACGAGTTCATCGGTTTCAAATAGAAATCTACCCGGAGTACGAGCTTGTTTGAAATGGAATTCCGGTTTCGGTTTCTCTGAATCCAATTCGATTACGTCCATTTTATCCAGTTTCTTCTGGCGTGACATCGCCATTTTGCTGGTAGCAGCATTTGCTTTGTTCCGGGCCACAAAGTCTTTGAG
The DNA here is from genome assembly GCF_900156915.1 of Sediminibacillus massiliensis. Taxonomy (GTDB): domain Bacteria; phylum Bacillota; class Bacilli; order Bacillales; family Amphibacillaceae; genus Sediminibacillus_A; species Sediminibacillus_A massiliensis. The sequence continues at coordinate 1,016,655 of NZ_LT732535.1, read as the reverse complement.
ACCTGCAATTTCTTTTTGTTGTTTTTTGAAAGCCGCTTTCAACTGCTGCTTTTTCATTTCATAGACACGTAAAAATTCATCATAGTCCCCTGGATATCGGTTCAATTGTTGATTTTCCATGTGATAAATTATATTCACCACACTATTCAAGAAGGGAATGTCATGGGAAACAAGGATAAAGGCGTGATCATACTCGAGCAAATAGTTTTGTAGCCATGAAATATGTTCGACATCCAAGTAGTTAGTAGGCTCATCAAGCAATAAAATATCTGGCTTTTCCAACAGAAGTTTTGCCAGCAGCACTTTGGTTCTCTGGCCTCCGCTTAAGTCATGGACATCTCTCTCCAACCCATACTCGTCCAATCCAAGACCATTAGCAATTTCTTCGACCTTGGCATCGATGGTATAAAAATCGTTATTTGTAAGGATATCCTGGATTCGTCCAGTTTCTTCCATGATTTTTTCCAACTCGTCGGGTTCCGCCACAGCCATCTTTGCATATAATTCATTCATTTCCGTCTCCATGTCATACAAATACTGAAATGCTGTTCTTAGCACATCCCGGATGGTCAATCCTTTGTGCAATTCTGTGTGTTGGTCCATATAACCGATCCTTGCATGTCTGGACCATGTTATTGTCCCGCCATCCGGTTCCAATGCACCGGTAATGATATTCATAAATGTAGACTTGCCTTCTCCATTAGCCCCGACAAGACCTATATGTTCTCCTTTTAACAATCGAAAGGAGACATCATCGAAAATAGCGCGGTCCCCAAATCCGTGACTCAAGTTATTTACAGTCAATAAACTCATGTTTAAACACCTTTTCTTCTAATAATTCATGCCTTTTCATTATAAAGGGCTTCCGGAAAAAGTGATAGTGCCTGATTATAATTTGTATTTGGATAAAAATTTACAATTTAAGAGAATAACTGGATGAAGAATATTCAACACTAGTAAGGAAGGATGGAGGTGGCAACAATGCAAAGTGAAAATTTCGGCATACATGAAATTACAGACATGCGGGAACTGATCAATTTTAAAATAGCTTGTCTGGAGCAGGCAAAAACGCGTTTGGATCTTGTGGACAATCCGGTACTCAAAGGCTTGGTTGAACAAAGTGTGGAGCAAGACAATCTTTCTGTTAGTCAGATGAAAGATTTGCTTGGCAAGGCATCTTTACAAATGGACCAGTAGAAGGAGGGGATAGGAATGGAAGAGAAATCATTGAGCTTTTCAGACCACGTAATTGCTACAGATATGCTGTTCGAAACAAAAGCGGCTGTAAAAGATTTGGCGGCGGCTATCACAGAATCTACATCCTATGAAATAAGATCATTCCTTAAACAGGAAATAAAAACCGCTATTTCCCAGCATGAACTTATCTATGGTTTTTTGCAGGATAGGGGCAGATATGATGCCTATAATGTTCCCGAACAACTTCAAAAAGATATCAAATATGCAAATACGGCACTAGAGGGGTAAATCAAGTGGGAAGGAGTGGGATTGATGGCAGATAAACTAGGTTTACATGAACAATTGGAACTCCATGAATTGGTCACATTCAAAAGTCTTTGTTTGACGAAAGCTACTATTATGCAGGGTTTGGTAACGGACCAACAGTTGAAAAATATTATGCAGCAGGACGCAAACATGCATACCAGACATTTGGAAGATTTAAAAGGATATTTATCATAAGGAGGAACAATGTGAACCAGCTAATTGAAAAGATGATGGGGATGGCCCCGATGACAGACCAAATAATCGCCACTGACATTTTGATAGCAGCCAAAGCCGAAATAAAAAATTATGCGCTAGCTATTACAGAAACAGCCACAACTGAAGTCAGGGAAGCATTGGTGAAACAAATGGAAGAGGCCATTGATTTTCATGAACAGATTTTTGGATATATGGTAGATAAGGGATACTATTTTCCTCATGATACATCGAAACAAATGGAATTAGATTTGAAAACGGCCGGGACTGCTTTGGAACTTGCCGGTAAATAGAAAGTAATGAGTGAACGAAAAAGAAAAAGCTGCTGGAGTCCGGCAGCTTTAATAGATGATAAGCAATTGCTTTTTGATTGTACCACCATAAAGATCTACTTTCTTAGAAATTAAGATCCAAACTCCAAGGGCTACCCCATATTCTCTTTAATAAAATTGACAACTACTATTTCGTCATGATCAAAGCTATGGATGTCATCTGTCATTACCAGTTTTGTTTTCAGTTGGTACATAACCTGATCGGAACTGGGCGGAAGGTCAACTGGCAGCCGGTATTGAAATGCAATGCTTTTCTGTGAGTTAGGTGGAAAAGAGTGGGACATTAATACCGTCTTGACCGGTTCGATTACTTCAGGTCTTTCACTCGAGTAATGTCTGACCAAGTCGCATTCCAGTCTGCTTATTTTTTGTTCAAACCAGCCGCTTTTTAAAAGAAACGTACCTGTCACTTTCTCACCTGGTTCAAGTTCCTTTGTATTTAATAGAAGATCTACTTTCGGTGAACCAATTCTTAGATAATTTAGCAGTCTTTTTATCAACACCATTGCCTCCTGAATTAACATTTATATCTCAAGCGGTAAATGCTCTCTGCATTTTGTACCATTTGCTATCAATAAACCACGAATTTGGGTGGGGATAGTGGGTCGGGCATTACAATGGTTACTGAATATAATGGGAAGGTACCTAACAGAGAAAAACACTAATATTTCACTTGCGAAAAAATTTTTCTCTCAGCTGTATAGTAAGACTATCAAAAAATAAAAACCTTTACCATTAGAATGGTAAAGGTTGGATTAATCGATATATATCCCTTTACCAGAGCTGGCAAAGGTCTCGCAAACAACAAGAATATGTTGCCAATCATGCCGGTGATCAAATAACCACGTATTGTCGACATAACTGTAAGCTACTCCCCTTTGGAGTATTATTTGGTTCTATACTTGTATAATAGCTCAATAGAGTTGCCAAGTCAACGTAATTTTCGAAAGAATAAAAAAACTTTAACAAGTATAAAATTATGATCGGTTAAAGTCTTTCCCTCTTGCATATTCTGTTCATATTTCTTCTCTAAAACCATATGCTGTAGGGGGAAAGGAATGATTTATTATGGCCGTACACGTAGTGAATTGGGGAGATACACTTTGGGGAATATCGAACGCATACCGAGTACCAATTACCGTTATCAAGGAATTTAACGGATTGACTTCCGACCTTCTCATGCCGGGACTTGCCCTTTTCATGCCTGATCCTTCATTTCCAGTTCGCTATTACACCATCCAGACAGGTGATACTTTGTGGCAGATAGCTCAAAGGTTCCATACAAGCGTCGAGTTAATTTTTCAGGCAAATCCGGGAATTGCAGTGCAAAACCTGACGATTGGACAGGTTTTGACGATTCCGACACTAGACAAATATCCTATGGAGATTTTAGCCTTTGTCGATGCGTTTGTACCCGGCTCCATTTCAGAAAAATTAGGGCGTTATTCAGAAAGCATTACATATCTTGCTGTTTTCACTTATACTGTTACGCCGTCCGGGTCTCTGTCGGGATTGGATGACAGGCAACTTGTCCGGGAAATCAGGAGTTATGATATCGAGCCATTGATGGTCGTCAGTAATTATGCAGAAGGAACATTCAGCCCGGAGTTGGCAGACCAGGTTTTAGAGGAAAATATCCGAGGAAACATGGTGAACAGCATTGTTGCGATGGTAAGGGATAAAGGATATTCGGGAGTCAGTCTTGATTTTGAATTTATTCCCCCGGAAAGAAGAGCGGATTTCACAGCTTTTGTCTCTGAATTGAAACGAGCCTTGGGTGAACAAATTCTGCATGTCAATGTTTTTTCGAAGACAAGAGACATGCCGTCGAATCCCTTCGCAGGGGCTTTCGATTATGCTGCGATCGGTCAGTATGCAGATATCGTCACCGTACTGACTTATGATTATGGATACGCAGCAGGCCCCCCTGACCCGATTGCCCCGATTTGGTGGGTGGATCAAGTCGTCCGGTATGCCTCCGGTTTGATACCTGAAACTAAATTGATGATTGCCATTGCCCTATTCGGCTATGACTGGATCACTCCTGATCAGCCCGATGTAGATGCAAGGTCACTTCCCGCACTAGATGCGCAAACCCAGGCGCTTAATAACTATGCCATCATTCATTATGATTCCCAAGCCCAATCCCCTTATTATACCTATAGTGAAAATGGACAGCAACGCGTGGTTTGGTTCGAAGACATCAGGAGTGTAGAGGCAAAATACCGATTGCTTGAATCGTATGGCTTGCTGGGCGCTTCTTTCTGGCGGTTCCGATATGGTTTTCCTCAAAATTGGGCATATTTGGCTAGAAATATTGATGTAATCAAAAAGGATAGCTGATCACTGATGACGGAGCGAGGATGAATACAACAAGGCTGGCAGCGGCCAACTGCCAACCCTGTTCTTCAATCAACTTTCAGCAAAATTTTGCCGATGTTTTTATTACTCTCCATATGAAGGTGGGCCTGCTGTACTTCCTCCAATGGAAAAACTCTGTCGATGACCGGACGCAGTTTTCCATCAGCAAACAGTTGGAGGGCTTTTTCTGAAAAGTCTTTTGTCAATTCAGCTTTGTATTGATCTGATCTTGGTGTCAGCAAGGTTCCTTTCCATTGCACTCGTTTTGCCATTAATTCCATCAAATTTACTTTTTCGAGCTGAGAACCGCCAAGCAGTCCAATCAAAATCCATCTTCCGTCCACTTTTATACTTGCCATGTTTTTACGATAATAGGAAGCACCGACAAAATCGAGAATAAGTTCTACTCCCTGATTACCGGTAGCATTCAATACTTCTTGGTCAAATTCCTGGGTCTTATAGTTAATGCCGATATCTGCACCAAGTGAATGACAGTATTCCAGCTTTTCGCTTGAGCCCGCCGTAGTGATTACTTTAGCACTGGAAAGCTGTTTGGCCAATTGGATGGCAGCTGTACCGACACCACTACCGCCTGCGTGGATGAGAACCGTTTCTTTTTCTCGCAGAGCTCCCAGCCAGTACAATGTCTGGTATGCTGTCAAAAAGACTTCCGGGATGGCGGCTGCTTCTTCAAAAGACAGGTTGTCTGGAACAACCATCGCCCGTTCTGCCGGCATGACCGCATACTCGGCATAACCACCCCCGTTAACAAGGCCCATTACCCTGGTACCGGTTTTTACATTCGTCCCGGGGCCCGCTTCCACCACAATTCCGGAAACTTCTATGCCGAGAATCGGATGGTCAAGGTAACCGGATTTTGCCTGCCTGTTGATTATATCGGTCCGGTTAACCCCTGCTGCCTTTACTTTTACAAGTAGTTCACCATTTTTCACTTCTGGTTGATTCCGATCTTTCAGCTGCAGCTGCTCTGCTCCACCGGGTTCTTCAACTATGATTGCTTTCATTATAAAAGCTCCTTTTCTCGTGGTATGGACAAATTTTATCATTATATCTTTAAGTCATAAAAGAATATGTCCTGTTTCCTTCCCTTAGTAATGCTACAATATAAAAATAATCCAACATGCAATGTATTCAGACAAAGGGGAGAAATTAACATGTTCAAGTACACGATCGATGATTCACTTCATTTAAAAATGCTTGATTTGCAGGATGCCGAGTCATTGTTTTCGCTTACAGAAAAATCAAAAAGCGAACTGGTCAAATGGTTGCCTTTGATTGCTGATAATACTTGCCTGGAAGATACACAGCGATTCATAAAGTCAACTATCCAACGTTTTGCCGAGAATAACGGTTTCAGTGCAGGCATATGGTATCAAGGAGACATAGCGGGAGTAATCAGCTTTCATCACATTAACTGGCACAACTTGAATACTTCCATAGGTTACTGGCTCGGAAGCGGGTTTGAGGGGCGTGGACTAATGACTAAATCTTGTGCAGCTTTGATTTCTTATGCATTTTCAGAATGGAAATTGAACCGGGTGGAGATTCGCGCTGCTTCCGATAACTGGAAAAGCAGAAGAATCCCGGAACGGCTTGGCTTCACCGAAGAAGGGTGTATCAGGCAGGCTCAGAAAATCAATGGACGGTATGTGGACCATATGGTTTACGGAATGTTGGCAAACGAGTGGACGTTTTCTGAATGATTGAGTTTTAGTGACATGACAGATAGTAAATCTTTTGTTATGATAAAGTCAATTACATAAAGAGGTTCTAGCTACACCCTCTATAAAAAACTAAGAACGAAACTATACTTTCTTAGGTATAGTTTTTTTATTTTTTTCGGGTAGATAGGATTCTCTTTTTCAAAGATGAAAGGGGAATTTTTTTATGCAAAATAATAAAGCGGTTGTCGTATTCAGTGGTGGTCAGGACAGTACTACTTGTTTGTTCTGGGCCCTTGAAAAATTCGAGGAAGTAGAAGTGGTGACATTCGATTATGACCAAAGGCATAAGGAAGAGATCGAGGTGGCCAAAGAGATAGCTGCCGACTTGAATGTAAAACATACCATTCTGGATATGGCGCTTCTCAATCAACTGGCCCCGAACGCCCTCACAAGAAATAGTATAGATGTTCAAGATGGAGAAGAAGGAGAACTGCCGTCGACCTTCGTGCCGGGACGTAATTTGTTGTTTCTTTCGTTCGCCACCATCATGGCCGGCCAAATCGGGGCAAAGCATATTGTCACAGGCGTTTGCGAAACGGATTTCAGCGGGTACCCGGATTGTCGCGATATTTTTATTAAATCACTCAATGTTACCTTGAATTTGTCGATGGATGAACAGTTTGTGATTCATACCCCATTGATGTGGCTGGATAAAGCACAGACGTGGGAGCTAGCCGATAAGTTGGGTGCATTCGACTTTGTAAGAGAAAGAACACTTACTTGTTATGAAGGGGTAAGGGGCTCGGGATGCGGCGAGTGTCCAGCCTGTAAGCTTCGGCAGAAGGGACTGGATCAATATCTGGCACAGTTGGAAGGTGCAGAAAAGTAATGGAACAATATGGGTTCACCATTGTTGAAAAGCTGCAAAAACTCGGAGAAGAAATACAAAAGCAGGAATTGAAGTATCATAGCAAAAGAGTGATGGTCAGTAAGGAGTTTACATTCGACGCTGCCCATCATCTTCATTGCTATGAAGGCAAGTGCAAAAACCTTCATGGACACACTTATAAAGTGATTTTTGGCATAAGCGGCTTCGTCGATGAAATCGGACTGGTAATCGACTTTGGGGATATAAAAGAAATCTGGAAAGAAAAAGTGGAAATATATCTTGATCATCGTTACCTTAATGAAACATTGCCAAACATGAATACATCGGCCGAAAATATGGTTGTTTGGATTTATGAAAAAATGGCCGAAGAATTGTCGAAAGTAAAATATCAAGAACTCAGGTTGGAATTCGTGCGGTTATATGAGACACCCACTAGTTACGCAGAGGTACGGAGGGAGTGGATGATCAATGCATAAATTCCCTGTACTCGAAATTTTCGGTCCTACCATACAAGGGGAAGGTATGGTAGTAGGAAGGAAGACGATGTTTGTCCGTACAGCCGGATGTGATTACAGTTGTTCCTGGTGTGATTCGGCTTTTACTTGGGACGGAAGTGCAAAAGAGGAGATTCATAGACTGACAGCTGATGAGATTGTTCAACAGTTAATAAGAACAGGCGGTAGACGATTTGACCACGTCACCATTTCCGGAGGCAATCCGGCCCTTTTAGTACACTTGAAGGAATTGGTTGACAGTCTGCATGCAATTGGTTGTGAGGTCGCATTGGAAACTCAAGGCAGCCGTTGGCAGGAATGGTTCTTGGCAATTGATGATTTGACTATCTCCCCAAAGCCGCCGAGCTCCGGAATGAACACCAATTGGGAGACGCTTGACGACATTGTGAAAAGATTGACTGAAAATAAAGTCGACCACCATGCGAGTCTGAAAGTGGTCATTTTCAATGAAGAGGATCTTGACTTTGCAGAAGCTGTCCATCAGCGTTATCCTGGCATATCATTCTATTTGCAAGTAGGCAATGAAGATTTGGAAGAGTCAAATCCGGCAAGCCTCTCTGCCAGACTGCTTGCAAAATACGAGTGGCTTATCAACAAAGTAGTCGATTCCGAACAATTGAACAATGTCAGAGTACTTCCGCAAGTCCATGCCTTGTTATGGGGAAATAAGCGAGGGGTATGAATGAGCTTTCGCTTTAAAGTTGTTTTTAAAGCTGAATATTGCTGCCTGGTCTATGACCAGGTTTTTTTATTCGTGTCGAAGCTGCAAAAATCTTATCCAGAAAATGTATGACTGATTCACAGATATAGCGGGTATATGTTACTCATAAACCGGTTTTATGTCGAGAACAAAGTGTTGATTTACACATATTTTAATGATAATATATCGATAATTTAACATTTTGAAAATTCAGAAAAGAAAGGAGAAATTCTCATGAGAAAAGTTACATTGAAAAATATTTATCAACATCCCATTACCCAAAAATATGTAAGGCGTTCGGGCATGGCTCATGCTATTTCGGTGGCCAATCACGCCTTTCATCTTGCCAAGACGTACGGAGTAAACCCTGATTTGGCAGCAAAAGCGGGCTTTCTTCATGATATCGGCCATTATAACTGGTACCGAAATGGAGAGTGGGACTATCAGTTATATAAGAATTGTGATATTCATCCGATTAAGGGCGCTGAACGGGCTCATAAGCTGCTGGTCCGATTAGGGGAAGACAAACAAGCTGCTAAAGAAATCGCCCATGCTGTTTTGTTTCATACAGAATCAGCATTGCCCGAGGGGAATTTTCAGCTTAGTCCTTTACAAAAGGTCGTCCATTTAGCCGATGAGAAGGATAAACAGCCGGGGGATTTGCATCACTATCGAAACATCGACCCGAAGGATGAATTAAGATTGATCGAAAAGCTCGATACAAAAATTGATCAGCATGAGGATTCGGAAATAATAGTATGAAGCTGTGATTATGGCAAGGATCGGCTTCTTCCTCCTCTCCCTCTCCTCCCTTGTTTCCCTACTGCACAGTTTGTGCGATTCCTCTTCCCATGTTTTATTATTCCTTTAAGCAATTTCTTTTATTTTCAGAGTCTGTTATGTAATTATTAAACTTATAAATAGAAAGGAGTGGATATATTTGGCAGGACAAACAAAACTCGGAAAATCGGATCTAACAGTAAACCCGATTGGATTAGGTACGAATGCTGTAGGAGGCCATAATCTTTATCCGAATCTGAATGAAGAGACTGGAAAAGACTTAGTCCGTACTGCCATCAGTAATGGTATCAATTTTCTCGATACCGCTTTTATTTATGGGCCGAAACGATCAGAAGAGTTAATCGGAGAAGTGTTGAAGGAAACAGGTAAACGGGATGAAGTTGTCATAGCAACCAAGGGTGCGCACAAATTTGCCGGTGATGAAACAGTGATGGATAATTCACCATCATTTCTGAAACAAGCTGTTGAAGACAGCCTGAAACGGCTTGGAACCGATTATATTGACTTATATTACATCCACTTTCCTGATGAAGATACTCCGAAGGATGAAGCAGTGGGTGCCTTGAAAGAACTCAAAGATGAAGGGAAAATAAAATCAATCGGTGTCTCAAACTTTTCAATCGATCAATTGAAACAAGCAAACAAGGATGGATATGTAGACGTTTTTCAAGGTGAATATAATCTCCTTCAACGATATGCTGAAAAAGAATTGCTGCCATATGCAGCAGAACACAACATTTCCTTCATTCCATACTTTCCACTAGCTTCAGGTTTATTGGCCGGCAAGTACACGAAAGAAACGAAGTTCGATGATTTACGCAAGAGCATGCCGCATTTCCAAGGTGAAGAATTTGAAAGGAACCTGGACAAGGTGGACAAAATCAGGCACATCGCTGAAGCAAACAATGCCGAAGTTGCCCATGTAGTTTTGGCATGGTATCTGACACGGGAAGGAATAGACGCGATTATTCCTGGAGCAAAAAGGCCTGATCAGGTATTGAACAATTTAAAGACTTTGGATGTGCAACTATCCCAAAGTGAAGTGGACGAAATTGATCGTGTGTTCCGCTGATATGCCCATGGTCCGGATGAAAGGCTTTTTCTGTCTTCATCCGGGTTTGTTTGCGTTAATATGAAAACGCATGCACAGATTGGCTCAACGTGCTACAATAACAAAGTTGATTTCAAAGTATTTTCATAAACTGGAAGGTTGTTAAATAGGTTGTTAAGGCGACCATTTTTATTGTGTTGTTACATAGCTGGATATCATAAGAAAATGGTATTTTAAACAGGGGAGAATAAGTCAATGTCCAAACATGAGTCGGTGCTTTCTTTGAAGTTTTTGCTCTTTTTCTTTCATGCTGCCAACTCGATTGTCGTCACTTTTCTGCCACTATATCTTCAACATAAAGATTTGGATGGCAAAGAGATAGGCTGGGTTTTGGCGATTGGTCCGTTGGCCTCTATTATCGCGCAGCCCTTTTGGGGGTTTATGAGTGACAGGTATCAAACGGTCAAGCGAATACTTCTTATTTGTTTCGGGGGCTTGCTTTCTTGCAGTCTTCTCTTCTTTCAAATGAATGTTTTGGCTGCGATCATCATCATGGCGGCGGTTTTTTATTTTTTTATTTCACCGATAGGAGCCCTGAGCGATAGTTTAACCCAGAGGAAGGCCGATCAATTGCAGATTGCTTTTGGAAGCATACGGACGTGGGGTTCGATTGGCTTTGCAATATCCGCCTTATTGATTGGCGAATTGTTGTCACTTGTAGACGTGGACAAAATGGTATGGCCTTACTTCCTCTTCGGGGTAGCGGCATTGCTCTCGTGCCTGGCTCTGACCGACATTAAAGTAGAATCAAAAGCGAGAGTCCAATTAAAAGATATAAAGAGGCTGTTGGGGAACAAACCATTTTTGTGGTTCTTGTTCTTGATCATGTTCATGACCGTCACACATAGGGCAAGTGACAGCTTTTTGGGTATTTACATTGTACAATTGGGTGGCAGTGAAGGATTGGTGGGTGTAGCTTGGTTCGTCGGAGTGCTCAGTGAAGCCATCGTTTTTGCTTTGGCTGCTGTCTGGTTCAAAAAATTCCATCCATTGTATTTTATTATCGCTGCAGGATTTTTGTACAGTCTTAGATGGTTTATTTACGCTTTCTTAGACAATCCGGCTTTTGTAATAGGTTTTCAATTCATGCATGGCATTACGTTTGGTGTATTTTACCTCACGGCTTTTCACTATGTGACTAGATTGATACCGGTCAATTTGCAATCAACCGGCCATCTAGTCTTTGTATCGGTCTTTTTTGGTGTTTCTGGCATAATCGGTTCCTTGCTGGGTGGGGCATTGATTGACAGTTTCGGAGGAGAAACCCTTTATTTTATTCTAGGATGGTCGGCATTGATCGGGAGTATCAGTCTTATAGTCTACCAGATGCTTCCTTTGAAAAAAGTCCAGCAAACGGTCAGTTAGACAGTCGCCTTTTGCAGGGTTGGCTGTCTTTTTTTAATGGATACTTTACAGAATAAAGATAATGGAGAGGTTGTGGTTAATCAGAGATATGATAAAATGGATTGCATATTTGTGTAAGCATTTTCAATAGAGAATGAGTAAATTAGGGTGATATCTATGATCCGGAAGTAATCCTGATAGGCGGAGGAATTAGCGCACGCAAGGATTTGATCGATCGTATCGATGAGAAGCTTGGCAATATTGTAAACGCTGTCCGGCTGGCAAGGATAAAACCGGTCATCGCTGCTTGTACTTTCCGGGAAAACGCAAATTTATTGGGTGCTGTTTATGGTTTTATGAAAGAAAGCGGGAAAGAAGTATTGGAAGTTAAAAATTAGGAGAGGGGTAATGAAAAGTGGCTATTAACCGTTCAAGTATCATACCAGAAAATTTTATGTGGGGAGGAGCAGTTACTTCGTTCCAAACAGAAGGAGCTTGGAATGAAGGAGGGAAAGGTCCTTCTATCGTAGACGCAAGACCTATCCCTGAAGGTCATTCTGACTGGAAAGTAGCTGTTGATTTCTATAATCGCTATAAAGAAGACATCGCGCTGTTTAAAGAGATGGGTTTCAATGCTTACCGGACAAGCATTTCCTGGGCCCGTATATTCCCTGACGGAGAAGGGGAAGCGAATGAAGAAGGATTGGAATTTTACGATAATGTCTTCGACGAGATGATTGACAATGGAATCCAGCCTGTGATTACTCTGTATCACTTCGATGCTCCGCAAGCTCTTGCCGAAAAATACAATGGCTTTGCTTCAAGAAAAGTTGTTGATTTGTTTGAAAAGTATGCCAGGACCGTGTTTGAACGTTATAAAGATAAGGTGAAATACTGGTTGACATTCAATGAACAAAACTTGGTGCTGTTAAATCCGGAATATTGGGGAGTAGTCAAGGACGGTGACTCGGAAGCGTTACGTTACCAGGTTTGTCATAATGCTTTTATAGCCCATGCAAGAGCGACAAAAGCTCTCCATGAGATTGTACCGGGCGGGCAGATGGCTGGTATGATCACTTATTTCACTACATACCCGACAACACCTAAGCCGGAAGATGCTTTGGCTAATCATAAAGCTAAGGAACTATTGAACGATTTCTATTTCGATGTGTTTGCTAATGGCGAGTATCCTGCTTATGTATCCAGTGAATTGACGAAAAAGGGAATCATGCCGACATTCGAAGAAGGTGATAAACAGCTGCTGAAAGAAAACACAGTTGATTATTTATCCATCAGTTATTATCAAAGTCATACAGTACAGGCTACCGACAAGGCAGGTATTACGGCCGGAATTACCAAAAATCCATACTTGGAGGCAACTGAGTGGGGGTGGACAGTTGACCCGATTGGATTCCGGATTGCATTAAAAGATATGTATTCAAGATACCGTCTTCCGATATTTGTGACCGAAAACGGAATAGGGGTAAAGGAAGAATTGGATGAAAATTACACCGTAGAAGATGATTACCGCATCGATTATTTGAGGGATCATTTAAGTGAAATGAAAAATGCGATGGAAGAAGGAGTCGACATTATCGGATATTTGACTTGGGGAGCTACAGACATTCTTAGTTCAAAAGGCCAAATGTCGAAGCGGTATGGATTTATTTATATCAACAGAGACGAGAAGGACTTAAGAGATTTGAAGAGATACAAGAAGAAAAGCTTTGACTGGTATAAACAAGTGATTGCATCAAATGGAGAGAATTTGTAACCGCTAAGGCTCTTCAGCTATAAAGCAAGATTTTCCGTTTAAAATGTTGATTACTAATGACTGGATCTTCGTTTACTAGCCTATATAAAAAAACGCTTGGTCGTAAACATTCCAAGCGTTTTTTTGGTGTTTGCTTCTTGTAAGTTGTAATGAATCTGCCATTCGTTTTAATTTTTTGTCTCAACTTTGTTGTTCATAAGTCCGAGGGAAGCCAGTCCATTGAACACCCCTCCATCATTGACATCTGAGGTGGTATGCTTGGCGTAATCAAACAAGGAGGGATGTGCGTTTGCCATTGCGAAGCTTTCTCCTGTCACAGAGAGCATTTCTTTGTCATTCATGCCATCCCCGAAGGCTATCGAGCTTTCAAGTGGGAATTTTAAATGATTCATCAATTTTTTAACAGCCTCGCCTTTATTTACGTTATCCCTGATTGCATCATAAAAATTGCGTCCTTCGACATCCTGGGCCAGTACCGGTTCAAAGTGGATGTCTTTACTTCCTTGATAATGCTTTAAATCTTCTTTGGTTACATTTAACAAGGATACCCCCAGTATCTCCTCTTTTATTTCTCGGGAAAGAAGTCCATTATGTTGGAAATTCAAGTAACTTATCATTTCTTTTATAGGTTTAGATTCCAGTGTAGTAAACAAATTTTGTTTACTTGTGTACATAAGCATGTCGTGTCCAAGCTTACTGGCAATGCTCATATAACGGGAAATGAGAGCGGGGGGCATTGGTTCGTTTACAATCACTTTATCTTTGTATATGGCATATGCCCCATTATATCCAATGAAAGAATGGATATTGAGCTGATCGGCTATATAAGATATTTCATGTAATGGCCTGCCTGTTGCCAGAAAAACCTCTATATTTTGTTCTTGTGCTATCTTAATCGCGTCTATAGTAGATTGTTCCATAGTGCCATCATGTTTCATGATCGTCCCGTCGATATCTAAAAATAATACTTTATAATCTGGCATAACTGACTCCTTCTATTGTCATTTTCCATAAGAAATAAGATGGAACAAGAAAAAAATCATCTCAGTAAACGAAAGCCTGTTTATAGATTTTCCTGCTCGACTCAAAGTTTGCAGACTGCTTGCTCATGGAAGTTATCTTTTTAAGTTAATAAAATTGTATCACAGGGGCAAATTTGATTGGAATTATTTACATTTCAAAAAAACAATGATTAAGAGAGTTTATTGTCTCAAAAATATTACATTATTAAAAAATTCGTAAAATATTGGATGTTTTCATAGATTTCTGGGATATTTTAAAAAATGAAAGCTGTTACAATCTGTGTAAGCGCTTAACAAAAGGAGGACTTATAGATGAAAAAAATAGGTATGCTATTATTCGGATTGGTAGTAGTGCTGGGGCTTGCTGCCTGTAGCAGTGGCAGTGGTGAAGAATCGTCCGGCAGTGGGGATGTCATAGAATTAACATTATGGAACGACTGGACGGAAGATCGTCCTGAAAACACTACTTATAAGAACATGGTTGAGAAATTCAACGAGCAAAACGAAAACATACAAGTGAAAATTGAAGCAATTCCGCATGATCAATATGAAACGAAACTTCGCACACAAGCAGCAGGACAGCAGCTTCCCGATATGTTCCGGGTATGGCCGGGAACAAGGCTTGAACCGTTAGTTAAAGGGGAATCCGTACTGTCATTGAATTCCATTAAAGACAACTGGGAAGGTGTTATTCCTGAAGGAGTCATGAAAGACTATGCAATTGATGGAGAGCAATACGCTATTCCGGGGAATATCAGCGAAACAAGTTTGATTTTCTACCATAAAGATGCTGTAAAAGAGGCTGGTTTCGAAGAATTCCCGACTACGTACGAAGACTTGAAAACGCTTATCAGTAGTTTGAATGAGACAGGAACTACACCGATTGCTTTAGGTAACAAAGCGACTTGGCCTTTGCAATCTGTTTATATTTCTACGATCGGTGACCGCTATACTGGAAGCGATTTCCTTCCAAACACACTTAATGGTGAAGGAACATTTGAAAATGACCAATTTATCAATGCCCTTTCAGTCATAGATGAAATGACCAAGATGGATGCTTTCAACGGTGATATGAACACGATCGATGAAGCGCAAGCAAGAAGTATGTTCCTTAGCGGTGACTCCGCCATGCATTTTGCCGGGTCATGGGCGATCGGTCCAATCCTGGACAGTGTGGAAAGCAATGAAGACATAGGGGTGGCTCCATTCCCTGAATTTGAAGGTGGAGAAGGTGACCCAGCTAAGATAGCTGGTGTTGCAGGTGGCGGTATCGCAGTCAATAGTAGTTTGAGCGAAGCTGAACAGGATGCTGCTTTCGAATTTTTGAAGTTTTTCTATATTGAAGAAATGTACCAAGAATTGGTTCAAGCGCACATTATTGTGCCGGCGGATGTCGAAATGAGCGATGATATCCCGCAAGTTTTCCAGGAAGCAAATCAACTTGCTCAAGGCGGGCTTGCTCCAGTATATGATGCTACTTTGACTCCTGAATTGACTGATGTCATCAATAACGGACTACAGTCTATCACTTTGGGTGAAAAGACACCGGAGGAACTTGCAGCTGAAATGCAAGAAGAGCTGGAAAAATAACATCTGACTGAGATGAATGAAGCAGGTTGCCAAGCAATTGGCAGCCTGTGCACATATAGGAGGGATAACATGCATGCTGCTGGAAAAACAAAAGCCGCCATTATTATTGGTTTAGCTCCTGCATTATTGCTTTATACGGTTTTTGCCATCTTGCCAATACTTCAATCCTTTTATTATTCCTTTATGGAATGGGATGGCTTTTCTGAAATGACTTTTGTGGGCTTGACTAACTTTCAACAGCTGTTCCAGGATTCCTTATTTTGGAATTCTGTGAAAAATAACATCTATGTTGTACTGGCATCAGTTTTCGGTCAAGTACCGATTGCATTGTTCATTGCACTTTTGCTGAACAGGAAGCTTAAAGGATTAAAGATTTTCCGTACGATCGGTTTCCTTCCCGTCGTTTTATCTACCGTTGTCATATCATTAACTTGGAGCTTGATTTATAACTCGGAGAACGGGATGATCAACGAATTTTTGAGAGCGATCGGATTAGGTGCATTGGCGCAGAATTGGCTCGGTGACACACAATGGTCTATGATCGCCGTTTGTGCGACAGTCATTTGGCAGTTTGTAGGCTTGTATTTGATTATCTTTTTAGCCGCATTGCAAAACGTTCCGGAAGAAGTGCTGGAGGCAGCCAGGATCGACGGAGCGAATGAGTGGACGACAACTTGGAAAATCACAGTGCCGATGATATGGGACACGATTATTGTTGCGGTCATTCTTTGTATTGCAGGAAGTTTGAAGACATTTGATTTGATTTATGTAATGACAAATGGCGGACCATCGCACTCAACAGATGTTATGGCGCTCTATATGTTCAATGAAACATTCAGCCAGTTGCAGTACGGTTATGGCAGCGCCGTTTCAGTAGTGATTTTCTTCTTTAGTCTGCTTTTGATTTTTATCGTGACCAAGCTATTAGGCAGGAAGATGATTTAGGAGGGAGGAAGACAAATGGAAACAGCTGTACAATCTAAAGCAAAAGTAGATGAAAAAAAGGGCAGACGTAAAAAAATGAGTTTGAAAAAAGCGATTATTTACGCAGTGTTGATTTTATTTGTAATTGTGAACGCCTATCCGATTCTGTGGATGGTAATTAACTCTTTTAAGTCAAATCAGGAATTCGCTGTAAACCAATTTGGTTTTCCTAAGGAGTTTGTTTTCCAAAACTATGTAGATGCCTGGAATACTGCAAATTTTGGTGTTCTGTTTGGAAATAGTATTTTTATTTGTCTGACAGCGACAGCGATCACCGTTCTTATCGGTGCGATTGCATCTTATTTTCTGGCGAGGTTCCAATTCCGGATGAGTAAAGTTGTTTACACTTTCTTCATTTTCGGGATGTTGATCCCGATTCATGCAACTTTGGTACCGATGTTCATTTTAATGAGAAATCTTGGTCTGTTGAACACACCGATCACTCTGTTATTCCCATATATTGCCTTCCATTTGCCGATCACGATCTTTTTGCTGACCAGCTTCATGAAGGCTTTTCCAAAAGACATCGAAGAATCGGCAATAATGGATGGATGCGGTATTTTCCGGATTTTCTGGTCGATTATTCTGCCGATGTCACGACCGGCAGTTGCTACAGTAGTAATTCTTAACTTCATTTATAACTGGAATGAATTCTCTTTTGCATTGGTATTGATCAATGATCCTATGCTGCAAACATTGCCTCTGGGTCTCGCAAGTTTTGCCGGACAGTTTACTACCAATTATGGTGCACAGATGGCTGGACTGACAATGTCCCTGGTTCCTATTGTCGCTTTTTACTTGCTGCTTGAAAAAGAAATTGTCAAGGGCATGACAGCTGGTGCTGTAAAAGGCTAGAATAGGGTGAGAATAATTTAAGGATTGATGTCACATGTTCCGGCGCTGGAATCTTAAAAAACAATTTGCAACCGTATTCTTAGTATTAATCACTTTACCTACGATCTTGTTTGGAATTTTGATTTATTATCAAACAACCCATGCTTTCAAAAAACAGGCGGAAGAGAATACGATTGCCAGGTTGGAGAAAAACGATGACAATTTGATATCAATCATCAGAAATATCGAAACAATGACGTCTTACATGATTTATGATGAAAGCTTCAAGACTTTTATGACTACCCCGGAAACGGAAGTTCAGGAAATGAGACGGGTGGAAGAAAATATCAAAGGTTACTTGACATTTCAGCTTATGAGTAACCGTTATATCGATTCCATTCTGCTATCAGGAGAGGAAGGAAGCTCTCTTGAGTTCGGCACACCTATCCAGGCGGATGAAAGTTCGCTCCTAGAACAGGCACGAACAATGGGTGGAGGTCCTTCTTGGAGTGACAGCTACCAGGTAGAAAGTGAGTGGGGCGGAACCCAGAAGGTAGTCAGTCTTTCCAGAATGATCAACGATATTGATAATATTTCGGAACCGATTGGGCTGGTGCGGATAAGGCTTGATGTTCCAGCTCTGTATCAAGCGGTAGAAACCGACGCTGAACAGCAAGGGGATTATTTTGTCCTGTCAGAATCCGGGGAAGTTGTCCTTCATCCGGATACATCCATGGTCGGGGATAGGTTTCCTGATAACAATGTCATCGATTTGGTTATGGGCAGTGAGCAAAATGTCACGACTTTTCAACATGGAAATGATGATTACTTGTTAGTGAAAAGCCCGATCGAAGGCACGAGCTGGTATTCTGTCGTTACAGTTAATGAAGGGGAAGTCGTCAAGGGATTGTATCAAGTGAGATCCTTGATTACCGATATGATTCTTCTGTTGATTTTGTTGGGCATAATTGCTTTTGCAGGTTTTTACTATTTCAATATTAAACGGATTACAGAGCTTACAGCACAAACCAAACAGCTGGAAAACGGCGATTTCTCTGCAAAAGTCAACGTTACTTCAGAGGATGAAATTGGAAGGCTTGGAGCCAGATTCAATCGGATGGTGGTTATGATTCAGCAATACATCGACAGAGAATATAAGCTGAAAATCAAACAAAAGGAATCAGAGTTAAAAGCGCTTCAAAGTCAAATAGACCCTCATTTTCTTTATAACACACTTGATATGATCAGATGGACTGCCAGGCTGGAAAAGGCGATGGAGACCGGCCAGTTGATTGAACGTCTATCGAAAATTTTCCGGATGAATTTGAATATGGGAAAAATGTGGGTGACTGTAGAAGAAGAGGTTATCTATATTCAAAACTATCTGGAATTGCAAAAAAGCAGAATGGGAGAGCGATTGCAGTTTTCCATTTATTATGATGCAGAAATCAAGGATGCCTATATAATGAAACAGCTCCTTCAGCCTCTGGTGGAAAACAGCATCCTGCATGGGTTTAAGGACCTCCAGGGTCAAGGTTTCATCAACCTTCGTTGTTATCGGAAAGACGAAGATTTGATTGTTGACATCATAGACAATGGCAGGGGATTTCCAGATCCTTCAGACGAACTCAAGCAAGATAGCAGCAAGGGATATGCCTTGGAAAACCTGCGGGAAAGACTGGGATTAGCTTTTGGCTCCAGTTATTCCATTGAAAAAGTGGATCGTCGACAAGGAGCCTGGATCCAGGTCAAAATGCCGGTCCTTCATAAAGATGATATAAAATACATTCAAGAGTCAGGTGAGCAGAATGACTTATAAAATGCTGATAGTCGATGATGAGCCGATTATCTGCAGGGGACTAAAGGAAACTATACCCTGGCAGGAAGCAGGCGTTGAAGTGGTAGATGTTGCATATGACGGTAACGAGGCCATTGAAAAGCTGCAGCGTTGGCAATCTATCGATTTTGTGATAACCGATGTAAGAATGCCAAACAAAGATGGTCTTGAGTTGGCTCGATATTTGGCCGAGAACCGTCCATCTGTACGGACAATCATGATCAGCGGATATGATGAGTTCAAGTATGCCCAGCAGGCCATTCACCTGGGGGTAAAGGATTACTTGCTTAAACCTGTCGATGTGGATGAACTATTGCATGTGGTCCATAAATTGATCGAACAATTGGAAGAAGAGAAAAAAGAATCAAGAAGTTTCTTATTCTCCAGTATCCGAAATGCCATTTACACACAGGTGTTTGACTACCCGGTTAAAAAGGAGGACAGTTTTCCTGAGGAGGATGTAACCGTATTTCCGTTCCTTACTATGATAGGAAATTATGGATCTCTGTTGGACCAGAGTATTGACGGGACTGTAGAAAACATAAAGCTGGACTGGAAACAGAAACTGGATCAACACCTTTTTAACTCTGGTTTGGAAAGCATCTCTATTTTTACCGGAGAAAACATTCTGCTTACCTGTGTTCTGGCAAAGAATTCAAAAGAGCTGTCAGCGGATGACTGCCTGCCGATAATAAAGGAGGCTATAAATGATCAATCCTTTTCTCTTTTATTTGTATTGAATCAAACTACTGTACAACTTCATAACCTCGGCAAAGTTTACAAGGGGCTGAGACAAGATGTTGAGTATCTGGCGGTCGTGGAACAAGGAATCATAGTCAGCCCTTTCGACCAGTCAATATTATCAAAAAACCAACCATATCCGAATGAAATAGAAAGCGACTTGATTGATTCCGTCTTTCAAAACCAAGGAAAAACTGCTGATTTCCTGGAATCCTTATTTGCATATTTGAAAGAACACCGTTTCTTACTGAAAGAGGTAGTGCCATATTGTTCGGAAATCGTATCGAATATCCGGAAGCGGGCGGAAAAACTACTGAAAAGAAATACAGGAGATGGCAAGCTGAACTTCGAACGGCGGATCGACTTAACTGTTTACAATTCTTATGAGCTTGTTGAAGATTTATTTATCCAGGACATTGAACGGTTGATGAAAGAGTTTGAACTATGGGAAATTGACCGTAATGACTGGATGATCGAAAGAGCGGAGGAGTATATTAAGACCTATTATGCTTCTGACTTAAGAGCACAGGAAGTTGCGGATGTCATAAACATCTCACCGAATTATTTCAGTTCGCTCTTTAAGCAGAGGACCGGCAAAAATTTCACCGAATATATTAATGAAATCAGAGTGGAGAAAGCCAAAGCGCTGCTTGAAGAAACACCATTTAAAGTGCATGAAATAGCCGAGCAGGTCGGTTACCATGAATATAAATACTTTGTGGAAGTATTCAAGAGATTTTCAGGGACAACCCCGACTAAATACCGCAAAATGACCGTTAACAGGTTATCCTGAAACAGCTGAATTTTATAAAAGGAGAGATATTATGCAAACGAAAACAATTAAAGTACCGGATAAATTTATGATTGGAGCAGCAATCTCGGCCTGGCAGTCAGAAGGGTGGACCGGAAAAAAAGACACACAAGACTCTTATCTCGATTTATGGTACAAAAATAATAAAAACGTATGGCATAACGGATATGGGCCGGCTGTAGCCACCGACTTCAGGAACCGTTACAAGGAAGACATTGGGTATATGAAGGAAATAGGACTTACCCATTTCCGTACCTCGATCAATTGGTCGCGCTTTTTGACAGACTATGAAAACGCTGTAGTAGATGAAGAGTATGCCAGTTATATAGATGATATGATCAATGAGTTGATAGCGAACGGTGTGGAGCCGATGATTTGCCTTGAACACTACGAAGTACCTGCCGTGCTATTTGAAGAGTATGGCGGCTGGGGCTCCAAACATGTGGTCGAATTGTTTGTAAAATATGCCGAAAAAGTGTTTGAACGGTATGGGGACCGTGTTAAACATTGGTTCACGTTTAATGAACCTGTGGTCGTTCAAACACGTGTGTATTTGGATGCTATCCGCTGGCCATTCGAACAAAATACAAAGAAATGGATGCAGTGGAATTACAATAAGGGCCTGGCAACCGCCAAAATAGTCCAGCTATTCAAAGAGAAAGGGCTTAAGGAGAAAAACGGTGCCAAAATCGGCGTCATCATCAACCCGGAAGTTACATATGCCCGGTCGACAGCTGAACATGATCAGGAGGCGGCGAGAATCTATGATTTGTTTTTCAACAGAGTCTTTCTTGACCCTTCCATACATGGGGTTTACCCACAGGAATTGTTTGATTTAATGGATAAACATGACATTAGATTCGAATCTACGGAAGAAGAGTTGCAAATCATCAAAGAGAATACTGTAGACTATGTTGGCCTGAACCTATATTTCCCGCATCGTGTAAAAGCAAGGAGTACTGCCTGGAATGAGAGAACACCATTCCATCCTGAGTACTATTATGAAAAATTCGACCTGCCAGGAAAGAAAATGAATCCTTATCGAGGCTGGGAAATCTATCCGCAGATCATGTATGATATGGCTGTTCGCATGAAAGAAGAATATGGCAACATTGAATGGTTCATTGCAGAAAACGGTATGGGAGTAGAGAATGAAAAAAGGTTCAAAAATAATGAGAATGTAATACAAGACGATTACCGGATCGAATTTATCAGTGAACACTTGAAATGGCTGTTGAAGGCTGTTGAGGAAGGCGTGAATTGTACGGGATATATGCTTTGGGCTTTCTCTGACAATGTTTCACCAATGAATGCATTTAAAAACAGATATGGGCTGGTGGAAATCGATTTGGAAGATAACCGGAATCGTACCTTGAAGAAATCCGCCTATTGGTATAAACAATTGATTGAAACCGGACAATTTGAAGCATTGGATGATGATATCAATAAATAATGAAATGCTACTGATCAGACAGGCGCACTAACAGGGATGTGGGGGATTAGTATGAAGCGTTATCTAGCTTTTGATATTGGCGGGACATATATAAAATACGGGATTGTAAATGACAAGGCTGAAATTATGGAAAGTGAAAAAGTTAAGACTCCAAAAACATTGAATGAGTTATTGGATTGTATTGAACAAATTGCCAAGCGTTATCACGGAATTGCCGGCATAGCAGTAAGTTCTCCTGGAGCTGTTTCATCTGAAGGAGTTATCCACGGTTCCAGTGCGCTTCCTTTCATTCATGGGCCTAATATAAAAAAACTGATAGCTGAACGGACGGGGTTGTCGGTTTATTTGGAAAATGATGCCAACTGTGCTGGTTATGCAGAACTGTGGAATGGTTCAGCTAAAGGAAAAAAAGACGTTCTTGTCATGGTTATCGGTACAGGTATCGGTGGTTCTGTAATAAAAGACGGTCTCCTTCATAAAGGCGGAAACCTTCATGGCGGCGAATTTGGATACATGTTGATTAACAGCGACTTTGTCGAAAATGATGGGGTGTGGAGCAGAGTGGCTTCCACGGCAGCCTTAGTAAGAAATGTGGCCGCCAAAAAGGATGTAGATCCAGAATCGTTGACAGGGGAGGAAATTTTCGCGATGGCCGATGATGGTGATTCTGACTGTCAAGAAGCAATCGACCAATTTTATCGGCTGCTTGCCCTTGGTATCTACAATCTCCAATATATTTACGATCCGGAGATAATCTTGATCGGTGGAGGGGTAAGCGCAAGAAGTGATCTTATTGACAAGATAAACGATAAACTGGATTGGATTTTGGAAAATGTTACATTGGCAAAAATCAAACCCAATATCGCTGCCTGTAAATTCCGCCAAAATGCCAATTTGTTAGGTGCAGTATACGGATTTCAAAAAGAAAACAATATTGTATAATATATTAGAATAGAACGTTTCTGATAGTATGGAGGAAAAGCTGATAAGCTTTTCCTCTTTTTTAGGAATTTTGCACGCAAACATCTCGGCACTACACCTATCTGCCCGTCAATATTCTTATTTAAGCCATAAAAGTTGATCGGAACTGTAAACTAGTGAATATCCATTCAAGGGAAGCTCCCTCTTGTTTGTGATAGCGAAGTAGATGTAGTAGCTTCGGCAGAACACTTCGCTTTCCGCAGCGTTGGGCAACCACTCAAACCGAAAAGGACGGAAGGAAGTCATCCTGAAGAAAGTTAGTTCACAGTTTATGGGATAAACGATAAAACAGAAATCTATTAAACCCCTTTTTATTAACGCAGGATATTAGCTAATAGGATTAGATTGTTTTAAAATGATAGAAAATGCATGCTTTTCATTTTTTGTATGGAGGATTTTTATGAATATAGTATCGATAGACTTTGAAACTGCCAACAGTGTCCGGTACAGTCCTTGTTCGATAGGAATAGTGGTCGCAAATGAGCATGAGATCATCGAAGAATATTACAGTCTCATAAACCCTTTGATGGAATTCAGCCCATATAACACCTATATTCACGGAATCAGAGAGGTGGATGTGGAGGATGCGCCGACTTTTGACCAATTATGGCCCGTCATCAGAGGTTACTTAGAAAATAATTTAGTTGTGGCGCACAATGCCAGTTTCGACATGAGTGTTTTAAGAGCTACTCTCGACCGTTATGAAATAGAGTACCCGGAACTGGAGTATCTTTGTACAGTGAATATCTCCAAAAAAGTATGGCCGGATTTATTCAATCATAAACTGAACACAGTGGCTTCTCATAATAACATCGAATTCAATCATCACGATGCTTTAGAGGACGCGAGAGTGGCCGCCTTGATTTTAATGGCTGCCCTCAAAGAGCAGCAGGCAGAAAGCATGGAAGGGCTCAAAGAAAAATACGGTCTTACTTGCGGCCGGATATTTGAAAGGGGTTATGTTGCTCCGAAAACAAAACCCGCTCAAAGAAAAAGGCGAAAGACACGACAATTCCATGATTAGATTGTCATAGTTTTTCCATTCTGCCGTTTATAAACGTAACATAACTCACTTTTTCTTGAATTTCGGATAGATAAAGAGCTTGTTTCATGTACTTCTGACTGTTTGTTTTTTCGCCAAGATAGGATAGGTTCAATCCTTTCTCATAAAGGAATTCTCCCAGCAGATATAGATTATGGTTCTCCAAACAGGCCCTGATCCCCTTGTTACAAAGATTGAGTGCTTGCTGGTAGTCTTCTTTTCTGCTTAATACAACGGCATAATTGTATAAAATGCGATAATATAAATTATCTTTTTGAAAAGATGGGGTCCTTTTCCAATATTGGATAGCACACTGATACCATGCGACTGCATTGTCGATGTCTCTTTCTTCGTTATATATGTTCGCAATCGAGTTCATGATTTCGATATCCCTGACAGTTAAAATGGTAAGGGCTGTTTCGGTGATTTTTAAGGCGTGATTAAGAGTACGGATAGAGCGGTGAAATTCCTGATTTACGTAGTAATCGCAAATTCCTTTGTTCCACAGCATGAATTTCTGCATGTCCATTGATTTGAATCGGGGATTGTTTGTTTCTGCGAGCAATAAATCCTGCGCTTCCTGAAAAGAAGAGTGAATGATGAGTTTTCTTATTTCTTCACAAAATTCTCTTGCATAGTCTTTACGGCAGTTATTGGCAAATTCAAAAAAATAATTGATATCAACCCCTAGCCTCAGGGCGATTCGGTAGAGAACCTGTGCTGAAGGAGAGACTTCTCCTTTTTCCAATCTACTGATAAAAGACTGTGTGCAAATATCTTCACATAGTTCCAGTTGCGACAAGTCCCGGTACTCTCTCAATTCTTTGATTATCTGCCCCAAATGACCCATAACTGTCCCCCTTTTAAAAACTATGATTATATTCATATTATAATATGAATAACAGTGAAGTGGCTAAATAACAACCTTTTTTAACGTAAATTCACTTGAATTCAGGCAATTATGCCTGTCTTTTTTTTGTCGGAAGTTAAATATACTAGAAACAATTAAATAGAAAGGGGGATCAAGATGAAGATTATAGCAAAAGTTTTCTTGATTGTATGGATAGTCGCAGGCATGTACGGAACATCGGGGGATCTAACTTCTATTCAAACCGCAGATGATCATTTACCACTTGCCCATTCTATGGATCAAATGTAGGGAAAGCATTGCCGGCATTTCTGATGTGTTTCTATGTCGATTGCAAGCCACTCAAACAAGGGAGGATATCGTATGAATGTAAGCAGAAGTCTGTTCGGCTTATTGACGATTCTCTTCGTTTGCAGCTATTCAATATCTCCATCAATTAAAGCTATCCAAACAAGAAAAGTGATTGAAACGGAAGTTTTGGACAGGGAGAGAATAGATGATTATGTCGGTCGACTAGAAGAGTATTTGATATTGAAGGAGGATGGTACAGTTTCATTCAATGAAGAAATCGAGTTTGTTTCTGATGTTCCTCCAGTTTTTGTCAGTGCCATTGAGCAGTGGATGGCTGCCATTAACAAAGAGGTGAAGGCAGGCACTTTGGAGATAGATGAGAACTATGAGATTTCATCTAAAGAACAAATAAACCAAAACAGTGCAGAGCTTATTACGCCAACAGAAACAAAGGCCGGAAAATCCAGTTTGAGTTTGTATTGGTGGGGTTACAAAATGTACCTCGATGACGCATTGACGAAAGAAACGAGGAATGCATTACTTGGCGGTGTGGTCCTGTCAAGGTTAGTAGATATATGGATTCCATGGTTCAGTGTTCCGACGGCTGCGTTACGCGCAGTTGCGGCTTCCGTTACATTGGTTGCAGGGTCAGCTGCCGCTGCATTGCACAAACAGAATAACGGAAAAGGTGTCTATATCCGCTTTACAGGAATGGTTCCTTTTAGTGTCGTTGTCACTGGGATTTTCCCGCAATAGCGTTACGAAGAGGCATCTAGAAGGATCATCAATATATCTACCTGTCCTTGTCCTATAAGTGACAGGTTTTTTAATTGTATAATTATAATTCATTTGTCAGAATGGTTCATTTTCGTTTATATTAAATAAATACATAAAGGATTATGAATATGCATATTCCTTAATTTTAAGAAAAATTTTGGGGGCAATCGTTTATGAAGGATATCTTACAGCGAGAAGTTAAAAACATAGAACAGAAACTTTGGGATATGAGCGATCATTTGTACCATAACCCGGAGCTGGGCGATGAAGAATATAAATCCATGAAACTATTAACAGACTTTTTGGAAGCTCATCGATTTAAAGTGGAAACAGGAATCGTAGAAAGACCTACAGCTTTTAAGGCGGTTTATGACAGTAATCTGGAAGGGCCTACCATTGCTTACCTGGCAGAATACGATGCATTGCCTGGCGTAGGTCATGGTTGTGGACACAATTTAATTGGAACGATGGGGACCGGGGCTGGAGTACTGCTGAGTAAAGTTGTTGATGAAATTGGGGGGCGAGTTGTTGTTCTCGGCACTCCTGCGGAAGAAACAAATGGGGCAAAAGTACCCATGGCCGAGCAAGGCGTGTTCAAGGATATAGACGCAGCAATGATTCTCCATCCGGCAGATGAATCTTACGAAAGCGGCGAATCACTGGCCATGGATGCTATTCAATTTGAATACCAGGGCCGAACAAGCCATGCCGCTGCATCGCCGGAGGAAGGGATAAATGCACTTGATTCCGTCATTCAACTATATAATGGAATTAACGCTTTAAGACAACATGTAACATCGGATGTTCGTATTCATGGGGTGATTACGGAAGGGGGAGTGGCAGCGAATGTGGTGCCGGACCGAGCAGTAGCCCAGTTTTATGTACGTGCCAAGGACAGGGGCTACTTGAACCAAGTTGTACAAAAGGTTAAAAATATCGCCCGCGGAGCTGCAGATATGACGGGAGCCGAGGTGAAAATCAGCAACTATGAATTAAGCTATGACGATATGGTAACCAATAAGACTCTGTCAAAATTGTTTACAGACAACCTTCTTGCCGCCGGAATCCAGAAGATACATAAAGCGAAAGATTCCTATGGATCGATCGATATGGGTAACGTAAGCAAAGTCGTTCCTGCAATCCATCCGTATATTGGGCTGGATTCACCGGGCCTAGTGGCACATACGAAAGAGTTTGCGGACACGACGATTACCGATAATTCACACACTGTACTAAGTAAAGGGGTCCTGGCACTGGCAACGACAGGATATGACTTGATTACTAATAAACAGCTTTTGGAAATGATGAAAAAAGAATTTGAGCAAAACAACTAACAGTTAGGATAGAATAGTCACAGAGTGCGGGCACACACCGGCACTCTGCTTATCCAGAATATTCGAAAAATATAAACTTTTTATATTCATAGATTTATCCTCTTTCCAAATTGGCAGACTTTTGTTAAGATACATTCAGATGAATAAATATACATCGATAGATTTCGACAAATGGAGGAAAAAAAGATGAAAAAGAAAATCTTATTTGCACTTATGATGGTATTCACTTTGCTGCTGGCAGCATGTGGCAATTCTGCAAGCCCCGAAGAAGCTGCCGGTGAGAACAGTACAGAAAAAGAGAAAGACGGTGGAAAGAAAGTAATAAAGATGGCCACCTCAGCCGACTTCGCTCCATTTGAGTCAAGAAATACAGCAGGAGATATTGAAGGGTTTGATATTGACCTTGCTAATTACATAGCCGAGGAACTAGGTTATGAGCTGGAGATTCAAGATATGAAATTCGACGGGTTGATCGGTGCTTTACAAAGCAACAGGGCTGATATGGTCCTCTCGGGAATGTCTGCTACAGAGGACAGGAAAAAGAATGTCGACTTCTCTATGCCTTATAACCATTCTGGTGAAATGTTCGTCACTTTGAAAGATTCACAGATTAGCAAACTTGATGACCTTGAAGGAAAAACCGTCGGCGTACAGCTCGGAACAATCCAGGAAGAAGGCGCCAAGAAAATCAAGGAAAATGAAGTGGATTTTGAGATGAAGCAATTGGATGATGGAACCGCACTTATCCAGGAACTTCTGTCCAACCGAATCGATGTCGCTTATATGGATAAGTCTGTTGCTGTTGGATATATCGAAGAGCAGGATTTGGCAGGTTTTGACGACCCGACTTCAAGCTCCCCGGGAATGGCGGTTGCTTTTCCTAAAGGAAGCGAACTTGTCGATGACGTCAACCAAGTACTTGAAGAAGCAGAAGAAAATGGAAAGCTTCAAGAACTAAAAGATAAGTGGCTCTCAGACGTCCAGTAACGAATCTTTTTTTAGATTGGCAATACAACAACCAAGAATTTATAGAAATGAGGTGTAAGGCATGAATTTGGATTTTAGCCAAATTGTGCCTTATATTCCTTTTATGCTGGAAGGAATATGGGTTACATTAAAATTTGTCGCAGTGGCAATACTATTCGGCTTCATATTGGGTACTATTATTTCATTATTCAAAATCAGCCATAAGAGAGTTCTCCGTTTTATCGGAGATGCTTATACTTCCATTTTCAGAGGGACTCCGTTAATCCTTCAATTAATGCTCATCTACTTTGCCATACCCCAGTTGACTGGATATGATATTACTCCATTCATATCAGCCATATTGGCGTTCGGTCTTAATTCAGCCGCATATGTATCGGAGATTATACGTGCTGGAATCCAAGCAGTTGACAAAGGACAGACAGAGGCTGCACAGGCATTAGGCGTTCCGTATCGTGCTATGATGAAGGATATTATTCTGCCGCAGGCGATGAAAAATATTTTGCCTGCATTGATGAATGAGTTTATCACATTGACTAAAGAGTCTGCACTCGTATCGACTATCGGTTATTTGGACCTTATGAGAAGGGCGCAGGTAGTTGGTTCGGATATTTACCGGAACTTTGAACCACTATTGTTTGTCGGCTTGATTTACTGGCTGATGGTGATGGGCTTGACAGTTGTCGGAAGGATGGTTGAACGGAGGTTGAGATTAAGTGATTAAAGTAGCGAATTTATACAAACAATTTGGCGAAGTGGAAGTTTTGAAGAATATTACGACTGAAATCGGAAAAGGGGAAGTCGTATCCATTATCGGGCCTTCTGGTTCTGGAAAGTCCACGTTCCTTCGTTGTTTGAATTTGTTGGAGCAACCGACGAGCGGAATTATAGAAATAGATGGAGAAGTACTGACAGATGCTGATACCAACATCATGAAAGTGCGTGAAAAAATCGGGATGGTGTTTCAACACTTTCATTTATTCCCTCATTTGACGGTTTTGGATAATTTAACTTATGCACCTGTCAAAGTAAAAGGGATCAGGAAACAGGATGCTGAAATCAAGGCGCGTGAATTGCTCTCAAAGGTCGGCCTTTCTAATAAGGAAAAAGCATATCCTACTAGTCTTTCCGGGGGGCAGAAACAGCGTGTGGCGATAGCCAGGGCACTGGCGATGGAACCGGAATTAATGTTGTTCGACGAACCTACGTCGGCATTGGACCCTGAAATGGTAAAAGAAGTGCTTGATGTTATGAAAGATTTGGCCAGGACAGGAATGACCATGGCAGTCGTTACGCACGAAATGGGATTTGCACGGGAAGTCGCCGACAGAGTGCTGTTTCTGGACGAAGGAGCACTTGTGGAAGAGGGGGAACCTACTGCTTTTTATGAGAATCCACAATCGGAACGGGCACGTGCTTTCCTTGACAAGATATTATAGTGAAACAAATGACATTCCGCATAAAAGCGGACTGTCTTTTTTTATGCTTTTAGGGAAGGGCTTACACTTTACATTTAGGTTTAAGTCAGAGATAATTAGGGAAAAGTTTTATGTTTGTGAATCTTTTATCAATTAAACATATCTACCACAAAAATGGGTAGAAAATGTTACTCTATTAAAAGAGTACATTGAAATAAATGTGAAAGGTGGATGCAACTTGACCAGCAATAAACCAAAAATCGTCGTTCTTGGTGCAGGATATGCCGGAATGATGACAACAAAACGATTGACTCAGAAATTGGAAGCAGAAGAAGCAGAAATTGTATTGGTTAATAAGCATAATTACCATTACCAGACAACATGGCTTCATGAACTGGCAGCTGGAACGCTCGACCCCAATAAGGTCAGAATGTTGATCAGTGACGTGATCGATACAAGCAGGGTCGACCTAGTGCACGATACTGTTGTCGAAATTAAAAAAGATGAAAACAGGGTCATCCTTGAAAACGGAGAACTGGAGTATGATTATCTGGTCGTTGGCCTTGGTTTTGAAAAAGCAACCTTTGGTATCAAAGGGATGGAAGAAAATGCTTTCTCCATCCAAAGCGTGGACAGCAGCCGGCTTATCCGTGAACATATCGAGTATCAATTTGCCCGTTATAGCAGCGGTGAGGATACGAACGAAGAGAACTTAAACATAATTGTAGGCGGAGCCGGCTTTACCGGAATTGAATTTGTTGGCGAACTTGCAGAACAAGTACCTAAGCTTTGTAAAAAGTATGATATTGACCGCAAAAAAGTCCGCATTATCAATGTGGAAGCAGCGCCTACGATTCTTCCTGGGTTCGATGAAGATCTTGTCGATTACGCACGTAAATCACTGGAATTCCGTGATGTGGAATTCAGAATCGGTACGAAAATCAACGAATGCAAACCGGATGCATTTGTCGTTGGAGATGACAATGAAGAGATCAAAGGCGGCACCATCGTCTGGACAGGCGGAGTTCAAGCCAATTCAATCCTTGGTAAATCCGGCTTCGAGATATTCAAAGGAAAAATGAATGTGAACACCGACTTGCGTGCACCTGGTTATGAAAATACCTTTGTCCTGGGCGACTGTGCTTGGGTGATGAACAAAGAAACAGATCGTCCATATCCTCCGACAGCCCAAATCGCTATCCAAGAAGCAGATACATGTGCAAACAACATTGCTGCTTTGTTAAGAGGCGGAGAGTTGGAAGAGTTTGTATTTGATAATAAAGGGACCGTTGCTTCACTTGGTGGAAGTCATGCTATGGGTACCATCTTCGAAGGGAAAAAATTATACGGTAAGACAGCCAGAGCGATGAAAAACGTAATTGATAACCGTTATCTATTCATGCTCGGCGGTCCGAATCTAGTATTGAAAAAAGGTAAATTACGACCTTTTTAATGAACTTCTTTTGGTAGGAAGATCTCCACTTAGAGGGGGGAAAAGAAATGAAAAATACACTGTTAGTCACCCTGTTGACATTACTTTCAACAGTTATATACACTGTGGTGGTAAGAAGCCAGGAAAACAGCAAAGATTTTCGTTAATAGTTAAACCGGTATTCTTCGGAATGCCGGTTTTCTTGTTGCAATAAATTAAGTTCTTCCAAAAAGCATGTCAGGGCTATTGCTATACAACAAGATTATTATCATAATATTATACTGATTAATTAAAGGGTAATGATTCCATCAACCACCATACCAAATAATCAGGAGTGAATAAAAACGAATGTATGTTCCTGTATCATCCAAGAATATGTTATAATAAGAACATTCATAAAGGAAACTGGTTTAAGTACAGGACTATCCCTCTTGATTTATTCACTACATACCCCCCCTTCATAATCAAAATAAATTTACCGCAAAGAATGGTGATCAGATGAAATTGATATTGGCTGAAAAGCCTTCCGTCGCAAAGAATATTGCAGATGCCTTGAAGATAAAGACAAAGAGCGACGGGTACTTTGAGGGAGAGCAATATATTGTCACTTGGGCCTTTGGACATTTGCTTCAACTCTATGATGCGAAAGACTATGATGGCAAGATGACAAGGTGGAAGATGGAGAATTTTCCTTTTATTCCTCAAGAATTTAAATATAAAGTAAAGGCAGACCCCCGGAATAGGGGCAGGGCGGATAGTGGGGCACAGAAACAGTTAAAGATAATTCACAGGTTAATGAAACGAAAAGATGTTGATATGGTAATTTCGGCTTGCGATTATGACCGGGAAGGACAGGTTATAGGGGATAGTATTATTGAAAATGCCAAAATCGGTAAGCCGGTTTACAGACTTCTCATCAACGAATGGACACCCAAGGAAGTTATCCGGGGATTGGACAATATGAAGCCGAATGCTGAATTGAAGCCTTTGCAAGACGCTGGGATCAGCAGGCAGTGGGCAGACTGGGTTATCGGAATCAATTTAACCTCTGTTTCGACATTGAAATATCAGACTGGCAGGGGGAAGGCACTCAATATCGGCAGAGTTTTGCTGCCTACTTTAAAAATTATCTATGATCGGGATAAGGAAATAGAAAATTTCAAGCCGGAGAATTACTATAAACTGACTGCAACCTTTCAAACAGATACCTTGGAAGAATATCAAGGAACTTATACGAGTGGAAAGCAAGAAAAATTTACTGAAGAAGAAGATTTGCAGAAGCTAAAACAGCTAATTGATGACCGGCAGGCCCAGATATTGGATAAAGAAGTAGAAACAAAGAAAGAGTTTCCGCCTCTGTTATTTAATCTTTCGAATCTGCAAGGTTACATGACCAACAAGTATAGTGGCTGGACGTCAGACAAAGTGTTGAAAGTGGCCCAAACACTCTATGAAAAGAAATTTATCACCTATCCAAGAACTTCCAGTACGGCGCTGGATGAAAGTCTTGTGGGAAAAGCTGCCGGGGTATTGAAAGTTCTGGCAGAGGGGCTCCCTTATGAGGGCGAGCTAAAGTTCACGAAGTCGAAAAGGATTTTCAATGATGCCAAGGTTGAAAGTCATAGCGCCATCATTCCTACTTATTTAAAGCCGGGACGGCTTACAAATGATCAGGAACTCGTCTACACAGCTGTGAAAAACAGATTTCTTATGCAATTTATGCCTGTTGCTGAATATGAAGAAACCAGATTAGTTACTACTATTAAAGATATGGAACTTCAAGGTGTTTTTCTATCAAAAGGTAAAGTGCAGTTGAGAGAAGGGTGGAAGAAAGTCGAGAAGATCCAAAGTAAGGACACGCTGCTTCCTTACGTAAACAAGAACGCTCTTGTAAAAGTGAATAACTCCCAAGTTTCATCCCATGTAACAAAACCGCCAAAACATCATACAGAAAAGACATTGTTAAGAGTAATGGAAACTTGCGGTAAAAATATCAAAGAGGAAGACACAGAGGAAATGATGGGAAGTATACTCAATGGATTTAGTATTGGC
This sequence comes from Sediminibacillus massiliensis, assembly GCF_900156915.1. Lineage (GTDB taxonomy): Bacteria > Bacillota > Bacilli > Bacillales > Amphibacillaceae > Sediminibacillus_A > Sediminibacillus_A massiliensis. The sequence goes on along the minus strand of NZ_LT732535.1, from coordinate 982,976 downwards.
ACCCCGGCAACAAGAGCGGAAACGATAAAAAAATTGAAAGATATCGGATATATCTCCAGCAGGCAAAAAAACCTTTACAGTACAGAATTAGGTAAAAAGTTAGTCGAAACTTTTCCAATCAATGAGTTATTCGACTTGGAATTTACAGGCCGTCTAGAGAAAACCTTGGCAGATATGGAAAAGAAAAAGATAGAGAAACAGTCTTTTTTAAATATGGTATATGAGTTTACAAGTCATTCCGTTGTTACAATAAAATCAGCAGAAGAAGCAACGATCAACCAAGTAACCTCTACAACTTCAAATCCAGAGATATTAGGAAAATGTCCTCAATGCGGTCATAAAATCATTGAGGGTAAGAAAGGCTTTGGCTGCAGCAACTGGAAAATGGGATGTAAATATGTAATATGGAAAAATGATAAGTTCCTGGCATCCATGAGAAAAAAGGCAAATAAAACGATGGTTAAGTCATTGCTTAAAAACGGAAAGGCATATGTAAAAGGGCTGACCAGTAAAAAGGGAAAGAAATTTAATGCCTATCTCCGTTATAAAAAAAATGAAGACAATGATTATTATAGCTGGGAAATGGAATTCAAGAAGTAACCGCTTGGAGAAAGAGCGAACTATCTGAAACTGGAATAAGAAAAAACTGTGTGAGATGTTCTGACAAACAACAGGAAATGGGCGAAATACCTATGTTATATTAGTTGCACAGGAACGAAACAGACTGTCAACGATGATCGTTGTAGTGTGTTGGCCTTTGTACCAGACGGCTTAGCGTTTCCCTTTATTCCAGTTAGTTAGTGTCTAGTCTAGATTGCTATCCTTCCAATAGCAAATCATCTGCCAAAATAACCATTTGTGGTTATTTTGGCTTTTTTTTACTCATTGATTTTCGCCTTTTTTGTCAAATTTGCAGGAATTTTCATTAATGTGACGAAATATTTTAATTTAGTAAGGCAAATAGAAGGGTGAGTCTATGAGGTACATAATTGATTCCATGAAATTTCCGGTAGATAATTTAATGGGAATGTTTCTTTATGCATTACTGTTCATGATGGCTGCAGGACTGATTGTCGGACTGGCACTCCGCTACATTCCATATCCAATTCCCGAATGGGCTAAAGGTTCTATCCTGGCTGTGTTTGTGTTTCTTAGTATTTATGCCTGGTGGGAAATCGTCATTTTGTAAGTATATAGGCAGTTATAGAACATTTTAATGGAAATCCCTCCTGATTTAATGATATTATCAGTCCTGTACGATTATTATGAGAATAACAAGGAGGGTTAATAATGGCTGAATCAATTTCATTGAGTAAGTATGAAGAACTCGCAGAATCTGCAAGTAAACCCATTGTCCTTGAATTTGGGGCAGATTGGTGACCAGGCTGTCGAATGCTGAGACCGGTGGTCTCTGAAGTATCCGAACAGCTGGACGCTGTCGAATTTTATTACGTAAACGTTGATGATGCACCAGATTTAGCAAGCAAGTTCGGTGTGCAAAGCATCCCGACTATGGTGCTTATAAAAGAAGGCGAGGAAGTTGACCGTTCAGTTGGCTTTAAGCCGGAAGAACAGGTGAAAGAATTCGCCCAAGGATAAAGGAACAAGGAAAGATCCGCCATACAAATATGGCGGATCTTTTTTTAAGATTTATTAAGTATGGTAAATTCAAAGCCTTTTTTTCGGATGGTTTGAATCAACTCTGGAAGAACTTCTACCGTTTGTTTCAGTTCATGAAGTAAGATGATTGCTCCGTCCTGTAAGTGGTCTGCCACATTGCTGACTATTTGTTCCGGAGTGTTCTTTAGTTCCCAGTCAATGGATGCTATCTTCCACATGACTGTTTCCAAGCCCAATTCCTCAGCTGCTCTGAGTGTTTCCTGATTATACTGACCGAAGGGAGGACGGAAATATGCCACCCTCGTCCCGGTTATCGATTCTATCTCGTTTACACTTTGCTTCAGGTCAAGCAATTGCTGCTGGTATGACAGTTTTGCCAGATTTCGGTGTTTTAGTGTATGAGTACCAATGGTGTGACCTTCTTCGATTACCCGCAGCCAGGGTCTTTCTGGATAAAGAAGCCGTGCCTGCCAAAAGAACATGGCCTGAACTCCTTCTTGTTTGAGAATGTCAAGTATGGCTGAAAGGTGTTTACCCGGCCCGTCGTCAAATGTTAGAACTACTTTTTTTCCTTCTGTGGCACTTTTTGTAATCACGTCATCTGTTGAGTCGTACACGACCCTTGAAGAATCGACAATTCATGGACTTTTCAATAACATGCTTCAAGACCTCCCGTCCTTATACATGGCTAAATTCCCTTTGTTTTTGATCATCGGCATCATAAGTATCGAAAAATTTCTCATCATCAAATTCGCTAGGTTTCCCGTCAAAGATTATCTCCCCGGCTTTTAAAGCAATAATACGTGTAGCGTATCTTTTAGCGAGGGTTACATCATGAACATTGATTATGCTTAGCAGCTGAAGCCGTCGATGCATTTCTTGCAATAACGTAAATATATGATTGGAAGTCCCAGGGTCCAGGCTGGACACAGGCTCATCCCCTAACAGAGCCTCAGGCTGCTGTAATATAGCACGTGCAATGCCTACTCTTTGCTTTTGTCCGCCAGATAATTTTTCTACTCTGCGATTTAACTGATCTTCCAGACCTACATCGAAAATCACTTGTTTAGCTTGTTTTTTTTCTTGTTCTGTAAACATACCGAGCAAATTTTTAATCGTACTTCTATAACCGAACATTCCGGTCAGGACATTTTGAAGGACACTTAAACGCGGAATGAGGTTGAAATGTTGAAAAATCATTCCCGTTTTTCTGCGAACTTTCCGTATTTCCTCCTCCGACATGGTGGACAAGGAGGAGCCGTTCCAGTAAACATCACCTTCTGTGGGCTGTTGCAAACCGTTCAGACAGCGGATCAGGGTTGATTTTCCCGAACCGCTCTTCCCGAGAATGCAGACAAAATCACCTTTATGGAAGGTAAGGTTTATGTCGGTGAGGGCGTTGGATTCACTGCCTTTGTATTTAACGGATAAGTTTTTTAATTCAATCATAACACTCTGTCCCTTCATATAACCTTGTTGCGTACATAGCTGCCAAATAAATCAACAATAATGACAATTACCATAATAATCAATACATCAAGAGAGACCGAAGAGTATTGAAAGGTTTTGAAGTCATTGAACAGTCGCTGACCAATTCCGCCACCGCCGATGAAACCGAGTACGAGAGAAGTTCGGATGGCTACTTCAAACCTGTAAAAATAATGGGAAAGAACATTCGGCCAAATTTGCGGAATAATGCTGAATAGGGATGCAAATGTATTTTTTGCTCCGACTGCTTTCATCGCTTCCTGTGGCCCTGGATCGGACGCTTCTACTAATTCGGATATCAGCTTGCCGAGTACTCCGATATTATGGAACATGATAGCTATTACTGCTGGAAAGGGGCCAAGACCCAGTGCTGTGAGTAAAATCAATCCAAAAACTATTTCCGGAATCGATCTGACGAAACTCAGGGCAATCCTTGAAAGATGATAAACCCACTTATATGGAGCAGTATTCCATGCAGCCAAAAAACTTATCGGCAAGCCTATGATAAGTCCGAGGAAGCTACCTAGAAATGCCATGGCCAGTGTTTCCAGACTGTCCTGGATCATGTCCGGCAATTTAGAGAAGTCCATCGGGAACCATTGAGTCAAAAAGTCTGTCATATTACGAAAATCTCGGAATTTTGTTAAATCAAACTCTGTAAGCCTCATGCTTAGGAAAATGAATACAGCCAGAACGGCAAGTGTAACAATATTACTTTTTTTGAACCACATGATATCAGCTCTATTCTTCCATATATCCCTGTTTGACAGCGGCATCGCGAATTGCTTCGTAATCTTCATTGCTGGCTTCGGTAAAACCGGACGCGCCGAATGCATCGAGAATTACTTCGTCTTCGATACCCAAAAAGGTTTCTTGCAGTGTTTCAATTGTTTCCTGGTCGGTGTCAGGGTGTACTGCCCAAGGGTATTGGAACAATTCCTCTGATTGCCAGATTGTCTTCAATTGTTCATCATCCACTTTTCCTGATTCCACCAACTGATTATAAATCGCACTGTCGATAGCACCGGCACTTACTTGTTTGTTTTGGACTGCCAGAGCTGTAGCATCGTGAGAACCAGTAAAACGGACGGAATTGAAGCTATGTTCATCCTCTGACTGATAGACTCCCCGATCTTGTAATTCGATACTCGGAATTAGCGATCCAGAAGTGGAATTAGGATCTCCAAAGGCAAAATCCACTTCTTCAGGTGAGGCCAAAAGATCTTCAAGTGACTCGTATGGATTGTCTTTATGTGTAATGATATAGGAATAGTAAAAAGGCTCTCCATCAATTAGCTGGGTGATGATTGCTTCTGCTCCACCTTTTTCGTGAGCAATGACATATGTCAATGGACCAAAGTAGGCCATATCGATTTGATCATAGTTCATTGCCTCGACCACTCCATTATAATCGGGATACACTTCAATACTCACTTCCTGCTTCATTTCTTCATTGAGGATGGATTGAAGATTATCCATAGCTTGTTCCATTTCCCCTTCTGTTTGTGATGGAATGACTCCGATAGTAAAGGTTCCGCCTTCTTCGTTTTCATCAGCTTGTTCGTCTGTGTTTGTTTCATCATTTGTTTCCCCGCATGCGGCAAGAAGGAGAACCATACACAGCGAGAAAAGCATGGTAAATGACCATTTTTTCATTTTCATGACTTTCACCTCATCCATTTTATTTACTTGTGTTTCTGTCCAGCATCTCTATCAATCCATCTTCCAATAAGTAATCGATGTTCCAATCAAGCTGGGTTAAAGCTTTAGAATTGTTCAGATAGCTTTTTTGGATTTCTCCGATTCGGCCTTGTGTGTATATTGGATCGATCGATTTGCCGGTCGCAGTATTTATTTTTTTAACCAATTCTTTTAGTGATGTCTGCTGATTAGTGCTTATGTTCAATATTTGGTTATCTCCCTTTTTAAGGGCTGACTGAATTGCTGAAACAACATCTTTTACATAAACAAAATCTCTTGTCTGTGAGCCATCGCCGAACACATAAGGTTGTTGATCCATTTCCATTTTTCTAAGGAACTTCGAAACAACACTGCTTTCCCCTTTGTCATCTCCTGGGCCATATACATTTGCAAATCGTAAGATGGTATAAGAAAAATTATAAAGTTCAGCAAACGTTTTAACATACTGTTCACCAGATAATTTAGAGATCCCATAGAAAGATAGAGGAATCAATGGATGTTCCTCATCTACACCTAAATACTGCGGTTCCCCATATACAGCAGCTGATGATGCATAGATCACTTTGCTGACATGGTACTTCCTGCAATACTCGAGAATGTTTATGGTGCCAATAATATTTGTGCGGGCATCGTCTACTGGCTTTGCAAGGGATTGGTTCACATCTACTTGTGCCGCAAGATGGATGACACACTCCGGAGCAAGCTTATTAAACACTTCATTCAAGGGTTTTGTTATATCAGCAGGGAAATGCTTTACTTCCGGGTATTTGTCATAATGGTTGGAGCGATTGTCTATTACTGCTTCCTCATGCCCGTTTGCTATTAATTCTTTCACTAAATGAGTGCCAATAAAGCCCGTACCACCTGTCACAAGTACTCTCATATCGATAAATCCTTTCCCGGGTCATTAATATAGTATCCCAAATTGCAAAAAGGGCTCGAACCGAGCCCTTTTTTGGAATAGACGGTTCTTTCCGTTATTCTCGCCATTACTTAACAGTAATCCGTCCTGGATTCTCTTTTGTGACTTCTCCAATAATTGCAGAAGAAACATTTTTAGCTTTAAGGGTTTTCTGCAGGGATTCGGCTTCATTCTCTGGCAATGAGATGAGCAGACCACCTGAAGTTACTGCATCGCAAAGAATCAATTGGTCAATTTCATCGATATCTTCATTGTAATCAATGGATTCTCTCAGCCATTGATGATTCTTTTTAGTTCCTCCAGGTATGATGTTTTTCTCAGCCAATTCTCTGGTTCTGGACAATTTTGGAACTTGCTTGCTATAGACAGTCACTCCAACATGGCTTCCGGCTGCTATTTCACGGGTATGGCCAAGCAATCCAAAACCTGTTACGTCGGTACAGGCATTCACATTGAAATCATCCATGGCCTCACCGGCATCTTTATTTAGCGTGGCCATTGCATTCATGACTTCGTCTGTGGTATCTGGATCAAGAACATCCTTTTTAATAGCAGTAGTCAAAATCCCTACGCCGATCGGTTTTGTAAGGATCAACTTGTCACCCGGCTTTGCACCGGCATTTGAGCGGATCTTGTCAGGATGAACAGTTCCTGTTACAGAAAGTCCGAACTTAGGTTCTTGGTCGTCGATGGAATGGCCGCCAACCAATGCGGCGCCGGATTCTTTTACTTTGTCGGAAGAGCCGGCAAGAATGTCGGCAAGAACACTTTTATCAAGTGTGCTGATGGGGAATCCGACTATGTTCATCACGGTGATTGGCTTTCCGCCCATTGCATATACATCGCTGAGTGCGTTTGCGGCTGCGATTTGACCGAACATGTAAGGGTCGTCGACGATTGGAGTGAAATAATCCAACGTTTGGACAAGCGCCGTTTCCTCGTTGATTTTATATACTCCGGCATCATCCGAAGTGTCCAAACCAACCAACAGGTTTGGATCTGGTACAGCTTTTGGTAAGTGACGCAGCACCTGCGCCAGGTCCTCGGGACCGATTTTGCATCCTCAACCACCTTTTGTCGATAAAGAAGTCAACTTGACAATTTCTTCTTTTGACATGTATCTCACTCTCCTTCTATTACAGAAGAAGCAGAAAACTTAGCGTGATCCTACTTCTTCATAAATCTTTCTTAATTGTTCAGCTTCATGCTGACTGGAATGGTTTTCGGCAATATATGCTTTCGCATATTTCCCGATTGTTTGCCTTAATTCGTTATTATTCATTATTTGTTTGACATAATCAAGAAATTCGTCTGCATTATCATATACAAATCCAGTTTCACCATTGGCGACGATACTGCGGTTACCCTGGTTTCCGGATACAAGTACTGGTAGTTCATGGGCCATTGCCTCCAAAATAGCGGAAGATTGGCCTTCTGAGTGGGAAGTGTTTAATACTGCATCTGCTTGCTTGTAAATAGCCCCCATATCTTTATGCGGAATTTCACCCAGGTAAGTGACCCAGTCTTTGTTTTCTTCTGCCATTTTTTGGACCAATGCACCTTCCTCTTCCTCCAGGACAGGGCCTGTGATCCACAAACGAATCCGCGAATCCTTATCATGCCCTTTTTTTAACATAGAGATGGCGCTTGGCACATTTTTCACTTTTCGGATACCTGCTGGAAGAACGAATAAGAAGGTGTTTTCCTCCTTGTCGATTTGAAACGGGCTGCTGATAAAGTCATCCGCTCCTTGAGGAATCAAATAGGTTTTATCCTTAAGAGAGGGTGCCTCTTTCAAAAGGGTTTCTTTGGCTTCATCGTTAAAAACATGAACAGCGCTGGCGCCATTCAATGAAGCGAGAACATCATCCCTCGTTTCTGGATCGTAAATGAAATGGTTCAAGTCAGTTCCGGTAATCGTAATCATATAAACGGATGGTTTCTGTTTCAATTTCTGCATGAATTTGTAGAAACGGTATGCATGGAAACCGTGTACTACATCGGCTTCCGGCAGAGACTGCAGCGATGAATCGTCAGTGACAGAAATGATTTCAGTTTCGATTCCCGCACGATTCAGATGATCGGCGATTCTCTGTACGGTAACAGTATTGCCTCTTGGCTGGTGAAAATTGGGGGTGGCTAAAACGACTTTCATTATTATTCATCCTTTTTATCAATAAAACTTTTTCTTAGTTTGTCACATGTAATGCCCATCCATGATGGTAATTGGTTATTACCTTTTCTCTTTCCCATAAAGAAAGCCTTCTAATCCGGTTAGAAGGCCATTAATGTTATGTAGTTGGCGGGACTGTGTGGGAATCGAACCCACCGGAGACGGCACGCGCCTCCCTCAGGGTTTTGAAGACCCAGGGGGACACCAGTCACCCATCCAACCCCATCATTGTTAAAATACCTATCCAGTTTATAATGAATAAAACAATAACGCAAGCGACAAGTTTTGACAAATGGACTTCCTTACATGCATTTGCCCGAACAGCATCATACTAAAAAAACAATGGATGAAAAGAGGTGATAGCTATGGGAAGAGACGAACATAACCATTCACACGGAAAAAATAAACGGAAGCTGCCATTGACTCCCGGCAATGAGAAAGACAGAGTCGGGGTTGATATGGAGATGGCAGTCAACCCGGAAGTCCAGTTAGGGATAAATGAAGAGGGGAAAAGAGAACAAAATTCTTGATAATCGGGCAATTGGTTTTGATTATTCCATGATCGAATCAATTGCCTTTTTCATGGATTGATTCGTGTTGCTTGAAACCGTGAATAGCACCGATTAAAGTAAAAGTATCAACATAATAGGAAAGCAGGTGCAGGAGTGGAAGATACGTATTATACGATCGGTATGGCCGGTCATATCGACCATGGGAAAACGACGTTGACAAAAGCGTTAACCAATGTCGAAACAGATCGGTTGAAAGAGGAGAAAGAACGGAATATATCGATTGAATTAGGATATGCGCCTTTACATACAGAAGACAATACCCATGTTTCGATTGTAGACGTCCCTGGGCACGAACGGTTTATCAGGCAAATGATCGCCGGAGTTGCAGGAATCGATCTTGTCATCCTTGTTGTAGCAGCCGACGAAGGAGTCATGCCACAGACACGTGAACACTTGGAAATTCTTGAGTTTTTAGGAATTAAGAGATGTATGGTTGCTGTCACTAAGATCGATCGGGTTGACGAGGAATTGCTTGAACTTGTCGGAATGGATATCAATGAGTCTCTGTCAGGTACGGTTTTTGAAGATGCCAGAATGGTTTTTGTGGACAGTGTTTCCAGCAAAGGCATAGAAGACATGAGAAGCGCTATCTTCGAAGAACTTAGGCAAGTTGAAATCAGGGATAAATATGGCTCGTTCCGTCTCCCGATTGATCAAGTATTCACTGTTCAAGGATTAGGTACGATTGCAAGAGGCACGGTTTATGAGGGAGTGGTAACAAAAGGCAGCCATCTTAATGTCCTCCCAAATGGCAAAAAAGTGAAAGCGCGCAGTATTCAAGTTCACCATCAAGAGGTAGAAGAAGCGCGCGCCGGGCAGCGTACTGCGATAAATCTTGGGGGAATAGACAGGGAGGAAATCCAAAGGGGCGATGTATTGGTTGCTTCCGATCACTTCATCGTTACCGATACAATCGATGTTTCATTAAAGTTGGTCAACGAACTGAAGTATCCGCTGAAACAGAGATCTCCGGTAAAAGTGCATATTGGAACGGCCGAACAAATGGGTAAGCTCGTTCTCTTTGATCGTAATATAATTGAGGAAAACGATAATGAAGTACTGTGTCAAATCAGGCTGGATAACGAAATAGTTGCAAGGAGGGGAGATAGGTTTATTTTAAGAAGGCCAACCCCGGCCGAAACAATCGGTGGGGGATGGGTCATCGAGCCAAAAGGAGAAAAATACCGGTTTGGTAACGAAACTATTTCTTTTCTTCAAAGGAAAAAAGAGGGTACACCGGACGATTTGGTGGAGGAAGTATTGAACGAACAAATGATAGCGGACAAAAAACAGTTGATCCAAAGCACATCGCTCGACGAACAGGTGTTAGTGCCCCTTTTAGAAAGCGGTGTTGCCGAATCGAAATATCTTCAGGTTGACGACAAATTTGCTCTTACTGCAACCTATTCGCGGCTGGCGGAAGAGTTGAAAAATGAAATATCCGCATTCCACCAAGCACATCCGTTGAGACAGGGGAAAAACAAGGCGGAAATCCTGCAAAGCTTCAAGAGTGCCTATCCTCGAGAGTTTATTGAATTTACATTGGAAGAGCTGATTGAACAAAACGAATTGAAAAGCATGGATCAATTCCTGGCAGTCGCTGACTTCCAGGAGCACCTTCCCAAGAAGTGGGCAAAGCGGATGGAAGAAGTGATAGATAGGTTGCAGCAAGATGGTGTTTCTGTTCAAAAATGGGATGCTTACGTTGCTAATACCCCTTTTTCAAACGAAGAGGCAGCCGATTTGAGAAAATACTTGCTCGCAACTAAAAAGGCGTATATTTTGACTGATGAAATGATTGTACACAAACAATCTTTCGACAAGGCAGCTGGAAAATTGAAACAAGAGACAGAGGCTACATTCGATTTAAAACAGGCAAAGGATATACTGCAATTGTCGAGAAAATATTTAATCCCATTCCTGGAATTACTTGATCAGTTCAAGCTGACGGAAAGAGAAGGAAGCGAACGGACTTGGACAGACTTGCACTAAATTAAAAAAATAAGGGAGGTTTTATAAGTGGCTTTCAAAGTATCAATTGAATTTTGCATGCAGTGAAACTATGCCCCTAAAGCCGCAAGTTTTGCGGAACAGTTGTTTAACCATTATCGGAATTCCATAACTGGATTGGAATTGATTCCAAGTTCAGGGGGAGCCTTTGAAGTTACAGTAAACGAAATCAAAATCTATTCGAAACTAAAGACCGGGTCATATCCGGAACTAGATGAAATCANTCACTTCATCGTTACCGATACAATCGATGTTTCATTAAAGTTGGTCAACGAACTGAAGTATCCGCTGAAACAGAGATCTCCGGTAAAAGTGCATATTGGAACGGCCGAACAAATGGGTAAGCTCGTTCTCTTTGATCGTAATATAATTGAGGAAAACGATAATGAAGTACTGTGTCAAATCAGGCTGGATAACGAAATAGTTGCAAGGAGGGGAGATAGGTTTATTTTAAGAAGGCCAACCCCGGCCGAAACAATCGGTGGGGGATGGGTCATCGAGCCAAAAGGAGAAAAATACCGGTTTGGTAACGAAACTATTTCTTTTCTTCAAAGGAAAAAAGAGGGTACACCGGACGATTTGGTGGAGGAAGTATTGAACGAACAAATGATAGCGGACAAAAAACAGTTGATCCAAAGCACATCGCTCGACGAACAGGTGTTAGTGCCCCTTTTAGAAAGCGGTGTTGCCGAATCGAAATATCTTCAGGTTGACGACAAATTTGCTCTTACTGCAACCTATTCGCGGCTGGCGGAAGAGTTGAAAAATGAAATATCCGCATTCCACCAAGCACATCCGTTGAGACAGGGGAAAAACAAGGCGGAAATCCTGCAAAGCTTCAAGAGTGCCTATCCTCGAGAGTTTATTGAATTTACATTGGAAGAGCTGATTGAACAAAACGAATTGAAAAGCATGGATCAATTCCTGGCAGTCGCTGACTTCCAGGAGCACCTTCCCAAGAAGTGGGCAAAGCGGATGGAAGAAGTGATAGATAGGTTGCAGCAAGATGGTGTTTCTGTTCAAAAATGGGATGCTTACGTTGCTAATACCCCTTTTTCAAACGAAGAGGCAGCCGATTTGAGAAAATACTTGCTCGCAACTAAAAAGGCGTATATTTTGACTGATGAAATGATTGTACACAAACAATCTTTCGACAAGGCAGCTGGAAAATTGAAACAAGAGACAGAGGCTACATTCGATTTAAAACAGGCAAAGGATATACTGCAATTGTCGAGAAAATATTTAATCCCATTCCTGGAATTACTTGATCAGTTCAAGCTGACGGAAAGAGAAGGAAGCGAACGGACTTGGACAGACTTGCACTAAATTAAAAAAATAAGGGAGGTTTTATAAGTGGCTTTCAAAGTATCAATTGAATTTTGCATGCAGTGAAACTATGCCCCTAAAGCCGCAAGTTTTGCGGAACAGTTGTTTAACCATTATCGGAATTCCATAACTGGATTGGAATTGATTCCAAGTTCAGGGGGAGCCTTTGAAGTTACAGTAAACGAAATCAAAATCTATTCGAAACTAAAGACCGGGTCATATCCGGAACTAGATGAAATCATAAAGAGTATGGATGGACAAGTCTGAATGACAGCCTTACAAAAGAAATGCCTTTACAGGCGGGGGCTTGTTTTTTCCTGAGTATCTAAAAAGGATGAGTAGCATGAAAAAAAGATTGCGGGAGCTCCCGCCTGTACATGAATTACAACGAAGTGAACAATTCTTGAGATTGTTAAAGAGTTCAGGAATCTCCACACAACGACTGATCGGAGTAATCCGTGAAGAAGTCGATCGGTTGCGGACCCAATTCTTGGAAGGATCGGATCCTATTGATAAGGAAAAGGAAACGGTTGCGGACTACCTATGGGAGCAAATCAAGGAAAAAACCAACCATTTAAGCCGAGATCGGATCACCCGTCTTATTAACGGGACAGGGACAGTGTTGCATACTAATCTTGGCAGAGCAAGGTTAAGTAAGGAAGCGATCGAACATATTATGCGGACAGCCGGCGGCTATTCGGATTTGGAATATGATCTGGAGACAGGTAAGCGCGGTTCCCGGCATGATGTTATCGAAGATTTGCTGACCGCCTGTACTGGTGCCGAAGCTGCAATGGTAGTCAATAACAATGCTGCTGCAGTGTACCTTATTCTGAGGGCTTTAGCAAAGAACAAAGAAGTGATTGTTTCAAGAGGCGAACTGGTGGAAATTGGCGGCTCATTCCGTGTTTCTTCTATTATGGAAGAAAGCGGGGCGAAGCTAGTCGAAGTTGGTACGACCAATAAAACACATGAGTATGATTACGAACATGCCATCACAGAAGAAACAGGTATGATCATGAAAGTCCATACCAGTAATTTTAAAACGATCGGTTTTACAGAATCTGTTTCGACAAAGGAATTGGTCCGGATTAAACATGGGTCAGAGGATGTCCTGTTTTATGAAGACCTGGGAAGTGGTTCGTTGTTTGATTTTAGAAAACACCAGATTGGGGACGAACCACTTGTCAGGGAAGTGATCGAAAATGGAGCAGATTTGGTTTCCTTCAGCGGTGATAAGCTTCTTGGCGGTCCGCAAGCCGGAATAATCGTCGGTAAAAAAGAGCTGGTCGAACGACTCAAGAAACATCAACTGGCAAGAGTTTTACGCGTAGACAAAATGACCCTAGCCGGATTGGAAAAAACCCTTGATGTATATTTATCCGATGAAAAGACAGCAGAACAACTACCGACAATACGAGATATTACAAAGCCCTTGGATAAAATTCACAGTCAGGCTGTAGAATTTCAAAGTATCTTGACTACCTTGCGTTCTGACTATGAAGTTTGTTTGTCTAAAGACACATCGCAGGTGGGCGGAGGCACGATGCCTGGAGTTGAATTGGATACCTATGTAGCTGAAATAACGGTTGAAGGTACATCCGCACAGTCTTTGGCAGCGCAATTGCGAAATAGTACACCAAAAGTCATCACAAGGATAAAAGAGAACAAAGTGTTAATTGATTTCCGGACAATTTCAGACGATGAAATAACAGAATTAATAGAAGCTTTTCGTTCATTGTAAAGTTATTTTAGAACTTGGTTGACTCCTTTTCACTTGATTGTGGATAAAAACTTGTCACTGATTTTTCAAAACGCCCCAGGTCGTTTATAATGGAGGCGACAAAAAATTTCTACGGAGGCAATCAATGGAAGACATAATGAAACTAAAGGGAAAACATATTGTAATAATGGGTGTCGCAAATCAGAGAAGTCTTGCCTGGGGTGTCGCAAGGTCGCTTTACCAAGCAGGTGCGAAATTGATTTTTACATACCGGAAAGAGCGATCGTTGACAAAATTGAAAAAGCTTCTGCAAGAAGAAAATGCCGAAGCTGAATTGATTGTTCCATGTGATATAAATGATGACGAAAGCATAAAGCAGGCTTTTTCTGATATCGGTGAAAAAGTCGGTACCATTCATGGAATTGTCCACTCGATTGCTTTTGCACATGGAGAGGATTTAAAAAACGATTTTCTTGAAACCTCGAGGAGCGGGTATGCATTTGCTCAAGATACAAGTTCTTATTCGTTAATAGCGGTAGCGCGTGAAGCGAAACCCTACTTGGAAAAGGGCAGTGCAATTATCACGATGACTGCCCTTGGTGGCGAACGTGTGATTGATGGCTACAAGGTGATGGGTGTCGCCAAAGCTTCATTAGAATCTTCTGTTAAGTATCTCGCTTTGGATTTGGGGCAGGACGAAATTCGCATAAATGCCATTTCGGCAGGACCGATACGTACATTGGCAGCCAAAGGTATTCCATCATTCAACCAGATGCTCCATGATATAGAGGAAAGATCGCCGCTGAAAAGGAATGTTACACAAGAAGAAGTCGGGGATATGTCCCTTGTCATGCTTAGTCCTTTATCAAGGGGCGTTACAGGGGAAATTGTCCACGTCGATGCAGGTTACAATATAATGGCTTGATGTTTTGCTAAACCGTTTGGGAGTCCAGACGGTTTTTTTATTTCCAGTAATGACGGAAATCGGAAGGAATCAAACGTCCCTCAAATGCAAATAGTAATCGTGCCACAGCTTAAAAAATGGAGGTTGTCCAATGAAAAAAGTTTTAATGGGTGTTGTAACAATCGCATTAGCTGGAACATTGACTGCCTGCAATAACGATAACCAGGAAGCACAAAATCAAAATGAGACGATGAACACTCGGAATGTTGGTTTCCATGGTGGTAACGGAGGAGAGCAGCAAGGCCAGCAGGGTGAACAGATGTATGAACAAGAAAGATTTCAAATTTCCTTAAACCCAAGGGGTCAATCGCAATATCCGAATTACCGATTCAACCCGGCAAGAGAAAACGGCCAGCAGGATGGTAGACAATTCAACCAGCAGGAAACACAGCAGAATCGCGGGCAGCAAGGAAATCAAGAAGGCCAGGGTGGCCAGGCTCAGCAAAACAACCAAAACGCCAACCTGAGTGAAATTCAGCAGGAAGTAGTCCGTTTGACCAATGAAGAAAGAAGAAACAATGGACTTAGCGAGTTGAAAGCCGACGGTGAGCTGACGGAAGTGGCACAGACAAAGTCAGAGGATATGGCTGAAAAAGGATATTTCTCTCACACCTCTCCAACCTATGGATCTCCTTTTGATATGATGCAGGAATTCGGCGTCGATTATCAGTCAGCAGCAGAAAATATAGCCTCCGGGCAGCAATCCCCAGAAGCTGTGGTAGATGCTTGGATGAATAGTCCAGGACACCGTAAAAACATTCTAAATGGGAACCTTACCCATATCGGAATCGGTTTCGATTCTGACGGGAACTACTGGACACAAATGTTTATTCAAAAATAAGCAATGAAGCCGGCATACACGAAAGCGTGTATGCCGCTTTTCGTTTTTGACGAGTAAAAAGTATGGGAAGTTATCTTACATGGTTTATACAAATTTTCGGCTGTTATGTTAGTCTTTACACTAATTGGAAAGGATTTTGAATATTTAAACAACGAAGCCGTAAGCAAGAATGATGAAGGGGTGGCTAAAGATGAAAAAAAAGTTGGTGTTAATAGGTAATGGAATGGCGGGAGTGCGGTGTATCGAAAACATTCTCAAAGAAAACGCCTGCGTTTATGATATTACCATTTTCGGCAGTGAGCCCCACGTCAATTACAATCGTATCATGCTTTCATCTGTCCTTCAGGGAGGAACGGGACCAGAGGAAATTATCATCAATGACAAAATCTGGTATCTGGAAAATAATCTTACTCTATTCTCAGGAGAAACGATCATCGACATTGATTCAAAGGCCAAAATGGTTATAAGTGATGCGGGGAGAAAAGTACGGTATGACAAGTTGATAATCGCCACAGGATCTACTCCGTTCATACTTCCAGTAAACGGGGCGGACAAAAACGGTGTTATTTCTTTTAGAACAATTGAAGACTGCGAGAAGATGATGAAAGCAGCGGAAAAGCATCGAAAAGCCGTGGTAATAGGGGGCGGCTTGCTGGGGCTGGAGGCCGCCAGAGGACTGCTCAATTTGGGGATGGAAGTGGATGTCGTTCACATTTCTGACGCTTTAATGGAAAGACAGCTCGATAAAGCAGCATCCAGCATGCTTCAAAAAGAGTTGGAAGCGAGAGGGATGAATTTTTTGATGGGAAAGGAGACCGAGAAAATTTGGGGGAATGAGAGGGTAGAAGGTATTCGATTTAAAGATGGTACTGTAGTGCAAGCTGATCTGATTGTAATGGCTGTCGGTGTTAAACCGAATATCGAGCTTGCAAAACGAAGCGGCATTGCCACAAACCGAGGTATTGTCGTGGACGATGTGCTGTCCACAAGTACTCATGATGTTTATGCAGTCGGTGAGTGTGCCGAACACAATGGGGTTGTCTATGGGCTGGTCAAACCTCTTTACGAGCAAGGGGAAATTCTTGCCCGCCATTTAACCGGAAAAGCGACAAATGGATATCAGGGATCTGTCATGTCTACTCAATTGAAAATTTCAGATGTGGATGTGTTTTCGGCTGGTCAGTTATCCCAAGACGAAGAGGTGAAATCGATTCAGATTTATAACGAAGTGGAAGGAATCTATAAAAAGATCCTTTTCAGAGGTAACAAAGTGGTTGGTGCGGTACTTTTCGGCGATACGCAGGTTGGACCGGCAATTTTTGACAGCATCGTGAAACGAAAAGTGTTTTCGGACAAAGATAAGGTTTCTTTACTCGAAACTCCAGATCCCTCTGCTTCCTATGCAGCTACAATGCCGTCGACCGGACAAATCTGTACGTGTAACGGTGTGACTAAGGGCGAAATCATACAGGCAGTGCAGCGCGACAGCTTATCTACTGTCCATGAAGTCAGAAATTGTACAAAAGCATCCAGTTCTTGCGGAAGTTGTAAGCCACTTGTTTCAGAACTATTGTCTTACATACAAAGTGAATATTTCGATGAACAGGTGGTCGATAATTCTCTTTGTACCTGCACACCCTTAACAGAAGATGACGTGGTAGAACAAATCCAATCAAAGAATCTTTCTAGTCTCCAGGAAGTCTTCATGGAGCTTGAGTGGAAAGTACAGAAAGGGTGCAATATATGCAGGTCTGCAATCGAGTATCATTTAAATGTGATTTATCCTTTTTTCGAGAAGGATGACGATTCCTCCTTTGCGGATGAAAAAATGACTGTGGCCATCTTACATGATGATACATATGCAATTATTCCAAAAATATATGCAGGTCTCATAAAAGCCGAACAGCTGAGAAATTTGACGGAAATCAGCAAGAAATACCCTGAGGTCAAAATGGTTATCGCGGGTGACCAACGCATACATTTGACAGGAATAAGAAAAGAGCAATTATCCAGCATCAGAAACGAATTGGATATCCCCTTGCAATCTGCCAACAGCAATATGGCAGTAGAAGTCAGGACAGATGGGGGCGATCATAGTTGTCGCTGTAACAAGCACCCATCGTTTAATCTGGCAGAATTAATCGAGAAGAAGACAGAATTTCTCAAGACCCCTCACCGTGTGAAAATAGGTATTTCTTCTTGCAACCACAATGGTGCCGGTTTTACTTCGAAGGATGTCGGTGTAATCAAAAGAGGAGGAAAGTGGGAAATTTACGTTGGAGGAAACAGCGGAAGTAACGTTCGTCAAGGTGAATTGTTGTGTGTAGGAATCAATAATAAAGAAGCAATCGATATTATTACTGCCTTTATTCAATATTACCGTAATTCGGCAAATTATTTGGAACGTACTTGGCAGTGGATTGACAGGGTTGGATTGATGCATATAAGGGAGGTGCTGTTTGAGGAAGATTTGCGCAACCAGTTGTTGGATAGCTTGGAAGCTGTGGTTAGGGAGAAAGGGAAATACCTGGTTAACAGTAGGTAACGACAGAAATTCCAACGGGAGCACTAAACAAGAAAAGACGGAAAAGGATGATTTACTTGACGGAGCTTATGTTGAAATACTTTCAGAGGAAGCAGCAGGAAGTCCAATCAGAGAAAGTTTATGATTCTCAATGTCCGTTTTGCAGCATGCAGTGCAAAATGCAACTGATTGAGCAAAGGGTTGTGTCCAGAAAGGCATATAAAACAATCGGAAAGGATAATCCGACCACCGCAGGCAGACTTTGCATCAAAGGAATGAATGCACACCAACATGCACTGCATAATCAACGGATCAAGCAGCCGCTGCTTAAGATTGATGGTGAGTTCGTTCCAGTCTCGTGGAACGAAGCACTGCAGTTTATTCAGAAAAGATTTGCCGAAATTCAGAAAACGGATGGTAAAGATGCACTCTCCGTATATGGAAGTGCGTCACTTACAAATGAAGAAGCTTATCTGCTGGGCAAGTTTGCCAGAGTGGCATTGGAAACGAAGCATATTGATTATAATGGAAGGTTATGCATGGCAGCAGCTGCCACTGCTGCAAATCAGACATTCGGAATCGATAGAGGATTCACCAATACTATCCATGAAATTCCGCATACACGATGCATTATCCTGGCTGGAACGAATATAGCTGAATGTCAGCCGACAATTATGCCATATTTTGAGAAAGCAAAAAAGAATGGAGCTTATATCATAGCGATCGATCCACGGCCGACAGACACTACTAAAATGTCTGATTTCCATTTGCAAAACAAGCCGGGGACCGACGTGGCAATTGCCAGTGCACTGTTGAAAATCATCATTGATGAGCAGTTAGTAGACGAATCTTTTGTCGAATCCCGAGTGAATGGATTTGAGGACGTCAAAAACTCACTTCATAGATTGGATTTAAAGGAAGTGGAAGCAATGTCTGGTGTTTCGATATCAGACATGCGTCATGTAGCAACAACTTTTGCGCAGGAAGAATCGGGAATGATTTTTACGGCAAGAGGTGTGGAGCAACAAACAGATGGTACCGCTGCGGTCCGCAGCTTTTTAAATATCCTGCTGGCCACAGGGAAAATAGGAAAGGTGAATTCTGGTTATGGGGCGATTACAGGTCAGGGAAATGGACAAGGAGCAAGAGAACATGGACAGAAAGCAGATCAGTTGCCTGGATATCGGTCCATTGAAAACAAACAGGACAGGAAATATGTGGCCGACGTCTGGGGAGTGAAAGAAAAAAGCTTGCCGGGTAAAGGCGTTCCGGCATATGAAATGTTTGAAAAAGTGAAACAGGGCGAAATTACCGGCATGTTTATCATGTGCTCTAATCCGGTGGTATCTAACCCTAATGCCCATTTTGTAGGACAAGCTTTGAAAAAACTGAGATTGCTTGTAGTCGTTGACATGTTTTTATCTGAAACTGCCAAACTGGCCGACTTGGTCCTCCCCTCCTCATCATACTTAGAGGATCAAGGGACAATGACAAACATCGAGGGAAGGGTGACGCTGAGAGAAGCATGCAGGCCATTACCGGGTGAAGTAAAACATGACTGGCAAATAATCTGCGAAATCGCTGAACAGATCGGAAAAGGAAAATACTTCCCTTTTAAAAATAGTGAAGAGATTTTTAATGAGCTAAGACTTTCCAGCCGGGGAGGAAAGGCAGATTATTATGGTATAACCTATGACAAAATACGAAGAGAGAGTGGGGTTTTGTGGCCAAGTCCGGAATTAAACGATAAAGGAACTGAGAGGCTGTTCACCGATGGTTTCGCTCATGAGGACGGAAAGGCGAAAATGTCTGTAGAAGTAATTCATTCAACAGTGCCGAAGGATGAGCCTTGTTCCGATTATCCCCTTATTCTTACAACAGGAAGGGTAATGTCTCAATATTTGACAGGTGAACAAACGAGAAAAAGTCCGGCACTTGCAGCAAGAGATTTCGAATCATTTATGGAGATACATCCTGAAACCGGGAAAGAATATAGTTTGGATGAGGGCATGCTTGTGAATATCGAATCAAGACATGGAAATATAACAGTCAGAACCAAATGGTCAAAGCAGATGAGAAAAGATACCATATTTGTTCCCTTCCATTGGACGGAGTCTCAGAACGTGAATAAATTGGTTTCTGGTAAAATGGATCCGGACTGCAGTATGCCGGGTTTTAAAGTAATTGCTGTCCGTGTTTCGCCAGCTTATACAAATGACATGTCGGAAAACTACGTTAGGTAATCTTACATACTTATTGATTGAAAAGTGATTTGACCATAAACTGATGTAAATATTCAAAATAATACAAAAATTTGGAGGGTTTATCTGCATGGCAAAACAGAAACTAGTGCTCATCGGAAATGGTATGGCGGGCGTCCGGGCGGTGGAAGAAGTACTGAAAACATCGCCTGATCGATTTGATATCACCATATTTGGAAGTGAACCATATCCAAATTACAATAGAATCCAGCTTTCAAAAGTTTTACAAGGTGATACGGTAATCGAAGATATAACCTTAAACAGCTGGCAATGGTATGAAGATAATAACATTTTATTATATCCCGGTGAAACCGTAACTGCCATCGATAAAATAAACCAAAAAATCTATACAGATAAAGGCCGTAACGTTGATTACGATAAAGTAATTATCGCTACTGGTTCTGTTCCATTCATACTGCCCCTCCCGGGTGCCGATCTGGAAGGAGTGACAGCATTCAGGGATATTCAGGACTGCGAAAAAATGGTTGATTACTCCAAGAAATATAAAAAAGCTGCAGTAATCGGTGGAGGACTGTTAGGTCTTGAGGCAGCCAGGGGCTTATTGAATTTGGGCATGAAGGTCGATGTCATACATATCTCTGATTATTTGATGGAACGCCAATTGGACAAACCGGCGGGAAAAATGCTTCAGAAAGAATTGGAAGCACAAGGAATGAACTTTCATTTAGAAAAGCATACTGCAGAGATTATCGGGAAGAAAAGGGCCAAAGGGCTTCGGTTTAAAGATGGAGAGGTTCTCAAAGCTGACTTGGTAGTTATGGCAGTAGGAATTAAACCTAACGTCAGCCTTGCTAGGGAATGCGATCTTGAAGTCAACAGGGGTATCCTGGTAAACGACTATTTAGAAACTAATGATCCCAATATTTTTGCAGTAGGTGAGTGCGCAGAGCACAGACAGATGGTATATGGATTGGTTGCCCCTCTGTATCAACAAGGGCAAGTATTGGCTAAGCGAATCTGTGGGATAGAAACGAAAGGTTATCAGGGATCTATCCTTTCGACTCAATTGAAGGTTTCCGGGGTAGATGTATTTTCCACGGGTACAATCAACGAAAATGAAGAAACAAAGTCCATTAAAGTATTCGATGACTGGCGCGGTGTCTATCAAAAAGTGCTGGTTAATGATGGTAAGATTTCAGGAGCGGTATTGTTCGGTGATACAAAAGATGGAAACAGACTGTTAAGTTTAATCAATAAAGGGGCATCGATCGAAGAGTATACGGAGAATGACAGACCTGATGAGTCAGGACAGGACCTTTTGACTTCCATGCCTGATGAAGAAATTATTTGTGGATGCAATGGTGTTACCAAAGGAACGATCGTTGATTCCATAAAAAACCAGGATCTTACAACAGTGGAGCAAGTTAAAGGATGTACAAATGCTTCGCGGTCTTGCGGGCGCTGCCAATCCCTTGTTTCTGATTTGTTGGAATATACATTGGGTGAGGAGTATGATGCGAATCAAAAAGAATCCATATGTGCATGTACCTCTTTGTCTAGAGATGAAGTGATTGAAGAAATAAAGGACAAAGGGCTGATGTACACCAAAGAAGTCATGAATGTACTTGGTTGGAAAACGGAAGAAGGCTGTTCAAAGTGTAAACCTGCTTTGAACTACTATCTGGGCATGTTGAAGCCAGCTGAATACAAGGATGAGAGGGAGTCCCGTTTTGTTAATGAGAGGCTGCACGCCAATATTCAAAATGATGGTACTTACTCGGTTGTCCCCCGGATGTACGGAGGTGTCACCAATTCTGATGATCTGCGCAAGATAGCAGAAGTCGCAGACAAATACCAAGTAAGGATGATCAAAGTAACAGGTGGACAGAGACTGGATCTCCTCGGTGTTCAAAAAGAAGATTTGCCGAAAATATGGTCCGAGTTGGACATGCCGTCAGGGTCTGCCTATGCAAAAGGCCTTCGTACGGTCAAAACTTGTGTAGGTGCCGATTTCTGCCGATTCGGTACACAGGATTCCATTGGCCTTGGAATAAAAATGGAGAAGAAGTTTGAAGGTCTGAATACACCCCATAAAGTGAAAATGAGCGTGTCCGCATGCCCGAGGAATTGTGCAGAAGGTTCAATCAAAGATGTGGGGATAACTGGTCTTGATGGAGAGTTTGAAATTTATGTCGGTGGGAACGGCGGAACTTATATGAGGAAAGCCGAGCTACTGGCCAAAGTAAAAACAGAGGAAGAAGTTCTTGATTATACAGCCGCCTTCTTGCAATATTATCGGGAAAATGCCAATTACTTGGAAAGGACCTCGGCATGGCTTGAAAGAGTCGGAATGGAACATGTCAAAGAAGTGCTGACAGACAAAAAGACCTTTATTGATCTAAACCATCGAATGAACGAAGCATTGGCAGTAGTGCAAGAACCTTGGAAGCAAGCGCTGGAAGATCAAACAATATTGAGAGACCTGTATAAGAGTGTAAAGGTACCGACAGGAGCGAAATAGTGATTCCTAAATACAAACCGATTACCATTCATCAACATTAGGGGGAATTCTAATGGAAACAATGTTAAATAAAGTGTTTATCGCTAAAATAAATGAACTGCCGGAAAGACTGGGGAGAACTGTAACAATCGGTGAGAAAGAGTTAGCCGTGTTTAAATTGGCCGACGGTGAGATACGAGTAATTGAAAACCGATGTCCACATAAGGGAGGTGTCTTGGCCGAAGGAATGGTAAGTGGTGAGCATGTATTTTGTCCAATGCATGATTGGAAAATCAGCGTAGTTGATGGTCAAGTACAGGAGCCGGATGTAGGCTGTGTACAAACGTTCGAGGTCGAGACAGTTGACGACAGAGTATATGTAATCATGTAGTTTGCCAATAGCTTTCAAGTTTAACTAAAAAGGAGGGGGCCATTATATCGAAAGTTTATTTGGTGGGGGCGGGTCCCGGCGATCCGGACTTAATCACAATAAAGGCACTTAAATGTATCAAGGCAGCTGATGTTGTCTTGTATGATCGATTGGTTAATGAAGAGTTACTGCGAGAAGCAAGGCAAGGGGCCGATTTGGTTTTCTGCGGAAAACATCCGAACTTTCATATTCTCAAACAAGAAACAATAAACCATCTGCTGGTGAAATATGCAAAGCAGGGCAAAACTGTGACAAGATTAAAAGGCGGAGACCCGTTTGTATTCGGGAGAGGGGCAGAGGAAGCGGAAGCATTGGCCAAAAATGGCATTCCATTCGAAGTCGTGCCAGGGATTACGTCGGGCATAGCTGCCCCTGCCTATTCTGGTATACCTGTCACACATAGGGAGTTTGGCAGTTCCGTTGCCATGGTTGCCGGTCATCGCTGCAAAGGGAAACATAAGGAAATAGACTGGAAAAGCCTGGCTGAAAATGTCGATACCATAGCAATATACATGGGGATCAGTAACTTAACTTATATTTGTGATCAACTTAAAAGAAATGAAAAAAATGCGGACATGCCGGTGGCGATTATTCAGCAGGGAACCACAATAGAGCAAAAGATCGTGACAGGGACTATTAATACTATTGTGGCCGAAGTTGATAAAGCGGCTATTAACAATCCAGCCATGATAATTGTCGGGGAAGTTGTCCGTTTCAGAGAACGGTTATTGAATTTAGAAACACTTAACATACAATCAACGGGAGAAAAAGCGTTGCATGCCTGACGCATAACGAGAACCTGTAAAAACCTTCTTAAACTTCCGGTAGAAAGGTTTTTACAGGTTTGTTTTTTAAAGAGAACGCAGCCAGTCAAGTGTACGGTCTTGAACGGAAGTATCCAAATATGTTTCTTCTAAAAATTTTCGGAGATACTGATTCCGTGTCTGGATGGATAAATTTGATTTCTTCAGAATTTCTCTTGCTTCGAACAGGAATTCCAAATAAAATTCATAGTCTTCCGTAAAGCGTCCGGCTAGTTCACCCGTCACTCTTTTTGCCAGCAAGGGACTCGCACCGTTAGTAGATACGGCAATAGTTAATTTCCCTCGCTTGAACTGGGCCGGAAAATGAACATTACCCGTCGCGGAGTCACCAGCAGCGTTCACAAGACTGTTGGAAGGGGCCGCTTCGACAACGGCTTTGTTAATAGCTTCTTTATCAGTGGCGGCAATAATCAAGTCAGCCTTAGATAAGTCATCGTCCGAGAAGTTCTTCGGCATCCAAACTATCTTCTTTTTATGGAAGAGGGAGGCAATTTCTTCATTCACCTTAGGACTGATCACCGTGATTGTCGCATCGCTTTCTAGAAGGTTGTTGATCCTCCGAGCAGCAATTCTCCCACCGCCTACTACGACTATATGTTTGCCTTTGAAATTAACCATCAATGGAATATGCGCCATACTTATTACTCTCCTTTTCAAATAGATTATCTCATGTTCTATTTGAACCTACAATTATTGGCATGAAAAAAGAGTGTCCATATCGGACACTCGAAAATGATCATTTTGTTCGTTTTTGATGTGGTTGTGTCTCCACTTCATCCAATATCTCTTCTTTCATTTCATCTTTGATTTCCTCGTATAGGTCATCTTTGACCTCTAGGTACATTTCTTCTTTCATTTCATCTAAAAATTCTTCACGGATTTCCTCTTTGACCGAAGCAAATTGATTCTCCTGCCGCCTCTGTTTTTCAGCTTTCCAATCCTTGCCGAACATGACAAATAGTGAAATGATCATTATTGACATAATGATGGCGAACGGAAGAGCGGCGATAATCGAAGCTGTTTGGAGGGCGCTTAATCCTCCACCGCCGCTCAACAACAAAACGCTTGCCGTTCCTGCGATCAGGAATCCCCATAATACTTTGACAGACAATAATGGTTCCAGGCTGCCTCTGGAAGTCATTGCACCGAGAACATAGGAGGCCGAATCTGCAGAAGTAATGAAAAAAATCAAGATCAATATGACTGAGATAATGTTGGTAATTGCACTTAGCGGGAGTTCTCCTAACGTCGCAAATAATGCGATTTCCACCTCGCCTGTCACAAGTTCTCCGATACCTCCAGGACCGTTCATCTCTAAATTAAGTGCAGTCCCGCCAAAAGTCGTGAACCAAACAAGAGCTAGTGTGGAAGGTACAATCAGAACCCCTGCCATGAATTCCCTGATCGTGCGCCCTCTTGAAATTCTGGCAATGAACATTCCCATGAACGGAGCCCAGGATATATGCCATGCCCAAAAGAAGATTGTATTGGTTCCAAGCCATTCACTTTCTGAGAATGGGGTCATTGTCAAACTCATTGGCACAACATTGGAAATATATCCACCCAGAGTCGTTACAAAGCTTTCGGCGATAAATAGGGTAGGTCCCACCACTATCACGAAGATGAGCAGCAAAGCGGCAACAGCCAGGTTGATATTGCTTAACACTTTAATGCCTTTATTAACCCCTTTTGCAGCAGATGTGATAAATAGAACAGTCACAATGGCAATGATGATGATTTGGGTCCAGGCAGTGTTCGGTATGTTGGAGATATAAGAAAGCCCCCCGGTAATTTGCATGGCGCTCAACCCGAAAGTGGTCGCCACTCCTGTACAGGTGGCAAGCACAGCTAGAATGTCAATAGCCTTGCCGAGAGATCCTTCCACACGGTTCCCTATTAATGGATAGAAAGCAGAACTGATAAGTGCTGGTTTGTCTTTACGGAATTGAACATAGGCCAACGTCAAGCCGACAATCGAGAAGATGGCCCATGGATGCAGGGACCAATGGTAGACACCATAACGCAGCCCGGCGATAGCCGACTCCCTGGTGGAGGGGGAATACCCGTCCGGGGGATCAAGATAATAAAGTACAGGCTCTGCAACACCCCAGAAGACAAATCCCACCCCTATACCTGCAGCAAACAACATTCCAATCCAGGAATACCAAGAGTATTCTGGACGATCTTCTTGTTTTCCAAGTCTTAGTTTCCCATATGGACTTATCGCCAGGACAATAACGAATAGGACAAAAAATGCAGTGATCAACATGTAGAACCAGCCGAAGTTTTCAATCATCCAGCCAAGCGCGTCATTCGCCTGTGTATTCAGGCTCTTTGGGGAAACAGCTCCCCAAACAACGAACAAGGCAACCAGTATAGCCGAGATAATTAAGACAGAGCCAGGTTTCTTGGCCTCGTAAAAATAATTTTCATCGTTCATATAAATAAGTTGTGCAATTGAATCTGCACACAATCCTCCCCTCTGTGATTTAATAGTCGGTATGTATTAAGTTTTAACTATTAATACCGCTTTTTCTTGTAATCTAAACCGTATCAATTACTAAGTATTTATGTAAATAGTTAGAATTGCTTAACTATACGGCGGTTAGATTAGCAGCTGGCATGAATGGGTATATCGTAAAGGAATATGTTCAAAATGAGGTTAAACGTTGTTGCCACCATTATGGACAAAGTTATTTTGTATCGGAGGAAACACTTATGGAATCCACCTTTGTTTCAGTTCTGATTCCTTCTTATAATGAATCGGAGAATGTCATGCTCATTTACGAAGCTTTAACCGCTGAATTTGCCAAAACAAATTATCGTTATGAAATAGTATTTGTCGATGATGGGAGTAAAGACGATACATTGCAGCTTGTCCAGCTGTTGTCCAGCAGAAATCAGGAAGTGAAATATATATCCTTCACAAGAAATTTCGGAAAGGAATCGGCACTGATAGCCGGGCTTGAGCACGCAGGTGGGGATGCAGTCATCATTATGGATGCAGATTTACAGCATCCTACAGAACTGATCCATCAATTGCTGGCTGGATACGAAGAAGGATATCATCAAGTAGTGGCCAAACGGAATAGAGAAGGCGACTCAAAGGTAAGGTCTGCAATTTCCTCTGTTTACTACAAACTGATTGATCGTGTAGTCGATGTAGAACTGAAAGATGGAGAAGGAGACTTTCGCTTGTTGAGTAGACAGGCCGTCGAAGCGATAAAAAAATTGTCTGAAGGCAATCGCTTTTCAAAAGGATTGTTTTCATGGATCGGTTTTGACCGAAAGACTGTTTTTTATCAAAATAAAATCAGGGATAACGGGGATTCTAAATGGTCTTATAAAAGCTTGATCAATTATGGAATCGAGGGAGTAGTATCCTTTAATAATAAACCGCTCAGAATGTGTTTGTATGTGGGACTTACGGTTTTGGTTCTGGCCCTGCTGTATATCTTCCTCATGCTGATTGAAATTATTAGATCAGGCATTGAAGTTCCAGGCTACTTTACATTGATAGCTTCCATCCTGTTCCTTGGCGGAGTGCAGTTAGTGAGTTTAGGGGTCATCGGTGAATACGTGGGCAGAATTTATTTGGAAACGAAACGCCGTCCACATTATCTAGTACAAGATACGAACATGGATAGAGAAAGATGAGGAAAATGTTGAATCATGAATTAGTCCGTTTTATGATTGTGGGCGGACTGAACACAGCTAATTATTATATACTCTATTTGATTTGTTATAACTTCCTTGGTTGGCATTATATGGTTTCCCATATAATCGGATTTACAATTAGCCTTATTCTCTCTTTCTTTTTGAATGTCTATTTTACTTATAAAGTGAAACCCACACTCATGAAGTTTCTGAAATTTCCTTTGACCCAGCTCGTAAACATGCCTGTTTCATCATTCTTTGTTTATGTATTTGTCGATTTATTGAATTGGAATGGCAACATCGCTCCGATTGTCGCAGTATTTTTGACAGTACCGATCACATTCGTCGTCACAAGCAAAATATTGAAAAAGTAATGGTGGCTTTTATATGAAGAACAGTAAAAAAATTTTGTTGCTCGTTTTCGTTAGTTTGATTACAGCGATTTTGGCACATGGTTTTTTCCTCATTCAATGGGCGAATGGGGTCTATATGGCCGGTCCGAATGATGGACTATCGCAAATGGTTCCTTTCAGGAAAATGCTGTATGAACAATTTACAAGTGGAAACTTCTTTTATTCATTTGAATTCGGTCTGGGAGGAAGTACATATACTCAGCTTGCTTATTATTATGGCTTGAATATTTTTTTCTTTATAACTGTATTGATCTTATACGGCTTTGAGCTATTGTCCGTCATCGGGCAGACGGACATACTGTTTTGGGCGCAAGCAACCGTTTTTATTAGCATAATACGGTTAATGCTTGTCCTGGTGATCACAACCAGTGTTTTTCGTTATATGAGAATCAGCCTTCTGTCTTCCTTCACAGGAGCTGTCCTTTATGGGCTCTCAGGGATGTATTTTCGCCATGTCACATATTGGGAGTTCTTTGGTGATGCTTTTCTTTGGCTTCCTTTGTTAGTACTTGGCGTCGAAAAAGTGATCAGGGAGAAACAGCCGGTATGGCTCACAGTCGCAATAGCTATCTCTTTATTCGACAATTTTTACTTTGCCTTTATTAATTTTTGTTTTATAGGCGTTTATATTATCTGCCGTTCATTCTTGACGCTTGGGAAAAATGAAGCAGACAGAATTGCTCAGTGGAAAATGTATTTTGTATCAGGGTTGCTTGGTTTTGGTATTGGTTCGGTGGGTTTTGTTCCATCGGTTTATGGATTTTTTCAAAATTACCGTCCTGATTATCAGCAATATGTACCCAGGCTGGATATGACAAGTAATATATTGTTTGACAGCCGGTTATTAATAGTGCCGGCGGTTTTTGTTTTGTTTTCCTTTGTATTTACCTTTTACAAGAACCTACGATTCCGATTATTTGCTATGTTGAGTCTGCTGATTATAGTGCTGCACTTTGTACCGTTGGCGGCTAGTTTTTTCAATGGAATGTCAGCACCCCAACATCGATATGAGTATTTGGCTTCTTTTGCCATTGGAGGGGCAGTTGCAAGCGGGTTGGAACTATTACGCAGAGTTACTTTTAGAGAAATGATTCAAGCCTGTATTTTAACTTTTTATCTGTATTTATTATTTTTTATGAAGGATGCCTCTCTAAATATGGATGAGCCTTATTTGAAGCGGACTATCTTACCGGCTTTGGCCATCCTGATAATAACGATGTTAGTCCGGAACTCCAAAAATAAATGGATATATGGAATGTTATTGCTAGTTATCTTAACTGCC
Organism: Sediminibacillus massiliensis; assembly: GCF_900156915.1. Lineage (GTDB taxonomy): Bacteria > Bacillota > Bacilli > Bacillales > Amphibacillaceae > Sediminibacillus_A > Sediminibacillus_A massiliensis. The sequence continues at coordinate 953,784 of NZ_LT732535.1, read as the reverse complement.
CAGATTATCCATGTGAATGACTACCAAAAACGGAAGTTATATGAGACAGGGAACGTAGAAAAGGTGACGAAAGACTATATATTGAGCGAAAACTATTATTCAGAAGAACAATCAAAGCTAATAGACAGGGTATTAGAAGCCGATCCAGCTGTATTGCCAAGACTCGAATGGAAAACAGATGGGCGGAATAATACACCTATCATTCAGGATTTTGCCGGAACAAGTGTTTACTCCAGTATTCTCAACAAAGAAATCCTTTATTTTTATTATCATGATTTAGAAATAGACATGAAAAGAGAAAGTGTCAGCAGATACTCTGGTTTTGGGGACAGGGCTAATCTGTACAGCCGGTTTGGCGGGAAATACATTATGTATAAGAAAGAAAAAGTGGAAAACGTCCCATATGGATTTGAAAAGTATATGTCAAGTGCAAATTATGTCGTCTATAAAAATGCCAACTCGCTTCCCTTTGTGCAGACTTCCAGTAATATATTTTCCGAAAAAGAATTGGAATCGAATTCCATCCCAGAAAGAGAACATGCCATGCTGCAAGGTATTGTGTTGGAAGAGTATAAAGGGGGAGAAGCGGCTACCGAAACTGTACCAGATATATTCGACCAGGTGGATGTTAAACCGGTTAATGCTGGATATCGGGATAATCAACTGGTGGTAAAAGGAGAAACTGGAGGTTTGGATTTCCACCTTGAAAACCCCCCTGAATCTGCCAAGGATTATTATTTGTCGTTTCATTTGCAAAATAATTCTAAGAGTGCGCCTGCGTTTCCTTTACATGTCGACAACTTCAAAACAAGCCGTAAATCGAGACAATCCATTTACAGGACGAAAGTGGACGATATAACTATACGAATACCACGTGATGAAGTGATTTCACTAAGAGTGCCTGAGGGAAATTACACAATCAAAAATTTCCAATTGTATCCGGAAAATTATCAAGTACTAAAAGATGTGAAAAAATCAACTGTAAACAATGACAGTAATGTATCGATAAGTGGTAACAAGATTGAAATAAATATTGAAAATAAACAAAATGATAAATACCTAGCCATTCCTGTCCCACACGAGAAAGGGTGGCAGGTTTACGTGAATGGGGAGAAACATCCAGTGAAAACGGCAAATTATGCTTTTTTGGGAACCGCGATTGACCCTGGGAGGAATAAGGTAATATTTGTTTATTATCCACCATATTTTAAGACAACAATGGCAGCAGCTTTGGTGTCGACTATCTTAATAATAATTTGGAGAAGAAGGACGCGAAAAAGGACGGAATAAACCCGTCCTTTTTTAGATAGCAGTTTTATTAGAACGAGGACGATAAATCCGTTGTCTTACTTTGAATGGCTCCTCCATAAGATTCCGAGTAAAACCAGTATGACTATATCCAACCTTGCTTCAAAGGCAAATGACAAAAAGCCTGTATGCAAAATAGGAACTTTGGTGAGCAATATGGCAGCAATCATGATGAACAACAAGGGGACACTCGCTTTTTTGACATGAAAATTAAGAATGATCAACCCAGCACACACAACTTCCGTTACGGCTATTATTATAACAGCCGTGGCAGCACTAGGAATACCGAGATGGGCGAATATAGAAGAGAATTCAGGATTCAACAGCTTAATTAATCCGGACACAATAAAAACATAACCGACTATATAGCGGATCAGTTGCATGGATGATAAAGCAGACTTCAACGGTTTCCCTCCTTTTATATTGGTTTATGTCCAATATATGCTTGTCAGGACAACCTATGTCAGTTAAAGGAACATACGGATGGTTACCGTAGAAATATTTATCTTTTCTGAAAATTTAATTGCTTTTTGGAGTAAATATTATTACTATATAAAGTAAGGAGGGGTTGCTGTGAAGGAAGACATTCAATTAAATGTCCCGTTGCTCCGTAAACGTGTTCCTAATTTGACGACAGCTGCCAAATCTGTTGGTTTGCGGCCTGCAACAGTATCTAACTTATGCACAGGAAAAATTTCACTGGGAAAAGCGGAGGTCCGGACACTAGTAAGCCTGGCATCATTGGCTGATTGTACTGTCGATGAGCTGATCATACGAAAAGGCGGGGGAGAGATGATCGAAACCGGTATAAAAGTAATGGATTTTTTTGCACCTATTGTTAAAGGAGGACGTATTGGCCTGGTTGCACGACAAGGGATGGGACAACTGGTGGTGTTGACGGAAGTATTTTACAGATTGAAGAAAAAAGGATTCCGTACCATTTTCCTTGCAAATAGCACAGACAATAGCATTGCCGATGTCTTGACTGAAACGGATTTTCATACTTCTTGTGTCTACTATGCCTTTGAGAAGCTGAAAGAGTTCAGACAGGAAGGCGAGATAATCTTGGGTATTGACCGTAGTATCTACCTGTCAGAAACTTTTCACGAACTGGAAGAAAAATTAACGGAAGATGGCGGGGATGCCATTACTTACGCCATCGTGGATACAAGCGGAGATGCAGTGGACGAAGAAATGCCGTATGGACCTTTGGATACATTATGGGATTTTGATATGGAACTTGCTGTTAAGCATAATTTCCCGGCAGTCCATCCACTAGTTTCCACTTCAACAATTCTGGAAGGGCTGGAAGCGGGAAGCAGGCATCTGGAGACACAGTCAAAAGCGAAAAAGATGATCAGGAGATACAAAGAGCTGAAATTTTTTGTCCGGCATCGCGGTTTAAACAGTCTATCTGATAGAGATCAGCAATTATACAGCCGTGGCGAGAAGTTGGAAGCATACTTCACACAGCCCTTTTATGTGGCGGAGGACTTCACCAATATAAAAGGAGAATCCGTCCCACTTGATGTGACAATCAAAAATGTCGAGCATATCATGACCGGCAAGGTCGACAGCCTGGAATCAGATAAATTGAGATATATAGGAGAATTGCCAGCATGATTACTAAAGACTTGAGAAATGGTTTTTCTATAGATTGCAGTTGCAAAACCCTTGTTTAAATGTTATAGTTACTGAGCGATGAGCTATTTGCGTAAGTCGAAAGATATGCTTTCATGCTAAACGTCGAATGTGGTCGACGGTCTATTCGCCGCAAACGTAAAGCCTCCCTGACAGGACAGGGGGGCTTTTTTTATTATTGATTTTTGTTTGCAAGGACCATCTACCTGCAGGAGTATGATCTTTGCTAGGAATATTCCATGGTAGACAACTTTTAGATCCACCTCTCGTGTGAACAGAAAATCTAACCTATGCAGTGGGAAATAGCTTATATTTTTCTGCAGCGTCGGCTTACCACTCCATCCGAAAAGGATGAAAGGAAGTCACAATGAAGTTATGTCGCAGTTTATATATACCCTGAAACAACAATTTTGTCGAAAACAGCCTTGCGATTTAAATGCTTAAATGCGACTTATTTCTAAACTTCCGGTAACAATAACGTAAGAAAAATAATTCGGAGGATTAGATATGGGTGCAAACAATCAGAAGATATATTGTGCAAGTGAGTACGATGTGTTAAAGCGTGTTATGTTATGCGAACCTCAGTATATGACTATTAGAGATGTGATCAATGAAGCGCAAAAACATTACAAAGATGAGGGTATACACATTGAAACTGCAGTAAGACAGCACAGGGAATTCGTGAGCAAATTGAGGGCCTGTGATGTGGAAGTGGTACTATTGCCGTACCATAAAAAATTTCCAGAGCAAGTGTTCACCAGGGATATTGGTTTTACACTTGGGGAAATCATTTTCGTTGCCGACATGGCCCAGGAAGTGAGAGATGGCGAAGAAGATCAATTGAAACAGTGGCTGGAGGATGAAGAGGTATCTTACTACAATTTGATCGGTGACTATATAGAAGGGGGAGATGTCATAATTGACAATTCCACCGTATTTGTCGGCCTGAGTAACCGGACCAATCAAAATGCCGCAAATCATTTACGGAAATTGCTTACGGATAAGGAAATTGTGACGATCCCATTTAAAGAAAAATACCTGCATTTAGACTGTGTATTTAATGTCATTTCCCCTGATGAGGCGCTATGCTTTCCTGAAGCATTGGGCAAACAGGAAATGGAGGTTTTGAATGCCCGATATGATTTGATTGAAGTGACATCAGAAGAACAATTCACGTTGGGAACAAATGTCTTAAATATAGGCGAAAAACGAATTTTCAGTCTGCCGGTAAATAAAAATGTCAATAAACAACTCCGCGAGAGGGGCTATGATGTGATTGAAGTGGATATATCGGAAATCATTAAGTCCGGTGGTTCTTTCCGTTGTTGTACATTACCAATTCTACGTCAGTGATAGTACGGAAAGGAACGATTCCATTTCTCTTGGCTTCGTTCCTTTTTTTATTCCCTCGAACCATGACTCTTTTAAGTGTGTACATATTGGAGCAAATGAATAAATTTCATGACTTGAGGCATTATAACAGGCGATAACAAATTGTCTCAGGAGGTATAAATTGAAAAGAATAGTTTTGACTGTTACAGGTCTTTTTTGTCTTTCCCTCGCATGTCCTGAAGGATTTGGAATAGCTGCTCCTGTAGAAACAGAAGAAAGAAAGGAAAACAGGGGTTCATTGTCACATGAATGGATTCATATCGGGACCGATCATGAAACCATTGAAGTGGACACGCATAGTTACAATTACTGGAAAAACTTCATTAAGAGGACCAGGAGTTGTCTAATTTCTCATGAAATAAAGACAGAGATTTTTTATTGCAAACTTCATGATCATACTAAAACAAAATCATCGGTAGAAAGGGTAATACACAGTGACAACCACTCAGGTAAACATTAGAATTGCCACTTGAATACATAATGGAAAGGAAGACATTTGATGGAACATTTGGATATTGCCCGCTCCATGTTCGGAACAACGATGGGCTTTCACATCATATTCGCAACACTTGGAGTAGGAATACCCCTAATGATTTTGTTTGCGGAACTTCTATACCAAAAAACAAAAGACAAAGATTACGCAATCATGGCCAATAGGTGGACCAAAGGTTTTGCGGTTCTGCTCGGAGTGGCGATACCGACAGGGACAATCGCCGGTGTCCAGTTATCTTTGTTATGGCCGGGGTTTATGGAAGTTATCGGAGAAGTTATGGCTCTTCCTTTCCAAATCGAAATATATGCTTTCTTTGTAGAAGCTTTATTCATGTCGATTTATGTGTATGCTGCCGATCGAATTCCTCCATGGATGAGAATATTAAGTGTAAGTCTCGTGGCGTTGGGAGCAGTGGCTTCTGCCATCCTGATTACCAATGTTCATGCATTTCAGGAAACACCTGTCGGATTCCGGATCGAGAACGGGGAAATAGTGGATGTGGATCCCTGGGCTGCTTTTTTCAACCCGAGTTTCTTTATAACGGCCAGTCATGTGGTAGTTTCTGCTTATATGACTGGTGCGTTCGTCATAGCTTCTATCGCTGCTTTTAAATTGCGGAAATCTGTCTTTCAAAGCAGAGTTTATCAATTTCATAAAAAGGCCCTCGTTCTTAGTTTGGCTGTGGGCGGGATATTTTCTCTGTTGACTGCATTCAATGGTCATGAATCTGCACAAATGCTGCATGAATATCAACCGGAAAAGCTGGCCGCTGCTGAAGGGTTATTCGAAACACAGGATTACGCCCCGCTCGCTATCGGTGGTTATACGGATCGAGAGTCAGAAGAAGTAAAATGGGCAATCGAAATTCCCTGGGCCTTAAGTTTTTTGGCTGATGACCGGTTTGATACTGTCGTTAAGGGATTGAATGATTATCCGGAAGAATGGTGGCCTCCACTGTATATTCACACTCTTTTCAATGCAATGGTGGGGATCGGATCCTTACTGATCCTCTTATCTCTGATTGGTTTTGCCTGGAATAAAGTATTGAAAAAAGATCGGTTCCCCAAAATATTGATATGGGCTTTTGTCTTTTCTGGGCCTTTATCCATGCTTGCAATCGAATTCGGCTGGATCTTTGCATGTACGGGCAGACAGCCTTGGGTGATTTACAGAATGCTGACAACAGAAGAGGTCGTTACCGGATCAACCCAATTAGGTACATTGTTCTTCTTGTTCGGTTTAGTTTATCTCGTTCTTGCCATTGCGGTTGTATTAGTGCTCAGAGTATATTTCCGGAAACATCCTGTTCAACAAGAATTAGAAGAAGCGGACAGATAAACTTGGATTAAGAAAGGCAGGTGAACAGAAGTGGCCGATGTAATAATTGCTATCACCATTCTCTGGGGGTTCATATTTATTTATTCTGTTATGGCTACCATGGATTTCGGAGCCGGTTTTTGGTCGATGATTTATATAAACAAAGAACAGACCAATGCCACCAACATAGCTAACCGCTATTTATCTCCGACATGGGAGGTCACCAATGTGTTTATAGTGGCGATAGTGGTTGCTTTGATCAGTTTTTTTCCTGGAGCAACTTTTACTCTGGGTACCGTTTTGTTGCTGCCAGGCAGCATGATATTATTGCTTCTGGCTATCCGCAGTGGCTTTCTTGTTTTTTCCCATATTGCAAAGGAATATGAAAAGCCGCTGACATATGTGTCAGGTATAACCGGATTTTTGATACCAGCTCTTCTGATTTGCATTCTTCCGATTACACACGGAGAGTTTATCGAAGAAAGGAATGGAGTAGAGCAATTAATGCTGGGTGAATTGTTCACAAGTCCGCATGTTCTTTCCTTTATCGGCTTTGCAATAAGCAGTACGCTGTTCCTGTCTTCCTTGTTGCTTGCTGATTTTTCGAATCATGCAGATGAACCTGAAGCATATAAAGTTTATAGGAGGGATGCATTAATCTTAGGTCCGATAACTTTGCTGATGGCGTTTCTTATCATGCTGACTATGAAGTATGAAGCAGGATGGATTTATGAGAAAATGCTTGATTTTAGTCCTTACTTAATATCTTCTGTGGCAGCTTTCTTACTAGCAGGGGTTTTTCTGTTTTTCCCAAAGGTCGGTTCGAGGAGAATCAAAGGCATGCCAAGACTTGCAGTAATTATCGTGGTTATCCAATATTTACTTGCAAGCTATGCATACGGAAGGGCACATCTACCGTATTTGGTTTACCCTACGATCACAATCGAGGAAGGATTTACAAATCCGAATGCTTTCAGAGCCTTGTTTGTAAGCTATGTGGTCGGATTTGCCATTTTGTTTCCTGGCTTTATTTACTTTTGGAAGTTATTTATGAAAGACAAAGCCTATGCGAAAAAAAAGGAAGGTAATTATAGTAAATAAAAAAATTCATCAGGGTTATACCTGATGAATTTGGCTTATTTTCTTTCGGCTTCGAAAGCGGCTATTTTATCTTCATTTGTCAAAGTGACTGCGATTTCATCCCAACCATTTAGAAGCATTTCCCTTTGATATCCGGGTAGATTAAAGGGGACATCGAAACCTCCATTGTCCTTAACTCTTTGTTGCTCAAGATCCACAGTGAGCGTGTATTGTTTCTTTTCCGCACGTTCAATGATTATGCTTGTATGTTCTTCGCTTAATTGAATTGGCAGGATTCCGTTTTTGGTGCAATTGTTATAAAAAATGTCGGCAAAACTTGGTGCGATGATAACCTTGAACCCATAATCCTGCAGTGCCCATGGAGCGTGTTCTCTTGATGAACCACATCCGAAATTTTCACCTGCAACAAGAATCGATGCCCCATCATATTTAGTTTCATTAAGGGAGAAGTCTTTTTTTCGTGATCCATCGTCATTAAAGCGCCAATTGTAAAACAAAAATTGGCCGAACCCCTGCCGCTCAATTCTTTTCAAAAATTGTTTAGGGATTATCTGATCCGTATCGATATTGGCTCTGTTCAATGGGTAGACTAATCCTTCATGTTTCCTGATCGGTTCCACTATGACCCCTCCTAAGAATTAAGTGTTGCTTCTGTAAATTTCCTGACGTCTACAAAATGGCCTTCGATCGCTGCAGCTGCAGCCATTTCAGGACTGACTAAATGTGTTCTCGATCCATTTCCTTGTCTTCCTTCGAAGTTGCGGTTGGATGTGGAAGCACATCGTTCACCAGGAGGGACAATGTCATCATTCATTGCGAGACACATGCTGCACCCGGCTTGCCGCCATTCGAAGCCGGCCTGGGTGAAAATAGTATCCAATCCTTCTGCTTCAGCAGCCTTTTTTACACTGTACGAACCGGGTACGACGATTGCCTGAACATTTCGATGTACCTTTTTTCCTCTGATCACTTCGGCTGCTCTTCGCAGGTCGCTTAGCCGTGAATTGGTACAAGAACCTATAAAAACATGTTCGATTGCGACAGATGAAATTGGCTGTCCCGGTTTCAATCCCATATATTCCAAGGCACGGTTGATTTCTTCTTTCTTGCTTTCAGAAGCAGCGGATTCCGGATCAGGTACTGACGCGCTTACCGGGATACACATTCCAGGATTCGTTCCCCACGATACTTGTGGTTCAATTTCTTCTGCATCGATCTCGACAGTCGAATCATAGACAGCTCCATCGTCTGTAGCCAATGATTTCCACTCTGCTGCAGCTGTCTCGAAGGCATCATCCTTGGGAACATGCCGTTTTCCTCTTAGATACTCAACCGTCGTGTCATCCGGACTGATTAACCCGGCACGGGCACCTGCCTCAATGGACATGTTGCATACGGTCATTCTTTCCTCCATGGTAAGATCTTGAATTGCTTCACCGGTGTACTCGATGACATAGCCTGTTCCAAAACGAACGCCGAATTTGGCGATGATCGCCAAAATCAAATCTTTTGAAGTAACTCCTTTCCCGAGTTTGCCATTGATTTTGACGTTTAGTGTTTTTGGTTTTGACTGCCAAAGTGTCTGGGTGGCCAGTACGTGTTCGACTTCACTAGTGCCTATGCCGAATGCCAGTGCACCGAATGCTCCATGTGTAGAAGTGTGACTGTCACCACAAACAATTGTCTTTCCAGGCTGAGTAAGTCCTAACTCCGGTCCAATCACATGGACAATTCCCTGATCAGGATGGTCGATATCCGCCAAAGAGACACCGAATTCAGCGCAATTCTGCTTCAGTGTTTCCATTTGTTTCTTCGATACGGCATCTTTGATGACGTTTCGGTGTTTGGTCGGAACATTATGATCCATTGTGGCGAAAGTGCGTTCCGGCCGGCGTACAGGACGATTGTTCATTCTCAATCCTTCAAATGCCTGTGGGGAAGTAACTTCATGTACTAGATGTAAATCAATATAAAGTAAATCTGGTTTTCCATCTTCCTGGTGGACGACGTGTCGGTCCCAAATCTTTTCAATTATCGTTTTTGGCTTGCCCATCATCATTTCAACTCCTTACTATTGGGGGGATGGGGGAGACAGCAGTCCCCCTCCGTCAAGGTCCTGAATTTTCCATTATGCATAGCAGTTTTGAATACTTTTTGTGGTATTCTGAGATTTGATCAACTCTACAATCAAGCGGGTCATCTCTTTCGTTCCTACTTGCTGTCCGTCTTTAACCTGTAAGTCGGCTGTATAGTACCCTTCATTTAAAATCGACTGGACGGCAGATTCAATCAATTCCGCTTCATTTTCCAAATGGAAAGAGTGTCGCAACATCAGTGCAGAGGACAATATCATAGCTAATGGGTTTGCTACTCCTTTACCGGCTATATCGGGGGCGGAGCCATGGACTGGCTCATACAAACCGACACCGTCTTCCCGCAAGCTCGCTGATGGAAGCATGCCCAGTGAACCAGTCAAAACGGAAGCTTCATCACTTAAAATGTCCCCGAACATGTTTTCGGTAACAATTACATCGAATTGACCTGGATTTGTAATAAGTTTCATGGCAGCAGCATCGACTAAAAGATGCTCAACACTAACGTCCGGATAAGCGGTTTTCTTTTCTTCAACTACTTCCCGCCACAATTTACTTGATTCCAGAACATTGGCTTTATCTACAGAAGTTAACTGTTTTCTTCGCAGTTGGGCACTTTGAAATGCTTTGTCGACCACCTGCTCAATTTCTTTTTTTGTATAGGATAAAGTGTCAACTACTGTTTCACCGTTATCTCGCCGCTCACTGGGTTGGCCGAAATAAAGACCTCCGATCAATTCTCTTACGATTAACAAATCGCTCCCTTTTACTACTTCTTCTTTAAGAGGGGAGGCATGCAGAAGCTTCGGAAATCCTTTTACAGGACGAAGGTTGGCAAATAGGTTGAGAGCCTTCCTGATGCCGAGCAAACCTCTCTCGGGTCGGAGATGGGAGGGAAGTTCATCCCACTTGGGACCCCCTACAGCTCCCAATAGGACGGCATCTGCTTGCTTACAAGCTTCCACTGTTGCCTCTGGTAGAGGAGTACCGTGTTTGTCAACTGCAGAACCGCCGATGTCATGTGTTTCAAAAGAGAATTGATGACCGAACTCTTCAGCCACTGCTATCAGGACTTCCTGGGCAGATTTGATTACTTCAGTACCAATTCCATCACCAGGCAGAAGTACTATTTGTTTATTCATGGTAAGCCTCCTTCTATTATGATAATGGGCCTCAACGCATCACAGTTGGGCAGTTTGTTTCGTTAAACTTCTTTGGTTGATAAAAGTCCGGTTTACTGCGTTTAAAAAAGCTTGTGCCGAGGCTTCTAAAACATCCTGGGCAGAACCGCGCCCACTGACTTCATCGCCATTGACTGTCATATTGACATGGACTTCAGCCAAGGCGTCGCGTCCTTTGCCGATTGAACTCAAATTGAAGTCCGTTAAATGAATTTCTTCTTCGACCAATGATTCAATTGTGTTATAAAGAGCTTCCACGCTGCCTTGGCCAGTAGAGGCTGTCTCTACACGGGAACCTTCAGGTGTAGTCAAGGCCACTGTAGCGGTAGGCATATTGGATGATCCATATTGAACTTGAAAAGCCTGAAGAGAATATTTCTTTACATCGCTTAAATCGGTTTGGATATCCGTTAAAATAGTGAACAAGTCATCATCTGTAACTTCTTTTTTTCGATCGGTCAGCAATTTGAAGGACTTGAATGCCTGGGTAATTTTCTCTTCGGAAAATTGATAGCCGAGCTGCTCGACTTTATCTTTAAATGCATGGCGTCCGGAATGTTTACCGAGGACCAGATTGTTGGAATGAATGCCGACCAGCTCTGGTGTAATAATTTCATAGGTTGAAGCATTTTTCAGGACTCCATCCTGATGGATGCCTGATTCATGTGCAAATGCATTCCTGCCAACGACCGCCTTATTGGCAGGCACGGCCATGCCGGTGAATTTGCTGACAAGGTCACTGGTCCTTTTTATTTCTTTTAAAACAAGATTGGTTTGGTAAGGATAGCGATCATTCCGGATGTTTAACGCAACGGCAAACTCCTCTAATGCCGCATTACCGGCCCGTTCACCGATTCCGTTTATAGTTCCTTCAATTTGGGTGGCACCGTTTTCGATGGCTGCCAAGGAATTGGCAACAGCCATGCCCAAGTCATCATGGCAGTGGGCGGAGAGAGCCACTTTATTTATATTCGGAACGTTTTCCCGCACATAACGGAAAAGCTTTCCGTACTCCTCGGGAGTCGTATAACCCACAGTATCCGGTAGATTTACAACAGTAGCTCCAGCATCGATGACTTTCTCGATAATTTTAACGAGGAAGTCCTTATCCGATCTTGTGGCATCCTCAGCCGACCACTCGACTTGAGGGAATTTCTCCCTTGCGTAAGCTACCATCTCTACGGCAGTCTGAATGACTTCTTCCGGTGTCTTTTTTAATTTATGAGTCATGTGGATAGGGGAGGTGGCAAGGAAAATATGCAGCCTAGGCTCATCCGCATCTTTTAGCGCATCCCATGCAATATCGATATCTGATTTCTTTGCTCTTGCAAGTCCTGTAACAGAAACATTCTTAATGGTCCTTGCGATGTTCCGGACTGCCTCGAAATCCCCTTGGGAGGAAGCAGGGAATCCTGCTTCCATGATATCTACGCCGAAACGTTCCAATTGCTTGGCGATCTCCAACTTTTCAAGCTGATTCAGATTGACACCGGGCGACTGTTCGCCATCTCTTAGTGTCGTATCGAACACTTTAATTTGAGCCATGTGTGACCACTTCTTTCTTCTTAGAGTTTAGAGGCTGTTTAACAAATGGCATTAACTCACGAAGCTCACGACCTACCTTTTCAATTGGATGATTGTTTTCTGATGTATTGATTGCGTTGAATTGTGGACGGTTGACTTGGTTTTCCAATATCCATCCTTTGGCAAATGTACCGGTTTGAATGTCGCTGAGCACTTCTTTCATTCTTGCTTTTGTTTCTTCGTTGACAACGCGAGGGCCGGAAACAAAGTCACCCCACTGAGCTGTATCGGAAATAGAGTAACGCATGTTCTCCAAGCCGCCTTCATACATCAAGTCAACGATCAATTTCAATTCATGCATACATTCAAAGTAAGCGACCTCTGGCTGGTAACCTGCTTCAGTCAACGTTTCAAAGCCTGCTTTTACCAGACTGGTAAGCCCTCCACACAATACTGCCTGCTCACCGAACAAATCAGTTTCCGTTTCTTCCTGGAAAGTTGTTTGTAATACACCAGCACGTCCGGCACCGATTCCTTTTGCATATGCCAATGCTGTTTGTGATGCATTGCCAGTGAAATCCTGATAAATACCATAAAGTGCAGGAACCCCGGCGCCTTCCTGGTAAGTTCTGCGTACCAGATGACCTGGACCTTTAGGGGCGACAAGGAATACATCTACATCTTCAGGAGGTACTACCTGATTAAAGTGAATATTAAATCCGTGGGCAAATGCCAGTGCATTTCCCGGCTGCAAGTTCGGTTTAATGCTTTCTTCGTACACCTTCGGCTGATATTCATCAGGAAGAAGTATCATTACTACATCCGCCTGTGCTGTTGCTTCAGCCACTGTTTGGACTTCCAAACCGTCCTCGACAGCCTTATCCCATGACTTTCCTTCTCTCAATCCTACGACTACATCAAATCCACTTTCTTTCAAATTAAGTGCGTGGGCATGTCCTTGAGAGCCATAACCAATAACGGCTACCTTTTTTGCTTGTAGTTCCTCTTCGCGAATATCATTGTGGTAAAGTACTTTTGTCATAATAAAAACATCCTCTCAAATTTTGTTATTTATTTTAATAGAATAAAATACAGGTTCTGTTTCTTATTTAAGTAGTGAATAAGAGTTAAGTTCTGTAACTTGCGGTTGGTGGCCTCGAAGGAAAGCAGTCATTCCGGTGCGGGCCAATTCTTTGATGCCATAGGGTCTTAGCAGTTCGATAAGTGCTTCGATTTTCTCCGGTTTACCGGTAACTTGAACGGAAAGGCTGTCTTTGCTGACATCGATGATGGAAGCCCGGAACGGTTCAATGATCCCTTGAAGTTCATTTCTCAATTGACCACTTGAGACTACCTTAATCAATGCAAGTTCTCTGGCTACAATCGCTTTGTCCGTAATATCGGAAACCTTGAGAACATCGATTTGCTTGTTCAGTTGTTTTGTCAGCTGTTCAAGTTTTTGATTATCCTGTACTTCGACAACGAATGTCATCTTGGAGATGCCTTCTGTTTCTGTCCGGCCGACTGAAATGCTTTCAATGTTGAATTGTCTTTTCTGCATTAATCCGGTGACCCGGTTTAAAACACCGCTTCGGTTTTGAACGGTAGCAGTTATAATTCGTCTCATGGTTTCACCCCAATCATTTCTTGAATTCCTTTACCAGGAGCTATCATCGGATATACGTTTTCCTGTTGAAGTACCCGGCAGTCCATCAACACAGGACCATCGTAAGCAAAAACTTCCGGCAAGAGATCAATCAATTCTTTTTGCGTTTCCACTTTATAACCACGGATACTATAGCTTTCAGCAAGCTTTACAAAATCAGGCTGTACATGGAGAAGCGATTCGGAATATCGTTCTTGATAGAAGGTTTCCTGCCATTGACGAACCATGCCGAGTGCTGCGTTATTGACGATGACCACTTTGACCGGAAGCCCGCGCTCCTGTAGAACGGATAATTCCTGCAATGTCATTTGGAAACCTCCATCACCGACAACAGCAACAACTTGTTCGCCAGGTTTTGCAAGCTGGGCGCCAATGGCGGCCGGGAAGCCGAAGCCCATCGTTCCTAAACCACCCGAAGTGACCCATTTATTAGGTTTGTCAAAAGCATAATATTGGGCTGCCCACATTTGATGCTGTCCAACATCTGTGGTAATAATTGCATCGCCATCCGTTGCATTATGCAAAGATTCGATTAACCATTGAGGTACCATTTCCTTATCCGGATTGTTGTACCATAAAGGAAACTCGACTTTTCTGGATGCCAGCAATTCTTGCCATTCATTGTTATCAGGCGACTCACAGTGCTGACTGTTCAATGCTTCCAATGCTGCTTTTGAATCAGACACAACCGGAATATGTGTTGCCACATTTTTCCCTATTTCCGCAGGGTCGATATCGATATGAGCAACAGTTGCCGATGGAGCGAAATGATCAAGATTTCCGGTCAATCGGTCATCAAACCGGGCACCTATATTGATGAGCAAGTCACACTCATACAAAGCCATGTTGGCAGCATATGTTCCATGCATGCCAGCCATTCCTAATGACAAACTGTGATTTCCCGGAAAGCCTCCAAGCCCTAGAAGAGTGGTGGCAACTGCAAGATCGTGTGTCTCGGCAAATCTTTTTAACTCTTCAGAGGCATTCCCGAACAAGACTCCAGCACCTGCGAGGATAACCGGCTTTTTCGATTTTCCAAGTGCATCGGCCAGCTTTTTTATTTGAAGTGGGTTCGGTTTCACCGTAGGCTGATAGCCTGGAAGGTGAAAATCCGTATCATAATTGTCTCCGCAGGGATTTGCTGAAATGTCTTTAGGAATATCTACTACTACAGGACCTGGTCTGCCTGTGGAAGCAATATGGAATGCTTCTTTTACGATTCGTGGCAGATCAGCTATATCCTGAACCTGGTAATTGTGTTTTGTAATTGGAGTAGTGATTCCCATAACGTCTGCTTCCTGGAATGCATCTGTACCGATTACTCCTCTTGCAACTTGCCCGGTGAAGACAACTAGCGGAAGAGAATCGATCATCGCATCCGCTATCCCGGTAACGAGGTTTGTGGCCCCAGGCCCGGAAGTGGCAATCACTACTCCTGGTTTTCCGGAAACCCGTGCATAGCCTTCCGCTGCATGGATGGCCCCCTGTTCATGCCGGGTAAGAATATGTGTAAAGGAATCTTTCGCTTTATAGATCGCATCATAAATAGGTAAAACAGCACCACCTGGGTAACCGAATATTGTTTCAACCTTTTCACTGATCAGCGATTCGACTAAAAGATCTGCTCCTGTCTTGGGTTCTGTTCCGGTTTTGATTTCCGGCATGGTTTTTACCTTCACTTTGTAATCCCTCCTAATAAGAGTCATTTGAATATTTTGATAATTATAGATAAAACTTTATAATTCAACATGAAAAAAGACCTCATTCTTCCTCAAATAAACTGCAGCAAATGCAGAATATCGGGGAGAAAAGGTCTTTGCTTTTCACGGTACCACCCTGATTTGCAGTATCCTCACGGATACTGCCTCATGGAGCAACAGCCAAATGCTTGAATGCTCCTTTTGGTAACAGGTGGTTTATTTCACCTGGTTATGCCTAGTGGGCTCCAATCCGTTCGGCATAACACTCTGGGACGATGTCGGAATAAGGTGTACTTCCGGGCTTCCAGCAACCCCGGCTCTCTGTGAGTACAGCTATCTTATTCCTTTGTTCCCGTCATCGTTTTATTCTTATATAGTTTTTTGATAATCTAGCTTACCACTGCCTTAGTTGTGGTGCCGGGGTAACAATCGACCCCATCTTCAGTGACGATCTTTCTGAACTCCTGAAGTAAATGGTTTGTTACCTTTCCAGGTTTGCCATCCTGAATCTTACGGCCATCTACTTCGGCAACGGCAATTACTTCGACTGCTGTTCCTGTAAGAAAAACTTCATCGGCGACATAAACATCATGTCTGGTGAATGGAACTTCTTTGATTTCATAATTGTTTTGTCTGGCTAAATCAATGATGGCATTTCTTGTGATGCCTTCTAAGGCTCCCAGATAAACAGGGGGGGTATAGATGATTCCATTCTTTACAATAAATACATTATCTGCTGATCCTTCCGTTACATACCCTTGATCATTGAGCATCAGTGCTTCGTCTACACCCGCTTGGGTAGCCTCTAGTTTAACTAAAATATTGTTCAAATAATTCAATGATTTTATTTGTGGGCTGAGAACGTCCGGACGGTTACGGCGGCTTGCTACACATCCGACTTTTAGTCCGCGTTCATATAGTTCTTTAGGGAAGAGAGCCAGAGCTTCTGCGATAACGACTAATCGTGGTTGAGAGCAATGCCTGGGATCCAGACCTAAATTTCCTGCGCCTCTGGAAACGACAACCCGGATATAGGCGTTTTCCAACTGGTTTTTCCTGATTGTTTCCACAATAATTCGGGAAAGATCCTCCTTAGTGTGCGGCATTTGCAGCATGATGGACTGGGCTGATTCGTAAAGCCGTTTTAAATGTTCTTCCAATTTAAAAACGTTCCCGCCATAAACGCGAATTCCTTCAAAGACTCCGTCTCCATATAAAAAGCCATGATCATAAACGGAGACAACAGCATCTTCTTTTTTGACGAATCCGTCATTTAGGAATATCCATTGATTGCTCATTTTTCAACCACTCCTCTCTTTTAAAAGTTAAGTATGTCAGTTTATGAAGAATTCATATAAAAAGTATGGGCCATATTATAGATATGGTTTGAGGCCCGATAATCCACGATTCGAGAAATTTTGTTTGTAAGATTTTATTCCGTAAATGCTTGGATTGACGACAATAATACAACCATTTAATACGAAGGTCAACAGGTTTTGTAAAAGTTTTCTGATATTTATGACAAGTCAGAAAACTAGTAAGCGCTTACAGTGGTGTGGTGTAAGGGAAACCGCTTAAAAAAAAGTTTTGACCAGATCATACCCCCTTGTTTTACTCGATCTCAAAAAGAAATGAAAGGGCTTGTAACCTTATGCGGACAAGATTGATGGGATAAACCTTGGAATCAGGAACGACTGGAGCATCCGGCTCAAAGTTTTTATGGATAAGGAGAGGCCAGGTTGAATGGCCAGGAGGGAATTCTGGACTTGAATTTATGTAACTTTTTTTAAAAAGAAGTGTATATGAAACGACCGATAAGAAAGCAGCACTTCATTCATACTTATTGCTGACCTTTTTCCAAGCTGAGTTAATCGTATTTTAAGTGTTTCTCAAATTTTCTTGTAAAAGATGGGTAAAAGACTTGGAAATGTTTTCGGTATTTGTTATTATAATAATAGCTATTTTGTTCGTGACCACTTCAAGTAATTGAAACATCAACGTTTTGTAGAGGTAAGAGCAAGAATAGTAATACATGTGTGTGGAAAATCCACACAAGGAGGAAAAGTTTCATGGCTCAAGGAAAAGTAAAATGGTTTAACGCAGACAAAGGTTTCGGTTTTATCGAAGTAGAAGGACAAGACGATGTATTTGTTCATTTCTCTGCAATCCAAGAAGAAGGTTTCAAGACTCTTGAAGAAGGTCAAGAAGTAACTTTCGACGTTGAAGAAGGAAACCGTGGACCACAAGCAGCTAACGTTGTTAAAGCGTAAGCTAGCTTTATGATAGAGAGAGGCAACCCGATGGGTTGCCTCTCTTTTTGTTTTTAATCAAATCGGCGGAGGGTGGTTTTTATGAGCCAGTTATTTATTATTCCTTGTGGAAAGAAGAAAATTTGGGATAAGTATGAGCATGCGGGACCCGTTGCAGCAAAGCGGGCATACATTGGCACGTTTCATCGACTCTGTGAGAACTATGCTAAACAATTTGGAGATCGTTGGGTAACACTTTCAGCCAAATATGGCTATCTTGATCCCGAGGATATCGTTGAGGCAAACTACGATTTGACATTCGGGGACAAAACTAATGGGGTAATTACTCCTGCACGCCTGAAAGAGCAGGTCCTGGAAAAGCGGCTTGATCGATATATTGAAGTGATTGTCCTCACTGGTAAAAAGTATAAGCCAATTGTTTTTGGCAGTTTTCCGGATACACAGACCATAACGTTTCCATTACTCGACTGTTCTGGCATAGGCATGATGCAACAGCGCTTGAAAAGGGCTGTTCAAGACAATTTACCGATTCATTGAGAACAGGAGGCAGCATCCTCCTGTTCTTCAACGCTGTAGCCACTCTCTTTTCAATATACTCATTTCATATGAACTCCAGTATGTATCTTTCATTTTGCGCACTTCTCTGAACAAGCCTTCTTTCTGAAAGCCTGCTTTTTCATAGCTCTTAATGGCCGAAGTGTTGAAGTCAAAAACACCGAGACTAATACGGTTCAAACTCAATTCGTTGAATCCTTTTTTCAACATCAATTCAACCATTTCACGTCCATAGCCATTTCCACGTGCGCCTTCTTTCACAAATACTTTCCCGATTCGCCCTGTTTCGTGTTGGCGGTCAACTTTTCCGAGGGAAATATGGCCTACTACTTCACCTGTTTCTTGTTCGATAGCTTTATAAATAAATTCTTCGGACCCTTCTTGGTTGGCATCACGTATGTAGGCATTCAGCTGTTCAATGGTCAGAGGGAAATCGAATGCCGGTCCGCTCCATTTCAGCGTTGTTTCCGGACTGTCAATCCAGCTCATCAGCAAGTTGAAATCTTCTCTTTCGAAAAATTCCAATGTTAGCATATGGAACCTCCTTTATTTTTTTGTTTATCCAGGTTATACATACTAAAACAATTTTATAGTTACAAATACGAAGTTTCCCTGTAACCATTTTATCGAGTATTGAATATCTAAGTAAAGAGGGTCAAATACCCATATGATTACTTAAAAAAAGGAAGTGAGATATTTGTTCTATCATGTCAAGGAACTCCAGTACAGAGCGAAACCAGATTGTCCCGATCCAGTGTTTGCCAGAAAGCTGCAGGAAATATTAGGAGGGCAGTTTGGAGAAATTTCTGTTGCCATGCAATATCTTTTTCAAGGGTGGAATACACGGGGAGATGGAAAGTATCGTGACTTACTAATGGACACGGGCACAGAAGAATTGGCCCATATTGAGATGCTCGCAACCATGATAGCTCGCTTGCTGGATGGAGCACCGGATGTGGAGTTGGATGAAGCGGCGAAGAACCCTGTCGTGGCTGCGATTTTGGGTGGGTCGAATCCACAACATACAATTGTATCCGGGTTAGGCGCAATGCCGGCTGACAGTGTCGGAAACCGCTGGACAGCTGATTATATTATTGCAAGCGGTAACCTGTTGGCTGACTTCCGGGCCAATTTGAATTCCGAGTCACAAGGAAGGCTGCAGGCAGTCCGTTTATATGAGCAAACCGACGACCGGGGAGTAAAAGACATGCTGTCCTGGTTGATTGCCAGGGATACCATGCACCAAAATCAGTGGTATGCTGCTATCGCTGAACTTGAAGAAAAAGAAAATATTGTTGTTCCAAGTACATTTCCTCGTCATTTAGAAAAACAGGAGGTTTCTTACACATTGTTCAATTACTCTGCCGGCAATGCAAGTGCGGCGGGGCGTTGGGCTCATGGACCGAGCATGGATGGCTGCGGCATGTTTAATTATGTGGAACACCCCGTTCCGTTCGGAAAGAAACCGAAACTTAAGCCTGCTCCTCCGTATATATATGATACGCCGCTTGCAGCTCTGAGAGATACTGGAGACCTGCCAGACCCCGATTTAAAATAAATGGTATAATATGTGAAAATCTATCTCCAAAACTGGAGATAGATTTTTTAAAAGGGAATCACTAAACACATAAAACGTGCGATTCGTTTTAAGGGGGAAGACTATGAGTACCGTGGAAATCAATATGAAGAGTATAAAGAAAGAAATCGGAAAAGCCATCGTTGGCAAGGATTTTGTCGTCGAGTTAATGATGACTGCTATTTTGACTGAAGGCCATATCCTGCTGGAGAGCGTTCCAGGATCCGGAAAGACTAAACTTGCAAGAAGCTTTGCAGAAATCATCAGTGGGGAGTTCCGGCGCATACAATTCACTCCTGATGTCCTGCCGAGTGATGTGACGGGAATCCGGTTTTTCGACCCGAAATCGAAAGAATTTGTTTTAAGACCAGGACCGATTTCGACGAATGTACTATTGGCTGATGAAATTAACAGAGCTACACCTAAAACGCAATCCAGTCTGCTTGAAGCCATGGAGGAACAGCAGGCCACGATAGATGGACAAACAGTCAAACTTCCGGAGCCGTTTTTAGTAATAGCCACTCAAAACCCCGTTGAAAGCAACCAAGGAACATTCCAGCTCCCAGAAGCACAATTGGATCGTTTTCTTTTTAAAATCGACATGGAATATCCGTCGTTGGAGGAAGAACGACAAATCCTGGATACATATCGAACAAGCCTAGTAAAACCCCGATTGGATAAAATACTTGGCATGGATGAGATAACTCACATGAAAGCAGAGAGCAGGAAAGTGAAAATTTCTAGCATAGTCCGGGATTATTTACTTAATCTTGTGAGAAAGACAAGAGAACATATAGATATCGAACTAGGGATCAGCACGAGGGGGGCTTTGGCCTTGATGAGGGCCTCACAATCATTTGCTTTTTTGCGTGGAAAGAATTTTGTGAGTCCTGAGGATGTAAAACAATTAGCACCATTTGTGTTTGAACATAGACTGGTCTTGAGTATGGAAGGATCTCTTAAAAAGACTCCGGGACAGGTTGTGACAGATATTCTATCTGATGCCAATGTTCCTGTGGAAATGGGCAAAACAGAATGAAAACGGGGAAAAAGGCAGGCAATCAAGGGAAGTACGTGTACGAACAGCTGATAGCAATGACTTTTATTTTGCTTGTGCTGTCTTTGGTATTCAATCAGCCGCTTTTATTTCTTCTGGTAGGAGTGATGGCTGTTTATGCTGGCGTGGGGATTTTGTATGAAAAAAAGATGGCAGACAGACTTACTATGGTAAATGAAGAATTGATACTGCGCATGTTTCCCGGGGATGAAGAGCGCATCACTTTTTCCTTCAAAAATACATCCAGATTTCCACTAGTTAATGGTAGGTTAAGCTTTCGAATAAAGGATATTGTAGTGTCGGAAGCAGTGGTCCGATCGAAAGATAGACAAGGTTATAAATACGAACTGCCTTTTTCCATCATAAAAAAGGGGATAACAAACGTAACATTCTCTTTTGCTGCTAAAGCGAGGGGCACAACGAGGATTCGGCACATTTCCTATCTGTTCCCACATGTAACAAGTTTTCAACCAATCGAGCTTTCTTTTCATGGTTTGTATAAAACAGAAATAATCATCTATCCAAATCCGATTCCAGTTCTCGGAATCGAAAAAATATTTACTGTCGCACCGGGGACCCAACGAGCCTATATCTCCCCATTTGAAGAATACATGGAGCCTGTTGGTACTAGGGGTTATGTGAATTCGGATTCTTTTTCAAGTATCCACTGGAAAGCCACTGCAAGAACCAATACCCTTCAGACGAAAACATACGAAAAACGACAGGATTTTACATGGATGTTTGTAGTGGATTTAGCAGAATCAAGCCCAGTCGGGAACTTGTATTTCGCAAAAGACAAGGAGAATATCATTTCTAGTGTTGCTTATCTATGTCAAGTGGCAGTGGACAAAGGTTACCCTTTTCAAATAGTAATCAACATAGCCAAAGCAGGTAACAACCAATTTTTAACCTTAGGAGAAGGAGAGGGCAGAGCTCATCTTAAAACAGCGCTCGAGCTGTTGGCAAGAGTCGATCCAGCATCCCGTCTCGTTAGTCTTCCAAAATTGAATCCATATATAGATAAGGAATTGTATAAACCGAAGACAGTCGTATTGTTTTCAAGCGGCAAAAAGGAGCAGGGCAATCATTCTAATTACTGGTACAACAAGGGATCTGTTCTTTTTCAGGTTATTGTTGATGAGCAGGGAGCCGTTATGAAAAAGTGTGGTGGAAAAGGGTGAAAAGCGCTGGCCTCGAAATTACTCGATTATACCAATTTATAAGTGAAGCGGTTCTTATTTATCTTTTTCTGCAAATGTTACTGTGGCTTTTCAATGTGAATTTTTCATTTAGCAGTTTCCTTGTATTAACGGTTCTTTATTTGATTTTTGGCTTGATTGCTGCCAAGATTGCGAAAACTTTGTTTACATACTTTCTACTTGGGTGTTTGATCGTCCTTTTTGCAGTAGTCTTCCTGGACTATTCGTTTCCATTAACATTACTGACAGCAGGATGTTTCTCCTGGCGCTGGATATCCCATCAAAAAGATGCTGATCAACAGAATGAAAAGCAGGTACTTATCTGGTCGTTCGTTTTGATTGCCATCTACACGTTCTTTTGGGACCAGTCACTGTATATTTGGATTGGGTTTATTCAATTGACTCTATTGGTTGGCGGGTATATGACCAGGCATATAGCTAGCATGGAACGTGACCGTTTGGCCGCAACTGCCAGTCTGCTTCTTTTCTCAAGTATCTTCACATTCGGTCTTCTTATCGTACCTTTTATATTTCCAAGTGTAAGATTTGTTTTTCGGCAATTTCTTCAAGCAGTAGTTTATATTTTTGGAACACTAGTCGGTGGATTGTATTCATTTGTTGGTTTTTTTGGCTTTGAGTTAAAACCGAGCGAAGATAATGGCAGCAGCGAAACCACCCAGGAGATGGGAGCTGGTGACAGTTTTCCAAATCTAAGAGACGAGTTCGACCCTGCTGTTGTTAACCAGGCTGTCGACATATTGACATGGATTTTCTGGAGTTGTGCTTGTATAGCTGTTATATTATTGATCGTTTATCTATCCAGAAAGAACATAAATCAAGAAAAAACGACATCTCCCCAAGTGGATATTGTTACTATGTCTTTACATGATAAAGCGGCCGGGCCAGAGAGGAACTCGATTTTTATTTCGAGAGCTGGTTTAGGAAAACCGAAAAACAGTGTCAGGAGACTATTCTATGATTTTGAAAAGTTTGCTGTTTCGGCAGGATGCGGAAGAAAAAAACATGAGACAATAGAAGAGTGGTTCAACCGCATCGGTCTTTCCGCTAATCATGTAGATTTATATCAGAAAGTCAGATATGGTGAAATACAGTTGACAGAAATGGAAATAAGAGAATTCAAAAAATCAATCAATGGTTTGAAAGACCGAATAATCAAAGATAATAATGGCGGGGACTGAACGATCAGTCCCTGTTCCTATGCCTGGTCATAATGATAAACTCTAACAAATTATTTGTAAAAGTCTTATCTTTTCTAAAACCTGCTCTCTCATAAACTTTTATAGCCCGTTGGTTGAAAGCCGCCACGCTTAATCTTAGAAAGGAGGGGGCGAATTGTTCCTCCGCAAACCGGATTCCGACTTTCAAAAATTTCAAGCCCATTCCCTTTCCTGTCAACTCTGGAGATAAGGCCAGGCCTATATCCAGCGCGTTTTTTGTGTATAATCCTTCTTTTATCCCTCCCGGTACTTGAGCGCTTTCTCCATAGCAGAAGTAACCGATCAGGTTTCCTGATTCATCTTTAACCGAATAATAAGTTCCATTCAGCAACTCATGTTTAATCTCTTCTGTTTCATCAAGACTGTACATTTCATAAGGTTCTTGATATTTCCATTGGCAAAAATGAAAAACTTCTTCTTCCTTTAACGGTGAAATATGGATAAAAAAACTCCTTTCTTGTTCCAGCACGACACTTTTCATCAGGTACGGAACGATTAATAATTATGAATGCAAAACTCCAGACGGCTGATTGATACATTGTCTTATCATGCAGTCTGAGGAAAAAGTACAAGGAGGAAGTTAATGAAACCGATTTTGATTATTGATCCAGGCCATGGAGGAGCAGATTCAGGTGGGGGAAGTAATTCCGTCTGGAAAGAAAAAGACTTTAATCTTCGTTTGTCCAAGTACCAGTATAACAGATATCGGGAATTGGATATTCCGGTAGCAATGACGAGAATGGCAGATTTAACGCTATCTCCAGAAACCAGAGTGAAAAAAGTTCTAGATAGCGGGGCGAAATATTGTCATTCCAATCATGTGAATTCCGGAGGGGGTGATGGAGCGGAGGTGATTCATTCGATTCACAGTAATGGCAAAATGGCTGGAATGATCGCTGACGAATTGAGTTCGGAAGGCCAAAATGTCAGAAGGGTATTTACTCGGACACTTCCTACTGTCAGCAATCAGGACTACTACTACATGAATAGGAAAACCGGAAAAGTAGAAACAATTATAATCGAGTATGGGTTTGCTGATTCGCAAAGAGACGATGTTCCTCAATTGACCAACAGTTGGGAGAGGTATGCAGAGGCTGTTGTTCGCTCCTTTTGTAAGTTTACAGGTTATGCTTACCGCAGCCCTGTTAAACGTATGGAGGGCTTTATCGGAAAAAGGGTGGAAAGCAAAGTGGATGGTTTAAGGTTCTATAACCGCCCATCCTGGAGTGATGGCGCGGTGGTAAATACCATCGATAAAGGAATTGGGTTTCCGGAAATAGTGGGAAAGGTCCGTGTAGGAGATGGAGAGCAATACAAAGTCCATAATTCGCGTGGAGAAATTTTTTATCTTACTGCCAATAGCAAATATGTGCTTGTACTATAGTTCGCCATGTTGATTGTTTATCAGGTCATGTGAGGGGGGATATTCTCAAACTATGCTTTTTGGACAGTTAAATATTTATACAGCATGGGTAGAAATGCAATCTTGTCAGCCGATGATGAAATTGCAGACGGGGGTGGATTGCACTAGGAAAACAGCGTTACAAAAGAATATGAAAAAAGAAGGTAAAAGGGAGCTTTTTTTTCACCTCATGAATAGAATACAGTAGAGGTGAGCGCCCATGAAAGGTGTTTTTTTAGTTCCGATCGATGAAACATCCAGCTGCTTGCGGGCCATTGATTACGCTGTGGAATTAGCTGGGGATGCAGGCTATTCTTTAGAATTGTTGAATGTTCAGCCTAAAGTTCACACTAGCTATGCGCGAAAAAAGATTGGTTTTCAACAACTACAGGAATTTAAGTTGGAGCAAGCAGAAAAGATACTCGAAAAAGGAAAACATCGAGTTGGAAACAGGGTAGAAGTAGCCTGCAAGGTTAAAAATGGTTTGCCGGCATATGAAATTTGTTCCGAGGCAAAGAATAAGCACATAAAGGGGATTATCATGTCTCCGAAGAAAAGAAAAAAAACGATTGGGAGTGTTTCTCACAAGGTCCTTCAACTGGCAGATTGTCCTGTCATTATAGTTCCTTAATTTATTTGGAATCAGGGCATAAAATCTCGCAGTTAACTAGAATGATAGTTGATAGTTCAGAGATTTTCAGGTTATAATACCACTAGCAGAAAAAGCATAAGTAACAAAGCCTTCAGGGGGAGCCATATGGCTGAGAGTGAACGAAAAGTTCAGACCCTTTGAACCTGTTAGTTAATACTAGCGTAGGGATGGTGGCTTTTTTGATGGCGTAGTATGCAATGTGAGCGGGTCCTCCATCAGGAAGCTTCCCCTTGGCATTGCTTTTTTTGTTGCCAAAAAATAAGGGGAGGAAGCAACATGAATTCAAAACGTACGTTATTTTTAGTAGAAGTGGCTATCTTTTCGGCGTTAGCCCTAGTACTGGATATTGTTCCATTTCTATCGTTTAAAATCTGGCCGCAAGGAGGGTCTGTATCTTTCGCTATGATTCCCGTGTTTATAGTGGCATTCCGCTGGGGACTTAAGGGAGGTTTGCTTAGTGGGTTGTTGTTCGGGATTTTTCAAATTGTAGTGGGTACAGGTTATATTTTGACACCTTTGCAAGGCTTTATTGAATATGGACTGGCCTTTACTGCGCTTGGAACTGCAGGTATATTTTCCAAACAAGTCCAATCCTCCTTGAAATCAGGGAACAAGACTAAGTTTTTCACCTATATTGCCGTTGGAGTATTTACAGGATGTGTGTTGAGATTTGTCGGGCACCTTTATGCGGGAGTGGTATTTTTTGCCGAGTATGCTCCGGCAGATCAACCTGTCTGGTGGTATTCCACATGGTATAATGGATCATATATGCTTCCGGCTTTCATTTTGAGTTCTATTGTCATTGGCTTCTTGTTTTATAAGCAGCCGCGATTAGCGTCTGCTGCATAATGAAGCTTCAAAACCTGGCAGGGGGTAAGAGGATGGAAGAGTTTGTTGGCAAATGCCAAAAATGCGGTAAGGAAATATATTGTGAGAATGGTTTTTTGAATGGTGTTACGTCAGAAGGAAACCTGTATTGTTTTCAGTGCTCTGAAGGGAAATTTGCCGATAAAGAAGACAGCCGCTAGCATGCGGCTGTCTTCTTACATATTGTCAGATAAAAGACGATCTACATTGTTTGTTTCTGTCACAATCATCAAAACTTTCCCTTTATCCATTTCTTCTTCATAATTGTCGGCTTCGACATCGGAAAGCCCGACTTCTATTAATTTATTGCGAAGTTCATCGCCTTTCTTGTTGAAAAAGTTTCCGACAGCGCTTTGCATGTCCATTTCTTTCATGCCGATTTTGTTTGCTCCTGCATTATCTGCAACTCTTTTTGTACGGTCATCATCATGTGAAAGGACATATATGTTCTCTTTATCTACTCCTTGTCTGCTCAATGTGTTGACATCCTGCTGAAGTTCTTCATCGTTTGTGTACTTTTTGACATAAGGCGTCGTCATGCTCGATTCCTCCTTTAATAATGGAATTATATTCAATAAATACCCTTTGGTCTGTTTATTAAACTGGGGTTAGTGACATAAAGACAGAAAGTTTGCCGAATGCTGAATGGTTGGATAAAATGGAAAAGATTAAAGGAGGAATATTATGAATATTAGTGATATTGTCGCTACTTTTTCGATTGTAGGATATGATCCGGATACTGGGGAACATGGCATTGCAGTCCAATCCAAGTTTATAGCGGTAGGATCTGTCGTGCCTTGGGCTAAGGCGAACATAGGGGCCGTGGCCACCCAGGCATTTGCAAATCCCTCCTATGGACCAAGAGGACTTGAATTGCTTGAAGCTGGTAAAACCGCCCAGGAAGCAATCGATCTCTTGATAAAAGACGACCCGGACAGGGAGCACCGGCAAGTAGGCATCGTTGACGCACAAGGTAATAGTGCCTCTTTCACCGGAGATAAATGTTATAACTGGGCCGGCGGTATCCAAGGAGATAATTATGCCGCACAAGGAAATATACTAGTGAATAAAGAAACAGTTACGGAAATGGGAAGAGCGTATGAGAATTCGGAAGGGCCTCTTGCTGAACGTTTGATCGGCGCCCTTGAAGCAGCTCAATCAGCAGGCGGGGACAGCAGAGGAAAACAATCAGCTGCGCTGTATGTCGTGAAGGAAAAAGGGGGCTATGGACAATTTAACGATCGACTTGTAGACCTCAGGGTGGACGACCATCCAGAACCAATTAAAGAACTGCGTCGACTTTACAATCTGCAGCAATTATATTTCGGTAAAACAAAACAAGATAATATGCTTGTTATTGAAGGTACAGTAAAAAAAGAATTGATATCCGGACTGATGGAGTGGGGTTACTTGCAATCAACCCAGGTTAAAGAAAAAGAATTGCAGGAAGCCTTGACAAAATTTATACATACAGAAAACTTCGAAGAACGGGAACTTGAAGCAGGAAAAATAGATCGGGAAGTTCTTGAATTTATTAATCGTGGTAACTGAGAACTATTAAACCCGAAGAGCAGTCAAACACCTATTATCCCTCTTGTGCATAGGCTATAACACAAAATAGCCAGACATAAGGGGGTTTTCATATGGAGTTAACGATCTCCCATTGGCTTTACGGCCTGTTTACGCTGATGATCATTTTTACCATGGTTTTTCGTAAAGGGGTAGTGTTGCCGACGTTGTTGGGAACTTTTATTGTAGCATGGGTCTATAAGGGCAGTGTAATCGGCGGCTTTACTGCAATTTTCAACGCTAATTTGGTGGCTGCCAAAGAATTGTTCAACATCTTTTTAATTATAACTTTCATGGTAGCGTTACTACATTCGCTAAAAGACCTGGATGCTGACAAACGAATGATCGAGCCCATCCAGAAGGTTATGGTGAACGGCCATATTTCTTTTTTTGTCCTGATTGGTGTCACTTATGTGATTTCCTTGTTTTTTTGGCCGACTCCGGCAGTGCCGTTGATATGTGCTTTGTTAGTGCCAGCTGCAATCCGGTCCGGTCTTCCGGCAATAGTAGCAGCCATAGCTGTTGCTCTGGCCGGTCAGGGGATGGCTTTGTCTTCTGATTATGTCATACAGGTGGCCCCTGAATTATCTGCGAAAGCTGCTGGAATAGACACGGCCGCCTTGGTCGATAAAGCGTTAGCTCTTTCGTTAATCACAGGGGTGGTCGCTATCGGTCTTGCCTATCTTTTGAATCGAAGATATATTCGGTCGAATAACGACCCGTTGATCGAACAAGAACTGAACGTCATGCAAGGTGTGGATAAAGGAAAGCGTCACGAATCTGTACAAACCGGACCTATGTGGAGTAAAGTGTTTGCAGTACTTGTCCCTTTGTCCATGTTGACCGTGATGATTTATATGGTTTCGACGAAGCTCACTTCAGGAAGGATGGGAGGATTCGAAGGCGGAGATGGGGCAGCATTTATCGGTGGAGTGGCTGTAGTCCTCCTCTTATTATCTACGATCGCCTTTGGTAAACACAAAGCACTCGATTATATAGGTGATCATATAACAGATGGATTTGTGTTTGCTTTTAAAGCGATGGGGCCAGTCATACCGATAGCAGGTTTCTTCTTTCTGGGAAGTTCCGATTTCTCTGGCAGCGTGTTGTCTATTGCGGATGGGAACCCGCCTGCGTTTTTGTTTGATCTCGTCCAATCCACACAGGATTATCTGCCGGAAAGTGCTGTACTTGCAGCCTTCAGCATATTGGTCATCGGTATAATCACTGGGCTGGATGGATCGGGTTTTTCCGGTCTCCCTCTTACTGGTGCTCTATCTGGAGCCATGGCTGATGGAACGATTGATCCATCTACTCTTGCAGCTATAGGGCAGATGGGGTCGATATGGACGGGGGGTGGAACGATTATCGCCTGGTCATCTCTAATTGCCATAGCCGGTTTTTGCGGGGTACCAGTGATGGAACTTGTCCGGAAGAATTTCGTGCCTGTAGTGAGTGGCTTGTTTGTATCTACACTGCTAGCGTTGATTCTGTTTTAAGATTTGATAGTTGAAATCCGTCCATTGGTATATGGCGGGTTTCTTTTTCTTTTATCAACTTGTCAAACCATCCCCAGGAGGAGAAATATGTTCCAACAGATTGATATCAATTGTTTTAGAGGAATGTCTGAACTATGATACGATAATCTTTGACAATGAACGATTCTGCTGCTCATGTTGCCGGGCGTTGATGGATGTATGGAATGTAGGAAACCAGTTTGATAAGAGGATGGAAGACAGCTGGGGCAGCAATCAACTATCTTGAAGGAGTGCAAAATAATGAAAGCATTTGTACATGTAGGGAAAGAAGTGAGATATTCAGACATTGATGAGCCATTGGCCGGTAAAGGGCAAGTGAAAATAAAATTGAAATGCGCTGGTTTAAACCATCGGGACTTGAATATCCCGAACAGAAGGGGAGATAACCCTGAACCATTGGTATTAGGGTCAGATGGTGCTGGAATAATTACAGAAGTTGGCAAGGGTGTCTCGAAATTCACTGTAGGTGATGAGGTCCTTTTAAATCCTGGACTGGGATGGAAGGAAAACAGCGATGCACCTCCAGAGGGATTTGAGATTTTAGGAATGCCGGACCATGGGACATTTGCTGAATACATAGTCACAGACAGTGATCATATCGAGAGGAAACCTGGGCATCTTACATGGGAAGAGGCGGGTGTATTGGCACTCCCGGCATTGACAGGATTTCGTGCGTTGTTCACTAAAGGGGAAATCCAAAAGGGTGAAACGGTGTTTGTTCCTGGAGCGGGAAGCGGAGTAGCTACATTTCTAATTCTGTTTGCCAAAGCAGCAGGTGCAAGGGTAATAGTTTCTTCCAGGAGTGAGTCGAAAAGAAACAAGGCTCTTGAGATCGGTGCCGATGTTGCGATTGACACAAACAGTGACTGGGTAGAATCTTTAAAAGCGGAACAAATTGACCTTGTGATCGAAAGTATTGGAAGGGCCACATTCAACAGGTCGCTTGGCGTGTTGAGAAAAGGAGGCAAAATCGTCACTTTCGGAGCAACTACCGAAGATGAGATAACAATCGACATCAGGAAATTTTTCTATGGACAATATAAGTTATTCGGATCCACTATGGGAAGTCGCGAGGAATTGAGACAGATGCTGAATTTCATCACAGAACATCAAATCAGGCCTGTCCTGGCGGAAAGTTTCGATCTGGCCCAGGCTCTGGACGCTTTCGATTATCTTAAAGAGGCGAAACAGTTCGGCAACATTGCACTAAGAATTGGTTGATCAAAAAAAACTCAGGCATCTGCCTGAGTTTTTTGATCATCCTTTGGGTTTGAAAAGAATCGCTCCGATCATTCCGAAAATGATTGCGGCAGAGATACCTGCACTGGTTACTTGGAACATCCCGGTTATTACACCGATCAGCCCGTGTTTTTCGGCTTCTTGCATTGCTCCGTGAACCAAGGAATTGCCGAAACTTGTAATAGGGACGGTAGCTCCTGCACCGGCAAAGTCGATCAAGGGTTCATACAGACCAAAACCATCCAGCAATGCTCCCAGAACCACTAAAATGCTAAGCGTGTGACCGGGAGTCAATTTGAATACATCAAACATTATTTGGCCGATGACACAGATAATACCCCCAACTATGAAAGCCCACAAGAAAATCATTGGCTTTCACCTCCATTTTCGATTGCCACTGCATGGGCTATACATGGTATCGATTCTTTTTGTTGTGTTGTAAGAGGAGAGAGCAAAGCCCCGGTCGCAACTACCAATATACGGTTCAACTCACCTTTTATCATCCGTTTCAAAAAATGGCCGTATGTGACCACTGCGGAACAACCAGCTCCGCTTGCGCCGGCATGGACTTTCTGATCTTTTGTATAGATGGTAAGACCGCAATCCACATATTTATTGCTCGGCAAATTTATTCCATGCTCATTTAACAAATCAAATGAAACTTGCCGGCCGATTTGTCCAAGATCGCCAGTGATAATTAAATCATAATGATCTGCCGCTAAACCTAGATCAGAAAGATGCGCTTCTATCGTGTCCACCGCCGCCGGAGCCATCGCCCCTCCCATGTTGAAGGGATCGGTAAGCCCCATATCGATAACTTTGCCGATTGTAGCGGAAGTCACTCGTGGTCCATTTCCCTGCCGGCCGATGAGAGCAGTTCCGGCACCTGTCACGGTCCATTGCGCTGTCGGCGGTTTCTGACCTCCATACTCTGTCGGATAACGGAACTGTTTTTCGACAGCTGAATTATGGCTGGAAGCGCCGGTCAGGATATAATCGGCTCCTTGTGAATTGACAATATACGCGCTCAGTGCTAGACCTTCCATAGATGTAGAACAAGCACCGAATAAGCCAAAATAAGGAGTCCCCAGCGTTTTTGCTGAAAAACTTGTCGGGGTAATCTGGTTGATCAAGTCACCGGCGATAAAAAAATTCACCTGTTCTTTTTGGATGCCGGCTTTTTCAATAGTTTTCTGACATGCTTCTTCCAGCAATATTTTGTGCGCTTTTTCGAATGAGTCCTGCTGCATATATAAATCGGAATGAAGAAGGTCAAAATCATCCGGTATATTGCCAGCAGCTTCGAAAGGACCGCCGACAGTCCCAGTTGAGATGATTACCGGTTTATTATCGAATATCCAAGTCCGGTTGCCTGTCAGCATCATAATCCCCCCCATTGAATCAGTATGGTTTTTATCAATGCAACTACAAACGCGGAGAAGACACCGAATAAGATGACAGAACCGGCGAGTTTGAACATATTCCCGCCGACGCCCAATACGTACCCTTCTGCTTTGTGTTCGATTGCTGCAGATATGACTGCATTGCCGAATCCTGTCACAGGCACGGCTGTCCCTGCACCGGCAACTTGAGCGATCCGGTCATAAACCCCAAAACCAGTTAACAACATTGTAAGGAATATCATGGTTGCTACAGTTGGATTCCCGACATTCTGCTCTGTGAAATGAAAGAAGTAAATGTAAAAAGTGGAAATCGCTTGTCCGATAACACAAATAAATCCTCCGATGAGAAACGCTTTTATACAGTTTTTTAATACCGGTCGTTTTGTTTCTCTCTGCTTTGCAAAATCCTGGTAGTGCTTTTCGGCGGAGTTGTTTTGTTTTTTCTTGTTATTTGCCATCTCTGTTCCCTCGCTTGTTATGCTTCATCATTAATTAAGCTTTTTACTTCTTTGAACCTTTTGTTCAACTCTTTTTTGTCGATTTTCTGGTTTTGTATTTTGCTTTCCAGTTTATCGATTTCGATAAATAGTTTTTTGTCTGTACTTACTTCGATTTTTTTCTCTGGATATTTTTTTTCTAATGTTTTTTTAACATCCTTCTTTAATTCTTTTAAACGGAACCTGTCCATCTGTTTCACTTCCACGGCTATCAATAATTCCTTATCCGTGTTAACGCTTCTTGCTCCAATAATGGGGCCTTTCTTCAGCACAGCCTCCTTGGCCTCGTTAGCTACAGCTTGATTTACAGCTGGGAGGCTGTTGACTTGTGTAAGGTCGTAATTGGGATCCTTTATGGCAGTCCTGTTGTCCTTTTCATTGGTATTGCAACCTGCCAATAAAACAAACAAGAGAACAAATGATATAATTCTTATTGGTTCGATTAATCTTTTCATTGAGCATCACCTTGTATGGTCGTAGTATAGTTAGCAAGAGTAAAGTCTGAATCGTTAGAGAATGGATAAGTCATTTAACCTAAGAGACAGCCTCTTAAGAAGAAACTCGGAAACGTTTCGAGAGGCCGTATTTCAGTAAGTATTTGAAAACAGTTGTCCAGCTGCTGAGTTGTTTATAGGTTAATCCACTTTTCCTTAAATATGCCTTCCTGAAATTTCCACTGATACAGATAAAAAATTTCATAAAAAATGACCGGGATAAGGTTTATCCCGGTCATTTGAATAATTTTAAATGTTTTGTCTGTCTGGTGGAGCCATGAATTCGGGACCTACTGGTTTTTTGATGACTCTCATCAAGATTTCGTCGATATCTTTCATGGAATCACTGTCTATCTCAAAATCCCACAGTCCGTTTAATGGTTGTAATTGTTCCGGATGTCTCATTCCCCATAAGGCTATGTTATTGCCTGGTTGCTGTAAATTCCATTTTAACGCTAGCTGTGCAACCGACTTTCCGAAACGGTCTTGAGCTAAATCATCCAACTCTTCTACAGCTTGAAGATATTCTTGAAAGTACGGTCCTTGAAATTTTGGATCGGCCGATTTTCTGATATCATCTCCTGTAAATTCGCTTTCTTGATGGATTTTACCGGAAAGCATACCTCTTGTTAGTGAACTATAATAAAGTGCTGTAATATTTCGAGCATGTGCATAGGGCAAGATATCCTTTTCGCTGTCTCTTTCGAATAAATTATGCGGCACTTGGATCGTATGCAGGGGAGCAGCTTCTTGGAATACATCTATCTGTTCGGTTGTATAATTACTTACTCCTATAGCTTTTATCTTGCCTTGCCTATATAAATAATTCAAAGCTTCCGCCGTTTCGTAAATCGGTGTCAACGGATCTGGCCAATGAATATGGTACAGATCGATATAATCCGTTCCTAGTCTCTTAAGAGAATCTTCTACCTCTTGGTGGATCCTTGCTTTGGTGGAATCTCGAAAGAAATCACCTTCATCTGTCCAATTCATGCCTGCTTTAGTGGATATGACCACATCTCCGCGATTGTGATGGTTCTGATTGATAGCTTTACCAACGATTTCCTCTGCTTTACCATAGCCATAACCTGGTGCTGTATCAATAAGATTGATTCCCTTATCTAAAGCTGCTTCGATTGTTTTCACCGCTTGATCTTCGTCGGTGCCGCCCCACTGAGTACCTCCGATAGCCCATGTACCCAGCCCGATGCGACTCGTTTCTATATTAGTGTTTGTTATGCTGGTTTTTTCCATCATTTGCACCTCCAAAGTAAAACTAATGTACAAGTTCCCGTTTTTATGTTTTCTAAATCATGATAAAATAAATTCAAAAATATGAAACTTTTTCCATTTTTGAATCGTCTATTATTTGAAAATGTAAAATTCTAAATATTGATTGTTATAAAGGAGAGAAATTATGACAAAAAGAGTTCTTGTCATGTTGCTTGTTTTCCTATTAGTGGGCGGAGGTACTGTTTATATGTTGGCAGAAACAACCGAAGCCAAACTGAAAGAACCTGTTAAAGTACATAAAGAACAAGATGATTTTATATTGCATGTGAGAGCCGAAGAGAGGGAAAAGGGTTTTCAAGTGCTTAGGTCGTTGGAATACCGAGGGAACAGTGCAATAACAGTAGAGCACCGCACTCCTCTGATTTCCGCTTCAGTCGATAGGGAAGGGCATGATTTCACTGGAAGTCCGGTCCAGAAAGAATTGAAACCAGGGAACATATATTATCCGCAAGGTGAGAAGGTGTTCGAGTCGCCTGGGAAAGGCAGCTACACTTTGTATATCAAATGTCAGTTTTTTGTAGATGGTGAACTAAATGAAATAACAGCAGAAAGGGAAATTATTTTTGAATGACTGAAAAATGTTCGGAAACGAGAATGATAAGCAAGGTACTTTCCGCAATCTTACACGGGAGAATTCTTTGCTTATCATTTTTTGTGACTTTCAGAGAATCCGATATCGGATTTTTCATCAGGGAATTCCAACGTATGTTCCTATTCTATTGACCATTAACGGTCTAACTCCCCAATCCAGCCTTCTTCTGATAATAAAAGTTTTTTTTTATCCAATTAGTGGAATTATCTAAAAGAAGCCTGATCTCTGTAATAACCTAATTAAAAAGAAGAAATTACAGGAAAGGTGCTGGACATGGGAGAGCTTATTGATTTTGATAAAATTAAAACGAAAAAAAGATTGAAGCAAATAGCCAATGAAAAGGGCATTGTCTACGAAATTTATCTCACTGTAGTTAAATATGTATATAAATATGCTAATACAGACTTAGTCAGCACCAGTGAATTTCTTACAACAGAAGCAGATTTATATATTTTATACGGAGGAAACAAAGAACGGTTTAATGCAACTTTTGCAGAGTTGGTTCAATATTGGGATTTGGCACCTTTGCCTGAAGATGAGGTGCCTGACAACCAAGAATTTGAGAGATTTCCGACTATTGGCGATTTATGCACGTATATTGAAAAAAAAGTGAATAAACGTAAAAACAGTTGACTTCATAGAAGGAAAAATATTGATGGAAGAGTGCTGGTAGTTTTGAACTGGTTTAAACAGGCAATATACTATTAAATTTGATTGGAGGGAATCAGTAATGGCAAGAGAAATTTCATCCCATGAGAAAGCTGAACAATTGATGGATTTGCAAGAAAATGTCCCGTTCGATAAAGTGATCGAATTACTGGATCTCCAGGGAGATGAAAAAATTATTGAGTTGGGGGCACAAAGCGGACGTCTAACATTACCGCTTGCGAAAGCAACAAAAGACAGAGTGATGGCTGTAGAATTAGATCAAGAACTGTTGGAAATATTGGAAGAAAATGCTAGAGATCAAGGTTTGAACAACATTGACCGGATGCCCAGCGGTATAGATTACTTGAATTTTCCGGATAATTCTTTTCAGAGAGGTTTAGCTGCATTTGCCTTTCATCAGACAGATGATTTAGACAAAGCGACGAGGGAGATTCACCGCG
Organism: Sediminibacillus massiliensis; assembly: GCF_900156915.1. Classification (GTDB taxonomy): domain Bacteria; phylum Bacillota; class Bacilli; order Bacillales; family Amphibacillaceae; genus Sediminibacillus_A; species Sediminibacillus_A massiliensis. The sequence continues at coordinate 917,818 of NZ_LT732535.1, read as the reverse complement.
TCATTAATGAGCAAGGTAAATTGGTCATTGTGGAATGGGAGCAATCTGAAGACGAAGATGGACCTCCATTGGATGATCGTCTGCCGTCGGAAGCTTTAAAAGACAAACTGCAGAATACTGGATTCAAGGTGAACTCAGGCAGCTTGTCCAGCAATGTATATTATATAGTGGCTGATAAAGTTAAAGAAGTATAGATTACCCAAAAGGACTTTCCCACCTTCAGCTGGTGGGAAAGTTTTTTTGGGGGAATATTCCTTCAAGAGTTGGAAACTGCATTCGGACCAAAGACCGAAAATAATTACTGCTCTGTGTCGTATTGAATTATCGGTACGCCTCTTATAATCAATATAAGAGGTGAAGACAGATGATAATTTCCATATATGAATTAGAGAAAGAAGTGGAACGTCGTAAAAAGTAAATTAGTACCATGATCAAAGCCGGCCTCTCATGAAGAGGCCGGCTTTAACTTTAAGTTGAGTAAGATTAACCTAATGTTTGAAGGTATCGGTTATTTGCAAGTAGAGGCGGTAATTTATTATCACGAAAAAAGAACAAAGACCACTTTTACCAGAGGTCTTTGCCGAGAAAAGATGGAGAAAAGGATGATTATATATGATAAACTTCAAATGAAGTTATCAAACATTCGACTAGATTACGATAGATATACCACTGCTCTTAACGGTATGGTGGTTGCGCATTTTTGATTTTTCCACTTTGCTGCGCAATAGTTCGCTGAAGTCTTTATATACTTCATTCGGATTTTCGCCATCGATAATCACGACAATCGGCTGCTTGTCAGATGCTACCAGGAAAAAGGACATAAGCTTAGGAAAGTTGGCAGTATCTGCAATTTGGTCTTGTTGGTATAAGTAAATATCGTGGCTGCTTTTTGAAGCATAACGATATAATGCCACTATTTCTTGGGTGGTCATTTTATGTTTTAAATTAATTTGATAGGAAGTTATTTCTTTCAAAGGAATCACCTCTTCAAAATTGTTTATTGTCTGTCTGAGTTAGTTTTGCAGAGAAAGACATAACTTTATATGTTCGGGTCAATTTGTTTGCTTGGTTGTAAAATACCCTGGAAATATTGAAATAAAACCAATATTTCAGATTGTTTTACAGCTTTCTTGTTTTTGTTAAACTTTACTAAAAGGCTGAATAGAAAGGTATGTTGAAAAATGGTGGAGAAAAGAAAGCCAATCCCGGTGGAAAAAGCCGTGGATCTAGTAATGGATAGAAAAATTCAGGGGAATACCGAAATCGTGTCATTGGAACAGGCTGATAACAGACGATTGGCGGAAGAGATCATCGCAACGCATCCGATTCCACCATTTAACAAATCTCCATATGATGGATTTGCTTTCCGTTCTGAAGATACGGAAGGTGCTTCGAAGGATTCGCCGGCAGTCTTTGAGGTAGTAGAAAGAATTGGGGCCGGTTCGAGGGCGAGTCGCTCATTAAAACCCGGACAGGCAGTAAGAATAATGACTGGTGCGGAATTGCCACAGGATGCTGACTGTGTTGCAATGTTCGAGATATGCAATTCTTTTACCGATGAAGGCAAAGATTATATGTCACTGAAAAGAAAAATGGAGCCAGGACAGAATGTAATCGCTACTGGTTCGGAAACAGCAGCGAATGAGAAGTTAGTTGAGAAAGGGACGATTATCAATCCGGGTGTCAAGGCATTGTTGGCCACTTTTGGGTATGCAACTGTTAAAGTTGTCCGAAAGCCGGTTGTAGGCGTTTTTGCTACGGGTTCCGAGTTATTGGATGTGGATCAAGAATTAGAACCTGGGAAAATCAGAAACTCGAATGCTTACATGATTGCATCTCAAATAGGTAGGGCTGGAGGCGAAGTGAAGTACTATGGTAAACTAGAAGATGACTTCCAAACCAGTTATCAAGCAGTGAACAAGGCTTGGAAAGAGGTGGATTTCCTGGTCACCACAGGAGGTGTTTCTGTAGGCGACTTCGATTTGCTGCCTGATATTTATAAAAAAATGGAAGCGAAAGTGCTTTTCAATAAAGTTGGTATGAGACCCGGCAGTGTTACAACTGCTGCTGAAAAAGACGGAAAGCTGCTGTTTGGGCTGTCTGGTAATCCTTCTGCATGCTATGTCGGCTTCGAACTTTTTGTACGGCCGCTTCTCCGGTCCTTTCTGTTAGAGGAAAAGCCATATGCCAAAATGGCGGAGGCAGAATTGGAAATCGATTTTCCAAAACCTAATCCATTCACACGCTTTGTAAGGAGTGCGATTGACTTTCAGGGCGGGAAAATTCGGGTGAAGCCGGTCGGGATGGACAAATCGGCAGTAGTAACATCCCTTGCGTTTACCAATGCTTTGATGATTCTTCCAGGCAGTACGAGAGGGTATCAAGCTGGTGACAAAGTAAGTGTATTATTAATAGACAATCTTGAAGGCCAGAAGTCCTTTGGAACGATAAAGTGAACTTTTTGCGTTAGTGTAATTGACTGAGGAGCGATAAGGCATGGAAAATAACAACCAATATATAACTGATCATTTTAAACGCCCCTTAAAGGATTTAAGGATTTCTGTGACTGACCAGTGTAATTTCAGGTGTACATACTGTATGCCTGCGGAAATATTTGATAAAGACTACCCCTTTCTAACTAAAAATGAACTTTTGAGTTTTGATGAAATTGTCCGGCTGGCCGAAATTTTTGCCGGATTGGGTACAGAAAAAATCAGGATAACAGGTGGGGAACCCTTGCTTAGGAAAGATCTCGACCAATTGATAGCAAGACTTTACCAAATCGATGGAATAAAGGATATAGCCTTGACTACGAACGCTGTTTTACTGACGAAAAAAGCAGCAAAGTTGAAAGCGGCCGGTTTGAACCGGGTAAACGTAAGTCTTGATGCAATCGAAGATGAAGAGTTCGGAAAAATTAATGGACGGGGAACTGGATCACAACCCGTACTGAAGGGAATCGAGGCAGCCATGAAAGCCGGTTTACAAGTAAAGGTCAACATGGTGGTTAAAAAAGGTCTGAATGATACCCAGGTTTTGCCGATGGCAAAGTACTTTAAGGGTAAAGACGTAATCCTCCGGTTCATCGAGTTTATGGATGTCGGGAATCATAACGGATGGAATATGGAAACAGTGATGTCCAAGAAAGATATTATTGATCAAATCCATCAGGAGATGCCCCTGACAGCAGTGGAAGCAAATTACTATGGGGAAGTGGCCTCGAGATACCGTTATGTTGATGGGGGAGGGGAGATTGGTGTTATCTCTTCTGTAACGGATTCTTTCTGCAGTAGTTGTACTCGAATCAGGCTTTCTGCAGAAGGAAAGTTATATACCTGTTTATTTGCCTCACAGGGTCATGATATTCGTAAGATAATGAGGGACGAGGTCAGCGATAACCAGCTTATGATGGAAATCATCAGCATTTGGTCCCGGCGTAAAGACCGATACTCAGATGAACGAAAAGAAGGCAAACCTCTAAAACGAAAGAAGATCGAAATGTCCTATATAGGAGGATAACAAGATGAAAACTTTTAAATTGATTTCACTTGATGTTTTAGAAGACAGAAAAGAAGACATTCAGCAGAAGAATATACCACTTCTCGATGGATTGATCATTAATCGGGAAGATGAAAAAAATCAATGGATGTTGGAAGCATATCTCGATCACTCCTATAAACCTTATTTCGATGAGTTGTCTGATAAAAAGGATAAGTTAATGCTGCAGGCTAAGATTACGAAACCGAGCAATCAGCCTGCAACGTTTGTGGCTACCATCGTCGAAGTCAATGACCTGGAAAACAAACATATGAATGTATTATTTATCGGAACATTGGTTGATCTGCAAAGAGATCAAATTGAAAAGACACTTCAGGCATTGATTGAAGAAGGTTATCAAGGTGACGAATTACTTGATGCTTTCAAAGATCGAATGTAGGCAGCAAGGCACGGATATATACTTGTATGTACTGTTGTCTTGAAAAGCAGAACATGAAACATCGGAGGGGGAGGTTGCTTTGGAGGAACGATGGGTAGATAATCAAGGGGTTGCTGTCCATTATTTAATGAATGGTGATTTCGGCACAACTAAGGTTCCGTTGCTAATTCTGCCGGGCTTATGTGAATCAGCAGATGAGTATAAGTGGATGCTAGAAAAACTATCTCCCCATCCCTGTGTTGTTCTTTCCTATCGAGGGAGAGGAAAGAGCGCAAGACCCAAATATGGCTATACTTTATATGACCATATTCAAGATATGGAAGCGGTTACAAAAGATGCGGGTTTACAGGCAATTGCCATGTATGGCTTTTCAAGAGGGGTAAGCTACATGCTTGGGTATGCCTTGAGCAATAAATCTGCTATTAAAGGAATGATAATCGGCGACTATCCTGCATTGCATAAAACTCTTTCCCGAAAATGGCTGTCCCAGTATTCCTATATTCCTTTTCCGGGAAGTGGCAAAGAGAAAGCGAAGCTCTCTTATAAAGTTGCCAAGGCTTTGCAGAACGATTCTCATGACGTAGTATTCTGGGAAGCTTTGAGCGGTTTTCAATTTCCTGTATTGGTGATCAAAGGGGAAGGAAGTCAGTCATTCATCAGCAAACAAGATATGAGAAAATATGAATGGTACCTGCCGATTTTTCAACCGATGATTTTAAATGGATATGGACACAACATAAATGAAGACAAAAGGATATGTGATATCATTAAGAAGTACTTATTAATGATTGAAAGATGACAGGATCGCTTAATTATTGGAACGATCCCGTCATCTTTTATTTTCTCTTAGGGCATTTTTTCAGGCCATTTTCATAGGCTTCAAGTAATAATTCAACAAGATGTACCGCACTTACCTGCTCTGTTAACCCCATTTTTTCTATGCCGAGTTTCATTTGTAACAGGCAGCCAGGATTGGTCGTTACAATGACTGTTGCCCCTGTGGCTTTTGTCTGCTCCATTTTATAATCAAGAATTTGCATGGACATTTCCGGCTCGGTTATATTATAAATCCCTGCTGAACCACAACATCTTTCAGCGTCCTTCATTTCGTGGAAAACAGCTCCCTCGATAGAACGCAACAGCTTCCTAGGTTCCCGGATAGTATGCTGCCCATTCCTTAAGTGGCATGAATCTTGGTAAGTAACGATCCGGGGTTCTATTGTTAAAAGTTCTTTATCAAGTTCCAAGTCGACCAATAATCTTGATATATCAGTAATTTTATCTGAAAACCGGCTTGCCCGGTTTTTCCAGTCTGCTTCGTCTTTCAATAATTCTGTGTAATCTGTCAAGAATGCACCGCAACCTCCGGCGTTTGTTATGATGTGATCAACTTCTTCGTTTTCAAAAGCCCGTATGTTTTGTTTTGCGATTGATTTGGCTATCTCTTTTTCACCACCATGGCCATGTAAGGCCCCACAGCAATTTTGCCGTTTTGGGATTACGATCTCACAGTCTGCATAAGCAAGAAGTTTCAGAGTAGCTTCATTGATGGGAAGAAACATGGTATTCATCAGACAACCTGAAAAGAAAGCGACTTTCCGCCTTTTTTTGTTACTTGGATGTATATGGTGTGGCCTGTGGCGCATCATGGTTCTAGAAGGGATTTCCGGGAGTATTTTTTCCATCTTATGTAGGTGTTCCGGCAACAGGAGATTCAACAAGCCCGTTTTCCTTGCAAGTTTCTGCATGCCAGTTTTTTGATAGAGTCTTAGTAAACTCATCAAGCCGATAATTCTGTCTTGATGGGGAAACAAATGGTGAAATACAAACTTTCTAAGCGCTGTCACAGGGAAGGATGGCTGTTGATTTTGATAAATGATATCTCTTGCCTGTTCTAGCAATTGGCCATATTTTACGCCCGAAGGACAAACAGGTTCACAAGCTCTACAGCCCAGACACATATCAAGCGAGCGCTTGACTTCACTATCCAACTCGATTTCACCATAGACAACACCCTTCATAAGGGCAATTCTTCCTCTTGGCGACTGGGTCTCATCATTTCCCGATTCAATATAAGTGGGACAGGTGGGAAGGCAGAAACCGCATCTCATACAATTCATCAAGTCGTCATAGTCCATTCTTTCTTTAAATTCCGCCTGCATTTGTGAATTATCCGTATTCATGTCTTAGAGATCACCACACGCTTCCTGTCAGAATCTGAAAATAGCTTTCCGGGATTCATGATATTTTGGGGATCGAATGCCTGCTTTATCGCTTTCATCGTGGTGACACCATGTTTCCCGGCTTTCAAGTGGAGGTACGGTGCCTTCATGGCTCCGACCCCGTGTTCTCCAGTGATTGTTCCACCTAAATCTACTGCCTTTTTGAAAATGGCTTCAAAAGCTTGTTCCACTCTTTGCATTTCTTCTTTGTTTCTGGCATCTGTAAGACAAGTCGGGTGCAGATTGCCATCGCCTGCATGGCCGAACGTACATATGTCTACCTGAAATTGATCGGCAATAATGTTGATTGCTTTCACCATTCTTGCGACTTCTGAACGCGGAACAGTAGCATCTTCCAATATAGTGGTAGGTTTTATCCTTGCTAATGCGGAAAGGGCGGCTCTCCTGGCGGTGGTTAGCTGTTCTGCTTCCTCCACGGTCTTTGCGACTCTGACTTCAACTGCTCCTTGTTCTCTGCAAAGTATTAAAATTTGCTCTATATCTGATTCAACTTGTTCGCTCTTTCCATCTTGCTCAATTAAGAGGACAGCTTCTACATGGGTTGGAAGACCAGCCTTGGCATATTCTTCTACAGCCTGAAGAGTGGCGCGGTCTAAAAACTCCAGGGTCGCGGGTATAATCCTATTTTCTATTATTTTGGACACGGTTTCGGCAGCGGCGTCTATATCAGTGAATAAAGCGAGGAGTGTTTTCTTTGTGTCCGGTTTGGGCAGAAGCTTCAATGTTGCCTCCGTTATAACACCTAAGGTGCCTTCTGAACCGACCATTAATCCAGTCAAATCGTAGCCGGCGACATCCTTGGCAAGTTTGCCTCCGGTTCTGACAATATTACCGCTTGGAGTCACGAACTCCAATCCCAATACATAATCTCTGGTAACTCCATATTTAAGACCCCTCAATCCTCCGGAATTTTCATTTATATTTCCGCCAATTTGAGAGATTTTCATGGAACTGGGATCAGGTGGGTAAAACAAGCCTTTAGCTTCCACAGCTTCCATTAAAGATAAAGTGATAACCCCTGGTTGAGTGGTTACAGTCAAGTTTGCTTCGTCTATCTCAAGAATTTTGTCCAAGTGTTTCATTAATAATATAATCCCCCCATACAAAGGAGTTGTTCCGGCACTCAAATTAGTTCCGGAGCCTCTTGGGATTAGCGGGATATTATGCGAGGCGCATAATTTTACAATTTCAGCTATTTCTTCGGTTGTTTTTGGACTTACTACAACATCCGGCCATGACTGGAAATTAGGCGTAGCATCATAGGAATAGGAAAGTAGGGAAGCGTTGTCTGTTGCTACATTCTCATCACCAACAATCTTTATTAAGTTTTGGATAATTCTGTTATCTAGCATTAAACCTCTCCTTTATCATATCTGGCTATGTTCTTTAAAGAACACTACCATTGGTTGCGCTTACATATAGAAGGAGTTATATTGGGATTTTTCTCAGAATAGCATGTTTTCAAAAGGTTGGGAAGAGGATTTTCAGATTCTGTATTGACTACACTTATGAAATATGATTAAGTGTACCTTTAGAAACTCTGTCAAAAAAAGCCTGGCATCGTTCATTTTATAATTGAACAAGAGTTTTGGCTAATAAATGATATAATATGACCATCATTGGTAACTCGTACTCGGTAAAGGAGCAAGTATATGAGGGTAAGGCATCCTAATTTTCGTTGGATTAACAAATTATCTCCTGTCCAGTTAATTGTCATGTTTTATGGCATTGCTGTGACGGTGGCATTTGTTTTATTATCACTTCCTGTGTCACATCAGGAAGGAGTAAATGTTTCGTTTATTGACATTCTATTCACAGCCGTGAGTGCAGTCAGTGTAACCGGTTTGACGGCTGTTTCGACTGTTGATACGTTCAGTACCACCGGAATATTTCTCTTGGCGTTGATCCTGCAATTGGGCGGTATTGGGGTTATGACTTTGGGGACCGTGATTTGGATGATTTTCGGAAAAAAAATCGGGCTCAAAGAGAGAAGGTTGATAATGACCGATCACAACCAAACGTCTTTTGAAGGGATGGTCCGGTTAATCAAGCAAATTATATTGGTGATTTTAACTATCGAATTTATTGGGTTCATTGTACTTGGTACATACTTCATTCAATATTTTCCAACTGTAGGTGAAGCTTATTTTCAAGGTTTCTTTGGAGCGATAAGTGCTACCACCAATGGTGGTTTCGACATTACAGGGCAATCTCTGGTCTTGTTTAAAGATGACTACTTTGTCCAATTTATCAACATATTGCTTATTATCTTAGGCGCCATCGGTTTCCCCGTCCTGATAGAGGTAAAAGAATATCTCTTTTCTAAAACGGAAGAGCGGCGATTCGTCCGTTTCAGTTTGTTCACGAAATTGACTACTTTGACATTTCTATTGCTTGTAGTATTGGGGAGCATAATGATTTATCTCCTTGATATAAATAACTTCTTTGCAGGAAAGTCGTGGCATGAATCATTATTCTACTCCGTGTTTCAATCCGTAACAACTAGGAGCGGAGGGTTGTCAACTATGGATGTAAGCTTGTTGACAGAACAGAACCATCTTGTCATGGCTGCTTTAATGTTCATCGGAGCCTCTCCAAGCAGTGTGGGCGGAGGGATACGTACAACAACATTTGCGCTAGTTGTCATCTTTATTCTGACGTTCGCCCGTGGAAAAAGCCGAATTCATATCTTCAATAGGGAAGTATATGATGAAGACTTGTATAAAGCTGTAGCGGTTACTTTAATGGCTATACTGACAGTGTTTTCGGCTGCTGTTATTTTGACTATCGCTGAACCATACTCTTTGACGGAAATAATTTTCGAGGTTTGCTCTGCGTTCGGTACGGTGGGCTTGTCGCTGGGAATTACGGGAGAGCTATCAACCGTCAGCAAGTGTGTGCTAATGGTTTTGATGTTTATGGGCCGGATAGGAATATTGACTTTCTTGTTTACTTTCTATCGCAATAATCCTGTAGATTACCGGTATCCAAAAGAGAAAATAATTATTGGTTAACAATAAACCCTCGGAGTGTCATTACTCCGAGGGTTTATTTATTTTCGGTGTTTGGATGATTAGCAGTAAAAAGCTGCACCAACAATGATGAGTAAAATAAACAGTACAACGATCAAAGCGAAAGAGTTGCCATAACCATATCCTCCGCAATATCCGCCGTAACCACCATAAGATCCGTACATACATACTCACCTCCTGAACGTTTACAGTTCAATATATGGGTTGCGATTAAGTTATGTATGGACATTTTGCCTATATTGCACAAAAATGGGCTTGTTCACAAATAAAGGCTGGCGACTACTGTTTTAAGAAGATGCAATTTCCCGGCTGCTTTTCAGGATGCGGACTTGATCATTTTCATATCCAACTGTAAACCGATACAGGTAGCTTTTCTCGATTGTGTCCTTATTGGATTCCTTTTCTAAATGGTCTACTTTAAGACTTATTTTTAACTGGTCTTTCTCGTCATTTTTCTTTATTTCCATTTCATGAGTAGTTGTTTCAAGGATATGGATATAGTTCTCACGGAATTTCTGATAGTTTGTGTCGTTTTGCCAATCACTTCCGAGAAGGGAGTATGCATTGATATAATCTCTAATCGACAAACTTTCAAAAAAATAATCAATAATATACTTTCCGTTCTCTTCCAATTTTTCCAAGTCCGTGTGAGCAGCTTTCATGGCTGGACTTTTGTAATCGAGTTCTTTATCGACGGCTGAATCTGACCAATCGGCAGCCGTTTCGATCACCTGGCTAATTGGTATACTGAAACCTAGTCCGCCTTCTTTTGAACCTGCGGAATTGATTGCGACAACTTTGCCGCTGGACCTGTGAATAAGAGGTCCGCCGCTATTGCCATTAGTGATTTGGGCAGAAATTTGGTACACATTATCATAATTATATCCATCTATTGAAAAAGTCCTGCCTTTTCCTGAAATAATTCCCAAAGTGACCGAGTTTTGAAATCCAAGCGGACTGCCGACGGCAATAATCTCGTCCCCAAGTTCCGCGTTGAAGTTTGTATCCAATTGAGCGGGACTCTGGTTTGCCAATTGTGGAACTCTTATTACGGCAATATCTGTTTCGTCGCCAATTCCTACTAATGCAGCTGTATAAGTATGGGCATTGGATGTTTTGACGTAAATTGTATCTGCATCTTTCACAACATGGGCATTTGTGATGATGTCTCCTTTTTTATTATAAAGAAAACCAGATCCCGCCTTTTCAGAAGTAGAAGTAAGAGCCTCTATCTGGACGACATTTTTTTGCGATTCATGGATAATCGATTTTAAATTCACAGCATTTTCTTCTTCCGACACCTTCTGGGCCAGCGTATTTTTCATGTTGATTTGTTTATTATCCCAATGGTCATAAATCAGATATATACCCAGGATCCCAATCATAATTACAGCTGCCGATATGAGAATAGGAAGCGAATGCAATTTCTTCATCTTCTCACTCCATAGCATTTTTTAGTTTAGAAACCATTTAATTTTGTCAATTTCTATCTTTAAGGCGTTTTGCCCACTATCTTGTTCATAATGGGTGAATTCGAATTTGCCTTTTTCGCCAGGATAAATGGTATCAGGAAAGACATATACTTCATTTGTCAGCACTACTTCATCTTTTTTATTCATTATAGAATATTCAACCGCAACTGAATTAATAGGTACGGTTGCCACACTTTTAATATTTCCATTTACTACGATCTCGTTTTGCTGGTTTCGCTCGACGCTCGCTTTTTCAATTTCGACTGCGTTATTTAAATTCCGGTCCTTTTCTTTTTCAGCTGCTGTAATCGCTTGTTCTATTCTATCTTGTTGTGCCGTTTCAAAAGCTGTTTTTTCTTTTTGGATAGTTGTTTGAAGACTTTCCAATTTACTTGATTCAGGTACATAATGAAGACCGTCTTCCACAATATCTCTTGCATTGGTGAATTGTTTTTGGGATAGTTGTTCACTGGCTGTAGAATAGATATAAGAAACTATACGGTCTCTAATAATTTCGGCAATAGATGCTGCTTCTTCATCTTTTATAGCTTCGGCCTGCCAAAGCAGTGTTTTCAGCTCTTCAATGGAGGGATCTTTATCCATCTCACTTTTCAATAATTCCATTTCCGTAGCTGTCCGCTGATCGACTATGTTTGTAAGAAGCAGTTCAACCGCCTCTCCATGGTAATTTTTCAACAAACTTTCTGCGGCATCCAGTTCCTCTAAAGATTGCTGGAATTTTCGTTGATTCGTGAGTTTTACTGCTTTGCTTATATGTTCTTCGGCATCAAGAGCGTTATCCGTGAACACTTTGACTTCTTTGGCGGCGGGAAAGTCGCTTTTACTCTCTAACGCCTCCTGGAATTGACGGGAAGCCCGTTGAAACTTTCCCGACAACAACATTTCTTCCCCGTTTTCGAAAGCAGACTGTGCTTTACTGGTTTGATTTTGAAGAAATAAATAATATGCTCCCACAGCTGTTATCGTTATAATCAAAGTACATAATGGGATAAACCATATTCGATAATCTTTTTTGTTGGATGGATTTCTGTCGAACATATCTCCGGGAAGTTTTTTTCCACATTTTATGCAGTAAAGCTCGTCCTCTTTTGAAATACTTCCGCAATATGGACAATGGAACATTGATGCACCCTCTTTCTATATGGAAAAAAGCTCCTTTTAAACATCGTAATCAGAACTAAGTTTATCATAATTAGTTTTATATACATACCTAAAAACCGATAGAAGGAGAAAAAGGAAATAGACCTGGTTGTTCAGGGGCAATTTATTGCTGTATTGATTAAAGAGTAATAAGGCTATAGAATAGGGACTGGGAGGTGTATCTAGATGGATGTCATTCTATTTATTGTGTCCTTGGTGATTATAGTTGGAAGTATAGGCTATTGTATTTTCGATAATGCTTAAAAAAGGTTTAGAGGCCGGAAACTCCCTTGGGCTGAAATCGGTCACCCGGGAGTTCTGCCTTTAAACCTTTGGTCATTTTATTCTTGTTCAACCGCGGTGGGTCAGATGATTTATTCTGACCTTCCGGTGTTTCTCAGATTAATATGGGTTTCCCGTTCATGAAGTTGTGCAAGTTAATGACTTTGATATGGTTATTGTCTAATTCATATCCTCTAATAGGTGGATTTTATCATAAATTGTTTAAAAATTTTGTCTAATTTTGCGATTTGCTTTACTTCCCATTGAACGTCTGGCATAATCATTAGCGTTCATACTTAAAAAACGAGAAAGGTCTTGGAGCTAAATGGAAGGTCCTTATGCAGATGTCGACAAGAAAAGTTTACAGGAAAAGATTCGGGATAAGAGAAAGCAAATGATTCAAGTTGCAAACCTTTACGGATTTACCAGTTTGATCACAGTGCAGCATAGTCAGGAACTGGATGTTCTTCTCAATGAATATTCGCGGGAAAATCTATCAAGTATATCAAGCTGTTAGGGATGACTTTCTTAGACGGACAAACACATACAGATACAAGAAAAGCAATTTTATATCAGCATTTATTAGCGCGCTGGAGAGGGGGTAACCCGGCAGCCAATGAACGATACACAATTATTATTAGTCAAGATAGAACTTCTGAGAAATAAGATGACCGAGGTTGCCTTGAAAAAAGGCTTTTCAAGTGCAGAATCTGTATCCATAAGCCAGGAGCTCGATCAGCTTCTGAACCTCTATGATACAAAGAAACAAATAAAACCAGACAACAAACAGTTGACAGCAAGTCACCATGATAACGGTATATAACAGGAAAAGGACTGGTTCCAACTTTGACGAAGTTGGGGCCAGTCCTTTTGTTGGAATTACCCTTAGTCGAACCTAACCGTTATGGCAATGATTCACCAAGAAAGACTCCAGCCGGTCCAATCCTTTTTCCAGGGTTGTCATATCGTATGCGTACGATAATCTGAGAAATCCTTTCCCGGCTTCACCGAAAGCATCACCGGGCACGAGTGCAAGTTTCGCTTCATCGACAAGCTTTACAGCCAAGTCAAATGTACTCCATCCTTCTAAGGAGACAGGAAGGAAAAAATAGAAAGCCCCATCCGGTTTATCAACAGATATTCCCATTTCAGTAAGCCTGTCAAATACATAATCGCGGCGTTCTCGGTATTTCTCTCTCATTCTTAGAGGATCGCATTTTCCAGTTGTCAAAGCTGTAAGGGCTGCATGCTGACTGATAGATGACGCACAAGAAACGTTATATTGATGAACCTTTAGGATGTGTTGGCAAATCCATGACGGAGCAAGCAGGAATCCTAGTCTCCATCCCGTCATCGAATGTGATTTCGAAAGTCCGTTTATAACAATTGTTTTATTTTTGACTTGCTGGTATTGAGCGATTGATTTGTGTGGGTGCTCATATACAAGTTCACTATAAATTTCATCGGTAAGAATGAAGATATCCTTGTCCTCAAGCAAGTCAGCAATTTCTTTTAATTCGGATTCTTCCAATGTAACTCCTGTGGGATTGGAGGGATAGGGAAGAATGATACATTTGGTTCGTTCAGTTATGTGCTCGGCAATTATCTGTTTAGTGATTTTAAAGTTGGTCTGATTGATTTTGGCAAAGACAGGTACACCGCCTGCAAGCTTGATCAATGGTTCGTACCCCGGATAAACCGGGGAAGGCAAAATAACTTCATCTCCCGGGTTTACAATCGTTCTCAGAGCAATGTCGATTGCTTGAGATGCACCGACAGTGACGATTATTTCTTCTTCAGGCTTGTAGTTTAATCCGTGATTTTCACTGACAAAACCGGAAATCGCTTCTCTGAGAGAAAGTAGTCCGGCGTTGTGTGTATAAGTGGTCTGGTTGTTGTCTATAGCTTGTTTGCCGGCTTCTTTCACTACATCCGGAGTGAAGAAATCTGGTTGTCCGATAGTCAATGATATGACATCTTCCTTACCGTTAACCATGTTGAAAAATTTTCTGATACCGGATATCTCGATGTTCTTTACTTTATTGTTTAAAAGGTGTTCCATTTTTTCCTCCACATCCCTATTGTAAGTATAAGTTAGTAAAAGTAAATTGTAACTGTTCTGATATTATCATAGACTGCCGTCTTGATAAAAGTAGCTGCAACTTTGGTTTGGAACGAAGTAGTGGATTGAAAAGTGACTTCCTGAGGCAGTTCCCGCTGGAAGTATATAATGTAAGAGGGTAGGGGAATAATGGAAACAAATGGGTGTGGAGGTGAGTTATGGAAAGTTGGTTACTGATAGATCTTATTTGGATCAAGAAAGCACAGTTGAATACATTGGGATTGAACGACACCTATTTATACCTGATGGCGGGATTTTTCTTGATGGCCGCTCTTTTCTTAATAGTCCGGCCCATTATCAGATTACTGATCATGTTAAGGTGGGAGAACTTGATGAGTTATATGTGGGGGAGCATGGGAGTAATATCTTTTGTTGTTTATTTTACCAGAAAAGCTCCAGGTGATATTCCAAGCTTTTACCTTGGTATTATTTTGTTTGGAGTTACTTTAATCATCTTAAAGTTGGGTATGTTGTTGTATGGTTTTGTTAAGAGCAGGATGTCGATACATACGAATAGTTAGATGAGATAGCTTCTTTACATTTACTAGCTCTCAATATTTCTCCCCAACTATACTTGAAGTTGCTGCAGAAAAGAAACAGGAAAGAATCAGTAGGCTAGAGTATTGATTCTTCCCTGAAGAATGATTGTCTTTTGCTTAGTTGCAATGATCAATAAGGTTCTTCATCTTTAATTCCCATTTCCTCTTGTAATGAATTCAGCCATGAAATCGATTGGTTGTATAAAGCATCTGGTGAACTTCCGTTTGGCGATTGAGCCAAGACCAGCTGCTTCTCATTTTCGGAAAGACGTTTGTAGGAATCTTGCAGGACAGAAGTTTGGTTCATGTAACGGTTTAATTCATATAAAAAGTCTTGTAACTCTGTCATGATAAACCTCCTTTTTATCTATTCATACCTTTGATACAGCAATTTGAAACTACAAAAAAAGAAACACCGGTTTAGAAAGGATCTACCGGTGTTTTTTCATTCCTTAAAAAGAAGTTACTTGTGATTCTGACGACGGTTCCACTGACCGAGTGAAGAGGGAGTATAGTAAGAAGAGGATGGTCTTGATCTGTTCCAGTCATTGTTTGAAGCATTATTCGACCATCCCAAATACTTGCTGAGTATTTTTTTAGATTGTGCCAAAGATATGTTGGGTTTCGGATTACGGTAATCTTTGTCAACATTCCCTAAATGTTTAAGTTCTTTAAAGTCTGACTTTGTAGGTGGGATGTGGAAATAATAATCACTGACCTTTACAAGCAGGGTCGAATACTGCCGGCTAAACCTGGGATTTTCCGAAAAATGAAGTCCCACTTTTTTCGCTTGTTTTTCTTTTATTAGTTTATTTATCGCCTGTTTCTTCATGGCATATAATTGTCTGGGATCAGGAGCTGATTTAGCATGTCGGTTAACGGTATATAACGCTTTTGCGATAAGGTTGATACTGTCCTGGTTACTAACCATAAATCGTTCTCCTCTCTTAGTATGTATGCAGATGATAATGGTTTATTTTTTGTTACATCATTTTTTTCAAATCTTCCACGATGGTGTCCATATTCGCTGCTTTAGTGCCATCGTACTTCTTAATTGCGTTGCCTTCAGGCGTGATTAGATAAAAGTTGGTTACATGCATAAATTGATCTGAATCAGGTAGTTTCTCCAAAGGGGCTTTAAAGGACTTAATGGACAGTTCTTTTATATCTTCGAATGAATAGCCGGTCAACAAATCCCAATTATCGAATTTTCCCCCGCGTTCAGCGCTGTATTGTTTTAGCACCTCAGGTTTGTCATTCTCGGGGTCTATGCTAAAGGAAACCAACCGGACATCCAAGCCTTCCTGTTCCAGTTTTTCCTGCAATCTTGCCATGTTGGCTGTCATTGGCGGGCAAACACTATCACAATTAGTGAAAATCAAGTCTGCAACCCAAAATTCACCGTCAAGGTCTTCTTTGGTTACTTTCTCGCCATCTTGGTTAATAGCTTCAAATGATTGCACTTCGTAAGAAAAATCTCCATCATAATTAGGGCCGCAAGCTGCCAACATCATCAGGGACAAAGCAAGCCCTATAAGTGTTTTACTTCTTCTCATATCTTTATACCTCCAACTACTTGTCTACTATCAAATCATTTTAGCACGCAATATTGAAAAATACTATGGAAGTTATGTGTAAAGATGAGTAAACATGCTTAATCGAAATACTATCTGACGTTTTTATGAATATTTCCTGGAAAAGAAAAGCAAGCCTGCACACAAAAGGCTTGCTTATACCATCACCACTTAGGATAGCCGTAAGGATAACCATATGGATAATACGGCGGTCTCGGCCGGTAAGGTGGATATGGTGGATAATATCCTGGTTGAAAAGCACCATACAGCAATGGACCGAACGCAAGACCGGTCAAAAATGGAAGGGCCGGTCCAGGGAAAAAACGCTGGTCTTGGTGAGGTGAACGAGCATAAGGCAGCAATACATGTCTGTTGTAATCCAAAACGCTCCCCCTCTCCTGAAAATTATCTTTCGTTAAAGTATATGAATTATTAAGAGTGGTGGAGCTTGTTCGATTGGATAAATACCCGTTTAATCTAAGTTGTAACATTGAAAATTGCTCAGGAAGATGCTTCCATTTTAAAGACGGTTATTTCAGGTCTGCACAGAAAGCGATAAGGAAGCCTGGTGGTCCCTACCCCTCTACTTACGAACAATTCCAATTTTTCGTCTATCAAGTATTTGCCTTCTACATATTTCTCGGCAAACTTGGGTGTATAGATATATCCGATCAAGGGAATTTGAATTTGCCCGCCATGACTATGCCCGGATAACTGGCAATCTACTTGGTAGTTAATCGTATTATCCGCATAGTCTGGTTCGTGTACAAGCAGCATGGTGTAATTGTCAGGGTCAGCATTTTTCAGTGCCTCTTCTAAATCGGGTTTGCCAAGCATCAAATCATCCAGACCTGCTAAAGTAAAAGCTGCTCCTTGTTTCTCTATTTCCACATGGCTGTTTTGCAATAGAGAAAATCCGCCGGCCTCCATTGTCTCCAATAAAGTCTCTGTTCCATATCCGCCATGGTCATGGTTGCCATATATCCAGTATTTTCCCATGGGTGCTTTAATTTTGTTGAGAATTTCTATTATTCCGTTACCCCACGGAAACTCGTTTGGCATATCAACAAGATCACCCGTGAAAACTACAATATCTGGACTCTGGGCATTTATCTCGTAAACCAATTCCTCCAATTGTTCCAAGCTATAATGAAAGCCTACATGCGTGTCTGAAAATTGAAGAATGGTCAGATCATCCAATTGTGTTGGTATTTTATTAGAAGAAAGTGTTTCCTTGTGAATCGTAAGCATACTTGGTTCAATTTCTCTTGCATAATAATAGGTCCCACCGCTTAAACCCAACAATCCTAGTGTAGAAGCGAGAGCCTTTTTCAAAAACGATCTTCGGTTCATAATTTCTCCAAGCCTTTCGTCAGGAGTTAATCGTATTGCTCTACATCCTATTCAATTTACAAGTTTTAATAAATAAAATCAATTACTTCAATAAGAATTCACTGAATTGATAAAAAGAACATCACAAAAAATGGAAGTCTTCTAATTTTGAAGACTTCCATCGACCGGAACCCAAATTGTTCATCCCAGATAGAGGATTACTGAAAAGAAATGGAAAATGGAACCACCTAAAACAAAGAGATGCCAAACAGCATGGTGAAACTTAAAGCCCCTCCATACATAAAAAATGGAGCCAAGGGTGTAGAGGAGCCCTCCAATAACCAAGAAGAGCATCCCGTTATATGGCACATTTTTGACCAGTATCTGCCATGCGAATACAATTTGCCAACCAATAACGATATATCCTATTGTGGATACAAATAAAAACTTTTTCACAAAAAAACATTTAAATATGGTTCCTGCAATGGCAAGACCCCAGACAACCCCGAACAGTGTCCAGCCAATCCAGCCGTCGACTGCTAAAAACAAGTAAGGAGTGTAGGTGCCAGCTATAAAAAAGTAAATGGCTGAATGATCGAGAATTTCAAATATGTCTTTCGCTTTTCCTTTGGGCAATGCATGTACAAATGTGGATGAAACATACAGCAGGACCATGGTTAAACCGAATAAGGTGAAACTCGTCAAATGCCAGAAAGTACCGTATAGAGAGGCGTGTATAATTAAAGTTACCAGGGCAGCAATGCTCAGCAGAGCTCCGATGCCATGGGTGACCGAATTAGCAATTTCCTCGCCTTTAGTAAAAGTATGGGTTTGCGCCAAAACTATCGTCCTTTCGAATAAATTGATTTTAACTTTTATTATACACGTTTGACCTGACAATATAAAGGTAAAATAAAGGCGTGGTATGCAGGGCTATGGAATTATTTTCATTGCCACTGACATGTTTAGGTTGAGGGACCGTAGTTTTCCGGTGCTGAATATGATATTATAGAACGTGGGATTATTGCGTGAAATTGGACTCCTTCAACTGGATTTTAAAGGAGTGTTAATAAAATGACGAATACGAAAAGTAAAGAAATGACGGACATTACTGTCGGCGAATTGATGATTTCTTCGGAAAAAGTCGCACATGTACAAGTCGGAAATCCATTAGAACATGCATTGCTTGTATTGGTCAAATCAGGCTATTCTGCGGTTCCCGTATTGGATGCCGCATATAAGTTACAAGGAACAATCGGAAAAACGATTATCCTCAATAACTTACTGGGTCTTGAGCGGTTTGAGATGGAAAGGCTGTCCGATATCAAAGTTCATGAAGTGATGAATACGGATCTCCCATGTTTACACAAGGATGATACGCTTACCACTGCACTCAAATCAGTCATTGATTATCCATTTGTATGTGTTGCAGATGAAGAAGGTTACTTTGACGGAATTCTTACAAGAAGAGCAATTCTGAAGCAGTTGAATAAGTTTATTCACGCACCAAAGTGACACATATGTGAAACAGTTTATAATTATTTCGAGCCCTTGATAAAGTTATCAAGGGCTTTTTTATTCACAGGAAATAATGTAGTAAGTTATTCCTTGTGTACTATAAACATCTTTTGATAAAGTTAATAGGAAATGAAGTTTAAAGCCAAGGAGGAAAACAAATGAAAATGATGGATGCAAATGAAATTATTTCTTTCATTTCGAATAGCAAGAAATCTACCCCGGTAAAAGTTTACATTAAAGGTAGTCAGCTGGAAAAGATAAATTATGGAGAGAATATCAAGACATTTGTCGAAGGCAATACTGGTGTACTGTTTGGTGAATGGAAAGAACTCAAAGGTGTCCTTGATACATATAGTGAACAAATAGAGGACTATGTTGTCGAAAACGACAGGAGAAACTCTGCAATCCCTTTATTGGATTTAAAAGGAATCAATGCAAGAATCGAACCTGGCGCTGTTATCAGAGACCAAGTCGAAATTGGCGATGGCTGTGTAATCATGATGGGTGCGATGATCAATATCGGCTCTGTGATCGGTGAAGGAACGATGATCGATATGAACGTGACACTAGGCGGGAGAGCGACAGTAGGCAAGAATTGCCACATTGGGGCAGGATCCGTTCTTGCCGGTGTCATCGAACCCCCTTCAGCTAAACCGGTTGTGATTGAAGACGGCGTGGTTATCGGAGCAAATGCTGTTGTGCTTGAAGGAGTAACTGTCGGTGCAGGAGCTGTCGTCGCAGCTGGGGCGATTGTCACTCAGGACGTACCGCCAAATACTTTAGTAGCAGGTACACCTGCCAAAGTATTGAAAGAGATAGATGATCAGACAAAATCCAAAACAGAAATTAAAGCTGAATTAAGAAAGCTTGATGAAGAATAAGATAGCAGGGCAGGAGGAGACATCTTCTCCTGCTCTGTTTCTATCAAAAAACGTTTGTGAACGGTGGGAAGAATCTTATGAAAGATCTTAACAAAATAAGAAGAGATTTACACCAAATTCCGGAGCTCGGTTTCAAAGAATGGAAAACCCAGGAGTATTTACTGGGAAAAATTCAAGAAATGCCGCAGCAACATCTATCAATGAAAACTTGGAAAACCGGGATAGCTGTAAAAGTGGCAGGGACGAATCCAGAAAAAACCATAGGGTTCCGTGCGGATATTGACGGGTTGCCGATAAAGGAAGATACTGGGTATTCCTTTGCTTCCAGGCATGAAGGCAGGATGCATGCATGTGGACATGATTTCCATATGACGATAGCGCTTGGTGTACTTCATCTTCTATCCCAATCACCTGCAGAAGATAATGTGCTGTTTATTTTTCAACCGGCGGAAGAAGGGCCTGGAGGGGCACTGCCAATGCTCGATACAGATATTTTCAAGGAGTGGCGGCCCGATGTCATTTTCGCACTCCATGTAGCACCTGAGCTGCCCGTAGGCACAGTATCTACGAGAAAAGGGTTGCTTTTTGCCAATACGAGCGAACTGTTTATTGATTTTCATGGAAAAGGCGGGCACGCTGCATATCCTCACTTAACGAAAGACATGGTTGTTGCTGCCAGCAGTTTTGTCACTCAATTACAACAAATCGTTTCGAGGAGAATTGATCCTTTGGAAAGTGCTGTGGTGACTATCGGAAAAGTCACCGGAGGATTTGTTCAAAATGTTATTGCTGAAAACGCCAGACTTGAAGGAACTATACGTACTTTGCAGCCTGAAACGATTGATACAGTGAAAGAGGAAATTGAACGAATTGCCAAAGGTTTTGAAATATCGAATGACTGTTCGATCGAGATTGACTATGGATCCAATTACTATCAAGTCTTTAATGAAGCGAGCTATGTAGATAAGTTTAAAGAAATTGTCAAGAACGAAGGAATAAACTGGCAGGATGCAGCACCGGCAATGACAGGAGAAGATTTCGGTTACATGTTAAAAGAGATTCCAGGCTTCATGTTCTGGCTCGGAGTTGATTCTGATTATGGCTTACACCACAGCAGGCTGGACCCTAAAGAAGAGGCTCTGCAAGTGGGCGTTCTAGTAGTCGAAAAGTCAATAAGGTCATTGTAATACCTTTCTGCATACCTATTCATTATCTGGGGATTATATAGATGATTTTTCAAAAAGATAATGAAGGAGGTAGTTCATGTGCCAAGAATAGGTATCGAAGGAACTCTTTCAGATATTAAAGGCGCATTGCAGGAGAGAGGATACGAACTTGTCGAGCTCAGACAGGAGCAAGATGCTCAAAACTGTGATTGCTGTGTTATTTCCGGCCAGGATAAAGATGTGATGGGAATGTCCAATGCTGCTATCCAAGGTTCGGTGATAAATGCCCACGGCATGACGGCCGATGAAGTATGCGAACAAGTTGACAGTCGTTTTCAGTAAATGAAAAAATGGGTCCATTTATATGGGACCCATTTTTTCTAATTCGTTTCTTTTTTTATATTTACCTGGTGTGGGTAAGGAATATCAATGCCGGCTGCGTCGAACTCTTCTTTTATACGTTTTCTTAAATCTCTTTCCGCACCCCACTGCTCCATGTTTTCTGTTTGACCGAGAATTCTCAACACAATATCCGAGGATCCGATGCTTTGAACGCCAAGTACATCAGGTCCTTCCTTAAAGCGTTCATCATTCTCTTTGTACTCATCGCATATACGTTGAAGAACCGCCATTGCTTCATCGATGCTGTCATCATAGCTTATTCCGATATCGACCATAGCTCTCATAGTCCCTCTTGAATGGTTGCTGACACCGACAATTTCTCGATTAGGTACAAAATTCAAGGTCCCATCAAAACTTCTTATTTTCGTGGTGCGCAGACCGATTTCTTCCACTATGCCATCATAACCGCCAGCTGTTACATATTCATCCACTTCCACTTGTTTTTCCAGTAGAAGGAAAAAGCCGGTTACTACATCACTGACAAGTCCTTGAGCTCCAAAACCAATGGCAAGCCCTACTACGCCTGCACCGGCAAGAAGAGGGCCAATCGGAATTTCGAAAATACCGAATACCATCACAATGAAAAGAAAAATCAATACATACGAGTATATGTTTAACAACAATTTTTCCAATGTTCTGGCTCTGCCTTCTGAAATCTTCTGTCTGCTTCCGGCTCCAGACAAGGTCTTAGATATGACCTTTTTCCCGATTGGTGAAATAATCATGAATGCAATAATCAATAAAATGATTTGCAACCCGGAATAGAGGACCAATTCCATTGTTTCACCAAAATCCCAATTTTCGAATAAACTCATTTTATTTCTCCTTTCATATTCAATCTTAAGGATAAAAAAAAAGAATTGAAGAATCAAATTATATCTACTTTTGATTTAACAGGAAAGGATTAGCATACAAGGTAGGTGGAGAAGGTTCATGTTCCTTTATTTGATTAGTTTAACTAACGCGATTTAAATTTTTGACTGTTTTTACGTGGTCCTATATAATGTGTTCTGTAATCAAAATTAGCGGGTTTCGACATCATCATTCGACAAATTGCATTAATGTGCGATTTTTACAAATATCTTAAATAACAGTAGTTTCTACATAGAAGAGGTAGAAGATAATTAATGGTGAAGAATGGGCCTGCTATATAATACATGGATTTTATGGAGGGATTTATAATGGCAGAACGTATGGTTGGTAAACAAGCTCCTCGTTTTGAAATGGAAGCAGTGCTTTCAAACAAAGAATTCGGCAAGGTATCATTGGAAGAAAATATGAAGAATGACAAATGGACAGTTCTTTTCTTCTATCCTATGGACTTTACATTTGTTTGTCCTACTGAGATCACTGCTATGTCTGACCGCTTCGATGAATTCGAAGATCTTGATGCAGAAGTAATCGGTGTATCCACCGATACGATCCATACACATCTAGCTTGGATTAACACTTCTCGTGATGAAAATGGATTGGGAGATCTTGAGTATTCATTAGCCGCTGATACAAACCATAAAGTTGCAAAAGAGTATGGTGTGTTGATTGAAGAAGAAGGCGTTGCATTACGAGGCTTGTTCATCATCAATCCTGAAGGTGAACTTCAATATCAAGTTGTTAACCACAACAACATCGGCCGTGACGTTGATGAAACTCTTCGCGTCCTGCAAGCATTGCAAACCGGCGGACTTTGCCCGGCAGACTGGAAGCCAGGCCAAGAAACTTTATAATAAAGAAAGAGGGTCTAACACCCGGTGTTAGACCTTTTTTACCTTATAAGCGATAAAAAACGAATAGCCTACTGCTAAAGGAGGAACCGTAATGAAACTAAGAGAACCAATGCCAGAATTGGATGGCGCTACTGAGTGGCTGAATGGAGAAGTTACAAAGACAGACTTAGTAGGTGACAAACCTACATTAATCCATTTTTGGTCTGTAAGCTGTGGTCTTTGTAAGGAAGCGATGCCGAACGTGAATGAATTCCGTGACGAGTATAAGGATGAGTTGAATGTAGTTGCAGTCCATATGCCGCGTTCAGAAAAAGACCTGGACTTAGATAAGATAAAAGAGGTCGCTGAAGAACATGGAATTTCCCAATCCATCTTTGTTGATAATAAGCACGCATTGACAGATGCCTTTGAAAATAAATATGTACCTGCCTATTATGTATTCGACGAAGAAGGAAATCTCCGCCATTTCCAAGCTGGCGGAGGAGGCATGAAAATGCTGCGTAAACGCGTGAATCGTGTCCTTGGTAAAAATGTGAAATAAGTTATCCGATTGTGAACCCCCTGTCGATCCAAATACAGGGGGTTTTCTTATGTGCAAAAACAGGTATCAAAATTTTTAAAAAATTAAGTCGAAAGGGTGGAAATTTATTTCGGAACCCGATATATTTATAAATACGTGACAAATTGTTAGAGGGAGGGGAACAGATGGAAACATTCAAGAAATTGAAGCAATATTATTGGCCTTTTAGAAAGTATTTTTTTACTTCTCTGTTTTTTGTAATGTTAGTGACAGCGATTACACTCACCTATCCGATCATACTGAAGATTACCATTGATGATGTAGTTTTAGGCGAGCAATACAACTTGATTCCGTATTTATCAGCAGGGTTCATTCTGATTATGCTGGTAAAAGGTGTTGCCAATTTTCTTCAGCAGTATATGGGGGACTTATTTGGGGTTAACTCTGTGTACACATTGAGGGACGGTTTGTACAAAAAGCTGCAACGTTTATCATTTACTTATTATGACAATGCGCGAACAGGAGATTTGATGTCACGGCTGACAATGGATGTAGAAGGTTTTAAATTCTTTTTGGCGGCCGGACTCAAAGAATTGATAAAAGTGGTTCTCTTAATCGTTTTCAGTTTAAGTGTAATGTTTTATTACTCTATACCGCTTGCTCTGGTAACTATGGCTGCCATGCCATTTTTGGGTGTTGTAGTCTATAAGTTTGACCAACGGGTCCATCCTTCATTCAGAAAGATCAGAAAGTCTTTAGGGAAATTAAACACCAGGATACAAGAAAATGTCAGTGGTATGAACACAGTCAAATCATTATCAAAAGAGGGCTTTGAAATTGAAAGATTCACCAGCAACAATGTAAATTATAAAGACAATTATATTGCGACCTCCAATATTTGGGCAAGGTATTTTCCCTTGATGGAGTTCATCGGCAACGTATGTATGGTGGCCCTGTTGGCATATGGTGGGTACCTCGTAGTAAATGGCAACCTCAGCTTAGGGGCATTGGTAGCCTTTTTCAGTTTGGTAAGTTATATACTCGGACCTCTAATGCATTTGGGGTTCATCGTCAACATGTTTTCCCAGGCGAAAGCATCCGGTGAACGTCTGTTGGAAATTTTGGAGGCGGAAGAAGATATAGTCGAGCAGGACTGTCCGATAAAAATGGACCGTTTGAAAGGGCATGTTACCTTCAATGATGTTACCCTCACTTACGCAGAAGAAGATGATACTGCCTTGAAAAATATTTCTTTCGACGCCCCTCCTGGCAAAGTGATAGGCTTAATGGGTGCGACTGGTGCTGGAAAGACGAGTATCACTCAGCTGATTTCCAGGTTTTATGAACCAGAAACCGGCGAAGTATTGGTAGATGGGATCAATACGAGAGAGTATGATTTAAAGACATTGCGCCGCAATATAGGTTATGTTCTGCAAGAGTCCTTCCTGTTTTCTACAAGCATAAAAGAGAATATTGCATACGGAAACCCGGCTGCAGATATGGAACAAATCATCGATGCAGCCAAGAGAGCACAGGCGCACGATTTTATCATGGAAATGCCGAACGGATATGACACCATGCTCGGCGAAAGGGGAATGGGGCTGTCTGGAGGACAAAAACAAAGAATTGCAATCGCGCGGTCTATTCTCATCGACCCAAGCATACTAATTCTGGACGATGCCACGTCTGCTGTCGATATGGAAACTGAATTCAAAATTCAAAAAGCGCTTAAAGAAGTAATGAAAGACAGGACAACTTTTATCATTGCTCACCGTATTTCGTCTATTAAACACGCTGATGAGATACTTGTTCTTGAAGATGGGGAAATTGTAGAGCGCGGGCGGCACGAGGAACTACTGATCAATGGCGGCCCATACCAGCGCATCTATGATATTCAATATCAGGATAAAGAAGAAATTATGAGTGCTTCTAAATAAGGAGGGAAAAATTTGGCTAAGAATATGACAAGTGGATCCAATAATAGCAGCAGACACTTAAAGCGATTTTATTATCCCCTTGACCGAGCTGTAGAGAAGCCTTTTAACTGGCAACAGATGGCCAGGTTGCTTACGTACTTGAAGCCGTACGCAAAAACCCTCGTGCCCGGGGCGATCATCGCTATGTTTATTTCTACCGCGGTTCGTCTTGCAGTACCGATTTTAATAGGGAAGGTAGCAATCGATGTAGCAATTAAAAATGGAGATGTTGGTTTTCTTACTTATTTGGTTTTGGGGATTGCACTCTTGTACTTAATCAGTTATATAGGGAATACGTTCCGGATCAAGTGGGTAAATATACTGGGTCAAAACGTCATCTATGATTTAAGAAAGAAGTTGTTTTCCCATGTGCAGTACCTTTCGCACAATTTCTTCGATAAACGGTCGGCAGGATCCATTCTGGTAAGAATCCTGAATGACGTTAATTCGCTCCAGGAACTATTTACTAACGGTATTATCAATTTGTTGATGGATACCGTCATGCTGCTGGGTATCGTGGTAATCCTTTTCGTGCTGAGTCCAAAACTTGCTTTGGCTGTATTGATCATCCTGCCGTTAATGTTTTATATTTCAACAAGACTGAGAAGGAATATACGGAGGTCCTGGCAAGAAGTCAGGATTCAAAAATCCAGATTGAATTCGCATCTTAATGAAAGTATGCAAGGCATCCGCATCACACAATCCTTTTCTCAAGAAACAGAAAACACCGAGTTCTTCGACGGGGTGAACAAAGACAACTTTGAAAGTGAAAGGCTGGCAACTAAGAAAAGTGCCTATTTCGGGCCGTTCGTCGAAATGAGTAATGCTATTGGTACAGTCATCCTCATCTCCTATGGTGCCCACTTGCTTTTAATGGGGGAGACCAACGGTGGAATTGCTATCGGGGACTTCGTCTCGTTTGCTTTTTTCCTGGGGATGTTCTGGGAACCAATATCCCGATTGGGTCAAATATATAATCAGTTATTGGTAGCTATGGCTTCTTCGGAACGAATATTCGAATTTTTGGATGAAAGGCCGAATGTTGTAGAGAAGAAGGAAGCGATTGAATTAAAGGACATGAAAGGGCATATTGAATTTGACCGTGTACAGTTCTCCTATGATGAAGATAGAATTGCATTACATGAAATATCTCTTGAAATGAAGCCGGGTGAAACAGTGGCTCTTGTAGGTCATACTGGATCTGGAAAATCGACGATAGCGAATCTAATCAGTCGTTTTTACGACCCGACCAAGGGGGCCGTACGAATAGACGGCCATGACTTAAAAGATATAAAGTTGGATAGCCTCCGGCAAAATATCAGCGTAGTACTGCAGGATACGTTCATTTTTTCCGGAACAATTCTGGAAAACATCCGATTCGGCCGGCCTGATGCAAGTGAGGAGGAAGTATATCAAGCTGCAAGGGTAGTGGGAGCGGAAGATTTTATCAAGCGCTTGGCTGATGGTTATGAAACGGAAGTTGAAGAAAGAGGTAATATCCTTTCTGCCGGTGAAAGACAACTGTTATCTTTTGCGAGGGCATTGTTGGCAGATCCGAGAATATTAATATTAGATGAAGCGACTGCAAGTATTGATACAGAGACAGAAGTGAAAATTCAACAAGCTTTGAAAAAGCTGTTAAAAGGACGTACAGCCATCATGATTGCCCACAGATTGTCTACTATACGGGAAGCCGATAACATCATAGTCCTCGAACACGGAAAGATTCTTGAACAGGGCAATCACCGCGAATTAATGGATAAACGGGGAGAGTATTTTGACTTGGTGAAGTCTCAATTTCAAATGCTGAATGATTTATAGAATACAAAAATAGACCCATGGCTGTTCCGGCCGGGTCTATTTTTTTGTATGCGTTAATTTTTTTGCTCGATCTATACAAAGAAATATTATTCGAAATGTTTATAGCTTAAAGAGAAAGGATATTGGGAATAAGCAGGTTTTTATTTTTCCGGCAAGATTCATACTTCCGCGGTAAATTTAAGGCAAATAAGGCGGAAAGATATGATTCCCCGCTTGGTTTGGCTATCACTCTGGCAATATGCAGCGCGCTAAACCTTGAGGCTGGAAATCTTGCTCTTTTTACTGAATACATACTTTATTTGAGGTGATAATCGATGTTTGAAGACAGCGTCATGATGAGCAGGGCGTTGACGTCTTTGACGTTAGGCTTCCATATAATTTTTGCCACGATCGGTGTTGGGGTGCCCTTCATGATTTCATTGGCAGAACTAATCGGTATAAAAAAGCAGGATCCCCACTACCTGCTGCTTGCAAGAAGATGGGCGAGAGGTTTCGTCATAACCGTTGCAATTGGAGTTGTGACCGGCACGGCAATCGGACTTCAGCTCTCCTTATTGTGGCCCTCCTTTATGCAAATAGCCGGTAATGTTATCAGCCTGCCTTTATTTTTGGAGACTTTTGCCTTCTTTTTCGAAGCAATATTTCTCGGTGCCTATTTATATACTTGGGATCGATTTAAAAATCCGTACACCCACTGGTTATTATCTATACCTGTAGTAGCAGGAGCTACATTGTCAGCAGTGTTCATTACGGTGGTGAATGCTTTTATGAATGCTCCTCAGGGTTTTACACTGGAGGGACGTACGATAACAGCAATCGATCCAATAGCAGCTTTTTTTAATCCAGCGACCCCTGCGAAAGTGTTTCATGTGGTGTCGTCTGCCTGGTTGACAGGTGCAGCAATATTGGCCGCCATTACGGCGTTTACCATTCTGAAAAAACAGTCGAGTCCATATCACAAAAAAGCGTTGAAGCTATCGATGACGGCAACTTTGATTTTTGCTTTGTTAACCGCTGTTGCCGGAGATGTATCTGCAAAATATCTCGCCAACAACCAGCCTGAGAAATTGGCGGCATATGAATGGCATTTCGAGACAGAAGCAGGTGCTGACTTGATTTTCTTCGGAACCTTGAATGAAAATAACGAAGTGGAAAATGCAATCAGATTTCCAAAGTTTCTAAGTTTTTTATCCCATGGTGACTTCAATAGTGAAGTAATTGGACTTGAGGAATTTAAAAAGGATGTAACACCTCCATTATGGATCCATTATTTGTTTGATGGGATGGTAATGATAGGTATGTTTGCGTTGGGAATCTCTATGCTTTACCTTCTTTTTGAGAGAATCCGGAAATGGAATGAAGAAAACAGACTATTGCTTTGGCTGATTTTCCTCAATGGCCCGCTCGCAATGCTTGCCATTGAATTAGGGTGGATACTCGCGGAAGTTGGCAGACAGCCTTGGATTTTGAGAGGTTACATGAAAGTCGCCGAAGCAGCTACAACATCTCCCAATGTTGGCTGGATGTTTCTTTTATTCTTAACACTTTATCTGATTCTTGGTGTGATGGGGGTAGGAGTTCTAAGAAAACTGTTCAAAGATAATCCAGCCGAATTGGAACTGGAAAAGCGATATCCGAATATCTCTAAAAAGGATGATTTCAAATGAGTTATGAAATGGCCGGAATTATAGTACTCTGGTTATTCCTATATGGTTACCTGATTGTTGCCTCCGTAGATTTCGGAGCAGGTTTCTTTGCTTATTATGCGAAACAAACAAAAAAGGATCATATTGTTAATCAACTGATCTCCAGATATTTATCGCCGGTTTGGGAAGTTACCAATGTGTTTTTTGTTTTTTTCTTTGTAGGGCTTGTTGGTTTCTTTCCTGATACAGCTTTTTATTATGGTCAAACCTTATTGATACCTGGCAGTATTGCAATCGTTTTGATAGCAATAAGAGGCTCTTTTTATGCATTTGAAAACTATGGATCGAAAAAGAGTCCCGTTTATATGTTTTTATACGGTGCTACAGGTCTCCTCATACCTGCTTCGCTTTCAACTGCACTCACCATCTCGGAGGGGGGATTTATTCAAGTAAAGGAGGACAATGTATCGCTGATGACTTCTAAATTGCTGACAAGTCCGTTTTCATGGAGTGTTGTTTTCCTGGCAATCGTTTCTGTGTTATTTATCAGTGCGGCCTTTTTGACATATTATGCTGATCGAGCAGATGATCAACCAGCACTTCGTCTGCTAAGGTCTTACGCCTTAATCTGGAGTTTTCCTACGATGATTGCCAGTTTAACAGCGTTCATAGCATTAAGTCAGCATAATATGGAACACTATCAAAACTTAATTGATTTATGGTGGATGTTCGGTCTCTCCTTGGCTTGTTTTTCTGTTGCAATATGGCTGATTTATCAAGAGAGACACTATGGCGCCGCATTTATATTTGTTATGTTCCAATTCTTTTTCGCCTTTTTTGGATACGGAGCAGGACATTTACCATATTTATTATATCCATATGTAACGATTCAAGAAGGCGCCACACATGAAACGATGGGGTTAGCCTTGGTAATAAGTTTCATCCTAGGTCTTTGTCTGTTAATTCCTTCATTATATTTGTTAATGAAAATGTTCTTGTTCGATGCTGATTATGTCAAAGGAAAAAAGTGAGACATTTCACGCTATTTATATTCAAAATGTGTTAGACTAATCATGGAAATTGTAACTCGGTAACTAAAATCCGGGTAGGAAAGATTTATCGTAGATGGAGGAAATATCATGAAACGAGATTTTGCTGTAATCGGACTTGGACGCTTCGGCGGTAGCATATGCCGGGAATTAAGCAGTGAAGGTATGAATGTACTTGCTATTGATTTGGAAGAAGATAAAGTAAACGAATATAAAGATGTCGCTTCACATGCTGTGATTGCAGATACAACCGATGAGAAAGTGTTGAAAGAATTGGGAATCAGAAATATTGACCATGTAATTGTAGCAATCGGAGACAATATCCAATCGAGTATCCTGACCACGCTGATGCTGAAAGAACTAGGGGTCAAAAGAATCACTGTAAAAGCACAAAATGATTATCATGCCAAAATTCTGAATAAGATGGGAGCCGATCAAGTAGTCCATCCCGAAAGAGACATGGGAAAAAGGATTGCACATAGTATCATCTCCAATAATATACTCGATCACTTGGAATTATCGGAAGACCACAGTATTGCTGAAGTGAAGGCCGGAAGGAAGATGAGCGGCAGAACATTGCAAGAATTGGATATCCGGGCCCAGTTTGGCTGCAACGTGGTTGCCATCAGACAAGCTAAAGAGATAAACGTTTCTCCGATGGCAGATGAAAGGTTGAGTTCTGAAGATATTTTAATTGTCATCGGCGCGGATAAAGATATATCGCGGTTTGAAAAGCAATTGGTAGTTGAGGATGATTAAAAATATGCTATAAAAAAACCGCCCTGTGAAGGGCGGTTTTTTTTATACTTCCATGATTATTGGAAGGATCATCGGTCTCCGTTTTGTTTTTTCATATAGGAACGGAGCGATTGTATCGGTGATTTCATTTTTGATTTCGGACCATTGTGTTGTTCTTCTTTCCATTACTTTGTTTAAATGGCCGGAAACCATTTTTTGAGCTTCCTTGATCAAGTCTTCTGATTCTCTCATATATACGAAGCCTCTTGAAATGATATCTGGTCCAGAAGCTATCTTGAATTCTTTCATATCAATGCTTACTACTACAATAACAAGTCCTTCTTCGGACAAAATGCGACGGTCTCTCAAAACGATATTACCGATGTCGCCAATGCCGCTTCCATCCACATATATAGAACCGGACGGGATTTTACCAGCAATCGAAGCACTGTCTTTGCCAAGGGCAAGTACATCGCCATTATCCATTACAAAACAATTACCTGGATCGATATCACAAGCATTGGCCAATTTTGTATGCTCTTTAAGCATCCGGTATTCTCCATGTATAGCCATGAAATACTTCGGCTGGATTAATCGAAGCATGAGCATTTGCTCTTGCTGACTACCATGACCGGAAGTATGGATGTCATTTAGAGGGCCATGAATGACTTCCGCACCAGCTCGATATAACATATTGATGGTTCTGCTGACGCTTACGGTATTTCCAGGGATTGGTGAAGAAGAAAATACTACCGTATCGCCAGGCATTATCTGGATTTGTCTATGGGTTCCGTTAGCTACCCTTGATAAAGCGGCCATTGGTTCTCCTTGGGAGCCAGTACAAAGAATTGTAACTTCGTTGGCAGGTAACCTGTTTAGTTGGTGAGCATCGATAAACGTATCTTTAGGAGCTTGTATATAACCTAACTCCTGACCGATTGTGATTGCCGCTTCCATGCTTCTTCCGAATACCGCAACTTTTCGATTATGTCTTACCGCTGATTCCACAACCTGCTGAAGTCGATGGATATTGGAAGCGAAAGTCGCAAATATCAGCCTGCCGTTAGTACGGCTGAATATATCGTTAATGCTTTCACCTACAACGCGTTCGGACATAGTAAATCCCGGAACTTCACTATTTGTGCTGTCTGATAATAAACATAAAACTCCTTCTTTACCGATTTCAGCCATTTTGGCTAAATTTGCCGGTTCACCGACCGGGGTGAAATCAAATTTGAAGTCCCCGGTATGGACGATGTTTCCAGGAGGTGTTTTGACTACTATTCCATAGGAATCTGGAATGCTATGTGTGGTACGGAAAAAAGTAACTGAAGTTTTTCTGAATTTAATTATATCGTCTTCTTGAAATGTGTTAAGCTTAGCATTTCGTAAAAGTCCGTGTTCATCCAATTTGTTTTTAATTAGTCCAATCGCAAGTTTTCCAGCATAGATAGGCACATTTATTTGTTTTAGGAGATAAGGGATGCCTCCAATATGGTCTTCGTGTCCATGAGTGATGAACAGCCCTTTGATTTTATCTTGATTTTGCACCAGGTAGGTGTAGTCTGGGATGACATAATCAATTCCAAGAAGTTCGTCTTCAGGAAATTTGATTCCTGAATCTATAAGAACAATCTCATCCTGGAACTGTACGCCATACATGTTTTTGCCAATTTCACCTAAGCCGCCGAGTGCAAAGACAGCTGTTTGGTCGTTTTTAACAAATTTCATCGATTATAGATTCTCCACTTGGAAGTCTTCCGACTCTTTTTCGTAGTCTAAATGTGCTGCATCAAGTAACTGGATAAACTCGATGTTGATATTGCGATTGGAAAGCTCTTTGCGTACTTCTCTTTCTGATTCAGCTTCAAAATATAAACTTTTTGTTCTTTCTCTTACAGGAACTTCGTATGGGAGTTCCTGATATAGTACTTTATAAACCATTTCTATATCTCTCCTTATGTTCTTTATTACAGTTTTTTTTCCTATATAGCAAATTTATTATCAGCATTTAGTGGTTCAATTCGCGGTAATGGGTCAACGACAATCTTATTTTCGAAAAGTGCTGGGCACACCTTTGCGTCCCAATAGACCTTTCCATCTTTTCTTTAATTTTTCCCTCAAACGTTTTAACATTATTGCTTACAGCTCCTTTCCTTATACAAAAAGCAAAGCAACAAAAACGTTTTTACCGATCCGATCCAATCCCTATTACTTAATAGTATAGTATGAATTGGCAAATATTGAAATAGAAACACACTTTTATATAGAAAAAAATCCATCAGGTGCCATCTTGTAAGTCTTTTTCGTCTGCTTTCGTAGTAGTTTTTTCTGAATGGGGCTGCTTATGCAGTCACAGGCAAGGGAGGGCTGAATAGTCGGGCAGCCATAAAAGGATTTACGATATCGGCCGCTACATGACCAGTGACCGGTCTGTCAATGAATTGTGGGAGTCAATAATATATAGGAAGAAAAAACACTGGCCGGAAATCATTCCGGCCAGTGTTTTGCTCGATTTATTCGATTGGTTTTGCGTTTTCAGGTGCTTCAAACGGATTTTCCGGATTAATATAATCATAAAACATAACACCGTTCAGATGGTCTATTTCATGTTGGAACACGATTGCTGCATAACCTCGCAAGCGTAATTTCACTTCATTACCGTCCAAGTCGACAGCCTTAACAGTTATTCTCGCATATCTTGGGACATAACCTGGAATTTCCCTGTCTACTGAAAGGCATCCTTCTCCAGATGACAGATATGCTTTTTCAACGGAATGGCTGACAATTTTCGGGTTAAACAGACCGTAACTGTAATGTTTGTCATCCAGATCATCGAAATGTACGGCAATCATACGTTTGGACAATCCGATTTGTGGAGCAGCAAGGCCGACTCCAGGTCTTAATCCGTATTTAGAAGACACTTCCTCATCTTGGCTGTTTTTCAAGTATTGAAGCATTTCTTCAAGTGTCTCTTTATCAGATGCCGATGCAGGTAGTGGTACCTCCTCGGCTACTTTATTTAGAATTGGGTTTCCTTCCCGTACGATATCTTTCATGGTGATCATTCTTCTTCACTCCTATAAGCCTTCTTTTACTGATATAAGTTTAACACAGAACTTCCTTCAATTGTTGCGTTAAACACAAGCACTTCTCAGTCCGGAATTTCCTATAAAGAAAACGGTTGTATAAAGCTTGGAAAATCCTTTATTATCTGCGAAAATTGTTATATTATTGTAATCGTACATATTTTATACATAAACAAGGTACCCATCAAGAGTTAGGAGGAGAAGTGTTGGGAAAGAGAGTATTTGCATACATATCTGCAGTTTTCTTACTTGTGCTGGCTGCTTGCAATAATCAATCGACTTCTGAGCAAATGTATGAGCATCTGGAAGAAGCTGTCGCTTTGGAGGAGGCCTTTGCTGAACAACAGCAGCCCCTGGTTGAATTGGAACAACGGGAGAAAGAAATTTATAATGAAATTATTAACCTGGGAATGGAAGAATTCGATCAGGTCGAAGAATTATCCCAAGAAGCAATAAGTATTATCGATGAGCGCGAAGAGAAGCTGAAAACAGAGAAGCAAAGCATTGAAGATGCCAAAGAGGAATTTGATAAAGCGGCAGAAATGGTTGACGAGCTGGAAGAAGAAGAGGTCAAGGGGAAAGCGGAAGAAATGGTCTCAACTATGAATGATCGTTACCAAGCATATCAGGATTTGAATGAATCTTACACTTCCGCCCTTGAACAAGACAGAACCTTATACGAATTACTCCAAAATCAAGAACTGAAAGAGGAAGAATTGAGAAAGCAGATTGATACGATCAACAATCAATATGACGAAGTGATTTCGGCAAACCAGAGCTTCAACGACTATACGGAACAATATAATCAATTGAAACAATCGTTTTATGAAGCAGCAGGTATAGATGTCGAGTATGACGAAGCAACTGAATCGGGCGAAACCGAAGAATAATCAACAAAAAAACTTCCATTTAAAGGGAAGTTTTTTTTGTTGGGAATTAAGGCGGGTCGTCAACCATTCATTAATACAGTTCTCTGTTTCAAATGAAACAGGGTGGTTGTAGACGGCTTGAGAAAAAGTTATTTATATAGGAAACCATGAAAGTTTTTGATAAAAATAAATAAAAATACAGGTTAAAGTGTTTGACCATGGGAAATGGATGAGCTAAACTAATATCAGAGTGAAAATTGTACCAGTCAAATTGATGTATATAAATGTAACAGTTTCTTGCTACTAGTGATCAAGATTAAAAAAATACATACAGGGTATTGTATTTTATATTATGGTACAGATTTTTTCATCTTTTGGGAAGGCTAAAACGGTAAAGGGAAAATTCCCGCTGCGTACGGCTGATAGTCCTTATTCGGACTAGAAGCTCGGCTTATCAAAACTCAGTCTTACTAACCTACCCGTAGTTACGGGAAAATTTAAAGGATAAGAGAAAGGAAGAGGTGAGTCATTTTGAAACGTACTTTAGAAAATATCGAAAATCAATTTGAAACGTTTCAAATTCTGAATGAAGATGGCGAGATTATCAATGAAAATGCTATGCCTGATTTATCAGATGAAGAATTGAAGGAACTAATGCAACGGATGGTTTATACTCGTATCTTGGATCAGCGTTCAATCGCGTTGAATCGTCAAGGAAGACTAGGTTTCTACGCTCCTACTGCAGGACAAGAAGCTTCCCAGCTGGGAACACAGTTTGCTTTGGAGAAAGAAGATTTCATTCTTCCCGCATACCGTGATGTACCACAATTGATCTGGCATGGCCTGCCACTATATCAAGCTTTCTTATTTTCCAGAGGACATTATCACGGCAACCAAATGCCTGAAGGGGTCAATGCCCTAAGTCCGCAAATTATCATCGGAGCTCAATATACTCAGGCTGCAGGAGTGGCTCTTGGTATGAAACGCCGTGGCAAAAAGTCCGTAGCTATAACATATACAGGTGACGGTGGTACTTCCCAAGGTGATTTCTATGAGGGTATTAACTTTGCAGGGGCATACCAGGCGCCGGCGATTTTTGTTGTGCAAAACAACCAATTTGCTATTTCAGTACCAGTAGAAAAACAAACTGCAGCTAAGACATTGGCGCAAAAAGCAGTAGCTGCTGGAATTGAAGGCGTACAAGTAGACGGTATGGATGTGCTGGCAGTATATGCTGCAACTAAAGAAGCAAGACAACGCGCTGTAGATGGAGAAGGTCCTACACTGATCGAAACTTTGACTTATCGTTACGGTCCACACACAATGGCTGGAGATGATCCTACCCGTTATCGTACAGACAACATGGATAACGAATGGGAAAAAAGAGACCCGCTTGTTCGTTTCCGTACTTTCCTTGAGAAAAAAGGCCTGTGGTCAGAAGAGGAAGAAAACAAAGTGATCGAGCAAGCTAAAGAAGAAATCAAAGCTGCGATTAAAAAAGCAGACGAACAACCAAAACAAAAGGTAACAGACCTTATTAAAAATATGTATGACGTACTTCCGGCTCACTTAGAGGAACAGTTGGAAGAATACACAGAAAAGGAGTCGAAGTAAATCATGGCACAAATGACAATGATTCAAGCAATCACTGATGCCTTGCGCACAGAACTTAAAAATGACGAAAATGTGCTTGTCTACGGTGAAGACGTTGGACAAAACGGTGGAGTTTTCCGTGCTACTGAAGGGCTTCAAGCCGAGTTTGGCGAAGACCGTGTATTCGATACCCCTCTTGCAGAGTCAGGTATTGGCGGAATTTCTATCGGTCTTGCTTTGCAAGGGTTCCGTCCTGTTCCCGAAATTCAGTTCTTTGGCTTCGTTTATGAGGCTATGGATGCAATCAATGGCCAGATGGCTCGATTGCGTTACAGATCAGGAGGTACGGTTGAACAACCAATTACTATCCGTTCGCCTTTCGGTGGAGGGGTACACACTCCTGAGTTGCATGCAGACTCATTAGAAGGGTTGATTGCTCAACAGCCGGGAATGAAAGTGGTCATTCCTTCTACTCCATATGATGCGAAAGGATTGTTGATTTCTTCCATTCGTGATAATGATCCAGTTGTATTTCTTGAGCATATGAAACTTTATCGTTCTTTCCGTGGGGAAGTACCTGAAGAAGAATATACTATTGATCTTGGTAAAGCAGACATCAAGAGAGAAGGCAGCGACGTTACTTTAATTGCATACGGTGCGATGGTCCATTCTTCCCTGAAAGCAGCTGAAGAATTAGAAAAGAACGGCATCCAGGCAGAGGTAATCGACTTAAGAACTGTTATGCCGATAGACATGGAAACAATTTTGAAATCTGTGGAAAAGACTAATCGTGTCGTGGTGGTTCAAGAAGCTCAACGTCAAGCTGGTATGGCTTCCCATATCATCGCTGAAATCCAGGAAAGAGCAATTCTGCACTTGGAAGCGCCTGTTCTTCGAGTTACTGCACCTGATACCGTTTATGCATTCTCGCAAGCGGAAGAAGTTTGGTTGCCGAATTACAACGACATCGTAGAGAAAGTAAATCAAGTAGTTAACTTTTAATAGAACCTGAGATGGGAGGTAATATTTATGGCTTTTGAATTTAAGCTACCGGATATCGGTGAAGGTATCCATGAAGGTGAAATTGTAAAATGGTTCGTCAAAGAAGGCGACGAAATTAAAGAAGACGACGTTCTTTGTGAAGTGCAAAATGATAAAGCGGTAGTAGAAATCCCTTCTCCTGTAGAAGGAACCGTTAAAGATGTGAAAGTAGAAGAAGGTACTGTGGCAGTAGTAGGTGATGTTATCATCTCTATCGATGCTGAAGGATATGAGTCAGAAGAAAGTACGGAAGAAGCTTCTGAACCTGCAGCGGAAGAAGGCAGCCAGAACGAGCCTGCCGCAAAAACGCAAACGGAAGAAGAAACAGGATCAGACGAAGAAGTAAACAATGGCACTATTATTGCTATGCCGTCTGTTCGTAAATACGCTCGTGACAACGATGTAGACATCCGCAAGGTCCAAGGTTCCGGAAAAAACGGTCGTATCGTCAAAGAAGATGTAGACAGTTATTTAGGCGGTGGACAGCAGACTGCTACAGCTGATCAGCAAGAACAAACTGAACAACAGCCTGAAGAACAAAGTGCTGCTACTCAGCAAACTGCACCAGCCGGCGAATTCCCTGAAACTCGCGAGAAAATGAGCGGTATTCGCAAATCTATCGCGAAAGCAATGGTGAATTCTAAAACAAAAGCTCCACACGTTACTTTACACGACGATGTCGACGTAACCGAGCTGGTTGCTCATCGTAAGAAATTCAAAGCTGTTGCTGCTGAACAGGAAATTAAACTTACTTATCTTCCTTATGTAGTTAAAGCTCTAGTTTCTGCATTGAGAAAATATCCAATCTTGAACGCATCTATCGATGAAAATACAGATGAAATAGTTCAAAAGCATTACTATAATATCGGTATTGCTGCTGATACGGATAAAGGATTGTTAGTTCCTGTCGTGAAAAATGCAGATGCTAAATCTATCTTTGCTATTTCTCAAGAAATTAATGAATTGGCAGTTAAAGCTAGAGATGGTAAACTAGGACCGAATGAAATGAAGGGTGCTTCAAGCACTATTTCTAACATCGGTTCTGCAGGTGGACAGTGGTTTACTCCGGTTCTTAACTATCCGGAAGCTGCAATTCTCGGTATTGGTCGAATTGCCGAAAAACCGGTAGTTCGTGACGGAGAAATCGTTGTAGCTCCTGTATTGTCCCTATCCTTGAGCTTTGACCACCGTATTGTAGATGGTGCAACAGCACAAATGGCATTGAACCAGATCAAGCGTTTGTTGAACGATCCACAATTAATCATGATGGAGGCGTAAAGTATGGTAGTAGGAGATTTTCCAATTGAATTAGACACTCTTGTTGTTGGTGCAGGACCTGGCGGCTATGTAGCCGCCATCCGCGCTGCGCAAACTGGACAAAAAGTTACAATTGTCGATAAAGGAAATTTGGGCGGCGTTTGTTTGAACGTTGGATGTATTCCTTCCAAAGCATTGATCCAGGCTGGACACCGTGTTGAGTATGCACACGGGGAAGATGACATGGGCATTAAAGCTGAAAATGTTTCTGTTGATTTTTCCAAAGTCCAAGAATGGAAAGGCGGAGTAGTTAACAAACTTACTACAGGTGTTGAAGGACTATTGAAAGCGAACAAAGTAGATATCGTCAAAGGTGAAGTTTATTTTGTCGATAAAAATACTGTTCGGGTAATGGATGAGAAAAACTCTCAAACCTATACATTCAATAAT
The DNA here is from genome assembly GCF_900156915.1 of Sediminibacillus massiliensis. Taxonomy (GTDB): domain Bacteria; phylum Bacillota; class Bacilli; order Bacillales; family Amphibacillaceae; genus Sediminibacillus_A; species Sediminibacillus_A massiliensis. The sequence continues at coordinate 878,384 of NZ_LT732535.1, read as the reverse complement.
TGCATTATTGCTACTGGTTCAAGACCTATTGAATTGCCAACTTTCAAATACTCCAACAGGGTAATTGATTCGACAGGCGCTTTGGCCCTTGAAGAAATTCCTGAAAAGCTTGTAGTTATCGGTGGAGGTTATATCGGAACTGAGCTGGGTACTGCCTATGCAAACTTTGGCACCCAAGTAACTATTCTCGAAGGTACGAAAGATATCTTGGGTGGTTTCGAAAAACAAATGACTTCCCTTGTTAAAAGACGCCTGAAGAAAAAAGGTGTAGAGGTTGTTACTCAAGCCATGGCCAAAGGCGTTGAAGAAACTGATAGTGGCGTAACTGTTACGTATGAAGCGAAAGATAAAGAAGAAAAAATCGAAGCGGATTATGTATTGGTGACTGTTGGCCGCCGTCCGAACACAGAAGAAATCGGCCTTGAGCAAGTAGGAATCGAAATGGATGATAAAGGCATTATTAAAATTGACGAGCAGTGCCGCACAAATGTAGAGAACATTTATGCTATCGGTGATATCGTACCTGGACCGCCATTGGCTCATAAAGCATCTTATGAAGGAAAGATTGCAGCTGAAGCGATCAGCGGTGAAAAAGCAGCTATTGATTATAATGGTATTCCAGCTGTTGTTTTCTCTGAACCTGAACTTGCTACTGTCGGTCATGACGAGCAAAGTGCCAAAGATGCTGGTTATGAAGTAACAGCTGCTAAATTCCCATTCGCTGCAAATGGTCGAGCATTATCACTGAACGATAGCGATGGTTTTGTTAAGTTGATTACTAGAAAAGAAGATGGATTGGTACTTGGTGGCCAGATTGCAGGCCCGAATGCCAGTGACATGATTGCTGAAATTGGCTTGGCTGTGGAAGCTGGTATGACAGCGGAAGATTTAGCACTTACTATCCATGCCCATCCAACTCTAGGAGAGATTGTTATGGAAGCTGCAGAGGTTGCCATGGGAACTCCTATCCACATTGCTAAGTAATAACAGAATAGATATTTGATAAATAGGAAAAAGCTGTATCAGAAGTCTCTAAAGGACTTTCTGATACAGCTTTTTTGATGACCCGGCTGCCTTGCCAGAAGACTAAGGGATATCGCGTTAAATAGAAATAAGAAAAGCTTTGTAGCGCTGCCTACAAAGCTTTTTCTGCATCCACTATTTTTTTTAATTCGGAAAGGACATCGGATTTGGAAGTCTGTCCGCTAAGTTTCGTAATGGTTTGTCCATCCTTCGTAATTACCAGGGCAGGCGTTTCGGTGATTGAATCTGCTTTTATAGCTGACACTGAAGTTTCCTTCAGTTCTATTTTATTGATTAAAGAGGGGTATGAATTTTTCAAATCAAGAATTGCACTCAAGTATTCATCTTCCAATTCAAGATCTGATTTATCTGAAAAGAATTGAACCTTATAATCGCTTGGGCTGAATTCCACAATTTCAACAGGTTTCTCATGACTGCAGCTGCTGATAAAGAAAATCATGACTAAGAAAACAAATGGAAACCATTTTTTTGTATGGATAGGAGGCACCTTCCTTTATCAAGATTTGTTTACATTCTAACAAATAATTTGTCATTATATGCCGATGTTACGTAAATGTTATACAAATGAAAAAGGAGAGTGATATGCGAAAAATACTGTAAAATAGTTTGATTAGCATTCTCGGTAGGATTAGTTCCTATTTAAAAACACCTCTTCTGCAATAGCAAAAAGAGGTGTTTTTTGTCGTATTAATTTTTTGGCCTTCTCAAATCCATCTGCTTTGCTTCCTCTTTAAATGATTTGACCAGCGAGAATACGATCAATATCATAATGATTGCGAAAGGAAAAGCTGCAATTATAGATGCTGTTTGTAATGTTTCTAAGCCACCTTGCCACAGAAGGATAGCTGCAGCTGCAGACTGAATGATGCCCCAAACAAATTTGATTTTGTTTTGAGGGTTCAAGCCGCCGCCTGTTGTCTGCATGCCCAATACAAACGTAGCCGAGTCTGCTGAAGTGATAAAAAAGGTACTGATAAGCAATACGGCAATGATGGACATAACAATGCCTAAAGGATAGCTTTCCAATACTGCGAACAACGCAACCTCTGTACCCATATCATTAACATAGTGAATGATGTCTTGACCGCCATAAAACTCTAGGTTGATGGCAGATCCGCCGAATACTGAAAACCATAAGGCACCGAAAATAGTTGGAACTAAAAGTACCCCAAGTACAAATTCTCTGATTGTCCGGCCTTTAGAAACACGGGCAATAAAGGTACCTACAAATGGCGCCCAGGCAATCCACCAAGCCCAATAGAATATCGTCCAGCCTTGAATCCATGTGTTGTTCTGATCAAATGGTGTCAACCTGAAGCTCATGCCAGTAATATTTGCGGCATAGTTACCAAGTGAAGTGGTAAATAGGTCCATGATAAAGTTTGTCGGACCAGCAAAAAGCAAGAACAGCATTAGTAGAATGGCAAGGACAATATTAGTGTTACTTAAATACTTGATTCCCTTGTTAAGACCGGTCATAGCTGATAGAAGGTAAAGCACTGTGACGACTCCAATTATAATTAGTTGGACGGAAATCGTTCTGTCAATACCAGGAAAGATAAATGCTAAGCCTCCGCTGATTTGGATTGCGCCAAGACCAAGTGATGTAGCAACACCGAATATAGTCGCAAAAACTACAATGAAATCAACAAGTGTTCCCCAGCCGCCTTTTATTTTCTCGCCGAACAGTGGTTCCAATATGGAACTGACAAGCCCAGGGGCACCTTTTCGGAATTTGAAATATGCTAATGCCAGAGCAATTACTGCATAGATTCCCCACGGATGCAAACCCCAGTGGAAGAAACTGTAACGCATAGCTGTACGTGCTGCATCTCCTGATCCCGGAGTGATATCTGCATCAGGCGGTGTGTGGAAATGTGACAATGGTTCGGCCGCTCCCCAGAAAACAAGGCCGATACCCATTCCGGCACTGAAAAGCATGGCGAACCAAGTTAAGTAATTATACTCCGGTTGGTCATCCGGCTTACCAAGCTTGATATTCCCATACTTAGAAAAAATGAGGAATATTGCAAATACTAGAAAGCCTGTAGCGGATAGTAAGTAAAACCAACCGAATTTTTCTACAATGAATCCTTGGACGATGCTTGTAACGTTGTCCAAGTTTCCGTTTGGAAGGACAGATTCCGGGATGATACCCCAGGCTATGAATATTACTGCTACTGCGAGTGAAATCCAAAATACTCTTGTAATTCTATTCATCCATATCATTCCTTTCATTTTGGTTTAATTTTTCAAATAAGGATATTTTAAGCCACATTTAAGTATTAAAACATAATTGTTGACTAATTTAAAATGATTTGCCGTGTTTTATAGTGATTTTTTCGACAAGCGTTTATAATATGTCCTTAACAAGTTGAAAGATACAAAATTATGAACTGCGCGTTACATTATAATCTACTACCCAAACCCTCTCGGCTATAAACAAAACCAGAAAGAAATCACATGCAATCAAAACATCTAAAATATGACAATGATTTAACAAAAAATGTCACAATATAAATATTTTTCCGTTATAATAGGGGAGAAGTTTTTTCATTATCAGGGGGTCTTTTTTTGAAGAAATATTTGTTTATGACTCTGTTAGGGCTGTTTATCCTATCGGCTTGCAGTAATGCTGCCGATTCCAGTACGGAAACAGATTCAGAAGAGTTGTCAAATGCAAACGAAGTAAAAGAGGAAGATTCGGATAAATCCAACGATGGGGAGGTAGAAACCAGCGGACAACCAGATGAATTGGATGTAGAGGAAGAACAAGAAGAACAAGAAGAACAAGAGAGCCCGGAAGTAGAAATCTCGCCAAAGTATGAACTAACAGAAAACTGGCGTGTAAAACCTCTGGAAGATGGAGTCGATGAGCAAGTTGTTCTTTTGACTATTGACGATGCGCCTGACGAACATGCTCTTCAAATGGCTGAAACACTAAACGAATTGGATGCCGGAGCGATATTTTTCGTTAATGGCCACTTTCTTGATACTGAAGAGGAAAAAGACACATTGAGAAAAATCCATGAAATGGGATTCCTTATCGGAAATCATACCTTTAATCACCAGGCACTGGGAGAGGTAGACGAACAAACACAAAAAGAAGAAATAATAAAATTGAATGACTTGATTGAAGATATCATTGGGGAAAGGCCTAAGTTTTTCAGGGCGCCACACGGCCAGAATACCGACTACTCGAAGAAACTGGCGGAAGAAGAAGGAATGTTGCTAATGAACTGGTCATATGGATATGATTGGAACGAAGAGTATATGACAAAAGAAGCTATAGCTGATATCATGGTCAACACCGAGTTGCTTGGCAATGGAGCAAATTTGCTAATGCACGATAGGGAATGGACAGCGAATGCTTTGGAAGATATAGTAAAAGGTCTGAGAAACAAAGGTTTTGAACCGATAGATCCGAAATTATTAGAAACACCGGAATAAAACCAACTCCATTGCATATACTGCAATGGGGTTTTATTATGCCTAATTGTATGACATAATTATATAAAAATGTAACATATAACCCTTGAAAATCGCTAATTATGATATTATAATGAAAACGAATACAAAATTACTAATTTAAAGGGGTTGGACGTTTAATGGGTACGATCGTTTGTCAGGATTGTCAGTGTATCATTGATCATTATGAGGATGAGAAAGTATCTACGCTTTATGGAAAATGTCCGACTTGTGGAAAAGAATAAGAAGAAAAAACTGCCTGAAATTTAATCAGGCAGTTTTTTTAATCATTACCGGAATGCTTTGTGTTCTTTAATGACCCGGATCATATTAAGTGTTTCATCCTCTAATCCCTGTACAGGCAGTCCTGCTTCAAGGTTCTCTTTAATATAAATGATATTTTCTTTCGTAATTATTTCCCCAGGGATAAAAATAGGGATGCCAGGCGGATAAACCATAATCGATTCAGCACTGATTCTGCCGGTTGCAGAATGAAAAGGAATTACTTCTGTTTCCGCATAAAAGGCATCTCGAGGCGACATCGCCAATAAGGGGATTTCCGGAATTTTGACAGGAATACTTTTTTGGATGGCATATTCCTTTCTTTCCCAAGCCAGTTGATCCAAGGCTTCCACCAAAAGGCTTGCCTCTTCATTGGTGTCTCCAGGAGTTATAATGCAAAGTATATTATACATATCGGAAAGTTCTACTTCGATCCGATAATGCTTCCTCAACCATACTTCCACATCGTACCCAGTCAGGCCTAGATTCTTAACAGATATTATAAGCTTTGTTGGATCGTAGCTGTATGTTGCATCACTGCCTAGAATTTCTCTGCCTACACAATATAGGTTAGGAATTCGATTGATTGAGCGGCGAATAGTTTCTGCCAAATTTAATGCAAGGTCAATCGACTGTTTACCGTTTATGGCCAATTGTTTCCTGGCAGTGTCGATAGAAGCCAATAAAAGATAAGATGTTGACGTGGTGGTCAACATAGATAATACGCTTTGTACCTTTTCATGTGAGACTAATCCTTCCCGCAAGTTTAAAACAGAACTTTGTGTCAGCGATCCTCCGAGTTTATGAACACTTGTTGCTGCCAAATCTGCTCCAGCTTGCATGGCTGACAAGGGTAATTCACCATGGAAGTGGATATGAACACCGTGTGCTTCGTCTACTAATACTGGTACATCGAATGAATGGGAAATTTTGACGATTTCTTTCAAATCAGCTGCTATGCCAAAGTATGTCGGATTGATAACCAATACTGCTTTAGCATCCGGATGGGCGTGAAGTGCTTTGTTTACTGCCGTCGGTGTGATACCGTGAGAGATACCCAGCTCCTTATCTAGTTCTGGATGAATGAAAATAGGGGTTGCACCAGAAAATATTATGGCAGTCGTTACTGATTTATGGACATTTCTCGGAACGATTATTTTGTCGCCTGGACCACACACACTTAATACCATCGTCATGATAGCCCCGCTTGTTCCTTGGACAGAAAAAAAAGTATAATCTGCTCCGAAAGCATCTGCTGCTAAATCCTGCGCTTCTTTAATCATGCCTTGTGGATGATGAAGATCGTCCAATGGTTCAATGTTAATCAAATCAATGGATAACGCGTTATCTCCGATGAAAGAGCGGAAATCTGGATTCATGCCTTTGCCTGCTTTATGGCCGGGTATATGAAATTGTATAGGTTTCTGGTTTGTATGATGAAGCAAGCCAGAAAATAGGGGAGTATTTTTTTGTGAAGACATGTTTACACCTCTTATAAAGAATTAAGCAAAAAATCTTGTTGGATATGCAAATGAAATTATAGCAAACAGTAACATGAATAGCTAATTTTAGCAAAATGGATTAATGGCATGATAGGATAAAATAAAATTAAAATATACAGCAAGGGATTAAATAATGTAAATAGTAAAGGGGTAATTCGATGAATTATAGCTATCCAATTGATGAGTCTTGGTCTAAGCAGGAGATTATTGATGTAGTAAATTTCTATTCTTTAGTTGAAAAAGCATATGAATCAGGAGTGGGAAGCCAGGATATCATGATTGCTTATACGCGTTTCAAACAAATAGTTCCTTCAAAAAGCGAAGAAAAGCAATTATGCAACAAATTTGAGAGAGAATCTGGATATTCATGTTACAGGACTATTCAAAAAGCAAAACAACTAAACAATGGAGAAAAAGTGCAGATGTAGGAAAAAACCGTTTGAAGACTATAAAGAGGGTATCGACCTCCGAGCTTCAAACGGTTTTTTAACTGCTATTTTTCTGAAACAGCCAATTTATAATAAGGAATTAGCTTTTCAAAAGTTTGCTTGGTAAGTGCGATGAAATCTTCAGCATCCATTGCCGCTGTTTTTTCAGCGCCTATTTGTCTTCCGACTAGAAATTCTGCTTTTTTAATATCCCTGAATCGTTTAAGATGATTTTCTGTTAAATCTGCAGTTTTAAAGGCATCTTTTTTTGTATGATCCATAGAAACAACAAAATCATCCGGAAGGTTTTTAAACTCATTCATTTCTTGTAGATATAATTCTGCGATTTCTTTCTTTTCAGGGAGTTCATATATCAAGGCAAGCCAGATGAAAACATGATCATCGAACAGTCCCACTTGAAAATGGGGGTGCTTTTTATATCCTCTCTTGTTGCCTGCTATTGCAAGCCAAGTATCATTAGGGGGATTGACAGATCGTCTAGCGTGTTTTGCGATATGCAAGAACATCTCATTATTTAGTTGTTCTGTAAGATACTCGGTCAACTCTGCCCCTAATTCCTGGAACTTCGGCTGAATTCTGGATTGAATAGCTTCCATTCTGGCATCAAGACCATCAATTTGAAAAGTATCGAAGTCTTTCGTCTCGAATCCTGTAAAAGTCAAATTTCATCTTCCTTCCATGTTTCGACAAATTGTATAACTTATTTTAACATAGGCAATCTTTCAGTTAAACGGAATTGCCCAGTGTTTAACTTATAAGGGACCGGGGTATAAAAAAATTAACATGATGAATCAAAGAATGACGCCTCTATATAACAATAACAAAAGGAAGTGATACGGATGAAATACGTAATGGAAGCTTTAAAGCAAAGAGAGGCCCAAGAAAAAATACCAGGAATCCGGATGGAAATCGATTATGAACTAGTGACATTACATGATGCATTACAAGAAAATGACCAGCAGGAAATCGAACGTACGAAACATAGGCTGAATGAATTAAGAGAGCAATTATACGAACTTTCTTAATAGAATGAGCAGAAATGCTCGTTCTTTTTTCTTATCGTTTTTTTTTCATGCTGGTTGGAATCGACAAAATCACCTTTAGAGATTAATAATACTTACATTATTTATTATCTACAAGGTTATACTTCATGCATACGTCTTGTTAATCTGGTAGTATGGATGGTAAATGGGAAGAGGGTGTGAATATGGAGCTTAGAATCAGGAAAGAAGTATTTCAAACAGCAAAAGAGTGGATACTCGAAGCTGGCAAAAATATACGTGAAACGATTGACGAACCGTTGAAAATTAATACAAAGTCGAACGCAAATGACTTGGTAACACAAATGGACCAAAATACGGAGAAATTTTTCACACAAAAAATCAGGAGCACTTATCCGGATCATTATATAGTTAGTGAAGAAGGCTATGGTGACGATCTGGAGTCCGATAAGGGGACAGTTTGGATAATTGATCCGATAGATGGCACCATGAATTTTGTGCATCAAAAAAGAAATTTCGCAATATCCATCGGTATCTACCATGATGGCATTGGAGAGATAGGCTTTATTTATGATGTGATGAACGATATTCTGTATAGTGCAGAAAAAGGCGAGGGTGCTTTCAAAAACGGACAAAAAATACCTGAACTGAAAAATGAACTTGTTCTGGAAGAGTCTATTCTAGTGATTAACAGTCACTGGTCTTGCGAAAATAAGCGAGTAGACGAAAAAGGGATTCAAGACCTAGTCAGAAAGGTGAGGGGAACCCGTTCGTATGGTTCTGCAGCACTTGAGCTGGCTTATGTTGCCGAAGGGGTTGTGGATGGATATTTAACCATGAAATTGGCCCCGTGGGATTTTGCGGCTGGAATGGTGATTGTTAATGAGGTTGGAGGCTTAACTACAAAAGCAGACGGCCAGCCATTGGATTTGCTTAACGTAAATACGATCTTTTCAGGAAACAAACGTATCCATGAAACTGTAACCACCCAATATGTCCGCTTAAAGGGTGAATGAAAAACGGCCCATTCCGAAACGGATGGGCTGTTTTTAAATGAAGAATTAACTGTTGAACTGTTTCTTTCTTTTTAAGGAAAGACCGTATCCCATGATGGCAAATCCCATGAAAAAGAAGAACGCCGTTAACCAGTAATTTCGGAAACCAATGGCAACCCCGACGGCCAAGAAAGAGAAAATGACAAGCATTGCCAAAACAAGCATAGGAAATTGAATTTTTTTCATTGTTTCACCTCTTCTTCTCTAAATGTATTATAACGGAATTTTGGCTTTGTGTTAAACCCTATAAATAAAAGGTAGCGCCTGTTTAAAAGTTTTAGTATGATAGTTATTGGAATGGAAAGGATTGAGAGGTGGAACTTTGGAAGGGAACAGTGGATCAATAGATATTGGCAATAATCTCCCTGTGGTTGATTTTTTATTCAATACAGTCGCCAATGGAGAAGACAACCTCTTACTGGGTTTTTTTCTATTATATATAACAATCGCAATATTGCTTGCTGCCAGTTTTAAACTTGGTTTTGCAAGAAAGTTGCCTGTATTGAAATCAGTGGTAGTATATATCGTCTTGCTTATCGGTGCCTTCGTGATTGCCATTTTGGGATTGAAATTGCCGATGGCCGAGTGTTTGATCATTATAGTCTTGGTTTTGGGCACATACAGGTTCAGGTTGTATCAAGAACGGAAACAAAGAAATACATAAAAAGGCTTCCTTCTTAAAAGGGAGCCTTTTTTGTCTTTATATCAAACTGTTACTCTGTTTCTTCTTTTTGTATAACTTGAAGTTACCTGTCTCATGTCTTTTTTTAGTGTTCACTTCGATTCTTTTGTCGCATGTCTGACATAAGTACATATGGATTCTGCGATTTCTCAACCGTTTTGCCTGCAAGGAGTTACTATCAATCTTCTCAACTGTATCACATAGCACACATTTTACTCTCAAGTTCATTCACCTCTTTTAGCAACCCTTTTTATCCATACTAACATAGAAGCAAGTGTTCTCCTAGTCCATATAAACTTCTTTTTCATTTCATAAATGCCGGGAGATTTCGGACGAACTTGTTAGTTATCAATTTCTCGATAGATTTAGAAGAAATAACAGAACATACAAAAAGGACTGCCCGGTATAGCCTGTACAACCGGGCAGTGCATACAATTAGTTATTCATTTGATTTTTTGATTGATCGTTTTCGATATTTTCCAATTCTTTTTCGTCTTGTTGAGGGGTTATTTGTTTATTTTGATCAGGTTCCTGTGGCTGATCTTCATTTATAGGGAATTCTGGCATATATCTGCCTACTATGGCAGATAACTCATCAACAATTCCTTGGATTGGGTGGCCTTGTGCTACCTTGTCTGCCATCATTCTTATCCGCTCTGCCCCATCAGCATCCGCTACGACTACTGCTGTTTTTCCGTAAGGATCATGATAAAGCGCTTCTGCAACAGAATATTTGATTGTTCCCACCCGAGATCTGTCTAAGTCCTTATCAACATCGATTCCGACTACCGCATAAGGTCCGGCTACTACGGATGCTGCATCATTTACATTCGGTACCTCTGATGCGAGGTTGGCTAAGTGGTCAGCTATTTCCTCATTTGAGTAATTTTCCCGTTCCTGGTTATTTGGATCTGAATCTTTCACTTGGATGGTCGGATTTTGGTTCTCTTGTTCCGGCAGGCTTTCCTCCTGCTGGCATCCAGTCATGACAAGAATCAAAGAAATTGTACAAAAGCTAAAGAAACGAATGCCTTTCATGATACTCCTCCTTTTCAATATCAAGGTTATACTCGATATTATTGGCAAAAGGGAGAATAACATGTATGGCAACTTTTATGTATTTCTTTTCCGTGTTAAGGACAAAATGCAATTACTCGACAATTATTTTGGTAATACCTTGGATTGGTTCTTCCCGATTTGATCCGTCTCGAAAAAAGAGATGGACCGGGCCATTCTCTTTGACAGGTTTTCCGTTCTCGGCAAACAACAAGTATGCGTTTTCCAATTGGTTTATAGAAATACTGATGCTTTCTTCATTCATTAAAATCAACTTGGCTTGTTCTGCTTCCTCGTTTATTTCCGAAGTGGCGATAAAATCGTATATCGGCATCAAAAAGGTACCATTCAGGATTTGCTCTTTTTGATAACGGTTAATACTTTTATTTACCGGTGGCTTGACTCTTTGTTGATAGATTTCCTGATTCCAGCGCTCTGAAGCTTTCTTTAATTCCTTTCCTTCATCTATTTCAGAAACAACATCCTTAGATTCGAATGCCTGCTCAAACGTTACTTTTCTGTCATCGAAAATCCAGACAGTCGGATCTAAAGTCAATGGATATTTTACCTTGCCTGTTAGTTGAATGATCAATGTATTTACCGCCTTTCAAAATATTAATTTTATCTATTAATCAATATTAGCATAGCAAACATTTTAATTAATTTCACTAAGGGGGTCACAATGGAAAGAGAAATGTCGAAAGAACTGTTGGAGGATTGGTTACTTCATGTAAAAGATATCGCCGAAATAGGAAAGGTGGCCGATTATATTCCTGCACTGGCCTCACAGGACCCTAGACATTTGGCGGTCGGCATTCACAGAGTCAGCGGGCAGACTGTATATGCAGGAAAGGCAGATCATTTATTTACTTTACAAAGTGTTTCGAAAGTGATCGCGCTTGCTCTGGCATTGCTGGACAATGGAGAAGAGAGAGTTTTTTCCCATGTCGGAATGGAGCCGAGTGGCGATCCCTTTCATTCTATTGTTAAGTTGGAAACCTCCAAGCCGTCGAAACCATTGAATCCGATGATAAATGCCGGAGCTTTGGCAGTGACGGATTTAATTCAGGGTAATACACCGGATGAGAAAGTTGGTCGTATTTTAAGTTTCATACATGATTTGACGAGTGATAAAACTATCCACTTCAATCAACAAGTAGCCGAATCAGAATTCCAATCAGCATTCTTGAACAGGTCTTTATGCTATTTCATGAAGCAACATGGAGTAATAAATGGGGAGGTGGAAGACGTTTTAGATGCGTACACTAAGCAGTGCTCGATAGAGATGAATATTAAGCAGTTAGCCAGACTTGGCGCAGTATTCGCTAATGATGGTTACGACCTTGAAACCTTAAGACCGATCATTCCCAGAAATTTGGCGAGAATATGTAAATCATTTATGGTGACTTGCGGGATGTACGATGCTTCAGGAGAGTTTGCCATCAAGATAGGGATACCTGCAAAAAGTGGTGTTTCCGGAGCTATCATGTGCAGTGTCAAACATTATGGCGGTATTGCCGTATTTGGTCCAGCATTGGATGAAAAGGGTAATAGCGTGGCTGGGCTGAAGTTGCTGGAGTATATAACGAAACAGGGAGATCTATCTATATACTAGGCAGGCTATCCAAGTGCTCTTGTTAGTTCAAAGGCGACTTCAAGAGTGGTGGGCCAAGTGATTTGTTTTACCAAGTTTTCTTTAATATTTGCTTTCTTACCTTGCAATTTCAAGCTATACAGGCTAATATTAATAGAAGAAAGTCTGTTTATCGGAGGGGATTTAGTGATACCTGAAGTGGCTGTTAGTAACCGTGATAAAGCCTATGCCCTTCTTGAGGCTGATGCAAATAAAATTCTAAAGTTAATTAAAGTACAGATGGATAACTTGACTATGCCGCAGTGCCCTTTGTATGAAGAGGTATTAGATACACAAATGTTCGGCTTGTCCCGGGAAATTGATTTTGCGGTTAGGCTAAATTTAGTCAAAGAGGAAGATGGCAAAGCACTTCTTGAGAACTTGGAAAGACAGTTGAATGTCTTACATGAAGCTGCTCAAAGTTCCTAAGGTGATTTTGGGCAATACTCTATAAAGATAGAAACAAAAATCCTTGCCAGCATTTCCGGCGAGGTTTTTTTGAAAAAAAGATCATTACACTAACTGAATAGAAAATTTACGGAGTGTTGGTAGCAGAAAGCAGGGAGCAGCCTTCTTACCGTATTAGTAGAATATGAATAAGGAGTAATTTCATTGAAACATAAATGGAAAGATTTTGATTTTACGCTTTTTATATCTCCGTTACTCCTGACTTGTTTTGGAATTGTGATGGTATATAGTGCGAGTATGGTTGTGGCCGTAGTTACATATGATGTGCCTAGTAATTACTTCCTTATAAAGCAATTGCAGTGGTTCGCTCTAGGTTTATTCCTGTATGTTTTTTTCAGTATGTTTGCCTACCGCCACTATGCCAGGCTTGTAAAGCTAATAGTTATCGGGATGGTCGGTTTACTGCTTGTTGTAAAGTTATTTGGTGTGGCAACAAACAATGCTCAATCCTGGCTGCAGATCGGATCGCTAAGAATTCAACCTGCCGAATTTGTGAAAATAGGCTTGATTCTGTATCTTGCATCTGTTTATTCGAAAAAGCAAAAATATATTGATGATTTTAACAAGGCTGTATTGCCCCCGTTGATTCTTACCGGGATAATTGTTGGCTTGATTGTATTACAGCCTGACATAGGTACTGCCGCGGTAGTATTTTTGATTGCCTGTTCAGTAATATTCAGTTCTGGTATCCGGTTTAAGCATTTAGCCATACTGGCGGCAACCGGAATAGGCCTGGTTGGATTGGCTGCTACTCAGATGGTGACAACTGAAAGAATATCAAGGTTCACTGGTGCATATAAGCCATTTGAAGACCCCGATTTAGCAGGTTACCATTTAATCCAATCATATCTTGCCATAGGTACAGGCGGTATAACCGGTGAAGGGTTGGGACAAGGTGTTCAGAAGCTTGGTTATTTGCCTGAGCCTCATACCGATTTCATAATGGCTGTCATAGCGGAAGAACTGGGCTTTATTGGTGTGATTATTGTGATCGGACTGTTGGCCACAATTGTGCTGAGAGGCTTTTATATTGCTCGCATTTGTGACGATAGTTTTGGCTCTTTGGTTGCCATCGGAATTTCTTCTATGATTGGCATCCAGTCTTTTATCAATCTTGGAGCTATGAGCGGTTTACTACCTATAACCGGTGTGACTCTTCCTTTTGTAAGTTATGGCGGGTCGTCCTTGTTGCAGCTAATGATTTCGGTAGGTATATTGAACAATATCGCCCGCCATGTCAGAGCAAAAGAGCATCGTATTTCCAAAGAGCCAGATCAAATGGACTCAACGGAAAATCAGTCAAAATTTAATATGGCAAAAGGCGGCAGGACACGCTTGAATTGATTGCTTTAAAATAAAAACTCCACATTGTCTTTCTGGACAATGCGGAGTTTTTTGTCATTTCATGAAGCTTTATTAACTTTTTCAAATTTTGCACTCCTGGAACATAGCAACAAAAAGTAACTCAATATTCCAAAGAATAGGGAGATGATCAAAGCGTGAAGCAGTGCTACAAACAGGTTGACGTAAGTGAAAATGATCATCGCGCCTGTAGCGACTTGTAAGAAAATCAGAGAAGAAGCTATTAACCAGCCCCGATACATAACCCTGTGATTACGATAGCTCTTAGTAATCCGGAATAACAAATATATAGTCCAAATGAACGCGAATGCAGCAGCGAGCCGATGTCCCATCTGTATCCATTGACCGAAGTTATGGGGAATCGAAAAAGGGTTTGTATTGTCGCAAAATGGCCAGCTCCCACAAGCCATACTGGAATTGGCATGTCTGACTAATGCTCCTGTGTAAACAACGCCGAGTATGTATGCTGCCAGTCCATAAAAGTGACGGCGTAACCCTTTGTCAATAACTAATGAATTAGCATCAAATTTCTTGTCTATTTCAAATATCAACAATGTAAGCAGCAGAACAGCTGCAAATGAAATAAGAGAAATTCCAAAATGCATGGCTAATACAAAATCAGACTGTGGCCACAGTACAGCCGCAGCTCCTATAAGACCTTGGAGGACCAGAAAAAAAACAGATATGAAGGAAAGAAACTTAACTTCTCTGATATGTCCTACATGTCTCCATGCCAGAAACGATAATAGCAAAACTACTATTCCCGCCGTACCGGAAACAAGTCTGTGACTTAATTCGATAAATAACTCTGAAGATATTTCCCCCTCGCAAACAGGCCAGTTCGCTCCACAACCCATACCAGAATCGGTTTTGGTTACAAGAGCACCGCCAAGGAGTACAAGAATCATCGTTAACGTTGCTACAATAGACAGCCTTTTTAATACTTTGATCATGACATTGCCTCGCAATCCTATACAAATGAATAGAGGCAGACATTCACCTGCCTGATGTCGTTTTCCTTAAATCCATGGTAAACATACAAAAAATATACTATCATGTTTCCGTGTCATTTTCACTAGAAATAAACAAAAAAGCCTTGCATTGTTTGTGGTTGTTTGCTAGAAATAAATAAGAGGATTGGAATATGGATTTAATTGTCTAACATGGGATAAGAGACCGTCATGTATGCGGTGGCGGCGGTTGAAGTGCTGTGGAATCAACTCAAAATCATTAATGGATTTCCCGTCACAAAATTGTCATAACTTTCATCTGCACGTGACAGGCAATTAAGCGTATAGTTAAATAGATGTTATCTTAATTCCATGATACAATAGTAGTTGCACATGTACTTTTTCCATGACTTGTTTTAAGATTAATCGTGTTATCGAATTCAATGGATAATTTGCATGGGGAGCTGGAAGGAGGGTTGTAGGCTAAGATGAATAAAATAGAAGCAACTTCTTCCCAAGTAATAGGGAAGACTGACAGCAAAGAAGGGTCTACTCTCTGGGCGGATATGATGGCTCTCATCAAAGTCGGAATCATCAATTCCAATTTATTGACAGCCTTTGCCGGTTTTTGGCTGGCTTTGTATTATGCAGGTGAAAGCCTTTCAACGCACTGGGGCACCTTGCTGTTAACTTTAGTCGGTACTGCTCTTGTAATTGCCGGAGGTTGTATACTAAACAATTATTATGATCGGGATATCGATCCGGTAATGAAAAGGACGAAAAAACGTGCTACAGTAACCGGCACGATACCATTGAAAGTAATTTTGCTAATGGGAATAGTTTCTTCCGCAGCAGGTGTGGCACTCTTATCTTTCACATCTGTACAAGCAGCCGTGATAGGAACGATCGGCTGGTTTACCTATGTGGTTTTATACACCATGTGGTCAAAACGAAAATATACCATCAACACGGCAATAGGAAGTGTTTCTGGTGCCGTACCGCCATTGATCGGCTGGGCTGCCGTCGATCCTGATTTGCATTTTGCTGCATATGTTCTGTTTTTAATTATGTTCATGTGGCAAACTCCGCATTTCTTGGCGCTTGCTGTGAAGAAACGTGACGAATATAAAGCAGCGGGAGTTCCGATGCTTCCGGTAGTTCACGGATTTGCAATCACCAGAAGGCAGATGGTAATATATGTAACGTGTTTGTTGCCGCTTCCTTTCTATATGTCTGCTTTAGGAAACGTGTTCCTGATAATTGCCACATTATTGAATGTTGGCTGGCTTGTAATGAGTATTTACGGATTTATTATGAAAAATCACATGAAGTGGGCAAACTTGATGTTTGTGTACTCATTAAATTATTTGATGATCATATTTTTGACAATGATAATTGTCACTTTACCAGGTGTTATTAATTAAATTAGGATATAATCAGTTATCCAGGGAAATGCTGAGAAAAGGAACATGGAATTTGCGTTCCCTGGATAACCATGTTTTATTCTAATTATTTAAATAAAAAGAGGATTATAGAGAAAGAGAGGTATTATGAATGAAAGGTTGGATGGGAAAATTCCGGGCATTCTTCTTGATTGGCACCTTGATGCTGGTCCTTTCAGGGTGTGGGAAAGAAAACTTAAGTGCCTTAATGCCTAAAGGCTATGGTTCCAAAGCTATCCTGGATCTAATCAATATTTCTTTGGCGGTAATGATTTTTGTATTTATAGTCGTAATGATTATATATACTGTCGTACTGATCCGTTTCAGGAAAAAGAAAGGTCAAGAGGACTACATACCACAGCAAACAGAGGGCAATAAAGCACTGGAAGTGATTTGGACGGTTATTCCGATCATATTACTCGTTATTATTGCAATTCCTACTATTACACTAACTTTTGACCTTGCTGACGAAAGCGCTGCTGGAGACTCCATAAATGTCAATGTGACAGGTAACCAGTTCTGGTGGCATTTTAACTATGAAGGTGAAGAAATCCAGACCAGTCAGGATCTTTATATTCCAACTGGTGAAAAGGTATATTTAAACATGATGACCAGCGATGTACTGCATTCATTCTGGGTGCCTGCTTTAGCTGGTAAAATGGATTTGCATCCAGAAAACGAAAATACCATGTTCATACAAGCAGATGAAGAAGGAGTATATGAAGGGAAATGTGCTGAATTCTGTGGCACTTCTCATTCATTGATGGACTTCAAAGTTATCGCGGTAAGTCCTGAAGAATACGACCAGTGGGTACAGGATATGCAGAATGTAGACCCTGAAGCACAGCCGGAATCCGCTGATGCCCAAGAAGGTCAAGCATTATTCGAGGAAAACAGTTGTATCGGATGTCATGCGATCGGCTCGTCTCCTGCAGCAGTAGGCCCGAACCTTACTAACTTTGGTGACAGAACTACGCTTGCCGGGATCGAAGACCATACAAAAGAAAACATCGTAAAGTGGATTATGAACCCGGAAAAAATGAAACCGGGCAACAAAATGGCTGATGCAGATTATGAAGTATCAGAAGAAGAAGCAGGCAAGATAGCCGATTACTTACTACAATTACAACCATCAGAAATTACTCCGCAATCAGCGGGTAGCGAAGAGTAATAAATAAAGGGATGGATGAGGTTAAGGGAGGTTTATAAGCGTGAGTAGCACAATTGCGCAAAAACAAAGCTTTGGCGCCTTCATATGGGATTACCTGACAACCGTTGATCACAAAAAAATCGCACATTTGTATTTAGTGTCCGGTGGATTGTTTTTCCTTATTGGAGGACTTGAAGCATTATTGATACGGATTCAGTTAATTAAACCTGGCAACGACTTTGTTAGTGCAGGTTTTTACAATGAATTGTTAACGATGCACGGTACGACAATGATCTTCTTGGCAGCGATGCCATTGATCTTTGCCATCATGAATGCAGTAGTTCCGTTACAAATTGGGGCTAGGGACGTTGCATTTCCGTTTTTGAATTCTTTAGGATTTTGGTTGTTTTTCTTTGGCGGCCTTCTGCTTAATTGCAGTTGGTTTCTGGGAGGGGCGCCTGATGCGGGGTGGACAGCATATGCCCCATTATCAGCAGTATCTCCAGGACATGGAGTCGATTATTATGTATTAGGGCTTCAGATATCCGGTGCGGGTACGTTAATAGGTGGTATTAACTTCCTTGTAACGATCATAAATATGAGGGCTCCAGGTATGACATATATGCGTATGCCTTTGTTCACTTGGACGGCCTTGGTGACAAGCGTACTAATTCTATTTGCTTTTCCGGCGCTTACAGTCGGCCTGTTTTTATTAATGTTCGACAGATTGTTCGGTTCCGGATTTTTCAATGCCTCAATGGGAGGTAACTCTGTTATTTGGGAACATCTGTTTTGGATTTTTGGTCACCCTGAAGTTTATATCCTTATTTTGCCGGCTTTCGGTGTCTTTAGTGATGTTTTATCTGCTTTTTCAAAAAAACGTCTATTTGGATACACGGCGATGGTTTTTGCGACTACTTTAATTGGTTTTCTTGGTTTCATGGTTTGGGCCCATCATATGTTTGCAACAGGCCTTGGACCTGCCGCTAACTCCATTTTCGCAATCGCGACAATGGCAATTGCAGTACCGACGGGAATCAAAATTTTCAACTGGTTGTTCACTTTATGGGGAGGAACAATCACAATCAATTCCGCCATGTTGTGGGCACTGGGTTTTATCCCTTCCTTTACCATCGGAGGGACGACAGGAGTAATGCTCGCAGCAGCAGCTGCTGACTATCAATATCATGATACTTACTTTGTTGTAGCCCATTTCCACTATGTCATTGTTGGCGGAGTCGTATCAGGTCTTTTCTGTGCCATGCATTATTGGTGGCCTAAGATGTTCGGTAAAATCCTTAACGAAACATTGGGACAGATTACATTCTGGACATTTTTCATCGGTTTCCATCTTACGTTCTTTATCCAGCATTTCCTTGGTTTGATGGGTATGCCTCGTCGTTACTGGACATATATGCCGAATTCAAACTTGGACACTGGAAACTTGATAAGTACTATTGGGGCATTCTTAATGGCAATTGGCGCAATCGTATTTATCATTAATGTTATTTACACATCACTCAAAGCTGAAAAAGTTGGAGGGGACCCATGGGATGGCAGAACACTTGAATGGGCGATTCCATCACCGCCTCCACACTACAACTTTAAACAGACTCCTCTTGTAAGGGGACTTGATCCATTATGGATCGAAAAAATGGAAGGTAGGAAAGGTATAACTCCAGCAGAGCCGCTGGATGACATTCATATGCCGAATCCTTCTATCCTGCCATTCGTAATGTCGGTCGGGTTATTTATTGCCGGCTTCGGCTTTATTTATCAAGTTGACAATCTTGCATGGCTATGGGTAGTCATCCTTGGGATGGGTATTACACTGGGCGCGATGTTTACCCGTTCAGTCAAGGATGATCTGGGACATCATATACACAAAGAAGATCTTGAAAAGGGGGCTGATCATTAATGAGCAGTGATCAAACATTGAATCCGGAGACTATGCCGGAGCAGCCCGAAAGAGCCACCCTTGAAGGTAAAAACAAGTTCTTAGGTTTTTGGTTTTTCCTTGGAGGGGAAACAGTATTATTTGCAAGCCTGTTCGGCACCTATTTGGCATTGAACAATTCGACCAACAATGGACCTGGTGCTGAAGAACTCTTTGGGCTTGAACTTGTATTCATCATGACCATGTTATTGCTGACAAGTTCTTTGACTAGTGTTTATGCTATGTACCATATGAAAAACAATGATTTTGGTAAAATGCAAATATGGCTTGGAATTACAGTGTTATTGGGATTAGGATTCCTTGGATGTGAACTATATGAATTCTACCACTATATTCATGGCGAAGGATTTACACTGAGATCTTCCGCTTTCGGATCTGCTTTCTATACATTGGTTGGTTTCCATGGTGGTCACGTAACTTTCGGACTCTTGTGGATTATCGTATTGATGGTAAGGAATGCAAAACGTGGATTGAACTTGTATAATGCACCTAAGTTCTACATTGCAAGTCTTTACTGGCACTTTATCGATGTTGTTTGGGTTTTCATCTTCACAGTTGTGTACCTCATGGGGGTGATTTAAGCCATGGCAGATAAAGTTAACACTACACAAGCAGAATATCGTAAAAAGAAAAACAAAGAAGAAATGAAGCAGCAAGTAATTACATTCGCTTTGATGATAGCCTTCACCGTCATAGCTTTTGGTATGGTGTATGGAGGACTTGACAGTCTATTTGTTATGCCTGTTCTGATCATCCTGGCGGTAGTACAAGTAGGTTTTCAGCTTTACTATTTCATGCATATGAGTCATAAAGGGCATGAGATGCCGGCTTTGATGCTGTTTAGTGGAGCAGGTGTTGCTTTTTTGACAGTCTTGACACTATCTGTATTAATTTGGTGGTAATTACATTACGAGAGGCCGGGATTTTTCCTGGTCTCTTTCTTTCGTATTAAGTGTACATGCACTTGTTTTTAAATTGTCACAATAGAATAGAGATTTTTGGCCGATATGCGTTATAATTAAAAGAGCAATTAATTATGGAGTGAAATAAAATGTGGCTTGAATTACAAATTTTTGGTTTCAGAGCCTTGTGGAGCCCTTACTATTTATTGTTTGTCGTTGGTTTGGGTGTATTATACTATTTAATAACAGTTGTTTGGAAAGATAAATTAGGTAATGGGGAAAGACCGAGTGCAAGTCAGTTTGCTTTCTTTTATTCTGGATTGGCCCTTCTTTATATAGTCAAGGGGTCGCCGGTAGATTTGATTTCCCATATAATGTTTACTTCCCATATGGTGCAAATGGCTGTTTATTACCTTGTTTTTCCGATCTTTATTATTAAAGGTATCCCTGAATGGATTTGGAGAAAAGTCCTTTCCATTCCGGTTATCAAGCAAATGTTTGCTGTTTTGACAAAACCATTGGTGGCCCTGTTATTGTTCAATGGCTTATTTTCTATGTACCATTATCCAGTCATATTTGACTTTGCAAAAGCAAACACTTTGTCACATGCGGTGATTACGACAGTTATATTGGTTACAGCGTTTTTAGTGTGGTGGCCGATCTTTACCCCGATAAAGGAAATGGATACTTTGTCACCGTTGTTAAAAATCGGTTTTATTTTCGCCAATGGTGTATTAATTACTCCTGCATGTGGATTGATTATTTTTGCCGGTCATTCTCTATATTCGACTTACAGCGATCCGTCGGGATGGGTACAGGCAATGTCGCTTTGTGTACCTGCCAATGTTCTGGACGGACTAACTTTGACGGGGCCACAGATGTTTTCTCCGATACCGGTAATAGATGATCAGCAGCTCGGCGGTATTTTAATGAAAGTAACACAGGAAATTGTATATGGAATCGTTCTGGCTCGGATATTTTTTGCATGGTTCAAACAGGATGCCGACAAAATCGATCCGCTGCCAGCATCTTCTACGACTTCAAGTGAAGTTTGAATAAATTTAACCAGTGTCAATTGAAAGGATTTAGTAATATGCCATTACTTCCAACATTTAGTACTTTTTTTATCGTTTTATCAGCAATCTTAGTAGCTATAGGCTGGGTGTTCATTGCCCGGAACAGATTCAAAGCTCATAAAGTTACCATGATTATGGCTGCTGTGAGTGCTTTATTATTTTTCATCATTTATGCTTCCAGAACAATCTTCATCGGAAATACAAGTTTTGGAGGACCACAAGATATAAAGATTTATTATACGATTTTTTTGATTTTCCATATAATCCTAGCAACAACCGGGGCAGTATTTGGTATAGTCACTTTGACTCTTGCATTTAAACGAAAAATAAGAAAACATCGGAAAATCGGCCCTGTAACCAGTATAATTTGGTTTTTTACTGCTATTACCGGCGTGGCTGTTTATTTGCTTTTATACATTATCTATGATGGCGGAGAAACAACTAGTATGATAAAGGCCATATTGGGATTTTAAGAAAAAGCTGGTCATAATACATTAAGCAAATGCTCATACTAAAATTAAAAGGAGCTGTCCTAAAAATAGGACAGCTCCTTACGTTTAAGGTAATTGTTTACAAGGAATATAGTGTATAAAAGTACTGAAACGAAAGGAACGGTTACAATGGATATAGAAAGTTCTCGATTAATCATAGAACCTGTTACCCTGGACGATGGGCAGATGTTGATCAGGAACCCTATGGAGTACTATTATAGTCACCAAATTCCATATGAGTTGGATTGGCCGCATGATTCACTAAAAGTTTTATTGCCTTTATACTTAGAAGATCTGGAAAATGACGACAAAGCCCTCGGCTATGGGCCGTGGATAATCAAAGATAAATATAAAGGTAACATTATTGGAGAAATTGGCTTTAACGGTTTTGATGACCATGAAAACACATTGGAATTAGGTTATCAGATAATTGAAAAGTATCAAGGTGCAGGGTATGCAACTGAAGCTGTCGAAGCCATATGTCAATGGGCGTTTTATCAGGGTGTCAAAAAAATAACAGCCTGCTGCGATAAAGAAAACAAGGCATCACAAAAAGTGTTGAAGCATAACGGATTTAAAAAGGTAGGAAATGAGAAAGGTATATTGATTTACGAGAAATTAAGAAAAGTGTACGAAAAAAATTACCAGTCCACGAATAGTTGAATGGACAAAACGAAAGACAAGGCACTTCCTCTATAAGACAGAGTGCCTTGTCTTTCTTTGTTTGTTATACCTTGAAGTTCCATTTAATGATTCCGGCTTCTTTTGCAGAGTTAAATGCAATGACGAGCAATGGTCCAAGGATAAAGCCGACGATGCCGATCAACTGCAAACCTAAATACATTGCTATGAGGGTCGCCAACGGAGAAAGACCTATGTGTCGTCCCATTACTTTTGGTTCAACCGTTCTTCTGATGGCGAGCAAGATGATAGCCAATATGGCCAGCTTGGTCCCCATTATTGGATCGCCTGCCAAATACATATAGAGTGACCACGGTCCCAGAATGACAATGGACCCAATAATGGGAATGAAGTCGACTATCCAGATGACAATGGACATAATGATGGCAACCTCTGGTGATATATACAACAGGCCTAATAGAGAAACAATAAAAATGATTATACTGACCAGAAACTGGGCTTTCAGAAATCCGAGTATTACATAAGATAACCGAGCATTCATAAATTTAACTTTTTCCGCAGTGTTAGGGGTCAAATGATCATAAGATTTTGACTTGAGACGCGGAAGTTCTAACATAAACAGGAATAGAGCTATTAAATAAACGAGCAGGCTCACCAGATATTCAGGTATCTTCGCAGCTGCTGAAGCTATTTTATCCAGCTCCAAATATTGCTTCACCTTCTCATTAAATATTTGCAAGTTGCTGATAATGCCGTCTTTTACTTCGGTTACAAATTCTGCAGGTAAGTCTTCTGTAAATCTGTCTAAGTCTGATTCCCACTCGATAAATTTCGTATTGAGTTGGTTCACATACACTGGAGCATTTTCTGCGAAATTCACGACATGTGTAACAGCGCGCGTGACAAAATACGTGCCGATCAAACTAATCAATAGCAAAAAGATCAAAAATACGATTGTAACGGAAATTTTTCGGTTTATTTTGAATCGCAGTTGAAGCCATCTGATCGCGGGGTTCAGGCATAATGCTGTCAGCAATGCCAAAATCAACGGGATGGAGACTGGCAATATAAAATAACCTGCAATTGCTAAGATGATTATTGATATGATTATGATTAATTGACGTTTGCTTATGTAACGGAACAATTTGCTTATGTATCTCCTTTCTAAGGAACGCATAATGATAAAAAAAGATAGTGTGCATATGGAACACATCTGAAAGTTTACTGTTGAGCAATTATCATGCAACATTATTCAAAATATAGCACGAAGTTTACATTTTGAATAGGTAGCATTATAAATTAAGTTAGTTATAATGCTTTAACTAAATAGTAACATGTTACGCTAAATTATTGTTGTGAAGGAATCGGGGGAAACAAAAATTTAAAAAAGCTGCTGATCCAGAGTAATCAGCAGCTTTTTAATATTATTTTTCAAAGCTGTCAAGCTCATTTTTGGCTTTGGAAAGGACCCGTTTTGTTTTGTCTACAAGGCTTTCCGGAAAGCCTTCTTGTTCACCATATTCCACTCCATGTGGATAGTAATGCTTGCCTAAAAGCGGGGTGCCAAGTTTGATGACTGCATCGCCCTTATCAACGTCTCCTTCCACCGCATAGCCTTGAATACGTATGTAATAGGTTATGTTTTTCTCAGCAGAACCAACTTTATAATCGTATGTAACACGCTCATAATCCCACTGTCCTGCACGGACGAAAGCAATCGTATCCATGATATGGTCCAGTGGCTTTAAATCAATAAATGTTCCTTCGATTCCTGTTCCTTCTATTTTCATTCCTTCCACCTCACAAAAATTGTTCTGACTAATCTTATAATAGTATGAATCCGTTCAACTTGCAATTAATATTCCGTCACGGCCGTTCCTTTATGCTCCTTGCCGGACAGCCCCGAAAATGAGTACTTAGCAGGAATCCTTCTGTTTTTACAACACAGGTTCGGATAAATTTGGTAAACTAACATTTTATAAGATAATGTTTTTTCATAATTTTTGGTACATACTACTATAATTTTATAAGCGGTGAAAAGGAGTTAAGGGCCTATGAGAGCAGTTAAGACAGTAATAGTATTATTAGTAATCTGTGCAGGAATTTATTATTTTTTGGGTTCTGGGTTTTCAAAAGAAGAGAAGGCTGCCTGGAAAGAAGAAAGATTACATACAAAAGAGACAGAAATGAAAGAGAAAGAGACTCCAGAGAAACTGACATCGGCGGATGTTGATGTTGAGGAGAGTATGTTTAACTGGGTTGGCAGAGAGGCCCGTGAACTAGAAGAAAAGCTAGGGGATCCGGAAAGAATCGACCAAAGCTCGTATGGTTATGAATGGTGGGTATTTACCGACTATGAGAATGAATATTTCCAGTTCGGTGTAATGGATGGGGAGATTGTTACCTTGTTTGCGACCGGCAATGAGGTGGAGTATGAGCCATTGGAGATCGGGCAGGATTATGAGCAAGTCCAAGCAGAATTTGATTTCGGCCAAGAAGTAACGTTATCTAAAGGAGTAACCTCCTATCGTTTCCGCCTGACCGAAGAGCAACTGAAATCCGAGCCGCTTGTAAAAGTGGATGACGACCTTTTTCTGCAATTATATTTTGATACCTTTACTAATTCTTTGTCATCTTTTAGATTAATGAATGCAGACATATTGCTAGTACAACGTCCATATGAAATCTTCTATCGAGGCAAACTGCCGGAAGCGCCCGTGCTTACTGACGGGGAATGGACAAAAGTGCAATCAGGTATGGAACAGCAAATTTTTGATATCACAAATATTTACCGCCACCGCTTCGCAAAAGGAAAATTAGATTGGGATGATCCGGTTGCAGATGTAGCATTTGGACATAGCAAAGATATGGATCAAAACAATTATTTTTCGCACTACACTCAAGACGGAAAAGGATTGAAAGAGCGGCTCGCAGCAAGTGACATTTCATACTATACTGCCGGTGAAAACATTGCCGCACAATATACTGATGGACCTGCAGCAGTTGAAGGCTGGTTGAACAGTGAGGGGCATCGAGAAGCCCTGCTGAAAGAGGAATACACGCATCTGGGGGTAGGAGTGCACAAATATTATTACACACAGAATTTTCTGCAAAAACCATAAAGCGATAGATCATCAGCCTGAGGACGCATAAGTTCTCAGGCATTTTTTTGTTGACAAGCTGTATATAGACGTTTGGCACGATTTTTTTTTGTTCATCATAAAATAAAAACAAAACTATCAACATCTTTAAGTACGAATAGTCAAAAGGTTAAAAGGGAAAAATCGAGGTGAACGCAAATGAAGGATGTGCATCCTACTGTTAAAGAATTCAAGGAATTCGTCAAACGCCATCCCCTCTTGATTAAAGAAGTTAAAGAGAACCATGGCAATTGGCAGGATTACTATGAAAAATGGGTTTTATTGGGTGAAGAGGACGATACTTGGAATCGTTATCGAACTGATGCCACATCAGACAGCCAAGCAGGGAAAACAGATAAAGAAACAAAAAAAGATAAACAACAAGAGTTGACGGGACAATTTATGAAAATGATCGAAAATGTCGATCTTAACAAAGTCCAGCATCATATCCATCAACTAAACGGTGCTATTTCCAACATCCAGACACTCGTAGGCCAGTTCCAGGAAATAAAAAGACAAGGAAATATCGGCACAAAAAAAAGCCAACCTTTTAATTGGAGTAAAGATTAGCGGAAGGGAGCATGATTGTGCAGCCGACACTGATGCAGTATCTAATGGACCGAAAAGATCTCCGGCATTTTATCAGGATGAATCCGCTATGGTATAGAATGTTGACCAGGGATCCATCATTAATAACGCAGTTGGAAAAAGAAGCAAAGGTTTTTTATGGGAAGACGGTACCACAGAAAATAGAAAGAATTAGCAGTCAGATGCAAATGGTTTCTATGTTGATCCAGATGGCAGGTGCAATGAAAGATTGATGCCTGCCCTCTTTTATTTATTGTAAAAAGTTGCTATCATAGGTATTGTGGAGGTGCAAATATGATTGCTACTTTAGAAATAGTTGATATGATAGATAAATCAGAACAGATCGGTAAAATGATACTTAATTCTGATGTAATGGAACAATATAATTTGGCAAAACAAGCGTTGGATGAAGATCCAGAAGCACAAAAATTAATTGCCGAATTCAAGGGTACCAAAGAGCAGTACGAAGATGTCCAGAGGTTCGGCCGATACCATCCTGATTACAGCCAAATTATGAAGGACATTCGTTCTATTAAAAGGGAACTCGATATGAACGACAAGGTCGCTTCTTTCAAAATTGCCGAAAGAAATTTGCAGGCTTTTCTTGATGAAGTCAGTGAACTGGTTGCCTTCAGTGTGAGCAAGCAAGTGAAGGTTCCAAAAGATGGTGCAGCCTTGCAAGATGGAGGCTGTGGCTGTGGAAGCGGCAGCAGTGGTTGTGGATGCCAGGCATCTTAAACAGATTCATGGTGTATCAGTTCCTTTCCTCCATCTTGTTGCATAAAGAATATTCTGTTAAAATAAAACAATAATGCTATAAGCGGGGAAAACATGATGAGAACAAAACGCCAAGGGTTAATCGTATGGTTTCACCATATGAAAAACGTTAAACAGATTAAGCGCTTTGGCCACTTGATTTATGTGTCAAAGGAGCTTAAATACGCTGTATTATATGTTAATCAAGAAGAATTGGAAGAAAAAGCCGCACGATTAAACGAACTGCCTTATATTACGAAGGTAGAATTCTCTCATAAGCCTTCTGTAAAAACAGAATTCGAGAATGCCAAAATGGATAAGGCAAAAGAATATGATTATAAAATGGGAATATAGGCTGTGAAAAAGCAATCAGGAGATCGTTTCCTGATTGCTTTTCGTTATATTTTCAGTAAACGGTTCATTTGAAAGATGCCCATTACATACTGAAAGTACAATTCTGTTTCATAAAAATCAGTAGATGGCTTTATCTGAAGCTCGATAATCCGCTTGTTTAACCGATCCGCTGTTTCTTTGAACAAATCAAACCGTTGATTCGGTTTGTGATTCGGATCAGGTATTCCTTCAAGACAAACATAAATGGGTTGGAATTCACCTTGTCTGGCCGGTTGCATGATTAATACCAGCGAAGTTACATGATAGCCGTTTTTTTCTGTAGGCAGTGATACAAAACTATTGACTCTTTGAGGCATTTGATTTGCCAGCTCCAAAAGTTCATAGAAATCTGAAAGGCCTTCACCCAATTGAATAAATTTTTTCATTGTATTTACTCTCCTTCCCGTATTGCTTACTTTAGCATGGAAGAGATCAAATTAAAATATAAGGAGGACAGAATAATATCTTATGTAAAGGTTCTCCCCATAAGTTCAGATGCTTTTTATATCAAAATGCGCACCAGTGATAATCTGATTTAGAGTTGTTCATATCTTGGATGAATAAGGACTTTCGTTAAGGCGGGGTCTTCCCCCTGAAAATACCCAATTTTCTGCACTGAAATGTTCGCAAGTACGGTATGACTGAAAAAACAATAGAAAACAACTTTATAAAAAAAAGCCTGCAGATAAAAATCTGCAGGCCCTTTTTGGTTACCAGCGGTAGCCAAAAAGGCAAAGGGAGAGGAGAAACCGGAGGAAGAACTTATGGGGAAACGTAAGTCTTCTCCGTGTTCTGAAGCAGCTGCTGATAAACAGCCGCTTCACTAGATTATTATGGACGAAGACAGAAATAATATACATAACGTTTCATATTTTGAAAAATATTGTCATTATTTCCTGAATAGGATGTTTTATGGTAGGATTAATTGCGAGCATAAATAGGAAGAGGGAGTGCCTGCAGTGAGAGTAATCTCGGGAAAATATAAGGGAAGACAGATCAAGCCAGTCCCGCATAAACTTACACGGCCGACTACAGATAAAGTAAAAGAAGCTTTATTTCAAATCATCGGCCCGTATTTCGAGGGAGGGGTTTGCCTGGATTTATTCGCCGGTTCAGGGGGGTTGGGAATCGAAGCGCTTAGCAGGGGAATGGACAGGGTTGTCTTTGTGGATGTCCATCCAAAAGCCATCCGAACAATTTATGAAAATATAGAGTTGTTACAACTCGAAGAATATACAGAGGTTTTTCGGGCAGATGCCTTTAGAGCGATCAAAGGGGCTGCCAAACGGGGACTCCTGTTTGATTACATCTTTTTGGATCCGCCTTACAAGAAAGTTTCATATGAAGACTTACTTGAAGCGATTCATACATACGGACTTTTGAAAAGAGATGGATATATCATATGCGAACATGATGCTAAAAGTAACCTTCCACGTGTTTTGCATGGTTTTGAACAAATACAGACAGAAATTTATGGTAGTACAACTGCTGTATCATTGTATATAGAAGAAGGGAGTACAACAAGTGAGTAAACGGTTAGCGATATGTCCGGGAAGCTTTGACCCCGTAACGTTCGGGCACCTGGATATTATTCAAAGAGGGGCAAAGGTTTTTGACGAGGTAATAGTCGCGGTTTTCAATAATCAATCCAAGTCCCCTTTATTTACTGTATCGGAACGAATAGATTTGTTGAAAAGTACTACAGCTCAACTGGAGAATGTAAGGGTGGATGCTTGCGACGGACTTTTGATGGAATATGCCCGGGATAAAGGTGCATCAGCTATATTGAGAGGGCTGAGAGCTGTGAGTGACTTCGAATATGAATTGCAGATTACCTCCATGAATAGAAAGCTTAATGAAGATATTGAAACCTTTTTCATGATGACCAATAATCAATACTCTTTTCTAAGCTCGAGCATGGTCAAGGAAGTTGCAAAATACCATGCTAATGTTTCTGATTTGGTCCCTTCTGAAGTGGAGGAAGCGTTGAAGGGTAAATTCAAGCAAATAAGTGAAGGATGAACGCCAACAGTGAAAGTCAGGGAAAGCTCTCAATCTTTTCCTGACTTGTTTTTGTTTATTTGGATCCGAAGCTTCTTCCGAACAATAGGATAACTGCGAATGTAAGTGAAATCAGGGTTATGAGAGGCCCGATATCCTTCAAAAAATAGAGGACATCAAACCATCGATCACTATTATTAGTTGAAAAAACCGGGATGTTATTAAATTCGAATGTTTGTTGATCTAAATATAAAGGTTTGAACAAGATTACTGCGAGTATGCTGGCAAACAATCCATGCAAAAGCCTTGCGAAAAAGTATGGAACAAAACTGATGTCGCTTTCCGCTATAATGCTTGCGACCTGGGCTTGAACAGAAAAACCATTAAAAGCAAGAATAAAACATACGACCGTAACAGGTGCAAGCAGATTGGTAACGTCCGTGTGGGAAATCATTTGGGCTCCCAGCGTTATCTCAAACAATCCGGAAAAGAATGGAATGGAGAGTTCACCCGGTATGCCGATCAATTGAAATCCTATGGAGATGAAGGTGGCAAAGAAACCGGAAATTCCAATTAAAAAAATCAGTTTTGTAAATACGGAAAACATAATGATGAACCCGCCGATCATAAGCAAAGTCTGGATGGAGTTAATGACTGCATCACCGAAAATCTTCCCGAATGGTCGGGAATCTTCCAATCTTGTACGATGTAAAGCCTGAAGAGCACCATAAAGCGAGATTTTGCTTTTTTCCCTTTCCTTATTGTCGTCGTTTTTCATTCCGTAGAACCTCATGCATATACCGACAAGAGTGTTGCCCAGATAGTGGCAGGTTGCCAGAAGGATTCCCAGTTTGGCATCATGGAAAAACCCGACTGAAACAGCACCGAATATAAAAAGAGGGTTTGATGCATTGGTAAAAGAAACCAAGCGTTCAGCTTCTGTTTTAGTCAATTGATTCTCCAACCGCAGTCTTGTCGTCAATTTCGCTCCGGACGGGTACCCGCTCGCCATTCCCATCGCCCAGACAAAACTTCCCACTCCCGGCACATTGAATAATGGTCTCATGATAGGTTCGAAAAGAATTCCGATAAACCGGACGACCCCAAATCCAATCAAAAGTTCTGCAGTGATAAAAAATGGCAGTAGGGATGGAAAGACAATTTCCCACCACATATTGAGTCCTCTTATACTGGCCTCCAGAGCCTCATCAGGGTACAAAATAAGGGATGCAGCAAGAAATAGTGCAATGAAGGCAAGAACAATTGATTTTATTTTTGATTTCAAATTCATGTCCTCCCAGCTGATATGCTCTCACATTTCTGTACTTCTGTATTGGTAAATAGTAGAATATGGATAGCCCGAATAGTACAAGCAATTCTTTAACAATATACGCTCATAGATCCATCATTTATGCCATAATATGTTTAAAAACATTTCGTCCGGGGGGAGAATGCTTGTGGGTGAGCCGACGATCGGATTGGCGCTTGGATCGGGAGGAGCGAGAGGCTTTGCACATGTCGGGGTGATCAAAGTCTTGTCGGAATCAGGTATAAAATTCGACCTGATAGCTGGCAGCAGTATGGGTGCTTTAGTAGGATCATTGCATGCTGCAGGGCAGGATATCGATAGTCTTTATCGACTTGCTTCCACTTTTAAAAGGAAATATTTTTTGGATTTTACCCTTCCTAAAATGGGTCTTTTACAAGGAGAAAGAATAAAAGAATATATCAAGTTACTAACATTCAATAAAAAACTAGAGGAGTTTGACCTTCCTATAGGAGTCGTCGCTACGAATTTGTATGATGGGAATAAAAAGGTATTTTATGAAGGCAGTGCTGCATCGGCGGTAAGGGCAAGTATATCCATCCCCGGTATCTTCATTCCGGAACGGATTGAAGATCAGCTGTATATTGACGGAGGAGTGATTGACAGGGTGCCGGTTTCAGTCGCCAAAACAATGGGGGCTGACATCGTCATAGGCGTTGATTGTGCTCATTACACACCGAATACAGGAATTTATTCCATTTATGATGTTATCATTCAAAGTATTGACATCATGCAGGATGAACTGGTAAAGACTATAGGAACCCGAGCCGACATTATGCTCAAGCCGGAAGTTTCCACCTACAGTTCACGAGCTTTTAAAGATACCATGGATATCATAAGAGAAGGGGAAAAAGAGGCAAAAAGAAAACTGTCCGAGATAGAACAATGCATCGAGAAGTGGAAGGAGAAGAATAAATGAGATTCAACAAGCGTGGAATGTTTTCGGCAATTATCATTTTAATTATTGCTGTCTTTCTAGTTAGCTATCGGCTGCCATATTACATTTATAAACCGGGCGGTGCGGATGCGCTTAATCCGATTGTAGAGGTTGCGGATGGCTATAAAAGTGAGGGAGATATGCATTTGGTGACAATCAGAGGGGGACAGGCTACACCGCTTCAGTATTTGCTGGCATCGATAAGACCCTATCAGGAAATTCAGCCAATTGACGAAGTCTTCCCAGAAGGAATTTCTCAAGATGAATATTTTGATGCACAGCTCCAGATGATGGAAAATTCCCAAGAAGCATCCACAGTAGTTGCTTACCAGGCGGCTGGTGAGGAAATTGAAATCGAATATAAGGGAATTTACGTTGTCACTGTAATAAGGGAAATGCCTGCTGATGGTAAACTGAAGGCAGGGGACAGAATTTTGCGGATAGATGGGGAAGAAATGGAAACATCTGATCAGATGATCGATTACATCTCAACCAAAGAAGCTGGTGACAAGATTGAAGTCACTGTGAATAGAGATGGCGAACAAATTACAGAAAGTATTGAACTTGAACTGTTTCCTGGTCAGGATGAACGGATTGGCATCGGGATTCAATTAGTAACAGACCGGGAAGTAGAAGTAGAGCCAGCCTTGTCGTTCGCAAGTGGAAATATCGGCGGCCCAAGTGCTGGATTAATGTTCAGTTTGGAAATCTATGATCAGCTGACAGAAGAAGATATGACAAAAGGATACCAAATCGCCGGTACAGGAGAAATAAACTATGAAGGGGAAGTCGGCAGGATAGGCGGCATAGACAAGAAAGTAATTGCAGCAGATCAAGAGGGATGCGATGTCTTTTTTGCTCCGAATGAAAATGGAGCAGAAAATTCCAATTACTCAGTCGCTAAAGAGACTGCCGAAGAAATAGGTACAGATATGAAAATTGTTCCTGTTGACACTTTCCAGGAGGCCGTAGATTATCTAAACGAAATGCAGTCCATTGGATAAAAAAACTGTCAGGGCTATATACCTTGAAAAAGGGCGGCCCGGACAGTTTTTTTGTATATTTATGTCGCCATGTATGGCGGCATAATTTCTTTTTTACGCAGCTCTTTTCTTATACGGGGAGGGAGGATACTATAATAACCATCAGTAGCCCGTTCCTCCAAGGCAAGTACAGGGTTGTTCTCTCTAGGAAGTTTTGAATACAGCGGGGAGTTGAGCTTTTTTTTCATCAAGTTAAGGTAACTTCTACCTGCAGGTGACATAGCCAGAATCCTTATGTAAGGTGCCGCATCATTTTCTAACATTCTACTTACCGAATCTGCTTCGTTATGTAGCAAAATATTTACAAAGACACGCTGCAGTCTTGTCCATGTGTACCTTTTGGTCTTTAAAAGCTGCATCCAGGATTCAAAAGAATCTGCCTCTTTGGCTGTCTTTTTCAGTCGGTATTCCAGTCCTTCTCTTATCCCGAATACATTTTTCAGTTGATCGACCGGCATAGTTAACACCCTGTATTGTAGAATGGAAAAGTAAGCTTCCCAGTTATGCCATGTTTTTGCTTTTTGTAAGTATCGCTCTAATGCTCTTTTCGAAGGACCAGGAAGTGTAGAATTAACCGGTTCCGTCAGCTTTCTGTGCTTATGCAGCTCTTTCCTGATACTTGTGGCGCTTGCGATTTGATGTTGTATTTCTGTATCATGGTAATCATTGTGGATTCTTTTTATCGTCATCGGTCTGATGGATAATTTCAATTGATGTATGGCCTTTATATAACTAAATCCCAAAATATTGTTGGGTTTTGTTAAATCGATCTCCTTGTTGGAAAGACCAATGGTTTCATAAGCAGATCGGCTCGCTTCAGGAAAAGACAAGCCATCAGACAACCCGTGTTTTAATATATCAGTGTATTTATCACTCTGTTCCTCAAGCGTTTTCCGCGCATGCAAAAAAGGTTCGGTCTTGCCTTGTTCACTTCCGAAGCA
This sequence comes from Sediminibacillus massiliensis, assembly GCF_900156915.1. Taxonomy (GTDB): domain Bacteria; phylum Bacillota; class Bacilli; order Bacillales; family Amphibacillaceae; genus Sediminibacillus_A; species Sediminibacillus_A massiliensis. The sequence continues at coordinate 844,646 of NZ_LT732535.1, read as the reverse complement.
AATAGAGTCAACACCTAGTTCCCCTAAAATCATCAAAGCACCTTTAGCGAAGTAATCGCTATTCTGGACAGCATACAAGGTGGGGAGTTCTACTACTAAATCTACGCCAGAGTCGATGGCTGCTTTGGCACGCTCAAATTTATCGATTATTGCAGGTTCTCCCCTCTGCAGGAAATTACCGCTCATTACAGCAACCATGCAATCAGCACCTGATAATTGCCTTGACTGTTCTAAATGATATTTATGACCGAAGTGGAAAGGATTGTATTCTACAATAAGTCCGCAAGCATCCATTTTGTCAACTCCTGTGTTAAGATGTGTTCATTTTACCATGGTGTATGCTCCAACAGCAAAAGTCACTGGAAAAGGAATATACAGGCTGTATTCTCAATGCGTGGATATACAGGGATAATTGTGTTAAGATGAATGAACGAAAAAAGTTATAAGGTTTTGGATTATGGATAAAGTATTTAATAGTCTGTAAAGAAAAAATGTTGACAAATCGTCAATTTCCTTTTAAAATTACTCTTGTTGCCTTGAGGTGATTTATATGAAAATTTCTCTCCAAAAACTTAAAATAGCAGGATCAGAACCTGTCTATTTTGAAGAAACGGAAGATATCTCTGAAATTGCAGAAATGAAAAATGATATCCGTAAAATTGACCCCGTTCATGTCAAAGGCCACGCTACTATGCAGGGAAATGAAGTTACCTGTCATTTCTCGATTGATGGTGAAATGATCTTACCGTGCGCACGAACGTTAGTCGATGTCCCGTACCCGTTTCATGTGGATGCTATTGAAGTGTTTTCCACGTCTCCTTATTATCAAGAGGAAGATGAATCGGAAATTCATCCTGTCGATGGAGAAATGCTTGACTTAACGCCTTATATCAAGGAAAATGTTTTATTGGAAGTACCGTTCAGAGTTTTTTCTGAAGATAAGGCTGTTCAAGAAAATGCTTTGACAGAAGGGGAAGGCTGGGAACTACAAACCGAAGCAAAGAAAGAAAAGAAAATTGATCCCCGCCTGGAAAAACTGCAATCATTATTAAATGATCAGGAAAATAAAGAAAATCGATAGGATTACCTATGGATCCTTATTATAAGTAAGGTCAGATTTTCGTAAGGATTGAAGGAGGTGTAAGACATGGCAGTACCAAAAAGAAGAACTTCAAAGAAAGTTAAAAATCAACGTCGTACCCACAAAAAGTTGCATTTACCTGGCATGATTGAATGCTCAAATTGTGGAGAATACACAAAACCTCACCGTGTTTGCAAATCTTGCGGACATTACGATGGAAAACAAGTGGTAGAACAATAAACCGCTGATTCAATAAAACACCTTTCAAACAAACCTGTTGTCTGTTTGAAAGGTGTTTTTAATTTTTTTACATGTAATTAAAAATAGAGTGAGATATTTAGTCTATCATACCTATCTTTTGCATACATTGATAGCAAACCGTATACAGGAGGGATGGTATGAACAATACGAGACAGGATGCCTGGAGCCAAGATGAAGATGTGCTTCTGGCTGAAACCGTTTTGCGATATATAAGAGATGGGAAGACCCAATTGGAAGCCTTCAAGGAAGTGGCCAATCGCTTGTCCAGGACCCCGGCGGCTTGCGGATTCAGATGGAATGCAGCAATTAGGAAGCAATATCAAAAGGCTATTGAACTTGCAAAAAAAGATAGAAAGCAAGGAGACACTCTGGAGACGTATATGCCTGTGAAGGATAGCGGAGAAGGGGAAGTCACCCTGGATGCTGCTATCTCTTTATTGGAAAAAATGAGGACTAATTACAATTCCATTAATAGTCGGGATTCTAGCGAGGAAGAACTGGAAAAACTGATCGAGGAAAACAAAATCCTAAAAAGCAGGCTGAAGAGGTACCAAGAAGCTTGGAGGGAAATAGGTGTGCTTTGGAAATGGGTGGAGACCCCATCTAGTGATAAACAAACCGTCGATAAATAATCATTGAAGAAGTCGTCAGAATGATCTGCGTGTCCCTGTGTCTCTGCGGGAAAGCGATAAAGATCATAAGACGACTTTTTTATGGTATCTATTCGTCAGGAAGCATTTTGTTCAGCGACACCAGGCGGCGTCCAAATCAGTGGGTTTTCTCCAAGATCCCTTTCCATGTCATACTTTGCTTTCTGAAACCCCATTTTCTCCCAAAACTCATGGGAATTAATTCTGGGATTAGTCTTGATAGGCATTTGATATTGTTTGGCGAATTCTACTAATGCAGTACCGTATCCCTTTTCCCTGTAATCCGGCAACACTTCCAACTTCCATAATTCAAGATAATCTTGGGGAGGATCGAAGTATTTATCGTACTTGGCGGATATTTTATACAAGCTCATCCTTGCTACTAAAGCGTTCCCATAATAAATGCCGAAAAAAGGAGATTCGCTGTCATTCTCAATAATGTTACTTTGTAAGTCTTCCCACATCGATAATTCCTGGTTTCCGTATTCTTTGAATCTGGTGAACATCTCTAATGTCTTGTAATTGACTAACAATCTTTCCACTTTTATCGAGTCCACATTGATTACCCCTTTCCCTACGAACGAAGATTGATCAAAATTTGAAAAGGCATGCTGCTAATAATTAAATGCATATTCTGGCCTGCTGGAAGATAACTTGATTTTTATAAAGGTTTTTCTTCTTTTTCATGCCTCTTCGCAATATTCGGTTATTTCTCTGTACCTTTATTATAATACAAAAATTTTCAGAATGAAATGAATTGCAAATTTATTAAGTTTGAGACGAGTTTAGACAGAAAATTCACCTATTGTTTGCTACAATAAGCAGAGGATGTTTTGAATAGAAGGTGAAATGTAATGGACATAGGGATTATCGGCGGAGGTGCTGTCGGTCTTTTGACAGCCGCTTATTTCGCAAAGGAAAATCACAGGGTCACTATTTACGTAAACAGAGAATCTCAAATGACTCTTATTAGAAAACAAGGAATTATCTTATTACCTCTTCAAGAGAGTTTTTATATAGAAGCAAGATTAGTCAGTGAATTGAAAAGAGAAGATTTATTGTTTATTGGCGTCAAACAATATCATTTAGAAGAGGTATTTCCTGTTCTCCAAGAGAAAAGTGGAGCACCGCTTGTATTTATGCAGAATGGAATGGGACATATACCGCTTATTTCCGGGTTGGATGTTCCACAGGCCATTTTGACAGCTGTAACAGAACACGGGGCTGTTAAAATGGCTGATAACAAAGTGGAACATACCGGGATGGGGAACATGAAAATGGCTGTCGTAAAAGGGGAGTTGAAGAACGAAAGAGACGTTCAATCGGCACTCGACAGGGACTGGTTCCCTGTTGAAATAGTAGAAAGTTGGTTTAGTATAATGGCTGAAAAACTAGTTGTTAATGCAGTAATCAATCCACTGACCGCCATCTTTCAAGTAGAAAATGGCATGATCCTCACGAATCCGCACCTGGCTGTTTTGGCAAAGCGTCTTTGTGCGGAAGCGTCCGGTGTATTGGGACTTGATGAGAAAAAACAATGGATAAGAGTTTTGGAGATAATTGAAAAAACCGGTGCTAACCATTCTTCGATGAAAAAAGATATCCAACTTGGAAGAAAAACGGAAATAGATGGTATATCCGGGTATCTTCTTTCACAGTCATCAGTTTATTTGCCATATACTACATTTGCTTATCAGAGTGTCAAAGCCTTGGAGAGTAAAGGAGAAAGGGGATAAAAGTAATTGATAGAAATAATAGCCTACTTAACGGGTGTTATCGTAACCGTGCCTGTTGTCATCACTTTCCTCATTTATTTCTCATCTGCAAAATTGTTCAGAAATAAGTGGAAGGCAATCCATACTACGGTTAATTATTCTACATTGATTTATATTATTTCAGTCGGCACACTGCTTCAGGTAATTACTGGAAGGTCCTATTTTGGTTATATATTTGTATTATTGATTGTATTGCTTGCCGCCTCGGTATTCATTCAGTGGAAAACAAAGGAAGAAATCATCTTCCGGCACGCATGGAAAGTGTTTTGGCGTTTCAGCTTCCTGTTGTTTTTCGCTGTTTATTTCGGTCTTGTTTTTTTAGGCTTGGCGAAAGCTTTGATTGATATATAAACAAAAAAAGTGAATTTAGAAAGGGAATTATGTAAAATACGATATAGTAAGCAAAGTGGCTGGTATCACCGGTCATTCTACGTCAATTACTTTGAAAAGGAGCAGTTATTAGATGCGGATTGACCCGATAAATCTTAATACTCAAAGCCGGCTCATGGCTGGTTACCGCAATGGAGACAAATATATCCACCAAAAATTCGACTATAATCCTTTCGATTCCGATACATATTCTAAAAGGGTCTCTGATTTAAACAAACGTGTTTATGATCGTGCTGGCCTGGCAGCTGTTCTGGAAGAGGCAAATAAAAAATGGCATGCGCCCGATTCTACGATGGCGAACATTGACAGACTGAGGAATCCCGACAGTGTCGTTGTTATCGGTGGACAACAGGCGGGGTTACTGACAGGACCTTTATATACCATACATAAGATGATTTCCATTATTAACTTCGCTCATGAACAAGAGAAGCAGTTGCAAATACCTGTAGTTCCGGTTTTCTGGATTGCGGGGGAAGATCATGACTTCGCGGAAATAAACCATATTATGGCCGAAGATTCCTCCAATATGAAAAAAATCAAAATTGATCATAATGTGGTGGAAAAAAAATCAGTTTCCGACCTTGAAATGGATAAGGAGGCTGGTTACAAATGGTTAAAGCGAGTTTTCCAACGCCAGACAGAAACAGAATATACGCGCAGTCTGTTAGAGGAATTGGAAGCACTATTGGAACAATCTGTTACCTATGTAGATTTTTTTGCCAGAATAACGTTCCGGCTACTTGACGGGCATGGGCTTGTACTGATCGATTCTGGAGATCCCAATCTCCGGAAATTAGAGGGTGAGCATTTTGTCAAAATGATTGAACAACAACCGATTATTAGCAGCGGTGTTAATCGTTCACTAAACGATAGCAATGGGAATGGCTATCCAATTGCCATGGACGCGGAAGAAGATGCCGGCCATATATTTTATCATATAGATGGAGAAAGAGTTCTATTGTTCAAAGATACCGATGGCCTTTGGAAAGGGAAACAGGGCGAGTGTGAATTCACTACAGAGGAATTGATAGACATCGCAAGAAATACTCCGGAAAAACTGAGCAACAATGTGGTGACAAGGCCATTGATGCAGGAGTTTTTGTTCCCTACACTCGCATTCATTGCAGGCCCTGGTGAAGTTGGATACTGGTCCGTGTTAAAAACAGCTTTCCATGCTTTGACCCTGCTAATGCCCCCTGTATTGCCGAGGTTGTCGTTGACGCTGATTGACCGTCAGTTGGAGAAAAGGATGGAGAAATTGTCCATCACCGCAACGGATGCTGTGGGGAAGGGCGTCGATACCGAAAAAATCAATTGGCTGTCCTCCCAAATGTCACCACCGATAAAGGAAATAGCCGATCAGTTGAAAAAGACGGTCGAAGTGGCTCACAAACCTTTACGGAAAGCTGCCGCAGATATAAGTGATGATTTGGACGATGTGGCAGAAAAGAATTTAGCTTATCTATTCAATGACATTGATTACCTGGAGCGCAGAGTTTTTAAGGCATTACAAGCAAAACACAGCAAAACAATCAGCGATTATGATCACATTCAATTAATGCTTCACCCAGAGGGCGGATTACAGGAACGGAGCTGGAATGTCCTGGCATGGATAAACCGGTATGGCAGAGGCTTCTTGGATGAACTGATTGAATACGACTACGATTATCAAAAAGAGCATTACGCCGCTTTTTTATAATTGCGGCATATACCACCCACTTTCCTCCACTTCGGGGAATGGTGAATAGCAAACACTTGGCCGGACTCATGTCCGCCAAGTGTTTTTTTATTTATTGGTTTAATGCAAGAAACGACAGGGAAGGGCCACTGAGCAAAGTATCTTGATGAAAGCCGTCACCGACAGACTTAAAACTTTTGTCCAAACATGCAATTCCAGTGAAAAATTTTACGAAAAAAATGAGTGGTGAATAGTGGGGGATTGTGGTAGGATGAAAATAGAAAGTGGGGGCGGACTATATGTTTATGGGGGAATTCCAACATAATATTGATACAAAAGGCCGCATAATAGTCCCTGCAAAATTCAGAGATGGATTGGGAGACAATTTTGTACTGACCCGTGGGTTGGATCAATGTTTGTTTGCATACCCGGAAAACGAATGGCGCCTCCTCGAAGAAAAATTGAAAAAGCTGCCACTGACAAAGAAAGACGCTCGTGCCTTCACAAGATTTTTTTTCTCAGGAGCAGTTGAATGTGAAATAGATAAACAGGGAAGGATAAACATCCCGGCACCATTGAGGAAATATGCAGAACTAGATAAGGAATGCGTGGTCATCGGTGTATCCAACAGAATTGAATTCTGGGCAGGAAACAAGTGGGAAACATATGTAGAAGAGTCAGAAGAATCATTTGCGGAGATAGCCGAGAATATGATGGATTTTGATATCTAAAAAATAGCAATGAATGATGTTAAAGCAGGTGAAAAAATGTTTGAGCACGTTAGTGTTTTAAAACGGGAAGCTGTCGACGGATTGAACATACATGCTGAGGGTACATATGTTGACTGTACTTTAGGCGGTGGTGGCCATTCAGAATTGATAGCCCGGCAGCTTGGTCCCGGAGGCAAGTTGATAGCTTTTGATCAAGACGAAAATGCCTTGGCGGCAGCAAAAGAAAAATTGACAGATTACAGCGATCGAGTGGTATATGTCCATTCAAATTTCCGAAACCTTAAAGAACAATTAGAGAAGATAGGGGTTAAGGAAGTAGATGGTGTTTTGTTTGATTTAGGGGTTTCCTCTCCACAGCTTGATCAGGCAGACAGGGGATTCAGTTACCATAACGATGCACCACTTGATATGCGAATGGATCAAAATCAAGACTTTACTGCTTACGAAGTGGTGAATCACTGGTCATATCAACAGCTTGTCAAAATTTTTTACAGATATGGTGAAGAGAATTTTTCCAAACAGATTGCCAGAAAGATTGAAGAGAGAAGAGAAATAACACCGATTGAAACAACTTTCGAGCTAGTGGAGATCATAAAAGAAGCGATTCCTGCTCCTGCAAGGAGAAAAGGAGGGCATCCAGGTAAGAGGGTATTTCAAGCAATCAGAATCGCCGTAAACGATGAATTGAATGCTTTCGACGAAGCGCTCCATCAAGCAGCAGAAGTGTTATCAATAGACGGAAGGCTTTCTGTTATTACTTTTCACTCCCTTGAAGACAGGCTTTGTAAACAAGCTTTCAAAAAGTGGAGCAGTACTCCGCCTTTGCCGAAGAATATCCCGATTATCCCTGAAGAGAGTAAGCCTCCATTCAGGCAAATAAATAGAAAACCAATTCTTCCAGACGATAATGAGCTAGAGACAAATCGAAGAGCAAGATCTGCAAAACTCAGAATTTTAGAGAAAATAAAACCTTGGAATCAAAATTTCAAGTATCAAGAAGGGTGGAATAAGAGATGAGTTCAGCACCAGTAAAAAATTGGCAACAAAGTTGGGAACAGACCCACGGAAGTCCGGAAAAGAAAAAACAAGTAAAAGTCAAGATACATAAAAAAAGATGGGTTACAACTGGAGAAAAAATCCTGTATACTTTGTTTAGTGGTGTGATGGTCGTTGGATTGTATTTCACCGTATCTTTCAGTAACACAACGGACTCTTTAAACAGGGATCTCCAATCACTTGAGCAGAATGTTGACAAGCAGCAGGAAATCAATAGCAATCTCGAATATAAAGTGGAAGAGTTGAGCAATCCCGATCGAATTCTTGATATAGCGAAAGATAATGGGTTGAAAATCCAAAACGCCGAAGTAAAACAAGCCACAAAGATTTCCAATTGAATAAAGGTGGAGAGGTGACGTGAAGAAGAATAAGACAACACATGTCATGGCAACGGTGTTCATGCTAGTCTTCATCGCAGTATTTTTAGTAATAACAGGACGGTTTCTTTATATTCAAGGTACCGGAGAGGTAGAAGGCATTTCATTACAACAGTGGGCCGACGAAAAACGGACAAACAGTTATACCGTTAAAGCTGAAAGAGGCAAAATCCTCGACAGGAATGGCATGGTTTTGGCTTATGATCGGGCTACATACCGACTATCAGCTGTTGTAGATGAAAGTTATTCAGAGGGCCTTGAAGCTCCTAAACATGTCAAAGACATAAAAGAAACTGCAGAAAAGTTATCTCCCCTTTTAAATATGGATGTTTCTGAAATAACATCCATTCTTGAAGAAGGGAGAGAAAAAGATCTATTTCAAGTCGAATTCGGGGCAAACGGAAAAGAATTAAGCCAGGAGACAAAGGAAGAAATTGAGGCTTTGGATTTGCCCGGTATTAATTTCACACAACAAACGAAACGATATTATCCGAATGGTATGTTCGCTTCTCATATAATTGGACTGGCCCAAAGCGGTGAAGAAGGAATATCGGGAATGAACGGAATCGAAAGACAGTTAAACGACGTCCTGTCCGGGACTGATGGACATATTTCCTATAAAAGGGATAACTATAATACAAAATTGCTGAACCCTGATGAGGTCGTCAAAAAAGCCGATAATGGAGAAGATGTCTTTCTGACGATTGATCAGAAGATTCAAACCCTGTTGGAAGATTCCATGTCTGAAGTACAAGAACAATATAACCCCGAGCGGATTTCTGCTATTGTAATGGATCCGAAAACAGGAGAAATACTAGCAATGGGGAATCGGCCAAGCTACAATCCAAATGATCTTGGAGAGGTTCAAAATTGGTACAATGATGCTGTGTCGAATCCGTTCGAACCAGGCTCTACCATGAAAATATTCACATTGGCAGCTGCCATAGAGGAAGGTGTATTCAACCCGGATGAATTCTATCAATCTGGCAAATATCAGAACGACGATATGAATACTGCCATCCATGACCATAAACCAAGCGGATGGGGTTCCATCAGTTTTCTGGAAGGTATTCAAAGATCTTCAAACGTAGCAGCAGCAAAATTGGTTTATGAAAAAATCGGGGCCGACAAATTCCTGGATTATTTAAAAGATTTCGATTTCGATAAGAAGACAGGCATAGACTTACCGAATGAACAAGCCGGCAGGATTCTGTACGACTGGCCAATCGAAAAAGTCACTGCTTCATACGGACAGGGGACTACCGTAACCCTTATCCAACAAATGCAGGCGGCTTCAGCAATCGCCAACAATGGACAAATGCTTCAACCTTATGTTATCTCCAAAGTCGTCGACTCCGAGTCGGGGGAAGTTCTTGAAGAGAAACAACCTGAAACGAAAGGGAAGCCAGTATCTGAAGAGACGGCAAAAGAAGTAAGAGATATCCTTGAAACAGTTATTACATCGGAAAATGGCACAGGTCACGGAATCTATGATTTGAATGACTATTCGGTTGCGGGCAAAACCGGCACAGCACAAATACCTAATCCGAATGGTGGAGGCTACATGACAGGCTCGGAAAATCACATTTTTTCCTTTTTGGGCATGGCTCCCAAGGAGGACCCGCAGTTAATGATGATTGTATCTGTAAAACAGCCCGAATTAAAAGTAGGGGAACACGGATCTGCGCCTGTATCTTTTATCTTTAAGAATGTCATGGAGAATGGCTTGCATTATCTTAATATCGAGCCGGATCAGGATAGTGAACATGAAGTGAAAACGATAAACATTCCGGATGTCGAATCCATGTCATCGAAAAAAGCAAAACAAGAGTTGGAATCGCTCGGCCTTCAAGTAACCCAGATTGGCAAGGGGAAAGAAGTGAAATCGGTTAGTGGTGATGCTGATCATGAATTCCTGCCGAACGAAAGAGTGTTGTTGGTTACTGATGAACCAACCATGCCGGATATCAGCGGCTGGTCTGTCAGGGATGTTTTAAGACTAGCAGATTTATTGAAGCTGGATGTAGAAACGATGGGGAACGGTTTTGCAAAGAAACAAAGCATAAAAGTCGGGACTGCCCTGAAAGGGGAAGAATACTTGGTTGTTGAATTCAGTCCACCTTCCTCTTCTGGAGTTCGTGAAAAAGACGAAAAGCCTGATTCAGACCAGGAGGAACAAAACGAAACGGTTGAATAACGCAGGTATGTAGCGGAAAAGCAGTGTTCTATCTGTTTTCTCATTTTCATATATTGGATACAAGCAAACCTTTGTAAGTTAGGAGAGGTTCTATGAAGCGCGTATCCAATGTTACGATGAGAAAACGTTTAGTCACTGTTTTTCTTTTGGGAATTTTAATATTTGCGATTATTGATATTCGCCTTGGTTATGTCCAATTCGTGCTGGGAGAATGGTTGATGGAAGAAGCCAAAGAATCTTGGAGCCGTGACATTACTTTCGAACCTGAACGCGGAAAAATATTGGACAAGAATGGCGAAGTGCTGGCTGAAAATGTGTCTGCTCCTACAGTCATGGTCGTTCCCCGTCAAGTAAAAGAACCAGAAAAAGCAGCTAAGTACCTGGCTGAAATTCTGGGGATGGAGGAGGAAGATGCTTTTAATGAAGTAACCAAAAATGAGAATATCGTAAGGATTCATCCTGAGGGCAGAAAAATCTCAGAAGATAAGGCTGAAGCCATCAGGACACTTGGATTGGATGGTGTCTATATTGCCGAGGACTCTAAGAGGCATTATCCAAATGGTGACTATTTATCCCATGTATTAGGATTCAGTGGAATAGATAACCAGGGGTTAATGGGCTTGGAATTGTATTATAACGATTTTCTGAGCGGAACCAAAGGAAGTCTGTCCTATTTTTCCGATGCGAAAGGTCAGAGAATGCCTAATTTAGCAGATGTTTATAAAGCACCAGTCGATGGAAACAACATGAAATTGAGCATTGACACTCGTGTGCAGACAATAATTGAACGGGAATTGGATTTAGCCGTTTCGAAATATAATCCGGACGGGGCTTTAGCGATCGCTGTCGATCCCAAAACAGGGGGAGTATTAGGTATGTCTTCACGCCCGAACTTCGATCCTGAAAATTATCAGCAAACGGAAGCCTCCATATATAACCGGAACCTTCCAATCTGGAGTACGTATGAGCCGGGTTCGACCTTCAAAATCATCACCCTCGCTGCAGCGCTTGAAGAAAAAGTGGTCGACCTGCATGAGGATGAGTTTCATGATGGGGGTTCAGTGAAAGTCGGCGGCGCAACCCTTCATTGCTGGAAGCGGGGAGGCCATGGGCATCAGACTTTCTTGGAAGTTGTCCAAAATTCATGTAACCCCGGCTTCATTGCATTGGGAGAAAAACTAGGGAAAGATAAATTGTTCTCCTATATCGATAATTTTGGATTCGGTCAAAAAACAGGGATAGACTTGCAGGGCGAAGGAAGAGGGATACTTTTTAAACCCGAAAACGTGGGGCCTGTCGAATTAGCTACAACAGCTTTTGGGCAGGGTGTATCTGTTACGCCTATTCAACAAGTTATGGCAGTTGCAGCCGCTGTCAATGGCGGGTATTTATATGAACCCTATCTGGCAGAGGAATGGATCGACAGCAAAACGAATGAAGTGTTGAAAAAAACGGAACCCACATTGGTTCGAAAAGTTATATCCAATGATACTTCCAAGCAAATCAGGGAAGCACTTGAGAGTGTAGTGGCAAAGGGGACAGGTAGGAGTGCTTACGTCGAGGGTTATCGCGTCGGCGGTAAAACGGGAACTGCCCAAAAGGTCGGAGAAGATGGGAAATACATGAGCAATAACCATATTGTTTCTTTTATAGGCTTTGCCCCTGCTGACGATCCAGAAATCGTCGTTTATGTCGCAGTAGATAATCCCAAAAACACCGTCCAATTCGGAGGGGTTGTGGCCGCTCCCATTGTAGGCAATATCATTGGTGACAGCTTAATGGCTTTGGGAGTCGAAAAAAGAAAAGATGGTCTGGAAAAAGAATATCAATGGCCTGATACACCATTGGTAGAAGTTCCTGATTTGATTGGTTTGAATAAGAAAGATTTGACGGAGTATATGGTGAACCTTTCCATCGAAGCAAATGGTTCCGGTCAATATATTATTGATCAGGCTCCTGCAGCTGGATCAAAAGTTGCAGAAGGCGAGACGGTCAGAATATACCTGGCAGACAAAAAACCAGATGAAAATTAATCCCAGAATCGTGCCAGGAAAAAAGTTCTGTTATAATAAGGTGGAACTTCTTTGGAATGATGTTTACTCCTATCAGAAGGCTTCTCATTTTGCTGGAAAACGGCGTTTTGTTTTTTTAGGAATTATACATTTCCAGATATGTTCCACTGAAGCGGCAAAACAAAAGATTAAATTGAAAGATTAAAACATATACTTTCGGGTAACACATATTTGTATGGTTTATTGGCCGGTGTGATTATGGTAATTTAAAGAGCGGAAAGTAAGGATGTGTAGCTAGTGAAATTAAGTCAAATTGCCGAGGCTTTGCACATTTATACATCTATACCCCAAAATCTTGGTCATACTGATATTACCGGACTTCAAATGGATTCGAGAAATATAAAAAAAGGGGACCTTTTCATATGCATAAACGGGTTGACTGCAGACGGCCATGATTTTGCACGGCAGGCCGAAGAAAAAGGCGCTGCAGCGATTGTTGCTGAAAAACCTCTTGACGTACGGATTCCGGTTATTATGGTTCGCGATACTGTAAGGGCTATGGCAATCCTATCCAATAAATTTTTTGACTACCCAACAGATAAACTCCGACTTATCGGCGTTACAGGTACAAACGGCAAAACATCTGTGACATATCTGCTTGAATCGATTATGCGTGAACACAGGCACAAACTTGGGCTTATTGGAACAATCCAGATGAAAATAGATAACCAGTGCTTCAATGTGAAGAATACTACACCTGATTCACTCTTCCTTCAGAAAAGTTTTCATAAAATGGTTGAAAGACAAATAGATACAGCGATCATGGAAGTTTCATCCCATGCTTTATCGATGGGAAGGGTATTTGGCTGTGATTTCAATATTGCTGTGTACACTAACTTGTCCCAGGATCATTTAGACTATCATACTTCGATGGAGGATTATTTTCGTGCAAAAAGCCTGTTGTTTTCCCAATTGGGAAACAGTTATGATTCTATAGAGCCAAAGTTTGCAGTAATAAATCTGGATGATCATTATAGTCAACGGTTGATGAATAGTACTTCCCAACCGGTTATTACCTATGGTATTTATTCGGAAGCCGATGTGGTGGCTTCAAATATAAGGTTGGGAGCCGAAGGAGTAAAGTTCACATTACGATACGTTAGGGAAGAATTAAAAATTTCGAGCAGGCTGATGGGGAAATTCAGCATCTACAATATGCTGGCAGCCGCATCAGCTGCTATATGTGCCGGAGTTCCTTTACATACTATCAAGAAAGCTCTTGAGAAAACGAATGGAATCAGCGGAAGGTTTGAACCAGTAACAGAAGGCCAGGCATTTGGCGTCATCGTTGATTATGCCCACACACCGGATTCCTTGGAAAACGTGTTAATGACAATTCAATCGTTTGCTAAGGGACGCGTGATCGTAGTGATAGGATGCGGTGGGGACAGAGACAGGTCAAAACGGCCATTAATGGGAAAAGTGGCATCCAAGCTATCTGATTTAGCCATTTTCACCTCTGACAATCCAAGAACCGAGAAACCGGCCGCCATTCTGGAAGATATGATTCAGGGGCTTGACCGTGACAATTTCCTGGTGGTTGAAGACCGCAGATCGGCGATAATTAAAGCGATAAATCATGCACAAGAAGAGGATATTGTCCTGATTGCAGGAAAAGGACATGAGACTTATCAGCTGGTAAATGGAAATATCATTGATTTCGATGATCGGAAAGTCGCCGCTGAGGCGATACAGAAAAAGCTAACTAAGGAGAAATAGAACATGTTATTTTCTACAAATTTTTTAGCAACTATTTTTAAAGATTACAAAGGAGCCGCATTAAACGATATCCCTATTCAGGAAGTAACTACCGATAGTAGGAAAAAGGCAGAAAAGTCTTTGTTTGTGCCGATTAAAGGCGAATCGTTTGATGGTCATGAATTTATCAAGGGGGCTTTTGACAATGGGGCCGTGGCGGCTCTTTGGGCGGAAGGGGTGCCTTTGCCGTCATTTTTGCCAAACGATTTCCCCGTCTTTTTTGTGAAAGACACGATCCAAGGGCTGCAAACACTTGCCCACGAATACAGAAAAAATATCGATCCTGTAGTTATAGGAGTAACCGGCTCAAATGGCAAAACCACTACGAAAGATTTAATTGGCACGGTATTGTCTTCCCACTACCGTACACATCGCACGCAAGGCAACCTGAACAACCATATCGGACTGCCGCTGACTATTCTGTCCATGCCCAGGGAGACGGAAATGCTGGTGTTGGAAATGGGAATGAGCCAATTCAGGGAGATTGAGGTCTTATCAAATATTGCTCTTCCGGATTATGGTGTGATAACCAACATTGGCGAGTCGCATATAGAATATTTAGGTTCAAGGGAAGGTATCGCCCAGGCCAAATCTGAAATACTCGCCGGTATGCAAGCGGATGGTCTATTATTGATAGATGGTGATGAACCATTGCTTGCAAAATTGAAAGAACGGGATAATGTTTTGACTTGCGGCTTCAATACCGATAATGAAGTAGTTGCCAGAGAGCTTCAAATGGGGAAAGAGGACACTACCTTTCTTTTGGGAAGTGAAAGATTCCGATTGAAGATGCTTGGTGAACATAATGTGAAAAATGCATTATTTGCAATCTCAATCGCTGAGAAACTTTCGATACCTAAAGAAAAAGTGAGGAAAGCTTTGGCCAATCTACAGCTGACCGGGATGCGTTTTGAGCTAATTGAAGGCTTGAATGGTGCTACTATCATCAATGATGCCTACAATGCCTCTCCGACTTCAATGAAAGCCTCGATTAATGTAGTGAAAAAGATGACCCCATATGACAGGAAGGTATTGGTTCTGGGTGATATTTTTGAACTCGGTGAAAGGTCAAAAGGTCTTCATCGCGAAGTTGCGGAAGTTATTACCGAAGAAATCGATGTGCTGTTGACTATTGGCCATGATGCTGTCGAAATTTCGAAAGCGGTCAAGGAAAAGGGATTGGACATCGAATTGACTCATTTTAATACAGTGGGTGATTTACAACAATCCATTTCCGGGTTTCTTTCAGAAGGAACGCTTATTCTGCTTAAAGCATCACGGGGCATGAAGCTTGAGCAATTGTTAGAAGAAATGACAAATTAAAAACTGCAAAAAGAGGACGGGTTTTTGTAGCAAAGGAGGAAATAAGAATGAATGAATATGTTTTGTTAGTAACAATGGCTATCGCCTTTTTAATTACCGTCCTGATTTCTCCAGTATTTATTCCTTTTTTAAGAAGATTAAAGTTTGGACAAAGTATTAGAGAAGAAGGACCGCAATCACACATGGCAAAGACCGGAACACCGACGATGGGCGGGGTGATGATACTCTTGAGTGTTGCAGTGACGACACTGATTATGACCAGCAAATTCAATCCAAACCCATTAAGTTATGAAGTGGTATTGCTGCTAATTGTACTTTTGGGATACGGTTTGCTTGGCTTTCTCGATGACTTCATCAAGGTAGCCCTGAAGCGGAATTTAGGTCTTACATCCAAACAAAAAATGGCCGGTCAAATAATCATCGCACTTGTTTTTTATTTTATCTTGAGAGCTAATGATTTTCCCACTTATATTCAAATTCCCGGAACAGACTTTCAATGGGATTTAGGTTGGGGCTATGCCATACTTATTCTTTTTATGCTTGTAGGTGCATCAAACGCAGTCAATTTGACCGATGGCTTAGATGGATTGCTTGCCGGTACAGCAGCGATTGCTTTCGGAGCTTTCGCTATTCTTGCATGGTACGGGACGACGCAATTTGAAGTGACCGTATTTTCGTTAGCTGTTGTCGGAGCATTGTTGGGTTTTCTGGTATTCAATGCCCATCCTGCAAAAGTATTCATGGGAGATACAGGTTCTCTCGCTTTAGGCGGTGCTATAGCTGCTATTGCAATCTTAACTAAATTGGAAATTTTGCTTGTTATTATCGGGGGAGTTTTTGTAATAGAAACCCTGTCGGTGATCATTCAGGTGATTTCATTCAAAACAACTGGCAAGCGTGTCTTCAAGATGAGTCCCCTCCATCATCATTATGAATTGATTGGATGGTCTGAGTGGAGAGTGGTTACGACCTTCTGGCTAGTCGGGATAATTTTTGCAGCACTTGGCATTTATATCGAGGTGTGGACAAATTGAAAACTTTAACAAATTTTCCTTATAATAAAATACTTGTATTGGGTTTGGCGAAAAGCGGGACTGCTGCCGTAAAACTTCTTCTTAATAGTAAAAAAGAGGTAAGGGTCAACGACTATAAAGCGGACGATACCGATCCGGTTGTAAAGGAACTTCGTGAACTGGGGGCAGAGGTTATAACTGGCGGCCACCCTCTTTCGGCCCTTGACGGTATAGACATTATCGTCAAAAACCCTGGAATTCCATATGAGAATGTATTAATCAGCGAAGCTTTATCCAGAAATATTCCTATCATAACAGAAGTGGAACTTGCAGGCAGACTTGCTAACGACTCGATTATAGGAATAACAGGCTCTAATGGAAAAACGACAACTACCACACTCATAAATGAAATGCTGAACAAAAGCGGGCGCAAAGCACAAATCGCCGGGAATATAGGAAATGTTGCATGTGAAGTGGCTCAAACTCTTGAGCCTGAAGAAAGTATGGTGATTGAATTATCATCCTTCCAATTGCTTGGGATTCAAACATTCAAGCCAAAAGTTGCCGTATTATTAAATTTATTTGAAGCGCACTTGGATTACCACAAGAACTTCGAGAATTATAAACAGGCAAAGGGAAATATCCTGGTAAATCAAACCAATGAAGATTTTGTCGTCTACAATGCCGATGATCCTCATATTTCAGAGCTGGCAAACGGTTCAGACGCTGACAAGGTACCGTTCTCCATAAATTCAAAACAGCCGGACGGTGCTTGGGTTGATGAACATCACCTATATTTTAAAGAAGAAAAGATCATTGACTTGCAGGATATCGTTTTGGTAGGTAAGCACAATTTGGAAAACATTTTGGCAGCAGTAAGCGCGGCCAAATTGAGCGGAGCCGATAATAAAGGCATCCAACGTGTTTTGACAAGTTTTTCCGGGGTAAAGCACAGACTCCAGTTTATCGGCAAGATTAATGGCCGTTACTTCTATAACGATTCAAAAGCAACGAATATCCTGGCTACAAGTAAAGCATTATCTTCTTTTGAACAGCCGATTATCCTCTTGGCGGGAGGGTTGGATAGAGGCAACTCTTTTGATGACTTGATTCCTTCTCTAACGCATGTAAAAGCCATGGTATTATTTGGAGAAACTGCGGAAAAATTGCAAAATACTGCTGCAAAAGCAGGAATAGATACAATTGAATATGTCGATAATGTAAAGCAGGCAGCACGTAAGGCATACATGATTTCCGAAGAAAACGATGTTGTATTATTGTCTCCCGCTTGCGCAAGCTGGGATCAATACCGAACTTTTGAGGAAAGAGGAGACATGTTTGTTGAAGCTGTGCATACATTAAAGTAAGGGCTTGTTCACAGACAGGCATGCTACTTTCCCGCGTCAAGGAGGTCACCAAAGGATAGCGTATAATCCGTTTCTATCTTATTGGTGGCCTTTTTAATACATGGAACTGAATTATTTAAGATCGTCGGGAAACGAAAGCAAGAAGGATGATCAAGTGTATTGCAGAATGGGGTGGTGTCTTGGCTAGGAAGTCTGCTAATGCCGGGAAAAACAATCCGGATTTAATGCTCGCCATTGTTATTTTTACGTTGTTGCTTGTTGGGGTAATCATGGTATATAGCGCCTCTGCTATATGGGCTGATTATAAATTCGGTGATTCATTCTTCTTCGTCAAAAGACAGTTGTTATTTGCGATTGCCGGTATTGTCTCCATGTTTTTTATTGTCAATATCCCGTATTTGACCTGGCAGAAGTATGCAAAACCGATTTTATTGATTTGCTTTATCTTGCTTCTGGCTGTTTTAATTCCAGGTGTAGGGATGGTTAGGGGTGGAGCAAGGAGCTGGATCGGTGTCGGAGCCTTCAGCATCCAGCCTTCGGAGTTTATGAAACTCGGCCTGATCATTTATTTGGCATCTTTTTTGACGGCAGGACAGAAGTATATCACTTCATTCAAAAAAGGGTTTTTCCCTTCCATATTGCTGGTATTCGTTGCTTTCGGTTTGATTATGCTTCAGCCGGATTTAGGTACTGGTGTTGTGCTTGTCCTGACCTGTATGGTGATGATTTTTGTATCAGGAGCTAAGATATCCCATTTTGTTGGATTGGGTGTATTGGGGATCGCTGGTTTTTTGGGCCTGATTGTATCTGCTCCTTATCGCATCAACCGTATTACCGCTTTTTTAAATCCATGGGAAGACCCATTGGGGAACGGTTTTCAGATTATCCAGTCCCTGTACGCAATCGGTCCGGGTGGATTGATGGGATTGGGGCTTGGCCAAAGTCTGCAGAAGTTCTTTTATTTGCCTGAACCTCATAACGATTTTATTTTTGCCATTTTGGCAGAAGAGCTTGGCTTTATTGGCGGGACATTCGTCATTCTGTTATTTCTCCTTCTCTTGTGGAGGGGCGTCCGTGTGTCTCTTGCAGCTCCGGACACATTCGGAAGCCTGCTCGGCTTAGGCATAGTCGGAATGATATCGATCCAGATAATGATAAATATCAGTGTAGTAACAGGTTTGATCCCTGTTACTGGTATAACGCTTCCTTTTCTCAGTTATGGGGGTTCATCCCTGACATTGACCCTTTGTTCTGTCGGAATTTTACTCAATATTAGCCGGTATGCCAGACTTTGATCACAGTAAGTTCTCTCGAAGGAGAGAGCTTTTTATTTTTGTTGAAAATTATGATAGAAAGTATGGTCGATTCCCTCACCATAGAGTCTAAATATGATATAATTTTCAGAGATGAATTTGAAAAACGGCATCCAGTATGGCGTTTTTTTCATTACCTTCTTATGGACCGAGAGCAGAAGGACAGGAAAAAGACGAAAAATATAACAAAGGGAAGTATGAAATGAGCGAGAAAAAAGTAGTTTCTATCGAAGAACGTATCCCGAAGCTCAAACACGCAAGGAAGAAAAAAGCGAATAGGAGACTGGTCTTTTATCTTTCTGTCTTTTTTATTTTGATTTCTGTTGTCGTCTACTTACAATCTCCATTGAGCAATATACGGAATGTATCCGTTGAAGGAAACCAATTTGTATCCGATGAAGAATTAAAATCAATAAGCGAACTGGCAAGTGACGATAACTTCTGGAGTGTAGATAAAGAAGCAGTAAAGAACAGAATTGAAGAACACCCTGTCATCGAAGAAGTGGATATTTCCAAGCAGTTTCCTTCCACAATCAGGCTTCAGGTCAAGGAGTACGACCGGGTAGGGTATGTTGAAAATGAGGGAGCCTACTTTCCTGTTCTTGAAAACGGAAAAAGGCTTACCACTAAAACTACCAAAGTAGCCGGAAGTGACGCCCCTATATTGATTGGATTTAATAATGACACATACTTAAAGGAAATGACCAAAGAACTTCAAATACTGCCTGATAGTATTGTCGATTTGATTTCTGAGATTCACTGGAGTCCTTCTGATGAAAACCCATATGTCATCCAACTGTTTATGAATGACGGTTACCAGGTAGATGGTTCGATCAGGAGCTTTTCCGAAAAAATGATGTCATATCCTTCCATTGTTGCACAACTGGATCCTGGTAGTGAGGGCATTATCCATATAGGCGTAGGTGCTTATTTCGAATCTTACGAAGATGGAGCCTCGGAGGGACAGCAGGAAGACGGGGAGAACCAAGATGGGACTGAAGGGTAGGCATGTTGTTTTATCTTTTGTTTTACTGGTTTCCGGATTTTTGATCGCCTTCAGTTATCAACAAACGAAAAGAGAATCCGAAGTCGTACAAATGTCTGATCAACAATGGGAAAAAAATTATTATTACAGACAACAGCTGATTGAAATGGAAGAGAAAAACAAAGAATTGCAAACAGAATTGGCGGACAAGAGGCAAGAAATTCAGAATTTAGAAGTTGAGCTTGGCAGCAATGAGGCCACCCTCAGCGATTATGTTAATAGGAAAAAAGAACTTCAGATGTTTACAGGTGAGTTGCCTGTAACCGGTCCCGGAGTCAACATAACACTAAAAGATGCTGATTATATTCCGTCAGAAGAAAATGCGAATCAATATATTGTTCATGAGCGTCACATTCTCAGAGTGGTAAACGAACTACTTAGTGCGGGCGCAGAAGCTGTTTCCATCAATGGACAGAGAATTTTTAAAGATAGTTATATTTCTTGTGTGGGTCCTGTAATCTCAGTGGATGGCGTCCAGTACTATGCTCCGTTTATTGTCGGGGCTATCGGTGATCAAGATGTGTTGTTTGCAAGTGTCAACATGACGAATGGTCTTATAGATGAACTGACTGGAGACAACATCGAAGTGGAGATTGACAAGGAAGCTGCCATAGAAATGAGTTCCATTCACACGGGAGAAAGGGGATAAAATTTGTATTATAAGCATAAATTTTTGATTTCCCTTGTCTTTTGCTTCGTTGGATTTATGGCAGCGATCCTTTTTGCGTCCAACAGGGAACCAGATGAGCGGGACACGCGCGATCTCTGGGAAGTGAGAACGCAATTACAAGAAGAGCAAAAATTACAACAGCATCTCTATCAGCAATTATCAGAAGCAGAGGAAACAATTGATCAGTATAAAGCCGAGTCAGGTTCCGATAATGTCGAGACATTGAAAGCATCTCTGGAAGATCTTAGAGAAAAAGCCGGCTTGACTGAATTGACCGGGGAAGGGTTAGTAATCGAGATAGCACCTATGTTCTTGGAAAACGAACGCTTTCAGACATATCCGGAGCTGACACCGGAATTGTTGAGCCGTTTATTTAACGAACTTCGAACTTATGGAGCCATCGACATTTCAATCGAAAATGAACGAGTAATCAATAATACTCCTATTCGGTATGTCAATGGAAAAACATATATCAACAACCACCCTCTGCCTTCTGTTCCTCTGGAAATAAAGGTATTTGCAGAAAATCCTCACAGATTGTTAAATTATATGGAAGTGAGTCAGTCTATAGAAGAATTCGCTATTGAAGACCTTCTGATTAACTTAAGCTATCGGGAAGAAATAACCCTGCCGAAGTATGAGGATTCTTTATTGATTGAAACGTTGAAAATTGCAGACACAGATGAAGCAGGTGAACTATAAATGTGGCTTCCCATCCTTTTTTTAATAATGGGAATATGTCTTGGGTTACTCACCGATTTCACAGTTCCCGAAGCATATTCAGATTATTTGTCTATTGCCGTGTTGGCTGCTTTTGATACCCTGTTGGGAGGAATTAGGGCTTATCTGGAAGGGAAATTCGATGAAAAAGTTTTTCTCACTGGCTTTTTCTTCAATGTTATCTTAGCTGCGTTATTAGCCTTTATCGGTGTACAACTCGGTATAGACCTTTATTTGGCGGCGGTCTTCGCATTTGGTGTCCGATTGTTTCAGAATCTTGCCATAATAAGAAGGCACGTTATCGACGGGAGATTCTTTTCGAAGAAAGTCAAAAAATAAATGCAAATTAACAGGAAATCCAGTTTTTTTATAGAATATGCTCTAAAAGCAATCAGTAGGTTTAAGCGGAAGCTTTTGAGGGAATTTGTATTTAGTTGGGAATGGGACAATCCCTTTTCACCCGAATTGCAATTTCTTCAAAAGGCTACTGGCTAATCTGCCGCATTTCCCATATACTTGTATATATTAATGACCAATTCCATGTATCATTGTATAAGTTATGGATTGTAATTAAACTAATTGTTCGATATTATTTGAACTATTCAAATGTCATAGACTAGGAGGTGCCTTTCTTTGAACAACAGTGAAACGTTAGTCAGTCTTGATATAGGTACATCAAAAATCAAAGTAATAATAGGCGAAATACACAATGATTCTCTCAATATCATCGGGGTTGGATCCGCTAACTCCAACGGAATGAAAAAAGGTGCCATTGTAGATATAGATCAGACTGTACAATCAATAAAATCAGCTGTCGAACAAGCAGAGCGGATGGTTGACATGCGTATTGACAGAGTAGTAGTAGGAGTTAATGGCAATCATATTCAATTACAGCCATGTCATGGTGTTGTTGCTGTTTCCAGCGAGAACAGGGAAATAGACAATGAGGATATTAGACGAGTGATTGATGCAGCCCAGGTCATCTCCATTCCGCCCGAGAGGGAAATTATCGATGTGGTGCCTAAACAATTTATTGTAGACGGGTTAGACGAAATTAACGATCCACGAGGCATGATAGGTGTGCGCCTGGAAATGGAAGGAACCATCATTACATGCTCGAAAACATTGCTACATAACATTCTGAAATGCGTAGAAAAAGCCAATCTTCAAATATTGGATATTTGTTTGCAGCCACTTGCCGCCGGGTCGATTGCCCTGTCAAAGGATGAAAAGAATTTAGGTGTAGCCCTTATCGATGTAGGTGGTGGAAGCACAACAGTGTCTGTTTTCGAAAATGACCACATGGCAGCTACAAGTGTAATTCCTCTAGGAGGAGACAACATAACAAAGGATTTGTCGATCGGCCTGCGCACTTCTTCCGAGGAAGCCGAAGAAATCAAAGTGAATCATGGCCATGCCTTTTTTGATGATGCCAGAGAAGATGAAACATTTGATGTGACCATTATTGGAAGCAACAGAAAACAAACGTTTAACCAACTTCAGATTT
The DNA here is from genome assembly GCF_900156915.1 of Sediminibacillus massiliensis. GTDB lineage: Bacteria > Bacillota > Bacilli > Bacillales > Amphibacillaceae > Sediminibacillus_A > Sediminibacillus_A massiliensis. The sequence continues at coordinate 821,662 of NZ_LT732535.1, read as the reverse complement.
CTGATATGATTGAAGCTAGATTAGAAGAAATTTATGCATATGTTGAAAGGGAAATAAGAAGTATGGGTTACCAAGGTCTGCCTGGTGGTTATGTTTTAACAGGTGGATCAATGAGCATGCCTGGTGGCCTCGAACTGGCCCAGGATTTATTCCAATCTAACGTCCGCATCGCTATTCCAGACTATATAGGCGTACGTGAACCTCAATATACCTCTGGTGTGGGAATCTTGAAATTTGCCTACCGCAATGCGAAAATACAAGGGAAAGAGATCTCGGCAGCGGTTAAAACAATGGAACCGGACGCAAACCGGGATAGAAAGCAGCCTAAGAGGACGACGAAAGAAAAGGAATCAGCCCCGAATAAAAAGAAAGAGTCAGGAATCGCTAATCTGTTTAAATATTTTTTTGATTAAACGAGCGTTCCCTTACACATTGAGAAATTACTTCATTGAATCTTGTAATCTTGCAAATTAGGAGGAACGAAAATGTTAGAGTTTGATACAAATATGGACCAGCTTGCAACCATCAAGGTTATCGGAGTCGGCGGCGGTGGAAGCAATGCTGTAAACCGAATGATCGAGCATGGGGTGGAAGGCGTTGAATTTATCGCTGTTAATACAGATGCTCAGGCATTAAATCTTTCAAAAGCTGAAGTGAAAATGCAAATCGGCTCCAAATTGACTCGGGGACTTGGCGCGGGAGCGAACCCTGAAGTCGGCCGCAAAGCCGCTGAAGAAAGCAAGGAACAATTGGAAGAAGTACTGCAAGGCGCCGATATGGTCTTTGTTACAGCCGGAATGGGAGGAGGAACCGGTACCGGAGCAGCTCCTGTTATCGCTCAGGTCGCAAAAGAACTTGGAGCGCTGACTGTCGGAGTTGTGACACGCCCGTTCAGCTTCGAAGGCCGCAGAAGGTCCGTTCAGGCGGTATCAGGAATCGATGCACTTAAAAGTAATGTTGATACATTAATTGTGATTCCTAATGATCGCTTACTGGAAATCGTAGATAAAAATACCCCAATGTTGGAAGCTTTCCGTGAAGCAGACAACGTCCTTCGTCAAGGTGTACAAGGGATTTCCGATTTGATTGCCAAACCTGGTTTGATCAATGTAGACTTTGCCGATGTTAAGACAATCATGTTCGATAAAGGATCTGCGCTTATGGGAATTGGTGTGGCTACAGGAGAAAACCGGGCCACAGAAGCTGCGAAGAAAGCTATTTCATCTCCATTGCTGGAAACTTCTATTGATGGAGCACATGGTGTATTGATGAACATAACGGGTGGAGCAAATCTGAGCCTTTATGAAGTGCAGGAGGCAGCTGATCTGGTTACGTCGGCAGCCGACCAAGAGGTGAATGTCATCTTCGGTTCCGTAATTAATGAAGACCTTAAAGACGAAATTGTCGTTACAGTCATTGCAACCGGATTTGATGAAACACAACTAAACCAAAACCAGCCAAAACAGAGACCGGCAGCTGCCAACCCCGCAAAACCTGCCGTGGAAAACAGAAGAGAAGAGTCACGCAGAGAGACTCCGCCTTCACGCGAACAAAGAGAACAAAAGGTAACACAAGAAGAAGATACGTTGGATATCCCGACGTTCTTAAGAAATAGAAATCGTAGAAGATAAAGTTGATTTTTGACTTTGACCCCTTCCAGTTATCCTGGAAGGGGTTTTTTTGTGTCAATACAGAATGTTGGATGAAAGAAGGTTTGACAAATTCGGCGATAACTTCTAAAAATAAGTTCAAATTATGAACCAAGATATGACAGACTTCTTTTTCTATATTAGCTATACTTACAACTAACCCGACACCAGGACGGCAACACAATCACAGGAAGTGTATTTACGGATTTATGCTTTAATGGACGTCGAAAGGAAGTTCGTGCATGACCATTTATCTTGATGCAGTATGGTTATTGAATTTTTTGCTGGACTGGATGATCTTAAACTTGACGCAATGGATTGTAAGAGATGATGTCCGTCGTTTAAGGATTATGGGTGGAGCCGTCATAGCCTCTTTGTTAGTGCCTTTATCTATTTATTTCCCTGACTCTTTTGTTAATTCTTTGGTAGGAAAAGGTGTCTACTCCTTATTAATTGTGTGGAGTGCGTTTGGTTATCGGAATTTTGCTCAATTCAAAAGAAAACTACTAAGCTTTTATTTTGTATCCTTTGCGCTCGGTGGTGGACTTGTAGGGATTCATTTTTTGATTGGTCAGCATATGGTTGCTTCCGAGAGTGGTTTTCTTACTTACCAAACAGGGTTTGGCGACCAGATCAGTTGGATGTTTGTCGGGATCGGTTTCCCGGTTGTCTGGTACTTTACCAAAACGAACATGGACAAGCATGCACTGGAAAAATTTCAATGGGAACAGCGGTTCGAAGTAACACTGAAACTAATGGGAGAAAGCCATATGGCAATGGGTTATATGGACAGCGGAAATGGGCTTGTCGACCCATTTTCCAATAATCCAGTTGTTATCTGCGACAGTTCTTTTATGAAAAATTGGTTTGGAGAAGAAGAGTTGAATGCTTTAAAAGAGGCGCAGGATCAATTGGATTTTGATTCTTTGCCGGCATCCCTCGAAGGGAAATTTCATTTAGTTCCTTATCAAGGCGTAGGTGGGCAGCATAGGTTCATGATTGTCATAAAACCTGAATTGATTTCCCTTGTTTATGAAAGCAAAACAATCTCGACAAGTAAAGTATTCGTTGGTATTCAATTTGGGGATTTAGCTGCTGATGGCAGCTATCAGTGTCTTCTCCACCCTGGGATTTTGAAACACTCAGTTGCCACTTCTGCTTGATAATTTTAAGAAAAAGGAGAGATTGACATGGGGAAATGGAAGTTAAAAATAAAGCTTTGGTGGTATAGACTCCTTATCAAACTAAAGGTTAAATCAAACGAAATTTATTACATAGGTGGGAATGAGGCTCTTCCCCCGCCGCTTAGTAAAGAAGAAGAATTTGAGTTGTTGAAGAGACTGCCAGTAGGAGATAAAGCTGCAAGGGCTATGTTGATCGAAAGGAATCTGCGACTAGTAGTGTACATTGCCCGTAAGTTTGAAAATACAGGGATAAATATCGAGGACCTAATAAGTATCGGTACCATAGGACTCATCAAGGCAGTAAACACGTTCAACCCTGAGAAAAAGATAAAACTGGCGACTTACGCGTCCAGGTGTATTGAAAATGAAATATTGATGTATCTTAGAAGAAATAATAAATTGAAAACGGAAATTTCTTTTGACGAACCATTAAACATCGATTGGGATGGGAATGAACTGCTTTTATCCGATGTGTTGGGAACAGAGGAAGATATCACAACAAAAGACCTTGAGGCAGATGTGGATAAAAGCTTACTGAGAAAAGCGCTGGAGCAATTGAATGATCGAGAAAAACAAATCATGGAACTCCGATTCGGCCTGGTGGGGGAAGAAGAAAAAACACAAAAAGATGTGGCAGACATGCTGGGCATTTCTCAATCCTATATTTCCAGACTAGAGAAAAAAATTATCAGCCGGTTAAAAAAAGAATTTAATAAAATGGTGTAACCCTTGTCGCTGTAATAATATACCGATTTGCACTTTCACCCATTCGTTAAGTCCTGCATAAAATCCCTCTCTGCGGAGATACTGTTCCTTGAATAGGATCTCCAACTGGGAGGGTAACACATGACAAGACATAAAGTTGAAATCTGCGGAGTAGATACCTCAAAATTACCAGTACTTAAAAACGATGAAATGCGAATCTTGTTTAGGAATATGCAGCAAGGTGATGTTGAAGCAAGAGAACAACTCGTGAATGGGAATTTAAGGCTTGTGTTGAGTGTTATTCAGCGGTTTAACAACCGCGGAGAGTACGGCGATGATTTATTTCAAGTCGGTTGCATCGGCTTGATGAAATCAATCGATAACTTTGATCTTGGCCAGAATGTAAAGTTTTCCACATATGCAGTACCTATGATAATAGGAGAAATCAGAAGATATTTAAGGGATAATAACCCGATAAGAGTCTCTCGTTCCTTGAGAGACATAGCTTACAAAGCCCTTCAAGTCAGGGAAAAACTTATCAGCAAATCTTCCAAGGACCCTACACCTATGGAAATCGCGGAAGAAATGGGAATTCCTCATTCGGATATTGTATTTGCTATGGACGCTATACAAGATCCTGTTTCCTTGTTTGAACCAATTTATAATGATGGCGGGGATCCCATTTTTGTCATGGACCAATTAAGTGACACGAAGGATAAGGATTCCACTTGGCTGGATAACCTTTCGCTTAAAGAAGGAATGAAACGCCTTAATGAACGGGAGAAAATGATATTGAATAAACGTTTTTTTCAAGGTAAGACACAGATGGAAGTTGCCGAAGAAATAGGAATATCCCAAGCGCAGGTATCCAGACTTGAAAAAGCGGCCATTCAGGAAATGAATAAAGAAATGTTTGAATAACAAAAAAGCCCGAGCCGGCCTTGGCCGGGCTTTTTTGTTGTGTCCAAATAGTTTAAGTATATCTTGTGATTATTAGAAATTAAGTCCTTTCAAGCGCATATAGTAAAAGAAAAGGCAGGTGATTCAAATGCTAACTCTTTCAGAATTACAAATGAAAGATGTTATTCTTGTCGAAGACGGAAAAAGAATGGGCAATATTATGGATTTGGAAATTGATGTGGATAGAGGGAAAATTCTTTATCTTATAATTGGTATCAGGGGAAAGATGATGGGGCTGTTTGGGAAGGAAGAAGAGATAGCAGTTCCATGGGAGCATATTGTCACTATTGGTTCGGATGTTATATTGATTAAGAAGCCGAAGGACCCTAAACTATTTACAGAAACGCAAGAATGACTATAAAGTAGAAGAAAACGAGGAAATAATGTGATAAAATATATGGCAATGAGGAGGGAACTTATGGCAGAGCCCTTTCAAACAACAACAGATTCGATAATGTTGATACGCAGCTGGGTGGAAAATCATCCTGGAATAAAAGCAGGTATCACTACAAGAAATGGCGGTTTCAGCAATTATCCATTCGATACATTTAATATGGGACTCCACGTAGAAGACGAACAACAAACAGTCATCTCAAACAGGGAGAAACTGGCGGAAATCCTGAATTTCCCGCTGGGGGACTGGGTTTCCGGTCAACAAATACATGAAACGAATGTGGCAGTCGTAACAGAAGAGGACAAGGGAAAAGGTTCAAGAAAAATGGGGGACGCTCTTAGTGGCTTTGATGGACTAATAACAAATCAGTCAGGAATCCTCTGTACTGCTTTCTTTGCTGATTGCGTGCCTTTATTTTTCTTCCATCCATCTTCTGGCTGGATGGGTATAGCCCATGCAGGCTGGCGTGGCACGGTCAATCGTATGGGAGAGAAAATGGTTTGTGAATTCAAAAATCAGGGACTTGATATCAGCCAACTGCTAGTGGCTATCGGTCCATGCATAAGCCAAACAAAATACGAGGTTGATGACCGGATATTGAATGAAATTCCGGCTGGATTAACAGAACAAGTCGTACAACAGGTTGGGGATGGCAGGGGGCTGCTGGATCTGAGAAAGACAAACTATGAAATCTTCCTGCAATCCGGTTTAAAGAAAGAAAACATTCAAGTGACAGAGTATTGTACATACCGAGATGACCAATTATTTTTTTCACATCGTAGAGACAAAGGTTCTACTGGAAGAATGCTTGGTTTTATAGGATTGGAGAAATAAGCGAGAAAGGAGCGTTCGGTCCGTTGGAGGTTAAGGAGAATTTACAGGAAATACGGCAAAATATCAGACAAGCATGCGGCAAGGTTAATAGAAACCCTGAGGAAATTACCATCATTGCTGTAACGAAATATGTTACAATTGAACGAACACAAGCAGCTTTGGAAGCTGGCATTATGAATCTGGGGGAAAACAGGCTAGAAGGCTTTAGTGATAAATATGAAGCGATAGGAGACAAGGCGGTTTGGCATTTTATCGGTTCATTGCAATCCCGTAAAGTTAAAGATATGATTAATGAAATTGATGTCCTTCATTCCTTAGACAGGAAATCACTTGCAAAAGAGATAAACAAACGCGCAAACAGTGTCAAATCTTGTTTTATTCAAGTGAATGTAAGTGGAGAAGAATCGAAACATGGCATAAGTCCTGATGAAGTGGTTGCATTTGTTGAATCACTGCAGGCTTATGAAAAAATACGAGTTGACGGATTAATGACGATGGCTCCAAATATAGAAGATGAAGATAAAATACGATCTGTATTTCGTGAACTCCGCCATTTGCGTGAATTGATCATATCGAAGAATTTATCGTACGCTCCATGTCAGGGTTTGTCTATGGGAATGAGCAATGACTATCATATAGCAATTGAAGAAGGAGCAACACATATCCGAATCGGTTCTAAATTGGTGGGCCAATAAATGCTTGAGGTGAAAACATGAGTTTTAAAAATAAAATCAAAACTTTTTTTACAGTTGATGATGAATATGAATATGTAGAAGAGGAAGAGGAATTGGAGGAGCCCGGGCAATCTTACGGTCAGTCGACATACGACAACGAAAAAAAGCAAAATGTTGTCAGTTTAAAAAGTGTCCAGAATACGTCAAAGGTCGTGCTCTGTGAACCCAGAACATATAACGAAGCACAGGAAATTGCTGACAATATTGTTAATCGCCGGGCTGTGGTGATTAACTTGCAGCGGGTTGACCATGGACAGGCCAAACGGATTGTAGACTTTTTAAGTGGAACAGTTTATGCTGTGTCCGGTGATATACAGAAATTGGGAAGTCATACGTTCCTCTGCACTCCCGACAATGTAGATGTCTCCGGAACAATTACAGATATGTTGACTGAAGATGAAATGGAAAAAAGGTGGTAGAAGGAATGCAGCAAATATATACACTACTTGTCTATGCAATCGAAATTTACAGTTTCGCCCTGATTGCTTATATTTTAATGTCCTGGTTTCCGGGAGCAAGGGAGTCATCTTTCGGGAGTTTTCTGGCTAAAATTTGTGAACCATACCTGGAACCGTTCAGAAAGATCATCCCGCCGTTAGGAATGATTGATATATCTCCAATCGTGGCTATTTTAGTGCTGAACTTTGCTACTAGAGGCCTGGCTGTACTATTCAGTATGTTCGTTTAAAATCGTTTACTACCTTCCATGCAGGGAAGTAATACAGACAGAAACTTGGCACAGAGCCAAGTTTTTGTGCTTAGGAGTATGAGTATGGAAATTTACCAACATTTTAGGAAAGAGGAACAACCATTTATCGATCAGGTTTTATCATGGCAGGAAGATGTCGAGAGGACATACCGGAGTAAATTAAGTGACTTCCTGGATCCGCGGGAACAGAAGATATTTGCATCCATCATCGGTAACCATGAGGACTACAACTGGCGTTTTTATGGAGGAAGCGAGCATTCCGAAAGAAAAAGAGCCATTCTTTCTCCTTATTATGAAGAGATTACCGATGAAGATTTTGACATCGTATTGCTAGAAGCGTCATTTCCTGAAAAATTTATTTCGATTGCGCACAGAGATGTGCTTGGTTCCTTTCTTTCATTGGGAATAAAAAGAAAAAAACTGGGTGACTTGATTGTTAAAGACGGTCTCATTCATATTGTTGTTTCTACAGAAATCAGTCCATATGTCCAAGTCAACCTTACAAATATAAAAAAAGCGACAGTCAAGTTCGAAGAGAAGCCTTTATCCGAGATAATTAAAAATGAAGAAGCATGGTTGGAGAAAGATGCTACTGTTTCTTCTTTAAGACTAGATGTAGTAATTAAAGAAATTTATAACATTTCCAGACAACAAGCAGCACAATTTATTCAAAAAGGGTTCGTTAAAGTCAATTTCCGGACAGTGGAGACATCTTCCTTCATACTCGAGCAAGGAGATCTCCTTTCATTGCGTGGGAAGGGAAGGAGCCATTTGAAAGCAATCCATGGCTTGTCGAAGAAAGAAAAATGGAAGATAACGGCCGGAATATTAAAATAGTTCTATTTTTGTGAAGGAAATTCTGTTGTTTTGTCGAAAAAGTCTACAAGCAATCTTTTCTATTATACAAATATTAAAATAGACATCTGTTAGGAGGTGGCCATTGTGCCATTAACACCATTGGATATCCATAATAAAGAGTTTACGAGGGGTTTCAGGGGTTATGATGAAGACGAAGTAAATGAATTCCTTGACCAAGTCATAAAAGACTATGAAATGGTAATCCGGGAAAAGAAAGAGTTGAAGGAAAGAGTCGACCAGTTGACTGAACGGTTAGGTCATTTCACCAATATAGAAGAAACCCTGAACAAATCAATATTAGTTGCCCAAGAAACAGCTGAAGAAGTAAAGGGAAATGCCACGAAAGAATCTAAATTGATTATTAAGGAAGCCGAGAAAAACGCCGACCGGATTATCGATGAAGCTTTGCACAAGTCCAGACGCATAGCTATGGAAGTCGAGGAGTTGAAAAAGCAGGCAAAAGTGTTCCGTACTCGTTTGAAAATGCTTGTGGAGGCCCAATTAGACATGATTGAAACGGATGATTGGGACGGACTTTTTGAGACGGAAGTAGACCCGGAAACAGAATTCGAGAAAGAAGCAGTAGAAAATAACTACTGATACTTGACGTTTTGATGTATTTTACATATAATTCATTAACATAAACGCTAAAATTACTGGAAATTGAATCACCGGATAAATACAATGACAGGGACAGTATAAAAGGAATTTTTCTGAAATAGCGAGCCGGGGAAGGTGTAAGCCTGGACAGAACCCTTTTAGAAAATCACCCTTTAGTATCTATTTTGAAAAATAGTAAAAATAGACGGGTAATCCACGTTATGGATTCTGAGTGGATGGAAAAGCGACTTTCTGTCTATAAGGGTGGTACCGCGAGTCTTTCTCGTCCCTTCGGGATGAGAGGGGCTTTTTTTATTTTCTGCTGTTTTCCTATCTCTTCTACTGAGATAAATAGAGAAACATTGGCATCCTGTTATCCTTTACCGGATGAGTGCTAATCCGTTTAGGTGGCAGATCTTGTTACAAGACAAAATACACCCGCACTTATCACATTGACTCAGTCCGATTTCCAAGTTGACAACAGTATTGCGTATTTATGAATGTGTTTTAGAAGGAGGAAGGCAAATTGGATTATAAACAAACACTACTAATGCCGAAAACAGAGTTCCCGATGAGGGGCAACCTGCCTAACAAAGAGCCCAAGATGCAGCAGTCTTGGGATGAGGCCGGAATTTATGAGCAGGTTCAAAAGAGAACGGAAGGAAGACCGCTGTTTGTGCTTCATGACGGACCACCGTATGCCAACGGCGATTTGCACATGGGCCATGCGTTGAACAAAATTTTAAAAGATTTTATCGTCCGTTACAAATCCATGGCTGGTTTCCATGCACCATATGTACCGGGCTGGGACACCCATGGTCTGCCGATTGAACAGGCATTGGCTAAAAAAAAGGTGAACCGCAAAAAGATGACAGTGGCGGAATTCAGGCAAAAGTGTGCAGAATATGCTTTAAAACAGGTCGACAACCAACGCACACAGTTTAAACAACTAGGTGTTAGAGGTGATTGGGATAACCCTTATATCACCCTTAACAAAGAATATGAGGCAGCCCAGATTAAAGTATTTGGTGAGATGGCCAGGAAAGGGTATATTTATAAAGGTTTAAAACCAGTCTACTGGTCGCCTTCTTCTGAATCAGCACTTGCAGAAGCTGAAATTGAGTACCAAGATAAACGATCTGCATCCATCTATGTTGCTTTCAATGTGAAAGACGGGAAAGGAATACTCGAAGGCGATGAGAAGTTTATCATCTGGACGACAACCCCGTGGACGATTCCTGCTAATTTAGCAATCAGTGTACATCCTGAGCTGGATTATTCAGTCGTTAAAGTAAACGGAAGCAAATTCGTCATCGCACATGACATGCTCGAGACAGTATCGGAAGTATTAGATTGGACAGAGGCTGAAGTTGTCAAAACGTTTAAAGGTAAAGAAGTTGAACGAGTTACAACACAGCACCCTTTTTATGATCGTGAATCCCTGGTTATACTTGGAGAACACGTCACAACTGAAAGCGGAACAGGCTGCGTGCATACTGCACCCGGGCATGGGGAAGATGACTTTTTTGTTGGTAAACAGTATGGTCTGGAAGTGCTTTGCCCAGTCGATGAGAAGGGGAACTTCACGGAAGAAGCTCCTGGATTTGAAGGACAATTTTACGATGCTGCCAATAAAGAAATCACCCAAAAGCTGGAGGAAACAGGTGCACTGTTGAAATTGGAGTTCATCACTCACTCCTATCCACATGACTGGAGGACGAAAAAGCCGACAATCTTCCGCGCTACAAATCAATGGTTTGCTTCGATCAAAGATTTCCGGGAGGATGTCCTGAATGAAATCAAGCGTGTTAAATGGTTCCCTAAATGGGGAGAGACAAGGCTGTTTAACATGGTCCGTGACAGGGAAGACTGGTGTATTTCCCGCCAGAGAACCTGGGGTGTACCGATTCCGGTATTCTACGGGGAAAATCGCACTCCGATTATCACGGAAGAAACAATTAACCATGTATCCAATTTGTTCAAGGAACACGGTTCGAATATTTGGTTTGAATGGGAGGCAAAAGATTTGCTTCCAGAAGGATATGTCTCCGAACACAGTCCTAATGGAAAGTTCACCAAAGAGACAGACATTATGGATGTGTGGTTCGATTCTGGGTCTTCGCATGAAGGTGTTCTAAATGGACGTCCGGAACTCAAGCGCCCGGCTGATGTGTATTTAGAAGGTTCTGATCAATATCGCGGCTGGTTCAATTCTTCGATTTCCACATCTGTAGCTGTTACCGGTAAAGCTCCTTATGACACGATTATCAGTCATGGTTTTGCTTTAGACGGTCAAGGTCGTAAAATGAGTAAATCTGTAGGGAATGTGGTTGTTCCATCAAAAATCATGAAGCAGTATGGGGCAGACATTCTGCGTTTATGGGTTGCTTCTGTGGACTACCAGGCGGATGTTCGTATTTCTGATGAAATCATCAAACAAACTTCTGAGGGTTACCGTAAAATCAGAAATACATTCCGCTTTATGCTTGGAAATTTGCATGACTTTGATCCAGGCGAGCACAGAGTGGCTGACAGTAATTTGCAGGAAGTCGACCGTTATATGCTTATCAAGCTCCAAGACTTGATCGAAAAAGTCCGTTATGCATATGACCATTACGAGTTCTCTACTATCTACTCTAACATCCATAACTTCTGTTCAATCGACTTAAGTTCATTCTATCTTGATTTTGCTAAGGATGTCCTATATATCGAAGCTGCCGACAGTTCGCGTCGTCGCAGTATTCAAACTGTCTATTATGAAATTCTGACAGCACTAGTCAAAATGCTTTCCCCGATTTTGTCACACACAGCTGATGAAGTATGGAGCTATATCCCTGGCGTCGAATCGGAAAGTGTTCAATTGACAGATATGCCGGAACCGAAGCAAATGGAAAAAGGGCAAGAGCTTAAAGCGAAATGGGATGCCTTCATGGAGGTTAGAGACGATATATTAAAAGCGCTCGAAGAAGCAAGAAGCGAAAAAGTAATCGGAAAGTCTCTGGAAGCCAGTCTCAAAATAGTTCCGAAAGACGAATCAACAAAACAATTGCTGGAAGGAATTGACCATCTTGAACAATTGTTGATTGTTTCGGCTGTCGAGGTGGATAGTTCAAACAATGCTGCCAAGGAATACGACCTTGTTTCCGTTTATGTGGAAAAACATCCTGGAGAAAAATGCGAACGTTGCTGGGTTTCTTCAGATACTGTAGGCGAAGACTCTGATTATCCCGAACTTTGCACAAGGTGTGCAGAGGTTGTAAGAGAGCATTATACAGAAGTCGAATAAAAACTGCTGAAACAGCTGCCGGTGTTCAGGAATCTGAGCAAAGGCAGCTGTTTTTTTGCTTGGAAATCTCAACGTATGGAGGGAAGTTTTTCTATCAAGCCCTTTTTTGTGATAAAATGCAGAAGTACATAGAAAGTTAAGAACGGGGGAAATGCCTTGCTTTATTATTTACTGTCGGCAATCATTATCATCATCGACCAGATTTCCAAGTGGTTGATTGTACAATCGATGGAGATTGGAGAGCAGATTACAGTAATCGAAGATGTGCTGTATATAACTTCGCACAGGAACACTGGAGCGGCATGGGGAATTTTGGCCGGCCAAATGTGGTTTTTTTACATTGTTACTTCCATCGTCGTGCTGTTCGTCATTTACTATATCCGCAAATATGCAAAAACGAGCATTTTGATGGGCCTATCGCTGGCATTCATATTGGGAGGGGCTGTCGGAAATTTTATCGATCGTATCTTCCGGAAAGAAGTTGTGGACTTTGTAGACGTTTATATTGGCAGTTATGATTACCCGATTTTCAATGTCGCTGATTCGGCATTGGTGTGTGGTGTTATACTAGTACTTATCGCAACATTTGTCGATGAGAAGAAGAAAGGAAGATCCTCTGAATGACTACAAGGAGCCATATTGTGCAACCAGAAGAGAATGGTGTACGGATAGACAAGTTACTGACACAAGTGAACGATGAAGCATCCAGGTCACAGGTACAAGCATGGATAAAAGATAGTTTGGTGACCATCAACGGAGTAACTGTGAAAAACAATCATAAATGCCAGGCTGGAGAAGAAATTTCGTGGGAAATTCCCGAGGCGGAACCATTGGAAGTAGAAGCCGAAGATATTCCATTGAATATCGTTTATGAGGATTCAAGTCTGCTCGTCGTCAATAAACCAAAAGGTATGGTGGTGCATCCTTCCGCAGGCCATTACAGTGGCACTTTGGTGAACGCCTTACTCCATCATTGCGATGATTTATCGGGGATAAATGGAGTGATAAGACCTGGAATCGTCCATCGTATCGATAAAGATACGAGCGGTTTGCTTGTCGTCGCCAAGAATGATCAAGCGCATGTATCACTGGCAGAACAGCTCAAGGACAAAACAGTGAAAAGGAAGTATGATGCTATTGTGCATGGAGATATCCAGCATGAATACGGTACAATCGAAGCACCGATCGGAAGGGATCCGAATGACAGGCAAAAACAAGCTGTGGTCAGTGGAGGCAAAGATGCTGTCACCCATTTCCAGGTTTTAGAACGCTATGAGAAATACACCCATGTCCAGTGTGTACTGGAAACCGGCCGTACCCATCAAATAAGGGTGCATATGCAATATATCGGCCATCCATTGGCAGGAGACCCAAAATATGGGCCAAGGAAAACACTTGAAATCAAAGGGCAGGCTTTGCATGCAGGCGTTTTGGGATTCGAGCACCCTCAGACAGGCGAATGGCTTGAATTTGAAGCAGAATTGCCGGAAGAATTGCAAGAGGTCATCAAAAATTTATCGAAATAAGTTGACAGGTGTTTGTATATTTGCAATAATAATCAATAGAAATGAACAGGAACCTTTAATACAGTCCCGTGAGGCTGAAAGGAATTCGGATAACATACGGTACGTATGACCAAATGCCCTTTCTCTCAGGAGAAAGGGCATTTTTTTACCTTGAAGGATTCCAACCGGACAGCAGTCAGGAGGGTGGACGGATGAACAAAAAAGCAACAGTACTGGACACTTCGGCTATCCGGAGGTCTTTGACCAGAATTGCCCATGAAATCCTGGAAAAAAATAAAGGTGTAGATGGTCTGGTCTTAGTTGGCATAAAAACGAGGGGCACTCCCCTTGCTGAAAGACTAAGGCGGAAGATAGCGGAAATCGAGGGAGTGGAAGTTCCCATCGGTGAGGTGGACATTACCCTTTATCGTGATGATTTGACAAACATGAATGAAAGCAAGGAACCAGATCTGAAGGAAACAAAGATAAATGAAGAAATTTCCGGCAAGACATTAATCCTTGTAGACGACGTTCTATTCACCGGCAGAACTGTGAGAGCGGCGATGGATGCCATCGTAGACCAAGGCAGACCTTCCCAGATTCAATTGGCAGTCCTTGTCGACAGAGGGCATAGGGAATTTCCGATCAGAGCAGATTTCATCGGTAAGAATATACCTACATCACATGAGGAAGTCGTCGTTGTAGAACTGGAAGAAACAGATGAACAAGATCAGGTAAGCATATACGAAAGATAATAATTAACGAACCTTTAAATAAGTCCAGAGAGGCTTGCAAGGTGCGAAAGAACAGGATACGTGTATAGATACACGTCTGCCTCTTTGCGGCCTTGCGCAAAGAGGCTTTTTTTATGGATTGATTCAACTTACAGGAGGAATTTAAATGGATAAAAACCACATTGCTATGGATGTTCATGAAAGACCTAAAATTCATAAATGGATTACTTTGAGTTTACAGCATTTATTCGCCATGTTCGGAGCGACGATTCTCGTTCCTTTCCTTACCGGCCTTTCTCCATCCGTTGCACTTGTATCAAGCGGAATCGGTACATTGGCATACTTGTTGATAACCAAAGGTCAAATACCTGCATATTTGGGTTCAAGCTTCGCTTTCATTGCGCCAGTTATCGCTGCAACTACAGCCAGCGGTGTACCGGGAGCGATGGTAGGAAGCTTCCTTGCAGGGATTGTTTACGGACTTGTATCAATGCTTATTAGGGGATTTGGTCTTGGTTGGCTGATGAGAATTCTTCCACCGATTGTTGTCGGGCCTGTTATTATCGTGATTGGACTTGGTCTTGCATCATCAGCAATCGATATGGCGATGTATGTACCAGGCTTGGACGAACAGGTGTACAGCGGTACTCACTTCAGTGTAGCCCTGGTCACTCTTGCAGCTACAATTTTGGCAACAGTTTTCTTCAGAGGATTTCTCGGACTTATCCCTATTCTGACTGGTATTGTTGTCGGTTATGTTTTTGCGATGATTCAAGGAATTGTCGACACTTCCGCAATCAAAGCGGAATGGGCGGAAATCTCGTCTGCGGGAAATATCGGTGAATTTTTCGGAGCGTTGTTCCAAAATCCTGGTTTCATGGTACCTTTTGTCCATTACTCTCCATTCGAAGTGATCAGCTGGGAAATCGTATTGATCATGGTGCCGGTCGCTCTAGTCACTATTGCAGAACATATTGGCGACCAAATGGTTCTTTCCAAGGTTGTGGGCCGCAATTTTATTGAAAAGCCTGGTTTGCATCGTTCGATTTTAGGAGACGGAGTCGCAACCATGATTGCTTCATTCCTTGGTGGACCGCCCAATACGACATACGGGGAAAATATCGGAGTCCTTGCGATCACTCGTGTATTCAGTGTATTCGTTATAGGCGGAGCGGCTTGCATTGCCATCTTTTTCGGATTCGTCGGTATTGTTACAGCAGTTATCGGAGCAATTCCGTCTGCTGTCATGGGAGGAGTATCCATCTTATTATTCGGAATCATCGCTTCCAGCGGGTTAAGAATGCTGGTTGACAATAATATAGATTTAGGTAACAAGCGTAATCTGATTATTTCTTCTGTCATCCTGGTAGTCGGGATCGGCGGAGCGTTCATTCAGGTGAATGATAATCTTCAGATAGCTGGTATGGCGCTTTCTGCTATCATCGGTGTCCTGCTAAATCTTGTTCTTCCTGGCAAAGAATCTGGATACGGCAACGGGAATATGTTTCAGGCAGATGGCACAGATACTGAAAAAAAAAGTAGCGCAGCCTAATTAACAAAGGAAGGACTGTATCCATAAAGTAAGCTGATGGAACAGTCCTTTCCTCTGAAAAAAATAGCAAAACGCAGGGGAGGAAATGTGATGAACCACTTTTTGTCTATGAAAGATTTGTCCGAACATGAACTGTTGAGACTGATTAAGGAGTCTGAGGAATTAAAAGAAACAGGTATCGAGCCGATCAACAGAAAACTGTTTGCCGCCAATTTGTTTTTTGAACCTAGTACAAGGACAAAAATGAGTTTTACTATCGCTCAGCGCAGGCTCGGTCTTGAGAGTTTGGATTTCAATAGTGATACATCCAGTGTTCAGAAAGGTGAAACAATCTACGATACAGCCCGAACTTTCGAGGCGCTTGGTGCATCCGTACTTGTTATTAGACAATCAGAGGAAGAAATTTTACAGCCGTTGGCCGACGGACTTTCCATACCGGTAATCAATGCAGGGGACGGAAAAGGAGAACATCCATCACAATCTTTGCTCGACTTGTTAACAATCTACCAAGAATATAAGAAATTCACTGGCCTTAATGTCGCGATTATAGGAGACATTAAACACAGTCGTGTCGCAAGATCCAATGCATACGCTTTGAGTACACTCGGAGCAAATGTATATCTTTCGTCTAAACCAGAATGGCAGGATTCTACACTTCGGTTTCCTTATATATCGATTGACGAGGCAGTTGATAAATGTGATGTTGTCATGCTTCTTCGAGTACAGCATGAAAGGCATCAAGAAAACGATATTATCAATAAGACCGAATATCTTGATTCATACGGTTTGACGATTGATAGGGAAAAACGTATGAAAGAGCATGCGATCATCTTGCATCCAGCTCCGGTCAACAGAGGAGTGGAAATTGCCGATAGCTTAGTGGAAAGCGGGAAATCAAGAATATTCAAACAAATGGAAAACGGAGTTTATGCAAGAATGGCTATTATCAAAACTTTATTGGAGAACAGGGGGATTATCGATGCGGAAATTATTGGTGAACGCACTGCGCTTGTCGGAAGATGATCAACTGGAACCGTGTGAAATCGCGATTGAAAACGGAAAGTTAGTAGATATTGCAGAACATCTATCTGATAGAAGCGGAGAAGTGATTGATTGTGAAGGGAATTTAGCTGTACCTGGTTTTGTTGACATACATATACATCTGCGTGAACCGGGTGGGGAGGCGAAAGAGACGATCCATACTGGTACGCTCGCAGCAGCAGCCGGAGGATTTACTACAGTTTGTGCGATGCCTAACACCCGGCCAGTCCCTGACAAGGAAGAAACGCTCAGCCAGTTGCAAGAAAAAATAGAAAAAGATGCACATGTCAGGGTGCTCCCTTATGCAGCCATTACAGAAAGACAGTTAGGAAAACATTTGACTGATATGGCTGCATTGAAGAAAGCCGGCGCTTTTGCGTTCACAGACGATGGGGTGGGAGTCCAGTCTGCCGATATGATGCTCAGTGCGATGGAAGCAGCTTCTGAACTGGGGATGCCAATTGTTGCACATTGTGAAGATAATACATTGATACATAAAGGAGTCCTTCACGATGGCATAACCAGCAAGCGGCTGGGAGTGCCTGGAATTCCGTCTGTTTGTGAATCGGTTCAGATAGCCCGCGATGTTTTATTGGCAGAAGCTGCAGATTGTCATTACCATGTCTGTCATGTAAGTACAAAAGAATCTGTCCGAGTAATACGCGATGCCAAAAAAGCCGGCATTAAAGTAACAGCAGAAGTAACACCCCATCACCTTCTCCTTTCGGAAGATGATGTCATAAATGACGGGAATTTTAAAATGAATCCTCCATTAAGAAGTAAAGATGATCGCCAAGCACTTCTTGATGGTTTGCTCGACGGCACGATTGATTTTATTGCAACAGACCATGCACCACACACAGAAGAGGAAAAGGAACAGGGGTTGCTGGGAGCGCCATTTGGAATTACAGGGTTGGAAACAGCTTTCGGTTTGCTTCATACAGGATTGGTAAAATCGGGCAAGGTATCGTTAAAGCAATTGATAGACTGGTTGACAGTAAAACCGGCAGACACCTTTGGACTACCTTTTGGGCAGTTGGCACCGGGAAGGGACGCAGATATTGCTTTGTTGGATTTAAACAATGAATGGATCATAGACAGCACGAAATTTTATTCAAAAGGAAAAAACACACCTTTTGCTGGACGGAAAGTTTCAGGAAAGCCAGTGCTGACTATAGCTTCAGGCTCAATCGTATTCGAGGAGGTTCATTATGACAAAGAGAAAACTCATTCTTGAGGATGGAACAGTATTTACAGGAGAAGCGTTCGGAAGCATGAAAGAAGTTTCAGGTGAGGTTGTATTCAATACGGGAATGACTGGTTATCAAGAGATATTGACTGACCCTTCTTATTGCGGCCAGATTGTAACGATGACTTACCCATTGATTGGGAATTATGGAATCAACCGGGACGACTTTGAAACAATCACTCCATCAATACATGCACTTATTGTAAAAGAGTTATGCGATTTTCCTTCCAATTATCGAAGTGAAGAATCGGTCCATGATTTTCTTGAAGCAAATGATATTCCGGGAATCTCGGGGGTTGACACGAGAAAGCTGACGAGAATCATCCGTAATCACGGTACGATGAAAGGACTTATTGTATCGGAGGAGTACCCGACAGATAAAGCTTTAGAACGATTGAAAAATACCCATCAGAAAAGGGATCAAGTAAAAAGGGTTTCCACCGTAAAACCATATGTGGTACCCGGAAGAGGCAAAAGGATTGTTCTGATCGATTTTGGAATGAAACACGGCATTTTAAGAGAGCTGACAAAACGGAACTGTCATGTTACCGTCGTGCCTTATCATTATAGTGCCGAACAAATTTTACGGATGAAGCCGGAAGGTGTAATGCTGACAAACGGACCAGGCGATCCCCAGGATGTGCCGGAAGCCATTGAAATGATAAAAGGAATTATCGATAAAACGACGATATTTGGTATCTGTCTCGGCCATCAATTACTAGCCTTGGCTTGTGGGGCAGAGACGGAAAAATTATCTTTCGGTCACAGGGGCTCCAATCATCCTGTAAAAGACTTAATCAAAAATAAAACGTATATGACCTCTCAAAATCATGGTTACACGGTTAAGAAGGAATCACTTGCTAATACCGACCTGGAACTGACTCAAACGGCATTGAACGATGGCACGGTGGAAGGGATCAGGCATCTAACCTATCCGGCTTTCTCTGTACAATATCATCCGGAAAGCTCGCCAGGTCCCGATGATACAAACCAGCTGTTTGACCAGTTCTTGCTCAATATCGAAGCACATCAAGTTATCGACAAGGAGGAAAAATCATGCCAAAGCGTAAAGATATAAACAAAATCCTAGTTATTGGTTCAGGTCCCATCGTCATCGGACAGGCAGCGGAATTCGATTATTCGGGTACACAAGCCTGCCAGGCACTAAGGGAGGAAGGTTATTACGTCATTTTGGCCAATTCCAATCCCGCTACAATCATGACTGACGAAACAATGGCTGATACTGTTTACATGGAACCATTGACTGTAGAGTTTTTATCCAAGATCATCCGCAAGGAACAACCGGATGCATTGCTCCCCACACTTGGAGGACAAACGGGATTGAATATGGCTGTAGAGTTAGATAGGTCAGGCATTCTTGCCGAGTATGGTGTGGAATTGTTGGGTACTTCCCTTGATGCGATTCAACAGGCAGAAGACAGGGAGAAATTCAGAAACTTGATGAACAGACTCAACGAACCTGTTCCCGATAGCAGTATTGTCCATACTATAGAAGAGGCATTGCAATTCGCTGGTGAAATTGGTTATCCACTGATCGTGAGGCCTGCATACACGCTGGGTGGAACAGGCGGAGGCATGTGTTATACAGAAGAAGAGTTAATCGAGATTACTAGAAATGGCTTGTTTCTGTCTCCTGTAACCCAATGTTTGATAGAAAAGAATATTGCGGGTTTCAAAGAAATCGAGTATGAAGTGATGAGAGACAAAAACGATCAAGCAATCGTTGTTTGTAATATGGAAAACATTGATCCGGTCGGCATACATACTGGAGATTCGATTGTCACTGCACCATCGCAGACACTCACCGACAGGGAATACCAATTACTGCGGAATGCTTCATTGAAAATTATCCGATCATTGAAAATAGAAGGGGGATGCAATGTCCAGCTGGCATTGGATCCAGACAGTTTTCAATATTATATCATCGAAGTGAACCCAAGAGTGAGTCGATCGTCAGCTTTGGCTTCGAAAGCGACTGGCTATCCAATTGCCAAGCTTGCAGCCAAGATTGCTGTGGGATTAACTTTGGATGAAATTGTTAATCCAATTACCGGTAATACGTTTGCCTGCTATGAGCCTGCGTTGGATTATGTTGTTACAAAATTGCCTAGGTTTCCGTTTGATAAGTTCACTTCCGGTAATCGGACGCTTGGAACCCAGATGAAAGCTACAGGTGAAGTGATGTCGATTGGCAGGACTTTTGAAGAATCGTTCTTAAAAGGAATTCGTTCGCTTGATTCTACTTCAGATGAATTGTGGATGGAAAACTTGGCAAATGCTCCACTTGAAGAATTAAAACACCGTCTGGTACATCCGGATGATGAAAGAATCTTTGTTTTAGCGGAAGTGATCCGGCGTGCAGTTTCTATTGAAGAAATATTTCAGTTAACAAAAATCGACAGGTTCTTTTTGAAAAAAATTGAAAAGATTGTCGATTTAGAACAGGTAATCAAAGAAAATCCATGGGATAAAACGACACTTGAAAAAGCCAAGCAGTCTGGTATCAGTGATTCCCAAATTGCCCGTTTATGGGGAACCACCACTGATAAAGTCTATCAATTGAGGAAACAAGAGAAAATAACACCTGTATATAAAATGGTAGACACTTGTGCCGCGGAATTTGAATCTCAGACACCATATTTCTACAGTTCTTACGAAGAAGAAAACGAATCTATCGTTTCCCGTAAAGAAAAAGTGCTCGTGATTGGCTCTGGACCGATCCGGATCGGCCAGGGAATTGAATTCGATTATGCAACAGTGCACTCGGTATTGGCTTTGAAGGAAGCGGGTTATGAAGCAATTATCATGAATAATAATCCGGAAACTGTTTCAACAGACTTCAGTGTCTCGGATAAATTATATTTCGAACCGCTCACATTGGAAGATGTCATGCATGTTATCGATTTGGAAAAACCTCTCGGGGTAATTGTTCAATTCGGTGGACAGACTGCTATAAACCTGGCGGCAGGACTGGAAAGAAGAGGGGTCAATATTCTTGGAACCTCACTAGAAGCGATCGATGCAGCGGAAGACAGGGACAAATTCGAACAACTCCTTGATGAATTGGATATCCTCCAGCCGAAAGGAAAGAGTGTGCGCAGCCTGGATCAAGCTATAGATGCTGCAAGAGAAGTGGGTTATCCAGTATTAGTACGTCCATCTTATGTAATTGGCGGCAGTCAGATGGAAATCGTCTACGATGATGATGAACTTTACAACTACTTGAAGAAGACAAACAATATCAAACATACACATCCGATACTGATTGATAAATACTTGACTGGGATTGAAATGGAAGTCGACGCGATCAGCGACGGAGAAACAATCATCATACCTGGTCTTATGGAACACATTGAAAGGGCAGGAGTTCATTCAGGTGATTCAATTGCTGTTTATCCAACCCAGCGAATCAGTGAGACAATCAAGAGAAAATGCGAAGAAGCAACAATGAAAATAGCCAGGAAACTGCAAGTGAAGGGACTCATAAACATACAGTTCGTGGTCCATGACAACGAAGTATATGTGCTTGAAGTCAATCCGAGGGCAAGTAGAACTATTCCGTTTCTAAGTAAAATAACAGGTGTAACGATGGCAAATATCGCAACGAAGTGCATTATCGGTGAAAAACTGGAAGACATGGGGTATGACAATGGTATTCTGCCTGAATCTGATCTGGTTTCTGTAAAGGTTCCGGTCTTCTCCTTCGAAAAACTCAGGAGTGTGGACACCATACTTGGACCCGAAATGAAATCGACCGGTGAAGCAATCGGAACAGACAAGACATTGGAGAAAGCTTTGTACAAGGGTTTGACCGCATCTGGTCTGTCTATTCCGCAAGAAGGGGCTGTTTTATTGACAGTTGCAGATAAGGATAAACACGAAATGACGGAAATCGCTTCGAGGTTCCATCAGCTTGGTTTCCAGTTGTTTGCAACAGAAGGGACCGGGGTTCACCTGGTAAAACACGGCATACCAGTCCAGAAAGTAGGTAAGATAGGCTCTGATGGAACCAACGTCCTATCTATTATAGAAAATGAGACTGTACAAGTAGTGATCAACACCTTGAACTCTGGTAAACAACCTCGTTCTGACGGCTTCAGAATCAGGAGGGAATCCGTTGAGCATGGAATTGCCTGCCTGACCAGTTTGGATACTGCTGAAGCAATTTTAAACGTCATTGATTCCACTTCATTTACAGCGCGCCCTGTAAATCAAGTGAAGGCTGCGGTGACCGTATGAAACAACAATATATGACCGTTCTTTCTGTCGATGAAATTGCCGATCAAACAATTGAAATGAAATTACAGGCAGATTATCCTTCAGGAGAAGAGGTGGTACCGGGACAGTTTATCCATATAAAAGTGGATTCTTCCCATATGCTGAGGAGGCCGATATCTGTTGCGGATGTAAGAAACGGAGTCTGGTCCATCATATTCAAGATAAACGGACAGGGGACGGATCAGTTGAGCAAACGTTCTGTAGGGGATCAATTAGATGTCCTGGCTCCTTGCGGGAAAGGTTATCCAATAGCAAATCTTTCATTTAGGAAAGCATTATTAATCGGAGGCGGGATTGGCGTCCCCCCTCTCTACTATCTTTCCAGGAAATTGAAAGAGAGAGGCATCGAAGTCGTCCACATATTGGGATTTCAATCCAAAGACCACGTATTCTATGAAAATCAATTTTCCGCTTTAGGGAAAACAATCATCGTGACGAATGACGGGACTTATGGAGGAAAAGGTTTTGTAACCAATTACCTGCATGAAGCTGGGGAGTATGATTACTACTTCACCTGTGGTCCTGAAGCTATGTTAAGGGCGGTTGCTGAAAACCTCTGTGACAAAGAAGGTTACATCTCGATTGAACAGCGGATGGGATGTGGGATTGGGGCCTGCTATGCTTGTGTCGTACCGACTGCTTCTGGTGATGGATCATTCAAGAAAATTTGCAAGGATGGACCAGTATTTTGCGCGAATGAGGTGGCAATATGAGCGTTTTGCAGACTAACTTGCCGGGACTGGATCTCAAAAATCCCATCATGCCTGCATCTGGGTGCTTCGGATTTGGCAAAGAATACAGCGATTTCTATGATTTAAATATTCTCGGTGCAATCATCATTAAAGCGGCGACCCTTTTTCCTAGATATGGAAACGACACACCTCGTGTGGCCGAGACAGCATCAGGTATGCTTAATGCTATCGGACTCCAAAACCCAGGTGTCGAAGCTATCATAAAAAACGAAATTCCATTTTTGTCCCGGTATGATACACCGATAATCGCCAATGTAGCAGGCAGTACTGTCGAAGAGTATGTTGCAGTATCGAAAGCTCTCAATGAGTGTTCTGACATCAAAGCTTTAGAACTGAATATTTCCTGTCCAAATGTCAAAGAAGGCGGCATTCAATTCGGTACCGATCCAGGGTTAGCTGAAGAAGTGATCAGCAAAGTTTCTTCAATAAGTCGATTACCGGTGTATGTGAAACTTTCCCCGAACGTATCCAACATTGTGGGAATGGCACAAGCCGCCGAAAGAGCGGGGGCTGCAGGTTTATCCATGATCAACACATTGACGGGCATGCAAATCAATTTAAAAAGCAGGCAGCCTTTACTGGCAAACAAGACGGGTGGATTATCCGGTCCTGCTATCAAGCCCATTGCCGTCAGGATGATTTATGAAGTGAGACAATCTGTATCACTGCCAATAATCGGGATGGGAGGTATCACGTCGGCAGAGGATGCCCTTGAGTTTTTGCTGGCAGGAGCCAATGCAGTGGCAATTGGGACAGCAAATTTTCAAAATCCCTTAATATGTAAAGAAATTGTAGAAGAATTGCCTGCAGTGATACAACAGAATGGTTTTTCTTCTGTTCAAGAAGTAATAGAAAGGGGACATCAACATGGAAAAACCAATGTTTCTAGCACTTGATTTTCAGAACTGGAATAAGGCAGAGTCCTTTCTTGTTTCCAACCACTTGGATGGAGTTCCAGTAAAAATAGGGATGGAGCTTTTTTATAAAGAAGGTCCCCGGGTTGTCCGTGAGCTACAGAAGAAAGGTCATTCTATTTTTCTTGATTTGAAATTACATGATATCCCCAACACAATCTACCGTGCGATGCGGAACATAGCTGAACTGGGGGTTGAGGTGGTAAACGTGCATGCTTTGGGTGGCGGAGAGATGATCCAAGCGGCTAAAGAAGGATTGATGGAAGGTGGACACGGCAATTATTCCCCGAAACTGATTGCTGTCACCATCCTGACTTCTCATGATGAACAAACCCTACACAACGATTTGCTCATCGAAGAAAATATAGAATCTGCGACACTCAGGTTGGCTGGGAAGGCTAAGCAAAATGGAGCAGATGGAGTAGTATGCTCTGTCCATGAGGTTTCCGCAGTTAAAAAATTGTGTGGAGAAGATTTTTACACAATTACTCCCGGTATCCGGTTAGCAGCCGGCGAAAACCAGGATCAGAAACGGGTGGCAACACCTGATTTTGCACGTAATGCAGGAACAGATGCGATTGTGATCGGGCGAAGCATTACCAATGCTCAAAATCCTGCCGAGACGTACAATACTGCTATAAAGGAGTGGAGAAATGACTTCCCTGAATATTGATATTGCCAAACAACTACATAAAATAGAAGCGGTTAAACTCAGCACGGAAAATCCGTTCACCTGGACATCTGGTATCAAGTCACCAATATATTGCGATAACCGGTTGACCATGTCAGACATGGATTTAAGGAATAAAATCTCCGATGCTTTTGTTCGGATGATCGACGAAATGCCGGAAAAGCCGGATGTGATTGCTGGATGTGCGACTGCCGGTATCCCGCATGCGGCATGGCTTTCAGAAAAACTAGGGCTGCCAATGGTTTATGTTCGCTCTAAAGCCAAGTCACACGGAAAGCAAAACCAGATTGAAGGGAAAGTAGAGAAAGGGCAGAAAGCTATCGTCATTGAAGATCTTATCTCGACAGGTGGTTCTTCTATAAAAGCTGCCGAAGCGTTGCAGCAAGAAGGTGTCCATGTAATTTCTGTACTGGCAATATTTACATATGGATTAAGAAAAGCAGAAGCACAGTTTGCCGGTAAAGCCATTCCATTGAAGACGATCACCAGCTTTGATACTTTGCTGGATGTTTTGGAAGAAGAAAACCATATCGAGGAAGACGAAAAAACAAAGCTATTAACTTGGAGAAACTCTTTTCAATAGAATCTATTCTTGGAGCCCGGCAATGATGCCGGGTTTTCTTTTGTTTAAGTTCCCTAATACTGTGGTAAATGTAATTTATAGATAAATAATTATTATGTTCAGAATTTATAAGGAGTGAAAAATCATGCAAAATCAAGAACAGCAAAACAGTAAATTAATGGTCGGTATGGCAGCCGGTGCATTGGCAGGAGCCGCTATAGCCATGCTAAACTCTAATACCCGCTCAAAGGTTAAGAATAATGTCAGCGGGATGAAAGATTCGGTGACTAAAGTCGCAGGAGACATCAGGGAAAATCCTCGGGAAACAAAGGATCAATTGATGGAACGAGTGAAAGAAGCATCTGATACGCTAAAAGAGGCAATCACTACCGTACAAGAAGTTTACAATAAAACCAACAGCAATCTTCGCAGCGAAATGAAAGATGTTCAAAACGATACACAAGAAGCTGTGACGACTGTGAAAGAGGCCAGCAATTCATTGAAGGATGCCGGAAATAAAGTAAAAGAAGCGAAGGAAGAATTGGTAGAGGGCGGTTCTTCTGAGCAAGAGGACGATCGTAATAGACAAAATTCCCCTCTTCAATAACATGGTTTAAAAAAAGGAAGTTCCGGAGTAAAAGGAACTTCCTTTTATTTATTTTTTATCATTTAATCTTAGTTTTTCGATAATAGATACTTCCGGTGTGACAAACAAAGTCTTTTGATTATCGTATGTGACAAAACCTGGTTTTGCACCATTCGGTTTTTTGACATGCCGAATGAGTGTGTAATCAACCGGTACAGAGGAAGAATTCTTCGATTTACTAAAATTGGCGGCTATTTGTGCCGCTTCTTTCAGCGTTTCCTCGCTAGGATTTTTGTCTCGGATAACCACATGGGAACCAGGAATATCTTTCGTATGAAGCCAGATATCATCGCGCGCAGCCATTCTGTTGGTCAAGTACTCATTCTGTTTGTTGTTTTTTCCTACTAGAATCACTGTTCCGTCAGTAGCATAAAATTGCTCTGGCTCTGGTTTCGTTTGTTTTTTTGATTTCTTTTTTGACTTGGTCTTGGTCTTTAAATAACCTTCTTCGCGGAGTTCTTCCCGAATTTCTTCAATATCCTGTTCTCTGGCACCCTCGATTTGTTGTATTAATTCATCCAGATATTGAATTTCTTTATTCGCTTTTTCGATTTCCTGTACGACAACTTCCTTGGATTTTTTCAATTTTTGGTAAGTTTTGAAATATCCTTGGGCATTTTCGCTCGGGGTCTTGTTCGGGTTCAATGGAATCTCGATTTCTGCCTGCTCTGGGTCATAATAATCAATGACCTTTGCAGATTGATCCCCTTGTTTGACCGTATGCATATTTGCTGTCAACAGTTCGCCAAGCCGTTGATGATGATCTGCTTTTTCGGCCTTTTTTATTGTCTGTTGATGTTTTTTTATTTTTCGTACATTTTTTTCCCGTTCATTCTTCAAAAAACGATGCAGATCGCCTGCTTGCTGTTTTACCCGATCGCGCTCCGCTTTACCAGAGTAGTATCGATCAAGCATTTCACTGACAGTGTCGTATAACTTTGCATGTTCTCGCCAGGAGATCAAGGGAATAACGTAGAAATCTTCTTTCTGGTTTTGATTTATAGCAGGTTGATAATTATGCTCAAGCAATCTTGACTGGATATCAATAAACACATTTTTGTATTTATCCGATTCCCCCAGTTTCGCTCTCTCGATAATATCTCGAGCAATCAATGGAGAGAATCCCATGAATTTGTCGACAATCTGTTTATCCAGCATCCCTGCATTGAAATCAAGTTTTTTCACAAAATCCTCAGCACTGAGTTCAACCGGGTTGATTTTTCCTTGATCTGGTGGAAGTTTATACAGATGCCCAGGCATAATTGTCCGATGCCTGTTAAGGGCAGGCGGAACATGTTTTATGCTATCAAGGATATGTCCTTTTTCCCTGTCGATCAGCAGGATATTACTGTGTTTTCCCATCACTTCTATGATCAGAGTTTTGAAAGTTTCGTCTCCTATTTCGTTCTTGCCCTTAAAATGGAAGGAAACGATCCGTTCGTTCTCATGCTGTTCGATTTTTTCTACAAAGCTGCCTGCCAAGTGTTTTCTTAATAACATGCAAAACATCGGTGGCTCTTTTGGGTTGTGATAACTGTCTTCCGTCAAATGGAAGCGTGCATAACTCGGGTGTGCCGAAAGCAAGAGGGAATGGTTGGTCCCCTTGCTTCTGATCGTTAAAATAAGTTCTGTTTCTGTTGGTTGATAAATTTTCATTAGCCGCCCTGCTGTCAATGTGTAATTCAATTCATTCGTGACAGCACGGGTAACTATTCCATCAAAAGCCATGGAATCACCTCGCTCCGTAATTATAGCATTTTTCTGGACAAGTCTGAATAGATATACAAAAGACAGACTTGTACATGGAGGAATGCTATGTGAAATGGTACCAATTATCTGGAGAAGAAATAGAGAAGAAACTGGGTGTGGATACAAAAACAGGGCTTACGATGCAGGAAGCGGACACAAGAAGAAAGAAATTGGGAGCAAATGTACTGGAGGACGGGAAAAAAACTTCGCTTTGGCTTGTTTTCTTAAAACAATTTCAGGATTTTATGGTATTGGTTTTACTTGCCGCCACACTTGTTTCGGGTTTGCTGGGAGAGTATGTTGACGCAATCGCCATTATGTTTATCGTTTTGATAAATGGCTTCATCGGTTTTTTCCAGGAACAGAAAGCTGAAAAATCGTTAGCGAAACTGAAAGAGTTATCGGCACCGTTAGCGCAAGTCCGGAGAGATGGGAAATGGATGAAAATACCATCAAGCGAATTAGTGGTCGGCGATATAGTCAAGATGAACAGTGGCGACAGGGTTCCAGCTGACATCAGAATACTCGAGTCAGGAAGTATGGAACTGGAAGAGTCGGCGTTGACGGGCGAATCACTGCCGGTAGCCAAACAAGCTCAGTCGTTGAAGGCGGATAACCTGGAGCCTCAAGATCAAAAAAACATGGTGTTCATGGGAACGTTAGTCACAAGGGGAAGCGGGTTGGGAATAGTGGTCGGGACCGGGATGAAGACTGCTATGGGGCAGATTGCCACTTTGCTTGTGGAAACAGAAGAAATGTCGACACCTCTTGAAAGAAAACTGGCTGAGCTTGGTAAAATTTTGATACTTGTAGCATTGCTTCTGACTGCGTTTGTCGTCATCATTGGTGTCTACCAAGGGCATCCTCTTTACCAGATGTTTTTAGCGGGTGTTTCATTGGCAGTCGCTGCCATTCCCGAGGGCTTACCTGCTATTGTGACTGTCGCACTCTCTCTCGGTGTTCAAAGGATGATCAAGAAGAAAGCGATTGTCCGCAAATTGTCGGCTGTAGAAACATTGGGCAGTGCATCAGTCATTTGTTCTGATAAAACCGGGACCATGACCGAAAATCAAATGACTGTAAAGGAAATTTTCATGCCTTCCAGTTGTGTACAGGTGACCGGTGAAGGATATGATGTCAATGGTTCTTTTTATGAAGGAAATAAAGAAACCTCCAGTACGGAATTGAAGTCTCTGCTGCTATACGGGTCTTTGTGCAACAATTCCAGTCTCGAACAAAAAAAGGGAAGATGGTATGTTGATGGGGATCCGACCGAGGGTGCTTTGTTGGTTGCGGCGAGAAAAGCTGGATTAGATGTCGCTGATACAGCTCGATTTAAAATACTCAAAGAAATCCCCTTCGATTCGGATAGAAAACGAATGACTGTTTTAGTGGAAGATGAACACGGCAATCGTCTCGCCATCTCGAAAGGCGCCCCCGATGTCTTGCTGCCAAGAATGTCCTTTCTGTTCGATGGAAGTAGACGGGCGATTAAAGCGAATGACATCAAAAAAATAGAAACCGCAATCGATGAAATGGCTGGTAAAGCTTTACGGACAATAGCGATTGGTATCAAGACAGTTACCACTGACCTCATTCCTGACGAGTTTGCCTTGGAAAAAGATTTGACTTTCATCGGGATAACCGGAATGATCGATCCACCTCGTAAAGAAGTAAAAGCAGCTATTGCGGAATGCCGGGATGCTGGTATCAAGACAGTAATGATTACCGGGGATCACTCGAAAACAGCTCAGGCAATTGCAAGTGATCTCCAATTGCTTCCTCCGGGAGGGAAGGTGTTGGAAGGACACCAACTGTCTGCTATGACACAAGATCAGTTAAGCGAAGTCATAGAGGATGTCTATGTGTTTGCCCGAGTCACACCGGAACACAAATTGAAAATCGTCAAAGCATTTCAGAAAAAAGGCCATGTCGTGGCGATGACGGGAGACGGGGTGAATGATGCCCCTGCCATCAAAGCGAGCGATATAGGGATTAGTATGGGGAATAGTGGTACGGATGTGGCAAAAGAAGCCTCTGCTTTAGTTTTAATGGATGACAACTTTGCAACGATAAAATCAGCTATAAAAGAAGGACGGAATATCTATGAAAATATCAGAAAGTTTATCCGTTACCTTTTAGCATCCAATGTAGGAGAGATATTAGTGATGCTGTTTGCGATGATCCTTGCTCTTCCGCTGCCTCTGATACCAGTCCAGATTTTATGGGTGAACCTTGTCACAGATGGGCTTCCTGCCATGGCATTGGGACTAGATCAACCGGAGGAAAACGTGATGAAAAGAAGGCCCAGAAGCCCGAAGGAGGGCGTTTTTTCCAGGGGATTGGGTTTTAAAATTATCAGCAGGGGGATAATGATCGGCTTGGTGACGCTAGTTGCTTTTATGACTGCTTATCAAGGAAATCCGGACAATCTACGTTATGCCCAAACAATTGCCTTTACGACCTTGGTTATGGCCCAGCTTATCCACGTGTTTGATTGCCGGAGCGATAAGTCCGTTTTTGCCAGGAATCCATTCCAAAATCTTTATTTAGTCGCAGCCGTAATATCTTCTGTGTTGTTATTGCTCGTGGTTATTTATTTCCAGCCTTTGCAAGAAGTATTCCATACGATGGACCTTGTTTTGAAAGATTGGTTGTACATTCTGGCCCTTGCTGCCATTCCTACAGTTCTGTTCGGCTTTACAAAGAAATAAATCATTTGCAGAAGGCTGCCGGTATGGCAGTCTTTTGTTTTTTATCCATTCATTTTATAGGCACAAGCCTGGTTTTTTGTTATGATTACGTTGGAATAATCGGCAGAAAATCCCGAAAATGGATGTGAATAGCATGGTTAGGAGCATGACCGGTTACGGAAGGGCCGAAATATCTTCAGGCAGTATAGTCGTAACTGCAGAAATAAGAAGTGTCAATCACCGATTTTTAGATGTGTCGACCAAATTACCGAGAGCTTCCCTATCAATGGAAGATTCGATTAAACGAATCGCAAAAAAACATTTTCGCAGAGGTCGGTTCGATATATTTGTTAATCTGGAAGAGGAAGGGGATGGCAGCCGTACAATCGAGATAGATTGGAACTTAATGGATCAATACATAGAAAAATTGCGAGAGGCCAAGGAAAGATATGGCTTGGCGGGGGAAATCCCTGTCAGCATGGTTACTGATTTGGATCAATTGTTTTTGGTTAAAGAACAAGAAAAGGTAGATGAAGATTTGCAAAGTGTTGTTCTACAAGCTGTCGAGAAAGCATGCAGCCAAGTCTCTGAAATGAGGGAAGAAGAAGGGAAAGAGTTAATACAAGATATCAAGAGACGGATTGAGTTTTTACAAAATACTGCAAAGTGGTTGGGAAAACAAAGAGATATTGTTATAATGGAGTATCGAGAAAGAATCAGCAACAGGATTGCTGAATATGTTCAGGAAGATTTTTTGGCCGATGAATCACGGATCATACAGGAAATAGCTTTACTGGCTGAAAAAGGAGACATCACAGAGGAATTGACCAGGCTTAAAAGCCATATTGAACAATTTTTGAATACGATTTGTCTTCATGATGCGATTGGAAGGAAGCTGGACTTTATTGTACAAGAAATGCTGCGGGAAACAAACACAATCGGATCCAAATCGAATGATGTCAAAGTCAGTGAATGGGTGATTGCTGTAAAGAGCGAATTAGAAAAAATAAAAGAACAAGTGCAGAATATTGAATGAGGTTATTTTTCCCCAATATGGGAATAATAATAGACTCTATCTATCGTGCAAGGCAGTTCTAAAGGGGGAGCAATTGTGAGTTTACGTTTAATTAATATCGGATTTGGCAATGTGGTGTCCGCAAACCGGATTATCTCCATTGTTTCACCAGAATCCGCTCCAATAAAGAGAATCATCACGGTGGCCAGAGATACTAATAAATTAGTGGATGCTACATATGGCCGCCGAACTAGAGCCGTTATCATTACGGACAGTGATCATGTCATTTTATCAGCTGTACAGCCCGAAACGGTTGGTCAGCGTGTAATAAGTCATGAAGATATATCGGATGAATAGCTAGGAGGAAGAAATTTGATTGAAGAGAAAGGGATTTTATTTGTACTTTCAGGCCCTTCCGGTGTGGGGAAGGGAACTGTCCGCAAAGCACTTTTCGAATTGGACACGGAACTGCAGTATTCCATTTCCATGACGACAAGAGACATCCGTCATGGTGAAACAGAAGGCGTGGATTATTTTTATAAAACCAAGCAGGAGTTCGAAAATTTAATTGCTGACGAAAAATTGCTTGAATATGCACAATATGTAGGCAATTACTATGGAACACCGAGAGATTACGTGGAAGAGACTCTTGAAAAAGGAAAAGATGTATTTCTCGAAATTGAAGTGCAGGGTGCACTTCAAGTGAAAAAGAATTTCCCGCAGGGAGTTTTCATTTTCCTTATTCCTCCGAGTCTTGAGGAGTTGAAGAACCGGATTGTCGGTAGAGGAACGGAGACAGAGGAATTAGTCAAAAACAGGTTGTTAGAAGCAAAAAAAGAAATCGACATGATGGATGCTTATGATTACGTGGTCGTAAACGACAGAATTGAATCTGCCGTCGAAAAGATCCAATCGATTGTTAGAAGCGAACATTGTAAGAGAGAGCGGGTTGCAAGAGAATACAAAAAAGCATTGGAGGCTGATTTAGGATGATGCTAGAACCATCTATCGACTCACTACAAGAGAAAATCAATTCAAAATACACTTTGGTTACATTGTCTGCCCGACGCGCGCGTCAAATGCAGGAAACCAAAAAGATTCTGGTGGAAAGGCCTAAATCACATAAGTATGTTGGTATGGCTTTGGAAGAAATCGAGGAACAAAAACTTGGTGTCCGCGGCGGCATTACCGAAGATTAATGCTGTCCTTTCTAACTATCACCGATAAAGTACAATAAATGGTCAACCCTTGCTGAATGTAAATCGGCAAGGGTTTCCTTTTGACCTGGCATGGAACCAAGAGACTGTACTTTTTCCCTGAAATGCAGTTTTGTGATATAAATAAGGGAAAAGACAGGGCAAGGGAAAGGAGGAAAGCAATGATGATCAATGGAAAAAAAATCGTACTAGGTGTTGCTGGGGGTATCGCTGCGTATAAGGCTTGTGCGTTGACCAGCAAACTTACTCAGCAGGGAGCCGACGTGAAAGTTATCATGACAGAAAATGCACAGCAATTTGTCTCGCCACTCACATTTCAGGCACTATCACGCAATCCTGTATTTACAGATACATTTGATGAAAAAGACTCTGCTAAAATAGCCCATATTGATTTAGCCGATTGGGCGGATATATTTGTTATCGCTCCTGCAACTGCCAATGTTATCGGCAAAATTGCAGGAGGTATCGCGGATGATATGCTGTCCACCACCTTGTTGGCGACTGAAGCGGAAGTTTATATTGCTCCTGCCATGAATGTACATATGTATGCCCATCCTGCTGTGATGGAGAATATGAAAAAGCTGGAAGCCTGGGGGTATAAGTTTATAGAACCAGGCAGTGGGCTGCTTGCCTGTGGATATGTTGGCAAAGGGCGGCTGGAGGAACCAGAAGAAATCATGAAAGTTATCGCTACCGACCAAGAGAACAAAAACTTGTTGAAAGGAAAGAAAGTGTTGATATCTGCCGGACCTACAAAAGAAAGAGTCGATCCGATCAGATATTTTACCAACCATTCTTCTGGCAAGATGGGATTTGCATTGGCCTCTGAAGCAGCCAAAATGGGAGCTGAAGTGACGATGGTTTCTGGACCTGTGAACTTGGAAACACCTGCAAGAGTTAAGAGAGTCGATGTGGAAAGTGCAGAGCAGATGTATGAAGAAATGATCCGTTTATATCCGGAGCAAGATGTGGTCATCAAAGCCGCAGCCGTAGCTGATTACCGTCCTGTCGTTGTCTATGATGAAAAAATGAAAAAGAAACAGGGCGGACTGACGATTGAAATGGAGAGGACAAATGATATTCTCAAAGAATTAGGTCGGCGGAAGACGAGCCAATTCCTGGTGGGATTTGCAGCTGAAACAATTAATCACATGGAGTATGGAAGAAAAAAGTTAGTGGATAAGAATCTGGATGCGATAGTAATCAATAATATAAAAGAAACAGGCGCCGGGTTTGGAGCAGATACCAATGTCGTCACCTATATTAATAAATTCGGTGACATCAAAGAAATGGAACTCGCGAAGAAAACTGATATTGCCAGCAAGATTTTAGACGAAATCTCGAAAGGTTTGAAGGAGGCTTCAGATTGAACATCGCAAAAGTAGTAGTCGATGTTCCTTCCTCCCAAACAAATCGCCTGTTTGACTATAAAGTTCCAGCCCATCTGAGAGATATGATTAAACCCGGGATGCGGGTCATTGTCCCATTCGGACCGAGAAAAATAATGGGCTATGTGCTCAGGCTTGCATCAGACTCTCAATTCGACAAACTGAAGTATATCACTGACACGATGGACGTCACCCCTGTTTTAACCGGTGAACTGCTTGAACTTGGGAAATGGATTTCTGAACAGACATTGAGTTATTATATTTCGGCATACCAGGCAATGCTTCCGCAAGTGCTTAAAGCAAAATATAAGAAAGAACTGCACAGGCTTACAGAAGAAGAGCTACCGGAAAATTTGGAAAAACTTTTTGCCGGCAGGGATTTTCTTGCTTATGAAGAGTTTATAGAAAGAAAAGGGAATCTGGGTCTCTTACAAAAAGCCATTCAAGAAGGTTTAATCGAAGTGAATTACTTAGTCAAATCCCGTGAAACGAAAAAAACGGAAACAATGCTTTCCATCTCAAAAGAGCCTATTCTTATCGAACAAGCCATTGCTGAGTTGCCGAAACAAGCAGTTAGACAGAAAGAACTTTTGTCGCAGATGCTCGAGATGGATGGTCCTGTTAGTCAGAAGGAATTGCTTTCACGACTTCATACGACCAGATCTTCTTTGAAACCTCTGATTGACAGAGGGTTAATCACTGAATTCAAACAGGAAATATACAGAAATCCTTATCAGGATGAAAATTATCCAAGAACGACCGCATTGCCTTTAACAGATCAACAGGAGGCGGCGATAAAACCTGTCCATAAATCTATAGAAGAAAATGAACACGAGGTTTTCTTGCTGCACGGCGTAACGGGAAGCGGCAAAACAGAAGTGTATCTTCAATCCATTCAATCAGTAATTGACAAAGGACAAGAGGCGATTGTTCTCGTACCTGAGATAGCATTGACTCCCCAAATGGTGCAGCGGTTTAAAGGAAGGTTCGGTTCGAAAGTAGCAGTTTTGCACAGTGCTCTATCTGCCGGCGAAAAGTTCGACGAATGGAGAAAAATCCAGCGGAAAGAAGTACAAGTGGTAGTAGGTGCAAGATCCGCCATTTTTGCTCCTTTTGAAAACCTGGGTATCATTATCATTGATGAAGAACATGAGACAAGCTATAAACAAGAAGATCATCCAAGATACCATGCGCGGGATGTCGCCATTCATCGAGGAAAATATCATGCATGTCCTGTTATTTTAGGCAGTGCAACTCCGATGTTGGAAACCTATGCGCGCGCCCAGAAAGGGGTTTATCGTTTACTCACTCTCTCGAAACGGATGAACAATGCCACCATGCCAGTCGTGCACCTTGCGGATATGCGGGAAGAACTACATGCAGGCAATAGATCTATGTTTTCCAGGCAGCTTAAAGAAGCAATTGAAGAACGGCTTGCAAAGAAGGAACAAATCGTTTTGTTTTTAAACAGGCGTGGTTATTCCACCTTTGTGATGTGCAGAGATTGCGGCCATGTGATGGAATGCCCGCACTGTGATATAGCATTGACCTATCATCGGAATTCAGAGAGACTGAAGTGCCATTATTGTTCTTATGAAGAACGAATGCCCAACAAATGTCCGGAATGTGAGAGTAAAACTATCCGCTATTTTGGAACAGGAACCCAAAAAGTGGAGGAGTCTTTGACCAAATTAATTCCGCAAGCAAGGATTATCAGGATGGACGTTGATACGACCAGAAAAAAAGGGTCCCATGAAAAATTACTTAATCAATTTGCAAACAAAGAAGCCGATATATTGCTTGGCACCCAAATGATTGCCAAAGGACTCGATTTCGCAAATGTTACATTGGTTGGTGTGCTTGCTGCCGATTCCTTACTGCATCTACCCGATTTCAGGGCCGCGGAGAAAACCTTCCAGTTACTAACGCAAGTAAGTGGAAGGGCTGGCAGGCATAGTCTTCCGGGCGAAGTAGTGATTCAGACATACACACCGGAACATTACAGTGTGGAAATGGCTAGCCAATATGATTATGAGAACTTTTACAGGAAAGAAATGGGAATGCGAAGGTCTTTTCATTATCCTCCTTATTATTATTTGTCATTGATTACTGTCTCTCATTCCAATCAGGTGAAAGTGATGGAAGTGACCAAAAAAATCGTCCAATTTTTAAACAATAAGCTCTCGGCTCAGACGACCATTCTCGGCCCTACTCCGTCGCCACTGACCAGGATCAAAGATAGATATCGTTTTCAATGCATGATAAAATACAAAAATGAACCAGACCTTAGGAAAACTATCCGTAAAATGCTCACCATTTTTGAAGAGGATACCAAGCAGAACGATCTCTTAATCAGCGTTGATATGCAACCATATCAGTTGATGTGAAGTATAAGAAGGAAAGGAGCAGGACATGAAACGAATTGTTTTTATGGGAACGCCGGACTTCGCTGTTCCGGTGTTGCGTATGCTTATCGAAGAAAAATATGAGGTGGTCTTGGCGGTTACACAACCGGACAGGCCGAAAGGAAGGAAAAAAGAGCTGACACCTCCACCTGTCAAAGTCGAGGCAGAGAAACACGGCATCCCTGTTTTCCAGCCAGAAAAAATTAAAAACGAATACCAGCATGTCCTCGAATACAAGCCGGATTTGATTGTCACCGCTGCATTCGGTCAAATTTTGCCGGTCCAGCTTCTGGAACATCCAGAATACGGATGTATTAACGTACATGCTTCTTTACTTCCGGAATTACGGGGCGGCGCTCCAATACATTATGCTATTTTACAAGGTAAAAAGGAAACAGGTGTAACAATAATGTACATGGTGGAAAAATTGGATGCAGGCGATATTCTTACGCAATCCAGAGTTGAAATCACGGAAGAAGATCATGTCGGAACACTTCATGACAAATTGTCTGTCGCAGGTGCTTCCTTATTAAAGGAAACCCTGCCCAAACTATTTAATCATGAGTTAAAACCAATCAAGCAAAATGAAGCCCTTGTGTCGTTTGCCTCGAATATCAAAAGATCTGACGAAGAGATCGACTGGGAACGGGATCACAAGGAAATATATGACCAGATTCGCGGACTGCACCCTTGGCCGGTTGCATTCACTTATTATGATGGAAAAGTGATGAAAATCTGGTGGGGCGAGCCGCTCGAAGAAACATTTAGTGGTGAACCAGGTGAAATTATCCGCTTGGATAATGATGGTTTTGTCGTGTTGTGTGGTGATCATAAGGGGATAAAGATAACGAGTCTCCAACCGGCAGGTAAAAAGAAAATGACAGCCGGGGACTTTTTAAGAGGTACGGGAAACGGCCTGAATACTGGGGACAGGTTAGGAGTCAACAATGCCTAAATACCAATTGAGACAGACTGCATTAGATATTTTGGTAAGAGTCGGGGAAGGTGGAGGCTTCAGTCACTTGTTAATCGATCAATCGATTAAAAAGAAAGGAATGAGCCAGAGAGATGAGTCATTACTGACTGAAATTGTGTACGGGACGATTCAGAGAAGGCTTACTCTTGATTACTATCTGTCAGGCTTTATCAAAGGTAATAAAAAGATGGAGCCATGGGTTAAATGGTTGTTATATATGTCTGTTTATCAGATGATTTATTTGGATAAAGTGCCCGAACACGCCATCATCCATGAATCAGTGGAAATTGCCAAGCAAAGAGGACATAGAGGTATTTCTTCGATGGTAAATGGGATCTTAAGAAACGTTCAGCGTAAGGGAGTTCCGGATACTGACAAAATAAACGATACGGCCAAGAGGCTTGCCATAGAAACAAGCCATCCCGAGTGGCTTGTGAATCGCTGGGTCGAAATGTATGGACCGGAAACCACCGAGAAAATGTGCCGGACGAATTTACTTCACAAACCGATGAGTGTAAGGGTGCAGCCGTTGAAGATTGATCGATCTTCTGCCATTGAGAAACTGGAGGCAGAAGGATATGAAACGGAACCCTCTCTCTTTTCTGGTCAAGGAATTAATATATTGAAAGGCAATATTCTCAAAAGTGATTTATTTCAAGCAGGATATCTAACTGTTCAGGATCAAAGTTCTATGCTTGTTGCGGAAATGCTTGATTTAAAGAAAGGCATGAAGGTTCTCGATGCATGCAGTGCCCCAGGAGGGAAGACGACACATATAGCCGAGAAGATGGAGAACGAAGGAGAAGTCTTTGCCTATGACCTGCATGCGAAAAAAGCAAAAGTTGTTGCAAAGAGAGCTTTGGAGCTTGATTTACATATTATAAATGCACATCAGGCAGATTCTCGTCAGTTATCCAGTCTTCATGGGGACGAAAGCTTTGAAAGAATCCTTCTTGATGCACCATGTTCGGGGCTTGGAGTTTTAAGGGGAAAACCGGATATCAAGTACCATAAACAGGAAAAAGACATCCGGTCCTTGTCGGAAATTCAACTTGAATTATTGGAAAGTGTATCCTCTTTATTAAAAAAAGGTGGTAAACTATTATATAGTACGTGTACTGTGGATAAAACTGAAAATGAACAAGTTGTCGAAAAGTTTCTTGCATCACATGAAGACTTCGAAATAGATGATGACTTTACAAGCGATCTGCCTGAAGGACTGCGCAGTGCTGAGGGTTTGACAAAGTGGGGATTGCAATTGTTCCCGCATGATTTCAATACAGATGGTTTTTTTCTTACACGTTTAGTTAAGAAAACGGACTGATCTGTGATAGATGAGGATTAGTGTCGGCAACGTACAGGAGACGAGGTGAAAGAATGAACGGATACTTTATGACAGATAAAGGTCGGGTTAGAAGCCATAACGAGGATTCTGGCGGTGTTTATATCAATTCTGCCCAACAGATTCTTGCTGTTATTGCTGATGGCATGGGTGGCCACAAAGCAGGTGATGTGGCCAGTCATATGGCTGCTTCGGGACTGAAGGAGAAGTGGGAAGAGACTTCGGCATTTTCTTCGCCCGACCAAGCGGAGGAATGGCTCACCAGGAAAATCAAAGAAGTGAACGATTCTATCTTGAGACATGCCGAGCAGAATGAAGGGTGCAGGGGAATGGGAACCACTATTGTTGCAGTAATATGTACAAGGGATTTCATCACCATTTCCCATATTGGTGACAGCAGATGCTATTTGGCAAATGGCCAGGGCTTTAAGCAACTCACGGAAGACCACTCACTAGTAAATGAATTGGTGAGATCTGGCCAGATTACCAAAAACGACGCTGATCACCATCCAAGGAAAAATGTATTATTAAAAGCATTGGGAACAGAGCCTGATGTACAGGCCGATGTTTCTTCCATAGGTTGGGAAGTTGGAAACAGTTTGTTGCTCTGCTCTGATGGGCTTTCGAACAAAGTGGAAGACAGGGAAATTTCGGATAAAATGCAACTTCCTATTGGGTTAGAAAGCATTGCCCAGAGGCTGATCGACTTGGCCAATGAACGTGGCGGAGAGGATAACATTTCTCTCGTGCTTGTCCGATATGATGATTTACAGGGAGAAGGTGGATCATAG
Source organism: Sediminibacillus massiliensis (assembly GCF_900156915.1). Classification (GTDB taxonomy): domain Bacteria; phylum Bacillota; class Bacilli; order Bacillales; family Amphibacillaceae; genus Sediminibacillus_A; species Sediminibacillus_A massiliensis. The sequence goes on along the minus strand of NZ_LT732535.1, from coordinate 782,228 downwards.
TGTTGGACGGCCGATTGTTGAATGAAAGATACAAGATTAAACAGACCATCGGCGGGGGCGGAATGGCGAATGTGTATCTTGCCAGAGATATCATCTTGGACAGAGATGTTGCTATAAAGGTATTGAGACTTGAATATGCTAATGATGAGGAATTCATCGCGCGTTTCCATAGGGAAGCACATTCAGCAACAAGCCTTTCCCATCCTAATATAGTGAATATTTATGATGTGGGTGAAGAGGAAGGCATTTACTACATGGTCATGGAGTATGTAGATGGGTTGACATTGAAACAATACATACAAACTTACGGGCCGATTGAAGTGGAGGAGTCTTTGGATATCATGAAGCAGGTAGCATCGGCAATTGCTCATGCCCATGCCAACGATATCATTCACAGAGACATCAAACCGCAGAACATATTGGTAGATTCTTTCGGCAAGGTAAAAGTGACAGATTTTGGGATCGCAGTGGCGCTAAGTGCCACTTCACTGACCCAGACAAATTCTGTATTAGGTTCTGTTCATTATCTATCCCCTGAGCAAGCCAGAGGGGGCATGGCCAATAAAAAGTCCGATATCTATTCTTTGGGGATAGTGTTATTTGAATTGTTGACAGGCAGATTGCCTTTTTCCGGCCAATCTGCAGTTTCGATTGCATTGAAACATCTCCAAAGTGAAACGCCATCTATAAGACGGGCTAACCCTTCTATCCCACAAAGCGTGGAAAACATTGTTTTGAAGGCAACTACAAAAGATTCCTTTCATCGCTATGACTCCGTTTATGAAATGGAGGAAGACTTGGAGAGTTGCCTTGATCCTGACCGCCTTGATGAAGAGAAATTCTCGCCGCCCGATGAAGATGGGGAAGCGACGAAAGCCATTCCAGTCATCACCGAAGAATCTTTTGAAACGAAATCAACTGAAGAGACCATCGTACATGATGCCAACAACCTTCCGAAAGAGGAAAAAACAAATAAAAAGAAAGGCAGAAAAAAGAAAAGGAAGAAAACCCTGCTTTGGATTGCCCTCTTGTTACTTGTTTTGATCGGTGGGGGAATAATAGCCCTGTTCTTCATGCCTGGTTTCCTTCAACCTAAAGATGTTGAAATCATGGATGTTTCGGGAATGGAATATGAGGAAGCATATAGTGAGTTGAACGCTTTGAATCTAGTTGTAGAAAGAGAAACTACTTATTCAGATGAAGTCCCGGATGGGTATGTTATTAGAACAGATCCTGAAGCAGGTACCACTATAAAAGAAGGCCAAGTTGTAACTGTTATTTCGAGTCAGGGGAAAGAGCGGGTAACCTTTGAAGATTATCTCGGAAAGGATTTTACCCAGGTGGAAGAATTGCTGGAGGAGAAAGGTTTTTCAAATATCAATGCTTATGAAAAATTTTCTGAACAACCAGTTGGTGAAATCATTACACAAATCCAGCCGCAGCCGGAGGATGAAGTGGTACCGGAAGACACAAATGTCATTTTCGAAATCAGCCGTGGACCTGAAACAGTCCGTTTGCAGTCACTTGCAGGAATGACTGAAGAAGAAGCAAGAGAATACTTGGAAAATGAAAACCTAGAAATCGATGTGACAGAAGTTCACTCAGAGGATGTTGAAGAAGGAAGAGTCGTCAGGCAAAGCCCTGCAGCATTTACTGAAGTCGAGATTGATTCCCAAGTAGAAGTCTATATTTCGGTGGGGCCAGAAGAAAAACCTCCTTCCAATCACTCAGTGACGTTCACCGTCCCATACACAGCGGATGACCAGGAACCAGAGCAGAAGCAGGAGGAAGAGTCCCAAAGTCAGGAAGAACCGGAAGAAGCAGAGCCGGTCGAGCAGACAGTCCGCATCTACATCGGGGATATGGACCGGGATGTTACAGAAGTTGCCCGCGAAGAGACAATCGTGGAAGATACCGAATTTACAATCCGACTTACAATCCCTCCGGGCGAAGAGGCAGAGTACCGGGTCATGCGGGATGACGAGGTAGTTATCGAAAAATCAGTTCCATACGAAGACGAAGAGGGTGACTAAATGGTAGAAGGAAAGATCATAAAAGCATTGAGCGGTTTTTATTATGTGATATCAAAAGAAAACCAGCGAGTTTATCAATGCAGAGGCAGAGGTGTATTTCGGAAAAATAAAATAACCCCATTGGTCGGCGATGTTGTTTTGTTTGAAGAGAGCAACCCAGGTGAAGGATATGTGGTGGATGTCAAGAACAGAAAAAATGAACTTGTCCGTCCTCCGATAGCCAATATTGACCAAGCTATTATTGTGGCTTCTGCCGTAAAGCCTGATTTCAGTCCTCTACTATTGGACCGTTTTCTTGTATTGATCGAATCAAAAAATATTGAGCCGGTCATCTTCATTTCGAAAATGGATATGGTGGATTCGGATAAGCAAAAAGCAATAATGAACATCCGGGAAGATTACGAAAAAATAGGTTATTCAGTTCTTACACTTTCAACGAAAGACCCGGAAGGACTATTGACAGCCAAAAATTATTTCAGAGATAAAATATCTGTTATCGCCGGGCAATCGGGGGTAGGAAAATCTTCGATGTTAAATGCAATTAATCCATTATTGGACCTGGAAACCAATGAAATATCAACGAGCCTGGGTAGAGGAAAGCATACGACTCGTCATGTTGAATTGATCGAAGTCAACGAAGGTCTAGTTGCAGACACTCCGGGTTTCAGTTCGCTGGAGTTCAATGAATTGGACCAGCAGGATTTAGCGGATTGTTTTCCTGAAATGAGGGAAAGGAAAGCAGACTGCAAATTCAGGGGCTGTATGCATCACAAAGAACCAAAGTGTGCGGTTAAAGCAGCTGTGGAAAGTGGGGATATTCCATCTTACAGATATGACCATTATCTGCACTTTCTCGAAGAAATACGAAATAGAAAGCCGAGGTATTGATATAATGACAAAAATAGCGCCTTCTATACTTTCCGCCAATTTTGCGCGATTGGAAGATGAAATAAAAGATGTAGCCGATGGAGGAGCAGACTATATACACGTGGATGTCATGGACGGGCATTTTGTACCGAACATAACGATTGGTCCGCTGGTAGTCAAAGCGATCCGCCCCACAACTGATCTTCCGCTGGATGTCCATTTGATGATTGACAATCCAGATCGATATATTTCAGAATTCGCGGAGGCAGGTGCAGACATTCTAACCGTTCAGCAGGAGGCATGCCCCCACCTGCACCGGACTATTCAATTGATTAAGGATGCAGGTGTAAAGGCGGGGGTAGTTATCAACCCTGGTACTTCTCCTGAATTGATCAAACCGATATTGGCAGATGTGGACTTGGTTCTATTAATGACCGTCAATCCCGGATTCGGCGGACAAGCGTTTATCCCGTCTGTCCTGGATAAAATCAAAACAGTGGCAGAGTGGCGGAAGGAAAAGAATCTGTCCTTTGAAATAGAAGTGGATGGAGGAGTCAACGCAGAAACTGCTAAATTGTGTGTGGAGGCAGGTGCTGATGTCTTAGTCGCGGGCAGTGCGGTTTTTAATAAGGAGGACCGCAAACAGGCCATTGACGAAATTAGAAAGTAATGAAGTAACGAGCTGGCACCGGTGCTTTTAAAGTAAAAGTATCGATCTGTCAGCTTTTTTTACATGAGAAAATGTTAAGTGCGATTACCTGTCTCACTCAGAACACTTTCTACTTCACAAAAAAGAGAAACTACGCCATAAATGGACATGCTTACTCCCATCCTGATTAAGTCGAGCGGTATACAACCGCAACGGCAGAACACTTCTCTTTCCGCGGGCACGGCCTCAGCTAGGGAACTACTAGGATCAACATCCTTGCTCCCTTTGGGACTGCGATTACTCGTCCCACCGAAGACCATGGGTCGAGGAATTTGCTACGAAGCTTAAAGACGCAGACCCATCACTCGGGGTCTTCGGACTCGTGGGACCGCGATTACTCGCCCCGTCGAAGACCTTTCGCTATTCCTGCAGGAGTCTGCGTGTTCTGCCTTCGCTTGTAGAAGTTCTATGGATTTTGGTTGGTAAAATCTCATGTTAGACATATTTGAGGACCACCTCTCACCTAATCAGAAATTCTATCCAAAGCGAAGGAAAAATGCGACACTCCTGGGGGAAGAGCAGCTTCCGAAGACCCCGAAGTGAGCGTTTTTTGCTCAAGAGGAGGCTGAGGTGCTGCCCCCGGAAAGGGAGTATTTTTCCGCAGCGCTGGACTACCACTCATTTCGAAAAGGATGGAAGGAAGCCACACTGAGAGTTGTGTCGCATTTTGCCTCTAATATCTAGCAGTCATAAATGGGGAAGGGGTCGCAGTTTTCGATTAAAAGTATCTTATATTTAAACAGGAGGCTTTTTAATAATGGGACATGTAGCTATCGTCGGCGGAGGACCGGTAAGTTATGTACCTGATCTAAGTTCTTATAAGGAAGTATCCTACTGGATCGGGGCCGACAGAGGGGCATTAACTTTGATAGAAAACGGAATAACACCCGATTTGGCATTGGGTGACTTTGATTCCATATCCGCAGAAGAAAAAGAACTAATAAAAAAACAGGCAAAAAATTTTAAAGAATATCCTGCTGAAAAGGATGAGACTGACTTAGAACTTGCTGTAGAAGAAGCCGTAAAGAAAAACGCTTCTGAGGTTTTTTTCTTCGGAGTTTCAGGAGGAAGAAAAGACCATGAACTTGCCAATATCCAGCTTTTGTATCATATGAGGGAGAGAAATATACATTCCTGGCTGATAGACATCGGCAATAAGATCGAGCTGGTAAAACCGGGCATCCACGGCATTGAAGCGGAATCCCCTTATGAATATATATCTTTTCTTCCGTTTTCGGAAAAAGTAACAGGCATAACTTTGAAAGGTTTTTACTATAATTTAGAGAATACGACAATTAAGTGGGGCTCTACATTATGCATATCAAATAAGCTTCTTTTGGAAAAAGGTACTTTTTCCTTCGAGGATGGCATACTTATAGTAATAAAGAGCCGAGATGTATTTATGGATGGAAGATAAATATTATTGATTTCATTTCATGCAATCATTGCTGCTATCCGGAAAAGAGGAGGGGGATTTGATGAAATTTTATACCTTTAAACTCCCGAGGTTCATTGGTGGCTTTGTAAGAGCAATTATTAGTACAATTAAAAAAGATTGAAAACAAAAAAAGCACCTTGCAAGGTGCTTTTTTTGTTATCTTTCGTTTTTCAAACGCTTAAACACGTTCTACTTTGCCGGATTTCAAAGCGCGGGCAGAAACATATACTTTTTTCGGCTTGCCATCTACCATAATGCGCACTTTTTGAACATTTGCTTTCCAATTACGTTTATTAGCGTTCATGGCATGAGAACGAGAGTTTCCTGAACGGGTTGTACGACCTGTAACAACACATTTGCGTCCCATGTGTATCCCTCCTAAAACATATATATCTTTACATACTTATATAATTTATCATATGGTAGAACATATTGCAATTGTTCTTTTTTAATGTATCAAGAAAACTCACTTGACAGAATGTCGGTTTTCGTCCATTGTATAAAGGGGTTTGTGTATAGTGAAACTGCTTTCAAAGTCAGTTGTGTTATAGTAAAATTATCTTAATTAATATATAGTTGAGAAGGAGGAGTCATTAATGACCATAGAATTAACTACCAATGACGGCCAGGTAACCATTACGAACGAGGTTGTTTCTACGATAGCCGGTGGAGCAGCTATTGAATGTTATGGAATAGTGGGCATGGCTTCCAAAAATCAATTGAGAGACGGAATAGCAGAAATTCTACGCAAAGAAAATTTTTCGAGAGGCGTAGTCGTCCGCCAAGAAGGGGATAATCTACATATAGACATGTATATTATTGTAAGCTACGGCACCAAAATATCAGAAGTGGCTCATAACGTACAATCCCAAGTGAAATATACACTCGATAAATCACTTGGTTTATCCATAAGCTCGGTAAATATCTATATCCAAGGTGTAAGAGTAGCCAAGGAATAACAAAAGCAGGAGTGACGAAATGACTGGACTTGCCCGAAGGATAAAAACAGCAGCTGCATTTTTCTTTCGGGTTTGGCAGCATGTCTAAACAGGAGTGCTTGCTGATCAGTATAGAAAACTGGTCAGTTTGTCAAGAAGGAGGAAGCAGGAGTGACGGTACGAACGATAGACGGTACTACTTTTGCCCAAATGGTTTTATTAGGGGCGAAGCATTTGAGTAATAATGCTAAAATGATTGATTCTTTGAATGTCTTCCCGGTACCAGATGGTGACACCGGGACAAATATGAACTTATCGATGACTTCAGGAGCTGAGGAGGTAAAGAACCAAACATCTGAGCATGCAGGTTTAGTAGCCCAGGCATTGGCTAAAGGGTTATTGATGGGTGCTCGTGGTAATTCCGGTGTTATTCTTTCCCAATTGTTCAGAGGGTTCGCTAAAGGGATTGAAGATAAGGCTGAATTAACTTCGAAGGATTTTGCTGTGGGCTTCGAGACCGGTGTGAATACTGCTTATAAAGCAGTCATGAAACCCGTTGAAGGAACAATTTTGACAGTGGCTAAGGATGCAGCCGCAAAAGCCAGCGAGTCTGCAGAAGAGACAGAAGATATTGTCGCTTTTCTGGAGAAGGTTCTGGAAGAAGCAAAATCCTCATTAAAGCGTACGCCTGAGTTACTGCCGGTATTGAAAGAAGTCGGAGTTGTCGATAGCGGCGGTCAAGGACTTGTAACCATTTATGAGGGTCTGCTGGCCTCATTGAAAGGGGAACAGCTCCCAGACAGCAGTGATACAGATGTAAGTATCGATGACATGGTAAACGCCGAACACCACAAGATGGCACAGGACTTTATGAATACAGAAGACATCGAATTTGGGTATTGTACGGAATTCATGGTCAAACTGGAAGAAGCTAAGCTAAAAGAACATCCATTTGACGAAGACACATTCCGAAATGAATTAGGAGAACATGGAGATTCCCTTTTAGTCGTATCGGATGATGAAATTGTCAAAGTTCATATCCATGCGGAATATCCGGGTGATGTTTTGACATTAGGCCAGCAGTTCGGGAGTTTGATAAATTTAAAAATAGAAAATATGCGTGAACAACATACCTCGATAGTGGGGAACAAAGCACAATCAAAACCTGCTGATAAGGCTGAATACGGCATAGTGACAGTGGCCATGGGTGATGGTTTGAAGAAATTGTTTGAAAGTCTTGGGGCTACGGTCGTGATTCAAGGTGGACAAACAATGAATCCGAGTACGAAAGATATCACGGATGCTATCATGGAAGCCAATGCAAGAAATATCCTCATTCTTCCTAACAACAAAAACATCGTCATGGCAGCAGAACAAGCGGCAGAATTGGCAGAAGAAAATGTTGTAGTGGTACCGACAAAAACAATCCCTCAAGGAATGAGTGCTCTCTTGGCGTTTTTCCCCGAAGCTGGGCTGGATGGAAACAAACAGAACATGCTTGATGCAAGCAAACAAGTAAAAACCGGCCAGATTACCTATGCTGTCAGGGATACGCAGATTGATGGGATGACAATCGAAAATGGAAACTTCATGGGATTAGCTGATGGTGCAATCATAGCCACCAATAAAGATAAGGTGGAGACTGCCAAGCGTCTATTGGACGGGATGATAAGTGAAGAAGATGAAATAATCACAATCCTGCAAGGAGAAGATGCAAGCGATCAGGAAATGGAAGCCCTGGAAGCATACCTTGAAGAGAATTTTGAAGATATTGAAGTTGAAATTCATCAAGGAAACCAGCCGATATATTCTTATATTTTCGCTGTTGAATAATTTGAAACTAAGAACCCTCTGTCAAGTAGAAGAGGGTTTTGTCATGCCTCACTTTTAGGGGTCTTTTTTGACTGGAGTGTGGAATGCCGCGATAAATAGTTTTAAAATAGAAAAGGAGAGGATGTGATTATATGAAATACAAATCAGTATTTGATATTATAGGTCCGGTCATGATTGGTCCCTCCAGTTCCCATACAGCCGGAGCAGCCCGTATCGGAAGGGCTGCCCGTACATTGTTTGGCAAAGAACCCGTGTGGGCTGAAATCCATTTGTATGGCTCCTTTGCTAAAACGTACAGAGGACATGGTACTGATGTCGCAATTGTCGGAGGTTTGCTCGATTTCGATACAGATGACAAAAGAATCGGAAAATCTTTGGAAATCGCAAAAGAGAAAGGCATGCAAATCCGTTTTCATGAAGACGAAGCAGCGACTGAACATCCTAATACGGCTCGGATAAGAATAGGTGACGGAAAAGAAGAACAAGAATTGGTCGGTATTTCCATCGGGGGCGGCAAAGCAGAGATAACGGAATTAAATGGTTTTGAGCTAAGATTGTCAGGTAATCATCCTGCTGTTCTTGTCATGCATAATGACAGGTTCGGGGCAATTGCCTCAGTGACGCAAATACTCGCAAAATATGAAATCAATATTGGCAGGATGGAAGTATCGAGAAAAGATATAGGTAAAGAAGCATTAATGGTAATAGAAGTGGATCAAAACGTGGATGACCATATATTAAAAGAGCTGGAGGATGCCGCTCATATTTTGCAGATTGCCAAAATAGTGGATTAATAGAAATCACATCTAGTCAGGCATGGAGAATGTCGCCATTCTGCCATTTGATTCCTGATGGAAGGGAGCTTGTACAATGATGTTTCGGAATGTATCAGAATTGGTGGAAATAGCCGAAAAGGAAAATATCAGGATATCTGAAGTGATGATCAGACAGGAAATGGATGTACGGGATAAATCACGCAGAGAGATTATGGAGCAGATGGAGAAAAATTTAAAAGTAATGGAGAATGCTGTCGAAGAAGGCTTGAAAGGGGTCCGCTCACATTCTGGACTAACAGGCGGGGATGCTGTACTATTGCAGAATTACATGAAGGATAAGCAGCCTTTGTCCGGTCATTTACTGCTTGACGCCGTAAGCAAAGCAGTGGCCACCAACGAAGTGAATGCGGCAATGGGGACAATTTGTGCAACGCCTACTGCTGGCAGTGCAGGATGTGTTCCGGGTGCATTGTTTGCCGTCAAAAACAGGCTAAATCCTTCCAGAGAGGATATGATCAGATTTTTGTTCACTTCGGGAGCTTTCGGTTTTGTTGTTGCTAACAATGCCTCGATTTCCGGGGCGGCCGGCGGATGCCAGGCAGAAGTTGGTTCAGCTGCGGCTATGGCATCAGCAGCGGTAGTCGAGATGGCGGGAGGAACTCCACAACAAAGTGCAGAAGCCTTTGCGATCACTCTGAAAAATATGCTGGGGTTGGTCTGTGATCCTGTAGCAGGTTTAGTGGAGGTGCCTTGTGTGAAAAGAAACGCAGCCGGTGCATCCAATGCTATCGTATCCGCCGATATGGCGCTTGCCGGTATCACAAGCAGGATACCGTGTGATGAAGTAATAGGTGCGATGTACAGAATAGGAAAAGCCATGCCGACTGCACATAAAGAAACAGCTGAGGGTGGATTGGCTGCAACTCCTACCGGCCGTGCGATCGAAGCAAAGATATATGGAACTTCTTAAAGAAAAGAGTGAAAGATGTTGCTTAATCAACCCGTTAATCAAGTAAAGGGAATTGGGGAGAAGTTACAAGAGGAATTGAACGGACTTGGAATTGAAACAGTAAGAGACTTGCTTCTTTATTTCCCCGCCCGTTACGATGTTTATGAAATAAAACCTCTGAGTGAATTAGTTCATGAAGATAAAGTGACGATTGAAGGGGAGGTCATTGGTCAACCCTCCCTTTCTTTTTATGGAAAAAGAAAATCACGGCTGACGATGAATTTGCAAGTGGAACACGTGGTAGTTAAAGCGGTTATGTTCAACAGGGCTTTTGCCAAAAAGCAACTGCAAGCAGGAGATAAAGTGACTGTTACAGGAAAATGGGATCAACATAGATTGCAAATAACTGTTAGTAATTATAAAAAAGGGGCTGCAAAAAGCCAGATTCCGATTCAGCCCGTTTACGCTGTCAAAGGAAACCTTACCAGCTTGCAGATAAAAAAAGCTGTGTCCTCCGCACTCACTGAATATTTAGATCAGTTAAATGAAATTTTGCCTGCCGATTATTTGGCATCCTATAAGCTCCCAGAAAGAAAAGAAGCAGTAAGGCATATGCATTTCCCGCCGACTCATCAGCATTTAAAGCATGCCAGGAGAAGGTTCACGTATGAAGAATTTTTGCTTTTTCAATTAAAAATGCAGTTGCTTAGAAAGAGAAAGAAAGAAGCGACTATGGGTAATGCCCAAAATTTCGATGATCGGAAAGTAGAACAATTCGTCCATCGCCTTCCTTTTCGATTGACAGGGGCACAAAAACATTCTTTGGAAGAGATTCTTTCAGATATGAAGTCTCCATATCGTATGAATCGGCTGCTACAAGGCGATGTGGGATCGGGCAAAACTGCAGTGGCAGCTATTGGATTATTTGCTGCATTGACTGCAGGTAAACAAGGTGCGCTTATGGTTCCGACTGAGATTCTTGCTGAACAGCACTATGATTCCCTTTCTTCCATGTTCGGAGACACTGCCAAGGTTGTCTTGTTAACGGGATCTGTAAAAGGAAAAAGAAGAAATGAGATACTGCGTCAAATTAAGGAACGGGAAGCGGATGTCATTGTCGGAACACATGCGTTGATTCAGGATGAAGTATTTTTTTCGGATTTGGGTTTGGTAATTGTAGATGAGCAGCACCGGTTTGGAGTAGAGCAAAGAAGAGTTCTGCGCGACAAAGGCCTCAACCCGGATGTCCTGTTCATGACAGCTACACCGATTCCGAGGACCCTGGCAATCACTGCCTTCGGAGATATGGATGTGTCCGTGATCGATGAAATGCCTTCAGGAAGAAAAGAAGTAGAAACTTATTGGGTGAAAGAAAATATGCTGGACAGGGTTTTGCAATTTATATCGAAGGAAATCAGCGCTGGGCATCAGGCATATGTCATATGTCCATTGATAGAGGAATCAGAAAAGCTTGACATTCAAAATGCTGTTGATGTGTACAACCAGCTTGTCCACTATTTCGCTGATGATTTCCAAGTGGGCTTAATGCATGGCAGACTGCATGCGGATGAGAAAGAGGAGGTCATGAAGAGCTTCGCTTCCAATCAAATCCAAGTCCTTGTATCCACTACAGTAGTCGAAGTGGGAGTCAATGTCCCTAATGCTACCATCATGGTCATTTATGATGCGGAGAGATTCGGCTTATCACAACTTCACCAGCTGCGGGGCAGGGTAGGAAGAGGAGACGCACAAAGTTATTGTATTTTACTTGCTGATCCGAAGGGCGAAGTCGGTAAAGAGAGAATGCGGATAATGACAGAAACCTCCAATGGGTTTGAATTGTCTGAGCAGGATTTAAAGTTAAGAGGTCCTGGTGACTTTTTTGGCAGAAAGCAGAGCGGAATACCCGAGTTCAAGGTCGGAGACATGGTCCATGATTATCGAGCATTGGAAACCGCGCGAAAAGATGCACAGGAAATCATCCAATCGAATGCACTAGAGAATGATGGGGCATACCAATATATAAGGGAAGAAATTGAAGCAGATGTAATAATGAAAGGTAAAACATTGGATTGAGTTCCGCTGTACAATTACTTGCATAAATGGAATTGGTATTATATATTACTATTAGTACCTAGTCTTAATTTGGACGGTGGAGCCATGAAGAGAAATAAAAAGGAGAGGCAGAATCTTCTTAAAAAGACTATTGAAGAAATGCCCTTTACAACAGACGAAGAGCTGGCTGGGAAATTTTCTGTCAGTATTCAAACGATTCGTTTAGATCGCATGGAGTTATCTATACCCGAATTGCGTGAACGGATTAAATCTGTTGCCACCCATCAATGGAACGAAACCGTAAAGGCGCTCCCGATAGATGAAATAATCGGACAGGTTGTCGACCTTGAACTGGATAAACGGGCCATTTCCATATTGGATATCGGACCTGAACATGTCTTTTCCAGGAATCGGATCGCCCGGGGGCATCATTTGTTCGCCCAAGCCAATTCACTAGCCGTGGCGGTCATCGATGATGAACTTGCCTTGACGGCCCGGGCAGATATCAAGTTTACACGCCAGGTTAAACAAGGGGAAAGAGTGGTAGCCAAAGCGACTGCAGCAGGAAATGACAGGAAAGGAAGGACTGCTGTGGAAGTGGAAAGCTTTGTCGGTACCGAGAAGGTCTTCTCGGGGGTGTTTACAATGTTTCGTTCCACTGATTATAAAGGAGAATCAAGTAATGAAAATAGCGATTGACGCCATGGGCGGCGACCATGCTCCAAAAGAAATAGTTCAGGGTGCATTGGAAGCCGCCAAGGAAATGAAAGATATCGAAATTACTTTGATCGGGGATGAAACAAAGATATCACCATTGTTGGGTGATAGTTCCAGGATCAACATCATACATACAAAAGAAGTAATCACCGGAGAGGATGAACCTGTCCGGGCAGTAAAGCGAAAAAAAAATTCCTCCCTTGTAATGATGGCGAACGAAGTGAAAGAAAAGAGGGCGGATGCCTGTATATCGGCTGGTAATACTGGTGCTTTGATGAGTGCAGGGTTATTTGTCGTGGGAAGGATAAAAGGTATAGAAAGGCCGGCATTAAGTCCCACATTGCCAACACTGGATGGCAGAGGCTTTTTGCTGTTAGACGTTGGAGCAAACGTCGATGCCAAACCGAGACATCTGGTTCAATATGCCGTTATGGGTTCTATCTATTCGGAAAAAGTACGTCAGATAGATAACCCGAAGGTAGGTCTGTTGAATGTCGGGACAGAAGATGGAAAAGGGAACGATCTATCCAAAAAGGCTTTTGAACTATTAAAGGACTCACCTGTCAACTTCATCGGCAATGTAGAAGCAAGGGATTTGCTGGAAGGTGCCGCTGATGTTGTGGTCACTGACGGCTTTACCGGAAATGTTGCGTTGAAAACAATCGAAGGCACGGCCATGATGATGTTCCATATGATGAAAGAGACTTTTATGAGTAATATGAAAACAAAGCTTGCTGCTGGTCTGGTCAAGTCTGACCTGAAGGGTCTGAAAGCCAAATTGGATTATTCGGAATATGGCGGTGCTGGTTTATTCGGTTTGTCGGCTCCTGTTATAAAAGCTCATGGTTCCTCTAATGCCAGGGCCATATACAATGCAATTAATCAAGCACGTCACATGGTTGAACAAAATGTGACAACCATGATAGAAGATACAATAGGGAAGATTGATTTGACGAACGAGGAGGAGTAGCAGAATGAAGCGAGTCGCTTTCGTTTTTCCCGGACAAGGTTCTCAAAGTGTGGGAATGGGAAAAGATATTTATGAACAAGTGAGTGACACAAACGAATATTTTGATTATGCTGATGAGGTATGTGGAATTTCATTGACCTCCATTATGTTCGAGGGGCCAAAAGAAACACTTACCAAAACGGAGAATGCTCAGCCTGCCTTATTATTGACAAGTGTCCTGTTAAGTGACATCCTCAAAAAAGAAGGTGTACGTCCGGTCATGACAGCCGGTCACAGTCTTGGTGAATATAGCGCACTTGTAGCTGCTGGAGCTTTGACGATAAAGGATGCTCTTCCATTGGTAAGGCATAGAGGCCAATTAATGGAGAAAGCTTACCCGGAAGGCAAGGGTGCAATGGCAGCGGTACTTGGAGGAGAATTGGAAACAATTGAACAGGTGCTGAAAAACATAAGAGAAAATGGTCAGACTGTCCAGGTAGCTAATTTGAATTGCCCGGGGCAAGTTGTCATTTCAGGGACAAAGACAGGCATCGACAAGGCTGCGGAGGATTTGAAGGAAGCTGGCATTAAGCGTGTCCTTCCCTTGAATGTGAGCGGACCTTTTCACTCACAGCTCATGAAACCTGCTACAGAGGAATTCAAGTCAGCGCTGCAGAATGCTGCGTTCGATAATGCCGAAGTACCTGTCTATGCCAATGTAACGGCACAACCGGTCATAGACAAACAAGAAATTCCGGAATTGTTGATTCAGCAATTGTATTCTCCGGTCAGATTTCAAGAGATAGTGGAGAATATGATAAAAGAAGACATTGATGCAATCGTAGAAATTGGCAATGGTAAAGTCTTGACAGGATTAGTGAAAAAGATAGATAGGCGTATGAAAACTTTTTCGGTTCAGGACTTGGAATCCTTGAGCGAGTTCGTCGAATGGTATAAGGAGGAATCCTGATGTTATTAGAAGGAAAAGCAGCTCTTGTCACAGGAGCGTCACGTGGGATTGGAAGAGCTATAGCAGTTGAACTGGCAAAACAAGGAGCGAATATTGCCGTCAATTATGCTGGAAACGAAGAAAAGGCACAACAAGTTGTTGACGAGATTGAGCGTGCAGGTTCAAAAGCATTTGCAATAAAAGCAGATGTATCAAACCAAGAAGAAGTGACTGCCATGATTAAATCAGTGGTAGGGGAGTTCGGCTCTCTTGACATATTGGTAAACAACGCCGGAATTACGAAAGATAACTTGTTGATGCGTATGAAAGAAGAAGAATTTGATCAGGTCATCGATACCAACCTGAAAGGTGTATTTTTGTGTACCAAAGGGGTTACACGACAAATGATGAAGCAGAAGAGCGGCAGAATCATCAATATTGCTTCAATAGTCGGGGTCAGCGGAAATCCCGGGCAAGCTAATTATGTTGCAGCCAAGGCTGGGGTTATCGGATTGACCAAGTCTACAGCTAAAGAACTGGCTTCCAGAAATATTCTCGTAAATGCAGTTGCACCTGGATTCATCGAAACTGATATGACAGACCAGTTATCAGATGAACAAAAAGAAGGCATGCTTCAAATGATCCCCCTTTCCAAATTGGGAAAAGGGGAAGATGTAGCGCGCGTAGTACGTTTCTTGGCCTCTGATGATGCCAATTATATTACTGGGCAGACTATCCATGTCGATGGTGGAATGGTCATGTAACGCTGTGGTGACTACTGGTAATTCCTGAGTTTGCCGGGAAGCCAGTCCTTGCAGCTGAAATTTTGAATGTAATACTTTGAAAGGGGGTGAATTGCGATGGCAGATACTTTTGATCGCGTAAAGAAAATTGTAGTAGATCGTTTAGATGTAGAAGAGTCCAAAGTAACAATGGAAGCTTCTTTCAAGGACGATTTAGAAGCAGATTCATTGGATGTGGTTGAACTAGTAATGGAACTTGAAGATGAGTTCGACATGGAAATTTCCGATGAAGAAGCGGAGAAAATTGAAACAGTAGGTGATGCTGTTAATTACATAAACAGCATTCAATAATACATGTACAGAATATCTTTGTGTTTTACTACTTAGTTTACAATTTACAAAACGGAAGTCTCGCTTATAGCGGGACTTTCTGTATATATTTATATCCTTTCCAGGATCGGGAGGTGGAGAGATGAATTTCTCGCAATTACAGCAAAAACTCGGTATCGAATTCCACAATGAAAAGTTGCTTAAGCAAGCATTTACCCATTCATCTTATGTGAATGAGCATCGAAAAAAGCAATTTCAGGATAATGAACGGCTCGAATTCCTGGGAGATGCTGTTCTCGAATTGGGAGTGTCCCAGTATTTGTTCCGGGAATATCCAAACATGGAAGAGGGGGAATTGACTAAGTTCCGGGCTTCCATTGTATGTGAGCCTTCCTTGGTCAGTTTTGCAACTGACTTGGATTTTGGGGCTTTCATATTGTTGGGTAAAGGAGAAGAAATGACCGGGGGAAGAAGCAGGCCTGCTCTTCTTGCCGATGTATTCGAAGCATTCATAGGAGCATTGTATTTGGATCAAGGATTCGATGTATCGATTAATTTCCTGGAAAAATATGTGTACCCGAAAATCAGTAAAGGTGCTTTTTCGCATGCGATGGATTACAAAAGCCAATTACAAGAGCTTGTTCAAAGAAGCAAAAACGGCGTTATCGTCTATTCAATAAGCGAAGAAAGAGGCCCGGCACATAATCGTGAGTTCGTGGCAGATGTGCTTATTCACAACCAGGTTGCCGGAACCGGGGTAGGCCGTACAAAAAAAGAGGCTGAACAAAGGGCTGCCAAAAAAGCCCTGGACAGTTACAATACATGACTTAAAAAGGCTGGTCTTTCTATGAAAGGCCAGCCTGAGTCGTTATAGATGTGCACTTTTATTTTCGATCACTTTCGCAGAGATGCTAATTCTTCAATGAATGCCTGGGTTTCAGCAACGCTCAAGTTTCCTTTTGCCACCAACATGTCTCTTAGTGACTTAAGTTCGCTGTATTTTTCTAGATCAAAGTCTTCTGGTTTCATGATGGAACGATTGACGACTTGTAGGTGTTCGGCTATTTCATTCACGATAATATTCATATTTTTCTGGGTCGGCTCATTAAGACTCACTTATGTAACACTCCTCGTTTGATTATTGTTTCCTTCTATCACTCTTCTCTTTATGATAAAATAAATTAATCAAAAATTGAAGTCCTTGTGTAGCAAGGAATCTGACGTTTTTTTCTTTTAGTTAGTCACAGCTTTGGTCACAGAATCAAAGATTTCAGCTGCTTCTCTTCTGGAATCATCATCAAAGTGGGTGTAAGTGTTCAATGTAATGGCCACATCACTGTGACCCAATCGCTCACTCACAATCTTGACATTGACTCCCTCTTGGATTAATAATGAAGCGTGGGTGTGTCGCAAATCATGGAATCGGATTCTCGTCACGCCTGCTTTTTCGCAAAAATGGTCCANAGCAAATAGACTGGTTCCCCAAAACAGGCACGACAAAGACAAAATGTTTTGCCAAGAAATGCTAGAGTTGATTGCATGTATAGCTGGCGGTTTAGGTGTCCGTTTAATCTTTTGCACCCAGTATCCAGTCTCGAAAACAATGCCAAGGGATGTAAAACAAAATTCCGATGCAAAAATGTGCTTCCGAATCCAAAATAAATACGCCAGTGCTGTGGTGTTGGGAGAGGAAAACGGTCATGCTGCGGAACTCCCGGACATAAGGGGACGGTGTATGTTGGTGCAAGGACCGAATCTTTTAGAGATGCAAGTACCGTATATCAGCGACAAAACGATGAACGATTTGCTTGTCGATTACATGAAAGGAGCAAGAAAGGACGTTACACCGGATGAAGCAGAAACAGGAGAAAATACTATTGAGTTTATCCCGATTGGGGATGCTTAATAGAAGGCAAATACAGCACCTACACGACACGGGGAGCGTTCGGAATACTAACTATCTCATGCAGGATTTAAAGCCATACACGGACTATCTGGAACGCTCAAATGGGCGGATATATAAACTTAATCAGAAAGGAATCAATCTGTTAGGCGAAGGTACTTTGTTGAAATGGGGGAATGTGGAACACCGGATAATCAGAAACGATGTCTATATCAAATATCGGCCGGACAAATGGTTTCCGGAAACAGAAATCAAAGTGAAAGGCGTAAAGGTATTGCCGGATGCGGTGTTTCAATCTGGCATGACGTATAAAATTTTAGAGGTGGATCGTACCCAACGATGGTATAAGAACAAAAAGAAGATGGAGGACTATGCCAAGTTAAAGGAAACAGGTGCTTTCCAGAAACAATACGGACACTTTCCTACTATTATATGGGTGGTGGATATGGAGAGCAGGATTCCGAAGATTAAGCAGTTGGGAAAGGAGTTAGGGCTGTTGTGTGAGGTGTATGGAGTAAAAATGTGACCCGGTCACACCAAAGGTCACATGATTTATTCTTTGTATCGTTTTTGATAGGTTTTATTGGATAAGGGTGTTAAAGAAAAGCCTTGAAATGGCGGTTTTCCTGCACGTATCGAATTTTTGACGTTTATGATAAAATAAATTAATCAAAAATTGAAGTCCTTGTGTAGCAAGGAATCTGACGTTTTTTTCTTTTAGTTAGTCACAGCTTTGGTCACAGAATCAAAGATTTCAGCTGCTTCTCTTCTGGAATCATCATCAAAGTGGGTGTAAGTGTTCAATGTAATGGCCACATCACTGTGACCCAATCGCTCACTCACAATCTTGACATTGACTCCCTCTTGGATTAATAATGAAGCGTGGGTGTGTCGCAAATCATGGAATCGGATTCTCGTCACGCCTGCTTTTTCGCAAAAATGGTCCATTTTGTTCCGGATGAAAACAGTATGAATGGATTTACCATTACGGGTGGCGAATACTCCATTGTGGATGTTTGCGACCCAACTTTTCTTTTTGTACTCCTTCAATACTTCTACAAGGCTGTCGGAAATATAAATAGTACGCCTGGAAGAGTCTGTTTTCGTTTCCTTTCGCATATCGAAGTCCATGGCGTTTTGATGAAGGGAATATTTCACCTCGATCAATTTATTTGTCATATCAATATCCGACCACTTCAACCCTCTTATTTCGCCCGCACGCATGCCTGTATGCAATGCCAAGTAATACATGGTGTAAAGGGGCGGATACTCCTTCGCAACATCCAGAAACGCTTGTATTTCCTTCCTATCCCATATCTGGATATCATTCTTTGGAGTACGTTTCATTTTCACTCGATGCGGATTTGTCTTGATGAACTCATTTTCGATGGCGAAATCAAAAAAGCTTTTCATTGCCGTATAGCTTTGGTTATACCCGTGTGCGGAGTAACCTTTCGCCAACTCGTGATAAGCTTCCTGGATGTGATATGGTTTGATGTTTTCCAGCTGTTCTTCTTTGAGGTATTTGATAAACCGTTTGTACCCGGCCCGGTACGAATTTTGCGTACTTTCTTTAAGATGGGCCAGGTGTACTTCGTCCCACTTTTTCAGCAAATCAACTATGCCTACTTTAGAGGAATATAATTGTTTTCCTTCATTGATCTGATTAAGTATCTCTGTAATTTTAGCTTCTGCTTCCTTCTTGGTGCGAAACCCACTACGTCTGATTTGTTTTCTTTTACCCCGGTGGTCTTTTCCTGCATCCACCACAATGGAATATCCACTAGTCCTTTTTTGTATCGAGCCTCTCATGCTGCTTTTCCTCCTGTTTGTCTTTTGTTCCAACATACAGGATACCTTCCGATTTCACTTTAACATCCTTTTCCAATTTTTGAGTATAAATGACCAATTAGAACCAGTCCTTTCTTCTAGTTAGGAACACTTGTTCGTTAGTGGGTCTTATTATACTCTTATTTTCTCACTTTTTCCACAATTTTGGGAGCGATTACCCTTGCTCAAAGTGTGGTATTTTGCGACACTTTACGACATCTTTTTCATTTCTTTTATGATATGGGCATATTTGCGTATATCTTCAGCTGTCAATTCTTCTTTTTCCATGTCTTTTGGTAAAGTAATCCAATCTATATCTAAATCCTTCAATTCTTCTGGAAGCTCAACTTCGACTCCGCCAAATAAATAGGTTTCACTAATTCCATATAAATTACATAACTTCTCATATGTTTTTAAACTAGGGTTCTCCACTTTTCCTTTCTCTATTTTAGAAATATAAGAAAAATCTAATCCAGTCAATTTACCAGCATCTCTCAAATTATATCCTTTTTCTTTTCTAGCCTTCGATAACTTTTCCCCTATCTTTACCAAATCCATTTTTCCTCACCCCTTCCCTAAGTTTTACTACCATATTATAAACCAATAAAAAGAGGACTACCAAAAAAATAACGGAAAAAGTTACAGGAAAGTGTTGCATACATTACTACAAAGTGCTATTATTAAATCAAGCCAAGTGGTTCACAATACTACAAGGAGGTGTTAGTGGAATGGATGGAAACAAAATTAAACAAATTCGAATAGCAAAAGGTATTTCGCAAACCGAACTTGCCAAGATGATTAAAAGCGATCGTAGTTATCTCAACAAAGTAGAGAATAACAAGCAAAAAAATCCGGGCACAAAGTATTTAGCCAGGATAGCAGCAGCGCTCGACTGTTCCATCAGTGATTTTTTTTAATTAAATAGTGGCTCATATTACTACAAGGGAGAGGAGAACATGAAAATTTTAACACCGAAAGAAGTTGCGGAAATCCTGCAATGCAACGAAGAGCACGCAAGGAACATCATGTCATACCGTGACTTTCCAAGCTTCGCCATCAACAAATCCAAGAAAAGGGTTTTGAGAAGAGTTTATGAACATGACCTTCATGAATGGCTGGAGAAACAAAAGGATGGAGGTATTGCCTTATGATGCCAAAAACGAAAACTGATTGGTTTTACTCTATTGGATTCTTCGGTGTAACACTTGGATTTATCTTTTATACGCTTGTGACAGCGTAGACCCATATTGCGACACAAAAGGAGGTAACAAAATGGACACAGGAAGAATTATCGATGAATTGAATCGGTGGATAATACGAAATAAAGATTGCCGACCACAAGGAAAGTTGGATGATTATATCACTCTTAAAGATGCTGAATTATTAGTGCGTGAGTGCAAAGAGATAGAAAACAAAAACGAAAAAATGTTGAAGCACTTTAGGGAGATACACGACACCATAGAAGACGATTCTTTAAGCGATGAAGAAAAAATACAATCAATAATTATGAAAAACGTCCATTTTCTAATTTTAAATTAGTGCATAGTCCGAACATATTGCGAATAAGGAGGAGACAAAAAAGGGGTTAGATATCGAAACAAATTCACAGGACATAGTAGGGCGGCAAGGAGAGTAGTGGTAAAGCTTGGTTTAGTAAAGGAAGAAGAGATGTCGTTCATGAGCGATGATGATATAGCGAATCTGATTAATAAAGTTGTTGCTTCAGGAGACTACGAGTTATTAGAACTTGAAGAAGATTGGGTGTTGTACCCGAAAGAATATCAAGACAAATTCACATGGATTTGCAGATAAAAGGAGGAAACAAAATGAACACAACCCAAAAGCAAGTAGCATCCCTATACGGGAAAATCGCTCAAAAGTGTATGGAGTTAAGCATGATAAGTGATTTTCAATTCCATATATCCGGCACAGAAATTATTCGAGTTAACATGATTAGACATATCAACAACGAATGTTACCTCTACCAGACCAAACGCATCTACAGAGAGACTGCCGATGATTTGATTTACCAACTCGATCAGTTATACCAAACCCTATCCGAATCCGTGGAAGAAGGCGCACCTAAACGTGAATGGGTGGTGGAAATGGCAGCAGATTACTTAGACCGACATGAAGAATCATCCTGGCGGGAGGTATGCCGGATATTCGATTTAGAACGTAGCGACATTGACCATCTGTTTGCGAAAGAGGAAGAGGAAGAGGTTGCGGGATGGCCTAACCACCATCCGATACTTCAAGTTGAAGGTTTATTAAAAAGCGCAGGCATGTCATTTAAGGATTTCATATAAGGGGTAGCTCGCCAAAGTCATACCCCTTTGAAAAAGTATTCACGTTTATCTTACCACAGAAAGGAAGAATCGAAAATGAGCGAATCTCGAAAGCTTGTTTCTAAGCTGGCGAAGGTTATGTCAGAAGTAAAGTATATCGAAAAGAAAGGCTTTAATAAATTCCAAAAATATAAGTATGCTACTGAATCTGATGTTGCGGAAAAGGTGAGGGAAGTATTAGCTGAACAACATGTCGTCATGTTTCCTGATGTAGTTGAACATTCCACTAGAGAACACACTACTCGAAACGGAAATATCGAATATATCGCCACGGTCAAAGTAAAGTTTACCTTCATTGATGGAGAAACAGGAGAAGAGCTTGCTATCCACAGTATCGGGGAAGGTCAAGATTCTGGTGATAAATCAGTTTATAAGGCCATTACAGGTGCACAAAAGTATGCTTTGATGAAAGCCTTTATGATTCCTACTGGTGACGATCCAGAAGCTGATAATAACCATGGGAATTCTAATGAAAGCCAACCAGATCCCTTGAATGGAGAAATCACAACAAAATTTAGCGAAGCATTACAAGTGGTCGGAAATAAAGATAAGCTATATGAAATTTTAAACACCGATAAATCAGCTATGTCAAAGTTAATCCAATCAAAGAGCAAAAAGAACAAAGAAAACATGATTAAACAGCTAGAGGGCGTTATCAATGATAACCGACAAGCAGGATAGATGTCACTTTATTGGCGGGTCAGAAAGTCATTACATTTACATGAATTACGAAACAGCCACTTTCAAATCGTGGTGGAAAAACAAGTTGGAAGGGGTCAACGAGGACTCCTTCTCCAATCTAAGCATGGCAGTAGGAACCATATTGGAGCATGACGTTATCGCTTTATATGAACAAATAAACGGCATATCAGGCGAGAAAGATAAGCAGATGGTCAAAGGTATTGCCAGGGCTAACACAGACTATATACACGGCTCTAAGGTGTCTGATGTGAAGGTATCTAAGCAAGCTGCATCCTGGCATAAGAAAGGAAAAGTACCACTCAAATACAAGCGCCAACTAATCCATTATCTGTACGTTTGCGATTTGGATAAAGCATCCATCATCGCCTATCAATGTGACGAGGAACTAAAAGAAAATCCCTTTCTCCCACTAACAGAAGATAAGCTGTATGAAATTGAGGTAGAGGTGACAGAGGAAGAGATCAGGAAGCATCAGCAGTTAATTGAATACCTGGAATTTTGCAGAGACATGGGAGTGTACCCATCATGAAAACACTTCTCTGGATATTATTAGCCTATACGATGGTTGCTGTCGTATTCGGCAGCATCATCCTGATTTTTAGTTAGAGTAGACCGAAAAAGCGAATTAAGGGGATGAGAAAATGAAGGATTACTTTTACAGGGAAATTTCAAAGTGTTTTGACAATGTAATTTTTAGAAAATATGGCTCGGTCACTGTTGGTTTATTAGGCAACGATGAAGACACTGTAATGCAGTATGTTGCTTACGATATCCCTTATAGCGAGTACAGAGAAATGGATGCAGAAGAACAAGAGGGACATGTGAAAATAAGAAAAACTTACGATATATCAGACGTTGATTTCAACAATAAAATGAGTGTGCTACAAAAAATAAATGAGCTTGTGAGAAGTTTTGAAATGGAAGTTTACACTTAATGTTGTTACAGAGTCCGAAGAAAAGACGACATAAAGGAGTGATGCCATGAAATGCCCCATCTGCGACGGCAAGACAAAGGTAAAAGAAACACGCATTAAAGAACGTTTCTACCGCAGGAGAGAGTGCCTTTCCTGCGGAGAGCGCTTCACCACCTATGAACTCACCAAAATGGATGTGCTGGATATATTGGATGAACATCTACCGGAAAAGGCAGTCGATGACTTGGCGATTGTTTTAGATCAAGAACTCCCATCTCATGACATTAAAGTAAATATCCAAAATTGGAACAGGAGGAGAAATCATGAACAGCAGTCCATATGAACATGTCCGTAAAATTGTAGACCGGGAATTGAAGGGAGAGCAGCGACAGGCTGTATTGGATTATCTGGATAACCAACATGCGGAGATTGGAAAGCTGGAGAAAAGGGTGATGCCAAATGAAACTAAAGCCAAGGCATAAAGGAGAAGTATATCGGCCTAGAGCCATTGTACGCAAGGTTAAGAGAGGTTTGCCAACCAAGATAGAAATAGGTGGAAGGACATATTCTTTTGAAAGTAAATCACTGAAAAATGAGAATAAAAACTTGAAAGAAAAAGTCGCCAATTTGAGAAAAGAATTAGAACGTGTAGGGAGGGCTTAGAAATGAGGACTTTAAAATTTCGTGCTTGGGATAACGTTAAGAATCGAATGTTGTATGTGGGAGAAGAATCAGATATTGTTTTCGAGCCTACAGATACAGGATTCAAAGCAGTGGATATTGCGCATGAAGAAGGAGAGCCAAATTACTATTTAGATCATCTCGAATACATGCAATACACCGGACTAACTGACAAGAACGGCAAGCAGATTTATGAAGGGGATATTGTAGAAGCTACTGATTATATGGACGGATTAAAAGAGCTGCCTGGCACAATTACCTCACGGGTTAGTTTTAAAAATGGGTGCTTTGAGTTAACTGACCATATTTATTCTTTAAATAGATTGCTAACCAATTATGACGAGTTAGAGGTTATCGGCAACATATACGAGGACAAGGAGCTGATACCATGACCCAACACACCTGCCCCGATTGCGGAGACATCACCACCAGGCCACAGCCATACCGGGATAAACTTCTCTGCCAGCTATGCTATGTGCAGATACCGGAGGAGGAGCGTACACGGGATATATTGGAGGGGAGAGCATGGGCGAAATAAAGGATTTCAAGCCATATGAAGTAGTTGAGTTTGATTGGGGAACAGCAGTCCGTCACAGGAATGGTAAGTGGGAAAAGTTATTCATCAGTCCGGACGGCCAAGAGATAGATGTAACCAATATTGAAGTTATCTTGCATGGTAACGGAATTGAATTCATTTAGGAACACCAGTTCTAATGAAGGGTAAAAAAAGAGGATTATTCCTCTTCTTCATCAAGATAAAGCAGATCACCAGGCTCGCAATCAAACAGTTTACAAAGCCTGTATATCGTATCAAAAGCAATAGTGCTGCTCTCTTCATTAAACAACTTGGAGATGGTGGTTCTGCTCAACCCCGTTGCTTCATGAACATCTTTAATATTCATTTTCTTTTGCGCCATAAGGATACGCAAATTATTTTTGACTATCATTTTGAAACACCTCTTTAACTTATTAGTATATTCG
Organism: Sediminibacillus massiliensis; assembly: GCF_900156915.1. GTDB lineage: Bacteria > Bacillota > Bacilli > Bacillales > Amphibacillaceae > Sediminibacillus_A > Sediminibacillus_A massiliensis. The sequence goes on along the minus strand of NZ_LT732535.1, from coordinate 757,583 downwards.
TAGTGTACACATTCATACCTAATAAATAAACTTTTTCGCAAATAATAACCACATAGTTGTTTACAGTAACCATATAATAGTTTATACTTATATTCAAGGGGAGGGAAAATAATGCCAAAACAACCAAAAGAAAAAGTTGAAAATGTTGAATTCAACTTACACGAACTTATGGCTAGAAAGAAAATACGAAAAGTAACTGATCTAGCCGAAGTAACTGGAATATCTCGCACAGTCCTTTACGACTTGTCAAACGGCAATAAGCGCTCTGTACGATTGGATACATTGGTAAGAATTTGCAAAGCGCTAGATTGCGAGATAGGAGATTTAATTAAGTTAAAAAGAGAGGTGTGATAAGTGGCAAAAGAAGCATATTACTTTTCGCATGATGCTAACGCTAGGCAAGATGAAAAGATTTTGATGTTAAGAGCAGAACACGGTTGGGAAGGTTACGGCATTTACTGGGCCTTAGTTGAAATGATGTTTGAAAGTAGCGACTCTGCTTTACATCATCAAAAGGTAAAAGGGATAGCCGTTAGTTACAACATAGATATAACACTGTTAGAAAGTGTTATTAACACATGTATAACAGAAGATTTATTTGTTAGTGATGGAGAAAAGTTTTGGAGTGACAGTCTCAAAAGAAGAAAGAACAAATACCAGGAATTGAAAGAGAAGAAAGCGGAAGCTGGCAGAAAAGGCATGGCTAAACGGTGGGGAAATCAACAAAACAATAACACTGTTATATCAGATGATAACAACACTAATAACACTGATATAACAAAAAATAACAAAGGAAAGGAAAGTAAAGAAAAGGAAAGGAAAGAAAAATATAGAGATTATGTATATCTCACCAAAGATGAATACGAACGTCTTGTTTCCGAATACGGTCAATCAGTAACAGATTCCAAGATTGAGGATTTAGACACATATCTTAGCAACAAAGGAAAAAACAAATACAAAGATCACAACAAAACAATTCGTAACTGGATGAAGAGAGATGGAGTTAAGACTCTCGAAGAACAAAAGCCGAAAGAGAAGAACGAAGATGAAAAGCAGCATGAACGCATCCAGGAATTAAAGGCTGTCAAAAGGTTATCACGTGCTTATTATGAGATGACCAATGAGGGACACATATACGATGAAGCGGTAAAGGAGTTGGAACGTCTTGAACAACTTTGAACTCATTAAAGACAAAGTAAAACTATATGACCTATTAGATGCAGACCTGGAACTAAAAAAGAGTGGACGAGTTCATAAGGCGTTATGTCCATTTCATGACGAGCGCACACCATCCTTTACCTATTATCCGCAAAGTGATACCTTTCATTGTTTCGGTTGTCACAAGGGTGGCACGGTCATTGATTATGTAATGGAAAAGGAAAACATCAAAGAGCCATATGAAGCAGTCGCCTTTATTGCAGATAGAAACAATTTAGTGATCGAGGGATTTGACAGGGAAGCGATTGAACGAAAAAAAGAAACGGTCAAAAAGAACCGTTCCCATGCTGCCGAGAATTTCCGTAACAGGAAGAAAGCCGAACAATTCTTGGCGGAACGCGGCTTCCAACCTGATACAACAAAAACATATGGTATTGGTTACAGTATAGCACAAAACGCTATATACATACCATACCTGGACACATACGGGAATGTAGTAGGCGGCACTTATCGTCACTTGGAAGAAGGAAAGCCCAAATATGAAAACAGCGCAGAAGATGAAGTATTCAAAAAATCTGAACTGTTATACGGATTGGATAAAGCACGTCACCATATCAAGGATAAAGTTTTCATCGTAGAAGGTTACTTTGATGTATTGGCTCTTTATCAGATGGGTTACAAGGAATCCGTTGCATTTTGCGGCTCATACCTAACAGACGGACAAGCATCTTTGTTATCTAAGTATATACAACGAAACACCAAAATATACCTCATTCCCGATAATGATAAAACAGGATTGCAAAACGTTGGCCGGAACATCAAAACATTGCGAAATAAGATTAGGAGCAACCCGATCAGTGTCATCAAGTTTCCAGATGGAATCAAAGATGCAAATGACGTATTGAAGTACGGGGCGCATGTAGATGATTTTGAATCCGAACATCATGAACTCTTTTTACTTAAACAAGAATTAGATAAATGCCTGGAGCAAGTGGACGAATACGAAACAGCTAAAGATTTTGTGAAGTACACCACCAATAAGATGATACGAGCAGAAATGGCTGATTATCTGGCGGAAAGATGGAGTAAATCAAAAGAGCTTGTATTCGATTACATGGAAACAGATGAAAGCACCATGGATAGAGCAGACGATATTCAAGACTTCTCCACCATCAAAGAGAAATTCAAAGTAGCTGCCAGGGATAGCGTTCATAATCGAGTATATTTCAATCTCAAAAAGCCTGACTTGCAAGTGAAGGGCATGAAACGGAAAGAAGTCGCTTATCTGATGGGTAGAGCTGGATCAGGTAAAACAACTTTCATTTTGAACTTTATCTATAACCTGGTATTCAAACAAAGCAAAAACGTTATATTCAACTCTTTGGAATTGGCAGGGGAGAACATTGCTCCTCAATTAATGCAGATACACCTTGACCAAACGGAAGAAGCAGTAACGGAATTGATGTTGAATGATGACCCGAGTCTTGACCCGATTTATGAAACGCTGGACAAGCATTTACGAGTGATTGACAGAAGCGGTCAAAGCCTAAAGGACATTGAAAACTATGCCAATGAGTGTAATGAATATCACTTTGACGGACAAGTGGACGTTATCATGATTGACTACTTCGGTTACATCAAGCGAGAAGGAAAAAGAAGCAGTTACGACGAGTATTCGGAGATTGCTAGAGAAATAAAACAGATGGCAAAACGATTAAACTGCTTGGTATTCGTTTTAACACAGACAAACCGATCCGGCGGAGATGGAAGCGAACCACTCACAATGGATGCGGCCAGGGACTCCGGAGCTATCGAGGAAAGCGGAGATTATGTATTCGGTGTATATAGGCCGGCAGCCAAGGCGGAGGTAGAAGAAGCTGATAAAACTCCTGACTTTGACCATGAATATTATCTACAATACCTCAAAAACAGATGGGGCGGCGTTGGAAAGAGCCTATTACACTTTGACCCTACCACAAAGCGGATAACGGATTTTGATGAATGGAAAAAGAGAGTTTATTAAGGAGTGAATCCATGAACGATTACGAAAAGGAATATCAATTCTTGATGACGGTAGTAGCTGAAAAACTGGAAAACGGGGAGCTGCATGATGAAGGAGTGCAAGCACTCATTAACAAGGTGGAGAGAGTGTACTTCCTTGGATTCCAGGCAGGACGGGAGCAAGAAGAAAAGTATAGCAATTACAAAGAATCAAACGTTAATCATCCTACTCATTACCAAGGCAAAACAGAAGTGATCGACATCATTGAACAGGGGGTGGAAGGGTTGCAAGGACTGGATGCCTTCTGCATGGGAAACGTCATCAAATACGTTATGCGGCATGGCAAGAAAGGCGGCAAGGAAGATTTGGAAAAAGCAAGCTGGTATCTCAATAAAGTAATCGAAGGAGATGGACAAGATGCTAAACGAATTCAATCCAGTCCCAAAGCCGAAGCACAAGCGTAGCACACCGAAGAAGAAACAACGTGGCGCAATCTCACAAAAGGAATATGACAAGACGGTTGAACAACATGGAGCTTTTTGTTTCTGGTGTGGCCGAGGAGAAAACCTGGAATGTCATCATGTGATACCTAAAGGATTCAGCAGATACCGGAATGGACGGGGGAAATTCAGGAATTTAAGGTTTCTCTGCAAGGAGCATCATGACCAGGTAGATGGCAGCGAGGAAATGAGGCAGGAGTTGGAACAGTACCACAAGACATTATACGGACCACACTTCTACAAAGATGAATACGATTTGATGGCAGAAGGCTTGATTACGGATAAAGACCAATTTGAAAAATTCATGAAGGGAGAGGAAGCACGTGTTAAGAGACAAGGATATAGTCCTGAAGAATGGTGAGAGCAGAATGTATCAGGTGGAAGGAAATGTGGTGGATGTCAGCGGCACAAAGGCGGTCAAGTTGAAAGGCGAAGGAGATAAGCTGTTTGATGTGGAGCTGCTGCAAAAAGTGGACTTTGGAGTTGAGTGGTAATGGCGAAAATCGTGATATGCAAAGAGTGCGGAGAGGAAGGGAAGCATCGTGCGTTCGGATTGTGCAATCGCTGCCACTGGAAACAAGCGAAAAAGAAGAAATTGGAGAAACCCTGGTCACAGGATGATCTCGAATATATCTGTAAATTCAGCTTCATTGGTGACACCATGCTTGCCGAAGGTATTGGACGACCGACATGGAGCGTGACAGCCAAGCTGAAAGAGCTGAAAGCGAATGGCAAGTATGAAGAGTATATCAAATCTTACTTGAAGAAGATGGCAGAATGAGTAGGCCGAAACGATACATCATCTGTCCGGTATGTGAAGAAGAACAGGAACACCATAGCAAAGGGTGCTGCAAGAAATGTTATTACAAGGTATGGGCGAAAAATAACAGGAAGCCAAAACCTAAAGCGATATGGTCACAAGACGATCTGGAATATATATGCGCTTATGAAAAAGTGGAGACACCCAACATGCTGGCTATCGGGATTAGAAAGACCGTGAGTGAAGTATTGGAAAAATTGGACGAGTTGAAAGCAAACGGTATGTACTGGGAGTATAAAAAATCATACGAAAGGAAGTTAGAGGAATGAGTGAAGCACAACCGAAAGAAAAAAGAGTCTTGCTAACAGTCGGTAATTGCAGAGTCAGAGAATACGACAGTCTGAATGTCCAGATTGAGCGATATGAAACGTACTACAACCCAAAAACAAAAGAACAGACACAGGGATGGAAATTTAAAGGCTATTCCGCAACCATTTTAAGGGCTTTGCTGACCATCCAGAGGGATAACCTTCTAATCAATCAAAACGCTGTCAGCGACTTGGAAACGTATCTAAACGAGGTGCATAAATCCAACGAACAATTAAAAGAAGCGATCGAGGAGGTAGTGTGATGAGTGAATGGCTTACTACTGGAGAAATGATTGATAAGTTAAAGATTGGTGAGGTTGCAAAGTTACAAGAAAATTTAGAATTATCAGATGAAGAAGGAGTGTTATTTGACCGGGTTTTCAAGGATAATGATGGAGATATTTTGTGGTGTAACGAAGATAAAACAATACAAGCTGCAACACCAATTATATTGTATGGTCACACTCTGAATTGGAAATGGCGTATCCTCGAAAACTATGTATCTTTTGAAGAAGCAATGGCTGCATTAAAGGCGGGAAAGAAAGTTGAATTGCACCGTAAAAGTTATCCGGAAAAGACGGTGTTCAGAAATTGGTACACACTTGAGACTAGAGAAGACTTAACTTTTTCAGATTTATTTAGCGGAAAATGGACGATAGAAAATGACTAAAATTTATGTCCGAGAAACACTAACCAGGAATACAGACGGTGAGGAATTGGTAGTGGTTAGGACATATGAAAGCAAACCTTTAATTTTTGACTATATTGTGTTTGTGAGGCAATAAGAATCCGACTCTAATTATGAGTCAAGATGGTAAATGACACAAGAGAACAAATATTCCCATTAGAAGGTGACTAAATGGAGCTATTCAGAGGAATGAAATACGCTTTACTACCTTCCCTGATCCTATGGGCTATCGTCATAAAGATTATTACTTGGATATTTTAGGAGGAGATTGAGTGAGAAACCTTTTCTCAGTATTACTATCTTTCCCGCTTTATTACCTGGTGTGGAATTCAGAACAATTATGGTTTTTGGTTCCGTTAGTCTTACTTCAAATATTAGCAGGACTTAATTTTGAAATTGGGAGGAAATATTAATGAGTTTAAATCGTGTAATTTTGGCTGGCAGGTTAGTACGTGATCCGGAGCTTCGTTATTCACCTAATGGAGTCGGTGTCTGTAACTTTACTATAGCTGTCGGAAGAAACTTTAAGAGCAACAATGGACAAGATGCCGATTTCATCAACTGTGTTGTATTCAAAGGCGGCGCTGAAAGTCTGGCTAACTATCAGAGAAAAGGAAACTTGATCGGGGTGGATGGGCGTTTGCAGTCACGTTCTTATGATGACAAGGACGGTAAGAAAGTATTCGTTACAGAAGTTGTGGCTGATTCTGTTCAATTCCTGGAATCGAAAAAAGAAGGCAACCAGCAGCAGAATGATAAACCATACGGAAATGATGCTGAACCAACTAACCTGGATGAATCTCAATTACCGTTTTGAGGGGGATTATAATGGATTGCTCTAAAGCGACTAATAAACAGTTATGGATCATCTTTCAAGAGGATTGGGACGTTCCAAAAGAATTAATGAAACCTCTTGTAGAAGAAGCGTTCCAAAGAAACCTATTTGACAATCTAATCAAGCATCTAATCAATAAAATGTTTAACCGCTTTTCCAACATGAGGAGATACCACTTCAAAGATTTATTCCAACATGGATATATAGGTGTGGTGAGTGCATTAAAGGCATATAAACCGGGCAAGGGTTCTTTTAAGACCTTTGCCTACCTCACCATCAAAGCAGAGTTTCTAAAGCTCATAGTTAAAGAGAACAGCCAAAAAAGAGAACATGAAAAAGACATGATTTCCCTAAATGTACCACAGCATGACGATAACGAAACCAGCTTCCTGGATCAACTGGCAGATAATAACCGAAATGTAGAGAAAACAGTATTAAGCAAAATGTACTGGAGAGAAGAATTAAACAAGTTATCTCCAAGAGAGCAGGAAGTCCTTATTTATTTCTCACAAGGATATACCCTTAGTGAAATGGCTGAAATGTACAAATTGAAATCATCAGTCAGCTTGCATCGGCAAATGAACAGAGCTTTTATGAAGTTGAATCCAAACAGACCGAAAGTGAGTCTCAAGGAGTTGGGGATTGTGACCAGGAGAAAGGATATGGTCGGGGCATGAACCAAACAACGCTTTATGACTTTATAGAGGACATCCCCCAAGAAGGTGACATTATCGAAACCAGAGAAGGAAAGATAAGGATTTTAGGACGGACTACTACTTGGGGCGGAACAGAACTAATGCTTTATGCGGATCCAAAGAATTATTTAAAAGGTGTACTGATGGATGAAATAAACGAATGGAGGGAGAAACTTTGAAAGTTAAAAGACTAAGGGAATCAGCAGTCATTCCAACATACGCAAAACAGTTTGATAGTGGATTTGATTTAGTAGCTGCCGAAGATGTGGTTATTGCACCAGGAGAAACAAAACTTGTACCCACTGGATTGGCTTTCGAGATACCAGAAGGATATGAGATACAGGTAAGACCACGATCGGGAATGACACTGAAAACGAGATTGAGAGTCCAATTCGGAACTGTGGATGCAGGGTACCGGGGAGATGTAGGAATCATCGTAGACAATATTTCTCGAGACAATTGGAGTAATGCCGCGAGACTCATAAACAATTCTTATGCATATGAAACATTAGATGAATGTATCCCTGGTTCATATTTAATCAAAACAGGGGACCGGATAGCACAAGGAGTTATAGCGGCAGTTGAACATACCACCTTTGAAGAAGTGGACGATCTGAACGAAACGGAGAGAGGAACAAACGGTTACGGGAGCACCGGGATATGAAAGTTCCAGTACGAGAATGGGATAAACGCAAATTTGTCAGGGAGTGCCGCAGGAAAGAAGCAGACGGATATGAATGTGTAAGAGGGATGAAAACTATATACGTTTATCATAAGCGATTTAAACAATACAAAAACAGCTATGAGTTCCAGGAGAAAGAAGAAGATGCCTATTATGAAGCGATATATGAGAAAAAGGAGATGGAGAAATGAACAATACAGAAGCTAAATTAAAATATACAGAAAACCAGCTACTTAACGAACGCCAGCGCCGATTATGGGCGGAGAACGATAAAGAGAAAGCAGAACAAATGAACGTAAATCTATGGACGGCAATAATCCTCATGGCAATAACGATTATCATGTTGGTGCTGTTCAATGGGTAAGGCGAGCAGGGACAAAGGGCAGCGCAGGGAACGGGAATTTGCAGAGTTGATCGGTGGGAGGAGAATTCCTCTCTCCGGCGCTCAAGACGGCTTTCCGAACGATGTAGAGGGAATGGGTCTCCAATGGGAAGTAAAAGCCAAGAAGGACGGTTATAAGACGATATATGACTATGTATTGGATGAACGGGAGAAACCGGATGCAGTAGCTTTAAAGGCAGACAGGAAACCATGGTTAGTGGTGATGACTCTGGATAAATTTAAGGAGCTGATGGGTGAATGATCTGGTATTTACTCCGCAATAAAGAAGGACAAGAGGTACGGACGGACGACTACGGGAGAGTAGCCTACTGGCAGGGGTTAGGATATATCCTCATGAGCGAGATAGACCTATCGGATGCAAGCAAGTGTAAGGAGGGGCAATCATGAAAATATTGACAAACTCCCAATATGAAACCCTTGTGAGGGATGCGCTTGAATCGGGATATAAAAAGGGATGGAACCAAGGTTTTGATGATGGTTATCAAGAAGGAATGAAAGCTGAAAAGGAAGGCGTTCACATTAACGGTACGGGTCTATACTACTTCAATAACGAGGAAGTGAAAAACAATGCTTGAACTGGCATTGTGTATCTTTTGCCTATCTGGTGCTGTGCATGATGGAGGGGGATTGAGATGAATTTCATAGTACAAACAAGCCAAAAGAAAACGGAACGACGCGACTCATTCGGAAGACCGCAATTAAGCGATTGGGATACTCATAGCGAATTCACTTCATTTCCATTAGCAGATGCGGAAGCGAAAAGATTGATAAAGGAAACTCCATTAGATGCTGAACAAGTGAGAGTGGTTGAGGTAGTGGCTAATTATTCATCACATATTGTTGTTGAGACAAAAAAGCGTGATGAAAATGGCTGAATTACAAGAAGTAGTAAACATGATGATGGAAACATCAAAACGAATCGACAAAGCGACACGCACCATCTACAAGCTGGCTGATAAGAAAGCAGAAACAGAAAGAGTGTATAGATCATTGCTCGCACAAGAAATCATCAAACTGAAAGAACAGGGGATGCCAGCAACACTAATCGCAGACGTAGCCCGTGGTAACATGGCGCTCATGAAATTTGAACGGGATGCTGCAAGGGATGTATTCAACAGCGCAAGGGATAGCTTGAGGGCGTTGGAAGTGCAGGCATCGGTTCTCCAAACAATAAGTAGATACAATTCAGATGTGTAGGGGGGGAGTGACATGGAAATAATGAAGAACTATTCTGATATAACAGTAGAGATTGAACTAATCAAAGAACAGATTAAATTTACGGAATGGGAATTGGAATATTGGTTCGGAATTAAATTCCATGACGAAAACATTGATGGAATACCTCTCGCTAGTAAGGGCTCCTTCAAATACGGAACGGAAACAGCATTAATCCAGGCTCAAAAGAAACTAACTTCTCTCAACAAACTATACGAGCAATTAGAAAGCTACGAGAGCGCAAAAAAGAAAATGGATAAACTTATACATGCCTTAGATGGACTGGAATACAAAATAGCATATAAACGGATTGTTGAAGAGAAAACACATCAAGAAATAGCAGACGAGCTTGGTTACACGCATGATTACATCAGAAAAAAATGGTCAAATTATCAAAGAACGCACATTGATAACACAGAAAGTATTGTAAAATTATAATATCATGGTAGTATAGAAAGTTTATACGATATATTGATTTCACAACAATCTTAGCAAACGGGAGTTGTAGAAGGCAACTCAATCCCAACCACTTACCTGACTCTGGATCGGGTAGGTGGTTTTTAATTTGAACGGATGATGAAAATGAAACTACGAGAAAACGAATACGAGCAACTATGCAAAAACTGCCCATTCCTGCGTAAAGGCTACAAGCGAGTATGCACATATGGAATGGGATGCTACAAGAAAGCCTTATATAATCAAATTCTCCATCAGAGGAGGGGAAACGATGCTTAGAATAGCGAAAGATTCAGGGTTAACGGATGTAGTATCAGATGATGGGAGCAACCCGATCCAAACGCAACACCCGATTAGCGGAAGCTCCGAAACCATCCAAGCATACCTATTCAACGATGACAGCACAAAACGGTATGAAAGCATCACGATAACACCAGAGGACACGACAGATACAGACGAATCATCCTGGATTGAATTATCCTTAGATGGGACGAATTTTTCTTCATCCATCAGTCCTGCTGACATATCCGATACAAGCGCACATGCTTTTTATGTAAGAGTCACCACTCCGAGCGTATCCGATACGCAAAACAAGACGGATATTAAGTTATCTGTCACAGGTACGGAGTTTGCTGTCTGATGAAGAAATCCATCCGTGGCAGATTGAAGGCGAAAACACAGGCGGATAAGGATAGCATCGTCAAGAGTATCAACAAATATGAACTATGGAAATTAGATACACAGGACTTTACAGGGGATGAAACAGCAGAGCCTTCTTTCAACTTTGAAGCATGGGTGAACACGGAAACCGATAAGAATAACCTCTTCTCCGACATGAAAAAGAAAGTCGATGAATTATCAGGGGAAATTGATTGGCATGACTGCACCCATGACGAGAAGGAGAAGAAACCTTGTAAAATAGCCGAGAAGTATGAGAAGAAGGTGAATTAAAATGTACCTTCAAATGGATGGTGTGGATGATAAGCTTTCTCTTCCTTCTATGACTCTCAAGGATATCGTGATGGACATAGAAATATCTGATTCTAATGAATCAGGCCGTCATGATTATGCTGATTATGGAGGGGATACCGGAACAACTGCACAATTTTACAGACAAGATGGAGATACAAAGGAAAACGCAAACACTTTTTTGGTGGATGGTGTAGAAAGAGCAGAAGTTACACCCTTAAATAGAGTAACTCTAAAATTAGTGGGTTGGATTGATTATACAGGTCCAGGTACTATATTTTCACACCCCGTTAACCCGTATTTTATGAATGGTAAAATTTGGGGTGTCAAAGTCTATGACAATTCCGGTTCTTTAGTCGCCCATTACGACATGTCCACCGGAACCGTACAAGACCAATCAGGAAACGGTAACCATGCTACCTTATACGGCGGTACATGGGTAGATGACGGTGGAGGAGAAGAACCGACAGGCGAGGAAGTATCTTACACATACGACATAGAAAACCGTCTGTATGCAGAACGCACAAACAGTTACGACATGAAGCAATCCATCTATGAAGAAGTGATAAACTCCTTTGATGCCAAAATCGACATGTATCAGGATATAAGCCAATCCTACAATACAGCGCAAATCATCTATGAAACCGTAACGAACCTATACGATACCTTCCAAGAAATATACAGTGACAGCATCGTAAGGACATGGAACTATGACTTATCCCTTTCTCTTTATGCGGAGAAGGAACATATATACGATACAAAGCAAGCATGGTACACCAATCAAGAAACCCTGGCAGACTTGGAACAGGCGATATATAAGGCAACCACAGCAGAAGGAGATATTAACCTTGTCATCTATGCAGACAGGCAGGAGACAATAGACACGCTCCAGGAGTTATATAATCCTGTTAGCTACGAATACGATACAAGGCAAACCTTCTACGATGAAGATAAGTCGATAGTCAGGCGCATACGGCTGGAGGGAGAAAGAAACCTCAATGTGTATGTGGCAGGGGAAAGGCGATTGAACGTAACCATCCCCGGAGAAAGAAAACTAAACGTCACGGTAAAGGGCGTGATTCAATGATAACGATGTATGCAGGAGATACGCTGAACATTACAATTCCTGTAACGGAAAACGGAAACCCGGTCGATTTATCCGGTGCTACGGTAAAGTGGAGACTGGATGACATAGAAAGAAACACGGCTACGATAAACACGAATGACTTTGTGGTGAAGATTGTTCCTGCTGATACGGAAGGGAAACATGGTAACTTCACTTTTGAGGCGGAGATAACCGATCAGGCGGGGAATGTGAGTACGGTGGTGCAGGAGAGAGTCTATATAATGAAGGGAGAGATAACATGAATTATGCAGTAGTCATAAAAGAATTAGGGATACACGAGGTATCTGGTGTTAATTACATTGCATTTGCGGAGGGAAAGACTATTTTCTACGGTGAAGAAGATAAAATACTCCTTGCGATAAATGATGATGAATTGAATCTGTTTTATTTGTGCGATGAGGGTGTCGAGCAATGACTGATTTGGAGATGATATACAAAGCTCACGGCTATGATAGCTTAGAAAAGTTATACAACGCTTTGAGAGATGACATTATTTCAAGCGCAAAAGAAAAACAACCCATTGACTATATAAACGAATCATATCAATAACCTGGAGGGGATGGAATGAACCATATAAACAGAGTGCTCCGGAATGAATTAGAAAGATTGGAAACAGATAAAAACTGGGCCGATAAACACAGGAGAGACTTATTGGACGAATTGAAAAGGAACGGCAAGCATATCAAGGAACTGGATAAGAGAATCAAAGAAGTGAAAGAAGCCTTGCCTGATTATGATACAAGCCCTAATTGTGATTCGGTCATATGGACAGATAAATATACAAGGAAAGATTCACCCGAAATACAAGTAACATTAGACGGTAGAGAGTTCGCTGAAAAGGCAATTGAATATATTGACCCCGATCAAAAAATATTCAGGAAAGTGTAAATCATAAACGAATAACCAGTTACCTATAAGGTGGGAGGGAGGCTTATAAGGATATGGCGGGTAGAAAATCCAGATGGGAAGAATTAGAGATGGATGATAAACTCTTGCTTGTTGAAGGATGGGCGAGAGATGGACATACCGATAAAGACATGATGGAAATGTTAGGTGTGAGTCATGATGTGTTCTACAAATGGAAACGAGAAAAGAAAGAATTTAATGATGCCTTAAAAAAGGGCAAAGAGGTTGTCGACCGACAAGTAGAAAATGCTCTGCTTCAATCTGCATTAGGGTTCCGATACCAAGAACAGACAGTCACGAATAAAGGTGATGTGGTAGACGTTGAGAAGTACGAGAAACCGAACACGACAGCTCAAATATTCTGGTTGAAGAATCGAAAGCCGGATGTGTGGAGAGATAAACAGGACATTAAGCATGAGGGAGATTTAGGGTTAAACGTGGTGGTTGATTATGGCGACGATGACGAAGGTTAAAGTCGGATTTAATAAGTCATTCAAAGAAGCTAACCAATCCAAGAAACGTTACCGCATCATGAAAGGGTCTGCCGGTTCTGGTAAATCGGTGAATGTGGCCCAGGATTTCATTATCAAGCTATCCGATCCAAAGTATAAAGGCGCTAACTTATTGTGCGTTCGTAAAGTGGATGTATCTAACAGACATTCCACCTTCTCCGAGCTAAAAGGTGCTATCAACAAGATATACGGGGATAAGGCAGATAATTACTGGTATGTGAACGAAAGCGCCATGACATTGAAATCATTGGTTACAGGGAATGAAGTTATATTCCGTGGTGTGCAGCATGAGAAAGACAGGGAGAAACTAAAGTCTATCAACTTCCCGAATGGTAAATTGACTTGGATATGGATTGAAGAAGCTACCGAGCTATATGAAGCAGATGTGGATATACTGGATGACCGTCTGCGTGGGATACTGGAGAATCCGAATCTTTATTATCAAATCACCATGACGTTTAACCCTGTATCTGCACAGCATTGGATTAAGAAGAAATACTTCGACTATAAAGACGATGATATATTCACCCATCATTCCACTTATTTGAATAATCGCTTCATTGACGAAGCTTATCATAGACGGATGGAACGAAGGAAAGAGCAAGACCCGGAAGGTTACCGGATATACGGTCTTGGAGAATGGGGAGAAGTTGGTGGATTAATCCTGACCAACATTAAAATCCATGAGTTTGAATCAGACTTATCAAGATTCGATAGTAAGATATATTCGCAAGACTTTGGTTATAATCACGCTAATGCAATCCTCGATCTTGGATATAAAGATGGGGATATTTTTGTGTGTGATGAAATATACGAGTATGAAAAAGACACAGACGAATTAATCAAGATTGCAAATGAAAGAGGATTGAATAAACGGTTGCAAATGCCCTGCGATTCTGCTGAACCAGACCGTATAAAAATGTGGAAAAAAGCAGGATATAGAGCTTACCCCGTTAAAAAGGGTCAAGGTAGTGTGAACGCACAAATTGACTGGTTAAAGCAACGCACAATCCATATTCATCCAAGGTGCGTGAATACCATCAAAGAGATACATCAATGGAAATGGCGCAAGGATGAAAAGTTAAATATATATCTGGATGAACCAGTAAATATCTTTGATGATGCCATGGCAGCTCTTAGATATGGTGGTTCCCATTACATGAAACCGACAATGACATTCGTAAACTAAAGGCAGGTGAAAACATGTACCCTAATGAACCCACTCACACAGAAGAGTTAATCCAAGCCATAGAAGAAAACTCTCCCCGAATAACGGATATCCTAAAGGCATATATAGACGAACACGACACGACAGACATGCTTGAAGGGATAAAGTATTATTACAAGGAAAACGACATCACAGAGCGCATTATTTACAAATATGACAATGACGGCGTTAAGCATCCTGACTATGAAGCAACCAACAACAAGCTGGCATCCGGCTGGCATAAGCTGTTGGTTGACCAGAAAACCTCTTATCTTGTAGGTGATCCCGTTACGATAGGCAGCAAGACCGACCAGGATATAGAAGTTATCCTTGATACATTGGGAGATGAGTTTGACGATACATTACCGGAATTGGTGACTGCTGCATCCAATAAAGGGGTGGAATGGCTGCATCCTTACATTGATGAAGAAGGAAACTTTGATTACATCATCATCCCGGCACAAGAGTTTATACCGATTTACGACAATACCAAGCGAAAGAATCTCATAAACGGCATCAGGGTGTATGAACTGGATGACGGCACACTAAAGATTGAGTTGTGGGATACCGAAATGGTTACCTTTTATGAAATGGTACATGGAAACATCGAATTGGATGCTTCTATTGAAGTGAATCCACAGTCTCATTGGTATAAAGGGGAAAACGGCTTCGGATGGGGTAAGGTTCCATTCGTTGAGTTTGCTAACAACAGTAAAAAAGTTGGAGATTTAACCTTTTACAAGGACTTTATAGATGCTTACGACAACTTAACAAGCGATACTACCAACACTCTTGAGGACATTCAAGAGATTTTTTATGTGCTTAGAGGATACTCCGGTACTGATATGGACCAAGCAGTAACCAATCTGAAACGATATAAGGGTGCTGCTGTTGATGCGGAAGGCGGTATCGAAACCGTCAAGGCAGAAGTTCCGGTGGACAGCATTGAGAAGTTCTTAGATCGTATTGTGGGAGACATATACCAATTCGGACAAGGAGTTAATACGAATACCGATAAGTTCGGTAACAGCCCATCAGGTATTGCGCTCAAGTTCTTATTCTCCTTACTCGATATGAAAGCCAATGTCCTGGAAAGAAAGTTTGCCAAAGGGTTAAGGCAATTCATGTGGTTTGTATGTGAATATCTTGGAGAAACCAATCAAGGGAACTTTGACCACAAGGACATCACGTTTACGTTTAACAAAGCGATGTTAATGAATGAAGCAGAACAAGTTGACATGCTTATGAAGAGTCCGGAGTTGTCTGTTCGGACGAAGATGGAGAACCATCCGATGGTTACGGATGCACAGGTGGAAATGGCTAGGCGAGAAGAAGAGAACGAAGGCATGATTGACCTCGATAATGAGGAAGTAGAGGAAGATGAATAAGAAACAACGTCAAGCTGCTAAACGGTTGGATAACCTGGAAAGGGAGTTTGAACGAGAGCTTATTCGCAATTACCAAATATCCTTGAAAGAACTACGGTCCAAGATTGCGAAGATATACCAGGAATATGACGGTGATTGGTATGAGATGCAGAAATACAATCGCCTTTCTAAACTGGAAAAAGAAATTGCCAAGGAGATAGGCAAGCTCACGGGTAAGAACGCCCAAACGCTGAAGAAAAGCCAGCGGCACATTTATGAAGAGGGCTATTACCAAACAGCTTACATCTTATCCGATGCAGTAAACGCAGACTTAGGCTTTGCGCTCTTGGATAAAGATGAAATAGAGAGGGCTATCGAAAATCCGTTAGATCGTATCGGTTTCTTGGAACGCAACCGGGATAATCAGCAGCGACTAACCAGGCAATTAAGAGAAAACTTAGCACAAGGGTTAATACAAGGGGAGTCTTTCCGAAGTACAGCCAAACGAATCAAAGAGAGAATGGATGTAGGGGCAAGCAAGGCTCTCACCATTGCCCGAACAGAAAACCATAGAGTAAGAGAACAATCACGGCATGATGGCATGGTAAAAGCATCCGAGGCTGGATTGAGATTGAAGAAGGTATGGATAGCTGCACAACAGGATAGAACAAGAGAGGCTCACTCAGAGGCAGATGGCCAAGAAAGATATATTGATGAACCATTTGAAGTGGACGGGGAAGAGTTGATGTATCCTGGCGACCCATCCGGTAGTGCAGACAACGTAATTAATTGCCGTTGTGACATGTTGGAAGTACCGGACGGATTTGAAAGCAATGCAAGCGCCGTGCAGAATGTCAGTTATGATTCCTATGACGATTTCAAATCCAACCTGTCGAAATAAGCCACGTTTACAAACGAGCCTAAGAAGCATACTCTAATAAAAAGGAGTGATGCTATGAAAATAGATGTGATTAACGGGCATTTGCCTAAACAATGTATGGAAATGGTCAGGAATATCTATAATCACCCCAATACGAATAAACATACGAAGCAGTTTATCCGGTTTGAACTTCAACGAATACTAGGAAGAGAGTATGATATAAAAGGTTATTTGCAAGAAAAGTCGAAATAAGCCACTTCTAAGAAGGATTTTTCGGTATACTATAGAATATAGACAATATTATCCAAATTTGAGGAGTGGTTTCATGAGATTATTATGTATTTTCTTACCGCCAGTACCAGTGTTTCTTTATGGAAAGCCCATTCAAGGATTAATCAATATCCTGTTGTGTTTGTTACTGTGGATTCCGGCCGTCATTCATAGTTGGGGAGTCGTAACCGATGCCAAGGCTGATAAGCGAATGAAGAAGCAAGTGAAATTACAAGCTAAATATAACAATAAGACATCCTCATAACAGGGTGTCTTTTTTGTTGGGAAGAAGGTGCTTGGATGGATGAAGAAGTGTATTTCACCAATAAGGATATTGAGAATTATTTGTTTCGTGGACTTATTGAACAGGGATATTCACCAAGCGAAGAAGAATTAGAAGTTTTGGCAGAGTTATTCTTTGATTTTCTCTTAACTGTGGGGGGAGAAGAAACTTAATAAAGGATGTGGTCACATGTTTAAACGTTTATCCCGATATGGGGGAAAGGCTAGGGTGGTCCATCTTATCTCCGTTTGCTAGTCGGTTATCTAGCTTGACCTGGATATGTCATTAAACTGTCTATTTATTATGTCCGCAGTCATGCGTTAAATGGCTATCCTACCGGAGACTATACTTCGTTAACAAATGTAAGGAGAGATAAATATGAAACGTGAATTTCTTAAAGAATTAGAGTTAGAAGAGGAAGTAATCAACAAAATCATGATCGAACATGGCAAAACGGTCAATGACATCAAAGATAAGGCTGATAAAGTGGATACACTGGAAAGCCAAATCGAGAATTATAAGCAGCAAATACAAGACCGTGATACGCAGCTTGACGAATTGAAGGAAAAAGCCAAGGGGAACGAGGAAATGCAGCAAAAGATTGCTGACCTACAAAAAGCAAATGAAGAAGATGCTAAACAGTGGGAAGGTAAGCTGTTGGAAGAACGCAAAGAAGCTAAATTGGAATTGGCTTTGAAAGATGCGAAAGCCAAGAACAACAAGGCTGTAAAAGCTTTAATTGATGCAGAGAAAATTAGTTTAGATGGTGATAATCTTATTGGACTGGAAGAACAACTCAAAAAGGTCCAAGAAGAATCGCCTTATTTATTTGGTGAGGAAGAAACACCGAAGGGAAGGCAACCACACACGCCGCAGAATCCAGACGGTGGCGGTGCTGTAAAGAATCCTTTCTCTAAGGAAAACCTCAACCTTACCGAACAAGGAAAAATCATCCGTGATGACCCGGAAAAAGCAAAACAATTAATAAGCCAAGCAGGGGGAAATCCTGCAATTTATGGACTATAAAAGGAGAGATTTTAAATGGCAGTAACAAGAGTATCAGACGTAATTATTCCAGAGGTATTTAACCCATATGTAATTAACACAATTGAGGAGCGCAGCGCTTTGGTTCGTTCTGGAATCATGTCAAGCGTGCCGAATTTAACTGTGCCAAATGGTGGAGATAGTGTAAATATGCCTTTCTGGAACGACCTTGACGGTGATCCGGAAGCGATTCAGTCTGATTATGCATTGACTCCAGAGAAAATCAATGCAGGGAAAGACGTTGCGAGGGTATTTACATTTGGTAAAGCATGGAGTTCCGAGGACATAGCAGCAGAGTTAGCGGGTTCTAACCCTATGCAAGCTATTGCAGACCGTACAGCCGACTATTGGACACGTTCCCAACAAAACATGCTTATCCGTATGCTTAACGGTGTATTTGCGGATAACGCTGCTAATGATGATGGCGACCTTATCTTAGATGTTTCTGATGAGAGTGGAACTGGCGAGACAGCAAGCGGTGATGTTTTCATTGATGGCGCTCAATTACTTGGAGATGCCAAAAACAAATTCACGGCTATTGCTGTACATTCCCGTGTTCATGCTAACTTGCAAAAAGCGCAATTGGTTGAATATCTTCCAGAGAATCAAATCGACATTGGTTTCGGTACGTACCAAGGGAAAACGTTGATTGTTGATGACAATCTTCCTGTAATCGATGGTACTACAAGCGGTAAGAAATACACTTCTTACTTGTTCGCTTCCGGTGCTGTTGGTTATGTAGCAGGTTCTCCAAAAGTGCCTACTGAAACAGATCGTAACAGCTTGAAAGGTGAAGATATTCTAATCAACCGTCAGAAATTCATCATGCACCCTCGTGGATTCCGTTGGACTGAAAACAATGTTACTGGCCAAATGCCTACACTTGCAGAAATGGAAGCTGCTGCTAACTATGATCGTGTTTATGACAAGAAGAAAGTTCGTGTCGTCCAACTTGTAACAAATGGCTAAGAGCTGGGATAACCCGGCTCTTTTTTATATGGAGGTGGAACAATGGGAGCTACAACCTTTTATCTGTTAGAAAAAGAAAAAAGGGAGCGTGAAGCAAATGCCAAAACCGAATCGGGGAACCAAGAAGGACATGAGACTGAAGCGCAATCGGAAGGCCAGAGGACGGAAACAGAAGAACAATCCAAGGAGCAAGAAACGCTAAATGATAAAACTGTTCCGGAACTTAAAAAGCTGGCGAAGGATGAAGGCATTGATGGTTATTCCACCATGACTAAAGCGCAGCTAATTAAAGAATTAGAGGGGTGATTGCGTGGTAACAGTTAGTCAAGTGCAATCTTCTCTTGGTTTAAAGAATAAAGAGGAACAAATAGCCGAATTGATTCCGGTTGTCGAGAATCACATCAAAGGATACTGCGGGATTAAAGAAATACCGCCGGAATATGAGTTGAATCTTATCAAAATGATTGAATTCCAATTAAACTCCAAAGCAGGAATCACATCAGAAAGCCTGTCACGCCATTCTGTAGGATATGCAGACAATTACCCTAGCAATGTGTTAAGAGGGCTCAGAAGGCGGCTGAGATGGTGAGAGCTATAGTTGAACGTTACACTACTGTTGATGATGGTATGGGGGGAGAAACGCACGAATGGGATACTCATTTGGAATTGGAAGGCACACTGGATCAGTTGAGTGCCGATGAAGTGTTGGCCAATGAAAAACTTGGTGTAGTATCCTCCCATATATTCATCATCTTTGAAATAGTCGATGTAAAGGAAACGGACAGGATGATTATTGGTGATAAGATATACCAAATCAACAATGTCGATAATCCAAACAACCTCAACCGACAACTGGAAATAAGTTTGGAATATACGGGTGATACAGTTGGTTAAATACACTTCTAACCGTAAACAAGTGATTCAAGCCATGGATAATGCCAACAAAATGATGCTGAAAGCAGTGGGTATGGCCGGAGCAACTCATGTAAAGCAAGTCATCCAAGCTAAGAACTTAATAGACGAGGGTAACTTATTGGGAAGCATTGACCATCAAGTGGATGAGACAGGGGTTTACGTTGGTTCTAAATTGACAAGCGAAGAATATCCTATCTATTTGGAAAAATCGACATCAAATATCCAAGGCAAAGAGTATCTCCGGCCTGGCATCATGAACAACCTTGGCAATTTGAGACAGGTTGCTGAAAGGAATTACAAGTTATGAAGCATATCATGACTGCGATATACCAAGTGATTGATAACGCACATTCTTATAAGACTTATCAGGGGAGAGCTTCGCAAAATGGAGCTTTCCCCTATGTTGTTTATAAACTATTCCCTGTGGACCCGACAGAAAGCGGAAGAGATGACTACACGTTGGAAATAAGCTGTTGGGATAAAGGGGAAGGCACATCACATGGAACGGTGGTGGAAATAGCCGAGCAAGTCAGGCAATCTCTTTTGGACTTTCGCTTGCTGGATGAACACAACTTGATTGTGGCTACTCGTCCAAGTGTCGGTTACGTTCCCGATCCAGATGAATTAATCAAACGTTATGATGTGACCACCACATTATTGACGTATAGGAGGTAATGAAATGGCTGTTAATCCAGTAGGAGTGACACAGAACACGCCCGAGCGCATGTTATTGGATGCCGGGGCAATCTATAAAAATTTAACATATGACGATACAACTGGAGACTTCACAGGAGAAGTATTGGGCGCTACTAGTGGCGGTAATGAATTTCAAGTGGAAATCGAAACACGGCAGCCGGAGTTGGACGGAGTAAAAACCCGTATCCGAGGTTTGAAATTCGTCAACTCTCATGAAGCGCAATTGACCGTAAACTTGAAAGAACTTACAGCCCAGAACATAAAAAACGCCATTGGTCCTGCTGATATAGATGATACCGATTCAAACTTTGATATTGTCACAGGCCGTTCCAACATTGAAGATGGAGATTATCTGGATAATATTGCTTTTGTAGGGCGCTTAAGCGGTAACGATAGGCCTGTAGTCATTTTGCTTAAAAACGCTCTATCCGCCGAAGGTTTCACCATGAGTACAGAGGATGATGGGGAAGCTGTTGTTCCAATCGTATTCCATGCACACGCAGACTTTGAAGATATTGAATCTGGAAAAGTCGCGTATCAAGTGTACTGGCCAAAAGAAACCACAACATAAGGAGAGGGGCAACCCTCTTCTTTTTTATTATTAGGAGGTAATTATGCGGAATATTAAATCAATGGACTTAATCACGATCATGTCAATATTAAGCAAAGCAAACGTAAAGCAAAAGCTAGTTAACTTGGAAGTACCTGAAGGTGTCACAGAGCAACAATACGGCGTTTTATTGGTACTTACCGTATTAGAAGGTGTGCCGGAAGCGAAAGGCGATATACTTGCTTTCTTGGCTGATGTTTATTCGCCCATTCGTGTAACTCTCGCTGATGTCTATCCATCCGGTTAAAGCTGACACTCTTATTGACGAGATTCGATTTACGGATGGATGCGCCTTTCCCTTTGATTTTCACGGTTATCTCCTTTCTGGATAGTTGGTAAATCCTATCTTGATAACAATGTATGCAGGGTGGGCTTGGTTGTTTACACAATTATGTAATTTAGTTTGCATTATTGTGTAATTTGATTTATAATAAAATTAAGGTAATAATAGAAGGAGGTGGAACATATAATTGGAGGTTGCGGAATTGAAGAAGAAAGTACGATCTAAATTAGGTGAAGTATTGGAATCTAAAGGAATACGAAAAAAATGGGTTGCTGACAATATCGGCGCTACCCAAGCGCAAGTGAATAGATGGTGCAACAATGATAAAGATGGAGTCGCTGAATCCACTCCTTCTGTTTACTATATATTGCGGTTAGAGAAGCTGCTTGATGTGAAGGTGAGTGATATGTACGAAGAAACTACCGAAGAGTAGACCCAAAATGCGACAAAGAAAGGATGAAATAAATGGCAAGTAAAACTATTCACTATTGCGATGTTTGCGATAAGGAAACACAAGATAACAACCTTTTTCATGCCAAAATGAAAATCGAACAAGGCGCTAAAGATTTTGTTTATTGCACGTTAGATGTATGCGAGGAATGCTTAGAGGAAACGGGATTCGTTGCTAGTCATGGGAATAGTTCTAACAATAGCAGAAGAACAGAGCGCGGCTTTGGTATATGGTCAAAATGGTTCAAAAAAGGTAAAAGAGTTAAGTCGTAATCCGACCAAACAGAGGCGTAAACAATAATTGAATAATTATTTTTGGTTGTATCGTAAATACTTTTCCAGGAGGAGAATGATGCGAGACAAATATTTAGGTAAAACGTTTGTAAATAAAGAGGGAAGAGAAGCTGTGGTGGTTGGGTTTCCGAAGTTCAGCAATACGCATGTGATCGCCCGTTTCCTCGAATCAGGATATTCTGATGTTTTCGAAGTTGGGAATCTGGTTAAAGGGAATTTTAAAGACTATGGAGTCCCTACCGTTTACGGTGTCGGGTATTCGTACAAAGGGGCTAAAAAGAATAACTTAAAAGTGTATAAATCATGGAGTCATATGCTAGAAAGATGTTACTCAAAGCGATTCAGTGCATATAAATGGTACGGTGGCAAAGGGGTAAAAGTGCATGAAGATTGGCTTCATTTCAGGAAATTCGAGAACGATATAAAGAAACTTAAAAACTACGATAAATTTTTAGTGGACCCGTTCGAGTACACTCTCGATAAAGATATTATAGGTGACGGAATGTTATACTCTAAAGATACTTGTGTGTTTGCATCAAGAAAAGAACAGGTCTACGCACAAAAACGAATGAGACCTATTAAAAGTTTCTCTGAGGATGGCGAAGTGAAAGTATTCTCTTCAATCAGAGAAGCTTGCAAAGAGTTGAAAGTCCAAAACGCTAATGTATATAAAGTATTGAACGGAACAAGAAAACATACATGCGGATACAGGTTTGAAAGGATTAGCCCCACCGAATAAAGTGGGGCTTTTACCTTTACGCTACCTTACTAATTTCCTTACGTGTTTGCGGTCCCGCTTTTCCATCAACAAGTATGCCACGATCCCGTTGAAAGGCTTTGACCGCTGCTACCATTAAAGGACCGTAGGAGTTATCTAGCGCCCCTTTATAAAAGCCGTAATACTTCAATATCTCTTGCAGATAACCGACTTGCTTTCCTTTGGAGCCATATACAAGGTTTACGGTCGGAACGGTGAAGTTAGGCTTGTTATCCGCTACTTTCACAAGGTCTTCTCTCGCTGTAATGTAGTAAACAGCGCCTTTTGAGTTCTCCACTTCATACATTTCACTCTTGCCAACTTTGATTTTCTTTCTAATAGTCCATCCCATACCATAACTGAATGAACCGACTGGGTTATCAAAGGATGGTTCCTTGTAGAAGTTTATTCCTTCTGAACCTCTGTAAATGGACTCTACCCGTTTACCTTTGTCGGACGTTGAAACAGTTGATACAGATACGGATTCAGTAGTGGCAGATTTGACTTGTGTTTCCTTGCTTGCTGATTTGAATACACCATCTTTGAAATCATCAAACCGACTAAGCAGTTTTCTTGGACAGTTTTTCCCTGACCAATGCTTATGAGGTACAACACGGTCAATGCTAAGGTCATGATCGTCTAGCAATTTCCGCACCAACCATTGTGCATTAGCAACAGCCTTTTCAAAGTCACCGTCTGCATTTTCGCATATCTCGATACCGATTGATTTCCTGTTACCGGACCCGTTTGCCCCGTCGCCGGCATGCCAGCCATTTTCATTAGTCGGTAAGTGCTGATATATCTCTTTGTCATCCACTGTAAAATGCCAGGATGCACCACGACCACCACCGCCATTCAATAGATAACGAGAGTGCATTTCTGCATTGGCTCCCTTTGATGCATTGGCTGTATTGTGAATGGTGATATACTCTGGATTCATGCTGTATGCCGGGCGTAACGAACGGTAAAACGTAGGGATATACTTTTTGATGATTTTAACCATGTTATCTCCTCCTTATTTTGTCGTGCCTGGTCTTGACTTAACTAACTCAAACAATCCTGTACCGGATAACCCGGCAAATCCTCCGGCCCATAACCTCAATACAAGCTCCATATCGGAAAATGGATAGGCTATGGCTCCAACTAAAATCCCCACCGCAAAGGATACGGCAGGGACGATTGCTTTCGGCATATTCACGGTTCTTTTGATTAGCTCCACCAATGCCAATACGATGGGGAGCAATAGGGTTGCAAAGGCTAATACTTCTTCCATTGTTATCTACCTCCTATTTAAGTCCTAACTGCATAAGAAGCATGGCTCCGATCAATAAAAAAGCAAGACCCCACCATCTGTTGCGTTGGTCTCGCCGTTCTTGTTCGTATCGCTTTGCTTCATCTTCCTTCTCTTTCTCCCACTTCTCCTCCCACTTATCACCAAGAGCCTTCAAGCCAGTTTTCAACTCGCTTATATTCTCCATTAAGTGTGTTTGGGACTGCTGCATAAGTTGACTTGATGACCGTAAGTCTGTAACATCTGACCGCAATTTTTCCACCTTCTCTTTTAACTCACGAATGTCATCTGTGTTATTGGCAACATTCTTTTCGATGAGTTGCACCTGCTGTTCACCCACTCTCTAGCCTCCTTTGTAAGGGAGGTTTACTGTTCTCGACCCCCTGAGAATTTTAAAACTAAAGCAGGAATTTTCTCTCTTGATGTCGTATTTGTTATTACCGCCCGGAATAGACCCTGTCCGGGTGGGAGAGGGTGCTAACCCCACCCTCGTTTTTCTCCATAAAAAAGACGCTCGGAGTGAGCGCCTTCACTGTGTCGCAATATTGTNTTCACTTCTTCTGTCAGCCGGGCTTTTGTCGTCCATAAGAACCGAAAACATGTCCGATAAAAATAAGATTGAGAAGATATTTGAGTACACCGGAACACACGTCAAAGGGTTAAATGGCAACGTGAAGAAGTGCCAATTTATTCGTAAAGCCAAAATGGAGAATGGAACCGAATATGTGTACCGTCTGCCGTTGGGATTGCCTTATAAGCAGTTGCAGCACCTGAACAAGAATATCGGCGTATTCAAAGACGGTCTGCATAAGAATGTGGAAGTAGAATTTGATGGGGGGATGTTACACTTGTACGTTTATGAAACGGATTTACCAAAGAAGTGGGAATACAAAGAAGTTGTACCGTTACTAAAGAATAAATGGAATATCCCGATAGGAAAGACACATAAAGGGTTGGTCTGGCATGACTTTGACCAGATACCGCATATGGTGGTGGGTGGTACTACCAGATATGGCAAGACAGTCAATTTGAAAGGGTTGATGACTTCTCTTATCTTATCCAATCCACATGATGTAGAGTTTTACATTATTGATCTAAAGGAAAAATTGGAGTTTGGCAAATATGAAAAGTTGAAGCAAGTAACACAAGTTGCTGGAAATCCCAAAGAAGCTGCTGATATGTTGGAGGACTTGAGGAAACGCATTGTGAAGATGATGCAAGCTTTTGGTGCATGTGGATACACAAACATTACGGAAACGAATGATAACAAGCGAATATTTGTCATAGTGGATGAAGCAAATAGACTGGTTCCCCAAAACAGGCACGACAAAGACAAAATGTTTTGCCAAGAAATGCTAGAGTTGATTGCATGTATAGCTGGCGGTTTAGGTGTCCGTTTAATCTTTTGCACCCAGTATCCAGTCTCGAAAACAATGCCAAGGGATGTAAAACAAAATTCCGATGCAAAAATGTGCTTCCGAATCCAAAA
This sequence comes from Sediminibacillus massiliensis, assembly GCF_900156915.1. Taxonomy (GTDB): domain Bacteria; phylum Bacillota; class Bacilli; order Bacillales; family Amphibacillaceae; genus Sediminibacillus_A; species Sediminibacillus_A massiliensis. The sequence continues at coordinate 731,503 of NZ_LT732535.1, read as the reverse complement.
TAAATACGCCAGTGCTGTGGTGTTGGGAGAGGAAAACGGTCATGCTGCGGAACTCCCGGACATAAGGGGACGGTGTATGTTGGTGCAAGGACCGAATCTTTTAGAGATGCAAGTACCGTATATCAGCGACAAAACGATGAACGATTTGCTTGTCGATTACATGAAAGGAGCAAGAAAGGACGTTACACCGGATGAAGCAGAAACAGGAGAAAATACTATTGAGTTTATCCCGATTGGGGATGCTTAATAGAAGGCAAATACAGCACCTACACGACACGGGGAGCGTTCGGAATACTAACTATCTCATGCAGGATTTAAAGCCATACACGGACTATCTGGAACGCTCAAATGGGCGGATATATAAACTTAATCAGAAAGGAATCAATCTGTTAGGCGAAGGTACTTTGTTGAAATGGGGGAATGTGGAACACCGGATAATCAGAAACGATGTCTATATCAAATATCGGCCGGACAAATGGTTTCCGGAAACAGAAATCAAAGTGAAAGGCGTAAAGGTATTGCCGGATGCGGTGTTTCAATCTGGCATGACGTATAAAATTTTAGAGGTGGATCGTACCCAACGATGGTATAAGAACAAAAAGAAGATGGAGGACTATGCCAAGTTAAAGGAAACAGGTGCTTTCCAGAAACAATACGGACACTTTCCTACTATTATATGGGTGGTGGATATGGAGAGCAGGATTCCGAAGATTAAGCAGTTGGGAAAGGAGTTAGGGCTGTTGTGTGAGGTGTATGGAGTAAAAATGTGACCCGGTCACACCAAAGGTCACATGATTTATTCTTTGTATCGTTTTTGATAGGTTTTATTGGATAAGGGTGTTAAAGAAAAGCCTTGAAATGGCGGTTTTCCTGCACGTATCGAATTTTTGACGTTTATGATAAAATAAATAAGTTGAATTGCAAATGAAAACTGACTTTTATTAAAAACTTCACTTTTTTCTTTGAAATCATACATATATCAAGCTGGATGCAGATAGCGAGATAGCTTTCCTGTCGCAGCCAGATACCATTCATTTTATACAGTGGAAACCGAAACCTCCCTGTATTCGTTATATTTATAAGTAATAGGAGAATGATTATGTTCCTTAAAAGATTGGATACTGTTGGATTTAAATCCTTTGCTGAACGGGTTTCAGTGGATTTCGTACCGGGTGTAACAGCGGTGGTCGGTCCAAACGGTAGTGGAAAAAGCAATATAACCGATGCCATCCGGTGGGTGTTGGGAGAACAATCTGCCAAATCGCTGAGAGGCTCAAAGATGGAAGATATTATCTTTCAAGGAAGTGACTCAAGGAAACCTTTAAACGTCGCAGAAGTAACTTTGACCTTGGATAACAGCGATCAGGCGCTTCCGTTGGATTTCAGCGAAGTCAGCGTGACAAGAAGGGTTTATCGCTCTGGAGAAAGCGAGTTTCTTATTAATAAGCAATCTTGCCGCTTAAAGGATATCGTCGATTTATTTATGGATTCTGGATTAGGCAGGGAAGCCTTTTCCATTATTAGCCAGGGGAAAGTGGAAGAAATACTCAGTTCAAAAGCCGAAGAACGACGCTCGATTTTTGAAGAAGCTGCCGGAGTGTTGAAATACAAGCAACGGAAGAAAAAGGCCGAATACAAATTGGCGGAAACCCAGGAAAACTTAAACAGGATTGAAGACATTATCTATGAAATCGAAGGCCAGCTTGAGCCATTAAAAGAACAAGCGGCTGTCGCCAAAGATTATTTGGAAAAAAAAGATCAATTGAAAGAGATTGAAATTTCTTTATTAATTGCAGAAATTGAACAGCTTCATGGCAATTGGAAGAAATTGCTTGCCGATTTGGAAAAACAAAAAGAAAAAGAATTGGAATTACAAACTACAATACGGAGCAAAGAAGCCGGATTGGAAGAACAAAGAAGCGAAATACAAGCACTGGATGACTCGATTGAAACTTTGCAGGAATCACTGCTTGTCTTGACTAAAGACCTCGAAAAACTTGAGGGAAAGAAACAGCTTATCAATGAAAGATCCAAACATCAGGAGGACAACCGTTCGAAGTTAGAGCAAGAAAACGAACAATTGGTCGAAAAAACCAATAGCTTGGAAACATTACTGAAAGAAGAAGAAAAGCGACTTGCCGAGTTAGAAATGAATAAATCACAAACAAGGAAAACTATAAAACAAATATCAGGCCAGTTGTCTACTTCGAAAGAGAATATAGAAGACCAAATTGAAGAATTGAAAAGTGAGTATATAGAACGCTTGAACAGGCAGGCTGCAAAGAGAAACGAGAGGCAGTCCATCGAAAGACAGCTAAACCAAATTGGCCTGAAAAAGAACAGCCAGCAGGATAAATTCCAAGGGATGGTAGAAGAAAGAAAGCGCCTGGATGAACAGTTGAAGCAACTTCAGACGGAACATCAAGAACAAATGAAGAAGAGTGAGCAGGCCGGCTCTGAATTTGATAAATTAAAAGATAAACTGGATACAGATAAGGAACAATATCAGGAACTTCAAACGAAGCTTTACCAAGGTTATCAATATATTGAAAAACTAAAATCCAAGAAAGAAATGCTGGAGGATTTAAAAGAAGGTTTCCAGGGATTCTTTCAAGGTGTGAAAGAAATTTTGAAAGCCAGGGAAGATCGCCAACTGAAAGACATCGAAGGTGCAGTAATTGAGTTGATAGACGTTCCAGCCGATTATATTACGGCAATCGAGACGGCACTCGGCGGTCAAGCCCAGCAAATAGTCGTTAAGGATGAACCTGCAGCAAGGACAGCGATAAATTGGCTGAAACGCAATAACAAAGGGAGGGCTACTTTCCTGCCAATGACTGCTATAAAGCCTAAGCAGATTCCGACGGATTTACTCGCCGGCATAAAAGACCATCCAGGCTTCATAGGGATTGGTTCGGATTTGGTCAGCAACGAGGGAAAATTTGATTTTGTTGTAAAGAATCTGTTGGGCAATACAGTAATTGCCAACACGCTGAAAGATGCCAATGATCTGGCAGTAAGGCTTCAACGAAGATTCCGCGTAGTTACGATGGAAGGAGATGTAGTTAATCCTGGAGGCTCGATGACAGGCGGTGCACAAAAAAAATCAAACCAGTCATTGTTCACGCGTGAAAAAGATCTGCAAGACATCATTATCAAATTAAATGACTTTGAGACCAAGGCGGTAGAATTTGAAAGAAAAGTGCAAAGTCATAAGCTATCCATTCAAAACCGAGAAGAAGAGCTGGAAAACAAGCGGCTGGAATTGGCAGAAATAAGACAGTCAGAACAGGACATAAAAACCAATTTGAAAGAAATAGAACTCAAATTGAATCATTTTAATGAAAATCTAAAGTTGTTCGACCAGGACAACAATCAGTATGCATCAGATCAGGAAAGCCTTAAGGAAAGAGATGACGAATTATCCGGAGAGCTTTCGATACTGGAATCAGAGTTGGCGGAGATCCAACAGTCGATCGATCAACTAACAGAGCAACAAAACGACTATCACCGGAACAGGGAAATACTGCAGGGGAAATTGCATCAACATCAGGTAACGTTAGCAGAACAGGATGCCCAGCTTAAAAGCCAAAAAGAAAAGTGTTCCGGAATACAAAGCCAGCTGGCGGAATTGAAACAATCTCTTGAGTACAATAACCAACAACTGGAACAGTTATATGAGGTCCAGTACAATATTGAAACGGAAGAAGAAATCGAAGAAAAATTAACTGAGAAGAAGGAACAAAAAGAAAAGGTAGCAAGGTTGATCCAACTACGCAGGCAAGAACGGGTGAATCGAACCGAACGAATCAGCGACGCGGAACGCGAATTGAAAGAATACAGCAGACAACACCAATCCTTGAATACTCACATTCAAGATATAGAAGTGAAAACCAACAGGCTTGATGTAGAACTGGAAAACAGGTTGAATCATTTACAAACCGAATATGCGATCACTTTTGAGAAAGCTAAACAGTCATTCGAGAAGACAGACAACATAGAACAAGCCCGAAAGTCTGTCAAGCTGATAAAAATTTCTATTGATGAATTGGGGACAGTTAACCTTGGAGCAATAGAAGAATATGACCGGATTGAAGAGCGGTACCGCTTTTTGACTGATCAACAGACAGACCTTGTACAAGCCAAAGATACTTTGCACACTGTCATTTCCGAGATGGATGAAGAGATGATCAGGCGATTTGATTCTACTTTTTCTCAAATAAAAGAAGAGTTTTCCCTCGTTTTCCGTTCCTTGTTTGGTGGAGGTCAGGCAGAATTGAAGTTGACAGATCCGGACAATCTGTTGGATACCGGAGTGGAAATCGTCGCGAGGCCGCCTGGAAAAAAACTTCAGCATCTTGGTCTGCTTTCTGGCGGAGAGCGGGCATTGACGGCTATTGCCTTGTTGTTTGCCATACTGAGGGTAAGACCGGTGCCGTTCTGTGTACTGGATGAAGTTGAAGCTGCATTGGATGATGCAAATGTCACTAGATTTGCCCGGTATCTGAAGGAATTCAGTGAAAAAACGCAATTTATTGTCATCACGCATAGAAAGGGTACAATGGAAGAAGCGGACGTTCTTTATGGGGTAACTATGCAGGAATCCGGCGTGTCGAGACTTGTTTCGGTAAGACTGGAAGAAACGGCAGAGTTGGTTAACGCGTAAAACTGAAGCGGCCGTCACGCTTTTGGTTCAAAATATATTGATAGAGGATGATTCGATGAGTTTTTTTAAGAAGTTGAAGGAAAAGTTTACAGGAGATACTCCTCCTGCTGAATCTAATCCGGATAAATATAAAGAAGGACTTTCTAAAACCCGGAATTCCTTTTCCAGTAAGATCAATGATTTGGTAGCACGATACAGGAAAGTCGATGAAGATTTTTTCGAAGACTTGGAAGAAATATTAATTTCAGCCGATGTCGGAGTCCAGACCGTCATGGATTTGATTGATGAATTAAAGATGGAAGTGAAAAGAAGGAACATAAAGGATTCACAAGAAGTCAAAGAAGTTATCTCGGAAAAACTTGTCGAAATCTATTATGATGGAGAAGACGAGGAAATAGAACAGCTCCATTTACAAGAGGACAGTCTTTCTGTCATCCTTTTCGTCGGTGTCAACGGTGTTGGGAAAACAACGACTATTGGCAAAATGGCCCATAAACTGAAGGAAGAAGGCAAGAAAGTCGTCTTGGCGGCCGGTGATACTTTCCGTGCAGGAGCGATAGAACAACTTGAGGTGTGGGGCGAACGCACAGGCGTAGAAGTCATTAAACACAATGCCGGAAGCGACCCTGCTGCCGTTATCTTTGACGGCATTCAGGCAGCAAGGTCAAGAGGGGCCGATGTACTGCTTTGCGACACGGCAGGCAGGTTGCAAAATAAAGTTAACCTGATGAATGAACTGGCTAAAGTCAAAAAGGTGATTGCAAGAGAAATACCGGATGCTCCACATGAAGTGCTGTTGGTGTTGGATGCAACTACCGGGCAGAATGCAATGAATCAAGCTAAAACATTCTCAGAAGCAACCGATGTGACCGGGATCGTTCTGACTAAACTGGATGGAACGGCCAAGGGGGGAATTGTGCTGGCTATACGTAACGAACTGGAGATTCCGGTTAAGTTTGTAGGGCTCGGCGAGAAAGTCACAGACCTTCAGACATTTGATGCAAGTGCCTTTGTGTACGGATTGTTCGCCGATATGGTGGAAGAAGAAACGTCTTGACAGAACCTTGTTCTGTCCGATAGTATTTCATTGTAAAGGCATTTCACTTAACAAGGAGTGCTCGATTTGTTAGAAAAGACGACAAGAATAAATTTTTTATTCGACTTTTATCAAGAGTTGTTGACTCCTAAACAACGGAGCTATATGGAAATGTATTATTTGGAGGATTATTCCCTTGGTGAAATTTCAGAGGGATCCAACGTTTCCAGGCAAGCAGTTTATGATAACATTAGACGGACTGAAACAATGCTTGAAGCCTATGAAGAGAAACTGCAACTATATGACAGGTTTAAACGGAGAAACCATCTACTTGAATTAATGGAACAGGCATTGGAAAAAGAAGATAAAAACAAATTAAAAGAAATTATGATTTCTTTAAAAGAATTAGATTAGGAGGCTCCTTCTATGGCTTTTGAAGGTTTATCCGACCGCCTGCAAAGTACGATCCAGCGAATCAAAGGAAAAGGGAAAGTGACGGAGCAGGATGTCAAAGAGATGACCAGAGAAGTTCGTCTGGCTTTATTGGAAGCCGATGTAAACTTTAAAGTGGTCAAAGATTTTGTAAAACGTGTCAAAGAGCGTGCAGTTGGCCAGGAAGTAATGGAAAGCCTGACGCCCGGACAGCAAGTTATTAAAGTAGTACGCGATGAGCTTGCGGAACTAATGGGAGGCGAGCAGAGCAAGATAGCAGTGGCTGATCGTTCACCGACTGTTATCATGATGGTTGGTCTTCAAGGGGCAGGTAAAACGACCACTACCGGAAAGCTCGCAAATCTGCTTCGAAAAAAATATAATCGTTCACCGATGCTGGTAGCTGCTGACGTATACCGTCCCGCCGCAATCAACCAACTGGAAACCCTGGGCAAACAACTGAACATGCCTGTTTTTTCTCTTGGCACAGAAGCTAACCCAGTGGATATAGCCAATCAGGCGATAGCACAGGCAAAAGAAGAACACAATGATTATGTCATAATAGATACAGCCGGACGATTGCACGTGGACAATGATTTGATGGATGAATTGCAGCAAATCAAATCCAATGTCAATCCGGATGAAATCTTTTTGGTCGTGGACGCAATGACGGGACAAGATGCCGTTAATGTCGCCGAAAGTTTTAATGAACAACTGGATATCTCTGGAGTAGTCCTTACGAAGTTGGATGGAGATACTCGAGGTGGTGCAGCGCTATCAATCAAAGCAGTCACAGATAAGCCGATAAAATTTGCGGGTATGGGGGAAAAACTCGACGAATTGGAAGCTTTTCATCCTGAACGTATGGCTTCCCGTATCCTCGGGATGGGAGACGTCCTTTCTTTAATCGAGAAAGCACAGGATACAGTGGATGAAAACAAAGCAAAAGAACTGGAAGAAAAGATGCGTTCCGCCTCGTTCACTTTTGACGATTTTCTGGAACAAATGGATCAAGTCCGCAGTATGGGACCGCTTGATGAGTTGATTGGCATGCTCCCTGGGGCCAACAAGATGAAAGGTCTGAAGAATGTCCAACTGGACGAAAAGCAAATCAACCACGTAGAAGCGATCATCCAATCCATGACAAAGCAAGAGCGTCAGGATCCTGGTATCATGAATGCGAGCAGAAAGAAACGGATCGCCAAAGGATCTGGGCGCTCGGTTTCCGAAGTCAACCGCTTGTTGAAACAATTTGAAGAAATGAAGAAAATGATGAAACAAATGACAGGTATGCAAAGCGGCAAAAAAGGAAAAAAAGGTAAAGGATTCAATTTTCCTTTCATGTAATGGAAAAACCCTTTACAGACTATAAAATATCTGATAGAATCTAAACTTGTGAAAAGCATTAATAAATTTGGAGGTGCAAGATATGGCAGTGAAAATTCGCCTAAAGCGTATGGGTTCCAAAAGAAATCCATTTTATCGTGTAGTCGTAGCTGATTCACGTTCTCCTCGTGATGGACGTTTGATTGAACAAATTGGCACATACAATCCGGTGGCTAATCCGATTGAAGTTAAATTAGATGAAGATAAAGCTCTTGACTGGTTGTCTAAAGGTGCTAAACCAAGCGATACTGTACGTAACTTATTTTCTAAAGAAGGCATCATGACTAAATTCCATGACTTGAAAAACCAAAAGTAAAGTAGTGTGATATCATGAAGGCCTTAATTGAAACGATTGTCCAACCCCTGGTCGACTATCCTGAAGACGTTGTTGTCACAGAAAAGGAAGAAGATCACAAAGTCACTTATCATTTAACGGTGCATAAGGATGATGTCGGGAAAGTAATCGGTAAGAACGGCCGGATAGCTAAGGCTATTCGTACCGTTGTTTATGCAGCAGGTACGAACACAACCAAGCGTATTTATCTGGATATCATGTGAAAAAGGAAAGGGAAACCTTTCCTTTTTTTACAAGCAAAATTTTTTTCAGTCTTTACATACAAATCGCAGACAGAATATGGTTATATATGACTTGTCTTACATAGATTTTTCTTTTAAATCTTATATAGATGGTTTTAACCTGAACAGGCTAATATTAGTTTTCGTAAAGAGAGGCTGAAGTTTATTGTGAAAATAATTCAAAAGATTCCCGTTAAACAAGTGATTACCGAAAAAAGCAAACAAGGTCTTGCCGATCAATTCAATGGCCAGAAGCAGCGGCTTGAACAAGAGTGTCAACAACTCCAGTTTGAACAAAGAAAATTGCAGAATAAAAAGGGCGTCTCCAAAGAGGAAATCACAAAGAGATTCCAACGTGAAATAACCAAGCGCAAAGATAAAGTGAAATGGATAGAATTCCAACTGGAACAGCTGGAGATTCTGCCCATCGGAAGCGAAATTACAGAAGGAGAAGTTGAATCTCTTGTTGAGGTTGAAGTGGGAAACAGTTGGGACAGCTTGACCGAAGATAAAGCTATCATTATCAAGGACGGCGTCGTTATCCAAATAAAATAGCAGGTGAATCAAAAATGAAAGAAAAAATGTTCAATGTAGGAAAAATCGTGAATACACACGGGATTAATGGAGAAGTGAAAGTCATCCGTATTACGGACTTTGATGAAAGGTTTGAAAAAGGGCGGCAACTATTCTGGGCAAATGACGAGAATTCAGAGACGATTCCGTTGGTAGTATCCGGTCATCGCAGACACAAGAACTTTGATTTATTGCGATTTGAAGGACATCCATCCATCAACGATGTAGAAAAATATAAAAATGGCATGTTGAAAGTGAAAAAAGAACAACAAGAACCTTTGGACGAAGGGGAATTTTATTATCATGAAATAATCGGATGTGAAGTATTTACCAATACAGAGGAATATTTAGGGGTGATCCGGGAGATTTTGGCTCCAGGTGCCAACGATGTCTGGGTTATTAAAAGAAAGCAGGAGAAAGATCTGCTTATTCCATATATTGAGGACATCGTAAAAGAAATCGATATAGTTGGCAAGAAAGTAATCATTGAACCAATGGAAGGATTGCTTGACTGATGAAGATTGATATTTTGACACTGTTCCCGGAAATGTTTGAAGGTGTGTTCAATAATTCTATTTTAAAGAAGGCTCAGGAAGCCGGGACTTTCCAGCCGGAATTTATCAATTTCAGAAACTATACCTTGAATAAACATAAAAAAGTGGATGATTATCCTTATGGCGGAGGAGCGGGAATGGTTTTAACACCACAGCCGATCTTTGATGCAGTTGAGGATATTACAAAGAACACAGGCAATAAGCCAAGAATAATTCTCATGTGCCCTCAGGGAGAAACACATACCCAGGAAAAAGCCTTAGAACTTGCTGAGGAGGATCATCTTATTTTTATATGCGGCCACTATGAAGGATATGACGAAAGAATCAGGCAGCATTTGGTTACAGATGAAATTTCGATAGGTGATTACGTGCTTACTGGCGGAGAATTGGGTGCCATGGTTGTTATCGATAGTGTCGTCCGTCTCCTTCCTGGAGTATTGGGTAATGAGGAATCGGCTCCCGAAGACTCGTTTTCACATGGTTTGTTGGAGCATCCGCATTATACCCGTCCTGCTGACTTTCGAGGCATGAAGGTCCCTGAAGTTCTATTATCCGGCAACCATGGAAAGATTGATGAATGGAGAAAGCAGCAATCCCTTTTGCGGACATTTGAACGCAGGAAAGACTTGTTGGATGAATACCAACTGTCGAAACAAGAAAAAGAATGGCTTAAAAACCAAAAAGATACCTGAGAATAGTTGAAGTGGAAAGTAGATTATGTTATATTATTTGTTGTGCTTGAGTAATATTGCTTAAGCTGATAAACGATGTTCCGCTGCCGAATGAATGGTAAGAGCATTGGTTTGGAAGGAGTGTAACAGGATGCAAAACTTACTAGAAGAAGTGTCAAAAGAACAGCTTCGTACTGATCATCCTGATTTCCGCCCTGGTGACACAGTAAAAGTCCACGTGAAAGTTGTGGAAGGAACTCGTGAACGTATCCAGGTATTCGAAGGCGTTGTAATTAAACGTCAAAACGGCGGAATCAGTGAAACATTCACTGTTCGTAAAATTTCTTACGGTGTTGGCGTTGAACGTACTTTCCCAGTACATTCTCCACGTGTAGACAAGATCGAAGTTAGCCGCCGTGGTAAAGTCCGTCGTGCTAAACTTTACTATTTGCGCAATCTACGTGGTAAAGCTGCTCGTATTAAAGAAATTCGCTAATTGTAAAATGATAGAAGGAGCTTGCGTAGACAAGCTCCTTTTTTCTACTATAAAAAGGAATTTGAAAACTGCCGCTTGGATCAATACCATTAATTTGGTGCCGAAGAGTGACTGGTTTTTTGGAGGTAACGGTATGGCCAAAAAAAAGAACGAATGGCTGGATTGGGTGAAAGCACTTTTGATTGCTGGCCTTCTAGCAGTCATTGTCAGGATGTTCTTGTTTGCTCCAATCGTTGTGGACGGACCATCTATGCTCCCGACCTTACATGATGGAGATCATATGATCGTCAATAAATTTAACTACATGATCGGAAAACCGGAGCGTTTTGATATTGTCGTTTTCCATGCTACAGCCCAAAAGGATTATATCAAACGTGTAATCGGAGTTCCTGGAGATCATGTAGAGGTACAGGATGATACACTGTACATAAATGGGGAGTCTGTGGAAGAACCTTTTATTAACGACCGGAAGCAAATGATGGAAGGGAACCAGGACTTTACATTTGATTTCAGTCTGGAAGAACTGCCTGGAGGATACCAAGAAATACCGCCCGAGCATGTTCTGGTCCTAGGGGACAATCGCGGTAATTCGACAGACAGCCGTCTGCTTGGATTGATTTCTTATGACCAATTGGTCGGAGAAGTTCAGCTGTTATATTGGCCGATGGATCGTTTCCGGTTTATCACAGGTTAGGGGGGTATATGATGACTATACAATGGTTTCCAGGGCATATGGCAAAAGCTAAAAGAGAAGTGCAGGAGAAGTTGAAACTTGTTGATTTTGTGATTGAACTGGTTGATGCGAGAGTTCCTGAATCATCACAAAATCCGATGTTGCAGCAAGTCCTGCAGGGAAAGCCGGTAATGAGAGTGTTGATGAAGAAAGACTTGGCAGATTTCGAAAAAACCACAAAATGGATCGACCATTTCAAAAGGGAAAACACGCCTGCTGTGGCAGTGAATGTTCAGGAGAAACAAGACATTCAACAGGTCATAAATCTTGCCAAGGAAATGGGCAGGGAGAAGATGAAAAAGCTGGAAAAAAAGGGTGTAAGGCCCCGCCCTGCCCGTGCAATGATCATTGGCATTCCCAATGTTGGCAAATCGACACTGATTAATCGGCTGGCCAACAAGAAAATCGCCAAAACAGGTGATCGACCGGGAGTAACCACTAGCCAGCAATGGATCAAAGTCAAAAAGGATTTTGAGCTTCTGGACACCCCTGGAATACTGTGGCCTAAATTCGAAGACCAACTTGTCGGATACAGACTGGCAGCAATTGGGACAATTAAAGATCAATTGCTCCCAATGGACGATATTGCTGTATTTATTCTTCGCTTTCTAGGGGAGAACTACCCTGAAATAATGGAAAACCGCTTTAAAATATCAAGAAATCAAGAGGATATGGAAGAGATTTTTTCTGATATAGGGAAAGCAAGGGGAGCCTTGGAAAGCGGCGGTAAAGTTAATTTTGATAAAACGGCTGATATTGTCATAAGAGATTTAAGGACAGGAAAGCTGGGGCGGATTACATTGGAAGATCCGCCATCAATTTCATAAATTACGGAAGGGGCACCAATCAGGATTGGTGCCTTTCTTGTGTATTTTAAGACTCAGTTCACTAGGTAAAGGGGATACATATGAAAGATTTAACGATAACTCAAGTAAAGGAAATTATAAAAAAAGAAAGCTTCTCCGAGGAATGGTTAGATGGTTTACGGAATGATAGTAGAAAAGGCGTACAGCGGTTAATTTTGGAATATGAGCGCAAACAGGAAAACTTGCAAAAACAGAAGGATTTATTTGAACAGATGAAGACCTTTGAAAAAGAACAATACTGTAAAGGAGTACGGCTCGTGGCCGGCATAGATGAAGCTGGGAGAGGGCCGTTGGCCGGGCCTGTGGTGGCAGCGGCTGTTATATTAGAAGAAAGTTTTTTTCTGCCCGGGTTGAATGATTCTAAAAAACTTTCTTATTCGATTCGGGAAGAATTTTATAGAAGAATAGTAGCAGAAGCAGTAACATATGGAGTAGGTATCGTACACAGTCACGAGATTGACCAGATGAATATCTATCGTGCGGCACAAAAAGCAATGTTGTCGGCTGTAAACCAGTTAGACCCTGTTCCAGAGCATATATTGATTGATGCTATGCCGCTCGAAATGGCCTCGGCATCTACTGAATCAATTATTAAAGGAGATCAAAGGAGCATTTCGATTGCAGCGGCGAGCATCGTTGCCAAAGTAACCAGAGACAGGATGATGGAGGAGTTCCATCAGGAATACCCTTACTATCAATTCAATAAAAATATGGGCTATGGAACACAAACTCACATACAGGCAATCAAGGACTACGGGGTATCACCTTACCATCGCAGAACTTTTGCACCTGTCAAGGATTATATTTGAAAAGCAAGGAGGTGAAAGGATGGAACTGAATCCTTTCCGTTCTATAAACTTACATTCTTCCTTACATAAAACTCTGAATCAACGACCGATGGTTACGTTACAGCCAGGACAAATACTATCGGGCAGAATTCAAAAGCTTTATCCAGACCAAAAGGCATCTATCCAGCTTGGCAGTAGCATCATGACGGCACAACTGGAAGCACCGCTTACCATACATAAAAACTATTGGTTTCAAGTACAATCTGTGGGGAATTTGGTTCGTTTAAAGGTATTGTCCGATCATGGCGGAACATCCGCAGGGCGTGGAATAAAGCAACTGTTGCAAGAACTAGGTATACCTGTCACGAAGAGCAGAATTTCTTTTGTGAAGAACTTATTAGAACATAACATTCCATTTGGCAAAGACAACCTCTACAAAGCATTGTTGACGATGGAACAGGCAACCGATAAGGGATTGGCAAGGGAGGTATTGGTGAATGCGATGCAACGCAATCTACCCCTTACCACTGCTGTGTATGATGCCCTGACAGCAACTAAACAAGAACAGTTAGGGAAGTTATTGTCAGAACTCCACCTTAGCCTGAAGACACAGCATACCGCTTCTCTTCCCGGCCTGTTGCAAATACTTGAACAATTGACACTACAGGGCGGTAAAAGTCTGGAGAATCGACTTCAATCGCAGATTCTTCAAGAAGTAGCCAGCAAGAATACAAGCATGTTCAGATTACTGCGGCTGACAGGGTTCGTCTCATCTACGACCGATTATGCTTCCTGGCAGGATGCCTGGTTAAATTGGCGGAATTCAGCGGAACCGTCCTCACCTCCATTCTCTATAAAAGGGAAAGAATCTTCATTGATAAACAGTTTGGACAAATTGTTGAAACAACAGATGTCCTTACAGGAAAACGAAAGGAAGATAACCTGGAATTATATCCAGAACATCCGGAACATGAAAAAAGGAAATGGTACACCCAATGTGTCCATAAAAGCAAGTTTACTTCATCAACAATTGTCAGACAGAGGTGTTTTAACCAAGTTGATTCGTCATTTGCCCGATATTTCTGAATCGTTTTTAAAGTACGGACCAACAAAGTCAATATCCGATCAAGAACTGCTTCAGGTGGAAAGAACGATGGAAAAACAGTTGACAGTCTCTGAAAAGAAAGCAATTTTTGATTTAATGACCGGAACAAAAGAAGGTCAGGAATTTTTCAAGGAAAAACCAGCCGCCATATTTTTGAGTAAGCTTTTTCATTTTCAATCTCTATTAGGTATAGGTTATGAAAATCAATTGAAACAACAGAAATATAGTGAGAATACATTAAAATCCATCCTTTTCCAATTTGTTCAAAGTGGAAATATATCAACAGAGCAATCCGAAACCTTGCTAAACTTTATAACTGGTCTGCAGTTGAATTCCATTCAAGAGAACAGTGAAAGTATCCATTTAAACTACCAGCTTCCCGGCGATCATATTGGTATCAATAAGGATATCCGGGTTGAATTCGAAGGTAGAAAAGGGAAAAACGGGGAAATTGATTCTGATTATTGCAGCATTCTCTTCTATTTAGAGCTGGACAAGCTGAAAGAAACGGTGGTAAACATGAATGTGGAGAGTCGCAGGGTTAATTTGACGATTTACAACAAGCAGGAAAGAGGACTGGAACAATTACTATCAACCTATAAGTCCATACTTAAAGAAAAGTTGAACGAGCTTGATTACCAGCTGACTTCCATATCGCTCAAACCGCTTGAGGATCAGACAAAATTTGATTATTTGCAAGAAAAAAATATCAATTATGAAGGAGTAGACTTTAAAATATGAACAGACCTTATAAAAGGAAAAAAGCGGTCGCATTAAAATATTTGGAAGGAAACGATACAGCACCAAAAGTATCCGCGTCCGGCCGTGGCGTGATAGCAGACAACATCCTGGAAAAAGCAAGAGCCAACGACATACCTGTACATGAAGATGAAACACTTGTCGAATTATTGTCGGAATTGGAAATAAACGAAAGGATTCCGGATGAATTATACCGGGCTGTTGCTGAAGTTTTTGCATTCATTTATAACGTTGACAAGGATATTCAAAACTAGCAATCCAGAAAACTGTTAACATGCCAAACATAATGTGTAGACAATTTATGACTTTTTTTTATACAATGTAGGTGCAGTGAAATTTGATGGGAGGATGGAAGATGAACATTCATGAGTACCAAGGCAAAGATATTTTGCGAAAATACGGTGTTGCTGTTCCTAATGGCCGTGTAGCTTATTCTGTTGATGAAGCAGTAGAAGCCGCTGAATCACTGGGCAGCAGCGTTTCGGTTGTTAAAGCACAAATTCACGCAGGCGGCAGGGGTAAAGCCGGCGGTGTCAAAGTAGCAAAGAATCTGGACGAAGTGCGTACATATGCCGAGGACATATTAGGCAAAACACTGGTTACACACCAAACGGGTCCTGAAGGGAAAGAAGTTAAGCGTTTACTCATTGAAGAAGGCTGTGACATCAAGAAAGAATACTACATCGGCCTTGTTCTTGACCGGGCGACATCACGGGTAACTATGATGGCTTCTGAAGAAGGGGGTACAGAAATAGAGGAGGTGGCAGCAGAGACTCCGGAAAAGATTTTTAAAGAAGTCATCGATCCGGTTGTCGGGCTTACACCGTTCCAGGCAAGGAGACTTGCATTTAACATCAATATTCCCGATGAGTATTTGTCGAAAGCAGTCAAATTCATGATGGGTCTTTATAGAGTGTTCGAAGAGAAAGACTGCTCTATTGCTGAGATAAATCCGTTGGTTACAACAGGGGATGGAGATGTCTTGGCATTGGATGCCAAGTTGAACTTTGATGATAACGCTATCTTCCGTCAGAAAGATGTCGCCGATTATCGGGACTTGGACGAGGAAGATGAGAAGGAAATCGAAGCTTCCAAGCATGATTTAAGTTATATCGCCCTAGATGGCAATATTGGCTGTATGGTAAACGGGGCTGGACTTGCGATGGCCACAATGGATATTATCAAACATTACGGCGGCGACCCCGCTAACTTTCTCGATGTAGGGGGCGGAGCCACTGCTGAAAAAGTAACAGAAGCTTTCAAAATTATTTTGTCCGATTCCAATGTCAAAGGAATTCTTGTCAACATCTTTGGCGGCATAATGAAATGCGATGTTATTGCTGAGGGTGTCGTGGAAGCAACAAAGCAAGTGGGATTAGAAATTCCGCTAGTGGTTCGGCTTGAAGGTACTAATGTGGAACTCGGCAAGAAAATCCTTGCTGAATCGGGGCTTAATATTACGGCCGCTGAATCTATGGCAGACGGGGCAGAAAAAATCGTATCACTCGTCAAATAATATTCCAAAAATTCAAAATCGCGCGATTACGGCTCGTAAAATAAATTGCCTTTATAGAAAAACGTATTATTAAACTAGTAATCTGTGAAGGTTGAAATGTTTCCCTTTTCAGCTAAACAGTAACCAGCTCAGCCATAATGTAGAAAGGACGGACGAAAATGAGTGTATTCGTAAACAAAGATACAAAAGTAATCGTTCAAGGTATAACAGGATCAACAGCTCTTTTTCATACAAAACAAATGCTTGACTACGGGACAAAGATTGTCGGAGGGGTTACACCTAAAAAAGGTGGAACAGAAGTGGAAGGCGTTCCAGTTTTTAATACTGTAAAGGAAGCTGTAGACAAGACAGGTGCCAACGCTTCAGTTATTTATGTACCGGCACCTTTTGCTGCAGATGCAATCATGGAAGCTGTCGATGCAGAATTAGACCTGGCAATTTGCATAACGGAACATATTCCGGTCATGGACATGGTGAAAGTAAAACGTTATATGGAAGGCAAAAAAACCCGTTTAGTGGGACCGAACTGTCCTGGAGTCATTACTCCGGATGAGTGCAAAATCGGTATCATGCCGGGATATATCCATAAAAAAGGACATATCGGGGTTGTTTCACGTTCTGGTACGCTGACTTATGAGGCGGTACACCAGCTGTCTGAAGAAGGTTTCGGTCAGTCAACTGCTGTGGGAATCGGCGGCGACCCGGTCAATGGAACTGACTTTATCGATGTCCTCCAAGCTTTCAATGACGATCCAGAAACCGAAGCTGTTATGATGATTGGAGAAATTGGCGGAACAGCAGAGGAAGAGGCTGCAGAGTGGGTAAAAGCCAATATGAAGAAACCAGTAGTCGGATTTATAGGCGGTGCGACAGCACCTCCAGGAAAGCGTATGGGCCATGCTGGTGCGATCATTTCTGGTGGTAAAGGTACAGCCGACGAGAAAATTAAAGTAATGAACGATTGCGGTATCGAGGTGGCAGAAACACCTGCTGTTATGGGTGAGACGATCATCCGGGTATTGAAAGATAATAATCTGTATGATAAATGTAAAACACATTAACTTGTGCGGGCTGGCTTATCTAAGCCAGCCTTTTTGTTAAATAATAGTGAAAAGGAGTAAGTGCTTTTGAATAATTTCAAGACAAGGTTGATTTTGCTGCAAAGGTGCAGGAATGCTTCCAGATTGATCATATGGAAAATCATTAGAAAAGATCCCGATTTGACTAAAATTTTTTCTATGTCCCCTATGCAAATCTCCAATGAATTTACCATTCCAATAAAACGCTCATATGCCCTCTGTAAAGATCTACGGGATAAAAATCTGCTTGCCTCTGTACTGGAAGATATGAAGAAATTCCATGTCCTCACTATATTCGAAAAAGATTATCCTTCTATCTTAAAAGTGATTAAAGATCCACCCATCGTGTTATATTTAATCGGCAATCTAGACTTGTTAAAACACAAACCTTGTCTTAGTGTTGTGGGAACCAGAGAACCATCACAGTCATCCTGGACTTTAATGGAGAAAGTTCTCTTTCCTTTGGTAAAGGAAGGATGGCTGTTGGTGAGTGGTATGGCTAAAGGTATTGATGCAAATGCCCACCGTCTTGCTGTAAAAGGAAAAGGGAACACAATCGCAGTATTAGGAAGTGGTTTTCACCATATTTATCCGCGACAGCATACTGAATTATTCCGCCAACTTGCTGCAACCCAATTAGTCATCTCAGAATATGCACCCTCAACCCCTCCTAAGAAATATCACTTCCCTGAGCGCAACAGGATTATCAGCGGACTGAGCTTTGGAACTCTTGTAGTAGAAGCTAAAGAAAAAAGTGGAACAATGATCACAGTTGAGCAGGCACTCGACCAGGGGCGAGAAGTGTATGCTTTTCCGGGCTCTCCGTTGTCTGACCAATCATCAGGGTGTAACAAATTAATTCAAGAAGGTGCTAAATTAGTGCTTAAGACCCATGATTTAGTGGAGGATTGGCACGATTTGGAAAGAAAATGGGGTCGAATTCTGTCTGAAAATGAAGAAAATTAAGCACCTTATTGAAAAAAATTTAATTGATCTGTTTGACAAAATACAAAAAAGTATTTAATAATAGGGAAGATTTATCAACTAAAAGTGGAACTTTTATCCTTGATGCATATAATTTCCTAATATATCTTTTATTGTGTGTAAATTTATAACTAAATAGAGAGATTTTTATAACGTAGATAATAAACCACAAACTGCGAACTAACTTAATCGGGCCTTCTTCCGTTCTGGCTAAGTCGATGATATACACCACGCTACCACATCATCGCTTCGCCCGAAGAAAATGGCTTTTTATTTTCAAGGAAGCTGAGGTGCTGGAAAGGTAATATTTTTCCGCTGCGCCAGGTCAGCATTCAACTTCATCAGAACGAGAGAGATGTTGAATAAGATCACAGGTGCTTGGCAAGTTCGTTAAAGGAATCTGAAAATAATCTGAAATTATAAAGAAAAATTCACCAATGAAATATATTTAGGAATAGCCGAGTCAAGTTTAAAATAGTATGAAAAACAACAGAAATACCTCTTGGGAGGAAAAGACATGGCAGATTATCTTGTAATTGTTGAATCTCCAGCAAAAGCAAAAACTATTGAACGTTATTTAGGAAAGAAATACCAAGTAAAAGCGTCGATGGGGCATGTGAGAGATTTACCTAAAAGCCAAATGGCTGTAGACATTGAAAAGTCATTTGAACCCAGATACATCACAATTCGGGGCAAAGGACCTGTTTTAAAAGAATTGAAGACGGCAGCAAAAAAAGCAAAGAAAGTCTATTTGGCTGCCGACCCCGACAGAGAAGGGGAAGCAATAGCATGGCATTTGGCCCACAGTCTGAACATCGACGAAAACTCTGACTGCCGGGTTGTTTTTAACGAAATAACGAAAGACGCAATAAAGGAATCGTTCAAGCATCCCCGGTCAATCGACATGGATTTAGTCGATGCACAGCAGGCCAGACGGATATTGGACAGGTTGGTGGGATATAACATTAGTCCTTTATTATGGAAGAAAGTAAAAAAAGGACTTAGCGCAGGCCGCGTTCAATCTGTAGCGGTAAAAATGATCATCGACAGGGAGAAAGAAATTGAAAACTTCAAGCCGGAAGAATATTGGTCAATTGACGCAAACTTCTTGAAAGAGAAGGAGTCATTTGAAGGGGCTTTTTACGGTTTGGACGGAAAGAAACAAGCACTTGGCAATAGGGAAGAAGTGGATAGCATTTTATCAAAACTAGATGGATCGGACTTCCGGGTCGATAAAGTGAACAAGCGTGAAAGGAAGCGAAATCCATCCCAACCATTTACTACTTCCTCTTTGCAACAGGAAGCCGCTAGAAAACTGAATTTCCGTGCAAGGAAGACAATGATGGTCGCCCAACAATTATACGAAGGAATTGATTTGGGGAAAAAGGAAGGTATTACCGGCCTTATAACTTACATGCGTACAGATTCAACCAGAATATCCGAAACAGCCCAAAAAGATGCCGCTTCCTATATAAAGGAACAATACGGTGATGAATACTTGGGTGGACCGAAGAAGGCGAAAAACGCTGAAGGAGCACAGGATGCCCATGAAGCGATCAGGCCGACTTCCGTCCATCGGGATCCTAAAGCCATGAAAAGCATCTTGTCGAGAGATCAATACAGATTATATAAATTGATTTGGGACCGCTTTACTGCCAGCCAGATGGCACCGGCAGTGATGGATACCATGACGGTTCATTTACTGAATGAAGGGGTCGAATTCAGGGCTACTGGCTCAAAAATAAAGTTTAAAGGTTTTATGAAAGTATATATCGAGGGACGGGATGACAATAAGAAAGAAGAAGATAAATTACTCCCAGACCTTGAAGAAGGGATGACAGTCAAAGCGGAGGAAATAAATCCGAATCAGCATTTCACCCAGCCGCCGCCAAGATACACAGAAGCGCGTCTAGTCAGAACAATGGAAGAACAAGGATTGGGAAGGCCGTCTACGTATGCCCCAACCTTGGATACCATTCAGCGCCGGGGATATGTGACACTGGATAATAAGCGATTCGTGCCGACAGAGTTAGGTGAAATCGTTACAGATATAATGGAAGAATTCTTCCCGGAAATTATTGATGTAGATTTCACAGTTAAAATGGAGGGCGATCTAGATGCTATTGAAGAAGGAAAAACTCAATGGGTAAACATCATTGACGAGTTTTATTCTGGTTTCGACAAACGGCTTGAAAAAGCGGAGCAGGAAATGGAAAAAATAGAAATCAAAGATGAGCCAGCCGGGATCGACTGTGAAAATTGCGGTCATGAAATGGTATATAAAATGGGTCGGTATGGTAAATTTCTTGCTTGTTCGAACTTTCCGGACTGTCGGAACACAAAACCGATTTTGAAAGAGATAGGCGTTAAATGTCCGAACTGTAAAGAGGGAAATATAGTAGAGCGCAAAACAAAAAAACGCAGGACTTTTTACGGGTGTGATAACTACCCGGAATGCGAATTCATTTCATGGGACAAACCGATTTCACGGCCATGCCCAAAATGCAGTTCCTTGCTTGTTGAAAAGAAAGCTAAAAAAGGAACCCAAATCCAGTGCACGAATTGTGACTATAAAGAAGAAACACAAACGTAACAGGAAACACCAGATCTTCATTTGATCTGGTGTTTTTTTCATGCAGGGAGAACGTCTTTGTTAACAGTGGAATGAATAGAAGTTTGTTACAAAAGTGCGGTAAACGGGTATGAGGAAATTAACTAGGAGGGATAATATGACGGAAAAGAACAAATATTTTGTGAAAATCGAGACAGGAGATGTAAATCCCACTCCAACACATGACGGGGGTGTAGAGTATGAAATTGAAGGTACGTATGAAAACAAACTGGAAATCGAATCATTGTTCCATGAACAGCATTTAGCCGGAAGCCGGGCAGCTGAATATCATTACAGAGCGCCTTTCCAAGAAAAAGCTGCCGATGAGGAAAGGGAACAATATGACGATCAAATGATCAATGTTTTCCGTAAGATATATGAATTGGGGACGGAAAAGACGAAGCGCCAAATAGAAGAAATAGGAATACTGGAACAGCAAAAGTGATAAGAGCAGAGTCATAAGGGTGTTTTCATTTGACAGTGGTTTTCTTTATGTCTATAATTACCGTTTGGTAAGAATATCACTTGACATCCTCATAATATTAAGTAATCACGGGAGGATTTACAGGGTCATTTTATGAATCCTCCCTTGTATTGAGAAAAATATAAGAAAAAATGGAAAATACTTGGAATAATTCAGAATTTTGTTACAATTTAGTAAAATCGATTGCGTGGACGAGCTTTGTTATGTTAATATTTAAACGCCTTGAAAAGAGGTGGGGGAATGAATAGTTGGGAGGCTTACAGGAAAGCCTTTACAGAATATTTACAAATTGAAAAGAACGCTTCCGCTTATACAATAGAATTTTATTTGAAAGACCTGTCCGTTTACTTCGATTTTCTGAAACAAGAAGCCATTTCGGATGTTTCTTTAGTCGATTACCAGACGGTCAGAATTTTTTTGGCATTTTTATATGAACAGCGCTTGTCGAGAAGAAGTGTATCAAGGAAGATATCAAGTTTGCGAAGCTTTTATAAGTTCTTACAAAGAGAGGGAGAGGTCGATTCCAACCCTTTTCTCCAAATCACATTGCCGAAGGCGGAGCATCCTGTTCCGGGATTTCTCTATGAGGAAGAAATGGAAAAACTTTTTTCGGTGAGTGATACCACAACGATATTAGGTCAGCGAAACCAGGCAATATTGGAATTGGTATACGCCACAGGAATTCGGGTGAGCGAGTGTACTGGTCTGCTTTTAGAAGACGTGGATTTTTATCTGGGTACTATGCTGGTTAGAGGGAAAGGAAAGAAAGAGCGATACTTGCCTTTTGGCCGTTTCGCTGAAGAAGCTCTGGAAAAATACATAAGCGACGGCAGAAAACAATTGCTGCAAAAAAGCAAATCGGACACTTCTTTTATATTTTTAAATGCCCGCGGTAAACCTTTAACGGCCAGAGGAGTAAGGTTAATATTGAACAAGTTGGTAGAAGAAGCTGCGCTGACAGTTGACCTGCACCCCCACAAATTGAGGCATACTTTTGCGACCCATATGTTAAACGAAGGGGCAGATTTGCGTGTGGTACAAGAGCTGCTCGGTCATGAGCATCTGTCTTCTACACAAATCTATACACACGTAACAAAGGATAGATTGCGTGAAATCTATATGAACAGCCATCCTCGTGCCAATAATAGGGATGGATAGAATGTGAGGTGGAAAAATTGAACGGAGAATTTCATGCTACCACTATATTCGCTGTCAGACATAATGGACAGTGCGCCATGAGTGGCGATGGGCAAGTGACTTTAGGGAATTCCGTCGTGATGAAACATAAAGCGAAGAAGGTTCGTAGATTATTCAAGGGGCAGGTGCTGGCAGGATTCGCTGGTTCTGTTGCCGATGCATTCACCCTCTTCGAAAAGTTCGAGGGCAAGCTTGAAGCCTACAATGGCAATTTATCCAGAGCAGCAGTTGAACTTGCCAAAGAATGGCGATCAGACAAAGTATTGCGCAAACTCGAGGCTATGCTTATCGTCATGAATAAAGACGAAATGTTGCTTGTGTCAGGCACTGGTGAAGTGATTGAACCTGATGATGGAATTTTGGCCATCGGTTCTGGTGGAAACTTTGCATTGAGTGCCGGCAGAGCCCTGGTACGATATTCGAAAGAATTGACAGCAAAAGAGATCGCCCAAGCGGCGATGGAAGTCGCAGGAGAAATATGCGTATTTACAAATGATCACATCACATTAGAGGTCATTGAGTAGAAGGAGGCTATGTTATGGCTGTGAATATGACTCCCAAGCAGATCGTGGAGCAGCTGGATCAATATATTATCGGTCAGCGGAATGCAAAGAAGTCTGTTGCGATCGCGTTGCGAAACAGATATAGAAGACTTCACCTTGACGAAAAGATGCGGGATGAAATCGTCCCTAAGAATATTCTGATGATAGGTCCGACGGGTGTTGGAAAAACAGAAGTAGCCAGACGGCTGGCGAAGCTTGTAGGGGCCCCTTTTGTAAAAGTGGAGGCAACCAAGTTCACGGAAGTAGGCTATGTTGGCCGGGATGTGGAATCCATGGTCCGCGATTTGGTTGAAACTGCAGTCAGGCTTGTCAAGGAAGAAAAAATGTCAGGGGTCATGGATAAAGCTGAAGAACTGGCAAACAAACGTCTTGTGAAAATACTGGTGCCCGAGGAAAAAAAACAAAACAACTTCAAAAATCCCCTTGAGATGTTTTTTCCGCAACAAGGAAACGAGGATACAGAACAAGAATCCGACAGCACAAAGCAAGAACTGGAAAGCAAGCGGAAAAGAATCAGACAACAACTGGACCTTGGCGAGCTGGAAGACAGAATGGTCTCTGTTGAAGTGGAACAGCCTTCCCCTTCCATGTTTGATATGCTGCAAGGTTCTGGTATGGAACAAATGGGCATGAATATGCAAGATGCTTTGGGGCAATTCATGCCGAAAAATAAAAAGAAACGCAGGCTTCCTGTTTCAGAAGCAAGGCGACTCCTCATCCAGCAGGAAGCACAAAAATTGATCGACATGGATGAAGTAGGCCAGGAAGCTGTACAGAAAGTGGAACAGTCAGGAATCATATTCATTGATGAAATAGATAAAGTGGCCGGGAAAAGTGAACAGTCTGCCAATGTATCGAGAGAAGGGGTACAACGGGACATCTTGCCGATTGTGGAAGGTTCGACAGTCGTCACAAAGCACGGAGCGGTCAAAACGGATCATATCTTGTTTATAGCCGCAGGTGCTTTTCATATGGCTAAGCCTTCTGATTTGATTCCCGAACTGCAAGGCCGCTTTCCGATCAGAGTAGAATTCGACAAGTTATCCATCGACGATTTCAGAAGCATTCTGACCGAGCCTTCCAATGCATTGTTGAAGCAGTATCAGGCTCTTCTTGCCACAGAAGGTATAAATGTTGAATTTTCTGACGATGCTGTTACCAGACTTGCGGAGGTAGCTTATGAAGTGAACCAGGAAACGGATAACATTGGGGCGAGAAGGCTTCATACTATCCTGGAAAAATTGTTGGAAGATTTATCTTATGAAGCTCCGGATATTACTATGGAGAAAATAGAGATCACTCCTCAATATGTCGACGATAAGCTAGGCTCTATAGCAAAGAACAAAGATTTAAGCCAATATATTTTATAATCATTACACGATTGGAGGATCGATCGAATATGGAATTATTAGATCGTGCAAGAAAAATCAATTCAATGTTACAAAAAACTACGGGGAAATCAGTGGATTTCAATGATATGTCAGCAACATTAAGGGATACGATTACTGCTAATATATTCGTTGTAAGCAGAAGAGGGAAATTACTTGGGGTTGCCATCAATCAGCAAATAGAAAACGAAAGAATGAAATCCATGTTGGAAGAAAGACAGTTTCCGGAAGAATATACCGATAGCTTGTTCGGGGTACAGGAAACCACTGCCAACCTGGATATAGATAGCAAATACACTGCTTTCCCGGAGGAAAATAAAGAACTGTTCCAAAATGGTTTGACTACGATTGTGCCTATCATTGGCGGTGGTGAACGACTCGGTACATTGATCTTAAGCAGGTTGACCCAAAGTTTCAATGAAGACGATCTACTGCTGGCTGAATATGGCGCAACGGTAGTAGGAATGGAGATTCTTCATGAAAAAACAGAAGAAATCGAGATGGAAGCAAGAAGTAAAGCCGTGGTACAAATGGCTATCAGTTCTTTATCATATAGCGAGTTGGAAGCAATTGAGCACATCTTTGAAGAACTTGATGGAAATGAAGGGCTGCTTGTTGCAAGTAAGATTGCCGATCGTGTCGGAATCACGCGTTCTGTCATCGTTAACGCATTAAGGAAATTGGAGAGTGCAGGAGTAATTGAATCAAGATCACTTGGCATGAAGGGCACTTACATCAAAGTATTGAACGGAAAGTTCCTTATTGAATTGAAAAAATTGAAATCAAGTTAGAATTGTGGAAAAAAATAAAAAAGCTGCTGATAAACAGGTGAAAAACCTGATATCAGCGGCTTTTTTTATATGAAGTTTTTGTGATTTTCAGAAAAAAATTCCAGGAATTTTAAAAATCATGTTTGCCCTGGGCATTTATGTTGATATATAATTAGGCATGGTTCGACAAAATAGGCTAAAATAATCAAAAATACGCGGTTCTTTGGTCCTATGAAAATTCCAGTCAATACAGACCTAAAGTTGTATTTCCAAAAATTTCATAGACACTCTACATAAATTAAATTACAATGTTCGGAGAAGAAGGTCGTTTTTTGACTGTTTTTAGTAATTTAAGGGAAAGAAGGTTTTATTCAAAAATGGCGTTATTCGGAAAAACAATAAACAATCTGGAATCGGCTTTGAATTATTCCTCACTAAAAAATCAAACCATTTCCAATAATATTGCAAATGTTGATACACCCGATTACAAAGCACAAACTGTCCAGTTCAAAAACGTTTTAGAGAAAGAAATGAGCGGCGAATTTCAAGCAAAACTCACTCATCCTAAACATATCCCTTTCCATTCCAACGGTGGACTATCCTCCTTTCAGGTCGTAACAAATCCCAATACAACGTATAACCACAACGGCAATAATGTTGATATTGACAAAGAAATGACCGATTTGGCCAAAAACCAAATCTATTATCAAGGGCTGGTTGATAGAATTAACGGAAAATTTAATAGTCTTCAAACTGTCATCAAGGGAGGAAGATAGCCATGAGTATATTTCACTCGATTAATAATAGTGCCAGCGCTCTTACGGCTCAACGATTGAGAATGGATACTATATCTTCGAACATAGCAAATGCAGAGACAACCAGGGCCAGGATAAACGAAGATGGCGAATATGAACCATACAGGCGCAAGCTTACTTCTTTTCAAGCCAAAGAGACACCGTTCAGCAACTATTTACAGAGGGCTGCCGGAGGATCGTCCGGACCAGGACAGGGTGTACGTGTGAGTGAGATAACAGAAGACGATGAACCGTTCAAGGTAGTCTTTAATCCTAACCATCCTGATGCAAACCAGGACGGCTATGTAGAATTGCCGAATGTAGATCCATTGAAAGAAATGGTCGATATGATGAGTGCGACAAGATCTTATGAAGCAAATGTAACAGCTATGAATGCCAGTAAAAGCATGCTGCAAAAAGCACTGGAAATTGGAAAGTAATCAGGAGGATGAGAAATGGCAAACCCAATAAATGTTCCTAGTCTCCAAATGTCTGCAGTTACGAATCAGGGGAGAATATCACATAAAGCGACACCTGCAGAAGCACAAAACGAGTTCGCAGCAAGTTTGAAAAATGCGATCGATGGATTGAACCGTACCCAGTTGGAGTCAGATAAAAAAACTAATGCGCTTGCGAACGGGGAAATCAACGACCTACATGATGTAATGATCACTGCACAAAAAGCCAGCGTCACCCTGAATACAGCTGTTGAGCTGCAGAAGAAAGCAATCGATGCTTATAACGAAATAATCAGGATGCAAGTGTAGTAATCTTTTTTAAAATTATAAAGCAGGGAATTTTAATTTTATATGATAGGGGAGTTTACACGTCCCCAAGAACCTATTCCCGTAATTTGTACATATTAAACATAATAATAAATAAAAAATTATAACAGCTTCCTATTGAAGAAAAGTGACTGTTTTTGGAGGCAAATGAATGAAGCAAAAATACAAATTATATAGAGAAAAAACAATGGATTTTTGGAATTCCAAGTCTCGTACTTTTAAATGGTTTCTGGGCGGAGGAATTGTGTTGGTTATCCTCTTGGTTGCAGTAGGGACAGCATTGGCGGGAAATACAAGGATGGTCCCACTGTACAGCAATCTATCATTGCAAGAAGTAGGGCAAATAAAAGGTGAGTTGGATGCCAGAGGAATTGGCTATGAATTACAGGATGGTGGTAAAACGATTCTGGTTCCCGGTGAGAACGTTGACTCTCTTTTGGTAGACTTGGCAGCCCAAGGGCTTCCGAAAACCGGAAATGTGGATTACTCTTTTTTCAGTGATAATGTCTCATGGGGAATGACCGACAAAGAGTTCGATGTAATCCAGTTAGACGCAATGCAGTCTGAGGTTGCCAATTTGATCAAAAGTATTGATGGAATTGAGGATGCAAACGTAATGATCAACAAGCCGGAGGAGGCTGTTTTTGCAAGCGAACAGACAAACGAGGCCTCTGCTTCGATTGTTATCAATACACAACCTGGTTACCAATTGGAAGGCAGTCAAATACAATCTCTCTATCACTTGGTTTCCAAAACTGTTCCGAACCTTCCAGCGGAAAATATAGCCATCATGAATCAAAATTTTGAGTATTTCGATCTGAATAGTACAGAAACCGCAAATCAAAGCAACACCTATGAATATCAGCAGACAGTAAAGAAAGATATTGAAAGAGATATACAACGTCGTGTTCAGCAAATGATCAGCATGATGGTTGGGCAAGGAAAAGTGGTTGCTTCGGTGACAGCCGATATTGATTTCACACAGGAAAACAGAGTGGAAGAGCTCGTGACACCTGTTGACGAAGAGAATATGGAAGGCTTGCCGGTCAGCGTCGAAACGATCAAGGAAACATACGAAGGCGCTCCGCCCGATGGCGGTGTTGCCGGTACCGGGGAAGAAGATATTCCTGATTATCCGGCCGGGGAAGATGGCCAG
The DNA here is from genome assembly GCF_900156915.1 of Sediminibacillus massiliensis. Taxonomy (GTDB): domain Bacteria; phylum Bacillota; class Bacilli; order Bacillales; family Amphibacillaceae; genus Sediminibacillus_A; species Sediminibacillus_A massiliensis. The sequence goes on along the minus strand of NZ_LT732535.1, from coordinate 703,535 downwards.
AACGGCGATTACGAACGTGTTCAGGAGTCAGTAAACAATGAATTTAACCGAATTAAGAAAAATATTGTAGAGAGCCCATATAAAATAAGAGATTTGGGTATCCAGATTGCTGTAGACAATACAAAAACTTCAGGTCCGGATGGTGAAGTGGAATACTTGTCGCCCGCCGAAGAAGAATCGGTAGAGGAAGGCATAGCCTCCATATTGGATTCTATTATTACCACTTCGATCGATAAAGAATATGGACAAGTTACACCAGAAGAGAAAACATCGATTGTTTTCCAAGAATTCAATGGACAGCAGGAAGAAACTGTTGCTGCCGAGAGTTCTCAGCCATTCTGGTATTATATTGCCGGAGCAGTACTGTTGTTGATCATTTTCATTCTGTTATTTCTGTTGTTCAAGCGAAGGAACAAAGAAGAAGAGGTGGAAGATGAATTGTTCGAGCATTCCTTTTCGACGGAACCTCGCGAAGTTCCGGAATTGGAGGAAGCAGCTGATACAGATGCCTCCATACGGACTAAACAGCTTGAAAAGCTGGCTAATGAAAAACCAGATGAATTCGCTAAACTCTTAAGAAGCTGGATTGCAGATGAATAGGGGGCAATCTAAATGGTAAGACATAAAGAAAAATTATCGGGAAGACAAAGAGCTGCTTTGTTGTTGATTTCAATGGGGCCTGAGGTTTCCGCCCAAGTATATAAACATTTAACGGAAGAAGAAATCGAAAAGTTGACATTGGAGATCTCCTCGGTCAAGAAGGTAGATGCTTCTCAAAAAGAAGAAGTTATCGAGCAATTCCACCAGCTGGCGCTTGCACAGGATTATATATCCCAAGGCGGAATCAATTACGCCAAAACAGTACTTGAAAAAGCGTTGGGGGAAAAGGAAGCAACGAACATCATAAACAGATTGACTACATCCTTGCAAGTAAAGCCTTTTGATTTTGCCAGGAAAGCCGATCCGTCCCAAGTATTGAATTTTATCCAAAATGAACATCCCCAGACGATTGCGTTGGTTTTGTCTTATCTGGAAGCTGAACAGGCTAGTCAAATATTGTCCGAACTGCCCCAGGAGATGCAGGCGGACATTGCTAAAAGGATAGCTGTAATGGATTCTACTTCTCCCGAAATCATTTATGAAATCGAACAAGTCTTGGAACGGAAACTCTCTACGACAGTGACCCAGGACTACACACAGACTGGTGGTATCCAGGCAGTTGTGGAAGTGCTGAATGGTGTGGACAGGAGCACCGAAAGAACCATTCTGGATTCCCTGGAAATTCAAGATCCTGAGCTGGCAGAAGAAATTAAGAAACGGATGTTTGTTTTCGAAGACATTGTTACCTTGGATAACAGGGCTATTCAAAGAGTCATCAGGGAAGTCGACAATGATGATTTGAAACTTTCCTTGAAAGTGGCCAGCGAAGAGGTTAAAGAAGTGGTTTTCAACAATATGTCCACCAGAATGGCGGAGACTTTCAAAGAAGAGATGGAATTTATGGGTCCTGTCAGGCTTCGTGACGTGGAGGAATCCCAAACGAAAATTGTGTCTGTTATAAGAAGATTGGAAGAACTGGGAGAAATAGTCATCGCCAGAGGCGGAGGTGACGATATCATTGTATAAATCGGCAAGTCAGTACAAGAAAGATCACCCAAGTAGAATAATAGGGTTAAAACCGGTTATGCAAAGGAGAGTTTCCGACACGGAAATGAACGATCATGACGAGGGATTGGCTGCTGAGAAACTTCAAGAGGCAGAGCAACTGATTGAAAAAGCCAAACATGACGCGGAAAATCTGATAAAACAGGCCGACGAAAGAATAACCAAGCAGAAACAGGCTTGGGAATCAGAACGACATCAGTTATCCGACCAGGCAAAAAAAGAAGGGTATTTGGAAGGCATCGAAATCGGAAAACAAGAAGGATTGAAGGAGCAGGGCCGTTTAATAGAGGAAGCACAAAGAGTGTTGGACGAGGCAAAGAAAGATTATTTGACGACCTTGGATTCAAGTGAAGAAGTAATTCTTGAATTGGCTATGAAAGCTGCCGGGAAAATCATAAAAACAGAGCTGAATGGAGAAGCGTATTTGAATATCGTCAAAGCTGCCATTCAAGAAGTAAAAGAACAAAAGAGTATCACCATTTATTCCAGTCCGGAGGAATATAAGCTCGTCTTAGACCAGAAGGACGAACTCCAATCCATTACAAAGGGAGATGCAGAACTAAGTGTCTACCCTGACAGTCAATTGAAGAAAGGCGGTTGCATCATTGAGTCTCCTTTTGGAAGAATTGATGCCAGCGTCGACACCCAGCTGATAGAAATAAGAGAAAAACTTTTTGAAATCTCAAGGGAGAATTCAGATGAAAGTTGAAAATTATCTGCAATCCATCGAGCAGATGGATTCTTATAAACGGCTAGGCAAAATCCAGCGAGTAATTGGGTTGATGATCGAGTCTCAGGGCCCTGAAGCCAGTATAGGAGACGTGTGTTACATACACCCGAATGGATTGAATAAAAAGAAAATCCCCGCAGAAGTAGTCGGTTTTAATAATGAGAAGCTTTTATTGATGCCATATGATTCATTAAAAGATGTAGCGCCGGGATGTCTTGTGGAAGCGACAGGACAGCCACTTACAATAAAAGTTGGAAGGGGATTAATTGGAAAGGTCATAGACTCTTTGGGAAAACCCTTGGATGGTTCACCGCTTCCAAAAGGTCTTACTTCCTATCCATCCGAACAAAATCCGCCCAATCCATTGGACAGGCCAGTAATTAAAGATCAAATAAGTACGGGAGTAAAGTCGATCGATACACTGCTGACAGTAGGAAAAGGTCAGCGTGTCGGCATTTTTGCCGGCAGTGGTGTCGGGAAAAGTACATTGCTCGGTATGATTGCCAGGAACAGCAACGCTGATATCAACATTATTGCTTTAATCGGAGAACGTGGGAGAGAAGTGAAAGAGTTTGTCCAAAATGATTTGGGACCAGAAGGGCTGGAAAGGTCGATCGTTGTGGTTGCAACCTCTGACCAGCCAGCTTTGATGAGAATGAAAGGGGCATATACGGCAACGGCATTGAGTGAATATTTCCGTGATGCTGGATATAGTGTCAACCTGATGATGGATTCAGTAACGAGGGTGGCAATGGCCCAAAGGGAAATTGGCCTGGCTGCCGGAGAACCCCCGACAACCAAAGGATATACTCCTTCTGTGTTTGCGATATTGCCAAAGTTACTGGAAAGAACGGGTCTTAATGAAAAAGGTTCCATTACTGCTTTTTATACAGTACTGGTCGATGGAGACGATTTTAATGAACCGATTGCAGATACGACCCGCGGTATTTTGGATGGTCATTTCATTTTAGATAGAAAACTGGCGGAGCAAGGCCGGTTCCCGGCAATTAATGTGTTGAAATCGGTGAGCAGGGTGATGCCGCAGCTTGTAAGTGGGGGACACCTTTCTTTGGCGACAAGGACAAGATCCCTCTTGGCTACTTATGAAGAAAATCAGGAATTGATTCAAATCGGCGCATATAAACGGGGGACTAGCAGAGAGATAGATGAAGCAATCTCATTTAATAGCAGGATTATTCAATTTTTGAAACAAGGAACAAATGAGCAGGTGTCTGATGGAGAAGCTTTAAAGCAATTGGAAAACCTGGGTTTGTGACTGATGGATAATGTGAGGGGCTAAATGATCTTTTGGAGGATTGCCTAGTGGTCAGGGAAAAAACAATGGAAAAAATATTGGACATCCGCTTATCTGAAAAAAAACGGGCACAGAAAGCTTACCAGCAATCTGCCGATAATTTTGAGAAAGTGGCTTCACAACTTTACCATTTGTTGAAAGAAAAGGAAAAAGCAGAGGAAGCATACCAATCTAGTTTGAATGATTCTTTTCCGGTGCAGGCTATAACGTCTCAAGTAAGTTATTTGAACTCATTGAAAGAGAAAATTGTCAAGCTCCAATATTCAGTTGAAGATGCAAGAAACATAATGGTCTCGCAGCAAGGGAAATTAACAGAATCGTTTATAGAGGCAAAAAAATATGAAAAATTGATCGAATTTCAAAAAGATAAGAAGTCAGAGTGGAAAAGAGAGACGGAAAACAAACAAATGGATGAGATTTCTGTCACACATTTTCTAAATCACAGGGTCAGGTGAGTATATGGCTAAACCCATTAACCAAAAAACAGAAAAGAAAAAAGGACTTTTTCAGTGGTTGCTATGGCTGCTCTTATCCGTCATTTTGATTGCTGCAGTAGCAATTGTCATTCTGATTGCTTTAGGAGTAGATGTCAGAGGGGCGGTAAGTAAGTATGCCGGAAGTGTGCCGGGTGTCGCTTCTTATGTAGAAAGCTCAGACAACGAAGAGACAGTTCATGCCAGCAGAGTAAAAGAACTGGAAGGTTTGATTGCAGAAAAAAACGACGAAATTGAAGAACTGACAGGTCAAATTGCTTTCCAGGAAAAGACAATCGAAGACTTGAACGAAGATATGGAAAGTAAGAAACAGTCAGAGAGTCTGGACATAGAAGAGAAAGAAGAAAGGGATGTTGTAAAAGAACTTGCTTCCTCACTCAGAAATATGGAGGCAGAAAGCGCAGCAATGATACTGACTAAACTAGAAAATGGACAGGCTGTCGAGGTGTTGGAAACGATGAGTGGAAAAGACCGGGGAGAGATACTTGGGGCGATGGATCCAGAAGAAGCAGCCAAGATTGCAAACGATTATCTTGATGAAAGGCAATAACGGTATCACCGGAAAGGAGGTGAAATGTTGGATAATGGAATGTTGACACTAGTCTCTAACAAAATGCCAAGAGAATTTCCATTGGATAAGAACCTTTCCCAGAACGATACTTCAAATGAAAAGGAAAATTTGTCTTTTGAAGATATTCTAGGTTTGATTGGACATACATCTCTTGAGGACAAGGAAGTCTCAGAGGAAATTTCCATAGATTTGACTTCCTTGCTGAAACAACAGCAAGATCACAACTCACCGGCGAGTTCTAGGGGAGCTATCAAGACAGTAGACGAGTTATTGAAAAAAATGCCTGTGGAACTTCAGGAAAAACTAATGAGCCAGGATCCGGGCGAATTGGTCACCGACATCCCACTTGAGGATTTGTTGGCACTATCTTCAGCGTTTTCTGGCGAGTCAGCCTCCCTGCAGAATTCTAGTGATTTTAAGGAATCGCCTCTTTTGAATCAGGGTGATAATACCAAGCTACCTGTTTCCCAGGGTTTTGACATGGGACTTTTGCAACTCGGTAACAAAAAAGTCGATAGTTCAATCAGTAAGATGGAAGAAAACAAGATACTAGCAGAACTATGGAATAAGGCTAAAGGGATTTTAGAAGGTTTAATAAATAGCGATAAACCTCCAAACAAACAACAGGAAGTTCAATTGCACAGGATAATGGAGCAATGGTCCAAGCTTGAAAAGCAAGCGACTGGAAATAATCTTCCTCCTTTATTGGAAACAGTGGATGGGAAAGAGAAAAAACTAGCCATGACCTGGTCGCAGATACTTAATAAATTCGAGAAACGTCATTCTAATTTGAACCTTCAGAAATATGGCAGCGATGCTGTTATAACTTCCAAAGAAATCGGGAAATGGATTTCTCAGGCATTGTCAAAGTACACTGAAGAGCAAAAGTTTTCGGTAGCGCCAAGTTCTGCGTCCACATTACATCTCCCTATGTCCAAGATTGAACAGTATATTGTGCATGTCAATAATACCGGTAATCAGGATCAATTACAAAAAAGTTTAATCGATGACTTCCAGTCTGTATTAAAATCCAGCAGCTTCATGAAGGAAGGCGGCAGTACAGAACTATTACTGAAACTCCGTCCTGCACAATTAGGTGAAGTGCTTGTAAAATTAACGCAGACTAATGGCGAAATGATCGTAAAGATGACGGTGACGACAGCTGCTGCCAAGGAGATGCTTGAAGGCAGTATGCACCAGCTCAGGCCGATGTTTTCTCCCCACCAAATAGTGATCGAAAAACAAGATTCTCAACTTTTTCAGCAGGATTTTACATATGAGGCTGAACGAGAAAGCGACAAAGAGGGAATGAACCAGTCGTTTAAGGATGACACAGAACAATCATCAGAAGAAAAATCCGAGGATGGAGAAGGAAAAGAAGAAGTTTTCCATCAACTATTGATGAATGAGAAAGCGCAGGTGTAATGATGACAAAAATCGACCCGGGTTATTATTTGAGCAATCAATCGAGGGGGACGACGAGTACCGACTTAGGCAAAGATGAGTTCTTGAAAATATTGATGGCCCAGCTTCAAAATCAAGATCCGTTAAATCCGATGGAAGACAAGGAGTTCATTTCCCAAATGGCCAGTTTTTCTTCACTGGAACAAATGATGAACATGTCTAAGTCGATTGATCAAATGGCAAAATCTCAACAAGTGACACCAGTGATTCAATATAGCCATTTAATTGGTCAGGAAGTAACTTATCAACAAGAGTCAAAGGAAGAAAACAGCAAGAGTGAAGTGATTGCTGTCAGACAGTCTGACGGACAAGCTGTACTGGAGTTGAAAAACGGCGAGGAAGTCAATGCTGATTCTATATTGAAAGTAAGCAGCATTAATCTAGATTAGTTGCAGGTTTAATGAACTTCAGAATCTACCAGATGTATTCAAGTAAACAATCTTAGTCATGAGTATATCCAGTCTTCTTCCATCTCTTTTGAAAAAAAAGAGTTTATTAATGCTAAGTGTTTAAAATAATTAAACTCGCAAACCAAGACTAGCTGATTAGAGATATAGACATTAATTCCGAACAGTGGAGTAAAATATCATAAAAATTTTAGAAGCAAAGTAACAAACTCTAGCGGTGGACAGAGCAGTTATGATGGTCGATGGTAAACACCTTAAAATGCTTACAGATTTGGACAGAAGGAAAGCAACCAACCTTATCTTACGATTATCAAAGGCACTATTGTCAAAAGGGAACAGGCCGGACCCATTATCTGGGAAGCCTCAAAGCTGCCGATCGACCACAGCAGCTTATAACTAAATTTTTAAAAAAAGGATGAAGGTCAATGTTACGTTCAATGTACGCAGGGATTTCCGGAATGAAAGGTTTTCAAACAAAATTAGATGTTGTCGGTAATAATATTGCCAATGTAAACACTTCAGGATACAAGAAGGGGAGAGTTACATTTCAGGATATGATGAGTCAGAGTCTGTCGGGGGCAGAGGGTCCAGTACAACAAGGCGGAAATCTGCTTCGCGGTGGTATAAACCCGGCACAAGTAGGTTTGGGTTCGCAAGTAGGCTCTGTAGATAATATACATACACAAGGTAACAGGCAAACAACTAATCGCCCGCTTGATTTAGCCCTAGAAGGGGATGGAATGTTTGTGTTGGGAGAAAATTTGGACAATGAAAGTGATTTTAACTTCGGCCAGTCTGAAATGAGCTTCAGCCGTGCAGGAAACTTCTATCTTGACAATGATGGTTATATTGTCAATTCGGATGGCAGTTATCTATTAGGGAACAATCAACCGAACGATCCGGACGGCGTCGATAATCTGGCGGCGATTTCCATACCGGAAGATGCCGAGAGCTTCAGTATTCAAAGTAATGGTATGGTGACTTACGTGGCTGCCAATGGAGATACAATTGACGCTGGACAAATCAGGCTGGCTAAATTTTCAAATCCGGGCGGCCTTCAAAAAATCGGTTCTAATACTTTCCAATTGACCAACAATGCAGGTATTTTCACGGATGATGGCGTGTTTAACGGAATCGGTGATTTAGTAGAACCAGGCCAGGAAGGGTCGGCTTCGGTTGTTTCTGGTGCACTGGAGATGTCAAATGTCGATTTGGCAGAAGAGTTCACCGAAATGATCACATCGCAAAGAGGTTTCCAGGCGAATACCAGAATTATCACTACCTCTGATGAAATTTTGCAGGAACTTGTTAACTTAAAACGATAGATAGTAAGGGGGTGGGGGACCCTGGTCCCCTCCATATATGATTAAAGTCACTAGGCTAAACGGTGAAATTTTTACTTTGAACGCTCTGTATATTGAACAAGTTCAGTCACTGCCGGATACTACTATAACTCTATTAAACAGCAAAAAGATCGTGGTTAAAGAACAGGAAGAAGAAGTCAACAAACTTATCTTCCAATTCTATAAAAAGATAGGACTGGCAGCATGTTTGACGCAAGCAGGTGATTCTAATGACATCTAAGTTAATGAAAACACTCGTTGTATTTCTTGTATTGTTGCTCGTCGCGGCGATTGCCGCATTAGTGATCATCCTGAAAGTCTCAGGTAAAGAGGAGGCGTCAGGGGAGCCTACTTTGGATGAAGTAGTGGAAAATTCCTTTCAGACTTCAGAAATAAACACCGATCTTGAGGATGGAAGTTTTGTAAGGATTCAATTTCAGGTTGTAACAGACAGTCATGATGCAAAAGAAGAAATCGAAAAAAGAGAATTTCAGTTACAAAACATTCTCATAAAAGAACTTGCCAGTATGAACCGGGAAGATTTTAAATCCGGTTTGAGCCAATTGGAGACAGCAATGAAAAACAAGCTAAATGAAGTTATGCTAGAAGGAAAAGTTACCGATGTATACACCATCAATAAAGTATTGCAGTAAAGGTATTATACTCCGGGGCGGAGGTGATTTGAATGGCTGATGAAGTGCTGTCACAGAATGAAATAGATGATTTACTGTCTGCGCTCTCGTCGGGTGAGATGGATCCAAATCAACTAAAACAGGAAAAAGAAGAGAAAAAAGTCAGGGTCTATGATTTTAAACGGGCACTACGGTTTTCAAAAGACCAAATCAGGAGTTTGTCAAGGATTCATGAAAACTTCGCCAGATTATTGACTACATATTTTTCGGCTCAACTACGGACATACGTCCAAATCTCTGTTGCATCTGTAGATCAAATACCATATGAAGAGTTTATCAGGTCTGTACCTAAGATGACTATTTTAAATATTTTCAGTGTCGCTCCATTGAATGGGAGGATGATTTTCGAATTCAACCCCAATGTGGCCTATGCAATGCTTGACAGGCTGTTAGGAGGCAGGGGCAGCAGTTTGAACAAAGTGGAAAGTCTTACGGAAATAGAAACAAAGCTTATGTCGCAACTGTTCGAAAAAGCGCTGGAAAATCTCCGAGAGGCATGGAGCTCTGTAATTGAAATTGATCCGGTTTTGGAAGAATTCGAAGTGAATCCTCAATTTATGCAATTGGTTTCACCAAACGAAACAGTGATCGTAGTATCTTTGAATACGGCGATTGGGGAAAGCAGCGGAATGATCAATATTTGTATTCCGCACGTTGTACTGGAACCCATAATCTCGAAGTTGTCTGTACATTATTGGATGCAGACAAGTTCGAAGGAACCAAAACCAGAAGAATATCGCGATTTAGCCAAAAATATAGAAAAAGCAAAAGTGGATGTGAGAGCGATTTTAGGGGAAAGCAAAATCAGCATAAACGATTTGCTCAACATGAAAAAAGATGATGTCATCCAGCTAGACCAGGCGATTGATGATCCATTAATTTTGAAAATCGGCAGCCAGCCAAAGTTTTTAGGACAACCCGGCCAAAATAGAAAAAAATTGGCCGTCCAAATTCTGGAAGAAATAAGAGGGGGGAATCAAGAGGATGAACGATGACATGTTATCACAAGAAGAAATCGATGCCTTGTTGAAAAATACAGAAGATGACAACGAGCAGGAAACCAGGCAAGACATACGTACAACTGATAATCCCCCTGTGGAAGATTATTTATCTATAGTAGAGCAAGACGCCTTAGGGGAAATAGGCAATATTTCTTTCGGGAGTTCTGCAACCACTTTATCGACTTTGCTTAATCAGAAGGTTGAAATAACCACTCCTGAGATTTCGGTTATCAGCAAAGACAATTTGTCATCTGAATTTCCGGAACCGAATGTTGGTGTGGAAGTAGAATACACAGAAGGGTTCTCCGGGGTGAATTTATTTGTTATTGAGTCAGGTGATGCCGCTGTAATCGCAGATCTTATGCTTGGCGGGGATGGACAGTCAGCCTCTGGAGAATTAAATGAGATTCATTTAAGCGCCGTACAGGAAGCCATGAATCAGATGATGGGAACAGCAGCAACCAGTATGTCGACAGTATTCAGCAAGAAAGTCGACATATCCCCTCCTTCTATCAGTATGATAGATATGGAAAATGAATCACGGATAAATAAATTCTCCCAGCATGATATTTTTGTGAAAGTTTCCTTTCAACTGAAAATAGGAGATTTGATTGATTCCAACATCATGCAATTGCTGCCTGTTCCGTTTGCGAAGCAGTTGGTAGATCAATTGATGAATCCAGAGATTGAGCCATCAGGACCAGATGTAAAAGGGCCGGGATCATCGGAAAGTGAGCAGACTTCCCTTGATTCAAAATCCGCTCCAGCCCATGACAGACCACAGAATGAGCAGGTTGTGTATAACAGTCACAGAACAAACAGCAGAGAAGACGGTAATCATCAACAGACTATCAAACCGAATGTACAACAAGCTGAGTTTTCTTCTTTCGAACCTTATGATTTACCTGCTCAGGAACAAAGAAATTTAGATATGTTAATGGATATTCCTTTGAATGTCACAGTCGAGTTGGGGAGGACAAAAAGATCTGTCAAAGAAATCCTTGAACTGTCTTCCGGGTCTATTATTGAACTGGATAAACTGGCAGGCGAACCTGTAGACATTCATGTCAATGATAAGTTGATAGCCAAAGGTGAAGTGGTCGTAATCGATGAAAACTTCGGAGTAAGGGTCACAGACATTATAAGTCAAACTGACCGAATCAAAAAATTAAACTAAGCTAAGCATGGGGGAGAGCCAAATGGCAAAAAGAGTGTTAATTGTAGATGATGCAGCATTTATGAGAATGATGATTAAAGATATTTTAGTCAAAAACGGATTCGAGGTAGTCGGTGAAGCTCAGGACGGGAGCCAGGCTATTGAGAAATATCAGGAACTTAAACCTGATTTAGTTACAATGGATATCACCATGCCGGAAATGGATGGAATTACAGCTTTGAAAGAAATAAAGGCAGTAGACAGCAATGCTAAAGTATTAATGTGTTCCGCCATGGGCCAACAATCCATGGTAATTGATGCCATTCAGGCAGGAGCGAAAGATTTTATTGTCAAGCCGTTCCAGGCTGACAGAGTAATCGAAGCTATCCAAAAAGTTTTGGACTAAGTATTGGGTGTATGGTTGTGAAACGTTTATTTATACAAATCATCCTTGTTTTTACGGTAGGATTGGCAGCAACTTCCTATCAAGTATCTGCTGCGGCTCCAAATGTGGATGACTGTCTTGGCAGTGATATGGAAGAGTGTGTACCAGGTTCGGAGCAAGAACAGCCTGCACAGTCTGATGACAGACCATTGGCTGACTCAGAATCCGGACAAAGTTTGTTTATAAGCTTTCTCAAACTGGGGGTATCTCTGGCTTTTGTATTAGCATTGATTTATTTCCTGTTGAAGTTTGTAAACAGACGTAACAAAATGTTCCAGAAAGTCAGGGCTCTTGAGAATCTCGGCGGCATTTCCCTTGGTTCTCAAAAGTCGCTTCAGGCAGTCCGGATTGGAGATAGGGTGTACGTGATCGGCGTAGGAGACAATGTTGAACTTTTGTCAGAAATCACGGACGAGAAGACGAAAAACGATTTGTTGAAACAGGAGACGACTGAGTTGAACCCTGCTAATTTCGTAACAGCTCTGATCAATAAGAAACCGGGTAATCAAAAAGAAAGTAATTTTTCAGATATATATAAAAAGGAACTCGATCGAATTAACCTGGCACGAAAAAAAATGATCGAACGTCATCAAAGTAAGGAAGACGATAGGAATGAATGAATTTATCAATGCTTTTTCAGGATCTAATCCGGAAGATATTTCGACTAGTGTAAGATTGTTGCTGTTGTTGACCGTCTTCTCCCTTGCGCCCAGTATTTTAATATTGATGACATGCTTTACTAGGATAATAATCGTTTTGTCATTTGTACGAACATCGTTGGCAACTCAGCAAATGCCTCCTAATCAAGTTCTTATCGGCATTGCATTGTTTATGACATTTTTTATCATGGCACCAACATTCCAGGAAATTAATGAAGAAGCGTTATCCCCTTTGCTAAATGAAGAAATAGGGTTAGAAGAAGCCTATCAAAGTGCTAGCGAACCGATAAAGTCCTTTATGGCGGAGCATACAAGGCAAAAAGATCTTGCATTGTTTATGGATTATGCCCAAATGGAAGCACCTGAGTCAGTGCAGGATATCCCTTTGACGACATTGGTGCCTGCATTTGCCATAAGTGAATTGAAAACTGCATTCCAAATGGGGTTTATGATTTTCATTCCTTTTCTTGTTATCGATATGGCAGTCGCAAGTGTCCTCATGTCAATGGGAATGATGATGCTACCGCCAGTGATGATATCCTTACCATTTAAAATTTTGTTGTTTGTATTGGTTGATGGATGGTATTTAATAGCTCAGTCTTTGTTGAACGGTTTCTAATGGTGAAGGAGGTAATGTAACTTGAATGGTGAATTTGTAATAAGTCTTGCCCAGCAAGGTATATATACGGTCTTGATGATCACCGGTCCTTTGCTCTTGCTTGCATTGGTTGTAGGGCTTGTCGTCAGTATTTTCCAGGCTACTACTCAAATACAAGAACAAACGCTTGCTTTTATTCCGAAAATTGTAGCGGTTCTGGTCGGTTTGGTTTTTTTCGGACCATGGATGCTAACGAGAATGGTGGAATTCACGGCAAATATATTTCAAAATTTAAATCAGTTTGTGGGATAAGTGATGTTAGACTTAATTAATTTTTCAATTTTACCTGCTTTTTTATTGATTTTCGTAAGGATAACGTCTTTTTTCGTTACCCTGCCCATTTTTTCCTATCGAAACGTGCCCACCCATTTTAAAATCGGGTTCAGTTTCTTTCTGACTTGGATCATGGTTTATACCGTTGATATTCCTGAGTTGGCTTTTAATGAAATGTTTCCGCTATTGCTTATTAAAGAAGTGATTGTCGGACTTTCACTGGGTCTGATTGCATATATCATCCTGTCCGCTATTCAGATAGCGGGTGGTTTTATCGATTTTCAAATGGGTTTTGCTATAGCGAATGTCATCGATCCACAAACTGGTGCCCAAAGCCCTTTGATGGGGCAATATTTTTATACAATAGCCTTACTGTTTTTGTTGGCTGTGAACGGGCATCATCTAATGATAGACGGAATATTTTACAGTTATGAGACAATCCCCTTGGATAGATACTTGCCTTTTGAAGAAACGGCTATAGCAGATTTTGTTATTCATTCGTTTAACCGGATGTTTATCATCGCATTTCAAATTGCTGTTCCGGTTGTGGGATGTCTTTTTCTGGTCGACATCGCTCTTGGCATCATTGCCAGGACGGTACCTCAATTAAACGTCTTTGTAGTAGGCCTGCCATTGAAGATTTTAGTCAGTTTTATAGTGTTGTTTCCTTCTATGGCTATATATATGATACTGATACAGAACTTGTTTGAGGTCATGTTGGAGACAATGAGAAATTTGCTAGGATTACTCGGGGGTGCATAAATGGAGTTAAAACTGGATTTGCAATTTTTTTCCGGAGAGAAAACGGAAAAAGCGACCCCGAAAAAAAGGCTAGATTCCCGAAAAAAAGGGCAAGTAGCCAAAAGTCAGGACGTCAATACTGCCATTTTATTATTTTTTGTATTCATCCTATTCATAACTCTCGGCAGTTTCTTGAAAAACGTCATTACGGACTATTTCCACCATTCATTTACTGAATATATCAGCTGGGAAGTGACGGAATCTACAACGCACCGAGTGTTTCTGGAATCTACACTGGAAATTGCGAAAGTGGTAGCGCCGGTCATGCTAATTGCTGTGATTGCAGGTTTGGCTTCCAATTTTATGCAGATAGGTTTTTTGTTCACAGGGGAACCTTTAAAGATGAAGTTGAATAAAATTGATCCGATTCAAGGAGCAAAAAAAATATTTTCGGCAAGGGCATTAGTCGAATTAGTTAAGTCACTTCTAAAAATTGTCTTTATCGGTGCGATAACGTTTGCTGTTCTATGGATGCGGAAAGAAGATATGATGCTGCTTTCAAGTAAGAGTGTTCATGACTCTCTCGCTTTTTTTGGTGACACAACGGTAATGATGGGTATATCCGCATCGATAGCCCTATTGCTATTGTCAGTGATTGATTACGCTTATCAGAAATACGACTATGAGAAAAGCATAAAAATGTCAAAAAATGATATCAAAGATGAACATAAGAATATAGAAGGGGATCCATTGATCAAATCGAAGATCAAGGAGAAGCAGAGGCAGATGGCGATGAGGCGGATGATGAGTGAAATACCGCAGGCAGACGTGGTAATCACGAATCCGACTCATTTTGCGGTTGCTGTGAAATATGACGAGACTAAAGCTGCTGCTCCGTTTGTAGTGGCCAAGGGTGTCGATCATCTTGCGTTCAGGATCCGTGAAATCGCCAAGGCTAATCATGTCCCGATGGTGGAAAACAGACCGCTTGCCAGAGGGTTATATAATGATATCGAATTAGGTGAAGCGATAGGCGAGGAATTTTTTCAGGCAGTGGCAGAAGTCTTGGCATACGTTTATAAAATGGACAAGAAAACGGCGAAGAAGTAATTAAGGAGAGAAATACATGGCAATTAGAGATTTATCTGTGTTATTAGGAGTTATACTTATTATCGTTATGTTGGTCATTCCATTGCCGGGATGGTTATTAAGCATATTTATCCTTATAAATATTTCTTTGGCGTTAATTGTAATATTAGTTTCCATGAATACGACCGAGGCACTGCAATTTTCTATATTTCCGTCGTTATTGTTGTTAATGACACTGTTTCGGCTTGGTTTGAACGTTTCTACTACACGTTCAATCTTGTCTGAAGCAGACGCGGGCGGCGTAGTAGAGACATTCGGTACATTTGTTATTGGAGACAATCCATTAGTCGGATTTGTCGTATTCACAATATTGGTTATCATCCAATTTCTTGTTATTACAAAGGGAGCGGAACGGGTTTCGGAAGTTGCAGCCCGATTTACCCTTGATGCTATGCCGGGTAAACAAATGAGTATCGATGCAGATTTGAACGCTGGACTCATTTCCGAGCAACAGGCAAAAGAAAGAAGGGAAAAAACCGAACAGGAAGCAGACTTTTATGGAGCAATGGATGGTGCGAGTAAATTTGTAAAAGGAGATGCTATTGCCGGTATCATCATTGTATTGATCAACATCATTTTCGGTTTGATCATTGGAATGGTGCAAATGGGAATGACATTTCAAGAGGCTGTCAATACCTATATGCAACTGACGGTTGGTGATGGATTGGTAAGTCAGATTCCTGCATTGCTTATTGCCACAGCAACAGGTATTGTCGTAACAAGAGTTGCCTCCGAAGGGAACCTGGGCACAGATGTGACGACACAATTGTTAAGGTATCCAAAGCTTCTTTATATTGCAGCCGGAACCATTTTTTTCCTTGGTCTTACACCAATCAATTTTTTCCTGACCACGATGATTGCTCTGGTCCTTGGTGGCGGTGCATATTGGTTGTCAAGAACTGTGGAGCAAAAAGAAATACCAGAGGAAGTGGAAGAAGAGCAGGCAGAGAGTGAAAGCATGAAATCTCCTGAAAACGTCGTTAACCTGTTAAGTCTGGACCCAATCGAGTTCGAGTTTGGATATGCGCTGATTCCACTTGCCGACACAACTCAGGGCGGAGACTTGCTGGACAGGATTGTCATGATAAGA
Organism: Sediminibacillus massiliensis; assembly: GCF_900156915.1. Lineage (GTDB taxonomy): Bacteria > Bacillota > Bacilli > Bacillales > Amphibacillaceae > Sediminibacillus_A > Sediminibacillus_A massiliensis. The sequence goes on along the minus strand of NZ_LT732535.1, from coordinate 687,682 downwards.
AGGCAACTTGCATTGGAGCTCGGTGTGGTGATCCCGGTAGTAAGGATCAGGGACAATATACAACTTAATCCGAACGAGTACCGACTCAAAATTAAAGGAAACGAAGTTGCATCTGGTGAAGTGTTGTTGGATCATTACCTGGCCATGAGTCCTGGAATGGACGAGGATGGAATCGATGGTATAGAGACAAAAGAGCCAGCATTTGGACTTCCGGCTAAGTGGATAAATGATGACTCGAAGGACGATGCAGAAATGAATGGATATACGGTGGTAGATCCGCCTTCCGTAGTATCCACACACATTACAGAAGTTATTAAACAACATGCCCATCGATTGTTGGGACGGCAAGAAACAAAGCAGTTGGTTGATCATTTAAGGGAAACATATCCTATCCTTGTCGAAGAGGTTACCCCAGAACCGTTGGCAGTTGGCGATATCCAAAAAGTGCTTGCAAAACTTCTCAGAGAAAATGTATCTATCCGGAATTTACCGCTGATTTTTGAGACACTGGCCGATTTTGGAAGAATGACATCGGATACCGACCTGCTTGCCGAATATTCCCGACAAGCCCTGGCTTCTCAATTAACTAAACAATATATGAATCAGGATGGGATGTTGAAAGTCATCACTATTTCCAGTGAAGTAGAACAAAAAATTGCCGAGAATATCCAACAAACAGAACATGGCAGCTATTTAACTCTGGATCCGGAGTCACAGCAGGCCATCGTCCGGTCCGTTTCTGAAAAAGTCGATCAATTGTCATTGCAGGAAGAAATACCTATTATTCTATGCGCACCTTCTATCAGGATGTATGTAAAACAACTTTTAGATCGTTTTTTGCCACAGGTTGTTGTCTTGTCATATAACGAATTAGAACCTAATCTTGAGGTGCAAAGTGTCGGGGTGGTGAACGTAGCATGAAGGTAAAAAAAATCGTAGCGCCAACAATGCCGGAAGTGATGAATAAGGTCCGGAAGGAATTAGGGACAGACGCTGTTATCTTAAACTCTAAAGTAGTCTACCTAGGAGGCTTCCTCGGTATGTTCAAAAAAAAGAATATTGAGGTAATAGCTGCTTTGGATCCACAGCCGGAATCCCAATTTAATAACAGAACAACCAAGAAGAAAGATACTGCTGTTTTGGAAGAATCGAAAAACTTGGGTCACCACGAAGAAACAAATAAAACAATTTTAGAAGAAATTAGAATGTTGAAATCGTGGATGGAAACGAACAGAGGCTCCCGACTCCCCTCTTATCCTATTCCGTTCCAACGATTCTATGAGCATTTACTCAACCAGCAGATAGCGGAAATGACGGCGAAACAAATTGTAGAGTCTATGTTGCTAAAGGAAATCGAAGGCGGTAATCAGATAAATAGTTCACAGTTGAAAAAAATGTTCTCTGATGAAGTTTCTACACGGATGGGCGATTTGGAATTCGGAGCTTCTCTTACCGATAAGAAATTCGTCCATTTAGTCGGGCCCACTGGGGTAGGTAAGACGACGACAATAGCAAAAATAGCTGCAGATGCTGTGTTAAAAGAAAACAAAAAAGTAGCATTGATCACTACGGATACATACCGGATAGCAGCAATTGATCAACTGAAGACATATGCAAAAATATTGAATCTTCCCATGGAAGTAGCATACAGCATGGAAGATTACAAGCAAGCTAGATTAAAGTTCGAGGAGTATGATTTGGTATTGATCGACACAGCAGGTAGAAATTACCGTGATGAACGTTATATTGATGAGCTGACGGAAATTATTTCTTTGGAAGGAAACACAGCCGTATATTTGGTTTTATCCCTGACTGCTAAATATCAAGACTTGGAAGAGATACTGGCCAGGTTCCAAAAACTTCCCATCCACCAGCTTATTTTCACTAAAAAGGATGAAACTTCCACATACGGTTCTATTCTGAATTTGTGTTTGCAAGGAAGGTTAGGCGTTGCTTATTTAACGAATGGGCAGGAAGTACCGGATGACATAGAAGCAGTTGATTTGGCTGATATATCCAGACTCATTGCAGGAGAATTCCGTGATGAATGAATATGAACGGGATCAAGCAGAAAAATTAAGACGCCGTTTGGCCGGCATAGCTGTCCGTCAAGCTAAAACAGTCGCTGTAGCAAGCGGGAAAGGCGGAGTCGGTAAATCTAATTTTGTTGTGAATTTTTCCCTTGCCCTTAGCAAGCAAAGGAAAAAAGTTTTAATTTTTGATCTCGATATTGGTATGGGGAATGTCGATGTCCTTCTTGGACAAACTTCTAAAAATTCTCTATTAGATATGTTTTATAAAAACAGAACGATAGATGATGTAATAGAAGACGGACCCGACTCTATTTCATATATTGCGGGTGGAACAGGACTATCTGATTTATTTGAAATGGATACCCATCAATTTGAATTCTTTTTGTCCCAATTGAATGATGTACTCTATAGATATGATTATATCCTTTTTGACATGGGGGCAGGAATTACAGAAGAAAGCAGCCGGTTCCTGTTTGCTGCTGATGAGTGCATAGTTATTGCCACCCCGGAACCTACTGCTTTGACTGATGCTTATTCGTTGATCAAGTATTTGGTAAGTCGCAAATATTCCATATCGATCAGAGTATTAGTCAATCGGGCTACCAGTCAGAAAATAGGCAGGCAAACATTGCAAAGGTTGGAAATGGTAGTTGAACGGTTCTTGAACAAAAAGGTGAAACCTTTTGGAATATTACCTGAAGACAAAGTTGTTTTCCAGTCCGTTATCGAACAATCACCTTATCTGATCCACAAGCCGAAATCATCCGTTTCCTCGGCACTTCAACAATTGGCTCAATCATATACGGTCGATAATATCTCAGAGGAGCCGGACGGCTCTGTATCGTTTATTTCAAAATTGAGAAAAATTTTCCGGGAGAGATAAAAAATGATGAAAAACATCCGTGTATTAATAGTAGATGATTCTGCTTTTATGAGGAAGGTGCTTAGTGATATCCTCCTTTCCCACGAAAATATAACGGCAGTGGATACAGCACGTAATGGAAAAGCGGCATTGGAAAAAGTGAAAGAATTTGATCCGGATGTTGTGACAATGGATATAGAAATGCCTGAAATGAATGGCCTGCAAGCCTTAAAAGAAATAATGAGTTTTTCTCCACGACCGGTGTTAATGCTCTCAAGCTTGACGAAAACAGGGGCGGAAAGCACCATCAAAGCGATGGAATTAGGTGCCGTGGACTTCATACCTAAACCCTCTGGGTCGATTTCGCTTGATATTCAAAAAATCAAGGATGAAATAATCGAAAAAGTGCTTGCGGCATCCCAAGTCCCTTTCAAAAATATGAAAAAGAAGAATAGTTTCGCGCCACCTACAACAACATCCTTTGAGGGCGGGAAAGAGAAATACATAGTAGCTATCGGAACTTCAACAGGTGGACCGAGGGCGCTGCAGATGGTTTTGAGGGGGTTGCCCAGGAACTTGCCGGCTCCCGTGGTGGTAGTACAGCATATGCCGCCTAATTTCACTAAATCATTGGCAAACCGTCTGGACATGATAGCTGAGATAAATGTCAAAGAAGCCGAAAATGGCGATATTCTACGTGACGGAACAGTTTATATTGCTCCAGGCGGATTCCACATGGAATTTGTCCAGAAAGGAAAAACTTTGGCAGTCAAATTGAGCCAGCGTGATCCGGTTAAAGGACATCGACCTTCTGTAGATGTAATGTTTGAATCCATAGCTGCTCAAACTACTTTTAAAACAATTGCAATTGTGATGACCGGGATGGGAAGTGATGGTGCAAAGGGAGTAATTAAACTGAAAGAGACAAGTATGGATACAATTGTAATGACAGAATCTGAGAACACGTCTGTTGTATACGGCATGCCGAAAGCTGTAAAGAGGACGGGATTAACTGATTACTCGGAAGATTTGGATGCAATCAGTTCGAAAATTATCGAACAACTGGAGAAATGATCAGAATGTTAGATTTCCATAGAGAGCGCGGGTCGATGTTATGTCTTTTTTAGAAAAACTCACAAATTACCAACTTGATACATTGAAAGAAATCGGTAATCTCGGGGCCGGACGGGCAGCCTCTGCCTTGTCGCAGATAGTTAATAAAAGGATATCGATGGAAGTACCTTCTGTACGCATCAGCAGTTTTGAGGAAGCCGCTGATATAATCGGTGGACCGGACAAGGTTATCGTGGCGGTTTACCTGAGAGTCGAGGGAGAAGCTCCCGGAAGTATGTTTTATCTCCTTACTCCTGAACAAGCAGTCAGATTTGTACAACATATAAACGGAAATAAAAAGTTGTCGGCTGAGAATCCTGTATTTTCCGATATGGAGTGGTCTCTTCTGCAAGAATTGGGGAACATTCTATCAGGTGCTTATTTGACTTCTTTGTCTGATTTTACAAATTTGCATATGTCGCAAACTGTTCCCTCTGTATCAGTAGACATGGCAGGGGCCATACTTCCGCAAGGATTGCTGGAGTTATCGAAAGAAAGCGACCATGCCATTATTGTCGATACGATCATACAAGAAGAAGGATTGGATAATGAGCATATCCAAGGGCATTTCTTTTTTCTACCCGACCCTTCTTCATTCGAAAAAATATTTGAAGCTTTAGGTATACAAGAATAATGAAGTTGATGAATGTAGTAAAAGTCGGGATAGCGGATATGAAGATTGCGAAAGCACCCGGGATTCTAAGGACTATCGGTCTCGGCTCGTGTGTTGGGGTCGTTATTTATGATGCAGGTCAGAAAGTGGCAGGATTGGCTCATATCATGCTGCCTGATTCGACGGTATCTAGAAACAAAGATTTCAATCCTTTCAAATATGCCGATACAGCAATAGATTTACTTGTCGAAGACTTAGTGACCTTGGGGGCAAGAAAATTTGCAATGAAAGCAAAAATAGCCGGTGGTGCTCAAATGTTTTCATTCCCTGGAACAGACGACATGCTCAGAATCGGAACCCGGAATGTAGAAGCAGTACTGGCTTCGTTGTCTTCTCACAGGATTCCGGTAACAGTAAAAGAAGTAGGCGGGAACAACGGCCGGACAATCGAATTTGATACCGAAACAACAATTTTGAAAATCAGAACAGTCAATGCCGGTGAATCCGAGATATAAATTCCATCAGATGGTAAGCGGTAAGGAGGATTATTTATGGCTGATCAATCTTTTCTTCAGGCGGAGCAATTATGGGACAAGTGGACAAAGGAGCAGGATGAAGATACTGCAGAAAGATTAATAAAAAAATATATGTATCTAGTAGATTTCCATGTCCATCGTATATCTGTCCATCTGCCGGGTAACGTCAACAAAGATGATATTAAAAGTCTGGGACTAATGGGTTTATATGATGCTTTGATAAAATTCGATCCGGACCGGAATTTGAAGTTTGATACATATGCTGCTTTTCGTATCCGCGGAGTGATTATAGACGGTCTCCGCAAAGAAGACTGGCTTCCAAGGTCGATTCGTGACAGGGCAAAAAAGTTGGAACAGGCATCACAGCTGTTGCAGCAAAAATATCAACGGCAGCCAAGCTCCGCTGAGTTGGCGGAGGAAGTTGGAATCTCAGTAGATGAAGTCGAAGAAGCAGTCAAAGATACATTGTTTGCTAACATGTTGTCCATGGAAGAGAAACCAAAGGATAGTTTGAATGAAGATAAAGAAGGGATCGGACATGTTATCCCGGATAATCCTGATTATTCTCCTGAATCGAACTTGCTGAGACAGGAAAGATATATGGAATTGGAACAGCGGATATTGCAATTGAATGAAAAAGAGCAATTGGTGATCAGTCTATTCTACAAAGAAGAGTTGACACTGACTGAAATAGGAGAAGTGCTTGGTTTGACAACTTCACGTATCTCTCAAATTCACAGAAAAGCAATCTTTAAACTAAAAGAAAGCTTATCAGCAATTATTTAAATCTTATAACAAGAGCCGGAAATTATTCGACGAGAAGGGGTCTTATGTTACTATTTTTAATTATGCTTAGCTTGTTGTTGCACCTGGTTACATTTAGTATAATCAGAAAGCTTCACACAAAGCTTGAGAACATGGCAAACGGAACAGATTCCAAAAGTGCTGCTGAGGAAACGGAACAGATGCTCAATCGTTTCCTGGACGATATCAAAGAAGAGAATAACAGATTGAAGAGCATGTTGGACGAGAGGGACAGTCGACATAGGAATGTCGAACCCGTACAAAAGGATATGGATGAATCTAAATCCGGAAAAGACGCCGAAAAGGGAGACATACCAGCCGGCTATTCCGCTCCATACACTCCACCGCTGCCATCACAATCGGGGGATAAGGTTGAACAATCGGAAGCTGGCATGGTCATTTCTTTATATGAGCAGGGCCATTCACTAGAAGAAATAGCCAGGAAAATTAACCGTGGAAAGACAGAAGTGGAACTTTTATTGAAATTTTATCGAAAAAACTAAGATTATTGCTTGATTGAAAAAAATTCATGTGGTATATTTACTTTTGGTGTTAATACACACGTTCCTGGATTTGGACGGAAGGTGCTGGCCACCAGGCTAGTTTCTGTTTGAAGATGACATGGACGGAGGAAAAAAACCATTATTAGGAGGAAAAAACTCATGGCAGTTATTTCAATGAAACAACTACTTGAAGCTGGTGTCCATTTTGGCCACCAAACACGCCGTTGGAACCCGAAAATGAAAAAATACATTTTCACTGAGCGTAACGGCATTTACATTATCGACCTGCAAAAGACTGTGAAAAAGGTCGACGAAGCATACCAATATGTGAAAGATATTGCTGCAGACGGCGGTACTATCCTTTTCGTTGGTACAAAAAAACAAGCACAGGAGTCTGTGCGTGACGAAGCGATCCGCTCTGGCATGTACTACGTGAACCAACGCTGGTTGGGTGGAACTTTAACAAACTTCCAGACTATCCGCAAACGTATCAATCGTTTGAAAGATATCGAGCGTATGGAAGAAGACGGTACTTTTGATGTCCTTCCGAAAAAAGAAGTAGTCGGACTTCTAAAAGAGAAAGAACGTCTTGTTAAATTCCTTGGCGGTATCAAAGAAATGAACAAGCTTCCTGATGCATTGTTCATCATCGATCCGCGTAAAGAGCGTATTGCAGTAGCAGAAGCTCATAAATTAAAAATCCCGATTGTGGGTATTGTTGATACAAACTGTGATCCAGATGAAATCGATTATGTAATTCCGGCGAATGATGACGCCATCCGAGCTGTTAAGCTTCTTACTTCAAAAATGGCTGATGCTGTTTTGGAAGCGAAACAAGGAGAAGTAACAGAAGAATCCGAGCAAGTCGAAGCTGATCAAGCAGAGACTGTAACAGAGTAAGAGAGTTGGAGGGTGATAAGGGGGGAACTCTTTATCACCTTTTTTTAAGAAAACATAACATTCATTGGCAAATGAATCATTATGCCTACCATAAGGAGGAATATATAATGGCAATTACTGCAAAAATGGTTAAAGAATTACGTGAAAAAACTGGTGCAGGTATGATGGACTGCAAAAAGGCACTTCAAGAAACTGATGGGGATATCGATCAAGCAGTCGACTTCCTTCGTGAAAAAGGCATTGCCAAGGCTGCCAAAAAAGCAGATCGTATTGCTGCAGAAGGATCTGCTCATATCGAAGTGCAAGGAAACAGTGCGGTACTATTGGAAGTCAACTGTGAAACAGACTTCGTAACCAAAAATGACCAGTTCAAAAATGTACTTTCCGAACTCGGAAAACACTTGATTGAGCAAAAACCTGAATCCGTAGAAGCAGCTCTAGAGCAAAAGTTGCATGGTGATGGAGAGACGGTTCAAGAATATATCAATTCCAACATTGCCAAAATCGGAGAAAAACTTTCTCTTCGCCGTTTCACTATCTTGGAAAAAACCGATAATGATGCTTTCGGTGCTTATATCCACATGGGTGGCAGTATCGGCGTATTGACCCTTTTGGCAGGTACTACTGATCAGGATGCAGCAAAGGATGTTGCGATGCATGCAGCCGCTGTAAACCCTCGTTACGTTTCACGTGATGAAGTATCTGAAGAAGAAGTCGAAAAAGAGCGTGAAGTACTAAAAACTCAAGCACTTAATGAAGGCAAGCCTGAACATATTGTAGAAAAAATGGTCGAAGGCCGTCTTGGCAAGTTCTTCGAAGAAATTTGCTTGTTGGAACAAAATTTCGTTAAAGATCCTGACCAAAAAGTCAAGAAATTTGTTGCCGACAAAGGTGCTGAAGTGAAAGGCTTCGTACGTTACGAAGTTGGCGAAGGCATGGAAAAAAGAGAAGACAATTTTGCTGAAGAAGTTATGAGTCAAGTGAAAAAATAATCACAGACCAGCTGAGGAGGGGGACACATAGTGTTCCCTTTTTCCGCATAAAACCAAAATACAGCCTGACAGGATTAATTAAGGTGAGGCTTGTGTTCCGTAATATTTCATTTTAAAATAACTACATATACTTTGGAGGTAATTATGACAACAGCTCGCTACCGTAGAATCGTTTTGAAATTAAGTGGGGAAGCCCTTAGCGGAGACCAGGGGTACGGAATAGAACCAAAAGTAATACAATCAGTTGCCCAACAGGTCAAGGAAGTAGCGGAACTTGGAGTGGAAGTAGCCGTAGTTGTTGGAGGCGGCAACATTTGGCGGGGCAAGGTCGGCAGTGAAATGGGAATGGACCGGGCCAATGCTGATTATATGGGAATGCTCGCTACAGTAATGAACTCGCTGGCGCTGCAGGACAGCCTTGAAAATTATGGTATCCCGACCAGGGTTCAGACATCCATTGAAATGCGTCAAGTTGCCGAACCATATATCAGAAGAAAAGCAATACGGCATTTAGAGAAGAAGCGGGTCGTCATTTTTGCGGCTGGCACCGGTAACCCGTATTTTTCTACTGATACTACAGCTGCACTTCGTGCTGCTGAAGTAGAAGCTGATGTCATCTTGATGGCTAAAAATAATGTCGATGGAGTCTATACAGATGATCCAAAGACTAACAAGGATGCCAAAAAGTACGAGCAGTTGTCTTATCTTGATATCCTGAACGAAGGCTTGGGAGTAATGGATTCCACCGCATCGACTTTGTGTATGGATAATGATATACCTTTACTGGTTTTCTCTATCATGGAAGAGGGTAACATCAAAAAAGCCGTGTTAGGCGAGCAAATCGGAACTATAATAAGGGGGAAGTAACAATGTCACAAGAAATAATTAATAACTCACAACAAAAAATGGCCAAAGCAGTCCAAGCTTTTTCAAGAAATCTTGCAACAGTAAGAGCAGGAAGAGCCAATCCTTCATTGCTTGACTCTGTTTTTGTGGATTATTACGGCGCATCTACACCACTTAATCAGTTAGCGACAGTCTCTGCTCCTGAAGCAAGATTGTTGGTGATTACTCCATTTGACAAATCGGCTACCGGAAATATTGAAAAAGCTATTCAAAAAGCGGATTTAGGGTTGTCGCCTTCAAGTGATGGCAATGTAATCCGTATCAATATTCCTGCCCTGACAGAAGAACGACGCAAAGAATTGGTGAAAGTTGTCGGGAAATATTCCGAGGAAGCTAAAGTCCAGATTCGCAATATTCGTCGTGACTCTAATGACAGCCTGAAAAAAGCTGAAAAGAATGGCGACCTCACAGAAGATGAATTAAAAGGTTATCAGGGTGATGTCCAAGCGGAAACAGATAAATATATTGCCGAAATCGATACGCTTGCAAAAGAAAAAGAAAAAGAAATCATGGAAGTTTGACCCATTTACATGTAAAATACAATTAATACCAGACCCTCTTGAATAAGGGGGTTTTTGTACGTAGAAGAGTATCAGTACTTTTCTGGATTCCAGAAAAGTACTATACTGTTTCTAGGGCAGAAATTCAGATAACCCCGATGCCGTTATGGAGGATCAAAATGCAAATTAAGCTTCCTTTTTTGAAAACGAATAAAAAAGCGACAAAAGAAAATATTACTCTGCACAGAGAAAACATTCCAGGCCATGTCGCCATCATCATGGATGGAAATGGCCGCTGGGCCAACAAACGTGGTCTCCCAAGGGTTGCCGGCCATAAAGAAGGTATGAGCAATGTGAAGAAAATAGTTTCAGCCGCGTCCAATCTCGGGGTCAAAGTGTTGACCTTATATGCTTTCTCTACAGAGAACTGGAGACGGCCTAAAACGGAAGTAGATTACCTGATGAAACTTCCGATGGAGTTTCTCAATACATATTTACCGGAGTTAATCGAAAAGAATGTCAAAGTACAAACTATTGGTGACTTTCTTGCCTTGCCTGAACACACCCGCAAAGCGGTTCAGCATGCGAAAGATAAAACGGCAGAAAACTCAGGTCTTGTGCTAAATATCGCTTTGAATTATGGTAGTAGGGACGAGATTATCCGGGCGATGAAGGCCATGACAGGTGAAATCGTGAACGGCCAATTGGAAGCAGACGATATTGACGAGGATCTTTTCTCGCGGTACTTGTTCACTGACGATATCGGCGACCCGGATTTGTTGATACGGACAAGCGGGGAACAGAGGCTGAGTAACTTCCTGCTTTGGCAGTCAGCATATACGGAATTTTGGTTTACAGATGTCCTCTGGCCTGATTTCAGTGAACAATTATTCGAAAAAGCACTAAGCGATTATCAACAGCGAAAACGTCGCTATGGTGGAATATAAGGTGTTGAACTTTTATGAAAACAAGAATTATTACAGCTGTAATTGCCATATTATTATTTTTTCCGATAGTTTTTTATGGTGAATGGCCTTTTCAATTATTAATTTATTTAATCGCGACAATTGGCTTGCTGGAGCTTATCAAAATGAGAATGAGGACCAATTATCCTATCCCATTCGCAATTACCATTGTTTTGTTATGGGGATTGCTTCTTCCATTTTCCGAGCAGGTAACGCTTCTTGATATCGGAATGACCAAGATAGAAATCACTCTGTCAGCAGTGCTGTTTCTCTTGTCGTACACAGTTTTGGTCAAAAATAAATTCACTTTTGAAGATGCGGGTTTTCTCGTTTTGTCGGCTGTTTACATCGGGCTTGGCTTTTATTATTTCATCGAAGCCAGAGAAGCAGGTTTGGAATATATCTTCTATGGGATATTGGTGATACTTGCAACAGATACCGGGGCTTATTTTTGCGGTCGGGCATTCGGGCGGAACAAGCTTTGGCCTGAAATCAGTCCGAATAAAACAATTGAAGGTGCTGTAGGCGGTATTGTTCTTTCCTGTATAATAGCAGTTATCTTTCAATTGTTATCTCCTGAACCGGTTCCTCATTCCATGACACTGGTGATTGTCGTAACAATCCTGGCTTCCGTTGTCGGACAAATTGGTGATTTGGTAGAATCCGCTTTTAAAAGGCATTATGATGTGAAAGATTCCGGCAAAATTCTACCCGGTCATGGAGGAATATTGGATCGTTTCGACAGTTGGCTGTTTATTTTTCCGGTATTGCATTTTATTCAGTTTATTTCATAGGATGAAATAGAAATAGGAGAGTGTCATATGAAAAAGATTTCCCTTTTGGGGGCAACCGGTTCTATAGGTTTGCAGACGCTGGATGTCATCAGGGAGCACCCTGATGAATTTTCTCTGCATGCCATGGCCTTCGGGAAAAATATGGACCGAGCTATTCCGATTATTAAAGAGTTTGGTCCGAAGAGAGTTGTCACCCAGGATGAAGCAACAAAAAAGATAGTAAAAGCCGAATTTCAAGATATAGAGGTTATCGCAGGAAAAGAAGGGCTTGAAGAAATAAGCGTTGATGCCGATACCGATTTAGTATTGAACGCTGTAATGGGGAGTGTAGGATTACAAGCTACTTTAAAAGCGATTGAATCTGAGAAGCAGGTTGCCATTGCCAATAAAGAGACTTTGGTAACCGCAGGCCATCTCGTCATGGAGAAAGCAGCAAAGCATAATGTCAACTTGCTTCCAGTCGATAGTGAGCATTCTGCTATCTATCAATGCCTTAATGGAGAAAATCAAACACAAATAAACAATCTCATTCTGACTGCATCTGGAGGAAGTTTCCGTGATTACACAAGGGCGGAATTAGCTGAAGTGACAGTGGAAGATGCGTTGAATCATCCCAACTGGAGCATGGGAGCAAAGATAACCATAGATTCCGCTACAATGATGAATAAAGGGTTGGAAGTTATCGAGGCACACTGGCTGTTCGGAGTGCCTTATGACCAAATCAAAGTTATCCAGCATAAAGAAAGTGTTATTCATTCTATGGTTGAGTTCATGGATAATAGTGTCATTGCCCAATTAGGTACTCCGGATATGAAAGTACCCATTCAATATGCATTGACATATCCTTCCCGACTTGAACTTCCTATGTCAAAAAGGTTAGACTTAGTTGAAATAGGAAAGTTACATTTCCAACAAATGGATATGGGCCGTTTTCCAACTTTGAAAATGGCTTTTGATGCCGGAAAAGAAGGCGGGACGATGACTACGGTTTTAAATGCTGCCAATGAGACAGCGGTAGAGTTGTTCCTGCAAAGGAAGATTTCTTTCCTTGCTATTGAAGATATGATCAAAAAGGCATTGAATGAGCATGTATCCATTAAAAAACCTGATTTGGAGACCATTTTGGAAGTGGATCAAGATACCCGCCGCCAGGTGTTATCCTATCTAGATTAAAAGGAAGGTGCATTATTTGAATACTGTCATAGCTTTCATTCTAATGTTTGGCCTGCTTGTATTCGTACACGAATTCGGCCATTTCATTTTCGCTAAACGTGCAGGAATGTTGGTCAGGGAGTTTGCAATAGGATTTGGGCCGAAAGTTTTTTCCCATAAAAAAAGTGAAACATTGTACACAATCAGACTGTTGCCGCTTGGAGGATATGTCCGTGTAGCAGGTGAAGATCCGGAAATTATAGAGTTGAAACCTGGACAACATATCGGGCTTGAATTCAATGAAACAGGATCTGTCAGTAAAATAATTGTCAACAACAAATCCAAACATCCAAAAGCAAGGGTTATCGAAGTGGAGCATGTGGACCTTGACCATAAGTTGGTGATAGAGGGATATGAAATCGATGAACAAGAAAAGCTGATCTTTAAAGTCGATCCGAAAGCTGATTTTGTGATGGATGAAACGGAAACACAGATCGCTCCATATGACAGACAGTTCGCATCCAAAACATTGCCCCAGCGAGCTATGCAATTATTTGCAGGGCCAATGATGAACTTTATCCTGGCTATTGTCATATTTCTGCTCTTGGGATTGCTCCAGGGAGTTCCGGCAGACCAGGCTATAATTGGAGACATCCAATCAGAAAGCCCGGCTTCCCAAGCAGGACTTCAAGAAGGCGACAAAGTAATTCAAATCGAGGATTCATCGATATCCACCTGGGAAGAGCTTAAGAGAATCGTGCAAGAACATCCTGAAGAGGAAATATCGATGATTGTTGAACGTGACAATCAGGAGATAGAAATGGATGTCACACCGAGAAGCCATATTGCACAGGATACAGAAATAGGCCAGATCGGCGCTGCTGTGAAACTGGAAAAGTCCATTATGAAGGCAGTTCCCTATAGTATTTCCGAAACATATGAATGGACGAAAGCTATTCTCGTAAACCTCAGTAAATTGGTCACAGGACAATTCTCAATCGACATGCTTTCCGGTCCGGTCGGTATTTACGATGCAACTGACCAAGTAGTACAAACCGGCATGATGAACTTGCTGATGTGGACATCTTTGCTTAGCATCAATCTAGGCATAATCAACTTGCTTCCATTGCCTGCTTTAGACGGAGGAAGATTGTTGTTTGTAGCTATTGAAGCTGTCAGAGGCAAACCTATAGACCCGCAAAAGGAAGGGATTGTCCATTTTGTCGGCTTCGCGCTTTTAATGTTATTGATGTTAGTTGTAACATGGAATGACATCCAACGGTTATTTTTATAAAAAGGCTAAGTCCTGCATGATGACGACATGTATCGTTCTTTTGCAGGACTGATTATTTTGAGTGAATAAAGAGGTGAAGGAAGAGTGAGACAAAGTCAAATGCTGTTACCTACTTTAAGAGAGGTACCGGCGGATGCAGAAATAAAAAGTCATCAATTGCTGGTCAGAGCAGGTTTTATCAGGCAGACAGCATCAGGTGTTTATAGTTTCCTGCCCTTGGGCAAGCGAGTTTTAAAAAAGGTTGAAGAAATAGTCAGGCAAGAGATGGACAAGATAGGTGCCAATGAAATGCTTATGCCGGCAATGCAGCCTGCTGAGTTGTGGAAGGAAACAGGGAGATGGGACAACTTCGGGCCGGAATTGATGAGATTCAATGACAGACACGACAGGGAATTCGCATTGGGAGCGACACATGAGGAAGTGATTACCAGCCTGGTCAAAGATGAAGTGAAAAGTTACAAGAAGCTTCCATTGACCTTGTACCAAATCCAAACGAAGTACCGAGATGAAAAAAGACCGAGGTTCGGATTGCTAAGAGGCAGAGAATTTGTCATGAAGGATGCCTATTCTTTCCATGATTCATTTGAAAGCCTTGATGAATCTTATAAAAAAATGTATCAGGCATATTCAAATATATTCAGAAGATGCGGATTGAATTTCAGAGCTGTCATCGCAGATTCAGGTTCCATGGGAGGCAAGGATACGCATGAATTCATGGTCTTATCTGAAGTCGGAGAAGATACAATTGCTTATTCAGATACTTCCGAGTATGCGGCCAATATTGAAATGGCACCGGCAGTTGATACGTATGAAAAGTCCGAAGAGTCTGCGAGAGAGTTGGAAGAAGTAGAAACTCCTGATAAAAAAACAATGCAGGAAGTTGCTGATTATCTTCGCCATCCTTTGGAAAAAGGTCTTAAAACCTTAATGTTCAAAATCGACGGTAAACTGGTTTTAGTAGTATGCCGGGGTGATCATGAAATCAACGACATCAAATTGAAAAATTTATATGATGCCGATGTGGTAGAATTAGCAACTGAGCAGGAAACCAGGGCGACGATCGGTGCAGGATTCGGATCGTTAGGACCGGTTGGCGTAACAGAGGATATTGAAGTTGTTGCCGACAATGCCGTCAAATACGCCGTGAATGTTTCTTGCGGGGCAAACAAGGATGGCGTACATTTGGTGAATGTGAATCCTGATCGGGATTTCAAAGTAAAAACCTATGCAGATCTTCGTTTTATTCAAGAAGGAGACGTGTCGCCGGATGGTGAAGGTATCATCAAATTCGCCAGGGGTATAGAAGTGGGACATGTATTCAAATTGGGGAGTTTCTACGCAGAGAAGTTGGGTGCTTCGTTCTTGAATGATCAAGGGAAGGCTCAGACGATGGTGATGGGTTGTTATGGAATAGGCGTATCCAGAACGCTTGCCGCCGTCGTTGAACAATATCATGATGAAAATGGTATTTCCTGGCCGTCAAACCTGGCTCCATATCAAGTGCATCTACTAGCACTGAACATGAAGAAAGAGGAGCAGAAAAGCCTTGCCGAATCCATTTATGACCGCCTTTTGAAGGCAGGAATTGAAGTGTTGTTCGATGACAGGAAAGAACGGGCCGGTGTGAAGTTTTCTGATAGTGACTTGATCGGGATTCCAGTCAGAATAACGGTTGGAAAACAAGCGGGCGAAGGAATAGTAGAAGTTAAACAGCGTGCAAATGGAGAACAGCAAGAATTGCATGAAGATGATTTGCTTCAAAAAATCAATAACATGATTTAATATATCATAATGGAAAGAAAACCCTTGTCTGATTTACTAATGACAAGGGTTTTAATAAGTAGTAAACTAAATAGATACATGTTTTAGGTGAAAATTGGACTAAAGGTCAATTTTGTTGCCTTCGGTAAATATCGTAAATTGGATTGTTTTAAAGGTACAGGGAGGAAGAATAATGGACATATCAGGCAAGGAAAAGATGGATTTGCTGCTAAAGCAGATAGATATGCCCGACGAAATAGTAGAACAACATTTTAACAATAGCTATATATCAAAATTGGAAGTGTACACACAGGATAAACTTTGGCATTTCCACGTCAATCTGCCGGGTGTATTGCCGCCTTCCGTATATAGGGTTTTCAGCCTGAAAATGAAGGAAGCATTTGCACAAATTGCAACGGTTAAATGGACATTACATACCGACAACAAACATCTTGAAAACGAAGATGTGTGCTTGTATTGGAGAGATTTTGTCCATTCCATGCCAAATCTTTCTCCGGCATATCGTGATTTAGTTTATGAGCAAAAGCCTACAGTTGACGGAAATAAGATTATGTTAACAGCCAGGAACGGAGCAGAAGCCAATGCACTCAAGAAGAGACTGGAACCGGGTTTTAAGTCCTTTTGCCAAGAGATAGGAGCTCTTGCCTTCACACTGACTGTTGATGTGAAAAATGAAATGGAAGAGATTGCGAAATTCCGTGAACAGAAAGCAATGGAAGATCAAAAGCTGGTCCAAAAAGCAGTGAAAGATAAAGAAGAACGAGAAAAGCAAAAAAATGAATCAGACCAACAGCAAGGCCCAGTCATGATCGGATACAAAATCCAGGATGATATCGTACTAATGGAGAACATTCTTGAAGAAGAACGAAGGATGGCTATCCAAGGATATGTATTTGATGTAGACGTCAGAGAACTCCGATCTGGAAGACATTTATTAATTGTAAAAGTGACGGATTATACGGATTCGTTTTCGGTTAAGATGTTCTCCAAAGGTGACGAAGACGCAGAAAAATTCAAGCTTTTGAAAAAAGGAATGTGGATTGTAGCCCGGGGCAGCATACAGACGGACAACTTTACCAACGAATTGACAATGATGGCCCAGGACATCAATGAAATCAAACCCGAGTTGCGGCAAGACGAGGCACCTGAAGGGGAAAAACGTGTGGAACTTCATGCACACACAACTATGAGTCAAATGGATGCTGTCATGTCGGCTGGTATGCTGGTTGAACAGGCTGCCAAGTGGGGACACCCTGCTGTAGCAATAACTGACCATGCTGTGGCTCAATCCTATCCAGAAGCATATGCGGCCGGACAGAAACACGGTATCAAGGTTTTATATGGACTTGAAGCGAATGTCGTGGATGATGGAGTGCCTATAGCCTATAACGAAAAAGATATTGATTTGGAATCTGGTACTTATGTAGTCTTTGACGTAGAAACAACCGGCCTATCAGCTGTATATGATACAATTATCGAACTGGCGGCGGTGAAAGTGGTAGACGGTGATATTACCGACCGTTTTGAATCATTCGCCAATCCACACCATGCATTGTCGCAAACCACCATAGATTTGACCGGGATAACGGATGACATGGTCAAAGATGCGCCGGAAATAGACCAGGTGTTAAAGGATTTCCATGCATGGATGGGTGATGCCGTTTTAGTTGCTCACAATGCCAGCTTTGATATGGGATTCCTGAATGAAGGTTTAAAGAAAATAGGGTATGACAAAGCGGAAAATGCAGTAATCGATACCCTTGAGCTTGCCAGATACCTATACCCTTCTTTAAAGAATCACCGTCTTAATACTTTGTGTAAGCATCTGGATATTGAGTTGACTCAACATCACCGTGCTATCTACGATGCGGAAGCAACAGGATATTTATTATGGAAGCTTGTAAAAGAAGCTATTAAGAACGATATCACTAACCATAAACAGTTAAATGAACACATGGGAGAAGGGAATGCCTATCAACGCTCGAGGCCGTTTCATTGCACTCTGCTGGCAGTGAATGAAGTAGGGCTTAAGAATATTTATAAACTTGTGTCGATGGCTCATGTCGATTATTTTTACAGAGTTCCTAGAATCCCAAGGTCTAAATTGCAAAAGATGAGGGAAGGTATCCTGATCGGTTCCGGTTGTGATAAAGGCGAAGTATTTGAAACAATGATGCAAAAGTCAAAAGAGGAAGCCGAAAAAGCCGCCGAATTTTATGACTTCATCGAAGTACAGCCGCCTTCTAACTACTACCATTTAATTGAAAAAGAGTTAGTGGGAAATGAAGCGCAAATTTATGACATTTTGAAAAATATAGTCGAAATGGCCGGTAGAATCGGAAAGAAAGCAGTTGCTACGGGCAATGCCCATTATCTGGAACCTCATGATAAATTGTACAGGCAAATATTGATATCTTCTCAAAATGGAAATCCACTAAGCAGGCAGACACTGCCCGATGTCTATTTCAGAACCACGGAAGAAATGAAACAATGTTTCCACTTCTTAGGGGAAGAAAAAGCGAAAGAAATTGTAGTCGACAACACGCAATTTATCGCTGACTCAATTGAAGATGTCAAACCTGTAAAAGAAGATCTATATACACCGAATATCGATGGTGCTGAAGAGGAAATTAGAGAAATGAGTTACAACCGCGCGAGAAGCATTTATGGCGAAGAGCTGCCAGAGCTTGTCGAGAAGCGGATAGAAAAAGAATTAGCCAGTATTATCGGCCACGGTTTCGCGGTTATTTACCTTATTTCCCACAAACTCGTGAAGAAATCGCTTGATGATGGTTATTTGGTCGGTTCGAGGGGTTCCGTCGGTTCTTCCTTGATAGCAACACTGACAGAAATCACAGAAGTGAATCCATTACCACCGCACTATGTTTGCACATCTTGTCAGTATAATGAATTTTTCAATGATGGTTCTGTCGGAAGCGGGTTTGACCTTCCGGAAAAAGATTGCCCGGAATGCGGCCAAAAGCTGAAAAAAGACGGCCAGGATATTCCGTTTGAAACATTCTTGGGATTCAAAGGAGATAAAGTACCGGATATTGATTTGAATTTCTCCGGTGAATACCAGCCACAAGCCCATAATTATACGAAAGTGTTGTTTGGTGAAGACAATGTTTACCGGGCAGGTACAATAGGTACCGTGGCTGAAAAAACGGCATATGGATATGTCAAAGGCTATGCAAGCGATCACCAGCTTCAATACAAAAATGCCGAAGTCGACCGTCTCGTCCAAGGATGCACAGGTGTGAAAAGGACTACCGGTCAGCATCCGGGTGGTATTATTGTTGTACCGGACGATAAGGAAATATATGATTTTACGCCTATCCAGTTCCCGGCCGATGACCGGAAATCTGAATGGAAAACGACCCATTTCGATTTCCATTCAATCCATGATAACCTGCTGAAACTGGATATTCTGGGACACGATGATCCCACGGTCATAAGGATGCTTCAGGATTTAAGCGGAATCGACCCTAAAACCATCCCTACTGATGATCCGGAAGTTATGAAAATATTTTCCGGACCAGAAGCATTGGGAGTCACTGCAGATCAAATAATGTGTAAAACTGGTACACTCGGTGTACCGGAATTCGGTACGAGATTTGTAAGACAAATGCTGGAGGATACGACACCGAAAACATTTGCAGAGTTGGTCATCATATCTGGCCTTTCCCACGGTACGGATGTATGGCTCGGCAATGCACAGGAACTGATCAATGACGGGATCTGTAAATTGCCTGAAGTAATCGGTTGTCGTGACGATATCATGGTTTATTTGATGCACAAAGGTTTGGATGCTTCACTAGCGTTTAAGATTATGGAATTCGTCCGCAAAGGGAAAGGGTTGCAGGACGAATGGATAGACGAAATGAAAAAACACAATGTGCCCGATTGGTATATAGATTCTTGTAAGAAAATTAAATATATGTTTCCAAAAGCCCACGCTGCGGCATATGTATTGATGGCTGTACGTATAGCCTATTTTAAAGTCCACTATCCAATCTATTTTTATTCTGCCTATTTTTCGGTCAGGGCTGGAGATTTTGATTTGGATACCATGATTAAAGGATCCGCTGCCATCAGGAAAAGAATCGAAGAAATATTGGCAAAAGGAAACGATGCTTCTCCCAAAGAGAAAAACTTGTTGACTGTACTTGAACTTGCATTGGAAATGAATGAGCGTGGATTTAGTTTCCAAAAGGTCGATTTGTATAAGTCCAGCGCCACCGATTTTATCGTCGAGGGAGATACACTAATTCCTCCATTCAATGCGGTAGATGGCTTGGGGACAAATGCTGCCCTTAACATAGTCAAAGCAAGGGAAGAGGGAGAATTCCTTTCCAAAGAGGATTTGAGAGAAAGAAGCAGGATCTCCAAGACGGTTCTTGAATATCTTGACAATCACGGTTGTTTGGAAGGTATGGCGGATGCCAACCAACTTTCTCTCTTTTAAGCCAATGCAGCAAAATTCAGTGCACCACTGGTAAAACGAAGGTATTCTTGCATTAATTTGCTAGTTATGATATATTTTTTATTGGTAAGCATTGATACGTACTTTAGAAAGAGTGGGTGAACCCCACTCTTTCTTCATACTTATTTTCGATTGTGGCTTGAAAAATACTTTCAAGCGTAATTTTCTGCACGAATTTGCAGCCAGGTGATCAATGAGCTTCTTACTCGGCAATAACATGGTAGCTGAAAAGTTCCCTTGTCAAATTATTATGGCAAGGGTTTTGTAATGAACCGCTCCCTAAGTATTGATCTACTTTAAATGAAAGAAAGACAATTGAGTATACTAAGTATTATTTCAACGTATCTTCATTTCATTTATTAAAGGAGGGAAAAGATTGAGCTCAAAAGTAACGGAAATCACAGAAGAATTAGTACAGCCAATATTGGCAGAAATGAATTTGGAATTAGTCGATGTAGAATTTGAAAAAGAAGGCAAGAATTGGTTTTTACGTGTCTTCGTCGATAAAGAAGGCGGAGTGGACATAGAAGAATGTGGACAGGTGTCAGAAAAATTAAGCGAGCAGTTGGACGAACAAGACCCAGTGACAGTTCCATACTTTTTAGAGGTCTCTTCTCCTGGAGCAGAAAGACCATTGAAAAAGCCGCAAGACTTTATTGATCATTTGAATAGTTCTATATATGTTAAATTATACGAACCAATTGAAGGCGATAAAGAGCATGAAGGTGTGTTGAAGGCATTTGAAAATAATGTTGTTACTATTGAAATAACAATAAAGACAAGAAAGAAAGAGATAGAAATACCATACGAAAAAATTGCAAAAGCTCGTTTGGCGGTAACATTCAATTAAAGGGGGATAAAAAAGTGAGCAGTGAGCTTTTTGATGCGATAGACTATTTAGAGAAAGAAAAAGGGATTGACAAAGATGTTTTAATGGAAGCATTAGAGGCCGCTTTAATCTCCGCATATAAAAAGAATTTCAAATCTGCCACTAATGTCAGGGTGGATATTAATGAAGAATTCGGCAGTATGCATGTTTTTGCCCGAAAGGATATTGTGGAAGAAGTCGAAGATCCTCAACAGCAGGTTTCCATAGAGGAAGCTAAGCAGAGAGATCCCAATTATGAACTCGGTGATGTAATCGAAGTTGAAGTGACTCCGAAAGACTTTGGAAGGATAGCGGCACAGGCAGCCAAACAGGTTGTTACACAACGCGTCCGCGAGGCGGAGCGCGGAGTGATTTTCAGTGAATATATCGATAGAGAAGAAGATGTTATGACTGGAATCATCCAAAGGAAAGATCCGCGGTTCATTTATGTTAACCTTGGAAAGATCGAAGCCCGGTTACCGGAAGGCGAGCAAATGCCTACAGAAAGCTATCAAGTACATGATCGACTGAAAGTGTTTGTTACCAAAGTGGAAAACACAAATAAAGGACCTCAAATTTTCGTTTCAAGGACCCATCCGGGATTATTGAAACGATTGTTTGAAATGGAAGTGCCGGAAATTTATGATGGAACTGTGGAAATACGATCTGTTGCAAGGGAAGCGGGAGATCGTTCCAAAATTTCTGTATATGCCCAGGATCCTGAAATAGATCCGGTCGGTTCTTGTGTCGGTCAAAGAGGGCAAAGGGTGCAGACAATCGTCAATGAATTGAAAGGTGAAAAGATCGATATCGTGGAATGGTCTGAAGATCCAGTAGTTTATGTATCGAACGCTCTTAGTCCTTCCAAAGTGGTGGAAGTATTAGTCAATGAGGAAGAAAAGGCCACTACTGTGATAGTTCCTGATTACCAGTTGTCGCTTGCAATTGGAAAAAGAGGTCAAAATGCTCGTTTGGCAGCAAAACTAACAGGTTGGAAGATCGATATCAAAAGCGAGAGCGAAGCCCGGGAAGAAGGCCTGCTGACTGAGAAATCCACAGAAGATTCATACGAAGAAACCTATTCGGAATTAGATGAAGATACGTTTGAATAAGGAAGGGGATAAAGATGGCTACTACCAGAAAAACTCCTCTTAGAAAATGTGTCGTTACACAGGAAATGAAACCGAAGAAAGAATTGATTCGAATAGTCAGGAACAAAGAAGGCGATGTATTCGTTGACGAGACCGGTAAAAAGAATGGCCGAGGAGCTTACGTTTCAAGAAGTCTTGACGTAATTGAATCAGCACAAAAAAGTGGTGTTTTGAAACGGCACTTGAATACGGAAATAGAACAAGATGTATATGAACAATTAAAAAGGATAATAGAGGGTAATAAAATTGAGTAAAGATTATCTGAATTTGTTAGGGCTTGCTTTTCGAGCAGGCAAATTGTCACTTGGAGAGGAAGCCATAATAAAAGATATTCAGAAGAAGAGGGCGAAATTAGTTCTTTTGGCAAGTGATATCGGGCCCCAAACAAGAAAGAAACTTATCGATAAGTGTACTTTCTATAATATACCTTTTCTTTTGGCAGACGACAGAGATACCATCTCACAAGCCATCGGAAAGTCAGGGAGGGTCGCTATCGCAGTTTTGGATGCGGGTTTTGCCGATAAACTTGCATCGTTACTCGATGAATCTATTCGGGGGTGAACATATGAGTAAAACACGAGTTTATGAATATGCAAAGACAAAAAATCTATCCAGTAAAGTGGTCATAGATAAGTTGAAGGAATTGAATATAGAAGTGACGAACCATATGTCAACAATTACTGAGGAGACTAAACAACAATTGGATCGTTCATTGGGAAATAACAACAAGAAAGAAGCAAAGCCTGTCAGCGGCGATAATTCCGGAAGCAGAGCAGGTTCTGGGAAACCTAAAGCAGACCATAATAAAAATGCTTCTAATAATTCAAATAAAAAAGGCAGAAACAACCCAAATAACAATAAAAACAAAAACAAAAAGAACAGAAACAACCGAAATGATAGAAACCAACAAAACAACAGTGGAAGAAAGCCTGAGCCAAAGGCTACCCCTGACACAATTAAATATACTGGCAGTTTAACGGTGAGTGAACTTGCAGTTAAATTGAACAAAGATACTTCTGAAATCATTAAAAAGTTGATGTTCCTCGGTGTTATGGCTACTAAAAACCAGGACCTTGATGAGGACACCATCGAGTTGATTTGCGAAGAGTATGGAGTGACAGCAGAACAGGAAGTAGAAATAGATGAAACTGATTTGGATATCTACAAAGAGGAAACCAATGACGAGGATTTGATCGAAAGACCTGCTGTAGTGACAATCATGGGACACGTTGACCATGGTAAAACGACCCTTCTCGACTCAATCAGGGACACAAAAGTTACAGAAGGTGAAGCTGGCGGTATTACCCAGCATATCGGTGCATATCAAGTTGAAGAAAATGGGAAGAAGGTAACTTTCCTGGACACCCCTGGTCACGCTGCCTTTACTAGTATGCGTTCCCGTGGAGCACAGGTAACAGATATCGCCATCCTGGTTGTTGCAGCAGACGATGGAGTTATGCCGCAAACTGTAGAAGCTATCAACCACGCGAAAGCAGCTGAGGTTCCAATTATCGTGGCAGTGAACAAAATGGATAAAGAGGGTGCCAATCCTGACCGTGTCATGCAGGAACTTACCGAACACCAGTTGATACCGGAAGATTGGGGCGGAGATACCATTTTCGTTCAACTTTCTGCTATCAAGCGTGAAGGCATTGACGATTTGCTGGAAATGATCTTGCTTGTTTCAGAAGTGGAAGAGTTAAAAGCAAATCCTGACAGCAATGCCAGTGGTACGGTGATTGAAGCCCAACTTGACAAAGGCCGTGGATCTGTCGCGACTCTGCTTGTCCAAAACGGAACTTTGAAAGTCGGTGATCCGATTGTTGTCGGGAACACGTTTGGAAGGGTACGTGCCATGGTGAACGACCTGGGAAGACGTGTTAAAACTGCTGGTCCGTCCACTCCTGTCGAAATAACTGGCCTGAACGATGTGCCGCAAGCCGGGGATCAATTTGTTGTATTCTCGGACGAGAAAAAAGCCCGTCAAGTCGGTGAAGCCAGACAGCAAAAGCAAATCGAGGAAAAACGGAGCGATAAAGCCAAAGTAAGTCTGGATGACTTGTTTGAACAAATCAAACAAGGGGAAGTGAAAGACATCAATCTTATTCTAAAGGCAGATGTCCAGGGTTCTGTTGAAGCATTGGCATCTTCTTTGGAGAAAATTGACGTGGAAGGCGTTAAAGTCAACATCATTCATACAGGTGTCGGGGCTATCGCTGAATCGGACATAATCCTTGCTTCAGCATCCAATGCCATTGTGATCGGTTTTAACGTGCGACCTGATAATAATGCGAAAAAAGCAGCTGAAACCGAGAATGTCGATGTTAGATTACACAGGATCATTTATAAGGTCATAGAAGAAATCGAATCGGCGATGAAAGGCATGCTTGACCCTGAATTCGAAGAAAAAGTCATCGGTCAGGCAGAAGTTCGTGAAATTTTCAAAGTATCCCGTATTGGTACAATTGCAGGAAGTTATGTTACAGAAGGAAAACTCACCCGTGATGCAGGTGTGCGTGTCATTCGGGATGGTGTTGTACTTTACGAAGGCGAAATCGATACTTTGAAACGGTTCAAAGATGATGTGAAAGAGGTTGCCCAAAATTACGAATGTGGAATTACCGTTAAAAATTTCAACGACATTAAAGAAGGCGACGTCTTTGAAGCCTTTGTAATGGAAGAAATTAAACGAGTATGATCCTATTCGCTGAAGTAGATTGTTTTATTTATGATGCCCATTCGTTAAAACAAAAACGCTCAGTGATAAAAAGAATAATAACCAGGATTAAAAATGATTATAATATCTCTATAAGTGAGATTGGTCATCAGGATTTATGGCAAAGAGCCAAGTTTGGACTTGTTACTGTTTCCAATGACAACGTGCAGGCTGAGAAAGTGATCAATCAAGCTTTGAAGTTTATCGATTCTTTTCCGGAAATCGAACGGGCGACGACGAACTTCGAATGGTTATGAGATAAGGATTCATACTTTCCCTCCACAATTATAAGAGGTGATAGAGAATGAGTGATTTGCGAGCAAATCGTGTAGGGGAACAAATGAAAAAAGAATTAGGCGATATAATCGGCCGAAAGATAAAAGACCCGCGTGTAGGATTTGTTACGGTTACGGATGTGGAAGTAACAGGTGATCTTCAGCAGGCAAAGGTCTTTATATCTGTCCTCGGGGAAGATAAACAAAAACAGGACACGCTTGTCGGCTTGGCCAAAGCGAAAGGCTTCATACGTTCTGAAATCGGCAAACGAATCCGTTTAAGAAAAACACCTGAACTCATCTTTGAATTCGATGAAGCGATCGAACAAGGAAACAGGATAGAACACATTCTTCGCGAATTGAACGAAGGCGATCAGTGATTTTTCCCTTAACGGAAATGATAGATGTTTCAAAGACAAAACCCTTGTATCCTTGACACAAGGGTTTTATCTTTGTATATCCTGCAAGCTGCTTTTCTACATAAAAGAATGTTTCAAACCTGATTGTAAATTGGATTTTTGTAATCGGAGGTGAAAGGAATGAATGGGATATTGCCGTTATGGAAACCCAGAGGGCTTACTTCGCATGATTGTGTTATCAAGGTGAGACGCCTATATAAAACAAAAAAAGTTGGCCACACCGGAACCTTGGATCCTGAGGTGGAAGGAGTGCTCCCGATTTGTATCGGACAAGCTACCAAAATTGTTCCTTATTTAACAGAAACAAAAAAGACATATATAGCCGAAATGACCTTGGGAGCTGCAACGGAAACAGAGGACAGCCACGGAAGTGTGGTGGAAACAAAGCAGGTCATCAGGCAAGTATCCGAACAGGATATCAAGAAAGTATTCAAAGAATTCACAGGTCGAATAGAACAGATTCCACCCATGTTTTCAGCCGTTAAGGTGAATGGCAGAAAATTATATGAATATGCCCGGGCAGGCGAAACGGTTGAACGTCCTTCGCGGTACGTGACTATACATGACATTGAATTGCTTGGCATAAAAGGGATCGAACAAAACTGCCAAAAAATCAAATTCAAGGTGGAGTGTTCGAAAGGAACCTATATCCGTACCCTATGTGTGGATTTAGGCAAGGCAATGGGCTATCCTGCTCACATGTCAGATTTGACAAGGATAAAAACCGGCTCATTTGATCAGTCGACCACATATACATTTGACCAACTAGAATCCATGAATGAGGACGAACTGTACCGGTCCGTCTTATTGCCAATTGATAAAGGATTGGAGCATCTGGACATCGTTCATGTTGATCAATCGACTGCTGAAAAGGTTTTTAATGGTCAAAAGCTTCCTGGCCCTGCAGTAAAACCGAATACAGACCCCTTTCAAGTGCAATATGAAAATCGACTGTTGGCATTATACCAGTATCATAAAACCGAACAGGATGTAATAAAACCAATAAGGGTATTTCATTACGATTGAAGAAGGTGAGACTAGTGAAAACGATACATTTGACTTATCCGATTCCCGACAAAAATGATGATTT
The DNA here is from genome assembly GCF_900156915.1 of Sediminibacillus massiliensis. GTDB lineage: Bacteria > Bacillota > Bacilli > Bacillales > Amphibacillaceae > Sediminibacillus_A > Sediminibacillus_A massiliensis. The sequence goes on along the minus strand of NZ_LT732535.1, from coordinate 660,928 downwards.
TCCAGAAACAGTCGCAGCAATCGGTTTCTTTGACGGCATTCATCAAGGACATCAAAAAGTGATTAATACTGCATTGGACTTAGCAAGTAAACAAAATCGCGAATCTGCAGTGATCACGTTTCACCCCCATCCAAGTGTGGTGTTAAGAAGGGGACAACAACAGGTCAATTATTTAACTCCTTTGTCAGAAAAACAAGAAATTCTTAAGGGAATGGGCATCGAAAGAATGTATGTCATTACATTCAATGAAGAATTGTCCAGGCTTGAACCGCAAGACTTCGCCGATCATTTTTTGATTGGATTGAATATTAAACATCTTGTCTCAGGTTTCGATTTTAGTTATGGATATAAAGGAAAGGGTTCTGTCGATACGATTGAAGAGCACTCAAGAGGTTCGTTCTCCTTCACAGCGGTGGAAAAAGTGGAAATGGATCACCACAAGGTAAGCTCGACATTGATTAGAGACTGTTTAAGAAACGGTGATATCGAAAAGGCGAATGAATTGCTCGGACGGCCTTTTGCTGCTCATGGAGTTGTAATCGAAGGGGAAAAAAGAGGAAGAACAATTGGATTTCCGACCGCCAATCTCGAGCTTCCAGAAGAATTGCTAATGCCAAAAATCGGGGTTTATGCTGTGACAATCAGATATGAGGGCCAAACATTAAAGGGAATGGCCAACATTGGATACAAACCGACTTTTCACGAGGATGTTTCCAAACCTTCTGTGGAAGTACATATTTTCGATTATAAAAAACAACTTTATGGTCAAGAATTAGTTATGGAGTGGCATGCATTTGTAAGAGAAGAAAAAAAATTCAACGGTATCGAGGAACTAATCGCACAACTTCAGGAAGATGAACAGGAAATAAGATCAATTCTGAAGGAGATTTAGTCCAATCCCTTGCAATTTTCCATAAAAAGAGTTAATCTAAAATACGGAAACCATCGCTTGGCAATGCGAATCTCCGGCGCTTGCTAGGGGAATGGGGATTTTTAAATTATTTAGGAGGAATAAAAATGGCTATTACACAAGAACGCAAAAATGAAATCATCAATGATTTCAAAACACACGAAAATGACACAGGTTCACCAGAGGTGCAAATTGCTGTACTTACTGAGGAAATCACAAACTTGAACGAGCATCTTCGTGTCCATAAAAAAGACCATCATTCACGTCGCGGTCTGTTAAAAATGGTAGGTAAACGCCGTAATCTTTTGAATTACTTACGTGCAAAAGACGTAACTCGCTATCGCGAACTAATTCAAAGACTTGGTTTACGTCGTTAATTTTGTTTAAAAAAGCGGGAGTATTCCCGCTTTTTCTGTACGTAAAAAGAGTACATAGAGGTATCTTTATAGAGGACCATGCATAATTCTGGAGATTTATCGGAATAGAATAACCATAATATTTTTTGTGCATTGGAACAACCTCATATACAAGGGCACTCTTTCTTATACTAAACACAGAGAGGAGCACTACTTACAATGGCAGAGAAGAAAGTATTTACTACAGAAGTCTCCGGTCATCCTTTTACAGTGGAAGTCGGAGAACTCGCCAAACAAGCTAATGGTGCCTGTATGATTCAATACGGAGATACATCCGTTTTAACTGCTGCAACAGCATCAAAAGAACCGAAGGATTTACCTTTTTTCCCATTGACTGTCAACTATGAAGAACGACTATACGCCGTGGGGAAAATTCCTGGAGGGTTCATCAAACGGGAAGGACGTCCGAGTGAAAAAGCAGTGCTGACTTCACGGCTAATCGACCGCCCGATCCGTCCGTTGTTTCCAGATGGATTCCGGAACGAAGTCCAAGTTATCAGCACAGTAATGAGTGTTGATCAAAACTGCTCGAGTGAAGTTGCAGCGATGATCGGCTCTTCATTGGCACTTGGTATTTCAGATATTCCTTTTGACGGTCCTATTGCCGGTGCTATCGTTGGGCGCGTTGATGGAGAGTTTGTCATTAATCCATCAATTGAACAACAGGAAAAAAGCGAATTGAACCTTACTGTTGCCGGTACAAAGGATGCGATCAACATGGTGGAAGCAGGCGCTAACGAAGTACCTGAAGAAGTGATGTTGGAAGCAATCATGTTCGGCCATGAGGAAATCAAGCGATTAGTGGCATTTCAAGAGGAAATCATCGCTGAAGTCGGCAAAGAAAAAGCAGAGGTAACACTCTTTCAATTGGATCCTTCGCTCACAGAACAAGTGGAAGCAAAAGCCAACCCTGATTTAATCGAAGCTATTCAAGTACAGGAAAAACATGCCCGCGAATTAGCTATTGATGAGGTTAAGAAACGGATCATTGCTTCTTATGAAGAGGAAGAAGCTGAAGAAGAAACAATCAAAAATGTTAAAGGAATCCTTGATAAACTGGTGAAAGAAGAGGTACGACGTTTGATCACCAAGGAAAAAGTGAGACCTGATGGACGTAAGATTGATGAGATCCGTCCGCTGTCTTCACGTATCGGTGTTTTACCTCGTACTCATGGATCTGGATTATTTACACGTGGACAAACCCAAGCATTAAGCGTGTGTACACTCGGTGCTTTGGGCGATGTGCAAATTTTGGATGGCTTGGATCTAGAAGAATCGAAACGATTTATGCATCATTATAATTTCCCTCAATACAGTGTGGGAGAAACAGGTCCAATCAGAGGTCCAGGACGCCGGGAAATCGGTCATGGTGCGCTAGGTGAAAGAGCATTGGAGGTAGTGGTGCCTTCTGAAAAGGAATTTCCATACACCATTCGTCTTGTATCAGAGGTACTCGAGTCCAATGGTTCGACTTCCCAGGCAAGCATTTGCGCCAGTACTTTAGCAATGATGGATGCAGGTGTACCAATTAAAGCACCTGTTGCCGGTATAGCGATGGGACTTGTAAAACAGGGAGAAGATTACACAATCCTTACTGACATTCAAGGAATGGAAGACTTCCTGGGCGATATGGACTTTAAAGTGGCCGGAACTGCAAAAGGTGTAACAGCATTGCAAATGGATATCAAAATAGAAGGATTGTCACGAGAAATCCTTGAAGAAGCTCTTACACAGGCTAAAAAAGGCAGAATGGACATTCTTGGCCATATGCTTGAAACCATCGGGGAACCGAAGGAGCAACTTTCCCAATATGCGCCTAAGATCCTTACAATGCAAATAAACCCTGACAAGATTAGGGATGTAATCGGTCCAAGCGGGAAACAAATCAATAAAATTATTGAAGAAACCGGTGTGAAAATCGATATTGAACAAGACGGCAGAGTGTTTATTTCTTCAACAGAAGCGGATATGAACCAAAAGGCCAAGAAAATTATCGAGGACCTTGTCCGTGAAGTGGAAGTTGGAGAGATTTATCTAGGGACAGTTCGCCGTATTGAAAAATTCGGTGCTTTCGTTGAATTATTCAAAGGAAAAGATGGCCTTGTCCATATTTCTGAATTGGCCGAAGAACGGATCGGCAAGGTTGAGGATGTAGTAGCCATTGGTGATGAGATAATGGTCAAAGTTAAAGAAATTGATAACCAAGGTAGGGTCAACCTTTCACGAAAAGCAGTGTTAATCGAACAAAAAAAACAGGAAAACAGCTAGATATTCCAAATCGCTGAAATCTTTTTTAAAAAACAAGAAGCTGGATTGCCAGTTTCTTTTTTTATGGAAAAAGTCCTGAAGATTGTTGCAAGTGGGTTGATCGAATAACTACTTGACCAGGAATGTTCTACCTTGTCCCCCTTTAACATAACTTGTTAGAAAAGGGGGGATCAAGGTGGTCAGATGGGTCATTCATTTGCTCAGTTTTTTAATAATTGTCCGATTAGCGATGCCATTTTCTATTAATCCTTTCGAGTACGATTATCTTGAAAAGACCAACCCTTTATCGATGGAAGTTGCTTCCAGTAATGAAAGTCTCCGATCTAAAATACAAGCAGCAGCATCAGAATTCGAGATTGCTCCGCAAAATGCGAAAATAGATAGGGTATGGAAGAAAATGCCTGGCAGAAACGGACTTACTATCAACATGGAGAAGTCATTGGAAAAAATGGAGCAAAACGGCAAGTTTGATAAAAAGCTATTAGTATTCGATCAAAAGAAGCCTGAAATTACATTGAAAGACTTACCTCCCGCTCCCATTTATCGCGGTCATCCGGAAAAAAACATGGTTTCCTTATTAATCAATGTAGCGTGGGGAACTGAAAATATACCACCCATGTTGAAGGTCCTTAAACAGCACAATGTGAAAGCAAATTTTTTCATCGAAGGTAAATGGGCAAGCCAAAATAGGGATATAGTAGTAATGATTCAAGAAGAAGGACATTTGATCGGGAACCATGCATATAACCACCCTGATATGCGACGTTTATCTGAACAGGAAAACAGGGAACAAATAGTACAAACGAATGATATTTTGAAGGCTATCACAGGAGAGACTCCAATCTGGTTCGCTCCTCCGAGCGGGAGTTATAATGACACTGTCGTCCGACTGGCATCCGACTTGAATATGCAGACAGTACTCTGGTCTGTCGATACAATTGATTGGAGGAAACCGACTGTTGATGTCATGTTGAACAGGGTCTCGGAAAAATTACATCCGGGGGCAATGATTTTGATGCACCCTACAGATGTCATAAGGGATGGATTAGACGACCTGGTAAAAGACATAAAAGGTAAGAATTATAAAATAGGGACAGTAGAGAAACTTCTTAGTGAAGAAAGATAGCCATTAAAACCGTATCTTGCGCAACAACCAGAAATTCATTAGTCAATTAGGAGGAACGGCTTTGTTAAGAAAACATACCTGCACAAACGGACTTAGAATTGTAATGGAAGATATACCAGCTGTCAGATCCGTGACAATCGGAATCTGGATAAGAACAGGATCAAGAAATGAGACACATTCAAACAATGGAATTTCTCATTTCTTGGAGCATATGTTATTCAAAGGCACAGCCAATAGAACTGCTAAGGACATTGCCGAAGCATTTGATGCAATCGGTGGTCAGGTCAACGCCTTTACTTCAAAAGAATATACATGTTTTTATGCGAAAGTCTTAGACAGTCATAAGGAGCTTGCTTTGGAAATATTGGCTGATATGTTTTTCCATTCCGCTTTCGATGAAGAGGAGATGGAAAAAGAAAAAAAAGTAGTATTAGAAGAAATAAAAATGGCTGAAGACACGCCTGACGATATCGTGCATGATTTGTTATCACATGCTTCTTACGGAAAACATCCGTTAGGATTTCCGATATTGGGAACCGAAAAAACGCTTGCTTCTTTTACGAAAGAAACATTGCAAAATTATATGGATAAGCAATATACACCAAAAAATGTGGTGGTATCGATTGCCGGAAACGTACAAGAAGACTTCTTCAACGAGGTGGAAAAACACTTTGGAAGCTATCAAGCTTCGGACAGCAATGACAAATTTGAAAAACCGGACTTTTTAGCTGAGCATATCGAGAGGCGCAAAGAAACAGAACAAGCCCATCTTTGTCTCGGATACAACGGCCTGTCAGTAGAAGACGACGACATCTACAGTTTAATTGTAATGAATAATATTTTCGGGGGAAGCATGAGTTCACGCTTATTCCAGGAAGTAAGGGAGGAAAGAGGGCTTGCTTATTCGGTGTTTTCCTATCACAGCTCTTTTTTGGATAATGGTTTGTTGACCATTTATGCAGGCACAGGTAAAGACCAGCTGCCTCTTTTAAGGGAAACCATAGATAAAACCATTAACGAACTGATTGAAAACGGTCTTACTGATAAAGAATTGAAAAATAGCAAAGAACAACTTAAAGGTAACTTAATGTTAAGCTTGGAAAGTACAAACAGCAGGATGAGCAGAAACGGTAAAAATGAACTGATATTAAACAGGCATCGGACTTTGGATGAAATGATAAAAGAGATAGATGCGGTAACCCATGACTCCACCGATCGCATTATCCAATCTTTATTCAATGATAGGTATGCAAGTGCTTTGATCTCTCCTTAATGTTTGTAACAGATGGGAATATCCTAGCATGTTACCTCTTCCCACAGAATATATTTCTATTAATCCATAATAGGAGGGGACTTCTGTGGTAAGGTACAAAGATTTGAGCGGAAAAGAAATAGTCGACGTAAGCACTGGGTCCAGATTGGGGATACTGGGTCACACTGATTTAGAATTCAATGAAAAAACAGGTCAAATCGAGTCATTCATCGTGCCGAACTATAAGTGGTTTGGTATGAAGAAGGAAGGCGAAAGCATCCGTATCAATTGGAAAGATATTAAGAAAATCGGGGAAGACATGATTATCATCAATTCCTGAACCAAAAGCCTCTGCGAAAGTGCAGAGGCTTTTTTCTGTTTTTTTAAGCCTTTATCGGCGATTACTCGCCTCATCTATCACCTGCGCTGTTCCTGAAGGAGTTATTATGAACGAAACTAGCCCCTTAATCGTAACAACGTAGGTTAATTTGGTCATAGTGGGTATAGTAAAGCAAGCCCAAAACCCATAGCCAAATCAGAGCTATAATTACGAAAGGAGCTAGTACTATGGATGATACCACAAAATACGTTGGTCTAGACGTATCAAAGGACAAAATTGCAGTCGCAGTTGCTGATGAGGGACGTTCCAAGCCAAGATATGTTGGTATGATTGACTATACGGTAGAAGCGATTAGAAAATTAATGAAAAAACTAGGTGAACCAGAACTTCTGCAAGTGTGTTATGAAGCAGGCCCAACCGGTTACGGGCTCTATCGCCTTCTGAAGAGTATGGATATTGAATGTGAGGTAATCGCACCGTCGTTAATCCCACAAAAACCAGGTGAGCGCGTAAAAACAGATAAACGGGATGCAATAAAATTGGCAACCCTTTATCGTGCCGGGGAACTGACGCCAATCTACGTCCCGACAGAAAATGATGAAGCACTCCGTGATTTAGTTAGAGCACGTGAGGATGTAAAGGAAGATGAATTAAGGGCTAAACATAGACTAACCAAATTTCTTCTCAGAAATGAAATCCATCCTCCTAAGGGTACCAGGACATGGACGGCTAAATATTGGGATTGGCTGGACAGTCTAAAATTTGAACGTTCCGCTTCCCGTGTAACCTTCCAAGAATATTTACAACAATTGAAGGAGTATCAGCAGCGACTGAAGATACTGGAAAGTGAAATGGAGGAACAAGCCAAAGAAAGCGTCCATGCACCCATGATTCAGACGCTTATGACCTTAAGAGGCATTGCCCTAATTACAGCTACCAGTCTGGTAGCTGAGGTAGGATCGTTCAGTCGATTTCAAACCCCTAAGCAATTCATGGCATACACCGGGCTTGTGCCAAGCGAAAGTTCCAGTGGGTTGACACGCAATTTAGGAGAAATCACCAAAACAGGGAATCGCCATGTTCGGAGGCTTTTAATCGAAGCAGCATGGAGTTATAGATACCAGCCTGCAGTCAAAGGGGAACTGAAGAAAAGACAAAAAGGACACCCGACTAATGTCCTGGGGGTCTCGTGGAAAGCTCAGAACCGCTTGCATAAAAAGTATTTCCGGCTACTGGGCCGAGGAAAAGAGAGTGGAAAAGCCATTGCGGCAGTCGCCAGAGAATTAGCAGGGTTTATTTGGGCGATATCGCGTGAAGCCGATGGTGACGTTCAGACGACTTAGTTGGAATTAAAATATGCATCCTTTGAGGCAAGGGTTAATCCAAAGGAAATAAGTATAGGGCTCGAAGGCAAAGAAGAAAACCGTATAGGATAACGCACGACGTAGACTTGTGCTAGCCTTAAGAGGTGAACGCACGCCAGGAGTTCGTGACAGATCCTTTAACGGAAAGATAAAATGTGAAAACCCACGGATATCAGTATGCTTATCGAAGCAGAGATTTTTGCCTTCGTGCCGTGTAATTATCTCCTTCGTGTAAAAAAAGGAGGTACATAATTCCATCATTCTTAGCTTTTAGCAGGGTTTCAGTCATCTGAAAAGTAGTTGGCAAGCTAAGAAGAAGGAATAGCGCTAGCAAGAATATGGATGGAAACGTAAGAATCAAAAGATCAAAAGAGCCTAAAAAGACTCTTTATTTGAAGCTGGCCAAAAGTATATTTATCTGAACGGGGCTTGACAGTTTCGTTCATATCAGTCTACTTGTTTTGCCTACGCTGGTAGAAGTTTTGATTGGAAATATCATATTAAACATATTTTATTCCAAAATGCGGCACTCCTTGAAAATAGCTTTTTTATTTTCAAGGAACCTGAGGAGCTGCTCCCGGAAAGGGAGTGTTTTTCCGCAGTGTCGGGTTAGCATTCAACTAAAATCAGAACAAGGAGAAGCCACGCAAAATGAATTTTCACTAGTTCGCAATTTCCCTCTATAGTGAACCTTTAATGGCTTTAAATGTACATAAGAAGAGCGATGCCATCAATGTGAAATAGGTATTAGCCATGGGCGGATATCCATTAATTTCAGTCACTAACAATGTAGTTTTTCATACTATAACAAAGAGATGCAATAACCCCAATGCGAGGTGAAATAATGGATCCAAAAGTGAACGTTGCCGTAATTGGCGGTGATGCAAGATATTTAGAAATGATACGACAGTTAACAAGAAACCCAGATGTAGAACTTTTACTAACAGGCTTCGAACAGTTAAACCAAGGATTTACAGGCGCAAAACAGGTTGAATTCGAAGATCTAAAATTAAATGAACTCCATGCTATCATTCTTCCTGTCCCCGGGATGGACAGTGAAGGGTATATCGAGACAGTTTTTTCAAACAAAAAGATCCAGTTGAAGGAGAAGTGGTTTCAACAACTGCCTGAAAACTGTTTAGTCTTCAGCGGAATAGCCACGCCTGCTTTGACCTCATATACAGATAAAGCAGGTATAAAGTTGATTCCATTATTCAATAGGGATGATGTAGCTATCTATAACTCCATACCAACCGTCGAAGGAACGATAATGATGGCCATCCAGCACACCGATTTCACCATCCACTCTTCCAAGGTAATCGTTCTCGGTTTCGGAAGAGTCGGTATGACTCTGGCCAGCAAATTTGCTGCAATAGGGGCAGATGTTTGGGTCGGTACCAGATATAAAGAAGAAATGGCGCGCATCACTGAAATGGGGTTGACACCTTTTCATATTGATGAACTAAGTGAAATCTCTCCTGAATGCGATATACTTCTAAACACTGTTCCAGCACTAGTAGTTACCAAAGAAGTTATCAGGCCGATGAAATCCCACTCCGTCATTATCGACTTGGCATCGAAGCCGGGTGGTACAGATTTCAAGTTTGCCGAACAGCGAGGTATCAAAGCACTTCCTGCTCCAGGCCTTCCAGGCATAGTCGCACCCAAAACGGCAGGAGAAATTCTGGGGAATGTTGTTTCGCAAATCTTGAAAGAGCATCAACAAGAAGGGAGTAAATAAAATGTCTCTTAAAGGTAAAAGAATTGGCTTTGGCTTAACTGGTTCGCATTGTACCTATGACGCTGTTTTTCCACAAATGGAAAAGCTGGTAGATGCAGGAGCGGATGTGGTGCCGGTAGTTTCTTATACAGTACAGAAGACAGATACACACTTTGGCGAAGCCGCGGAACATTTGGAGAGAATCAAAAAAATAACCGGCAAAGAGTTAATATCAACCATTCCAGAAGCTGAACCATTGGGTCCGAAAAAACCGTTGGACTGCATGGTTATCGCTCCGCTCACAGGGAACTCAATGAGCAAGCTGGCTAATGCTTTGACGGATTCTCCAGTATTAATGGCTGCTAAAGCCACCATAAGGAATGGCAATCCGGTAGTACTAGGAATATCCACTAACGACGCACTAGGTCTCAATGGAGTCAATTTGATGAGGCTTATGGCGACGAAATTAATGTATTTTATTCCATATGGTCAGGATGATCCAGTTAAGAAACCGAATTCGATGGTAGCGGATATGGATCAGCTTCTCCCAACAGTAGAAAATGCCCTGCAATATAAACAAATACAGCCAGTGATCATCCAGCGAAAATGATGTGAATCACCCTGTTACAGTACATTCTGCTGTTTTAGTATGTTAAAATATAAACTATTATGAAAAAAACTTATTTCAACTAGGATAAAAACAGGGAGGAATGACTTAGATGGAGAATCAACAAGGATATAAAGTAGCAGTAGTGGGGGCAACAGGGGCCGTCGGTGAAAAAATGCTGGAAACCCTGGAGAAGAAACAATTTCCGATTGACAGCTTGAGGTTACTATCTTCTAAGAGATCGGCGGGGAAGAAGATTTACTTCAGTGGGGAAGAACATACTGTAGAAGAGGCGACGCCGGAAAGCTTTGAAGGAATCCAAATCGCCCTGTTTTCAGCAGGAGGTTCCGTATCTAAAAATCTGGCCCATGAAGCTGTAAAGCGTGGAGCTGTTGTTGTCGACAATACAAGCGCGTTCCGAATGGATAAAGATGTACCATTGGTCGTACCGGAAGTAAATGAGGCCGATTTGGCAAATCATAACGGAATTATAGCAAATCCTAACTGTTCAACTATTCAAATGGTAGCAGCATTGAAACCGATAGCTGACTCATTTGGATTATCAAGGGTAATCGTTTCGACATATCAAGCAGTTTCAGGAGCAGGGACATCTGCAGCAGAAGAATTGCGTGAGCAGTCTAAACAATTTTTAAATGGAGAGGAACTGCAGGCAGAACTTCTTCCAGTAAAAGGTGATGAAAAGCATTATCCGATTGCTTTTAACGCCCTTCCTCAAATTGATGTATTCCAAGAGAATGGCTATACGTTTGAAGAAATGAAAATGATCAATGAAACAAAAAAGATACTGCATTCTCCCGATTTACACGTTGCAGCAACTTGTGTGAGACTACCTTTCTTCACATCTCATGCCGAAAGTGTATATATTGAATTAGAAAAAGAAGGATTGGAAGTGTCAGATATCCATCGCGTTTTAGAAAAAGCTGAAGGAATCGCACTTGAAGACGATCCGGCAAGCCAATCCTATCCAACTCCGTTAAGTGCGGCAGGAAAGAGTGAAGTTTTTGTCGGCCGTGTACGGAAGGACCCGGATAATCCGAAAGGTTTCCACATATGGGTAGTTTCCGATAATTTGTTAAAAGGTGCAGCGTGGAATTCTGTGCAGATTGCAGAGAGTCTGGTTAAAAATAACTTGCTGTAACTTAGAGGTGGATTTATGTGAAAATCATAGTACAGAAATTTGGCGGTACCTCTGTACGAGATAAAGAATCAAGGGAATGTGCTGCCGGGCATATCAAAGATGCAATGAGTCAAGGGTATAAAGTGGTGGTGGTTATCTCTGCCATGGGCAGGAAACCTGATCCATATTCCACAGATTCGTTGTTGAATTTGGTTGGTCATCCTAATTCGAAAATATCTAGACGAGAAACCGATCTGTTGTTGTCATGCGGCGAAACGATATCATCGGTCGTTTTTTCGAATGAATTAAGGCTTAATGGAATCAACTCCATTTCTTTGACTGGAGCCCAGGCAGGATTTGAAACAAACAGCGAATTTACAGAAGCAAAGATAAAATTCGTCAACACGGAACGAGTGATAAGAGAACTGGAGACTCATGATGTGGTAGTGGTTGCCGGTTTTCAAGGTAAGACGGCTGATGGAGAGATAACGACAATCGGAAGAGGTGGCAGCGATACTTCGGCAGCTGCTTTGGGAGCTGCGCTCAACGCAGAATTTGTAGATGTTTTCACTGATGTAGAGGGGATAATGACCGCTGATCCCCGTGTCGTTAAATCGGCAAGAATCCTCGATGTTATCACTTATACCGAAACATGTAACCTTGCTTATCAGGGAGCAAAAGTCATCCACCCGCGCGCGGTGGAAATTGCCATGCAGGCAAAAGTCCCGATAAGAGTACGATCTACAAAATCAAGAAATACTGGGACTTTGGTAACTTTGGCAAAAGATAAAACAAAAGGGCGGGATATTACTGAAAGGGTTGTAACTGGTATCGCCCATATGTCCGAGATAACCCAAGTGAGAGTTACCGATACCGAAGAACCATACCGGCTTCATTCACAAGTATTCAAAGCTATGGCTGCCGCCGGTATTTCGGTTGATTTCATCAACATTTCTCCTACAGGTGTGGTATATACGATTCCTGATCAATATACCGAAAAAGCAGCCGGAATCTTGGAGGAATTGAATTATGAACCGATCATAACCAGAAACTGTGCCAAAGTTTCCCTCGTGGGAGCTGGGATGACCGGCGTTCCCGGAGTGACAGCCAAAGTAGTCGAAACCCTGACCGATGCAGATGTTAATATCCTGCAATCAGCAGACAGCCACACAACAATATGGGTACTGATAAAACAGAAAGACCTTGAATCGGCAGTAAATGCCCTCCACAAGTCTTTTGAACTGGATATATCAGCAAGCAAAGCCAGTATTTCCGCCACTGTTTAACACCGTTTTGTTTCTCCTGCATAAACAAGGAAGACTTTTGGCAACTATATAGTGAAGTGAAAGGAGAACATGTGATCCATGGATTTTGGCAGAGTCTTGACAGCGATGGTCACTCCCTTTGATCAAAATGGGGAAATCGACTTGGAAAAAACAACTGAATTGGTGGATTATTTGATTGAAAATGGCTCTGACGGTTTAGTGGTGGCCGGGACTACAGGTGAATCACCTACTCTTAGTACGGAGGAAAAACTGCTTTTGTTTAACCATGTAGTGAAAGTGGTGAATAAAAGGGTTCCCGTCATAGCAGGAACAGGCAGTAATAATACGTTGGCATCTGCTGAGTTTACCAAAAAAGCCGAAAAAACAGGAATAGATGCAGTTCTTTTGGTCACACCTTACTATAACAAACCGGATCAAGCCGGCTTGGTTGAACATTTTAAGTCAATTGCCTCGTGTACGGATTTACCAGTAATGCTCTATAACATTCCTGGCAGATCAGTTATTAACATGGAACCGGAGACAATCATAGAACTGTCCAAACTGCCGAATATTGTTTCCGTCAAGGAATCTTCCGGCAACTTGGAAAACATATCCAGAATACTTGAAAATACAAATTCATTTTCCGTATATAGCGGCGACGACAGTCTGACACTGCCCATCAAAGCAATCGGAGGGACCGGTGTTGTATCGGTAGCCTCTCATATCATCGGAAACGATATACAAAAAATGCTGGCTGCTTACGAAAAAGGCGATGTGAGATCTTCTGCAGCAATGCATCGAAAATTACTGCCTGTGATGGAGGCTTTGTTCATGGCCCCGTCGCCGGTTCCAGTTAAAACTGCTCTGCGACATATCGGTTTAGAGGTAGGGAGCGTACGGTTGCCTTTGGTGGAGTTGACGGAAAACCAAAAGGAAAAATTAATAGAGCGATTACAAATAGGATAGTGTCAATATAGAAAAAGACGTTGGAAATAGAACTTCCAACGTCTTTTTTTATTCATCGATATTACCATTCCTTTTCTTGTATGTATATGAAACAGCCGTTCATACTACTAACATGCGTAAAGAAAAGGAGCGTGCTTTATAGATGAACAAAGATAAAAATGACCAAGACCAAAATAATAATCAACAATCCTCTTTGGTACAAAAGATTCAACAGTTGGGCCAATCAACAGTGCCCCAGGCGCCAGACTCTAATATTCATGTGCTGCCGATCATCGGTCAAATTGAAGGGCATGTTCAACTGCCACCACAAAATAAGACAACTAAGTATGAGCATTTAATCCCCCAAATAATAGCTATAGAACAAAATCCGAAAATCGAGGGTATGATCGTGATGCTTAATACTGTGGGCGGGGATGTAGAAGCAGGGCTGGCTCTTTCCGAAATGATCGCTTCATTATCTAAACCGACTGTTTCTATTGTCTTAGGTGGAGGCCATTCGATCGGGGTACCAATAGCAGTATCGACGAATTATTCCTTTATAGCTCCGACCGCCACCATGACAATCCATCCAATCAGGCTGACTGGCCTGGTGATAGGAGTTCCCCAAACATTCGAATATTTAGATAAGATGCAGGAAAGAGTAATAAAATTTGTGACAAACCATTCTAATATAGATGAGGATACTTTTAAGGATTTGATGTTTGCAAAAGGCAATCTAACCAGGGACATCGGCACGAATGTCGTCGGTACCGACGCAGTGGATTCTGGATTGATCGACGATATAGGCGGGGTGAAAGAAGCTATGAAGAAATTGAATGAATTAATCGATGAAAATAAAAAAGATGGGAAGATGGTTCAATGATTTTATATACTCCACTTCGAATCGAGGATATTTTCACACCTAATCCATCCGACTATACAAATCGCCAGTTAATCTCGGTAAATGGAAAAATGGTTGAAGCGGAGAAGGCAGAAGATGGATCTTACCGGATCATTCAATTGCTATCTACCGATCCTCAAGATTTTCTGAATAGCTCACTAATGCCTGGTACTATTATTTCCCGTTAGTTCCCCGCGCAAAAGTGGAAGGCGATATGATATAATAAGAAGTGCAAAGCTTGTGGGTTTTTTTGCTAAATAGACCAACACTTATAACCCTTGTCAGTTGCTGGCAAGGGTTTGCCTATCTTAGACATATCATATGGTAGAAAGCCAGAGGTGAATAAAACAATGGCAAAAAGAAAAAAACGTAAACAACAATCAAAATTGAAAAACCAATTGAAATATGAATTGATAGGATTGCTATTCATATTTCTTGCAGTTTTGGGCAGCGGAGCGAGTGCTATCAGTGATGGGGCAGTCCCCTCAGGTCTTGAAAACATATTCCGTTTTTTTCTGGGATTGTGGTATTTTGCTGCTTCAATCTTGCTGCTTGTGGTCGGGATTTATTTAATGGTCAAAAGAAAGCCGCCATATTTTATAAATAAACGCCTTGTCGGATTATATATTATTTTTAGCGGAATTCTATTAATCACACATATCCAGACGTTCGAAAGCATCTTGTCCAACTCTGCCGAACCATCGATCATCAAGACAACATGGAATAATATATTTGCCTATATTAGTGGCGATGTTCCTTCTACTAATTTGGGTGGAGGAATGTTTGGCGCATTTTTATTTGCTTTCAGTTATTATTTATTTTCTGCTGCTGGTGCCAAAATAGTAGCTGTATTTGCCATTTTAATCGGAGCAGTGTTTTTAACCGAAATATCGTTGGGAAGTATGCTCGAAAAAACCTGGAACTCGATTAAAGGATTTTGTATTGATCAGATTTCTGCTCTCAAACAGCAAAAACCGATGTCTGCTCCTGAAAAAAAATCGAAACGTAGAAAAAAACAGAGTGAAAAACCGGAAGAGGAGGAACCGTCATCTACCCTGCAGCACAATGAAGAGGAACCCGTGATCGAAGATTTTGCAGACATAGCCTATTCGCTTGACAAGTCTTCTGCTGGTAATAAAACTTCCAATTCAGATGCCAAAACGACAACAGAGGAACCCGTACAAACAGATTCCGAATCAGAAGATGCAGCATTAACTGCCTCACTGCCGATGGCGGAAACAGAAAATTTCGATTATCGATTGCCTGCTATGGACCTTTTAATTGAACCGGAATATAACACCCAACAACAGGAAAGATCGCATATCCAGGCAATTGTCAGAAAGCTCGAAAAAACCTTTCAAAGCTTCGGAGTGAAAGCGAAAGTGACTAAAGTGCATGTCGGTCCAGCTGTGACTAAGTATGAAGTATACCCGGATGTAGGGGTGAAAGTGAGTAAAATTGTAAATCTTCATGATGACCTTGCTTTGGCACTGGCGGCAAAAGATATACGTATCGAAGCACCGATCCCTGGCAAATCGGCCGTCGGAATCGAAGTGCCTAACACAGAAATATCTACCGTTTCGTTACGTGAAGTGCTCGAAACCAACCAAGCACAACAAGGGTCCAAATTATCTTTTGTGCTTGGGAGAGATATTTCAGGCGATGCAGTTATGGCTGAACTTAACAAAATGCCCCATTTATTAGTGGCTGGAGCTACCGGTAGCGGAAAAAGTGTTTGTATCAACGGCATTATTACAAGTATCCTTATGAGAGCAAAGCCTCATGAAGTGAAAATGATGATGATTGATCCTAAAAAAGTGGAATTGAACGTTTATAACGGCATTCCTCACTTGCTGGCTCCCGTTGTGACGGATCCTAAAAAGGCTTCCAGGGCTCTAAAGAAAGTAGTATCGGAAATGGAACGTCGTTATGAACTGTTTTCGGATACAGGAACGAGGAATATCGAAGGATATAATGAATATATAAAAAAACAAAACCAGTTAGCAGAAGATAATCAGCCACAACTTCCATATATCGTCGTATTGGTTGATGAACTTGCCGATCTCATGATGGTCGCTTCCAATGATGTAGAGGATGCCATAACAAGGCTCGCCCAAATGGCCCGTGCCGCCGGAATCCACCTGATCATCGCCACACAACGTCCATCTGTCGACGTAATTACAGGTGTGATCAAGGCGAACATACCTTCGAGGATTGCTTTCAGTGTGTCGTCTGCGACCGACTCAAGAACAATCCTGGACTCTGGTGGTGCGGAAAAACTACTGGGTAGAGGAGACATGCTGTTTATTCCAGTTGGTTCTTCCAAACCAACCAGGATCCAAGGAGCCTTTTTGTCGGATGAAGAAGTTGAAAGGATTGTCGACCACTGTATCGAACAACAAAAAGCCCAGTATCAGGATGAGATGATTCCAGAAGAAGAGACCGAAGTCAAAGAGGAAGTGGATGACGAATTGTTCGATGAAGCAGTGCAGATGATATTGGAAATGCAAAGTGCCAGTGTCTCCATGCTGCAGAGACGGTTTAGGATCGGTTATACACGAGCCGCCCGCCTCATTGATGCCATGGAGGCAAGGGGGATTGTAGGTCCTTACGAAGGAAGTAAGCCGAGAACTGTCCTTATTTCAGAACCGCAAGAGGAAAAATCATCTTAAACAAATAAAGATTGTTGATTTAGACTCGAAGTAGAAAAGGGAAAGATTTTGAAGTAGAGGGGGTTTTCTTTAAGAGACCTCCTCTTTTTATGTGAAAATGAATATCTCAAACTCAAAGTAATTTATTCGTTTTATTAGAATTCTATTTATTAAATGTAACAAAAGTGTTATATTTACTCTATTAATCATGGATATTTAAAACTCATTCACTTCTCTTGAACATCGCTAGTACCGGAGGGAATTTCATGACAATTAGATCAGATACACGTCAATTGTATTTACAAGTCATCGATCGATTAAAAAAAGATATAGAAAATGGTCTGTATAAAGAAAAGGAAAAGCTTCCGTCTGAATTTGAACTATCGAAGCGACTCGGTGTCTCGAGGACCACTTTAAGGGAGGCATTGCGGCTCCTGGAAGAAGAAAATGTGCTGACAAGAAGGCATGGAGTCGGTACTTTTGTTAATACCAAGCCGCTCTTTTCTTCTGGAATAGAAAATTTGAACAGTGTTACGGATATGATCATTTCTTCAGGTAAGACTCCTGGTGCGCAGTATATCTCTACTGAAATCATCGAAGCAAGTATAGAAGATAAAAATAGGTTTATGCCAAAAGAAATTGATTCTTTGGCGAAAATCGAAAGGGTTAGAACGGCAGATGGAGAACCAGTAGTATATTGTGTCGATAAAATCGTTAAAGAGCTTATTCCAATTGAGAAAGTTCACAACCAGGACAGCATTTTCCACGTTTTGGAGGACTATGGCAGCAAACATGTCAGTTATGCCGTGACACATATTGAGCCCGTCGGGTTTCATGCGGATATTTCTCCTTTGTTAAATTCCCAACCAGATCAATCCCTTTTATTGTTGAAACAAATGCACTACACAGATACTGATGAGCCGGTACTCTATTCTGCCAACTACTTCCGATCTGATGTCTTCAGTTTTTACGTTGTAAGAAAAAGAATTTAACGTGTATCAAACTGTTTGGTTTTTCATGCATGGAAGTAACCATAAACATAAAGACGAGTATTTGTATAATTTTTCAAGACCCGGTATTTGTTACCGGGTCTGTTTTTCGTTAAAATTGAATGTAGCGATAAAAAGGTTGTTGACAGGATATATTAAAAGAAATTTCAAATGCTATACATATAATGAACAAATGGGAGGAAATGTTATGAAATCCGTGGATGAAACGAAAATAAGTGGAAATGGGTACAATCTGCATGTCATACAGACAAAAAAATATAAAACAGTGAACTTAATTGTGAAGTTGAAGGCCCCTCTAATTAGAAATACTATTACAAAAAGGGCCCTTCTGCCGTATGTCCTGCAGCAGGGGACGAATAATCTGCCTAATGCAAGACAATTGAGAACCAGGCTGGATGATTTGTATGGGGCTGTTTTAGGCATAGATGGTGCCAAAAAAGGGGAGAACCACATCATCACCCTGCGGATTGAGACTGCCAACGAAGCTTATCTTTCAACAGAGGAAGAAATTCTGGAAAAAGCCATGCAGCTGTTAAGTGAGATTTTATATGACCCAAAATCTGATCAGGGCAGTTTCGATGCTGATATCATAAATCGGGAAAAGCAAACACTTAAACAGAAAATGGATACGATTATCGATGACAAAATGAGTTATGCCAACATGAGGCTGATGGATGAAATGTGTAAAGATGAAGCGTACCGATTGCACGTTCATGGATATGAAGAAGATTTGGAAGAAATCACACCTGCGTCACTATATGAGTATTATCAGCAAATGTTATCAGAAGATGATATAGATATTTACGTATTGGGTGACATGGATGGCAGGAATGTAGAACAACTTATCGCGAAATATTTTTCGAAAAATCGCGAGGCTGTTGAGAGCGAACATAAAACAATCGTGGAACATCCGGTCGATAAGGTGAAGACGGTTATAGACGAGCAGGATGTCCAGCAAGGGAAATTGCATCTTGGATACAGAACGAATATTACATTCAATGATTCCGAGTATTATGCACTGCAAGTATTTAACGGTATTTTCGGAGGTTTCCCAAGTTCCAAATTGTTCATGAATGTCAGGGAGAAACACAGTCTTGCGTATTACGCAGCTTCCAGATTTGAGAGCCATAAAGGTTTGTTGTTGGTTTTCAGCGGAATAGCCCCGAAAGATTATGAAAAAGCAAAAGAAATCATTGATGAACAAATGAATCTGATGAAACAAGGCGACTTTACCGATGAGCAATTGAATGAAACCAAAGATCTGGTCGTAAATCAATTGCTGGAAACAATGGATCATCCTCAAGGATTAGTCGAATTGTTGTATCACCAGGTTATTTCCAGAAGAGAGATTACAACAAGCGAGATGATTGAAAGTGTTAAAAACGTGACAAGGGATGATCTGATGAAAGTAGGAGCGAACATTACACTTGATACTGTCTATTTTCTAACGCAGAGGGGGCAAAAATAATGGATAAAACTACTTATGGTCAGTTAAAAGAGACTTTATATACAGAACAGTTGGATAATGGGTTGAAAGTTTTCCTGTTACCAAAACCTGAAATGGCCAAGACATTCGGTATTTTTTCAACAGATTATGGTTCCATTGATCAGACTTTCGTACCGATCGGGAAAGAAGAATTTGTTACAGTACCTGACGGAATAGCCCATTTCCTGGAACACAAACTCTTTGAAAAAGAAGATAGGGACGTCTTTCAGGATTTTACCAAACAGGGAGCATCTGCGAATGCTTTTACTTCCTTCACGAAAACAGCTTATCTTTTCTCCGCAACAAGCAATCTGAAAGAGAATGTTCGGACTTTGCTTGATTTTGTGCAAGATCCGTTCTTTTCTGAACAATCAGTAGAAAAAGAAAAAGGCATCATTGGACAGGAAATCCAAATGTACAACGACCAGCCTGACTGGAGATCGTTCTTCGGGACTATTCAAAGTTTATACGAAAACCATCCTGTCCAAATAGACATAGCAGGAACCGTGGAATCCATCCAAGAAATATCGAAGGAAGATTTATACACTTGTTACCACACATTTTATCATCCATCGAATATGACTTTCTTTCTTGCTGGCAACTTTGATGCTGAAGAGATGATGAAACTGATAAAAGACAATCAGGATTCAAAGGAATTTGCTCAGTTATCGGAAATAAAGAGGCAATTTCCTGAAGAGCCTGTGCAAGTTGCCAAGAAAAAGCATGTCTTGGAAATGCCTGTGTCGATATCCCGGTGCATGATCGGGATTAAAGAAAAAGTACAGAATCAATCAAAAGAAAGCTTTCTGAAAACGGAACTGCTTACGGAAATGATGCTCGATTATTATTTTTCCAAGAGCGGGGAATTTTACGAAGAATTATATCAACAAGATTTAATCGACAACAGTTTTCAATTTGAAACAAATATCGAGAAAGATTTTGGTTTTTCTATTATCGGGGGGAATTCAGGCAAGCCGGATGAATTAGAAGAGAAAGTGAAAGCAATGCTTTTATCCCTGCGTGACAAGCGGCTTGCAAAAGAAGAATTCGAAACAATAAAACGGAAGAAAATCGGCCAGTTTTTGCGCGCGATGAACTCACTGGAGTTTGTAGCGAACCAATTCACTCATTATCATCTTCTCGGCATCGACTTATTCGACATTTTACCGCAAATTGAGTCATTAACTGAAGAGGATGCAAATGACTTTTTGAGCAATTGGATAGAAGAAGATCGAATCTCCGTCTGTCAAGTCGTCCCGGCTAAAGGGTAGTCACCATGAACAAAACATGCCTTGTAATGGGGGCCAGCGGGGATATTGGAAAAGCAGTGGCCATAGAGCTTGTCAATGAAGGGTACAGCTTGTATCTTCACTACAATAACAACCGTGAGGCTATAGAGGATATTGCGGACAAAGAATCAATTCTGGGAATTATCAGGGGTGACTTGAGCAACAACGAGGGAATAAAGGGATTCTTGGAGAAAGTGCAGAGCCCGGTTGATGCGGTCGTATTTGCGAATGGCAAAAGTCATTTCGGTCTTTTTCAGGATGTTACCGATACTAATATGGATGAAATGTGGTCGATCCATGTCAAAGCGTTATGGATGGTTACTAGACACTGTCTGCCTTCCATGATTTCACGACGCCGTGGAAAAATTGTTGTTGTTTCTTCGATATGGGGAGATATCGGAGCAAGCTGTGAGGTTGTTTATTCATCTGTGAAAGGTGCTCAAAACAGTTTCGTTAAAGCATTGGCAAAAGAGCTGGCACCGAGTGGGGTTAGTGTCAATGGAGTCAGTCCTGGGTTCATTGATACAAAAATGAATGCACATTTTTCACAGGAAGATAGAGAATCCATTATCGAACAAATTCCCGCAAACAGAGCGGGACGTCCTGAGGAAGTCGCCCATATTGTTTCGTTCCTTCTGGACGACAGGTCGGAGTATATTCAAGGCCAGTTGCTTAATATAAATGGAGCCTGGTAAATTATGTTTTCTTCCTTTTATCATGAATAAAGTTGATGGAAAATCAAATCCTATTTATGAAAGACGTTAGAATGAAGGAGGATTTAATATGTCAGTACTCGAAAACTTCGAATCCTGGAAAGACTTCCTTGGTGACCGTTTACACCAGGCTCAAGGACAGGGTATGAGCCAAAACGCCATAAACGATCTTGCATTTGAGATTGGCGGTTACTTATCAAAACAGGTGAATGCTCAAAACGATCAAGAGGCTGTATTGCGGGATATGTGGAATGCAGCGTCAAAAGAAGAACAGCATGCCATTGCGAACATTATGGTGAAGCTGGTACAAAATGAAGGAACAGCTAAATAAGTTCCTTGGGAGCCCTTGCTTATGTGAAGCAAGGGTTTTTATTTTGGAAATTTGTGGTATCAATTGGTAAAATGAATTTATATGTGGAATTTCTTCTACCGAAAAAGAACAATGTCCTTTTCTAATAGATTAAAATCATTTATGATAAGAGTATCGTGAAAAAATTGAAGAATAAACAGTTTTTTAATGCCAAAGGGGCTTTTTATGATGGATAAAATGGAATGGTATCTGGAATATGAAATACAACATAACAGACCCGGCCTCCTAGGTGATATTTCATCTTTGCTAGGGATGCTGTCGATTAATATTATAACGATAAATGGTGTGGAAAATTCCAGGAGAGGAATGCTCCTCCTTGCTGAAAAACAAGAACAGATAAGCCGGCTGAAATCTATCCTGGATACAATGGAAACCATAAATGTTACCAAGATGAGAAAACCTAAACTTAGAGACAGACTGGCAGTCCGCCATGGCAGGTATATACATAGTGACATAGACGACAAAAAAACCTTCCGTTTTGTGAGGAATGAACTTGGACTTCTTGTTGATTTCATGGCTGAATTGTTCAAAAAAGATGGACATAAACTCATTGGAATAAGAGGAATGCCAAGGGTGGGTAAGACGGAATCCATCGTCGCTTCTAGTGTTTGCGCAAACAAAAGGTGGTTGTTTGTATCCAGTACATTATTAAAGCAGACAATTAGAAGCCAGTTGATTGAGGATGAATATAACGTAGACAATTTATATATAATAGATGGAATTGTATCTACCAGACGTGCAAGTGAGAAACATTGGGAACTTGTTCGTGAAATAATGAGACTGCCTGCAACAAAAGTGGTGGAACATCCGGACATTTTTGTGCAGCAGACGGAATATAAGTTGGATGACTTCGATTACATTATCGAACTGCGGAATGATGAAAATGAAGAAATAAAATATGATCCAGTAGAAAAGCAAAAGTTCAATCAGGAGGATGGCTTTTCTATGTTTGATTTTTAAAATGGATGGTGTATAGGATGGAAATAGGAGCGAGACTAAAGGAAGCACGTGAGCAGAAAAATCTGTCTCTTAATGATATACAACAAGTCACGAAAATCCAGACGAGGTATTTACAAGCAATCGAAAAAGGGAATTATAATGTCATGCCTGGCAATTTTTACGTGCGGGCATTTATTAAAGAATATGCTGCAGCTGTAGGACTGGACGCTGAACAATTAATAGAAGAGCATAAAAACGAATTACCTGCCACTTCCGATGAAAGTTCTGCACAATATACCAGTGTTCAGCGAAGTAGAAAGGAATCACATGCTCCATCTAAGAGTCCTGCTATTTTTTCTTTTTTGCCAACGTTGGTCGTCGTACTTTTGATCATAGGGATAGTTTTTTTGGTTTGGTATTTTTACCAGAGTTCGCTAGGTGGAGATGGAAATGGCGCCAACCAGCCTGAAGATAGTGTCGATGAATATCTTGTAAACCAGGATAAAGGCGAGACCGGCCAAAACGGGGATAATGAAGAGGGTAATAACACAGACGACACAAGCGATGAAGCGACAGATACTTCAGGAGAAGATAGTAATGAAGAAGAACCAGCTCAAGAACAGGAGCCGGAATTAAATCTAGTCGAACAAGGCACTCAGGGCAATGACCAGGTTTCAACTTTTGAATTGGTCAATCCGGGGGAAGAAATCATTGTCGAAGTGAATACGGATGCCACTCACTGGCTCCAAATTGCCAATGGGGAAAACGAAGTGTATGGCGGTATGTTCGATGCCAGTCAGGCACCGTTGACCGAAGATTTGTCAGATGCTGAACAGATTATGATACGTTTCGGCAACCCGGCGCAAATAGATATAACAGTCGGTGGAGTACCGCTTGAAATGCCTGAAGATATGAATCCGAGCCAAGTGCAGAGAGTTTGGATAAATATCGGCGGGGATGCTGCCGCAGAAGAAAATTAAACTGGAGTTATCACGGTCTGGCACCTTTTATCACTTTCATCCATGCAAGTGAAAAAGGTCCGGGCCCTTCGTTTTTTAGAGAGATTTCCCTTTATTCAATATTTTTTTGGAGGATGTATACATGAACATACCTAATCGTATTACATTATCAAGGATTTTTTTAATCCCTATCTTTATTATTCTATTAAGTGTCCCATTTGACTGGGGTAGTCTTCAAATTGGAGGAAGGGAGTTGCCGGTCTCCCAATTCGCAGCCGGCCTTCTGTTTATTATTGCATCTACAACCGATTGGATCGATGGTTACTATGCTAGAAAATATAATCTTGTAACCAATTTAGGAAAATTCATGGATCCATTGGCGGATAAATTATTAGTTGCTTCTGCATTGATTTTACTGGTTGAAATGGGGATGGCTCCCGCCTGGGTTGTCATATTGATTATTAGCAGGGAATTTGCTGTTACCGGGCTTCGGTTAGTAGCAGCAGGTGAAGGAACTGTACTAGCAGCAGGACAAATGGGGAAATTGAAAACTGTTTTGCAAATTGTTTCCGTCTCTGCTCTTCTTCTTGAGGACTTTCCTTTCTCTTATTTCGGGTTTCCTTTTGGAACCATAACTCTTTACTTGGCTTTAATTATTACCGTGGTGTCAGGTTATGATTATTTCAAAAAAAATTGGCATGTAATGAGGGATTCTAAATAATGAAACATTTAAAAGCAGAAATAGTCGCAGTGGGTACTGAATTGCTTCTTGGCCAGATTTCCAATACCAATGCTCAGTGGCTCTCGCAAAAATTATCGCAGCACGGCATCAGTGTTTTCTTTCATAGTGTCGTGGGAGATAACCTGGAAAGAGTGAAGCAGACTTTCAAACAAGCTGGAAGTCGTTCGGATATTGTGTTTGTCACAGGTGGACTGGGACCGACCGATGACGATATGACAAGAGAAGCATTTCAGTCATTAACAGGCAGGCAGTTGAAAGAAGATCAGGAAGCAATGGATAAAATCTCCGCTTATTTTCGTAATGCAAAGCGGACCATGACTCCTAACAATAGGAAACAAGCCAGAGTATTTGAAGGAGCAAAAGTGTTGAAAAACACAGCAGGTATGGCTCCGGGAATGATTGTGGAAGAAGAAGAGGTGACCTGGATTTTCATGCCCGGTGTGCCTCGCGAAATGAAACAGCTTTCTATAGAGCAGGTTTTTCCTTATTTAGTCGAAACCTATCAATTGAATACAGTAATTCATTCACGGATGCTCCGATTTACGGGAATAGGTGAGTCCCAATTGGAGCACCAATTGAAAAATCTGATTGACGGACAAACAAATCCGACGATTGCTCCTCTTGCTTATGAGGGGGAAGTTGCCATTCGGCTCACTGCCAGTGCTACAACAAAACAGGAAGCTGATAAATTGATAGATGAAACCGAGAAGAAAATATTGGAATCAGCAGGCCCTTATTTTTTCGGATATGATGAAGAGACCATCGAACAGAAAGTTATTGAACGGTTGAATGTCTCCAATCAAACAATTGCTGCTGCAGAAAGCCTGACAGGAGGAAGGTTCACAGACCTTCTTGTCTCCGTTCCTGGCGCTTCACAGGTAATAAATGGCGGGATTGTCAGTTATGCGACCAAGGTCAAAATCAATCATCTTGGCATTTCCGAGCAACTGATAAATAAATATGGCACTGTCAGCAGTCAATGTGCAGAGGCGATGGCTGAAAATGTAAGAGATGCCTTGAAAGCCGATATAGGGATTAGCTTTACAGGGGTAGCAGGCCCCGATCAAACTGAAGGAAAAGAGCCGGGTACCGTATTTATCGGGATTGCTGAGCAAGGTAAAACAGTAGCTCAAGCGTATCATTTCTCCGGTGATCGAAACAGTGTCAGGAAAAGGGCCGTAAAAAAAGGGTTGGAAATACTTCATCGACATTTAGCGAGTAAATAAGTAAGTTTTGTTTTTTGCTGGCTCATTCGCTTTAAATGTTGAACTTTCACAAGGAGAAACCTGCACTATCCATTAATGAGAAATAAATAAAAAAAGGGAACAAATATTCGCTTTTCACTTGTTAAATCTCATAAAACAAGTTATGATAGATATAGTTAATATTAAGGGGGCACTAAATTGAGTGATCGTAAACAAGCCTTAGATATGGCATTGAAACAAATAGAAAAGCAATTCGGTAAAGGATCTATCATGAAACTGGGTGAACAAGCAGAACAGAAGGTTGCCACGGTTCCAAGCGGATCTCTTGCACTTGATGTAGCTTTAGGCGTTGGCGGCTATCCAAGAGGAAGGGTAGTAGAAATATACGGACCGGAATCCTCCGGTAAGACGACTGTTTCCCTCCATGCAATCGCAGAAGCACAGCGTCAAGGTGGACAGGCAGCATTTATTGATGCAGAACATGCCCTGGATCCCGTATATGCAAGAAAACTTGGTGTCAATGTGGATGAACTTCTTTTATCCCAACCAGACACAGGTGAACAAGCGCTTGAAATTGCTGAAGCGTTAGTACGAAGCGGTGCAGTAGATATGATTGTTATTGATTCAGTGGCTGCTTTAGTTCCTAAAGCCGAGATCGAAGGGGAAATGGGTGACTCTCACGTCGGCCTGCAGGCAAGGTTGATGTCCCAGGCATTAAGAAAGCTTTCAGGGGCTATCAATAAATCAAAAACAACTGCAATCTTTATTAACCAAATACGTGAAAAAGTCGGTGTTATGTTTGGTAATCCGGAAACGACTCCCGGCGGCCGTGCTTTGAAATTCTATTCTTCTGTAAGATTGGAAGTCCGCAGGGCAGAGACCTTGAAGCAAGGGAATGACATGGTCGGGAACAAAACGAAAATAAAGGTTGTCAAAAATAAAGTGGCACCTCCATTCAAACAAGCTGAGGTTGATATCATGTATGGAGAAGGCATCTCTAGAGAAGGAGAGTTGCTCGATATCGGGTCGGATTTGGATATTGTGCAAAAAAGTGGTGCCTGGTACTCCTATAATGAAGAACGTCTTGGGCAGGGACGGGAAAATGCCAAGCAGTTCTTGAAAGAAAATGAAGATTTCAAAGATGAGATTTACCATGCAATCCGCAGTCATTACAACTTGGATACCGGTGGAAGCGGGACTCCGGAAGAACAGGAAAACCAGGAAGCATTAGATATAGAGGTATAAAAGTAAACGACCCCCGCCGAGTGGCAGGGGTCGTTATTTTTTCCATACAGCTTATTAGTATATGAGTCAAGAAAAAGATTATGACATAAATTTGACGGTTCCTTGACAATATACCCCCTCAAGATTAAAATTGAAATGTATAATTATTATTTTTATTATACATTTCATTGTGAAAAAAGATCATTTTTAAAATGAAGGACACTGTACATGCCGACTAAAAAGTGATTGTACAAATTTATAGCAAGAGGAGGTGAAATCATGGACTTAGTTACCCTAATCATCTCCAGTTTGCTTACCCTTATCGTCGGTATTGTTGTTGGTTATCTGATTCGAAAATCGATTGCTGAAGCAAAGATATCCAGTGCGGAACAATTGGCAAAACAAATTGTTGAAGAAGGACATCGAAACGCCGATGCTGCCAAAAAAGAAGCACTTCTAGAAGCCAAGGATGAAAACCACAGGCTTCGTCAGCAGGCGGATCAGGAACTTCGTGAGAGACGGACTGAATTGCAAAAGCAGGAAAACCGCTTGATGCACAAAGAAGAAAATCTGGACCGTAAGAGTGAAACGCAGGATAAGCGTGAACTCATGTTAGAGAAGAAAGAAGAGTCTTTAACAGAAAAACAACAACAAATTGAAGAAATGGAAAGCAAAGTGGGAGCTATGTTAAGCGAGCAACAAGCTGAACTAGAGCGCATTTCCGGATACACTACTGACCAGGCGAAACAAGTAATATTGGAACGAGTAGAACAAGAGGTTACACACGAATCTGCCTTGATGATAAAGGAAGCGGAAAATCGTGCAAAAGAAGAAGCGGATAAAAAAGCGAAAAGCATTTTATCTCTTGCTTTGCAGCGTTGTGCAGCGGATCATGTTGCAGAAACGACTGTTTCTGTAGTCAATCTGCCAAACGATGAAATGAAAGGCCGCATCATAGGTCGTGAAGGAAGAAATATCAGGACCTTAGAGACATTGACTGGAATCGATTTGATTATAGATGATACACCAGAAGCTGTCATCTTATCAGGCTTCGATCCGATAAGAAGAGAAACAGCTCGGATTGCCTTGGAAAAGCTTGTTCAAGACGGAAGAATCCACCCTGCAAGAATTGAAGAGATGGTTGACAAATCACGCAGGGAAGTTGATGAGTATATTCGGGAAGTTGGAGAACAAACAACTTTTGAGGTTGGTGTGCACGGTTTGCATCCAGATCTCGTGAAAATATTGGGTCGACTCAAATACCGTACAAGTTATGGTCAGAATGTATTGAAACATTCTACGGAAGTTGCTTATCTATCAGGTCTTCTTGCAGCTGAACTGGGAGAAGATGAGACACTCGCTAAAAGGGCTGGCTTACTCCATGATATCGGAAAGGCTATCGATCACGAAGTGGAAGGAAGTCACGTGGAAATTGGTAAGGAACTTGCGATGAAATATAAAGAAAATGAGGTCGTTATCAATTCGATTGCTTCCCATCATGGTGATGAAGAGCCGACATCTGTTATCGCGGTACTGGTAGCTGCAGCCGATGCATTATCGGCAGCGAGACCAGGAGCAAGAAGTGAAACATTGGAGAATTATATTAAGCGTTTAGAAAAATTAGAAGAAATTTCCGAATCCTATGAAGGGGTGGAAAAATCATTTGCCATTCAGGCAGGCCGGGAAGTAAGAATCATGGTAAAACCTGAAGAAATTGATGATTTGGAAGCTTTGAGGATTGCCAGAGACATCAGAAAAAAAATCGAAGACGAGTTGGATTACCCTGGACATATCAAGGTTACAGTAATCCGGGAAACTCGTGCTGTAGAATATGCAAAATAAAGCGGCCATTCAGCCGCTTTATTTTTTTGCGGCTGGGGAGATTTTGACATCGATGGCCGTCTGTGTGAAACTGAATGAAACAATGACAAAGAATGGATGATGTATTTATGAGAATTTTGTTTATCGGTGATATAGTAGGAGCGCCTGGAAGAGAAATGGTGACAGAGTATTTACCTAAACTGAAGCAGAAGTTCCAGCCGCATATCAGCATTGTTAATGGAGAAAACGCAGCATCAGGTAAAGGGATAACCGAAAAAATTTATAAACAATTGCTTGAAGCGGGGGCACAAGCAATCACAATGGGGAATCATACTTGGGACAAAAAGGAACTCTTTGAATTTATAGACGATGCTGACTGTATGGTGAGACCTGCCAACTTCCCTGAAGGGACACCGGGAAAAGGCCTCGTGTTCGTAAAATCAAACAAACTCACACTAGCGGTGATCAATTTACAAGGCAGAACTTTTCTTCCGCCTTTGGATGATCCGTTCCGCAAAGCAGATGCATTGATAGAAGAAGCAAAAAAGAAGACGAACCATATATTTGTTGATTTTCATGCTGAAGCAACGAGCGAAAAGCAAGCCATGGCCTGGTATTTAGACGGAAGGGTCAGTATGGTTGTAGGTACACATACACACGTCCAGACTGCAGATGAACGGGTGCTGCCTCAAGGGACTGGTTATATAACAGATGTGGGCATGACAGGCCCTTACGATGGAATACTCGGAACAGACCGGGAAGCTGTTTTGAAAAGATTTCTGACAAATTTGCCTGTACGTTTCGAAGTGACGAAAAAGGGAAGAACACAATTAAGTGCGGTGATAGTGGATATCGACGATACGTCGGGAAAAACAAAAAAAATTGACAGAATTCTTATTAATGATGACCACCCATTTTTCGGCTGATTATTTGAATTTTTAGAAAAATTCCTTCATAATAAAAGGGAATAACTGTCTTCTCCAAGAATATAGTAAAAGTGGAAACAACTTTAGTAAACGAAGGAGGTACTAGTAGTGGAAATATTAAAAGTTTCAGCTAAATCGAATCCGAATTCAGTAGCGGGTGCGCTTGCGAATGTTCTAAGAGAACGCGGTTCAGCGGAAATTCAGGCTATCGGCGCTGGTGCATTAAACCAAGCCGTGAAAGCAGTTGCAATTGCCCGAGGATTTGTAGCCCCAAGTGGAGTTGACTTAATTTGTATCCCAGCTTTTACAGATATTATGATTGATAATGAGGAGCGTACAGCAATTAAATTGATTATTGAACCTAGATAAACCATCATATAGATATTATTTTAAGCCTGTTTGATCTAACAAACAGGCTTTATTTTTCATGGCTGCGATTTTTTGGAAGGAGTTAAGATTCATATGATAATAGATGCCCACTGTGATGTTCTATTGAAAATTTGGGAACGGAATATTTCTTTTTTTGACAGCGAGGAATTACAAGTCAATTATGTGAATTGGAAGAAAAGTCCGGTGAAAGTCCAGTGTTTTGCTATCTTCGTACCAGAAGAAGTTCCAGAAGAACGACAATTCCACTCGGCATTAGAAATGGTGAACATTTTCTATAAAAAAATCATCGATCCATATCCGGATATCAAAATGATTCGTTCGAAGGAAGATATTTTGTCACTGAAGGAACAGGAAAAAGGGGCAATTCTCACTTTAGAAGGTTGTCATTCAATCGGAAGAGATATATCAAAAATGGAAACGTTCATTCAACTTGGTGTAAAAGCGGTAGGATTGACATGGAATCAATCCAATGCAGTAGCAGACGGGATTCTGGAAAAGCGCGGCGCAGGGGTAAGTTCGTTTGGAGAAGAAATCATCGATTTGTTGAACAAAGCCAAAGTGTGGACAGATCTTTCTCATATTTCTTATAAAGGATTCTTTGATGCGGTCGAATTGGCGGATTATCCAATGGCCAGTCATTCAAACGCCAAAAAGTTGGCTTCGCATCCCAGGAATTTGGATGATCGGCAAATACATAAGTTGATAGAGAAAAATGGGTGGATAGGAGTCACTTTTGAACCCGACTTTATAAAAGATGGCCCAAATCCCTCTTACAAAGATGTTTTTTATCATATCGATTATTTTCTCCAAATGGGAGCTGAAAAATGTCTTGGGTTTGGCTCTGACTTCGATGGAACAACAGGGCCGACTTTACGACTCAATAATCAGCTGGATTATGATTATTTACTTGATGGCCTGCCTCACTTTTGCTCAAGGGAACAAATCGAATACATTACACACCGTAACTTTATAGAAAAGTTTCCTGATTGAAGAACCATTAAGCTACGGATAGCAGCAACAGAATCTACCTGCAGATCTGTTGCTTTTTTATATGTGCAAATGTATTTATCAGAAGGACAGTGCGGATTGTAATATTTTTATTGCGTGTTAAAATAAATGTATATCAACTAGAAATGAGCTTTTCTTTGAGGAGTTGTGTTCACTGTGAATGGAATGATGAAAGCGATCGTTAAAAATGGCAGGCAAAAGGGTGCAGTCTTAAAGCAAGTCAAAATCCCGGAGATCAAGGAAAAAGAAGTATTGATAAAAGTAAAGGCGACCTCTATTTGCGGGACTGATGTTCACATTTACAATTGGGATGAATGGTCGCAGGCCAGAATAAATCCGCCTTATGTTTTCGGCCATGAGTTTTCCGGGGAAGTGGTCGAGATTGGTGATAAAGTAAGCAAGGTAAAAACAGGAGATTTTGTAAGCGCAGAAACACATATTGTATGTCACCAATGTTCCCAGTGCTTGTCCGGCAAGTATCATATTTGTGCAAATACGGAAATTATAGGAGTCGATAGGGACGGTTGTTTTGCTGAATATGTCGCACTGCCGGAAGAGAATCTTTGGAAAAATCCAAGTGACATGCCGGAACATATAGCTTCTGTACAAGAACCGATGGGTAATGCTGTCCATACTGTATTGAGCGGAGATGTAGTCGGAAAGTCTGTAGCTATAATTGGCTGTGGTCCAATCGGGCTTATGGCAGTCGGTGTAGCGAAAGCAGCAGGTGCTTCTCAAGTGATAGCGCTTGATTTAAATGAGTATCGTCTGGAATTGGCAGAAAAAATGGGAGCGACTTCTGTCATTAATTCCGGTGAATCTGATCCCTTGGAGATTATCCAGAAGCTTACACAACTTAATGGAGTCGATGTAGTCTGCGAAATGAGTGGTCATCCCGTCGCCATTGATCAAGGATTCAAAATGATTACAAATGGCGGCAGAATGTCCATCCTCAGCCTTCCGACCAAACCAGTAACAATAGATATTACAAATGATATTGTCTTCAAAGGAATATCAGTACAGGGGATCACAGGCAGGAAAATGTTTGAAACCTGGCAGCAGGTGTCCGGATTGCTTCATTCAGGCCAAGTTGATCTGACACCAATGATTACCCACCACTTCCCGTTGGAAGAGTTTGAAAAAGGCTTTGAATTAATGAATCTGGGAAACTGTGGTAAAGTTGTGCTACATCCATAATTAATAGAGTGGAGGAGATGGAATGAAAGGTTTTGAATATTTACAGAAACAACTGGAAGAAATGAAAAGTGAAGGAACTTTCCGGCAATTGATACCTTTGGAATCAGCCCAGGGATCCAGGGTCACTATTAGAGGTAAGGAAGTAATTCAGCTTTCTTCCAATAACTATCTTGGACTGACTTCCCATACCCGTATGAAAAAATCAGCAGAGGAAGCTGTACGTGAATACGGAGCTGGAACTGGATCTGTCAGGACAATTGCCGGTACGTTGAAAATGCATGAAAACTTTGAGAATAAACTTGCAGAATTTAAACATACGGAGGCGGCTTTGGTTTTCCAGTCCGGATTTACGACGAATCAAGGAGTCCTTTCTTCTATCTTAACAAATGAGGATGTAGTGATTTCGGATGAATTGAACCATGCTTCTATTATCGATGGAATCCGCCTGACAAAAGCTGCCCGCAAAGTCTATAAACATGTGAATATGGAATCTTTGGAACAGGCACTTAAAGAAAGTATGGATTATCGTACACGTTTAGTGGTAACAGACGGTGTGTTTTCGATGGACGGAAATATTGCCCCTCTTCCTGAAATTGTGGAACTGGCCGAAAAATATGATGCACTTATTATGGTGGACGATGCCCATGCAAGCGGAGTGCTGGGGGAAAACGGACGTGGAACAGTAAATCATTTTGGGCTTGATGGAAGAGTTCATATTCAAGTCGGTACGTTAAGCAAAGCAATAGGAGTACTGGGAGGCTATGTGGCCAGTACGCAGACATTGAAGGATTATCTGATTCACAAGGGCAGACCATTCTTATTCAGTACTTCCCATCCGCCTGCTGTGACGGCGGCATGCGATACAGCTATCGATGTCCTTCTGGAAGAACCAGAGTTGATCGATAAGCTGTGGGAAAATACCAAATACTTCAAAAAAGGGTTGGAAACACTCGGTTTTGACATCGGGATTAGTGAAACGCCGATCACACCCGTAATGATCGGTGACGACGGTCTCGCACATAAATTTTCCGATCAATTATTCGAAGAAGGGGTATTCGCACAAGGGATCACTTTTCCTACTGTACAAAGAGGGAAGGCCAGAGTCCGGACGATAGTGACTGCGGAGCATTCCCGTGAAGAATTGTCAGAAGCCCTCTCGGCATTTGAAAAAGCCGGCAAAAAGCTTGGCATCCTGTCCTGATATCCTGGTTTTAAAGTGGGAGAAACGTTTTTAGTTTCTTCCACTTCCTTTTTTATTGAAATGAAATCACGTATAATTAATGCATAAGCTCTTTATTTTTTTCAGGATTGCTTGGTATAATAGTTAAATTGGAAAACCTTGTTCTGGAAAGCTGTTTTTCTGAAGAATAACTTTGCGCAAAATATATAAACTGCGACATAACTTGTGTGTGGCTTCCTATCATCCTTTTCGGATTGAGTGGTAGTCCAGCGCTGCGGAAAAACGCTCGCTTTCCGTGGGGAACGCTTCAGCCTCCTCGCTGGCAAAAAGCGCCACCTATGGGGTCTTTAGACTATTCCTTTCCCACTGGAGTCTCGCATTTTCCTTCGCTTATGATGGGATTTTTGATTAAGTGTGAGGTGGTCCTATAATATTTCTAACATGGGTTATTCCAACTATAAATTCAGAAAACTCCTAACAGCGAAGAGTTCTGCCGTAGCGAGTGTATGGCTCAACAATCATCAGAATCACAGGAAATAAAAATGTCACTATGTCGCTATTTGCCTATACTGGGTAGTTGAAGAGATACCAAAGTATGGGGAGAGTGCAGTGCATGGGAACAGGGTTTCACACTAGTTAAGTGTTTTAAGGAAGGAGTTTCCGTAAATGAATGAACAACAACGGAAAGAAATGAACCAAATTAAACAGGCTGAACCAACGGACATAAAATCCGCACAGGACAGCAACCTGGACCGTATAAAAAATACGGATTCTGAAGAATTGATCGGCAAGTATTTTCAGACTACTTACGAGCCGCCAAACTTAAAAAAAGCAAAAAAACGCCGCCGGGAAGATGTACAAATTCATTATGATTATAATGTTCCTGACGATATGAAAAATATTGGCAAGGACAAGAAGTTCCTGATCCGTACTTACGGATGTCAAATGAACGAGCATGACACAGAAGTGATGGCAGGACTGTTGACGGATATGGGTTATCAATCGACAAACGAAGCAAAAGAAGCAGATATCATCCTTTTAAACACTTGTGCGATTCGTGAAAATGCAGAGAATAAAGTTTTCGGTGAGATAGGCCACTTAAAAACACTGAAAACAGAAAACCCCGATGTTATTTTAGGTGTGTGCGGTTGTATGTCCCAGGAGGAATCAGTCGTCAACAGGATTCTTAAGAAACATCCATTCATTGATATGATTTTCGGGACCCATAATATCCATCGTTTGCCACAGCTTTTAAAGGAAGCAATGTTTGGAAAGGAAATGGTTGTGGAGGTATGGTCTAAGGAAGGAGATATCATCGAAAACCTTCCGAAAGTCCGAAAAGGAAAAATAAAAGGATGGGTCAATATTATGTATGGTTGTGATAAGTTCTGTACATATTGCATTGTTCCCTATACCCGTGGTAAAGAAAGAAGCCGTCGTCCGGAGGATATTATTCAAGAAGTGCGACAGCTCGCAGCACAAGGATATAAAGAAATCACTCTGCTTGGTCAGAATGTTAATGCTTATGGAAAAGACTTTACTGACATGGAATACGGACTTGGGGATTTAATGGATGAAATTCATAAAATCGATATTCCGAGGGTTCGTTTTACCACTTCCCATCCCAGGGACTTCGATGATCGCTTGATTGAAGTACTCGCTAAGGGCGGCAACTTATTAGACCATATCCATCTTCCGGTTCAATCGGGAAGTTCTGAAGTGCTCAGAGTGATGGCAAGGCGTTATACGAGGGAAAGATATCTTGAACTTGTCGATAAAATCCGGACTGCAATGCCGAATGCTACATTGACTACTGATATAATCGTCGGTTTTCCGAATGAAACAGAAGAACAATTTGAAGAGACCTTATCATTGGTCGAAGAAGTCGGGTTCGAAAGTGCCTACACTTTTATTTACTCTCCAAGAGAAGGTACACCTGCTGCAAGATGGGAAGACAATGTACCGATGGAGGTCAAGAAAGAACGGTTGCAACGATTGAATAAACTCGTGAATAAGCAGGCTGCCGAGGCGATGCAAAAATATGAAGGAAAGACTGTGAAAGTGCTAGTAGAAGGGGAAAGTAAAAAGAATCCGGACGTACTCGCAGGTTACACAGAAAGAAACAAACTTGTAAACTTCAAAGCACCGAAGTCTATGATCGGTAAGATTGTGGAAGTGAAAATAATCAATGCAAAAACTTGGTCTCTTGACGGAGAATTGGCAGAGAAAGCTATCGAGGTGAAATAAATGGCGGAATACACTAGGAAACAGGTAATGGAAGAAGCGAATAAACTTGCTAATATGATGGCGAATACAGAAGAAATTGATCGTTTTAAACAAATAGAAGCGAAATTGAATGAAAATCAAAAAGTTCAAATTTTAATTAAAAAGCTGAAGGCCCTGCAAAAACAAGCTGTCAACTTTCAAGCATATGGAAAAGAAGAGGCTTTGAAAAAGGTGGAAACTGAGTTAGACCGAATCGAAAAAGAGATTGATGACATACCTGTCGTGCAGGAATTCAAGGAATCACAAGTTGTCATAAATGACATTTTGCAAATGGTTACCAACACAATCGCACGTGAGGTCACCAATGAAGTAATTAGATCGACAGGTGGAGATATTCTAGCCGGCGAAACAGGAACGAAATCGCAAAACAGTTCTTGCAGCCATTGATCAACCAAAAAGTCTGGCTCATTGCCAGGCTTTTTTTTGTTTTTTATTCTGCCGGGATAGTACAATTCGATAGGCTTTTGCATAGGATGGATTAGAACCTTTCATGTCACTTCCTAATTGAAAACAGGAAAGTTATGCACTTTAGGTGAATGCCATGCATAAAATGACTATGAAAAAAAGAGGAGGTTTTAGTTCTTATGTCATTTCTTGATCAGGAATATCGGGAAATCATAACAAAAGCCGTTATTGGCAAGGGGCGTAAATTTACTCAGGACACGAATACAATCTCGCCATCACATAGACCCTCCAGTATTCTTGGTTGCTGGGTAATTAACCACTTATACAATGCCAATAAAAAAGGTGATGATACTGTAGAGATAAACGGCAGCTATGATGTAAACGTTTGGTACTCCTATAACGATAACACCAAGACAGAAGTAGTAACGGAACGAGTGAAGTATTGCGATCACGTAAAATTATCCGTGAAAGATGACCAGACATTAAATGACGATTTTGAGGTTTTTGCTAAAGTCATCCAGCAGCCAAACTGCCTGGAATGTAAAATATCAAGCAACGACCATAAAATTCTGGTAGAAACAGAGAGGGAATTTTTAGTCGAGGTTATCGGTGAAACCAAGGTATGTGTCAAAGTAGATCCTAAAGGATATGTGGGAGAAGATGACGATTGGGATTTTGATCTGTCGGATGATGAGTTTGATGAGATCAACCCTGATTTCCTTGCTAAAAATGAAGAAGAATAACCAAAAACGAGGGAGAAATCTCTCGTTATTTTTTTCTGTCTAAGAAAGTTTATTAATGATGACTAACCATAAAATGGACGGAAAACTAGTAAACACAACAGAATGAAATGCCAGTTTTATATGATATAATAATGGAAGTATGTTTGTTACGGGGGAAATAAAATGGTTACATATACACCGATGATACAACAGTATCTCAAGATAAAAGCGGAATACAAAGATTGCTTTCTCTTTTTCCGTTTGGGAGATTTTTATGAAATGTTCTTTAACGATGCACTTATGGCATCCAAAGAATTGGAAATAACGTTGACGAGCCGGGATGGCGGAGGAGAGGAAAGGATACCGATGTGCGGTGTGCCTTACCACTCGGCAGAAAATTATATAAAAACCCTGGTAGAGCGGGGTTATAAAATTGCGATTTGCGAACAAGTGGAAGATCCAAAGTCTGCAAAAGGAGTTGTCAAAAGAGAAGTAGTACAACTGATAACGCCAGGCACGATTATGGAAGGAACGATGCTGGATGATAAGGAAAATAATTACCTCGCCAGTATCAACGAAAGCTCTGATGGTTCTTTTACCGTTGTGTACAACGACTTGTCTACAGGGGAAACTTCTTTGGCAAATGTCAAGGATGGCTGGCAGTCCGTAGTCAGCGAACTATTCAACCGGCCGATCAGGGAAATTGTCATACCAGGTGATTTGGATGAAAGATATCAGACAGAACTGAAAGAGAGACTTGAAGTGACTCTTTCTATACAGGAAGAAACAAAGATTCCAGAAGGGTTCGATTCTTTAACAGAAGAACTGAACGAAAGCAAGGAATTAATGGAAGCATATGGCCGGATGTTGAATTACTTGCAAAAGACTCAGAGAAGATCGTTGGATCATTTGAAACCTGTACAAATTATCCAGTTGAAAGACTATATGACGTTAGATATGTATTCGAAAAGAAATCTGGAATTGTCCGAGACGCTTCTGCGAAAAGGAAAACAAGGAAGTTTGTTATGGGTGCTTGATCAAACGGTCACTGCAATGGGAGGCAGGTTGTTGAAGAAGTGGCTCGAGCGGCCATTGATGAACCTGGCAGGTATTGAAAAACGGTTGGAAATCGTGGAAGGCTTCATGGAACAGTTTTTTGAAAGGGAGTCGATCAGAGAAGCGCTGCAATCTGTCTACGATTTGGAAAGACTTGCCGGCAGGGTTTCTTTTGGGAATGTAAATGCCCGGGATTTAATCCAATTAAAGCAATCACTGGGTAAAATACCGGAGATTAAAGAAATACTGAGCCAATTCGAAAATAATGGGGTCCATGGGCTCGGCCGGGACATCGATGATTTGAAGGAACTTTATTTATTGTTGGAAGAAAGTATTCATGAAGACGCCCCCTTAACATTGAAAGAGGGCGGATTGATCAAAGATGGCTATGATGGACGCCTAGACGACTTCAGGTATGCATCTAAGAACGGCAAGAAATGGATAACGGAGCTTGAGCAAAAAGAAAAGCAGGAAACGAAAATCCGCTCACTGAAAATCGGTTATAACCGGGTTTTCGGCTATTACATCGAGGTCACGAAAGCTAATCTGCACCTGCTCCCCGAAGGAAAGTATGAACGGAAGCAGACGTTGACAAATGCTGAAAGATTCATCACTCCTGAACTAAAAGAAAAAGAAGCATTGATTCTTGATGCAGAAGAAAAAAGTGTAGACTTGGAATACCAACTTTTTCTAGAAATCAGAGAAAAAGTGAAAAAGTTTATTCCCGAATTACAGATGTTAGCGGAAAAAGTAAGTGAAATCGACGTCTTGCAAAGTTTCGCCACAGTCAGTGAATCTAATGATTATGTCAGACCGGTTTTCAATAATTCCAGGCAAGTGCAAATCGAACAAGGCAGGCACCCTGTCGTCGAAAAGGTGATGAAGGATGGCAGCTTTGTTCCGAACAGAGTGAGTATGCACGATGAAACGGACATTTTGTTGATAACAGGTCCAAACATGTCCGGGAAGAGCACATATATGAGACAGCTGGCATTGACAGCAATCATGGCCCAAATCGGATGTTTCGTGCCGTGTGAATCTGCCAACTTACCGGTGTTTGACCAGATTTTCACCAGGATAGGGGCTGCTGATGACCTAGTCTCAGGGCAGAGTACCTTTATGGTGGAGATGCTGGAGGCTAAACATGCCATCACACAGGCAACTAAAGACAGCCTTATCTTATTAGATGAGATAGGCAGGGGGACAAGTACTTATGATGGTATGGCATTGGCGCAGGCGATTATCGAGCACTTGCATGAACATGTCCATGCCAAAACTCTTTTTTCCACACATTATCACGAGTTGACAAGCCTGGCTGACGACCTCGATAAATTGAAAAACATTCATGTCAGAGCTGAG
This sequence comes from Sediminibacillus massiliensis, assembly GCF_900156915.1. Taxonomy (GTDB): domain Bacteria; phylum Bacillota; class Bacilli; order Bacillales; family Amphibacillaceae; genus Sediminibacillus_A; species Sediminibacillus_A massiliensis. The sequence goes on along the minus strand of NZ_LT732535.1, from coordinate 621,738 downwards.
GAATATGAGGGGAAAGTTGTTTTTTTACATCAGATTCAAGAAGGTGCGGCGGATGAAAGTTACGGGATCCATGTTGCCAAACTTGCGGAACTTCCGGCACAATTAATAGACCGTGCCACCGAGATTCTGCGTCAATTGGAACAAAAGCAGCCAGATGGCAAGACGGAAAACAACCAATCAGATGAAACAGAAGATGATTTGCAGATGTCCTTCTTCGGAAGTGCCGAAACCCAAAAAACCGGAAAACCCGTCAAAAAGAAAAACAGTCAACTGCATGACGAGCTGATGAAAATCGATTTTATGGATATAACTCCCATGGATGCAATGAACATCTTGTACAGTTTGCAAAAAAAAGCGAAAGAATCCTGAGATGAGGAGGTCTCCTGAATGAAAATATTCCAAATGCCTGACTCATTAGCAAACAAAATAGCGGCAGGGGAAGTAGTCGAAAGGCCTTCTTCAGTAGTTAAAGAGCTGGTCGAAAACAGTATAGATGCAGGCAGCTCCTGGATAAAAGTCGAAGTGGCCGAAGCAGGGCTGGAGCTGATAAAAATAACGGATAATGGGGAAGGGATGACGGAAGAAGACTGTGTGCAGGCTTTCTCGCGCCATGCTACCAGTAAGATCAGGAATGAAACTGATTTATTCCACGTGAAAACATTAGGATTCCGTGGCGAAGCCTTGGCTAGTATTGCAGCAGTAAGCCGGCTGTCAGTAAAAACATCGACTGGTGTGGAAGCTGGTACAATGATTGAGATGGAAGGCGGCAAAACTGTCAATAAAACGAAAAGTGATGCAAGGCAGGGTACGGAGATAACTGTAGAAAGCTTGTTTTACAATACACCGGCTAGATTGAAATACATGAAAACACTTCATACAGAACTCGGTCACATAACAGATGTAATAAACAGGATGGCCATGTCCAATCCCGATATAAGATTTGAATTGCTGCATAATGACAAGCAGTTGTTTAAAAGTAACGGCCGTGGTGATTTATTGCAAATTATAGCCCAAGTCTATGGTATGAGCGTCGCCAAGAAAATGGTGCCCGTAGAACATGAGAGTCTTGATTTCTCTATTAGTGGGTACGTGGCAAAGCCTGAAGTGACTAGAGCTTCCCGTAATTATATATCCACTATAGTAAACGGAAGGTATATAAGAAGTGTTCCTTTAACCAAGGCGATTGCCGGTGGATATCATACATTGTTGCCAATTGGCAGGAACCCGCTTGTCGTTTTAAACATCGAAATGGATCCAATCCTCGTAGATGTCAATGTCCATCCTTCGAAACTAGAGGTGCGGTTTAGTAAGGAAAAAGAATTGTTTGACGCAATCGAAACAATGATAAAAGAAGCATTCCGTAAACAGTCGCTTATACCTGAATCAAACGCTCCGAAAATTTCGCAGCAACAGAGCTTGCAAAATACGTTTGATTTCGATTATGATGAACGAATCAAGGAGGCGGCACCCTTTCCGACTCCAAACATGGAGATAACAACAAAAGAAACGACATCCCCATTTGGGGTTTCCGGGCAGGATGACTCCTATTCAAGTGAACCAAGCGAAAGTAGGAGCGAACTTCAGGAGGAAATGACGGGACAACTTGAGAGGCCGACACTAACTCAAAGTGACCAGGATCAGACGCCAACCGTCACACATCCAATACGAGAAAGCAGCCAAAGAATACCTACTCTATATCCGATTGGACAGCATCACGGCACATATATCCTTGCCCAAAACGAACACGGGCTTTATATTATCGACCAACATGCAGCACAAGAAAGAATCAAATACGAATTTTTCAAGGAAAAAATCGGTGAAGTGGAAAATGAAGTACAGGAATTATTACTTCCTTTGTCATTTGAATTTTCAAAGCAGGAATCACTTTTAATCGAACAGCACCAAAAAGAATTTCAAAAAGTGGGTTTGTTTTTTGAACCCTTCGGTCCGCAAAGCTATATAATCAGGTCTCACCCACAATGGTTCCCTAAGGGATTTGAAGAAGAAGTGATTCAGGAAATGGTGGAACAAGTTATAATGGAAGAAAAAATCAGTATTCACAAATTAAGGGAAGAGGCAGCAATACTGATGTCCTGTAAACGATCAATCAAAGCAAATCATTATTTGAATAATGAAGATATGTTCCGATTATTGGAAGACTTGCGAAAATCAACCGATCCATTTACATGTCCTCATGGTCGGCCGATCATCATCCACTTTTCTGAATATGAAATGGAAAAAATGTTCAAACGAGTTATGTAACAAGCATTCCCCCACAATGGCTGGGGATGCTTTTTTTGTGGACAAAAACCAACTAAACTCGTTTCATTTCAGGCAAGTAGTGGAAAGGATAAGTAAACAAAGGTTTTACTGTATATAATTATGTATTAAAACAAATACATAATTAGAAACATATACAATGAAAGGTGAGATGAAATTGGCAGACAATCTAAATGTCCATGTGAACGAAAACATGCCGGAAAATCAAAGGTTGGTAAATTTTTTGAATCAGGAGTTATCCAACTTTGCCGTCTTGTATATTAAACTGCACAGGTACCACTGGTATGTGACTGGCAGACATTTCTTTAAGTTACATGAAGTGTTCGAAGACCTGTACAATGAAGCTGCTGAAGACTTGGACGAACTGGCTGAACGGATTTTGGCTATTGGCGGAAAACCACTTGCCACTATGCATAAATATATCAAAGAAGCGACCCTATATGAAGCTCAGGCTGACGATACCGAGCATGAAATCATTACGCAGCTGGCTAAAGATTATCAAACCATGGTTGATGAAATTAAAGGAAAAGGTGTGAAGATGGCAGAAGAATTGAATGACCAGCCGACTGCCGATTTGCTGAACGAAATCCAAGGAAGATTGGAAAAACATATATGGATGTTACAAGCATATGAAACAATGGAATGATTTCGATAAAAAAAACGAAGGCTTCTTGATAAGCCTTCGTTTTTTATGAGTTATTTTCTGCGTAATGCACGCATGATGACGCTCAAGATCAGTACAAAGATAATGGCGCCAATAAGTGCAGGAATAATGTAGATGCCGCCGAGCTCAGGTCCCCATTGCCCGAATAGTTCTCCACCAATCCAAGCGCCTATAATCCCTGCAACAATGTTACCGATGATCCCTGCAGGCAAGTCTTTTCCGACAATCAAGCCGGCTAGCCAGCCTATCAAGCCGCCGACAATAAGATATATGATGATTCCCATTGTAATTCCTCCTTTTTAGTTGCTTGTAAATTTTAATACCCCGCGATTTGGTAACTGAAACTTAGATAGGAAGCAGTATATCCTATAAAAATTTTATTTGGTACGGTATAATAGATGAAAAATTTGATAACAATGATAACTCGGATAAATCGGGTTAACTCTATCAATCGACCGAGGAGTATGTAAATGAAACAACAAGTGGTGGCTGTGGTGGGCCCGACAGCAGTAGGAAAGACAAAGCTCAGTGTGGAAATTGCCAAACGTTTCAATGGCGAGGTAATCAGTGGAGATTCCATGCAGGTTTATAAGGGAATGGATATAGGGACCGCTAAAGTGACGGAGACAGAAAAACAAGGGGTTCCTCACTATATGATCGATATAAAAGAGCCTGATCAACATTTTTCAGTGGCAGAGTTTCAATTGCTTGTAGCCGGTTATATTCAAAAAATAGGCGATAAAAATAAGCTGCCAATCATTGCAGGAGGTACAGGCTTGTACATCCAGGCTGCTCTTTTCGGCTATAATTTCACGGAGCAAAAAAGAGATGAGCAGTATCAGAAGGCGCTAGAAGAAGAAATCAACGCTAATGGCATCGAACCAGTCTATGAACGTCTGAAAAGAGCAGACCCCGAGCAGGCTGCCAAAATTCACCCAAATAACATGAGAAGGGTCATAAGAGCCTTGGAAGTTTACGAAACTACTGGTATGACTATGACAGAATACCAAAACAATCAACAAACAGAATCTGACTATGATCCATACTTGATCGGCCTCGATATGGATAGGGAGACATTGTACAAGCGAATTAATGAGCGGGTCGATACGATGATGGAACAAGGTTTACTTGAAGAAGTCGAAAACCTTTATCAAAAAGGGCTCAAACACGCACAAGCCATGAAAGCGATCGGCTATAAAGAATTCCTCCCTTTTTTGGAAGGAGAAGCCAGTCTGGAAGATTCAATCGAATTATTAAAAAGGAATTCCAGAAGGTATGCAAAACGGCAGTTGACTTGGTTTAAAAACAAAATGGATGTGGAATGGTATAGCATTTCACCAGATAATCCAGATGAAAAATTTGAAGTTATTTTGAACGATCTGGCAGGAAAGATAGAAAAAAAATAGAAATACATATTATAGATAGAAAAGAGGAGGAAATTTTCATGTCCCAATCGGTAAATATACAAGACCAATATCTAAACCAATTACGCAAGGATCGCATTCAAGTTACAGTTTTTTTGCTTAATGGTTTCCAGTTAAGAGGAACTGTCAAAGCCTTCGATAACTTTACGGTTCTTTTTGATACAGATGGGAAACAACAGCTGATTTTCAAGCATGCAATATCCACATTTGCACCTGCAAAAAATGTTACATTGGATAAAGAATAATATCTATTTTAAAAAAAGGACGTTTTGATTACGTCCTTTTTTTGTGTCCGTTATATGGGCGAATGTCACATTGCTGGAATCCCCGGCGTATACTATCGTGAATAAGGGGTGGTGACATGGATTCTCAAGTTTCCTTAAGAAGGAACGGACAAATAAATATTGTATTGAGTGAACGAGATAAAAACCTTGACGAAAAAAATACTCCCATGAAATCAAACAGCTATGACCCTTTTCTCAAAATAGACCAAGACTTTTCTTCATTTGTAGGGATGTCGAATCTCAAAGAAACAGTAAAAGAAATATATGCAAATATGCATATTAATAGCAAAAGAGAAAGAGCTGGTTTGAAAACGCAAAAGCAAGTGCTTCATATGTTGTTTAAGGGAAATCCCGGGACTGGGAAAACAACCGTTGCCCGAAAGCTTGCCAAAGCATTCTATGAGATGGAAATCCTTCCGAAAGGCCAATTTATTGAAGCGGAACGGGCTGATTTAGTCGGTGAATATATTGGACATACGGCCCAAAAGACAAGAGACTTGATTGCAAAGGCGATGGGTGGAGTGCTGTTTATCGATGAGGCATATTCTCTCGGGCGTGGAGGAGAAAAGGATTTTGGGAAAGAAGCAATCGACACTTTGGTGAAACATATGGAAGACAGCCATAATCAGTTTATTCTGATTCTTGCCGGATATCCAAGGGAAATGGATGAATTTTTAACTCTGAATCCTGGATTAACTTCCAGGTTCCCGATTGTCTTGGATTTTGAAGATTATTCTATCGATCAGTTAGTGGAAATCGCCAGACAGATGGCTGCTGAAAGAGAATATCAGCTTTCCAAGGAAGCTGAGTGGAAATTGAGAGATCATCTGCTGAAACAAAAACAAACACAACATTATCGGAACTTTTCTAATGCTAGGCTGGTGAGAAATCTCATTGAAAAAGCGATTCGGAAACATGCTGTCCGGTTGATGGAAAAGAACCATCATACTACAAAAGAGTTAATGACCATAACGAGGATAGATCTTTCCATAGATTAAAAAAAGCCCCTGTTCATGTCCAACAGGGGCTTATGATTTTTTGTTTTTATAAGTTCTTTGATATGATGGAAATAATTATAAAGAAAGAGGTTGGAATTATGCAGGAAAAAGTTTTAATCGTAGCAGTTAGTCATCCGCGACAAGATGAAGAACGGTTTTTGTCCTCTCTAAGTGAATTGCAATCGTTGACCGAGACCGCTCAAGGAAATGTCTTGAAGATTGTTACCCAAAACCGGGAGCGCATCCATCCTGCTTTTTATTTAGGCGAGGGGAAAATAGAGGAGATAGCAGAGACCGTCGAAGAAATGGAAATAGATTTGGTTATTTCCAATGATGAACTTTCTCCTGGTCAAGCCAAAAATTTAAATGAAAAGCTCGGTGTTAGAATTATCGATAGAAGTCAGTTAATTTTGGACATTTTTGCCCAGAGGGCAAACACAAAAGAAGGTAAGCTGCAAGTCGAGTTGGCACAGTTGCAATATATGCTTCCACGTCTATATGGTCAGGGGAAATCTCTTTCAAGGCTTGCAGGTGGTATCGGTACAAGAGGTCCTGGTGAAACGAAACTGGAATCAGACCGGCGTCATATTAGAAGAAGAATTGATGATATCAAGAAGAGATTGGATGCTGTAGTGAATCAGCGGGCTCAATACCGTAAAAGACGGAAGGAAAACAAAGCATTTCAAATTGCAATCGTTGGTTATACGAATGCTGGAAAATCAACCTTTTTCAATCGGATAACAAAGAGCCAGTCATTGGAGGAAAACCAATTGTTTGCAACGCTAGATCCAATGACAAGACAAATAAAGCTGCCTTCCGGATTCGCAGCCTTAATTACAGATACGGTTGGATTTATACAGGATTTACCTACAACGTTGATTGCTGCTTTCCGGTCGACACTTGAAGAAGTGACAGAAGCCGATTTTATCCTACATATGGTCGATGCATCACATCCTGATCAAGAAAACCACCAGAAGACAGTCAACAGGTTATTGAAGGAGCTCGGTGCCGATCATTTGCCAATGCTCACCATTTATAACAAGAAGGACATTCTGCAGGAAGAGTTCATTCCGAGTACGCATCCGTCAATAACGATTAGTGCACAGGATCCGATTGACTTAAAAAGAGTCATGGGAGAAATAGAAAGGATGCTGGCGGAACAATGGGAAAGCTATCATGTCGTCATTCCGGCTTCAGAAGGCAGTATTTTGGACAGAGTGTCGAGAAGTACGATTGTCAGTTCACGGGAATTTAGCGAAATGGAAGAGGGTTACAGCGTATCTGGTTATGTGGATCCCGAACACCCACTTAGAAACAAGTTGAAGGAGCAGGATTTTCAGCAATGAATCAACAGCTAATCGAAAAAGTAGAACAAGAAATTCAACCCTACACAGCCAAGATTAATGAAATAACAGAACACAATCAACGCAGAGTGCTTCGGGCGTTCCAAAACAACCGGGTCAGCGACAGTCATTTTAATCCCACTACAGGGTACGGGTATGATGATTATGGAAGAGATACTTTGGAAGCAGTTTATGCCGAGGTTTTTGGGGGAGAAGACGCCCTTGTCAGACCACAGCTAGTTTCAGGTACTCATGCTATTTCTACTGCCTTGTTCGGAGTCCTCCGTCCTGGGGACGAATTATTGTATATTACGGGAAAACCTTATGACACGCTTGAAGGGGTTGTAGGTACAAGAGGGGATAACAATGGCTCTCTTAAAGACTTTCAGATTGGGTTCCAATCCGTTTCCCTGACAGAAACAGACGAAATTAATTGGGACATGGTCAAAAATTCGATAAACAGTAAAACCAAAGTTATCGGCATTCAACGTTCCAAAGGTTATCACGACAGGCCATCCTTCAGCATCAATGAGATTGAGGAAATGATTACGTTCGCAAAGAAAATCAACCCTCATTTAGTTGTATTCGTTGATAACTGTTATGGAGAGTTTGTGGAAGAAAGGGAGCCTTTACATATCGGTGCGGATTTGATTGCCGGTTCCTTGATTAAAAACCCCGGAGGCGGTATTGCAAGGGCAGGAGGGTATATAGCGGGGAAAACCAAGCTAGTAGAAGCCTGTGCCAATAGACTTACGGCCCCGGGACTTGGGAAGGAAACGGGTGCAAGTCTCGGTATGCTTCAGGAAATGTTTCAAGGTTTTTTCCTTGCGCCGCACATCGTAGGTGAAGCATTGAAAGGTGCTGTTTTCACTTCTTGCTATCTTGAAAACATGGGATTTCAAACAAATCCGTCTTATCAGCATAAACGGACAGATTTAATCCAATCCGTCAATTTTCAATCTGCTGAACAGATGGTTTCCTTTTGTCAGGCAATACAAAAAGCTTCTCCTGTCAATTCTCATGTTCTGCCTTATCCTTCCTCCATGCCTGGGTATGAGAATGATGTCATCATGGCTGCAGGAACGTTTATTCAAGGAGCCAGTTTGGAGCTGACGGCGGACGGACCCATCAGACCTCCATATACTGCATACGTTCAAGGGGGGTTGACATATTCCCATGTGAAAATAGCCATTTTGGATGCAGTCGAGCAATTACTGGAAAAGGGCCATCTATCCGCTAAATCATAAATCTTTTTCATATGGGAGACATTAAGAGCAGTACATGATCAGAGTACTGCTTTTGATTTTGTGTATATATTTAGAAAATTTTATTTTTTTATAAAATTTTTTATGTAAAGAAAGCTTACACGTATTGACAATTATCTTTCGGATTGTATAATTGGAGTATGGAAAAGTTAATAGGGAAGGGGTTATTAAATGAGTGACTTAGACAGAAGGTCGATGCCCTTATTTTCCATTGGTATTGTAAAATCACTGACGGATTTGACCGCAAGACAAATTCGTTACTACGAAGAACATAACCTAGTTCATCCTGCCCGCACAAATGGCAATCAACGATTATTTTCTTTTAATGATGTAGATCGGTTGTTAGAGATTAAAGAACTCATTGAAAAAGGAATCAATCTTGCCGGTATAAAGCAAGTGTTGAATATAAAAGACTTGCCGAAAACACAAGAACTGGATGAAGGAGAGAAAGCCCCTGAGCTTTCCGATAAGGAGCTTAGAAAGATGCTTCAGAAGGAACTTTATAGTAATGGGCGCTTAGGTAAAACTTCGTTACGCCAGGGAGAATTATCACGATTCTTCCATTAAAATACAGAAGGAGAGGAAAAAAATGGCAAAATTCACTAGAGAAGAGATCATTCAAAAAATCAAGGAAGAAGACGTAAAATTCATCCGTCTACAGTTCACTGATATGTTGGGGACTATTAAAAATGTTGAGATTCCTCTTAGTCAGCTGGATAAAGCTTTGGACAATGAAATGATGTTTGACGGTTCTTCGATTGAAGGATTCGTACGTATCGAAGAATCGGATATGAAATTATATCCTGATTTGGACACTTTCGTAGTCTTCCCATGGACATCTGAAAAAGGAAAAGTAGCGCGATTCATTTGTGATATTTACAATCCTGATGGAACACCATTTGAAGGAGATCCCCGTTATAACCTCAAACGCAATTTGAAAAAAATGGAAGAGTTGGGTTTTTCTGCGTTTAATATTGGAACAGAGCCTGAATTCTTCTTGTTTAAATTGGATGAAAAAGGTGAACCTTCTTTGGAATTGAACGATAAAGGCGGTTACTTCGATTTAGCACCGACTGATCTAGGTGAAAATTGCCGACGCGATATTGTGCTCGAACTAGAAGAAATGGGCTTTGAAATCGAAGCGTCCCACCATGAGGTAGCACCTGGACAGCACGAAATCGATTTTAAATATTCAGATGCCTTGAAACATTGTGATGACATTCAAACTTTCAAACTGGTCGTAAAAACAATCGCCAGAAAGCACGGACTGCATGCAACGTTTATGCCGAAACCGTTATTCGGTGTTAATGGTTCTGGAATGCATTCTAATATGTCATTGTTTAAAGACGGCAAAAACATGTTTTTCGATGAAAATGGTGAACTTCAACTAAGTGAGGCTGCATACCAATTTATCGCTGGTATTATCAAACACGCAACAAACTTCACGGCAGTAACAAACCCGACTATCAATTCTTACAAGCGATTGGTACCCGGATATGAAGCTCCATGTTATGTGGCGTGGTCTGGATTGAATAGAAGCCCACTAATTCGGGTTCCTTCTTCCAGAGGTCTAAGCACTCGTATTGAAGTGCGCAGTGTTGACCCTGCTGCAAATCCATACATGGCAATGTCAGTGATGCTTGCTGCTGGCCTGGATGGAATTGAAAGTAAGATGGAAGCACCGACTGCAGTAGATCGTAACATCTATGTGATGGACAAAGCGGAAAGAGAAGCAAACGGTGTCCAAGATCTTCCTGCTACGTTGAGCGATGCAGTTGAATTACTAAAACAAGACGAAGTAATTGTCGGAGCGCTTGGCGAACATCTTTTCGAACATTTTGTTGAAGCTAAAGAAATCGAATGGGATATGTTCCGTACACAAGTTCATCCTTGGGAGCGCGAGCAATACTTATCAACTTATTAATCTATTAAACCCTTGGCGCATAGGCGCTGAGGGTTTTTTGTTTTCCGATTTTTATGGATGGAAAGTAGAATTTGATTTTGTGATTCTAATTATAGAAAGGTGGATTAACATTGGAGTTATTCAAAGAAGCAGATGAAGGTTGGCTTAAAGAAAGAACGATCTTGCTCGCTCGGGCTGGCAGCTATGCACATGGCACACAAATAGAAGGATCCGATAAAGATTACAAAGGGATTTGCATACCTCCGGAAGAGTATTATTTAGGATTGAATGCATTTAATGAATTCAATAATAGCGGCGGAAGAAATTTCAAAAACACAATCGTTGACTTGGATATCAGCATAACCCACCTCAATAAGTTTGTGAAAGACGCGATGTTAGGTGTGCCCAATAATATAGAATTATTATTTGTCCGGCCTGAAGATTGGCTTATAATAACGGATCTGGGCCGAAAATTGATCAAACACAGGCAGTTGTTTTTATCTAAATTAATCGAAAAAAAATTTGGTGGATATGCAAAATCGCAAGTGAAAAAAATGATCTCACTGACTGGGACCGAAAAAACAACCGAGGAGTCATCCGTTATCGCCGATTATGATACCAAGCTATTTATGACAAGTATTCGGCTGCTTACCAGCGCCATCGAAATATTGGAAACAGGTACCTACATTACATACAGGGGAAACAGGGATTTGTTACTTGACTGCCGTCAAGGAAAATATTCGTTTAACGAGGCTTTGGATATGATAGAAGATTATGAAAGGCGATTGAAATTGGCATTAGAGGAGACCGAACTTCCAGACCGGCCGGATTATCAAAAAGTAAATCGGCTATTGATTGATTTGAATGTTGATGGTTTAGGCTTGAAGAGATAAACAAATAAAAACAGGAGCCTGGGGCTCCTGTTTTTATTTGTGATTTTTTTTACCAGCTTTTTTGGGGTTGTCGACTTTGAAAGCTGTCTCTGACTCGTGGTCTTTTTGAACTTGTTCGATGCTTGAATCCTGGATCCCTTTCTTTTTGGACATTGATAAGCCTCCCTGTAACTAAATTTACTGCATTCAGTATTTTGCCAGGAAAGATGATTTCTCATTCTGCAAAAAACAACAAAATGAACATTTATAGAGAAGGTGTAAAACTGTAGAGGGAGAAGCTTGAAATGGATAAACCAATAGCACACGAAAATCCGCAACACAAACAAATCGGTCCTAAAAAAAGTCCCGCACTGAGGCGGGACTTTTTAATGAATATGTCGATATAACCCTACTACCTTGCCGAGAATGGACACATTCTCCAGTAATATCGGATCCATTGTAGCGTTTTCCGGTTGCAGTCTAATATGATCACTTTCTTTAAAGAACCGTTTGACGGTTGCTTCCCCTTCCTCTGTCATCGCGACGACAATCTCTCCATTAAGAGCTGTTTGCTGTTGTTTTACAATTACCATATCCCCATCTAAAATGCCTGCCTCAATCATACTCTCTCCTTCAATGACGAGGACAAAAATGTTTTCATCAGCATTGGCAATTGTATTTGGCAGCGGTACGTATTCTTCAATATTTTCAACAGCGGTTATTGGGATACCGGCCGTTACTTTACCGATAACAGGCGCGAATGTTGCTTCTCCTGTAGGAATGTTTTCCGTTTCTTCCAAATTCATTACTTCAATTGCCCTTGGTTTGGTGGGATCTCTTCTTATATAACCTTTTTTTTCGAGCCGGGACAAGTGGCCATGGACTGTGGAACTCGAAGCAAGTCCCACAGCTTCGCCTATTTCCCTGACAGAAGGGGGATAACCTTTATCGACGACTTGTTCTTTTATATATTCTAGTATTGCTTGCTGCCTTTTTGATAGTTTTGTCATTAAAGTAACACCTCGGACATAGTATTTATTGTAAATAGTATAGCATGTCTACCATAAATATACAAACATCCGTTCGAAGAAAAGAGTTGACAAGAACCTATGTTCGTATATAATGGTAATTACCGCAGCGAACATTAGTTCTTATGCACGGGATAGGAGGGAAATAATATGTTTCATAAATTATCAAAAGTAGATATCTTTTATTTCATCTTATTTGTATTGACTTTAGGTTTCATGTACTATTCTATGGTCACAGTATAATTGACAATTCGTTCGTAAAAAGGATGTTTTATGTTTGGATAATTTGAAGTCAAAGAAAGCTATTATATATTGCAGGGTAAGTACAACGAAAGACGAACAAGCAAGTTCTCTGGAAAGGCAACGTGAAGAGTTGGAACGGTTAGCTGATAACAAAGACATGGAAATCGTCAAAGTGATCGAGGAAAAAGAAAGTGGCTACGAAATTGAGAGGGAAGGCGTATTTTCTATGTTGGAGTTATTTGCCAGTAACGAGGCGGAATGTCTGCTGATCCAGGACGAAACGAGGCTTGGAAGAGGGAACACAAAGATTGCGTTATTCCACCAGTTGAATAAATTGAACATTGCGGTTTACACCCTTACAGACTCAGATGAATTTAAACTGTCAGAATCTGATTCCATGCTGCTTCAGATTGTTGGAATTGTAGAAGAATATCAACGTAGAATACATAACTTGAAAATTAAAAGGGGTATGAAAAAAGCGATAGAAAAGGGGTTCAATCCGGGTGACAACCTTAAACACCAGAATCAGGGTACAGGCAGGGAACGGATTGAATTTCCGATAGATGAAGTTGTTCGACTAAGACAAAACAACCTCACTTTCGAAGAAATTGCTGCCACCTTAAGAGGATTGGGCTACTCGGTATCCAAAGCAACCGTTCACAGAAGATATAGAGAGTATGTTTCACTTGAATCGCCAGCAAATGAAGGTTAATATAAAGGAAAAAGACAAGATCCTGGTTGGAGCTTGTTTTTTTATGTTTAAGAAATGAATGGATAAAGCAGGATAAAGGCATGGCTTAATTGGAATAATTTATAGATAAATGCAAATCCGCAGCCGGTGACCGTGGCATCTTATATAGAAGGAGAATGATTATGCTTTCAAAAGAAAAGTTGGATCGAATAAATGTTCTTGCCAAGAAGGCAAAAGATGATGGACTGAATTTGAAAGAACAGAAAGAACAAAAAGAACTAAGGGAAGAATACCTGAAAAATGTGAGAAAGTCTTTTAAAAACCAGTTCAAGAGCATGAAAGTCGTCGATCCGGAAGGAAACGATGTGACCCCGAAAAAAGTTCAGGAATTGAAGGACAGAGAAAGAAACAACCATTGATAAAACGAAAACATAATTGCAAGAAACAAGTGACCGATGAGATTCTTTTTACATCCTTTGTTTAATACTTGTTTCTTGTTTGTTTTCATTATACCATAGTAGTTATGAAACACATTATTGCTGAAAGGGGATACATAGTAAATATGGTAAATAAAACAGAAAAATTATCAATCAATACAATCCGCACACTATCAATAGATGCGATTGAAAATGCGAATTCCGGCCACCCTGGTCTTCCGATGGGGGCTGCCCCAATGGCTTATACGCTTTGGACAGACTTTATGACGCATAATCCGAAAAATTCCCATTGGTTTAATAGAGATCGGTTTGTTCTCTCTGCGGGTCACGGTTCTATGTTACTGTACAGCCTCCTTCATTTATCTGGCTACAACGTAACAATCGATGACCTAAAAGGATTCCGTCAGTGGGGATCGAAAACACCTGGTCATCCAGAAGTACACCACACAGATGGTGTGGAAGCGACAACAGGCCCGCTTGGTCAGGGGATTGCTATGTCTGTCGGTATGGCTATGGCTGAAAAGCATCTCGCCGCTAAATATAACAAAGAAAATTATCCTGTCGTAGACCACCATACATATGCCATTTGCAGTGATGGTGATTTGATGGAAGGTATTTCACACGAAGCCGCATCATTGGCAGGCCATTTGAAACTTGGTAAATTGATTGCACTGTATGACTCCAATGATATTTCCCTCGATGGGGAATTAAACCGTTCTTTCTCTGAAAATGTAGAGGAAAGATTCAAAGCGTATGGATGGCAGGTAATCCGTGTAGAGGACGGAAATGATGTTTCATCTATCAGGGAAGCTATCAAAGAAGCAAAAGAGAACACTGACCAGCCAACATTGATTGAAGTCAAGACGGTCATTGGCTTCGGTTCTCCTAATAAATCCGGTTCTGCAGCTTCCCATGGAGCTCCTTTGGGTGCGGATGAGATAACCTTGACCAAAGAAGCTTATGAGTGGGAACATGAAGATTTTCATGTGCCGGATGAAGTTTATAAAGATTTCAATCACAAAATTGTTGAACAGGGCCAAAGAGCCGAAGAAGAATGGAATGCCCTGTTTGATTCTTACAAAGAGGCTTATCCAGAATTAAGTGATGAACTGACTAAAGCGATAAATGGCGAACTACCTGAGAACTGGGATAAAGAACTCCCTGTATATGAGCCGGAAAAAGACAGATTGGCTACACGCGCATCATCTGGGGAAGTAATTAATGCTATTGCCGAAAAAGTTCCTAATTTCTTCGGTGGAAGCGCTGATTTGGCTGGTTCAAACAAAACGACAGTTAAAGGTGCGGGCGATTTCTCCAGAGACGATTACGCTGGCAGGAATATCTGGTTCGGTGTTCGCGAATTTGCCATGGGTGCTGCATTGAACGGAATGGCATTGCACGGCGGACTGAAAGTTTATGCTGGTACTTTCTTTGTCTTCAGTGACTATGTGAGACCAGCAGTAAGGCTTTCAGCGATTATGGATCTCCCTGTAACCTATGTGTTCACCCATGATTCGATTGCAGTAGGAGAGGACGGCCCAACTCACGAGCCAATCGAACAACTGGCTTCTCTAAGAGCTATGCCTAATCTTTCTGTTATCAGACCGGCAGATGGCAATGAAACACAAGCTGCGTGGAGACTGTCTTTAGAATCGACTAAAACTCCAACAGCACTTGTATTGACTCGTCAAGGATTGCCGACTCTAGAAAGCACGAAAGAAAACGCCTATGAAGGTGTCAAAAGAGGTGCATACACAGTAAGCCCTTCTGAAGCAGAGACACCTGATGCATTGCTATTAGCTTCCGGTTCTGAAGTTCAACTTGCCGTAAAAGCTCAAAAAGAATTGAAGAACAAGGGCTATGACGTAAGTGTTGTCAGCATGCCTTCTTGGGATAGGTTTAAGAACCAGGATAAGGGATACCAGGAAAAAGTCCTGCCTTCTTCTGTTAAAAAGCGTCTGGCAATTGAAATGGCTTCTCCATTCGGTTGGGAAAGATTTACCGGCGATGAAGGGAAAATTCTTGGAATCGACACATTCGGTGCTTCAGCAGACGGTGAAAAAGTAATGGCGGAATACGGCTTCACTGTGGAAAATGTGGTTAGCTTGACAGAATCGTTGTTTGAAAACAAGTAGAAACTAATATACCCTTGGCCTTGTTTGAGGTCAAGGGTATTTCTGCGTTCACCGAATCATTCGACAAAACTCGCTGTCATTCTTTCCGGGGTTTGACAATGTTATCAGAAAATTTCGGGTATAATAGCTCTAAGAAAATAAAGGAGGACGAGCAGGTGCTCTATTATTCTATCTATTGGATCAAGGAAGAAGTTTCCCTTCAGTACTTTTACCGGTCAGATATCCTCTATCGTTTTCTTTCTGAATGCAACATGTACCCCGACAAAACAGATATGATGAAACAATTCGAATACATTACACATCCAATTCCGGCAAAACAGTTAGTAGGACATATTATTAAATGCCAAGCTAAAGGTGTTGAGTCAGTCACCGACGGCAGACGGTTAAAATTGGCCGGAAAAGAACAATCGCTTGAGTTATTTACTGCCGGTAGATTTCTGCATGGAAACTGCGGAACAATGGATGAAGCTGAAACGTTAGTATTTCAGCCGCTCAGATTATTTGACCGCAACTTTTTTGTGATAGAAAATGAAACAGGCAAGTTTGGCTGGATTTCCCCTGTGACTAAAAGAAATCATACTTTAAATCCTCAACTATTGTATTCTTTCCATTGATTTACTATACTGTATGAGAGACAACATGAAGGAGGAAAGCGTTACATGGGCACGATTTGGGTTGTATTGATAGCCATAGTAGCATTAATTGCTGGTGTTGCTCTTGGGTTCTTCATCGCTAGAAAGTACATGATGAGCTACCTTAAGAAAAACCCACCAATTAATGAACAAATGCTTCGCACATTAATGATGCAAATGGGACAGAAACCTTCCCAGAAAAAGATTAATCAAATGATGCGTGCAATGAATAATCAACAAACGAAATAATATGGATAAGTAGAGAGCATTTTTGGAGAAATGCTCTTTTATAAGATATGAGAACACATTCTTATCTTTTATTATTCATTGAGTTGATATTTTAGAAAAATGTTGGAATAATTGTACTTAATCACAAAGATCAAATCCCTTGTCCAGTAAAACGGCAGGGGATTTGTCTATGTTTGAAAAATATTCATGAGCCTGTCACATTGGATTTGGATGTTAGTATGCTAAAATAGTCCTTGTCTAAGGAAAGGAGGAAAAACATGTCCGAGTTGAATATATTTCTGGCATTTGGTGCCGGATTTTTATCGTTCATTTCGCCCTGTGTGCTTCCGTTGTATCCGGCTTTTTTGTCCTACATTACCGGTATGAGTGTAAATGATATAAAAGAAGAAAATGCGATGTTGAATGTTAAAAGCATAGTCCACACTATTTTGTTTTTGATTGGATTTTCCAGCATATTCTTGGTTTTAGGATTTACGACATCTTTTTTTGCCGAATTCCTTCTTGCATGGCAGGATGCAATCAGACAAATTGGTGCCATACTCATAGTGTTTTTTGGTTTGGTTATTATAGGAGTACTGAATTTTGATTTTTTGATGAAAGACAGAAAGATCGTATTCAAGAACAGGCCGAGTGGTTACATAGGTTCTTTTATTATCGGAATGGCATTTTCGATGGGGTGGACGCCATGTACCGGTCCGATTTTGGCAGCTGTCATTTCTCTATCTGCAGAGAGCCCAGAGTCCGGATTTATTATGATGAGTGCATACTCCCTTGGATTTTCCTTGCCATTTTTGATACTTTCTTTCTTTATAGGGAAGATGAAATGGATCAAGAGGAATGGCCCCCGCTTAGTTAAATTCGGAGGCTATGTAATGATTTTCATGGGTGTTGCTTTGTTCTTTGACTGGATGACAAAGCTGACGTCATTTCTGGCCGGATGGTTTAACTTCTACGGGTTCTAGGAAATGAATTTCAGCCAACTTTGTATTATGATAGAAGCAAGATATATGTAAAGGAGTATTTTTATGACTAGGACAAATGACTTAATCCTTCGAACGGCGACTAGTTTGCTTGCCTTCATATTATTCGGGTTTTCCATTTACCTTTTCTTTGCCGGTCACAGTTCCCCGGGTGGTGGATTCATCGGTGGTTTGATGACTGCAGCTGCCATTGTGCTTATGTATATGGCGTACGGCTATGATACAATGGAAAAAGTAATCCCAGTAAACTTTCGAATGTTGACTCCGGCCGGTCTGTTGATAGCCGTTACCACCGGTATAGGCTCTTTCATTTTCGGGCAGCCCTTTTTGAGCCACACGTTTACGTATGTGCACCTCCCGGTATTGGGAGAAATGGAGCTGGCGACAGCTGTTCTATTCGATCTTGGTGTTTATTTAACTGTCGTCGGTATCACAATGACAATCATCCTTTCTATTGCAGAGGATCGATGACCGGAGGAAGCGATGGCAAAAGTTTTAATCGTCGATGATGCCGTATTTTCAAGAAAGACACTTATAGCCATGCTCAAAAAAGGAAATCATGAAGTAATAGGCGAAGCGGATGATGGCAGACAGGCTATTGAAAAATACAGGGAATTGTCACCTGATATGGTGATTTTGGATATCACCATGCCTGTCTTAAATGGCATGGCAGCTTTGGAAGAAATAATGAAAACAGACAATAATGCAAGAGTGATTATGTGTTCTGCAACAGCGCAACAAAAATTAGTCGTAAAGGCAATCGAATTGGGTGCTAAAGACTTTATTGTCAAACCCTTCGATGAAACAAGAGTGTTAGAAGCGGTAAACCGTGTATCTATATAATTTCCTATTAGAATTATTGGAAGAGTTGATATTATGTTAATAACGGCATCTTCAATATTGGCTGTAATAATGGCCATATGTATGATTTTTATAAGAATGAAGGCATCCAAAAAACCGGCCAGTACCCGTAAAATCATCCTGCCTCCATTATTTATGAGCACGGGCGCTTTGATGTTTCTTTCACCTGTATTTCACGTTTCATGGAGTCAGGTTTTGGAAGCAGTCAGTGTAGGGGTTTTATTTTCTTTTTTCTTGATAAAAACTTCCAATTTCGAAGTGAAGGACAATCGTATTTATTTGATACCTTCTAAAGCATTTGTGTTCATCTTGTTCGCACTGTTAATTTTGCGGATCATTCTTAAAGTCCTTCTAGGAAGAACGGTTTCCTTTGGGGAAACCAGCGGTATGTTTTTCTTGCTTGCTTTGGGAATGATTGTTTCCTGGCGGATCGCCATGTTGTTTAAATACAAAAAATTGGAAAAAGAAATCCACCAAACATCTATATAAAAAAACTGTTCCACATACTGCCAATGATTTGGGTTAGGCAGATGCTTATGGAACAGTTTTTTTATGTCTTATTCAAAGAGACTAGCATACGGTGTTATATCTATTTTTTTCTCATTCAGTTTCTTCTTCAGGAATTTATGGTCACGTTTGGGAGTAGCCAGAATGTACCCTTCGATCAGGATATCTTCTGTTATTTTTTTTCTTTTTTTTTCGATGGCTAGTTCGCCGATTTTTCCTGCTATTTTTTGTTTCGCTATATCCCTGAACAATTCCGGAACGGGTGAGACCAAATCTTCCAGCAATGACAGTTCTTTTTTTCCCCACATGTGTCTGGTCCGCTCGACATAGTACTCTTCCCAATCCAAAATCGATTTTCCATCTTCCTTTGGCAATCTTTTTAAAAATTTGCGAAACATGAAAAATCCGCCGATACCCATGAAAATGACAAGGATAAATACCCATATAACGATAAATAAAGCAAAACCACCTGACACAACAGATCACCATTCCTTCTATTATTCTTCCAATATTATACCAGATTCCATGCTTTGTTTTGCAGAAAAAGCAGGAAGATAAGTTTTATTTTGCGGATTTTTATAGTAATATTACTAATAATTGTAACAAGTATTCAATTAATGATTCAAAATGGCATATTTTTCTTTAATATTACATATTATCAACTATCGATACTTAAGTTGTTTTCATCGACATTATAAGAGCATTGCGGCAAAAAGACAATATAATCGTTACCACCTAAATGGATAATAGTTGATTGTTATAAAAATGTTACGATAATATGAAATTAGGTCGGTATATAAATAGGGGGATGGGCATGGATTCGGAACAAAGTAACAAAGATACCATAAACAATTGCAATACAAAAACGAAATGTAAAGCCTCTGACCATTATAACGAAGTCACGGACTTTGTACTTGCCAAGTTACCTGAAAATATGCTGAATTGGATTGAAGTCAATGGTTATGATTTGATCACAATCTGTGACCTTAAAGGGTATCTGCTTTATGTATCGAACTCAGTTCAGAAGATTCTGGGCTATGATGCGAAAGAACTTATCGGAACCAAAGCTATGGATTATCTTTCACCATATGATCAGGAAATGTTGTCGGTCAAACTAAGGAATGCCGATGTTGAAAACCAGAAATGCCATCTTAGCATCCGGAACAGTTACGGGAAATACATATGGGTGGAATCCGTCATCGGCAGACTGTATGATCAGGAAAATGATATCGATCTGCTGGTCGGGGTAACCAAAGACATGCAGGATAAAAAAGAAGCAGAAGAGATGATGATCAGATCTGAAAAGATGTCTGTAGCGGGACAGTTAGCGGCAGGAGTTGCGCACGAAATCAGGAACCCTCTTACCTCCATAAAGGGCTTCTTGCAATTGCTGCAGGCAGGAATCGACCGTAAACAAGAATATTATAAAATAATGGTCGAAGAAATCGAAAAAATAGAAACAATCACATCTGAACTTCTTTTCATCTCCAAACCAATGACAGAAGCCCGGAAGTTGGAACGCTTGTCCGATATGTTGAATGATGTCATCTTATTGTTGCGGTCACAAGCTAAATTAAGCAATATTGAAATACACTTAGAATTAGAGGATGATCAGTATATTTTTTGCGACCGGTCACAAATAAAGCAGGTTTTTATAAACCTTATCAAAAATGCTGTCGAAGCAATGGAAGACGGAGGGAATATTGTTGTTCGCTCAGCCACCAGAGAGTCTGTGTGTGTGATCGACATTATCGATGAGGGACCTGGCATTCCGGAAAGTATTTTACATAAATTAAAAGAACCTTTTTTCACTACCAAGAAAACAGGAACAGGGCTGGGTTTGATGATTTCCAACCAAATCATCGAGAAACACAAAGGAAATCTTGAGATACTGAGGAATCCGGAAAAAGGAAGTACTTTCCGCATCGTGATACCTTGTTCAGCACATCAGTTTTAACGCCCGGCCGGTTAAGGAGTTCTTGCAGTCTAAGAATCTCCTTATTTTATTGTGTTCTCTTTTTGCTGTGAAGCGAAATCCATCTGTCTATCATTGTCCGATGAAAATTCTAAAAATTTTTATAAGTGAAAGGATTTTACTAGGAAATCTTTTCGAAACATTTTACTTATAAACCGATTTCATTTAAAATGAATAGGTGGAAATATACAAAGATAATTTGTCGAAGGTTGGAAACAGGGGAGTGGAGTAACCTGTCGACGTCGAGAATCTAAAGGGGGTAACGTTAATCTTATGGCAAAAAATGACATTTACAATGCGAAAAAACAATTCGAACTTAACGGTAAGAAGTATAACTACTACCAATTAAAAGCCTTGGAAGATGCAGGATTGGGCGATATTTCCCGTCTACCATTCTCCATTCGTATTTTACTAGAATCATTGGTAAGACAGCATGATGGATTTGTCATCAAGGATGAACATGTAGAAGGACTTGCTAAATGGGGAAATGTGAAGGGGAAAGATGTACCTTTCAAGCCTTCCCGAGTAATCTTGCAGGATTTCACAGGAGTTCCAGCTGTAGTTGACTTGGCGTCTCTTCGGAAAGCAATGGTAGATCTTGGTGGTACACCAGATAAGATCAATCCTGAGGTTCCGGTGGATTTGGTTATAGACCATTCTGTCCAAGTAGATAAATATGGGACTTCCGATGCGCTCAAGGCAAACATGGAACTGGAATTTGAGCGGAATATAGAACGCTATGAATTTTTGAACTGGGCCCAAAAAGCATTCGACAACTATCGTGCAGTTCCGCCCGCAACTGGAATTGTTCACCAGGTAAACTTGGAATACTTGGCTAATGTAGTTCATTCAATCGAGAATGAAAACGGAGAATATGACGCTTTTCCTGATACTTTGGTCGGTACAGACTCACATACTACGATGATCAACGGTCTTGGTGTCTTAGGCTGGGGCGTCGGTGGTATCGAAGCTGAAGCAGGAATGCTCGGACAACCTTCTTACTTCCCGGCCCCTGAAGTGATCGGTGTTAAATTTACTGGAAGTTTTCCAAATGGAACTACAGCCACTGACCTTGCTCTGAAAGTTACTCAAGTACTGCGGGGTCGAAATGTGGTGGGTAAATTTGTCGAATACTTTGGACCGGGCTTAAAAGATATGCCACTGGCCGACCGTGCCACTATTTCGAACATGGCACCGGAATATGGAGCTACTTGTGGTTTCTTCCCGGTAGATGAAGAATCACTTAATTATCTTCGTCTCACGGGTCGAAGTGAAGAGCAAATTGAACTTGTCGAAAAGTATTGCAAGGAGAATAACTTATGGTATTCTTCTGACCAGCCGGACCCTGAGTTCACTGAATTGGTGGAAATTGACCTTTCCGAATTGGAACCTAATTTATCCGGACCTAAGCGTCCTCAAGATTTGATTCCATTGTCCGATATGAAAGAGTCATTCAATCAGGCCGTTACGGCGCCTGCAGGTAACCAAGGTTTCGGTTTGGACAAAAATGAGTTTGATAAAGAAGTGAAAATCGACCATCCAAGCGGTAAGTCCTCCGTAATGAAAACTGGAGCAGTGGCTATTGCTGCTATCACATCCTGTACAAATACATCCAATCCATATGTTATGTTGGGTGCAGGATTGTTGGCCAAAAAAGCTGTCGATAAAGGTTTGGAAGTACCAGCCTATGTTAAGACATCGTTGGCCCCTGGTTCAAAAGTCGTTACCCGCTATCTGGAAGATTCTGGTTTGATGACTTATTTGGACCAGTTAGGTTTTAACCTCGTTGGTTATGGATGTACGACATGTATTGGTAACTCGGGACCTCTTTCTCCTGAAATCGAGGAAGCAATCGCGGATAACGACCTTACTGTTTCTTCCGTTCTTTCTGGTAACAGGAACTTTGAAGGGCGTATTCATCCGTTGGTTAAAGCCAATTATCTTGCCTCTCCTCCGTTGGTTGTGGCTTATGCGTTGGCTGGGACTGTTGATGTCGACCTCAAAAATGATCCAATCGGCAAAGACAAAGATGGAAATGATGTTTTCTTCAATGATATTTGGCCATCAATTGATGAAATAAAACAAGAAGTTGCCAATGTAGTAACGCCTGAAATCTTCCGTAAGGAGTATGAGCAGGTATTTGAGTCAAATGAAAAATGGAATGAAATCGAAACGACTGATCAACCTTTGTATAAGTGGGATTCTGAATCTACTTACATTCAAAACCCACCGTTCTTCGAAGGTCTATCCAAAGAAGCGAGTGAAGTTAAACCATTAAACGGCCTCCGTGCAATCGGGAAATTCGGTGACTCGGTAACAACCGACCATATTTCTCCTGCTGGGGCAATAGCTAAGGATATGCCAGCCGGTAAATACTTGCAAGCAAAAGACGTGTCCCCGCGTAATTTCAATTCGTACGGATCTCGTCGAGGTAACCACGAAGTGATGATGAGAGGTACGTTTGCGAACATCCGTATTCGTAATCTGCTGGCTCCCGGCACTGAAGGTGGTTATACAACTTACTGGCCGACAGAGGAAGTCATGCCTATCTATGATGCTGCAATGAAATACCAACAAGATAACACTGGTCTCATTGTAATGGCAGGTAAAGATTATGGTATGGGAAGTTCTCGCGACTGGGCTGCTAAAGGTACCAACCTGCTTGGAATAAAGACAGTCATTGCCGAGAGCTTTGAGCGAATCCACCGTTCGAACCTTGTTATGATGGGTGTACTACCACTTCAATTCCAAAATGGCGAAAGCGCTGATTCACTGGGTCTTACCGGAAAAGAATCATTCAGTGTAGAAATCGATGAGTCGGTAAAACCTCATGACCTTGTAAGTGTGACTGCAACTGATGAAGACGGCAATGAAACAACTTTTAAAGCAATTGCCAGATTCGACAGTGAAGTCGAGATCGATTACTATCGTCATGGTGGCATTTTGCAAATGGTGCTCAGAAACAAGTTGGAAATGAATTAATACGATAAATTAAGAGTGGCCCGATTTTCCGGGCTGCTTTTTTTATTTGAGGCTATTTTGCCCATTTTTTATAACTTTACATCTCAGACAAATATAATTAGTATGTAATAAGGGCAGTCATGGAATGATAATCTTTACATAACTTGTTAATAGTCCCCTAACTATTAATATTTGTTAAGGATGTGGAAACATTGATAAAGCAGATAGCAGCTAGTTTATTCTTACTGAGTTTAATCGTGGTTTTTATATATAACGTTAAAGAAGACAACAGCAAAGGTACCGAAGTTCAATCGGAAGCGGAAAGCGCTTATATGGTGGCACCCAATGCAGAAGAGGGATTGAAAGCAGGTCAGACTGCACCTGATTTTAAACTTGAAGGCTTGAATGGCGACTCTTTTCACCTTTCGGATTTAAGGGGGAAGAAGGTAATTATCAATTTCTGGGCAACTTGGTGTGGCCCATGTGAAGAAGAAATGCCTTCCATCCAGAAGGTTGAAGAAAAGTATAAAGGTGAAGTGGAGATTTTAGCTGTAAATGCAACTAATACCGAACTTGGCGGTATAAACAAGGTCAAGGAATTTGTTAATCGTGGAAGATTCACCTTTGATGTCCTTTTGGATAATGAAGCCGAAGTAACAGAGAGTTATCGTGTATTAAATATACCCACCACTTACTTTATTGATAGAGATGGTATTATTAGTGAAGTGATATCGGGACCGATGACCCTGGATTATATGGAAGAAACTTTGCAGAAAATGTAAAAAGGCTTATATTTTTCTGAAAAATGGTAATCCTTTTATTAATAGACGAGTGAAAAGGAGAGGGTTATCATTTCTTTGCGGAAAAAAAAGTCTTTAGAAGATCTTATCAAGGAAAACAGGGATCAAATCCTTCAGGATAGCAGCCTGCTTGAACAAATCGAAGAGAGAATGGAACAAAAATGGAATGCAAAAAAAAGCAACTGATTGTTGCTTTTTTTTGTGCCCGAATAAAAAGACTCCAAGTATTGCTAGCATAGGCCGTGTGGGTGAAGCAAATAATATTCTTACATCCTGATTAGAAAGGGGATGCAGCATGGGCAATCCGAAAAGAGATAGTAAACACTTCCGGCCAAGGCACCTAGGTACACAATCCTTGGATGCCGGGGGAAATAAAGGCAAGCAAATGCAGGTCAAAACAAACAAGCAGCCGAAGGTCATTCAAACAAAAGGTGAATAGGAGGTTGACATTTATGAGGGAACATAATACACAGCCAAATCCTGACAACCGTGAAGACAATGTAGAAAAACTTCAGGAAATGGTCCAAAATACCATCGAAAACCTTGAAGCATCCCATGACACAATGAAGTTTGCCTCTGGTGAAGAGAAAGAACAAATCAAAGCTAAGAACGCCCGCAGGGAAGAATCGATTCGTGGGCTGAGACAGGAAATCAAAGACGAATTTCGACACCAACAAGGACAATAGAAAGTGGAAAGGAGCCCGGCACTGGGGCTCCTTTTCGTTTGACAACAAAGCCTCAATGCACGTTAATCAACAATAATTACGGGCTGTGATAGAATATTTATGACAGAAAGGAGCGAAAATAGTTGGTAGCTGAAAACAATATCACTAATGAATTACGAGAGAAATTACAGTCATGGTCAACTATTGATGAATCTCCTCCGATAATGGAAGTAGAGGCCTTAAGATTTATCGATCAAGTACAGCATCATGATGCCTCTTTCGCGGAAATGGAAATAGCTCAATTATATAGCATAGTAGCGTTCTATCGATTAATGAGAAATTTCGATGATGATCAAATAGTGGAAAAATTATTGCGTGAAGCCGAAGCAGTTGGCGTTCAATCAAAAGTTTTGACTGAGTTAAATGATGTCAGGCAATTATTACAGCTGTATACTGATTTGGACAAAATCGATTTAAAAAATTGGGCGATGAGGGAAACCGATTTTGACCCTGCAAAGTTGAAAAAAACGCAAGACTTGTTAGCGAAAATCAAAGTTTTTTTATACGAAAAGGGTTACAACTCGGAAGATTTTCTTCGTCAGAACGTTCTTTCCGGCGCGGAAGAAATCAAACAAGAGCTTATTGAAAAATTGGTAGACCTTAGTGGAATGCTGGAAGAGACAGTGTTCGCTATTGAAAACAAGAAAAAAACGATACCTGTCACTTCATTAAACAGGGAAGTGAAAGATATATACCAACTTGGAATTGACTTGTATGAAAGTTTTCCGACAGCATTTAAAAAAACAGCAAAGCAGGATCCTCTTAAAACACTCGATGAGATGATAGGGCTGGAGGATGTGAAGCGTTATATCAATCAATATTACCATTATCTGAAATACCAAAAAGAACGACGGGAACTTGGTTTCAATATAATGGACGAACCAGGTCTGCATATGGTGATCAGTGGCAACCCCGGCACGGGTAAGACAACAATTGCAAGGCTATTATCCGCTATCTATCACGAGCTGGGACTATTGGAGACTGACCAGGTAACAGAAGTTAACCGTTCAAATCTAGTCGGGTCTTATGTCGGGCAAAGTGAGGAAAACACCATTGGCTATGTGAGGCAATCAGTGGGTGGCATATTGTTTATCGATGAAGCTTACAGTTTGAAAAGAGAAGGACAGACTGGTAATGACTATGGACAAGCGGTGATTGACACCCTGGTATCCAGCATGACCAGTAAAGAGCTCGCAGACAAATTCGCGGTCATTCTGGCAGGCTATCCGGAGGAAATGAGACAATTTCTCTGGTCGAATCCGGGTCTGCGAAGCCGATTTCCAGAACAAAACCATATTCACCTTCCGGATTTTCGTACAAGTGAACTACTCCAAATAGCAGAAAAAACGGCATTGGATAATGATTACTTTTTCACCAAAGAGGCACTGAACAAATTCGAGGATTTAATTGAACAGTCCCGTGTAGATGAGACCTTTGGAAATGCGAGAACTGTGAGAGACCTTGTTTTGAAGGCCATTTTCCACAAAGGGGCTTATAAAAGCAGGGGCACCGAGGAAAATTGGCTTGACCATATGAGAATAGAAGCAGGCGATCTTCACTTTGCTGACAAAGGGAATCAAAGCGAAGACCCGATCAAGCAACTTGATGATTTAATCGGCCTCGGAAACGTCAAGGAAGAAGTGAAGAAGTTATCATCGTTTGTTCAAGTTCAGCAGCAAAGAAAGCAGAATGGATTGCCGAATATCCCTGTTCAGATGCATGCTGTTTTTTCCGGAAACCCGGGAACAGGAAAGACGACAGTTGCGAATATATATTCCCAAATTCTGAATCATTGTGGCTTGCTGAAAAGAGGACATTTAGTTGTAGCTTCCAGAAGCGATTTGGTTGCCGGTTATGTAGGACAAACAGCTATTAAAACAAAGCAGAAGGTCCGGGAAGCTCTGGGAGGTGTGTTGTTCATTGATGAAGCATACTCCCTCTATCGTGGTGATAAAGATTTCGGGAAAGAAGCAATTGATACGCTAGTAGATGAAATGACTAAACATAATGAGAATTTAGTGGTCATCCTTGCAGGATACGAACAAGAGATGGAGCGATTTATTGAAAGCAATCCTGGGCTGGAATCCAGATTCAAAAAGTATTTTTTGTTTCGGGACTACCTACCGGAAGAGCTTGTCGAAATAACGAAGTTTCATCTGTCCAAATATCAATATGAAGCCGGCAATTCCGCTATCGAGTATTTACAGGAAAACTTCATGAAGCAAACAATCGAGGGGAATGCCAGGTTTATTGTCAATTTGGTCGATGAAGCAATACAATTCCAGGCATTGCGTATGATGAATGGACAGCCTGCAGATTTGCTCGATCAACAACTTATAAAACAGGATTTCCAACAAGCTTGGGATACTGTCAGGGGGAAGAAATCTTGAAGAAGTCAGTGAAGACAACAATAAAAGTAAGATACCAGGAAACAGACCAGATGGGGGTAGTATACCATGCTAATTATCTGGTTTGGTTTGAAATCGGGCGGACCGCTTTTATAGAAGAATTGGGATTCAAATATCATGAAATGGAACAACAGGGCGCTGTATCACCTGTAGTAGATGCGAATATCTCTTTTCACCATCCCATCCGTTACGGAGAAGATGCAGTAGTAGAGACTTGGATAAACACTTACGATGGATTACGAGTCGAATATGGATACCAAATTATAGACTTGAATGGCGAGGTAGCGGTTTCTGGTAATACGAAACATGTTGTCGTCAAAAAAGATAATTTTCGTCCGGTTTCCATTCGACGCGTATTTCCAGAGTGGCATGAAGCCTATTTGAAGGCTATGGGTGAAAAATAAACATGGCCTTTGGATTGAAAAGAGATGAACTAAGACAATGGAAAATGGATGTGGAGAACGGTGACATTGCTTTTCTCACCCACTACTGGATTGATAGTCGATTCCCCGGCTGTGATACTGTGACAAAAGTAGGCTGTAGCGATATAGAAAAATTGGCACTTTGGGGAAGCCACTATGGTTTGCTTCGAGAATGGATCCATTTGGATAAATGTTATCCCCACTTTGATTTGCTCGGAAACAGGCAGAAAGAAATCTTGATTGCAGAGGAGCAATGGAACCAACTTCACCGTTTTAAATTGGTATAGGATTTAATCCTTAACCATATATATTTGTTTACATTTTGTAAATTTAGCATATAATGATAGTAACAAATGACAAAGGAGGTATGTGCTATGGAAAAATCGAAAAGTGTTTTCAAAGATAATAATATAGCACTGCCTGTCGGATATCTTTGTACTTTCCTTTAAAATTGATCCATGGGCAGTGCTTGCCAACCATGGTTTCTTATTAAAATTGACTGCTGAAAAAGAGACTGTGTCATATAGTCTCTTTTTTTAGTGCCATAGGAGGAAGTACATTGGATTTAAAACAAATTGGTTTGAATGATCATTTTTCTTCGCTTGCGTCGGAGTATGGATCCACTGAAGTTGAGATAGGAAGAGTATGTACCGAATATAAAGGTTTATATCGGATTTTTACAGAAAATGGAGAAAGATTTGCTGAAATTTCCGGCAAGATGAGATACCAATCACAAGAACGTCGGGATTACCCTGCTGTCGGCGATTGGGTAATCTTCGAAACCGGCGGGGAAGAATCTAATGCAATTATTCAACATATTCTGCCTAGAAGGAGCAAGTTTTCGAGAAAAACTGCAGGAGAAACGACGGAAGAGCAGATTATTGCCACCAATATCGATACTGTCTTTCTGGTGAACGCTCTTAATTTGGATTTCAACCTCAGAAGAATAGAACGTTATTTGGTGCTGACATGGGAAAGTGGGGCAAAACCTGTCATCGTGTTAACAAAAAAAGACTTGTGTGAAGAAGTTGAAAGCAGGATTAAAGAAGTGGAAAGTGTAGCAATGGGAGTACCTGTTTATGCAGTAAGCTCTATCACAAACGAAGGATTTGGGGATTTGACGCAGCATTTAACGACAGGGCAAACAGTCGCACTTCTTGGCTCATCGGGAGCCGGGAAGTCCACTTTAGCCAACCGGTTG
Organism: Sediminibacillus massiliensis; assembly: GCF_900156915.1. Taxonomy (GTDB): domain Bacteria; phylum Bacillota; class Bacilli; order Bacillales; family Amphibacillaceae; genus Sediminibacillus_A; species Sediminibacillus_A massiliensis. The sequence goes on along the minus strand of NZ_LT732535.1, from coordinate 592,450 downwards.
TCCGGGAAACAATCATTGGCTGTGCAAGAAGTAAGACATGGGGACGACAAAGGACGCCATACTACCACACATAGAGAGATGGTCTTATTGCCTGGCGGTGGTATATTAATCGACACTCCAGGTATGAGAGAGCTGCAATTGTGGGACAGCAATGAAGGCATTGTTGCTGGGTTTGACGATATTGAAGCGATATCGGAAGAGTGCCGGTTCAGAGACTGTTCACACGGATCAGAACCCGGTTGCGCTGTCCTGGCAGCTATAGAAAATGGCAGCCTCTCTCCTGAAAGGCTTTCCAACTATAAAAAGCTTCAGAAAGAACAAGCATATTTTGAACGGAAAGCTGATAAACGTGCTCAATTGCAGGAAAAGCAAAAGTGGAAGAAAATTGCGGGAGACAGAACGAGGTTCCACCGGCCAAAACATTAAAACCAAAAAGAAACGACCATTCGTATTTCTCGAAAGGTCGTTTCTTTTTTTAATTTGACTGCTTTTTCTTTTCCGGCACAGGGTCGAATCCGCCCGGATGAAAGGGGTGGCATTTCAATATTCTTGTAATGGTCAATATACCGCCTTTCCAAGTACCGAAGCGACGGAATGATTCCAACCCGTATTGAGAGCAAGTAGGATAAAATCGGCAAGTAGGCGGTTTGATGGGACTTATGACTTTCTGATAAATTTTTATCAGAAATATAAATATCCGAGTCATTTTAATGATTTCCAGTCTCTTTCCTTTTATCATAGGAAAGGGAAGCTACAGCATCGTGTAAATGAATGGATTCTTCATTTGTGCAGGAAATCGAAAATTTCTCGACAAAGGGCATTTCATAAAGATCCGCTGCTACCAATCTGACGATATCTTCCACAAATCTGGGATTTTCGAAGGCTTGCTCTGTAACCATTTTTTCATCTGGTCTTTTCAAAACGGGATGGATTCTGGCACTTGCATTACTCTCCGCAGCTTCCAGCAGTGCTGCTTTCCAGTCTGTTTCCGTTTCATCAAAATTCTCAGAAAGTACTACCGACATGGAAACAATCCCTCGCTGGTTATGGGCACTATATTCACTGATTTCCTTGGAACACGGGCAAAGTGTAGTGATTGTCCCTGATAAAGAAACTTCTACTTTGTGGCCCTTATTTATATCATAGGACACTTTCATCCCTGCATCCGCATGATTTAACCCGGCCATACCTGAAGAGGGAGCACTTCTTTCGAAGAACCAAGGGAAGGTGATCTCCATTTCCGCATTATGTTGGTTTAAACGCTCTGTAAGATCTTTGGTAAACTCTTTTAGCGTTTTAATATCTATTATATAGCCGTTGTTATAATATGCATCAAGTTGCTCGGTGAACCTGCTCATATTCGTACCCTTGCTTCCGCGGTCGATTTTTGATGTGAAGCGAAAGTTGGCAATAGTCGTTTGATTGACCGGTTTTAGACTGCTGATTATATTTATCGGATTTTTCACATTGGAAATACCGACTGCATCTATATCAAAAAGAAAATCTTTTTTTGAATTTTGCAAGTCTGCCATTTTTTCTTTGGTGACTGGCTTCGTTCTGGGCCCCGGAGCTACTGATCCAAACAATTTATGCCGTTCTTCTTTACTCGGCAGTTTTCTCTGCGGTTTAATATCCATTTTATTCATAGCTTTGACTCCTTTCAGCCTCTAGAGCTAACAAAAGTATATTAAAGGTGGCGATATTATTCAATCTTGAGCATCTGTGTTAACAGCCATCGCTATTCAGATTACATCCATGTTATCTTTGGTTCGGTTTTATTGATGATTCGTTTGATGTTGGCCCTGTGTCGGTAAAAAACAAAAATGGTCAATAAAGCTGTGACGATCAGCAGACCGGTTTCCCGGAAAGCAAAACTGACGATAACTGCGACAATACCTGTTATCATCGAAGATAGCGATACATACTTTGTCAAATACAGCGCAAGAAAGAAAGTTAATAGGATAATCAGGAATACTAGTGGGTTGGCTCCGAGGATTACCCCTCCAGAAGTTGCGACAGCCTTTCCTCCTTTGAATTTAGCGAAAACGGGATACATATGCCCGATGACCGCAAAAATTCCGATAACAATTGGATTGACATTTGCTGAAAAAAGGATCGGCAGAACAGTAGCCAAGGTTCCTTTCAGGATATCAGACAAAGTCACAAGCATTCCTGCTTTAAATCCAAGCACCCGGAAGGAATTAGTTCCACCCAGGTTCCCGCTGCCGTGTTCTCTGATATCGATTTTGTAACCGACCTTTCCGACTATTAATCCGAATGGTATGGAGCCAATCAGATAAGCTATAAGTGCAAAAATAATATAATTCATAAGCGAAAACTCCTTATCAGGATATGATACTGCTATGCGTATTTTATCATGAAGCTGGCGAAGATACAGCAATTGCAGAAAAAAATCAAGTTATATTCTGTTTGCCATCGATTTAATTAGGGAAGATAGATAATATTTACTATGTAAAGGGAGAATTTTATGATCGAATTTCAGAATGTGTCAAAAATCTATCCAGATGGCACCCAAGCCATAAAAAATTTGAATCTAACTGCCAAAAACGGTGAATTCATCACTTTGATAGGACCCAGCGGGTGTGGGAAGACAACCACGATGAAAATGATCAACCGGCTGATTGAGCCCACTGAAGGCACTATCAAAATCAACGGCCGAAATATCCTGGATTATAATGTCCATGAACTCCGTTGGAATATTGGCTATGTATTACAAGAGATTGCCTTATTTCCACACATGACCGTAGCAGAAAATATTACAGTCGTCCCAGAAATGAGAAAATGGAAAAAGAGCAAAATGAACGACAGAATTAATGAATTAATGGAAATGGTTGGTCTTGATCCGGATCAGTATCGAAACAGGAAACCCGCCGAGCTTTCAGGCGGCCAGCAGCAACGGATCGGTGTAATCAGGGCATTGGCTGCAGATCCGGATATCATCCTGATGGATGAACCGTTCAGTGCATTGGATCCTATTACAAGAGAACAACTGCAACAAGATGTTCGCAAGCTTCATAAAGAAATTAAGAAAACGATCGTTTTTGTCACACATGATATTGATGAAGCGATGGCCCTTGGCGACAAGGTCTGTTTGATGAAAGAAGGGGAAATCGTTCAAGCCGACAAACCGCAAAATCTAATTTTACATCCAAACAACGATTTTGTTAAGGAATTTATCGGCGAGAAAAAATCTCCATGGCAGACGGCTGTCGATGTAATTATGGATGACACGTTTTCCAAAACGATCTCCTATTTGCAGTACCAGAGAACAAATTTCAATCCGCGTACACTCTATATCATCACTGGAGAGAACATGGAATACGAAGGAACTTACATAAATGGTGAAAAGCTTGAGCATCCAGAGTTGCCGAATGACATTCCCTTAATCAAAGCAACAAAATTATTTCGTGAATATGAAACGAATATTTTACCAGTAGTGAAAGACAATCAAGTTATCGGTACGCTTTCGTACGAAGATATCGTTCATTTCTTGGAAAGTAAAACTAAGGTGGAAAACGGGGTGGTCCACCAATGAATGAATTTATCAATGTATTTCAAAGTAGAAGTGATATGTTATTGGAAAAGATTTGGGAACACTTGCAAATTTCGGTAATCTCTCTCTTGATTGCGATACTGATCGCCGTTCCGTTAGGACTGTTGTTGACAAGGTATAAGGGAGTAGCTGAACCAATCATCGGCATTTCAGCAATAATGCAGACCATCCCGAGCTTGGCTGTGCTTGCCTTTTTAATCCCTTTTTTGGGTATCGGAAAGCAGCCGGCGATCGTGGCTTTGATTGCTTATGCACTCTTGCCGATATTGCGGAATACATACACCGGCATCAAGGAAGTGGATCCAGCTCTGAAGGAAGCGGCAACAGGTATGGGGATGAATTCTTTCCGAAGACTTTCGAAGATTGAGCTACCGCTGGCCATGCCCGTTATCATGGCTGGTATAAGGACATCGATGGTACTGATCGTGGGGACAACGACTATTGCCGCTTTGATAGGAGCAGGCGGGCTGGGTGAGTTGATTCTCCTGGGTATAGACCGTGGTGGAGACCTCAATCTTATCTTGCTTGGTGCGATTCCCGCAGCGTTGCTGGCAATTTTGCTGGATGTAATACTCCGTTTTTTTGAACGGACTTCGGCAAAATCCGGGTTTAAATCTTTGGTAATTATGTTGATTATTTCGTTACTGGTTGTCATAACTCCCCTGTTTGTGAACACTTCCTCACAACAAGAAGATATTGTTATTGGCGGAAAGTTAAATGCCGAGCCGACTATCTTGATCAATATGTACAAATTATTGATCGAAGATGGAACAGATTTGAATGTCGAACTGGAACCAGGTCTTGGGAAAACTGCCTTTGTATTCAGCGCATTGAAGCAAGGGAGCATCGATATATATCCAGAATTTACAGGTACTGCGATTGTGACTCATTTGGAAGAACAAGCTGAAAGCACCGATCCCGCAGAAGTCTATCAACAGGCAAAACAGGGAATGATGGAACGCTACAATATGGCTTATCTGGAACCGATGCAATTCAACAACACTTACGCACTGGCTACGACCGAGCAGTTTGCAGAGGAAAACGGCCTTGAGACCATAAGCGATTTAGAAGGGATTGCAGATGAAATGACTGCAGGATTCACACTTGAATTCAATGACAGAGAAGATGGATATGTCGGTATTCAGGACGTTTACGGAATTGAATTCGGAGACGTCCGGACGATGGAGCCAGGGATTAGACAGGAAGCGATAGAATCTGGGCAAGTCGATATTATTGATGCCTACTCTACTTCCAGTTACATGGTGGAATTGAATTTGACCACTCTTGAAGATGATCAAAACCTATTCCCGCCGTACCAGGGTGCACCTTTATTAAGACAAGAAACGCTTGAGAAGCATCCGGAACTAGAAGAGATATTGAACCAATTGTCAGGAAAGATTACAGATGAACAAATGAGGGAAATGAATTATCAAGTTGATTATGAAGGCAGAAGCCATGAAGAAGTAGCCAGAGAATTTCTTGAAAATGAAGGGTTATTAAATTAAAGAATCAAAAAGAGAGGGGAAATTCATATGCCTTTTCAAAATCCTGCACAACAAGAAATAAAGAGTATCCTGGAGAATGCGAAAACCATTGCAGTAGTGGGGTTATCAGACAATCCCGCAAGAACTTCCTACCATGTATCCAAAGCCATGCAAAACAGCGGTTACCGGATAATCCCTGTTAATCCTGAAATCTCCGAGAGTCTCGGAGAGAAAGCGTACGGCTCACTTGATCTTGTCAATGAACCTATCGATATTATCAATGTATTCCGGAGGTCGGAATATTTGCCGGATTTGGCTGAACAGGCCGTGAAGACAAACGCGAGAGTATTCTGGGCGCAGCAAGGTGTTTATAACCAGGAAGCTTACGACTATTTGATTGATCATGAGTTTACTGTAATAATGGATATGTGCATAAAAGTGGCACATTCCTTGGTGAAATAAAGGATTGACCCTGCTCAGGCAGGGTTTTTTTCATGGTTATCGGCAGCCCTTAACCAAAATTAGAGTTTGCGATTCTCAAGAAAACCGCTAAAATAAGGAAAGCAGCATTTTCCCCGATTCTTTACAGAAGCAAACATTTGTTCTAATATATATGGAGAATATGAAAGGAGCCGGTGTTCGATTGGTTAAACAAACAACACAATACTCAGATGACTCTATCCAAGTCTTAGAAGGACTGGAAGCAGTAAGAAAACGCCCAGGAATGTATATTGGAAGTACGGATTCCCGAGGACTTCACCACCTTGTTTATGAAATAGTCGATAATTCGGTGGATGAGGTGCTTGCTGGTTATGGAGAGCTCATCAGAGTTGTCATACATAAAGACAACAGTATTTCAGTCGAAGATAAAGGTCGCGGCATGCCGACTGGAATGCACAAAACAGGTAAGCCCACACCAGAAGTTATTTTCACTGTATTGCACGCAGGTGGTAAATTTGGACAGGGTGGTTATAAAACGAGCGGGGGACTACATGGCGTCGGTGCTTCCGTAGTAAATGCATTGTCGGAATGGCTGGAAGTGACCATTTACAGGGATGGCCATGTCTATTACCAACGCTTTGAAAATGGCGGTACACCGGTAACATCCCTTGAGAACAAGGGAACAACGAGAAAAACCGGTACCACTATTCATTTCAAACCTGATCCAACCATTTTCACATCGACCAATTACCAGTTTGAAATGCTGTCTGAACGGCTGAGAGAGGCGGCTTTTCTACTGAAAGGATTGAAAATTGAGCTGTCCGACCAACGGGATGGAAAGGAAGAGTCCTATCAGTATCCGGATGGGTTGGAATCATTTGTCGCTTATCTAAACGAAGAAAAGGATACCCTCCATCCTGTAGTATCTTTCGAAGGAGAACAGCAGGAGATTGAAATTGATTTTGCTTTTCAATTTAATGATGGGTATGCTGAAAGTATGTTGTCTTTCGTCAACAATGTAAGGACAAAAGACGGTGGAACCCATGAATCGGGTGCAAGGACTGCTATAACCAGGGTCTTTAATGAATATGCTAGGAAAACGAATATATTAAAAGAAAAGGATAAAAACCTGGAGGGGAACGATATCAGGGAAGGTTTCACTGCCATCGTCTCCGTACGAATTCCTGAAGAAAAACTTCAATTCGAAGGGCAGACGAAAGGTAAGCTCGGAACGTCGGAGGCACGGTCAGCCGTCGATGCAGTGGTGTCTGAGAAGTTATCGTATTTTCTCGAAGAAAATCCCGACATTTCCAGCATGCTGGTAAAAAAAGCAGTACGAGCTAAAGAAGCACGGGAGGCAGCCAGAAAAGCCAGAGAGGAAGCGAGAACAGGCAAGAAAAAGAAACGGAAAGATACCTTGCTCAGTGGAAAGTTGACTCCCGCACAATCAAAAAATGCTGCCAAGAATGAGCTTTATCTCGTAGAGGGCGATTCTGCAGGTGGTTCTGCAAAACAGGGCAGGGACAGAAAATTCCAGGCTATCCTCCCTTTACGTGGCAAAGTAATCAATACGGAGAAAGCTAAATTAGCCGATGTATTTAAAAATGAGGAAATATCCACGATCATCCATACGATCGGGGCCGGTGTCGGAGGAGACTTCAATCTTGAAGACGCCCAGTACGACAAGGTAGTGATCATGACGGACGCTGACACAGATGGAGCGCATATTCAAGTATTGCTGTTGACTTTTTTCTACCGCTACATGCGGCCGCTGATAGAAGCGGGGAAAATCTATATTGCCCTACCCCCGCTATACAAAATATCCAAAGGGAAAGGCAAAAAAGAAACAATTCGTTATGCCTGGAACGACGAAGAAATGAAGGCAGCGATTAAAGAATTGAAAAACGGTTATATCCTCCAAAGATATAAAGGTTTAGGGGAGATGAATGCGGATCAATTATGGGAAACTACCATGAATCCCGAAAGCCGTACATTAATCCGTGTGACTATCGACGATCTGGCAAGAGCAGAACGAAGAGTGACTACCCTTATGGGAGATAAAGTGGAACCTCGCCGTAAATGGATTGAATCCCATGTGGAGTTCGGCTTGGAAGAAGAGACAAACATACTGGAAAATGAAAACATTCACACCTAAAGGGGGGGAACTTTTTTGTCTCAAGTTGAAAAATATTTAGATCTGCCGCTGGAAGAAGTTATCGGCGACAGATTTGGCAGATATAGTAAATATATTATTCAGGATCGGGCATTACCGGATGCACGTGATGGCTTGAAACCTGTACAAAGAAGAATTCTCTATGCTATGCACGAAGAGCGGAATACGCATGACAAACCGTTCAGGAAATCAGCAAAAACCGTTGGTACGGTTATCGGAAACTATCATCCCCATGGTGATTCTTCGGTTTATGAAGCAATGGTCCGTCTTAGCCAGGAGTGGAAAGTAAGGAATATCCTGGTGGAAATGCATGGGAATAATGGAAGCGTGGACGGAGATCCACCGGCTGCCATGCGTTATACGGAAGCGAGGCTGTCAAGCATTGCTTCCGAATTAATTCGGGACATCGAAAAAGAGACGGTCGAATTCGTACCGAATTTCGATGATACGATAGACGAACCGGTCGTTCTTCCGGCCAAATTCCCTAATTTACTCGTAAATGGTTCGACCGGTATTTCTGCGGGTTATGCAACCGAGATTCCTCCACATAACCTACAGGAAGTTGTGGATGCAGTTATAATGAAAATCGATAATCCGTCGGTGACAGTCGATGAGCTAATGGAAGTAATCAAAGGGCCCGATTTCCCTACGGGCGGGATTATTCAAGGTGTTGACGGCCTCAAAAAGGCTTATGAAACTGGCAAAGGAAAAGTTGTCGTTCGCGGAAGGGCACAGGTAGAACAACTAAGGGGAAACAAGCAGCAGATTGTCATTGATGAAATTCCTTTTGAAGTGAATAAGGCAAATCTAGTGAAGCGGATGGACGAGCTCCGGATAGACAGGAAAGTAGAAGGGATCACTGAAGTTAGGGACGAAACCGATCGAACCGGTTTGCGGGTCGTCATCGAGTTGAAAAAGGATTCAGACAGCGACGGAATCCTGAATTACTTGTACAAAAATACAGATCTCCAGATCACTTATCATTTCAATATGGTCGCAATTCAGGATAAAACCCCGCAATTGATGAACTTAAATTCTATATTGGACTCTTATATTTCCCATCAAAAAGAGGTTGTTACAAAGCAATCACAGTTTGATTTACGAAAAGCCAAAGAGCGATCCCATATAGTGGAGGGTCTTATCAAAGCCATTTCCATTCTCGATGAACTGATTACAACGATAAGAGCCTCAAAAGACAAACAGGATGCCAAAGCGCGGATTAAGGAATTCTACGGTTTTACAGAAGAACAGGCTGAAGCTATCGTTAATTTACAACTCTATCGCTTGACCAATACAGATATTACATCATTGGAAAAAGAAGCAGACGAGTTGAACAAAAAGATAAACAAGCTTGAAGAAATCTTGAATAATGAGAAAAAGCTGTTTAAAGTGATCAAAGATGATCTTAAGCAACTGAGAAAGAAATATGCAGATTCTCGAAAGACTATCATCGAAAAAGAAATAGAAGAGTTGAAAATAAATCTTGAAGTGATGGTGGCAAGCGAGGACGTCTTGGTCTCTGTCACGAAAGATGGGTATATAAAAAGGACAAGTCTTCGCTCTTATGCTGCATCCAACGGTGAAGACCTAGCCATTAAAGATGAAGACTATCTCATTGCCTTAGAGGAGATTAATACTACTGATAAAATTCTTCTGTTTACCAACAAAGGAAGATATCTGTTCCTGCCTGTCCATGAATTGCCTGATATCAGATGGAAAGATATTGGTCAACATGTCTCCAATCTTGTGTCAATTGACAGAGAGGAAAAGGTCATTGAAGCAATTCCGATAAGAGAGTTTACAGAGGAAAAATACTTAGTCTTTTTCACAAAAAACGGGATGGTAAAAAGAAGCGAGCTTAAACTCTACGAGGCTCAGCGTTATTCGAAAGCATTGGTCGCCATTAACCTGAAAGGAGATGACTTGGTCAGGAATGTATATTTAACCTCCGGAGAGTCTGATCTTTTTATTACTTCCAACAAAGGATACGGTTTATGGTTCCACGAAACAGAGGTATCACCGGTCGGGCAACGTGCAGCTGGTGTAAAAGGGATCCAATTGAAAGATGATGAAACTGTTGTCAGCGGCCATGCTTTTGAGGATACGTCTAACCCTGATTTGGTCCTTCTTACGCATAGGGGGGCATGTAAGCGGATGAGATTGTCTGAATTCGAAAAGTCTTCCCGTGCTAAGCGGGGATTGGTCATGTTGCGGGAATTAAAGAGGAAGCCGCACAGAGTTGCAGGTTTTACTACTATAACCGAAAAGGAAACGTTATGGTTTAAAACGGATTCAGGTGTAGTCCAATCGATTGAGCCTTCAGGACTTACCAAAAGTGACAGATACAGTAATGGTTCCTATGTTATTGATACAGAAGAACAGGGAGAAATAATTGACGTTTGGCGTGAAGCTTCTTATCAAAGACCGTTTGAAGATACTGAACAAGATATTTAGAGTAATACAGGGCCTTGCAGTCATAGCAAGGCCCTGTATTATGAAAATTAGTTTACCATAATTTTATTATGAGTATTAAGAGACAAAACACACAATTTTATGAACAGTATTCGGATTAATAAAAGTTCGAGAAGAAAACAAGCAATATAATTTCAAACAATTACAAAAAATGCTATGGTTGTTTACGAATGTAATAGATAAAAGGGGTTAATTTATATGGATAATCGTATGTTTCGGGATGCCATGGGGAAGTTTGCAACAGGGATCACAATCGTTTCCGCAGAGTATAAAGACCAGATACACGGTATGACGGTCAATGCATTCATGTCTGTTTCGCTCGATCCTAAATTAATCGCTGTTTCGATTGATGAGAAAGCATCCATGTATCGGGAGCTGCAGGAAATCAATGGCTTTGGAGTAAGTGTGCTCTCGGATAATCAACAGGATGTATCGATGGTTTATGCGAAACAAAAGGAAAAAGACAGGGAGATCCTTTTTGAAAGGCTGAACGGGGTGCCTGTAGTCCAAGGATCATTGGTGAAATTGGCTTGTGAAATCCATGAAACCGCTAAAGCTGGAGACCACATGATTTTTATTGCGGAAGTAAAAGATGTTCAGTTGAATGATGGCGAGCCAATCGTATATTATGGTGGAAAATATCGTAATCTTGAACAAACTTGAATAAAAGGTTTATTTCATCCTAGAGGGGAGGCACTGCCTTCCCTTGTTGTTTTTGATCTATAAATACCAGGGTATGCTAAAACAGAAATAAACTTTCTGTTTTTTATTTTGAAAGAGAATCAATAGATAGAGGGCATCGATATGAAACAAATAGCATCACGTTTTTTAGAATTCAGGGGGACACATTACGAGTTTGGCTACCGACAAGGACAAGAATTGAAGGGTACTATCTTGTATGAAAATCACTTGAAATGGAATAAGCCTCGGAGAAGGCCAAGATATATAGTAAATCAATTAGAGGCAAAACAACTTATACGGTCGTTGTCACCCTTGATTTGGGAAGAATTAGAAGGAATAGCTGACGGGCTGAAAGTGCCCATAGAACAAGTGGTCAAAAATTATAGTGGATACCAACAAGAATGGATAAAGTCGGGCTGCTCTATTCTTACTGGTAAAGATTATTATGTGCGAAATTATGATTACCACCCCAAGACTTATGAAGGGCGATTTGTCATTTTTCAGCCGAAGCGGGCTTATGCCACGATAGGGCCGACCCAAAGGATAACCGGCAGAACTGATGGAATGAATGAGGAAGGACTTGTAATAGGTTATAATTTTGTAAACAGAAGAAATCCCGGCGATGGATTTATTTGTAACATGATTTCAAGGATGATTTTGGAAAATTGTAAAACCAATGAAGAAGCTATCGAGTTGATAAAAGAAATTCCTCACCGCCATTCGTTCAATTATGTTCTTTATGACAAAGGCGGGAACTCTCACGTCGTCGAGGGTACACCTCGTGCTGTGGAAATCAGAGAAGGACCAATTAGTACGAATCATTTTGATATACTTCGACATGAGAACCGTCACCATTTGGGTGATTCATTCAGAAGGAAAAAACTTTTGGAAGAAAATATTTCGAAACTGAGCAGCTGCTATGAAGCATTTCGATTCTTCAATGACCGAGACCGTGGTATTTTTTCCGAAAAATATACGAACTGGGCCGGAACTCTCCATACGACTGCCTATATCCCGAAAGATTTGTCGGTTTGGTATGCTGTGGGCGGTGACAGGGAACCGTTCATCTTTTCATTCAAAGAGTGGCTTAAAGGCAAGGATTCGAGAATCAAAAAATTGCGGGGATATTTAAACACAGAAGAGGCAATGCCGTTTATGGATCGAAGTTGACGAATCCGGGTAGCGCTTAAACGGCAAAGAAAGTATAATAATAATTCAGACAGCTTAACAAAAGGGGATTCTGCCTTGATATGAGTACTGTTATAACAGATAAGTTCCAATTGAAAACATTAGCAGTGGTTTATGATTACTTAAAGCAAAGAGACGCGGATATATATGCGGGAAAAATATTGGATTTATGGGAAAAAAGGAACAACGAACAATTGAATATCAGTTTTGCCGGCCATTTTTCAGCCGGAAAGTCCACGATGATCAATAAATTAATGGGGGAAACACTTCTTCCAGAGAGTCCGATTCCTACAAGTGCGAATGTGGTGAAAATCAGTTCCGGACCTGGACACGCACGTATATTCTTTAAAAAAGGAGCTCCGGTTCAATATACCGAGCCCTACGACTTGGACAAAATCAAGTCATATTGTAAAGATGGCGATGCTATTATCAAGGTGGAAATTGATAAGCCGACAAACTTCCTGCCAGATAACGTATCGATCATGGACACGCCAGGAATCGATTCCTCCAAAGATGCAGACAGAGTGGTGACAGAGTCAGCTTTACATTTAGTAGATATACTTTATTATGTAATGGATTATAATCATGTCCAATCAGAAGTGAACTTGGCTTTTCTTAGGGAGATGTGCCGACAAGGTAAGCATCTTAATATTGTGATAAACCAGATTGACAAGCACAATGAGAAAGAATTGAGCTTCACTTCTTTTCAAGAGGCAACTTTCCAAGTGTTTCGCGACTGGGACATAACGCCCAATAATGTTTATTTCACTTCTTTATTTCAGCCTGATCATCTATATAATCAGTTTACTGATCTGCAAAAGGATATATCCCGATTGATGAATGAAAAGCAACTCTTCGTCAATCAAACTGTCGGAAATTCTGCAGAAGTTGTATTGAATGAATATTTAGATGCCTTTTCCGATCAACTACTGCTAGAAAAACAAGAGATAACTTCAACAATGACTGAGACTGACACAGATAGCTACAATGAAGATACATGGGATGAAGCCAAGGCGGAAATAGAACGGTTGGAAAACTTTTTAACGGCTGCAGAATCTGAAGCAGTCAACAGTATTGACTATACTTTGAAAAATGCTTATTTGATGCCGTCTGAATTACGGGAATCAGCCCGCTTGTTTTTGGAATCTAGACAAGACAAGTTCAAGCCGGGTTTTTTTTCGACTAAGAAAAAAATTGAAGAAGAAAGAACTTCCAGGCTAAAAATGTTTCATAGTAGTTTGATGAAAACGATCGAAGTGAATATACAATGGAAACTTAGGGATAAGTTATTGGAATTTGCTAAAAATCATTCTCTGAATGATCCTTCCTTACTAAATTTAATCCATGATTTGAAAGTGGAAATACTTCCGGAAGAACTAATATCACTTGTTAAACCAGGTGCTGGGATGACAGGACAGTATTTGCTTGTTTACACCGAAGATCTATCAAACCATATTAAGAAGGTTTATAAACAAGAAGCCTTAAATGTTTTAAATGAATTACTCGTTCATTTAGAAGAAAATATCAACCATAAATTGGAAGAAATTAAATCAAAATTTGCAGAGCTTGAACAAACAAGGGAGAAGAAAGAACAAATCCAGCAGTTAGACCTGTATCTTCAGGAAGAAAAGAATGAACTTTCCATATTGATTCATAGTACCGATACAATGAAAAAATTAGATAATGATCCAGGCGGAGCCCTGAAAAAAAGAGAGGAAGAACTACGATTCATTTCTTCAGAAGAATTCGAATTGGCTGACAGGCCGCAGGAGGATGAAACGGATATCGGGAAGGTAAAGGAAGTACAAGATAAACATCGCAATGGGTTATCGATTGACCATACGATAGAGATGATTACAGATTCCCTTAAAATAACCGATGGCATATCCGGGTTGAAAACAATCAAGGAAGAGCTGAAGAGTAAGAGAAACAGGTTGTCAGACACCCACTTTACTGTTGCATTGTTTGGAGCTTTCAGTGCCGGCAAGTCATCTTTTGCAAACGCTTTGATGGGGGCGGAGGTACTGCCGGTCTCTCCAAATCCGACAACTGCATCTATCAATAAGATCAGCCCTCCTACAGTGGAACATGAGCACGGCACTGTCAAAGTCCAAATGAAAAAAGAGGACGATTTATTGCATGACATCGGTTTGATAACGGAACGTGCAATAGCTTCAGAATCCTTGTCAGAAATCGTCTCATGGCTAAAAGAAGACTTTTTAAAAAATAATCAGGTCGTCGCAAATAAACACAGGAATTATCTGCATGCAGTTGTGGATGGATTCACGCATGCCGAACCTCTTATGGGGCAGGAAATACTTATTGATTTCCATGAGTTTTCCGATTATGCCGCTAATGAAAGTATTGCTTGTTATGTGGAGTGGATGGAACTATATTATGATTGTCCGCTCACACGTCAAGGAATAACCTTGGTCGACACGCCAGGCGCTGATTCCATAAATTCCCGACATACTGACGTTTCATTTGAATATATCAAGCAAGCCGATGCCATCTTGTTTGTTACGTATTATAACCATGCTTTCTCAAAGGCTGACCGAGATTTTCTCATACAACTTGGACGTGTGAAAGATGCCTTCAGCTTGGATAAGATGTTCTTCCTTATTAATGCAGCTGATTTAGCCAAGAATGATGAAGAAGTGAAGTTGGTTTCCGATTATGTTTCAGAGCAACTTTTGTCATTTGGTATTAGATCGCCAAAATTGTTCCCTGTTTCCAGTCTTGTAGGGATGGAAGAAAAGCTGGCTGGACGGAAAGATGATAAATCAGGCCTGTTTGCTTTTGAAGCTTCATTCTATGATTTTATCAATAAAGACCTCACTGACATAATGATACATTCTTCCATCAAGACAATGACCAGGTTGAATCATCTGTTGGCAAGTTATATAGAATCGGCTGCAATGGACAAAGAACGAAAAAAGGAAAAAAAGGATCATCTAGAAACAGAGCAACAGGCTGCTCAAAATATGACGCTTGAAATAGAAACAGCTGGCTATGAGCAAGAGATAATGGAAAAAATCGAAAAGCAGCTTTTCTATGTCAAAGAGCGGATGGGAATCCAATTTAATGATCGTTTTAAGGAGCATTTTAATCCAGCTACTGTTGGAGGAAGCGGCCAAGAGGCAAAACAGCAAATAACGGTCGCACTGAAAAAACTAATCCAAGATATCGGAATGGAGTTAAGCCAGGAACTCCGTGCAGTGGCATTGAGAATAGGCTTTTTCCTGGATGATAAAGTAAATGAATTAAACAAAGAGATAAGTGAGGGATGCCTGTCACTTCAAGCCGACTTGATCATGCCGGAACCTGATAGTCTGGACATTCCTATTCCAGAAATTCATGCCGGACCGCAGATGTCCGAACTAGTGGATTTCCATGGCATTTACCGCTATTACAGAGGGCAAAAATCTTTTTTCGAGAAGAATGAGAAAGAAATCATGAAAGAAAGAATATACGAGATTCTATCACCATGGATGGATAAAGATTTGGAAGCACATAAGCAAAGTTTCCAGAATCATTATGGACATCACTGGCTAAGATCGTCTGAGGAAATAAAAACTTCAGCAATCGCAACCATTGATGAATACTACGAAGGTATATTGCACACCCTCACCGAATCGATCGATATGGAACAAATGCGTTCTGCTAAAACAAGTTTGGAAAATGTGTTAAAAGAAGTCCTCTGAATTTGGGGATAAAAGGAAGTTTAACAGGACGGGAAATTGTCAATATAAACTATATACGTTGGTAATACATTTTATTTATCCAGCTTAGATGAATGTTAAAACGGTTCGAGGAGGCAAAGAATGGCAGAAGAAAATAAAAAAGTAGACAAAGAACAAAGCAAAAACTTATCTGAGCAAAACTATGATGAGTCGAAAGACAAAAAGAACCAATCAGAAGTGGAAAAAGGTATCGATGACACCCATAAAAATGTAGAAGATACGTTAATGGATGGAACTATCGACCGTGAAGACGATAATAAAGAAGATAAGTAATGGAATAAAGCACCTGCCGGAAATGGCGGGTGCTTTTCTATGAAACAAGCTAACGTTGTGGACATGAATACTCTAAATAAGGAAGTGAATCGAAGCCCCTGGTCAAATGGTCTGATTTATGGCTGTCAGAACCAGGAACCAGCGGAATACCCAAGTTGGATGCTTTGTTTATCCAATCTAATGGGGGATAGCTTGCTTGGCAATGCTCTTTGAAAAGACCTGCACTGTTGACGTCAAGCTGATAGTTTCTTGATTTTATCATATCGAGAATGATAGTTATTTCGTGATTGTAACTTTGAACAGGCGGGTACTTGCGGGAAAATTTTTCGATAAGCGTAACATGCCCCATCCTGGTAGGTTTATTTTTTCCGAGATCTGAAGCTATCGCCTGTTTTAATGTTTGATAGTATTTTTCATATACGGCATCCACAGAACCGAATATCGAAGAGATCTTACCGAACTCATCCGCGCTGTAGTCCAGGCATACATAATTGTCATCAGGCGTTTTCAGCATGTGCACAGAGAGAATGGCATCTTCGATTACAGCTCCGTAATCATTCAGAAAGCGGGTAGTTTCCCGTTCATGGCCCTCGATATAGTCCACTTCGAGACCGATATTGATGTTGATTTCCTTTTTGTATTGTTCTTTCAACTGATATCCTTTTTTAAGATATGCTTCGAATACTTCAAAAGTCATACTGCTGTCATTCCCGGGTGCCGGGTCCTGGAAAGATTCCGGGAGCGGTGCATGCTCTGTGAAAGACAGGCAATTCAACCCTTTTTTTATTGCTTTTTCTATATATTCCTCCATGAGGTCCTCGGTTCCATGGGGACAAAAGTTAGTATGTACATGAAAGTCTCCTGAATGGTTCATAATTCTCCGCCTTTCCTTTTTATTTAGGCAGTTAAGTAGTAAACTCGTATTAATAGTTTAAATATTTACAAATTTAAAAGCAAGTGTGTTGACGACTAAATGTAATTTGTGTAAAATCTGAAACAAGACGTTACTTTACCGTAGTAGAGTGGTAGAGTGTTAAAGATAAAATGACAGATTACAACTACAGGGAAGTGAGTGACTCGCAATGTTTTTACCAGCAGGAAGTCAGGATGAAACAGGGCAGCAAATACATAATCGATTCCATGCATTTGAGAAATTCCGAACGCTGACATGGAAAAGAAACTATAAATCCATCTCTACTCCAGTAGTAGAGTATGCCGGGACATTTACGAACGAATATGCAGGTATGAAACTTCAAAATATGTTGAAATGGTTCAACGGAGAGGGAGAAATAGAAGTGCTCCGTCCTGACTGGACGACAGCCATCGCCAGGGCACTTGTCAATCAAACAAGGTCCCAGCTTAAATGGTGTTATCAAGGTTCTGTGTTCCGCAGCGATAAAACAGGCATGGAAAGCAGGCAGGCAGGCATTGAAATCGTACATTGCCCCAAATTCCTTGGTGAAAGCGAATGTCTGTTGACAGCCGTCCAATACCTCTCAGACCTCAACATTTCGGACTACTTGATTGAATTGGGACATACGGGAATATTCGAGGAACTGACAAATCCTTTACAGTTAACAAGTCAACAGTCTGAGCAGCTGCGTCAAGCAATGCACGATAAGCAGCGGGATGTCGTTTACGACTTGGCAGCAAAGCATGGAACCGAAGAATCGGCAGAAGAGTTGACTGCTTTGATCGATGCATATGGTTCGAAGGAAGTAATCGAGAAGTATGAGGGTGTGTGGAAAGATAACGATCGTTTACTATCTATCCTTGATCATATCAAACGTTTGGTCGGTTTGCTGGAGGATTCAGGCATTGAAGGAGTATTGGTAGATTTAGGCAGAGTTAAAAATTTGCCTTACTATTGTGGGACCATGTTTAGAGGTTACTTAAAAGTTAACGGGGCTATCTGCTTTTCTGGGGGAAGATACGATAAATTGTATGAACAATTTGAAAAGCGGATTTCAGCTGTCGGACTTGCTTTTGATGTGGACGTACTGTCTGAGCAGCTGCCATACTTCGAACAAGAAAGCAAGATTTGTATCGTGGCAGATGAAGAAACACACGCCTATGCAGAAAAGCTCAGGAATTCTTATCAAGAGGACATAGTGGATATCCTCTATGAAGTACCGTCCACTGATAAATACCATAAAATCGTAAAAGTTATAAAAAACAACAATGAATACAAGGTGGTGGAAGAATGAAACCATGCATTGCATTGACAAAGGGCCGTTTGGAAAAACAATTTTTGGAGTTTTTCCAAGCATTGAATTATAATGTAGAGCCATTAATCAATAAAGGAAGAAAGCTAAGGGTAGATACGGAAGACTTTCAGTTTGTCTTTGCAAAAGGCGTTGATGTTACTACGTATGTGGAACATGGAATCGCCGACCTTGGTATCGTAGGCGAAGATGTACTCACCGAGTTCCAGCCGGATGTCTTTAATTTGCTGCCTTTGCCGTTCGGAAAGTGCAGGATGGCACTGGCCACCGAGCAAGGGAAACAGTGGCCTGAGAGGAAGCGGAAAATAGCCAGCAAATATCCCAACATCACGAAAGAATATTTCCGGTTGAAAGGTGAATCTGTCGATATCGTTAAATTGGAAGGTTCCGTAGAGCTAGCCCCCATATTGGGGCTGGCTGACGGCATTGTTGATATCGTGGAGACAGGAACGACTTTGAAGGAGAATGGTTTGATCGTCAAAGAAGAATTCCATCAATATAGTGCAAGGTGCATTGCCAACAGAGCATCGCTAAAAGTGAAAAGAGAGCTGTTGGCCCCTGTCATAGACGCTTTTCAGAAAGGATTGGTCGTTAAATGATTCCTTTTTACAGTCCAAGCCGGTTCAAAGAGACATTCTTGTCAAAGAAAAATGGGACCCAATTGAGTCGAGATGTTTTACAAACCGCGCAAGAAGTGATTGATGATATCCGTCAAAATGGAGACAAAAGTTTGCGAAAGTATGTGGAGAAATTCGATGGGTATATACCGAAAAATTGGGAAGTGACACGAGAAGAACGGGATAAAGCATGGCAGGAGGTTCCGCAGCAAGTTATAGAATCCTTGCAGGCTGCTGCCGAAAATATCCGGAAATTCCACAGCAAACAGTTACAGAATTCCCGGTTCATGGATATGACGGATGAGGTCGTTTCCGGCCAGTTATACAGACCGTTAGAACGGACCGGAATTTATGTTCCAGGAGGGACGGCAAGTTATCCTTCCACTGTTTTGATGAATGCTATACCAGCTGTCCTGGCAGGTGTGGAGGAAGTGATCATGGTCACCCCGGCCAGGGAGAGCGAGCATATATCACCTGTTTTTTCTGTTGCTGCAGATATCGCCGGTGTTGACAGGATCTTTAAAATCGGAGGCATACAGGCGATTGCGGCATTAGCTTATGGCACGGAAACAATTCCGGATGTAGACAAAATTGTCGGTCCCGGTAATGCGTATGTAGCTGCAGCTAAGTCTTTAGTATTCGGAGATGTTGGGATAGATATGATAGCCGGTCCTTCTGAAGTGGCCATTTTGGCAGATGAAAGTGCCGACCCGGCTTTTGTAGCAGCAGATTTAATCGCACAAGCAGAACATGATGTTCAAGCCAGGGCTTTTTTGTTTACAACTTCCAAACAACTAGCAGAAAAAGCGAACGAAGAGGTCGCTAGGCAGTGTTCGGATTTGCCGAGGCGTAATATAGCCGAGGCATCCCTCAAGAAGATGGGAGCCATAGTATTCACGGAAAATATCGATGAGGCATTCCACCTAGTTAACCAACTGGCCCCGGAGCATTTGGAGATACAATTGGATAATCCCCTTCAGCAGCTATCCAAGGTTAAAAATGCCGGCTCTGTCTTTCTCGGTAATTATACACCCGAAGCACTTGGAGATTATTACGCAGGCCCCAACCATGTTTTGCCGACTTCCGGGACGGCAAGATTCTCTTCCGGATTGTCTGTTGATGATTTCATCAAGAAAACGACTTTTTTGTATTACTCCGAACAAGCACTGGAAGAAGCGGCCGGCCATGTTGTCAATATTGCAGCAGTCGAAAAACTCGAGGGACATGGAAGAGCTGTCAAACAAAGAATCAAAAACTATCAAAATAGATAAGAGGTGGATGGAATGAGGTCAGCCAGTAAACAAAGAAAAACGAACGAGACGGCAATAGAGGTAACCTGTCAACTGGATCAGCCGGACCAAGTGTCTATTCATACAGGTGTCGGCTTTTTTGATCACATGCTGGAACTGATGGCGCGCCACGGACGAATCGGCCTCCAGGTTAAAGCGGAGGGAGACCTCCATATAGACAGCCATCATACGGTGGAGGATGTCGGAATTGTGCTGGGACAAGTATTGAAAGAATCTCTCGGCGATAAAAAAGGCATCAACAGATATGGACATGCCTACGTACCAATGGATGAGTCACTTGGATTTGCGGCAGTAGATATTAGTGGTCGTCCATTCCTGGTGTTCGACGCGACTTTCTCCAATCAGAAACTCGGTAACTTTGATACAGAACTTGTAAAGGAATTTCTACAGGCATTTGCTTTCCAGGCAGGACTGACGCTTCATATTAAGGTCCACTATGGAGATAACACCCACCATAAAATAGAGGCCATTTTTAAAGCTTTGGGCAGGTCGCTGTCAGAGGCGATAGCTGTCAACCCGGATATTACCGGTGTCAATTCAACAAAGGGGTTAATTGAATGATTGCGATAGTGGATTACGGTATGGGGAATGTGGCAAGCGTTTCAACAGCATTTAAAAGATTGGGATATGAAGTTTTGATAACAGACAACAAGGAAGAGCTTGAGTCCGCTTCTCACATCATACTTCCAGGTGTAGGATCTTTTCAGGCTGCCATGGAAGAAATAGAGTCAAGGGGGTTGAAGCAAACACTCCAAGGTCTGTCTGAGCAGAAACCGTTTTTAGGTATTTGTCTTGGTATGCAGCTTTTATTTAGCAAAGGTTACGAAGGCGGGGATACGGAAGGTCTTGATATCATTCCTGGAACCGTGGAAAAAATAGAGACTGACTACCTTCTTCCGCATATTGGCTGGAATGCTCTGGAGATAAATGGAGATATACATACTTTTAAAGAGTTTGAAGGCAAGCATGTGTACTTTGTACATACATTTGCAGCCAGGACAGATGAGAAATATTTGGCTGCAACATCCGAATATGGAGCAGAAATACCCGCTATCGTAAAGAAAGGCAATGTGTACGGTATTCAATTCCATCCGGAAAAGAGTGGAGAAATAGGGGTCGAAATTATAAAGACCTTTTTACAGGAGGAACAGAAATGAGAATCATCCCGGCAATCGATTTAATCGATGGAAAATGTGTACGACTATATCAAGGAGATTTCAGTAAAACAACCCAGGTTGGAAGCGAACCAGAAGCACAACTGGCAGAGTTCATCGGGGATGGAGCGGAAATCATTCATATTGTAGATTTAGATGGGGCCCGCCATGGTGAAGCGAGACAATATGAGTTAATTGAACGTCTTTGCAAGCAGTCCAGTGTTCCAATTCAAGTAGGGGGCGGTATCCGATCTATGGTAACCGTCAAGAAATTGATTGATGCAGGAGCAAGCAGGCTCGTGCTCGGAACAGCCGCATTGGAGGATGAAACATTTTTGCAAGAGGCTTTGAATTCATATGCCGACAACATCGTCATCGGTATCGATGCAAAGAACGGCAAAGTGGCTACAAGAGGCTGGGAAACGGTCTCGGAAGTTAACTATATTGATTTTGCCAGGAAAATGGAAGAAAAAGGAGCGAAAACAATCGTCTTCACCGATATCTCGAGAGATGGGACGATGTCCGGTCCTAACTTGGAAGCGTTAAAAGAATTGTCTCAGGCCGTATCTTGTAAAATCGTGGCTTCAGGCGGAATCAAAGATAACAACAATTTACAGCAGTTGGAAGAAATCGGTATAGAAGAAGCAATCGTGGGTAAGGCGATTTACGATGGAAAAGTGACACTGGGGGGATTTCAAGGTGATCGTTAAGAGAATCATCCCCTGTCTTGATGTAAAGGAAGGAAAAGTAGTCAAGGGAACGAATTTCGTTTCCCTTCGAGAACTGGGGGATCCTGTCAAAATGGCATCCGACTATTCAAAGAATGGAGCAGATGAAATTATTTTTCTGGATATTTCCGCAACGAATGAAGGAAGGCAGACGATGATAGATATCGTTAGAGAAACTGCAGAAACGGTTTTTGTTCCATTCACTGTAGGAGGCGGGGTCCGGACAATCGATGATGTCACAAGGCTGCTTCAAGCAGGTGCTGATAAAGTGGGAATGAATTCTGCTGCTGTGGTAAATCCTCAGTTGATCACAGATGCCGCTGCACGTTTTGGTTCGCAATGTGTGGTAGTTGCGGTCGATGCAAAGCGTTTTGATGATGGTTGGCATGTCATGACACATGGTGGAAGTAAGGATACGGGAATAGATGCACTGGAGTGGGTGAAAATGGCCGAACAGAAAGGTGCAGGAGAAATATTGCTTACCAGTGTCGACACTGATGGGGTTAAAGATGGGTTTGATATCGGATTGACTAAAGCTGTCGTGGAATCGGTCAAAATCCCTGTAATTGCCTCTGGGGGTTGCGGGAAACCTGAGCATTTCTCTGAAGTATTTGAGCAAACAGATGTATCGGCAGCTTTGGCAGCATCTATTTTTCATGAAGATACCTTTTCAATAAAAGAAGTCAAACGAAGCTGTTTAGTCCAGGGGGTGAATGTACGTGAAGATGGACTTTTCTAAAGGATTGGTTCCTGCAGTAGTGGTCAATGATCAGACAGAACAAGTATTGATGGTCGCCTATATGAATGAAGAAGCGTATCAAAAAACGATTGAGACAAAGCAGACTTGGTTTTATTCTCGTTCCCGGAAAGAGTTGTGGCATAAGGGAGCAACATCCGGTAATGTTCAGACAGTGAAATCGATGAAAGCAGATTGTGACGGAGATACATTGCTTATACGGGTGGCACCAGCGGGTCCTGCTTGCCATACAGGAAAAGAAACTTGCTTTTTCTATGATGTAGCCGAGGATGGAGAATTAAGGGAAACAGAGTATTCATCCAACGACAAGTTGAATATATTTGAAGCGTTGATGGATGAGGTGGAAGCCCGAAAAACGACCAGACTGGAAAATTCCTATACAAATTACCTTTTTGACAAAGGTATCGACAAAATCGGGAAGAAAGTGATTGAGGAAGCGGGTGAAGTGGTCATCGCGGCCAAAAATCAGGATAAACAGGAAATCGTCAATGAAATCAGCGATTTGATTTATCATAGTTTTGTGCTGATGGCGGATCAGGATGTTGCCCTCAAGGAAGTGATGAACGAATTGAACAAACGTACGGCAAGAAAAGGTAACAGCAAAGGGGACCGTCCCGTAATCGAAAAATGGTAATCATGGACAGGTGTTGAAGGAAGTAACTTCGGCGCCTGTTCTATTTGTGCGTTCTGCAACCTCCTGTTAAAGTTATTTGCTTTATTTGATTCTCTCATAATTTTAGGGGAAAGCTCTAAGTGAAGGGAATGATGAAGCATTCATCTTTTGTGATTCTTTCCCATTAAGTATAATGTCTTAATAGACGACATATACAAAGGAGTTTGGATTATGCAGCTGAGCGTGCTCGATCAGGCGCCGATATCAAGAGGCAGTTCACCAGAAGAAACATTGCAAAACACGATAAAATTAGCACAGATAACGGAAAAACTGGGATATAAAAGGTATTGGGTTGCGGAGCACCATAATACCAGTGGTTTGGCGAGTACTTCTCCGGAAATTCTGATTGGCCAGATCGCAGCCAGAACAAACAAGATAAGAGTAGGTTCAGGAGGGGTCCTTTTGCCCCAATACAGCCCATTGAAAGTAGCGGAAAATTTCAAGATGCTCGAAGGCTTCCATCCAAATAGGATTGATTTGGGTTTGGGCAGGTCTCCGGGCGGGTCCCAGGCAACAAGATTGGCTTTGACAGATGGATTAAAGAAAAGCCTCAGTTCTTTTCCCAGACAAGTTTCGGAAGTTCAAGGATTTCTTCATCATTCGTTTCCTGAAGACCATCCGTATCGCATGGTCAAAGCCGGCCCGAAGGTAAAAAGCCAGCCTGAAATGTGGGTATTGGGGTTGTCTGAAAGAGGGGCGAAAAATGCCGCCAATCTCGGAATAGGATTTACTTACGGTCATTTTATCAATCCCGACAACGGAGAAGAAGCCTTATCTACTTACAGGGAAAGGTTCCGGCCATCCCTCGACTCTTCCAAACCAAAGACAAATGTTTGCATCTTTGTCATATGCGCTGATACAGACAGGGAAGCAGAAGAATTGGCGTTAAGCCAGGACAGATGGTTGCTTAATGTTGAAAAAGGAAGAGATACAAAAGTGCCGTCCATAGAGGAGGCGAAAAGCAAACAGTATAATGATGAAGAATTGGAAAAAATAAAGAAAAACAGAAAGCGTGCTGTTATCGGGAGCCCGGACACAGTCAAATCAAAATTATTGGAGCTTAGTAGACGGTATAACAATGAAGAGTTTATGGTGATTACAAACATTTACGATTTTGAAGCCAAAATTCACTCGTATCGGTTACTGGCTCAAGCATTTCATTTAAAGTAAGGTTATTATAAATATATTATGTAAACAACACTTATTATCAAAAGCTATCCCCATGCAGAGGATAGCTTTTGATTTCATTTTCATTGCCAATTTTCCTGGATAAATTCATCCCTGCCGGATTGAGCTCTATCTTGCTCATACTCCTGCTTGTTTTTTTTATAGAAGTCCTGGTGGTATTCTTCAGCAGGATAAAAGATTTGCGCAGGGAGGATTTCCGTTACAACCGGCTTTGAGAATCTATTGCTTCGTATTAAAGCCTGTTTGGATTCTTCCGCAAGGAGTCTTTGCTCTTCTGTATGATAAAATACCGCCGCCCGGTACTGGCTTCCCCGGTCCTGGAATTGCCCTCCATCGTCAGTAGGGTCCACTTGCGGCCAGAAAATGTCCAAAAGTTTCTGGTATGAGAAAACAGCCGGATCGTATGTGATTTGTACTGCTTCATAATGGCCTGTCGTCCCTGTTTTCACTTGTTCATAGGAGGGGTTTTCAACGTGACCGCCCGTATAACCGGAAACTACTTTTTCTATGCCGTCAAATTGATCAAACGGTTTTACCATGCACCAAAAGCAGCCACCTGCAAATGTAGCGTATTCCAATTTTTTATTCAATGTGGTTTCCACCCTCTGTCTCTCTGTTTAGAATGTAAATATACCAGAGAAAAAACAACCTTTCAATCTAATTGTTTAAATATGGAGAAGAGAATAATGTTGTTTTATGATAAAATCAATTATGTAATTTTAATAAGCAAAATAGATAGTGAGGTAAGCAAATGGACAATAAACACAATATTTTACTGGTAGATGGCATGGCTCTCTTATTCAGAGGATTTTATGCCACTTCTTTTTCCGGGAATTATATGGTAAATAGTAAAGGCACGCCTACAAACGGCATCTTCGGATTTTTGAGATACTTTCTTAATGCAATGGAAACTTTCACACCAAGCCATGTGATTTGTTGTTGGGACATGGGCAGCAAAACTTTCAGAAACGACCTTTATCCGGATTATAAAGGGAACAGGGGTGAACCGCCCGTGGAACTCATCCCGCAATTCGATTTGATAAAGGAAGTCATGGAAGCTTTCGGTGTCCCTAATGTAGGATACGCCGGATATGAAGCGGACGATTGTATCGGCACGCTTGCCAGGTCTTACAGCATAGACCACAATGTGACCATATTGACCGGAGACCAGGATATCCTTCAACTGGTGGATACTCATATTTCTGTAGCCATCATGAAGAAAGGACAAGGAAACTATGCAGTATATAAAGGTGATAATTTCTTTGAAGAAAAAGGAATAACACCTTATCAGATGATTGAATTGAAAGGTTTGATGGGGGATACTTCTGACAACTATCCTGGTGTTAAAGGGATAGGTGAAAAAACAGCTCTCAAACTCCTTACAGAACATGGATCCATTGAAGCAATCCTTAAAAATATTGATAAACTGTCTAATGGCATCAGACGGAAGATAGAAGAAAATCTTGAAATGCTGCATCTATCACGACAGCTGGCTGAAATCCATTGCGAAGTACCAATACAATGTGAGCTCGAGTCAGCTATATGGAAAATGGACAGTCAGGTTGTTAAAGAGAAATTCGAGGAATTGGAATTAAGAGGTTTCTCTAAATTGATTTCTAAAGTGGAACAGCAAGTTTCCTGATTGTCTTTCTTCAAAATAAAAGGAGAGATTGTATGAAAACGCCGGAAGTGAGGGGTTCCGTAGTCGATCATCAAACTCGATGTGTCCATTACTTTTCCGACAGGGATATCATTGCAATCAAATTTGCCTGCTGTGGAGCATACTATCCTTGCTACAAGTGCCATCAAGACAATGCCGGACATCCGGTAAGGCTTTGGGAAAGGCATCAGTTCAACAAGAAAGCAATACTATGCGGTTGTTGTCAAAAAGAATTATCGATTTCTTCTTATTTAAATACAGATAATTGCCCTAACTGTCATGCAGCATTCAATCCTGGCTGCCGTAATCATCACCATCTTTATTTCAATATTTAAACGTGTTGGGGATAATCTTATTCCCTAATGACATGATAAGAAATGGAGAAAATGGAGGTGTATTGGATGGCGAAACAGGAAAAGAGACGTGACAGAGGACGGGCCGCAAACGGTGTGAACCCACAAGGTTTAACGGAAGATACAGCAGACCAAAGTCCGAGGTCGCAATTAGAACAGCGCGCGAAAAAAAGCAACACGAAAAGATAAAAAACAGCCCCAATCCGGGGCTGTTTTTTATCTTATTACTGAAACTGCTGAAGCATGGAAAAGAAGTCTTTCACAAACTGATAAAATACTCTTTCTGAAGGGGCAAGATTCCGATTGGAAGGCTTGATAATACCTACCGTTCTTCTTAAATGCGGAGTATTGATGACTAGCTTTTTTGTGAATCGCGGTGTTGACTCGGAAAACACACTCTCAGGCAACAATGTCACTCCGATACCTGCCGAAACGAGTCCCTTAATCGCATCAAGGTCTTCCCCCTCGGAAGAAATCCTGGGTGTGAATCCTGCCTGTCTGCATCCATCCATTGCGATTTTCCTCAGGATGAATCCATCCGGGAACAGAACAAAGTCTTCATTTCTTAAGTCGCGAAGATGGATGCTGTCCCGCTCTGCCAGCTGATGTGTCTCTGGAAGCAAAGCAGAAATATTTTCTGTAAATAAAATGTTTCCATCGATTTCCGGGTCGTTCGATAAGACCGGGCCTAAAAAAGCTAAATCCAATTCCCGGTTTTTTACTGCTTCTACCAAGAAGTTGTAAGATCCTTGTCTTAATTGAAAGGCGATATTGGGGTATTTCTTCTTGAATTCCGAAATGACTGTGGGAAGCAAATGACTGGCAAGACTAGTCGGAAAACCAATTTTAATTGTTCCCCGCTCTGGATCCAGATACTCATCTATTTGTTTTTTCGCATGATCGATGGCTTTCATTGCTGTCCTGGTATGTTTTAAAAAGACTTTTCCTATTTGGGTAAGTTTGACGTTCCTTCCTTCCCGTTCAAACAACTCAACACCCAATTCCCCTTCGAGATTGGCGATTTGCCGGCTGATTGCAGATTGTGCAACATGAAGATTGGCGGCCGCTTCGGAAACATGTTCCCTTTCTGCAACCTCCATAAAATATCTTAATTGTCTGAGTTCCATCCCGGTTCCTCCTTATCAATCTCAATATGAGATGGTTTTAATCTATATTATATATTGTTTGGATTAATAAAGAAACCTACAATAGTTATAAGACACCTTAATTGGAATAGAGTAAACGGGGGCGTATATAATGAGTTATAATCAGATGCCTAAGGCACAAGGTCTATACCGTCCTGAATTTGAACATGATGCATGTGGTATTGGTTTATATGCCCACATTAAAGGGTTAGCTACACATGATATTGTAAAAAAAGGTTTAGACATGTTATGCCAGCTTGACCATCGTGGAGGACAGGGAAGTGATCCTCTTACTGGAGATGGGGCTGGTTTGATGGTACAAATACCAGATAACTACTTTCGTTCGGTATGCAAAGATATGGAACTGCCTGAAACAGGACGCTATGGAGTAGGGATGGTCTTTTTTTCAAATGACGACGAAGAGAGAAAACAAATTGAAGAACAACTTAACAATTATATAGCACAAGAGGGGCAGACCCTGTTGGGCTGGAGAGATGTACCAGTAGATGTCAGAAAAATCGGAATTAAGGCACAAGAAACGTGCCCTGTTGTCCGTCAGGTATTTATCGGGGCTGGTGAAGATATAACAGACAATCTGGCTTTTGAGAGAAAACTTTATATTATAAGAAAACAGGCAGAAAACTGGGCGAAAAGCCGTTCGCTTCGTTTTTACTTTGCCAGCCTCTCAAGCAGGACCATTGTTTATAAAGGTCTGCTCACTCCTAAACAAGTGGATGAGTTTTATCTGGATTTGCAGGAGGAGACATTTGTGTCCGCTTTTTCTTTAGTGCATTCCAGATTCAGCACCAACACCTTTCCTACTTGGGAAAGGGCACATCCGAACAGGTATTTAATCCATAACGGAGAAATCAACACCATGAGAGGGAACATCAACTGGATGAGAGCACGTGAAAAACAGTTCGTATCCGAAGCTTTCGGAGAAGATCTGAACAAAGTGCTTCCTATTTTGGATGATAATGGAAGTGACTCTTCCGTATTGGATAATGCGTTGGAGTTTTTCACCCTTGCAGGAAGAAAACCTGCTCATGCAGCGATGATGCTCATTCCGGAGCCGTGGAAGAACAATCCGCACATTTCCAAAGAAAAGCGGGCCTTTTATGAGTATCACAGTACGTTGATGGAACAGTGGGACGGTCCGACTTCCATAACGTTCACTGATGGAAAGCAAATCGGGGCAATCCTTGACCGTAACGGCCTTCGTCCAGCCAGATACTATGTGACGAAAGATGATTATATTATATATTCTTCTGAAGTCGGCGTCATCGACGTTGAAGAAGAGAATGTTTTATATAAAGATCGTCTTAGTCCGGGAAAAATGTTACTTCTTGATTTGGAAGAAGGCAGGATTATTTCAGATGAAGAAATAAAAGAGGAAATGGCCAATGCTGAACCATACCAGGAATGGCTTGATAAGCAGGTTATGAAGTTTCCTGATGAATTGGATCCGGAAACTACTAAGCCAATGCCTGATTTGTACACAAGGCAGAAGGCGTTTGGTTACACTTATGAAGATATAAACAAATATATGGTGCCGGTCATAACCGAAGGAAAAGATCCGATCGGTTCCATGGGTAGCGATGTTCCTTTGGCTGTTTTATCCGACAGGCCCCAATCGTTGTTTAACTATTTCAAGCAACTGTTTGCCCAGGTAACCAACCCGCCGATAGATGCTTACCGCGAGCAAATTGTCACATCTACTATGACATGGCTTGGTGCTGAAGGAAACATTCTTCATCCGGGAGAAGAAGATTGCAAGAGAATCCAATTGGAATCTCCTGTGATTTCAAACAAGCAGTTAGATGAAATTCTCGATAATAAGTTTCTAGGATTTACAAGCAAAAAAATTGAATCACTGTTTACGGACAACTTGGAGGCTGGTTTGGACCAGGTATTCTCAGAAGCCGAACAAGCCATTTCCGATGGAGTCAATCTTCTTGTTCTGTCAGATAAAGACATGGATGAAAACAGGACTGCAATTCCTGCGCTATTAGCCGTAAGCGGTCTTCATCAACATTTGGTCAAACAAGGTAACAGAACCAAAGTCAGCATTATCATCGAGACAGGCGAAACAAGAGAAGTGCATCATTTTGCTGCATTGCTTGGATATGGAGCGGATGCCATTAACCCATACCTCGCATTGGAAACTTATAAACAAGTAATTGAAGAAGGCAACTTGAATACAACATATCAAGAAACGGTAGATAAGTATATTTCCGGCGTCACAGAAGGTGTAGTCAAGGTAATGTCGAAAATGGGTATCTCTACCATCCAAAGTTACCGTGGAGCCCAAATATTTGAAGCTGTTGGTATCGGCCAGGAAGTAATCGATAAATATTTCACCGGAACTGCGTCACAAATAGATGGTATTGGCATTGAAACGATTGCTAAAGAAGCGAAGCTCAGACATGATACAGCATACGATGAGTCCGTCGATCAATCGCTAGAGTCCGGAAGTGATTTTCAATGGCGGAAAACCGGTGAGCACCATGCTTTCAATCCAAAGACAATCCACACACTTCAGTGGGCTTGCCGCAGAAATGATTATAACCTTTTCAAGGAATACAGCAATGCTGCAAACGAAGAGAGACTTGGATTCTTGCGGAACCTTTTCTCCTTCAATAACAGCCGGAATACTGTACCAATAGAAGAGGTCGAATCTGTTGAATCTATTGTCCGTAGATTTAAAACAGGTGCAATGTCGTTCGGATCGCTAAGTAAGGAAGCACATGAAGCGTTGGCGATAGCAATGAATCGTTTAGGCGGAAAAAGCAACAGTGGAGAAGGCGGGGAAAATCCAGAACGCTTCGAAGTTGACGAGAATGGAGATACTCGTAGAAGTGCAATTAAACAAATTGCATCAGGTCGATTTGGCGTTAAAAGCCACTATTTGGTAAATGCAGAAGAACTACAGATCAAAATGGCACAAGGTGCCAAGCCTGGTGAAGGTGGTCAACTGCCTGGAAACAAAGTTTATCCTTGGGTTGCCGATGTCCGGGGTTCTACGCCTGGTGTAGGATTAATTTCACCGCCGCCTCACCATGATATTTATTCCATTGAAGACTTAGCCCAATTGATTCATGACCTGAAGAATGCAAACCGCGATGCAAGGATTAGCGTGAAATTGGTGGCGAAAGCAGGTGTTGGTACCATTGCTGCCGGTGTTGCAAAAGGAGCTGCGGATGTTATTTCTGTGGTCGGTTACGATGGAGGTACCGGTGCTTCCCCTAAAACGAGTATCAAGCATACGGGACTGCCTTGGGAACTTGGATTGGCTGAAGCCCATCAGACCTTGATGTTGAATGGTCTTAGGGACAGAGTAGTCCTCGAAACGGACGGGAAGTTGATGACCGGAAAAGATGTCGTGATGGCGGCTTTGTTAGGCGCAGAAGAGTATGGGTTTGCGACCGCTCCGCTTGTTGTCCTTGGTTGCGTAATGATGCGTGCTTGCCATTTGGACACTTGCCCAGTGGGAGTCGCCACGCAGAATCCAGAACTCCGCAAGAAATTCATGGGTGATCCTGACCATATTGTTAATTATATGCGGTTTATTGCAGAAGAAGTTAGAGAAATCATGGCTGAACTTGGATTCAGAACAGTTGATGAAATGGTTGGCCGAACAGAAGTATTAGAAGTTAGCGAGCGGTCCAAAGCTCATTGGAAGGCAAAGGACTTAGATTTGTCAAGACTGATCCACACCTTGGAGGGCGTTCGTACGGCTCAGACACCACAGGATCATAAAATTGATCGATCGCTGGATATCACAAAGATTCTTCCTGCTGTACAGCCAGCGTTGCAAAATAAACAGAAAGTCGATGTATCTTTCCCAATCAGGAACATTAACCGTGTTACAGGAACGATTGTGGGAAGTGAAGTATCCAAATTATATGGTGAAGAAGGCTTGCCTGAAGATACAATAACGCTTAGATTCCAAGGTTCTGCAGGGCAGAGTTTTGGAGCGTTTGTACCAAAAGGAATGACATTGGAATTGACCGGAGATGCGAACGATTATGTCGGAAAAGGATTATCCGGAGGTAAAATTATCGTCTCTTCGCCTCGTGAATCCACTATATTCCCAAGTAAGAATGTAATAGCCGGCAACGTGGCATTTTATGGAGCTACAGGTGGGGAAGCATATATTAACGGTTGTGCCGGAGAAAGGTTCGCCGTCCGTAACAGCGGGGCCAAAGTTGTCGTGGAAGGAATCGGCGACCATGGATGTGAATACATGACCGGCGGCCGCGTGGCGATACTCGGCGATGCAGGTAAAAACTTCGGTGCAGGTATGTCAGGTGGAATCGCATATGTTTATGCGGAAGACAAAGAAGCTTTCAAATACCTTGCCAATACTGAAATGATTGAATTCGAAGATTTACAAGATCATGAAGAAATCAATGAGTTGAAGTCGATGATACAAAATCATTATGACTATACTTCAAGCAGCAAAGCATTGGAAGTATTGAACAATTGGACTGATTCAGTCAATAAGTTCGTGAAAGTAATTCCTAAGGATTTCAAACTAATGCTCATGCAAATCGATGAGTTCAAGAAAGCCGGATTATCTGATGAAGAAGCGCAAATGAACGCTTTCAACGCTAAAAAAGAGAAAAAGGTCATCCCGGCTCAAAAGCCTCAGGAAAAGGTCGTAGTTCACTAAGAAAGGAGAGAGGAATATGGGAAAAGCAACAGGTTTTATAGAAATTAAGCGGGAAGAAGCAACGGAGCGTGACCCAAAACAACGCTTAAACGACTGGAAAGAATATGCCGCTCCTTTCTCTGATGAAGTACTGAGCAGGCAGGGAGCCAGGTGTATGGATTGCGGTACCCCATTCTGTCACATCGGTACGGAAATTAACGGATCTACTTCGGGTTGTCCGGTCTATAACTTAATTCCGGAATGGAACGATTTGGTTTACCGCGGAAAATGGAAAGAAGCGCTTGATCGTTTGATGAAGACCAATAACTTCCCTGAATTCACCGGCCGGGTTTGCCCGGCTCCGTGTGAAGGTTCTTGTACAGTGGCGATTTCTGATCCAGCCGTAACCATCAAAAATATCGAGCAGTCCATCATCGATAAGGGATTTGAAAATGGGTGGATCACTCCTAGAATTCCAGAAAGAAGGACCGGGAAAAAGGTAGCCATCATCGGTTCGGGTCCTGCAGGAATGGCGGCAGCCGATCAATTGAATCAGGCAGGTCATACCGTGACTGTGTTCGAAAAATCCGATCGGGCGGGAGGATTGTTGACATACGGCATACCCAATATGAAACTGGACAAAGAAGTCGTAGAACGGAGAGTCCGGTTGCTTGAGCAAGAGGGAATCGATTTTGTGACTAGTACCGAAATCGGTAAAGATATTACCCCATCTGAACTGAAAGAACAGTACGATTCCGTCATCATTTGTACCGGTGCCCAAAAACAACGCGATCTTCCGATTGAGGGCCGTAAATCAGAGGGCGTCCATTTTGCGATGGATTACCTGACAGTCTCAACCAAAAGCTTGTTGGATTCTGGCTTTCAAGATGGCAATTATATAGATGCCAAGGGTAAAGATGTCATCGTAATCGGCGGCGGGGATACAGGCGCTGACTGTATTGCTACTGCTCTTCGACAAGATTGCAAGAGTATCGTGCAATTTGGCAAGCATCCTCAACTTCCTTTGGCACGGACTGGTGACAATGCATGGCCGGAATTTCCGAAAGTATTCAGTGTCGAATATGCTCATAAGGAAGCGAAAGCCAAGTTTGGAGAAGATCCACGGCAATATTCCATACAAACCAAGAGATTTGTCGCTGATGAAAATGGCAAGTTGAAGGAACTTCATACTGTGCAGATGCGCAAAGTGACTGATGAAAACGGTATGTTTGTATATGAAGAAGTGCCAGGTACTGAAAAAGTATGGCCTGCCCAACTTGTATTAATTGCCATCGGATTCGAAGGTCCTGAACAGCCTTTATTGGAGACTTTCGGGGTAGACACAGACAAGCGCAGAGTAAAAGCTGCTTACGGAGACTTCTCCACTAATATAGAAGGTGTTTTTGCTGCTGGTGATGCCAGGAGAGGACAAAGTCTAATCGTGTGGGCAATAAATGAAGGAAGAGAAGTAGCATACAAAGTAGATCAATTTCTTATGGGCAAATCTAGTCTGCCAACAGTTGAAGCTATGTAAACGAAAAGGAGGCCAAAATCCACTTGGATATTGGCCTCTTTCTTTTATAATGAAATGACTTTAGGATTTTCACCTTGAATCCCTTTTTCAAGGATTTCAATGACGGTAAGCACTTGTTCATCGGTAATTTGTTTTTCTTCCCCCTCGACAATCACTTCATAGAGGTGATCATAAACTCTTCCGTAATCTCCATTAGGTGTTTCAATCGGAAGGCCGCCATCCTTCTGGTCAGCTGTATAAACCACTCCATAATTCTCTATCGGGTCCACACCAAACCCTTCAACAGAAGGTGACAGTCCTGCTTTTAGGTGTTCTTCCTGTTTATCGATACCATGTTTTACATAACTGCCACCTGTTCCATGCAGGATGAATTTGGGATAAGGTTTGCTAACAAGGTGGCTTGTTTTCAGTATTGCTTTGAAATTCCCATAAAACAACTCAACATGATAATAATCTTCTGGATTGTTTTTATTCCGGAGAGAGCGCAGGTCATAATATAATTTCTCCGGTTTTCCGAACAAAGATATCACTTGGTCCAATAAATGAACTCCCAGACCGTAAAACGCACCCTCATAAAAATCACCTGGTGAATGGGATTTGTCCGGCCTGTAATAATCGAAATGAGATTCTAATTCGATAGGTTCTCCTATGTATCCACGTTCCAATACTTTTTTCAAAGATAAGAAATCACTGTCAAATCTCCTATTTTGAAAGGGCATGATCGTTAATCCTTTTTCATTTGCTAACTCAAACAGTTGTCTGGCTTCTTCAGTCGTATTCGCAAACGGTTTTTCCACGACAACATGTTTATTGTTTTCCAGACAAAGTTTCGCCAGTGAGAAATGCGTCGAAGGAGGCGTGCAGATAGAAACTAGATTAATTGTTTCATCAGTTAAAATGTCATCAAGTTGCTGCGTGAATTCTATCCGATGACTTTCATAGGCTGACTCCAATTCAGGCTTTTTGGAACGGCTGTAAATCTTTTTTACATTCACGGTTTCTTTTCTTAATAAAAGATAAGGAAGATGATACCTTGTTGTACTTTTCCCGAACCCGATTAAACCAATATTCAACATCCTAAAATCCCCTCCTGGAAATTATTAACGAATGACTTCATTGTAACATAACTTAATCCAGGACCTCAGGAATATAAAACTCTTAGAATAACACCAATGATAGAAGAATATATCCAAAACAGGGGGTGGAATGGTGAGCTATAACAAATTTATTATACTGGTTGGTCTGACTGCGTTAACCATAGTGACTGTGGTGTTAATCTGGCAAATATCCGTAAAGATAGAAGATGATAAGACGAAAGATCAGCAAGTCTCATTTCAAGGAGCGTTAATCAATAGCAAAAACCTGTTCACTTCTGATCATTTTTTTATTAAACAATAACACAATGGGAACATCTTAACATTTAAAAAGCTTCCGTATTGAGGATCATCCACAAACACAGAAAACGAGTACAAAAGCCGAATTACATGCTAAGTGATTTGCTGGGACAGTGAAAAAAAGATCGGTTATTGGCCATTGCCTTGCCTTACTTCATGGGAAGGTTTTTTCTTTTGCTGCAGAAAGTATTTTTGAAAATGTCCTCTTACAATTTCTGTTAATATTTTGATTATTTGTGGTACATAAAATATACAGTTTATGAATTTTAAAAGCTATGAAGCCAGCTCTCGTTACAGGAGGTGTAAGTTAAGATGCCAACTTGTCAAAATTGCGGAGAGAAGTGGACTTGGAAGCAAACAATAAAAACAATCCTTAAATTGAACTGTCCATATTGTGGCAGAAGACAATATGAATCTGCATCATCAAGACGAAGAAGTGGTTTATTTGCACTTATTCCATTGGTGCTGCTACCATTCAATGCTTGGTTGGATTTCTCAATAGGCAATGCTTTGATTCTGCCCATTGTTATTGCTTTCCTGATACTTGTTGTATATCCATTTATTTTGAAGTTATCCAACGAAGAGGAACCTTTTTGGTAAAACTTCCTT
The DNA here is from genome assembly GCF_900156915.1 of Sediminibacillus massiliensis. Lineage (GTDB taxonomy): Bacteria > Bacillota > Bacilli > Bacillales > Amphibacillaceae > Sediminibacillus_A > Sediminibacillus_A massiliensis. The sequence continues at coordinate 556,420 of NZ_LT732535.1, read as the reverse complement.
ATCCCTCCACGTCTTGTTCACTTGTTAAAATCAATTCCATAATAAAATATTTTGGGTTTTTTGGTTGTTTTATTGAATGATTTAGTAATAAAATAGATTTTACAGACTATTTTGAATAACACTTTGGCATAATTAGTAGAGGATGTTTAAGGTGAATAAAAGATCAAGGAGCTATTGTCATGGAAGAAATTAGGGTAGAACAAAGTCAATCACTAAAACCAAAACCACAAGGAGACCAATTGGAATTCGGCAGGGTGTTCACAGATCACATGTTTATCATGGATTATACTATGGGAAAGGGTTGGCATGATCCGCGCATCGTCCCTTATCAGCCATTGGTACTGGACCCGGCTGCCATCGTGTTCCATTACGGCCAAACGGTTTTTGAGGGACTGAAAGCATATGAAACACCGGATGGAAAGGTGAGGATGTTCCGTCCAGAGAAGAATATGCAAAGATTGAACAGGTCAAATGATCGTCTGTGCATACCGGCTATTGACGAGGAATTAGCACTAACCGCTGTAAAAAAGTTGATTTCCATCGATAAGGAATGGGTTCCAAATGCCGAGGGGACTTCTCTATACATAAGACCATTTGTTATCTCTATAGAACCATATCTCGGGGTTGCCCCTTCTAAGAGATATCAATTTATCGTTATTCTGTCTCCGGTCGGCGCTTATTATAAGGAAGGTATCAATCCGGTGAAAATAGCAGTCGAAAACGAGTATGTCAGGGCTGTTGCAGGAGGTACGGGTGAAGCGAAGACAGCAGGCAATTATGCATCCAGTTTAAAAGCGCAAGAACTGGTGTCCGGCCAAGGCTATGCACAGGTATTATGGCTGGATGGTGTCAAAAAGAAATACATTGAAGAAGTAGGTAGTATGAATGTATTTTTCAAAATAAATGGGGAAATAGTAACACCTGAATTGAATGGGAGTATTTTGGAAGGTGTGACGCGGAACTCGGTCATTCATTTATTGAAATATTGGGATTATCCGGTAACTGAACGAAGAATTTCGATGGAGGAAATATTCCAGGCGTATAAAGACGGTCAGCTTGAAGAAGCATTCGGCTCCGGTACTGCGGCGGTAATTTCCCCTATTGGTGAACTATCATGGGGAGAAGCAAAACTGGTTATCAACAACGGAGAAACAGGGCAAATATCAAAAAAACTATATGATACACTAACAAATATACAGACCGGCAAAACTGATGATCCTTTTAATTGGACAGTGGAGGTAGAATAAGCAAAAAACGAGCATTTTGACATGCTCGTTTTTTGCTTGAATTCTGCATAGCCCGCTTTGGAAATTGAACTTACTTACTACAAGAAATGAAAGGAATGGAAGTGTTGCTGTGAAACTAAGTATTTTGGATCAAGCACCGGTTTTGATTGACCAAAAATCTGACCAAGCTTTGAGTGCTTCATTGCAATTGGCGAAAGCCGGGGACGAGTTGGGTTATGAAAGGTACTGGATTGCTGAACATCATGACATGGACCACTTAGCTTGCTCCGCACCTGAAGTGATGCTGAGCTATATTGGAAGCCAGACCAATAGGATCAGACTCGGTTCAGGTGCTACATTGCTGCCGCATTATAAACCTTATAAGGTGGCGGAACTATATCATATGTTGTCTACATTGTTCCCTGGAAGAATTGATCTAGGTATTGGAAGAGCCCCTGGAGGGTCACCGGAATCCTCGATTGCGCTATCCGGAAATTTTCTCGAACAAGTAAGACAGTTTCCTGATGATGTCGGAAAGCTGTTGCATTTCATCTACCAGGACTTTCCTGAAGATGATTTTTTCAAAAAAGTTAAAGCTTCCCCGCTTCCTCCAACTTCACCAGTGCCTTGGCTGCTGGGAACGAGTGAGAAAAGTGCTGTGTTGGCTGCTGAAAATGGTATGCGTTATGTTTTTGGACAGTTCATGAGTGAACTAGGTTCTGACAAAGCATTATCGCTTTACAAATCCCATTTTCATAAAAAAAGGGAAGAAGATTCTCCAGAGACCATAGTGACGGTGGAGGTAATCTGTGCGGAAACGGACGAAAAGGCAGAAACATTAGCTGCCCAGTCTTATAAATGGAGAAACAAGGAAGATAGTTCAGATTCCCCATCACCACCAAACATGATCAAAGGTTCTCCTGAGTCCGTCACTGGGCAACTAAAAAACTTGTCAGAAACCTCAGGTGCGGATGAAATAATGATTCTGACCATAACACCGACATATGAATCCAGACTAGAGTCATACCGGCTGATCGCAAAACATGCTCTTCAATGACAAGAGCATGTTTTAATTTGCACATACATATGTTAAAAATTTTCATAATATATGCCGTGATATAACTGAAAGTGTTACTACCTTCGATACTGATTAGATAGAAGTCGCTTTCCATGAGCGTATGGTTCCCATAGAGTCTGCGTGTTCTGACCTAGCTGTTAGGGATGCTCTTCATTTTGGATAAAAGACTCAACTGGTATTTCCTCTTATTAAAACAGAATGCCATTCAAAGCTGCGGAAAAATGCGTGACTCCTTGAAAATAAAGGTCGATTTTCTTCGTGCGGTGTAAATTCAAGTAGGTCATTTCAAACTCCTATGGGAAAGGAACAGTCGGAAGACCCCACAACCGGTGCTTTTCCGGCGAGAAGGCTCTCTCTAAAGTAATTTTCACTATGTAGTAATTCCACTTGATTATCACTTTTAATGTAACAGAACGGAGCTATTGGTAAAATTTTGCCATTATAAAAATATAATTACTTACCATTATAAGAAGTAGCCTCAGGCTTAAATTAAGGGTTTACTCCCTTGAAGGAGTGTAATGGCAAGTGGCAAAAAAAATGCATAAAGGATTAGCCATCCTAGCTATCAGTTCAATACCCCTCATAATGACGCTGGGTAATTCGATGTTGATCCCTATCCTTCCGCAAATGGAAAAGGAGCTGGGAGTAAGTGCGTTCAGAGTCAGCCTTACCATAACTATTTTCTCGATTGCCGCAGCAATAGCTATACCCGTTCTTGGTTATTTATCAGATCGTTTTTCAAGGAAGGCAATCATTGTGCCGGCGCTGACCATTTATGGACTTGGAGGTTTGCTTGCAGGTGTTGCGAGTGCCTGGTTGGATAATGCCTACTTATGGGTAATTGTCGGGAGGGCTTTACAAGGTATTGGTGCTGCAGGAACCGCACCTATCGCAATGGCTTTAACAGGCGACTTATTCAAGGGAGCCGAGCAAAGCAAAGTGCTGGGACTTGTGGAAGCTTCAAATGGGTTCGGTAAAGTGCTGTCCCCCATAGTCGGTTCACTGCTTGCTCTGATTGTTTGGTATGGACCTTTTTTCGGCTTTCCTATCTTTTGTGTCATATCGATTTTATTGACTATATTCTTAGTGAAGGAAAAAAAGAAGAAGCAACAACCTCCGTCATTGGGCAATTATCTGAAAGGTTTGTTTACGGTATTTAAACATGAAGGCCGCTGGCTGTTTACAGCCTATTTAGCTGGAGCTACAGGGCTGTTTACGCTATTTGGCATTCTATTTTACTTATCCGATGTGCTTGAGACAGAGTACAATATCAACGGGGTGCTGAAAGGTTGCGTTTTGGCGATTCCGCTATTATTTATGATGACCACTTCCTTTACAACCGGCAGTAAAATAGGGAAGAACCACCATATGATGAAAATGCTGATTGTATTTGGTTTGATCATGATGACAGCCTCTTTTGCTTCACTGGTATTTTTTACAAGACTTGTACCTTTCATTTCCGTATTAGTAGTTAGCAGTATCGGAACAGGTCTTGTGCTTCCATGTTTAAATAGCTTTATAACTGGTTCTGTCGGAAAAGCGAGAAGAGGTTTTGTCACGTCCCTGTATGGTTCGGTCCGCTTCCTCGGAGTGGCCGCTGGTCCGCCGGTTTACGGTTGGTTGATGAACTGGTCCAGAACCGGAATGTTTTTAAGCACTGCAGCTTTGACCCTTTTAGTTGGTTTGTTATGTTTATTGCTGATCCATGTCAAAAAGAAAAAAGACGACGAACAAGATGATACCACGCATACTTTATTCAAAAAGCTACAACTTACAACCGAATAAACAGAGGTGATGAATATGCAAATTTACTTTTCCCCGGAATTTTTAAAGGAAAATGCTCAAGTTCTGAATATAGTGGATGACAAAAATAAAGCAGTTGGTTATATGGCGTTTTTGATGGAGTCTGATAAGATGTATGTGTATGGCCAGCTTGCCGAAGAAGGAGTCAAAGAAGACTTCAAGGACTTGGTCAAACCATATCTGGAAGGGTTGACTAAACTCAAACCAAATCTCGACGTACTGTCTTACCTGACAATAGGAGGACAGAAGGTCGAGTTGGAGAACGAAGAAGAAAGTTAATATCAAAGAAACAACCGCCTTTCATATGCAGGAAGGCGGTTTAGTTTTTTGCTTTAGCTCCATTCACTTTTTTAATCGGAAGTAGGACAAGTGGATGGCAATCAGGCCCAAGAACAGAACAATTTGATTATTTCTTACGGCGAAGAAATATAGGTTGAAACAAGGCGGGGACATGCCATTTATAGACTAAATCAACTTGTTTAGTGGAAATCCATTGGCAGACAATTGCCTGGATCACGATTTTCCAGTCGATGATTGAAGCAGTCAAAAGAAAAATCGATCCGTTCAACAACAGCAACGGTCTGCCGGGAGGTGTGTTTCTATATTTTGCAACGATCAACGCAATCACTCCCATACCGCCGTTTGAAACATTTTCCCTTAAGAGAAGCCCTATACCCATACCAAGTACAATCGATCCGAGCAAAAGGTCGATCCATGTGTTGATAGAAAGCATGAAAGTATCAGAGCTGAATAAGTGGACTCCTAGAGACGTTATGGTAATTGCGTACATCGTACCAAGCGCACTTCCATTTCCAAGCCAATGGATAGCTGCAACCAACAGGGAAAAATTAACAATCCAGAGTGCTACGCTTAGTGGAATGTTGAACCAATAGTTGAGTAGTACTGCTATTCCGGCCGCCCCGCCAGAGGGAATGGAATGAGGAAATAAGAACACTGCCATCGCCAAGCCTTGAATTAATGCTCCCATTGTAATCCAACAGTAGGACGTCAAATATTGGTGCAAAATTATTTTTTTCCTTCTATATCGTTTAAATAGAAAATTTGATTGAGCATTTTCAAACTCCTTTGCATGAAAAAATAATACCGCTTTGAGTATGGGAGTATATTAAAGCTTGTCTTTTTATGTTTATTCTCACCAAAGGTGATTATGAATGCTCGGTATATAATAACTCAGTTCCTGTCTTTTTCATTCGTCCATACAGGAGGCCCTGCCATACCTTACAGGTTTATTAAAATTATTTTGAAAAGACTTTCAAGCAGAAAATCAGCCTGTCAAGACTCTGGCAGACAGCTTAATTTCTGAATAGGCAAGGCAACAAGATGGAAAGGTGAAGTCTTCTGTTGCGGGGACAAAAAAACGAAGCTGCAACCAGCCTCGTTCTTATTACAGATTCGTATTGTATTGGAATTTATCAGTGTCGAACAATTCTTTGTATAGTCCAGGTATTTCTTTAGCTGTTTTAATGGAAGTCTTGATATCCTTACTTTTTCTGTTGAAATCCTCTTGTATTTTTTGTTGATTGGCGGAGAGTTGATTGGATTGTTCGCTTATTTTGTTCAAGTCCGCTTGAACAGGTTCCATTGAGCTTGACATCTCCTTGATTGCTCCCTGAATTCCCTTTCTAGCTTTATTACCGATAACAACTGCGATTACCAATGCTGTAACTGCAATGCCTAAACTGATATAAACAATGATCATTATTCGATTCTCCTTCCTTGGTTTATATAGAGTACATACCCGGACAATGGTGAATAATAACAAGGCCAGACCAAAAATGGAAAAACAAGGTTGACTGAAAGGGATGGAAAAGAAATGAGGTGCCATGATGACTGTTTTTCGACTAGGTTATGTAGCTATGAGTAAACACGTGAAAAATAGTTCACCTTCACAAACGGTGACGTATAAAAATTTCAGCCATTATGCTGATCAGGAGGCTGCCAAAAACAAACTTATAACGATAGCAAATTCCAATATAGAAAACAGCATTAGGCTGCTGAAACACAATAAAGCTTCTGGAATATTCTTTTTCCGTTTGAGCTCAAGACTTGTTCCGTTGGCTACTCATGAAGAATTGAATGATTGGAATTATATGAAAGGTATCAAAGCTAAATTGGAAGAGTTGGGGGACTTTGCCATAAACAACGAGATGAGGGTCGACTTTCACCCAGACCATTTTGTTGTACTAAATTCGGATCGGGAAGAAATATTGAAAAATTCCGTAACTGTCTTGCAGTATCATTACAAACTGCTTACAGGCATGGGATTTGACACAAAACACCGATGTGTTTTACATGTCGGAGGTACTTACGGGGACAAAGAGCGCTCATTGGAAAGGTTCATAGAAAATTGGGCAAGGTTGTCTGTTCGACTGCAGCAAATGATTATGCTTGAAAATGACGATAAATCTTATAATGCAGGCGATGTCCTTTTCCTTTGTGAAAAGCTTGGTATTCCTATGGTTTTTGACCTCCATCATCACCAGGCCAATCACACCCAACCAAATTGGCTTGATTCATACTGGGAGAGAATCGTCGATACCTGGAGGTCGTCTGATTTGCCGGTGAAAATGCATATTTCCAGCCCGAAGAGCGACAAACAATTCAGGCACCATGCAGATTATATAGATATGAAGACGTTTGTGGAGTTTGCAAGCAATGTGGATGGTTCCGTAGATCAAGTGGACTGTATGATAGAAGCCAAACAAAAAGATGAGGCACTGTTCAAACTTGTCGAAGAGTTAAAATCCCTATCACACCTTGAGTGGATAAACGACAGTACATTCAGATTCCTCCGTTAGATTTTTGAAATTTCAGAAAAAAGAAGGTATTTCCGTTCATAATGTCGAAATCAAGATTAGGCCACTTATCTATAATCAAATGTAAAGGAGTAGCTGCTTTGTTTAAACCTTATCGAACAGAACCCTTTTTTGATGAAATGCTGGATGCCTACGGAAAGCCAAGAGGACATTACGACAATTTTTATAATATACTCCGACAATTTTCCGATGGGGAATTAAAACGGAAACATGAAACAGCCCAACACTCCTTTTTGAGACAAGGGATTACTTTTACGGTTTATAACGAAAATGTTGGTACAGAACGAACCATGCCTTTTGATTTCATTCCAATTATAATACCACGAGAAGACTGGAATAAGATTTCAAAAGGAATGATTCAGAGAACAGACGCGCTTAACCTGTTTCTAGAAGATATTTATCATGATCGAAATATAGTAAATGACGGAATTGTGCCTAGGGAATTAGTGGAAAACAATCCATATTATTATCATCAGGTCCAAGGGTTGAATATTCCGTTAAGAAATCATATATTTCTCGCCGGTATTGATTTAATCAAAGATGAAACGGGGGAATACCGCGTGTTGGAAGATAATTTGCGCAACCCTTCCGGCATGTCATATGTATATCAAAACAGATTTGTAATGAGGCAAGTTTATCCGGAACTCTTTTCCAATCATTCTATCGAGACGCTCGAACCGCAGCTATCCCACTTACATGAAGCAGTACTGGATCACGTACCATCTACATTCGCAAAAGGTTCTCCCACTGCCGTACTGCTGACACCTGGAAGATATAATTCGGCTTATTATGATCATGTGTTCCTTGCACAGCAAATGGGGATTCAATTAGTCGAAGGAAGAGATTTGCTTGTGAAAGACGACAAAGTATTTATGAAAACAATCCGGGGTTTGATGCGTGTCGATATTATCTACCGCAGAATAGACGATGACTTTCTGGACCCGGTCGAATTCCGTCCAGACACCACTCTAGGCGTTCCTGGTTTGATGAGAGCTTACCGCAACGGAAATGTGGCAATTGTAAACGGGGTAGGCAATGGGGTTGCCGATGACAAAGCCATCTATTCATATGTCCCGGATCTCATCCGTTATTATTTGAATGAAGAACCGATCATCTCCAATGTAGAGACTTATAGATTGCAAGACCCGGATAAAAGAAGCTGGGTTCTTGAAAGACTAGATAAGCTGGTGATAAAAAACGTCGGTGCTTCTGGTGGATACGATATGCTTATAGGCCCTCATGCCAGTGAACAGGAAATCGAATTTTTCCGGGACAAGATCATTAACGAGCCACACCAGTATATTGCTCAGCCGACGATAAAGTTATCAAGGGCGCCTGCTTTCCAGAATGAACGTTTTTATCCATGTCATGTAGACCTCAGGGTATTTGTAATGAGAGGAAGAAAGACCAATGTGCTTCCCGGCGGGCTATCCAGAGTTGCATTGAAAGAAGGATCGCTGGTAGTCAATTCTTCTCAAGGTGGCGGAGGCAAAGACACCTGGGTGATTAAAGAGGGGGTGCATGCCGATGCTTAGCAGGGTTGCCGACTCTTTATACTGGATGAGCCGCAATATTGAGCGGGCCGAAAACAATGCACGGATTCTTAGTGTCCATTTAATCCAAGTATTAGAAGCGTCCGAACAAATAAATCCCGCTGATAATGATTGGGATTTATTACTGGAAATTTGTGCATCTAAAGCAGATTTTTATTCCCGATATGCAAAAGTGGAAGTCAGTGATAGGGAAATCATCGATTATTTAACATTTTCAAAGGAAAATACAAACTCCATCTTTAACTGTATTAAGCTTGCAAGGGAAAATGCCCGGATGACAAGAGATCACCTGCCTGATGATTTATGGGAAATTTGGAATAATTTTTATCTTAAAATCATGAATATGCAAACGGAGGAACTATCAAGGGAAAGCCTGCAAGCTTTATTGCAAGAAATAAAATTTGCGGCATTGACAGCACAAGGAGCAGTCGAAGCTTCTATGGGAAGAAGCGGGGCAGCGTACAAATTCATTAAAATCGGCAAATGGCTGGAAAGGGCGGAAAAGTGTGCAAGAATCCTGAATGTTTCTTGCAATAAAGGTGAAGACGGTTTTGCCACGCCAAAAGGCAATTATTATTGGAGGTCTGCTCTTCAGCTAGCTAATGGATATAATGCATATTTAAAACAATACCCACCGATTATGAATCCGAAAAATGTACTATCTTTCCTGATGACGGACCGGAGTTTTCCACGGTCGATCGGTTACTGTATCGACCACGTGAGGGAAGCCGTCTATAATATGGAGGATGGAAAGGTCTCTCATTACTCCCGAAATCTTTATTTGTCTCTTGAATCACTAATCAAGGATTTCAATGAAGTGAAAATAAAAGAGGTAAATTTGAACGAGCTAAGTCAATTTTTAGATAACTTCCAAAATCAGTGCAATAAAATTGGCAAAATTTTCTCGGAAACATATTATTTAATTGAACCCACACATAAATTTGAAAAAGAGCATCTCTTTGTTCAACATCAACAAGGGAATATGGAGAGTAGATCGTTCATGAAATACGAGATAGAACATATCAATACCTTTGACTATGACACCGCGGTCAACCAAAGCATGAATACAATCAGGTTGAAACCGCGCACGGATGAATGCCAGCGTTTGCTTTCTTATCGCACAGAAATCAATCCTTCCTCTCTTACTAAAGAACACGTGGATTTATGGGGGAACCATGTAGAAACATTTTTCATCCCTGAACAACATAATCATTTAGTGGTGAAGTCGACGTCGATTGTGAGCATTCAGCGGAGTCCTTTCATCCATCGAATCGAGTTTTCGCCGGAAATGAGTGCGATTTTTCACTCTGAATTGTTTCGACACCATTATCTGTCCTTTTTGAATGAAACGGAATACACCTACCTGGCTCCCTCACAGCTAGAATCGGTTGTAGAAGAAATAGGCGAAATGAAAAATCCGATCACTTTTTCTCTGGACGTCATGAGATACTTGCATGATAATTTTCTTTACAATGGAGAAGCCACACATGTAGAAACAAAGGCACAGGAATCGTTCAGCTTAAAAAAAGGTGTTTGCCAGGACCTGACTCACGTGATGATAGGCATACTTCGGGAAAATGGCATTCCGGCCAGGTATGTCAGCGGTTATCTATATGTAGGGGAAAATTCTGCCTTGATCGGGGATTCTGCGACACATGCATGGGTAGAAGTAATGGTTCCGGGAATCGGATGGGTAGGATTGGATCCGACCAATAATGTAGAGGCTTTGGAAAACCATATAAGAGTAGGTACGGGGAGAGATTATGCAGATGTTAGTCCTTTGCAAGGAGTATACAGAGGCGGTGGCCACAGCTTGGATGTCCGTGTATCGGTGAAATTGTTGGACCAATAAAATAAATTGGTTATACTGGAGAATGAAGATGACTCAGCAGAGTTTATCTTATTATTATCAAAGGAGAACTAACGATGTTGACAGTCAAGATGAAAGTTCAAACTGCATATCATGGAGAACTGTTAAGGGAAGGAAAAGAATACGAGGTAGATGATTCGACTGCACAACGGTGGCATTCCAGCAATATAGCAGCAATCATAGAGGAAGAACAAAGTGAGGAAAAGAACAGGAAATAATTAATCAATACATTATTGACAATTCTGAAAATTAGGCACATAATGTCATTATTATATTATTGATATAGTCGGAGAATGTTCGAGGCTAAGTTTTGGTTCTTAGTCTTACCTCTAATCTCAATATTTTCGCATGCCATCCATATGTGGATATAAACACGGATATGGCTCTTTCTGTCTACTACCTAACAGGACAGAAGGAGTCTTTTTCATAGAAAGGAAGATAGGCACCTATGGCCAGAAAAACAGTTGTAGTGAAAATCGGCAGTAGCTCATTGACCGAAGGGAACGGAAGACTGAGCTTGGCAAAACTTGAGGGTTATGTTTCAGCCATCGCTGAATTAAAGAAGCAGGGCCATGAAGTCATCCTTATTTCTTCAGGTGCAGTTTCAGCAGGTTTTCCTAATTTGGGATATACGAACAGGCCTGTTACAATCTCAGGAAAACAAGCAGCCGCCGCAGTAGGGCAAGGTTTATTGATCCAAGCCTATACGAATGCTTTTATGCAAGAGGGAATTACGGCTGCCCAACTGTTACTGACAAGAGATGATTTTGGCCACAAAGAGAAATATACAAATGTATACAACACTTTAAAAGAACTTCTCAAAAAATCTGTCATCCCGATCATCAATGAAAATGACACGGTGTCCATAGAAGAACTGACTTTCGGTGACAACGATATGTTATCGGCTCTTGTCAGCGGTCTTGTCAATGCGGACCATTTATTACTGCTGACAGATGTAAACGGGTTGTACAAGGGAAATCCTGTCGACAACCCGGAAGCAGAGCGAATTGACTATCTACCTGAAATTACGGGTGAATATCTGTCGTTTGCGGAAGATCAATCCAGTTCAAAAGTAGGCACTGGGGGAATGAAATCCAAATTGTTCGCTGCCAAGACAGCATTATCTTTGGGAGTGTCGGTATTCATCGGAAAGGGAGCGGATTCTTTAACCGAAGTGCTGACAGGGAATGGAGATGGAACGTATATTGGTCAAAAACCTCTCCACAATATGAAAAAAAATAAACAATGGATTGCTCTGCACTCGAATGTGCATGGAAGTATAACGATTGATAGAGGGGCTGAAACTGCTCTTATCAGGAATGGGAAAAGTCTTCTTCCTGCTGGCATAAAGGAGCTCGAAGGGGATTTTCTTTCCGGGCAAGTAGTAGAAATCCTGAACCAGGATGGTAAGGTGATCGGTAGAGGAGAAGTCGGCTACAGTTCACAGGTGTTGCGGAATATTAAAGGTTTGAATAGTTGGGAAATAGCTGACAAAACGTTAGAACTTAAACCAGGTGAAGCTGTTCACCGCGACAAGTTGTATCTCTTTCCAAAAAAAGAACAGCTGAAAATATAAAAGAATTCAGGGCACATTTTATTACAAAGTGGTAGAAGGTGGATTTCCCGACAGCTAAAATCGATATAATATCCTTATGAAAGCTTTAAACGAAATGAGAGGGGTTGTATCGTATGAACGGACCACTTATCGATAACTGGATAAAAGAAATCCCTAAAGTTGACCTTCACTTACACTTGGACGGAAGCCTGAATCCAAAAACCGTACTGGAATTAGCTGAAATATCCGGAATACCACTTCCTGCTACTACCGAGGATCGACTCCGTCCCTATCTGCAAATTGATGAGGATTGCAACAGTCTTAGACAATACTTAACCAGATTTGAGATCGTTTTGCCGCTTTTGCAAACAAAGTATGCTTTGGAACGGGCAGCCTACGAAATGGTAGCGCAAGTGTCAGTCCAAAACTGCATATATATAGAAGTTAGATTCGGTCCGCAACTGCATCGGGAAAAAGGTTTATCTCTCCCTGAAATTTTGGAAGCTGTCCTCATGGGTCTTAAAAGAGGGGAAGCGGAATTTGGAGTGACAACCGGGTTAATCGCATGCTGTTTGAGACATCATGATAAAAACGCTAATCTAGATGTGATCGATGCTTCTAAAGTCTATATAGGTAAAGGCTTAGCAGGCGTTGATTTAGCAGGAGATGAAGCATCTTTCCCGCCGCTTCTTTTTAAGCAAATATTTCTAAAGGCAGAACAGTGTGGTCTTCCCATCACAATTCATGCAGGGGAAGCTGGTGGCGCCGATAATATTTATCATTCTGTCCATGCGCTGCATGCAAACAGGATTGGACATGGTATCCGTCTCCGTGAAGATGACAGCCTTTTAAATTTGATGAGAGAAAAACAAATTCCATTGGAAATGTGTCCAGTAAGCAATATTCAAACAAAAACATGTGCAGGTTGGAAAGACTATCCTGTGAGGGACTATTTTGACTATGGTTTGCCTGTTACAATAAATACGGATAATTTGACTGTATCTAATACAACTATTTCACGGGAATACCAGATTCTACATGAAAAGTATGGATTCGATAAGGATGAAATGGTTCAATTGGTGCTTAATGGAATCAATGCCGCCTTTGTAGACAAGGAACAAAAAGCTTTATTGGTTAATAGATTTTTAGAAACAGCTAAGAACATCAACATGAACGAATCCCTTTAACACTCACTAAAGAGATTCGCCTCTTGCGAAATCTTCCTCTGTTTGTGATCTCAGACTTGTCTTTTCGAAAAGCCCGGTGTTAAAGCCTATTCATGTTATTATACACTCAATAAAATTCCAAGCAGACGAATTCGGAGGAGAATTATCATGGAAAAACAATTGGTAGCAATCGACTTGGATGGTACACTTTTGAATTCTCAAGGCCAAATCAGCAAAGAGAACATAAAAGCGATTCGCGAAGCTCAGTCAGTAGGTATCGAAGTCGTTATCGCTACAGGAAGAGGCCAGTTCGATGTACGCCATCTGTTCAAGGGATCCGGAATACAAACGTGGATCATTGGTGCCAATGGTGCTACAGTCCATAAACCTAGTGGTGAATTGTTTCATTCTGTAGCATTGGAAAAAGAGTCGGCTGTTTCGATTATCGAGTGGCTGGAGAAACAAGAATATTATTATGAAGTATTCAGTGACGATCAAATATACACCCCCTTAAACGGCAAACAAATTATCGATATTGAAATTGACAGAATCCACAGTGCCAACCCGGATGCTGACATTGATCGGTTGAAAGAATCTGCAAGGCTGCAATTCGGTCAATTTGGTTTTTCTATTATTCCCAGTGTTAAAATATTAGAGGGATCGGACGTGAATATTTACAATATACTTGCATTTTCTTTTGATAAAAGTAAATTGGCTGCAGGAATTGAAAGGTTTAAAAACCGGAAAGACATCACATTGGTCAGTTCCGGCGAACACAATTTTGAACTGGAAGATATAAATGCTTCCAAAGGTATAGCGCTGAACATAGTGGCGGAAGAAATCGGTGTGAAGAATAACAACATCATAGCTATAGGTGACAGTCAAAATGATCTTTCTATGTTTGAAGAAGCCGGTTTGAGTTTTGCCATGAATAATGCTGGACAATTTATGAAAAATGCAGCAGACGAAATAACACTTTCAAATGATGAAAATGGGGTTGCTATGGTGCTGCGCCAATTGATGAAAACCAGACAATCTAACACTTAAATCAACTCTCCTTTTTCAACAAGTTTGCATAAACATGGATAATCTGCTATAATGCAGTCGTTGTTTATAATTAACGTTTTTTAATAATTATTATTATATAATATATAACAGGGAGATTGAGAATGCAGAATAAACACTTGGTATTCGTGTATGGTACATTACGTCAACATGAGCCTAATCATCATTTCCTAAAGGATAGTAATAGCATTTCCAAGCAAAGTTGGACATATGGAAAGCTATTTGATACAGGGAATGGTTATCCTGTATTGATAGCTGGAGGAGAAAGCAGTGTTTATGGTGAAGTTTATGAAGTAACCGATGAGACTTTGAAAAGATTGGATGAACTGGAAGGTTACGAGGGATCCGGAAGAGAGAAACAATGTGAGAGAGTTATCAGGGAAGTACAATCAGACAAAGGGATGCTGATGGCAAATGTCTATTTTTCGAATTTAATTGAGAATACTCATGAAGAAGTGCCATCCGGTGACTGGAAATGTCACAAGCATCTTGATTCAGATGAAATTCTTTATTTCGCTTATGGTTCCTGCATGGATAGTGAACGATTTACAATTGCGGGTGTGGATCGTTATTTCGCAGATATTGTCGGTTGTGGCAAAGCCAAAAACTTCACGCTTGCCTATTCAAGAGCAGCAGAAGACGGCGGAAGGGCGGACATGATAGAATCTGAAGGGTATGTCGAAGGAAAAGTTTATCAATTGAAAAAAGAAGCTTTGGATTATTTGTTCGTAAGAGAAGGTGTAGCCGGAAAACATTATCGTCCGGCTCTCATCGATGTGGAAATTGACGGAACGTTCTTTAAGAATGTCCTTACATTTCTGGTGATTGATAAGGTTGAGGAAGTTGCTCCTCCAATCCATTATGCCACGGAAATATTGCGCGGTGCCCAGGGATTTGTCAGCAACGAATACTTTAACAAATTAGAGCGGCATTTATTGACAAAGTTTAATATTTCAATAGTGGATGATAGGGACGAAGCGGTCATATCTTAAAATTACTGGATACTTTTCCTTCCATAAACAAAAATAAAATGAATTTCCCATACTGTTAATTTTAACATCCGCGAGATAAATTTTTGTGGATCGAATCCATTTGATGCTTCGAGTAGTAGTCGAAAGCATATAACCTGAACCTGTCAGAGAGAGAGAAAAGGAAGGGTGTGTGACTATGAAATTTAGAATGAATGGTTCATTTGCTTATGGCTTAATTGTGTTAGGTGCAGCTTTTTGGGGAGTTACTGGATTATTTGTACAAAGTTTATATGGGTTCGGTTTTTCTCCGTGGGAAGTGGTTGCTGTCAGGCTTGCAGTTTCCAGTATTCTTTTATTCATTTTATTGCTTACGTTTGCAAGACCATATTTGAGAATTAAAAGTAAACATCTGCCTTACTTTTTTGGACTGGGCGTTTTTAGTATTGCTCTATTCAATTGGTGTTATTTTGCCGTGATGGAGCGGGCATCTTTATCCATTGCAGTCATCTTTGTTTATACTTCCCCGATATTTGCCGCAGTTATTGCAAGGTTATATTATCAAGAGACTATTACAGTCCGTAAAAGCTCGGCTATTATATTGACAATTATTGGATGTGGGTTTGTAATTGGTTTTTTTCCAATCGGGAATGTAAACATTTCAGTGATCACTCTGTTGTTAGGGATTTTCTCAGGAGTATTTTGTTCTCTTTATAGCATTATCGGAAAGCATGTCAGCAGACTCTACCATCCTCTTACTGTGACTTTTTATTCTATGCTGTGCGGAAGCTTGCTCACAGTGCCGACTAGTTCGGTATGGGAAAATAGAGCTGCTTTTCTTCAAACTGAAGTCTGGATGAATATATTGGGAATTTCCATTATTTCAACTATATTGGCCTATATATTGTACACTGCTGGTTTGAAAAGCGTTGAATCGAGTAAAGCGGCCATTTTATCAGCATTCGAACTAATCGTCTCTGTATTTATCGGTGTTGTACTTTTTGGCGATTTATTAAATGGATGGCAATGGTTCGGTTTCCTTCTAGTAATCTGTTCCTTGTTTTTAACAGTTTATAATAGAAAAGCAGGAAAAAGAGATACACGATTGGGGTATCGGAAAAAGCAAAAAGCATATTATTAAGGGCAGTTGTATATACAGCTGCCTTTTTTTATAAAATATAGACGAAATTTTAAGAAAATAATGATATCTTATTTTACATTTCATATGTTTATGATAGTATGAGTCTAACCATTTTTTCAGCAGGAAGGAAAATCTGAATGAGCACAAAAATGAGAACGATTGATATTAAAGATATTATCATTGCACACCAAGCCTTAAAAGATGTGGTCTTTAAGACACCGCTGCAAAAAGACCAAATTTTATCAGAGCGTTATCAATGTAACGTGTTTCTTAAGCGAGAAGACTTACAGGTGGTTCGGTCATTTAAAATCAGAGGTGCTTACAATCTAATGCAAAGCCTCACGAAAGAGGAACTAAAAAACGGGGTTGTATGCGCAAGTGCCGGGAACCATGCTCAGGGTGTGGCATATTCCTGTAAAGCTTTAGGTGTCAAAGGGAAAATATTCATGCCAAGTACCACACCGAGACAAAAAGTTAAAAAAGTAGAATTTTTTGGTGGTTCCTCAGTAGATATTGTGCTAAATGGAGACACTTTTGATGATTCTTATCACGAAGCAGTCGCTTACTGTGATGAACACAAAATGTCTTTTATCCATCCATTCGATGATTACCGCACAATTGCTGGACAAGGCACGATCGGTTTGGAAGTACTAGAAAGCATTGAAGAACCTATATCTCACATTTTCATGGGAATTGGTGGAGGCGGACTTGTTTCTGGCGTCGGTTCGTACATAAAAAACATCAGTCCTTCGACAAAAGTAGTTGGTGTAGAACCTGAAGGAGCGCCTGGCATGAGTAAATCTCTGTCAGAGAACAAAGTGGTTACGCTTGATAAAATCGACAAGTTTGTCGATGGAGCAAGTGTGAAGCAAGTGGGTAAGCTTACTTTCGATATCAGCAAAGAGATTATCGACGACATCGTATTAGTTCCTGAAGGGAAAATCAGTACAACAATAGTAGACTTGTATAATGAAAATGCTATTGTCGCTGAACCTGCAGGAGCATTGCCGGTTTCTGCACTTGATTATTACAAAGATCAGATTAAGGGAAAAAATATTGTCTGTATTATCAGCGGGGGTAATAATGATATAGACAGGATGCAGGAAATAAAAGAAAGATCTTTGATCTATGAGGGATACAAGCATTATTTTATCGTCAATTTCCCACAAAGAGCGGGTGCATTAAGAGAATTCATGCATGACGTCTTAGGTGAAACCGATGATATCACCAGGTTCGAATATACAAAGAAAAATAACCGGGATAAAGGACCGGTATTGGTGGGAATAGAATTAAAGAACAAAAGTGATTATGAGCCGTTAATCAACCGAATGAATAAAAAAGGATTTTCATACATCGAAATTAACAAGGATCAAGATTTATTCAATTTATTAATTTGATAGGAATTTTCAGGGGCTTTCAGTAGAAGGTCCTTTTCTTGGAACAGAATGTTTTAACAAAACTATGTTCTAAATAAACATTTAAATGTTTTAAATTTCGCCCCATACAACAGCATAACTCGAATAAACACACGACCAATCCAGCAAGACAAGAACAAACAAGGAGGACTAACATGGGAGAACATAGAAATTCAAGTGGATTTTTAGTAAAGCAAAGGGCCTTTTTAAAATTATACTTGATTACTCTCATCGAGAATAAACATTTGTATGGATTAAAGCTAAGAGATTTATTAAAACAAGAATTTTCCGATCTCGGATATCAGCCTCATCATCCGGAAATTTATAAATCACTTCATGAACTAATTGAGCAAGGAATCATCTATCAAATCAAAGAAAAAAGAGAGGGAAATAAATACCAAGAAGTAGTCTATTACAATTTCACTGAGGATGGCAAGGAAAAGGCAAATGCTTATAAAAAATTGATGAAAGTTGAGTTGGATCGGTGCAAGGCACTTTTGGACAAGGCTATTAGAGACAACTACTAATATCAAGCAGGTATAAATGAGAAAAGAGACACCTTTTCTTATCATTTGAGGAAAAAGTGTCTCTTTTTATTTAACTTACATTGTATTTTTTTAAGTAATGAAGAGTTTGTTCCAAAACTGTTTTCTCGTTCTTGTTAAGCGGCAAAATAGGAAGTCTTACAGAACCGACCTCCAATCCCAACATGGAAAGTGCCTCTTTTACCGGGGCAGGGCTCGGAGCCATGAATAATGATTTCATAATCGGGAGAATATTTTGGTGGATTGTTGCTGCTGAAGCACCGTCTCCAGCGAAATAACTTTGCACCATGTTCTGCATTTCATTACCGATGATATGTGACGCCACAGATACCACTCCATTACCCCCAATGGACAATACAGGCAATGTCAATCCATCATCACCACTGTATAAGGTGAAATCTTCAGCCGTGTCTCTAATAATCTTTGTCATAGCATCAAGATCAGCACTAGCTTCTTTGATGGATACAATATTACTTACTTCGGAAAGCCTGATAATGGTGTCCGGGGTCATACCGACCGCACTACGGCCTGGAATGTTATAAAGCATGACCGGAAGACGCGTTTCATCAGCAATCGTTTTAAAATGTTGATACATACCTTCCTGTGAAGGTTTGTTGTAGTAAGGGGTCACCAGCATAATTCCATCTACACCAATCGACTCTGCCTGTATGGTCAAGTCGATTGATTCCCTGGTATTATTTGAACCTGTGCCAGCAATAACCGGAACTCTGCCCTTTACCGTCTTTACGACGAATTGTATTAACTGGAGTTTTTCTTCCTTTGTCAGTGTAGGGGACTCGCCTGTTGTACCGTTTACGACCAATCCGTCCGTACCATTGGACAACAAGTAGTTAATCAGTTTTTCTGTTTGTCCATAATTAATGTTTCCAGCCTGGTCAAATGGGGTCACCATAGCAGTTAGTACACGACCAAAATTCATTTCACAACACCTCTATTCATAGTTTTGAAAATCATATAAACCAAGTACGGAGACTAAAATCCATATGAATAGAGGCTATCTCATTACAAAGAACAAATTTGTTAGTTAGGGTTTAATAGCACAAAAAAACAGCAACGAGGGCCTCGTTGCTGCATCACTATTAGCAGGATGCATGAGATAGCCCTCCATATAACCGCGCAAATTCAGCTATATGACAGCTCTGCATTTGTTAAATACAGAACCAGTGAACGAGAAGGATGAGTTTCTGTCCACTTCGGCAAATTCCCCTTTCGACAAACCTTCAAAGGATCTCATCATCCTCCGGTTGTCTACTAATGGTTTTTGCACCTCTATCCTCACTTCAAAAGAGTGAAGTAAAGCAGATTAAATTATTACTTAAAATATAACAGATAGAGAATAGCCTGTCACTAAAAAAGATTCATTTTCCTGCACCTTTTTCCAGTAGTGTATGTTTGTACTTTTTCTTGTCCGATTGTTAAGATATAAAGGGAAATAAATATCGGGTAGGAAAAGGAGTGCTTGATAAATGAAAGAGATATCAACAAATGAAGTTGAGCAACTATTAAAAGATAATAAAAATGTGAATATTATTGATGTCCGGGAAGACGAGGAAGTAGCAACGGGAAAGATCCCCGGTTCCCGTCACATTCGCTTAGGAACAATAGAGGATCATAAAGATGAGTTAGACAAGACTGAAGAATATATTTTTGTTTGCCGCTCTGGAAGAAGAAGTGAAAGAGCCGCAAAATATTTCGAAGACCAAGGTTATAAGGTTAGTAACATGACCGGAGGAATGCTCGCTTGGGAAGGGGAAGTAGAGTAATTTCCCCCGGCGTATCAACTTTTTTGATGAATAGGTGGTAAACAATGAGAGTAGCAGAGAACATGACGGAATTAGTCGGTGATACACCTGTAGTTAAATTAAACAGGTTAGTACCGGAAGATGCAGCAGATGTTTATGTTAAATTGGAAATGTACAACCCGACGAGGAGCGTCAAGGACCGGGCAGCATTAAACATGATTACAAAGGCAGAACAGGAAGGTTTAATCAAGCCTGGTGATACAATTATTGAGCCAACTAGCGGCAATACCGGTATCGGATTAGCCATGGTTGCTGCAGCAAAGGGATATAAAGCTGTTTTGGTTATGCCGGATAACATGACAACCGAACGAATCAATATCCTGAAAGCATTTGGTGCAAAAGTAGTTTTGACTCCTAGTGAAAAAAAGATGCCGGGAGCGATAGAAAAGGCAAATGAACTTCATGAATCCACTCCGGGAAGTTTTATCCCGCAGCAATTTGAAAATCCGGCAAATCCGGATGCCCATCGCAACACGACAGCGATAGAACTTTTGGAACAGATGGAAGGAAAAATGGATGCATTTGTTGCAACCGCCGGAACTGGTGGAACTGTAACTGGAACAGGGGAAACATTGAAAGAAAAGCTATCAGATCTATATATAGCTGTAGTCGAACCCAAGGGGTCCCCAGTGTTATCCGGCGGCAAACCTGGTAAACACAAATTGGTTGGTACAAGCCCTGGCTTTGTTCCGCAGATATTGAATACAAATATTTACGATGAAATTATTCAGATAGCCGATGAAGATGCGGTTAATACGTTTAAAAACCTGGCTTCAAAAGAAGGGATATTGACTGGTCTTTCAGGTGGAGCTGCAGTATATGCTGCAATAGAAGTTGCCAAACGGTTAGGAAAGGGAAAACGCGTCGTCTGTATAGCACCTGATACAGGGGAAAGATATATGAGCATGAACTTGTTTGATAGTTGACGATAAAAAACAGTAAAGAACCGAATCTGGTCGGATCTTTACTGTTTTTTTTGAAGTTCAGCTTGTTTTATAAACCGTATTTCATCTTCCATAAGTCCACAAACTCCACATTGGACCCTGACTTTAGGCCCTTGGTACTTCACGTGAAATGGTTCTAATGTTTCATCTGTATATTGTAGGACCATGTCTCCCGAGTTTGGATCTAATTTTACGTAGTTTGGTGTTTGCTCGAAAAGGTTGAATCTTGATTTATTCGATTTGCAATTCGGGCATTGATAGGGTTGACTCATATGAACACCTCCGCAATCTAATATGCCCTAAACCATCGAAATTATTTCTAGCTCTTGGACGACTGCATAAATAAGCTCTTTCTCTTTAATACTAAATAAAAGAGGTGAGGGGTGTCGTTCTTTGTTCATCGGATGTCATGTCAGTATTAAGGAAGGATATTATCATGCAGCTAAGTCTGCAAAACAGTTAAATGCCGCTTCCTTTCAGTATTTCCCTAAAAATCCTAGAAGCCTCAACATAAAAGCATATGATACAGAAGATACCAGGCTCTGCAAACAATTTTGCCATGAACATGATATTGTATCAATCAGTCATTCGCCATACCCAACTAATTTGACACCTGAATCCCCTGAGCAAAAAAAGCGGGTCGTCCGCTCCATCCTAAATGATTTGCACATTTCAGATGCATGTGGTTCATTAGGGGTTGTTGTTCATTTCGGAAAAAATAAGGACGCTAACAACCCTCTATATAGTTATCAATTAATGATCGAGGTTATAAATGAAGTGATGGAGCAGTGGGATGGGAAGAGCATGCTATTACTTGAAAACAACGCAGGGAAACCAGGTTCCATAGGGACAACAATGGAAGAGCTTGTAAAGATCAGACAATTGATCGACAGACCTAACAGTTTGGGTTTTTGCCTGGATACTTGCCATGCTTTTGCAAGTGGACTTTGGAATGGTGATAATTGGGAGTATGTAATGGAGCATGGAAACAACCTTGGTTACTTTCAAAATTTGAAAGTTATTCATTTAAACAACTCAAAATATCAAGCGAAATCAGGAAAAGACAGACACGCGAATATATTTCATGGGGGATATATAACTGAAAAACAGTTTGATTCCATTCTGCAATCATCTGTAATCCAAAATATTCCCCTGATTCTGGAAACACCAAAGGACAAAAAGAATAGCCATGAAAATGAAATTGCTGAAATTAAGTCACGATGGGGGAGATAATCATGGATAGAGCTGCACATTTATGCTAGCTGCGATAACAAAAAGCCTGATTTTCGGGGTCTAATCAGGCTTTGAGTATGTATTTCTATTAATTTATATTTATTTATCATTCCATTCGAAAGACTACATTAGGTTGTAAACAGATTCATCTTCAAAATAGAGCCAATGATAGTATTCCACTTCAGCGTCTGACAAACATACAACTTCATTTTCGTTCATGGAAGTTCTGCTGCACAAGCGTTCAATCATATCATTTCTCATAGCTTGACTCATTATTCGTTTCCCCCTGTAACCTGTAGAAGGTTAATTTGTTTCAATTCTTGATATCATTATATATCTCAAAAAGAGATAATAACAATATCAAAATGAGATAATAACATTAGAAAGCAATATTGCCATGATATTTATCAGGTGTTTAAGCTAATCGAAAGTTAATTTACATCCAGTATGTTAAAGTTTATGAAGGAGATTCCAATCCACCACAAATCAATTGTTAATCGATATGAAGAAAGAGGTAATAAATTATGAGCTTATTACAAATAGGTACAACGATCAGTCTTAAAGTAGTGAATACGAATGAAGAGTATATCTTGTCAGACGGGAAGGAGAAAGTATCACTTCCTAAAGAGGAAGTTACTGAAGATCTGGAAACAGGACAGTGGACAGAAGTTTTCTTGTTTTTAGAGAAAGATGGGAGTTTGTCAGCAACCAAACATATACCAGATGCCAGCCTTGATACATATGGATGGTCAGAAGTCGTGGAAGTGATAAACGATCTTGGCGTATTTGTCGACATCGGTATCCGCAAAGAAATTCTCGTTTCCAAAGATGACCTACCCTTATTGCAAACAGTTTGGCCTAAAGAAGGGGATTCGCTTTTTGTGAGCCTTGAAGTAGATAAGAAAGGGAAATTACTCGCTAAACCAATCACGGAGGGGGATGTCCAACAAGATTTAGTCAGAGCTCCTGATTCCCTGATAAAGAATCAAATAACCGGACGTATTTACCGGGCTACCAAATCAGGATCATTCATGTTGACAGAAGAAGGCTACAGAGGGTTTATTCATCCGAATGAACGCAAACAAGAACCGAGAGTCGGAGAAACAGTTAATGGGAGAGTAATCGATGTAAAGGAAGATGGAACAATAAATGTCTCTTTACTCCCTTTAAAACAAGAAGGCATGCATGAAGATGCTGAGATGATTTTGGCATATTTACAACAACATGGAGGAGAAATGGACTTTACCGATAAAAGCGACCCGGAGGCAATTCGCTCCACTTTCCAAATAAGTAAAGCTGCTTTTAAAAGGGCTCTGGGAAAACTGATGAAAGAAAAGAAAATCTCTCAAACCAATGATAAAACCATATTGACAGAAGAATGATAAAACCAGCACCGGTGTAATAACACACCGGTGCTTTCTAATTAGTCTTTCTTATTGCCGGTTATTTCAGAAACAATTTCGAAAGATTTCAAACGTGCTGCATGATCATATATTTGAGTATTGATAATCATCTCATCGGCCTGAGTTTCATCGAGGAAACGTTGCAATTTGGCTTTCACGGTTTCCGGTCCACCTGATATGGAAGAACCCAACTGCTGATTTAATGCCGCTTTTTCATGGGGACTCATCATTTCGTCGATGTTATCCACAGGAGGTTGTAATGGCATCTGCCTGTTTCTGATCAAGTTCAAAAATTGCTGTTGCAAGGTTGTTTCTAAGTAAGCCGCCTCTTCATCCGTCCCGGCCGCTGTTACATTCACACCAACCATCGCATATGGTTCTTGCAATGTTGCAGATGGTTTGAAACTCCGTCGGTAAAGAGACAAAGCACCTTCAGTATTATGCGGTGAAAAATGGCTCGCAAATGCAAATGGCAATCCCAACTCTCCTGCAAGCTGTGCGCTGAAGCCGCTTGAACCAAGCAACCATATTGGTATATCAAGCCCCTGACCAGGAACAGCCTGAATTGGTAGAGGTTCAGAGGCGAGAGATGGATCAAAATAACTTCTAAGTTCCTCCAACTGTTCCGGGAAGTCTTGTCCGTCGCTTCGACGGTCTCTTCTTAAGGCATGTGCGGTAAGCTGATCAGTACCGGGGGCCCTTCCCAAGCCAAGGTCGATTCTACCCGGGAACAGAGATTCTAGCGTCCCAAATTGTTCTGCGATCACTAATGGTGCGTGATTAGGCAGCATGATGCCTCCAGAACCCACTCTGATTGAAGAAGTGCCAGAAGCCACATGACCTATTACCACAGAAGTTGCTGAACTGGCAATAAAAGGCATGTTATGGTGTTCAGCCAGCCAGAATCGTGTGTAACCCCATTTTTCTGCGTGTTGTGCCAAATCCAACGTGTTTTTAAAAGACAGAGAAGCATTTCCACCTTCCATAATCGGCGACAAATCCAGTACAGAAAAATGAATATCTTTAAGTTGCTTTGATTGATTTTGTTCCGTCATCTTCACATCTTCTTTCCTTACATGATTCGCATTTGGATAAATGCATGTATTTATTTTAACAGCGATTATCTGGGGCGTTAAACATTTTGACTTAATCGGAATAGCAATCAATTACCAGAACCGTAAATTGAAAAAACAAGGATTTATTCGATAATACAGGTTATCGAATAAATGTAGCAACTTATTGAAGAAGCAGACAATTTCTATTACGATTAATACTAGTGTCAATTATCTAAATTCTAGGGGGAGCATCAAGTGATCGACTTAAGAAGCGATACTATTACTAAACCGACTGAAAACATGCGCCTTGCAGCTTATCATTCCAATGTTGGCGACGATGTATATGGAGAAGATCCAACTGTAAACAAACTCGAAGAACAAGCAGCAGAAATGCTGGGGAAAGAAGCCGCTTTATTCGTAACGAGTGGTACTCAAGGAAACCAAATAGCAGCATTAACACACTGCAACCCCGGAGATGAAGTAATCCTGGAAGCGAGTGCCCATATTTATCTTTATGAAGCTGCAGCCTTTTCAGCGCTTGCCGGTGTTCAATCCCGGCCTATTAATGGGTATAGAGGGGCGATGGATCCAGAAGAAGTCAAGAGTGCCATCAGGTCAGAAGATATACATTTTCCTGTAACAAGTTTAATCTGTCTGGAGAACACACACAACAAAGCAGGAGGAGCTATCCTTCCATTAGAAAACATGCAGGCGATTTATCAAATCGCGAAAGACCGCAATATCAGCGTTCATTTGGACGGAGCTCGCTTGTTCAACGCCTCTGTCGCATCTGGAGTGACATTGAAGGAATATGGTCAAAATGCGGACAGTGTACAATTCTGTTTGTCGAAAGGATTGGGAGCACCTGTAGGTTCCATTATCGCAGGGAATAAGTCCTTTATCGACGAAGCACGCAAATGGAGAAAAAGGTTAGGTGGGGGATTAAGACAAGCTGGTATAATCGCAGCACCAGCACTGGTTGCGCTGGAAGAAAATGTGGAAAGATTAACGATCGATCATGAAAATGCACAGTATTTGGCGGATGAAATTGCCAACATCAAGGGAGTAAAAGTTGAAAACAAAGTCGAGACAAACATCCTCCTGGTTAATGTAAAAGGAACAGGACATGATGCTGTCTCATTCATAGATGTCCTTAAAAAGGAGAACATCCTGGCTGTTCCATTCGGTCCCGATACTATCCGTTTTGTAACCAATTACGAGGTCACGAGAGAAAATACAAAAACAGCCATTGCCAGAATTAACGGTGTCCTTTAGTTAATAAGTATATCTCCAATCATTAAAATGTTTGGAGATATTTTTTATGACGAAATAGCAATCAAGTTAATTCAAAACTACATGTGAGAACATTCATTGAATTTTGGGAATCTATATGGAATTTATTCAGTTTATGTTGTAAGCTGAAGTGATATTGGTAGTTTTTACCTTATTATAATAAACTTGTTAAAATTTACAGTGCCAAGAACAATCAGGCAGGTAACAACCAGAGGGGGAAGATAGAAATGTTGAGTTTTAAAAGACAACCAACCGAAAAATCAATATTACTCGGTCTTGAAGAAAATGATAAGGTTGTAAAAATAGATGTGCCAAAAGGTAGCGATATAGAAAAACAACTACATATGATTAACATGAATACAGAAGATTTAAGCATCATCCGTACCATCAAGCCATATATAGTCGCCAATATAGAAGAGATTGTTCAGCAATTTTATAAAAATCTGGAAAATGAACCTTCGTTGATGAAAATAATCCATGACAACAGCAGTATTCAGAGGTTAAAGAAAACGTTAACCAGGCATATAACTGAAATGTTCGAAGGAGTTATCGACCAAAATTTTGTGGATCAGAGAGATAAAATTGCTTACATCCATGTACATATAGGCCTTAAAACCAAATGGTATATGTGTGCATTCCAGGATTTGCTGTTATCAATAATGAAAATAGTAGATGAAATCACCTCTACAAAAGAGGAATACAAGGTATTTAGTATTGCTGTCACAAAAATCCTAAATATCGAGCAACAATTAGTGTTGGAAGCCTATGAGAAAGAAATAGCAAGAATTCAACAAGAAGAAGAGAAGGAAAAAGAGACTCTTAGAAATCAACTAAGAAGAACATCCGAAGAATTGGCTGTAATAACAGATCAAACTTATTCATCTCTTGAAGAAATCACCAATCAATCACATCAGTTGTCAGAGTATACACAGGGCGGGTTGGAGTCTGCCTATGAAACACAGCAGCTTTCACTTAAGGGGAAAGACCGTCTATATATCCAGCAGGAAAAAATGGGAAAAGTCGATGACCAGATGCTTTGGCTGGAACAAGAAATCAATGGGCTGGCAGGGACAACCAATAAGATAAGCGGGATTGCAGATATGGTAACCTCCATCGCCGATCAGACAAACCTTCTTGCTTTAAATGCAGCAATCGAAGCAGCCAGAGCCGGGGAAGACGGTAAAGGGTTTGCTGTAGTGGCAGGCGAGGTACGGAAACTCGCAGAGCAAACTAAAAGTTCTGTAGCAGGAGTATCCAAACTAATCGAGTCGACAAATCAAAAGATATGGGCCATGTCAGATTCCATTGCCCAAATAAAAAAGGTTGTCGGAGAAGAAGTTGAAGAAGTCAGTGAAACCTATCAATTTTTTGATCATGTAGTCGGCTCAATGAATGATGTGAAAAACCGTAGTGAACACAGCCATCAACAATTAGAGGCTTTTGTAAGAGTAATGAATGAAATCAGTGAGGCAGTTGGTCAAGTGTCGGCAACTGCTGATGAGTTGAGCGGGATGTCAAATAAGATTTAAATTGCTTTAACTTAAGTAAATTACCATCATTGGTGAATTGGCGATGATGGTAATTTGAAATAAAGCAGGGGTTTTCCTAAAAAAGGTAAGCTTGCTTAGAGGGGGATCGAAACAGACTTACAATCAAACTAAATTTCTATTTTATTTCTTAGTTTACATAATATATATTATAGGAAGTTATACATCAAAAGATATCTCAAGTCTCAAAAGTCAAGTATTCTTGAGATATTGAGATATCAAAGATAAAAATCAGCTGCAAAAGATTATTCGTTCGTTTTTTCTCTTGTTTCCATCAGTAACTGTTCTGATCGATCAGTCATGCGCAACGTTTCATTATAAAAATCCAGCAATTGCTTAGATGGTCTTGTCCAACTGAATTTCTCGGCTTCCTGTCTGGCGTTAAGTTTCATTTCATTCAATTTATCCTTATCTTCCAAATATTCCAACGCCTTGATCATACTGTCTGTATTACCATTTTCATATAACAGCCCGGTTTTTCCATGATTTATTTGCTCCATCGTTGGTCCGCTCTTCGCTGCAATTACTGGCAATCCCGATGCCATTGATTCCAAAATGACTAATCCGAGCGTTTCTGTTATTGATGGAAATACGAATGCATCTGCTGACGCAAAGGCTTGTGCCAATTCCTCCCCATGCATAAATCCAGTAAAAACAGTATTTGTACCGGAGAAAACCTGCTCCAATTCTTTTCTTGCTGGACCATCTCCCACAATGGCAAGCCGCACATCATCTCGAGCTTCCAATAAAGGCTTTAATTTATGAATTTCCTTTTCGATTGCCAGACGGCCAACAAATAATAATAACTTATCTTCAGGATGCCCATCCGATAACCTTTCCCTCATTTTGTCACTTTGAAAGCCAGGATGATACCCTTCGATATCCACTCCCCGTTTCCATACATGAACATTGTAGAAATCTTTTTCATCAAGTTCGTCTTTAATTGCCTGAGACGTGCATAGATTAAGGGATGCTTTATTATGAAGTTTCCGGAAATAACTCCAAAAAACCGGTTTTAAAGGCCTGTACAGGCGATAGTAATCAAGGTACTTCGGTACATGCGTATGATAAGAAGCTATCAATGGGTAACCTAGTTTCTCAGCGTAATATACCCCTGTAGCCCCGACTAGTGCCGGATTTACAACATGGACCAAATCGGGGTCATGCTTTTCCAGCAAGTTTTTCACCTTTCTCTGTGGTAAAGAAAAAGGCCTGTAACGATAAAAAGGCATCGTGGTAGTCTTTACCCCTTCCACTACTGCCCCCTTATACTCTTTTACACCTAAGTCCGGAGCGATCACAACTACATCGTGATTCAATTTCCGCAGATATTTGATTGCTTCTGTAAGCCTTGTGACCACTCCATCTGTAGAGGGTAAAAAGGTTTCTGTAATGATTGCTATTTTCAACGTGTATTGCTCCTTTTGTTACTCCCAAGAAAAAGATGGTAGTACTTTTGGTTAGTAATTTTGTGTCAGAAATAGTATACCATGAAGCACTTTTATGTATGAAACTCACCCTTTAAGCATCTAATACTATTTCCCATATTATTATGATAACTTGTTTTCCTCAAAAAATAAAATCTATCCATCGAGGACAAGCCGAGTTTACAAAACCATTACAAACTTACCCTTAAGACAATACAATTAAAACATAAAATTTCAATGTTTTATTTTATTCAATTTGCTGAGATTTCTTTATTAATGAAATCTGTAATAATGTGGTTAAAGCTTTCCCATTTCCGCGTCGGGAGCTGGTGAAATGAATTGCTGACAATTGCCATGCGCAAATTTCCGCATCTTTCATAGAAGTCTTTATGCGGGAGCGAGTAGAAGTCTTTAGCACCGTACATAAGCAGCATAGGACACTTGATGGCAGAAAGACTTTCGACACAGTCGAAGAGATACGTTTCTTCATAAAATTGCAGCCAGACAGAGAGATCGCTTTTTTTCATATGATCCACTAACGATTCCCTGTAGCTTTTTGTTTTGGCATGGCTTAAGGCAATCAGGAAGGCCAAAGTATCGGGCGAAGATTTCAGAAGTTTCATCCCAAGCATATATTGGTAATCCAATGATTTTGTGTATACCCTCGGATAACCGCCAGACAAAATCAATGCCTCTACTTTTTGAGGATATTTCAATGTATACGATTGAGCAATCATACCCCCTGCTGAGTATCCACATAGAACAGCACTCTCTAGCTGCTCATTCTTCAAAATCATATCGATTTCTTCCAAATATGACTCAATAAGTGATTCTCCAATGTCGTTCGTAGAGTTACCATGTCCGCTGAAATCGGGCATAATGACACGGAAATCCTTCTTCATGGCCTTTTGGTATTCAAACACTTTGCTCCCCATACCAGGAGGATGGATAAAAAGGACAGGTATCCCCTGCCCCTCTGATTCATATGAAATTATCCCGTTTGCATGTTCGATATTTTTCATAATGGTCCCTTCTTTTATCCCATACTAAAGATTATCTTTCTTCTTTAACGGTTCTTTTGCAGGTCCTTCGATTACTTCTCCGGAAATCGAAAATCTTGATCCATGACAAGGACAATCCCAAGTCCTGTCACCGGAATTCCAATTCACTTCACAGCCTAAATGTGTGCACGTTGTATCGACCAAATGCACCTTGCCGTCCGTGTCTCTATATACTCCAGTTCTCATTCCTTTGATTCGGATTACTGCGGCTTCATCTTTACCTACATCTTCAATATTTTTTCTAGTATATTCTAGTTTTCCTTTTATTAATTCTTTTGATACATTGGAGTTTGTTTTGATGAATTCTTTGAGATCCGGATCAGCATGAAAACGAGTCGGTGCGAACAGTTCCTGATAACGGTTATCTGTATTGGAAATGATGTCAGAAATCAGCATAGCCGCTCCGGTCCCTTGCGTAATCCCCCATTTTTTGAAACCAGTCGCAACTAGTATATCGGGTTGGTCATCTGTCACTTTTCCAATGAAAGGCATTTTATCCAGAGTAACTAAATCTTGCGCCGACCATCTATATCCATATTCTTCAACGCCGAAATTAGTCTGTGCAAAGTCTAAGAGTTTGTCATAATAATCGATTGTATTTCCGCCTTGGCCAGTCTTATGCCCTTCCCCTCCAACTAACCAGTATTCTTCTCCATTTACAGAGAAATTACGCAGCGAACGTGATGGTTGTTCAGCATTAATGTACATTCCACCAGGATACTTCTTTCCTGCCTTGACTGCAATGACATAAGAGCGTTGAGGATGCATCCTTGCCGAAAAAAACGCCTCAGCACCTACAAACGGAAAATGTGATGCAGCAATAATTTTATTGCAGTGGATTTTATAGTTTTCACGCGTGATTATCATCGGTTTCTTGCCATAATTTGCATTTACTGCGGTGGTATCCTCGAAAATAAGTCCTCCGTTTTCTTCAATATACTCTACCAGGACAGCCAAATATTTGAGTGGATGAAATTGAGCCTGGTCTTTCATTGCAACTGCAGCTTTGACAGGGAGATCGAGTGGTATATCTTCAGCCCACTTTCGAGGAATACCTATTTGTTCATAAGCCTGCAATTCTTTTTTTAACTGGTTCACATAATGGTCTGATTCTGTGTAAACAAAAGCATCTTGAATCTCATAATCACAATCAATGTTATGTTCTTTGATCACTTCCTTCATAAACTCCATGGATTCTTTGTTAAAATCATAGTAAGCCGTTGCAGTCTCTAAACCGAAGTTTTGAATAAGTTCATCATAAATCAATCCATGCTGGGCAGTTATTTTTGCAGTTGTGTGGCCGGTAGTGCCATTTAAAATTTTGCCGGCATCAAGCAATGCTACTTTAAACCCCTTTTTCGTAAGTAAATATGCAGCAGTGATGCCTGTTATACCGGCCCCTACAATTCCTATATCAACTTCGATATCTTGCTGCAATGATGGAAATTGTGGCAGTTCTACACTTTCTCTCCAATATGGCTCGGGAAATTGCGGCATTCGGGATTGACTAGCTTGTTTTTTCATCATTTTCCTCCTAATGTTAGTTGAATTCCTGTTTGTATTATTGTTCCTTCGAGAAGTAATCTGTAAACCAAATTACAAAGGAACAATTGCTTTCGCCTGCCTGCAAAGTTCAAGAGTTTCTAAGTACACGGAATTAAATCATTAACATGTGCTCAAACAACGGTTGTTATGCCCCTTTTTTGGCTTCATCTATCGTAAACGCCTTTATTCCTTCTATTTACTCATTCGTCCAAGCACTCTTATAATTTTTTCCATATCATATAAAGTAACCTGAAAGGAGGTTGAAAATCATTGAAAATTGTTATTGACCCGGGGCATGGCGGTACGGACACAGGGGCAATTTACCAAAGCCATCAAGAGAAAAATTATAACCTCTCTCTCGCACTTGCGGTACAAAGAGAGTTACGGAATCGATATGAAGTGGAAATTGTGATGACTAGAACAAAGGATGAGACAGTGTCGTTAGAAAACCGTACAAATTTCGCTAATTCAGAGAACGCTGACTTTTTTTTGTCGATACACCATAATGCTGCTGGAGGAAGAGGCTTTGAAAGCTATATATATAATGGGCCGCTGGCACCTTCCACTCAACAATACCAGTCTATAATCCATGACAGGATTGTAAATAACTTAACATCTGAATACGGGATAAGGGATAGAGGGAAAAAACGCGCAAATTTCCATGTACTGCGAGAAACTGACATGTCTGCCCTTCTGTTGGAAATCCTATTTATCGACAATCCGGATGACTTGAAATTGATAACAAATAGTGCTTTCCGTAGTGATACCGCGAATGCTATTGCACAAGGAGTTGCAAGTGCCTTAAAATTACCAGTGAAGCAACAACCGGAAGAACCTGGTGTTCTCTATAAAGTCATTGCCGGCTCATTCACAGAGAGAGAAAACGCTCAAAACCGTATAAATTTCCTGGATGAAAAGGGAATTGATTCATTTATGGTCCCGGCAACCATCTCTGGCAGGCAATATTTCCGTGTCCAGGCTGGTGCATTTGCTGATAGGCAAAACGCCGAAACACAAGTCGAAAGACTGGGAAATGTCGGCATAACAGATGCATTTATTTTGACACAAGGTGAAGAAGTTTCAGCTCCACCCTCTCCTGAGGATGGCTTCTCTATTGAAGGAGAATCCCGGTTGCTTGCACACCAGTTAGATGAATTCGTAAAGACCATCAACAAAGATGCTCCTTTACTCGGTGAGTTTTATATCAAATATGGAAACGCTTATGGAATCAGAGGAGACACAGCTTATGCCCAGGCCATCCATGAAACGGATTATTTCAGATTTACAGGTATAGTAAACGAAGACCAAAATAATTTTGCGGGTATCGGAGCAACAGGCCCAAATAATCCCGGAGCAAGTTTTGACACCATGGAGGATGGCGTTCACGCCCATATACAGCACCTATATGCCTATACTTCGAAAGATCCTATTCCAAGCGGCTTACAAAAGATCGATCCAAGGTTTGATCTTGTAGCACGGGGAAGTGCACAAACATGGACCCAATTAAATGGGAAATGGGCGGTTCCCGGCACGAATTATGGTCAAAGTATATTAAGTATTTTCAGACGGAATATTGAACATGCAATGACACAAATAGAAAAACAAAGGGATCAACTGGAGGATCTTTTAGACAAAATATAATTAGAGTAAATGAAAGGCCGGGGAAGCACCCGGCCTTTCATTTACTCATATGTAGATTTAATAATATCCCAATAAATCGTATAATGATTATATAAAATTTTAAAGGAGGAAAATAATGGGCATATTTGATGGTTTTCTTGGAAATGCATCAGAGGTTGATTTAGAAAAAGTCGAGACAGAAATGGAAATGCTTCTAACAGAAGAGGAAAAGTTGGAAAATGTGTTTAAAATCATCAGGGATTTAATTGTCTTTACGAATAAACGATTGGTATTTGTTGACAAACAAGGAGTTACTGGTAAAAAAACGGAATACCATTCCATACCATACCGATCGATCACAACTTTCAGTGTCGAAACAGCTGGAAGCTTCGACATTGACTCAGAATTGAAAATATGGATATCGGGGATTGGAGAACCCATCATCAAGGAATTTAAAAAAGGAGATGAAATTCATCATGTACATAGGGTATTAGCAGCCCATGTATTATAAAATATTATGCTCTTGTTTTCGTTTTGCCCTTAATTCAGACGGTTATATGTAAAATAAAAAGAAAACTATGGAGTGATAATTATGGTTTCAGCACATATGGTTGTGAGCGGGTCTGTTCAAGGAGTCGGATTCAGAGCCTCAGCTCAGCAAAAAGCAACAGAACTTGGAGTGAATGGATGGGTAAAGAACAGGACTGACGGGAAAGTGGAATTGGAAGCCGAAGGTAGTCAAATTCAAATAGAAAAATTCATTAAAACGATAAAAGATGGTCCGAATCCCTTTATTGAAGTGAAGAATATGGAAATAACGAAGTCAGAGCAAGATAATGGGTATCAAACATTCAAAGTTGTTTATTAAATACAACAGGCTGCATGAGCGATGTAATAATCGTTCATGCAGCCTGTATGGTAAGTATCATTAACGGTCTTCAAAGAATTTGCGGTTAAGCGCAATGTATTCATTTTCTTCTTCTGGAACTTCATCTTCCATATATATTGCTTCAACCGGGCAGACTGCCTCACAAGCTCCACAATCAATACAAATATCTGGATCGATATAGAACATATCTTTTCCTTCTTCTATACAATCAACTGGGCAGACTTCCATGCACTCGCCAGCTTTTTCATCTTTACAAGGTGATGTAATTACAAAAGCCATGTAAAATACCTCCTTTACTTCTCCACATTCTTGTAGTTATTTAGTATACCAAAAAAACCAAGGACGCTATCAGGAAATATAATGTATTAAATATATGCCGGACAGCTTAAAGCATAGTTATCTCATTTGCGTACATGGTAAAAAATTTTGGTATTAGCAATGATTGCTAAACATTAATTTTGAGTATACTACATATTTCTCCATATTTCTACCCAAAGAATAATCCGCACATCAAAAGAAAAGACACAAAAGGGGGTCCTTTTATGTCTTCCATATTCTTTCAACGATACTTTCTCCTCCAACCTTCTGGACAAGAAAAATATCTGGATTTGTAAAACCTTTCCAATGAGTAAAGCCAATGTCTGCCTGAAATTCTTTCAAAAGAATCGCAAGTAAGTTTCCGTGAGTGACGATAGCTACATTTTCACAGTTATTATCGGCCATTACTTCATTTATTAATTCCAGAGACCGGGACCTTGCATCATTCGACGATTCCCCTCCAGGTAATTTAAAGTCCAGGTTGTTAAAGGACTCTTCCAATACGTCCATCCAGTCATCCACAGGCTGGACGCTTAACATTCTTTCCTGTAATCGCTCATCAATGTCAATAGGAAGATGATTGATTTGCGCATATGGCTTTATGCTCTCTATCGCACGCAAAAAAGGACTAGAGATAATTCGATCAAGTTTATAACTGTTTTTTTCAAAAAAATCGGCAATAAGTTTAGATTGCCTTACCCCGTCCCTTGTCAACGGTGAGTCTTTATGCTGCCCTTCTGCATTACAATGGCGAATCATGAATAGCCTTTTCATGCACATCATCTCCTCCACTTAGCTTATGTCTATTATCTAGCAAATCAGACATAAAAACAAGAAAATTAAATACTTTCAAAATTATTAATGCTTTTTTAAAGGATACTTCTTATTTTAACCTAGGAACCAACTATTTATTCAAAAAAAATTAAATATGTGGAGTGAGCAGTTTCCGACACATATCTCTCTTAGGCGTTCATAGGATAGTATTAGCACTAAATACCCAGGAAAGAAGTTGATATTATGGGCGTTCGGTTGATAAAAATCTCCGTTATTTATTTTGTCATTGGTGTAATAATTGGATATGTCATGTCCATAGTCCATGATCACACACTGACCGGTGTACATGTCCATATTAACCTACTTGGTTGGACTGCTTTAACGTTAGCCGGCATTATTTACTACTTGTTCCCCAAACTGGCTGCTAACAAATTGGGGTTATTTCATTTCTGGCTTCATAATTTAGGCTTACCGATTATGATGGTTTCACTTACTGCAATGCTGCTTACAAATAATACGGCTTTCACCGGTGGAGTTGCCGTTGGAGCTACTATGATCCTGATCGGTGTTTTATTATTCGCTTTCAATGTTGTCAAAAACCTGAAGCTTGATTAACATAGCTACAGTTAAAAATAACCGGGTATGATTGCCCGGTTATTTAATCATTCATCAATCATTCAAGTCATAATTCCTTGAAGTACTCTTTTAGAAAGCCGCCAACTCGATTTGTGTTGTCGACAATGAAGTAAAATTCTTCTGTTTCATTTTTCACATCATACACTTTACCAGGTGTGAGCGTAGTGTCGACAACGAACTTCTTTGCGTTCGCATGAATGCACTCCACTTGTTTGATTGTTTTGTTATTGATCCAATTTTTATGTATCACTTAATAATCTCTCCTTATTTTTCGTCGATACCATCAATTATTGTATCATTTTTCTTCTAACAGCAAAGACATTTCTAAAGATAAGGACTAATGTCTGGATAAATCCTACTTCAATCCTTATTAACTCTATTGTAAACGAATGAAAATGGGCAATACAACAAGTTCGTTTGTGTTGTATTGCCCAGCTCTTTTATTCAAACAAGTAAGACAAGTAACCATAACCTAGCTCTTCCATTTTCTCCCGGGGAACAAACTTCATTGCAGCAGAATTCATGCAATAACGCAGGCCACCACGGTCTGTAGGCCCATCTTCGAATACATGTCCCAAATGAGAATCCGCTTCCGTACTTCTAATTTCCGTCCGAATCATGCCGTGCGATGTATCAGTTTTTTCCTGTACTTGATGTTTATCAATTGGTTTAGTAAAACTTGGCCAGCCACAGCCGGCATCATATTTATCTTTCGAGGAAAACAGCGGCTCGCCCGAAACGATGTCGACATATATTCCCTCTTCTTCATGGTTATAATATTCGTTCTGGAAAGGGGCTTCCGTTCCATTTTCCTGTGTTACATGGTATTGGATAGGGGAAAGCTTTTTTCTAATTTTCTCTTTATCTACCGGTTTTCTCCAATGTCTTTCGATAAAATCCTGTCTTCCAGACCCTTTTTTGTACAATTTATAATGGAACGATTGCTTTTTGTAATAATCTTGGTGTTTTTCTTCTGCTTTATAGAATGTACTTGCAGGAAGAATCGGGGTCACAATAGGATTATCGAACCTGCCGCTTTGTTCCAGTTCCCGTTTCGATTTTTCAGCAAGCTCTTTTTGCTTCTCATTATGGTAAAAAATAGCCGTTTGGTATGATTCACCACGGTCATTGAATTGACCTCCTGCATCTGTCGGATCAATCTGTTTCCAAAAGATTTCCAGCAAGCGTTCATAAGAAAAAATATCAGGGTCGTAAGTTATTTGGACCGCTTCTACATGTCCTGTTGTATTCGAGCAAACTTCTTCATAAGTAGGGTTTTCTGTTGTTCCGCCAGTATAACCCGAGATTACGCTATAAATACCAGGACGTTCATCAAATGGTTCTACCATGCACCAGAAACAACCTCCAGCAAATGTTGCTCTTTCTTGATTTATTTCAGCCATGCATTATCCCTCCTGCTAATAATTAGAAATACTGACACATCATCAGTATTTCTAATCTGTTTTCTCTATTTTTTCGCTTTATAGACAAAAAATCAAGCAGGGTGCATCAAAGTTTTATATATATAATTTAGGAGTTGAAATTCCATCTTCCTTCTTAACTGCCTTAGCCGGCTTTTTAGGTTGTTTTATGGAGGATTCAATTTTATGAAGGTTTTCCTTTTCATTTACTTTTACTTTTGCTTTTTCCTCATCTTCGAACACTGGGTCCTTATCTCCATCCTCCACCTCTTCTGTAGACTCAGATTCATTGAACGCTTTGATCATGTTTATCATCATTGGCAGATTTTTCACCATCGGACCATATTGCTGGACAATTGGTGCAGCAGACTGAGCCATCTTCAAGACTTGCTGAATATTTCCCAAAGTGTTTGTTACCTTTCCTCCCCCGGCCATTGTAGACGGGACTCCTCCCCCGCCTTGCATAAACTTTTGCATTAGACCCTGTAAACCGCCCCTTGCTGGTACTCCGTACTGCTGGTAGGGTTGAGGAGGCAGGAAGTTCCCTGTGTGGTTTACTG
Organism: Sediminibacillus massiliensis; assembly: GCF_900156915.1. Classification (GTDB taxonomy): domain Bacteria; phylum Bacillota; class Bacilli; order Bacillales; family Amphibacillaceae; genus Sediminibacillus_A; species Sediminibacillus_A massiliensis. The sequence continues at coordinate 518,649 of NZ_LT732535.1, read as the reverse complement.
GTGGAGAGAAAGGGAACTGTCGAAATGACCGTGGCGCTTGATTTGGTGAAAACACAGGAATCCCTCATTTCCGTAAGTTGATAGTTTATTGTACGCCAGGAAATTAAATAGGTGTAGGCAGATTCATAACAAAAAAGAACAAATCAGAAGAAACGATTTGTTCTTTTTCTAAAAATTTTAGTCTGATATCACATCAGCGGTAATAATTAAAGCAAAGGTTCCACTCAATATTAGTCCAAACAGAACAGCAGAAAGCATTTTCCTCACTTCCTTTTCCGGAAATCTGTTACATCATTAATTACATTATAAGCCCGGAATTCCGGCAAGAATCGGAAAAAGTTTGTCAATTTCATGAAGGTGCACGAGTTATTTCCCGGGCAAGCGCATAAACCGACTTTACCTGCTATCCAACTGCACGCATAGTGTCGTCAATTGACGTTAAAAAGGGAATGAAGCTTGTATTTGCAAATGGTCTTTCCATTTTTCCACATTAATTCGACAACTTTCCCCTGGCCAATCTGCATGGCATCACGATCTCGTTTTATTTCGATCGTTTGATTCATGGGAAATAACCGGTATCCTTCAAAGTGGATTTCAAAGAGATTTTCGAGTTCATTCCTTCTTACTTCTTTTCCATAGGTCAGTATGTGGTTTTCCAGTGACAGAGGCATAGACATGAAACTCCCCCATTATGCGAATAATATTTTACTTTAATTTATGATTCGCATAAGAAAAGATTTACATCAAGTGCCTCTTTTCTTCTGTATTGATATAAGTATCGGTGATATTCATAAAATCATTTAAATGGAAAGGGAAATCTATACCATACTTCTCTAATAACGTCGTGTTTCTAGTAAACTTTTGTACATAATCAAATCCTAATGGACATCCTGATTGAATTAAAGTATCCAAAATAGATATAATTGTTTGAAATGCCGCCGTAACTTCCATCGTTTCCATAAGGGACAAGTCATTTATCTCCGGAATTTCCAGTAATTTAAACTCTCTCAATTTTTTTATGTATTCTTCAGAAAAAAATACAGGGAAAACTCTTTGGTACAAATCTTGAATAAGGTCTGTTATATAATCATGTTGATCGGGAGTAGACGCTGTGACTACCTTCATATTAATCCTCCTGTTTACAGGTTTGCAAGTATGACCAATCCCCGGTCTCTGCACCAGGGAGTCGTTGACCGGAAATTGATCTCATTTGCAGTGCTTATTCAACTATATCATGATGATTACCTGTTTATTAAGGAACAATTATTGGCAAAAATCAATGTAGCAAGAAGGAAACATGAGAACCTTTCTGGGAAGGAGTGATTTGCAGTTTTGCTTGAATCTCCTCTTTCAACTGCGGCACGTGGGATATGATTCCCAGCAATCGATTGCTTTGTTGTAATCCTTTTAGGCAATCAATAGCCTGTTCAAGCGACAGCTCATCCAGCGTACCAAATCCTTCGTCAATAAATAATGTATCAAGCTGCACCCCGCCAGCATGTGCTTGTACTACATCCGACAATCCGAGGGCAAGGCTTAGAGAAGCTTTAAACCCTTCGCCTCCTGACAATGTTTTAACGGAACGCTGCTGACCGGTGTGGTGGTCGACCACCTCTAAATCCAATCCGCTTTGGGCCCCGCGTTTTGCGACTTGATCACTTCTTATCAATTGATAGCGATGATCAGTCATTTGGTCAAGCCGGATATTGGCCTGCATAAGAATTTCATCTAGGAAAGAGGATAAGACATAACGTTCAAAGGATAGCCTTAAATGATTCTCACCTCTAGCCAAATCTGCTAATTCCCCAATATCAAAATACTGTTTGGAAAGAGAGGTATGCTGTTCTACCAACTCGTACAATGTGGCATCTATTTGCTTCAATTGCTGGATTTGTACAGATAATGATTGATTGGCTTCATGAATTTCTTCCAGTTTCTTTTCCCATGCCGAAAGTTTTTCCTCCATCATAGCGAGATCAGGTTTTTCTACACCGTTCACTTTTACATTCAATTCATCCAACCGATTGGACACAAACTGATATTTTTGGTTGTATTGTTGGATGGCCTCTTTCCATTCCTGCAGTTTAGCTTCTGACACTTTGGCTGAATGATAGCCTGCCTCATCTTTGAAACCATTCTCCAATCTTTTCTTTTCGAATTTCTCCGCTTCATTGTCATACTTCGCTTTAATCTCGACTGTGAAGGCTTGCAACTGATTCGTGATTGTCTTGATCTCATGAAGTTGTTCTTTTTCATGTTGGTATGTTTGTTGGAGTTTGTTCCAATATTTAAGCCAATCTTGGTATTGTCTTTCTTTCACGGCTATATCGGTCCTTATCAAAGATGGATCGGTTTCAACGTTTTTCGTTTCATTTTTTATACTGTCTATCTTCGTATTCACCTGGTACCATTTTCCGGATATTTTCTCTTTCATTTCTTTGTACTTATCCAGTAACTGCTGTTGTTTGTCCAATTCCTCCTGTAATTTTTGTTTATCATCTTTTGCTTTTTCTACAGACTTCAAATATTCGCTCACTTTATTCAAGCGTTCTGACAGCTCGGTTTCTTTTTCCTTCCAAGTAGCAAGATAAGCTTTAACTGATTCCTCTTCATAGGAACCAAGTACCTCTTCGAATTCTTGAAAAGCCTGATCAAATAACCTTCTTTGGGTTTGTCCATCTGATTTCACTTGAATATAGTCATTTTGTAAGGAAGTGAAGTTTTTCTCTTTTACTTTCAGTTCTCTTCTGGTTTTTTCCAAGTCTTTATCGACTGAATCGATTGTAGTTCCGGTAACTAGCTGTGGATGGTCTGTACTGCCACATACCGGACATGGAGTCCCAGGCTGTAGATTCTGCGCCAGATACCTTGCATGATTCCTTTGCTTTTCATCTTCCATGTTTGTAAGGGTATCTCTTAGTTGTTCTATTTTCTGTTGTTCCTGAGTGAATTGCCGCTGTACTTTCTGGAACTGTTGCCGCATTTCGTTTAACTTGTGGCTTTCCTCTATCAAATTCTTTAGTTTGCTGATAATTTCTCTAACATTCTTACGTTCGTTTTCGAGATGATAAAACTCTTTTGTCCATTTCTCATGATTGCTCAAGCGTTGTTCCAATTCCTGACTTTGTTCTATTATTGCTTTGATTGACTGCTGTGCATCTATTATCTTTGTATCGATTGTTTGCTGTTCTGTCTCCACTTGTTGTTTTTCGGCCAGCAGCAGCTGGTATTGCATAATACTCTCTAATTGTTGTTTCAGTTCATCTATTTGTGCTTTAAGTTTCTCTCTGTCCGTTTCCTTGTTTAACTCTTCCTCATACGTTTTTCTGACTTCTGAGAAATGGGAACCGACTTCCTGTTGCTTTTTCTGATAACCGGCCAGCTTTTCATTCTGCTCCTGCCATTCTTGTTTCCTATAAACCATTTGCTCCTCAAAAGGCACAACCCTTGCTGCTGTTTCAGCCAATTTCACACGATTTTGTTTTTCGAGTATTTCTTGCTCTTGCCTTTTCAGTCTTTGTTTTTCGTTGAGAAGATTTTCTTTTTCGTTGAACAAATCCAATAGTTGCTTTGCTTGATAATATTTTTCTTGTGCTTTATTGAATTCCTTTTTCTTTTCTGTTTGATCAGAGAGTCCCTTATCCAGAGCTATCTCTGTTTCTTTAATTTCCGCTTGCAGCTTTTCTAAAATTTTCTCCGTAGAATCTATTTCTTCCGGTTGGAAATGGATCCAGTTTATTTTAGAAAATTCTTGTTCCAACTGCCAGTCCAATTGCCGGATGGATTCCTTCAGTTCTTTTGATTGTCTCTTGAATTCTTCTGTTATCCGCTCGTAAAAATGGGTGCGGAAGATCTTTTGTAGTATTTCTTCTCTTTCCTTACTATTCTCTGAAATTAGTTTGCGGAATTCCCCTTGAGGTATCATGATCATCTTACGAAACTGCTCATAATCCAAACCGAGCTTTTGCTCAATCAGGTCATTGACGTCTTTGATTTTGGAAGTGACCAACTTGTGTCCTTCCCCATCTATTTCATACATCACGGCGCGTGCGGGTTCTTCGGTAAAACCTTCTCCTCGTTCTTTCAGTTTAAGCTGTTTAGGATTTCTGATAACTTTGTATGTTTTGTCCTTTAAGGCAAACGTGTAACTTATTTCCGTTGCCTTCCCTACCTCTGCGAAGTGACTCCTTAGGGAATCCTGATCCCGATCGCTGCCACTCGCTTTTCCATATAAAGCATAGCAAATAGCATCAAAAATAGTAGTTTTGCCTGCACCGGTAGGACCCGTAATTAGAAAAATAGATTCATTGCCAAGTTCTCTAAAATCGATGGTTTGTTCGTTGTTATAAGGGCCGAATGCAGTCATTGTCAGGGTGATAGCTCTCATAATCATCCATCCCTTTCTTGGTCGACTAGTAGTTGAACGACTTCCTGAAGTTGCCTTTTTCTATTTTCCGGTATTATTTCGCCCTTCATTTCTTGATAAAAGGCTTCAAACAGTTCACTGTGGGACATCTTTTGCTTTTCTTTTATTTTCTTCAAATCACTAAGCTGCATTTTTGAAGACAGAACCTTCCGTTCCAGTCTTAGAATGTTCGGATATACTTTTCTCAACTTTCCCATCGGATCAACAAGCTGTCCATCATCCAGCAGTCTTACATGCAGGTAATCTTCCGTTGGTTCATTATTGATTAAGTCTTCAAAGAACCCCTCAATAATTCTCAAATCCCTTTTAGGATGTAGGGGATGGAGAGAGATATCATAACTACCATCCTTATCGATGTCTACCAGTGCGATGGATTTATTATGATTAGCTTCTGAAAAAGAATACTTCAAGATAGAACCACTGTAACGAATACGTTCACTTGTAATCCGTTGAGGCTGGTGTAAGTGTCCAAGCGCTACATATGAAAACGACTGCAATAATGCTGCATCCACATAGGGACTTCCGCCTATCATGGATAATCGCTCTTCTGATTCAGACTCCATGCCGCCCGCTAAAAAAGCATGCCCGACAAATACATGCCGCTCATCCATATTATTTTGGCTCTCTATATGTTTGACGATTGCCTCCATTGCGGATTGATGGGATTGAATGGAGTCATCTTGGAAAAAAGAACGGACGTCGGCTGGTTCAAGATATGGAATCAAATGAAAATGCACAGGCCCTTCTTCATCAAACAACGTGATTGGAGTCAATGCTTCTTTTAGTTTTGTTTCCAAATAAAGTTGCTGGGAGCGAAATAATCTGCTTCCAAAATCTAACCGGTCCGGACTGTCATGGTTGCCGCTGATGGCCAAGACAGGAATCTCATAATCTATGATCAACTTCGTAAATATATCATTCAATAATTCTACAGCTTCTTTGGGTGGAATAGAACGGTCATACAAGTCTCCAGCTATGACGATTACATCTGGCTTTAACTTTTCAACCAAAGCAACCAATTCGTTAAGAATATGACGTTGATCCTCTGTCATATGGACACTGTTCACTATTTTTCCCAAATGCCAATCGGCTGTATGTAATATTTTCATGCAATTCCCTCCTATCTCTATTTTAGCACGATACATGTTTATTGTATTTTTCAAATTACTGGATACTTAGTAAAATGGTTGCTTGATTGGACGTGATTTGATTGGTTGTTTCCACTGAATATGGTGCGAGGATGACTTTTTTTAAGTTGTTTATTTAGAACATAGTTTTGTGTAAACATATTAATCATGAGGGACTTCTTGTTTGCTTTTTCTGAAAACAAAAAACCTGGCTTGCAGCCAAGTTTTCGTCTTTTATTATGATTCATTGTTTAAATAGTCTTCCCAAAGACGATCAAACACCTGTGAAGCCTCGGTAAAAGGAATATTCCATTCCAGGTACCTGCTGATCTCATCGTATGATGAAGACTGTTTGGGAAAATCATGGTCATTAAACATCCAGTCCGCAAGGCGCCTCTCATCACTACTTACACCTGCACCTCTATATCTCATCATATAATGGTAAAAGGAACGCATTTTTACTCACCTCATGCTTTCATTGCTCATTCGCTGTCATCTTGCATGAATTTTTCATGCTGCCGCTGTTTTCTCCGATAAGTAATATCTGACAAAAAGATACTTATTTCATATAAGAGAATTAAAGGAACGGCCACCACCAGCTGCAATACAAAATCCGGCGGAGAAATCATCGTACCAATGATAACCAGAATCAAATAAGCATATTTTCTCGTTTTTCTCATAAATGCAGGAGTCAATACACCCAAACTGGTCAAAAACATCGTGACTATAGGTATCTCGAACAAAATGGCAAACGGGATGGTTACACGCAATAAAAAACGAAAATACTTATCCACCGTGAATATTTCATTGAACATCCCGTCATTCAACGACAATAGAAACGGCAGGATCAAATCGATGAAAATGAAATATCCGAATACAAGGCCCCCTGTAAACAACAAAAAAGTGGCAGGAATATATGCAAGAGACACTTTTCGTTCACGGGGTGTCAATCCAGGTTTTACGAACAGCCAAATCTGTAAAGATAAGAAAGGTATCGTTCCTACCAATCCAACTATCGATGCCATAGTGAAATATATCCAAATAATTTCCCCAGGACTGATTACATTTAAAGTAAAATCCAAATCGTTAACGAAAAAACCGTAAATTTCCTTCACGAATACAAATCCTGTAATAAAAAATACCAGGAACACAACTGCTGTCCAAATGATCCTGTTCCTTAACTCGGACAGGTGTCCTGTCATATTCATCTCTTTATCTGGTGACTTGTTGCTACCGTCAGACAAACCAATTCCCCCTGCTGGAACATTTTATGTGCAGAAAAGAAGATGTAAGGTTCGCCCCTTACACCTTCGATCAATCAGTTATTATTTTTCTCTTCGACTTTCTTCGGTTCTTCGTCAGATATAATATCTCTTGTAGCTTTTTTGAACTCCCTTAAAGAACTGCCGACAGCTTTGCCGATTTCAGGCAGCTTAGACGGTCCAAATACCACTAAAGCTATGATTAAAATTAATATTAACCCCGGAAATCCTATGTTACCGAACATTACACATCACTCCGATGAGTTTATTTTTTTGGCGTATGGCTTTTATCTTCGTCTTTCTCATGTTCATCAGTCAACTCTCTGGTCGAGTCTTTGAACTCTTTTAAAGTTTGACCTGTTGCTTTGCCGATCTCGGGCAGCTTTTTAGGTCCGAAAATTAGAAGCACGATAATAAGTATCAAAATCAAACCAGGGATACCGATTGCTGACAATCCCATTACATTCACCCGCTAACTGTTAAGGTTATCTTGCAGAGCTTCATCTATCAGGCTCATACTGCTGAAGAAATATATTTCACGTCTAATATATCATCTTTTCCGAGGAATGTCCTATAATTACATAAAGTTTTCAATTTGTTCATACTCTTCCCGATAATTCATGTTGAAAAAATGTCGGCTTAATATGGCTTCTGGTATTTGACCATCCAATTCCAGATAGTTTACTTTCAGCTGGTCCAGAAACTGTTTCACTTTGTATTGCTTCCCATCCAAACAAGCTCTTAACTTTTCCAGGCTTTTTCGGTGATATATGCCCGACAATGGTTGAATTCTGTTCTTAAATATTGGTATTACAGCTTCATACTCATCCATTTGATTGGCCAAATAATCATAAACCTCATGTGAGATAAAAGGCATGTCACATCCGGTAAGGCTTAACATGCTGCTATCGTCATAAGAAAACGCCGCCTCCAAACCGGCAAGCGGACCTGCCTCTTGGTAACGGTCCATGAAAATCGGCAAGCCAAGGAATTCAAATACTTCGGGCTGATTGGCGATGATGATCGTTTCAGGAAAGCTTTTCTGTAGTTCTTCAGCAATCAGACTTATAGCCGGACGCTCGCCTATTGGCAACAATGCTTTGTTCTCCCCCATTCGGGAAGATTTTCCACCAGCAAGTATGACACCAGCTTTTTTCACTGTGGACACCTCCCTCTATCTATTGTTTACGCGATCATATTGCAAGAAAAAATAATCGTAGGGATTGCGATCGTCTTTCTCCCCTTTTTCTTTTTTTACCAGTTTCCAATCTTTCTCATCGAAATTTGGGAAGTATGTATCTCCCGGAAAAGATTCTTCAATCAGAGTCATATACATTCGGTCTGCATATGGCAATATTTGTTCGAACAGAACTCCGCCCCCGATAACGAACAGTTCTTTATCAGGATTGCGCTGATCCCAATCTAGAATGGAATCAACTGAATGTATAACATGACAATTTTCCGCCCGAAAATCAAGATCAGTAGTCAAGATGACATTTTCTCTGTTTGGCAATGGCCCGTTCATCGAGTCGAACGTTTTCCTGCCCATGATAATTGTATTGCCGGTAGTCAACTTTTTGAAAAACTTCAAATCATTCGGAAGCCGCCAGGGCAATCCGTTTTTATATCCGATCACTCTGTTTTTGTCCATGGCATAGAGTAATGAAATCAAATTCGCAATCTCCTTTTCTGCTTGATTATACGGCAACCGGAGCTTTTATAGCCGGATGCGATTGGTATTCGACGATCTCCAGATCTTCCATTTCGATGTCAAATATGGACCCTTTATCGTCCTTTATTTTCAGTAAAGGAAGTTCGTATGGTTGCCTGCTCAATTGGGTATGAATTTGTTCGACATGATTGGAATATATATGACAATCACCGATAGTATGAATGAACTCGCCTGCTTCTAATCCGCATTCTCTGGCAATAAGATGTGTCAGCAATGCATAGCTGGCAATATTGAATGGCACTCCCAAAAAAATGTCTCCGCTTCTCTGGTATAATTGACAAGACAACTTACCTTCGGCTACATAGAATTGAAAAAGGGTATGACAGGGCGGAAGTGCCATAGTCGGAACATCTTCAGGATTCCAGGCAGTTACTATATGCCTGCGCGAGTCCGGATTTGTTTTGATAGCTTCTATGACTTGCTTTAGCTGGTCGATTGAATCTCCCTTGGATGTTTTCCAGTCACGCCACTGCCTGCCATAGACGGAGCCAAGCTCACCAAACTCTTCTGCAAACGACTCGTCGGTTAAAATTTTATCCTTGAATTTTTCCATTTCATTTTGATATACCTTTTGGAAATCCGGGTCATGCTGGCTTCTACGGCCAAAATCCCGCATATCAGGACCGGAATATTTCTCACTTTCGATCCATCTTTTGAAAGCCCATTCGTTCCATATATTATTATTGTGCTCCAAAAGATAGCGGATGTTCGTATCTCCTTTCAGAAACCATAACAATTCACTTGCAATCAATCGAAACGGCACCCGCTTAGTCGTCAGCAATGGGAAGCCTTCCTGCAAGTCGAATCTCATCTGATGGCCGAACAATGAATATGTTCCCGTTCCTGTTCGGTCCCCTTTTTTGTTACCTTCTTCTAATACTTTCCTGCACAAATCCAAATATGCCAATTCACCGTTGCTCATAAACCTTCCCTACTTCCATTTAAAATTTCAGCTAATAATAATAGAGGGGTATTTGTCGTAAATCCTCTCTTTTCAGGCTGGCAAGGAAACAATAGGTTTCCGGTGCCTTTGCCTTTATCCGTTCCACTGACTCTTCCGAATAATAATAATAGGCAAACATTTCCGAGAAATATTCCGACGGATAATCTTGAAAATAGGCTTTATCAGGAAACATGCTTTCTACTTCTGTCAGCCAAATATCTTTCAGTCGGTTCGCATAATCATTCGATGAATTCAAAATCCGGTATACGGTATGACCGATTTCATGGAGTTCCAGATTGATGGAACCATGGCCACTGCCTTTTTCGCTGGCACCTACCTTAGCAGATACTAACCAGCTTCCCCCCGCTCCGGGTACTTCTGACCAGGTAATGTCGTGGTTCCATCCCCGGGGTTCTTGCCATTTCAAATAATACAATAAAGGCTCATCGGTAAGCCTGCCTTCGAATAATCTGATTTTCACACCTTGGTGGGTCAACATATCCAATACTGAGCGGTCAATACTATTAATCCTGCCGAGCATACCGATCAATGCTTTTGTGGATTTTGCCCTTTCCGGCACGATGACCAACTTGTCCAACAAATCATAATTGGCATAATTTCTAACCTGATGGAATTTCTCGTTTCCCATAGCTTTTTGGAGAACTATCCCTTGAAACGGCCGTGTAAAGTCTGAAAAAGGAATAATGATAAAAATAATGACAATAAAAACAACTTTACAATGCTTCAGAACATGAATCATGTTATCTTCTAGAGGGTAGTGAAGTTATGCTCTCTTCTTTAGGTTTTGTAAATGCGGTATTGCCATTTTAACATAAACACAGGTCTCTGAGTATTGCATGCAGAACAGCTCTTACTCAAAAGGGTTTTGTACTTGTCATGTCTTCCATTCACGGAAGAATTGTTCCAAAAAGCTCTCCATATACCTATGTCTTTCAGCCGCTTCAGATTTTCCGGACTCTGTATTCATCAATTCCTTTAAAAGGAGCAGTTTATCATAAAAATGCTGGATGGATGTATTGCTTTTTTCCTCATCGAATAGCAGCTGATTTTTCGCCCCTCCATAGGCAAAAGTCCTGGCTATACCGATTGCACCGATTGCATCGAGCCTGTCAGCATCCTGAACCACCTTTCCTTCCATGGTATCTGGAATAGTCCCCTTGCTGAAGGACACATCGGCTACAGCCAGTTCGATCAGTTTTATCATTTCTTCCGGCAACCCCAATTCTCGCAGAAATCCTTTCATCTCGTTCTTTGCTTCCTCGCCATCGGCAAACAATTTTGCGTCACCGATATCATGAAGCCAACCAGAAACTTCCGCAATGAACGGGTCTGCTCCTTCTATCGTTGCAAGCCGCCTTGCCGTTAAGGCTACACGCTTCATGTGATGATAATCATGTCCAGTCGGGTCTTCATGAAAAAGCCCATATACATACGATTGAATGTTTGATAAGAACTTCTTTTCATTCATCCTGCCATCTCCTATCCATTGTTGTTGAATAAATCCAATTGTCTCGGATTTAATTCTGTATAGTCAATGCCAAGCAGTGCTATTAATTGCTTAGCATTCGCTGCGGCATCCCCACCAGAGTTATTGTTGAATAACACTGTAATATTCTTCGATTGTTCGCTTAATTTTTTTATGTTATCGGCCCACTCCAGTAATTCTGCCTGGTTATAATTATATAGAAAGCGTACCGCCCGCCAATCTTTATTGCCATTCCTGTTCCAACCATGAACATTTCTTCCATGGAAGCGGATAAGGGTTTTGTGTACACTGGTCGGTTCCAGCACAGCAGGTACAGAACCTCTTCCCGCTTGAGGTTCATCACAAATAGTATGTATCCAGCCTTCTTCTTTCATAAAACGGAGTGTGTTTTGCTTATATTTCTCTTCAAACCATGACTGGTTTCTGAATTCTAAAGCAAGTGGTAAGTCAGGAAGCAATCTCCGGATTTTCTTGAGCTTGCCCACGTTCTCTTGGGAAACCTCGAACCATGGAGGGAATTGGAACAACACAGCATCCAGTTTCTGAGCATCCAGAACCGGCAGTATGGAATCATAATAGGCTTTGAATAAGTCTTTGGCTTCCTGGTTGTTCATCGTGCTCCTGTCGTGCCCAGTCATTTTCTGATACGCTTTTATGACGAAGGAAAAACGTTCAGGTGTTTCACTTACCCATTTTTCATAATTCCTCTGCGGCTGGATCCCATAAAAGGCCGAATCTACTTCTACAACAGGAAAATGAGAACTGTAAACGGCTAATTTATCTTTAGAGGGTGTTTTATCAGGGTATAAAATCTCGTGGTCTCCCCATCCAGTAACTCCTATATTGATAGTCATGCTCCGGCTCTCTCCTCTCCTTAAACATTTTATATAGTAAACATTATAAAATAAAGTCAGATACATAGGTTAGTTAATCGGTTAATATAGAACTCAGGCGTTAACTTTTGAGCTTCTCAACCAAGTCAGTTTGAATTTGACTTTTTAGGATGAAAAAGTTTCTCCATGCTCCCTGAATATAGCGTCAAAAATTTAAATGCTTCTCACAAAATTGTTAAACATTATAAAATAAAGTCAGATACATAGGTTAGTTAATCGGTTAATATAGAACTCAGGCGTTAACTTTTGAGCTTCTCAACCAAGTCAGTTTGAATTTGACTTTTTAGGATGAAAAAGTTTCTCCATGCTCCCTGAATATAGCGTCAAAAATTTAAATGCTTCTCACAAAATTGTTAAACATTATAAAATAAAGTCAGATACATAGGTTAGTTAATCGGTTAATATAGAACTCAGGCGTTAACTTTTGAGCTTCTCAACCAAGTCAGTTTGAATTTGACTTTTTAGGATGAAAAAGTTTCTCCATGCTCCCTGAATATAGCGTCAAAAATTTAAATGCTTCTCACAAAATTGTTAAACATTATAAAATAAAGTCAGATACATAGGTTAGTTAATCGGTTAATATAGAACTCAGGCGTTAACTTTTGAGCTTCTCAACCAAGTCAGTTTGAATTTGACTTTTTAGGATGAAAAAGTTTCTCCATGCTCCCTGAATATAGCGTCAAAAATTTAAATGCTTCTCACAAAATTGTTAAACATTATAAAATAAAGTCAGATACATAGGTTAGTTAATCGGTTAATATAGAACTCAGGCGTTAACTTTTGAGCTTCTCAACCAAGTCAGTTTGAATTTGACTTTTTAGGATGAAAAAGTTTCTCCATGCTCCCTGAATATAGCGTCAAAAATTTAAATGCTTCTCACAAAATTAGTAAACATTATAAAATAAAGTCAGATACATAGGTTAGTTAATCGGTTAATATAGAACTCAGGCGTTAACTTTTGAGCTTCTCAACCAAGTCAGTTTGAATTTGACTTTTTAGGATGAAAAAGTTTCTCCATGCTCCCTGAATATAGCGTCAAAAATTTAAATGCTTCTCACAAAATTGTTAATTTTTACTCCTTGACAAGTAGAATTCCGAGTGCATTATATTCTTGACTAGTATATTAAAATAGGCTATATTGGAGTCAAGCAAAGAAGATGTAAAGGATTCAGTAAGGACAGGTAGCTTCATTAGAAGTTGGATTGGAATTATGATCCTCATGCTTCTGACGGGCTGCCTTTTTTGTTTCCATACCTCTTTCTTTGTATCATTAACACGTTTGACGTGGTAGTTTTTAGGGAGGATTATTAACATGCAAAACGGTGTAGTGAAATGGTTCAATGCAGAAAAAGGTTACGGATTTATTCAATTGGAAGATGGGAATGATGTTTTCGTACATTATTCAGCCATCCAAGAAGAAGGATTCAAAACATTAGAAGAAGGCCAAGAGGTAACTTTTGAAATTGTCGAAGGTGACCGTGGTCCACAAGCAGCTAATGTTACTAAAAATTAATCATACAACATTAAGCGGTGGTCAATTCGGCCACCGTTTTATTTATTATCTGTCTGGATTCAAAAATCAGACAACAATTAATCACATACTATGTAATCTGGAGGCTTACGCATGATCGAAGTATATACAGATGGGGCAGCAAAAGGAGATCCGGGCCAAAGCGGGGCAGGCATCTACATTAAGGATGGAACCGCTCAAAAGATGTTTTCCATTCCACTTGGCATTCATACGAATCATGAAGCAGAATTTCTTGCCGTCATAGAAGCACTGAAAATATGCAGACAGCAATTTCCCGGTGAGATCCTTTCTTTCAGATCAGATTCTAAATTAGTAGTAGACGTTATCGAGAAAGACTTTACAAAGAATAAGACCTTCCTTCCTTTTTTGGAAGAAATAAAAAAATCCTCCTCAGAATTTCCGTATTTTTTCATCAAATGGATTCCTGAAAAACAAAACAAACATGCCGATAAGTTAGCGAGACAAGCCCTCCGGGAAAAGGAAGAAGAGTTTGACACAGATTAAGCGCCCGAGAGAGATCGGGCGCTTTTTCATACAAGGCTCACTATTTTATGTACAATCCTTTTTCTCTCAGTAAATGGTTTGCTTCGCCGGCATCACGGACAGTTGAATGAGCTAATAATTCAAGAACACTTAAATAAAAGCTGCCGTCAAATTCAACTTTGAGTTGTAATGTTACTTTAAGTGCCTTGATAACTTTCCAGTCTTCTGCATTGGTTGAATTCTTGCCGAGATATATAAATCTGATATTTTCATCAGTCAATTTAAATCCTTGGGTCCATAAATCTTCGATAAAGTAGCCGAGCTTGTTCCTTTTTCCGATTTCCAAAGTCATCCTTTAGACACCAACCTAACTTCATTCGAACTTACTTATTAAATTAGTAGATAAATTCCCTTCCTCATTATGACGAAGTAAAACTTGTTTGTCCAGAACATCTACCTGTTTTTCAACCTGGCCAGTGCTTTTTCTTCCTCCGGGATTCGTATAACCAACAACAATAGATGGATGATCGGGAAGAGAACTGCAGTCAAGTAGGCCTGGAAAAGAAGTGGAATGATAAACAATTCAATCCCCACAATCACATAGTTAGGGTGTTTCATCATCTTATAGGGCCCTTTCGCTACCAAATCTGCCCCCGGAAGAATGAGTATTTTAGTGTTCCAGAACCTTCCCAGCGATGTGATGCACCAAACCCTGAAAAGTTGAGCAAGGATAAAAAGGATGAACAGCCGGTAATCTAGCGCTACCCCGCCAGGATGTCTCAGCAGGGATTCAACCAGCAGGAATATAAAAAACAAGCTGTGAACAATGACGAACCATTTATAGTGACCCGCCCCCTCTTCGTATCCTCCTTTTGATTTTATCCACTTTTCATTGCTTCTGGCTACTGCCAATTCCGCCAGCCGCTGGACGACGAGGAATAACAGCAGCCCCCACATCCACAAGTTCATCCGGACCACTCCACCTCTAATAATTCTGAACTAAAACCAGGACCCAAAGCGGAAACAATGCTCTTTTCTCCCGGTTCAACACCGTTCTTCATCCATTCTTTCAAGATATATAAAACTGTACAGGATGACATGTTGCCATGGTCGTGCAAAACTTGATAGGAAAATTGCAGGGAATCTTCGGAAACGTCCAGGACCTTTTCAATTGCGTTCAACACTTTTTTGCCTCCTGGATGTGCAATGAAAAACCCATAATCGGTTGATATGGTTCCCTGTTTTTCCATGAAATCGTCCACATGTTCTTTCCAAAATGTCTCGACAAGACGGGGAATGCTTTTAGCAAAGATGACTTCAAAACCATGAGGAGCAATTTCCCATCCCATGACATCCAGCGATTGTTTCTTCAATCGAGAGCTTACTGCTTTGACTTTCGGGACAGGTTGCCGGATATGGTGTCGATATTCCGATTTGTCCCCTATCATCAATGCAGCCGAAATGCCATCACCGAATAAGGCAGAGCCAATAAAGTTGCTTTTCCGTTCGTCATCCTTCTGAAAGGTCAAACTGCATAACTCTGCACATACGATCAATGTCACTCCGGAATTATTCGCCTCGAGCCATTCATGACCTCTGGCAAGTCCGCTTGCTCCGCCGGCACATCCTAACCCCCATAAGGGAATTCTTGTGATATCATCCCTGAACGATCTCTTATTGACAATATGGGCATCCATCGATGGAGTCGAAATTCCAGTACTTGATACAAAAACAAACGAATCGATGGCTTCATATGGTATAGGATCATGAAAGTTTTCTTTACTGGATAAACACTTATCGATGGCTTCCAAACTATGCTGAAGTGTTTTTTCCTGATAAATCCGGTTTCGTTCTACAAAAGAATGCTGCTCTGAAAACCAGGCCTTTGAAACAACAAACTGTCTGTTGGCCACATGAGCATTTTCGAACACAGGCATTAACCTGTCGAGTTCTTTTTCCGGCCGGGGGAAAATATTTTTGATGAAATCTTTGACTTCTGTTTGTTTCATATTGAATTCGGGTTGACTAGTACCGATTGAGGCAATATAGGACATAAACTGACACCTTCTCTTTTTCTTGGTATTGGTCTGAGTTTGGCTGGAACTGGGAAAAAAAGACTCCACTCAATATGTAATACCCTGTTCCTGACCGTAATAACAATTTTTGAAAGAAATTTGAATAGGTTGTTAGTTTTTCCAACTGCACTTAAAAATATGAAGATCAAAAGTCATTTACTAGAAACCATAAATGGTCATTCCACCATCAACGAATAATGTTTGTCCGGTAATATAATTGCTGGCATCTGAAGCCAGGAAAACAGCACTTCCTGCCAATTCTTCCAACTTTCCGATCCTTTTCAAAGGAGTTCTGGCCAATATGTCATCTACGTAATCCTTATCTTTCAATATTTCTTCCGTTAGAGAAGTGGGGAAATACCAAGGTCCAATGGCATTTACCCTTATGCCATATTTACCCCACTCCATTGCGAGGTTCTTTGTCATTTGAATAAGACCGCTCTTTGTCATAGCATAAACGACCCCTGTCCTTAGCGCCACATGTCCTGCAACCGAGGTGATATTGATTATTTTGCCACCACTATTCTGCTTCATCTTTTTTGCTGCAGATTGAGCGAGGAAGAAACTGCTCTTCATATTAATATCGATGATCTTTTCCCATTCTTCCTCGGTTACCTCCAAGGCTTCACTTCTGAAGTTGATACCCGCATTGTTGACCCATACATCAATTTTCCTGTCACCTATCAACTCATCCAACTGTTTGGTGATGGATTGATAGTTTCGCACATCCTCACAAATCGTGTATGCAAAACTGCCGAAGCTTTCCACCTCTTTTTTTGTTTCTTCGAGTCCCTGTTCGGTTCTTGCAATCAACACTAGATCTGCCCCTGATTCCGCATAGGCTGAAGCAATCGCTTTTCCAATTCCTTTCGTGGCTCCTGTTACTACCGCAAGCTTGCCTTCCAGTTTAAAGCTGGGTAAATACATATTCTTCACTCCTGTCACTTTTACAATATTTAGATTTTTCCAACATTTTCAAAAAGTATTTACTTTTCATTACCAGAGTACTAAAATACATAATTGTTCACAAATTATACATATATCGAAGGGGGTTATCAGATGAAAAAGTTGTTACTACTATTTGGTATCATATCTGTTATGGTAGTCGCAGGCTGTTCCCAATCTGATTCCGGTGAAGAAGAAGCCAGTGACAATTCTTCTACAGAAGAAAATCAAACAAATGAAGATCAAACAGACAGCACACAAGTGAAGAAAGATGTACTTAATGCACAAAGGGATTTCACTAGCACAATCAGCCCGTATCAACAAAAGATCAACGCATATCAAGCAAGTCTTGCAGATGAGGAAGCTGCAGAAGAAGATACACAAGCAGCAGCTGAAGAAGCATTGACAGCGGCAAAAGACGCTCAAACTGAACTTGAAGGATATGAGTTCAGCACGGACCTCCCGGAAGATGTCGAAGAGAAATATAACAGTGCCCTTTCGTCACTAAGCGAGTATTATGCAGAGATGCATTCCGCAATCGAAGAATCTGCCTTGGATCCTGACTTTTCGAATGCTGAAGCTAAATGGGAAGAGTTCCAGACACAAATCAATGAACTTTATGAAGGCATCGATATGCATGCACCGAACATGGGAGATGCATTAAGCTAAATATTTCACGAAAAAACATGAGGGTTTGATAACCTCATGTTTTTTTGTACGTAACTTATCCTCTTTCCCCCATTCCTCTATTCCTCCATCGTCCGAAAAAAGAGACTTTGTCACAAAAAAGCCACATACTTTTCTACAATACAGTTAGTAAAATCCTCATACCTTGCAGTCCAGGCGTTAATGAACAAACTGTGAATCCTTGCCGGCCGGTGAAAAAACCATCTTCCCATCGTGTAACATAAAATGTGTAAGCAATTCAGGAAAGGGGTTGGATGATGATGGCTGGAATGCCTGCAAACAAGCACAAAACGGATGTTGCTTCACAGCTGGGAACAGAACCGGATTTAAAAGGAACACTGATTTCTGTTTTGGCACTGGGCGGTTTCATCGTGTTTATCGGAATCATATTGATGCTGTATATCTTTTGCTATATGGTGTTTACTGCACCAAAAGAAAAGCAAGAATTTCCACTGGCAGAAGTAGCTGAAGATGCAGAACCCACTCCCATGTTCCTGGAAAATTGGAAACTGTGGATCGGGATAACCATTACACTGATTGTCTTTGCATATACAATTCCTTTCATGGATATTATCCAACACTCTCCTCCAGGATCGCCTGGTTATGAAGCATTGATCAGATAAAAGCGAGCCACCATCCTTTGCACGGATGGTGGCTCGTTCCATTTAGAATTGATAAATTTTGGCGTACTTTTCATTCAGATGTCTGACTAAATAATCTGGATTCAATTCTTCACTCGTTACGTCTTTTAATATTTCCAGTGGTTTTTTCATTTTTCCATACTGATGGATATTATCGCGCAACCAATTCTTGATTGGTTCGAAATTCCCATTTTTAATCTTTTCTTCGAAATCCATCTGCTCCATTAAAGTATGATGGAACTGCGCTGCATACATGTAACCTAAAGCGTAAGAAGGAAAATAACCAAAATCCCCTGCTGCCCAGTGTATATCCTGCAAAGTACCTTCTTTGTCAGACGATGGTCTGATTCCGAGATAATCCTCCATTTTCCGGTTCCATAACTCCGGTAATTCACTGACGGAAATTTCCTCGTTAATCAACGCCTTTTCCAATTCATAGCGGACCATGATATGTAAAGCATATGTCATTTCATCTGCTTCAATCCTAATAAAAGATGGCTTCACTTCATTGACCGCCCTGTAGAAGTCATCAAATGATATATCATGAAAAGACTCGGGCGCATACGATTTAAACAATTCGAAATGATTTTCCCAGAACGCTTCACTTCTCGCCACAAAATTTTCCCAAAACAAAGACTGGGATTCATGGATACCCATCGAAGTTCCGGTAGCGAGAGGCGTTTGCATCAATTCATCCGATATGTTTTGTTCATATAGGGCATGCCCCCCTTCATGAATAGTTCCAAATACTGCCATCCGGAAGTCTTCTTCGTCATATCTCGTTGTCACCCTGACGTCGTGCTGATTGACAGAGATTGCAAATGGATGAATCGTTTCGTCCAATCTTCCCGCCTCAAAGTCATACCCCATCCTTTTAAGTATTTCAAGGCTGAATTGTTCTTGCTGCCGCTTCGGAAAATGGGTCTTCAAGATGGATGGATCCGGTTTAGACTGGGAATCCTTCACTTTTTCCACCAGTCGGGAGAGTGATTCCCTCAATTTAGGGAACACTTCATCCAGAATTTCAGTGGTCACCCCCGGCTCATATAAATGGAGCAAGGCGTCATACCGATGTTTCTCATATCCCCAATAATCTGCAAATTTCTTATTGAATTCCACCAATTTTTCCAAGTATGGTTCTAGTAGTTTAAAATCATTATTTTCTCTTGCTTTTTGCCACACAGTCTCGGACTTTGACTGCAGCATAATGAATGACTTGTATTCATCATTGGGGATTTTCCGGTTTCTCTCATACTCTTCTTCACATTCTTCCAATGACTTTTGGAGAATAAGACTGTCAGTTTTTCCTTTTAACCCATCGATTAAATGTTTGATTCTTTCAGAAGTGGAAAGTAAATGAAGCTTTTCTGATAAGATACCGATTACCTCCGAGCGCTGATCCACTCCCTTTGAGGGGATTTTGGTCCTTAAATCCCATTGAATCAGAGCGAGAGCCTCTTCATATGCCTTCCTCTCTTTTAACAGCTCACTGAATTCTTTTTCCAACTGTTGAATAGACGCCATTTCTTCCCCTCCCATTATTGCCTGCCGAAATATTGATAATAGTCCGTCTTGATAAAGCCATTGAAAAGTTTCCGTTTTTTTGAAGCCTTTTTGCCATAGAGTTTTTCAAAGTTCTCATTAGAGGTCAAAATATAAACGCTCCAGCTTGGATGATCTTCCATTGCCCTGCCAAGGTCCTTGTACATTTGTTCAACCTCTGCTTTGTCCCCCAGTCTTTCACCATATGGAGGGTTACCGACAAGATAGCCATGTTCTTTCCGCGGATAAATATCCCTCACTTGCATCTGTTTCCAATCAACTAAATCACCCAAACCTGCTTCCATCGCATTGTCCTTTGCCACATTTATCATACGATGGTCGATATCAGACCCTGTGATATCCAGGGGTTGATCGTAGTTGGCGAGGTCCTCGGCTTCTTCAAGTGCCCTTTCCCACGTTTTGTTCCCGATCCACTGCCAGTTTTCCGAACTGAATTCACGATTGAAACCCGGAGCTATATTTTGCCCTATCATCGCCGCTTCGATCGGAATTGTACCAGAGCCGCAAAAAGGGTCGGCGAATGGACGGTCAGGGGTCCAGTTTGTCAATTTGATGAGAGCGGCCGCCAAGGTCTCCTTCAAGGGAGCTTCTCCTTGTCCAATTCTGTAACCGCGTTTATGCAGCCCAGTTCCTGATGCGTCGATCGTCAAAGTCGCCTTGTCTTTCAGAAGTGCCACTTCTATCCGATAAAATGCGCCAGTCTCTTTTAACCAGGACGCCACCCCATGTTTTTGCTTAAGTCGTTCGGCTACAGACTTCTTCACTATCGCCTGACAGTCCGATACACTGTACAATTTAGACTTGACTGATTTCCCGATAACAGGGAACTCCCCATCTTCTTCAATATATGACTCCCATGGGAGAGCTTTCGTTTTCTCGAACAACTCATCAAAAGAGGTTGCTTCGAATTCGCCGACAAGCACTTTTATTCTGTCAGCGGTACGGAGCCACAGATTGCATCTCGGAATAGCCGAAACATCCGCGTTGAAGATCACTTTGCCATTTTCCACTGAAACGTCGTCATACCCAAGATCTTTCACTTCTCTCGCTACGATGGATTCCAAGCCCATCGCCGCTGTGGCTATCAATGTTACTTGCTGGTTCATATGTATTGATTCCTTTCTTTGCCATAGTGCTTCCTATCGGTTAGATTGCCCTAATAAAGAAACAAAAAACCCTTTCTATCCGATGCCTCCGGGTTAAGAAAGGGTTACTAATGATGTAATAATTGTAAGCAAGACCCCTGAATGTTCTGTAAGCCATGTTCTGTACTATTGTACTGCAAACGGTGGTCAGCCTCGTACGCAAGTAGTAATCATCTATCTCCAGACTAGAGCCTGGCCCTCTTTCGGTTCTGTTTCCCTAATAAAGGATGCCCCTACCATTATTTGGGTTGCTCACTCGCGGGGTTTACCTCGTTCCACTCAGACAGTTTCCTGACTGACTACGTCACTGTGGCACTTTCAAGGTTGCGATGCCATATCCTCAAAGGACTTAGGCATCATCCCTGCCGTTAATCCCCAAAGGGGATTACCTTGACTTATGACTTCGTCAAGCGCGAACACTACAGGCATCGCAGCCTGTGTGAGCATGGACTTTCCTCTACACATAAATGTGCAGCGATTACTCAAACATTCATCGATTGCTTATCTATTGTAATATGATTGGTTGCACACGTCAATGCGACAATAATGATTATATCAAATGGTAAGACGCTTTGCACTAGTAATGATTACCAATCCAATAGATCAAGAATCGGCATCTGCATATTTTTTTCCAAAAACAGCTTTTTCTAAATTGGAAACCCTCTTCAGAATATCATAATTCACTTGGTGGTTCGTCGTAGTCGATCTAGTCCTTGACTGATCGGATTGTTTTCTTAAGCGTTCATTTTCCTGTTTTAATTTATCCATTTCTTGTTGAAAGGCTTCATAATCCTGGATGATAATGTCCAAAAACTCATCAACCTCTTCTTGATTGTACCCACGCATACCAGTTTTAAAGTTTTTTTCCAATATATCTTTTCCAGTTAATTGAATACGGTCTAACCCCATTGTTATCACCTCATATCTCATCCAACTTATCCTTTATTTTTTCAAAACATTTGCTAAATGTCAATTTTAACTCTTGTTCAATCCCAATGTTCCGGATTTTCCATCTGTATGTCGTTGACTATTTCCTCAAGCTCCATCGGTGTGATCAAATAAATCGGATAACCATTCTTTTGATTTGCCGATGCTGCAACATCATAAAAAAAGCGGGTGCTGCCAGGAAATTCTTCATTTAACAAGATTACGCAGCCGTCACTTTTTTCGACAAGCCATTGATTCTTTGCTTTGAATTGATAAGGCCCTTTATAGCCACCATGATAGATCGGCTGGTGAAAATCTGCCTGAAGGACAAGTTCTTCGTATATCATCTTTAAAGAATCCGGCCACCTTTGATCTTGATCTTCAAATGGCGGGATGATACCAAGTTTGATGTCATAAGTGTCCTGCAGCTCTTGCACAACCTGCCCGGCCCATAACTCTACCCCCATCTGTCCCGATATCAATACCCATTCCAAACCTTCTTCTATAAATGATATTATCTTTTTTTTAATTGCAGCTTTTATGTATTCTATCCGCTTATCATCCTGTTTGAAGATGTTCATTTCCATCGGTTTGTAACCTGTAACTGTCAGGATTTTCATCTTCCGTTCACCTCCTCTTGTCAACAAGGAAAGAGCTGGCCTGTTGTCCAGCTCTTTTATTTATCAACACCATTTTTTGTTCTTTTTCCATCCTTTTGGTCCGTATGGTCCCATTCCAGGGCCTCCCGGACTCATCGCACCTGCTACCTGGCTGCCGGGGCCATATGGTGAAGTCGATGCACCGGCCACCTGGCTGCCTGGTCCGAAAGGAGGTGTAGCAGCACCGGCCACCTGGTTGCCGGGAACATTAAAGGAACCTCCGTACAGGTCCACACTGTCAACTGTGTTTTGTACTGAAGTGGAATGTGGATAAACATGGTTATTTTTTATTAAATGGTGATTCATTACGGTCGTATGAGAGGGATGAACATGTTGAACATTCTCCTCATAACAATTATGGACCACGTTATGCTTAGTAGGATAAACGATTTGATTTGCAGGCTTCATACATCCATGATGCGGGCCATGATGACGTCTCATAACAAGTCTCTCCTTCCTTAATTATAGGTTCACTAATAACCTATGATAAGTGGCCGGTACTTGTCTAAGACATTAACCTATTTTATAGGAAAAGTTACTAATTAATGACTTGCTTACACTTCTTCCGCCGGCAGGTCGCTTGGTTCGAAAGAAAAAGGGAGCAGCTCCTCCATTGTCATCGTTTTTTGATCGTCATGGAGGTTGCCGATATGGATAAGCATTTTCTTGTCAAAAAACTCACTCATCACTTGCCTGCAAGAACCACAAGGTGGAACAGGCCGACCGGTGTCCGCGACGACGGCCATTTCGGAAAAATCGGTCTCTCCTTCCGAAATGGCTTTAAAGATGGCAACCCGCTCAGCGCAAAGACTGACA
Organism: Sediminibacillus massiliensis; assembly: GCF_900156915.1. Classification (GTDB taxonomy): domain Bacteria; phylum Bacillota; class Bacilli; order Bacillales; family Amphibacillaceae; genus Sediminibacillus_A; species Sediminibacillus_A massiliensis. The sequence goes on along the minus strand of NZ_LT732535.1, from coordinate 495,287 downwards.
GGGTATGCTGCATTTTCAATATTACAGCCTGAATAAACTTTCCCTGAAGTTGTAAGCAAAGCAGCACCAACAGGAAATTTGGAATAAGGTGTATATGCTTTCGCTCGTATTTCCTTCGCTTTATTGAGTAAATCGATTTTTTCCATTATGACAGCAATCCTTTCTTTGAGAGAAAAATAGAATTTGGTCCTGTTGTCAGGAAGTTTGTTTCCCGATATCTTTCAGCAACAAATCAAATACATATTGAACGGATTGATACAATTCCATATATCTCTTGCGTTTCACATCGATGTAATAGCTATGCAAAAGCAGAAGTTGCAAATTTTCTGAGGTGGAAGCAACTTGTTGAGGATGGACGCTGACCTGTTTGTTTTGAACGAATGCAGAGGCATGCTCTTCCCATTTTACAATCAAGTCGTGAACAGGAGTAGTCTCTTTTTTAACGAAAGAAAAAAATTCCCTGTCCCTTCTATCCTCCGGTTTGTCGTTTGTTTCATAACGGTTTCTTAGGTTTTGGAATATATCTTTCAATTGGAGGGTAATATGTTGTATTTCCATGAAATTTTCCCGCCTTTCACATCTACTTTATCATTATTTGCGGGCAATTTGCATTCTTTTGAAAAGATTTCTGAAAACAGAGGGAGAACGCTTCTGTGATTTAAAGGAGAATTGTCCCGTATCTATTGGTTTTGGTTTAACCTTATTTAACTCTTCCCTCAGTTTGATGACCTCTGTTTGAAGCTCATCTATCTCATTTCTATGGGCAAGTGTCATCGTCAATACGATGTCATCCGCTTTTGTAGAAAGTCTCTGGTCAATAATGCGCAAACGGTCAGAAAGCTCCACATAAGCTCTTTCAAATTCCTTCTTGGAAACTCCGGGTCTTTTGACTACTTCCTTATGTGCAGTTTTCATTTATACCTCTCCTTTTTTTCGGATATTAAAGAAAGTATTCTGCTTTTTTTCTTCTTCCCCTTCCAGGCTGACAAAACTAGAAAAAAACATACAAAAATAGTGCCTGGTCGTATTTTTTACCGGACACTGTCTAAAACTAAAAGAAAAGGAGGGATAACCATGAGTGAAAAACCTAAAGCAAGGGAAAGCAAACCGATGAAAAGTCAACAAACAGAGAAAAAAAGAGGTTACGGTGATAAAAAACTGGAAGGACCGGACAGACCTTCTGTCTAATCCGGACAATAGACAAAGGGTTGTCATCTCTGAGACAGCCCTTTTTTTACAACCATTCTCTTTTCAATTTGGACAATGATTGCAGCAAAGCCCGTTTCCGGTAGAAGCTTTCAGCGGTAACATCGTTGTCCCCTGTTTCCTTTATCCTCAGCCACTTTTTCTTTATACCCCCTTTTAAGTACCAATCATTCCGAATAATATCACGGTGGCTGATAACAGGATAAACCAGTCGTAAACAAGGACCTGGTGTAATGCCGTCATTTCCATGCAAAAACTGTTCGTAATCCCTTCTTGAACCTGTATGCTCGGTTTTCATTGCAAAATCGATGACTTTCTCATAGAAGCCGGATTTGAAAAGTTTGAATGCAAGTTTGTTTCCCAACTGGATCCGCTTATCAAGAGAAGAAAAATCATGAACACATGTCCCGACCAACTCTCCATCAATGGTTGGCAGAAGGACAGCATTCAAATGCAAAAAATCTTGAAGAATATAAGGGAAATTGAAAAAAACATGTTTACGATAATATCGATTCTTAATGACAGGCTGTTGTATGACATTCTGCTCATTGATGATCAATGCATTCATTAATCTATTTTCCACACCTTTTTCCCAAAAAGCCATCCATTCACTGACCATATAGCTGGATACATTGAAAGATGGCAGTAAGTCGAACAATGGCCTTTTATGGTCCTTTGAAAGTTGATAGGTAACCAATTGCGGGAAGGCGTCGGAAAATATCAGCCAATTTGCTCTTTCATAAGTGGAAAACAACTGCCACCTTATATGTTCTGGAAGGAACTCACTAAACAGGGGCGTTTTAAGATCCGTGATATTCCAACCAGCATTTCTGGATACCATGCTCGCCAGGAAAGACCATTTTATTTCTGGAAATGCCAGGAAAAATTGCAGGTATGCTTTCGTCCTGGAAATATTGTCGGTGTTCGCTAGTTCTGTTACAGTTTTGATATAATTTATTAGAGTTGTCCTTGTCTGCTGCATTTGCTTCACCTCAGGTTTATTGTGTGCAAGAATCATGCAGTATAAAGGAAATGTCATAATTTTTTTTAAATATAACTCTCATAAATCTTCTTTTTTTGGTATGATACTGTCATGCACAGGAGGTATGATAATGAATTATCCAAACGGAAAGAAGGCTTCTTTGCGTGGAAATGCCAACTCCCCCAGTCCTGCCTTTGCCAACCGTGGGATGAGCCTGGAGGATGACATCAATGAAACCAATGAATTTTATCTTTCTACAAGGAAAGCAGTGATCCACAAGAAACCGACTCCCGTACAAATCGTAAAAGTGGATTACCCAAAAAGAAGTGCAGCAGTGATTAAGGAGGCCTATTTCAAACAGGCTTCCACTACAGACTACAATGGAGTCTATCGCAGTAAGTACATTGATTTCGAGGCTAAACAGACAAAAAATAAGACGTCCTTTCCCCTCTCAAATGTACATCAACATCAGATTGATCACATGAAAGAAGTGATCGAACATGGCGGGATCAGTTTTCTGATTGTCAGATTCAGTGTATATAATAAAACATTTCTTTTTCCGGGAGTGAAACTTTTTCAGTTCTGGGAAAGTCAATATAATGGGGGGAAAAAATCCATTTCATATGAAGAAATCAAACAGGCTGGTATCATAATCCCCTTCAAGTACCAGGCAAGGGTAGATTACTTGCAAGCAGTGGACCAGCTTTATTTTTAGAACGGAGGAAGATGAGTTATGGCAGAAAACAGCCAATCTCGAACAGCAAGACGAAAACAGCTTAAGAAAAAGAAGAAACCATTATGGAAAAATGCCTTTAAAATAATCGGCATCATCATTTTATTGATTGGATTAGGTATAGGCGGACTATTCACATATTATATTGTAACAGCTCCGAAACTTGACGCAGACAAACTATCAGTACCAGCTTCTACAAAGGTACTCACAAAAGACGGAGAAGAATTTGCAAACCTCGGGGATCAAAAAAGAACAAAAATCGAGTACGATGACCTCCCGCCTATTTTAATAGATGCTGTGACAGCGACGGAAGATTCAAGATTCTTCAGCCACATAGGAATTGATTTCAGAAGAATTGGTGCTGCTGTCTTGGCAAACTTCAGAAGCGGATTCGGTGCTGAAGGAGCAAGTACGATTACACAGCAGGTGATTAAAGGATCTTTCCTGTCACCCGAAAAAACACTAGAAAGAAAAGTACAGGAACAATGGCTTGCCCTTCGTTTAGATAGCCAGTATTCGAAAGAAGAGATACTGGAAATGTATTTAAACAGGATCTACTATGGAAATGTATATGGAGTAGCCGAAGCAGCCGATTTTTATTTCGGCAAAGAAGATTTAAGTGAGTTGACTTTACCCGAAGCGGCCTTATTGGCTGGGTTGCCTCAACGGCCAAGTGCCTATGATCCAACCAAAAATCCTGACCTTGCACAAGAAAGAATGAATACGGTATTGAGTTTGATGGTACAACATAACAAAATAACCGAAGAAGAAGCGGAAGAGACACGGCAAGTCAAGGTCGAATCCATGCTTGTTGACTCCGATTCCCGGCCGGACTCTTCTCCATATGAAGCTTTCTTGCAGCAAGTGCAAAAAGAGGTTAAAGAAAAACTTGATGCAGATATTTATAGTGACGGATTGGAAGTCCATACAACACTAGATCCAGCTGCCCAAGAACAAGTAGAATTCTTGTTAAGCAACAGCGATGATAATCCAATCCAATATCCCGACAATGAATTCCAGGCAGGCGTCTCTGTTCTCGACACTTCAAGTGGAGCAATCAGGGCGATTGGAGGAGGCCGAAAATTTGATGATTCCAAAGGCGGATGGAATTATGCGATCGATGGCAACGGCCGACAGCCAGGATCTACTATCAAGCCGATTACCGTTTATGGACCGGCGATCGAGCATAATCAGTGGTCGACATATCATCAAATCAATGATGATGCTCCATATCAAGTAGGTGACAGTGCTATCCGGAATTGGAACAGAACTTTCCAAGGCTGGGTCAGTATGCGTTATGCATTGGAACAATCGCTCAACGTACCTGCAGCCAAGACACTCGAAGAAATAGGTTACGATGTCGCACAGCCGTTCGCCGAGGGGCTTGGAATTGAGTTCGCGGATGACAGAATGACAATCCGTGATGCAATCGGAGGAACCGAAACAGGTGTTACATCCCTTCAGATGGCTGGAGCTTACAGTGCATTCGGTAATAAAGGAATATATACAGAACCTTACTCTGTTACAAAAGTAGTCTATAGTGACGGCCGGACGGTCGAACTTGAACCAGAATCCGAACCTGCAATGCACGAATATACGGCATATATGATCACAGACATGTTAAAAAGTGTCGTTACTGAAGGAACTGGAACCCGTGCAAATGTCCCTGGCCTTCCAGTTGCGGGGAAAACAGGTACGACAAACGTAGCTGGCGGAGATGGTGCAAACAACGCCTGGTTCAGTGGTTACACCACTGATTATACAATCGCTGTGTGGACCGGATATGATCAGAGTTCCACCACTATTCCGTCTGGATATACTCAAGTCGGTCAGGACATTTTCCGGGAAACGATGGCTAAAATATCTCAAGGGAAAGAAACTGCCGATTTCGAAAAACCAGATTCTGTCGTCGAAGTAGCAGTCGAAAAAGGTTCAAATCCTGCCAGACTGCCTAGTGAATATACACCGCAATCTAGCATCGTTACAGAATTGTTTGTAAAAGGCCATGAACCATCTAAGACTTCGCAAAGATTCGACCGGCTCGATCCTGTCAGCGGTCTTTCCGCTTCTTATAATGAAGAATCGAATTCGATAGAAGCAACATGGAATTACGAAGGTGATGAAGATGTTGCTTTCGAGATAAGTGCCGGGACCGGTGGGTCACTCAACAATTTATCGACAACCGATGATAAAAGTATCGAAATAAGCAGCGTCGATCCAGGTACGACTTATACAATTTCCGTCAAAGCCATCAGTGATAATGACTCGAGTGAAGCAGTCTCCGTTCAGGTCGAAGTTCCAGGTGAAGAGGAAGAAGAAGAGGAACAACCGGAAGATAATGCAGATGAACAAGAAGAAGATCAACAACAAGACGAAGAAAACCAAGAAGATGCTCCGCAAGACCAAGACGGTGAAAACGATCAGGATAATCAAAATGGTAACGACGATAATGGACAAGGAAACAACAATGGAAATCCCGGCAATAACGAAGGAAACGGTAATGGTAATGGTAATGGCAACAACGGTAATAATGAAGGGGGAGCAAATAACGAAAATGGTGAAGGCTCTTCGGATAATGAGGCAGACAATCAGGAATCAAACGATAATGAGGGGGAAACTAACGAGGATTCCCCACCTGCAGAAGAGCCCGAAACAGGTAACGACGAACAGAACAACGAAAACAGCGAAGCATCCAGAAGTCTACACGCTTCTGCTTGGTCAGAGGTATGGAAATACGTTAGCTGAATAACCGATGACATAAAGAAAAGGACAGCTGCCAATATAACGGCAGCTGTCCTTTTCTCCTTTTTTCTCGATTTAAAGGTCGATGTTTTTCTCCCTTACTTTCATTCGTTTCTGCCCTTCTCGGCAGATATCCAGCAAATCACATTCATCGCAGTTTGGGTTTTTTGCTTTGCAATGGTATCTTCCAAAGAAAATCATACGGTGGTGTGTTTGGCTCCACTCCTCCTTCGGAACTTTCCGCATCAAAGTATTTTCCACTTCCAGCACCGAGTCTTTCCAGCGGCAGATGGCAAGCCGTTTCGAGACTCTTTCTACATGGGTGTCCACGGCAATGGCCGGCTCATTAAATGCTACCGACGCCACTACATTTGCTGTTTTTCTCCCTACTCCCGCCAATTTTACCAATTCATCCCTTGTAGAAGGAACTTCGCCTTCATACTCATCCAATAGCATTTGACATAGTTTCCGGATGTTTTTAGCCTTGTTTCTATATAAACCGATGGACCGAATATCCTCTTGTAATTCTTCAAGAGGTACGGAAAGGTAGTCTTCAGGACTTTTATACTTCTTAAATAAGTCTTTTGTAACTTTATTGACAAGTGCATCTGTACACTGTGCAGATAGCACTACAGCAATCACCAATTCAAATGGATTGTCGTGAGTCAGTTCGCATTCTGCTTCGGGAAACATTTCAGCCATGACATCGAGGCAGCGACGAACCTGTGTTTTGTTCAACATTTCTTTTTCCCCTCTCAATCCTCTTCAAGCCAATTATAATACAGCGAAACATCCCTGTTTGACCGTTCCGCCTGGGCCTGCTGATTGTTTTGGTTTACGTGGAAAGCCTTACTCTGTTTTCTTGCTTGTTCTACAGATTTAATCCCTTTCTTCTTCCACTCACCCAATATCCTGTCAATATATCTGAAGTTCAGTTTCCCCATTAGCACAGCTTCGCGCAATGCAGCCTTGATTAAAGACGGCTCTTGGTTATCTTGGTCAATCCATATATTGACCGTCTCAATTTCGAATGGGGATAACGGCCGACCGAATTCTTGTTCAAACAAGATGAAAATGTTCGTTTGTTGTTCGGCTTTTTGCTGTTCGTTGCCTTGTCTGGATTGACCCGTATCATTATAAAGGCTCTCCCAAAGGGGTTCAAGTGAATAACACTCGTTAAGAATTTGACGGTCGTTTTCTTCTTGTTCGATCAATAATAAATTTTTCTGTATCAGCTTTCTCAGTATGCTCGAACACTCCTGATCCGAGAGAGTGGTGAACTGAGCTATCTCAACCGGTGTAGGAAAGTAGTTTCCATTCATTTGAAATCGGTGAATATGTAAAATGACCATAACCTCTGATTCCGTTAATCCGATAGCATGATATTTCTGCAGTATAAGCGACGGGATCACCAATTGGTCTTTAAATAATGACTGATAGTTCCTGTTACTTGACATGGTTGTGTCACCTCTACCTTATTATTGCACATTGAACCTGGTTTCATGATTGACATAATAATCCCTTGTCACCATATACAGTGGCAAGGGATTAAATCAAGTGAAGTGTTTATCATGGATACAGTCGGTTGAGCAATCTAGGGAATGGAATGGTTTCTCTTACATGCTCGACACCGGAAAACCAAGCAACAGTCCGTTCGAGTCCTAATCCAAAACCGGAATGTGGAACACTTCCGTATTTTCGCAACTCAAGATACCATTGATAGGCGTCACCGGTCAAATTATGCTCCTGGTACCTTTGTTCCATCAATTCGAGGTCATCGATTCTTTGTGATCCCCCGATTACTTCTCCATATCCTTCCGGAGCAATCAAGTCCGCACATAATACTACTTCAGTCCGCTTGGGATCCGGTTTCATATAAAATGCTTTAATGTCCGCAGGATAATGGGTGATAAACACAGGTTTATCAAAGCTTTCAGCTATAGCAGTCTCATGGGGTGCACCGAAGTCTTCACCCCATTCTATATCATCGAATCCTTTTTCTTTAAGAAGTTGTATTGCTTCATCATACGTAATGCGAGGAAAAGGCGCTTGGATTTTCTCCAGCTTCGTAATATCCCGATCAAGTGTTTTTAACTCGAGTGCACAATTGTTCCGTACATTTTCTGCAATATAACTGACATACTGTTCCTGTACTTCCAAACTTTCTTCATGGTTCATGAAGGCCATCTCCGGCTCTATCATCCAAAATTCAATCAGATGTCTCCGGGTTTTGGATTTTTCAGCACGGAAGGTCGGGCCAAAAGAGAAAACTTTTCCGAAAGCCATTGCTGCTGCTTCCATGTACAGCTGTCCGCTTTGTGACAAATAAGCTTCCTCGTCGAAGTATTTCGTATGGAACAGCTCTGTCGTACCTTCTGCAGATGAGCCGGTCAAGATAGGCGGATCGATTTTTACGTAGTCATTTTCATGAAAAAAGCTGTAAGTAGACCGGATGATTTCGTTACGGATTTTCATGACTGCATGCTGCTTCTTCGATCTTAACCAGAGATGACGGTTATCCATCAAAAACTCTGTGCCGTGTTCTTTGGGAGTAATCGGATAATCCACCGATTCGCTAATTACTTCGATCTCTTTCACTTGAAGCTCATACCCAAAAGGCGAGCGAGTGTCTTCGACCACAGTACCTGTAACATATAGTGATGTTTCTTGTGTAAGGTTTTTGGCGGATTGGAATGTTTCTTCCGGAACTTCCGCTTTCACAACTACTCCTTGAATGAATCCTGTTCCGTCTCTTAGCTGTAAAAAAGCGATTTTACCACTGGAACGTTTGTTAGCCAGCCAGGCGCCAATGGTAACTTCTTTTCCTTCGTGTTTTGAAACTTGTGAAATAGTCGTTTTCAAAATAATACCTCCGATACCCTTATTGATGTTTTAAAACGAACCTTTTTATACGGTTTGCAGCTTCTTCAAGCTGTTCCAGTGAAATGGCATACGATAGCCGGACGTTCTCTGGAGCACCAAAGCCCGAACCTGGTACCAATGCGACCTTTTCTTCCTCCAAAAGGGCTTCAACCCATTGATCGACACTATCGAATCCATTGTTTTCGACTGCTTTTTTCACATTTGGAAATAAATAGAATGCACCTTTTGGTTTTACGCATTCAATTCCAGGAATATCCACTATCCATTCGTATAATTTTTCCAGGCGATCCTTAAAGGCCTTCCGCATTTCTTCCACCTGGTCCTGGGATGAACGATAGGCAGCAAGAGCAGCATACTGTGCAATTGAAGTAGGATTCGAAGTTGAATGGGAAGCCAAATCGGTCATGGCTTTTATAATTGTATTGTCACCCACAGCATAACCGATTCGCCAACCTGTCATGGAATGGGACTTGGAAACCCCGTTTATAATAATCGTTTTTCGCTTTAGCTCTTCTGAAATCTCTGCTATGGATACATGGTTCAAATCTGTATAAATCAATTTTTCATAAATTTCATCCGAAACAATAAAGATGTCATTTTTCAGACAAACTTCACCTAAATCTTCCAGTTCCTCTTTCGTGTACATTACACCTGTAGGATTACTTGGAGAATTCAGGATGACTGCCTTAGTCTTCTCATTGATTGCTTCTTCCAGCTGCCCGGGTGTTATCTTAAACTCATTTTCCTCTTTCGCCTCTATGATAACAGGATTTCCCTGCGCCAATTTAATTTGCTCTGGATAACTGACCCAGTATGGAGCTGGTACTACTACTTCATCACCCGGATTCAACAAAACTTGGAACAAAGTGAACAGTGCGTGTTTGGCACCATTCGTGACGATGACTTCGTTCTCTTTATAATCAAGATTTTGATCTTGTTGCAGCTTGCTGACAATAGCTTTTTTCAAATCCACTATGCCGCCGGACGGCGTATATTTGGTAAATCCTTCGTTCATTGCAGCGGCGGCTCCATCCAAAATATGTTTCGGTGTATTGAAATCGGGCTCTCCGGCTCCCAGCCCAATAACATCATGTCCTTCCTGCTTCAATGCTTTCGCCTTTGCTGTAATCGCCAGTGTTGAAGATGGAGTCAAAGTTTTCACCCTGTTTGCAAGATCCATTTTAAATTCATCACCTTCCTATTTTATTGAACGATTTAAACGAAAACGCTCATAACTTTCGCCATCTGAAAGGGAATAATATTCCAAGACAAAACGATTGTTTTTATCTATGTATTTGATTTCCAACAATGGTTCTTCTCCGTCGATCGCCAAAACCGAGTCGATCAGCTCACAACTATTGCAAGCACCGCGCCATTCGGACAATAGCTGGTCGACAGGTATCAAATTGTCTTCCAGAAAAAATTGGATGGATGTGTCTTCCCCTTCAGGAACATAGACAATAGCATCGCTTCCGTCTTCCGTTTGTCCTGAAATGACGTGATACAAAGTATCGCCGTGGTAACGGGAGACATCCGAAACTTCACTTATGTTTGTTTCCTCTACAGCCCTTTCAGCCGCTTCCGGATAACCGGACTCTTTCTCTTTTTGTATGCCGCTTATAAAATAAAACGTGTACCCTATAAGCACAATCAGCATCACCAGAATCGCTGCCGATAGCCATTTCAGCCAATCAGGTACGGTAAATGGTAAATACTGCTTTTCCATCATCTTCATCATCCAATGCCAACCCGAACATTAAATCATCTTCCTTCAGAGTTCTATTTAAGCTGTCCACGATCTTGTATAAGTCATCTGAATGCTTAATCTTAACTGTCGACAACGTTTCGATTTTCTTATCCATAGAAACCACCTCCGATAACATTTGTCACCGCCGGATGAACCAGCTTCTATTATCATAACTTATTTAAATTGCAAGTTGAAGCATGAAGGCAGTTTATGTGGAAAATTGCAGATGTTTGCCGGATTATCAATATTTGTTACTTATATCATTTTTCTTTTGTCAAACACTATAAGTAAAGTTGAAAACAAGAAAACAAACACCCATATAATTATAACAGCCAGCAGTATGTAAAAGGTGATGTTTCTGTAATTTTCAACTAAAAATTTTCTAACCCATACTAATTTTAATTGTGCGCCATTCAGGCGCACAATTTTTTTAAGTCATTTTCAACACTTCATAATCCTTTTCGTTCAAGCGGATGATTGTCGTCCCTACCTGTTCCAATTGATAGACATCGATCCATGATTCATTCAGCCTTTCAATCAGACCTTCATTGGGATTTCCCTTCTCACTATTGAAAATAATTGCCAAGTGAGGATCAATCCGGTCAAGCATGAAGGAACTCGGTGATTTACCCCGTGCATAGTCGCCGATTTTCACCATTTGCGGATCAGGGTTGTACTGAAGCAGTTCGTCTTCATCCTCAATTCCGCTGTTGCTTAAATACAAAAGGGTATTGTTGCCGAAAAGGATTTCCATGGACATTTCGCCAGTTTTGTCGGTTTTCAGTACTTTGAAACATACACCATTTGGATAACTGTACTCTTTTCCTTCTGCCCAGACTTCCTTTGGTACGCTGCTGACTTGCTTTTCGCATGTCTTACTTAATCCGCCGGAATGAATGACTGCCTTTATTTTATATTTGTCAATCAACCTTTCTGCATTTTGACAATAATCAGCTGATTGCTTGGTTAAAATCAACGAATTAATACTTGTTATGTTTAAATCGTTCAAATCTTCCAACAGTGCTTCTTCACTTCTTGACGGACCGGTATTAATAAGAATTGTTTCATCCAAACCTTTTATAAGGGTTGCTTCTCCATCCGGCAAGTCAAAAAAAGCAAGGTAAATTTCTTTCTCGTTCAAGTCCACGACAGTTTCTCCGGACACAGACGGGACAGAGGCCCCAAACATCACAGACCAAGCCAGTAAACAGCCGATCACATACTTCATGTATTCTCACCCATCCTACATATCCTAGTTACCTACACTAACTAGGATATGTAAAAATGCCAAAGGTATCATATCCAATCGTCTGCTTTTTTCATCAATTTACTGGTTGTATCATAAGTAATTGGGACTTTTGGAAGAGAATCAGTAAAATAGCGTCCATATCTCGCTTTTACAATACGATCATCACAGATAAAGACTATCCCTCTGTCGGTACTTGACCTGATCAAACGTCCAAATCCCTGCTTAAACCTTATCACCGCGTGAGGAAGGGCCATTTCCATGAATGGATTTTTTCCTGTTTTCTGAAGACGCTGTGATTTTGCCTCGAAGACCGGATGATCTGGTGGTTGGAAAGGAAGCCGGACAATTATTAAACTAGACAAATCACTTCCTGGAATGTCCACGCCTTCCCAGAAAGAACTCGTGCCCAACAGAATTGCTTTGTCGAAAGCTTGAAAATTTTTCTTCAGCCTGGCCCTGCTGCCACTGGAAATCCCTTGGGCTATGAGCATGTAATCGTTTATTTCGGAAAACTCTCTCAATATGTTGTAAGTTTTCTTTAACATGTCATAGGAAGTAAACAATACAAGCATTCTTCCTTCAGTTATTTCGGCCAGCGATAAAATGGCCTCGCTCGTCGCCATAATAAATTCTTCTTGTCCGGACTTCTTCATATCAGGAAAATCACTCGGTACCATCAATTGTACTTGTTGGTCATATCGATAAGGAGAAATGATTCTTTTTTCGATCACTTCCTCTTCTTTCAAGCCAAGCCGTTCCCGTATATACTTGAATGAATTTTTCATGGTAAGAGTTGCACTGGTCAGGATGACACTTTCCTTTCCATCAAACAAGTTGTCAGCCAGTATTTTCGCAACATCTACAGGTTCACAGTACAAGTAAACAGCATTCTTGGCGCCAAAAGCTTCGATTTCCACCCATTTAACCATGGACTCTTCGTCAAAAAGAAACATGCTCTCTAAATCATCCATCAATGCTTGTAACTTATCGATATTATTTTGTATCCCATCCAAATCATCACTTGTCGCCATCTCGTTTTTCTTCAGCTGAGTTTTTTGCATTTCCAACAAATGGATCAAATCCCTGAGAAAAAAAGTGAGCCTTGTGGTCATTTCTTTGACTGTATTCCATTTGGCAGAAGGTTCACTCGCTGAATCCAGCCGGTATTGGTACCGCCCTATATCATTTACTGCGATGTTCTTGCGGCTCTTTTCAATTACATAATCAAATATAAAACGGAACAAATCATCCGTTTCCTCCTTGCACTGTTGCCACAATTGATCCCAAATTGTGTCCGACTGTTCTTGTAAAGGCCCAAATCTGGCAATCATCCCTCCGTACCAATCCTGGGGACTGGAAGAACCAATGCTATTCAGTAAATATTGAATCGAAACATAATCGAGCTTCAAACCGAAATGCTTCGCGGCTGTACCTTCCAAATGGTGCGCTTCATCTATAATCACCTTGTTGTAGGAAGGCAGCAGGGTGTGTTCGCTATTTATATCTGCACACAACAAGGAATGGTTCGTTATCACTAGGTTTGCTTTTTGTGTATGATAGCGCACATATTGGTAAAAGGACCTGCTGAACCATGGGGACTTAGGATCGATATACTCTTCTGAGTCCGTTGACACCTTGCGGAAGAAACTTTTCCCGCTTGAAGGAAGTTGGATCTCATCTATATCACCCGTCACCGTTTCAGTCAACCAGACCAATATGATTGCCTTGGTCAACGTGATGTCATAATTATCCGGCTGATCGGAAAATAGTTCTTTTTCATACTTGCTTAAACTTAAGTAATGTTGTTTTCCCTTAATTAGTGCTACATGGAACGGGAAATCGAGAACTTTTCTCAGTACTGGTATCTCTTTCTCAAGCAGTTGTGACTGTAGTTGGGTTAAGTGAGTGCTGATTAGAATTCTCTGACCCGTTTTCACCGATTCGTAAAGCGCGGGAATAAGATAAGCCAGCGATTTTCCTGTCCCCGTTTCTGCCTCCAAAAGAGCATGCTGGGAAGATTGGAAAGCGTCATATATCGCTTCGGACATCTCTGCCTGCCCTGATCTCGGTTCATAATTCTCCATTTGTGAAGCTATTTTGCCATCCGGCCTGTAAATTTCTTCAACAAAGTCGCCGAAAGAAGGAAGCTTAAAAGAATCTTCCATGGGGACTTTTTCTTTTTTCTTCAAGGCAATTCCACGAAATACTTCCAAATCATCCCTTACTGGGGAAGTGAAAGACAATTCTTCCATATAATAATCCAACACAAAGTATAAATCACTCTTTAGCGTGCCTTCCAATTCTTGTAATTGATATAAGGTTTCATATGGAAGATTCCTTATCTTTTCGAGTAAATGAATAAGCAGTTTTGATGTTACAGTGGCATCTGACAATGCCCTGTGTGGGTCAGTATGCTGTAAATCCAAGTAATCGGACAGCTGACCTAGCTTGAACCCCGGTGCCTGAGGCAACATGATCCTCGACAATTCAACTGTATCGATAACCGGCTGTTTTAATGGCGTTAATCCGGCTGCCTGTATTTCATAATTTAAAAAGCCCAAATCAAACGGTACATTATGAGCTACTATGTAAGCATCAGCAAACAATCCAATGACCTCATTGGCAATATCTTCGAAATGAGGAGCATCCGCCACATTTGCATCCGTTATCCCAGTAAGATTTGTGATAAATGAAGGAATAGGGGTGTTCGGATTGACAAATGATGAAAATTCCTCCACGACTTGTTCATTTTCTATCACCACTATACCGATCTCGATGATTTTGTCTCCTTTTGAAGGTGTGTGCCCGGTTGTTTCTAAATCGACTACGACATATTTTCTCATATATCCACCTCCTGATAGTAGAGTGGTTGATTTCATAAAGACAAGGAAAACTCTTATCAATACCTGCTTTGATAAGAGTTTTCATAAATATCCGGGCCGATGCCCGTCACTATTCATTTACTTTCTTACAAGAAGGTTAATGGTGGTTCTTCTTCTATTAATTCTACGATGTTGTTATCTGTATCCATGATGGCGATTTTGGGCGAGTAAGCGGCCAGCTCATCTTCTGTTAACATTGCATAAGAAACAATTATGACGATATCGCCAGGCTGAACAAGTCTGGCTGCAGCACCGTTAAGACATATAACACCGCTTCCCCTTTTTCCTGGTATAACATATGTTTCGAGTCTTTCGCCATTGTTGTTGTTCACAATTTGCACTTTCTCATTTGGAAGGATCCCGACTTTTTCTATTATATCTTGGTCAATCGTTACACTTCCAACATAATTCAAATTAGCCTCTGTTACACGGGCACGATGAATTTTCGCTTTCATCATGTGTCGAAGCATCTCTTCTCCTCCTACAATTCCATACCGGAGTTGTTGTCCAACTGGATAATCATATTGTCAATCAACCTAACCTTGTCGAAAAAGACAGCAACTGCCAAAATCACCTGGCCGCTGATTTCATCGATAGAGGTCAATTCCGGGTAATCAAGCAATTCAACATAGTCTATTTTACCACGGGTGTGCTGCTTTATAAATGCTTTCACTTCTTTAACAATAGTAATAGGATTTTTTTCTCCGTCAATTATGGATTGATGCCCCACTCTCAAGGCTTTATACAAAAATTTAGCCTCTTCTCTCTCTTCCTTGGTTAGATTCACATTCCGGCTGCTTTTTGCGAGCCCATCATTTTCTCTAACCGTATCTACCGGAACGATTGTCACAGGGAAGTTCAAATCCTTCACCAACGCATCGACTACTGCGACTTGCTGTGCATCTTTCTTTCCGAAATAAACATTGTGCGGATTGACAATATGGAACAGTTTTGAAAGCACCGTCACCACACCATCAAAGTGTCCTGGCCTTGACTTTCCACATAAAGCTTCTGTCCGTTTCGTTACTTGCATCGTAATAGACGGTTCTTCCGGGTACATCTCCGCCACGGTAGGGATAAACAATATGTCCACTTTTTCGCTTTTTGACACAGAAACATCCTGATTTTCATTTCGGGGATATGTTTCATAGTCTTCGTTGGCACCAAATTGTAGAGGATTGACGAATATGCTTGCAATAACGATATCATTTTCTGCTCTAGCCTGTTGCATCAACCGTTGATGCCCTTCATGAAGAAAACCCATCGTCGGCACAAAACCGATTTTACATCCCTTTTCCCTAAACTCACAGGTATATTGCTGAAGATTGGCTACAGATCTAACTATCTCCATCATCAAACCCACCTGTCTCTGGCAGTAATTCTGTATTCATGGAATAAGAATGTCTGTCTTCCGGGAAAGTCGCAGTTTTGACATCCTGGTGATATGTTGCCAATGCAAGAACCATCTCTGTATTAGCATCAAAGTACTCTTTAACAAACTTAGGAAGTCTTTCCACTCCATATTTCAAAATGTCATGGTAAACAAGAACCTGGCCGCTGCAACTATTGCCGGCACCTATACCAATGGTAGGAATGTCAATTGTATTTGTAATAAGGGCTGCCAATTCTTTCGGAACACATTCCAAAACCAAGGACACGGCACCTGCCTTTTCCAGGGCTTTAGCTTCCGTAATTAGTTGCTGGGCGGTTTCACTGTTCTTTCCTTGAACTTTATACCCGCCTAGCACGTTGACAGATTGAGGGGTCAATCCTAAGTGGCCTATAACAGGGATACCACCACTGGTCAACTTTTCGATCAATTTGAGGGTGTCTGTTGCAGCTCCTTCCAATTTTAACGCCTGGGCACTTGTTTCCTGATATATCCTGGCAGCATTTTGGAGAGAAACCTCCAATGAGACATGGTATGACATGAAGGGCATGTCAACAACCACAAATGTATCATTTGCCGCTCTTGTCACCGCTTTGCCGTGATGGATCATGTCTTCTACAGTGACCTGGATCGTCGACGGATATCCCAACACAACCATCCCTAGCGAATCACCTACCAAAATCATATCGATACCCGCTTGCTGAACCAGCTTCGCTGATGGGTAGTCGTAAGCAGTAACCATGGAAATTTTTTCACCGGACCGTTTCATTTCTTGAAAATGCACTATGGTTTTCATTTCAATTCCCCTTACCATTGAATTTCTGCTGAATACAACGTTTCTACTTTATTATCAGCTGTCCTTACTTGTACTGCCCCGTTCGCAGCCAGACCAACTAATTCTGCTTTCCACTGTCTGCCAGGAGTATTGATCGTTACGATTTCACCCATTTTATATGCAAGACTTTCCCATTTTTGCTTGGTATCGCTAAATCCATATTGAAGAAAATGGTCATATGCCGACTCGAAATTTGAAAGGATGGTTTGAATGAGTGTATTCAAGTTCCATAGCTGTCCTGTTTCTTGTCTTAACGATGTCGCTTTTTTATGCAATTCCGCAGGCATGGCTGTTTCCAATTGATTAACATTCATACCGATTCCGAGCACGATGTACTGGACCTGGTCTTGTTCAGCCTGCATTTCTGTAAGTATTCCCGCTGTCTTTCTCCCGTTAATCATGATGTCGTTAGGCCATTTAATTTGCGGATTCAATCCAGTCACTTCTTGAATTGCATTGGCGAGAACTGTCGCTGTCATCAAAGTGATTTGTGGAGCAATGTGAGGCATTATCCCGGGCCTGAGAACAATGCTCATCCAAATACCTTCACCTTTAGCCGAATGCCATTTTCGGTTCATCCGGCCTTTGCCTGCTGTTTGCTCATCCGCGATAACCACGGTTCCTTCCGGAGCTCCTTCGGCGGCAAGCTGATGGCCTATGATCTGGGTCGACAGTACTTCTTTTTTATGTATGACTCTCCTGCCGATTTTATTTGTCTTAAGCCCCCATTGGACGGTATTTGCTGATAGTTTGTCGGGAAAGTCGGTAATCCGATATCCCTTTCGCGGCACTGCTTCTATCCCGTACCCGTCTTTCTCGAGCTCTTTCATATGTTTCCACACAGCAGTCCGGGAAATATCCAGTTGGAGGGAAAGTTCCTGCCCGGATATATGACCATCTCTGTTTTTTGAAAGAATCTCGATTAATTTATTTCGTGTGGTCATGATTCCTTATCCACTCCTTTATATCTTGCTTGTTGTTGGATATTTCCCCCGTGACAACATACCTTTCGATAGTGTCCAGACATTCTTTGATCCATGCCCCCTTCTTCCTTTCAGGGTACATATCCACCAAATCATTTCCATTAATGGACAGCTGCTTTCTGTCTTTAATAGGCAGACCTTCCTTAAGTCGACGCAATTCTCTTTCAGTTATGGAACCCACCAACAAAGAATAAAGGCTTGCAAAACCAGGAATCATTTCTCCAGGAAGCTGATAGACAAGCCAAGGTCCAATTCCATGGCGACGGCTTTGGCGAAGGAGAGTTGATAAAAGCTTTGCCTCCCTGCCCACCCGATTGGAAAGTTTCCATTCTTTTACCCAATCATCAACAGGTACGGCAGGCAGTACCTCAACAAAGAAACAAAGCATCTCCCGGAAAGAAGACAAAGGCACAGCAGTTTCTGCGAGCTGATTAATGAATGATTGATTGTTGCTGAAAACAGGAAAGTATTCAGTCAGTCCGGATTGTTTCAACAAACCGGCACCCTCTCTGACATTTGAACCTTGAAACATTTTTTCCAATTCTACCGCTATCCGTTCAACGGCAATATTTTTCAATAATGGGGCTTGTGCCTGCAAAGCATGCAGTGTGGTTTGTTCTATGGAAAAACCAAGCTGGCTGCAGAACCTTACTGCCCTCATCATCCTCAGCGGATCTTCTTGGAATCTCTCGACAGGTTGCCCCACCGTCTGAATCAATCCAGACTCGATATCATCCCTGCCACGGAATGGGTCTATTATGTTTCCTCTTCGGTCCATCGCCATTGCATTGATGGTGAAATCACGTCTAGACAGATCTTCTTCGATATTATCGACATAACCGACGCGGTCAGGATGACGGAAATCAGAGTAACCAGCTTCTACACGGAATGTCGTCGTTTCAAAAGATTCGCCATCCATCCTTACAATAACAGTACCATGTTCGATACCGACAGGAATGACTTTGTGGAATAATGCTTGAACCTCCTCCGGCCTGGCCGAGGTTGTAATATCGATGTCGCCGACTTTTCTGCCGAGCAGCAAATCACGTACTGCCCCGCCGACAAAGTAAGCCTTGTAGCCGTTCATTTCAAGCTTTTCCAATATTTTTTCTGCTGAAGAGAAAGAGTCCGGAACCATTCTGAATCACCTGTCTACATTAAATTGTCATATATTTTTTCATATTCGGAGATAATTTTGTCTGAGTTGAATCTTTCTTTAACTGTATAAATGCTGTTTTGAGACATACGCTTCCATAATTCCCCATTGGTCAATATATCCAATGCCATATTGGAAACTTGATCGACATCACCGAGTTCTGCAATGTAACCATTGTATCCATTTTCGATGACTTCGGGAATTCCACCTATATTTGTACCAATACAAGGAACGCCGCAGGCCATCGCTTCAAGCAGTACTAACCCAAAACTTTCTTTTTCGGACAATAACAACTTCAAATCCGATATAGACAATATATCAGCAACGTTTATTTGTCTTCCGAGAAATAAAACATTGTCACTAAGTCCTGCA
Organism: Sediminibacillus massiliensis; assembly: GCF_900156915.1. Classification (GTDB taxonomy): domain Bacteria; phylum Bacillota; class Bacilli; order Bacillales; family Amphibacillaceae; genus Sediminibacillus_A; species Sediminibacillus_A massiliensis. Next base: position 476,127 of record NZ_LT732535.1, on the reverse strand, counting down.
CTTTCAACCAGCTTATACATTTCAGACAGTTCGGGCCCGTCTCCGACCAGCAACAACTTGGCCGGCATTTGGCCGCAAATTTTTTCGAAAGCATGAATGACATCCTGTACTCGTTTCACTTTCCGGAAGTTGGATATATGAACAATGACCTTTTCTTCTTCCTTTATACCATACTGCCTTTTCAAATCATTACTGGAACGATAGTAGTATTCATTTTCATCGATAAAATTATGGACTACCTCGATTTTTCTTTCCACACCCAGCATCTCTTTTGTTTGGTCTACAAGGCTGTTCGAAACCGCCGTTACCGAATCAGACAAGTCTATGCCATGCTTGATCATTTTCTTTAAGCTTCTGTCGATTCCGAGTACGGTAATATCGGTTCCATGCAAGGTAGTGACGATTTTGACATCATGGTCTGCCATGTCTCTTGCAAGAATAGCACATATCGCATGGGGCATCGCATAATGAACATGCAGGATATCTAACTTCTCCCGGTCGATTACTTCTGCCATTTTACTGGCCAGTGATAAATCATACGGAGGGTATTTAAAGACCGGATAATGATTTACCTCCACTTCATGGAAATAAATATTCGAGCGAACACTATTCAAACGAAACGGAAGGCTGGAAGTGATAAAATGGATTTCATGACCTCTCTTTGCCAGTAATTTTCCTAATTCGGTTGCTATAATACCTGATCCTCCAACTGAAGGATAACAAGTTATTCCGATTTTTTTCATCATTTATTTCCTTGTTCCTTTTTTTTCTGTACAATCTCTCTCCATTGGAAATCTCCGTGCTCCAATGCGCGGATCACAATTTCAGCAGCGCCAAGATTCGTGGCCAGCGGAATTTGATACACATCACACAAGCGCATAAGAGCACTTACATCAGGTTCGTGCGGCTGTGCCGTCAACGGGTCACGGAAGAAAATCACCACATCCATGTCATTTTCCGCAATCATGGCTCCGATTTGTTGGTCTCCTCCCAAGGGGCCAGATTGGAAACGGTGGACGTCCATTTTCGTTGATTCTGCTACCTTTTTCCCCGTCGTACCGGTAGCAAACAGGCGATGATGCTTGAGAATATGGGTATAAGCAATTGTAAAACTGATCATGTCCGCTTTCTTTTTATCATGCGCGATTAAAGCTATATTCACTTTTATCCCCTCAATCCAGTAAATTTTCGAGTCCATACACCAGCATATCAAGTTTTATGACATGCTCGACTGCCAGCTTAACTCCCGACATAAATGATTCTCTGTGAAAGGAATCATGCTTGATAGTCAAATTTTGACCAGAGCCCCCAAACACTACTTCCTGATGTGCCACAAGACCGGGAAGCCTCACACTGTGAATTTTCATTCCATCAAAATCTGCTCCCCTGGCACCTTCAATGGTTTCTTTTTCATCGGGATGGCCTTGTTTTTTACTCTCTCTAGCTTCTTTTATCAACTGGGCTGTTTTCACCGCAGTACCGGATGGCGCATCCAGTTTATTATCATGGTGGCGTTCGATTATTTCCACGTCAGGGAAGTATTTTGCCGCCCATTTGGAAAATTGCATCATCAGTACAGCCCCTAATGCAAAATTAGGAGCAATAACGACTCCCAGTTCTTTCCTTTCTGCCAAATCGGTGAGCTCTGCCAACTGCTCCTCTGTGAATCCCGTCGTACCAACTACAGGGCGCAAACCGTATTCCAATGCTAACTTCGTGTGCTTATAGCCGACTTCAGGAGTAGTCAAATCCACAAGGACGTCGGCTTCAACCGATTGAAAACATTCTTCTAAATCTTCATATATGTATGCATCGAACTGGGGCAATCCTTCTACATCTTTAACTTGTTTTCCTCCATTTTTTCTGTCAACACATGCAGCAAGTTCCAAGCCTTCTTCTTTGCTTATCATTCTGAGGGCTTCACTGCCCATTTTACCACGGGGACCTGCGACGATAATTTTTATTTTATTCATCTTCTACTTCCTTTCCCTCAATTCTTGTCCAACGATTCTTGTCTCTGGTTTCAATTTTATTCATTGCCAGCTCGAAAGCATCAGAAAGGCTGATATTCAAAGAGTTGGCAAAACAAATCATCACAAACAACAAATCGCCGAGTTCCTCTTCCATTGTACTATCATCTTCACTCGGTTTTTTTGGTTTTTCACCATACCGGTGGTTGACTTCTCTTGCCAGTTCGCCCGCTTCTTCCGTCAACCTGGCCATCAGGCTGAGCGGTGAAAAATAACCTTCTTTAAATTGGGAAATATAACGGTCAACCCTTTGTTCCATTTCCTTGGTGGTATAGTTCTTCAGATTATTCATGACTGAACTCCTTTATGTATTGCTTCAAATCAGGCAAAAGTCAGAAAAAGTTGCCTTCATATAATTTTATCACTTATCATGTTAGCTAAAAGGAGAAATTTTGACAAATGATTCATCCAGCGCAACAAAGTCAGACTGCTCTTTTAATTTTTCAAATTATATCGTAGAGGTGAGAATGTGGCATTTTGGGGTTTGAAATTGAAAAATATACTATTTATCCTGCTTGGGGCAGCTATTTTTTCTTTTGGGATCGTCCATTTTAATATGCAGAATGAACTGGGCGAAGGCGGATTCACCGGTATTACTCTGTTGATGTACTTTTTATGGGGGTGGGATCCGGCTGTAACGAACATCTTGCTAAATATTCCCGCTTTTATCGTAGGATGGAAGTTTTTAAGCAGGAACACCTTTCTTTATACAGTTATCGGCACATTGGCAGTGTCTCTGTTTTTAAGTGTCTTTCAAAACAATCAGTACCAGCTTTATCTTCAATCGGATATGACTCTGGTGGCGTTGTTTGCAGGAGTATCGATCGGTATAGGGCTAGGTATCATTTTCCGCTATGGTGGGACGACAGGCGGTGTCGATATCATCGCAAGAATTGTATATAAATATGCAGGATGGAGCATGGGTAAAACAATGTTTCTATTTGACGGTTTGGTCATCGCCACTTCCATTTTGACTTACCTTGAATTGGTGGAAGGCATGTACACACTTGTAGCTGTCTATGTAGCAGCCCGTGTAATTGATTTTATCCAGGAAGGCGCATATGCAGCAAGAGGGGCGACTATTATCTCCAACTCCAGTACAGAAATATCTAATAGAATCATGGAGAAAATGGACAGGGGTGTTACCGTATTACAAGGCAAGGGTCATTATACAGGTGAGAAACGAGATGTGCTTTACTGTGTTGTGGCCAGGAACGAAATCGTCCGATTGAAAAACATCATCCACGAAGTTGACCCCCATGCGTTTGTGGCGGTGACCTCGGTGCATGACGTAGTAGGAGAAGGGTTCACACTGGACGAGAACAAAAAACCGCTAAACGATTAAAAAAAGCCGGTTCCCCAATAATTCGGGAATCGGCTTTTTATTTACTCTTCGCTCGGTCCTAGAAACATTAATACAAAGCGGATCAATTCGGCAACGGCTACCAGTGCGGCAGCTACGTAAGTCAAAGCAGCAGCGTTCAAGACTTTTTTTGTCTGGCGCTCTTCGTTGTTACGGATGATTCCGCTGGACACCAATTGTCCCATCGCCCGATTGGAAGCGTTGAATTCCACCGGCAGCGTAACAAGTTGGAACAGCACCGCAAAAGACATAAATACAATCCCTACTAAAACGAGATTCATCAATCCCATTAAGGCACCAGCCAGAATAAGAATGAACGATAGGTTTGAACCGAGATTTGCAAGCGGGAACAATGTATGCCTGAAGCGTAGAAACGCATATGATTCAGCATCCTGTATAGCGTGGCCTACTTCATGAGCAGCAATTGCTGATGCTACCATGGAATGTCCATGGTAATTGTCGCTCGATAATCTGACCACTTTCTTTCTTGGATCATAATGGTCTGACAGTACTCCTCTGGTTTCTTCGATTCTGACATCAAATAAGCCATTGTCATCCAATATCTTTCTTGCCACCTGTTGTCCTGTCATATACGACGAAGTAGCAACCTTTGAATACTTTTTGTATGTGCTTTTCACTTTTGATTGTGCCCAAAGCGGGACAATCAGCAATAGGGCGATATAGATTAAATAGCCGCCTAAAGATGAGAACATTTCCATTCCTCCATAGTGTGAAAAATCTATCTTACTTAAGGTCAATTTTAGTCAAAAAGCCGGAAATAGTCAACTGTTTTCACTTCTATTCCCTACTTTATCTTTCTCACCTTTGTATTTTTTAAAACCTACATACGACAAAGTTGTAATAATAACTCCTCCGACTAAAACCACCATGATCAGCAAGGTAATGCTCTTCTTTATATTGTCTTCTTGTTTAAAATTCAGATCATGCAGTTGCCCGGTTACCGAAGCCAAATTCTCCTCTTCTGGATCAATAGCCAACTCCCCTGCTGAAACAGCAGAAGAAAGTGCTTCGAAATCAGACTGGGGAATGGAAAGCTCAAGAGCCGGTGCTATCACTTCCCAATACTCAGCTGCTTTGGCCATGTCTTCTGTTGTCAAATTTCCGTCTTCCTGTAAAGAGGCGATTTCGGAGCGAAGATCACTTGTCCATGAAGAAAGCAATGCCTTGTCATCGTCTTGCAGTGTATCCATTACTAGTAACAGCTTCAATGCTTGGGAGTATTTTTCTCTATTCTGCTTCTCCCGATTTTCTACAGTTAAAATAGTACTGTCTACCAACTCTTTCAATTTCTCACTCTTGTCCCATGGCGAATGCTCTTCTATGAACTTTTCCAATTCAGCACGATGTTCATCTAAAAGTCTGGAGGCATCTTCATGTCTGCCTTCCTGTACAAGCCGTGTGAATTGATGAACGGTAGAATATATATCGGAATGATGGGCGGCAACTTCCGTATTCGAAAACAGATTCCATATAAGTATTATGAGTGACATCAACAATAAAAGCCCTGTTTTTTTCATAGAAATCCCCTCTCCTTACTATTCACTCTCAATGTATGAAAAGAAGGACAGGTTTAGACCAAAACAGGACACACTCTTCACATATGACTAAGGGTATTTTTCCCTTTCTCCACGGTCATGATATAAGCGATAAAGATAGATAGAATACTTAGCCAAAAAGTGAAATATCCTATTCGATCCATGTGATCTAATAAGGATGAATATACAGGCATCATACCGAATACGTAATCGATTATATCATTATGCAATGTCCAGATTGCCGCCACTACGATATGCCGCATTCTGATTTTATAGAAAGGCGCATATAACAATCCTTGAACTGCCATCGCTCCATGGGAAGCCATCAACATATATCCCTGCCAGGCTAAATCACCAGTCACGGCTAAGACCAGCAAGTTCATCATTACAGCCCAAACACCATATTTAAACAAGGTTATCATGCCCAGAGCCTCTATATAAGGCACATTTTTGCCTTTAATGAAGAAAATCAAAAAAACTGCAAAGAACAGACTGGCGGTGGGGCTATCCGGGACAAACGGCAAAAAAATTGCCGGTGTTACAGCAAGCTGGGATCCATACCAGAAATAACCATAAATCGTCCCCAAAACATTGACAATAAGCAACAACCATAAAAAAGTCTTATTCGTTAATATGTATCGGTACATAAATTATTCCTTTCCTTTCATGAAATGCAGTACAGTACAAAACACGGCCGCCTTCTGCCCATGCTCCACTTCCATCAGATACAAAGCCCCCGCCTTCTGCCGGGCGGGGGCTTGAGTGGTATTATTCGTTATTTTCTTCGTTTACAGAGACGATAAATTCAGCCAATTGCTGAAGTTCTTCTTCAGAGCCGTTGAATTGCCCGGCAGGCATATCACCTATACCATTTACAGCAATGTCTTTGATAGTGTCTACATCATGCTCTATTCCGATTAAAGACGGTGCCGCTGCACTACCTTCGAGTGATTCGCCGTGACAATTGATACAGCTTTGCTCATAAACAGCATACCCAGGATCTTCCGTGTCGATTTCAACTTCTACAGGCAGTTCTGGAGTATTTTCTTCTGCTCTTGTTTCCCAATCAACATGTTCGGCAGCTTCATAAGTAAGCCAGAATACTGCAGCGATACTTATTAACATAAGGGATACTGAAATCGGTCTTTTCGATACCCTTCTGCCCGGTCGGTTATCAAGAAACGGTGCAAGCAAAAGTCCGCCAAATGCCAATCCAGGCATTACGACCGTTCCGAGCACCACCCAAGGCCCACTGGCAAACTCATATTTTAATAATTGATATAAAAATAAGAAATACCAGTCTGGCAGCGGTATGTAGCCAGCAGTGGTCGGATCGGCAAGCCCTTCAAGAGGGGCGGGATGGGCCACAGTCATACATAAAAATCCAACGAGAAAAACAGCTCCGACCAGCCATTCTTTCAAAAGGAAGTTAGGCCAGAATGCTTCTGTTCTTCCCGGATATTCAGAATAGTCTTTTGGTATATTAGGTTTCCGTTCGGCTGTTATACGTGAGTCGCCGACGAATTTCATCCCTTTACCCTTATGCACAGCTTTCCCTCCTTTTTGTAATCTTCATCATTTTATAGTGGTCCAGAAATCCCTTGTTTCCTGATCATGATAAAGTGGATTGCCATTAGTGCAAATAATGCAGCAGGCAAGAAGAAAACATGAACAGCAAAGAATCTGGTTAATGTTTGGGCTCCTACAATTTCAGGATCTCCCGATAAGAGAATTTTCGTAGCTTCTCCTATAAATGGAACACTTTCTGCGATTTCCAAGGTTACCTGTGTGGCGAAATACGCTTTGTTATCCCAAGGCAACAGGTATCCTGTCAATCCCAGCCCAAGCATAACAAAGAACAATAGAACTCCGACCATCCAGTTCAATTCTCTTGGTTTTTTGTAGGCACCCTGGAAAAAGACACGCAAGGTATGTAAGAATAACATTACAATAACTACACTGGCTCCCCAGTGATGCATTCCCCGGACAATTTGACCGTGTGCCACTTCAGTTTGCAAATAATAAACAGATCTCCAAGCGTTTTCAATATCCGGTACGTAATACATCGTCAAGAACATGCCTGACAAAATTTGAATGACTGTGACAAAAAACGTCAGTCCCCCGAAGCAGTAAACGAACGCAGAGAAATGATGTGCGGGGTTTACGTGTTCAGGCACCTCATGGTCAGCGATATCCCGCCACAATGGCGTAATATCCATCCGCTCATCAACCCAGTCATATAATCTCTGAAGCATCTATTACGCCTCCCCTCTCGGTTTAGTAGGTCCAAGCAATAAAGAACCATTTTCAATCTTGTACTCATAATAGTCCAAGCCCTCTGAAGGCGGAGTACCAGGTACGTTTTCTCCACTTTTGTAATAACGCCCTTCATGGCAAGGACAGAAAAATTCGTCTGGATACTCTTCCGACCCAGCCCAAGTAACCATACAGCCAAGGTGTTTACAAATTGGCGACAACGCAACAATATCGCCATTTTCATCTTTATACACCCACGCAGTTTTCGTTACAGTAGATTCATACCAGGCATCAACCTGGTCAATTTCCCAATCGACTCGCTGCGGTTCTTCGGTAATGTCGTCCACATTGGCAACAGATTTGAAATCACCTGAAGTCTGTGCAGTCAATACCGGATCAATCGCGAACCGAACCATTGGCGCAAGCATACCGGCAGCCATAAACCCCCCAACACCTGTAAGTGTATAGTTTAGAAATTGACGACGGGATACTTGTTGTTTCTTTTCACTCATGGTTTACCCCCCTCTATGCTAAAATCCGACATACATGGTAAATATAAGTTTACTAGGACATTACCATGATAGCGCAAACTGTTTGTCCGGTCAATAAATTATCAGCCTTACAATACAAGTTTCCGGACTACCAGTAAGATTTGATCAATTCGGTAATCTGGGCTATTTGTTCCTTTATGATGTTTTGTGTCTCGGCAGCATGCATATCGCCGGATTGTATTGCTGGAAGCCAAAGTAGATTTCCTTCCAAATTCCGTTCGTGTTTTTTCCAGTGATGGTCGAATGTAAAAAAGAAAACATGCTGAAACGGCTTGTCCATCGCCTTCGAAACCCATTCGTTCAATCTGGCAGTTTCTTTTTCCAAATCAGCAGAAGAAAGATAATTATATGTAGGAAACAAAAAAATCCTTCCTTTATACAGCTTCTCCATTTGATTGACAAAAATGCTCATCGACTCGGATTGAATCGAACTTTTTTCCATTGAACTGTTGTCCTCAAGGGATATTGGGAGAAGCGGCAGAAGCAGGGTGTCCACATATTCTTCAGCCGAAAAATACAGGTCCAAGTCACTTTTCGTCCAACGCATAGCTTTCACTTCCTTTCTTATTCTATCTCGCTTATCTAAAATTATCATAAAAGAAGACAAATTTCACTTAGCTAAGCAAAATTTGTCTTCCATAATTCCCGTTTAAGCCATTTATTTAGAGTTGACATGGTGGGCATACTGTTCCTCAAGTTTTTTCAGGCTAATGGATAGTCTTTGGAATTCTTCTTTGTCTCTATTATCCAAGGCATAGTCTATTTTTTTCTGTATTTTTTCTTTTTGCGTTTCAAAAATAGAGCTCTCCAGTAAATCCTTTGCGGCGATTTGGTCCTTTTCGGTTATGAAGTAATCATCCGGCAAGAACGGATTGTCTTCCAATACAGCCACATACGATGCACATTGGTGTGAATTTTTAAAATTGAGCTGAATATACACAGGTTCTTTCCGGTTCAACCGAATATCGTGAAAAGATTTCTCGGCATCTGTTGTTACAATATGGTTCTTATAAAAGCGGAACGGCGCCTCTTCAGAACAATAAGAAGAGATGACGATACCACGGGGGCAGTAACGGGCTTCCCTGATAAAATGGACCTTTTCCAACAGCTTTTCATGATTGATCAAATAGTTAAGTATCCATACGCTTTCTCTTCTTTTCAATTGATAATTTCTTAAAAACCAACGAATAAATTCTTTTTTATCTTTTATAGAAATGGGTGTATTCAAATTGGTGCTCCCTCCTTTTTGAAAGAGAGTTAAAATTCCTCACTTTGGGATAATCGGATTAGATATTCTTCCACTTCATAATCAGCAGGGTCCAACAATAAATACTTGGAAAACACTTCTTTTGCTGTTTCTGTCCTCCCCTCTTCCACTAGAAAATACCCGTATTCTTTAAGAAAATCTGAGTCTTCTTTAAAATTATTATATGCTTCCTGGTACTGAATTAATGCCTCATCATATGATTCTGTCTCTCGATAAGCTTTGGCAAGTTCCCATTTATAGCTTGCATCTTCTTCCCCATTCTCCAGAAGAGTCGATAACAACTCTGCGACAGATTCATAGTCCTCGTTGTCCTTGTAATTTTCCACCAAGAAAAGGACCGCTTCTTTAAAGCCCGGGTCTAAAGATACCGCTTCTCTTACAAGTCTGTAGCTTTCTCCTTGATCTCCCAGCCTGTGTGCCAATACTCCGGCAAGGTGATACAGCTCCTTATTGAATTCATCGGTATTCAGGCCTTTTTTTGCAGTGTCGTAAGCTTCCTGCACCATTCCTTCCGACTCATACGACTGTGCAAGGAACAAATAAACCGATTGGTAATATGGATCGTTTCTTACAAGTTGTTCCCACACCTTGATAGCGATATCCAGGCGTCCGGCTCTATAAGCCGTAAATCCGTATTTAAAGAGGTTATCCGGATTTTCACTTTCCGATTCCTGATAGTACTCAATGGCTTTTTCAAACTCTCCTGTGGCAGCATAGGCTTCCGCCAGCCTGATCCCCACTTCTATATCTCCTATCACCCGTTGGTTGTCATAAACTTTTTCATAATATGGGATAGATTTTTGATACTCTCCCGTAGAGAAAGCCAGTTCACCCAGCGCAAAGTCAATAACGGGTTCCAGTGGATCGATATTTTTCGCTTCTAGTAGTTTTTGTTCGGAAACTTCGAATAACCCTTGGGCCTGATATAGATCCGCTAATTGAATCAAGGCCTCTAAGTATTCCTCATCTTCTGGTGTGAATCTGTTGAGCACATCGATGGCCTCTTCGTCTTCGTTTAAATCGATGTGTATCTCGGCAAGCATCAATTTCAGTTCCGGCTCCGCTGGATATTGTTGGGAAAGAACATTCAATATATGCTTGGCCTCTTCCAGCATTCCCCATTGCATATACAATTCCGCAATTGTGTACTTTTCTTCTTCGTTTGCTGAAGGAAGATAACTCTCCAGTGCCTGAATTGCTTCTTCCGTTTTATTTTGCTCCATCAATTTGATCGCTTGATGTATTTCCTCCATCTGGAACACCCTTTCTTTCTACAACACAGTCATCAATTCCTGCGATTATCTGCTCTATTCACAAAAAATGTCTCGGTATTGAGACTTTTTGATAATATCCTCTTCCTATCTCCGGTTCTACTTGCTGGTTGGCCATTACCACTTTTCCTCCAGCAACTGTAACAACCGGACTAGCTTTATGATATCGGAATTTTTCGGGTTCATCAATGGATGGGAATTTATCAATCGGAAATAAATTATAGTCTGCACTGCCTTGAGGTAATAATTCGCCTTTATATGGGGAAATTCCTGTTATCCTCAGCAATTTTTTCGGCAAAGGGAGATGAGATATTTCTTCATAGGAAGAGGAAATGAGAAACGAATCGACGACATGTTTCCAAGCGTGTAAGACATGTTTGTCCGGAGCCTGATTGTTTTCCATGGTGAAAAAAAGATGGATCCCCGACAAGCTTTGTGCTTGTTGAATCCACTCCCATTTCACTTTCCACAATTCTTTCTCAGTAGCAAGCTCAACAATGATAAAAGGAAGTCTCTTCCTTCCGAAAAAGCGTATCTGTTCAGTCTTTAAATATGGGAGAGGTATTCGGGGAACGATCATATAATCGATAGGAAGATATGCAAGTTTTTCTTTGAATTGATAAAACTTCCTTTTGAAGTGCTGGCTGCTGTATACAGGCAGCTGACAGAGTAATAATGTACAACCACGATCAATATAACTTTTGACCGTTTCCTTCGAATTGGCTTGAAAGTAAACCGGTTCTTCCATATCAACATAAACTTTTCCGGGTCCGATCCAGAAGCCATCCACCACCATTTCTACCGGGTTCACTTTATGTGATCTTACAAATCTTCCATCTTCCACATGTATACATTTTGACTGCCAATTCTCTTCTTCGTAAATAAGATCGCTGTAAAAACAGTAAACCTCCATACTTGTACTCCTCCTTATGGATTTGTACAAGGTATGAAGGTGTCAGCCATACTATGATAATGTGGAAGAAATTTTAGCCAGATCATCGAAAAATTCCGGATAGGATATATTGATGCATTCCGGATTCGTCAACTGGACTTCACCCTTGGCGATAAGAGAAGCAATCGCAATCATCATCCCGATGCGGTGGTCGCCGTATGAGTCTGCTTTGGCACCCGAAAGTTCAGTTTTACCGTTGATGATCATTCCATCTTCCGTACCAGAGATATCTGCCCCGAAAGTTTTCAACGTTTCCACTACTGCTGCGATCCTATCTGTTTCCTTGTATCTTAACTCTTCGGCATCTCTTATGATGGTTTCGCCTTCTGCCTGTGTAGCCAGTAGTGCCACTACCGGCAATTCATCGATAAGCCGCGGGATGATATCTCCTTCAATTACAGTCCCTTTCAACGGAGCATAAGACACGGTAATATCTCCGATAGGTTCTCCGCCAATTGGATCTTTTACTTTGACCTGGATGGAAGCACCCATTTTTTTCAATACATCCAATATACCGGTCCTTGTCTGGTTCAAACCTACATTCTCAAGCGTGACATGACTCTTTTCGACTATCGCCGCAGCTACCAGAAAAAATGATGCAGAGGAAATATCTCCTGGAACCTGGACATTAGCTCCTCTTAATGATTGCTTGCCATCAATGGAAATGCGGTCCTCCTCAACCGAAACCATCCCCCCGAATGCTTGAAGCATCCGTTCTGTATGATCCCGGGTTATCGCCGATTCCTTTACTTCTGTTTTTCCATCAGCGAGCAGACCGGCTAATAACACTCCGGATTTTACTTGGGCGCTTTTTACAGGGCTTTGGAATTGAATGTTTCGCAAATTGCCCCCCCTTATGGAAATCGGCAGGTATTTTCCTTCTTCCCGTCCATCAATATTTGCACCCATTTTCCTGAGCGGTACGGTTATGCGATCCATCGGTCTGTTTGACAACGACTCATCACCATGTAATACACAATGGAAAGGCAGACCGGCAAGAACTCCCATTATAAGTCTTGCGGTGGTTCCTGAATTGCCTAGATAGATCGGTCTTTCAGGCTCTTTCAATCCGCTTACTCCATTGCCATGGATTATTATTGATTGTTCGTCCTTCTCAATTTTGACCCCCAAAGCTTCAAAGGCATCGATGGTTCTCATACAGTCTTCGCCGTCTAAAAAACCGGTTATTTCTGTTTTCCCTTCTGCCAGCGAGCCAAATATCACGGCCCGGTGAGAAATGGACTTGTCTCCAGGAACTGAAATCTTCCCGTGCAAAGATGATTCAACTTTTTTCAGCGTCTTAGTCATATTTTATAATTCCCCTTAGTCCTGAATCATGGTTTCATACCCTTTATCACCCAGTGTCTGCTCTGCTTCCATTTGATAAATCTTATCCTGGAAACTCAATCTCAAGACACCGGTTATTCCTTCTCTGATTTCAAGTATTTCAATATTATTAATACTTATATTCCTACCCGCCAAAAGCTCAACCACTCGGAGCAGTGCTCCTGGCTGGTCTCTGATATCCACGAACAAATCATAAAATGACGGGATTGCACCTTTTTGTTTGTGGCCAAGCCCATCTCGATATTCCTTTGCTTGTTGCAAGTAATCATACATGGAATGTTTGTTGCCGGTTTCTAGCAGCAGCTTTAACGACTCCATTTCCGAAATCCAATCCTGAAGCAATTGTGTCATGCTATGCCGGTTTTGAAAAAAGATATCCTGCCACATTTCCGGATTGCTCGAAGCGATCCTGGTTATATCCCGAAAACCCCCCGCTGCAAGTTTAGGGATATAAGAATGTGTTTCCTGCCAATTCTTTGCCTGGTGTACAAGGGATGAAGCGATTAAATGAGGAAAATGAGAAATGACACTCGTCATTTCGTCATGCTCTTTCGGCTTAAGCTTCATAAATTTACTCTTTGTCTGTGCAAGTAATTCTTTCAGTTTCTCAAGTTTCCCTTCAGTACAGTCTTCGAATGGGGTCAAAACATAGATGGCATTTTCGAATAAATGGGATTTCGCAGCCTGGATTCCCTTTTTATGAGATCCCGCCATTGGATGGCCTCCGATAAACGTAACCGCCGGATCCTTCAACAGTTGCGCCGCTTTCATAACCGGACCTTTAACCGATGAAGCATCGGTAATAATCACTTCTTTCTTCCATTCCAACTCCGATAGTCGGCCGATTAGCTCGATAGTCTTGGAAACAGGGGCTGCCAGGAGGATGATATCTGCATCTTCGGCAGCTTCTTCGAAATTTCCACATGCCTCATCAATTATTTCGTTCATCAAGCTGTATTCGAGCGTTTTGCCGTTTATATCGTAACCAACTATTTTATACCTGCCTGTCTGCTTGATACTCAGTGCGAGCGAGCCTCCGATCAGTCCCAGTCCCGCTACCAATACTGTTTCCTTCACTACTGGATCCCCTCTTCAACGGAGACAAGAAATGCTGCAATGTGCTCTTCGAGGTGTGTCATATCCTCTTTGCTTCCAATGGTGACTCTAATTCCATTCGGGTGTCCAAGAGCTTCACCGGACCTTACAATAAATCCCTTACTAAGGAGAAATTCATATATTTGATCTCCCTTAACCGGAAGTTTGATAAACAAGAAATTAGCTTCAGAATCATAGTACGTCAAATTGTTTTTCTCGCAAAAATTCATTAACTGCCGTTTGTTTTCCTTGTTTTCTTGAACAGAAGCAGTCAGGAAATCCTGATCTTGCAACGCCGTAAGAGCTGCTTTTTGTGCTACTGTGGTGGTATTGAAAGGCCCTCTGGTAACATTCAGCAATCTTGCCACTTCCTCATCGGCTACTCCATAACCAACCCGAAGTGCCGCTAATCCATAGGCCTTTGAGAAAGTTCTCAATGTCATAAGATTCGGGTAGTCTTTTATCGAACCGACGATATCTGGGGCATCACCGGCTTCAACATACTCATAATACGCTTCATCCATTACAACCAACACATGACTCGGGCACTGTTCCATCACATTATCAAAGCTCTCTTTGTCGATTAACGTACCTGTGGGATTGTTCGGCGAGCAAAGCCACAGTATTCGTGTGTTTTCATCAATTTTTGAAAGCATACCATCTAGATCATGGTAACCGTCTATTAAAGGAACTTCTCTGACTTCTGCTCCCTCAATCAAAGCATTATGTTTGTATTGAGGAAATGTCGGAGCAGCCATGACAGTATTCTTTCCTGCATCTAAATATGTACGGCAAATGATTTCCACTACTTCGTCAGATCCACAACCAAACACAATCTGATCCCCGTTCACTTGATGTTTATCGGCGAGTGCCTTCCTCAACTCTGTAGAATATCCATCAGGATATACTTCCAGGTTTTTTATAAGATCGTTGGCTGATATTTTGATCTGGTCTGAGAAGCCGAACGGATTTTCATTTGATGCCAACTTGACAATCCGCTCCAACCCGTACTCTTCTTTGACCTCTTTTATTTGTTTGCCCGGTTTATAAGGACTCATCCCTTTTAATACTTCTTTTCCTTCCATTCTAAAAAGCTCCTCTCTACTTCAGCAAGTCTGGTCTCAGCTGTTTTGCCTTATGATGGTATACATGGTTGATTTGTTCCTGTGTCTTGTCGGTATTGACCGTCATCATTACTCGAATACATTGCTTTAGACTGCCGCGGACCTCTATTTCCTGCATACACATGACTGGAACGTACGTCCATCCCTCAAGTTTTCTCAAAGCCTTAGCCGGAAAAACTGCATCCAAGTCAGTAGTCATGGATACCAAAACCGTTGCTATATCATCAGGCATAATGCCATTCGCATCTGCCATTTCTTCGATCAGCTTTTTGGTATTCTCGATTATTTGTTGTCCTTCATTTTCTTCTACTGTTGTGGCTCCCCTTACTCCCCTGATCATTTACTCACCAACCTTCTTTTTATAACTCAGCATTTTGATTAAAAAAGCGTATTAATAGCTTTTCAAGATCATTGTCCGCTATTTTTTCTACAGATGGTTTTCCAATCCCTTTCAACAATACCATTTGAACTGTTTTATCCCTGGCTTTTTTGTCTTTTTTCATTCTATGGATGATAGAAGGAATATCAATATCTTTAAATTGGAGTGGGTAGCGATTGTATTCCAGCCATTTTAAAAGCCTGTCATAAGGCAATTCAATAGCATAGACATGTTCACTAACCCTGATGGCGAATAACATTCCGACTGCTACTGCTTCGCCATGAGTGATTTTGCCATAGCCTAACTCCGCCTCCAATGCATGGCCGAGAGTATGTCCGAAATTCAAAAATTGACGTATGCCCGTTTCTTTCTCGTCTTGTTGGACAATTTCCGCCTTTACCGCAATTCCTTTGCGAATATGGTCCATCAGCATAGTATCGGAGAGTTTAAAAACACTCGCATTGTCCACCACATCCAAAAAGTAAATTTCGTCACTGATCAACCCGTGTTTCACGATTTCCGCATAACCTGAACGAATTTCACTTTCCGGCAATGTATACAATGTTTCGACATCATATATCACGCCGCTCGGCGGGTAAAAACTGCCGATCATATTCTTTCCCTCCGGGTGATTTATGGCTACTTTGCCACCGACACTGCTGTCATGCGCCAAAATGGTTGTCGGAACCTGCACATAGTCAATCCCTCTCATGTACGTAGCGGCCACAAAACCGGCCAAATCCCCGACAACTCCGCCTCCAAGTGCTATGATAAGCGAATGGCGGTCCAAATTGGCTTCCAGACAATCCGTAATCAAATCAAAATAGACATCCTTGCTTTTAGATTGTTCTCCTGCAGGTATGACAGTGGTGAAGATTTCACTTCCTCCGGAAAGTGATTCAATAATATCCTCCAGATATAACTCTGCAACAGAACTGTCTGTGATGATCATTATTTGTTGGTAGTTTTTCTCTAACAAAGCTGCCAAATTATGTCTTATTTTTGTTCCCACATGAACACTATATTGACCAGAACTGGATTGGATAGTTAATGAATCCATTAAAAACACCTTAATTCTTCACGGTACTGATCAATGGATTCTTTCAATTTAGGGAATTGGTCATGAGGGAACTGTTCCAACAACCCTTTTGCAAGTTCAAATGCCACAACATGTTCCATAACGACAGCTGCTGCAGGAACTGCACAAGAATCAGATCGTTCAATGCTTGCGCTGAATGGCTCTTTCGACTCGATATCGACACTTTGCAACGGCTTGTAAAGAGTAGGAATTGGTTTCATGACTCCTTTCACAACGATCGGCATCCCGGTCGTCATGCCACCTTCAAATCCACCTAAGCGATTCGTTTTCCGATAGTAACCGACATTCTTCTCCCAAGCAATCTCGTCGTGGACCTGGCTGCCGTTCATCCGTGCGGCCTCGAAGCCTATTCCGAATTCCACCCCTTTAAAGGCATTGATGCTCGCAACTGCCCCCGCGATTCTTCCGTCAAGCTTCCGGTCATAATGAACATAGGAACCTACTCCGGCAGGCATACCTTCTATATACACTTCCACTACACCGCCGATTGAGTCCCCATCCTTTTTAGCCTGGTCAATCGCATCCATCATTTTTTGTCCCGCTTCTTCATCAAGGCTGCGGACAGGTGAATCCTCAGAGATTTGCCTTTTCTGATCGATCGACAGATCTGTTTTGTCTTCTGCTTGAATGCCTGCTATCTCTTTCACATAACTTACAACATCGATGCCGAGCTGCTTTAGTAATGTTTTTGCAACTGCCCCGGCAGCTACTCTTGCAGCCGTTTCCCTGGCAGAGGACCTTTCCAAAATATTTCTTATATCCCTGTGGCCATATTTCATCGCCCCGTTCAGATCTGCATGCCCGGGTCTCGGGCGGGTCACAGTCCTCCTGATATTCTGCCCTTCAGGATAAGGATCTTCTCCCATAATGTCTTCCCAATGTTTAAAGTCATCATTATGTATAACCATAGCTATCGGCGAGCCCAAGGTGTAACCATGTCTTACACCCCCTGCTATTTCAACGAGGTCCTTTTCAATTTGCATTCTTTTTCCGCGGCCGTGTCCTTTCTGCCTGCGGAGCAATGACTCATTTATATCTTCCTTTGTAAGAGGCATTAAAGCCGGAAGCCCTTCTACGATAGTTGTAAGTTGTTTGCCGTGTGATTCACCGGCAGTAAGATAGCGCATGATTATACCTCCATATACTTTTAATTTTTGTACTACTATATCATACCTTCTTTCCCATGTGTGCATATAAATCATAGTAAACGCTTACAAGACTAAATTTTTTAATAATAGTGGCCCGATTTGCCGATCAAGACCATAACCAGGTTATTGTCATTTTTAAAGACACCACCGCTCCCTTCATAATCTTGATTCATCAGATTGATATCCATTACTTTCATGGTTCTCATTCTGGGATACCTTAATCAACCTGCTCCACTATCTTGAAAAGACTGGATTATGTAGCATTTGCTAGATAAATAACAATTTGTGAAAAAAGAAAAACAACCCCCGCTTTGGAAGGTTGTTTCCTGTATATTTGGATAAAAATTATCTTAAACACTTTTTTAAAGCCAGGCACTGGCCGTTTTCTCATAATCCAATAGTTGTCCTTCTTCGAAAAATAAAGAAATTTCCCGTTGGGCACTTTTTTCAGAATCAGAGCCATGAATGACATTTTTTCCGACAGTCACCCCGTAATCGCCTCTGATTGTACCTGGTAAAGCTTCTTGAGGATTTGTCTTGCCCATCATTTGCCTTGCGACCGCAATCACATTCTCCCCTTCCCAGACCATCGCAAACACTGGCCCTGAAGTGATAAATGCGACCAACTCCTCGTAAAAAGGTTTTCCCTTGTGCTCACCGTAATGCTGTTCGGCCAATTCTTCTGTTATCTGCATCAATTTGGCGCCGACCAGTTTATATCCTTTTTTCTCAAAGCGTGCCATGATTTCCCCCGCCAAGTTTCTTTGTACCCCATCTGGTTTGATCATCAAGAAAGTCTTCTCCATCGAATACACCTCTCCAACAAGATTATGTATGAAAGCGCTAACCTAATAAATTCTATCAAATATTCAATGAATTGGCAATTTGTTTAAGATTTTCTTTTGCCTATATATTTTGCTATATCTTTCAAAGTCTGCTTCGCCTTAATATCAGGCAATTCTTCCAAAGACTTATAGGCCTTGTCGAGGTACATATCACTCAAAGCGTACGATCTTTCGATGACATCCGAATTTTTGATCATATCGATGAATGGACGGATATCTTCATGGCTAATATCCTCCGGAACCGCAAAAAGTCTGTTCAGTTCTTCCTTGAAGTCCGGGTTTTCCATTGCATAGAATACCGGCAACGTCAAATTACCCTGCATCAAGTCACTTCCTGCTGGTTTTCCCAACTGTTTCTCTGTGGAAGTAAAATCAAGAATGTCGTCAATGATTTGGTAGGACATTCCGATATAGTAACCATATCTGTTCAGCGCTTTTTCATAATGGGCGGGCACATCAGACGCAATTGCCCCGAGACTGCAGCTGGAAGAAATCAAAAGAGCTGTTTTTCTTTTTATCCGTCTCAGATAATTTCTGACATTTTGTTCCAAATGATATTTATCCCTGATTTGTTCCATTTCACCAATACAGAGTTCCACCATCGTTTCAGAAAGAATCCGATGTGCCTTTGGTTTTTCCAGGGCAGATAAATACTCAAGTGATCGTGCGAATATGTAATCTCCTGTGTACATAGCAATCCGATTGTCCCATCTAGCCTTGACGGTCGGTTCACCTCTTCGCAGCTGGGCTTCATCGATCACATCGTCATGAACAAGGGAAGCCATATGTATTAATTCCAAAGATACTGCGACTTTTTCCACACGCGTAATCTGGTAATCTCCAAATTTGGCGGCAAGCAAAACAAAAACAGGACGAAGTCTTTTTCCTCCTGCTTGCAATAACTGACTGGAAGCCTCCCTTAATACAGGATGCTTGGAGCGGATTGTTTTATTCAAGGCTTTTTCAATATGATCAAGATCTTGTTTTAAATAGGAATAGATCATTGCTAATTTCATGTCTTTCACCTTTTTAACTAATTTTTTATGATGGTTTTGTTCCCATATGCATGGCTGCAACGCCTCCAGTATAAGCCTTTACATTAACTTGGCTGAGACCGGCTTCCTTGAACATTTCTTTCAATTCTTCTTTGCCGGGAAAATCTTTGGCAGATTCATGAAGCCAGGCATACTCTTGATAGCTTTTTGCGAACAGCTTTCCGAAAAGAGGCATTATATGACCGAAGTATATATAGTATAGCTGTCGAAACACAGGTGCAGTCGGCTGGGAAGTTTCTAAACATACCACTTTTCCGCCGGGCTTGACTACTCTTCTCATTTCCCTCAGGACTTGGGCATAATCAGGTACATTGCGCAATCCAAAACCGATTGTTATATAATCAAAGCTGTTATCCTCGAAAGGCAGTTCCATGGCATTACCTTGAATAAAGTCCAAATGGGAGATGTGATTTGTCTCTTTCTTCTTACGTGCAACCGAGAGCATGTTATTACTGAAGTCCAGTCCGACTACCTTTCCTGTCGGTCCGACGGCATCGGCCAGCGAAAAAGACCAGTCGCCAGTTCCGCAGCAAACATCCAAGGCAGTATCACCGCTCTTAACATTCATCCTTTTCATGACATCTTTTCTCCACGCTTTGTGTCTCTGAAAAGAAATCACCGAATTCATAAAATCATAACGATTGTATATTTTTTCAAAAACATTATGAACCCGTTGTTCTTTGGTTTGTTGTGACATTCAATTAACCCTCTTCCAATACTGTTGTATTATTTCCAATGCTGTCGATAATGGCGTGGACATGCAATCGAAGTGATTGAAAATGACCTGGCAGCTGTGAAATGGTCTCTTCAGCACGGCGTGTACTGTTCTGGATGAATTGTTCAACTGTAGTTACGACGTGATTATAGTCAATTCGATGTGCCGGCCCTTTTGTAAGCAGCTCGAATATCAATGAGCTTTCTTTATTGAGAAAACTGCTTTTCTCCCGCATCAATTTCCTGGTGAGCAGCCAGTTGCCAGTAAACTCATTGATGGAATCCCGTTGGAAAAATTCAGCGATTCTCCTTATGAGCAGGGATTCTATTTGCATGACGGAGTTCATGAATTCAGAGACAGACTCGTACTCCTTATAATATACAGTCATCTTCAATTCATTGATTTCTTTAATCGCTGAGGCGAGCATATGAATCATCGGAATATCATCCAGGCGGGAAAGCAGATAATAGTACAACCCGCTGTAGTAATCTCCGGCCAGGACAGTCAATTGCCTTTGTTTTTTATTCCGGCCGGTTTCCCCGTGCTCTTCCCTTCTTGAAACAAGATCATGGGTATCCAATGCAATTTGGACAAGCATTGCAGTAATTATATAATGCTTTTTCTTGCTGTCGGAATTCGGAGTGTTATTTATGATGGAGGATAAGATGAACAGTTTATCGTCATCAATAACGGGCTTTTGTATATACTTTTCCAAGTAAGAATGCTCAATCTGCGTCTCAATCGCTTCTTTTATTTCATTAAGCGTTAAATTTGATGATGTCTTCAAAGTAACCACCCAAGCCCTTTCGTAACATTATGTCAGGTTTCATTCTATTATAACACAATTAAAATAGGTAATCCCGGCCAAAGTCTTACCTATTGTGAATCACGAACTCACTCGTCATTAAGGTTGGATATTTCCCCATGGCTCGACTGAATGATGGCATTCCCACGGATTTTCACTGCCGAGGTATGTTCTGTAAATTGCGCAATCATCATTTCGTTTTTGTCTAGTTTTTCTGAATGGTGAAACCTGGTATCCGTCCCTCTTGTCAATCCGATTACCTGGACACCGTCTTCCAGCGCCTTGATTATAAAGAAATCATTGCTGTCTTTATATGTTGACATCCTCCTGCCTCCTAATCAATATTTACACGTTCAAATTCACCTTTTGACCAGTCTTTGAAATGAACTATCTATGTACATACGATAAACCTAACATAACAAAAATGCAAAAATAAAAAGGGTGCAAAATGTGCACCCTTTGCCCGTTATGTAAATTATTTTACATTGTCTTTCAGGGCTTTACCTGGTTTGAAGGCTGGAACCTTGCTTGCAGGAATTTCGATTTCATCACCTGTTTGAGGGTTGCGCCCTTTACGTGCAGCACGCTCACGCACTTCGAAGTTTCCAAAACCGATTAATTGAACCTTGTCTCCAGCTTTAAGTGAATCCATGATAGATTCGAAAACTGCATCCACAGCTTTAGTAGCATCTTTCTTGGAAAGTTCGCTTCTTTCTGCAACTGTGTTGATTAGATCTGTTTTGTTCATGACATTCACCTCCTCCCGATATATATCCTACGATTTCGAACAAATGACCGTACATCCATTTGTTCACCATTTTTCAGCATTTTATACTAGTTGCCACCGATTTAAAAGATGACATGGCTTATATTAAACGACTTTTAGCGGAAATTCAACAAAAATCGGCTAGATTGCTAAAAATTTGTAGTATTTCCCAGATTTTCATCAGCCAGGCCACAATTGGATATTATCACAGTTAAATACTGTCATCAAGCGGGTTCTATCCAATTATTCTCTTTTCATTCACGAAAATCCTGTGTTTGGAAGGATGGAATTTTGGCCATAACAAAAAGCGGCCTGTAATTAGCCGCTAAAGGATTATTGCTATTAAACCACCAGATCCTTCATTGATGATTCTTTCAAGTGTTTCTTTCAACTTATATCTGGCGTTTTCCGGCATCAGGGATAGTTTGGCTTGAATTCCTTCCCTGACAATCGAACTTAATGACCGGCCGAAGATATCCGATTCCCATATTGACAAAGGATCTTCTTCAAAATCTTGCATCAAATACCTGACAAGCTCTTCACTCTGTTTCTCCGTTCCAATGATTGGAGCGAATTCCGATTCCACATCTACTTTTATCATATGAATGGATGGTGCAACTGCTTTGAGCCTGACTCCAAACCTGGATCCCTGCCGGATAATTTCCGGTTCATCCAATACCATATCATGAAGAGTAGGAGCTGCAACCCCGTATCCGGTTTGTTTGACCATTTGTAACGCTTCGGCCACCTGGTCATATTCTCGTTTGGCATTAGCAAAATCCTGCATCAATTGGAGTAGATGGTCCTTTCCTCTGATTTCTTCGCCGACTATCTCTTTTAATACTTGGTCATAAAGATAGTCTGGTGCCTGAAGATCAATTTCAGCTACCCCTTCGCCCATTTCCATCCCGGCCAGTTTTGCATCTGCGATATAGTCATAACCTTCAAAGTTGCCGACAACCCTGTCTACATCGCGCAACCGTTTGATGTCCTTCACTGTATCCTGAATGGCTGATTGATAACTTTCCCTCAGCCAGTGGTCTTCGTTCAAAACCATTACCCAGCTTGGTAAATTTACGTTCACTTCTAATACCGGGAATTCAAACAGGGCTTCACGAAGCACATTGTAAACATCGTGTTCGGCCATACTTTCCACACTCATCGCCAGTACGGGAATATCATATTTTTCGGACAGTTCTTCCCTGAGCAATTCGGTTTCTTTCGTATAAGGCTGAACTGAGTTTACAACCATGATAAAAGGTTTGCCGACTTCTTTCAGTTCCTCAACAACTCTAGCTTCTGATTCTATATAATCCTCTCTGGGGATTTCTCCAATCGTCCCATCTGTTGTGACAACTACTCCTATGGTGGAATGTTCCTGAATTACCTTCCGAGTTCCTATTTCTGCAGCATCATGAAAAGGAATCGGTTCCTCGTACCATGGTGTATTAATCATTCTTGGCCCATTTTCGTCTTCGAAGCCTTTTGCACCTTTCACAGTGTAACCGACACAGTCAACGACCCTGACGTTCACATCAAGTCCTTCATCCACTTGAATGGAAACAGCCTGGTTTGGCACGAATTTAGGCTCGGTCGTCATGATGGTTTTCCCAGCCGCGCTTTGAGGCAGTTCATCCTGGGCTCTTGCTCTCTCTCCTTCATCTTGAATGTTAGGCAATACAACAAGCTCCATGAACTTTTTGATGAATGTCGATTTACCTGTACGGACCGCTCCCACTACCCCTAGATAAATATCTCCGTTGGTCCGTTTTGAGATATCTTTAAAAATATCCACTCTTTCCAAATGATCCCCTCCCGGTCTACTTCGCCATAGAACTGTTACGAATCTTTGACATTAAGAGTCTATGACGTTGTCCTACCCAAATATGACTTGTTTCATTGAAAAGTTTTAAGATATAGCTGTAAAGGAATAAATATCGATAATAATTTCAGGTAAACTCAAGGGCAGCTTATTTATTTACAAAAAGACCCTTGCCTCATTATATGAAGCAAGGGCATATCTATTCTTCAATCTTTAAGGAGTTTTCAAATCAGGAGCGAAGACAGGCTCGTCGCTTCCACTTTCAATCGTATAAGGAAGGGAATAGGCAGGTGCAAAGGGGGTCGTTTCCGCCAGAAGATAACGGATATCGTCACCGGCTTCATAATCGTGTTCCTCATTCTTGATGGCTTTGTACAGTTCTGCCCTGTAGTCCACATAAATGTCCCCATTAGTATCCATGACGAGTGAGAGGTTGTCCTGTGAATAGGGACTCGGGATTGTCGGCGGATTCTCCAAGCCGATCTTTGAATAGTTGACTTTATATATTCCGTCGGCAACTTCTTCACCGAACGGAGGATAGAGATGCTCGTCCCTGTATTGATTAATATATCTTTCGACCGTATTGATTTCCTGTGTCATTCTTAAATCGATTACTTTAACACGGGGGTCCTCTTCCGGAGTAATGAGAATATATTGATAGACTCCCCCATTCTCAAAAGCTGTTCCAGGAATTTCGGAAATCAAATTTTGTTCTTTCAATTTAGTGAAATCAATTAAATATTTCTGGAAGACAGGGGTTTCGTTCGGTTTTGTCTTTATCGGCACCAATCCTTGATTATTCTCTCTGTATTGGTCAACAGCTGATTGAATCGTTTGCAACTGAACTTCGTTGGGCACCTCATTTTTTGTCAATTGCTCATTGGGATACAAGCAGCCGCTTAGTAATACTGTCATAAAAACCAGCAAAACGATATGAATCCGCTTCATCATTCAAACCTCCTAAAACATTCATCTATGCGGTCGGACCGCTGAAAACAATGTAAAAAATAATCAAACTGCCAAAAATAAGACAAATATATGCCACAACAGCGATTATAAATGCAAATATTCCTTTTAGCTTGTATCTGCTCAAAAGGATTAGCCCTATTGATACCATCAAGGCAATGATACCGGCAAAAGAAATATACATGTTTAACATCGATTCTGACAATTTTCTTCACCTCTTTATATCATCTCGCTTACTGTTTCCTCAAGACAAGCCGTTTTTATGTATTTGTTCGACACTTCCAGTATTATATCACAATTATTTGCACGTTCGATATCCCAAACGGATGACAACAAAAAGACCGAGATAGAGGGGGCAGTCTCTATCCCGGTATGACTAAATAATTACCCATACAGCTTTAAAATGAATGCTTGTGCGATTTATTTTATGCGAACCTTATCTTCTTTGTATCCTCATATGCCCAGTTACCGCTACTTTTTGAAAAGGTTTCCCAGTGTGCTCATGTCTGTAGGCATGTTGTTGCTGGTTATCGCTTTAACTATTTTGTCCTCTTTCTCTTTGGAAATAGGTTTATCAGCCATTCTGGCCAGCTGTCTCACAAGCCTCCTGACTGTTTTTTCATCCGAGAAATCAGCATTTTTAACGGAATCAGCCACTTTGAAGATATCATCAGGTTTTACACTCGATTTTTTCTGAATCTGGTCGAACAAATTCTTTTGAAAGTCGCTCACGTCCACTCCTCCTTGCCTTTATCTTCACAACATTATATGCAAAGAGGGTTAGACTGTGTTAGTTTGAAAATCGATTGCTCAAGATTAACGACAAATCATCCATTTCCTGTCTTCTATCACGGTTCATCAGCTGATCGACGACATCTTTCGGTTTAGCTTCTTCAAATAAAATCCTGTAGAGCCCGTCCGTTATTGGCATGTCAATCCCTTGCTTATCCGCCAATTGATGGGCAGCCCTAGTAGTCCGAACTCCTTCGACGACCATTCCCATTTGGTCTAATACATCCGGCAGCTTATAATTTTGACCAAGCAAGTTCCCTGCTCTCCAGTTCCGGCTGTGCACACTTGTACACGTCACAATTAAATCCCCGACACCGGTCAATCCTAAAAATGTCAGTGGATTTGCCCCCATCGAGCTGCCCAGCCGGGCGATTTCGGCAAGCCCTCTGGTAATGAGTGCCGCTTTGGCATTATCTCCATAGCCGAGACCATCTGATATACCTGCCCCAAGAGCAATAATGTTCTTCAATGCTCCGCCAAGTTCGACACCGATCATATCTGGGCTTGTATACACTCTCAAGTTGCTGTTTATGAATAAATCCTGTACTTTCTGAGCCTCTTCAATATTCTCGGACGAGGCGGTAAGTGTAGTCGGCTGTCTTTGGCTTACTTCTTCCGCATGACTTGGCCCTGATAGAACGACTACATTATTATAAAAGCGGTTGGACAATTCCTCATCGATAATTTCGGAAACCCTTTTGAAAGAGTCGGGCTCGATGCCCTTAGTACCATGCGCCAGGGTAACCGGATGTTCAAGTACTTCAGCCAACTGCCGGCAAACCCCTCTCACAGCCTTTGTAGGCACAACAAATAAAATGGTTGAGACATCCTCCGTCGCTTTTTTCAAATCATGATAGGCTGTAATCTTCTCTGAAATAGAAACTCCAGGTAGATACTTTTCATTGGCATGCGTCTGGTTAATCAATTCTGCATGTTCCCGGTTGTGCGTCCATAACCTCACCTCGTGCGAGTTATCTGCAAGGACCATTGCAAGCGCTGTTCCCCAGCTTCCAGCTCCCAATACTGCTATCTTACTCACAGAACTCCTCCTCAACTTCTTTTTCTAGCAAATATCTTGATCGGCGTCCCTTCGAAACCGAACGCTTCCCTTATTCTGTTTTCCAGAAACCGTTCATATGAAAAATGCATCAATGCCGGATCGTTTACAAATACCACAAAACTCGGCGGTTTGACAGAAACTTGTGTTGCGTAAAGTATCTTGAGCCTTTGCCCTTTCATAGTCGGAGTAGGATTCACCGCGAGGGCATCCATGATGACATCGTTCAACACATTGGTTTCCACTCTTTTTGCATGGTTTTCACTCGCTTGCAGGACTTGCGGCAACAGAGTGTGCAGCCTTTTTTTCGTTTTGGCGGACAAAAATACTATAGGAGCGTAATCCAAGAATAGGAAATGGGCCCTGATTTTATCCTCAAACTCTTTCATTGCCTTTTCATTTGTTTCGACTGTATCCCATTTATTGACTACAATCAAAACCGCTTTCCCTGCCTCATGAGCATAGCCGGCAATTTTCTTATCGTGCTCGATAATACCGGTTTCTGCATCAATTACCACGAGTACGACATCAGATCGTTCAATTGCTTTTAAAGCGCGAAGGATACTGTATTTCTCAGTTGTTTCATATA
This sequence comes from Sediminibacillus massiliensis, assembly GCF_900156915.1. GTDB lineage: Bacteria > Bacillota > Bacilli > Bacillales > Amphibacillaceae > Sediminibacillus_A > Sediminibacillus_A massiliensis. The sequence continues at coordinate 449,277 of NZ_LT732535.1, read as the reverse complement.
TTTTACCTCTTTTTCGCATGCCAGCTGTGTCAATAATGACGAAATCCCGTTCATCGCGTGTGAACGGTGTATCGACAGCATCACGCGTGGTGCCAGCCAAATCACTGACAATGACCCTTTCCTGATTCAAAATGGAATTGACCAGGGAAGATTTCCCTACATTCGGCCTTCCAATCAAACTGAAGTGAATTGTATCTTCTTCATATTGTTCCTGTTCCAATTCAGGAAAGTGTTTTACCACTTCATCAAGCAAATCGCCGAGCCCAAGCCCGTGTGTCCCGGATATTGGAAACGGTTCTCCAAATCCAAGGGAATAAAATTCATAAATCTCATCCCTCATTTCCGGGTTGTCTATTTTGTTCACTGCCAATACTACTGGTTTATTGGAACGGAACAACAGTTTGGCCACCTCTTCATCAGCCGCGGTAATGCCTTCTCTTCCATTGACCATGAAAATGATGACATCTGATTCGTTTATGGCTACCTCTGCCTGTTCCCTCATTTGCACTAACAAAGGCTCATCGCCAACTTCAATCCCTCCTGTATCGATAAGATTGAAAGAAGTTGTCAGCCATTCAGCGCTCGAATATATTCTGTCTCTCGTCACTCCCGGTACATCTTCTACTATTGAAATCCTTTCTCCTACCAACCTATTAAAAATAGTTGACTTGCCCACATTAGGCCTTCCAACTATTGCTACTACAGATTTCCTCATGAAAGGACCATCCTTTCTGTCCACTATACTTCAGAACTTTTATTCACAATCATTAACCTATTTATTTTAGCAAAAGAGGAAATATTAAACAACGATTTCTTTAAATGCCACCTGTCTCAATGTTTGACGATGATATGTAATTGATCACTGAGCGCATGACTTATCCCGTCCAGGATTGCTTCCAGATTGGCAGCGACTTTTTCCATTTCCTCCTGGGAATCACATAAGAATATGGGTGCACCACCTGCAACTTTTTCCTGCTTGGTGGTAATAACGGCCAATACCGCTTTTTCCATTTTCACTCTCAATTCCCCCCTTTCCGGTTCGCTTTCGATTCGGACGGCATTCTGATCGCATTTTCCAATACGGGTGTTGCTCCGATCACGTTGATTGCCCTTTCAACATCTTTGTTCTGAGGCAAAATGAAGACACCGATTCGACCATCATCCAAATCCCTTTTGATAAGCGGGACGAGGGCTGGAGTTCCAGAATCCCTGAATACACCCATAGACACAGATACATCATGAAGAATTGCTTGCCTTTGTCCGAGATTGGCTATGGTAGAACGAACATTAAAGTTTTTCGGTGTGAGTATAAAGCCCATCCCATATTTTCTTATTTCATCCTGCCTTTCCGGTAAACCGATATTCATTATATAGATGTTGTCGACATAAAGTCCCGCTCCTTCAAAGTGTATATCCTTATATTCAATATCGACTATATCTTTAAGTGTAGATCCACTCATAAATTTCCTGATAAGGAGAAAACAAACCAAAGAGACTACAATCGCAATCCAAATATTCCATACTAGATAGGAAAGAGTAGCCAAAAACGCTGTAAATATGACCAGATAATTTCTGCCTTCGAACGCTACAGCTATTCCTTCTATATAAGTGTTTCCCCTCGGCACGAGTTCGTAAGCATCTAATTCAGTCAACGTATTCCTTTCCATATTTCTTACTTCACGGAACTGTGAAGCAGCTATTGTCAAAAATGTGACAGCGGTAAACTCTTTTTCCATAATGGAAGGCACAGCCATGGTCCCCAATCCAGCTGCAATGAATCCTAAAGAGATATGGATGACTTTGCCGTGCAGATATGTGGGATACTGTCGGTAATCAGTACGGAGCATAACAAGCCTTGCAAGCGTTCCGACAATGACCCCGAAAAGGATTGGATAAGTGTACTCATTCATGGTTCCACCTCATTTTCAGCTTTTCTTCTATGCTCTGAAGGATGATTTCCACCCGTCTTTTAACCAGTACCATTAGTGTTGCTAAAAGATTGAAGCTTATTCCCACCATCATCAAATCCAGAAACGATAATTGTCCTATACCTACTGAGAAACCATAGCTGTTCAAGATAATGGTGTGAAGAATTTCACCAGTCGTAACACCTAATGTCCAGACCGCACACCTGTCACGGAAGGTCTTACAAACAAAAAACAATAGTGCGACTCCAAGAAACGGAACCATCAGAAGCCTTGGCATGAAAACCCAAATCGGGCTGATCATTTCCCAGAATAGTATCCCTGTATAGCTGAATACCAGGCATAACGTACAAAAATTGTGATACAACCACCTGGAACTTCTCGCATGAAGTATCATACCTCCGCAAAAAGAAACGATAACTGCCATATTTACTTGATAGCCAACGAAAGTGGCATTTATCTCCGAGCAAATGATTAGCAGAAGTATCCATGCCGACATAAATATCCTGAACCGGTCTTTTCGATATAAGAAAGTGAAAAAGACCCAAACCATCCAACTGATCCAATAAAAAAACAAACCTTCCATAATGTTCACCACCCTTAGCATTATAGCTGGAATTTTATTATTTTAATCATTGGCGCTGAAAAGGAAAGGTTCAAGTTTGAAAAGTAACAGTTTAGGGGTATTCATTGTTGTGAGGCAATAAACGAAAAGGAGGAGTATTATGGCTGCGGCTAACAAACTTGCAATGCATGAAACGTTGGAAATCCATGAAATTCTCACTTTAAAACAATCCGCAATCCTGAAAGCTTATGCAATGAAACCCCTTGTAGAAGATGACACATTAAGACAGATCCTGGATAATGAGGTCACCACCTCGGAAAAAGCGATAAAAGAACTAGAAGAGTTATTACCGAATAACAAATAAAAAAGAAAGGAGAGAAAATCAGATGGAATTAATGGAGAAGTTGAAAACTGCAGGGAAAATGAGGGACGAGATTATCGCGACAGATTTTCTGGTCACTGCTAAATCTGCAGTTAGAACTTATGCAGTGGCTATAACGGAAACAGCATCCCCAGAAGTGAGAGAAGTCCTGAAAAAACAGTTAAACCAAGCCATCGACACACATGCTAAAATAGCGAACTATATGATCAAGAACGAGATGTATCATGCTTACGACGTCAACGAACAATTATCACATGATGAAGAAAAAATTAAAACGGCCTTGGAAATGGTCAACGATTAACCCTGGACTTCCAGGGTTTTTCTATTTGACACCCGCGATTCCCCTTGTCCGGTTTCTGTATTTGAAGTTCCATGCTTCTTCTGCCCGGCGATCATCACTCCTGTCAGGTGAATATCAAGATAACTAAGGAAAAGGGAACGACAAATAAAAAGGCCATCGGAAAAACTCTCCCGACAGCCTTCACAATGTTTTATGTATATTTACTCATCAAATTCTTCTTTGTGTAAACCAATCATTCAAATAACCTGTAGACACATATGGTTTATTTTCTAACTCGTAAGTTTTGGTACAATCCAGTAGTAGCATGGCAAGTTTTACTTCTTCATGGACTTGGTCGATTTGTTCCTGCAAGGCTTCTAATCCTTCCTCTAACAGGACTTTCAATAACGTACCAGCCATACCAAAAGCCTTGGCTCCCAATACCATTGACTTGGCTCCGTCCAATCCATTTCTTATGCCGCCTGATGCAAGCAGATTACAATCCGGGAATGCCTTCTTCACTTCTTTGATAGCAGCCGGGGAGGGGATGCCCCAATTATTGAAAGCTTGAAGCGGTTTCTTTCTACGCCTGTTTTCCACTTTTGAAAAATTGGTACCGCCTTTGCCTGACACATCTATGTATGTCACTCCCAATTGCTTCAACCGATTTGCTGTTTCCTTGGACATGCCATACCCTACCTCTTTTACAATTACCGGTATATGGATATGACGGACAATTGATTCTATATTTTTTGCAGTCGATGTGAAATCGCGATCGCCTTCGGGCATGATCAATTCCTGGAGAGTATTCAAGTGAATTTGCAAGGCATCGGCTTCCAGCATATGAATCGCTTTTTGTGCCTGGTCAACACTAGCCTCGCTGCCGAGGTTAGCGAATATAATCCCCTCTGGATTTTCCTTCCGCACAATTTTAAAGCTTGCTTCTTCTGTCTTGTCTTTTACTGCAGCCATTTGGGAACCGACCGACATCGCCACCCCTGTATGTGAAGCGGCAATTGCCAGTTTTTTATTTATCTCTTCCGTTTTTGTACCTCCGCCTCCGGTCATAGCGCTGATAAAAAGAGGCGAACTTAAAGAAAGTTCGCCTAAGTCAACACACAAATCGATGGAATCCCAATGAAGTGAAGAAATGCTTTGATGGATCAATGTCAAATCATCAAAATAATTTCCTTCCGTGCTGTTCGATTCAATCGCATATTTGATATGCTCCAATTTTCTTTGGGATCTATTCATTGTTGGTCACCATCACTTGTATTTATCTAACTTATCACCGATCATGTCACCCAATTGGAAACCTGAATGGTCTTCCTCTTTTTCGTATTGTTTTAATTCAGCTTGGTTTTGGTCACGCTCTAATTCCTTGATACTGAGCGACATACGCTGATCAGCTTCGTTTACATCGAGTACTTTAACTTGAACGGATTGACCGACATCCAGCACTTCCTGTGGTGTTCCGATATGCTGGTTGGAAATCTGGGATATATGCACAAGGCCTTCCACCCCTGGAGCGACTTCGACAAAAGCTCCAAAATTAACCAAACGTTTGACGGTGCCGTCAACCACAGATCCGGCTTGTATTTTATCCTCGATGTTATCCCACGGTCCGGGCAATGTTTCTTTCAAGGAAAGGGAAATCCGTTCATTGTCTCTGTCCACAGACAAGACTTTCACGTTGATTTTTTGGCCTTCTTCTACAACATCAGATGCTTTTTCTACATGCTGATAGGATAACTGAGAGATATGAACAAGACCGTCAATGCCACCGATATCCACGAATACTCCGAAATCGGTTAGACGCTGAACAGTACCTTCCACAACCTGTCCTTCTTGAAGGCTTTGCAGGACTTCCTGCTTCTTGGACGCTTCGTCTGCTTCTGTAACAGCACGGTGTGACAAAATCACACGGTTTTGCTCGCGATCCAACTCTACCACTTTTAAACTCAATGTCTTGTTTTTATAATCTTCGAAGTCTTCTACATAATGTGTTTCAACTAAAGAAGCCGGGATGAATCCGCGCAAACCGACATCTACGACAAGACCGCCTTTAACGACATCTTTGACTTCTGCTTCGAAAACTTCTCCGCTGTTATATTTCTCTTCTAAATCTTCCCATGCATTGTCTGCATCGACTGCACGTTTGGAAAGAACGATTTCATCGTCTTCTGATTTTTTCACTTTGAGAGTAAGCTCTTCTCCTTCACTCACAGCATCGGATGCTTTTTCCACATGCAAGCTCGAGAGTTCGCTGATAGGGACAATTCCTTCTACTTTATAGCCAATGTCCACTAGTACTTGTTTATCCTCTACTTTTACCACTTTACCGGTAACCTGGTCACCTACTTGTGGCTGTTGAAGATCTGAAAGTTCATTGTTCATTTCATCCATAAAAAGAAACCTCCTTCAATTTCCGACACACAACAATACTTCCTTGAAATGTCCTTTTTTCTAACTTCTTACATTTGAACATTTTTGTCAAGCAATAGATAGTTTCTAACTGTGTTTTTCTGCCAGCTTTCTGATTTCTGACATGATAACTTCAGTAACATCCTTTGCTGAAGTTTTATTTTCCCGATATTTATCCATTTCAATCGGTTTTCCGTAAATTACTTTCAATCTCGAAAAAGGTTTATAAGGTCCGATTATTGCACAAGGTACAATGTAAGCTTCAGAACGGAGTGCAAAAAAGCCTGCTCCGGACAATCCCTTTCCAATTTGGCCTGTTTTGCTTCTGGTACCTTCGGGGAACAATCCCAATGTCTCACCCCGACCGAGAATGTCAAGTGCTTTCCTCAATGCATTCCTGTCTTTCATTCCTCTTTTGATAGGAAAGGCATGTATTCTTGTTAGAAGCCCTCCAAGGAATTTTTTTTGGAACAATTCCTCTTTTGCCATGAAGTAAATATCTCTCGGACAAGTGATGCCAACTACCGGCGGATCTAAATTAGAGATATGATTGGCACAGATAATGACAGGGCCTTGCTTCGGAACATTCTCCTTACCCTCTACTTTAATACGATATAATGGATAAAGAAGTACTGTCACCACATTTTTTGCAAACGTATATAAACTCATTTCCCCTTAATCCCTTCTACTATTTTGTTACACCCTTGACAACTTCCAAAATTCTATCAGCGACTTCATTGATTGATAAAGAGGTCGTATCAATCTCCACTGCGTCTTCAGCTTTTATCAATGGCGAAGCCTCCCGTTCAGTGTCCAGCTGATCTCTTCTTTCAATTTCCTTCTTAAGCTGCTCCAATTCAGATGGATAGCCTTTTTCCAGATTCTCTTTGTGCCGCCTTTCGGCCCGTTCCTCGACAGAAGCAATCAGGAAAATTTTTACTTCGGCATCCGGCAGAACATGGGTGCCGATATCCCTTCCGTCCATTACCACCCCTTTTTGGTCGGCAAGGACCCGCTGTCGCTGAACCATTTCTTTTCGGACATCAGGATGTTTGGCCACGATCGAAACTTGATTCGTAACATCTTGAGTTCTGATTTCATCCGTGACATCACGGTCATCGACCAAGACCTTTTGCCCATCCTCGGATTGTTGGAGATCGATGACCGTTCTTTTAAGGAGCCCGGTGATTTTGCTTCCATCCTCCAGGTCAGTATTGTTTTTGATTGCTGCCCATGTAAGCGCTCTGTACATCGCTCCTGTATCGATATAGATAAAAGATAGTTCTTTTGCGATCATTTTCGCGACAGTACTTTTACCGGCAGCTGCTGGTCCGTCGATTGCTATAGCTAAATTTTGTTCCATGTACTTACATTCCTCTCGTATTTGGTGAAAAGTATTCATAAATAATTGCTGACAAAAAGTCCGCTAGTAAGAAATTCTCCTATTATCCGCCCGTGATGGTGGAGGGCGGAATGTCACATAACTCTTTACCTACCGAACCTCTCGTTTGGCACTCTAAGAGTTGCCCTTAAAAGGATAACACACTATCTATTACTTGTTGCAATTTTTCTAACACAGTTGTATTTTCCATTTTGGCTACCCCAACATATTCATAGACAGGGTTCAAAAATAAGTTTACATCAGTATGCAAAACAAGCAGTTGAAAACTGACCAAAAGGAAAGCATGCAAACCCAATAATGCTACAATATACCGTTCCACACGTTTCATCTTCCTCAAACCTTTTCTTTTAATTTGAGTAATACTTACAAACCCATTCCTCTCTTTCTGGATTGCAACTGTTTTTGAAAGCAAAATCTTATGATGGATTGTCGGTCTTTTTCATTCATATCCCCAAACTTCAAAGAAAGCAGTTTACTTTGACCTTCTTTCCTTGTGATTGTACGAATTGCTTTAGCCGACGTCCGTATGTATTCATATCGACTATTTTCCATTGGAAGGACGAGCCATAAATCCAGGGAAGTACCATGGGATATTTCATCATAGTGCTCGGGAAAGAGAAGGGAAATTCCGCCACCGCTAATATCTTGTGTAACAGCCGTAAAAGGCGCCAATATCCCGTTTGGATCATGGACCGAAACATCTAATGTGACTTCCATCCGTACGTATTGTCTTCTCTGGATTCTTTGCAAATGTTCGTCCCCTGGATAATCTAAGACAAGGGTCGGCACATTGTTCATTTTCTTTTTTTCTTTTATCTCGGTCGAAAAACGATAAACACCGCGATCTGTTCCAACAAAGTTTGCAGAGAACTTTGTGTTGTTTCTAAATAAACTAGTTCGTCCGGTCAATTCATGGACAGGGTAATCGACATACAAAAGATTCCCTATTACATCGACAATTTTACATCGGTATCGATCTGAATTTTCTCCCTTCCCCGTTTCCAGGACAAGTCTAGATCCTATTTTGATCACTCATTACGCCTCATTCCTATCTAGTCTTGCAAATATTATCTCAAAAATAGGCAAAAAGGGAAAGGCAATTACTACCCTTCCCTAAACAGATTCTTCGAATACTTCTTCCGTGCCTTTTAAATGCTCTACTCTTTCTTCCTCACCTGTGTTGGCATTGATAAATATCCGATAGGTATCGTTCTCTAATGTTCCAAGAAATTCGTAAACAAGCACCTCTTCAGTCATATCATTTTCAATCACAGCCAGGGAATGCTCTTGAATCTGGACATTCGGGTTTACCGTTTCTTCAGCTTCGCTAACAGATAATCCAGGTTCCTCTATCTTGCGTTCCTGATGATTCATGAAAAAATCCCGAGCAGAGATACCGAGAATATCACCATTATCCAGAGCTACTTTTACTTGTACAGAGTCCGGGTATATCCTCACTTCATCCTGCTTGAATAAAAAGTTGAAGACGCCAACATTGTCATACTGACTGCTTTGGAAGACCTCCATACCATCCAGCTGTAGTTTATTCATATAATCCCCAGCTTTTTCCATCGCCTCATTCAAACTTATTTTCTGCTCTTTGACTTCCCGGTTAACCATCAAAGAAAGCGGGTGACCGCCTTTTTCAGAAATATCGAGATAGCCATTTTTTCCATCTTTTTGGTAGGATGCGCTATACATAGGAATTTGGGCACCGTCGCCGGTTTTAGTGACTGTTATCTCAACATCCTCTCCCACATCGAATAAGTCCCTGGCTCTTTTCCTTGCTTGATTCTCGGAGATTTTTTCCCCCTGTAGATTTTGGAACTTGTGGTTTTCCTTCGAGGTACCGGTCAGAGTCGGTCCGAAGTTACCCTCCGAGTACCCTTTAACTGTTTTTTCCACAGTTTTAAACCCATCGACAATTGTATTGTCTGCCTGTTGGTCATTAGTCGACAGCGCAAGTTGAACATCCATCCAACGAAGATTATTATCCAGAACAACATGCTGGACTTTTCTCAGTTCATTTTTTATCTCTCCGGACTGCTGATACAAGGTCTGCAGGCTCTTCACTTCGTTTTCCGATAAAGGCTCTTTATCCAAATCCCTTATAGCTGCCTTATAACTAAAATCCCCTATGTCCGACAAAAACTCTTCGGTCTTGTTAAAAGGTAATAATGCCAGTGGCAGCTGTCCTACATCAGTACTTGCTTCCGATGTAAGCCTCCAAATATCAGCCAGTTGCGGAGACAATTGGGACCTCGTGTTCATGGCAAGAGTCGTTCCGATCTTCTCATGAAGCAAATCCATATGATAAGACAAATCGTGGAAAGACCGTTGATAGGTGTTTTCCGCTTGTATCAGAATTGCATTCTTCTCTTGGTGTTCCTGATAACCCCATATACCAGTAGCAGTTATACCTACAGCTAGCAGTGCTACTAAAATCCATCTGATCATTCTTATCCACCTTCCTACATACAGAATATATGCTTTCCTATCCGCTTAATTTGAGGACGGGACCATATCCAGCCTGAGGTGGCCGTGTCTGGATTGAAGTAGTAAATAGCTTCTCCAGTAGGGTCCCAACCATTGATTGCATCCAGTACCGCCTCTTCGGCCGAATCATCAGGGGTCAGCCATATCTGTCCATCAGCCACCGCCGTGAATGCTCTTGGCTCGAAAATTACTCCTGAAACGGTATTTGGAAACGTGGGACTTTCCACCCTGTTGAGAATGACTGCTGCCACGGCCACCTTGCCTTCATAGGATTCACCTCTCGCTTCCCCATGGACGGCATTTGCCATCAAGCGGATATCGTTTTGCGAAAAGCCACTCGGAACATTGACTGCAGTAGGTTCGTCCGGTGTCTGGTTTCCTTCCGCCTGCTGGGCTTGGCCTCCTCCTTGTGGGGCATTTCCACTTTGATTGTTGCCTTGCTTTACTTGTTGTTCCTTTGGGGTTCCCCCATAGTGGGTAAAGTCTTTGCCTTGGTTGATCTGTTTCTTCACAAAATCCTTGTCATAATTGCTTGCTTTCTGTAGTTTTTCCTTTGTTTCTTTACCGGCCAGCCCGTCAATCTCCATTCCGAACTCGTATTGAAAGTTTCGGAGAGCCCAGTAAGTTCCCCAGCCGAAAACACCGTCGATTTTACCATTATAGAAACCTAAGTACTGTAGTCTTGATTGCAGCTCGATGACATCTTCTCCGACAGCACCTTGCTGGATTACTTGATTACTAAAGGCCTTTACCGGTGAATTTTCATTCGAAGCAGTGAGGCCGACAGCAAGTACTATGATACTGATGACCAAAAACATCATCGACTTCTTCTTGAAGTGCATTTATATTCCTCCTAAGAGTAAAAATGTCTTTGTTGTCGGCTTATTTTTTAGCAAGCTATCAGTTTTTATACATTGTATTGACAGGAAGAAAATAAAAGGAAGACCATGAAAATAACAAAAAACCCGCTTCTTCTCCAAAAGCGGGTTTTCACAAAGTATTGGATTGTTTCTCGTTGATCAGAGTCACTTGGTGATGCATGGCTTGGCGATTGGCAATTTTGACTTTTCTTAGTCCGAGCATCCAGAGGGCTATCATGAAAGGAGTCAATAAATAAATCCAATAACTCGGGACGGCTTCTAAAATATAGTCGTACATTCCATGCAGAAAAACAGGCAGAAAAAGAGCGAATGCCAGTGTGCGTTTTTTGTAGACAGGAGAAAACTTCGCTTTCCCTAAATAATATCCCATTATTACGCCGAACAGTGCATGGGAAGAGACCGGAAAAAACGCTCGTCCGAAAGCATACTCTATTCCATGTGCCAACAGGTAGAGTAAATTCTCTACTGTCGCAAATCCCAGACTGATTGCAACTCCATAGACAATTCCATCGTATAAGGAGTCAAAGTCGGTATATTTATAAACGGTATATAAGAAAATGAACCATTTGAAAAATTCTTCCATCAGCCCTGTTATTAAAAAGGAGCGGATAAACGGTGTTTGTCCTACTCCTTCGACCATGAAAGCGTATTGAACAAACATTATCGGAAACACCAATAATGCTCCATATAAAAAAGTCCTGAAAACCATAGACAGAGGTTCTGATTCAAATTGGTCTTTCAAATAAAAAAATGACATCAATGCAAGAGTCGGTGCAATCCCTGCTGACAGGACAGCAAACATAATGACAACCTCTTTCTTTCTTAATATATTCATCGTATCATGAAGTAGGTAAGATTAAAATAGAGCTAAGTAAAGTAGGTGTAATTATGAAAAAAATCCTCATCATCCATACAGGCGGGACAATATCGATGATGGAAGACAAAATGACAGGAGCAGTATCGACTACTCACAAACACCCTTTGACAGATATGACTCCTGCCTTGAGCGAAATTGCCGATATAAAGGAAGAATTCATGTTCAACTTGCCTTCACCCCACATTACTCCATTGCACATGCTGCAACTTGGCAGAAATATAGAGAACAGGTTGTCTAAAGAGAAATTCGACGGAGTCGTAGTCACACATGGGACTGATACGCTGGAGGAAACGGCATATTTCCTTGATCTGTTCCTAAAAACTAGAAAGCCGGTCGTCGTTACAGGGGCAATGCGTTCAAGTAATGAAATCGGATCCGATGGTTTATATAATTTAATCAGTTCTATTAGAGTCGCGAATTCGGAAGACGCTCACAATAAAGGTGTTTTGGTAGTAATGAATGATGAAATCCATACTGCGAGAAATGTTACCAAAACATCTACAAGTAATGTAGCGACTTTTCAAAGTCCACAATATGGTCCGGTCGGAATCATCACAAAGCAGGCAATCTTTTTCCATCAGAAACTGTTGACCCAAGAGACCTATACTGTTGAAACATTAACAAAAAATGTAGCACTGATTAAAGCATATGCAGGAATGCATGAGAGTTTGATAAAAGCCATCCATCATACAGGCATTGATGGGCTTGTGATCGAAGGGCTTGGCCAGGGAAACCTTCCTCCCAATATCGTCGGATCTTTAGAAGCCATGCTGGCCGATGGTATTCCGATCGTATTGGTTTCAAGATGTTACCAAGGAGTTGTACAAGCTACTTACTCTTATGATGGCGGCGGTAACAAACTGAAAGAAGCAGGAATCATTTTCGCCAATGGGGTTACAGGTCCTAAAGCAAGAATAAAATTGATGGTTGCACTGGAACATACCGATAACCCAAAAGAACTGGTACCACTTTTTGAATAGACTCAATGAAAGAAGCTGCACTCCGATATGGATGCAGCTTCTTCTTCAGTCAGTTACAGATGGCATTTGCAATTAGCTCACCATGAAACCGTCCGTTCTCGATGAATATTTTGTTGTTGTTAAACCCTGCAGCAATAACCCCTGCTATATAAATTCCATTGATGTTCGTCTCCATTGTCTCTTCGTTAAAAACGGGAGCTCCTGTTGCTTCTTCAATTTCGATGCCCATATGACGCAAAAAGTCATTGTCGGGCTGGTAGCCGGTCATGGCAAAAACAAAATCATTTTCCACTTCTTTGGCCATCCCGTCAACTTTATATTTAACATGGCTTGTCGTTATCTCGGAAACACAGGCATTGAATTCCATGTTAATCCGCTTGTTTCTCACCAGTGATTCAAATTCGGGTAATATCCAGGGCTTTATGCTTCCGGAATATTCACTTCCTCTGTATAATACGGTGATATTCGCTCCAGCTTTGTGAAGTTCTAAGGTAGCGTCGACCGCAGAATTCTTTCCGCCGATGACGACTACATTTTTTGCGAAATATGGATGTGCCTCTTTAAAATAATGCATTACCTTCGGCAGGTCTTCTCCCTCGACACCCATCAACCTCGGCTGATCATAATAACCGGTTGCTACAACAACATTCTCGGTATAGTAAAGGTTTTCCCTTTCATCAGCCAGAATTGTATGTAGAAAAAAGCCATTTTCTTTTTTTTCAACTTTCACTACTCTCTCAAAAGAATTTATTCTCAGTGATTTTCTGTCTGCAACTGTCCGGTAATAAGCCAGGGCCTGATTACGGACAGGTTTTTTCTTTTCTGTTATGAAAGGTACTCCGCCTATCTCTAAACGGTCACTGGAACTGAAAAATGTCTGATGGGTCGGATAATGATAAATAGAATTGACTATATTTCCCTTTTCAATAATTAGTGGATTGATTCCCTTTCGTTGCAATTCAAGAGCGGCGGACATACCACAGGGACCGCCGCCTATAATGATCGTATGTTCGTTATGCAAATTCGTTCACTCCTTATCTGCAGCATGCAATAGATTATTCCCAAATAAAAACAAGTAAGCACTTACCAGATTCACTGTTAAGTGCTCACCTTGTTAAATGATTACAGTTAAATCCATCCACGGAATCTGGCTGCTTCGGCCATTTTCCGCACCCCAACCATGTAGGCAGCAAGTCGCATGTCGACCTTCCTGGTCATAGCAGTATTATAAACATTGTTGAACCCTTTGACCATCACTTTGTGAAGCTTTTCTTCTATCTCCTCTTCTGTCCAGTAATAGCCTTGATTGTTTTGCACCCACTCAAAGTAGGAAACGGTCACACCGCCCGCAGATGCCAGAACGTCCGGTACCAACAATATATCCCGGCCCGACAAGATTTTGGTTGCCTCCAGCGTAGTTGGTCCATTGGCAGCTTCTACTACAATTGACGCTTTAATATTATCGGCATTTTCCTCTGTGATCTGATTCTCTACAGCTGCAGGAACAAGTATGTCACAATCAAGTTCGAGCAGCTCTTTATTTGTGATCGTATTCTTGAACAGCTTGGTGACGGTTCCGAAACTATCCCTGCGATCAAGAAGATAATCGATATCAAGTCCATCTGGATCATGTAAACCGGCGTACGCGTCAGAGATACCGATCACCTTGGCCCCGGCATCATGAAGAAATTTGGCAAGGAAACTGCCTGCGTTCCCGAAACCTTGAATAACTACTTTAGCGCCTTTTACGTTGATACCTTTTTTCTTAACAGCTTCGTCGATACAAATGGTAACACCCTTTGCTGTGGCAGACTCCCGACCATGTGAACCTCCTAGTACAATCGGCTTACCAGTAATGAAACCCGGGTTATTGAATTCATCGATACGACTATATTCATCCATCATCCATGCCATGATTTGAGGGTTGGTAAACACGTCGGGAGCAGGTATATCTTTTGTCGGTCCGACTATTTGACTAATTGCACGTACATAACCGCGGCTTAGGCCTTCTAGTTCACGGAACGACATTTCACGAGGATCACAGACAATACCGCCTTTCCCCCCGCCGTATGGTAAATCTACAATACCCGCTTTCAAACTCATCCATATGGATAAAGCCTTTACCTCTTTTTCGGTTACAGCAGGATGGAAACGGACTCCCCCTTTGGTCGGTCCTACAGCGTCGTTATGCTGGGCTCTATAGCCTGTGAATATTTTAATGGAGTCATCGTCCATCCGGACCGGAATCCGGACTGTCATCATCCTGACAGGTTCTTTCAGCAAGTCGAAAACTTCATCTGGATATCCCAATTTATCAAGTGCTTGCTGAACAACTGATTGGGTGGATTTTAATACATCAAGTTTGTCGTTATGTTCATTTGGAGAATCTGATGCTTTATCGGCTACCATCATCTTACCTCCTATAAGATTCTGTTCATCCATTCGATTCTTCGTTCTTCAGAAAATAGTATACATGCTAACAATCAATATGCAAAAAAACTCCTATATAACCTTAGCCATCTTAACTATAATAAAAACATAAGAATACGTCCACTCGATTACTTTTTAGCGGAAAGTTCTACAAATCGTTCGATCATCTGCTCATATGTCAACCCGACTACCTTGGCTGCATCCGGGAATAGACTTGTCGGCGTCATTCCGGGCAGGGTATTCACTTCGAGAATCACAGGCTTTCCTTCATCCGTAATGATGAAGTCCACTCTTGAATACACTTCACAGCCTAATAACTGGTGTGCCCTTACAGCATAGTCTTTAACCTGGCTGGTCAGTTCATCGCTTATTCTTGCCGGGATGATATGTTCACTTCCTCCAGGTTTGTACTTAGAGTCGAAATCATAATATTTACTTTTTGGTATTATTTCGATAATAGGCAATGCTTCCTCATCGCCACTATTTCCTACAATTGCGACTGTATATTCCTTTCCGGAAACAAATTCCTCCACTAATAAAACGGAATCGCTTTTCATCGCCAGCTCAATCGCTTCCGGCAGCTGCTGTTCGTCAGAGACGATCGTCAATCCCAGTGTCGATCCTTCCTGGTTAGGTTTGACTACATACGGTGGCGAAAAAGAACCTTTCACCTTTTCTATCAGCTGACTTTTTGAATATTTTTTCGTCTCAAATGCAGCTCCTTTGGCGACTGGGAGCCCATTCATCTCAAAAATTTGCTTTGCTTTTGATTTATCCATTGCCAATGCGGAAGCAAGCACTCCAGAACCGACATAAGGAATATCCAACATATCCAGCAAGCCCTGGATTCTTCCGTCTTCTCCGAACTTACCATGCAATCCGATAAAAACCAGATCAACTTGCAAATCAATGAGTTCCGACATTTTATCGGGATGGAAATCTATACCGACTACTTCATGTCCGTTCTTTTTTAGTGCTTCGATAATTCCCTTACCGGTCGATAGAGACACTTCTCTTTCACCGGATGTGCCCCCATATAATACAGCAATTTTCACAAATTTCACTCCTTGGAATTATTAAAAAGTTAATATGATGCAGCGATGCACGACAATTGAAAATCCATGCACTTCATACCTATATTTCTAAGATACGTAAATATAGTAACATGTTACCTGACCATCATCTAGAAAAACCTTCAAACCTTTTTTCCAGCAAAAAAGGCTGGTTCCTCAAAACCAGCCCGTACCTCGTTCCTATTTTACAGAAAATACTCTCCGACCTTTAAAATGGCGTCAGAATCGAAAATTACTTTACCATATTCTTTCAACTTATAGGATGTAACTATGCTCGGCGATGAGAATTCCGACAAAATGGCAATGATATGTTCACGGTTTTGGCCATGGACATCTTCCTCAGATATCTGCATATAATACAAGTCATTCATATGATAAACACTGCCGCCTGTTAAACCCAATTGCTGCAAATGGGAGCTTACCTGGATGATATTTTCAAAATCCATAAAAGCAAAAATCAGTTCCCTGCTTTCATCCAATGTGACCTTCATTTCTACGAATTCCTCATCATCTTCACTGTCCAATTCGTATTCATTTTGTGTGACAATTACCATCATTCCCTGTGCTTGCATCAGATGTACTTGGACAAGCAGCATGCCTTCCAACTCAAAACCCAATTCATCGCTGGCTTCATACATCATATCGTGGAATAATTGATGGACTCTGGGCAAGTCAAGCCAGAGGTCTTCTTTCGTCAGCCCTCTTTCGACTAAGTCATCAAACGTTAAAAAGATTTTAAACTGGTTTGTGGATAATCGTTCTAAACGCATTCACTTATCCCCCCTTGAATGCCCCATTTATTATATTTAATATATGAGGAAGAATTAAAATGGTAACTGCTAATGACCGAAAAAAACAAGCGTTATCTTTAAAATTATTCATTAAGTATGCAAATCATGAAATAGTAACCACATGGCATTCCGAACTCGTTCCCAATCTGAATGGGAGATGGGTATACCCATAACCCTCACTCACTAATATCCAGGTATTGTCGACCTTGTTCAATCCACCTCTGGAATAAAGCCCCAAGCCCATAAACCGGATTTGCCCGCCATGTGTATGTCCACTAAAAGCTGCCGTGACTTCTTCTTTTTCGTTATTTGATAAACTATAGAATATATCTGGCCTGTGTGTCAACAGGATCTTCGTTTCGCCCACCGCTTGTTGAAACAACAATTCCATAAGAGGACTGCTTCTGTCAGGATCATCGACACCGATCAAACTGAGCGACCCTCCGGATGGAAGAACAATATTTTTCGATTCATTTCTAAGCGTGTGGACACCATAATTCTCCAACAGGGAAACAAGGCGGGTCTGATCAAGTTCGTAATCATTATTCCCCCATACAAAATATACCGGTGCGCCCAGCTCTTTCAAACGAATGATGTTTTCTTTGATTCTCTCGAAAGGAACTTTCTTTTCAGCCAAATCTCCTCCAATTAAAACAAAGTCAACTTGGTGGGCAACTGATAATAGAGTTTTTCTTTTTATTAATCTGGTGTGGATATCGGATATAAAAAAGAAATGGATGGCTTGCTCCTTTTCTTTTTTTTCATCGGGTTTCTCAATTCTCAAGTACCTGACATGGTCATGAAAGGCTTTGAATATCATATAGCCAACCATTCCTGCTAAAAGGGCTGTTAAAACCAACAAAAATGCAATCAAACCATAACTCCTTCTCTCTCCATCTTTATCTTACCAATCGAATCCAAAACACCAGGGGTGACAGGTGTTATTTTCTCCTCATATCTCTTTAATATCCAAGACTCTGAACCCTGCTTTCTCCAGTTTGTTGGACAATCTGTCTACATTGTCGTTTTTTTCGATTTTGAGTACAATTCTCCGGGCAAGTTTATCCGTTTCATCAAACGTAGTAACCGAAATGACATTGCCATGATAATGCTTGATGATATCAGCGAGCCTGGACAACCTCCCGGCCGATTCTTCGGAGGTGAAAGCAATTCTTATCCCGGGTTTTTTCACTCCAAATGCACTTTCGAATTGTTCCAATACATCAAAACGGGTTACAATCCCCAAGAATTGACTGTTTTCATTTACAACTGACAAGATGGGAAAACCCTTAAAAGCTGTCAGTGTTTTTTCAAATACAGCCTCTTCGTCGATAAACAAATCACTATTTGTCATTACATCGCCCGCCGTTTTATTTTCTAAAAAGGTTTGTTTTTTCATCTCACTGAGAAAAAATGCCTTATATATTACTTGTTTGGAGATCATTCCTTTGAATATGCTGCCATCAACTACCGGCATCGCTTCTATATCATTACTTTCCAGGCTGTCTACCACTTGTTTTAATACATCGCCAGTTGAAGCAACTATACATTTATAACTTGGGATCATGATACTTTTCACGAACATTTTCTCAGCCTCCTTTGTTTTACTTTATAATATTTCTACAACTTCCTCTGCATTACCTGCAAATTAATCCAACACAAGAATCAGACAAGCTCTTTTCCCATAGACTCTATGGAAAGAGTTTGCATACCGCCAGGAAGGAGGTTTCGCATGTTTACTCAACGGAAGTATTATCATCCATATATCAGTCCGTTTGATCCATGCCCACCAATCAAAACGAAAAGCTACGAAACACCGCCGCAATTATATCTCGGATTTCAACCACCAGGTCTCCCCCAATATGAAACAGCGATAGAAGCATTGTACAGAGGCACATTATGGCCTGCCCTTTTCAGTCCATATTGTTCGCCTTATGAGAGGGGGGACGACGATGGATAAATTGCTGTCAACTGAATATTATCAATTATTGGAGCAAATTCAAGCAATTGACTTCGTTCTCTGCGAATTGACCCTGTACCTCGATACGCACCCTTACGATGAAGAGGCCATACAGCAATTCAATTACCATGCTAAACAGAGCAAACAGCTGAAAAAGCAGTATGAAGTGAAATACGGACCGCTCATGCAATACGGAAAAAGTTATTCCGGTTACCCATGGAACTGGAAGGATGCACCATGGCCTTGGCAGGTATAAATCATGCCGGTTAACTTCCCATCCTCCACACAAACCTGAAAAATAGCGAGCTGGTATGGAAACTATTGATGGAAAGGAAGATATCTGTGTGGTATTACGAAAAGAAATTGCAATACCCTGTTCGTGTGAGGGAATGTAATCCCCGACTTGCAAAGTTTCTGATTGAACAATACGGCGGAGCTGACGGAGAATTGGCAGCAGCTTTAAGATATCTGAATCAAAGATATTCCATTCCTGATAAAGTGATCGGTTTGTTGACAGACATTGGTACAGAGGAATTTGCCCATCTCGAGATGATTGCTACCATGGTTTATAAGTTAACGAAAGACGCTACTCCGGAACAAATGAAAGAAGCAGGCCTTGGCGAACATTATGCAAACCATGACAATGCTTTATTTTACCATAATGCAGCAGGAGTTCCATGGACAGCTTCGTATATCCAGGCAAAGGGCGACCCAATCGCCGATATATATGAAGATATTGCTGCGGAAGAAAAGGCGAGAGCAACCTATCAATGGATTATTAATCTTTCAGATGACCCGGAATTGAATGATGGACTGAAATATTTAAGAGAAAGGGAAGTAGTCCATTCACAACGCTTCAGAGAAGCGGCGGAGATTCTAAAAGAAGAGCGAGATAAAAAGAAATTTTTCTGATTTACTTGCGGAGCTGTAATGTCATTCGGCTCCGCTCATCCACTACCTGTTTTGATTTCGATTATTTCCACCCAAGGCCGAAATTCCTCTGGTACACGCTCCATTTCGAGATTCATCCATTCTTTGCCCCATAAATTGTAAGTCAGCAGCAAAATGATAATCAATAAGAACAATAAAAACAATAAACGGACAAGCGGGTAGCTTAACTTCCACTTCATTCCGGTCTTTTTTTGTTGGTGAACAGTTTTTCGGGGAGGAAGTTCCAATACATTCACATCCATTTCCGCTGTTGGGTCGGTAGTTGATGTCTGATCCTCTTCCTGCAGTTCGGGCTTGCTTGCCTTTTTCCTAAGCTGATTTGCCTGATCACTCATATGTTCTCCCATCAGGACTCCCCCTTTCCCTTTTTTGATTTGATGATAAGCCCTAATAATAGATCTATTAGGAAATGTGCAGTGATTGTAGTTAGAAGGTTCGCAGTTGTTTCATATAGCCAACCAATAAAAAAACTCAACACCAAAACGGAAAATAACAATACAGGCTTTGTTAAATATCTGAAATGCACTAATGCAAATAGCAGACTGGCCGTTATATATCCCAATTCCGTTTGCAGAACGCCGCGGAACAACAACTCTTCACTGATGGAAATGACGGCTGCCAAAAGAAAGATATGAGGGATGGAAGCATTTCTGAACACCTTTTCATTGATTCCTCCGTCGTCGAAGGACTCCTCCGGAAATACCCTCACCAGGACCAAATCAATCAAAACTACAACCAATCCAGGGATGACACCATAGAAGAAAAGCTGTTGTGGCTTCCAAGAGAATAATCCGAGCCATCGGGAAGGAGAATCAAACAAAAACAGACTGATTCCTAGTGTGAACAGAAAGAAAATAAATTGGGATAAATACAACTGTTTTATCAATTGTTTATAAGGCATTTTCCTGGCAATTTTTGCTTGGTTAGTGAACTTCATTCCGGTCACCCTGCAACATAAGCATTTTAAAATCTTCTTTCCAATCAATCGTCTCATTCCGCCGTGTTTGCTCTTCCGGCTGCCACGTCCCCAAAGTAAAACCACAATGATCACAACACCCGTAAGTTGGAGGTTTGACAGAATCCTGAAAAGCAGAAAACAACCCCTCTCTTCTACAAATCGATTCAGACTCTGCCCATTTCAACAATTCCGACAGCTTCGACTCCTTATAGCTCGTCCTCCAGTTAACAATTTTTCCGAGTTCGAGCTTGACTTGGTTCCAGTCTTCAAATTCAGGAGCGATCCTTCCCTGTCCTATCACTGCTTGCTTTTCTAGATGATAACGTAAAAATCTCCACTGTGTTTCAGAAATATCCATAAACTGGGCATTTTCTTCGTCTTTTTCGAACAGTTTCCCTTCTTTTTGCTGTATGGCCTGCAACCGGTGAAATACCCTTTCAACCTCCATCTCAACAGGAAGTTCAAGCTGGATCAATTTCTTTGGCAATAAATCGTCATTCGGGGCTAGCATTACCAGACTGACGCTGGATTTTCCATCTCGGCCTGCTCGGCCTATTTCTTGGATGAATGATTCAATTTGTGTCGGCAGGTGAAAGTGCACAACAAGTCTGATATTGTTTTTATCTATCCCCATTCCAAAGGCACTGGTACAGCAGATCACATCTAATTCATCATTCATGAATTGCTGTTGAACCAGTATGCGATCTGTCTGTTCCATTCCGCCGTGATAGTATGCGATTTTTAAATCCGGCACTGCATTGGAAAGAGTGATTGCTGCTTTTTCTGTCCAGTTCCTGCTCGAAAAATATATCATTGTCGGAACTTTATATTTTTCCAATATTTTTGACAAGTACGTCAATTTATCAGCAGGGCTTGGGAATTTATCTACTTTCAATGCAATGTTTTCTCTGTCCATTGGATGTATATGCTTTTTCATTCGGTCGCTCTTCAACTGATAGATAATATCCTCCTGGACTTCTGGGGTGGCCGTCGCACTCAATGCTAAGATAGGGGGACGACCCAACTCCCCCACGATGTCACCCAGTTTCAAATAATCCGGCCTGAACTCATGCCCCCATTGGGAAATACAATGTGCCTCATCGACTACAAACAGGGCTAGTTGGATTTGTTTTAATTTCGCAACGAATTCCGGACTTTGAAGCATTTCGGGAGAGGCATAAATAAGGTCATAGCTGCCTAGTTGCTGAAATGCCGTCTTTTTCTTTTCAAAAGACAAAAAGCTGTTGATTGAAATGACTCTTTTAAAACCCTTCGCAATCAATTGTTTTTCTTGATCAGTCATCAAAGAAATCAACGGGGAGATGACTAGTACCGATCCTTTCAATATCCTAGCCGGAAGCTGGTAGCAAAGTGATTTTCCCGAACCGGTAGGAAGAATGCCGAGGACATCTTTTCCGTCCAGGACATCAAGGATTATTTCCTTTTGACCGGGCCGAAAGGAAGAAAAACCATAATATTTTTGTAATGCCCTTTCCAGTTTTTCCTCTACCATTACACCTGCTCCTTTAACCAGTCTGAACGTTTCACAGCCAATGCCAGTCTTAACTGAAAATACTTATACTTATTATCGAGTGCAAGCTGAATCTCTTTCAGCCTTCTTGTATTAAGCTTTTTAGCCATGCCCACTATTTCTTCCACTTCTTTGTTTGTCAAGAAACGTTCAAGCGGGAATTGTGGACTGGCATAAGCTACTTCAACAATATGATCGTGAATAGTGTTTTCTTTCAACTTTCTGATTTTGGCCACAGCAGGAATACTGTAGCCCTTTTGCAATAGTTCATATGTCTTTTTTGCAGAATCTGTAAGAAAGAAGTCATTGAACAACCCATCTGCAAAAACAGACAAATACGGATATTTGTCTTGGTTGTCTGCAATGTGATTCAAAAGCGCATGGACTGTCAGGAGCCACCTTAAGTGAACATCCAGCTTTTCAATCTGGTATTTTACAGCCAATTGTTCCATACTCAAACCTATTCTGCTGTACCCCGTCAGTCTGTCGACAAAAATCCCGGCATCCATATCAGGGATTTTTTGCAAGAAAGCCGACAGTTCTTCATAAAGAGCATCTATCCACTTTTTCAACTCTTGGTTATGCTTCCGGTAGAACGACTTGAACCATAGTAATGTCTGTTCATTTTCTATAACCGGAATGAAAAATTTATTACCAGAATAAATATTTGTCGCTGTTTGAACAAATATAGTTAAGCGTTGATAAATTAAATCTGCAGAGCGATCGTAGACCAAGCCGTTGAATTGCTCGAAAGGTTCTTTGTAAGCACTCTTAGAAAGACAGGCAATTCCTTTCTCTTTAACTGTTGCTGCACCTTCCCGAATTTGGATTTTGCCATTTTCATTCAATTCCATAATTGCACGGTTAAAATCTTCTTTTACAAGAGATTTGCACAGTCCGAAAAAACCGGCCAAGTCGAAGATTCTAGCATCCTGCAAGGTTTGGGAAGATCTCTTGCCAGTCAGCAAGTGATAGACGGCAGGAAGGCTTCGTTCACCGTTTATTTTATGTATACTAGCTAGTAATAAATGTTCAAACACACGGATTCTCCTTTACATCCCTTGCCAAAAGTACTTTCCTGACAATACCTGTTATTGAAATGTCGTTCCAACAATCTTACAATAGAATACGAGGCAGATGCTAACTTGACTGCAAACAAGGGGGAACTCATTGATGCCTAAATTTACAATGGTCGACCAAGAGACTTGCATTGCCTGTGGAGCGTGCGGGGCTGCGGCGCCTGATATATTTGATTATGATGACGAAGGTATTGCTCTGGCTTTTGCTGACAACAATCACGGCACAACTTCCATTCATAGTGACTTAGAAGAAGACCTGTTGGATGCTCATGATGGTTGTCCGACAGATTCAATTAAAATAGCTGAAACGCCATTTTTCGGTGATCCGCAAACTAAATAGTTTGGTAGTAAGGCCGACGAATAGTTCAGATTATATTTTAACATGTTATTAGCTTTCTTTCCTCCATAAATATTGATATAATATGTAACCGAAGTTAATTACATATTATCCGGCAGCGGATTTGAACAATCCTGCTCCAGGAAATCAATAAGGAGGAAAACTATAATGGCAGAAAATAAAGTTTTAGACGTGTTCGTGGAAATACCTACTGGAAACCAAAATAAATATGAATTCGACAAGGAAAAAGGTGTATTCAAGCTTGACAGGGTGCTATTCTCTCCACAGTTTTATCCTGCAGAATATGGCTATATTGATGAAACACTTGCATTGGATGGAGATCCACTTGATGCGTTGGTAATCGTAACTAACCCTACATTCCCAGGTTGTGTTATCGAGTCCCGTGTTATTGGTTTCTTGAATATGATCGATAGCGGTGAAGAAGACCAGAAACTGCTTGCAGTGCCCGTTGAAGATCCACGTTTTAAAGATGTGTACAGCTTAGAAGATATCCCATCCCATAAATTGGATGAAATTGCTCATTTCTTCAAGACATACAAAGATCTTCAGAACAAAAAAACAGAAATCGGTGAGTGGGAAGGCGTAGAAGCAGCTAACAAACTTATCGACGACTGTATTGCAAGATACAAAGAAACTAAATAAGCACAGAAAAAAACCGGCGCCTTATGAAGCACCGGTTTTTTTATTGCTCTATTGGAGTAGGATTGGCCCCGTCAGGGATATCGAGCGGCTCACTGAGCTGGTATGGACCCACTTGGTCAATCCCCATGTCCAACTCCACTTTTTGAAAATGAAAGTCCTTGGCTGTCATCAAAATAGCTTCAACTGTATTGAGAGTCTTTTGGTCTTCATTAAACTGGCCCTCCAAAGATACTTTCAAAATTCCTTTTGTAAGGTTCTGTTCCACAACTAATGATGCTGCTTCCGGTATAGAAGCACTGATACCGGAAGGCTGCTCATCTTTCTGCATCTCCTTTAGAGCACTGCCTATATTTCCTTCCTGATCTGTTAGAGGGACAGGCACCAGTCTTTCTGGTGATTGTTCATTGTACTGATAAATTTTGTACCCTTGTTCATCACCAGCTTGAAATTCAAATCTTTCAATATCTGTGCCGATTTGTCCTAAATCGACTCCTGGAACACCTTCAGTCTGAAGCAGTGCCTGATCGATATCCAGCGGCAGAAACAAATCCGAAAGGATTGTTTCTAATTTGCTTTGGACAGAACTTCCCGGGGGCAACGTATAATCTTCCGGAAAATCAATGATGACCTCTCTTGTTTCCTGCTTCAAATCAAAACTCAAGTTTGCTAGCGGGTGTGGAGAAGCACCCCCGACTTCTTCTGGAATATACGATTGGATATTATTCAATACTTCTTCAATCTTTTTTTCATCATTCTTTACTTTGATGGAGAACGGAATAAGGTATTGAGCATTCAAATCAGGAACGGAAATAGTCAATAATGTCTCGTCGTTTTCGTCAAGATAGATCAATTTCGGAGTTGTTATCTCTTCTGCATTATTTAATTGTGCAGATGCCCCAGTATCCTCTGCTCCCTCTTCAGATATCGAATAGTCTCCGTCCTCATTTCTTTCCATTTTTCCGACATTCTCTTTTACTGGCCGACTTTCCTCTGTATTTGTCATCGAATAATCTACAGTATCTCCCTCAGAGGAATAATAGCCTTCTTGCAAGATGCTTTGAACGATCACAACAGCCAGGATAAGAACAGCCAGCGTTGCAAAGGAGGGGATAAGCCAAACAGCCTTGGATTTCTTATTTTCAATCTGCCTACCCTCTGCCTCCATACGGCAAGTGATTTTTTGGTAGAGTTCATCTCGCTCTTGCTCATCCTTTATAGCAGGCATATCTCTCAACAAGTCTTCCAATTTATTTTCATCGATTTTTTTCTTCATTCAGCGTCTCCCTCCTCCCCGTTTTCTTGTTCGATAAATCTTCTCAAAGCTTTGATTGCTCTATGTTGCGTTGTCTTCACTTTGCTGATACTCCATCCTAAAGTTTTTGCGGTTTCTTCAATGGAAAAAGATTGTACATACCTTAGTATCACAACACTTTTTTGGTCCAAAGTGCATTTATCGAGACAACGGTAAACCATTTTCATTTCTTCATTGAGAAGGGATATCTCTTCAGGAAGCGCTCCCTCGTCCCTTACAAGATGGGCTTTTTCCCCCCAGTCAAAAATATCCAGGATTCTTTTTCTCCGGCTTTGCTGTCTGCGGAAATAATCAATGGATACATGGCGGGCAATAGAGAAAAGCCAGGTTTTTTCGGAACTATCTCCCTTGAAAGTATCATAGGACTTCAAAACCCTTATATATACTTCCTGGACGAGGTCTTCTGCTTGCTCCTTGTTTTTTACCATATACATGATAAATTGAAATAAATCATTATGATATTCCTCGTATAATTGCTGAAAAGCGGCTTTCATACGCAAGCCCCCCGTTCATAAATATTTGTCGTACCGAGTATCTCGAAAGTTACAATATCTTGGAGGAATTTTGTGTGTTTAATTTATGGTTTACAAGAGAGGGAAAGTGCGAACTAAGGTTACTTCGATTCTTGTTGTTCTAATGATCGTCTATGTCCTGGCTGCAGCAGAACACTTCGCTTTCCACGCGCACGGCCTTAGCCCCCACATCAGCTCTGCGTCTTCTACTGCCGCTT
This sequence comes from Sediminibacillus massiliensis, assembly GCF_900156915.1. GTDB lineage: Bacteria > Bacillota > Bacilli > Bacillales > Amphibacillaceae > Sediminibacillus_A > Sediminibacillus_A massiliensis. Next base: position 423,250 of record NZ_LT732535.1, on the reverse strand, counting down.
CTTAGTATGGTTCCTCGACGAGCTGGTGAATTTGGCTGGCGTTTAATCACATAGCCGCCGGATATTTTGGTTTCTTATATGATTGAAATAGGTCTTACTAATTTATCACAAAAAAATACCAACAGGGAAGTTGGTATTTTTATCATAATTGCCATTTATTTTGATACCGCTGAAATACTTTTGAGAATAATGGAAACAAAAGAAACGTAAAAATCCCATTACCAACAGCATGGTATGTGTCGAAAGGTAGTCCTGCTAAATAGTATGGCAAGAATTTTCCGCTTACTGTAAATGAAGTCAACGAAATAATCAGGCCATATAAATAGCCTGAAAAAATGGAAAATAGACTCAGAAGAATAACGGGAATATTTTTAAAATACTTTCCAATCATGCCACTTAAAAAACCAATAAAGGCCCAGCCGATGATCTGCCAGACAGTCCATATCCCCATTCCAAGAAACAAATTGGATAAATAGGTGGACAGGACTGCTAGCAGTATGCCAGCAACTGGTCCTAAAAAAAAGCCGCTAATGATAATCAAGGTAGTCACTGGCTGGATATTGGGAAGGAATTGAAAAGCAAATCGTCCCACTACAGCCAATGCTGCCAATATAGAAACAAGTGTGAGCTTATAAATGTTCAACTGGCTCATTCCATTGCTTGCAAATCAAAAGTAACTTCGTCATCAGGAGACAACTCTTTTTCATTCGCGCCAACTTCAGCCATTTCTCCATTCACATAATACATCCAATATTTACCTGCTTCTTCATCCTGCGAAACACCTTCAATTGAAGTGATAAATCCATCTGATTCTTCGACTTCAAAATTTTCTTTCATGACGTCCAACAAAATGTCTCCTTCTTCAATAGGAATATCTTCTTCAGCGATGACGTCTTCACCATCTTCACTAATCGTAACCGAAACGGACTCTTCGTTTTCTGTCTCACTCGCATTCTCTGTCTGGGGCTCTGACTGTTCCTGTTCCTGTCCTTGTTCTTGACCACAGCCCACTAGTCCTGTAACTAAGAAAAGGACTAAAAATAGTGCTGAAAAAATGTTTTTCATACTGACAACCTCCGATAATTTATTTGGTTGAACGAAATTGTCTAAAAATACCAACAAAAAAGCTTATCTTTCTAGGAAGATAAGCTTTAAGACATACGGATGGAATAACCAGCCTTAAGTCTCATTCGCTCAATCCCCGAAGCATTGAAACCAAAGACATGGCAGGTCTACTGACTTTGTGTATCAACCTACTAAGGGACCTTCCCATATGTTTGCCATACAGTGGAACTCCCGTTTCGTACACACTTACAGTTGCGAGGACAGTTCCGGATTTACACCGGATTCCCTTTTAAGCCAACAGCCCTTCCGTTTAAGAAAAACTGAAAAGCACCAACGTCTTCTCTATTCAATTTGCAAAATAATTCTACCATAACTAAACAAATATAAAAAGATTGAATGTTCCATAGGTAACAAGATTATTCTTCATAAATTACTGATAATCGTGCTTTTTCGGGATTTGGAAAGTAAATGTCGTACCTTCTTCCAATTTACTTTGAACCGTTATCGTACCCTTGTGGGCTTCAATTATATTTTTAGCAATGGCCAGACCGAGTCCTGTACCTTTTTTGCCGTTTCCTCTTGTCCGGGCCTTGTCTGCCTTGTAAAACCTTTCAAATACAAAAGGGAGATCTTCCGGGGGAATTCCATAACCTGAATCTTTAACAGAAGCAACCAGCATCTCACCTTCCGAGCGAAGTTGAATTCCTACCCGGCCATCTTCTTGGGAATGCTTTATGGCATTGTCGATCAAATTGGTAAACACCTGTTCAATTCTGTCAGGATCGAATAAGGCCTGGTGCTCATCGAGTTTCACATTCATCTCTAAATGAATATTTTTTTCATTGGCAAGCCCTTGAAATTTCTTCACGATACGATTTGTGAAAACTTCAACATCCACCGATTCAAAGTTCAATTGGATATTGCCAGATTGCATTCGCGCCAAATCGAGCAATTCATTGACAAGTCTTCCAATCCGTAGAGATTCTTCATGGATGATACCGGCAAGTTCATTTTTTTCTTGTTTGCTTTCCGCAATATCATCCACAATAGCTTCACTGTATCCTTGCAACAGCGAAATCGGTGTCCGAAGTTCATGGGATACGTTTGCAATGAAATCTTCCCGTAGTTTATCCATTCTTCTTTCTTCTGTCATATCCCGGAAAACAGCTACTGCCCCACGAACGTATTCTTGATCATAGAGGGGTGTCATGATCATCGCCCAGTTCCGGCCTTGAATGAGCAGCTCTTTCATGACTTCTTGTTCAGTATCAATTACTTGTTCCAATGTTTCTCTGAGCTCTGTCGGTAAAGGAGCTTCCTCTTCAAATTCAACTGAGTTTTCATAATACCAATCTCTTAAGAATTTTTCCGCAGGTGGGTTCGATACGATGATATTCCCTTTTCTGTTGAGCGTTATAACTCCATCTGCCATCGAACTAAGTATGCTTGATACTTGTTCCTTCTCTTGCCTGAGAGCATTGATATGAAATTTCAACTGCCTCCCCATTCTGTTGAAGGCCATTGCAAGTTCTCCTATTTCGTCATGAGTAAGAATCGGAACTTTTGTATTAAATTCGCCTCTTGCAAGTTCAAAGGCGCCTTCTCGCATTTTAATTAATGGGGAAGTAATCCTTGTGGACAGGAAAAAGGCGAAAATGGTTGTAAGTATCAATGCAACTCCTGCCGCCAGACAGATTATTTTAGTAGTTTCATTTGTAGTTTCTTTGATGACATTAAGCGACTGATAGACATAGACCGCGCCCTCCCTGTCAGGCAAAGGCATACCGACAATGATCGCCTGGTCTTCACTTCCCGGCAGACTGGTAAGTTTCTGCACTTCTCTATTGGTATCTTTTATCGCAAACAGATCGTCTTCTGATTTCAACCAATCATAACTGATTTCTGGCAATGTGCCATCGTTTCCATCAGAAACCCAAAAGTCGTTTTCAGAGAAAAGGACAGCCACCCTGCTTGAAGGATCCTTTACAAGGTCGGTGGTTTCAAAAATCAAATCCCGTTCCTCGTAATGTTCTACCATGACGGAGACCTTGACGGCTGTCTGCATGAGATTCTTTTCCGCTTCACTGGTATGGAAATTCTGAAAGAACTGCAATAGAAGTATAGTCAGGATTAAAAGAACAAATGCCACCAATAAGAGGATAGTAAACCATAATTTACCAACCACACTCCGCCACAACATTATTCCTCAGTTACCTCGAATTTATAGCCTACTCCCCAGACAGTGACAATCATTTTTGCCGCATCTTTGGAAACTTTGCTCAATTTTTCTCTTAATCTTTTCACATGGGTATCGACTGTCCGCAAATCGCCAAAAAATTCGTATTTCCAGACTTCCTTCAGCAACTGCTCTCTATCGAACACCTTATCCGGTGCTCTTGCCAAGAAAACCAGCAGTTCATATTCTTTAGGAGTCAGTCCCACCTCATTGCCGTCAGCTGTTACACGATGGGCATCGTTGTCGATTAACAAATGCGGAAATTCAATCAGGTCACGCGTTTTACTATCGATTTCGGAAAAAGTGCTGGCAGAAGATCGGCGGAGCAGAGCTTTTACCCTTAGGACCACTTCGCGGGGGCTGAACGGCTTGACTATATAGTCATCTGTCCCTACCTCAAAACCTTGAACACGATTAGCTTCCTCGCCTTTAGCTGTCAGCATAATGACAGGGGTGTTTTTTTCCTCTCTTAATTCCTTGCAAACTTCTATCCCATCTTTACCGGGCATCATAATATCAAGGATGATGACGGAAAAATCTTCTTTCAAGGCCAGCTCCAAACCTGTCTCCCCATCCTCTGCTTCGATAACTTCATAGTTTTCTCTCTCAAGGTACATCCTGATCAATTTTCTGATTCTATCTTCATCTTCTACCACTAACACTTTCTCTAAATCAGACATTTCTTTCCCCCCTAATCTTATATAGCATGGCTTTAAAAGAAATAACCTTATGCATAAGAATGAAGACCTGCGATTATCAAATTAACAGCAATCAAATTAAACATAATAATCGCAAAACCACCGACCGCAAGCCAAGCAGACTTTTCACCGTGCCAACCTCTCGAAAGTCTCAAGTGTAAAAAGGCGGCGTAAAAAAACCAAGTGATAAGGGCCCAGACTTCCTTAGGATCCCATCCCCAGAATCGGTCCCATGCCTGTTGTGCCCAAATCATTGCAAATATTAAAGCTCCTAAAGTAAATACAGGGAAGCCAATAGCGACAGAACGATAAGAGATTTCATCGACCAAATCAGGGTTTGCCTTTTTCAATAACGGCTGGATGGCAGCTGCAACTCTTTTACGCAGAATAAGCCTTGCAGCAATATAAAGAATAAGTCCGACCATCATCGACCAAATCAAGGTATTGAATTTTCTGGCTGCATTTTCTCCATGCATCCAACCTGGTGCTTCAAACACAGGTCCCATGGCGTCCTCTGTGAGAAGCTCACCCTCAGAAGGTCCTGCTATAGCAGGCAAATGATAATCAACAGTCACTTCTTCTCCTTCAATCGGGAACTGGAATTGCGCATTATAACCGAAACCGGAAAACACTGATGTAATTATCACAAAACCAAGTGTAGCCAATATGGAATAAATGATAATTTCAAGCCAAGTAGTACGTTTGCTTCTTCTGGCCTGGTCTACCTGGCTGATCAGATAAATAAGACCTGCTGCGAAACTCACAGCCAAAATTGCCTCCCCCAAAGCTGCAGTTGTTACATGAATATACAACCAATGACTCTTCAATGAAGGAATCAAAGGGGAAATCTCTGTCGGGAACATGCTTGCATAGGCTATCACTAAAAGGGCCACAGGCAATGCAAACAATCCTAGAAGATTCAACCGGTATATAAAATAAATAATTATAAAAGCCAAGACCAACATCATTCCGAAGAAAGTAGTGTATTCGAACAAGTTGCTGACAGGAGCATGCGAGCTCGCAACCCACCTTGTAAAGAAATAACTGACTTGTGAAAGGAAACCGACGATGGTAATCGCAATGGCAATCTTACCCAACCTGTCACTATTACTTTTTCCCCGCTTGTCACGAATTGTGCCGGCAAAGAAAAAGGTAGCGACCAAGTATAAAATAAAGGCAGCATATAGTAACCCGCTGCTAATAGTACTTAATTCCACGATGTTCGTCCTCCTTTAGCCTTCGGGTTTACGAAGGCTTATTTTTCATCCTGCTGATCATTTACCATGTTTACATTTGTAGTTTGAATGGCTTTCTCAATATCACGTTTTAAACCGAACCAATTCTTGTTGGTATGGGCAGCCATCAGAATACCTTCTCCTTTTGGATGGATCCAAACACGTCGGTGGTACCAGTACATGCCTTGAACGACACCTATCATAAAAATAAGTCCGCCTAATGCGATGATCGGTAAAGTATAGTCACGTTTCACCGTCAATCCGGTCACATCCCTGACATCAAAGTCCTGAAGACCGACTTTGTAATCATTTTCGCCGCTGGCATCCACATTTCTCCCGATACCTGCAAAACTTATTTCGGGTTCTTCTTCTCCGGGAGGATATACAAAGAATACAAAAGCCGGATTTCTGGGATACTTTGTTGATGAGGCAGGTGTACCTTCATCCAAATAGTAGTCAGGAAAATACTGGTCGATGACGACTCTGAAACCATTATCCAAATCGTACTCATAAGCAGGATCAGTCAAGTCGACAGTAAAGCTGGTCAACGCCTCCTCTTCTTCGTCATCTGTTTCATGGATTTTAAATGTCATTGAACTAAACTCGTTGAGCTGGTAGTTTGATTGATATAAAGCATATCCGTCAAATTTGAGCGGCTTGTTGACCTGGATACTGCCTTCCTTGACTTCTTCCAGCTCCGGATCCTCCCCGGCAACCATATTATCGGATCTTTCATAAATGACTGCGTCGGTCTGGTAATTACTCGGCACAGCACCGCCCTGCATCTGGATAGACTCTTGATACCGTTCATCGGATTCATCATAGGTTTCCATGATGAATTCTTTATTTTCTATATAATAACGCTGTTCAGTGTTTGGTATTACGACGGTTTCTCCTTCACGTACCCATACATAGTCATCTATGTACATAAATGGAATAAAACGAAGCAGAACCCCGAACAGAAAGACAATCAATCCAATATGATTGACATATGGCCCCCATCTGGAAAACCGGCCTTTTTCGGCAAGGATATGGCCATCTTCTTCTGTGATGTTATACCTCTGTTTTTTCAGACCATTTATGATTGTCTCCTTCTCTTCTTTCGAGACGTTGTCAGTATTATTGTAGAGTCTTTGCCGCTTTAAAAAAGTTTCATGCCTTTTTGGCTTTTGCATCTTTAAAGCCCTGTATAAAGGAACGACCCGATCGATACTGGCTATGATGATCGATATACCAATCATTGCTATCAAAACCATGTACCACCAGGAGCTGTATAAATTATGGAAACCGAGCTGGTAATAAATCTGGCCAAGAATTCCATAACGGTCGGCGTAATGTTCTGCGGGTTCCACCGTTTGAGGAATATACATTTCCTGCGGGAAAATCGTCCCGACGGCGGAAGCAATAATGGTGATTGCAATCAGCCATACACCTACTTTTACAGAAGAAAAGAAATTCCAAATCTTGTCGATAATGGACTTATTGTAGGTTTGGGAACGCCTGGCACTTCCGTCATACCGCATGTTGAGCAGTTTATTTTTGCCGCTGCCTTCATCGCCGCCTTGTTGGATCGGCTTTCCACATGATTCGCATAGCACTGTGCCTTCCCGATTGACATGCCCGCAGGCATCGCATGTAATTTGCTTCATAAAAATCCCTCTCCATTTTACTAGCTGCTGTTATTGAGGCGTAATTTGCTGCAAATATCCCTCCAGCCGGTCGAGAGTAAGTGCGCCTGACACCTTTTCAACAACCTTTCCTTCAGGATTGATAAACAAGGTAGAAGGAAGTTCTCCTACATCATACAATTCAAGCACTTGATTATTGTTGTCTCTCAATATTGGAAATGAAAGTTCGTACTGATCAACGAATCGATTCACAACCAAATCTGTAGAGTCTAAACTCACCGCTACTATCTCTACGCCTTTTTCTTTATATTCTGGGTAAAGACTTTGCATATAAGGCATCTCTTCTTTACAAGGCCCGCAATATGTAGCCCAAAAGTTCAACATGACTCCCTTTCCTTCAAGGTCGTCTAGCGAGAGTTGTCCCCCTTCACCGTTCAAACGCTCCAGTTTAAAATTAGGCGCCTCTTCCCCAACACCGACAACAATTTTATCTTTAGTAAAGTTAGATACTAAGGCAAACACTACTGCAGCCAATAAAACGATCAAAATAGACGACCGGAATAAGAGCCTCATTTTTTTCTTCTTGTTTTTCCGTTGTTTTGCTTCTTCCACTTTGCTCAAAACGCTCACTCCCTAAACCATTATATCATTTTAAGCAAGCCACAAATTTGACTATTATTTAACACTTTTTTCTGCCATCGACCGGAGTTTTTTGACTTCATGGGGCGTCAGTTCTCTTGACTCGCCTGCATTCAGACCGTTCAATGTAAGGAAACCATATTGTTCCCTCTTAAGTTTTTCAACCGGTAAATTGAGAACCTCCATCATTCTTCTGATATGCCTGTTCTTTCCTTCATGCAATATCAATTGAAGGATGGTGGTGTTTTTTTTGTTATCTGTAGACAGTATTTTTGCATGGGCAACTTTTAGTTTTTCGCCCTCAGAAACTACCCCCTTTTTCATTTTCTTCAGCACATCTTTATCAGGAATTCCTTTAATCTTAGCCACGTAGACCTTGTCCATTTCATAACGTGGATGCATGAGAAGATTTGCGAATTCTCCATCATTTGTCAACAATAACAAACCCGATGTATCGTAGTCGAGACGTCCGATCGGGAAAATCCTTTGTTTTACTTCAGGCAGATAATCCGTGACTACCTTGCGCTCCTTATCATCTTTCACACTGGAAATAACCCCTCTTGGTTTATAAAGGAGGTAATAAACAGGTTCTTCTTTTTCTAACGGGATGCCTTCCACCTCGATTTTGTCGTCGAAGGTCACCTTTGTTCCCAACGTTGTGACAGTCTTTCCGTTCACTTTGACTTTGCCGTCTTCAATCAACTTTTCAGCTTTTCTTCGCGATGTTATTCCACTTTGTGCAATCACTTTCTGTAAGCGTTCTTGAGAATTTGTCATGTTATCACCATAATTTCATTGTATAGTAGCTCTTACAATTTGTTATACGTTCGCTTTTGCAGTTTAAAAGCCACAATAAGAGCGTTAACATAATGTTAACGCCTTAAACCGCAAAAACAATCGTTACAACAACAATTGAAGCTATTATACCAATTAAATCTGCCAATAGTCCAACTTTAAGGGCATCACCCATTTTTCGGATACCAACAGCACCAAAATAAACAGTTATAATATAGAGAGTAGTATCCGTGCTTCCCTGCATGGTTGAAGCAAGTCTTCCAATGAATGAATCTGGGCCATATGTCCTGATCATCTCAGTAGTCATACCGAGTGCGGCCGTGCCCGACAGAGGACGGACAAGTGATAATGGAATGATTTCAGGCGGGACCCCGAGCAGCGACAGAAAAGGTGTCAAAAAACCGATAAATGCTTCAAGTGCTCCAGATGCTCTTAAAATTGCAATAGAAACCATCATCCCCAATAAAAAAGGGAGAAGCGAAACAGCCATTGTGACTCCCTCTTTCCCCCCTTCTACAAACAATTCATATGCCGGCACTTTTTTCCAAACAGCCGCCAATAAAACGGTCAATATAATGACAGGTATCAGCCAAATGCTTACATTTGTGATAATGCTCATTTTTTGTTCCGTCTCACCCTTCTGTAATAAAATAATCTATCAATCAATATAGCTGCACAGGTCGATATAAGTGTAGCGAGAATGGTGGTGCCTACTATTTCTGTAGGTGAAACGGAACCATATTTCATCCTGATCGCTATCACTGTAGTCGGGATTAGTGTCAAGCTGGAAGTGTTAATTGCCAGAAAGGTGATCATGGAACGGCTTGCTTCATCACTACCGTTGAGCTTCTTCATTTGTTCCATCGCTTTTATACCGAGCGGTGTGGCAGCATTGCCCAGACCAAATAGGTTTGCGGTGAAATTTGATAAAATATATCCCATGGCCGGATGGTCTTTTGGGATTTCAGGAAAAAGACGGGTTACTACAGGTTTGAAAACTTTCGTCAAAAAGGTCAGTAAACCAGCTTTTTCGGCCACTCTCATCAACCCCAGCCAGAACACCAAGACGCTGATCAGCCCAATGGAAAGCATGACGGCATCTTCGGCACCCTCAAACAAAGCTTTATTCACTTTCTCCATCGTACCGTTGAACATAGCATAAACGATTCCGACGATTGCCATGAACGCCCATATATAATTGACCATTACCTAACACCCATCATTTTATGAAGCACATTTAAAAAACGATGTTTGACGGTTCCTGTTTTCCTTTCATTGTGGATGGTGACCTCTGTAATGGGTTGCCCGTCAATCGCAAAGACTCTTTTCCCTATTGCGGATCGCGGGACATTCTCCTGCTTCTTAGACAACAAGTAGGTCTTACTCTCAACCTTTACCAATTCATCCCTTTTTAAAGGAAAGATAATGTCATGATGATAGAAGCCTTTCCTGGTCTCCTGTGTCTCTGCCATATGGAAGGTTTCTTTTCCCTGTTCTTGAAGTTTAACCATTTCGTAGTTCTCAAACCCCCAATTGAACATAAGCATATGATCCCTCCAATCATCGGGGTCGTTGATTGTGACCATCACCAGTTCCATGCCTTCTTTCTCTGCTGTGGAGACTAATGTCCGCCCGGCTCGTTTTGTATAACCTGTTTTGCCGCCTGTACAGTATTCATAGTACTGGGTCAACAGCTTATTTTTATTTGCCCAGGCGTATGTCCTTGTTTCAGCTTTATGGGACTTGGCACCAGTGATTTCTCTAAATACAGGATTATCCATAGCATACCTCATGAGAAGCGCCATATCATACGCAGTGGATCGGTGATTCTCTGAATCAAGTCCGTGAGGGTTTTCAAAAACGGTATTGTTCATCCCCAGCCATGCCGCTTTTTCGTTCATCATGTACACAAATCCTTCCAGACTCCCCCCAACATGTTCGGCTATTGCCACGGCTGAATCATTACCTGAGCGAAGCATCAGACCGTAGACAAGATCTTCCAGCTTCATTTCTTCTCCTTCCTCCAAGTAGATCGAGGAACCTTCTGTATAGACAGCCTTTTTGCTTGCAGTAACTTTTTCATCCAACTTTCCTGATTCAATTGCTATGATTGCAGTCATTATTTTTGTGATACTAGCTATCCGCTGTGGTTCATTTCCATTTTTTTCAAAAAGCACTCTGCCTGATCCTCTCTCCATCAAAACCGCACTAGTAGCAGAAACACCAGGACTTGCAATACTTGTATTCGGAAAACTCAACACAATCAGAAACAGGCAGCTGATAATGCTTATTATGGATTTCAATCTCCTACCTCCCCAACCTTCCTTCTTGTACAATATTATGCAAAAAGGACATGCATATGTATAAAATCACCTCTCGCAAAAGGAAGCAACGGAAATAAGCAAGTAGAAAAAAGGAACAAAAAATCCCGGGTTAATCCGGGATCAGTAAAGTTTTATATTGATTTGCTTAGCTTTCTCAAGTCTGGTGGCTACTGAAGGCCAATTGACTACATTCCACCAATTCTTGACATATTGAGATCGGTCATTTTTATATTGTAAATAGTAGGCATGCTCCCAAACATCCAAGACCAGGAGCGGAAATACATCCCATAAACTGAACATTTGATGTTTTTCCACGGTTTGGATGGCAAGTCTCCCGGATCTGAATTCCCATACGAGCACTGCCCACCCCACACCTTCGACCGATTCAGCAGCACTGGTGAACAGACGCTTGAACTGGCTGAAAGAACCGAAATCTTTTTCCAATTGATTCAATAATTCTCCTTTCGGTTTCCCTCCTCCATCCGGTGTCATATTCTCCCAAAACAATGTATGAAGAAAATGGCCTGAACCGTTAAATGCTTGTTCTCTCTGCCAATGTTTCAGTAGCTTATCATCTTTGGGATTACTGTAAATCTCCCTTTCTGCTTTATTAAGCCCATCTACGTAGGATTTATGGTGTCTGTCATGATGGAGTCTCATTATTTCTGAGGAAATGTAGGGTTCCAGTGCATCATATGGATATGGCAGATCAGGGAGCCTATGCCGACCTATGCCGACTGAACCTAAGACATTTCTCTTTTTTGAAATGATCAATTTCAACAGAGAAAGTAAAATTTGGCTCTTTTCTTCCAATTCCGCAATTTTTTCATCCGGGGGATCATTTTGCATTTCCAGTGCGTCGATAACCATCCCCTTCCAGGATACTAGTTGTTTTTTCCATTCACCTGCTTCCTTTTTATCCAAATCAAATCCTTCTATTTTTTCTTCAATATCTTTGCCCCATTGCAGCAAGGAGTTCAAATAGTCTTTTTTAGAGTCATTCATCCAATCACCTCGCCATATCCTATGCACCACTTCCCGCAGAGTGCCTATTCACAGCAAAAATGAAACATATATTTGTACACTACAGAAAGCAACCGATAACGAGTTCCACCGATGGAAGCCACCTTATTTAGTTTCTAGTTGAGAGAAACTGCGACACAACTCTCAGTGTCGCTTTCTTCCATCCATTTCGAATGGAGTGGTAGTCCAGCGCTACGGAAAAATACTCCCTTTCCGGGGGCAGCACCTCAGCCTCCTCGAAAATACAAAACGATTTTCTTCTTTCGATGCCATGCTGACGAAGCTTTCCTTATCCTGTGGGAACAGCGCAGGTCTTAGATGGGTCTGCATCTTCCAGTTAAGCTTTGTAGCAAATCCCTCGACCCATGGTTTTCAGTGGGACGAGTAATCGCAGTCCCAAAAGGGCTTCGATGGGGCGAGTAATCGCAGTCCCAAAAGGGCTTCGATGGGGCGAGTAATCGCAGTCCTAAAGGGAACAGGAAGCTTATTCACGTAGTCCCCTGGCTGAGGCCGTGGCCGCGGAAAGCGAAGTGTTCTGCCGTAGCGGTTGTATAGCACTCGACTTATTCAGGATGGGAGTAAGCCTGTCCAGTTATGTCGCAGTTTATGGATTTTACACAATAAGGATACTGTCAGACTAAAAAGAAAACCGTGAGTTCTGAAAAACAGAATCCCACGGTTTTCTTTTTAGTATCAAGACATTTTAGGTTGGAATTTTGTTTCATAATAAGCAAGGCTTTCTCTTATATCTTGAAAAGAGTCTTCCAATGAACTCATTAAATAGGCAAAAGACCTGGGCGGGGTATGATGAAATCTAATAGAATGATTGCCTGTATAAGATGCCCGGCTGTTCTCATACCACCGATCATATTTTGGTGAATAAAACTCCAATATACATTGGTGGTAGATGCCATATAACGTTTTTTCAACGGCAGAATCAGGAATATTTTCCCGACGAGTCAAACTTTTGACTGCATCCAGCGCTTCCTCGCAAAACACTGCCATTCTTCTTAGACCCTTCATTAATTCCTTATAATACTCAGCATCCTTGCTGCCGTTTTCTTCCAATAAGTCATTAAGTCTGTGATTGTCTAAATAGTCGCTCATTTCTTCTACCGTTTTTGATAAAAAATCCTTTACTTCTTTAACATGAACATGAAGCAATTTATTGCCCATCATTCAGCCTCCTGTATTGTGGAAGAGTTATTATGAATTATATGATTATAATTCGATCAATTTTACTATTATTCCTTTTCCATATCCAATTGATCTTGAAACTTTTCAAAAAATAAATCTGCTTCACCCTCAATATCGGGCTCTGAAAGATTTTCAGGCAACGGTGGAAGCTCTTCGATGGAACGTAAACCGAAGTAAGTCAAAAATTCAGTCGATGTTCCATATAGGATAGGCCGGCCGATCCCCTCTTTTCTGCCGACCTCCTGGATCAAAGATCTGGAAACAAGCGTCTGGACCGGCCGATCGCTTTTGACCCCTCTAACTTCTTCTATTTCAATCCTAGTAATCGGTTGTTTGTAAGCCACGATAGCCAATGTTTCCAGCGCTGCCTGTGACAGCCGGGAAGACTGCGGTGTTTCCAGAAGTTTTTTATAATATCCGGAATGTTCTGGCTTTGTTGTTAAATGGAGTACTTGATTTGATTTCATTATAGTAATACCTCGGGAAGGCTGATTATAATCATCGATCAGCTCCTGCACAAGATGTTCAATTGACTCAGCGTCCAAGTCGAGAGCATTTCGTATTTGTTTGACACTCAGACCTTCATCACCTGTAGCAAACAATAAACCTTCGAGGATTCCTTTATATCCTGTTAAGTCCACTATCGATCCCCCATATTATAGATAATTAATTCATCAAAGTGTTTCTCTTGCACACAATAGATTTCCTTTCCTTTCATCAGTTCCAGAATCGCCATGAAGGTCACAACCACATGGGAACGAGACCGTTGGGGAAATAATTGGTCGAAATGGATGCCGGATTCGCTTTTTCTTACTGCTGTCAGTATTTCTTCCATTCTTACCTTAATGGGAATTTCCGTCCTTTGAATTTTGGTTTCCATCGGCTGGTTCCATTTTTTCCTTTCCATCACCTTATTCATGGCTGCAATCATATCATAAATGGAAACATCACCTGGTACTACCGGAGATTTTGAATTCGATTCTTCCAAAACTTTCGGTGGTCGTGTATATATTTGATTGGCTTCCAGTTCTCTCTCTTTCAGTTCATCTGCCGCTTGCTTGTATTTTCTATACTCAATCAATCGGTGCATCAATTCGTCCCTTGGATCTTCTTCATACTCCTCTTCCTCTGCCTCGACAACTTGGTTAGGAAGCAAGAGCTGGCTTTTGATTGCCAACAAAGTGGCTGCCATGACTAAATATTCACTGGCTATGTTCAGCTCCAGCTGTTGCATAGTATGAATATAATTCATATACTGCTCGGTAATCTGAGCCACAGGTATGTCATATATATCAATTTCATACTGGTTTATCAAATGAAGCAAAAGATCAAGCGGTCCTTCGAATGCTTCGGTTTTGACTTCGTATGCCTCACTCATGTTACTCTTCCTTCCTTACTGAAAAACTCCAAAAAAGTTAAGAACACCATCTTAAACCAGAATAATGTTTTGATGTACTGCATGAACGCCTATACGCATACTCACCAATGGCATACATTATTAATGTAAGATCAAGTTTCAAACTATTTCCTGAAAAAAGGAGGAGTTTTCATATGGGTGCTAATTACGGCGGTGGATTCGCTTTGATCGTTGTGTTGTTCATTCTTCTTATTATCGTCGGTGCTGCTTGGTTATAGTATAGACTGTAAAAAAGCCTCCGGTCAGGCTAGTATAAACATGTAAAGCTGCCTCTATGTATATTAATGGACGAAATAGAACCGGTCAATACTCAGGCAAAATTGATCGGAAGAAAAACGTAAAAGCCAGCTCTAAAAAGGAGCTGGCTTTTCACTTGGATTATTCCAAGTCATATGTCCATTAATCACGATTCAAGACTTGTCCCATCTTTTCCTTCTTCTGTATCCTGACATTTATCAAGGAATCTTTCCGTCATATCATTTGAACATACAGCATATTTTTCAGCATACATTTCTTTGATACCTTGTACCATTTTTCTTCCTATTCCCATATTGCGATGGGATGGATTAACCGTAATATGCTGTACAATAACATTAACCTGGTTTTCAAACCTGATACCGACGGCACCGAGAATATCTTCTTCTTTCCACAAAAAAAGATGCCAGTCAGGATTGTTTTCATATTCCTTGATGGTACTCTGCAGTTTTTTTACTTCTTTTTCCTCAGGCATAAACGACAGAAGTCCCATAGCAATTTTTTCAAAGCTTTTCTTATAACGAATTAACATATTTACCCCTCATTAAGAAAATAACCTCCATGCTATTAATTAAGACCTCACCCATATAACATGAGCGGACCAAGTGGAAGTATATTTCTGTTAAGATACTAAATTATTCGGCAAACTATACTATATTTATGACTCACTTATTGGAATTTGTCAAATAGCTTTACTGGTTTTTTTATCATCATAATACGATGCCGAACCAATAAATTATACCCCAAACAATTCCACCTAATAATAGAATGCCAAACAGGATCCAATTTTTCTTTTTTTCATTCAATGAAAATCTTCCTTTTTTAACATGCCAACAGCTTCACTTTCTGCTTTCATTAATAAAGCTCCCAAAATATGGCCGGATTCATGGATGAATACTCCCAGTGGAGATACAATATAAATCAGGTACACGAGCATTATGAATCCAAAAGAACACAATCCTTTGCAAAGCGCTATATCGGCATTTTCTTTTTGGGTCCAAGGGGTTGAGAGGGAATACTAGACCGTCTCGACATGAACTGATTTCATTTCATCTCCGGGCTTGATTCTTAATACGGTATCCATTCCTTCAGTAACCTGTCCAAACACGGTATGCACACCATCCAAGTGAGGCTGAGGTTCATGAACGATAAAGAACTGACTTCCCCCCGTATCCTTTCCGGCATGGGCCATGGATAAACTTCCAGCCACATGTTTATGTGGATTGCCTTCTGTTTCGCATTTGATAGTATAGCCCGGGCCTCCTGCGCCTGTTCCAGTCGGATCTCCGCCTTGAGCGACAAAGCCAGGTATCACTCGATGAAAAGTCACGCCATTATAAAAACCGCTATTTGCCAGTTTTTCAAAGTTTGCCACCGTATTGGGAGCTGCATCCTCATACATCTCAATTTTAATTTGTTCGCCATTTTCAAATTCTATCGTCGCTTGTTTCATTTCTTTATTCGCTCCTTCATTTCGTATGATAAGTCATTTTTAGTTAAGTCATGATAGGATTCCCGCTGGATGACCAGTTGTTCATCACCGTTTTCCGCAAAAACGACTGCTGCTTTAGGAAAACGATTATAGTGATTGGACATTGAATAACCGTAGGCGCCGGTACTGAAAACAGCCAGCAGGTCACCATGTTCAATCCTTGGAACTTCTATATCCCATATTAACATATCTCCGGATTCACAGCATTTTCCGGCTATCGAAACTGTACGTTCTGTCGGTGCAGCTGCTTTGTTGGCAATCACTGCTTCATATTGTGCTTTATACAGAGCCGGCCTCAGATTATCGGTCATGCCTCCATCGACAGCAACATACGTTCTGACGCCTGGAATCTCTTTAACAGAACCTGTTTTGTAGATAGTCACTGCCGTGTTCCCGACAATAGACCTTCCCGGTTCTATCCAGATTTCCGGCAACTCCAGTCCCAGTTCGTCCGTTTGTGACTTCACTTCCCGGACCAATGCTTCGACATAGCGGTTAAGAGGCAAGGGTTCATCGGCACCAGTATAACGGATGCCAAAACCGCCTCCCAGGTTCAATACGCTTGGCGTAAATCCAAAAATTCGACTCCAACGCGCCAATGTTTCAAAAAGCTTTCTTACAGCTAATTCAAAACCATCTGTTTCGAATATTTGCGAGCCGATATGGCAATGCAAACCAAGCACGTTTATAGAGTCAATATCTTTCAAGACTTCAAATGCCTGGTCTGCTTGTCCATTTGCCAGGTCGAATCCGAATTTGGAATCTTCATTCCCTGTCAGAATATAATCGTGTGTATGGGCTTCTATGCCAGGGGTCACTCTTAAAAGGACGTCCATTGTCTCCTGACGTTCTCCCAGTATATCCCGCAACAGCTCGATTTCATAAAAGTTGTCAATAACGATGCAGCCAATCTTGTTTTCGACCGCCATCTCAAGTTCTTGATAACTCTTATTGTTGCCGTGCATATGGATTTTATCTACTGGAAAATCAGCTTGAAGCGCTGTATATAATTCTCCTTGTGAAACGACATCCAAACTCAGATTCTCCTGTTTGGCCACTTGCAGCATAGCGATTGACGAAAATGCTTTGCTGGCATAAGCCACTTGTGCTTTTACTCCGAGTTTTTTAAATGTGTCCACAAATGATCTTGCATTTCTTCTGATTAAATCGACATCATAGACAAAAAGCGGTGTACCGTATTTTTCCGCCAGGTAGGTGGTATCCACTCCGCCTACTTCCAAGTGTCCCTGATTATTTACTTTAAAAGGGTGCTTCACGCGTCGACACCTCCATCCTGTTTCACGCATTTGCATAAAAAGTCCCTTATCACCAACAGTTCATGGAGAACTCCTAATAAAAGCGATAAAGGGACTTTTGATAAACCTTTATATTATTTAAACAAGGTAAAATTGATTCCCTCTCATGAATACATAAAACAAATTTACCACAATAGTGTAAAAGGTTCAATATTTAGTTAAGGCTGCCTGTAGCTGTTACGAGGATGGACAATACTCGGTCTTTTTTTCGTGATCGGCACGGAAACGCGGAAAATGATCTGCATCAATGCGTTGGCATTGAAAGGAATAAAAGGCCATAAATATGGTGTATTTAATGATTTGGTACTTGCGAGCAACAACAAGTACAAGGTGAAACCAATAACCAAACCATTAACTCCGAACATTGCTGTAATGACAAGCAAAATGACCCTGGACAATTTATTGGCAACACTTAATTCATAACTCGGTGTAGCAAAAGATCCAATTGCACATATTGACACATACAATATGACTTCTGCCGTGAATAGTCCTACATCTATGGCAATTTGGCCAATTAAAACAGCAGCAATCAAACCCATTGCTGTAGAAAGAGGGGTCGGCGTATGAATGGCAGCCATCCTCAAAAATTCAATACCGATGTCGGCGATGATCAGTTGCAAAACAACTGGAATGTTACCTTCGTCATTAGGCCCGATAAAATCCAGGTTTTCCGGTAGCAGATTGGGTTCCAGGACGAATACAAGCCATAGGGGAAGCAAAAAAACAGAAGACAGGATGCCTAAAAACCTTATCCACCGGATAAATGTCCCGATGATCGGTACTTGCCTGTACTCTTCCGCATGTTGTACATGATGAAAAAAAGTGGTCGGCGTAATAATTACACTTGGTGATGTATCGACCAATACAATAACATGGCCTTCCAAAAGATGGGCAGCCGCTACATCAGGCCGCTCGGTGTATCGAACAAGAGGAAACGGATTCATACCTTGATGAACCAAATATTCTTCAATTGTTTTATCTGCCATCGAGATTCCGTCGACTTCAATGTTCTTCAGCTCGTTTTTAATCAGTTTGACAAGTCCAGGGTCTGCTACATCCTTCAAATAGGAAATACAAATATCTGTTTTTGACCTTTCGCCAACCTTCAACATTTCATGTCTTAGCCGTTCGTCCCTGATTCTTCGGCGGGCAAGCGCCGTATTTTCGACAATATTTTCCGTGAAGCCGTCTCTCGATCCTCTGACTACTTTTTCAGTATCGGGTTCTTGTGGAGTACGCCCTGGATAGGATCTCACATCAATGACAAAGGCTTCTGATTCACCTTCAACGAAAATGACAACTAAACCGGTCAGAATCTGGTCCACAGCTTCATCCATCGATGTGATTTTGGTGACCTGCTGATGAACTAGATGGTTCTCTATTACATGGAACAGTTTGCTTTTTGAAGAAGTGGAATGAAGATCATTAATTTCGAGAACTTTCTTTATCAATTCAACGATAATCGGAGTTTCTACCAGTCCGGTCAAGTAGTAGAGATGGATTTTCTTTTTAAGAATAGACAATTCCCTGAAGCCTACATCGTAAGAAGCTTTTACACCTATCCGTTCTTCCATGTATGCTTGATTTTTTTCTATTTCCGATTTTACCGGGGCATTTTCATTGGTTTCTGTCAACTTCAGCCACCTCTTTCCATAATAATTTCGATTGCTTTTCTGGTTATGGGCGAGCCGATTGCTATGTCATCTTTTCCCTGCATCTTTCCGATATCTCCGATTGCTATTATCAAGGGAAGGTCTAGTTGGTCCAATACATAAACAGTATCACCATTTATCCTTCCTACCTCAGGTATAGGAATACCTTCCTTGCTGATCCCGTTTGGTATTAACTCTCCATCTTGGTCGATGGCGAACGTGAATCGTGACCACTCGGCATTTTTGGTATGGGCCGCAACAGCAATGGCACCGATGATTTTGATACCTGGATGTTCAGCCATATCGAGTAAAATCCTTTCCCCTGCCCCTACTCCGGTGGCCCCGGCGTCATCAATCAAAACATAGACAGGTTCTTTCTTTGCCCGTAATACTGCCTTGATTACTTGGTATGAGGATGCATGGGTCGGATTGTCGGACAAATAAGCTAAACAAGTGCCGCCCAGCTGTTTTGACAAATAGTCAATAGTTTTTCTTGCATAAGCATCGCCATCTGTGATGACGATCACTTTTTTCGGTTCTTCCATCGGTTTGTTCCTTTCTCATACCTGCCTGGATTTTTCATTTAACAAAAATTATCCACTGAAACAGCGATCCAAAAACTTTCCCGAATACAAGCGCCATCAACAGCCATAATAAACTGTTCTCCATGCCGATCCGTTTTGCAAGTACCGGAAAAACATTGAGAACTTCTGTCAACGCAGCCGCAAGCATACCGACGAACACGCCGTGCAGCAACCCCCAGACTATTGTTACAGGAATAGATACATTCAATGGCACTCCCACAAAGGATAGATAGACTCCAAACATGGCTCCCAATATAACTGCCGCTTCATAACTTTTGACATATTTACTAGTCTTACTTAATTGAATAAGCCTGGGTATTATTCCCAATACTGTCAGGAAAGCCACAAATCCAGCCCCGACAGTCAGACCTGCTGCAAATCCGATAAATACTTCAATTAGTATCAGAATCATTTTTGCTGTTCAACTCATTTTCATGATAAGTTACATAGCTATCAAGGTCTTGCTGGTATTTGAACATCTCTACTTCTAATGGACTGGGCTCTTCATTAAATCGTTTCTTGAAGAGATGGTTGAAGAAGAGAATCATTCCGATTCCCAAACCAAGAGAATAAGGAATTTGGATCCAAAGTGGATACTCACTCGATCTACCTGTCAAAAGATAATACAGTTTTTGCTGCACTGCCTGCATACTGACATCGTAATGAAAATTCATTATCGCCATTGCGGCGCCGACAAATAGTAAAAGCCAAATGACAATGACCATCATTATGGGATTTTTTTTTCTTGCAGTTTGTATGTTCAAGATTATCTGAGTAGGCCCGATGGTTTGAAGTTCAATTTCAGGGTATAAATTATTCAGGCGCTCTATTACATGAAATACATCGATGATGGACACATTGTCATCAGACGGGGTTACCTTATAAATAAATACCTTTTCCAGGAGATGTTTGACATCATCATTTCCAGACAAAAAAGCGATATCCTTGAGACGGAGAGATGCGTTTGGCTTCACAACAAGTTTTTTCTTCAACCGTAAATAAACAATGCCTTTCATGATGTGTCTCCTTTCTTTCTGGTTGCTTTTATTATGGGTCAGCTGCCCGAGAAACATGCATAAACGTTAAGCACGCAAAAAAGCGGCCCTTGAAATGTTCCAAAGGCCGCTCTTTTCTAAATACCGATTTGGTCTTTTATATACCGGAGGATTTTCTTCTCCAACCGTGAGACCTGCACTTGTGAAATACCCAGTCGTTCTGCGACTTCTGCTTGCGTCTGATCTTTATAATAACGTAAATAAACAATCAGTCTTTCTCTCTTTTCCAAGTTACGGATAGCATCCTGCAATGCAATCTTATCAAACCATTTTGTATCCTGATCGGCTATTTGATCAAGAAGAGTTATCGGGTCCCCGTCATTTTCATAAACGGTTTCGTGAATAGAATGCGGCAGTTTAGCAGCTTCTTGAGCATGAACGACATCTTCAGGAGAAAGTTCCAGTTCTTCTGCGATTTCATTGACTGTAGGTGCTCTGCCAAGCTTTTTAGTCAGTTCGTCTTTTTTCCTTCTGATTTTATTTCCTGTTTCCTTCAGTGACCTGCTTACCTTCACACTGCCATCATCGCGGATAAACCGTTGAATTTCACCTATAATCATCGGGACAGCGTAAGTAGAGAACCTCACCTCATACTTCAAATCAAACTTATCAATCGATTTCAGTAAGCCGATACAGCCGATTTGAAATAAGTCGTCCGGGTCATACCCTCTGTTAATGAATCGCTGAACTACAGACCAGACAAGTTTTACGTTCTTTTCCACCAGCATATCTCTTGCTGATTGATCACCGTTCTGGCTGGAGTTTATCAATTGTTTTACTTCTTCATCTGTCAACTGAGCATCCTTTTGAGATTTCTTCAGCTCTATTTCCATAGGCAGCTCCTTAGTTGCACAAGGTTTTACTTTTTTTTAGTTGTTTATACAGTTTAACCGTGGTGCCTTCCTCAGGAGTTGAAAATACTTCCACCTTGTCCATAAAATTTTCCATAATTGTGAAGCCCATTCCTGATCTTTCCAGTTCCGGTTTGGAAGTGTACAAAGGCTGGACAGCTTCGTTAATGTCCCAGATGCCTATGCCTTCATCCTTTACAATCAACTCGATGCCATCATCCTCCAGAACACAGGAAATATAGATGGGATGATCCGGCTCGTTGTTATATCCGTGGATGATCGAATTAGTCACCGCTTCCGACACAACTGTCTTCAATTCGGTCAATTCGTCCATCGTAGGATCTAATTGTGCAACAAACGAAGCAACTGTCACCCTGGCAAAAGACTCATTTGAACTTAAGCTGGAAAATTGCAAGTTCATGGAATTTCTCATCAGGCCACCCCCAGACTAAGCAATGCATATTCTTCATTTTGTTCCAAACGGACAATCTTGAATAACCCAGACATGTCAAACAACCGTTTTACCTCCGGGGAAATAGAACAAACAATCATTTCCCCGCCAATTTGCATGACCTCTTTATACCTTCCAAGTATGACGCCCAGACCAGAGCTGTCCATAAACGACAAATCACCAAGATTCAAAATGACATGCTTTGTTTCAGAAGCTCTTATGGCCTCTTTCCATTCTTTTCTCAGCTCTTCAGAAGCATGATGATCAAGTTCTCCTGAGAGGCGGACTAATAGAACATTTTTTTTGGTAGTAAAGTCGACTGTTAGGCTCACTACAGATTCCTCCTTGCCGTTTCTGTAGGTAACCATTTCTCTGTTTGCCGGTTCAATTCCTGCCGTGTGACAAAAGAAGTGTTAAACCGCAAATTAAAGTGTTTTTCATCCTTTTTTGACCATTTCATGAAAGGTTCGTTTAAATAGTTTCCAATATCCCGCGTTTTGGATATCTTTGTTGACAACAAGCGGTGTCTCTGATAACACCTTCCCGTCTCTCATCACTTCTATTTTGCCGACTTGCTGGCCTTTTTTCAAAGGAAGGGTAAGGTTTTCATCAATTTGAACATTTGTCGTATATCCTTTTAGTTCCTCGCCTTTTTTGTACACTACCGAAATCGATTCCTCTGTTACAATATCGATATTTTCTTCATCTGCTTTAAGGAGCTTTATTTTTGATACCGGCTGATCGCTTTCGAACAATTTTTTTGTGTCGAAATGATTAAAAGCAAAGTCGAGCATTTGTGTTACATCGCTGTTCCGCTTTTTCGTTGTATCAGAGCCGAGAACCACTGCGATAACCCGCATATCGTCTTTTTTGGCAGTAGCGGTCAAGCAATATTTTGCTTCAGAGGTATATCCCGTCTTCAATCCATCTACACCAGGGTAGAATTTGACTAACTTGTTAGTGTTTACAAGCCAAAATTCGTCATCTGTTCCTTTTCGCAGATAATCATCATATATCTTTGTGTACTCCGTAATTTCTTCATGCTTCAAAAGTTCTTTTGCCATCACAGCCATGTCGTAGGCGGTGCTGAAATGCCCTTCGGCAGGCAAACCGGTGGGATTTTGGAAGCGTGTATTTTCAAGTCCCAGTTCCCTTGCTTTATTGTTCATCATTTTCACAAAAGCTTGTTCACTTCCGGCAATTCTTTCTGCAAGGGCCACACTGGCATCATTGCCCGAGGCAACGGCGACACCTTTCAATAGGTCCTGCACGACCATTTCTTCCCCTGCTTCCAGGAAGATTTGAGAGCCACCCATGGAAGCAGCATATTCGCTTATCCGTATCTTTTCATCAAGACTTATTTTTCCTTCATCCAACGCTTCCATAATGAGCGTCAATGTCATGATTTTAGTCATACTTGCCGGCGGCATTTGTTTATGGGCTTCTTTTTCGTATAGTATTTTGCCCGTGTCTCTTTCAAGCAAGATAGCTGATTTTGAATTTTTTGCCAAGTTCAGCTGATCTGGTGTTTGTTCCTGTTCTGCTTTGGTATTCGTTTCTTCTGCTTCCACTTGGATTAAACTTGCAGTAAAGAAAGTAAATATAACAAGAAACACTAAAGGAATTCTTTTCATGGCATTACCTCCAAAACGTTAGTATTCATATTTTTTCCATGAAAAGTTTTTTTATAACAAAAAAGACCCAGGTTTTCCTGGGTCTTTCCCTACCGGCATGGCCGGTTATTTTATAACTTCATAAATTAATTCGATAGGCGCTGTTTCCTCGGCTGTTATATTGTATGCATGCTGCACTTTGGCCACGGAGTCTTCCGGGTTTTCTGTTTGGCTGTGCAGGACGACAAGCGGCTCTCCTGCTTTGACAGGGTCACCGATTTTCTTCATTAGTGTCACACCGACAGAATGGTCGATTTCATCATCTTTTGTCGCTCTTCCAGCACCGAGATACATAGCCGCAATTCCGATTGCCTCTGCATCGATTTCTGAAACATAACCATCTGTTTCGGCTTTCACTTCGACATCATACTTGGCCTTAGGGAGTTTTGAAAGGTCATCAATCATCTCGATATTTCCTCCCTGGGCTTTTACGAATGTCCGGAATGCCTGGAACGCCTTCCCATTATCAAGATTGGCTTCCAGATTATGATAGGCCTGTTCATAGTCGGAAAAAGCACCGGCTAAAACAGTCATATGAGCAGCAAGTTCCAATCCGAGCCTTCTTAAGTCATCTACTTTTTTCCCTTGAAGGACTTCGACCGCTTCTTTGATTTCGTTTGCGTTGCCGACTTCATAACCAAGCGGCTGGCTCATGTCGCTGATCACGCCGATTGTATTTCTTCCGAGGTTGTTCCCGATATTGACCATTTCCCGAGCCAGTTCCTTTGATTCCTCAAGAGTCTTCATGAATGCACCCGAACCGGTCTTTACATCCAAAACGATACTAGCCGCACCGGAAGCCAGTTTTTTGCTCATGATCGATCCAGCAATCAATGGAATCGAATCAACGGTGGCTGTCACATCCCTCAACGCATACAACTTTTTGTCAGCGGGAGCTAGATTCCCGGTTTGACCGGCTACAGACAGCTTGTTAGTATTTACATTCTGAATGAATTCTTCCTTTGTCATCTCGATATTGAAGCCACTTATCGATTCTAATTTATCCAAGGTGCCACCCGTATGGCCAAGACCTCTTCCGGACATTTTGGCTACCGGTACCCCAACAGAAGCAACCAGTGGACCTGTTATAAAAGTAATTTTGTCACCGACACCGCCGGTAGAATGTTTATCAACGATATGGCCCTCGATCTTGGAGAGGTCGATGGTTTCTCCAGAATCGACCATGGCTTGCGTCAAAGTTGCGGTTTCTTTTTCCGTCATGCCGTTAAAATAGATGGCCATCAACAAAGCCGAGACTTGATAATCTGGAATAGTTCCCTTTGTATATCCATCGATAAAAAATGCTATCTCCTGTTCATTTAATTCATCGCCGTTTCTTTTTTTGCTAATGATGTCAACCATTCTCATCGATATAAACCCCTCTCCGGTTTAAGGTAGCGTCCTGATAATTTCTTTCACAAATGAGAGAAAATCTCCACGGACCTTTTCGGTTGTTTCGATCACTTCGTCATGGGAAAGCGGTTGATCTAATATTCCTGCCGCCATATTGGAAATGCAGGAAATGCCGAGAACCCGTATTCCCATGTGTCTTGCAACGATAACTTCAGGTACGGTGGACATGCCGACTGCGTCCCCTCCAAGCACCCTGAGCATCCGGACTTCTGCCCCGGTTTCATAAACGGGTCCACTGTTAGCTACATAGACGCCTTGCTTGACATCCAAATTCAGCCTTTCAGCGCTTTGTTTGGCGTGATCGATAAGCGTTTTGTCGTATGCAGTCGACATATCCGGGAATCTTGGACCGAGCTCTTCGTCATTAGGACCGATTAATGGATTGTCACCCAGATTGTTTATGTGGTCTGTAATCAGCATAAGATTTCCCGGTTCAAAGCTTTCATTGATTCCTCCTGCAGCATTGGTGACAAAGAGTTGTTCGATGCCAAGTTGCTTCATCACTCTGACCGGAAAGGTGACTTGTTCCAAGGTATATCCCTCATAGTAATGGAACCGTCCCTGCATGGCGACAACTGTCTGTCCCTCCAATTCCCCTGCTACAAGCTGGCCTTTGTGTCCCGCTACTGTGGATTCAGGAAAATGGGGAATATCTTTATACGATATAGCGATGGGGTTCTCGATTTCATCAGCAAGTACACCCAAGCCAGAACCAAGGATAAGTCCTATTGTTGGTTCTATATTGTTCACTCTACCACTAATATAATCCGCAGATTCTTTTATTTTTTTCACGTCCATTTCAACGTCCCCCTTATTCATCAATATCTTTCAAAAAACTAAGGCCATGTTCAGGCATTTTGACTTGGAAGTTTTCCGAAATGGTTGCACCGACATCGGAAAAGGTTTCTCTTAACTCCAATTCCTTTCCTGATTCCATTCCATTATGGTAAACAAGAAGGGGCACGTATTCTCTAGTATGATCTGTACCATGATGGATTGGATCATTGCCGTGGTCAGCTGTGATAATCAATAAATCATCTTCTTCCAACTTTTCAAGGACCTCCGGAAGTCTTGCATCGAAAGCTTCCAAAGCTTCTCCGTACCCTTGAGGGTCCCTGCGGTGACCGTATTTGGCATCAAAATCAACCAAATTCAAAAAGTTAAGACCATTGAAGTCCTTATCCATTGATTCAACAAGCTTCGTCATCCCGTCATCATTACTCACCGTCCGGATTGCTTCTGTCACTCCTTCGCCATCATAAATATCCGAAATTTTACCCAGTGCAATCACGTCAAATCCTTCATCTTTCAATTCATTCATTACTGTCCGCCCAAATGGTTTAAGAGCATAATCATGGCGATTGGCTGTTCGCTCGAAAGCACCTGGCTTACCGATGAATGGTCTGGCAATGACCCGTCCAATCATGTATTTCTCATCCAAAGTCAATTCCCTGGCAATCTCGCAAATCCGGTATTGTTCTTCTATAGGAATGACTTCTTCATGTGCAGCTATCTGCAACACGGAGTCAGCAGAAGTATAAACAATCAAAGAGCCAGTTTCCATGTGTTCTTCGCCCAGCTCTTTAATAATTTCCGTACCGGAAGCTGGTTTGTTTCCGATTATTTTCCTGCCCGTCTTTTCTTCCAGTTCATTAAGCAGCTCGCTTGGAAAACCGTCCGGAAATGTTCTGAAAGGCTGTTCGATTTTCAATCCCATGATTTCCCAATGTCCGGTCATCGTATCCTTCCCACTTGAAGCTTCCTGCATCTTTGTATAATGGGCTATAGGCGGATCTGCTTTTTCAATCCCTTTGATTTCCCTGATGTTGCTTAGGCCAAGGCGGCCTGTATTTGGCATTTTCAATCCGCCCATATGCTCGGCGATATGTCCTAGTGTGTCTGCTCCCTTATCATTGAATTGGATGGCATCCGGAGCTTCGCCAATGCCCACCGAATCCATTACTATCAAGAAAATCCTTTTAAATTGTTTCATAGTTAACCCTCCTATAAGTTACTTTCCCATAATTAGCACCGATTATGCCACCAATAGCATGTTGTAGGATGTCAGACATCTCAACAAAAAATAATGCCTATGCCCTCGGGTGATAGGCTTGATAGATATCCTTCAATCTGGCTTTGGTAACGTGTGTATAAATCTGTGTCGTAGATATATCAGAATGACCGAGCATTTCCTGCACGGATCTTAAGTCTGCCCCATTTTCGAGGAGATGGGTAGCAAAAGAATGTCGCAGCGTATGCGGTGTTATTACTTTTTCGATGCCCGCTTCCCTGGCAATCGCTTTCAATATCTTCCAGAAACCCTGACGTGACAAAGGGTTGCCATGATGGTTGATGAACAATGCGTCTGTTTTCTTCTTTTTCAATAAAGAAGATCTGCTCGTCATGATGTATTTTTCGACCGAGTCTTTTGCCATGTTTCCCAACGGGACAATCCGTTCCTTGGACCCTTTCCCAAAGCATCTGACAAACCCCATTGTAAGATGAACATCAGACAGCTTCAATGATAGCAGCTCAGATACACGCAAACCAGTGGCATACAACATTTCCAACATTGCTTTGTTTCTCACAGCAAGGTGATCCTTCTCATCCAAAGACAAAAGAAGGTCAACTTCTTTCGATGAAAGGACCTTAGGGAGCTTACGTTCTTTTTTTGGTGTTTCTATATGTAAACTGGCATCTGTACCCAGTTGATATTCCCTGACCAGAAACTGGTGGAACAATCTTATGGAAGATAAATTCCTGGCAAGGGTTGCGGAAGATTTGCCCTGATCATTTAACTCGTATAAATATTGCATGATATGATTTCTTGTGACACTTCTCCAATTATCGAGCTTTTGATTTTCCGTTAAAAACAAAAAATAATGCTTTAAATCCCTCTGGTAGGATTGCAGCGTATTATCCGATAATCCTCTTTCCACTTTCAAATAATGATAAAAGTCTTTCATTTCATCTTTCATTTAGATGCTACTCCCCCAGCCTGAAAAATATAGACAAACGGTCAACCAAGTCTTGTTCATTGCTGTTGAACACCTTGACGGCTCTTCCCTCTGGTGCATCATATCTATGATAGTCTTCATATTCTGCATGCATGGCCTTTAACCCGAAGTAAAACAAAAGTGTACAGGCTGTAAATATGATAAACACTTTCACAACATCTTTGATCAGGAACATAAACGGTCTCATCGATCTTATCTCCTTTGTAAAAAATGGACAACTTTTTTACTAACAAGATATGCCAAAACCGTTTGAATTTATACTCATCGATTGATTAACAGATAGAAAGAATTCGAGAGAAGGGTTTATTCACATCAAGATGTTTTGCTTTTTTCTGCAGCTTCGACCTGACATTTCGCACATACTCCATGAAAAGTCAGACGATGGTCTTTTACTTTAAATCCCCAATCTTTCTGGACTATCTTTTCGACATCATCCAATAAATCTTCCACTATTTCTTCTACCGAACCACATTCCATACAGACAAGATGGTGATGAAAATGCGCAGCTCCTTCTTTACGCAAATCATAACGGGAAACCCCGTCACCGAAATTAATTTTATCGACTATTTTCAGTTCCGATAATAATTCCAATGTCCTGTAAACAGTAGCAAGTCCGATTTCCGGCGCTTTCTCCTTAACCAGGAGATAGACATCTTCAGCACTCAGATGATCTTCTTCCCGTTCCAGCAGGACTCGTACTGTCGCCTCTCGCTGGGGGGTTAATTTGTAACTCTGAGAATGCAGTTGTTTCTTGATTCGATCGATTCGATGTTCCATGTCCCATCCCTCCCTCATATAACCACCTTAATTATAAGCAGACATGGAACAGGTGTCAAATTAAAATAATTATAAATAACTTTCGATAAAAATTATTTATTTATAATTATTATAAATAAATCCATTCAATTATTACCTGCATAGCCGGTTTCGCAATATAGGATTCGATAAAGGAAGCTGCTCCGACAAAACCAGCAAGTACTAAAAAACAAACATTGTATCTCATAAACGGTTGCAATACGGGCTGCTGGAGCCTCCTGGAAAATAACTTCCGCAGCAGTGCAGTGGAAAAAATCATTGCAAGACTGCCGGCTATTAGATAGACGGGTATAATCAGAAGATTTTGCGGAGCAATCGATGCTGCTGCGAAAATAAGTCCTTTCCACCCCATCTGATTTACGAAGAACCCGACCGAAAAACCTACAACCATACCCTTAACGAACAGCATGATCCAAATTACAGGCATACCGATAATCGACAGCCCCAGAATAAATAAGAACAACAAATACTTGATATGATAAGAAAAACTTTCTTTCAATATTTGTGTTTTTTCAGTCAAAGATCCCTCGATCAATTGACCAAAAAAACGATCCAAATAAAAAAACAAATCTTGTTTCTGGACAAAATTCATGCTATTGACAATAACCGCTCCGAAAACGATCCCGGTCAGAAATAGAATAGCCATAAAAAAATAGATGACTGAATGTTCTTTAATATGGTTCGTATAAACGCTTCTCGTCTTATACATGAGACTCCCCCCAATTTTTGAAATGAGTCAGAAGTTAACAGGCTCTCATTTCTCCTGAAAACAACTTCTATAACTCAAATCTATGAGCGGTATCTCTTTTTTAGACCTCCAAAAAGTAGAAGCATTCATAACTTTACACGGCCATATTTCCCCCCTCCTCCCGGTATAACCGGCAGCTTGCCGGACCTCATGGCAATGATTGCTTGTGCAAGCTTTTCGGAAACTACCTTCTCTAGTTCTTCTTTAGTAGTGTTATGAAGGACATCCATTTCGGTATCGAATGCTTCAAGCAGCTTATCCATTGTTTTCGGTCCAAGCGTTGGCAAGTATTCTAACGGGACTTGATGGATATAGGGAGGCCTTCGTGATATTGTATGGTCACTGTCCGAAAGTTCATCAATACGGTCGGAAACTCCTTTTATCCACTTATTCCCTTGGCAACTTTTACATGGCTCCGATGTCTGCACGGGCTCCAGACAATTAGCACAGACACTAACATGGTACTTACCCAGCAAGGGATTCATTCCATAGTTTGCCGACACTTTTCTTCCATCTATTTCCTGAATAGCCAGAACCAACTCCTGAAAGGTCGGTTCATTCAATTCCAATTTCTGATACTCCCTGCCGATTTTCGCCAACGAATGGGCATCCGAATTAGTTAAAAAAGTATAACGGTGCAATTCACTTATGCGATCGGCCATTTTTGTATCAGCACTCAACCCCAATTCGACTGCATCGATTAAATCCTTATCGAAAACTTCCGTAAGCGTTTTTTTAACACCTTTGCCGTACAAGCTTTTGAAAGGCGTGAAAACATGGGCAGGTATAAACAACCCACTCAATTCCTTGACTTTGTATTGCAACTCTTTCCCAGTCCCGTAATAGCGTTGGGAACTAAGGTTGATGTTCGTCATTTTACCTTGCAGCCAATTGCTGAATTCCTTCATTTTCGATAAGGTTGGAAAGAAGCACAAAACATGTACAGGCCCCTGGCAAAATCGGTCATAGATTTCAATTTCCGATCCAAGTATCAGGGTAGTCCGGTCAAATCGGATTCCTCCATCAGCTTGTTCCTCCGCTTTTCCAGCGTGAATCAAATCTTCCAATTCCGCTTGGACCGACGGAACATGGCTGTCGATCACCCCGATGATATCCATCCCTTTCCTTTGACTCGACTCAATTAATATATTCGTCAGTGTCAAACTTCTGGCCCCTGTTATTTTAACCGGCTTGTTGTGAAGATCTCTTCCTATGTGAATGTGCAAGTCTGCAAAAAACGTTGTGAGTGACAAGCTATTTCCACCCTTGTGATTTTAAATATAACAGAGCATAAATTGTCTTAGCATCATGGATCCGCTGTTCAGCAACCATTTTATCTGCCTCTTCAGGTGTCACCTCCAGGATTTCCACGAATTCATCCTCATCTCCGGCCACTTTTTCTTCCAATGGAATCAGGCTTTTGGTCAAATAGATGTGAACCAATTCGTCGGCAAATCCGGGTGAAGTATAGAAAGAAGTTAGCAGAGTCATGTCCTCGGTCGTATAACCAGTCTCTTCCTCAAGCTCTCTTACCACTGAAGCATCCGGATCTTCGCCAGGTTCCAACTTTCCCGCCGGAATTTCAACAAGACTTTTTTCCAATGGCTTCCTGTATTGTTCCACAAGAAGCAGTTTGTTATCCTCTGTCACCGGAATGACAGCCACTGCTCCCGGATGTTTGACGATTTCCCGCTTGGATGTCTTCCCGTCAGGGAGAGTAACTTCATCGACTTGGAGCTCGACAATTTTCCCGCTGAATATTTTTTCCGTGCTGATTGTCTTCTCTTCAAACTTTTTCATTTTCTTTTCCTCCTGTCCGCTTTTCATCTATCTATATCTAAAATAGTTTAACACCAATATAGAAATATATAAATCATCTCAGTTGTTATATGGAATGACATTTCTTTAAAATAATAGAAAACAGACTGAGGAGGAATGATCGTGAACAAAAGACAAGTAGGGAGTTCAGATTTACACGTATCAGAACTAGGACTGGGATGTATGTCACTTGGTACAGAAGAAAAAAAGGCTGAATATATCATCGATCAGTCATTGGATGCTGGAATCAACTATCTTGATACTGCAGACTTGTATGATTTCGGCGAGAATGAAAGCATTGTAGGGAAAGCGATCAAAGGGAAACGAGAGCAGATCGTTTTGGCCACGAAAGCAGGTAACCACTGGAGCAGAGAAACAGGTGACTGGTACTGGGATCCGTCCAAAAAATATATCAAAGAGGCGGCCAAAGATAGTTTGAAAAGACTTGGAACAGATTATATCGATCTCTATCAACTCCACGGAGGGACGATAGAAGACCCTATCGATGAAACCATAGAGGCATTCGAGGAATTAAAGGAGGAAGGGTTGATCCGTCATTACGGAATTTCATCGATCAGACCGAATGTAATCAGGGAGTATGTGAAACGTTCCAATATAGTGAGTGTAATGATGCAGTACAGTTTGCTGGACAGAAGACCAGAAGAAGAAATGCTGGATTTCCTCTATGAAAATCAGATCAGTGTCTTTGCCAGAGGACCGGTCGCCAAAGGGATATTGAGCAAACATGCAGAACAAAAAGTGGAGCAAAAAGGAAATGAGGGCTATCTGACTTACAGCTTCGAAGAACTGGAAGAAATCATACGGTCTTTGAAAGGTTTGCCTGAATCATCCCGGGGATTGACTGCATTGGCCCTGCAATACGTCCTATACCATCCAGCCATGGCCGCAGCGGTTTTCGGTGCCAGCTCGGTGGAGCAATTGCAGGAAAATCTTTCAAGTCAAAAAGCTGAACCTCTCGACAAGCAATTGTTTGAACAGCTTCAAACAATCACCAAACCTGTCACATATGAAAAACACAGATAATAGATTAAAGGAGCTTGCAAATAATCAGCAAGCTCCCCTTTCAATTAAAACCTTCATTTATATTTTTTCCAGTCCATGTCGCTTTCTTTCAACAATTCTTCGAAACTCTTATTCGCTTCCCGCTGCTTCCGTTCTTCTATTTTTCTCAATCTCTCTGTTTCTTTTTCTTTTTCTTCTGCTACTTTCCATTCATTTTTTTTTGAACGAAGCTGTTCTACGAGCGACTGGTTTAAACGTTCTTTCAGCGTATTGTTTCCATCTTTTGTTTTACGGTCTTTCTTCATGCCATTACCTCTTTCTTTATCTCCATCACAGAGATGGTCGGATTCAGCATACCTTGCGGGCTCGACAGACGGAAAATATTTCCATCAAAATCCAATTTCATGTTTTTTTCAAAAAACACTTTTTGTGCAGAAATAACAGCCGCCGACATTCGATCACAAATTACTTCTTCCAGTTCATCGGTAAAATTTTTCACGAACCGAAGAGTTGGTACCCCGTTCACTCCACAACAACCTTCCGTATCATAGAACACAAGGAGCAAATCCTGCGGATGCTGCATTAATTGTGTCAGTTTTTCAGCCGCATGCTCAGTCATTGTCAGATTCATCGGTAAGAACCCTCCTTCTTGTTAATACTATTTTATCTTCTATTTGCGATAGAAGCCAATTAAAAACTACTTTTTGTGGAATTGCCGGTTTAACACCTTTTCCATGAAACGGGGAGCGAACTGATACATCTTACTACCCAACTCCATCCAGCGAGGCAGGTTTATCTCCCTTTTCTTAGTGAATAAATGTTTTACAATTTTTTCCGCCACTTTTTCCGGATCAAGCATATACTTTTCCACAGATTTTTGATAGTTCCCAGACGGGTCGGCACTATCAAAAAAACCCGTTTGCACAGGCCCAAGATTAACTGTTGTCACGATGACTCCTTGTTCTGCTGTCTCGAGCCGCAATGCATTGCTGAAACCTATCACAGCATGTTTGGTGGCACCATAGACCGCAGACTTCGGCGTAGATATTTTCCCTGCCTGGGAACCAATATTGATTATATGGCCTGATTTGTTTTCGATAAATTGTGGCAGGAAATGTTGGGTTGCTTGAATCATCGATAAAACATTGAGCCGGAACATGGATTCAGCCTCAGTCATTTCTGTTTCCCCTACCAGGCGGAAAAAACCGATGCCTGCATTATTAATAAGCCCATCAATAAGTTGATGCTTTTCTGTGATTAAATCAAGCGTACTCTCCCAGTCAGCCGAGTTTGTTATATCAACTGCAAAGTATTCACCGACTATTCCGAACCGGTTGAATATCTCATCGTGGAGGGCCCGCAATTTATTTTCCGATCTTGCGACAAGCAGAGGGATGCCGCCGAGGGCCGCTATTTGCCATACAATCGCTCTGCCTAATCCACCAGAGGCTCCAGTGACGAGTATTTTTTTGCCTGCAATCTGCTTCATTGAATCACCATCATCTAGTCAAATTCTGTATTGGTATACAGCCATATACCGTTAATCATTCGCTTTTCAATTCTCTTCATTTCTTCAAGAAAATCCAATTGACCAATTGTTTCCGACATAGTCAGCCCAAATTCCTTTTCTATGTGGTTGGGAAACAGTTTTTCACAAACCTGATAAACGGTATATTCTGATCCTACCATAAAATCCAGCACCTTTTGTGCCCTGTGCTCTTGTTTTTCCAATCGCAGATCGATTAGGTCCTGTACTCCATCAAAGACAGGTCCGTGGCCGGGATAAACGGTCTTTATGCCCAGTTTCCGGCACCTGTTCATTGACTCTCTGTATTGCAACAATGGTTTAGGCCGGTCCATTTCAAAAGAATCCGGTGGTTCCAGTAATGGGTTCGATGAAATATGCTTCAACAGGAGATCTCCTCCGATAAACGATTTGTCACTCTTTCTGAAAAACGAAAGATGGCTTTGCGCATGTCCTGGTGTCTCTAATACCGAGAAATCCTGATGCCCAGGAATGACATCCCCCTCTTTCAAAGCTCCTGTCAATTCTCCTTTTCCTGCAACTTTCAAAGGGTCCCTTAGACGCCGGAGAAACGAATTATATTTGTCAGGTACTCCTGACTGTCTGTACAATAGGGCAAAAAATGACTCATACCTTTCAAAGTACGTTTCATCCCTGTTCAGCCAAACCCTGTTCCGCTTGTGTCCGTATATGGAAGTTAGTCTTGGAAACTGGTCAGTGAATCCGGTGTGGTCAGGATGGTGGTGGGTCAGGATGATTTGTTCCACATCTTTCGCCTGATAGCCAAGTTGCCCCAATTGATACAAAAAAGCTTCCCAGGCCGGCTTTGTTTTCACTCCGGCGTCCACTAGGGTGAGAGAATCCCCTTCAAGCAGATAAATATGTACATCTCCTACAGGAAAAGGTGTAGGAACCGTTATTTGATGTATAATATCGTGTTTCATCACCACAACATCCTCCCTTTAAATGAATGGCTATTCATTCATTATTTTACTTTATTTACTGGAAAAAGTCATTTATATAAAATGAGCCTCCAGACCGTTTATTTTGATATTTACTCGCCCACACCTACTAAGAAGAATACAAACCCTCGCCCAACAAGTGGGAGAGGGACAATCAGGTCACTTCTCTAACAGTTTTTTGATGGTTTGAACCAAAATTTCCGGTAGGTATTCAAAGCTGTAATTCAATTCCAGTCTTTCTGTCCATTGATGTGGATCTCTGCCGAGCGGGCCGACGTTCAAGATAGGCATCGTGATCTGTTCCATAACATCTTCCGGCAATTCAAAACCCTTATTTTGCAAGGGCATATTTTCTGTTAGAGATGTCAGATTATTGCCTGACGAGGCTGGTCCGATATAACTTAAATCAGATAACCCTGGGAAGTATTCTGTCGCTTGTAAGTCAATGTGGTATCTCTGTTCAGCGTGCTTTTTAATAGTTTTCACTACATTCATTATATATTCATCATCTTGAGAAGAGACGGACGGATAAAATGGAGGACTGTAAAATAAGACAATCATGGGACAATCCTCTTTACACATTGCTGCCAGTTCTTGTACCAAAAGTGTGGAAAAGTCTCGGTCACCTTTATCTTCCCTATGGTTGATGAGTAGATTTTGCCTTCTTTCCACTTCGTCTTTGCCTAACCGGGCAACTGCTTTTTCATACAAGGTTTTATAAGTATATACTTTTACAGAGAATTCCGGTTTGATAAAATCAGGTGCAACTTTCGCAAATTTAGCCACTTTTTCTTCAAAATGATTCTCTATCGCACGGGCTGCTGTTTCAGCGGCTTGAAACAATTTATCATTTATCGAATCAATCGATTGTTTCAAATAAAGCACATTGTACATGGATACTGCAGAGACAGGTGTCTGTACGGAATATTCCTCCTTAAGATCCCTTTGCATAAGGCTCACTGGAGGAGGAGTAACCTCTTCCCCTACTTTCTCTACGAATGCTTCATTCAATTCGAGTTCCTGGGAAAGAAAACTTATCATCAAATTTGCATTCAAGCCTGCAAACGGCTCTCCAACGTGTGTTTCTTTTCCATAGCACAGGAATCCGGGCAGCACTTTACCAATAGAACCCGAATATATATAGTGTTTCCTATCGCCAGGGTATTTGCTGAACATCGGTTCTCCATTCAAGCATGCCCGGTAATTCAGAGCTTCTCTGTCCTGTAATCTTTTCAACACTGGCAAGGCCGTCAACATCCCCAATGAATTGACTTCCTCGTCCGGCACGGTCACCAGCAGTATATTGCCATCAAACTCACCTTCCATCGCCTTTTCAAGCATCGATAGGTGGACAGTCAAACCCGATTTCATATCCATCGTGCCTCTTCCGAACAGCCACTCACCCTCGTCCAGGTCCTGACGCACTGATTCTGGAAGGTGGTCGTAACGTTTTTTTAACTCTTCTGTTAATTCACCCGGTTGAAAGGCGAGGTTTTTCAAAGAACCGTAATCATCAATACCGACAACATCAAAGTGACTCAGCAATAACACCGTGTCTGCGTGGTCATTTTGTTTGACCAATGCTGTAAGAAGCTGTCTGCCATCCTTCAAAGGATGCAGTCCTAAATGGTCAGGGTTTTTCCGGAAATACTGTTTGTCTTTCAATAGGAAATGTATGTATTCTGCTAGAGCATTTTCATCTTCACTTCCGGTTATACTGGGATATCTGATTAATGACTTCAATAATTCGATCATTTGTTTTTTGGTTTGCCATGATTGCATATCTTCCATGCCCTCCCTTGAGAATTGACTTTTCTTATTAAATGAAACACAATTTAATAGCAGTGTCGGTGTGCTGTGTTAGACCTCAACTAATATGTGATTAACAAGAGGTGATTTGATGTCCACGATGGTTTACGCCCACCGGGGTGCCAGCAAACATGCGCCGGAGAATACCTTTCCAGCTTTCCAGTCGGCCTTCGAGATGGGAGCTGAAGGGATTGAGACGGATGTCCAGTTGACACGCGATCATATCCCTGTTTTGATTCATGATGAAAAAGTCAACCGGACATCCAGCGGAATCGGTTTTGTAAAAGATTATACATATGAACAACTTAGAAAGCTAGATTTCGGTTCCTGGTTTTCGCCGAAATATACAGGAACGACCATTTTGTCCCTGGAAGAATTCCTCGCATGGTCTTCCCGGAAGAAGTTGCAATTGAATATAGAATTGAAAAATAATGTAATCGACTATCCAGAGCTGGAAAAAAGAGTATATGACCTCCTCATTAAATACAAAGTCGCAGGAAGGACAACAATCTCGAGCTTCAACCCGGCCAGCATCGAACGGATCAAGCATATTGATAGAAAATTAGCTACAGCTCTGTTAACTTCACAGAGTAAAAAAGGTTTGGTTGAATATGCCAGGGAATTAGGTGCAAACGCCCTGCATATCAAATACAGGCTTTTATCGGAAAAACTTGTGGCAAAGTGTCAAGAAAAGGATATGGCTGTAAGAGTTTATACGGTTAACAAAACGGCACACATGAGGAAATGTTTTCTTCTGAAAAGTGATGCGATATTCACAGATGTACCGGATAGAGCATTGCAGCTGCGAGACAGTCTCTTCGATCTTTGAGTTTACAATCTGTTAGGGGGTATTCATAGAAATGAACGCAAAACTTTTTTCACCAATCTCTTTTCGTGAGTTAGAAATTAAAAACAGAATTGTCATGTCACCGATGTGTATGTATTCTTCTGAATCTGAAGATGGCACTGTTCATCCTTTTCACATCACACACTACGAATCTCGCGCTGCCGGCCAGGCAGGATTGATCATGGTGGAAGCCACTGCAGTCCAAAAACATGGCAGGATTTCTTCCAAGGACTTAGGAATATGGGATGAAAGCCATGTGGAAGGATTGAAAAAAATCAGCGACCGCATCCATGCACATGGCTCAAAAAGCAGTATCCAGCTGGCCCATGCCGGCAGAAAAGCGGAAGACGAAGAAGTCATATACAGTGCCAGTCCGATCGCTTTCAGTGACGCTTATAAAACGCCGGAAGAAATGACAAAACAAGATATAACGGAAACCATCGAGGCGTTCAAATCAGGGGCGGAAAGGGCCAAAAAGGCAGGTTTCGATATTATCGAAATACATGCTGCACATGGCTATTTGATCAATCAATTCCTTTCTCCTCTGACCAATGAAAGGAAAGACGATTACGGTGGCAGCAAGGAAAACAGATATAAATTTCTATATGAAATAATTGAGGCAGTGAAGAAAGCATGGGATGGCCCTGTTTTCGTCAGAATCTCTGCAGACGAGTATAATCCACACGGTAACTCTGACAAAGAATTTGTTTATTTCGCGCACGAAATGAAGAAACAGGGCATAGATCTTATCGACTGCTCGACTGGCGGTGTTGTACCTGCCAAAATATCCTCTTATCCGGGTTACCAGATACCTAAAGCAGAGATGATTAAATCACAAGCATCAATCCCTACTGGTGCTGTAGGTATGATCCAATCCGGTATACAGGCGGAAGAGATACTGCAAAACGAACGGG
This sequence comes from Sediminibacillus massiliensis, assembly GCF_900156915.1. Classification (GTDB taxonomy): domain Bacteria; phylum Bacillota; class Bacilli; order Bacillales; family Amphibacillaceae; genus Sediminibacillus_A; species Sediminibacillus_A massiliensis. Next base: position 384,772 of record NZ_LT732535.1, on the reverse strand, counting down.
CGGATTTGATTTTCATTGCCAGGGCATTGCTCAGAAACCCATACTGGGCGAAGTATGCAGCAGATGAATTAAAACAGGATATCGAAGCACCAAAGCAATATGTACGCGGGTGGATGTAAATCCGGGAGGTTAAAATGGAATTATATTTTTTAGGTACTGGAGCGGGTCTGCCTTCAAAAGAAAGGAACGTCTCATCGATCGCATTGCAGCTCCTCCAGGAACAGCAGAGTATCTGGTTATTTGATTGCGGGGAAGCCACGCAGCATCAAATTTTGCATACAGCAATCAAACCACGAAAGATAAACAAAATTTTTATTACACACATGCACGGAGACCACATTTACGGTCTTCCAGGATTGTTGAGCAGCAGATCTTTTCAAAGCGGGACGTCCCCTGTTACAGTTTACGGGCCGGCAGGACTGAAAGACTTTATACAAACCAGTCTCCGGGTAAGCGGGACAAGCCTTGCCTATCCCCTCTATATAGAAGAAGTTTTTGAAGGTCTGATACTTGAAAATGAAAGATTTCAGGTTTTCTGTAAAAAATTAGATCACGGATTAAGCAGTTTTGGATACCGTGTCGTGGAGAAAGATCAGCCCGGACAACTGCTACCGGAAAAACTGAAAGAAGCCGGAATCACTCCAGGTCCTATTTATCAACAAATCAAAACCAACCCTGAAATCAAACTGGAAAGCGGTGAAACGATCTATCGCAGTGATTTTATCGGGCCAGATAAACCTGGAAAGATTGTGACCATTTTAGGGGATACCCGCTATCTGCCTGAATTGGCAGAATTCGTTAACAATTCCAATGTACTTGTACATGAAGCTACATTCAGCGAAAGCGAAGAAGAACTCGCTTATAATTATTATCATTCTACTACCCTGCAGGCTGCAAAACTGGCCAAAAGCGGAAATGTAAAACGGTTGATTTTAACCCACATTTCATCAAGGTATCAAGGAGATTCCAAAAACGATTTACTAAGTGAAGCGCGGTCAGTTTTTCCAAATGCCGAACTGGCCGATGATTTCTATCATACCGCGGTCACTTAATTAACGCCCATAACAAAAATGCCTTCTGTTCGAGTCAGAAGGCATTTTTGTTATGGGCGTTTGTAGTCATCCAAAAAGTCTTTTTGAAAACTTGTTTTCGGTTGGAATCCTTCTCTTTGTTCCGGTAAGTTTTTGAAAGGATTTGCACCATACTTTTCGGTTAGACGATCGATTGCTTGATATAATTTTTCTTTTTCTGCTTCTTTTTGATACGTGAACAAGTCAAGCTGTTGAGCAACGTCCTTTTTCTCTGCCAAATCTTGAATGGTAATACCAAGCAACCTGATTGGTTCAGCATTCCAATGCTTTTCGAAAAGTTCCACTCCAATCGAAAATATATCTTCTTCTTTATCGATGTATTCCGCCACCTTTTTTCTTCTGGTTACTGTCTTCCTGTCATGGTAACGGATCATGATTTGGACACTTTTTCCTACTGCCTGCTTCCTATTCATCCTGGCCGCAACGCTTTTGGCCAATTTTCTGAAGAGCTTTTCAATCTCCCCTTCTTCCGTCGTGTCCATCGGAAGCGTTTCGGAGCTTCCGATACTCTTAAAATCATGGATGGCATCGGGGTCGACCGGACTGGAGTCCATACCTTCCGCTTTCTTTTGGAGCCTCTCCCCGTTGACGCCAAGCATTCTCTTTAATAGATATGGATCTGCTTCAACTAAATCTTTGATCGTTTGAATGTTTACTTTGCTTAATTTTTCAGCTGTTTTATTGCCGATCCCGTACATTTCCCCAATCGGCAGCGGCCACAACTTTTCCGGTAAATCTCTTTTTCTTAAGACAGTGATGCCCATCGGTTTTTTCATATCTGAAGCCATTTTAGCCAGAAATTTGTTCGGGGCGATTCCGATACTGCAAGGTAAATCCAATTCAGTAAGTATCCTGGTTTGGATCATATCAGCAATAAACAACGGTGATCCAAGCTCAGAACACCCGCTGATATCCATGTATCCCTCATCTATCGACACTGGTTGAACAACAGGAGTAATTTCAGCGAGGATTTTGAACATTTCTCTTGATGCTGTTCTATATCTGTCAAAGTTAGGCCTTAGAACTGTCAGCTCAGGACACAGCTTTCTAGCTTCCCACAAAGGCATAGTCGTTTTCACACCTTTTTTCCTTGCTTCATAGCTGCTCGTTACGACGATTCCTTTTCTTTCTTCAGGGTTACCGGCAATGGCAATCGCCTTTCCCTTTAAAGTCGGGTCATAAGCCATTTCAACTGAAGCATAAAAGCTGTTCATATCAACATGAAGAATTACTCTCCCGTTTTTCGGATACCACTTGGACATAAGAAGTTCCCCTTTACCGCCATTCCTGCTTTTATTATAGCATAACCATCATCTTAGTTGATATTTCCGTGCAATCAACGACAGTCTGAGTTTAAAGCGAGGACTTTCTGTTCAATTCAAGTGCCTCTTCCTTGTTTTTCCCCATGGAGATTACCGCCGCACCGAGAGCCAGGATTACAATTATTCCGCCAACAACCGGATTATTACCTACAGTTGACCGTTCAATGACAAGTCCTCCGATAAAAGAACCAAACGCAATTCCGAAATGCAGTGCAGAGTTATTTAAGCTTTGCTGGATTTCTGATGTTTCCGGAGCGGTTTCAATCAGATAACTCTGTATAGCCGGTGTAATTGCCCAACTCATCGCACTCCAAACAACCATGACCATCAAGAACAACGGAAAAGAAAAAGTGGTGTGCGGAATCGCAAAAATTGCTGCGGCAAACACAATGGTTACAGAAACAATCATCGTTTTGGCACCTAGCTTATCTGCCAAAGCACCGCCTATGCCTCCTCCTGACACGGCTGCAATACCGAATACTAAATACACAATACTAATCCATGCGCCATCCAACCCTAGACTTGTTTTTAAAAACGGTGTTAAATATCCGTATAAAGTCAGGTGACCAGCTAAAAACAAAAAAGTGGTCAGCTGGGCGAATAAAATACTCTTGTTCTTCAAAGCCGCCAGCTGTTCCTTTATAGACACAGAAGATTTCGGGGCTATTTCCCCCATAAAAAAATAGACGCCAATAAACGATAATATGGTCAATCCGGCGATAAGCATGAAAGGAGCCCGCCAGCCAAATGCGTTACCTAGCATGAGGCCTGCAGGTACACCAAGCACCAGAGAACCACTGACCCCCATAAATACAATCCCTATCGCCCTTGCGCGGTATTGTTTATCAACAATCCCGGCAGCGAGAGTAACACATAAAACAACAAGCAAAGAACCGCTGGCAGCAGAAACGATTCTGGCAATCATCAAAGTGGAAAAAGAGGAACCGAACACTGCCGCTAAATTTCCGAGAAAGAAAACGACCAGCGATAAAAGTGTAAGTTTTTTTCGTTCCATTTTCGCTGTCATAGTCATCAAGACAGGGGCAGCAATAGCAAAAACAAGCGAAAACACAGTAATAAGCTGTCCTGCCTGACCAAGACTTATTTTCAAATCGTCAGCCACGATATCCAATATACCGCCAATGATTAGTTCTACCATCCCTACTACAAAGGACACAATCGTTAATAAATATACCCGTTTATCCATTCTACGTTTCCCCCTAATAAAGTTACCACTACAATGGTAACTCTTACACCAAGAGAAAACAATGATTTTTTACTTTCTTGCAAGTATTGGAAAAAGATATGCTATGATAAAAAATAAATACAAGTACAAGGAGTCAAAACATGCTGCAACAATTTGGTTTCACAAAATATGAAAGCCAAGTGTATCAATCTCTCATAAATACAGACTCGCCTTTGGATGCGTCTACCATTGTCAAGAGCTCAGGTGTACCGCGTTCCAAGGTATACGAAGTGCTCCAGAGGTTGGTTGAAAAAGGGCTAGTGATGGAATCCACTGTTGAAAAAAAACGGTTATACAAAGCTCTTCCCATCGAATCGACAGTCCAAAAATTAAAAGCTGACTTTGATCATAACATCGATCAGCTGAGAAAAGTTCAAGCCAAACAAACACCTATGGATGACCGTGTTTGGTCTTTAAAAGATGATTCATCAATCCAGTCTGTCTTCAGAGCGTTGATTCGCACCGCAGAACATTCCATCCATATTTCCGGATGGGCGGATGATTTGTCCACTTGCCTGCCGTTGTTGGAAGAAAAACAGAAATCAGGACTTGAGATAAGTGTCCATTCAATCGGAGAATTAACAACCGTGCTTCCAAACGTTTCTATATTGATACCGGACCACGAACATGGAAAATTGGAACGAAGCAGGGTTCTGATTTCAGATAGACAAGAAATGCTTTTTGCTGCCATGGAAAATAACGAGTGGCAGGCAATCCAAACAAAATCGGGGCCATTGGTAAAATTTTTCACAGAGTTTTTCTATCATGACGTCGCCCTGACGGAAATCACGAGGAAATATAAAGATAAGATAATGGAAGACAGCGAAATAAAGGATGTATTGCTCAACCTTAGATATTAAATAGTGTTACAGCTGATATGAAATGAATGTGGATATCATCTTTTTTTTCCGTTATGAATGAAACGAATGTTTTTAGGTATCAGTCCCTTGCCTGCGGGAACAATATAGAACGAAATTCTGGTATTCTAAATTGTTTGTTTAAAAAAACATAAGGAGGATTATGCATGAACAACATGAAGAAATGGATCACTCCCCTGTTGCTGGGACTGATGCTTGTTTTATCCGCTTGCGGAGGAGATAATTCTGCGGATGAAAATAACGGCAATAACTCTGATGGTGATAATAATCAGGACAAAGGGACCATCAAAATCGGGATGAACAACTGGGCAGAAAACGTCGCTGTATCTAATTTGTGGAAACTCATATTGGAAGATAAAGGTTACGATGTAGAGTTGACCTCTGTTGAAAAGGCCTTTTTATATGAGGCATTATCGGCCGGGGATTTGGATATTGGAATGGAGATTTGGCTGCCAAATACCGATCAGGCATATTATGAGAAACATAAAGATGAAATCGACTGGCGTGAAACATGGTATGAAGGGACAGACCTGGCTCTCGTGACACCTTCGTATATGGAAGATATCAACAGTATTGAAGATTTGAATCAACATGCGGAAGAATTCGATTCCCAAATTGTCGGAATCGACGCCGGTGCAAGCATCATGTCCTTAACCGAAGAGGCAATTTCTGAATATGATTTAAACTTCGAACTGGCGAGTTCGTCTGAACCTACCATGCTGACTGAATTACAGAACAGTATGGAAAACAAAGAGCCGATAGTAGTCACTTTGTGGAAGCCTCACTGGGTTTTTGCTGAGATGGATTTAAAAATACTCGAAGACCCTAAAAATGTGTATGGTGATTCGGAAAATATTTCCTACGCTGCGAGGCTGGGATTAAAAGAAGACCAACCTGAAGTTGTTGAATGGTTTGATAATTTCATGTTAAACGATCAGCAACTTGGTAGTTTAATGGCTGAAATTAATGAAACAGGATCTGAAGAGGAAGGTGCCCGAAACTGGCTGGATGAACATCAAGACCTTGTCGAAGAGTGGACGGGCCAATCAGAATAATATCAAGACCTGGTTCCTTATTCTTGGAAGCAGGTCTTTTTCACATTGAGCTGTTTCTCCAGAAATCGCACTGATAATCTGTAACATTCCACTAATAATAAATGAACTCCACTACCACACGGGCTGTTAACTCCAGCTGTCCTGGTCTTATGGAAGTGTTATATACCCCCGTTGTCATATACTCGCCAAGCATGGAGCCTCCATCAGGCACTTCGTTTATTTTCACAGGGATGGGATTCAATTGCAAGTTCATTGACTGGGCTAATGCCCGGGCTTTCGTTGAAGCGTTGTCCATTGCTTCATTTAATAGTTGCCGATAATAAGCCATTGGCTCACTTACACCGAACTGAATCCCCGAGATCTGATTGGCTCCATGCTGAACTGCTATATCGACAGCACTGCCTACCTGTTCAATATCAACAACTTTTACGGATAGCATATGTGTCACTTCGTATCCCCGGAATACTTGTATATTATCGACAAAATCATAAACAGGATGAATATGGTAGGCGGCAGTTTGTATATTTGCTTCTTCGATTCCCAGGTTCAGCAGAGATTGAATGACTTGGCCGGTCTGTTCTGAATTTTCCAGCCGTACTTGCGTCAATTCATCACCCACTGTCAGAACCCCAAGCTGCAGGGTCGCTATATCGACTTGAAGCAGAGTTTGAGCGCTTCCTTCCATCCTCATTTTTCCTGGTGGGTCTTTTTCCTGGGCACGCATCGGCGGATAATACATGGATAACCCCCTTAACTTAGAATGTCTTCTTTTATTTCATGCGCTAGTCCGAAATTTTATGACTGGAATGAATGCAGTAAAAGGAAATTTATGAATCTTCTCTTGCCGGAAACCGTACATATCATTAAGAAGACAGAAAGGGTGACCACGGTGAATAATCACGAAATCGATTTCAAATTACATGGAGATGATATGCAGTTTGTCGAAGTAGAATTGGATCCACAGGAAACAGTAATAGCTGAAGCAGGAAGTTTGATGATGATGGAAGACGACATCAGGATGGAAACTATTTTCGGTGATGGATCCGCGGACAAGGGCGGAATTGTCGGAAAACTATTTGGTGCTGGCAAACGAGTGATCACAGGTGAAAGTCTGTTCATGACCACCTTTACGAATGAAGGAACTACAAAAAGGCATGTATCTTTCGCTTCTCCCTACCCTGGTAAAATAATCCCGATGGATTTAAGCGAGATAAACGGAAAATTGATTTGTCAAAAAGATGCATTCCTTGCCGCTGCTAAAGGTGTTGAAATCGGAGTGGAATTCCAGCGAAAAATAGGTACAGGTTTTTTTGGCGGAGAGGGCTTTATTATGCAGAAGCTGGAAGGAGATGGGATGGCTTTTGTACATGCTGGTGGAACTATCCATGAAAAAAAACTGCTCCATGGAGAAAAGCTGCGAGTGGACACCGGCTGTCTCGTAGCGATGACCGGAGATGTCGATTATCAGATAGAATATGTAGGCGGTATAAAAACAGCCCTGTTCGGTGGTGAAGGCCTGTTTTTTGCCACCCTGAGCGGACCCGGCACAGTTTGGATCCAATCCTTGCCATTCAGCAGGCTCGCTAGCCGGGTATTCGCCGCCATGCCTGAAAAAGGCGGTTCCAAAGGGGAAGGGAGCATTGCCGGAGGATTATTCGACTTGTTGGGAGGAGACAGAAAATAAATATATCTCTTTTCCCTCGATGACAATACTTGTTGTACATTAAGAAATGGTTGTCAATTGACGTGTCAAAAGCTATGTCAATTCAAGTGTAAACTCTATTGTCATTTAGGGGGGCAATTTTATATTAAAGCGGATAATGGTACTTGAAGGAGATTACTTTTATAAGATATGAAGGTAAGCTTGGCGCCATCAAAAAAGAGCTTGGAATCCAAGCTCTTTTATTTTTCTTCTTCAACTAAAGCACCCTTTAGTGAAAATTTAAATTGTAAATTCTAATGTTTTAGCAGTTCTTTCAGCAATAGTTTCTCCCAAAACCCGCTTAACAACATACAGTGCCATATTTATTCCTGAAGAAACTCCCCCAGAGGTTATGATGTTGCCATCTTGTACTACTTTTCTATCGGATAAAACTTGAATCTCAGGATATTTTTCCTGTATCAGTTTCAATGCTAAATGATGGGTAGTAGCTTTCTTTCCATCTAACAAGCCAGTTCCCCCTAATATGTATGCTCCAGTGCAAACAGAACTTATATATTCAATATTTTTATGCTTCTTAATCCAGTCTAATATCTTTTGGTTTTTAGCTATATTTTGAACCGCTCTTAAAGGACCACCTGGAATTATTAAAATATCTAATGTAGGATGCCTATCATTAATACTAAAATCAGGCTCTATTTTTGTTCCTGAATGAGTTTTTATCCCCTTGCCTGTTTCCGAAAGGGTAAATACTTCAAATGGTCTCGTTGGTAATAGTTGCTTTTTATAAAGGGTTAATGTTTGTTCGGCTTTATTATTTGCAGTTAATGATAAAACTTCAGCTGGACCAGCAAAATCTAAAACATCAACATAATCAAACAGTAAAATTCCGACCTTTCGTTTTTTCACATTTTGTATCTCCTCTATTTAAAAACAATTATTTATCTTTTCTTACGCTATCCTGCCCATTTAGTTTAAGAACTTTCCTTCACAAACTCTATAATTAATTTAACATAAATATTCTAAATCCGGTAATTTTTAACAGCATCTCTAAAAACAACATATTCCAACAATGCAACAAAGCCTTACCACTAATATGGCAAGACTTTGACCAATAACTGGTTTTAATCATTATTTTTATATGTCATTTCGCTTGTCAATTCAATTGTATTTTACCCTCTTTTTTAGAAATGCATCTTAAAATGGAACCCTTTAATATTCCATCTGCCCCTCTTTTTTGTTTAATTCTTAATCCATTGCCACGCCTCATCCAGTTGATCTTTCTTAAAATGTTCAGCTGTCACACCAGGAAGATAGCTGCCGATACCGGCAGAAGTTTCCAACCAATCTTTATTACTTACTACAGCAAATTTACGAAACTGGTTCCAACGCTTTGTGTCGAATTTCATACCCTCTGTCATCCCTTTCAACGTGGTTCCTTCTATGTCATGCATGACAGCGAGTATATTGAATTTTTCTTTATCGCCAAACTTCTGATTCACTTGCAGATCCAATTTTTCAGCGTCCTCTTTTGTTGCTTTTCCCTCAAACTCTACTGCGATTGTATGGTCATCCTGACTTGGAAGAAAGCTTAACATAAAATCCTCCCTTTCTTCATTTATCATCAAAGTTCCCTTTTATAACGGAAGTAAACTTACTGCATAGAACTGTTACACGCTTTCCATTTAATACCGCGAATCAACACGCGCGTGTTTCGTCATGCTATAAATGCGTCTGAAATCAAGAATTGGAGTGAAAACATTGGATATGCCATTTGAGGAAGTAAGCAATTTCTTTGATGATTCGATTTTGGATTATAAAGAAGGCAGCAGCAGGTTCCAGAAAGCCTTACCGAAAATGACACAAGGTTACTTCGATTTTACCGAAGCTTGTTTCCAAGCTGGTTCGGTTGGCGAAAAGGAAAAACAATTGATAGCTCTCGGTATCAGTATCTATTCCCAAGACGAGTATTGTATTATGTATCATACAAAAGGTGCTGTTGAACATGGGGCTACTGAAGAAGAAATAATGGAAACAGTGGCGGTCAGTGCTGCACTTGGCGGCGGGGCTGCCTTTTCACAGGGCGTAACCCTTGTCATGGATACATTCGATTATTATGAAAATCGTGCTCACTAGAAACCGAGCTACGAGGGGTGTCTCATCCCTTGTAGTTCGGTTTAGTTTACATAATAATATTATATAACACAACGAGATATTCTTCCCCAAATTCGTTAAAAAGCTGTCAACCATGTGGCTGACAGCTTTTTTAACAAATTATATTTCCTTTTCAGCCTTAACCCCATTGATAGAAAAACTTACGCGGATGTCAGAACTTAAAGAATGAGAAACAGAACAGTAAGTATCTTTCGATAACTTTATAGCTCTAGCCACTTTTTCTTCCGGTAAGTCGCCTGTCAATGAATAATGAATACTTATTTTCGTGAATCTCCTCGGATGTTCATCCGCACGTTCTCCCTGTACTTCCATTTCAAAACTCTCTGGTTCCAGTCTCATCTTCTTGAGAATTGAAATGATGTCTATTCCCGTACATCCAGCTACAGCATTGAGAAGCAGTTCAGTCGGCCTTGCGCCGCTGTTTGTCCCTCCGACTTCTTCGGAAGCATCCATGTGGATTTCATGGCCGGACGGGGTGATACTGGAAAAAGCCATCTTTTCATCCCATTTAATTGTAGTCTTCAAGCAAACTCTCCTTTCACTAACATGTATTTTATGTATACAGGCTAAACTTATGCTTCCATGGTAGGGAGAGGTGCTCTCACCTCTCCTCCGGCACTCTTATTTTGATGCCTCTTTTACAATGGCTGTAATCAACTCAGCTGCTTTTACTAGCTCACCGACAGGCATCCGTTCATTCGTTGTGTGGATTTCTTCATAACCTACGGCAAGGTTGACAGTAGGTATTCCATGACCTGCAATCACATTGGCATCGCTGCCGCCGCCGCTTTTCAACAATTCGCTTTCTCTGCCGATTGATTTAGCAGCATTCCTGGCAACCTCCACGACATGATCACCTGCTTGTTGTTTGTACCCCGGATACATCACTTGAATATCCAACTCGACGCTCCCGCCAAGGCTTGCGGCTGTTTCTTCAAATGCTTTCTTCATTTTGTTCACTTGTTCTTCCATCTTCTCTGGAACAAGGGAACGTGCTTCAGCTAATATTTCCACATGATCGCAGACTATATTTGTTTGCGAACCACCTTCAAATCGGCCAATATTGGCTGTTGTCTCTTCATCAATTCTTCCAAGCGGCATTTTGGCTATTGCTTTGGCAGCCAGTGTGATCGCAGAGACACCTTTTTCGGGTGCTACTCCGGCATGGGCCGTCTTTCCTTTGACGATAGCCTTTATTTTGGACTGAGTCGGAGCAGCAACAATTATGTTCCCTACCGCCCCATCACTGTCGATAGCATAGCCATAGTCGGCTTGAAGCAGAGAAGTGTCGATTTCCTTTGCTCCGACAAGTCCGGATTCTTCTCCCGCTGTAATGACAAATTGAATGTCTCCATGCTTGATATCATTTTCTTTCAATACACGGATCGCTTCGAGCATTGCAGCAAGACCCGCTTTATCATCAGCTCCTAGAATGGTTGTACCATCAGACACAATATAGCCGTCCTTGATAGAAGGTTTAATATTCTGACCCGGAACAACTGTATCCATATGGGAAGTGAAGTAAATGGTATCCTTCCCTGAAACTGAACCTTTCAGATTACAAATCAAATTCCCGGAACCATGACCTGTTTTTGCTTTACTGTCATCTTCTATGACTTCCAAACCCAAATCACCGAACTTCTTCTTCAAAACTTCCGCGATTTGTTGTTCGTTTTTTGTTTCAGAGTCTACCTTCACTAATTCGATAAACTCGTTCACTAACCTTTCTTCATTTACTTGTGCCATTTAGATTGCCTCCTTGATTCCTTTCCTCTCTTAGTACGTTAGCCAATCGAGTAAAGTCTGTCAATTTTTTCATCTGATATTATTGGTGGAGAAATCGTTATAAAGCAAAATTTATAAAGGAATGTTGCCATGCTTTCTTGCGGGCCGTGTTTCCTGCTTGTTTTTCAACATTTTCAGCCCTCTGATAATTGCCATCCTCGTTTCCCTTGGATCAATGACATCATCGATCATGCCAAGTCCAGCTGCGATATAGGGATTGGCAAACCTTTCTTTGTATTCGGCTATTTTCTGTTTTTTTGTCGCATCCGGATTATCGCTTTCCTGTATCTCTTTAGCGAAAATAATGTTCGCAGCGCCTTCGGGACCCATTACAGCTATTTCGGCATTCGGCCAGGCGTACACCAAATCGGCACCGATCGATTTACTATTAAGCGCCACATACGCACCCCCATACGCTTTTCTCGTTATCACTGTAATTTTCGGTACTGTTGCTTCAGAATATGCATACAGGATTTTTGCTCCATGCCTGATTATTCCTCCGTGTTCCTGCTTTATTCCAGGAAAAAAACCGGTGACATCTTCAAAAGTAATCAACGGGAAACCAAAACAATCACAGAAGCGGATAAACCGGGCTGCTTTGTCACTACTATTGATATCCAGGCTGCCCGCCAACGATTTCGGCTGGTTGCAAACAAGTCCGACCGGTTGACCGTTAACTCTTGCAAATCCGATCACGATGTTTTTCGCAAATCCAGGCTGTATTTCGAAAAAAGAGCCGCAGTCGACCACCTGATCGATTACCTTTCGTATATCGTATGGTCTGACCGAATCAAAGGGCACGATGTCTGCCAGTTCCGGCCGAAAATCCTCCTTTTCTTCCATCGGGGTCAGTGGCGGTCTTTCCCTATAATTGGCCGGAAAGTAAGAAATCAGTTTCCTGACCAGAAGCAAAGCCTCTTCTTCAGATTTTGCTTTCAAGTGAGCATTTCCACTAATATGATTATGTATCTCTGCCCCTCCAAGATCCTCATGACTTATTTTTTCCCCTGTTACTGTTTCGATCACCTTTGGACCCGTAATGAACATTTGGGAGGTTTTCTCGACCATGATAACAAAATCAGTTATAGCCGGGGAGTAAACGGCCCCTCCGGCACACGGGCCCATAATAACAGAAATTTGGGGGATAACTCCCGAATAAATGGAATTCCGGTAAAAAACATGCCCATAACCATCAAGCGAAGACACCCCCTCTTGAATTCTTGCCCCGCCTGAGTCATTCAACCCGATAAAGGGGGCGCCGTTTTTTGCTGCAAGATCCATGACAGCAGCTATTTTTTTTCCATGCATCTCGCCAAGTGCTCCACCATAGACAGTAAAATCCTGGGAAAACAAATAAACCGGCCTGCCATCGATTTCTCCGTATCCTGTAACGACACCTTCTCCATCCGCCCCATTATCACCCATTCCAAAATCTGTGGATCTGTTTTCGATAAAGGGGTTTAATTCTACGAAGCTTTTTTCATCCAACAGGCAATCTATTCTTTCTCTGGCGGTCATTTTTCCTTTTTCATGCTGTTTGGCAATTCGGTTGTCGCCACCGCCCAGTTCCACTTTTCTCCGCTTGTCATAAAGTTCATTGATTTTATCAAACATATCCATCATTGATCACCTTCTTTAGGATGTTCGCTCAATTCTATCAACACACCGTTTGCCGCCTTAGGATGCAAGAAGGCAATCTGGCTGTTTCCGGCTCCACTTACCGGTTTATCGCTTATCATGCGGATACCCTGTCGTTTGTATTGAACAACTCGTTCATTTATATCCGCCACTTCCAAGGCGATATGATGTATGCCTTCCCCTTTCTTTTCCAAAAAACGATGGACAGGCGATGTTTCATCAAGTGCTTCCAGTAACTCCAAGCGAGATTCGCCAATAGTCAAAAATGCCACTTTCACTTTTTCATCCGGTACTTCTTCCACTTTTTCCAGTTTCAAACCAAGCACATCTAGATAAAAGGGCAGTGATTGCTCAATACTGTTAACCGCAATACCGATGTGCGAAATTTTTTCGGGTGATTCCATTTTTTTCTGTGTGCCTCTTACAAGTTCTTTTATATAATCTGCGAGCAGCTGAGTCGATGCGCCGCTAGTGAATATCTTTCTTATCCCTTTCTCCTCTAAAAACGGGATATCCTCAGGCGGAATCACGCCGCCACCTATTACCGGTATATCCCCGGCTCCGCTCTCCCTCAAAGCTTCGATTACTTTGGGAAAAAGAGAGCGATGGGCTCCTGACAAGGAGGATAATCCAACGACGTCCACATCCTCCTGAATGGCAGCAAGTGCTATTTGCAGTGGTGATTGTCGTAACCCTGTGTATATGACTTCCATCCCTTGGTCCCTCAATGCCTGCGCAATGACTAAAGCACCCCTGTCATGCCCATCCAGACCGGCTTTCGCTATCAATACTCGAACAGGTCGCATTTGAATCTCCCCTTTTAGATGTTATATTCCTGTGTACTCCCCGAATTCTTTTCTCAAAACGGAACAGATTTCACCGACAGTCGCATATGCCTTCACTGCTCGTAATATGTGCGGCATCAGGTTCTCCTTTTCGCTTCTTGCCGCTTTTTTTAAAGCAGCCAGACTCTCATCGACGGCCTTCTGGTTTCTTTGTTTTCTGATTGCATTCAATTGTTCTATTTGCTGTTCCTCGAGCGTTTCATCAACTTTCAGAAGTTCTGGATAAACTTCATCTTCTTCGACAAATTCATTGAGCCCCACGATTATATCTTCTTTTCTTTCCAATTTCTTTTGGGTCTCGTAGGCGGATTGATGTATTTCTTTCTGCATGTATCCTTCTTCCACCGCCTGTACAGCACCACCCAATTTATCGATTATTTCCATATATTCAAGTGCCTGGGCTTCTATTTCATCGGTAAGACTTTCGACATAATAAGAACCGCCCAACGGATCCACAGTATCTGCGACTCCGCTTTCATTCGCGATGATTTGCTGGGTCCTCAAAGCTACTCTGGCTGATTGTTCGGTCGGAAGCGAAAGAGCTTCATCTTTCGAGTTTGTATGAAGACTCTGGGTTCCTCCGAGGACGGAAGAAAGCGCTTGCAAAGCTACGCGGACGATATTGTTATCCGGCTGCTGAGCCGTCAGGGTTGATCCGCCTGTTTGGGTATGAAACCGCAACTTCCAACTTTTCGGATTTTGCGCATGGAATCTTTCTTTCATTATTTTGGCCCACAGCCTTCGGGCCGCACGGAACTTTGCAGCCTCTTCGAAAAAATGATTGTGTGCATTGAAGAAGAAAGCCAGACGAGGGGCAAACTGATCCACTTCGAGGCCGGCATCAAGAGCCGCTTCCACATAGGCAATACCATTAGCCAAAGTAAAGGCTACTTCCTGAACTGCCGTTGAACCCGCTTCCCTGATATGATAGCCCGAGATACTTATAGTATTGAATTTCAACCCGCTTTCTGAACAGTAAGCGAATATATCCGTAATCAAACGCATAGATGGTTTTGGAGGAAATATATATGTACCCCTGGCAATATATTCTTTCAAGATATCGTTTTGTATCGTTCCGGTTAATTTATCGACAGATACCCCTTGTTGTTCGCCGACAGCAATATACATACACAACAGTATCGAAGCAGGAGCATTAATTGTCATCGATGTACTCACTTTGTCCAATGGAATAGAATCAAATAAACGTTCCATATCTTTTAAACTGTCAATGGCTACTCCTACCTTGCCGACTTCTCCTTCAGCCATGACATCATCCGAATCATAGCCGATTTGGGTAGGCAAGTCGAAAGCAACGGATAATCCAGACTGGCCTTGTTCCAAAAGATAACGAAACCGCTTATTGGTTTGTTCAGCCGAACCGAAGCCTGCATATTGGCGCATGGTCCATTGTTTACTCCGGTACATGGTTGGCTGGATTCCCCTGGTATATGGGAACTGCCCCGGAAATCCTAGCTTATCGAGATAATCATTCGTCAGTTCATCCGGCATATAAAGTCTTGCTATCGGGATTTTAGAACTAGTTTCAAATGCGGTTTGTCTTTCAGGCATTTGTTTGTTGGACTCCTCGACAAGTTGTTTCCATTTATCTTTTGAAATTTTCATGTCCCGGTCTCCCATACGACATTACCTCCTTTGTTATATCACAACTGTCATCAAACATTTTCTGATAATTCTATTATATAGGAAATAATCCAACATGTAATTACCAGAAACGCTTGTCCAATCAATTAAATCCATGTAAAATACAGTTAGGACTTGGTGTGAAGGAGGAATTGGCGATGGCTGCGAAAAACGCACCGCAAAATCAAACGAGAAAACCATCGAAACGGGAAAAACGAATCAAAATGGTTATATATATTATGATTGCAGCAATGATCCTGTCTACGTTAACTGCGGGATTGGCGATGTTTGTTTAAACTGCATAAATGTTAAAGGCTGTCCTTTTCCGGTATTTTCCGATATGGAAAATTTCCAGGAAAGGTACAGCCTTTTTCTTTTGGATAATGCAGTATTTACCGGGAACTTCTCTGACATTCATTTGAATTTTTCTCGAGTAAAACTGCTTGGTCAGGCATCAAGACATCTTTAAATATCACTTGGTTTGAAAGTCCTTTTTAACACTAAATACTGCTCGATTTCATGTAAAAGACGGAAGAGATTCGCTCTTGTTTCAAATTCTTCCCTCGTCTTTGGCAAATCATCCTCATCAAACGTTCCCCGCAACTCTTTCAACGTTTGCAGATGAAGTTTAGCCGTATTACCTGGATTTACTGCTTCTGACAGCTCATCAAAAAAGTCAGCCATTCGATAATTTTGTTCATACAACCGATTCATTTGACTGATTAACGGGAGCATCCTTCTCAATAACTCGAATTGTTTCTTTCTCATTACGAAATAGTCAAAAAAAGTGTGCTTGTCCCGAAGCAGATGATTTTCGATATCCCTGGAGACCAGACGTTCGGCTTCTTTAAGATAGTCTTCCGTTTCTTGCAATTCCTTGCCCGTCCAGGTTTCTCTGCCTTCCCGCAAATATATGGCGATTTCTTTCAAGATTGTTTTGAAATTATCCTCGACCCTCTCCTGCAGGTCGACTAGATCGGTTTCAAGACTCGGCATATAAAGATTTAATATCAATGCCATGCCGATACCGACGAAAATTAAAATCAATTCATTGATGATCAAGGAAACCGAAATATTGCTGGAACTGTATAAATGCAGAATAATCACCGAACTTGTCACGATCCCGGGTGTCAATTTCAATTTGACCGTGGCAGGTATGAACAGTATCAATAAGATTCCGATACTAAGAGGATGGAACCCAAGTGTTTCAAAAATTCCAAAGGAAAAAATCATTGCCAGCAAACAGGCCCCAAATCGATGCCAGGAACTTAAGAAAGACCTTTTCCGGGTTGGCTGGATGCAAAGAATGGTGATAATTCCTGCCGAGACAAAATTATCAAGCTGCAGCAGCTGTGCAAGCCATATCGCTACAGGTGTGCCGATTGCTGTTTTGATTGTACGATAACCGATTTTCACTAGCTTAACTCCTTAAAATCCTGGATAAAAAAACCTTGTCACGGCTGGTGGCAAGGTTTCGAAACTTAATCCAATTTTATACTTCTTCGCAATGTTCGTCAAAAATCCCTTGAAGCTTATTTACAACATCGACTGGACTGAACCCTTCGATATCGTGACGTTCAACCATTGTAACGATTTCCCCGTCCTTTAAGAAGGCGAAAGAAGGAGATGATGGTGGATAACCTTCAAAATACTGTCTTGCCCTCTCAGTAGCCTCTCGATCCTGACCTGCAAAAACGGTGACTAAATGATCCGGACGCTTGTCGAAATGGATGGCATTCGCAGCGGCTGGACGTGCTACACCTCCGGCACATCCACAAGTAGAGTTAATCATCACCAATGTGGTCCCTTTACGGTTCAAAGCCTGATCCACTTCTTCCGGTGTTTCCAACTCCTCATAACCGGCTTCTGTGATATCTTTGCGTGCTGCATTGACGACATCATTCATAAATAAGTTAAAGTCCATATACAGTCATCTCCTTAAATCTAAGTACTAAGACAATATTATCAAGTTTTTCCTGTACTTTCAATTGAGCCGTCTCCGGTCTTTCCCAATTTTTCACTCAATATAATGAAGTAGTTTCCCTTGAGACATTTTCCAGTAATTCTTTAATCCTTGCCATGAATTTACCACAAATTAAACCATCAAGTACCCTGTGATCGAGTGAAAGGCAAAGATTGACCATATCTCTAGCGGCAAACATGTTGTCGATTATAACCGGCCGTTTCACTATCGATTCCACTTGAAGAATTGCCGCCTGGGGGTGGTTGATGACACCCATGGACTGTACAGACCCGAATGAACCTGTATTGTTTACGGTGAAGGTGCCTCCTTCCATATCCTTTGAAGACAAACTTCCCTCTCTTGCCTTGGATGCAAGCGTATGAATATCTTTTGCAATGCCCTTTATGCTCTTCTCATCCGCCCCCTTAATAACAGGAACATATAGCTCTTCCTCATTGGCAACGGCAATGGAAATATTCACATCTTTATACTGGATAATTTTCTCTCCAGCCCAAGAGCTGTTCATCTCCGGAAACTCTTTTATCGCTTGGGCAACTGCTTTGACAAAAAAGGCAAAAAAGGTGAGACTGAAGCCCTCTTGCTTCTTGAATTTGTCCTTCACAGCATTCCGGTATTCGACCATCGATGTTACATCGACTTCTACCATCATCCAGGCATGCGGAATTTCCGTGGTGGATTTAACCATATTGTTGGCAATGGCTTTCCTGATACCGCTGACTGGTATTTCAGAGACTCTGTCTGTGCCTGACATTGCATCGACTTTATGTATATCGCTTGGTTGCGGGGTATTGGTGTTACTTGCATCCCGCGCGTCTTGTTGCTTGCTGGATGTAGGTGAGACTGGTAACTTTCCGTTATCAATCAGTCCATAAATGTCCTTTCTGGTTATACGGCCGCCCTTACCGGTTCCTTCTACCTGCTCAAGGTCAATATCATGCTCTTGGGCCAACTTCAAAACTGCGGGCGAATATCTTTTTTTCATCGAAGTTACGGTTTCATGTTTAGATTTTCTGGTGATTTTTTCAGTAGCTTCAGTACCGCCAGCCTGTTCACCGGCAGTGTTTTCTTCACTACCTTTCACCTCTATATAGCACATCAATTCTCCGACACTCACCGTGGTGCCTTCCTCTGCAACTATTTCAGTCAGTTTCCCGGAAAAAGAAGAAGGAACTTCTGCATTCACTTTATCGGTCATCACTTCAGCAATGGGGTCATATTTATTTACATATTCACCGGGTTTTACCAACCATTGACTGACTGTCCCTTCTGTGACACTTTCACCGAGTTGCGGCATATTGATTCGCTCGATCGGCATAATATTTCCTCCTTCGGGATTAAAATTCTGCTAATTCGCGCATTGCTTTTTCCACTTTATCCGGATTTATCATAAACGCTTTTTCGAGAGTTGGTGCATAGGACATTGCTGGTACATCCGGACCGGCCAGCCGTCGGATAGGTGCATCCAGCTCAAACAAGCATTCCTCGGCTATGATTGCGGCAACTTCACCGATAATGCTGCCCTCTTTATTGTCCTCTGTTATAAGCAGGACCTTTCCAGTCTTCACCGCTGCCTCTATAATCGCTTCTTTATCTAGGGGGTAAATTGTCCTTAAATCCAGGATATGGGCGTTTATACCTTCCTGCTCCAATTTTTCGGCCGCCTGCAAGGCAAAATGGACGCATAATCCATATGTAATGACCGTCAAATCGGTTCCCTCACGTTTGATGTCGGCTTTTCCGATTGGGAGTGTATAATCTTCTTCCGGCACATCGCCTTTGATAAGCCTGTAAGCACGTTTATGTTCAAAAAAGAGAACTGGATCCTCGTCGCGTATTGCCGCTTTTAGCAAGCCTTTCACGTCATAGGGAGTCGAAGGCATGACAATTTTCAAACCCGGTTGATTGGCAAAAACCGATTCAACCGACTGGGAATGGTAGAGGGCACCGTGGACACCGCCTCCATATGGCGCTCGGATAGTGATCGGACAGTGCCAGTCATTGTTCGAACGATACCTGATCTTAGCCGCTTCGGAAATTATCTGGTTAACTGCAGGCATGATAAAATCAGCAAACTGCATTTCAGCAACCGGGCGCATGCCGTACATGGCTGCTCCGATTCCTACACCTGCTATCGCTGATTCGGCCAATGGCGTATCCAGTACCCTTGCTTCTCCGAATTGCTCATAAAGCCCGTCGGTCGCCCTGAACACACCTCCCCGTTTTCCTACATCTTCACCGAGCACAAATACTTTTTCATCCCTCTCCATTTCTTCCCGCAATGCCTGGGTTACTGCTTGGATATACGAAATTACTGCCATCAAAAGCCCTCCTTACTCTTCATATACATGATCGAATAGTGTTTCCGGATCTGCGTATGCTGCATTTTCCGCATAATCGGTCGCTTCATTGACGATTGAAATGATTTCCTCTTCTATTTCGCTTTCTTTTTCGTCCGTCAATATCCCCAGGTCACGCAGATATGTAGAAAAAGTCCGTATGGAATCCTTCTGTTTCGCTTCCTCGACTTCTTGCCGATCCCGATAGGCTCGATCATCGTCATCACTGGAATGAGCTGTTAAACGGTATGAAACAGCTTCGATAAGAGAAGGACCTTCTCCCTTACGTCCTCTTTCAGCTGCCTTTTTTACTGCTTCATAAACCGCAAGCGGATCATTACCATCAACTGTTACTCCGGGCATCCCATAACCTTGTGCACGGTCGGAAACCTTTTCGCAGGCCAATTGCTTGCTTGCCGGAACCGAGATGGCATACTTATTGTTTTCCACTAGAAAAATGACAGGCAAATTATGCACGCCTGCAAAGTTGGCTCCTTCATGAAAATCCCCTTGATTGGATGAACCTTCTCCGAAAGTGACTAAACTGACAAAATTATTGTTTTCCATTTTTCCTGCCAATGCAATACCTACTGCATGCGGCACCTGCGTGGTAACCGGGGAAGAACCTGTGACAATCCTGTTCCTCTTCTGACCGAAATGTCCGGGCATTTGCCTTCCACCAGAATTTGGATCTTCCGCTTTGGCAAAACCAGATAACATCAGTTCCTTTGCGGTCATCCCAAATGACAGGACTACTCCTACATCACGGTAATACGGCAAGACGTAATCCTTGTTTCTATCTAATGCAAAGGCCGCTCCAACTTGGGCCGCTTCCTGGCCTTGACAGGAGATCACAAATGGAATTTTACCCGAACGATTTAATAGCCACATTCTTTCATCTATTTTTCTAGCCAACAACATGGTCCGGTACATGTCCAATGCTTGTCCGTCGGTCAACCCAAGTGCTTCATGCTTTTTTTCCGACATACTTTACCTCCTAACATATTATCCATGTATTTGCATACCGTCCACAGCAAGTGCTGCTTCACCGATTACTTCCGACAAAGTAGGATGGGGATGTATGGTTCCGCCGATTTCCCATGGCGTCGCATCCAGTACCTTTGCCAGGCCTGCTTCCGAAATCATATCCGTTACATGTGGGCCGATCATATGGATACCCAGGATATCGTTTGTCTTCTTGTCTGAAATAATTTTGACGAATCCGTCAGATTCCCCGTAAACCAACGCCTTGCCATTAGCCTTGAACGACATTTTGCCTGTTTTGTATTCCAGCCCCTTTTCCAAAGCCTGTTCTTCAGTAAGGCCGACACTTGCTGCTTCTGGGTGGGAATATATACAGGAAGATATGTATGTATAATCAATTTGGTCTGGATGATTACCTGTAATATGTTCCACAGCGACGATTCCTTCATGTGAAGCGACATGTGCCAGTTGTAATCCGCCGATTACATCTCCAATCGCATATATGTGTGATTCTTTAGTTTGATAAAAGCCGTTTACATCAATGGCCCCTTGGGGTCCTATTTCAATATCTGTGTTTTCAAGGCCGATATTGGAAATGTTCGCTTCTCGTCCAATCGATACAAGCATCCGATCTGCTTCGAAAGTCTGCTTTTCTCCCGAAATGTCGGCTTGCACTTTTATTCCATCTTCTCTATGCAACGTCTCAGGCAGCAGCCTGGCTCCAGTTGCTATTTTTATTCCTTTTTTTCCGAGTAAGCGCATCATCTCATTTGCGATTTCCTTGTCTTCTGAAGGCAGGATTCTGTCGATGTATTCGATGACTGTGACTTTCACACCGAAATCCGCTAACATGGAAGCCCATTCGATTCCGATAACCCCGCCCCCAACAATCAGAATAGATTCAGGAAGCGTCTCCATGCACAAAGCATCTTCAGAAGTCATGACCGTCTTGCCGTCAACCTCAATCCCTGGCAATGATTTCGGACGGGAACCCGTGGCGATAATCACATTTTTAGGGATCAACATTTCATTTTCCTCACCATTGCTCATTTCAACTGAGATTGTGCCTGCTGTGGGAGAGAAAATGGATGGACCTAGAATTCGGCCAAACCCCTGAAAAACATCTATTTTTCCTTTCTTCATCAAGCTCTGGACACCTTTATGCAATGTTTGCACAATATCCGTTTTACGATGTTGAACTTTGCCGAAATTCACCTCAGGAACAGCCGTTTCTATACCATAAGAACCGGCATTCTTGGTTTGCCGGAATATTTCGGCACTGCGCAGCATCGCTTTGGAGGGGATGCAGCCTTTATGAAGACAGGTCCCCCCCAATTTTTCCGATTCGACGATCGCGGTACGAAGCCCCAACTGGGAAGCTCTTATCGCAGCAACATATCCGCCTGTCCCTCCGCCCAGTATCACTAAATCATAATCACGAGCCAATTCAAATCACTCCTCCCTGATCAGGGTATTGTTTTGCTTTTTCCTCCCCTAGTAAAACCCTTAGAGTTCCTTCTGCCAAAGCCTGTATTTCATTTTCTCCTGGATAAACAAGTATATCTGCTATCCAGCTGACTCTTTCTGAAATCAAATCGACAAAACGTTTGCCATATGCCAACCCGCCTGTCAAAACGATCGCATCTACACTTCCTGACAATGCAATCGCAGCCGAACCGATTTCTTTGGCTATCTGATATGCCATTGCCTCATACACCAGTTTGGCCCGTTTGTCGCCATTTTCAATCATTCTTTCTACTTCTAGTGCATCATTTGTGTTCAGGTAACCGACCAAGCCACCTTCACCAATCAATTTTTTCATGATCTCTCCCCGATAATATTGACCGGAGAAACACATAGCTACCAAATCCCCTGCCGGGACAGTACCTGCTCTTTCCGGGCTGAAAGGTCCGTCTCCATGGAGGCCATTGTTGACATCGACTACCCTGCCCTTTTTATGCGCTCCAACAGTGATGCCCCCACCCATGTGAACGACAACCAAATCCACCTCTTCATATTTATCATGCAATTCTGCCGCAGCTCTTCTTGCAACAGCTTTCTGGTTTAGTGCATGAAAAATACTTTTTCTTGGTATGTCCGGAAAACCGGATATTCGCGAAATGTCATCCAACTCATCAACCACAACCGGATCGACGATATAGGAAGGAATATTCAGGCCTTCGGCAATTGCATATGCAAGTATCCCGCCGAGATTGGATGCGTGCTCACCGTTGTAACCCATTCGCAAATCCTGGAGCATTTCATCATTGACAAGATAGGTTCCACCTTCTATGGGGCGGAGCAAGCCCCCTCTTCCACATACAGCGTCGAACTTGGAAATGTTAAGCCCTTGTTCATGCAATTGCTCTAATATGACCTTTTTGCGAAATTCGAATTGGTCGATGATCCGATTGAAGTTCGATAGCTCTTCATAAGAATGCTTGATTGTTTTCTCAAAGAGACACTGGTGTTTATCGAAGACACCAATTTTTGTTGATGTCGAACCAGGATTTATTACTAAAATGCGTCCCGTTCGCTGCACTCCTCCACCTCCGTTGATAGATCACAATGCTTATCGTCTGTTGAGAATGCTCCGGCCATCAGTCAAGAACTGACTTCGGGATTGTTTGAGCGCCTGTATCCGTTCTTCTGCCATTCGGTCTGCCGCCGCATAGGCAGGTATATTGTCGCGCCTGGAAATTTCGAAGACCCTTTCTAGATTCGTATATATTGTCTCTACCTTTTTCATAGCCCTTTCCCTGTTATAGCCAACAAGCTCATCTGCAACGTTGATGACCCCACCGGCATTTATTACATAGTCCGGTGCATATATTACTCCCTTTTCATGCAGAATATCCCCATGCCTTGTGTCTTTCAATTGATTGTTGGCAGCTCCGGCAATAACTTTTGCTTTTATTTTCGGGATGGTGTCGTCGTTGATAGTAGCTCCAAGAGCGCATGGTGCGTAAATATCTGCGTCGACTTCATAAATGTCATCAGGGTCCACAGCTGTAGCCTGAAACGCTTCGACCGCTCTTTCGACCGATTCCTTATGGATATCGGTGACAATCAACCGGGCACCCTCTTGATGAAGATACTCACACAATTTAAAAGCCACATTTCCGACTCCTTGGACTGCCACAGTCTTCCCCTCGAGAGAATCTTCGCCAAATGCTTCTTTTGCTGCAGCTTTCATCCCTTTATATACTCCATAGGCTGTTACAGGAGAAGGATTCCCTGATGAGCCGAATTCCGGGGATATTCCTGTAACATAATTGGTTTCTTCATGAATCAAATCCATATCATATACAGTTGTACCTACATCTTCAGCTGTAATATAACGACCATTCAAACCTTGTATATAACGACCGAAAGCGCGGAACATTGCTTCATTTTTGTCTTTTTTAGGATCGCCTATGATGACTGTTTTTCCGCCTCCCAGATTGAGTCCTGCCGCAGCGTTTTTGTAAGTCATGCCTTTGGCTAGTCTAAGAGCATCTGTTATGGCGTCTTCTTCCGAATCATACGTCCACATCCTTGTCCCACCGAGCGCAGGTCCTAATGTCGTGTCGTGGATTGCGATAATGGCTTTGAGACCGGATTGTTTATCTTGACAAAAAACTAATTGTTCGTAATCATAACTTTCCATATAAGTGAATATTTCCATGTTGAGTTCCTCCTCAGATTGTTGTTCGAATTGCCAATGCAAGTGAGTATAATCTATTTTCTGCGGAATCTGATCTTGACACCAATACAATCGGTGCTTGTGCTCCTGATATAATCCCTGCAACTTTTGCTTTAGCAAAATAAACAAATGATTTATATAATGAATTGCCTGCTTCCAATGTAGGTGCTAATAGAATATCTGCATCTCCGGCTACATGTGAAGCTACTTTTTTCTGTGCTGCAGCTTCTTTCGAGACGGCTACATCGAACGCCATTGGACCGTCGACAAGACAATTCCCGAGCTGCCCCCTGTTTTGCATTTGTGTTAGACAAGCTGCATCAATGGTTGCTGGCATAGTCGGGTTTACTGACTCAATAGCAGCAAGCACGGCTATTTTCGGTTTTTTTATTCCAACAGAATTAGCGACTTTTACAGCATTTTCAAGGATGACCGTTTTTTCCTCCAGCCCTGGTGTGATATTGATGGCTGAGTCGGTAAGAAATAAGAGTTTTTCGTAACCGGGCAATTCAAAAAGTGCAGTATGCGAAAGAAATTTACCGGATCTGATTCCATTCTGTTTGTTAAGCACCGCCTTAAGAAAATCAGCCGTTTGGATACTTCCTTTCATTAAGATTCCGGCATGTCCCAATCTGACATCCTTTACGGCTTGTTCCGCTGCATCCTGAGCAGAAGGAGCGTGAATAACATCCAACCGGCTGTCATTCAAGTCCAACCCTGCTTCTTCGGCGATTTCCTTGATTTCTACTAAGTTGCCATAAAGTCGATAGGTCCCCAAATTGAGTTGAAGCGCTCTTTTGACAGTTGAAAGAACTATGCTATCTGCCGCCTGAACAACAGCTGTGCTAAATCTAGTGTTATTACCGAAATGATGCAACAAATCATCCAATTTTTCCATTGCGTCCTCCCATCCGGTCACTCGTTAAAAAACTCATGAAAAATCTTGCATGCTATCCTTGTCAAGGTGGTATTTATTCATTTTATAGTACAAATTCCGGATTGAAATCCCCAGGCTATCTGCTGTTTTAGTTTTGTTTAAGTCATTTGCAAGTAGGGCGGATGCAATCATTTCTTTTTCAAAATCCTCTAGCGCCGATTGCAAGGATTGATCCTTGAAGTTCTCCCAGACTATTCCTCTGTCGCGCCCTGACTTAGATAGAGGATATAGATCCGGTAGATGGCCGAAAACGATTCTTTCCTCACTGATTTCCATAACCATCATTGCCCTTTCAATCACGTTCTCAAGTTCCCTTACATTACCGGGCCAATGATAACCTTTTAAGTATGTGAGAGCATCTTCACTGATCCCTTTTACATTCCTACCGTATTCCTGGTTCTTTTTCTGAATCAAAAAAGTGGACAGTTCCTCTATATCTTCCATCCTTTCCCTTAAAGGCGGAATAAAGATCGGGAGACGGTTCAGGCGATAGTACAAGTCTTCCCTGAAAGTTTTATTCATGATCGCTTTTTCCAAATTGACATTGGTTGCCGTAATTATCCGGACATCTACGGCTACCGGCGCATTTCCCCCTACTCGGAAAATTTCTTTTTCTTGCAATACTCTCAATATTTTTGCCTGCATATGCAGGGAAAGCTCTCCAATTTCATCCAGAAAAATGCTGCCGTTCCTTGATTCTTCAAAAAAACCTTTTCTAACCAGTTGGCCATCCTGTTCCAACCCAAACAATTCTTCTTCTAAAACATCATCTTCGACAGCAGCACAGTTCACTTTTATAAATTTATTATTCCTTCTATTACTTTCGTTATGAATAGCGTGGGCAAACAGCTCCTTGCCAGTTCCGGATTCGCCTCTTAACAATACGGTAGCCGGAGTCTTCGCACCCACTTTCGCTTGTTCCAATGCAAGTTTCATTTCGCCGGAGGAACCGACAAAATCATCAAACGTATATTTAGCTTCCAAATTACGGATTATTTGCCTTGCTCTTTTCAGCTCACTTGTCAAAGACTTTATTTCTGAAACATCGTGGAGAACCCCCACACTCCCCTTTAACACGCCGTCCACTATGATGGGAGCAACATTCACCAATACATCCTTCTTCCCAGGTCCCACCTTCATGCGGACGCCGCGGACAGCCCGTCTTGTAGTGAGGACTTTCATATGCATACTCTCACCCTCGGAAATGTCTGTAGCAGCATGTTTACCAACTATTTCATCTTCCGTCAGGCCGGTTATCCTTGTATAAGCAGGATTGATCATAATACCAATCCCATTCTCGTCCACCACACTGATTGCTTCGTCGGAAGAATGGAAAATAGCTTCCAACATCTTTTTCACTTCTTTCAACCCAGTAACTTGTTCAGCAAGTTCGACTACCTCCGTAATATCACGGAAAACGGCAAAGGCACCTTTCAACCTGTCATTAGCATCGATAATTGGAATTCTAGTCGTGATAACCTTCCTGCCGTTTTTCAACTCAAGCTTTTCGTTAACTTCTTTTTTCCTTGTCCTCAATATTTGCGGAAGTCTCGTCTGATCAATCACTTCCCTTATTGGTTTTCTGACAAAGTCTTTTTCGGGTATCCCGACAATTTCTTCGGCACGTTTGTTAGCAAAAGTAACCGATTCGTCATTATTTATGACGATCATGCCTTCATGAATATTATTCAGAATCAGTTCTTGTTTGTATGATTGCTCTTGCAACTCCCCGAGCAGCAGCTCTTTCTCTTCTAAAAGCTCAGCTGTTATGTATGCTACTGAACCCGGAATTACTACCGTCTTTCCGGCTCTCTCTCTGATAATGTCGTAGAGCACCTGCTCAGAGCCGGTAACTTCGATGACAATATCGATCTGTTCATGTATCCATCGACGCCAGTCATGGCCTGTCGGAATGTTACTTTCTTTCGCTGCCTGCAGCGCCGGAGCATTTTCGTCGATGTCAATTACCGCTACAATCTTCATTCGACTGGTTGAAGCAGAAAGAAGTTTCAACAAAGCAGTACCGCCTTTGCCGCCTCCCACGATAAGTACGCGTTTCACCTAGTCATCACCCTTGCACGTTTTTGCATACTTCCATCTTAATATTTACTGCATGATTTAGCAAGAAAACTTTGGTTTTCAACACTTGTCACCTTTGCTATACTACTTAGGAATGATTACTAGGACAGTTAAAAGACTTTGATATGTATATAGGAAGAAAGAGGAGAAAAAATGAGATTATTTGCATTAATTATCTTGCTGATACCTGGCATAATCGCCACGTTAGGTGTCAAATTAATGAGAGACGCGATATTCGGGGATTTTTATTCGATGTTTTTCCATATAGGAGTTCAATTCGTTTTCGGACTAATTTTCTTTCTAGGAGGGCTAACATTTATTGGAGGTTTTATTTTTTACAGAGACAAAAAAAGAAACCTTACAAAAAGTAAGGGGAAAAAGTAAGACATCCGGTAATTTACTTAAGGTGGTGTTTTTATTGCATGAATATATGGATGTATTCAAAAACCAATACCCATTCAATCTACTGACAGACCAGGAATTCGATTTAATAACAGACAAAGCAGTAATAAAAAAGTTTAAAACAAACGAGTTTATCATCCATGAGGAACAGGATGAAGAAAAAATCGACATCCACTTTTTAATATCAGGCCTTGCCAATAGCATCATGCACAGGTCAAGCGGAAGGCAGTTATCGATGCGTTACTATTATCCAGGGGACCTTATCGGGATGATGATCATGTTATCCAGCGGGGAAATGAAATTTTCCGTCCAAGCTCTGGAAGAAACGCAGACGTTATGCTTTGATAAAAACCGATTCATGGAAATTATGTCAAATAACACGAATTTTTCCAAAGTGGTACTGGAAGGCATCAACAACTTGATGAAAAGTCTCTATCATGAAGTGAAATACACAAGTTCCGACCTAAATGACCATTCCGAGCAGGAAATGTACACAAAGCGAGTGGACAGATACATGGAAGCACCTGTATTCATTGAGCCTGGCATTACCATAGAGGAAGCTGCAAGGATACTTCAGGAAAAAGAATTGGAAGGGATTATTGTCAGCAAAGACAAACAACATATGCTTGGGATGCTTGGTTACTCAGAGGTCCTGAAAGCTTATTTAAACAATGAACACAACAGTCCGGTAGAAAATCATATGAATACACAAGTATACTCTGTCATGTCTAAAAATTTTATATATGAAGCTTTATCCTATTTGAAGCATCATCCGACCTCGATTGTCCCTGTCTTCCACAAGGAAAAAGTCGTCGGCTTCTTAAGACAGTCGTCATTTTTCAATATCAAGGATTCTATCTATTTCGATTTGACATATCGGATTGCGGACGTCAACACGCTTGACGAGTTAAGACAGTTGTCACCGGTTTACAATGAACGTTTTCACGGATTTATCAAGGAGCTGATTGATCATGGAACATTCGGATATGAAATTTGCGAATTGATCTCAAATCTGAATGATCGTATTCACAAAAAAGTGATCAACCTCGCTGAAGAAGAGATGGTGAAAGAAGGATATGGACCGCCCCAAATCAACTATTGTTTCATCGTCATGGGATCGGAAGGCAGAAAAGAGCAAGGCTTCAGTACTGATCAAGATAACGGGATCATCCTTTCCGATTATTATCACTCAAATGATAAAGAAAGGATTACACATTACTTCAGAGTACTGAGCCAAAAAATCAATTATATGCTTGAACTATGCGGTTTTCCTCTATGCAAAGGCGGAATCATGGCTAAAGAGGAAAAATGGAGAAAAACACTATCCGAGTGGTCGGAAGGTCTCACTGATTGGATCAAAAAGATGGATGCAGAAGAGATCAGGGATTTTACTATTTTTATGGATTTCCGACCGATTTATGGAGACTACGCACTGGCTTATAAATTGCGGGAAGAATTGACACAAAAAATAGAAAAATCATTGAATTTACATCAACTCTTGATGAAAGACACCCTTCGTTTCCGAGTACCTTTCCATCCATTCGGCAGGATAATCGGCGTTGGACGTCAAAGGAATTTGAACCTTAAAAAATCTGCAATCATGCAGATTGTCAACGCTATCAGAATATATTCTGCGCGTTATGGGATTGATGACGTAAGTACCATTGGAAGAGTGAAAACTCTTACGGAATATGAAAGGTTTCACCCCAGGGATTCCGATAATGCGAAGCTCGCTTTACATCGTTTGCTAACATTCAGGCTCACCCAGAATCTCAAACAACTGGAAGAAAAAAAGCCACTTACAAACGATATTAGCCTACATGAACTCTCTAAAGAGGAAAAAAGAAGATTAAGGGAAGCACTAGCTATAGCAAAAAGACTCCAGCAAGTATTGGAACTCAGCTACAATAGGAATCGGGTGGTTTGATGTTACCGATCGATATACAAATTTTAAAGTATTTTTTCTTTGAAAAACCGATCTATCATCAGAAAATCAAACCATTTTTCGAACTGGATGCTTATCGGAAACTAAATGAACGATTAGAATATTTTCATGAAGATCCTCGAATAAGGTATCAAGATTTGGGGGAAGTATCATTTACCATTTTTGACTTGGAAACTACCGGATTAATCCCTGATTTGGGCCATGAAGTCATATCGATCGGCGCAATCCAATTAACCGGCTTGAAATATTGCCGTAAACAAACATTCCACAAAATCATCAGGCCGATAAGACCTGTTTCCAAACGGATCAAAGATTTAACGGGAATCGATAAAAGCGAAATTAAGAACGCCGGCCTTTTCATCGAGGCTTTTGACAAGTTCTTGGATTACAGCAAGGGTTCTATTTTAGTAGCACATCCTGCCAAGTTCGATATAAGGTTCCTCAAAACGATGCTGAAAAGATGGAAACTGCCGGATTACGAACCGTTAGTTGTCGATTCCCAATCGATGGCAAAATGGCTGTATCCTGGTCTGGATTATCAACTCGACCCTCTCATCCGTCATTTTGGCATAAATAAATTGGAGAGACACCATGCACTGAATGATGCAATCATGACTGCAGAATTATTTGAACTTCTGCTCGAACGTGCAATGCAAAACGGCATTTACTGTTATGACGAGTTGGAAAAAACATTAAAAAATTACACTTAAGAAAAGCGTGTCCCAGTAATTGGAACACGCTTTTCCTGCTTGTTATTCATATTCACCAAAGAAAGCTTGGTATAAGGAACGTACCGAAGCCTCAATACCAGAAGACTTGATTCCGAACATCATGGAAACCTCAGATGAACCCTGGTTGATCATCTCCAGATTAACAGCAGCGTTGGCGAATGCTTCAGTGGCTTTTTGAGCGATTCCCACCGTACTGTTCATCCCTTCCCCTACAATCATCACCATGGCAAGATCTCGTTCAATGGATACTGTATCAGCTTTCAATTCTTCTTTTATCCTTTGGACGACTCTTTCTTCCTTTCGCTTTGGAAAATTCGATTCACGAATGATTACAGACATATCATCGATTCCGGATGGAGTGTGTTCAAATGAAATGCCCTCATCTTCCAGTATGTTTAAAAGTCTGCGGCCGAAGCCTACTTCCCTGTTCATTAGATACTTGCCCACATATAAACTTAAAAAGCCGCTGTCACTAGCAATTCCAACCACTGGATTATAGGAAGTATGCTTCTCGGAAACTATATACGTTCCCAATCCTTCGGGGTTGTTGGTATTCTTGATGCAAACGGGAATACTTGCCTTAAATGCCGGGATAAGAGCCTCATCGTGAAAAACGGAAAAGCCGGCGTATGACAACTCCCTCATTTCCTTGTATGTAAGAGAAGTTATTTCTCTTGGATTATCAACAATATTCGGGTTAACACAATACACCGAGTCGACATCTGTAAAATTCTCGTATAAATCAGCTTTAACTCCGGCTGCTACAATAGATCCGGTAATATCTGACCCACCTCTGGAAAATGTAATCAATTTCCCCTCTTTTGTGTAACCGAAAAAGCCAGGAATGACTACAATCCCTTCCCTTTCGTGCAGCTTATACAAATAATCAAAGCTTT
Source organism: Sediminibacillus massiliensis (assembly GCF_900156915.1). Classification (GTDB taxonomy): domain Bacteria; phylum Bacillota; class Bacilli; order Bacillales; family Amphibacillaceae; genus Sediminibacillus_A; species Sediminibacillus_A massiliensis. The sequence continues at coordinate 353,457 of NZ_LT732535.1, read as the reverse complement.
CTTCAAGAATTTGGGCATGGCCGGGTTCATCACTTACCATTATTCCGGCATCTTTAGGATTCAAATAAGATGCCTGCATGCCAATGGACTGTAAATAAACGCTTAAGACTTTTGCGAGCGAATCTTCGCCCACCGCTTTAAAGGCATCCAACTTTAACTCGCTATTATAATCGGAATTTATAACATCATGAATATCTTGCCTGATTTCCTTCAATATCTTATCGCCTAATTCCAATTCATCTGTTATATCTTTGAACCTGTTTATTACTAAATCGATCTCTTTTTCGTATGGTTCATCGTTCAAAAAGGTCTCTCCTAAATTAATCAATAAATCGGTAACCTTCGTATCTCCATCGAATCTCTTGCCAGGAGCTGAAACAACGATCACTCTTCTCTCCGGATCATCCTGGATAATTCCGGCAACTTTTCTCAACATATGGGCGCTGGCTACGGAGCTACCACCAAATTTTGCTACTTTCATTCCAATAATCTCTCCATTTAATTTATTTTTTTCTCTATTATAAAATATTATCACACTTCTTCGAATTTTTTCTACTATTCGATGGTAAGCAAGCCCCGGGCATATTGAGTGATAATTTAAAAAGCACAAAAAAACCCTGATTATCATCAGGGCCTTCTAAGATTTCATTATTTTGTGATAAACATCTGTGTCCAGTATTTTCCTTCAGCCACATATCCCACGCCTATATGGGTATAATTTTCATTTAAAATATTTTTTCTGTGGCCAGAACTGTTCATCCATGCCTGGACCACCGCATTCGGACTCTGCTGCCCTCTTGCAATATTTTCTGCAGCACTACGGTAATCGATTCCGAAATTCCTGATCATTTTAAACGGCGATCCGTAAGTAGGGCTTGTATGGGAAAAATATTGTTGATTCTTCATGTCTCGGGATTTATACCGGGCGACCCTCGACAGTTCCCAATCCGGTCTTAATGCCGGTAGCCCATATTTAGCCCGTTCCTGATTCGTTAACTGAATCACCTTGTGCTCTGTAGTTTTGACTGCACTTATTTTTGGAACGTTCAATTTCTGGTTGGGATAAATCAAATCAGGGTCATCGACCCGAGGATTCGCTTCGATTATTTCCGTAACACCAATTTTATACTTTTCGGCGATTTTCCACATCGTATCGCCGCTTTTGACTGTGTATGTAGTTGCAGCTGAAACAGTCACCGGGATACAGATTAATAAAAATGCAGTAAATAGTAAAACCTTTTTCATGCTGAACATACCTCCTTTGTGAATTAATATCTCACTTTTATGGAAGTTTATTCAGCAAAAAAAATAACCCCCAAACTAAAAATTCAGAGGTATGATATCTTTTATTTAACTCGCACGATGTTCCAAACGAAGCCTGTCGGCAACCATGGCGATGAACTCCGAATTTGTCGGCTTTGCTTTTGAGATGCTTACGGTATAACCAAACAAAGACGAAATAGAATCCATGTTTCCACGGCTCCAAGCAACCTCGATGGCATGTCTGATCGCCCGTTCTACTCGTGAAGCGGTTGTGTTATATTTCTTCGCTATATCCGGGTATAGTACCTTCGTAATCGAACCAAGCAATTCAATGTCTTTATATACCATGGTGATAGCTTCCCTCAGGTACATATAACCCTTGATATGTGCGGGAACCCCGATTTCATGGATAATATGTGTGATGCTCGTTTCCAGGTCTTTTTTCTTGTCATCTTTCTTCGCTTTTTGCTTGGACCCTTTGTTCTCAAATGAAGGAGAAATCCCATGAACTTGCCTTATCTGGTCTGCCAGGCTTTCTAAATCAAAAGGCTTCAAAATAAAGTAAGATGCACCAAGTTCGACAGCCTTCTTGGTAACTTCTTCCTGACCGAATGCCGTAAGCATGATGACATTAGGATATTTGTCCTTTTCTATTTCTTTTATCTTCCCTAATACAGCAAGCCCATCGATATGCGGCATAATAATATCAAGCACCAATATATCGGGGTCCAATTCTGAAAGCATGCTCAAACAATCTTTCCCATTATATGCAGTGCCAATTACTTCAATATCGTCCTGGTCCTCAAAATATTCTTCCATCAAGTTAATAAGTTCCCGGTTATCATCGACTAGACAAACCTTTATTTTTTCCAATATATTTCCTCCTTCGTGTAATTCCTCCTCTAGTTCCTGGTTATATTTTCGACATTTGTTCGAAATATCCTTCTTTTAAGGAAAAAACATTTAACTTTTTTCTACTTTCAAAGAATAACTCCCGCATCCTTCAATTTTCGATATGATTTGACATCAAATACACCCGGTTTGTCGAAAAATCTTTGGACATATTATATCATGTATGTATTTATTTACAATCGGAATAACAAAAAACCCTTATCATAAAGATAAGAGTCAGTGTAATCAACTTGCTTTTTCTTTGTTTCCGTAAATATCTATTCCTGCTTCGTTTAACATCCATTCTATATGCACACCATATCCTGATGTAGGGTCATTGACGAAGACATGTGTCACTGCCCCGATAACCTTTCCGTCTTGTATGATCGGACTACCACTCATTCCCTGGACGATTCCACCTGTTTCTTTTAGTAATTCTGGGTCGGTGACTTTCACAATCATTCCTTTGGTGGCCGGAAATTTCTGCGGAACGCTACTCACAATTTCTACGTCGAAAGCTTCCACTTTTTCTCCTTTAACTACTGTAAGGATTTGGGCAGGTCCCTCTTTTACCTGATACGATAAAGCAATCGGCATCGCTTGATCCATTTGACCATTGGAGATACCTTTATCTAATTTACCAAACACGCCAAATGGTGTGTTTTTGGTTATATTCCCGATTTTTTTCTCATTGGCCGAGAATTCTGCTTGTTTCTCACCCGGGGTACCGTTATTTCCTTTTTCTATTGACTTAATACTAGATCTTACAATGGTGCCGTTATGGATTTCAATCGGTTTCCTTGTATCCATATCAGAAATTACATGCCCCAAAGCACCATATTTTTTTGATTTCGGTTCGTAAAATGTCATTGTTCCAATACCCGCAGCAGAATCCCTAATATAGAGACCTATTCTGTATTTATCTTCTTTTTCATCCAAATATGGCTTGAGTTTTGTTTTAAGTTTTTCATCGCCTCTTTTAACAGTCAAATTCAATTCGGCACCATTGTCCCCGGCACTTTTGACGTAAGGAGCGACTTCTTTCATTTCTTTTATCTTCTTTCCGTTTATCTCCAGTATAATGTCGCCTACTTGGATATCGGCTTCTTCTCCTGGTGAAACTTTTCCATTTGCTGTTTCGATTTGGTGATGTCCTACCACCAATACTCCGAGTGTATGCAAATTGACACCAATGGATTGACCGCCTGGGATAATTTTTAAATCATCCAAAACATCGACATTTACCTTCTTCACCGGCAGTCCTGCAAGTTCGTAAATGACATTGCCTGATCCGGCATCAATGGCTTTAAATTCACTCGTATCTATAGCTTCAATTACTTTTTCTTCACTGTTTGCCGAAACGGTGACGTTATCACCTAAAGCCGGCAATTGGAATGAATCCTGTTTACTGAACATGGTGATTTTATTTGGAATTGAAAGAAAAGTCTGGACCGGTGAATATAATGGAATCAAGAGGATAGCAACAAGGAGCATTATTCCTATTCCATTTCGAAACCCGTTAAATTTCATTTTTCACTCTCCTCATTCCTAACCCATACAATGTTTTTTTCTGTACTCCTAATTTGACCTTAGAGTCGATTTTTTAAACACTGTAAAGATGAGAAATAAGGGGTAACTTTTCCTATTTTGTCGTGTTTTGAAAATGTACCACATGCATAATTTAAAACGGTTACATTGCAGAAGCCAAAAAACCGGCCTTTATGGCCGGGTTTTCAATCAATACGTAGCGTTTCTTTGAATTTCTCTGCCAATTTTATCAATTCTCTTGCATGCTCTTTCGTTGTGTCCGTCAATTCAGCACCTGTTATCATCCTGCTGATTTCCTCCACACTTGATTGTTCATCCAATTCTTTGACAGAAGTGCTTGTTCTGTCATTGGACACATGCTTTTCAATTAGAAGGTGAGTGTCTGCCATAGACGCCACCTGAGGTAAATGGGAAATACATAAAACCTGTGAGCCACTAGATATTCCGTAAATTTTCTCTGCAATCGCCTGGGCAACACGACCGCTGACACCAGTATCCACTTCGTCAAAAATTACACTGGTCACACCTTGGTGTTTTGAAAAAATCTTCTTTAAGGCAAGCATGATTCTGGACAGTTCACCACCAGAAGCAACTTTGCTGATTTCTTTAAGGGGTTCACCCGGATTAGTCGTAATAAGAAATTTAATAATGTCAAAACCATTAATCTGAAGGCTCACTGGTTCACCCTGTAATTCCGGTTCGCCATCTGTGCCATTTTTAATGGTGATATCCACTCCGAAAGCAGCTTTTTCCAAATAAAGGTCTTTTAATTCCAGATGGATTGCTTCAGTCAATGTATCAGCAGCGTCCATTCTAATTTCATGCATGTGCTTTGCTTCAAGCAAAGCGTCTTGCCCTTGTTCTTCAATTTGTCTTCTCAAGGAATCCAAATGAGAATCTTTGTTTTTGATTTGGTCTATTTCTTCTTCAATCTTGGAAGCATACTCCAATATTTCCGTGACTGTTTGCCCATATTTCTTTTTCAGCCTGTTTATTTCATTAAGCCTGCCCTCGATAATATTCAATCTCTCTGGATCAAATTCCAAGTTATCCAAGTATGCCCTTAAATCATAAGTCAGTTCTTCGATGAGATAGTAATGATTGGAGAATTCTTCTCTTTTTTGCGAAATCTCTTCCTCATATTCACTGGCGTTTTCCAAACTCGACAGTGCCAGAGACAGCCAGTCAAGCCCCTTCTGCTCACCGTAAAGAGCATTATAGGCATCATTGATACCCTGGTAGATGCGTTCATAGTTATTCAACTTTTTTCGCTCTTCAGAAAGCTCCTCGTCTTCCTCAGGCACTAATTCCGCTTCCTGAATTTCATTCAATTGGAATTCAAGCAGATCCAGCCTTTGGGCCATGTCTTGTTCATTTTCACTCAGTTCCCGGTAACGTTTCCTCAATGCTTGATACTTGGAATAAAGAGATGTGTACTCTGTTTTCACAGGTTCTAACTCGTCACGAATATATAAATCCAATAGTTCTATATGACGGTCAGCATCCATTAGCGACTGTGTTTCATGTTGACTGTGAATGTCAATCAATGTTTTTCCGAACTCTTTTAATATTCCCAATGTCACTAGCTTTCCATTTATTCTGCAGATGCTCTTCCCGCTCGATGTGATGGTCCGCTGTAAAACGACCATTCCATCGGTGCTTATATCTATCCCGAATTGAACACCTTTTTCATAAATCGGATGATGCGGATCATCAATCGTGAACAGCCCTTCGATATCAGCTTTGCTTGAGCCGTAACGGACAAATTCCACCGAGCCCCGTCCGCCGGTTAGTAACTGCACAGCATCAATTATGATGGATTTACCAGCACCGGTTTCTCCGGTCAGCACTGTAAGCCCATCATTGAAAGTGATGGATAATTCATCAATAATAGCAAAATCTTTAATAGATAATTCAGTTAACAAATATATGCCACCTCGTTTCGTTTAAAGTGGAACGATTTTAACTTTCGCTTATCAAGGTCGGTTTAAAGCATGTCCAGCAGTTTGTTTTTGATCGATTGGGTTTCCTTTTCCGTCCTGCAAATGATCAGGCATGTATCGTCCCCACATATAGTGCCGAGTATTTCCTCCCAATCCAAATGGTCAATTAATGCCCCAAGAGCCTGTGCATTTCCCGGAAGTGTTTTTAATACGATAAAATGGCTTGCAGTATCGATTTTGACAAAAGCATCCATTATAAGCCTTCTCAATTTCTCTAAAGGATTAAATCGCTGATCCGCAGGCAAACTGTACTTGTATCTTCCATCTACCATCGGCACTTTTACCAGATGGAGTTCTTTGATATCTCTGGATACAGTTGCTTGGGTGACATTATAACCCAAATTCCTTAAACGTTCGACTAGTTCATCTTGTGTTTCAATATCATTATCTGTAATCAATTCCCTAATTTTTATATGACGCTGGCCCTTGGTCATCATATTCCTCCATTTCTCGTACATGAAATTATGAAAAATACGCAAATGAAAAGGGCTACTGACAGCAGCCCATTACTCAAGCATCTTTTTTCAGAGACAGGTGAGCTTCGTCGACAACTTGTTCTATCCCAATCTCTTCGATGCTTGCTTCTTCCTTTATTCCATCCCATTTCAAATGAGCTAAAAACTCTATATTTCCATCTCCACCGGTAATCGGAGAAAAAGTCACTCCCATTGTCCGGAATCCTTCTGTCCGGGCGTAGGAAAGAATATTGGACAGTACTTGTTTGTGTACTTTGGCATCCCTTACGATCCCTTTTCTGCCGACCTGTTCTTTCCCGGCTTCGAATTGAGGTTTAACGAGAGCAATGACTTCGCCGTTCTCGAGCAAGATCTTACTAAGGACGGGCAGAATCAGCCTGAGGGAAATGAAGGAAACATCAATCGTCGCAAAATCAGGCAGACCACGGTCGAACATATCGCTTGTTACATATCGGAAATTCGTCCTTTCCATCACAACTACCCGCTCATCATTTCGTAATTTCCAGTCAAGTTGATTGTATCCAACATCGATTGCATAACTGAGGCTTGCCCCGTTTTGCAAGGCACAATCTGTAAATCCTCCGGTTGAAGATCCAATATCCACCATTATTTTTTCGCTTACATTTACATCAAAAAACTTCAACGCTTTTTCAAGCTTTAATCCGCCTCTTCCAACGTATGGAATCACCTTGCCCTTGACGGTCAAAGGGATGTCCACATCCACTTTCATACCAGGTTTGTCAAGCCTGGTACTTTCCGAATAGACCAGGCCTGCCATAATTGTCCTTTTAGCTTTTTCTCTTGTCTCTATTAAATCTCTTTCAACCAATAATATATCCAGCCGCGTTTTTTTACTCACTATCAATCATGCCCTTTGCTGTTTACTTGGAAGCATATGCTGTATATTTGCTATGACATCTTCCTTGGTAAGACCGATCTCGTTTAAAAGTTCCTCAACTTTACCATGTTCAATAAATCGATCCGGAATACCCATTCTTTTTATGACCTGTCCATTGTAGCCATTTTCTTCTGCGAACTCCAGCACAGCACTTCCGAAACCGCCCTTGAGTACTGCTTCTTCAATGGTGAGGATCGGCATATTCTCCCTCATCAAGCCATGAAGCATGTCATTGTCTAACGGTTTAATGAAACGGGCATTGATTACCTTTACCGACAAACCTTTTGCCTGTAGTTCTTTACTGGCTTTCATAGCCATTTCAATGGTAGTCCCAAATGTGAGAATGGCAGCATCTGATCCTTCTTTAAGTACTTCCCAACTACCGATTGGTATATTAGAAAGCGACTCGTCCATCCGAACCCCGATACCTGTCCCTCTTGGATACCGAACGGCAACAGGGCCGTCGTTGTACTCAATGGAAGTATTGACCATGTGCTGGCATTCATTTTCATCCTTAGGCATCATGACTACCATATTTGGGATATTACGAAGGAAAGCTACATCAAATACGCCTTGATGCGTTTCTCCGTCTGCTCCCACCAGTCCGGCTCTGTCTATCCCAAAGACTACATTCAAGTTCTGCCTGCATACGTCGTGAATAATCTGATCATAAGCTCTTTGCAGAAAAGTGGAATAAATAGCAAGGAATGGCTTCATTCCCTGCGTTGCCAGGCCTGCGGACATTGTGGTTGCATGTTGTTCTGCAATCCCGACATCGAACAGCCTTTCCGGAAACTCCTGATGGAACTTTTCCAGTTTTGACCCTAAAATCATCGCAGGAGTGACGACGGCCAATCGTTTATCAGTCCTGGCTATCTTTTGCAAAGTACCGCTGACCACTTCGCTCCATGCCGGAGGACCTCCGACAGGTTTAATTTTTTCGCCGGAATCGATTTTATAAGGTCCCACCCCGTGCCACTTATCCTTTTCATCCAATTCTGCCGGTTGATAACCTTTTCCTTTTTGGGTGATGACATGGACAAGGACCGGCCCTTTGGTTTTTTTGGCATAATTAAGGTTTTCCTGTAAATCGTTAAAATCATGACCATCGACTGGACCGAAATAGGTAAAACCAAATTCTTCAAACAACATACCCGGAACCATGAAGTATTTCATACTGTCTTTAATTCGTTCCGCTGTTTGGGCGAGACGTCCGCCCACCGCAGGAACCTTCTTCATCAACCATTCCAGTTCATCTTTTACACGGTGATATTTCCCTGCGCTCCGCATCCGTCCCAGTGCATTGTGCAAAGCTCCTACATTATTGGCGATCGACATTTCATTATCGTTCAGAATAACAGTTATATCCTTTTTTTCATGGCCGATATGATTCAAAGCTTCCAATGCCATACCACCTGTCAAGGCCCCATCACCAATGATCGGGATGACATGATGATTTTCTTTTTTAAGATCGCGGGCAATCACCATCCCCATCGCGCCGGAGAGGGAAGTGGAACTGTGGCCTGTCTCCCAGGCGTCATGTTCGCTTTCCCGCATTTTAGGAAACCCGCACAGCCCTTTATATTGACGCAAAGTATCGAACTGTGACGTGCGTCCGGTCAAAATTTTGTGGATATAGGACTGGTGACCGACATCAAAAAGAAACTTGTCCTTTGGACTATCGTACAATTTATGAAGAGCAAGTGTTAACTCCACTACTCCTAGATTTGCTCCTAAGTGCCCACCTGTCACAGACAGTTTTTCAATCAGGAACTCACGTATTTCTGCTGCTAATCTTTCCAAGTCTTCGTTTGACAATGATTTTAAAAACGAAGGATCTTTGATTTCATTAAGATCCATTTTGGGAGTCCTCCCCTTCATCACTAATTTCTGCTTGCCTGAATGTGCCAATGCAGAAGCTCTCATTGCTTTCCCCATCAGTATAACAGACTTTTCACTAAGATGTTTCATATTTCGACCCTTATCAACGTTGGGATATCAATTTTATTTTAAATTTTTCCTCCATAAAAGCAATCATTTTACCTGCAAAAAATATGATATTGGTGGAGGCATGGATTGCAAAATACTTTCCAATTGCTTTTCCACCGACAGTCAATGCCGCCACGAGACTTGTCAAAACAACCGAAATGACGATTTGGACTGTGGATCCCTCAGAATAACCGAACCCATTTGCAACCTGGAGGACAACAATGGCGGAAGCGGTCCCGCTGACAATCCCAGATATATCACCGATTACATCATTGCAAAAACTTGCAAACTTATCGGCATTACGTACAATCTGGATCGCCTGTTTGGAACCGCTTACCTTCTCTGCTGCCATGGCGTGAAAGGGTACTTCATCAGCAGCAGTGGCTGCAATGCCGAGCATATCAAATACAACACCGATTAAAACGATCAGCAGCACGATAAACAATCCTACAATCCATACTACCCCACTAAGTACGGACGAGGAGATAACTGAAAAAATAGCCGCTAACACAAATGTGATAACGGCAATACTCAAACTAAATTTTAATGACTTACTTAAGTGTGATTTCATTTATTGACCTCTTGAAAAATTCAATTATGTAATTGGAATGGTCACTTAAAAGGTAAAAACTGCGGCTTAGGTCCAGTAGGTTTTCCCAGATGGATACCGAATGTTGCCATTCTGGCGGTTCCCCTTTAAATCCATCTTAGCCTTGTTGCCAATGGCTAGACTGGATTACCACTTAGTCCGCACTATAATCCCTTTTAAATGTCCATCGGAACAGTCTAGGAGATTTCCTCAGCAGTCTTTGGCCGTTCCCTAGCCTCTTTTGCAGTGTTGATTTCATATGGCAGAAAATGAAAAGAAAGTGGCCACAATCTCGCCATTTATAACCATAATCCCCTCAGCACCACTCAAGGCAGGCTACGCTGCGAATAGAGATTCCCTTTCCCTATTGCGCAGGTTCATACCCCAGTCCATAGCGGGTTCTAGGCTTAGAAACCACTACAGAGATGGGCCTCCGCGGAAGCAGGGTCCTCGCCCACATGCCTTTGTGGATCGCCCTGCAACCTTAACTCCCAGCACTGACCCAAGGCTGGGCGCCTCAAGCCAGCACAAGGAACTTCATCGATGTGCCCTTTGGCGGATTTTTAGGCCCGCCTTCAGGAACGGAGGACTGACTAGAATACTGCACCATTCCATTTGTCTTTATAATATATCATATTTTTGTCGTTTGCTCAATAATTACTTATCAGCGTCTCGAAACGATACTAATAATCCCTGTTTCCAAAGTGTTCGGTAATTTCAAAGAGGATCGATGAATGGACCTCGGCATCGGCCAATGCTTCTTTTGCCTTATCCATATAGGAATTCTTTTGATCGATTGCCCCTTCCATACCTAACAATTTCGGAAAAGTACTCTTGAAATTGGTAGCGTCACTACCAATTGGCTTTCCTATCAATTCAGGATTTCCGTCGATATCGAGGATGTCATCCTGCACTTGGAATATTAAACCTAAATAGTAAGCGAATTTATGCAGAGCTTCTAATTGGTAATCTGTTGCACCACCCAGAAAAGCGCCTGCGGCCACTGCAAACTTCAGTAGTTGCCCTGTTTTCAATGTATGGATTGTCTCCAGTTCGCCCAAAGTACTTTCCTTGTTTTCTGCCATCATATCAAGAATTTGCCCTGCAACCATCCCTTTTGGCCCTGCAGCACCGCTGAGCATACCGATGAGTTTGACTTTTTGGCTGTCTGAAAGCAATTCATCTTTTGCAATGATTTCAAAACTATAGGTCAGCAAACCATCGCCGGCAAGAATCGCCGTTGCTTCGTCAAACTGTTTATGATTCGTAGGCATTCCTCTTCTGTAGTGGTCATCATCCATTGCTGGTAAATCGTCGTGGATCAAAGAGTAAGTATGGATCATTTCCAAAGCTGCAGCAGTGGAAAGGGCTTTGTCTCCTTCTCCACCATAGGATTGGAAGCTTGCAATCATCAAGGCAGGCCGCAGTCTTTTCCCCCCGGCTTTGACGGAATAGAGCATGGAAGCTTTCAGCCTTTCAGGCAAATCGAGTTGTTCGATTTGCCTGATCAGTTCTTGATTTATAGAAGTCTGAGTTTCCGTTAAAAAATTTTGTAAGGCCTTAGGCACGCTATTCTTCCTCCTGGACATTGAAGGGTACAGTATCTCCCTGTTCATTAACAATTTGTTCCATTTGTTCTTCTACCGTTTCCAGTTTGTCGCTGCAAATTTTCGAAAGTTTCATCCCTTCTTGGTAGTAATTGATAGCCTTTTCCAATGGGACGTCTCCTTCTTCCAATTTTCCTACGATTTCTTCGAGTTGTTTCATCGCTTCTTCAAATGTAAGTTCTTCTTTACTCATTCGTATCCTCCTCTATCCCCCAGACTTGGCAGTCCAAAATACCATCATAAAGCTTCACCGTCAGTTGATTTCCTGGTTGGACGTCTTTTGTAGTTTTCAAGACCTGTCCATCCTCTGTGTAGGTTATCGAATAACCTCGCTTCATTGTTTCCAATGGATTAAGCAAGGACAGTTTATCCAAATTTTTGGCAAAACGGACATGTTTGGTTTCTATCTCTTTCCTGAAGGCCAGTGTGAATCTACTTTGAAGTTTTTCCAATTCTCTTTTTGACTGACTTACCTGTATTGCGGGATGTCGTTGCTCCAATCTTTGTGTAAAAAAATGTAGTTGGTCACGGTTGCGATCATGTTTCCATTTTAAAGCTTTTGAAAGCCTTTCGACGTTTCTATCCAGCTCCTGTTCCTTCTGCTTTAGCATTTGGGCCGGATATCGAAATGCATATGACTTGTTCAGTTGATCCAGGCGCTCTTTCGCCGTGGACAATTGGCTTACAATTAAACGGTCAAGCGACCTTTTTGCTGAATTTATTTTCGTCTTAAGTTCCAATTGTGAAGGAACCGCGAGTTCTGCTGCTGCAGTCGGTGTGGCAGCGCGGACATCTGCAACCAAGTCGCTTATCGTAAAATCAGTCTCATGGCCGACTGCAGAAATCACGGGCAGTCTGGACCCCGAAATGGCCCTCGCGACTATTTCTTCATTAAAGCTCCATAATTCTTCTATCGATCCGCCGCCCCTGCCGACAATCAAAAGGTCGATCCCTTTATGGTCGCTTGCAGCGTTTATCGCTTTTACAATCGATTCAGCCGACCGTTCACCTTGCACCAAAACGGGATATAAACTGACTTTGACTATTGGGTAACGCCTTTTCAGGGTTATCATAATGTCCCTTACCGCAGCGCCGGTCGGTGATGTAATCACTCCGATATGTTTGGGATAAGCAGGAATTGGTTGTTTTTTTTCTTCATCGAACAACCCTTCCTTGCTCAATTTTTCTTTCAATTGTTCATAAGCAAGGTAAAGAGCACCTATTCCATCGGGCTGCATATCGTTAATATATAATTGGTATTGGCCTTGGGGTTCATAGACACCAAGCTCTCCTTTTACCAGCACATTCATCCCATTTTCCGGGCGGAATTTCAGAAAACGATTATTCCCTGCAAACATAACTGCCTGGATTCTCGAACGATCATCTTTCAAGGTAAGATACATATGTCCCCTGCTATGATGTTTAAAGTTGGAAATCTCCGCTTTCAGCCATACATCCTTCAGATGCTTATCCATCTCGAATTTACGCTTTATATAGCGGGTCAAGGCTGTAACTGTTAAATATTTATCATTCATATCAAACACCTGCACATTTTATTTCCCTAAATATCCGTTATGTTTCTTGGCCGCCTTGATGGTGTTATGTAATAACATCGTAATCGTCATGGGACCTACGCCACCTGGTACGGGGGTGATCAAGTCCGCTTTCTCTTTGGCTGTGTCGAATTCCACGTCCCCTGTGAGTTTTCCGTTTTCCATCCTATTGACCCCCACATCGATGACCACAGCACCAGGCTTAATATCATCTGCAGTCAAAAAGTGCTGCTTCCCTACAGCTACAATAAGTATGTCCGCTTCGAGCGTGTGTTTTCTCATATCCTCTGTCCGGGAGTGACAATAGGTAACAGTTGCATTTTCGTTTAAAAGCAATTGACCTACCGGTTTGCCGACAATGTTGCTCCTGCCCACAATAACGGCCTGTTTACCTTCAATTTTCACATTTTTCGATTTGAGCATAGTAATAATCCCATAAGGAGTACAAGGGTAGAAGGTATCCTTTCCGGCAACCATCCGACCTATATTTATCGGATGAAATCCGTCAACATCTTTCTCTGGACTGATTGCTTCAATGATTACCTGTTCGTTTATATGCCCTGGAAGAGGAAGTTGGACTAATATGCCGTTCACGGAAACATCGTTGTTTAGTTCATCAATAACTTCCAATAATTGCGTTTCGGTGGTTTCCTCTTTCATCCTGAGAACATTGGATTCCACCCCTACTTCCGCCGATGCTTTCTCTTTCCCTCTTACATATGAATGGGAGGCAGGGTCGTCTCCGATTAGGACCACCGTTAGTTTTGGGGTTATTTCGGCTTTTTTCAGTGCGTCCACTTCAAGTTTCATTTCTTCTCTCAAGTCGCTCGCCAGTTGTTTGCCATATATTATTTCCGCTGTCATTTGTACATCCCCTTTTATAACATCTTGGACAAAACACCATTAATAAACTTTCCTGATTTCTCGTCACCATAATCGTTCGCCAATTCTACCGCCTCGTTGATGGCTACGCCTTGCGGAACATCTTCTTTATAAAACAATTCAAACACAGCAATCCGCAACAGGTTTTTTTCCACCGAAGCCAGTCTGCTGAAAGTCCATTTTTCCAAATTGTCATCTATTTTACTATCGATTGCATCCCTGTGTTCCACTACACCGTAAACTAACTCAGTAAGATAGGTCCCTTCCACCGGCTGTTCCATGACATGTTCTATTGCATCTTTGGGATCAATGTCGTTGACATCCATTTGGAAGAGGATTTGGAAGGCTTTCTCTCTGGCTGTTCGTCTTTTCATACATTCATTCTCCTTTAAGCTATATCTGTTTCAAATAATAACATTTTCCGAATTACAAAACCATATTCGAGCCTGACTCTTTCTTATAAGAAAACCGTTCCGGAGAAAGATGATTCGCGCGACAACTTTTTTCTCGCCAGGTCCTGTTAAATAAAAGAAGCCAAAAGAGAATTTGACTCCTTTGACCTCCTTCAATAGTTCCTATTCAGAAATCGCTTCCTGTTCTTCCTTTTGATCTATCTGGACACCGACAACATGGATATTGATCTCATCAATTTCAAGAGCTGTCATGTTTTTAAGCGCCTGGCGAATGTTGGTCTGGATTTTCTGGGCGATTTCAGGGATTGTCGTTCCATAATCCAATACAACAAACACATCGATCAACACACCATTTTCTGTCAGTTCGACCTTTATGCCCTTGCCGTGTGACTTCTTGCCCAATCGCTCTGCTACACCCGAAGCGAAGTTGCCACGCATCCCGAATACGCCTTTGATTTCGATGGTTGCAATCCCGGCAATAACCTCGATTACTTCAGGAGCTATTTCCACTTTTCCAAGGTCTGAACCTTCACCGACGTTCAATAAAGAGTTTTCGTTCATTCCGTTCACTCCTTTTGTACTATTCATCTTCCATTATAGTATATTTTTCCAAAAATTTTGTATTAAAATCTCCATCGACAAATTTTGGGTGAGCCATCATTCGCTCATGGAAAGGAATAGTAGTGAATACCCCTTCTACAACAAATTCATCCAAGGCACGTCTCATTCTCCGGACAGCTTCTTCCCTTGTCGGACCATAAGTAATAAGTTTAGCAATCATGGAATCATAATAAGGAGGTATTTTGTAACCAGGGTAAGCACCTGAATCGATTCTCACTCCAAGACCTCCAGGAGGCAGGTACATTGTTATTTCACCTGGCGACGGCATGAATTGCTTGAAAGGATTTTCCGCATTGATCCTGCACTCAATAGCCCAGCCGTTAAACTCGATTTCTTCCTGTTTGAAAGAAAGCTTTTCATTGTTTGCAATTTTGATCTGTTCTTTAATCAAATCAACCCCTGTTACCATTTCTGTCACAGGATGTTCCACTTGAATCCGTGTGTTCATTTCCATGAAATAGAAGGTTTCCTCTTTTTTGTCAAAAATGAATTCGATTGTGCCTGCACCGGAGTACTCCACTGCCTGTGCAGCCTTGACGGCGGCCTGACCCATCTTTTCCCTGATTGCTGGTGTCACTGCAGGTGAAGGAGTTTCTTCAATCAATTTCTGCAGGCGGCGCTGGATTGTACAATCCCGCTCTCCTAAATGGACGACATTTCCGAAATTGTCGGCAAGTACTTGTATCTCGACATGACGAAAATCTTCGATGAATTTTTCTATATAGACGCCAGGATTTCCAAATGCCTGTTCTGCTTCTTTTTGGGTTACTCGAATTCCTTTTACTAATTCTTCTTCAGATCGGGCGACACGGATTCCTTTACCGCCTCCGCCTGCTGTCGCTTTGATGATGACAGGATAACCGATTTTTTCTGCAACTCTTTTTCCTTCTTCTTCATCGGCAATAATCCCCTCAGATCCGGGAACAATCGGTACACCTGCTTCTTTCATTGTTTCTCTCGCCACATCTTTTGTTCCCATTTTTTGAATTGCATATGCACTCGGCCCTACAAAGGTGATATTGCAGGCGTTGCATATATCTGCAAAATCGGCATTTTCGGACAGAAATCCATAACCAGGATGTATAGCATCGACTTCAGTCAAAGTTGCCACGCTCATTATGTTGGTGAAGTTCAAATAACTATCCTTGCTCAATATCGGACCGATACAGTAAGCTTCATCTGCTAATTTCACATGAAGAGAATCCTTATCCCCTTCCGAATATACAGCTACTGTTTCTATATCCATTTCTTTACACGCTCGTATTATGCGGACAGCTATTTCTCCTCTGTTCGCAATCAAGAGTTTTTTAATCACAATGTCATCCCCTTACTCTGTCTTAACTCTAAATAAAGGCTGGCCATATTCAACCAGTTCGCCGTCTTCCACTAATACTTCGGTAATTTCACCTTTCACTTCCGCTTCAATTTCGTTGAACAATTTCATCGCTTCAACGATACAAACGACGGTATCAGAAGACACCTTGTCCCCTTTTTGAACATATACATCACTTTCCGGGGTCGGTGAACTGTAAAATGTACCAACCATTGGTGAAACAATCTCATGGTCATGTCCACCTGCATTCTTTTCTGCGGGTTTTGCAGCTTGCGGTTCTGGAGTAGATTCTACCTCGACCGGCTCAGTTGATGGTTGAGACACCACTTCGGATGCTGCAGGTGCGATATTTGCAGGGGATTGGACCGCCTGTACTCTCTCGCCTTTTTCTTTCTTCATCGATACTTTTGTACCATTCGATTCATAACTGAATTCATCAATAGATGATTGATCAATCAATTTAATTAGTTCTCTTATCTCTTGTACTTTCAACATGCTCCATTGGCACCTCTCTTTTTAACAATTTAACAACAGGTACTAATAACTCCTACTACATTTTACGAGATGGTTGAAAAAACTTCAACTTCCCCGAAACAAAACGGCTTTCAAACAGGAGTTCTTGGTATTCCCTTGAAATGATCCATCTATTATTATAGCAATGTGTCCCGAAAATGACTAATTTATAATAAAAAAACAAAAAGCAGGGACGTGTACTTCTGTTACAGTACACGTCCCTGCTTTTAATTAGCTGGTCGGTTGAAATTTCACTTCTATTGTCACTTCGCCGAATTCATCTTTGGCCATTTGGATGATATTGTTTGCTTCTGTTTTTGATAATTCAGCCGCTTGTACAGTTACTACTACTTCGTCCTCTTCAGATCTTACAAGCACATCATCGTATCCATTCTCCGCTACAATCGATTCTTCCAAGACAAGTTCTTTTGTCGAGACCTCTTCAAGCTTCTTCATCTCTTCATAAGCTGCATTCACTTCTTCGGTTGAAGCAGTGCTGGAAGCGACTATTCCTTCTAATTGTTCCTTTTTAACACTTCTTTCATCTTCAATGTCCATCCTGATTGAAGCGAACAACTCTTCCGAAGAAGTTTGGGAAATGACTGATTCTCCTTCTTCCAACATTTCTGCATTTTCTCCATCCGCTCCGCCACTTGTTGCCTGATCCTCTTCTCCTGAGTTAAACGTATCTATGATAGCAAGCTCTTCGTTGTTTGGAGAACTCATATAGTACACACTCAACACAATCATTAAACTCAACATCGTCAACAACCACACCGTTTGTTTTTTCAGCATCTTTTTTCCCCCTCATTAATTTTTCGGCATAACGGAGATTCTATGCGATGGGACATCCAGAACCCTCGATACTGCTTCGACGACCCATTTTTTCACTTGCATATGGTCTACTCCTTTGGCAACTATGAGGACCCCCCTTACTTCTGGCTTTTTTGTATGGACAAGAAGCGGAACTTCTTTATCACCTTGTCTGACTAGTACAACTTCCTGTTCTCTCGTCGAATCTTCGAGAGTTCGTTCTCCGCCGTTTTGATCTGTTTCCTCTGTTGTCTGCTGGCCGATCACTAGATTTTTTTCATAAACTTTTTGTTTGGTCGAATCTAGATTGACCATTGCTTCCACATTTGACACACCTTGAATTTTTTCGAGGAGAGCCTGCAATTGTTCCTCATAACTTTTTTCCAAGTCGGTTATGGCTTCTTCTTTTTCTACATTATCCTTTTGCAGGAAGGTTTCCTGATCTTCAGTTGCCATGGCAGACGGACCTGATGAGAGAGGTTCTTCCGCCTGGTTATCCGCTGTCGGAGAAAATATGCTGCTGACGATCAATAAGAGAATTCCAACCAAACCTAGAATCAATAGGTAGGCCAATTTTGTCGGTTTTTTTGTTTCACCTTCCTTAAGCTTCAAATGGGAAAACAGCATTTTAAAAGGATTTTTCACTCTATTCCCCCTCCCAGTGAACTTTCAGATTCTGGTTCTCGAGCTGCCAGGACTCATAAAGATATTTTTGAATCTGATCTGTTTCCTGATTCCTTAGATTTTGGACGTCTTGTTCAGTATCAATTACAATTTCTTTCACTTCCCCCTTGTTCGTGCGCAAGGGGGATGCTTCCAATACAACATCGACAGTTTCCAGCGTTTCAAAGGTCAGTTCACTTCCTTCTTGAAAAGAAAAAACAATATCGTTTATCTGGACTCCGTATTGTTTACTTAGTCCTTCTTCCACTTGTTGTTTCATTTGGACAACCATTTGTTCTAAAATATATGCACGCTGAGAGTCTTCTATTTCACTTTTCTTTGATTCGATGGAATTTTTCATTTGTTGATCACTCATTTCCGCTTCCAATGCAGGAATTGCGTTGTTAAGGTATGTTTCAAAATCCGATCGGAACAAATGGAACAATGGTTGAAGAAAAATCAAAATCAATAATAGCCCGACAACTACCTTGATGTACTTTTTCATAGAGGAATTCGGAAGAATAAGATCGATTAACATTGCAAGTAAAAGGAATAAGATGATTTGAGCTATCCATTCCGTCAGAAGTCCTATTAGAATCCCCTCCTGTTCATCTAAGCATTACGGTTAAATTACTGGAGGCAACTAATATCACAATCGCTAAAAAGAACATCAAGGTGACGATCAAAAGTGCCGCAAAGATGTAAATTATGTGTTTACTGATCGTATCCATACAAGTAATGACCGGTCCTTCCCCGATCGGCTGCAAAAGAGCTGAAGCCAACTTATAAATAATTGCGATGACAAAAACCTTCACAGCAGGAAAAATAGCCAATCCAAGTATCATGATCACACCGACAAGGCCTACGGCGTTTTTGAGCAATAAGGATGCACTTAACACAGTGTCAGCTGCATCTGTAAACATCCTGCCCACCACGGGAATAAAATTGCCTGTGACAAATTTGGCTGTCTTCATAGCAACTCCGTCCTGGATGGCACTTGTCGCTCCTTGAACAGAAATCACGCCGAGAAAGGCGGTAAGAAAAACCCCCAACAATCCGATTCCGGTATTTTTTAATAAATCGGCCAGTTGTGTCGCTTTATAATTTTCATTCAGCGTACTGACTATGGAAAGCAATGCAGATAAAAAGAATAGGGGGAGCACGACCGTCGAAATAAGCAAGACACTTATATGGATCAGAAAAATCACCATCGGATGGAAAAAAGACACAGATGCCACGCTGCCGAAAGATGCCATCAGTCCTAGCAACAATGGCAACAGTGCAACCATGAAACTACTCATTGTTTCAATCGCTTCTTTGGCATAGGAAGCTGCTAGGTGAAAACTGTTCAGTGCGAGGACTATAAGGACCAGATATACTATTGCATAAGCGATCTTGCTGATGTTCTGGTTTTCGAAAGAAGACTGCAATGTTTGAAGAATGACACAAAAAAGTGTCAGCATGATGAGCATCCCCAACAACTTTCCATTCATGACTACTTCATGAAACAAGTATTTTATAAGTCCAGTTGCCCAGTCTTTTAATGAAAGGGAATTTTGGTTTTTCACAAATTCAAAGAAAGTCGATTTTTCTATTCCTGGCAAGTACCCTCCATACTCATCGACCAGCAAATCCCAATATTCTCTCACTTCGTCGAAAGAAATGGATTGGAAAGTATCCAACTCGAGTTCTTCTTCCGGACTTAACTCTTGGTCAGTATCCGGATTTATGTCAGCGCCGATGTCCGGGTTGATGGTTGCATCGACGGAATATGGGATGACAGCGACAAAAAGGAGGATGGTCAGTAGAAAAACAGCTTTTTTTGTTACACAGACCATAGACATCTCCCGCCTCTTTATTGGCTAAACCGGTAAAAACCCCAGGATGGTTTCAATCACTGCTGTGAGAATTGGAACAGCCAACACTAATATAAACACTTTACCTGCGAGTTCTATTTTGGCAGCAACTGAATTCAAACCGGCATCTCTTGTAAGGTGAGCCCCGAAATCGGCAATATAAGCAATTCCGATAATTTTTAGAATTGTTTCTATATAGATACCATTAACGTTCGCTTTCTGTCCTATATTCTCGATCAATGCAAACACTTCTGCTATTTTCGGAACAATAGTGAGAAAAATAATGATGCCAGTAACTAAAATCAGAAGAAATGCCAGAGAAGCTTTCTGATCCTTCAGGACGATGAACAGAAGGCTTGCCACTAACCCCAGGCTTACAACTTGAAATATTTCCATTTAATCTATCCTTGGAACAGGAAGACAGATTTTATTTGCTGAAACAAATCTGATATCTCGTCAATGACTACGATCAATACGATGATAAAACCCACAAGAGTAGCAAACTGCGCAATTTCTTCTTTGCCCATTTGTTTCAAGATGGTATGGATCATGGCAACGATAATCCCTATTCCTGCAATCTGAAATAATATAGAAGCATCGTCTAACATGATATATTGCTCCTTTCCTTTCTAAATCAAAAGCAATACCAGCAATAAACCGGTCAAAAAACCAAGACTCTTTACCATTTTGCTGTATCTGTTCTGTTGTTCCAGTGCTTCTTGCAGTTCTCTTTCAAGATGCGACAAGGCCAGCTGGATATGTTTCTGTTGCTGGATAAAATCGTGCTGACCCAACGTTCTGCCAAACTGACGCAGTATTTCCTTCTCATTCTCCCGCAACGAGACAAACTGCCAGATATCATCCAGGTTTTCAACCCAGATTTCATACAGGTCTCTATTTCTCTTACCGAGCTCCACGCCCACTTTCTCAAAGAATTCAGAGACGGGTCTTGGGAGCTGACGGGCAACGGATATACAAGCTTCGGCTATGGTGGCATGACTGTATAGAATCTCCGCTTCCATTACCTGCAGGGCATTTTTTAATTGGCGGATTTGTTTCGGGCGGTCTGTCAGCTTTTTTGCAAATTCAATCCCTGCCCAGCTTGTAGCTATAAGAAGAATCATAGCCCCAATCCACTTCATCTTTTCCACTCCCTGGTTTCCTGTATATGTTCTCGCCAGTATTGTTCAGCACCTGTCTGACAATACCTGCCGAATGTCTTTCGAGCACAATGAACCTCCGGAAGGTCTGTTGTTGAAAAAGCGGCAGGAAGGATGGCCTTCTTCTTATTTCATCTAAAGTATGGCCGTGTACAGTACATATGACTTGAACTCCGGCATGGACGGCTTCCATCAATGCCTTGACATCTTCTTCGCCTCCAATTTCATCTACTACCAACACTTCAGGAGACATCGAGCGAATCATCATCATCATGCCCTCTGCTTTCGGGCACGCATCAAGTAAATCTGTCCTGATACCGAGATCATGCTGAGGTATTCCTCTTATACTGCCGCCTATCTCGGATCTTTCATCTATCACTCCTGTTTTCTGCGCAAGTACTTTCCCCCATCCACTTGATATTAGGCGGGTGGTATCCCGCAGCAACGTTGTCTTACCGCTTTGCGGAGGGCCAATTATCAATGTGTTTTGATAGCCCTCATCATACAAGAAAGGAATGACAGATCTGGCTGCACCTATCTTTTCCTTTGCAATTCTGATGTTGAAAGATGAGATATTTTTGATAGCTTTGACACAGCCATTCTCCGTATTGACCCTTCCCGACAGGCCTATTCGGTGCCCGCCTTCGATGGTTATAAACCCCTCCCGCAATTCCTCTTCCAATCTGTATAAAGAAAATTGACTCAACTGATTTAACAGGTGGATCCCATCGTCTTCTGTAGGATAAAGTCTATTGATCCACTCTATCCCGCTGTCAAAAATCAATTCAACCGGCCGTGATATCCTGAATCGAATTTCCTGGAGGCTTGTCCAGCGATTACCAATTTCGTGAATGATCAACTTGTTTATAGGATTAGGGAAAAGCTTTATTATTTCTTCCACTACCATGTCCCCCACTTTGTTCTAAACTTAATGCTTGGCCCTTAACAACAATGTATGCCCGCTTGTCCTGTTTATGACTAAACAGCCCTTTCCAGTTGATTCATTATTCAATAGGAGCTATTAAAGAGCACAAAAAAAAAGCCGGACCCATTCTTGGGTCCGGCTTTTTCCAAACTGCCATCAGTTGGCACGCGAAACATATTTTCCGTCACTTGTATTAATGACAAGTACGTCGCCTTCATTGACAAAGAAAGGCACTTGAACGATTAAACCTGTTTCCAAAGTAGCAGGCTTTGTACCACCGCTTGCGGTGTCACCTTTAACTCCAGGTTCTGTTTCAGTCACCGTCAGTTCCACATTATTCGGCAGAGAAACTCCAATTGTCTCTCCTTGGTATGTCATAATACTTACTTCCATATTCTCTTTTAAGAATTTTAACTCGTTTTCAATCTGGCTTGTCTGCAGCTCCAGTTGTTCATAAGTGTTGGTGTCCATGAATGTGTGAGTTGTTCCCGAAGAATAAAGGTACTGCATTTTATTATTCTCGATATGGGCACGATTTACTTTTTCTCCGGCCCTGAACGTTTTTTCCTGAATACTTCCATTCCGCAAATTACGGAGTTTTGAGCGAACAAATGCTGCACCTTTTCCTGGCTTTACATGTTGAAAGTCAATAACCTGCCAGATACCGTTATCCACTTCTATTGTCAATCCGGTCCTAAAGTCATTTACTGAAATCATTTCTATTTCCTCCTTGTTCCCTTACTATAAAGTGATTAGTTCTTTCGGTGCAAATGTCAACGACTCGTTGCCTTGCTCTGTAACCAAAGTATCGTCTTCGATTCTGCAGCCACCCGTATCAGGGACATAGATGCCCGGTTCAACAGTGACGACCATTCCAGCTTCAAGCTTTTGGTCGGATCGATAAGAAAGCATAGGCCCTTCATGTACATCCAGGCCAATACCATGTCCGGTAGAATGGCCGAAATATTGTCCATATCCCTTCGACTCGATATGATCTCTTGTCAAAGCATCGGCCTCTTTCCCGGTGATACCAGCTTTTATTCCTTCCATTCCTTTCAATTGAGCTTCCAAAACAGTATCATAGATTGTTTTCAATTCATCGGAAATTTCTCCGACAGCGACTGTCCGGGTAATATCAGAAGCATAGCCCTTGTACAAAGCTCCAAAGTCCATCGTGACCAGTTCTCCAGCTTGTATCTTCTTAGAGGATGCCACTCCATGCGGCAAGGCTGAACGAAGGCCGGAGGCAACGATGATATCGAAACTGGAGGAAGTTGCCCCCTGTTTTCTCATGAAAAATTCAAGTTCATTGGAAACCTCAATTTCTCTTACTCCCGGTTTTATAAAGGTAAGGATATGCTCGAAAGCGGCGTCGGCGATTTTTGCTGCATCTCGCAGGATACTCATCTCTTCTTCCGATTTTATCAATCGCAGTTTTTCAATGAGGCCCCCTACAGGCACCAGTTCGGCTTCTATTGTTTGACTATATCTTTCGTATATGGCATATGTAAGATCATTTTTTTCGAAACCCAATGTTTTTGCTCCGATTTTTTTCACTTGATCGGCAATCTCAAGTTCGATTGGCTGTTTGTGTTCGATTATTTCGAATCCATCCACTTGTTCGTTAGCCTGCTCGGTGTAGCGGAAATCAGTGATGAAAATGGCTTTATCGAGACTTACCAAAGCAACCCCCGCTGTCCCGGTGAAACCAGTTATATAGCGGCGGTTACGGCCGCTCGAAATTAACAGAGCATCTACATTGTTCTGTTTTATGGATTCTCTCAATTTTTCCAATTTCCCCATCTTTTTCATCCTTTCTTGTTTTCTTCCAGGAACGTAAGAGCCGCTATACGGTATCCAGTTGTACCCAATCCGACAATTTGTCCACGGCATACCGGTGCCAGCATCGATGTGTGCCTGAACTCCTCGCGCGCATGGACGTTCGATAGATGTACTTCAATCACCGGGACTGAAATGGAACTGATTGCATCCCTCAAAGCTACACTTGTATGAGTATAAGCAGCAGGATTAAAGATCACTCCGTCATATTTCCCCTCCGCCCCATGAAGGGAATCAATTAATTCTCCTTCATGATTGGACTGGTAAGCATCAAGCTGCCATCCATGGGATTCTAAAAGCATCCTCAGACTGCTTTCGACATCCTTCAGAGTTTCGGTTCCATAGATGGAAGGCTCCCGAATTCCCAATCGGTTCAGGTTAGGTCCATTGAGGAGCAATAAACGATTCATCGGCATTCTACACTCCTTGTTTCTCCCTTTTTTACATACAACAAATCAAGTTTATCATAATTATCTATTTTTTGAATAATTATTTCCATCGGCTTTTTGAATATCCTGATAATTATAGGCAATCGAGTAACCGATAAATGTACCATAAAGAAGGTACAGGCATATAGTAGTAACAACTGTGTTGCTGTTCAGTTCAGTCATGTGCGGGATATTTGGAAAGATAGGCTGAAATAAATAAAAAATAACAAACCACAAAGCCAACCCGAATATCGCGCTTGGCCAAATTCCACCATCCATATTTTTTCCCAGACCATAAAAAATGACAGCAGTCAATATAGACAGCAGCCCAATGATGAAAATTGATAAAAGCTCACCTCGCCAGCCGCCAGTCCAGTCTGCATCCAGCCAGGAACGCAGGATGAAAGTAGCGGGTGAAACCGAAGCGAAGTTGAAGTAGGATGCAACAGCACCGAAAAAACTCCATATCACTCCTCCTATGAAGCCAGTAAACAAAGCTCTTCCGAAAAACGACACAGGTTTTTCTTGTTTGTTTTGTTCTAAATGTTGTTTTCCCATAATATTGACACCTCCACTGGTTAGAATGGCCAAACAAGCTTTGTTCCATCCATAAAAACTTCTGCTTAGACGCTAGTTAAAAATCCCTTTTTCTAGTAAAATATAGAGTATACAAACGACATGAGGTTGGTGGATCAATGAGTAAAAAGAAGGAAACGGCATACGGCGGCCAGGCGTTGATAGAGGGCGTCATGTTTGCAGGTAAAACCAGTTTTGTCTCAGCTGTACGGAGAAAAGATAATAGCATTGAATATTTTTCATTAGAACGGAAAGAATCAAATATAGCTAGACGTTTAAAGAAGATACCTTTTGTAAGAGGGCTGGTGGCGCTCGTGCAGTCAAGCGCAAACGGCGTTAAACACCTCAACTTTTCAAGCGAAAGGTACGATGTGCACCCCGACGATGATGAGCAAATCAAAAAAGAAGAGAGTTCTTCCAAAATCGCAACTATTATCGGCATAGGGGCTGTAGGTGTACTTTCCTTCTTTTTCGGGAAAATGATTTTTACTGTCACACCTGCGATTGTTGCAAACTTCTTTGAACCGTTTATTTCAAGCAAACCCGGTCAGGTCTTATTAGAAGGATTTTTTAAGTTGCTGCTCTTACTAGGTTATATTTACGTAGTTTCTTTGACGCCGCTGATCAAAAGGGTTTTCCAGTACCATGGAGCTGAACATAAAGTAATCAATGCCTACGAAAATGGTGTTCCGCTAACAGTTGAAGGTGTACAATCACAATCTCGTTTGCACTATCGCTGCGGTTCCAGTTTTATGCTTTTCACTGTTATCGTAGGTGTATTTGTTTATATGTTTGTCGCAACCGACCCTCTCTGGTGGAGGATCGTAAACCGGATTTTTCTCATACCAGTAGTCATCGGAATTTCTTTCGAAGTCTTGCAAATAACCAATAAAGTGAGAAACATTCCCGTTTTGAAAGTACTTGGTTATCCAGGTCTGTGGCTTCAGCTGCTTACTACTAAAGAACCAGAAGACGATCAAGTAGATGTTGCTATTCACTCGTTCAAAAAAGTGCTGGAAAATGATAAAACGTTTGAAAAAAGTGGTATACAGGGTAGTAAAGCTATATAGTAGAGCCATTAGGAAATGTGGTTCCATAGACGATTATTTCTTCTTCCTTAATGAAACCTACGAATTTAGTGTTTGCTGTTTTAAGATATTGTATCCTGAAAGGAGGAACGGAAGAATGTATCGCAATAAACTGTCTCTCTTCGTTTATGTACTTATCGGTCTTGCAGTATTGGGTTTTGCAACACAGTTGTTTACGGACACTGCTTCTCTTCTTAAAAACCTTCTGATTATGGTTGCAATAGGGGCCATTATATACGGGGTCGTTCATTACTTTTTCCTCAGAAAAAGGACATCCAACGAATTAAAGAAGTATAAGAAAGCAGTAAAACAATCTAAGATGAAGTACAAGGAAGACACTACAAGCAAAAAAGCGTTTTCCCAGGCCACTAAAAAGAGCCCTTTGACAAAACATAAAAAACCAAGTAAAGCNCTTCTGCTTAGACGCTAGTTAAAAATCCCTTTTTCTAGTAAAATATAGAGTATACAAACGACATGAGGTTGGTGGATCAATGAGTAAAAAGAAGGAAACGGCATACGGCGGCCAGGCGTTGATAGAGGGCGTCATGTTTGCAGGTAAAACCAGTTTTGTCTCAGCTGTACGGAGAAAAGATAATAGCATTGAATATTTTTCATTAGAACGGAAAGAATCAAATATAGCTAGACGTTTAAAGAAGATACCTTTTGTAAGAGGGCTGGTGGCGCTCGTGCAGTCAAGCGCAAACGGCGTTAAACACCTCAACTTTTCAAGCGAAAGGTACGATGTGCACCCCGACGATGATGAGCAAATCAAAAAAGAAGAGAGTTCTTCCAAAATCGCAACTATTATCGGCATAGGGGCTGTAGGTGTACTTTCCTTCTTTTTCGGGAAAATGATTTTTACTGTCACACCTGCGATTGTTGCAAACTTCTTTGAACCGTTTATTTCAAGCAAACCCGGTCAGGTCTTATTAGAAGGATTTTTTAAGTTGCTGCTCTTACTAGGTTATATTTACGTAGTTTCTTTGACGCCGCTGATCAAAAGGGTTTTCCAGTACCATGGAGCTGAACATAAAGTAATCAATGCCTACGAAAATGGTGTTCCGCTAACAGTTGAAGGTGTACAATCACAATCTCGTTTGCACTATCGCTGCGGTTCCAGTTTTATGCTTTTCACTGTTATCGTAGGTGTATTTGTTTATATGTTTGTCGCAACCGACCCTCTCTGGTGGAGGATCGTAAACCGGATTTTTCTCATACCAGTAGTCATCGGAATTTCTTTCGAAGTCTTGCAAATAACCAATAAAGTGAGAAACATTCCCGTTTTGAAAGTACTTGGTTATCCAGGTCTGTGGCTTCAGCTGCTTACTACTAAAGAACCAGAAGACGATCAAGTAGATGTTGCTATTCACTCGTTCAAAAAAGTGCTGGAAAATGATAAAACGTTTGAAAAAAGTGGTATACAGGGTAGTAAAGCTATATAGTAGAGCCATTAGGAAATGTGGTTCCATAGACGATTATTTCTTCTTCCTTAATGAAACCTACGAATTTAGTGTTTGCTGTTTTAAGATATTGTATCCTGAAAGGAGGAACGGAAGAATGTATCGCAATAAACTGTCTCTCTTCGTTTATGTACTTATCGGTCTTGCAGTATTGGGTTTTGCAACACAGTTGTTTACGGACACTGCTTCTCTTCTTAAAAACCTTCTGATTATGGTTGCAATAGGGGCCATTATATACGGGGTCGTTCATTACTTTTTCCTCAGAAAAAGGACATCCAACGAATTAAAGAAGTATAAGAAAGCAGTAAAACAATCTAAGATGAAGTACAAGGAAGACACTACAAGCAAAAAAGCGTTTTCCCAGGCCACTAAAAAGAGCCCTTTGACAAAACATAAAAAACCAAGTAAAGCTCGTGCCACTCATTTACGTGTTATTGACGGAAACAAACAAAAAAGCAAAAACAGGGCTACCTTTTAGTAGTTGTCAAATCATAAAAAAATCCCGCCATTGAATATGGCGGGATTTTTTTATTGACAATATCACTCTTCGCTTTTTTGATGAATATCCTCCAAGGCTTTCACTCTCTTTGGGTCCTCTTCGAAAAATTGCACCAAATCACCGATACGATCGATGGAATTCCAGCTTAAATGATGTTCAATTCCTTCTACATCTTCATAAATATTTTCTTTATTGACCCCGATCAGTTCCAAAAATTGCTCCAGCAATTCATGTCTGTATACCAACCTTTTTCCAATCTTCTTTCCCTTGGAAGTAAGGATCAGTCCTCTGTATTTTTCGTAATTCAGGTATTCGTCTTTATCGAGTTTCTGCACCATTTTTGTAACGGAGGATGGATGAACTTGCAAGGCCTCGGCAATATCCGATACCCGTGCATATCCTTTGGCTTCAATCAACATATATATTTGCTCGATATAGTCTTCCATGCTTGGTGTTGGCATTTTGCTCCTCCATTCCCTTTACCCAGTATTGCTTACACGTTATATAAAAAGGATACAATAGATTGACTACTGAAACAAGAATGTTTCTCGGACAGTAACCGGAAATACACAAGCTGCACCAGCAGTCCTTAGAAACCTTCCCAAAAAACATTAAAGCATGTGAAAAGAGCAGCATCAAGCTGCCCTTTGTCATTATAAGCCACATTTCAATTGTGCATTACAATTGGTGCAAGTGTTGCATCCACCAATATCTTCTACCGTCCCTTTTCTGCAAACCGGACAAGTATCTCCCACTTCAGATCCAATCGTGACGTTTGTCTTTTCCAACTCTTGAATAGTATCCATCAACACGACATGGGGCTTATTTGTTTCCCCTTCCGTTTTGCTCTGCTTGTCTTCTTCATCAAAATTGTTATCTTCCGCTTTCAAAGAGAGAACTTGTGTGTCACGGCTGCCATCGACATATACCGTACCTCCCTTTGCACCTCCGTTATAAAGCCTTCTGTACACAGCTTCGACTTGTTCCACTGCATATCCCTTCGGGGCATTTACAGTTTTTGATATCGAACTGTCAACCCATTTTTGGATGACACACTGTGTATCGGCGTGTGCTTCAGGACTAAGTTCCATTGCTGTTACAAACCATTCCGGTAGATTGTCAGCATCCTGTCCAGGATTTTGTTCTAAATATTCTTGGACAATGTCCGCTTTCACTTCGATGAATTTGCCAAGTCTCCCGCTTCTGTAATAAGAGAAAGAGAAATATGGCTCTAACCCGGTAGAAACCCCTACCATCGTTCCGGTACTGCCAGTAGGCGCTACCGTTAACAGATGTGAATTCCTGATACCGTATTTAAGGATATCCTCCCTGATTTGTTCCGGCATTTTTTTCAAGTATCCGGTATTAACAAACCGTTCACGCAACCGTTGTGTCTCTTCATCGTTTTCCCCGATCAAGAATGGAAAACTCCCTTTCTCTTTCGCTAGGTCGATAGAAGCTCTGTAAGCAGTCGTCGCTATGGTTTCAAAAATTTCGTCGACTAGCTCGTTGCCTTCCACAGATCCGTATTCTGTTTCTGTATATATTAATAAATCATGCAATCCCATTACTCCAAGGCCGACTCTTCGCTCGCCTAATGCCTGTTTCTTGTTTTCTTCCAAGAAGTATGGGGTTGCATCAATAACATTATCCTGCATTCTAATTCCTGTTTCTACTGTCTTTTTAAGCTTTTCGAAGTCCACACGTTTATTTTCTTTATCTGCTACAGATGCCAAATTGACTGCAGCCAAGTTACATACTGAATAAGGTGCAAGCGGCTGCTCTCCACACGGATTGGTAGCTACCACTTGTTGACCATATGCCTTCGCGTTGGTCATATCATTCGCATTGTCGATAAAGAAAATCCCTGGTTCTGCCGAATAAGTCGCACAGATATTGATTAGATTCCATAATTCCTTGGCTTTCATCCGTCGGTAGACCCTTATTCCGTAACCTTTGTCTTCCCATCTCCGTACATCGCCGATCTCATGCCAGTAGTTGTTATAATCATCCATCTCTTGGGAGTTATAATTTTCGACATTGGGAAATCTTAGTTCATAATCTGCATCAGCTTCGACTGCTTCCATGAATTCCTTCGTCAGACATACAGAGATATTCGCCCCTGTCAGGAATTCTGGATTGTGGACGCTGTATGTACCTCCTGTGTTCAGCTTTTCTTCCGCTTCTTTGATTGCACTCTCAGGAAAACCGCCGAGTCCTGGCATGTTCTTATAATTGACAATACCTTGATACAAGTCGATTTCCGTCTGTGTCAACGGAGTGAACTTAAGCTTCTCTCTGGCCAGCCTCTTTATTTGTTCGTCTTCTGTATTTTCAATCAAAAACCGAAGAATTCTCGGGTTTTGCATCTTAGAGATGATAAATTCGATAATATCAGGATGCCAATCAGAAAGCATTATCATTTGGGCTCCACGGCGTGATCCGCCCTGTTCTACCAAGTGTGTCAGTTTGGCAATATCGTCCAACCACGATACAGAACCTGAGGACTTGCCATTTACTCCGCGTGCCAATGTATTACGCGGACGAAGAGTGGATCCATTCGTTCCGACACCTCCACCACGGCTCATTATTTCCATTACCTGCTTTCTGTGGTCGGAAATTCCTTCTCTTGAATCTTGTATAAACGGCATTACATAACAGTTAAAATACGTTACATCCGTTTCTGCCCCTGCACCGTACAACACTCTTCCGGCAGGAATAAAGTTCAAGCTTGAAAGTTCTTCATAAAAACGTTCAAAAGATTCCTTCCGTTTTTCTTCTGTTGTTTCCACCTGCGCAAGGCCGGTGGCATTTCTTAAAGCAATCTGTTCATAGAAAAGTTCCAATGGCTTGTCGATAACATCCAAAGATCTGGTAACAATCCCCGTTTCTGCCTCTTTCTCGTTATCAAGAACTGCAACAAAATCCTTGTCCACCTTTATATCTGCTTGTTTTTTGTCCCAATCGATTGAGTGGACGAATCCAAAACCTCTTGCAGGGAACTTGGGATCGGCTTTTACTGTCAAGACGACGAAGTCGCCTTCTTTAAGTGTAATTTTCTCTGTATCCTTAAAAGCATATCGATCAAGCATAACAAGCCTCGAAACACCTTTGTGTGTTATTTTCATGTCCTTGCTGATTGCATGGACTTGAGGAAATGATTCAATATCCTTGTTTAATTGTTCGACATTTATCTCCAATTGACGCTCGACGGCTGTATCCATGAGAAGCATCACTCCTTCACCTAATATATAATCCTATGTATTAATCAATTTACCACATCACACATACTTAAAACAATATATAGTGCTTGGATTTTATTTTTCGCACTATATATGGAGAAATGGAACGAGAGTCTATTAATCTGTCAAAAATGATAAACAACAAAATATCAAGCATGAGAGAGAACAGAAAAGATACAAAGGTAATTGGCATTATAAATCACCTTTTTTATAATTTGCAAATTTTGTTGTCTTTTGTCACCATTTCGAAAATAATAAAGAACATCTCATTTTTTGAAAACAACTTAAAGGAATCGATGACACTTGTAGCCCAAAACACAAAAATACTTTGAAAAATGATATAATCATCCATATAATATATTAGAAAGTAAATGTGAAAATGGGGGAACAAGAATGGAATTAGTTATATTGCTGGCAATATTGGCAGCCCTATTAGTATTTGGGATCTTTCGTTTTATGAAACAGAGAAAAATTTTAAAAACTTTGTCGGAAGAAGAATTCAGACAGGGCTACCGGAAAGCCCAGCTGATCGATATAAGAGAACAAAAGGAATTTGCCGGCGGGCATATTCTTGGTGCCAGGAACATCCCTTTGTCTCAATTGCGCAACCGTTTGGGGGAAATCCGGAAAGATCAACCCATATATATGTATTGCCAAAACGGTACACGTACACCCAGAGCCGCCATCCTCTTGAACAAAAAAGGATACAATGATCTGTATCAGCTGCAAGGCGGTTTCAAAAAGTGGAACGGTAAAATCCGAAAATCTAAAAGTCCTCAATATTAAGGAAAACCCCCTTGGAACTCTAGAGTGACCCAATAATATGAGACAGGATAAAACACCCCCNCCGAACATCGTTGCTGCAACAAGTACACTGCTGACCACTTTTTTCATCTCTATCATCCTTTCCGGTTTTGTACTCACCAAAAAGGATATAGTCTTTTTATTTAGCTACTTTTAATAGAAGGTTAAGCTATGGTAAATCTCGAGAAATGATAGAAACTTCCCAGGGATATAGAAGGCTAAACACCAGTAGAACCCTACTTTCTGCCCTGTTCATTTTCCCCCTTAACTTATACATTGGAGAAAAGTGGATTAATAGAATTACTACTAGGAGGTATTTTATGTGGAAAAAAATGTTGTCAGCCGCCCTTCTATCCGTGGCTCTCTTTAGCACTACCGTTTCCGCAGCACCGGCTGGAAACGACAACTATCAAAACAGGTACAAACACGTCCAGCTGCTGGGAATCAATGATTTTCATGGACAACTGGATATATACCAGGACATCGATGGAAGACAGGCTGGCGGAGCAGAGTATCTTGCTGCATATCTAAAACAATACGAAAAAGACAATAAAAATACCTTGCTCGTTCACGCAGGAGACGCTGTCGGTGCAAGCTCGCCAGTATCCTCACTATTACAGGATGAGCCGACCATTGACATACTCAACAAACTTGGCTTTGATATAGGGACGGTTGGAAACCATGAGTTTGATGAAGGCGTGGAAGAGATGAACCGTTTAATTTATGGAGGGGAACATGAGCAAACTGGAGACTTTGAAGGAGCTTCTTTCCCTTATACAGTGGCAAATGTAGTCGATGAGGATACAGGTGAACACATCCTGCCCCCGTATGTGACTAAAAAAGTAAACGGCATGCCGATTGGATTTGTCGGGGTTGTCACAACGGAAACGCAAAACAGTGTGCTTCCAAGTGGAATTAAAGGCCTTTCGTTTACCGATGAAACAGAAGCGATCAACAATGCCGTCCAACAGCTAAAGGACCAAGGTGTTCAATCGATTGTTGTACTAGCCCATGTCCCCGCTTCTTCTGACCAAGATGGTTCCAAGCCATCAGGAGACGTTGTCGAATTCGCGCCGCAAATCGATGACGAAGTGGATGTCATATTCGGAGGACATAATCACGATTACGCCAATACAGTAATCGATGGAAAGTTAATTGTTCAATCCTATTCAAGTGGTACAGCTTTTTCTGACGTCGACTTAATGATTGACCCGAAGACAAAAGACATCGTTTCTAAAGAAGCTAAAATCGTCACCACTTACCATGATCAAATCGAACCTGATGAAACAGTGGCAAACATGGTTGATACTTACGAAGCTGACATTCAGGACTTGGTGGACGAAGTAATTGCGAATGCCTCAGAACCAATTACCTCCATACAGGATGACAGCGGAGAATCTGCACTCGGTAACTTAGTAGCTGATTCGCATCGTGCTGCAATGGTTACTGACTTTGCTTTCATGAATCCAGGTGGTATTCGAGCTGACTTGGACGAAGGTCCGATCACTTGGGGTGAGTTGTACACCATGCTGCCATTTGGTAATAACCTAGTGGAAATGACACTGACCGGAGAACAGATAAAAGCCGTCTTAGAACAACAATGGGAAGGTGATTCTACGCACATCCTGCAAATCTCAGGACTACAGTATACTTGGGATGATGAGGCTCCGGTTGGAAATAGAGTATTAGAGATTAGCGACAGTGAAGGAAATCCAATTGACCTAGAACAACCGTACACGGTTACGGTTAACAACTTCTTGGCTGAAGGCGGCGACGGGTTTACCGTGTTAACTGATGGTGCAGATGAGGTGGCAGGTCCTCTTGCCTTGGATGCGATGATTGAGTATTTAGAAGGCATGGAGGGAGAAGTTGATGCGCCAGATGAGGTTGATAGGATTAGAGTGGAATAGGCATATGCATAAGTAGGAAGGGATGGCCCGTCCTTTCATAAAGCCATAGCATTAGGTTGCACTCTATTATCACAAAGAAGGCTCCCCTGAAGCTAGAGTGACCCAATAATATGAGACAGGATAAAACACCCCAAGAGTCGTATATACAATTATCGACATTTGGAGGTGTTTTTCTTATGGGAAAGAAAAGGTTTTATCCAGAAGAAATAAAAAAGGAAGTTATTCGCTTGAAGCTTGAAGGGAATCTAACGAACAGGGAAATTATGCAGAAATTCGGAATCAAAAATAAGTCTCAGATTAAGTCATGGATGAAATGGTTTCGAGAGGGAGAAGAACATAGGTTGTCTCAGCCTATTGGGAAACAATATTCTTATGGAAAAGGCCCAGAAGATAATAGTGAACTGTCTCAGCTCAAGAAGAAAGTTAATTACTATGAGATGAGGGAAGAAATGATGGGAAAGTATCAAGAAATCGAAAGGAAGTGGTCCCAGAAGTATTCGTCGAAGTTGTAGAAGTGTTAAGCCATAAGTACACCGTGATGACAATATGTGAGTGTTTCGGTGTGCCTAAATCCACCTATTACCGCTGGAAGAAGAAATCAGATAAACTGCCTTATCTTCATCAACTGATCATAAATATTTGTAAGCAGTTCTCTTACAGACTTGGCCATAGAAATGTAAGAGGCATACTGAAGAATGATTATAAGATCAAGGTCAACCGAAAAACTGTTCAAAAGGTTATGCAAAAGTATCATATCCAATGTAGAGTGAAAAAGAAAAGAAAGTCCCATATCGCCGGGGAGGGTAAATGTATCGTTCCGAACCTTCTCAAACAGAACTTTCAGGCTGATCACCCTAACCAAAAGTGGGTAACGGATATTACATACTTGCCTTATGGTGAAAAAATGCTTTATCTGTCCACCATAATGGATTTATACAACAATGAAGTTATAGCTTATAGAGTAAGCGATACCCAAGAGGTTCATTTAGTCTTAGACACGTTGGAGGCTGCATGTGAAAGAAGAGAGACACATGGAGTCATTTTACACAGTGATCAGGGGGCTCAGTACACCTCGTATGCTTTTCAGGAGCTAGCTAAAGAAAAAGGCATTATCACAAGCATGTCCCGAAAAGGCAACTGCTTTGATAATGCCGTAATCGAATCCTTCCATTCCTCGCTAAAGTCGGAAGAATTCAACACCCAAATAAGGGTGAAACCTACAAACTCTATTGTACTAGAAAAAGTGGAGTCGTACATGTATTATTACAACTATATACGACCTTTTACAAAATTATTATTCAGTCTCATTTCTCTGGGTCAGTTCACTCCCAAGGGGGTTTTGTCAGCTTATTCTTTTACATACATTAGAACAGGCTTTCGTGCAGCGGTCGTCTCATCCATACGTTTTACGACGGTGGTGTGCGGAGCTTCCTGGACAATTTCGGGGTCATGCCTTGCCTCTTCGGAAATCTGAAGCATTGTCTCTATAAAACCGTCAAGAGTTTCCTTTGATTCTGTCTCGGTCGGTTCCACCATCAAGGCTTCCTCTACATTCAACGGGAAATAAATGGTTGGCGGATGGTAGCCGAAGTCAAGCAGTCGTTTAGCGATGTCCAGGGTGCGGACACCTTGTTTCTTCTGCTTTTTACCTGATAAGACAAATTCATGCTTGCAATGCTGTGTGTACGGGAGGAAGAATTGTTGTTCCAATTTCCGCATCATATAATTAGCATTAAGGACAGCATATTCACTGACTTTCTTGAGACCTTCTGCCCCCATTGTCCGGATATACGTATAAGCTCTCAAATTGATTCCGAAATTACCATAATACGGTTTCACCCTGCCGATAGAATCGGGCCTGTTATAATCAAATCCAAAAGTATCCCCTTGCTTAGTCAGCAATGGTTTAGGTAAAAATCTGGCAAATTCTTTGGTAACACCCACCGGACCGGAACCTGGACCACCCCCGCCATGCGGACCTGTAAAAGTTTTGTGAAGGTTCAAATGGACGACATCAAAGCCCATATCCCCCGGACGTGCATAGCCCATTATGGCATTCAAATTGGCCCCGTCGTAATAAAGTTTTCCGCCTGCCTGATGAATGATTTCCGCCATTTCCACAATGTTTTCTTCAAAAAGACCAAGTGTGTTGGGATTTGTCAACATGAGAGCAGCTGTGTCATTTCCGACAACCCTTTTTAAGTCCTCTAAATCAACCGTACCACGTTCATTCGATTTAACTGTTACAGCCTCGAACCCAGCAACTGTCGCCGATGCCGGATTGGTACCATGAGCAGAATCGGGTACGATAACTTTTGTCCTGTTTCTATCGCCATTTGCTTCATGGAAAGCCCTGATCATCATCAAACCTGTCCATTCACCCTGTGCTCCAGCTGCCGGCTGAAGGGTGACCTCATCCATCCCAGTTATTTCGGCAAGTGATGTTTGCAAATCATACATGACTTCCAAAGCGCCTTGAACGGTTTCTGTTTCCTGATACGGATGGATATGACTGAAACCTTCAAGTCTGGCAATGTCTTCGTTCATTTTCGGGTTATATTTCATCGTACAAGACCCTAACGGATAAAAACCTGAATCAACCCCATGATTCCGTTTTGACAAAGCCGTATAATGACGGATGATCTGCAGTTCACTTACTTCCGGCAAGGCAGGTGCTTCTTTGCGGACATATACTTCATCCAATTCTTGTTCAAGATTTGTTTCAGGAACATCTAGGNCCTTATGGTGAAAAAATGCTTTATCTGTCCACCATAATGGATTTATACAACAATGAAGTTATAGCTTATAGAGTAAGCGATACCCAAGAGGTTCATTTAGTCTTAGACACGTTGGAGGCTGCATGTGAAAGAAGAGAGACACATGGAGTCATTTTACACAGTGATCAGGGGGCTCAGTACACCTCGTATGCTTTTCAGGAGCTAGCTAAAGAAAAAGGCATTATCACAAGCATGTCCCGAAAAGGCAACTGCTTTGATAATGCCGTAATCGAATCCTTCCATTCCTCGCTAAAGTCGGAAGAATTCAACACCCAAATAAGGGTGAAACCTACAAACTCTATTGTACTAGAAAAAGTGGAATCGTACATGTATTATTACAATTATATACGACCTTTTACAAAATTATTATTCAGTCTCATTTCTCTGGGTCAGTTCACTCCCAAGGGGGTTTTGTCAGCTTATTCTTTTACATACATTAGAACAGGCTTTCGTGCAGCGGTCGTCTCATCCATACGTTTTACGACGGTGGTGTGCGGAGCTTCCTGGACAATTTCGGGGTCATGCCTTGCCTCTTCGGAAATCTGAAGCATTGTCTCTATAAAACCGTCAAGAGTTTCCTTTGATTCTGTCTCGGTCGGTTCCACCATCAAGGCTTCCTCTACATTCAACGGGAAATAAATGGTTGGCGGATGGTAGCCGAAGTCAAGCAGTCGTTTAGCGATGTCCAGGGTGCGGACACCTTGTTTCTTCTGCTTTTTACCTGATAAGACAAATTCATGCTTGCAATGCTGTGTGTACGGGAGGAAGAATTGTTGTTCCAATTTCCGCATCATATAATTAGCATTAAGGACAGCATATTCACTGACTTTCTTGAGACCTTCTGCCCCCATTGTCCGGATATACGTATAAGCTCTCAAATTGATTCCGAAATTACCATAATACGGTTTCACCCTGCCGATAGAATCGGGCCTGTTATAATCAAATCCAAAAGTATCCCCTTGCTTAGTCAGCAATGGTTTAGGTAAAAATCTGGCAAATTCTTTGGTAACACCCACCGGACCGGAACCTGGACCACCCCCGCCATGCGGACCTGTAAAAGTTTTGTGAAGGTTCAAATGGACGACATCAAAGCCCATATCCCCCGGACGTGCATAGCCCATTATGGCATTCAAATTGGCCCCGTCGTAATAAAGTTTTCCGCCTGCCTGATGAATGATTTCCGCCATTTCCACAATGTTTTCTTCAAAAAGACCAAGTGTGTTGGGATTTGTCAACATGAGAGCAGCTGTGTCATTTCCGACAACCCTTTTTAAGTCCTCTAAATCAACCGTACCACGTTCATTCGATTTAACTGTTACAGCCTCGAACCCAGCAACTGTCGCCGATGCCGGATTGGTACCATGAGCAGAATCGGGTACGATAACTTTTGT
Organism: Sediminibacillus massiliensis; assembly: GCF_900156915.1. Taxonomy (GTDB): domain Bacteria; phylum Bacillota; class Bacilli; order Bacillales; family Amphibacillaceae; genus Sediminibacillus_A; species Sediminibacillus_A massiliensis. The sequence continues at coordinate 315,447 of NZ_LT732535.1, read as the reverse complement.
CCTGTTTCTATCGCCATTTGCTTCATGGAAAGCCCTGATCATCATCAAACCTGTCCATTCACCCTGTGCTCCAGCTGCCGGCTGAAGGGTGACCTCATCCATCCCAGTTATTTCGGCAAGTGATGTTTGCAAATCATACATGACTTCCAAAGCGCCTTGAACGGTTTCTGTTTCCTGATACGGATGGATATGACTGAAACCTTCAAGTCTGGCAATGTCTTCGTTCATTTTCGGGTTATATTTCATCGTACAAGACCCTAACGGATAAAAACCTGAATCAACCCCATGATTCCGTTTTGACAAAGCCGTATAATGACGGATGATCTGCAGTTCACTTACTTCCGGCAAGGCAGGTGCTTCTTTGCGGACATATACTTCATCCAATTCTTGTTCAAGATTTGTTTCAGGAACATCTAGGTCAGGGAGGCTGAAGCCTGTCCTTCCTTCCTTGCTATGTTCAAAAATCAAAGGAAAATCTTGTTTATCCATTAATATCCCTCATTTCTCTTACAAAAGAATCAATCTCATTTTTCGTCCGGATCTCCGTTACTGCAACCAACATATGATTTCTTAAATGCGGGAACGTTCTTCCCAGATCATATCCGCCAATAAAGCCTTTCTGTAATAACCTCTTATTAACCTCAGCAATCTCCGAATCCAGTTTAATGACGAGTTCATTGAAAAAAGGACCTTGAAATGCCACGGCCAATCCGCTTTTTTCCAATTGACTCTTCATGTAACGGGACTTCTGCATGTTCATCCATGCCGTCTTTTTTATCCCCTGTTTCCCCAAGGAACTCATAGCCACGGAGGAAGCTAACGCATTAAGCGCCTGATTCGAGCAAATATTAGACGTAGCCTTGTCCCTGCGTATATGTTGTTCCCTTGCCTGCAAAGTCAGTACGAAGCCCCTTCGTCCTTCTTCATCGGTGGTTTGGCCGACCAATCTACCTGGTACTTTCCGCATCAGTTTTCTCGATGTGGCAAAGTAACCACAATGAGGTCCACCAAATTGAGGTGGTATCCCAAATACCTGTGTATCCCCAACCACAATATCTGCACCGAAATGTGCCGGTGGTGTGAGATAACCTAGCGCAAGAGGATTGCTGGAAACAATCAGCATCGTCTTTTTGTTTTCCGCCAAGATGCTTTGAATTCGATCCATCGGTTCAATTTGGCCAAAGAAATTAGGATATTGGACAACAACACTTGCTGTATCTTCATCTACAGCCGCTTTCAAACTCTCAAGATCCATAATTCCTTCTTGCTGCTGGATGACCACTACTTCCAGCTCCGGCCCCTTGGCATAAGATTTGATAACTTCGAGTGATTCAGGATGGACTGTTTCCGCCACCAATATCTTCTTCTTTTTCGTCTGGGCGGCACTTAGATTGACAGCTTCTGCCAAAGCAGTTGATCCATCATACATGGATGAATTTGCCACATCCATTCCGGTCAACTGACCTATCATGGTCTGAAACTCAAATATAGCCTGGAGTTCCCCTTGAGAAATTTCCGGTTGATAAGGGGTGTATGCCGTATAAAACTCCGACCTGGAAATAACATGGTCAACTATCGATGGGATGTGATGCTCATATACCCCTGCACCCAAAAAGGACACATGCGATTTCAGGCTTACATTCTTTTTCGACAGTGCTGTAAGTTCCTTTGTCAATTCTGCTTCACTTGCAGGCGACTTGATGTTAAGTCTTCCGTTGTATCTGATTGATGCAGGTACGTCTGAAAACAACTCCTCTGTGGAACGAATACCTATTGTTTCAAGCATTACTTGTTTATCTTGTTCAGTCATTGGTAAATAACGAAACTCCATTTGCCAGTTCCTCCTCCAGCTTGTCTATGAGCGTTTATAAAAAGGGATGTCAACCACTTTGGCTTTTAATTGCTTGTTCCTTACTTTCACTTCTACTTCCTGGTTCCGTTTTGTGTAGGATGTCTTGAGCAGCGCAAGTCCTACATTTTTCTTCAGTGTTGGTGAATGCGTCCCGGTTGTAACAAATCCGATTAATTCCTCTCCGGAAAATATTTCATAACCATGCCGGGGTATTCCTTTGTCGATCATCTCTATTCCGACGAGCTTGCGTTTCGTCCCCTCTTGCTTCTGCAAACGGAGAGCTTCCTTACCGATGAAGTCTGCTTCTTTATCCGTTTTGACCGCAAAGCCGAGACCTGCTTCGATCGGTGAAATTTCAGCCGTTAACTCCTGGCCATATAAAGCTAGATTCGCTTCGAACCGTAATGTGTCCCGCGCACCCAGGCCAACTGGCTGCAATCCTTCTGCCTGTCCCGCCTTCATTATTTCTTCCCAGAGTCTGCTGCCAAAATTTGCCGGTATGTAAATTTCGAAACCATCCTCACCTGTATATCCGGTTCTTGATACGATTGCTTCGGCCTCTTCCACTGCATCAAATTTCACCGGACTTTCAAACCGGAAGAAACCGATCCGAGCCAAGTCTGTATCGGTAATTTTCTGTAATATGTATTCTGCTTTCGGTCCTTGAATAGCCAGTTGTACATAATCTTTACTCTGATCCTTAATAGCGACGTCGGCAGGCTTATGTTGTAAAAGCCAGTCATAATCTTTTTTTGTGTTTGCTGCATTTACGACAAGTAAATACTTGTCCGTATTTAGCATATAGATGATCAGGTCATCTACGGTTCCGCCATTTTCGTAACACATCAATGTGTACTGAGCCTTTTTGGGTGTGAGTTTCTCTACATCATTTGTCAACATTTTTTGAAGGAACGACTTGCTGTTGTCTCCTTCAACCATTATTTCTCCCATATGGGATACATCAAATAAACCTGCAGCTGTTCTTGTAGCTTCATGTTCTTTTTTAATGCCTGAAAACTGGACAGGCAACTCCCAACCGCCGAAGTCAGTTGTCTTGGCACCTTGCTTTTCATATTGAGGAAACAATGGCGTCCTTTTCATTTCCTTCACTTGATACATCCCCTTTTTCTGTAATTTCCCAAGCATCAATGCCGAAAAAAAGACAGAGATCCCCTTTTGCAGGAAATCTCTGTCCATTTCACCAGAAAGTTTCGCCCGAATCAAACGGGCTTGCTTCTTGGGTAGTTTACCGCAGTAAACACTCTCCAGAGTTGCGTCATACAAGAGTCTTTTTGCCTGAGAGATTCACATATGTTTGCTCCTTCGGCGCTACTGAACGTAGTCTCTCCTCTTATAATCATTCGCGATATTAATTTGCCGTAATCGGGACATACTAAAAGCCAGTCCGGATACATCAATAACAAAAACCGATTATTAAGAATTGTGGTACATTTTATAAAATTCAGCCTCATTATATCACAGCCATTTGTTTCTGTGTAATAGATTTTTTAAAGTAGGTGTTTTCATGAATATTCAATTGAACCGTGATAATGAATTTATTGAAGATTTCGAGCAGGCATTAGAGAGCAACGAGTCCATGTCTTCCTGGGAATTGTTTAACATGTCCTATTTGGCCGCAAAGGCGACTGTAACTCCTGAATTTAAAGGTCTGACCGCCCCTGGGCATTTACCGCATATGGACTTTCTTCCGCACCAGTTGGAGTGCGCACAGCAAGTGGTAGAAGAGATGAACGGTAGAGGACTTCTTGCAGATGAAGTCGGGTTGGGAAAAACGATAGAAGCTGGTCTCATTCTGAAAGAATACATGATCAGAGGTTTGGTGACAAAAGCTTTAATACTGGTGCCTGCTTCCCTCGTCAATCAATGGGTATTGGAATTGAACCAGAAATTCTATATACCGGCTGTTTCACAAGGAAAGCGTCCTGTCTGGGACCAGGACGGTATCATTGTCACTTCAATTGACACAGCAAAGCGTCCGCCACACCGCGATATCATCCTTGATCAATCCTATGATTTCGTGTTGATCGATGAAGCCCATAAACTTAAAAACCATAAAACGAAAAACTATGAGTTTGTCAGAGCATTGAAAAAAAAATATTGTCTGCTGCTGACCGCCACTCCCGTGCAAAACCGGCTGAGCGATATTTTCAATCTCGTTTCTATCCTTAAACCAGGTTATCTCGGAAATTATGAAGATTTCACTGCGAATTTCGGCAAGGACAGAAAGAATCTATTTAATGATGAGTACCTGAAACAGCTTGTCCAAAAAGTGATGGTCCGGAACCGTCGGGAGGATACTGCCGTTGATTGGACGAAGAGAAAAGTAGAAACGGTCTGGATTAACTTCTCGGAAGCTGAATTAAACACTTACAACATGCTCCGGGAGATATCCTCCCAATCTTCGAGCTTTGCTTCGATAACATTAACAAGGGAGCTCTGTTCATCCAGGGAAGCCTGTTATTTATCGGTCAAAAAAATGATTGACAACAATCCCGGCATGGCATTAAGACAACAATTTGAAGAAGTCCTAGCGGAGATTGAAAAGCTCCCTCACCACGCAAAAGCAGAAAAAGTAGTTGAATTGATAAAGAATAAGGATGAAAAATTTATTATTTTCACAGAATACAGGGCAAGCCAGCTTTATTTACAATGGTATTTACAACAACATGGAATCTCGTCCGTTCCTTTCCGGGGAGGATTCAAGAGGAGCAAAAAAGATTGGATGAAGCAGCTTTTCCAGAACCATGCACAGGTCTTGATTGCAACAGAGGCAGGAGGAGAAGGGATAAACCTCCAGTTTTGCAGCAATATGATCAATTATGATTTACCATGGAACCCGATGAGACTGGAACAGCGAATCGGCCGTATCCACAGGTTTGGGCAAAAAGAAGATGTCCATATATACAATTTAGCAATAAAGGATACGATGGAAGAACAAGTTTTAAATCTCCTCTATGAAAAAATTCAATTATTCGAGCGAGTGGTCGGAAATCTGGATGCAATCCTTGCCGAATTGGAAATAACGGATGTAGAAAACGAAATAAATTCAATATTTCTTGAATCCCAGTCCGAAGGGGAAGCAAAGGTCAAACTGGAAAATCTATCGTCGGTAATTTCCTTTACCCAAGAACGCCATTTCCAGCAAAAGGAGGGGCAAGATGGCAATAGAGAATCTTCATGAATTTATCACAGAGTATTTTATCGCAAACAAGTGCGAACCCATCGAAAATGAGAATGGAAAAGTGACCTTCCAGCTGACAGACGAAATGGATGAATTAATCATGAACAGGCCATTTTATTGGCATTATATAAAGAAAATCGGACAGGCTGGCCAGCCGATGAAATTGTCTCTTATAACAAATCCTGAACGGCGGGAAGAACAAGGGGAATGGATCCATTTCGGAAGTCCGCGGCTCCACCAGATTTTCCGGACACTAAGCGTTCAAGGAAAGATAACCAAACAGTTCGAAAATAATAACGAAAACCCTAAAAGCGCTTTGATTCCCTGGCTGGTGATCAACGCGAGGCTCAGTTTTAAAGGAAAACACAAAAAAGATGAGATGATATCCCTTGGTCTGCAAATGATCAACGGAGCGATAAGAAACAATTTTATGCAAGAGTTACAACAGCTCTCTTTAACTCCGGTAATCCCGGACTTTTGCTATACAATCACTCCCATGATCCGTTTAAAAAGCGGATATCAAAGACTGATCAATTATGCAGAGGAATATTTAAGAACAAAAGATTACACATGGGCAAAAGAAGCATGGGATCATCTTTATGAGGAAGGAAAACTTCTCGAACACTTTTACAAAAAAGAAGAGGATAACGAGGAGGCAAATTCACAGTTACAACAAGAACTGAAAGCTATAGAAGAACGCTTCCGGCCAAATGTCTCTATAGAGGTTGTTAACGGAGGGATATTCTATCTATCCCAGCAAACATCCGGTTTGTTGATACAAAAATAGCAGGCGCTTAGAAATTAAGGCCTGCTACTTTTCTTGATGAGGAGACGAAAAGCAAAGGGCAGCAATCCGAACCAATGACCGGATATTTCATTACTGTTACCTTTTTTGTCTGCTTTCTGTTTTAACCTTTCCTCTTGCGGGGTGTCCATATATCTTACGATTTCCTGTGTCATGAATTTCACATAATCGTTTCCGGACATAACAGCCACCATCCTTTATTAGACGGAGTTCTGTCATATTGTTACTTATTGTTGAACTCCTATGAATGTAGTTTATCCATATTTTCCATCTTTATAATCCTGAGTATTTCTGTAGCTATTTCTTCAGGCGACTTCCCATCTGTGACTATCGAAATATCTGCTGTATTTTTATATTTTGACTGTCTGTTCTCGAATAGCTGTTCTTTATCATGCAACTGCCACAATGGCCGTGACTCGTCATCGACCAGTCTTCTATTGATTTCCCCCCACGTAGTATGTAAATGAACGACAATACCATGCTCCATTAACCAGCTTCTGTTCACTTCTTTCTCGATGATCCCTCCCCCGGTAGCTATTACAGCATCTTCTACAGGCATTTTTTTCAAGACATTTGTCTCGAATCTGCGGAAAGTTTCCTCACCGTAATTCTCAAAAATAGAAGCTATGGGGCCATGCATCTTGATTATTTCCTCATCTGTGTCTTTATGACAGACATCCAGCCGTTCAGCCAGGTAATGAACAACACTTGATTTCCCGCTGCCCATAAATCCAATCAAAAAAATAGTCCTCACTTCCATGTCCTCCTCTACTATTTTTATTTATTTTTTTCGAAACTTGCAGGAAAACCAATAAAAATGTCGAAAACTAACTCAAACGAAAGCGAGGTGATAAATATTGAATGCCGCAGCTGTGTTCTCCAATAAACTCCTGTTGTCAGCGGCACAGGCCACAGCGTCAGATATCCACTTTTTCCCTTCCTCCGAGAAAGCTTCCATTTATTTCCGTATCCATGGTAAAAGAATATTTCATCGGGAAATACCGATGAGGTTATTCGAAACACTCCTTAGTTATTATAAGTTTACCTCAGGAATGGACATAGGTGAAGTCAGAAAACCGCAAAATGGGACCATTCAGTTCGAAACAAAAGATTGCCTTTACTCTCTCCGGCTGTCTACTCTGCCCGTCTATAATTCAGAAAGCCTGGCTATACGTCTGTTACCACAGCAGGCGACACCCCAATTAAACCAATTGTTTCTTTTCCCAGGTCAGTTATCTAAAATGAAAAAATGGATTTCAAACCGTGCAGGGATCATACTGCTTACCGGACCTACTGGTAGCGTTATATAAACACATCAATTTTCAAGACCTCCTTTTTAATCGCTGAATCAGGTATAATAACATCAAGTAAAGTAATCCGAGGAGGCGGTAAGGATGGGCTTAAAAGAGGAGTTTCGTAAGGCTACAAATGATTTCAAACAGGAAGTAAGAAAAGAAAACAAGAAACTAAAAGATGCAGCAGGCGATTTCAAGAAGGACATGGCGGATATTAAAAAGGACTATAAACAAGGTAGAGAAGATGACAAACAGGTTTTTGAAGTTCAAAAAGAGGCCAATAAAGTTAAACGCCAAACAGCAAAAGAAGAAGCCTTCCGGAAATCAGAAGAGAAGAAGCAAGTCGAGAAAGATACGCTATCGGAAACAGAAAAGTTGGCTAAAACAGGAAACTTTGTTTTAAGAGGTGTCGCCCTCTGGTATTTGCTTCCGTTTCTCGGAGTATTGTTTATCATCGGTATTTTTGCAGTGGTATGGGTATTAGATCTCATTGGAATAATGTAAAAGGAAAGCCCTCTATCTAAGAGGGCTTTTTTAATTACCTTCTGGAGGAGCGCTCATCTTGGCCACAAACGGTTTAACTACTTCCCCGCCACTTCTTAATATGTTTATTGCGTGGAACCTTTTTAACCCCATCGCTTCTTCCACTTTGAATGGCTTGATTTCTTCCGCCAAGTCAGAGAAAGTTTTCTTACTGGACGGATACAAGTGATAATGTGGTCCTGCTGCTTTGACAATCTCAGCCAAGTCTCTCGGTATTTGCTCCCAGGAATGAAACATCCACACATATCCTACTCTCCATTTACGACTTTCTACAGTAGCTGCCTTCCAAGTCTTTGCTGATCGTAAAAATTGGTGAGGTTCATCGAATACCACAAAGAATGGAAATTGATTCTTTTCTTCCCGAAGAGTCATGGCCAAATCGATTTTAGTGGATAATAAGTTGACGATCAGATCCACTGCTTCTGAACCTAAATCTTTTTTCGGCACATCGATGATAACGGCTTTCCGTTGACTCATAAGTTCCACCATGTCGATAGATTGATCGGATTCCATGCAGCTGCTTAAATATTCATCTCCCAAAATGGTATCCAGCCGGTTCATGATAGGGGCTAATATTTGAGCTTGCCTTTTATCAGACATGTGATGAAACTGAATCAGTGTCTGGGAATAGATGTTATCGCCTAAATTGATAATAGCGCATATACGCTCTTTTTCCTTTGTGAATATGTCTATAATCTCTTTTAACTTTCCTGAGCGCATTCCCATGACGGCTGCTCTCAAATATCTAGCTGTTTGTGCACCGGCCTCATCTGTTGCTGTATTAAAGAAACCTATGATAGTGTTGGCCAACCGATTCTTTGCTCTTGAAGAATGAGCTACTTCGCACCAATCAAGTGAGATTGGTATTTCTCCCAGACGAACTCGAATGATTTTATCTGCAGGCAACGCCTTTTGAACTCCATCTCCAATTTCTCCCTTGGCCGGATCAATGGCCATTGCACCAAAGCCTTTATCTACTGCATTGACAATCCAGTTGGATCCAAAACCTTTTGTTTTTCCTTGCCCCATCCCACCTACAACGATTCGAGGCAGGCACAATTCATCGTGGTCTTTAATCGGCATATATACCGGCTGCTTTTTACCTTTGAAGGTTGCTGTGCCTAATTCCATTCCGTCTTTCTTGATGGCATCTGGAATATCTATCTCTCTTCCGTCTACTGTTTCGATAATCGGGTACTCTTCTTGAAGTGCTCTTTGCGGCAGCTTAATAAAATGCGATATCTCAGGCGAGGTGATGATTTGCCGTTTACCGAAAAGAAAAGGTACCGGAATATGACGTCTGTGAATGTCTTCGAAAAACCGTTTGGTCTGCCGAGGTTTAATCAACTTTTCTTTTAACTGATTGTCATGATTCAGCTGCTTCAGGGCCAAACTTATTCCTCTGGCAATACGGCGCCTTCTTCTCTCATCCTTTGATTGTACAACTACACGTAAAGTGAAATCGAATCCAAAATTACCAGGTTTTAATTCTGTTGCTTTACTGAATTCTTTTTTGATCCAATGTTTAGGAGGCTTTTTCTCAAATTCATTTCTGTCCCTTTCAGCATCTTTGAACCACTCCTCTTCGGCCGATTGGAATCCGAATTGGATGAATGCTTTGTCTCCCCTTTGCATGAAACGGGATATCTCCAAAAGCTCTTCCAACGGTATCTGCTGCATGGCACGGTCTGTTTTCAACGATAGGAAAAATGGATACTTCAGTTTGAAACGCAAGCATAAAGAGTCTTTTGGAAACTGATCGGAAAATTTGTGCTCATCTTGCAGAGTGACGTGCTTCCATATAACTTGGCTTTGTTGTTTAACAACGTCTGTTAAATCGGTATTGGTAGTGATGAAAGTACGATAGGAGGAATTGGTGATTTCCGTTTCGAAGAAGATTCTATCCGGATCCCGCAGCAGCCCTTTGTTAAACCTTTTTATCAGTTCTTCATAAGTGTCGGCAAGCGAATCGGCAAATTGACCTACTTTAATATTTTTCACATTGGAATGAGGGATGATTTGAAAAGTGCTATATTTGGGGCGTTGCTGTTGTTTAGGTTGAAGCTTTGTCAATTTTATAGGGGCCTCTTTGTTATTTACTTTAGCAATGAACATGGGAGATGGTTCTTCTTTGACAACTGGTTTAATGACGGGCGCCGCAAGTCGGATTTTAATTTGAGAGCCATTCCACGCTATATCCATCAGAATACCTCCAATACAGATTTTATGCCTTTCATGATTTTAACCGCCAATCCGTCTGACGCCTCAACTGTCTGATACAAAGCATAGAAAGTGCCGGCGATAAACCCAATAACCAACCCTGATAAAAATCTCATTGACCCATCACATCCTTAATGCCGCCATTCTGTACGTCTTTGAATGCTTCCAGCAAGGCATCGTTCAACGTCATGGCAATGATGGCGAAGAGCATGATTGCTGCAGGAGCCAGGAACACCCCGCCAACAATAAATGCTGTTGTCTTCAAGGTCATCGTGCCCCACCTCTTTTTAACCGCCAGGAGAGAAAGGCCCGCGATGATGGCCAACACACCAAGACCCAGAGCCATGGATTGAAATTGGTGGATTAACGGCTGCACCTGCTCATAAAAAGAGCTTGCGTGAGCTTTTTCCGCTGACATCAATGTTGCCGATGCGGACCAGAAAGCGATTGCCATGGTCTGAAGTTTCTTGTTTCCCCATCGGGCAATAACGATTTCATCCTCTTGAATAGCAGATTCTTCTGTATCAAACCACTGTTGTCCGTTAATTTTAATCAGCATTTTCATACCTCCTGTATATTTGCACAAAATTTCGTCCATAATACAAACAAAAGAGAGGTGATACCCCATGATCCCATTAATCCTAATTACTGGTGGAGTTGCGTTGATTGCCTTTTCCCAACTTCCACTTTAATCTATTTTGATTCTGACACCGCCTGTTGCCGTTCTGTGGACACTCGATTGCTTTTGCATGTCACGGTCGATTAACTTTTTTACGTACCCGGAAAAGTTATCTACGTCTTTCACATGATTAAAGCGTTTCTCATCAACCAAATTATCCAGGTTAAAAGATACGGGTCTGTTCTTCATGGTGGCCATCCGTTTTCCCTCCTTGGGGTATCGTGATACTTCATGATATGTAATCGGATAACATGATATGCACAAAATATCGTCATTTAAGACGAAAAAATAGGCCGCCTTAACTCGGCGGCCAAATTTCATAAACGGATCTATTTAATGCAGAGGCAATCATATAAGCTTTGTCTAATTGAGGAGCAGTGCCTTTTGTGTAGGAAGTGATCGTATTCCGATGCACCCCCGATTTCTTGGAAAGCCATATATAAGTCCTTCCATCCAGAAATTCATCTATCCTGCAATTCATTTTACTCACCTCAACAGATTATTCTCTGCAGATGAGATGTAATCCTGCTTAGAAAATCATCTGTTTTTCGTACGAAACTAATCAATCTGTCGACGACATACTTAGGCTATGGAAGCTGTGCGCTCGCCTGCGCTATGCTACAGCGTATGCGCGCATGAGAGGGAATATGCATAATTGGAAAAAAAAATAAAAAAAAAGCCCTCACCGAGGTGAAGGGCAGTCCCATAAATGGAACATGAAAGGATACATATACATATCAATATCAATATCAATATCAATATCTGTATAATTTACACAATCTTTACAAATAATATACCTTAAGGGTGCAGACATACTTCTATATCCGATTCAATCCCTTATAAAGCCTCTTCTTCTGAAGGGGGCTTCTTTTGTATATTTATTTTAAAAGGAACACATTTTATATTCGAGGGGACAACACTTTCCTTTCTACTTCTCTTCAATCCCCCTCTTTTTCGGAGGGGGATTTAAAACATAACAGCCCATGTTTTAGGACCAACACGGCCATCGTCAACTAACCCATGGCGACGCTGATACGCTTTTACTGCTCTTTCTGTAATAGGTCCGAAACGTTCGTCTGGTTTTACCCCCACAGCTCTCTGAACTCGAGCTACTTCTTTCCCTCTGCTACCTCGTTCTATTGGATAGCCAGGATATGGAACGATCGAGTTACCATATTTCGGTTTAGGGTTGTCCTTTTTGAGTTCAGCCATCGTATTCGGTCCAATTATACCGTCTACCTGCAATCCCCTTGCTCGTTGAAAGTCCATTACTGCTTCTTCTGTTTCATCACCGAAGGATCCATCTGCTCCATATACCGGCAAATCAAATCCCAGTTCCATCAAGCGTTTTTGTTTCGCTTTTACTTCTGATCCCGTGTCTCCTTTGGAATAGTAGCCCTTCCAAGAAGTTGTTTGAGATTTTGTCTGAGTCTTTGGCGCGGGCTCTCTTTTAGCTGCAGCTAGTTTGATTTTTTGCCCTACTTTTAATTTAGAGTAATCGACATCTGGATTGATTTTGATTAAATCATCTACATTTAGCCCTTCGATTCCGTTAGCGATGCTCCAGAAGGTATCGCCTTCTTGAATAACATACTCATCAGGAAGTGGAGCTTGTTTAACATTGCTATCAAGGAACTTGAAGGCTTCCATGTAATTAAAAACGCAGCATGCTTTCCAGGGATAGCCTGGCATTTCATTATGGGACCTATCCTGACTTCCGATTTTATCGTCAACCAATGCTTGTTGCAGTTCATCGATACTTGCAAGGGTAGCTTCGTCCATTTCATCTGTCCGGTAGTCTCCTGCAACGCAAATGCCTAAAGCGAATTGGTTGCTGTTACCTACGTGATAGGTCCTTCTGTTGATATCATGGACATAGACAATTCTTGCGCGAGGGCCTTTTGGTGTCTGGATGACATTCCGCGGTTCTATTACAAAGGCATAACCACATCCTGGCCATCCTAAGTTTTCCACATGATATTTAGCAAAACCATAAGCAGTGGATCCGGAAAGGTTTTTCTTGGTCAGGGAATGGTGCCAAACACGGGTTGTTATCAACTTTATACGCTTGGAGTACTCGCCTTTTTCTGGCAAGCCTTCTCTTTTATCAACCAATTGTGGTAATTTCTCAAAGTTATAAGCCATTACTTTTCATCCTCCTTATTAATGGTGAATTCTTCTCTGACTTCTTCCGGTAATGATTTTGTTTCGTTATTTGCATCTATTGAGTTCAATCTCTCTTTTAAGCCTGAAGGAACGACCACGCCTACAGCTGCAAGGTTTTCTATAATGGATAGTCCCTCATTTGCGATATAAAAAAGAACAGTCGCATAAGTGACTGCTCCATTCAACATCAATATTTGATCTACTACGTTGGCCAATATAATCACAACCAGGACCATTACCTTCCTTGCATATCCAAACAAGCTTTTTCTACTCCAAAGGTTTCCGATTTTCCATGCCTTGAACAACCCTGAAATAATGTCCAATCCCATCGCCAGCAACAGAAGATGCAGAAACTTCACATCTCCAAACAAATAAAACCGGGCCGCCTCTAAATATTCCAAGTTAACACCGCCCATTTATTCCTCATCTCCTTCATATTAATGACCCCCTGATCTAAGACTTGCTTCTCGTATATCTTTATTTAGCCACCTCAATCAATCCCTGGTGGCGTGAGAGGACGTTGTGGCGTCCCTTCTTCCCATAAAAAAAATAGCTCACCGTTAAGTGAGCTTGTTGATATATTCTTTTAAAGCTTTTTCAACTATTTCTTTTAAGTTTTCTTGATTTTTCAACCATTCTTCATGATGTCTGTAAATTGGAATATCGTCTAAATCAATCGTTGTATGAGGTGGCTTCAACTTTCTTATTTCCTCTAAAGAAATACTTGGTTTAAAGTTACTCTTTTTCCCATATTTCGTCATCCAATCATCGTCTTCCTCAATATAGTCAATTTCTGGATAGTCAAAAGGGTTATCTATTGGTCCTGTTAAATCTAACGTTGGGAAAGGGTAATTCGCCCAATCAACTTCTAATTTTACCTTTATTATTACTCCATCACTGAGAGTGATTTCACCATCACATGGCCCTAGTTCGTCGAACTTTTCAGTAATGTCCTCTGAGGTAACCACAATTCCATAAAGATTATCTTCATGAAAGAATAAGTCACTTTCGAACAAAATTATTTCTTCACCATTCAACTTTAATGTCTTGATTGGTCCACACATACTATCCCTCCTTGTCGGTTTAATTCGACAAAAAGGAATAAAGTTCCTTTTACAGCATAAAAAAATACGCCTATTCGGCGCTGTCTTCATCTTTCTTTATTGCTGCTTCGAATGCATCCATGAGCGTGTCATACCCATCCGCTTCTTGACCTTCAAGACCATTATCGAATTCTTCGATAGCGTCAATAGCATCATACAGTACTTTAAAATTATTTACATACTCACCTCCTTCAATGATAACTTCTTCTTCACTGAGCTCTTTTGAATCGACTTCAAAAGCTCTTTTATTTTCAAGTACATATCCACCTTCTTTGGCCTCAACCAACTGACCCATATCTCTTTCGCCGTGCTTTTCAATTAATTCTTTAACGTCCTCCTGGTACTCGTTTATTTTTTTATCTAGTAGCTTGATTAGCTTTGTCCTGGCCCTTGTTTGTTTTGATTTTTTAAAATTCATGTGATAAAGAAACCGCTGAACAGATACCAATTGATAATTTTTAAATTTAAGCTGCATTTTCCAATTCCTCCACTCTTAATTTCACGGATTTTAATTCTCTTTCTAATTCATCCACCCTCGTCTGGATAGACGTTTTAAAATTTAATATTTCGTTGATTTTTTCAGATAACTCTTGGGACCCTTTCCAAAGGATTGAGGCCATGGCATATAAGTTGATGGAGTCCCCTCCTTTGATGGTTACGATATCAACTGGAGATTCTTGGACTATTAACCCTACCCGTTTTGGATCTATACCTTCAATATCTTCGTTCATGTGAAAGAAACGCACCGGTGTGCCGTTTATCATTTCCATCGCATCTTTGGTGTAATACTCTATGTTTTTCTTATAATAAACACTGGAAACTGTCACGAACTCGGCAGCTGCAATGCCCATGTAGGTAATGCCATTTCCATCATTATATCCGGCATAATTAGTTACCCTGACGTACCCCCCGCTATTGGTGGCCAAAAAGATATCATTTGAACCGATATTTGCTCTTAGACCGCTTGCGAACAATGTGATGGTTGGATCTGTTCCCGATGTTGTTCCTCCTGAAGAGCCATTCCAGTAAACGGTAGCACTTCCGTCTCTTTTATCAATACGGTTTGTGGCTATATTTCCGACATCAAACCATGTATTGCCACCTCGTACATGGTCCCCATCTACCACTGCGATTAAATTACGATCGCCGCCATAAAACATCCGAAATCCCACATGATAATCATCTGTGGCACCGTACATCAAATAGCCATCTTCATTATCATTACCTGTCGTGAAACCAAACGCTTGGTCATAGGAACTTAGATTATTACGAGGATGAACGAAAACAGGTGCATCTTTACTATCCAAGTTGACACTTTGAGAAGCATTTAACACAATTCTGTTAGTGTCAGATTCAAGAGCAACTACACCGCCGTATGAATTAATCGTTATCCCGTTTGCGCCTGTAGGGGAATAAGTCGGGTCCCACCATACAATTGTACCGGAAGAACCTTGCCCTTCCCCTTCTCCATCGAGATACGTAGAAATACCGTACTCCGATAAATATAAGGAACGATTCAAGTCATCGTTACGGAAGCGCAAGTGACCATTATGCAATCTAGTCCTTACATCATGTGTGCTTGTTTCCCCTCTCCAACTACGTTCATATGTTCCTCGAAGTTCAACGGTTGATCCGGAAATATAGGCATACTCTCCTTCATGGCCTCCATAGATGGCCACTTGGTCGGCATTGAGCGTACCAGTGGTAATGACATCAGCGACAAAACCATCAGCAGTAGCCGCAACAACAGGTGTCGCACCACCATCTGTGCTTATCATGAAACCGGCAGAATTTAACCACATCATCTTATTTGGATCGTTCTTATCTTGTGCTATGATACCTTGCACGCCATTTTGACCATTCCCAAAAATCAACTCGGTCATCGCCGCTTCTAAATTCCGAACAGCATTTTGTTTAGACGATGGGAGCACGCTGAATGGTAACTTCCTTCTACCTTCCAACAATTCTGTTATTTGTTTTGCGGCCGCATTTAAATTGGATTGATGCCTTTTGGTAATCCCTTCAGATCCAAATATTAACTTCAAGTCGATGATATCGCCTTTCCAATTCCGGATTGTCTTTAAATCCACCACCCGAACTTCCTCATTCAATCCAATCCGTTCATCAATTAAAAACACCCTATCCCCTTTTTCTGGTTGTGCAAGGGCATAACCCTGATTCCTTAAATCATGGATGTCAGCAGATACGCTTATTTTCAATGATTCATCTACCAGTATTTTTAATTGCTCTCGCATGAAATCGGGGTCTTTAATATTCCCGTTTTTGACAGGTGGTGCGTCTCTTTTTCCGATTCCTGGGATGTCTGCTAATGGTGAGGTGTATTCATCGATAAGTCCTGCATTGTTTTCGGCATCCTCATCGCCGCCATCTTCGTAGTCACCATAACCTCTTGCATAAGTGTAGAAGGCAGCTCCGTCAATCTCCTGAACGATATTAGAGGCATTAAGCCTATACCGGTATTGGAACTGTGTGTCACGACCTACCTGCCTCTCTAAATATACGGTATTTCCCGAAATTCGAAACTCAGCTTTATAGCGCTCCAGCCCTCGTTTAAAAGCACTTAGCCTGGTTTCGCTGTCCCCTAAACCTTCCCAGTCTTGTGCATAAAATGTATCTACTAAAATGAAATTGTAGCCAGACCCACCGAAGACAATGGTGAAAAACTCTTGCGCCGTCATATGGCGGTCATACCGTTCGTAAATGCGTTGAGTGTCAAAGTCATCAAAAAATTTTGGGATTGCTTTTATGCTGACAGATAATTTACTACCGACACCTTGTCGCTTGCAATAAACGATTTTGTAGTCTGTATCATTTTCATCGATGATTGTCCACATTTTGTCTATATCTTTAATAAATTGATCATTTACAATTGTCGGTAGAATAGTAGCAGACAAACTATGATTACCATTTAATTCTTCGGAGAATTCATGTGTTGCCTGGAGTGGGTTTTCATTTCCTTTTAAATCTCGTATGGATAAGACGCTGCTCGGCATTGCCTCACCTCCCTCGCAAAATAAAAGGACCCCTTTAAGGAGTCCTCTACTGTACATGAAATTTATCCTAAGCATGTTTCTGCCTCTCTTTTGAAACACTTGCGTAGACTAATGTAGTACTTGGACTGCTGTGGCCCATCAAATGCTGCAAGTCTGATAACTCTATACCGGCATCCATTGAGAGGTTGGCGTAGGTATGTCTTAGCACATGAGGTGTTAAGGTTTTAGTTATGCCGGCTCTTTCCTCAATTTTATTAATTATCCTTTGTATTTGCCTATTGCATATTTTCCGTATAGGCCGGCGAACAGTGGTAAACAGATATTCGCAATTATCATCCCTAGTGTGGAGATATTTTTGCAAATGGAACAAGGCTTTATGGGAGATGTACACTTCTCTTTCCTTATCCCCTTTCCCGACAACCGTAAGGCTCATGTTCTGAATATCCAAGTCGTGCCTCTTTATATTCGTCAATTCATTTAATCGACAACCTGTGCTGTAGAATACCTCCAAAATAGCACGTTCTCTGACCGTTTTACACGATTCCCTCACTGTCTCCAATTCAGAGATGTCCAAGCCTTTTGGCATTCTTTTTGGAGTCTTCGGAGTTTTTATTTTCCGGGTAGGATCCCGCAATATGATTTCTTCTTCAACCAACCAGGAAAAGAAACTTTTCAACATAGACAGCTTACGACCCACTGTACTCTGCATCCATTCCCTATTGGAAGCAAGATACCCTCGTATGTCTGTTGGAGTGATGAGAGCAGTCGCTTTATTGATGTGCTGCCTGAATAATCTCAATTCCAACTCATAACCGCCTAATGTCAAAGGACTTAATCCTTCTACTTCTTTCGCAGCAAGAAAGATACGAACGTTTTCTTCTAAATCTTTTTCCATTTCTTGATAGGATTTTCGCTCAATGGTGTAATTGCTTAAGACCTCTTCCAAACGGACTGACAGCTTGTTTTCGTCGACATCAGGGCTGAGAGTACCGACCAACGCACTTAAATCGTGTGTCATCCTGGCTTTGTCTAAGCTCATTGATATCCTCCTTATATAGGTTATATAACTTATATAACCTATTGAGTTTGTAATTAAACCACTTGTAATAAAAAAGTTATATAACTTATAATACTAATAAGATAAGGAGTGATTTAGAATGGCAGTTGATAAAAGCAAAAACACACAAGTGCTGGTAACCTTCCCGAATGAAATTCTGAAAGAGATTGAGAAGTACTGGCATGCAAACAATCTCCAAAATAGGAATGAAGCAATCAGAGAACTAGTCAAAAAAGGACTAGAAAAAGAGCCCTCAGATTAATCTGGGAGCTCTTCTTAAATCTCTAATAATATTCTACCGCTTTCAAAGATAATCTCTATGTCATTATCAATAACACAGCCGCCTTCGCAGGATATAAAAACTTCAACATTAGGATCTGATGCTTTAAGTTTTTCTATTAACTCTTTTACTTTCATCAGGTTTCCTCCTCTGTTACCGACAAAACTATCCGTACACAGGTATTCCTACAATATAAGGCGCTAATCCATCAGGATACCTTTTAAATGTTTTTTCGTAATTCTTCTTAAAATTGTCGGTATTCTTAGCTTTTTTATACCATTCACTGGCAGCTTTAATCAAGTCTTTACAAAAAATTTCAACATCAATATTCAAGACATCATTGATTTCATTATTATGCATAACCATACCGTGGTCAGGTTCCACAAATAATATTTTTTTTGAAATTAGACCTTTCATGTTCAGTACTTCCTTGATGTAAAAAAGAACATCTGAAGTAATAACAATCAGATGCTGAAAGCCTAAGTTTATCACCTACATAGGTTTCATACCATCGCTTGTACTTTGTCCTATTAGTTTGTCCATCGTCAGATTCTAAGGCTGCACATATGTCTGGTATGCATAAGGCCAAATTTAAGGACAGCTGATAAACCTTAGCATCTAAACCTCTTTCTATTTCATTTAATAAATCTTCCATAAACTCCCTCCTCCTCGTATACTTACGAGAAAAAAGGATATAATCCTTTAAATAAATTTTCACTATGTCGCAATTTCNGTTTCCTTGCTTGCTGATTTGAATACACCATCTTTGAAATCATCAAACCGACTAAGCAGTTTTCTTGGACAGTTTTTCCCTGACCAATGCTTATGAGGTACAACACGGTCAATGCTAAGGTCATGATCGTCTAGCAATTTCCGCACCAACCATTGTGCATTAGCAACAGCCTTTTCAAAGTCACCGTCTGCATTTTCGCATATCTCGATACCGATTGATTTCCTGTTACCGGACCCGTTTGCCCCGTCGCCGGCATGCCAGCCATTTTCATTAGTCGGTAAGTGCTGATATATCTCTTTGTCATCCACTGTAAAATGCCAGGATGCACCACGACCACCACCGCCATTCAATAGATAACGAGAGTGCATTTCTGCATTGGCTCCCTTTGATGCATTGGCTGTATTGTGAATGGTGATATACTCTGGATTCATGCTGTATGCCGGGCGTAACGAACGGTAAAACGTAGGGATATACTTTTTGATGATTTTAACCATGTTATCTCCTCCTTATTTTGTCGTGCCTGGTCTTGACTTAACTAACTCAAACAATCCTGTACCGGATAACCCGGCAAATCCTCCGGCCCATAACCTCAATACAAGCTCCATATCGGAAAATGGATAGGCTATGGCTCCAACTAAAATCCCCACCGCAAAGGATACGGCAGGGACGATTGCTTTCGGCATATTCACGGTTCTTTTGATTAGCTCCACCAATGCCAATACGATGGGGAGCAATAGGGTTGCAAAGGCTAATACTTCTTCCATTGTTATCTACCTCCTATTTAAGTCCTAACTGCATAAGAAGCATGGCTCCGATCAATAAAAAAGCAAGACCCCACCATCTGTTGCGTTGGTCTCGCCGTTCTTGTTCGTATCGCTTTGCTTCATCTTCCTTCTCTTTCTCCCACTTCTCCTCCCACTTATCACCAAGAGCCTTCAAGCCAGTTTTCAACTCGCTTATATTCTCCATTAAGTGTGTTTGGGACTGCTGCATAAGTTGACTTGATGACCGTAAGTCTGTAACATCTGACCGCAATTTTTCCACCTTCTCTTTTAACTCACGAATGTCATCTGTGTTATTGGCAACATTCTTTTCGATGAGTTGCACCTGCTGTTCACCCACTCTCTAGCCTCCTTTGTAAGGGAGGTTTACTGTTCTCGACCCCCTGAGAATTTTAAAACTAAAGCAGGAATTTTCTCTCTTGATGTCGTATTTGTTATTACCGCCCGGAATAGACCCTGTCCGGGTGGGAGAGGGTGCTAACCCCACCCTCGTTTTTCTCCATAAAAAAGACGCTCGGAGTGAGCGCCTTCACTGTGTCGCAATATTGTCCAAATGAGACATTTACACTGTTGCTCCATTAGTGTCTTTCCACGTAGATCCATTCCATATGATAGGTTTAGATAACGTTGTATCAAAATACTGGTATCCCGTGAACAACCCATTTGTGGGACGATTGCTAGTTGTGCCACTTATAGGTAATATTCTATCTGATCCATTGTTTGCTTCTTGGTCAAAAGCTAACAAGCCTTTCATATAACTTCTAACTGACCCAACAGGGTACACAGTGATTAAATAATCGGATAGTTCTTTGGATAACCTTGTTCCTATATGAGTGTTGAAAACTTGAAAATTACCTGACCAAATCTTAAATATCCCAGTATTAGCCTGAGTCTTATCCCAATCAACCGCTCCCTCAACTTTAATAGGATGGATGGTACAGTTCACCCATGAAACTTTAGCGCCGTTCAAATAGAAACAATCACTTGAATCTCCACTTATAATGTTTGGTTTTACTTCTGAATTTTCAAAATGATAAATCCCTTTTGAACTCCCTGCTCCATTCCCATCTAGCACACCAATGTCGCTATCTTTTATCAGGAAAATACCGGCAGCAGATTTCGTTTGCAAGTTTAAATGTTTACAGTTAATGATTTCTACTTTAGGTATCATCGAATTATCGTCAGTGTACACATCACTCGCATTGACATCTATAAAAATATGACAATCGGTAATACCTTGAGGAACGTCTAACATATCTTCTGTGTCAATGGTGTCAAAGCGATAATAAGCATTAGGGACAATATTATGACCACTGATTTTTCCTTTCTTTGGTAAGTAATACAGATTAGCTTTTCCTAGATTGAAGAAACGCACACCTTTCTCACGACCAGCAACATGTACGTTTTTAAACTCTATATGGTAAGGGTACTGTACTCGGTTTTCGGATAATGTCGCATAATGGGTAAACCAAGAGAGATATGTGTTTCCAAGATTGTCAGGAACTTGTGAATAATCGAATACAAAATCTTCTACAGATACCTTTCTTCCGTGGATTATCTTGTACCCATAGTCGTAAGCCCCATTAGGAGCAAAAGAAAGTATTTTCGAGCCAGAGGTGGGATGATTAATAATCAGTTTTGATTTTTTTATAAAGATATCTCCATCCCATCTAGAGCCGTAATCCTCTCGGAATTGAACAAAGTCTTTACCGTTAACAGTTACGTTCTCTATACTTAAAGTTCCACCGCCTGTTAAACGAAAGCCTCTATCTCCTATATCTGTGTCTGTTATAGTGAAATTCCACCCGTGAAAGTGAACATCCACCCGATTTAATCTACATTTTTCGATACGCACGTTTTTAAGCAAGTCAGTTCCCATAACACCCCAGTGTTCTGAAGAACCTTCGCCTGTTAAATTGCGGAGGGTTAGATTAAGAACTCTGCTCCCGCTGATTCCGTAAGTCCCCCTAGGTGTACCATTTACGGTATAATATTTGCGAGGGATAGGACGTGAATTTTCAATTGTTATATCGTAACAACCACCAATGTGGTAAAAGCCATCACTTGCTGCCGACATATTATCGTCCATTCCATCTTCATGCCCAACAAATTGATTTCGAACAATTACCCTACTGCGGTGTATCCATATACCTGTCTTTTTGTATACTTCTACTGTGCTTCCAGTTAAATCCCCAGATAAAAGGAACGTACCGCCTTCAAATATGAGATAATTGTCATCCATTTTTCTTGCTTCGATAGATGTTATTCCAGTGAAGTCCCAAGTTATATCGCCTACCAAACGTCCGCCATTTTCAACGACAAAGAATTCTTCCATATCCTTTCCGCCATCAGCGTTTGCGCCTTGCCTTTTTCCTACTTTTGTGTTCGAGTCAAAAACTCGAATAAAGTGGTTTTCGTAGTCTTGAAGTTCTGTGATTAAGGCTGTACCTTTTTTCATTTTAGGGAGAATATTATTTCGCAAAGTAGAATCGAGATTAAAAGCTGTATGGTTGGTTGTAATGTGGTAAATTTGTGCCCCAGTTTCAGGCGCTGACGCCTCATCAACATGTAACTTAGTCGATCCTAAATTGGTGCTTGTTTTTACAACAATATCTCTCGTCTCTTTAAGCCAATACTCACCAGTTAGATTTATCACCGGTATCTTTGCTGCATTTGCATAAGCGTGAGTTTTCTTGATTTGAACTCCATCATCGTTGATACTGTCTCCTACTGCTCCAAATTGCTTATAGTTCACAAAACCAAAGCTTTGCAGATGAGCTTGCCTTCCATTATTTAACGTAATAGTTGAGCCGCCATCTTCTACGGAGGCAGTAGTTTTTATTAAATATGTTCCTCCTCCGCCATCATTAGGAGAAAAATACCCAAGTGTGACAACTACGTCATTTTCCTTAAAGTTATTCCTTGATTTCATTGTCTCCACACTATCTACATATGTCGGCTTCTCTGCCAACTGTGAACTAAGTCTTTGATCAACTTCGTTGACTGGACCAGCAGTTATCTCTGCAAAATGCACCCAGTTTCCATCTCTAAAAATATAAATTTTACCCGTGTCACCCACAAAAACTCGGTCGTTTTCTTCTGGGGTCGGATAGGTTGTTACGATTTCATCGAATGTATTTACAGGCTTTAGATATTTACCTATCGTATATTGTTTAGCAGCTTCTGCATCTTTTATTGCTTTATCCGAATTTCCCTTAGCCTCATTTGCTGTATTCTTCGCCTCGGCAGCCTCTGTTTTTGCTTTGTCAGCTGTCTCCTTCATCTTGAATGTTTCTTCAAAATTCTGGTTTATATCATTTCTGAAATTACTATCAAAAGGGATCTTTATCTCTTTTCTGGCCATAAAAATCACTCCCTTACAAATAATAAAACCGGAAGTCGAATGATACTTTAGCACTTGTTGCTCCGCTAACCGTAAACTCATTCCATCCCGGGTCCAGTTCGATGTATTCTTTATTCGTTTTTCGAAAATAAGCTAGTTCATTTGATTTAATGTCAGGCCCATCTATTTTTATTACCTGGTCACTGTTTACAGCTTCCTTCGTTCGGAAAGTGGATCCATTTGTTTCATTTTTCAACTCAAGGTAATCAGCAGATTCTTGAACTTCAGAAATAGTAATTACTAAGTCCATCATTTCAAACGGGTGAATCTGAACATTACCCGGATTAAAAATCCGGAATGTAGTTCCTTGGTGAGTGTACTTCCAACTTGATTCATCAGATAATAACCCCATCCCGAATCCCCATATCCCGCCATCTGTTAAAAGCCCGTTTTGTTCGATGTCTTGCGAAGTACCGATAGATTCAGCAAAGGGAAGTTTGGTTGTTTCAAAAACCAATTCGCCTTCACCCAATAATAGGGTTTGATCTATATCAAAGTCGTTTGTCAGACGGACTAAATATCTTTTGCCGCCAATATATACATTTTGGCTGTCTTGACTGTATTTACGATTTCCATATTCATCGACTGCACTTTCGTTTATATCTACAAAATCATAGTGGAGATACTTCGGCCTTCGTAACTCTCTAACAAAATAAGCCTTGGTATCTTGTACCAAGGCAAACAACGCATCTCTTGCCAAAGGATAATCCAATAAATCTTTAGCTAATAAGTGAAAGGGAACGGTAATTGATCGGGTACCGTAAGTAGAACCGTAGTCAATTCTCCCGTGACTTCCTTCTGCTTTCCCGTATTCACTTTCCATCGAGATGGCTCCTACGCGGAAATCATCTATCAACACACCGTGATCAGATAGCAAAAAGGAAGTGCCATCTGATTTTGTAATCTCTAAGTCCATATGACACCTCCTAGTCCATTATCGAAACTCTGTCATCTATGGCATTACCTTCATTCACATATGTTCTTAACCATTCAGCGTCAGCTTCGTTGCGGATAATGATTTGGATTGGTTGCTTTCTAACGCTGACATCTGCATTCACTGCGCTTTGAACTTTTGCAGAGCTATTTCGTTTAAGGTTTTTCAAACTTGATGTAATCTGCGATGATTTTACTTGCAGGTTAGGGTTGAATGAATCTCTTGCGGTGGCAGCCACCATTTTAGAAGCATTGGCCACTTTATTTTTCATTCGCTTCACGCCTATAATGAAGCCTTCTAAGGTATTAACCCCAAAACCTCGGAACACCCTGGACGGGGAATTTATGCCCAGAAGGTTTTTCGCTCCCTCTATAGCGTTTCCTACAACTCCTGTAGCTGCATCGACTACGGCTCCAGCCATATTCTTAATTCCGTTAATCAAACCCTGGATGATGTCTTGACCTATGCCGTACAAATCAATCCCCCGGAAGAAATCCATGACATTTCCCCAGATATCCTGGATTTTACCCCATGCGTCAGACATTTTTTCTCGCACAGCAGAAACCATATCGGAAAACTTTTGACGTAAATTGTTATAAATATTGCTTAGAGTCGAAGTAAAGAACGATTTGATATTTGACCAAATTGACTTCAAAATCGACCAGGCTAATTTCATCGCCGTTTGTATCGCTGTCTTCGCTTGATCAAATTTTTGCTTTACCCAGGTATAGACTTTGATTGCTGACTCAAGCGTCCAAGCAGAAATTTTTGACCAAATATCCTTGATAAAATTCCACGTTACAGACCAAGCTTTTTTCGTCCAGGCAGAAACTTTATCCCAGTTTGCGATAATTAAAGCGACTAAAGCAACCACCGTTGCTATGACCCAGCCAACCGGGCCCATTGCAATAACAAAAGATGCCGCTACTCTTGCAGCGCTTACTAATGCTCTTGCAGCCATCCAGGCGTATCTTGCTGCTACCTGCGCAAACATCGTTATCATTCTTGCCGACCATTTCAACGCAGCTACCAACATTTGGCCAGTAAAAGTTGCTGCTATCTTCAAAGCATTCACCGTGGCTTGTATAGCCATCCAAGCGAATCGTCCAGCGACTTTCACAAAAGAGATGACAACCCCTGCAGCCCATCTTGCCGCGCTAGCGATCATGGACGCGAAGCTGGTAATCCACCTGGTTAAGGTGGTTCGTATTTGTGCGATTAACATAGTTGACCATAACCGAAAGTTTGAAACGAAAGTTAAAACAGATGAACCAAGCATCTTAAATCCGGCGATCATATTCATTCTAAATGGAGCAAATATTTTCCATACACCGGAAATCCCTTTTCCAATTAGCGTAAAAGCTCCTCCGAAGGCAACTTTCCATCCTATGATTAAAGGAATCATGGCCGTTAGTACACCGGCCAAGGAAAGGACCACCGCTACTACCTTTCCGATCCAGGGATGTGCATCCATCATGCTATTACTCCAACTTAGAAAGCCATTTACAATATCCAGTATCTTAGACCCTAACGGAGCCATGCCTTGTCCGAGATTGACCAAAAACCCTGTAAGGTTTCCAATTAACTCGATCACTTTTGGGCCGTTTTCTCTTACGTAATCAACGAATGCCTGGAACTGTTGATTTTCAGATAAAGTTTGACCCCAAGTTTTAAACTTCGAAGTCAAGTTTTCCAGACCTGTCATCATATCAGCAGAAAGAGGAGCGAACGCCGAAAACATGCCTACTAGTCCAGAGACAATATTACTGAAAATATTTATCAGCTTCGGCCCGTTTTCTCTAACATAATCGATAAATGCCTGAAACTTCTTTGATTCACCTAGCCCCGAAGTCCATTCCCGAAAACTTTCCGACATGCCAAGGAACCCATTTTGCATATCCACGCTGAGTGGGCCGAAAGCCCTGGCCATATTCATGAAACCGATCATGAAATTCATGCCAGCTTGACTGAGCGTTTCCAGTGCAGGACCTGCATAATCCCCCATCCATTTAAAAAACGCTTTGACATCTTCTGTCTGAAGCGTTTGATTAAAGGAATCCATCAAGTTATTAACCGCATCTGTCGCTCCCTGGAATGTGGGCTCTGCCATTTTTAAAATGGTGCTTAATGCTTCCATGGCCTTTGTGAAAATTTGTATGGTGGGCTTTTCAAGCTTGCCCATAATGCCGCCCCAAACTTTTTGCATGCCGCGTAGAGACTCAAGCGCTTTGGTCTGTTCTTTGTTAAGGGTGCCCTGTATAACTGCCATCTCTTCTAGTATTTCATTACGCTTCTCTTCGTCTGTAGTGACGGCCAGCTTGTCCTGGAGCTTTTTTAAATCGCTAGATACTCCGAATACGTCTCCCAGGTTGGAAACAGCAACCGCTCCAAAGGCCGCAGCCCCCGCACCTGCTAATCCAAACGCGGTTCCTAAGCCAGCAATCCCTCCAGCCAGGGTCCCTATCATAGGGCCTAGACCGCCCAAAGCCCCTGCGCCGGACGCAAGAATAGGAGCCAATGCAGGACTTACTGCTAATAATCCGCCTCCAAGCATATTCTGCCCAATGGTGCCGAAGGTTTGAATGGTTTTAGCGATACGGTCCATCTTACTTTGGAACTTATCGACTCTTGCATCGATTTCTACAATTACCTTATCCCGTGTTAGATCTCGGGCTTTTTGCGAAACTAGGGAAGCTTTACGAAAGAATTCAGCCACGGTAGCACCGATATCGACTTTCGTCTTGCCGTGCTCTCTCCTGAATTGTTGCATTTGCTGCCGGGCTTTTTTAATATTTCGTCTTAGAGGTTGAGTATCAGCATTCAGCGTTGTGTCTTTGACGCTTTCAGACTCACGCTTGAATTTCTCTGTTACACGTCTTGCTGATTGGATAGCTTTTTTAAACTTCCCGACATGAGCCTTTAGTTCCGCATCCACTGAATAATTAGCCATTCACTCACCCCTTTCTGCTGTTACGTTGTAATGCAAGTTGAGCCGGAGACAACTTCTTATTCGGATTGTCTTCTTTCTTTGGCTCTGTAATTTCTTCATCCACTGCTTTCAGTATTTTCTCGTAGTCAAAAAATTCTTCAAATGCTTTATAAATGTATTCTTCTCTTTGATTCTTACCAGATCCCACTGTTTTAGTAGCTGCAGCATTCCTGATCAAGAATGCCAAATGGTGTAGGTCATACGACTTGTCCACCTCTTTGTACTCTTGGGCATATCGTTTGTAGTGGAACTCTGTGAGAGTCATTTGTTCGATATCGTGAAGCCTTTTCATATCTAATTTCCGCATGCAATAGATAACTATTTCGTTGTAACTTAGACCGCGCTCTCTTCCGGTGTCTCCTGTTTCTCCTGTTTCTCCTTGAGATCTTCTGGAACTAGACTTGCAGTCATAGGTCGCTTTCCCAACTCCTCAATAACCCTTTCTCCAAAAGCCTTAAATCCCTCATTTTCAGCTATGTCATCCAGAACTTCTTCTAAATCTTCGTAAGTTTTCGGTGATTTCTTATCATGGGATGTGGCGCACTTGATAATTTTTGAAAGGCCTACAGGATTTCCTGATTGCAGTTTCGGAATGAGCATTTCCACACCTTCCCCCAAACTTGCACCATCCATTTCAAACCCTAATTCCCGGTCAACCTCAGTCAAAGTACGAAGACCAAATTTTAATTCAATTTCGCGACCATTAAAGTTAATATGCATAATAATTCCTCCTTAGTTAATCAATAAATTAAAAAGGAGAGGTTTGCTTCCTCTCCGATTATGCTGTAGGTGCTCCTGAAGCCAAGCCGTCATCTGCAGGATCTTCAGCCAATATATCGTGGAATACGTATGACAATGTTTCAATGTCTCCGTCTGGGAGAGTCACTTTACCTTTCTTTCGCTTACCTTCTGTTATAAAGGTACCTTCTACGGTTGGGTCATCTTCAGACCCAGAGGTCGTTTCCCATGAAGTGATATAGCCTTGACGATATTCCGCAGCAAATTTAGTTATTTCTGTCGTGCCGTCAGTATCAGTTTCAACGGTTTTCTTTGCTAAATTTACTTCCCACATTTCTACCGCATACCCCTGGTCGTCTGTTTCATCGCCGTAAATAGAGTCTTCCAGCATAGTGAAAGTGGGATCATCTGTGGACTGCAATGCCGAAATACTCACTTCTTCTTCTAAAGGAGCGCCCCCAGACACGCCCCCGTCTTTTGTTTGGGTTGTTTCTCGTTCTCTACTTGCCGATTTGGAATGCTCTGTCTGGAAAACCAGTCTTGCAGCTTCTGCCGCTTCGCCTAATTTTCGAAAATACAAAACTTTGTGTACGCCTTTTGCAATTTCAGCCATCTTCTAACCTCCTAAGATAATTTGTACTCTACTTCTATAATGCCGTGGAGAAGATTATCATTTGTTGTATTGTCGTAAATGGTATTTGAATTCAGAGACTGCAATTCCACACGGTAATTAATCAGTCTCTTCATCGCTCTCAAATCTTGTTTCAAGCTATGCATCATAGCCGTGTGTAAAGCCCGATTGTTTGCATATCCCCATACATGGATAGTCTGAGATACAAATCCGGTAATCACTTGCTTGTTGTTGATTATGTCTTCGTCAGTTGTTTCTCCTACATGGACAAATGGATAAGGTATTTCGTCTTTTACCGGAGAATAATCAACCGTCTCGTATCCACGGTTAAGGGATAGTTTGAATACGGCATTAAACAACTGAATTTCAGGTGCTTCCATCATTTCACCTACTCAACCAACCGATCCAAATCGGCTAGGAATTTCTTCTTTTGCTCATTGAATGAATCGCGCATAAACCAGGTAGCATCCATGAAACGGGTGCCGTAATTCAAATAGCCTGCATATTCAGAACCCACAACTGTTTTATAATGCATGCTGCCTACTCTTTCGGTTTTCGTATTCCTGGCTGTGTGGCCGGTCCAATAACCTTTTGTAAATCGGGACCGCTCATTCATGAGAGTGAGATGTGTCATTTCCTTCGTGTTATTTTTAACGACTGTATCGACATCTTTCTCGATTTCTTCATCCATACGCTCCAAATCGGCTAACAGCTTGTCCAATCCATCTAGTTCCATGCCGTAACACTCTCCAGATAAAAAACGCTCTCAGAACGATAGGGGACGTGTCTGAGAACGTTGTATTTTTTACCGTTTACTACGGCTCTGTCAGCCTCGCCTTTAAAAGGGCGCTGTAGCCTGGCTATCCCGATTTCTTGGGTAATAGACCCGAATGTTGTCGCTGTTTTTTCAGGACCGGCAGTGGAAAAGTTACAAGGCAATATAACCCCTTCATCGACGCTCACTTCTGTTTTTCCCGTCCCGGGGTTATATTGCCTTCCAGTACTCTTATGCAAGGTTATCCTGTCTGTATATCTCATCAGAAAAACATCGCCTTTCCTTTTTTTGCCCTGTCCGGTTCGACTGGGATATAAGTGTTTAGGATAGAAGAGTAAGGTTTGAAATCGTCCTCGTTATAACTGACAGAATGCCCCTCCACAGACTCTGAGCTCATGCCCTCGCTGCCTCGTTTTTGAAAACGGATGATAGATAGCTCAGTGATGATAAATTCTAATTCTGCAGGTATTTCATCCAGTCCAGCATATTTTTTCAGCCATATCTTAAGATGGGCCTCTGTATTTCGGATGATAATATTAATCGCTTTATCCTGAAGGGTGTCATCGATTCCTAAGAGAACTTTCACATCATCGAATACCGCCATGCGATCACTTCAATTCTTCTTCGGCTGCTAATGCTTCTTCTTTCCCTTGAATCTTCTCACCGTTAGAAAGCTCGAACCACCCTCCCCCGGTATGCTTGGGGAATTCAGTTTCTTCCCCTGCGCCACCGGTAGAGTCGTTATTTTCTCCATTCGGTTCTTCATCAGTGCCTTCTACCTGGGAAGCTTCCACCTCTTTGATGAGAGGCTCTTTTGCATCATTGTTAGCCGTGGATAATTCTTTGATTCGTCGCTCAGACACCTTACCTTCTTTAGGAAAGGGATCCCCTTTTTCGTATAGGTGCCGTTCATTTTCCTTATCATGAAAATCCCGGATTACTTGATATGCCATGTTATATCATCCTTTCAATAATTGTTTTATTAAGCTGTAGGAGCAAGTACACTTGCGATAAAGACTTGGTTGGCTGTCGGGAATGAAGGCAATGCCAATGCTACGGCCTTCGTCCAACGGGCAACTGGATCCTGAGTGTCGTAAATTTGCGCTACGATATTTCCGAAGTTCTCGAATGTAGCTGTTTTGTTGTATTGCATATTTGCTTCTTCAGGCGTAGAGCTGAAGACAGTCTTTCCCAGTTCTCCATCGGGCAGCAGTACAAAATTGTTCTCAGTGAAGAATCGTTCTGTAGCATAGGTTCCATCATTCTTTTGAACTCGGTAAACCCGGTCATCGGTAGCAATCGCAGGAAGACCCTGTTCTTGCAAGAAGGCATTCAATTCTGCATTCGTTACCAGACGGGCGCTGTTAACGCCGAAGATACCTTTACGCACGGAATCATGCCTCTTCAATGCGTTGAATACCTTACGGGATGTCAGGGCACGTGTAGGCGTAACACCTGAGTAGGCAACTACCTGGTTAACATACCGGTCGATATCCTCCAATGGATTTGCTGCTGGATCACTCCACAAATCGGTACCAGACAACGCTTCTTTTTGATCGTCTGTAACCCCGTAGTCGATTTCTCCTTTAAAGCCATTTTCATTAAGCACTAACTTGCCAGTAGAAACAGCTTCAAAACGGAAACGTTCTATACGGGTACGGACAGAGTTAACCATGTTGTCGACATCGTTATAGATGCGATCGACTACCCGCTGTACTTCTGCATCGGTACGAGCCTGGGTCATTGCTTTAATCAAACGTTCACCCATCTTTATTTTCCGTTTGATAAGTGCAGGTTCCATGGTCATTTCGGAAAACCCATCACGGGAACCGATTTGCGCTTCCGTATCGTAGGCATGGACAGATGCAGACACAGGAGCTGCATTACTTCCTAGAATATATTTAATCTCGAATTCTTCCGTTCTATCAGCAGGGAATAGTCCGTCTCCTACATCAAGCGGAAATTCACGACTTTGTACGTAATCTTGCAATGCTTGGTCTGTTAGAAACTCTTCAATGTTTGGCATTATTATTCACCCTCCGTTGCGTTGTATTCTTCGAATTTGATTTCTGGTATTTCTGGTTTCGCTAGCGCATCAACCGCTTGCGGTAAACGAGATTCATAGACATAACCTTCCACCATAACGGCTACCGGCTGATCGCCGTGGGTTAAATCCACATCGTGTAGAGTGATTCCTTCAGCTGTTGCATCATTTGCAGGAAAAACAGAGCCGGCCCTCAAAATAGTACGACCGTTTTCCGCTGTCCCCATTGCCTGTGTCGCTGTACGAGTACGGCTGACAATATGTGCACTCGATACAAAGGCAGGCGTGTTCTCATAATTCTTTTTGTTTGATACAAACATTCCTTATCGCTCCTTTACGCCCATAAGTCCGGGGCTTTGTTTTGTTTTTGATCTTTCTTGTTTCGCAGTGCAGCAATGGAATTGGCGCCTTTATCCGATCCACCGTTACCGGCTGGCGGCGTGTCCTGGCGTAATTTTTCCTTCACTGCTGCATTTACAGCCTCGTCAAAAGTTTTCTTGATGTTTGTGATAGACTCTTTTATCTTTTCGTTGTCATCCAGTTGAACGAGTGATCCAGCGAATTCAGCAGGCAATCCTTTTTCTTTCAAATCGGACTCCACTTCCGAACGAAGCTCCCTTAAATTAAGCTCACGTTCTTTTGCGTCCAGTTTTTCTTGCCTTTTTTCATAATCTTTTTCCTGCTGTTGCTGTTTCGTTAATTTGGCATAATCAGCAGCATCTTTCTTGGCCTCGTCGATGGCTCTCTGTTTTTCCTTTTCGAACTCTTTTTCTTTGTTCTTAAGTGCCTTGTCTACTGCCTTGCTGATAGCAGAATCCACTTCAGACTGGCTGAAAGATTTATCCTCCGGTGGATCAGCAGGAGGGTCAGTCGGCGGGTCTGCAGGTGGATCCTCAGGCGCCCCTCCATCAGCGAAAAACTGTAGGTTGAGTTTCAATGGTTCCGGGAAACTAAGTTTTTTATTATCAATTACATTTTTAATTTTTTCTAAGTCCATTTTCATTCTCCTATCCCGTCCAGTCTTTAACAATTAGCTTTTCATTGCATAAAAAATAAGCCCCGTTCAGTCTCGGAAGCCCGTCCAGTGCTTACATCTATGAAATTATTCAGCTAGTGATAAAGCCCGTTCAGTATTTTTTCGTTAGCCTTTTAGTGACTTGCTGAGGTCATGCTTTAAATCGTTTTTTCATCATTTCACGTTTATCCATTCTTTCTTCCAATTTCTCAGCAAATTTTTGCACATCTAATATCTCATCCAGCTCCGCAAGTTTTCTTGCTCTTGATTTTAGTACCTTGGAGCGCAAGTACTCATTATAGATAGAATACGCGCTGTAAACGATTTGAATGGAAATAGAACATATTAACAACACTAGAATAGATGTTACCAACTTATGCCCTCCTCAAAGCAAACACCCGTGACCCAGGGCGGGAGATATAGGATCACCTTACCCTTCCGCTGTATCAGCTTCAAATTCAAAATTGTTATCCTTTAGAACTTGATAAAGTACATTGGAAACTCTTCTCACCATGTCCTCGTCCTGTTCATCGTAACCAGCCTCAAACATTATTGCATGGAACATTTCATGAACAAAAACACTTTCTTTGCGTTGTACTTCTAAGCTTCCATCAATCAAAATTCTGTTATTGTGATAGGTAACTTGTCCATAAACTTCGCTATCAATCATAAGGTCTTTTGATTCAACTATTTGATATTTGACGCCTGCAATCTGTACTGCTTTGGGGGTCATTTCCTCACATCCTTTCGTCCGGTGGTTTGCCTTTTATAATAGGAGCATCCTTTGTAACTGTTTTATGGCCATTCTGCTTTTGCAACTCGGCAGCAATCACCTTCAGGCTTCTGTCGATGGACTTTAAATACTTTTCCGTGTTATCCATTCAATCGCTCCTTTTTATTCTGGAAATTATCCAACAGCCGCTTACCGGATCGTGGATAGCAAATCTGTCACCAGCAATTTTTATCTTTATGGATAGATTCAACCGGATCACACCTCTACAAAGTATATTTACCTTCTCTTTTAGCAAAGAAATCTTCGCGCCAATTATCGGGAGGAAGCAACGCTGCAGAACTACGGCAAAACGGATGCATCGGAGCTGCGTTGACGCCTGGCTTCATGTTTCTGACTTTGAAACGTTTGCCGTTCAAATCTCTGCATCGTTTACTTGTTTTATTGTCCATCATGGCCACAAATTCGTATTCAGCATCTGGCTCGTCTTCACTTACCGCTTCAAAAGAAAGTTTTTGTGACTCCGATTGTACCCTGGCAGTTTCCGTGATTAAGAGTCTTCTAGCTTCAAACTTCGTTACGTCGAATCTCTCTCTGATTTCAGGAATGAAACGGTCAGGGTGCCTTCCACGGACAATGGAACTGTTCACAACGATTTCCAGCTCTTCTCTCAGAGCATGCATATCGTCCCAAATCCTACTGGACCAGGTTGCATCATAGAAAGAAGCGCCAACAAGAGAAAGCAGCGTTTCCGATGAAATGATGATATCTGCTCCCAGTATGCCTGCCTGGCGTGCGACTTCCGCTATTCCTGCTTGTTCCAGGTATTCTTGAAAGGTTTTTATTTGATCATTTGCCATGACCACTAAATGGGCATTGAGATACATCATGAGAAGTTCCTGCCGGTTTATCCGCATTTTCGTGTTGTATGTGTAAAGCTCCTGATTTGCCCGGTCGGAGAAGTTCTTGTCCTTCACATATTTTGCTGCTGTTTTTTCGAATGCTTTTACATCGAAGTTACTTATTTCTTTCTTTGCTTCTTCAGGAGTCATTTTGTTTTTAGCGGCATAACGCGAATAAAAGTCTCGGATATCCTTCTCCGCGTCTTTTAGAGCTCGATTGATGATTGTTTCAAGCTTCTGGTTGACTTCTTCATCCTTCATTTGCTCCCGCTTGATATTGTCCTTTTCCCGTTTGACCCAATAACTCTCTTCTTCCGACATCTAGGCACCTCAATTCTCCGCATTCATATAGGCAGAAGTAGAAGCCTGGCGACGCCTTTTTCTTTCTTCTTCGATGCGCTCTTGCTCTTCTTCAATATCAACCTCATAAGGAAAAACCTTCAACTTTGTCTCGTTGGAAACTTCTCCGCCAAGGCTGTTGAAGATGTCGATTTCCTCTTTGGTGTTCTTAGGGAAGTTAGGTGTAAATTCAATGGTGATATCTTTCAACAAATCCTCTGCAAGTTCAGAAGCTTTTGTTTTCATGTTATTGATCAGTCGGTATCTGTTTCTTAACGAACGCTTGAAATAACGTTCCTTGGTTGCCCTTACCTGCTCCAGAGCAAACAGCTTGTATTTCATCGCTTCTCCCGTTTGTTGGCCACCGAATTTTTCATCGGACATATTGGGAATCGCCGTATATTTGTGTATGTCATTATCGAGCCGGTTCTTATAGGCTTCGCTACCTTCTACGTCATACTCCTTGTAAATGTATCCGGCATCGATTTTACCTTCTTTGCCATCAGAGCTCATCTCAGGTTCCATATAGAGGATATTGGCCTGTTTCATTTTCTTTGCCTGTTCAATTGGATCATCGGAACTATTCTCCAATTCCAATCTTCCTTTGATTACCAACATGGCATCCTGCAGGTCCTGGGAATAGTTTGCTAAATCGGATTGTGCTGCATCGTAGAGATCGATTAAACTCAACACATTCTCGAAGTCGCCTTGTCGGAACCGATTGTTCTGATACTCATTAATCGGAACACCGCCGAATCCGTGAGGTTTCGGTCCTTCTTGTATAGACAAATCGCCTTCAACAGCATGGTAAGTGTAAATATTTTGATGAGTGTATAGATTTACCACCCTTGTATCTTCATCCTTGATTTTCTCATTCCAGTATCTGACCCCGGCGATTGGTTTCTGTTCCACCGTATTGTCGTAAATAACAAATGTCTGCAAAGGGGATAATAAAAACACCCTGTCTTCATCATCCTGGCTGCGCAATACCATTTCATAAGCCCGTCCGTAAACACTGCAATCCAGTTCGATTTCACTGTTTATCGCATCGATATCGTTGGTCTTCTTTATGGCGTCGATTGTTTCCTGAGCCTTTTCATCTGTATGTGCTACGGCAATCGGCTTCCCTGTCAAATACCCGACGACGAATTGGCTGATATATCTGGCATAGTTATGCGTGGCCCTGTGGTCTGCCATATGCTCTTCTTTCCGGCGCTGACCTTCTAATATGGTTTTGTTATTGCCCAGGTAGTAATCGTCCAGTTCACTGAGCCTTGGAACTTGTTTGGTTTGATGATGGTCCACCATATCAGCTAAATCTTTTAACTCGTTTATAAGAGTCTCCACGTCAGAATAGGTATAGACTTTATTCGCTTCACTGTCGAATCGCTGCTTCGTATCGGCCATATGTCCTCCTTTCTACAACCCGAGTGATTGTAAGGCTTTGTAAGTTTTTTTCTTATCCTTCAGATCGACTACCTCATAATCGTCTATCCCATACCAAATGGCTGAGAATGTATGAGGGTCGATGTTGAATTCATCGTAAATCGTATTGCCGTGACGGTCTTTTTTGTAGGTTAAGTTTTTCAACTCTCTGATGGTGTTAGGGCACTGATCGGAGCAAACAATCTTTTGAAACCTTTTTACTTTTTTGGTGTATTGCAACCTGGAGCCTTGGAACTTCCTCGCCGGGTCTATCTTCAGGCCTCTTTTTTGCAAATAGTAAATGGTCTTAGGTTCTGCCGAATCTCCTTTGATCCTTTCCTTGCTTCTCTTAAACTCTTGTAAATCGTCGGCAATTTCCGGATCGTCCTTGTGCCTGGTGTAATATTCCCAGTAAATATAAAGAATCTTGTTTTTGTCATCGATGGCCATCCGAAGAAGTGCGTTGTAAGATTCTTCAAATCCGAAGTCCATGCCGTTTCGGTACAAAGGCCTGTGAAGGGAATTGATGGCAGCCATAACCTCTTTATGTGGCTTGCTTTCGAATTGAGGCAATACCTTTCTGCCAGACACACCAAATCGACCTTTACGGGCAACTCGGTAAAGATCCAGATCATACACTTTCGTTTTCTCGAGCTCTTGGATGTAGCTTTCCGGAAGAAACAAGTTGTCGTCTGCTACGGAATGGTGGTAATACGTATCGTCTTTGACTACTGTTCTTTGCTTGTATAACTCCTCATCATCCAAAAAGATAACCTCATCCTCTTGGCCTTTATTTTTGATGAAGAAGTGCGAATAAGTCCAATTTCCCTCATCCACTGGATTGGTGGACAGAATCATGTGCAACGACAAATGAGGATGTCTGAGACGACCAATCAATTCCTTGAAACCGTCATACTTTATTTCAGAACACTCTTCCAGCCAAATAATCGAAATATTGTTAATCGATTTTAGTTTTGCCGGTTTATCCATCCCTTTGAAAATTATCTTTGAACCGTTAGGGAATCGAATTTGCATCGGAGACGTGATGCACTTGATTTTATTATCCAGGCCCAAATCTTCAACGATTTCTTCAAGAAGAGAATACGTGGATTCCCGGTGAGTATCATATACTTCCCGGACGACCAGGGCAGTTCTTTTCTCCTCAAGCAACTTAAGAATTAACTTCAAGGCTACATGATAACTTTTACTGGATCCGTAACCTCCGACCAACAACTGGAATTTTTGTCGCCAGTCGAAAAGAAAATCTTCAAAGTGAGGATTGACATCTTTCTCTATCATACTTGACACCTCAAAGTGTATATCGATGTATAAGCTATTCATTTTTAGTTTACATAATGCCTATTTTAGGAAGTTGGAAAAACTTAAAACCCTTGTTATTCAAGGGGTTGAAAAATCCTCAAAATTATCAATTATGCATGATTTTATACATCGTTGATTTATCAACGTTTTCCGGATATGAAAATAAATTATTTCCCGAAAATAATGCATAAAATTTTACCTTTTTTCTTTTCTTTTTATCGTGATTTCGATAGGTTGGTTACTGTCTTTGTCAGTCAACTTTTCGATTTCTGCTTTTGTCTTTTCGAGATTCAGATTCATCTGCTGCAGCTTCAATCGTCTCTCGTCATCCAGGCTTGCCATTTCATCGAACTGCTTCAACATGTTTCGTAATTCGGCCATGGACCTGCTGAGAGAATTCATGAAAGTAGCTTGTTTATCCCAGGCTTGCTGTATTTCATATTCTCTTTCAATCGGTATCTGTGCTGGACCTTCCCTCGTTCGAACATTTTCTACTTTTAGCTTTTTTAGGGTTTCCGTTCTGTCATCTTGATCTTTGACATACATAATCTGTTGGGCCCTTATGATTGACGCAAACTGCATTTGTATGTTCATCCACAAAATATCAATTGGTTGCATCGAGTCAATACCGCCCATGATGTCTATGGTTTCCTGCGGCAAATATTTCGTGAAAAGATTATGCTTGTTTGCATTTGTATTCTTTTTCATCTTTGCCGGAGGGGCTCCTGTTGATTTGCCGCCGTGCATGCGACAACGTCCATTTGGCATTGCTCTGTTCTTACAAGGTTGTCCAGATCTCGTTTTCGCTCCGCAGTAGTTTGCATGGGGTTTGTTTTTCATTTACATCAGCACCTACCTCCCTATACCGTTGTATGCAAACAGAAAAAAAAACGCCCGTTGTCAGGCGCCTTGCTTACTTGTTATTCTTTTTATTTTTCTCCGGACCACTACGGCCTTTTAACCGTGAATCCTTCTTGCTACTGTTGGATGTGTTCTCCTTGGACACTGGTCCACGTCTTACGTCTCCCTTTGCCATGGTATCCACCTCCTAGCTTATATTAAAAAGGGCACCTAGTTATCCAGGCGCCCTTTTACGATTTCACATTTTTCTCACACTATCATATTAACACGTTTATACGGACACTTTGTGGACAGATTTCGGACAGAATCACTTTTTGAACTTAATGGCATCAATTCCAAAGAATATGACCGGCAAATCCGCAATGGCCCTTTCCAGATATCTTCTAACCGTTCTTTCCTCGATGTGTTCGACTTCTGCAATCTCTCTGTTGGTATATTTCCTTGGCGTGATGTATTTCATCTCCAGCACACGGAAGTATTTCATCTCATCTTCACTGCAATTACGGCGGTAGGCCTCCATCTTGCCTTTAATAAAATAAACCATTGCGATGGATTTTTTCTTGCTCTGCTTGATGGATTCAATCGTTTCGAGATTGATTTCGTCGATGTCCAAATCCTGAATCGACGTCCCCTCGAATTTTTCCAGGTCATCTTCTCGCTTTTGGCAATGCAGCACAAGTGCCCGATAATGCTTCAACAGCAATTTTATATTGTGGAGCCGTCTGTCATGCTTTTCTTGCTGTCGTTTGTTTTCATCCTCTTTGTAGGCCCTTATCACTTCTTTGGACACTGTTTCGGTGATCACTTTTAGTTGCTTTTCTGACAATTGCATCATCAGGCCTCCTCTTTGACTTTTTCAATTCTGGCTTTCAGTGCTGCAAGAAGGTTATTCTGGGTAACGGCCTTGCCCTTTAATGCGTCCTCCACATTTTCATCCATTCCTCCCTGGACGATTAAACGATGGATGAAGACTTTTTCTTTCTGCCCCTGCCTAACCAACCTTGCATTGGCTTGTTCGTACAGCTCCAAGGACCAGTTAAGCCCGTACCAGACAACATGGTTGCCGCCTTTTTGAAGATTCAGCCCGTATCCAGCCGATGCTGGATGGGCTAGTAGTACGTCGATTTCTTTATTGTTCCAATCATCTTCATCCTGGGCCGTTTTCAACTCTCGTACTTTTAGATTTGTTTTCTCCAAAGCTTTCTTAATCCGATCCTTGTCGTGTTGAAAACTGTAGAAGACCAAAACAGGAGATCCGTTCAGTGCTTCAATTAATTCCAGGAAGGCTTCCAGTTTATTTTTGTGGATATCGATGATACTTCGATTTTCGTCATAAACCGCACCGTTGCAAAGCTGTAACAATTTCCCTCCGAGAACTGCTGCAGAGGTGGCTGTTATTTCGGCTTCATCCACTTCCAAAAGCATTTCCTTCTCTAATTTTTCATAGGACTTTTTCGCCTTTTCATCCAAGATGACAGGTATTGAATTGTAGGTTACCGGCGGCAACTCGATATAATCTTCCGCCTTCATACTGACAACGATGTCGTTTAACAAGCTGTGTATTTTGTTTTCCGCCCCGTCTTTGGGTGCGTAAGAAAACACTCGGTCCCTGTTTCGCTGATCAGGCTCGAAGTATCGTTCCCGGAATCCGGTGATCCGCTTGCCAAGTCTTTCCCCTTGGTCCAATAAATAAATCTGCGCCCAGGTATCTATCAGGCCATTAGGTGCCGGAGTACCTGTCAATTCGACGATTCGTTTGATGTGCGGTCTTACTTGCTTCAATGCTTTGAACCGTTTAGACTGATGA
The DNA here is from genome assembly GCF_900156915.1 of Sediminibacillus massiliensis. Taxonomy (GTDB): domain Bacteria; phylum Bacillota; class Bacilli; order Bacillales; family Amphibacillaceae; genus Sediminibacillus_A; species Sediminibacillus_A massiliensis. The sequence continues at coordinate 275,803 of NZ_LT732535.1, read as the reverse complement.
TTTTTAAAGCTGGAAGACTCGTCCAAAATCACCATGTCAAAGGGCCATTGATTCCGGTAGTAATCCACTAGCCACACAACGTTGTCCCGGTTGATGATGTAGATGTCTGCCGGCTTATTTAGTGCCCGAATCCGTTTCTGTTGAGATCCAAGGACGATGGAGAATCGCAGCAGCTGTAGATGATCCCACTTCCTTGCTTCATTTGTCCAAGTACCCTGGGCCACTTTTTTCGGAGCTACCACCAGTATCTTGTTGACTTCAAACCGGTTGTACTTCAAATCATTTACAGCCGTCAGGGTGATCGCTGTCTTCCCGAGACCCATATCAAGCCATAGGGCAATTGCAGGGTTCTGGATGATTCGATTGATATTGTATTTTTGATAACTGTGCGGAATGAACTTCATTCCTCTTCCTCGCTTTCTTCTCCGAATACAACTCTTTTCACCGTGTCAATAAGCCGGTCTACTTTTTCTTTACTGTCAATCACTGTTACAACGCAGCCGAAATTCTTTAAATCTCGCATTTGTTTAATTTGCAATGGTCTTGGCTTTTTACCCGGTGCTTTTAGCTCAACAAAGTAAATTGTGTTATTTGGAAAAATAACCATCCTGTCTGGCACCCCGTCGTTACCTGGCGACTCAAATTTATAAGCCTTACCACCTGCTTTTTTTACTTCTTTTCGGAGATACTCTTCTATGTCTCGCTCTCTCATTTTTCATACCTCGCTTTCCTGCGTGACTACTTTAAACCCCCATGCACGTGTATAGTTCTAAAACAGGCGTGTTAGGCATATGCTAATAATAGCTAGTACCCCTATATTACCTATTTTTATATTTTTATATATTTAAAGTTGACAAAGTTGACAAATAGTAAAGAATATAGATATATCAAGGGTTTTGCCGTCAACCTTACCCGTCAACTTTCTAAAATTTTAAAGTTGACAAGGTTGACTTTCCCAATTTTTGGAAGGTTGACATTTTGGTACAAAGTTGACATTTTTTCAGTACAAGGTTGACATTTTTTCACTCTCGGAAATATCCGCCTTTCACCTTCCCATAAGGTCCGAAACGCAAAGAAGAAGTTTTCTTTTTCCACCCTTCTATGTTGCTCAGGATGTCATTAATGCGCATGGTTTCAACCCGTCTCATTCGGTTCATTTTTTCATTGAAACACTCGACCCATATTTCTGCTGCACATATCCGGTCCCGATCGACGGTTTCTGCTTGCCCGTCTTTAAACTCTCCGGACCAATATAATTTCCTGGTGCCGACATCTTTTTTATTCCATTCTAAAGGCACTTTCCGTTCTACAAATTCGCGAATGATACTCTCCCAAGGATCCTGTTCTGCGTGGCCTTCCTGCTGACGCTTTGCCTCCTGCAGCAATTCACCTGTTAAAATCAGCGACTCGCCCAGCCTCCAATTCCACACGGCTTCCGCCCACAACTGATCCACTACACCGTCTAAAGCATCGAATACACTTTTAACCGGCTGCTGAATCCCTACGTCAATAGGCAAAAAACGTCTACCCCCGGTTGGATCCTTTAGATAATCGTTACGGTTACTGGTACCGAAGAACACGCAACGTCTTGGGTGCTTTTCCGTTTTACGTGCATATGCAGCTCGATACTGGTCCTCTGTCCGGGTCAAGAAACCTTTGATTGTGTTTAAGTCCGATTTATTATAGGCACTCATTTCGCCGATTTCGACTATCCATACACCTTGAAGTAACTCTGCGGCTTCTTTTCCCTCGAAGGATTCCACGGCATCCGTGAACCAGGATTTGCCCATTTTATGAATCAAGGTGGACTTACCGAGACCTTGCTCCCCGGTAAGCACGGGCATCGTATCGTATTTAAGCCCCGGATTCATGGCTCTGGCCACGGCAGCAGTAAAAGACTTCCGTGTGACAGCTCTTGTATAGGGAGTATCTGCAGCACCCAGATAATCGATGAACAGAGTGTCCAAACGCTTTACCCCATCCCATTTCAAACCGTCCAGATAAGACGTGACAGGGTTGAAGGAATGATTCGCCGCACACTGATTAAGGGCATGCATCAGCTTTTCTTTGGATTGAAACCCCAATATCCGTTCCAAATAAATGATCAGTCCGGAATCATCCTTTTCGCTCCACTTAAACTCCCCGTTTTCCTTGTTCCTCGGTGCCCATGGAAGAGGCGCAACCCCTACGACAGAATCTGCAAACTCATCTAGCTTGATGCGGCCTTTTAAGTTATTTTCACCTTCCAGAGCAACCAGGATATTCTCAATCGTTTTTTGAGGTTGCCCAGTCGTAGCATTTATCTTCAGCTCTCTTATCCAATTGATGTCCTCTTTTGTTGACGGGGTATCCGTGGAAGTGGGTGATGGTGCTGTCTCCGGACTTCCGAAATCCTCCATCGCTTGTTCATATCGTTCTTGATTGATAATGGTCGCAACCCCTGCATCATTAAGGGCGAAAGCGCTCATCTGTACGAAAGACGGAAGCTTGTTCACCGGCGTTTCCGGTTTCGCCTCGTCGTCTTCGTCTCCGTATTTATGCAACCTTACCAAATCGAATGCATTGACCAGGCGCCCGCTGCACGGATCCGTTGCGTGATGGGAATACAAGAACAAACCGTCATCGTACACGACTGCCCCGCCTACCGTGGAACCATCTACGAATGTGTACCGCCCATCATCAGTAGGCGTATAAACTCCCGGGAGAAACGTTTCAATCGCAGAATGAACATCATACTGCCGGCAAAAAGCACCGACGACACCACGTTTTTCCATCGGGTTGCCTTGTTTTGCCGCAAGTCTCGTATGCGATTGAGTGGCACCGGGTACTTCCGGCCATTCTTGTATGTTCCGCCAGTCGCTGTAAGTGGCAAGGAGCCCGTCAGCATTGAGAAATGGTTTATCGGCACATTGGAAAACGTACTGACTATCCGCACAGCAGCTCGGCCAATACATGAGCCTGGAGGCTTCAAAGGTAGTCGGATCGGCCAAGGACATCCCGATGATGGAAGCAAGTTTCCTTGCCAATGGTTCATATTCGTCTGCCGTGACGGTCCGATCAATGGGGGCAAGCACCCGTAACCGGGGCTTCCCCTCTTCATGTTTCCGGGTGCTGTAAGTGGCATAAGCACATCCAAGTCCTTCGAGTCGTTTGAGTACGTCCTGTGTACCGCCTGCAGGGATGTTGTCCAAATCAAGGGTGACAATCTCCCGTCCCGTAACATTGGAAGCTTTCCTGCGGTTATTGGCAAGCGTACCGGCTACAAAGCCCCCGACATCCTTTAATTCATCTTGCTTGGTCTTTGGCAGTTTCAGGTATTCTTCCAGTGTTTCCGTGCCCCGCACCGCCGTCCGCAGCTTGTCCACCATATCGGACCAGTACAGTGTTTGTGCCGGCCATTGCGTTGCTTTTCTACTACCTGCAGCCGATATGGCCATTTGTCTGTCATGTTGCAATACCATGGATTCACCTACTTTCTCTGTCGCCTGACATTACTCATTCCGGATATCTGCTTTTGGAAGGAAATCCATCCCCTCGGTTTTGGAAGAAAGATCATACAACTCCATCCGGCCTTTAGTGTTTTTATCGTGGTAAGCAATCACCAATTTGTCATCTTCCACTTTTACAAAGACCTGGAACCGTTTCAGCTTTTTCATTAGCTTTTCATATTTCTTGTAGTTAACGACAATGCTTCCGATTTGGACCGGAGCCATTTCACTCACTCGGAAAAAATATAGAAAGTCTTCTTCGGCTTCGATCATATCGGCAACCTTTTTCGGTCTATCTTTTGGTCTCGCAGACTTCTTGAGAGAGGATAAATAAGATTGAATCGGTTTTTGAAATTCTTTCATTTTCTCTTTCGATTCAACTAAGGAACCTTCCACTATCTCAATCACCGGAATTCCTCCTTTGCTTTTCCAGCTCATTCTTCAAATGGGTTATTTTAAGATTCAAGTTTTTGATGGTGTTCTGCTTGGTATTGCCGTCCAAAGCGTATATTTTGCCGCCTATTTCCAGTTTTGTCGGAGTGCCTTTTCTTTCTTTTCGTACGGTTGCGACCGGCCGATAAACCTCTCCCTTTTGCCTGGATTTACGTCTCATGTGGGCTCCTCCAATGAGCGTTTAGCGATATCTTGCAAATATCTAGCTGACGATTCTTGCGAATCAAATTTTGCAATTTTCTTCACGGCTTTCTCCAGTCTTGTATTGCAAGCATGTTGGAGATCTAAATAAGCAAGAACAGCCATTCTTTCTTCACCGGTGCATTGACTGTCTACAATTTTCCTGACATGTTCATACGGACTGCTGTTCATTTCTTCGCCTCCGCTGACACGTACTTATCGCTTGATGATTTTACGTTTATTTCAGCTTCGAATGTACCCACTACCTCGCAAACTCTTATATCGTGTGCTCTATGGCCGCCTTTAATTTTTAGTTCGCACTCTCTTTTAGCTTTTTCATATTCATCAAAGGACCATGGTAAAGACTCCCAATCCTTTGTATCTCCTGCACTGTTCATGATGTAATCTAATGCATTTATTGGTCCTTTTCTAACTTGAATGAAGAATCTATCTTTCATTTCTTCGCCTCCATTAACTGTTTTTGAAGCCTCGTGGCGTGGTCTGCCAGCCAAATGACTTCTTTCCGGAAATGACCTAAAGATGTATCAAAATGAGCCGTTTCGAAATACCCTTTTAAACGGGACAGTTTTTCTTGATCAGTCATCGAATTCACTCCTAAAAGTTTTTAATATGATATTTGTTGCCAAAGAACATAAGCAATACCAATAAGTGAAAAACCTATGGCCATTAATGCGAAATACTCTTTAAAAGTAAGAAGGGACTTACGTTGTGTTACTATTGCTATGTTGCAGACAAGTTGAATTGCTAAAACGGCGCCTATTCCGGAAAATGCGGCAGCTAAAGCTATCCATTTAATCATCTGATTCCTCCTCCAATATCGCTTTTGTTCGTTCCGCTTCCGGTATTTTTACGTAACACAGCTGGCAAATCCGTTCATTTCTGTAAGGTAAAGCCCTTGATATTGGGGTGAGAAGATTACACCTAGGGCACCTTTGCAGTTTCACTGTTTTTTCTCTCTTTCTCCAGAAGACGAAAAGGATACTAAAGTAGGAATTAACAAAGCCCATAAAGGTGATAACTTACCTGTCACGATAATTCCGGTAGTTATTACTATTGAACAAGCCAGCCAAATCAAAGCTTGAGCTGTTGAATCTTTCATTTAGGTCACTCCCTTTCTGAATCATTTAATTTAACGGCAACTATACCTTCGGTTTTGATGCGATTAACTTGTGACGGAGTGGCATAGTAGTAAATGGTCTTGACGCGAACTCCCAATGCCTCTGCACACTCTTTGGCATTTCCCATACAAAGCAACTCTTCGCCTTTGTAAATGGCGTATTCATGTTTCATCGTCCTGGGCATCAGCCGGATCACCTGCACATGTTGAATTGCCCGATATTTTCAAAACGATATACTTCTTTGCCATCCACCCAAACGGTTCCTTTAAACATTTTTTCAGGTCTAGCCCAAATCTTCCCGTCCAGACCTTCGTAGATTACTAATCTCTCACCGGTTTCTGAGTTCACTGCAGTACAAACAGGTTTGTATATTCCACCTTTATAGTGTCTGAATATACTAGACATTGATTAACCTCCTTTAAGTCGCCTTTTACTCGGACTATAAATTAATCTTCTTCGTAAATATCAAACTCATCGGCGTGGTCTTCAAGATACTCGTTTACAAGTTCCTCAAATATTTCTGTAAACCGAATTAAAAAATCATCGTTATTTGTTGCTGAAATTACAATGTCCTCAATCTTTTCTTCTGGAATTTCAAAATAAATATTACCTTGATTATTCTGTAATACATCTCTAGTAACAGTTTCCATTGCTTTTCTTAAATCCATTTTCATTCTCCTTTTTAGTTCGTATTTTGTGTCTACTGAGCCACTTTTTCTAAACTTGAATATTCCTTATAAAGCTTCCTGGCCACTTTAATACTTTTAGAGATAGTAGGTTGACTAACGGATAAGAAGGAGCCTATCTCCTTTTGAGAGTAACCATCCATTTTCATCTCGACGATGGTCCGCAGCCCCTCCGGTAATTTGGACAGGAAATCCTGGACCGTACCTTCCGTAAAATCATTATCTTTACCTATTTGATCAGCCAGAGTAACAACATCAGTGTTATTGAGACGAACCTTGCTATCTATAGATTTAGTGGATTCCATGCTTTTCAAAGCATCTTGCACTTTTCTAAGATCAACATTAAGAGTTATCGCTATTTCTTTGCCAGTCTTGTCAGATAGCCCTTGTTTCTTGATTTGATTCGCCAACTCAAATAATGACCTAGGAATTTTAACCACAGTTGATTTATCTCGGAGAAACTTAAGGATATCCCCCTCAATACACGGAACTGCAAAGCTGGAAAATGCAGACCCATAGGCAGGGTCATAATTCCTGAAAGCATATATCAGCCCCAAGTATCCTTGATGGACCAAATCATCCATAGTTATGAGGTTATACTTGGTAGCTATAACGTATTTTTTGGCCACTTTGCAGACAAGACCTATATTTTTTCGCAAACATTCTTCTTCGGTCATCGGTTCACCATTTATCACCTTTCTCACTTCTTCCAAAGTACTCCCCTCTTTCTCAGGCTACAGCGTTAACTGTGCATGGATTGACCAAAGACTAGTTTTTGCATTCCGCTTTTACTTCTCGCCCGCTTTAAACTTTCATTATTCTCGATCACAGGCACGCTCACAGCATCTTCTTTCGTCCAGCCCAACTTCTTTACTCTCATGTAAGCAGTAGCTCTATGAATGCCGTTAGCTTCCATCTGCAGCTCTTGAGCTGGCGAAAATATCTTTCTGGAGCGATTATTTCTTTCGGCGACTTGGTAAGGAGATAAAGGTGGAGTCAACGCAGCATTTTCATGACTCCAACCTCCTCTTACTCTTTGCATGTAAGTCGATCTTGTTACTTTTGCACGGCTTTCCCATTTATCCCAGTCACGGCTGCTTCTTTTCATTACAGGCTGAGAGATGGCTCGTTGAATGTGCCAACCTTTTTCATAGAAGCGATTGTCTACATGCTTTTTGGAGATACCGTTTGATTTAGCAGTTTCATAGTGTTGAGGTTCAACATAATAGGACATGAGCTTGCTCTCCTTTATTTCCTGCTTCGCTCGCTTATCTTTTGGTACAATTCCGCCATAATGATACTGGTTCTGTTATAATCGGGATTGTTGGTTAACAACCCCTTCTTGTTCAACGTGGACATTTGTCTATTAGAGACAAGTATCAAGTTGTCCAAAGTTATGTTCTGTTTGTTTTGATCAGCGAACAACAGTTTATGACCTGGAGGGATTGGACCACGTTCTTTTTCCCAAAGGACCTTGTGCTTCGCCCGCCAGCGTTTGTGCCAAGGTCCTTCATTAGAAACTTTCACCAATACGTAACCGTAACTATCTACACGTTCATATCCGACTGGTTTGTAATTGACCGGCTTTTGACCTTTCTTGAAAGAAGTTTTATTGCCGCCCACATTGTAGATACCTTTTGTGCCTTTGTTTGGTGGTGCCGTGCCCTCAGAGCCTTTTAGGCCACTGGAAAGATGATGGTTTGCTTTCCAGGTTTTTATTTGCTTGGTTGTAATGGACAGATTAAAAGTCTGATTGATCAGCTTGGCAAGCATTTGATTAGAACGGCCTTTTACATTGTCTTTGATAAATGCTTCCTGTTCCTTTGTAAAAAGACCCGTGCTTGTTCTCTGTTTTTTCACAAGGTTGCTTTTTATTTTGTGATTCGACTTGAAACTTTTTATCTGACTTTCAGTGACATTTGTTCCGAATTCCGCATTGAAAAGCTCCGCGATCTCCACGTTGTATTTCCCGGGAGCAACCTTACGAATAAATTCATGCTGCTCTTCGGTGTACTTCATTTTTCTCCGCCTTCAAGCATTTTAGGCACAGTTGTATCTGCGTTCATGCGGTCATCTCTCAACTTTTGGGCTTCGAGAACGAGAGTGCCGTTTTCAATGATTTTAGAAGCGACAGATGTCACGGCTTTGGCCCTGTTAATTTCTTCATTCAATTTTTCTCCATCTATATCTTCATCACTTAAACGCTCCAGTTGTGCAAATAAGTGGTTGTTCAGATCTCCTAAAGTGTTTTTCAATCCAATCATCCTTCCATTTTGGATAAGTCATATTTCTCAAATGCCAGATAAACATTTCCGTTTTCGTCTTCCTCACCCCATTTTCCAGTTGCGCTTTTCAAATGGAGTTTCTCATTACAGCCAGGGCAGAAAGTATATCGAAAACCAAACTTTACATACCGGTGGGAATCCATTGAACATTCAGGACAGTTGATTTTAGCTCTGCAGTCGTTTTCATCTTTATGGGCTGGAGACTCACTGGCCCTCATCAACGGAAGCCGTCTTGATCTAGTAGGTCGAAGAGTGTCTTCAATCATTTGGTTTAAAGGATCCTCTTTTTCTACCTCAGAAACAGGAAGGTGTTCTTTTGGTTGAATTTTTTCAGCGTTGATTTGTTTCAAAGGTTCTTTTTCATTTATCTGCAAATTTACGTCAAACGGAGAAGCTTCTGACCCAATCTCTCCGATCGTTTCTAAAGATTTGAAAATAAGGTCCCTTTTTAAGTCCTGGCTTTCATCTTCCATTTTGATGTGAACAGCTTGTTTCCCATTTCGGATTTTCACTTCTAACATGGGTACTCCTCCTCTTTGTCGAAACTCACCTAGCTTAGTAACTGCACTAAGCAAGCGAATTTGTGTACGTAATTATGACAACTTTCATTCCAAAAATTTCGCCACGAATAGCTACTTCGATACAGCTTTCTTATCGTTCACTTCTTTTAGCAGCTGTTCATAGGAACGGTTCATTTCCACTTTTAAATCCCTGCGGACTTGTCTTTTTGATTTATTTTTTCCCATCATGAACCCTCCAATATTTTCGATTAACCCTGCATCCGATAGTCCATTTTCTCGGTCTGTTCCAACGGCACGCTCCATTCCGTTTTGCACGTACATCGGAAGTACACTTTGCCAGTAGATCTAATCCGAAAATTTTTGCTGTAGCAGGTGAATTTACAGTTCGGGCAGTAGGCTTTAAACAGGGCTTTTGCCAATGACAGCAACCCCTCTCTTCTTGGCTTCATCACATTTGACTGCGATATAAAGGTCTTCCAATTCCTTATAAGAAAGATTGGATAAGGGTGTATGAGGAGCAAAGTCTCTTTTGGCCAATTCCTTTACGATATATGCCCTGCGTTGTTCTACCGCTTGTCTTAACACAGCCATGTCAGTAACCACTTTTCTGCCGCAGATAATTCTTGGCATTTTTATCTTTATAAGCTTGGGTGATTGCCTCTTCCGTGAATCCAAGCAGCCCGCCCAAGTGCAGGTAGGATTGAAGGGCGAATAGCCAGTTGGTCCGGTAATCCGCTATTTGATTATCGTGATAATTCCACCAGGCATCGGATAACCTCTTGGTAATAGAAGCAAAAGTTGTCCGGATGCTGCCAATCTTCTCCAATGAGAAGTCATGGTCCCATTCCATGCCCATACCATTTCCGAGTGACAAGAAGAAATGCAAGCCGTCCACATACTCTTCCAATGCTTTTACCGGGTTGATCATACGGTTGTTACTCCAATGTTTGAAGAAACGCACCTCATTGGCCAGCTCCGCTACTTCCACCTGGAGCGCATAGATGGTATTGAGTGTTAAATCCCTACCTCTTAACCCTTTCCTTTGAATAATGTGAGCGTCCAGTTGATACTGCATGCCAGATAACTTATTTAGGTTCACTTACTTTCCTCCTTTATGGTCCATTTGCCTTCGAATATTTGGTCCCATAACTCAAACCAGTTGAAATTCGCTACATCTGCCTTGCTTCCCGCTTGGGAGCACACCTTACTTCCATTCAAATAATATTCATATCTCCTATCCAAGAACTCACACACTACGTGCTTGCCATGCTCTAATGCTGCTTTTGCTTCTTCAAAAGATACATAGTTTGGGAGGATGCGCCACCTCGCCTCATCTGAAATGAAAGTAGTTATTTTGAATTCTAAACCATCTTTCCAGAGAAATACTCTTGACCTCTTAACAACTCTTTTCTTATTCTCGGTTAAGTCTTCTCTCTCAGGAACATTTACACATTCGGCAATCTCGCCCTCTTTTAAACGATCTATCATCTGCCCCGTAGTTAGTAATTCGTCCACTTTTCATCCTCCTCTTAATCCTTCATATAGTAATTTGCCGTAAAGCCATCGGCGTTTAAGTTAAGTCCTGGCGCCCAATCAATCGGCTGGCTCATGATCCGTTCCACTTTTTCCAAGTCTGCGTGTTCTTTCGGTACATCCAGGACAGCTTCGTCATGAACATGCATAACTGTTTGATACCCGGCTTCTGCCAACCTTTTGAGTGTTACCGCCAGACAATCGCGGGCAATAGCCTGTACGATGTTCTCCGTCATTTTGCCGCCGTATGTCGAAATCTTCTCCCATTTCTTGGTTGTCTGATTCAAACCTCTGTAATGGACGGCCTCTTTTCCAAAGTCATTTTCATCTAAAAAGGGTTTGACGTAGAACAACTTCCGACCGCTAGGTAATGTGACAGTCAAGAAATCAAGTCCGTTTTGAATGTCGCTCTCCCTGGCAATAAGTAGCCCTTTAACACCGGCAGGTTGTCCCGTCCTCATGACATGAAGAGCAGCATTTTCCAAAGCAAACCATAAATCAACAATTCGTTTATTCGAGGAGCGCCACCGTCTTACGATATCCGGCAGCTCTTCTTCCGTAAGACCCATATTTAAAGCACCCATCTGCATCAATGCTCCCTTGGCTCCTTGATATCCAAGCGCCAGTTCCGCGACTTTTCCTTTCTGCCTGAGCTCATATTCCGGATTGCCTTTCTTGATCAGTTCAATCGGCACACCGAACATTTGGGAAGCAGATGCTTCGTAAATCTTTCCGTGTGTCCGGAATACTTCCAGTCTCCATTGTTCACCAGCAAGCCAGGCAATCACCCGGGCTTCTATAGCTGAGAAATCGGATATCAGAAATACATGGCCATAACTGGGAATGAATGCTGTTCTTATCAGCTCTGATAACGTATTCGGTACATTTCCATAAATAAGCTTCAATGCTTCTATGTTTCTATCTCTCACAAGCTCTCTGGCATGTCCTAAAGTAGACAAATAGTTTCGAGGAAGGTTTTGCACTTGAACCAATCTTCCGGCCCAACGTCCGGTCCGATTTGCTCCGTAAAACTGTAATAGCCCCCGCACCTTGTTATCCGGACAACAAGCGGCTTCCATGGCCAGGTACTTCTTTACACTCGTTTTGGACATTTCTTGCCGTATTTCCAGTGCCCTTTTAACGCTGCCTTCTGTTGTTTCGATAAGTTCTCCTACTGTGTCTTTTTGCAAGTTTTCGACTTCCATCCCTTGATCAGAGAGCCACTTTTTCAGTTGTGCCGCACTGTTTGGATTGTTCAATCCTGTCAGTTGTTTTGCTTCTTCGGTCAAAGTGGCAGTTGTTTCATTGCTTATCTGGATAGCTCCTTCTATCAACTGATTGTCAACGGAAATACCGTGAGCGTTAATCTGTTGGTCCAGCTCCCACAATTTTTGTTCCGCTTCAGGAACAGGAAATTTGGAAAGCTTGCTTTCGATCTCTTTCTCCACTTCAACGTCCTGGATGCAGTATTCTTTGAAAAGCTCCCATTTTTCCGGCTCATGATGGGGAAGTGTTCTTGTCCGTCCGCCATTCTTTTTTGTCGGTTTTGTAGGAGTAGAAAACACTTTGATAAGAGAGTTACCTACAGTCATTTTTTGTTTGGATTGTGCCAATCCGAGTGCTTTGGCTGTTGGACCTAACCCGGCAGTGTAACCACAATATAAGCCGTGAAACATCGTGCAACGCCACTGACTTAACCAGTCCACTGTATGTTTTCCATACATACCCAAGTGCTTACTAAGGCAATACCATTCAAAAGGGGCGTTATAGGCATGCTTTGTAACTTCCGGATTTTCTAAAGCTTCGATAATGTGCAAGGGAATAAATTCATCTTGTGCTAGATCCACTATTTGAGTCGGCCCTTTATTCACAGAATAAGCGAATAAAAGGATTTGAAAGTCGGGAGACTGCACATATCTGTACAGTCCCGCTTTCTTGATGTCTATGCTGCTAAAAGTTTCGATGTCGATATTCAAAGTGCCAATCATATTCCATAAACGCCACCGTTTAGAGGTTTTCCGGTAATAGGGTCAAATTGCTGCTGTTGTCCCTGGTTCGGCTGTTGCTGTGGTTGTTGGCCATACCCCTGTTGTGATGGTTGGTACTGCTGACTTGGCTGCTGATACTGAGGTTGTTGATTAAAGCCCTGGTTAGGTTGTTGATACTGTTGTTGCGGCTGATACTGCTGCTGTGGAGCTTGGCCACCGCTACCAAAGTCCTCATCAGCTGCAGGTGCAGAAGCGCCCAACGGCTCTCCGTCCCGTGTTTTTTGTACGTTTGTGCTGATATAAACCCCGATGCCTTTTTTCCCTTGGAACGCATAAGGGTTGAAATTGAGTGCAATTTTTCCATACATACCGCTATATACTTCTGTAGCATCCAAGATAGGATTCAAATTAGCATCAACTACTTTCGGCGGGTAATCCTCCCCAGTAGTTGCCGTGAAAACCCAGTGACCTTTGCATTCTTCTCCGAACGGCATCCCGTCAGAAGGTTTAACGCCATCCCCATCGTGAACAGGAATCGATACTACCGGAGGGATGACACCGTTCCATTTATCCGATTTACCTTTTTGCTTGGCTGCTTCGATAGCTGCATCGATTTTTTGTTTGGTTGCTGTATCAGACTTCGGCACCAAGATTGTTGCACTATATTTCGGAGCACCACCATATTGATCCTCACGGGGCTTTAGCAGACTCACAAAGCTGAAGCGTACTTCTCCAGTTACAATTCTTGTTTGGTTTTCCATGTTTACATTTCTCCTTTGATTGAAATTTTTATAGGTTTTAGTAGTTAATAGATTCACATAAGAGATTTAACTAGCTGTCACTTTGCTTTTCCTTCTCGGCTTCTTCCTGGGCCTTTTTCCAACAAGTTGGTCCATAACCACGTTCTATGCTTCGCTTGTCTTTCAACTCACGCCCGCATTTTACGCATTCCAACGCTGACACCTCCTTAAATTCGTAATCTTGTTCCATCAATTGAAATCCTCCGCTGCATCCACTTCGTTGGTGATCGCTTTTCTTTTGTCTGATGCAGGAGCAAGGGTTGGTTTCCCTGCCGATTTCAGCACATGGCCAGGTTCTTCCATATAATCACGGAACTGTTTTTTGCCAAGTTCTTTTTCCAGTTTCGGTACGGTCAACGGGACCCGTTCGTAAAGCACGGCTTCATCGATGCCCCTATTCTGTAATTCATCGAAAGCAGCATCTTGGTTTTTGTACACTCTGGATCCTCTTCCTTCGACAGCTTTCCAACCGGGAATCTCTTTTCCTTTCAGGCTTTCTTTCAGGGCATAGTCTTTCAATGCTTTGACCCAGGACTCTATGTGCTGGCCCTTTTCCAATATCCCTCCCACTTCCTCGTCGGATATCAAAGGAGGTTTCATTTGTTTAAAATCTTCCAAAGCCGTGAACTGGTCTGCCCTGGCACGGCATTTTGCTTTTGCTTTACAGAATTTACAGTGTTCACCTGGCACAAATTCGCCTTCACCCTTAAAAGCTTTATCGGCTTTGGGTTTGATTGATTCTCCCCAAGCAAGCAGTTCTTCGATGGTAAGCGTGAACTCCGATTCGTTATCCAATCTAGGTTGGATGATGGCTAAGTGAACATTCTTGATCGGGTAAAGAAAGCTGTATTCCAAATAAGCGCCCAGGGCATACAACTTCATTTGGGAGTTGTCTTCCGCACTGACCGGAACCCCTTTCCCGTATTTAAAATCCGTAACGTACAGTGTTTCACCTGCTATCAAGAGGCAGTCCACTGTACCAAACCCTTCAGGAGCAAAGGAGCTGTAATCTATTCTTTTTTCAATGGCTACATAGGGCTCTGTTGAAAGTCCAATAGCGATGCCTTTCACATAGTCCAAATAGGTGTCCGTATGCTTTAGCATTTCTTTTTGGAATAACAATTCATCGTTGTACGTTTTCTTCTTAAGCTTGTTCAACCGTCTTGTAAAAGTCGCTTTGGCCATCGGCTCAGTAAAATGCTTTCGTAATTTCAGTTCTGCGATTTCATGGGCAAGCGTACCTTCTTCAGCGAAAAACGAAGTAGTTTCTTCGAATTGGTCCTCCAACCGGGCACTCGGTGTACAGGTCAGCCAACGGCTGGAAGCACTCGCTGAAAGTAGAGCATGTGCCCGGTCAGCGTGGGCGATTTCTCCCGTCATATTTTGGCACCCATTTCACGCAACTTTGTTGCAAACGCTCCGTATTGTTCTTTAGGAAGCGCAGTCAGGGCTTGTACACCGAATACGGAAAGCAAAGATACCAGCTCTTCCCGTTTACCCGCGTCTACCAATTGCGTTGCTGCGACAGCGAGTTGATCCATGCTATACGTTGGGTTGGAAGTCGGCACCCCTTGCTGCTGTTGTTCCGGCTGCGGTTGAGTTTGCTGTTCTGGCTGAACTGGCTGTTGCTGCTGTGTCGGTTGTTGATACTCTTGTTGAGGCTGTACCGGCGGTTGCTGTGTTTGCTGAACAGGCACCGCAGACTCTTGTTGTGGCTGCTGTACAGGAACCGTGGTTTCTTGTGGTGCTTGCTGATTTTGTTGTTGCGGTACTTCAGGTTGAGATGGTTGCTCGGGCTGAATCGATGTAGCAGGAACCTTTTCCCCTCCGTTTCCATTTGACGGCAGTTCATAATTGGCTAAAACCTGTGCAAGTGTATGGATAGCACCTTCCAAGCCGGGTGCTTCGATTTTCAATTTGATTTCCATGTTTTTTTCCTCCTCTTGTATTCTCTAATTCATTGCTATAAAATTGACTCATGTACAATGTTTGTTTCAGGCTCACTGTTGGCGCAGTGAGTTATTTTTTCTCTTTTAGAACTAGCTTCATGTCTCGCAAAACCGGCTCCAGTTCTTTAATTTTTCCGTAAATTAAATCAACCTCAAAGATGGAAATTAATTCTCTTGTGTCTTCCAAAGCATTCGGACTACTAGTCACAATACTCCCGATTAACTCCCGTAAATCCTTCTCTGAATCCAATGTTCGAACTTCTTTTTGTCTGTAAGTACCTTTACTTACTTTGATTACGACCAAGAATCTCTTCAGCAACTTTCTCACCTCCTTTCAAGAAGTTCAGAGTTATCATGATTGTTGCCGATGACTTTGCAATACTTTCTAACCCGAAAAAGCAAGTATCCTCCGGCTGATAATTCCATCACTTCGTTATAACCGACTTCGTAAACTCCGTTCGCTAACGGAAAAGGGTGGTCAGACACTTCGACAATATCCCCCTCAAAAATCTCCCTCCCATTACGGTCGTACAGTCCTGTGAATTGCCCAACTTCCCCAACCATTACCCAGTCATCATCTGGACCATTAAACTCAATCATGTACCAGGTGTCAGTATCGTTGTCATACTGAACAGCAGAACCGTATATCCACGTCATGCCGTCATATCCTCTAAATTTAATCTCTCTCAATCTCCTCACCTCCTTTAAAGAGTTATGATGATGGCCCAAATCAAGAAGACCAATACACCTGCACCTAACGCGGAATGAAAAATCCAATACGATTTGTCACTCATCAGAAGAAAGCCTTCCTTGTCGCCATTGCATGCCTTTCCTGGTCATCCCGAATCACTTTCTTGCTGTTTAATGCTTTTACTATGTTAAGAGCTTTATAGATTTGATGTGCAGCTTGTTCTGCTTTCTTCAAATCGCCTTGTAGTGTGAAATCAATAACGTCCAAACTTGACTGGTGCATACGATTGATTTGAACATTCAAGTGTGTAAAATCTTCGGAGAGGAAATGCTTTTCGTATTCCATGCGATCACTCTCTTTCTTGATATTAAAAATTGGTGACATGAGGTGTTTTAAGCGCCCACTCTCTGCCTTCTTTTGTGTTAAGCCAGCCTTCAATCTTTTTGTATTGGTTAATCCTTTTTGCTCCGGCTAGCGCTTTTAACTGATGCGCGGGTAGAAACTTATGGTTGATTGAATCATCGATTCTGATTTCAATAATCCCGTCTGTGTATCCGCCTACTCGTTTTGTAGCTGAGGCAATGACTTTTATACATTTTTCTTCAGATATCGAGTAGCGATCTCTCTGTAAGCGAGAATGCTCTCCGATTAGCCTAGATAAAATCTGCTTATGATATGGTGAAAGTCTCTTGTCGGCGATGTTTTTCAACTCAGTTATCTGCACCTCATTTAATGGATTGCGGGTCTCGTTTGTAGCATCCATTCACCATACACCCTCCTTCGTATTTAGTTTGGTCGGACTATTGGTTAATGGTCGGTCCTATGGCTTAAATTTGAATTAGGAATTTCTTTTCTTCCACGCTCAATAATGTTCCCTATTTGATTTAACTTTCCGTATAGCCATTGCTTTTCTTCTTTTTCGTGTTGGACATAATCACGATAATCTTCAAGTGCATGAATCGCCTCTCTTGTCAGTTTTCTTAGTGACGGACTGTTTAATTCTGATAAAATATCTCGCAATTCATCATCCGATTTATCCACTAAATCTATCCAATTCGGTGTAATTCTTTCACTCATTGCTATCCTCCTTACTTCAAAATGTTTAAAGACTTCTTGCCATACTCACCGAACGAAACAGCTGCATTAACTCTGGATGGTCTGCTTCAAAGGCTTCATTATGGAAAGCTGGAATTAAGTACCTTTCTTCCAAGTCGGACATAAGTGCTGCCAAACGGAAATCCCTTATATCACCAGTTGAGCATTCCATGATTTCATTGAACCGTTTTGTGTACTCGAACATTTCACCAAAGGTCATTTGCTCGGTTTGCCTGATTGCCACAACGTTCACTTCCCTTCCTCCTTTGCTTTGTTTGCTTCTTCCTTTCTTGCTGCCAATATCCGTGGTACCGAAGTTTTCATGAAGAATTTGGACATCTCCTTCATGGTGGAAGCCGGGATTGAAGGCTTGTTAATTTTTGTCTGCAAAATAAATTCTCCTCTCCATGTATAAAATACGTGCGGAAAACGCACTATATAACTATAAAAAAAGGTCTTCAACAGACTTGTTAAGCACTTTCGCTATCCGACTTGCAATTTTCAGTGATGGACCGAACTTTCCAGCTTCCACATTGGAAAGATAACCGCGGGAAATACCCACTTTACTGGCTAAATCTTCCTGCGACAATCCCAGTTTCTTCCGGGCATCCACCAATGCCGACCTTGGTTTTCTTGATGTCAACATGCTGACACCTCCTTCTCGTTATGTTCGTTTTAAGAACTTAACTTGATTATAGGTGCTATAAACGAACATGTCAACATATAATTGCGATAAACGCACATGTTTTTTTAACGAACATTATCATATATAATAAATTTGGTGCAATAGAAAGGAGAAAGGGAAAAATGAGTTTCTCGAAAAGGTTGAGGAAACTAAGGGAAGAACGGGGCTTATCACAAGAAGAATTAGCGAAAAAATTGAACATGCCCCGAACTTCTGTGAGTCATTATGAAAATGGTGAGTCCGATCGAGTGCCACGACAAAAAAGACTTTATGATTTAGCTGATTTCTTCGGGGTGACAGTTGATTACCTCTTGGGAAGAAGTGACTCAGATAAAACCACATCTAGTGAAGAGGAATTTATAAACGACACCAAAGAGTTATCTGTGGAAGAGCTCATGGAAAAATACAGGTTGAATATCGATGGTGAAGAGGCTTCCAAGGAAGAAATCGAAGGCGCCATAGCATTCATTCGTTCTTTGCGCGGGATGAAGTAGTACTTTGTTTTTTCATTTCTTCTTTTGCCAATTTACTTAATAATTCCATTAGATCAATAGTTTTTTTCACCATGAACAACTCCTAGTTGATGTAATAATGAAAGGGTGTCTATTTGACGTACAAAGTCGGTAGATGCCTACTTCGAGAACGTTTATACGAATCGGGAATGACACAGACGCAGCTAGCGAACAAACTAAAAATTACCGTCCAGCAAATAAACAAATACGCATCTGGGAGGCAGGGAATGTCTCTCCAGGTGGCAAAAAACATTGCATCCATCCTCCACTGTCAAATGGAAGAATTGTATGAATGGATCGAAGTAGGCGATGACGAGTAGTTAGAACTACTCGCCGGCTTTGTTCAGCCGAACGGCTTAATTGTCTAAATTATAACATGATTACAAAAATTTTACTGTTAGCTAAATCACAAATTGTCGGGTATGGACGAATTATCTACAACTATAGTATCATAAATACGAACAGATGTTCTAATAATTTTGCAGAAAAAGGAAGATTTTTTATGACAATAGGAATTTATATCCGGGTATCCACTCTTGAACAAGCCAAGGAAGGTTATTCCATATCGGCACAAAAGGAAAGACTTGTCGCTTTTTGTACAGCCCAAGGCTGGGATGATTATAAATTTTATATAGATGAAGGTATTTCAGGTAAGGATACAAAAAGACCTGAACTCCAAAGATTGATGGAACATATGCAGCAAGGTAAAATTTCCATGATTCTTGTTTACCGCCTGGATCGCTTTACCCGTTCTGTTCTGGATTTGCATAAGATGCTTGCCGAAATCGACAAATATAACTGTGTCTTTAAATCGGCCACAGAGCCCTATGACACGTCGACAGCCATGGGCAGGATGTTTATCACCATTGTCGCTGCTTTGGCTCAATGGGAAACGGAAAACCTCTCAGAGCGCGTGAAAATGGCGTTGGAAGAAAAAGTTTCCGGAGGAGAACGAGTCGGTAATATCCCTTACGGTTTTGATCTGAATGAAAAAGAGAAACTTGTTAAGAATGAAAAGTCCCTTGTGATTCTGGATATGATTGAAAAATTGAAATCGGGTAAATCGGTGCTTGCGGTTGCAGAGTATCTGAACAAGACCAACAACGACAGGGCAAATTGGTCGGCTACGGCCGTTTTCCGTATTCTGAGAAACCCGGCTTTATACGGTGCGACCAGGTGGAATGATAAAGTATATGAGGATACACATGAAGGAATTATAAGCAAAGAGGAATTCATGAAACTGCAAAAAGTGCTGGATGATCGCACGCAAATTAGACGAAGGGAAATAAAAAGCACTTATCTATTTCAAGGTATTCTCAAGTGTCCAGGATGTGGAAAAAAGCTTGCCGTCAACAGGTATGTTAGAACAAGAAGCAACGGGACTATTTATCAGCATTCCACTTATCGTTGCCCGCCCTGCGCTAAAGTGAACGCCTTTAATAAAAGTATCGGTGAAAATCGATTCGTAGACGCACTGTATAAATATATGAGAGAAATTAATATTGAACCGGTAAAAGAAATCGAAGAAGACAATACAAAAAGTTTTTATGAAAAACAATTAAAGCAAATCGAACGGAAAAGAGAAAAATTCCAACGGGCCTGGGCTGCCGATCTGATGAACGACGAAGAATTCATGAAGCTCATGGAAGAGACCAAAGAACCTTATGAAGAATTGAAAAAGAAAGTGGCAGAATACCGGGAGCCTGTAACAATGGACATAGAATCCCTAAAAAAGATTGTTCTGTCCTTCAATGAAAACTTCCGGAACTTAACCATTGAAGAACAGCAAAGGTTCATTTCGACCTTTATAAGAGAAATCCAATTTGAAGTAATTCCTAAACCTCCCGTAAGAAGCGACCAGTCGGTGCGGGGTAAGGATGAGATAGTAGTGACGAATGTCGATTTTTATTAATGTATTTATATCACCCGCCCGACCGGAAGTGGTAAAACGACAACTTTATATGCATTGCTTCAAACCCTGCTGAGGGAAAAGTCTTTCCAGGCAATCACTCTCGAAGATCCTGTCGAAAGAGAAATCCACGACATTTTGCAAGTCCAAGTCAACGAAAAGGCAGGAATAACATATCAAGCAGGGTTGAAAGCGGCTTTGAGGCACGATCCGGATATTCTCATGGTTGGAGAAATCCGCGATAAGGAAACAGCCCATTTCGCCTTTCATGCCGCTTACAGTGGCCACT
This sequence comes from Sediminibacillus massiliensis, assembly GCF_900156915.1. Taxonomy (GTDB): domain Bacteria; phylum Bacillota; class Bacilli; order Bacillales; family Amphibacillaceae; genus Sediminibacillus_A; species Sediminibacillus_A massiliensis. Next base: position 255,600 of record NZ_LT732535.1, on the reverse strand, counting down.
TGGTTCTTAGCACACTTCACGCTAAGAATGCAGTAGGGACCATTCACAGATTGAAGGAAATGGGAATTAAAAAAAGTGACTTACACCAAACTCTGATAGCAGTGGCATCCCTCGAGCTAATTTCCATCATCACTCAGCCGCACCTTCCTTCAAGAGCTGCCATCATGGAACTGTTGGATTCCAATCAATTGACAAACGCAATAAATGAAAAAACGGTGGAAAGGCCATTTCTTTCATTTGACCATTTAAGGAGGAAAGCCTTTGCGTATGGATTTACAACAAAAGAAACCTTTTTCAAAGGTGCGGCAAAGTAAGCCCTCACTCGACCTTCAGCTGAAGTTTATAAAAAGGCTGGAAAGACTTATAACGAGTGGATATACCGTCATGCAAAGTCTCGAGATGATTAAGTGGGATCCCAAACTTGCCACACTGGTTGAGAAAATGTCTATTTCCTTATATGATGGAAAACCCATCGATGAAGCTTTTAAAGATGCAAACTTTCATGACAACATACTTGCTTATTTGTACTTCTGCAGAGCGAATGGCGATTTGGCTCACACGATCACAGCCTGCAGGAAAATGGTAGAAAGACAAGCTATACACACGAAGAAATTTCAACGCACATCCCGTTATCCGTTATTTTTGCTAGTTCTATTTGGATTTCTGCTCTTCTTTGTCAAACACTCCGTATACCCTTCCTTTCAGCAGCTTTTTGCCTCGACTGGCCAAACGGCACAAATTACAACTTTCTCCTTCCGACTTATCGATATAACTTTCGTCGGAATGAATGCTTTGTTTATTGCTGGTATTCTGGTTATGCCGTTCTGGTTGTTGATCAAGCCTTCCCTTTGGATTGGCACACGAATAAAAATCTACAATACCATCCCTCTGGTTCGTAGTTTTATACGAATTAACACAACCTACCTTTTTTCTCTACATCTGGGCTCTTTATTAAAAACAGGGATGCCCATAAAAGAAGCGTTTCATATTCTTAAGAATCAGACACGCCTTCCCATCTTATCCTATTACGCGTCGATCATGGTTGAAAATCTGGAGAAAGGTTCCCATTTGGATTCGGTTCTTCCGGGCTTATTACTATTGGAAAAGGAATTAGCCGAAATATTTCATAAAAATGTCAACAACGAGGCTTTAGAAAAGGATTTAACTGTCTATGCAGAAGTCCTCATCGAACGATTGCAGGAAAAAATCAAGAAATTGATCAGCATAATTCAACCAGCAGTTTTCACCCTTCTTGCGGGATTAATTATCGTTGTTTATCTGTCACTGATGCTGCCCATGTTTCATCTTATCGATAACATTTAAAAAGGAGGAAACAAATGAAAAACCAACGGGGATTTACATTGATTGAAATGCTTTTGGTACTTACCGTCATTTCCGTGCTTATGATTCTTATCATTCCCAATCTAGCCCATCAAAATGAGGAAGTTCAATCAAAAGGCTGCGATGCATTAATCGAAATGGCTACGGGCCAAATGACCGCTTACAAACTGGAATATGGCTCGTTTCCACAACAAATAAGCGAACTAGAAAATGAAAATTACCTTAAATCGACAACTTGTGATGGCGGGTCTAAATCGCTTGCCATCGAGAGCGGGGAAATCGTGCTTGTGGAACAATGAAAACAGCAAGAAAACAAGAAGGTTTCACTTTGATTGAAGTACTCGTTGTTTTAAGTATGTCCGCGATTTTCATGTTATTTGCAGTTTCTATTTCGGAGCGGTTGGTCGAGAAGTATAAAACAGAGCAATTTTTGCGTACATTCCAAAGCGACATCCTTTACCTTCAACAGTTATCCATGACTAACAGTAAGAGATTTTACACATTGGACATACAGCCGGCCAGCCATTCTTATACGATCAGGCAAGGGGGATTGGGAAAGGTGATAATATCCAGAGATATCCCAGCCAATTGGACAATCGAATTGAATTCTTTAAAAATGCCCATCACTTTCACCTATAAGGGAACTTTAAAAAATCCAGGAACGATGTATTTGAAAACAGACAGCAAAACTTACAGGATCGTATTCCCATTAGGCAAAGGTAGGAGTTACATTGTGGAACAATAAAGGGATTTCCATGGTAGAGATTTTAGTTTCCCTCTGTGTTTTTTTATTGATTCTCTCAACTCTGATACCTGTCATTTATCAATTGAAAATGGCAGAATACGAGTTGAAACTCAAAAGAAGCATCCAGTCCGAACTTCATGACCGGATCATTCTGTCCGACTTTCCTGTTCCTTCCAACAACAGGGCTGTCATTTTCCATACAAATGTCGATTTTGAATTCAAGATCGAGAATCGTCTTGTGAAAGGATGTGCTTATTGGAAAAGTGAAAAACAAAGCACCGAATCGTTTTGTTTATACAATATTGCAAGGGAGTGAAGGATTTACATTCCTGACCATGCTATTTGCGTTATGCATCCTATTCTTGATGCTCCCTTTTATTCCCTTTCTTTTCCGTAGCCTCTCGGAATCTGAAGATCATTATCAAGAGCTAGCTACACGACAGTTCTTCTTCTTTACAGCAGATGAAATCTTCCAAGCAAATCGTATTGCCATACAAAACGATGAACTAGTTCTTCACCATGCAGGAAGTGAAACGGTCCATATCAGTCAGTATGGAAATGTGGTCCGGAGACAGGTTCTCGGCAAAGGCCATGAAATTCTGTTGAGAGATGTAGCTGATTTTCAAGTTGCCAAACTAGCACACGGAATATCCGTTTCCATCACCACTACGGAAGGAGAGACATATGAAAAAGCCTTCAGCTGCTATGAATAGACTGGCTAACAATAATGGCTATTTTTTCCCCTTTATTGCCGGACTTGCCGTTTTAACTTTGTTCTTATCAAGCACCGCTGTTTCCGTATATAAAAACAACTTGGAAATCACCTATAAACAGACAGAACAACTAATCGTCGACAATTTACTTGAAATGGGGATGATCGAATTTATTGAAGAAACGGAAAATCACGCTTTAATAACGGACCAAACTGAATTCGAATACGATTACCCTACCGGAAAGGTTACGATAGAATTTTTTCAACCCTCGAATGCTCCCTACCATTTGAAGGTACAAGTAACATCAAACCAAGGAACTGTCTATCATACAGAAAAAGATATAACTTTTTTGGATTTTCCCGCATAAATGGAGTCTGCTGAACAATACTAAAAGGGAGAAAATCTTCTATGGGCTATAGCCAAGCGGTAAGGCAGCGGATTTTGATTCCGTCATTCGCTGGTTCGAATCCAGCTAGCCCAGTTTTTTTAGTATTTATATTATGATAGCGGACACATAAATGACAGAATATGATAAGATTTATTTACAATGTATTTTCACTCGTTTATAATAACGATGATATGCAACCTTTGTAAAGGAGGGAAAGTATGGATAGAATGTATCGAGTTCTTGCCTTTTGGACGGGTATCTTTACAGTGATGTTTTTCATAGCTGGTTTGAATAACCTGACGATGCTGTTTTTAGTACAAACTGTATTTTTCGTAGCGGTCAGCTACTTGAACTTGTCTGAAAGAATGTATATGTACTTATTTGGTGCTTATTGTACCGTATTCTTTATCGGTTTTACTTACTATTCAAACTTCATACTAGTTCCCGGCTTTGGGCATTAAAAAAAGCTCCGGTTTCCACGATTGGAACCGGAGTTTTTTTATATGGGAGTTTATCCTTGTTTAATGAATGGATTGCTTTTTTTCTCTATTCCGATACTAGTAGGACCGCCATGACCGGGGTACACCTTATAGTCATCTGCCAATGTGTAAAGTTCCGTTTTGATACTATTTAGCAGGATATCATAATCTCCTCCCGGCAAGTCCGTCCTTCCGATTCCAGCCTGGAAAAGTGTGTCACCGGAAATCACAAAGCTATCATGATGGAAAACAAATGATACTCCTCCCGGAGAATGTCCTGGTGTCTCTCTTACCTCAAATTCGAATCCACCTATTTGTTTATTACCTTTGCCGATAAATTCGTCTGCCCGACGTGCAGATATGGGTTCTGACTGAAATAATGAAGATCCATTCAAATTAGGATTGGGAAGCCAGTCAGCTTCTTCCTCATGGACGTATACCGATATATTGAAGCGGTCGCGGACAACATCAACAGCCCCTATATGATCAAAGTGGGCATGTGTCAGCAAGACTGCCAAAGGTTTTAGATGTTTATCTTCTATCCAAGAAACTAATTCCTCTGGATCTCCTCCTGGATCGATAATCAACGCTTTCTCCTGTTGGTATAATATGTAACAATTTGTTCCCAGCGGTCCTAATGATAACTTCTCTATGTGCATCTATATCACTCCTATAAAACATAGTATAAAACGTTCATGTATATCTCGACAAATCATATAATTTGTTTTAAAATGTATGAGGAGATATTATCTAATACATATTAAAACAAATAATTCCTTACACAGGCTTAGGAATCTGACAAGGAGGTTTGGAATAATGGTTTTAGCACTAATGCTGCTAGTTGTCACAATTCTTTGCGCTATTGCTGTTATCCGGGAGTTAAAAGCTAAAAACATGTTCGCAGTTGCATTTGCCGGTTTATCTGTCTTAGTGTTTGGATTTTTTTCCATTGCAACCATCTACACGGAGCTTTTCGCATCTTAAAAACGATGAGTCCCTACCCGGCTATGGGTAGGGATTTTTCTTTTTACCCTCCTTCGATTCACCTATCCCAAAAAATGCTCTAATTGAAAAAGGATTTCCTCATACAGATTATTGAAAAAGGCATTCCACTAAATGGAATGCCTTTTTCTTTACTCATCCTCTTCGAAATTATAGAAACGGAATAAGTCGCCATAAATTATTTGGTCTGAATAAGAAAGTTCTTTTTCCACCTTCTCTTTAATTGGCTGGCAGGCACTATCCTGTTCATTTCCCTGGTCTAATCCAGTTGGATCGGTTTCGATCAATTCACCTGTTTCCCTATTGAAACATTGTCCTTTGCTGTAAATATATTCATCACTGATAAAGCTGCCGTCCCTCAATGCGATGAAATCTTTACGGTCTTCAGTGAATAAGTCTGTACCGAATGTTATATCGTCTTCATTCTCAATCCCCAGCAAATGCAGAAGGGTTGGTTTGACATCTATTTGTCCCGCGATGTCTGAGATAACTCCCCCTTCTTGTCCAGGAATATGGATAAAGAAAGGAACTCGTTGCAATTGGACATGGTCATAAGGAGTGATTTCTTCTTTTCCAAGATACTGGCTCATCGCTTTGTTATGGAACTCACTAATCCCATAATGATCTCCCATCAAAACGATGATGGAATCTTCATAAAGACCGGATTCCTTCAAATCGGCAAAGAATTGTTGTACCGCTTCGTCCGTGTACCTTACAGTCGGGAAATATTGATTAAGTGTTCTGGAATTCGAATCATATTGGTCGATAGACGCATCTTCCTCATCCAAATCAAATGGATAATGATTCGTGAGCGTGATAAATTTTGAATAGAAAGGCTGTTGCTGACCTTGCAAATATTTAATCGATTGGTCGAAAAATTCCTTGTCCTTCAATCCCCAACCGATTGAATTTTCTTCATTGACTTCATAAGAATCGACATCAAAAAACTTATCATAACCTATGTTGTCGTACATTACATCACGGTTCCAGAAACTTTTATTGTTTGCATGAAAAACAGACGAGTGATACCCTGCTTCTTTCAGAATTTCAGGCAAAGCATTATACTCGTTTTGGCCATGGGTGAAGTAAACAGCACCTCTTGGCAAAGGATACAAGGAATTCTCTACAAGAAATTCTGAATCGGACGTTTTGCCCTGTTGTGTTTGGTGGTAGAAGTTTTCAAAATAGTAACTGTCATCGATTAAATCATTCAAGAAAGGCGTAATTTCCTCTCCGTTCACTTCGTTATTAATTACGAAGCTTTGAACTGATTCCAAAGAAACAAAGATGACATTTTTGTCTTCTGCTATACCGAACAAATCCGATTTTTGTTCACTAGTTGCATTGTTGTCCACATATTTTTTGATTTCGGGCATTTCGGTTCCATCGGCAAACACACGTTGTGCCTTCGTCTTGGATTGTAAAGCAATATCATAAATATGATAATTGAAGACGCCAAGGTTTTTCACTAAATATTCCCGGTCAAATGTTCTTTGCAGCAATTGAGGGCGCTCAATTTCAGCAAGAACATAGTTGAAAAGCAGGAACAACAACGACATACTCAGTGCCATCGTCTTGGCTCGCTTGCGGTAAGAAACGGCCATGTCTTCCGGACGTTTTCTGCTCAAGTACCAAATAATCGCAACATCCGCAAACAACAGTAAGTCCTGAAGATGGACCAGGGACAAAATGCTGGATCCCAAATCAGCCGCATTGCTTCCCTGGAAAAGGACTGGAATAGTAATGAAGTCGGTGAAATTCCTATAAAAAATCAAGTTGAAATATAGTATAATCGTCCCGAGAAAAGCGGTATATCGCAAAAATTTCAGTTGGCGCTTTTTCACAAACCAGACACTGACCGCGAATATCAAAAAGGCGGAAGCGAATGGATTAATAAACAAAATTAATTCCTGCATCGGATTATCCAACGAAATGTTAAATATGAACCGATACACAATATATGTCTTAAGGCCAAATAAAATACTGGCAATAATATACAATGGTATATTAACTTGTCGCTTAGACATGATGATTCCTCCTATCATTGGTTCCTTTTCATAGTTTTTTAGATTCATTTTGAGTTTTACAATTTACATTACGCTTACAGTTCAATAATATATTCCACCGGGACGGTAAAATAAACGCTATTAATATAGACGATGGTCGGTTTAAAAAAGTTTCATAGTGTGCTTGTTTTTTTTACTTTAATTTAATATTTCTATATTTTAATAGATATGCACAGAAAAATAAACCCTGGTCAAAGGGTTTATTTTTCACATGCAGCACTTCTGTAAAAAGATTGATCAGCCTTGTTGGGCCTGCTTCACTAAAAAGGCAGCTCCTATAACTCCAGCATCATTTCCCAACTCTGCTATCACAAATTCACACGCTTCGCTGATACGTGGAAGTGCATGTTTGTCAAAAGCTTTTCGAAGTGGGCGTAACAACTGTTCACCCGCCAATGAAACTCCGCCACTAATGACAATCTTGCTCGGGTTAATCACAGTGGCTGTATTTGCAATGGCCAATCCCAAAACATCTGTAACATGCTCAATAAGCTCTATAGCAGCCTGATCGTCTTTCTCTGCAGCCTCAAAGACATCCTTTGAAGTTACTTTTCCATTATCATTTAAATAATTTCTTAGTATAGTTTCACAACCGCTTGCCACTACATCCGAAGCAAGTCTCGCTATACCTGTAGCTGAAGCGATTGTTTCGAGACAACCCCTCCGCCCGCAGTTGCATGGTGCCCCATCAGGTTCAACAGTGAAGTGTCCGATTTCTCCAGCCGTTCCATTCGCTCCATTCAAAATCAATTTATTGGATATAATGCCCCCACCGACACCAGTACCAAGTGTGACGGCGACCAAATTGTCAGCCTGGTTTCCCGAGCCTAGCCAGTTTTCACCCAAGGCAGCAATATTGGCATCGTTATCCACTAAAACAGGGAGACCTGATTTTTCTTCCAATTGTCCTTTTAAATCAAAGTCCTTCCACCCTATATTAACTGCTATGGAAACAATGCCTGTCGATGGTTCAACAAAACCTGGGGCACCTGCACCGATACCGAGGATAAAGTCTTTGTTAATGGCCAGTTCTTCCAGTTTTTTTTCAATAGACGCCCAGATGTCATCCGGAATGGATATGCCGCCATTAGCCGTATTTGTTTCGATTTCCCACTTGTCAATAATGGTACCCGATTCACTGATTATTGCCTGCTTAACTGTCGTTCCACCGATATCTATCCCGATCGCATATTTTTCAGCCATATTTTTCTTCCCCCTATTGAATGAAAACTCGTCTATAAATTCTGTTTTTCTTTCTGCAGAACACTGATCGCCATTTGGTATTCTTGGGATGTGATAAACTGTGACACAAATAATTCTCGCAACTCATCTTCCATCATCTCCAAGTCGGCGAGCCGATCTCCCAAGTAAATGATTGTGCCAAACTTTTTCAATAATTGTCTTACATCATAAATCGTTTTCATAAAAATCACCAATTGATATTATATCATTTTTCAATCGTAAAGGAATAATTTATCTACTCTTTTAGAAACCACTTTTGTTTCCCGACTTTACAGTTGAGGGAAACTGCGAACTAGTGAAAATTCATTTTTGTGTGGCTTCTTCTTGTTCTTATTTTAGTTGAATGCTAACCCGGCGCTCCGGAAAAATACGAGACTCCAGTGTGGGAAAGGAACAGTCTGAAGACCCCACAGCCGGTGGTTTTCCGGCGAGGAGGCTGAAGCGTTCCCCACGGAAAGCGAGTGTTTTTCCGCAGCGCTGGACCGCCACTCAATCCAAAAAGGATGGTAGGAGTCACGTTTAGTGAAACTAGTTATGTCACAGTTTATAGAAGATAACAAGGATGGGGTCATTAAAAAGTAAAACAAAAAACCCGGCCGTTTTAGCGGTCGGGGTCTTGTGGATTGAGGAAAGTTGGTCTTCGGTTTTTCAATGGAATCGGGGAGCGAATCAGTACGTCACGCAATGCCCTTGCGGAGAATGGCAGGAAAGGCCAAAGATATCCGATTCTGAATGAATCCATACGCAATAGGTAAAAAATCCAGATGGTAATCCCTGCAACATATCCTTTGACACCGAATATAGCTGTGGCTATCAGCAGTATAATCCGGTATGTCCGATTGGCCAGACTAAGTTCATAACTTGGAGTGGCAAAAGTACCGATAGCAGCAACAGCCAAATACAATACGACTTCATGAGAAAACAATCCTACTTCTACAGCGACTTCCCCGATTAAGATGGCTGCCACCAATCCAAGTGCGGTCGCAAGGGCTGTAGGAGTATGGATAGCAGCCATCCTGAGCATATCGATTCCTACTTCAGCGACTAAAAATTGAACCAAAATCGGGACAGTTCCATCCTGGCTCGGCCCGATAAATGAAAGGTTTTCAGGCAACAAATCCGGCTGCTTTGAAAACAGGTAATATAAAGGCAATATAAAGATGGATGCAATAACAGCAATAAACCGCACAAATCGTAAATAGGCACCTATAAACGGTTTTTGTCTGTATTCTTCTGCATGCTGCAAGTGATGCCAAAAAGTGGCTGGTGTGATCATAACGCTCGGCGAGCCATCGATTATAAGAAGTATGTGTCCTTCGTATAAATGTGCAGCCGCTGTGTCGGGCCGTTCTGTGTACCTGATTGTGGGGTAGGGATTCCAGTGCCTTCCGCATAGAAATTCTTCAATTGTTTTTTCTGCCATCGGCAAGCCATCTGTATCGATTTTTTTCAAGTGTTCTTTCAATGTTTTGACTCTCTCCATATCTGCTATATCTTCCAGATAGCAGACACAAACATCGGTTTTTGAACGCCTGCCCACGCTCAGATATTCCATTCTTAGCGACCTGTCCCTCACTCTCCTCCTAGTCAATGCAGTGTTGAAAACAATAGTTTCTACGTATCCATCACGCGAACCCCTTACCACTCTTTCAAGATCGGGCTCTGCTACTCCTCTGACAGGATAAGTACGAGCATCAATCATGATGATTTGATCAATGCCTTCAACAATCAATGCTATTGGACCAGCTAGAACTTGATCTGAAGCTTGATCTAAATCGCCCAGTTTGTCCAATTCAATATAAGGTATATTTGTTTTTAATAATTTTTCGAGCGGGTCAGGTTCTAACTGGTCCTCTTTCAGCCTTGCAAGAAATTTCATCAGTAAATGGAGGATATCATCTTTTACAAATCCATCAATCATGAACATGGCCATCCGTCGACCCGCATACTCCAAGTCTAAATGAATGACATCAAAGCTTTTGTCAACGGCAAGTCTGTCTTTTATATAGTTTACATTATCATTAAAATTCCGGTACATAGGTTTCGATTCCTTATCCATCGTCTCACCCTAAACAAATTGATGGTTGTATTTTGCACCGAAAGAATTTATAACATGCATGTAATATAACTAAACTATTTCTGATTGCAGATAATGCTTTAATAGCTTCAATGTATTCACAAGTGAGTCGACGTGTGTCCGTTCGAAGGAATTCGAGGCATCGATTCCCGGACCGATGAGCCCGTGTCTGACATCCGACCCTGCAAAAACGGCACTGGATGCATCTGAACTGTAAAAAGGATAGACGTCCACCTGATGTCCGAGCCTGTACTGCCTTGCAAGGTCCACCAAGTGTTTCCTCAATTGAAAATGATAAGGTCCGCTCGTATCCTTGGCACATATCGACACGTCATATTCAGTGGAAGTCTGTCCTTCTCCAATCGCCCCTATGTCTACCGCCAAATATTCGACTGTTTGGGAAGGAATTGACGCATTGCCACCATAACCAATCTCTTCGTTATTAGAGATATAAAAGTGAGTGGTATGCGGCAGTTCTATTCCATCCATGTGGATTTTATCCATTAAATGAAGCAATACGGCCAAACCGGCTTTATCATCCAAATGCCGCGACTTTACAAACCCCTCTTCAGTTACTTCAAATCTCGGTTCAAATGATACGAAATCCCCTACCTGGATTCCTAATCGTTGTTGAACCTCCTGTTTCGATTTTACTTTTGCATCTATCCTGACCTCGATATGTTCTTCATCTCTTTTCCCCTTTTCGGCTTGGTCATGGACATGGACAGAAGCCTGTTCCATCAAAATCGTTCCCGTCCAGGATTCCCCATCCATAGTATGGATATTGCAATATTCTCCTTCAATACTATTCCACGCAAAGTCGCCGATTTTGCTGATCCGCAGTTTGCCGTTTTCTTTTATTTCTTTTACCATCGCTCCAAGTGTATCGACATGTGCTGTCAAGAATCGGTGTTTCAAACTGTCCTTTCCTTGCATCGTGGCAAGCAATGCACCCTTATTCGTCTTTACTGTATCGATTCCCCTGGCTCTCAACAAGTTGCGGCAGAAGTCTATTGCCTCATCAGTATGGCCGGATGGGCTGGGTATCTTGACTAACTGCTCGATAGTTTCTACAATCATTCTTCCTTCTAAGTTCATTATTCTCCTCCATTCATAAACTGTGTTTTTCTTCATATATTTATAAAAGCTTGTCTTGGGCACTGTACTGGTCACTAAAGGCTGTCACAGAGGGGGGCATACCATGAGTAAAAGTTCTGTTGCTCTTATTTGCGTGATAATTGGATGTTTGGCTCTTGGATGGGCTGTCTACGAGAAACAAGACGTTTCCGTTATCAAATATTTTCCACCTGATGAAAGTCAGTCCTTTTCTTCCTTCTCAACGGAAATTAATATGCTGTCACAGACAGATCTAGATGAATACGATATCCAGGTGATTTCTGATTCTACAATGGAAGCACCCATTTATTTAAGACAGGATGTTTCTTTGCTCTATGTAGACGGTCGCTTAAAAGGCATCTTAAGTAAATGGAAGGAAAACGCACAATCCATTTCTCAAGAGTCGACCATTCACGGTGAAGACAGCAGTCACTTCCAAGCGATAACTTTACATCACGGGGAAGTACACTACCCGGATGACAAGATCAAAAGCATCCAGGCTATGAGCTATGATGAATTATATGTCATAGATTCGCCTTATTCACCATTGGAGTCCTTCAGCAAACCTGTTAATCCAACCCAGGTAGAATGGAAAAAAACACTTGACCATGCCACAAACCAACAACTCAGCTATTTTTGGAGGCAACTTATCGCCGATTACAAAATACCGAGCAACAGTTACACCATCGTGCCCTTAACTGAGTTATATCAATTTCAATCGACTCCTTTGCCGAACCTTACACAGGAAAAGACCAACCAAGTGATTGGCCAGCTTTGGGAGGGCTTATATAAAAATTATATACTCGGAGTGTCTCAAAGCCAGACAGAGACAAATCCGCTCAACACCTTCATTCCAATTATTTTGTTCGATAATAATGGCAAACACCTTATTGTCCTTTATCGAGACAATCGTGGCAAAAACCAACAGTTAATACAATACTATTCTACCGAACCCAATTGATTGAATGGCAGCCGGGGATTTTTGTATAGTTGTTCCAGCAGGAGATCGTTGTTCATCTCCCTGAAAGGGTTTGCTCTGCTGCCAGCAACTACAATCAAGGGATAATAATCAGTAAAGTCCGTAAAATACCAGACTAATAAGAACGGCGATATATGCAGCAAAAGCGGCCAATTGTCTCGGTAGACTGGCGTTATCCGGCAGTGCCACGAATGCAGATGCTGCAAAGCCTCCGACCAGCCCTCCTATATGGGCACCATTATCAACCTGTGGGACGACAAAGCCAAATATAATATTTATGGCAAGGATAAACAGAAGGTTCCAGCCCATCGTTCGAAAAAAAAGTTTCTTATAAGTAATACCAAAGAACAACAATGCTCCAAACAAACCAAATATGGCACCCGAAGCACCAGCGGATACCTGCGTATTAAAAGCAAAACTGGCCAGCCCGCCGGAAATTCCTGCCGAGAAATAAATAACGGTAAATCGGAAGCTGCCATAAATTTTCTCGACAGCGGCCCCTAAATAGTAAAGGGCGAGCATGTTCATTAATAAATGAAAAAAACCTATGTGAAGAAACATCGAACTTACGATTCGCCACCATTCTCCCTCTTTGATTGCCGGATTATATTTAGCCCCAAAATCTATCAAGGTTTTTACATTCATACTTCCCCCATTTTGTTCCAGGAAGAAGAACAGCAAAAAATTAATTATTAACAACCCGAAGACCCAAACCGGCCTGCCATATGTAAAAACAGAATGTTCCTTTTTCCGTGCTTCCCTGTGTCTTTCCATGAGTCTTCTTTTCCACGTAAGAACAGCTTCGTCCGCGGCCAATTCGCTTTGAAGTTGAAGGTGGTCGTCCCGGTTTTCCACATGCAGATTAGAGTAAAATCTTTCCAGTTCATTTTCCAAATTGTATTGATTCAGGTAATACGTCAGGATTTCTGTCTGTTTTATCCCCGGCACTTCTACCGGCTTTTTCAAACTTTCCCATTGATCAACCGGGGGATACCAGTTTATATAAACATTATGGATTTTCACACTTCTTCCCACTATCATGCTTCTAAGTCTTTTCACCTTATCAGACACAGCGGAAATATCGCTTTTCATGTGATTTTGCCAGCCGAACCCTTTTTGAAACAGTCTGACAACATGTGTGGAATCTTTTATCTTTTTTTCCAACCATATCTCGTTTTTTACGTTATCCAGATGAAGGATTTCGAAACCATGCATTTCTGTCAGCCCGGCTGAAATCTGATATAAGAGATATTCCTCTTGCATAAGCATTTATGGTCCCACCTCTCTCCTTCATGATACCATGTCTGCATTAAACCAAAGAAAATGATGCTTAAAAAAACGTCCAGCACTAAAGCGCTGAACGTCCTAATATAGAAGGCAGAATTTTGCTTCTTATGAATGGCATATTCATGGAAATGGTGACGATAACCTTTCTTATCGTATTAATCGCCAACAATGCATTAAGGATTTTGAATCTTCTTTGAAACAGGATGCTTGTACCTACCAGTAAAGTTGCAATTACAATGAACCCCCTCATGACAGCCCTCCTTCTCTATTTTTGCTTTTATTTTGTTTCATGGGCCGTTTTTTATGCGAAAATTACGCCTTCATCGCGAGGGACATACGCAAAAATAAAAGCAGTTTAAAAGAAAAGACCTTTTTCCGTTATAATGTGTTGGACGGGTATATCATGGCTTTCTTTAGGTACTCTTGTCATTAACTGCTCAGAACTCGTGATGGAGAGGGTAACGTTAGGAAAGTCCTGTATATAGCGATCATAATATCCTCCCCCGTAACCAACACGGTAACCTTCTTGGTCAAATAAAAGACCAGGAACAATTAACAAATCAATAAAATCTTTTCCCATTTCCTTTTTTTGTTCCGGTATAGGTTCCAATAAATCCATATACACGCATTCCAATTGGTCATAAGACTCCAGACGATAAAAAACAATTTCCGGAATGTTCGGAAAGCATTTCGGAACACAGACCGTTTTATTTTCTTTCCAAGCTTGTTCGATGATGAGTTTAGTGTCCCATTCATGCCTTTGAGAGACGGTAACTGCAACAGATCGGCTCGAAGTCCAAAAGGTTGAGTGAATAAGATGGAAAAAAAGTCGTTCTTCAACCTTTTTCCTTTTTTCCACCGAAAAGTTTTCCAGTTTTCTTTTCGCTTGCTTCCGCAAAATTTTCTTATCCATAAAGTGACTTCCAATCCGGCAAAAGCCTTGAATATGATAAAAAAACTCTTACCGGCATGGTAAGAGTTTTCGTCATGCACCTAAAGCAGATTACTTTGTTTCACGGTGCAATGTATGTCTTTTCAAACGTGGAGAATATTTCTTAAGCTCTAAACGTTCAGGATGTTTACGCTTGTTTTTTGTAGTAATGTAATTGCGATCACCAGTTTCGGTGCAAGCAAGTGTAATGTTAACACGCATTCTTTATCCCTCCAAACCATTTCTAGTCATCAACAAGTAATTGTTATCATTTCTCAGACTTAATTATATTATCAAAAAAACAAAAGGATTTCAACCTCTTATCAGAAAAGCTTTTATATCCTTCTTGTTTCCATCATGGTTAATCTGTGATATAACTATAAAGGACGATTTTACAATACATATATTATTTAAGGAAATGAGGAACAAAATGGTCTATGCCTTTATCACTTTGCTAATTATTTCTATTGTTCTATTTTTAATGTCATTTTTCATGAACGATCGATTTAAAAACATCGAAAACCAATTGGAACAGTTCTCGATCACTTCCATGCAGGAATCTTATCAACTTAAAAAGAAAATTAAAATCCTTGAAGAAGAACTACTGACAGAAGATTTGACGGATGGTTTTCCAAGCAGTACTACATCCCAAATACCACCCATGTACCAACGAATCCACTCTTTATATGCCCAAGGAAGTGACGTTTCAGAGATTTCAAGAAAGACATCTTTGAAAGAGAACGATGTACATGCAATCATTTCTCAACTTACTCAAAACAAGGGGCAATCGTAAATGAAACAAACTATACGATCCTTCGCTCTTGGCATTTTCCTTTCGGTCACTTTGTTGGCAGCTATTTTCTTTTTAGAGAATAATGAGGAAAAAGAACCTGCTGTTTCTGTATCAGAAATGATTGAAACAATCGAATCGGAGGGTTACGAAGTATACACGCACCAACAGGCAGAATCCTTAAAAAACACCGCCGTTCAAGAAAAAACGGATAGTAAACAGGAGACTGAACAGAAAGAAGAACAAGAAGATAAACCGGCCGAAACTGTAATTACTGTGACAGAGGGAATGACAACCAGCCAATTAGTAAACCAGCTTACCTCTGCAGAAATTATAGAGGATGAGCAATCATTTATTGATTTTCTGATTGAAAATGATTACAGTAAAAAAATCCAAATTGGCAAATTTGGATTAGAAAAAGACATGACATATAAAGAGATAGCTGAACGACTGACAGGCAAATGATATTACGAAAGGTCATCGGAAGAGTATCCCGACGGCCTTTCTTATTTGTTCAGGTCAAGCGATTCACCTTTAACCAAGTATAAAATGCTTTCCCCGATATTAGTAATATGATCCCCGAACCGCTCAATATACCTTCCGCTGAATGCCATCTGCATAATATGTTGGATTTTTTGTGGATTGTTTGCAGTCTCTTCCAGTAATTCTTTGACCAACTCTCCATACATATTGTCGATAACATCGTCCATCTCGCCCAACTTCCTTGCTAACGTTATATCTTCATATTCAAACGCCGTAATAGAAAGGTCAATCATTTCTGTAGCTTTCTTCTTCATCTGGTCCAATAACGGATGAATGACAAGGCCATGACCTTCTCCAAGATGAATCGTTGATTTGGCAATATTTTTGGCGTTGTCGGCCATCCGCTCCAAATCAGAAGAAATTCTGAGGGCGACAATCAACCTGCGCAAATCGGTGGCAACCGGCTGCTGCTTCGCAATGAGAAGAATGGTCTCTTCATTTATCTCTAGTTCCTTGTCATCGAGCAACTTGTCATCCAAAATGATTTGATTCGCGAGATTTACATCTTCTGTATTGAGAGCCAATATTGCTCTGTTCAATGCTTCCTTGGTTCCATTAGCTAAATCAATAATACTCTTTTTCAATTCTGACATCTCATCATTAAAATGCTCTCTTACAGCCATTTAATTACCTCATTTCCATTATTTATCCGAATTTCCCTGTAATATAATCCTCTGTTCTTCTATCTTTTGGCATGGAAAATAGACTGTTCGTATCAGAAGTCTCAATTATTTCTCCATGAAGAAAAAATGCTGTTTGATCAGAAATCCTAGCAGCCTGTTGCATGTTATGGGTGACAGTCACAATTGTGTACTGATCTTTCAATTCTGCGATTAACTCTTCAATTCGCATGGTAGCAATCGGGTCCAAGGCAGAAGTCGGTTCATCCATTAAAACCACATCCGGCTTCGTAGCTATGGTCCTGGCAATACACAGACGCTGTTGTTGGCCACCTGACAGGCCTAGCGCTGAAGAGTTGAGCCTGTCTTTCACTTCTTCCCATAAGGCCACCTTTTTCAAAGAGGTTTCTACAATTTCATCAAGTATCTGTTTCTTTTTAACCCCATGGATCTTGGGGCCGTAAGCAACATTATCGTAAATCGACTGTGGAAAAGGATTGCCTTTTTGAAAGATCATGCCTACTTGCTTTCTCAATTTCACTAAGTCGACATTTTTACTAAGCAGATTTTTGTCATTAAAAAAGAGCAATTCTCCCGACACCCTAACCCCTGCAACCCTGTTCACCATCAGGTTCAATGTTTTGATAAAAGTAGATTTCCCGCATCCTGAGGGACCAATTATTGCAGTAACTTCTTTCTCAGGTATAGTTAAATGAAGATTTTTCAAAGCATGAAAGTTTCCATACCATAAGTTCATGTCTTTTATATTAAAAACATCTTTACTCAATGTTTTAGTTGTCAAGTCGATTCACTCCTAACCGAATCTTCCGGAAATATATTCTTCTGTCTTTTGTTCACTTGGATTTGTGAAAATTTTCTTAGTGTGATCATATTCAATTACTTCACCATTTAAGAAAAAAGCAGTATAATCCGATATTCTCGAGGCTTGCTGCATATTATGTGTAACTATGATGATCGAATAATCTTCCTTCAGTTGTAGTATTAATTCTTCGACCTTAGCATTCGAGATCGGATCTAAAGCAGACGATGGTTCATCTAATAACAATAAATTTGGTTCCATAGCCAGCGTTCTGGCAATACATAACCTTTGTTGCTGCCCACCGGAAAGAGAAAGGGCTGATTGATGGAGCCGATCCTTCACTTCGTCCCATAAAGCAGCTTTTTTCAGGCTTTCTTCTACCATTTGATCCAACTGCCTCTTCCCCCGGATTCCGTAAAATTTCAGTGCATGAGCAATGTTATTATAGATCGATTTAGGAAATGGATTCGGTTTTTGGAAAACCATGCCAATCTCTTTGCGTAATGCGATTGTATTAATATTGCTCGCCAATAAATTAACACCATCATAAATAATTCGACCTTCACTTCTTGCTCCCGCAATCAGATCATTCATCCTATTGATACTTCGCAGGAAGGTTGATTTGCCGCATCCGGAAGGACCGACCAATGCAGTTATTGCATTTTTTTCTATATTTAAACCGGCATGTTTAACGGCCTGGTTTTCCCCATAAAAAATACTCAAATCATCTATTTCCAATATATTGTTTTTTTCTTGATCATTTTGATAGGCGATATTTTTTTCTTGGTAAACTCTTGTTTTAACAGCCATCTTAATACTCCTTACTATTAATGTTATTTGCCAGCCGTAACCTTTTTGTGAACAAAACTTCCTATCAATCTTGCAAGCAAGTTAAATAATAAAACAGATATAACAAGCACAGCAGATGAACCATTGGCTATTTCTCTAATGTCCGGCATGATACCATTCGTATTAACAGCCCAGATATGAACGGACAATGTTTCTGCCGGCCTGAAAATATTCAATGGGGAAGTTTCGGAAAAAGGGTTCCAATCCATGTAATCCAACCTTGGAGTGGAAAGTCCTGCTGTAAATAATAAAGCTGCCGCCTCGCCGAATACACGCCCAGATGCCAATATTGCCCCAGTCAAAATTCCAGGAAAGGCACTCGGTATTAAAATCGTCTTGATGGTATGCCAGTGGGTAAGACCCAATGCCAATCCGGCTTCTTTCTGTTGTCTGGGAACCGATCTGATCGCATCCTCACTCACCCTTACCATTACGGGAATGTTGAATATAGTTAATGCTAAAGCACCGCCGATAATCGTATAACCCCAGCCTGTAGTATTGACAAAAATCAATAGGCCGAACATTCCTACTACAATGGACGGTAATGAAGCAAGCATTTCGATACAAGATCTGATAAAACTCGTAATTTTTCCTGGTTTGGCGTATTCCGCCATATAAATACCTCCACACACACCAAGAGGGACGGTAATTAACATAGTGATCAAAAGGATATAAAAAGAGTTAAACAATTGGTCTCTTATTCCTCCACCTTCTCGTACAGCGCTTGATGGTGTTGTTAGGAAATCCCATGAAATTTGCGGAACTCCCCTGAATAATATGAATGAAAACAAACTGACGAGCAGTACCACTACAAGCATGGCAAGCCCGATAAAAACTCCGGTAGCAATCTTGTCTGAGATCTTGCTGTTCATTAGATTTTCCTCCTAGATGACAAATATCTGATGATTAATATAAAAATAAACGAAATGGTTAATAGAACTAATCCCATTGACCATAAAGTGTTATTTTCAACACTGCCATATGTGGTGTGTCCCATATTAAGCGTAATAATCGTTGTCAATGTCGCAGAAGGATCAAGAATGCTTGAAGGCAAATCGCGAACATTCCCTATAACCATTTGAACTGCAAGAGCTTCACCAAAAGCCCTTGCCATGCCTAAAACAACAGCAGTCAACAAAGATGGAAGTGCAGCAGGCAGCAATACCCGCCGGATAGTCTGCCAGCGCGTCGCTCCTAAGGCCAACGACCCTTCTCTTAAACTATCCGGCAGTGCACCCATCGCTTCCGTAGCAATCGTTGTAATGGTAGGCAAAATCATAATCGACAGGACTATTGTTCCGGCAAGCAGACTAAATCCTGTCCCAGAAGTGTGTTCTCTGATAAATGGTACAAGTACTGATAAACCAATATATCCGTAAACAACCGACGGGATGCCTACCAACAATTCAATTACTGGTTGCAAGATTTTCCTACCCCATGATGGAGCGATTTCGGTCATAAAAATCGCGCTTCCGATACCAACAGGAGCAGCTATAAGAGCTGAAAGCAGCGTGACTGCCAACGAACCGAATATAAATGGCAGTGCACCGTAACTTGGGTTATCGCCTAACGGATTCCAATTCGTACTGGTCAAAAATTCAAGCAGACTTACATTGTTTACCAAAAATGACTGGAGTCCTTTTGTAGCGAGAAAGACCGTAACCGCGACAGTGGCAATAATCATTATAAAAGCACAGGCGGTTACTATCACTCTGCCTCTCATTTCGCCGTAAGATCTATTTTTTGCCGATTTTATCAATCTATCTTCAGCAGATAATTCCGCGCCACTTCTCATCCATTAACACCCCTTGAAAGTCATTGCAGGGTAAATGCTATCTGCATCTACCCTGCATTTTTTATATTTTTATTTTTCCGTTTGATTTCCTTCAACATCTCTTTCGACTTGCATATTAGTAGAAGAAATATATCCTTGTTCCGGCACTAAACCATTTTGTACTTCTTCACTTAAAAGATAATCCAAGAAAGTTTTTGTAAGTCCTTCAGGTTCCCCATTAGTGTATGAATGTTGATATGCCCAAATCGGGAAATCTCCGGACTGTACATTTTCGTCCGTTGCTTCTACACCGTCGATAGAGAGGGGTGTTACAGAATCATCTGTAAAATAAGAGAAAGCCAAGTATCCAATAGCACCTTCTGTATCCGCAATGATTTGCTTGACTGTATTGGAAGAATCCTCTGTTACTCCCTCGGCAGGTGTTTCACCGTCTAGTCCGAATTTCACAAATGTGGCACGGGTTCCAGAAGAATCCGGTCTGTTTACTAAGGTAATTTCGACATCTTGGCCACCCAATTCTGACCAATTGGTAATTTCACCGGTAAATACTTTCTTTAAGTCTTCTTTAGAGATATCTTCGATTCCAACTTCCGGGTTGACCGCCGCGGTCATTCCCACTACAGCCACCTGGTGGTCGACAAGTTCTTCAGCCGGTATGCCATCTTTTTCTTCAGCAAAAACGTCGGAATTTCCAATGTCAACAGTACCTTCAGCAACTTCGCTTAAGCCTGTACCTGAACCGCCGGCATTTACCTGGATATCGGCTTGAGGGTTCTCAGCCATAAATTCTTCCGCTGCCGCAGCTACCAAGGGTTGCATAGCACTTGAACCGGAAACCGTGATGGATCCCGAAGCTTCACCATTCTCGCTTCCTTCATTAGAACTTTCTTCTGCCGTTTCTTCTGTGTCCGATCCTTCATTTCCATTTGATTCCTGATCCTCAGAATTTCCGCATGCCGCTAGAATGCCTATCAATAATAATAGCAGTGCAGCAAATGACAATAGCTTTGTTTTCTTCATTTGTTAGTTCCCCCTCTATTTCTTTTTGATTAGTGCCTCATCCGGCTACAAGTACATCATAACTAGTGAATTTTAAGTGGTTATTAATTACCTGTAAAGTTAATGTAAATTCGGGGACGAACTAGAATAAAATAAGAAAAATGGACTATTAGTTTTCTAGTATCTATCAATCTTTCATAAAAAAACCCCGGTGCTGGCCACCGGGGTAATAAACTATCATTTAATTTTGTTCGGAATCTTCTTGATCCTCATCTTCTTCTACTTCCTTTTCTCCTTCTTCACTTGTGGATAATTCTTCTTCCACTCCATTTTTGTCACGTTCTTCTTTCAATTCGAAGTACTTGTCAATAATCCTTTTACCAATATGGTGTTGAATTGTGTACTGGTTTCCAATGGCTCCATTATTAGGCACCATCACAGCAAATGCCACTTCAGGTTCGTCATAAGGTGCATAACCAACCAGGGTCAGGTTCTCCGTATTGGCAAGCAACTTTCCGTCTTCACTATATACTTCATTTTCGGCGGTACCCGTTTTACCTGCAACTTTGTAATCTTTTCCTTTGTTCCAAATGGAATTGTTCGCAGTACCCTGAGAACCATGGAAAACTTGTTTGAAACCTTCCTGAACCCTGTCCAGATAGGCATCGTCCATTTCTATTTTGTTCAGTACATCGGTATTAAAATTCTTCGAAATTGGTCCAAGCTCGCCTTTTTCCGCTTTAGGCTGTCTGATTTCACTGACAAGCCTTGGTCTCACACGGTATCCATCGTTTGCGATGGTAGATACATATTGCGCCATTTGCAAGGGGGTGAATGTATCATACTGACCGATTGCAAAGTCCATTAGGTTACCTGCCTGTGGGTTACTTCCCTGATAACCAATACTTTCGAATGGATAATCAATCCCTGTTTCCACTCCCAACCCAAACTGTTTAAAGTAATTTCTGAAGGTTGTTAGTGCATCAGGGTTAAAAGTGATAGATTTTTTGCCGTAATAATAATTATATTCTCCGCCCATTCTCATCGCAATATGGTACATATAAACGTTCGAAGATCTCTCAAGCGCACTTATATCATTAACAGGGCCGAGATTTTTCCAGGAAGCCTTAGGTGGCTGCTCTCCTATTTTGATTGGTCTGTCCACGATCACTTCACCCGGACTTACCACACCAGAGTCCAATCCAGCCAAAACGGAAGCACCTTTCACAGTCGACCCAGGTCTGTGTGCGTCATAAATAGTACGGTATGATTGATTGGAATAAGTATTGCTTTCACGATCGTAATGCTGGCCGGACATTGTCAGGATTTCACCTGTTTGTGGATCCATCATCACAACCAGAGCATCAGTCATATACTGGTTTTTGCTCGGGTGCATTTCGCGTGCCGTTTGCAATTCCTCTCTGGCTATTTTGTCGACTTCCTGCTGCAGCTCCATATCAATCGTCAACACTAAATCGCTGCCGCGTTGGCCTTCTCTAACGACTTCGGAGCTAATGATGTTCCCTGACTTGCCAGTTGTGTACTCTACTTGTTCTTTCGTGCCCTTCAACACACTTTCATATTGCTCCTCGAGACCGCTTGTGCCCACTCGGTCATTTCTGTTATAGCCTCGGCTTAAGTAATACTGAAGGTTTTCTTTCGGAATTCCTTTATCAGAATCGGAGACATTTCCGATTATGTCCGCAAATGTTCCTTCTGCAGACGCTTTTCTGTCCCAATCTATGGTGGCATCTATACCGGGTAACTCATTCAAATGTTCAGCAACACGGGCGAATTCCTCTTCTGAAACATCTTTGTTTTTGACAATATGTGGAGACAATTCTGAAGCTGCATCCAATTCTTTCTTAATCGCTATTACTTCAAGCAAGGAGTCCTTCCATTCGATCTCAGACAGGTTTTCTTCCGTAATACGATCAAGCATTGTTTGGTATTGTTCCGCAACGCTTAGATCTTCCAATTCCTCTTTGCTTAAACTGGCTTCTGCAGCTTCTTGGTTTAAGAGATACCAATACTCCTTTTTATCCCGTTCCCCCACTATTTCGTCCGCTTCCTCGATATCGATGAATTCAGCTAGCTTTTCAGCAAGTTCCAGTCTTTCTTCTGCAGACGCGCCTCGTTTAGGCGGTGTATAAGTGATAGATCTGACTGGTTCATTATCCAAAACTACACGGCCATATCTGTCGAACATTTTTCCTCTTGGAACCGGTATTTCGGAAATCGTGTTTTCTGTTCGGTTGATTTCTTCCTGTGCTTCTTCCCCATTCAAAATTTGCACGACTCCCAATTGGAGTATCAACCCGGAAAACAACAAAAACACAAATAAAAACAATATATTTAATCGAAAGGGAAGTTGTGCTTTCTTTTTCTTCTTATTATTCCCCATCTCGCTCCCCCTTTTTCTTTTAAAATGGGTACTGCTTATTCCCCGAAAATCCTATAGACGTAACGAACTGACAGGCTTTGGAATTTTATTAAAAACATTCCTTTCATTATAACACCATTCTGGGGCTCCTACTATAGGTTAATCACCGATTTTCTTCATCTGACAGCTGCTGCCCTAATGCCACATGCTCGCGGTCTGTTTCTGGTGTTTTTATATTTATTTCTTTGATGAAGAAATAAATAATGAAGTGTCCGGCTCCTGCTATCACCAATAAATACGGGATTGCGGACTCCGCAGAAAACAAAGGAACCGTAATCAGAAACAGGACAATCGAACTGACCCTTCCTAAATTGACAAACAACTCCCGTACTACTATATACTCTATTCTCATCTCAGCAGCGTTCCAGGCTTTGCCGATAACATCATAAGTCATGGAAGAATAAGGTACAAACAAAATCGGATAAGACATACCGATAATGCCAGCATAAATTAACAATGTTGTATAGTTCATATGAACAAGAATAAGGAAAATCGATAAAAATAAAGACAAACCACCCACAAAGATGGACCATTTCCTCATTCGGGGTTTGATGAATCGTGTCGCAAGGTAGTAAAACACGAACGAAAAGCCTGAAAAAACCAAATTGAAGGTTCCGAGGGCGAACTCACTCTGCGTCACCACGTATACCCAAACGGAAATGATAAATACAAAGATACCTTCTCTTAATCCTTGGAAGGAATGAGCGTATAAAATTCTTTTCCATGCTAAATTGTTTTTTCTTTCATCGAAAATACGCCGGAACGAAAAATTCCCTTTCGCCGAGCGCCTGTTCAAAAAAAGAGTGCAGACGACTGCCATGGCAAACAAACTGAAAGAAATAGCAAAGATAACTGTATATCCTCTGAACTCCTCCATGCGGGAAATAACATACCCTGCGACGACCGGACCGATCATTCCGCCGAATGATTGCAATAATCCCAGGAATCCGTTGAAAAAGTCCCTCGTTTCCGGTTCTGTCACTTCAAACGTCAGGACATTGAAAGCCAACCAGTAAAATCCATAGCCGATTCCCAACAATCCACCCAATATTATATTATAGGTCGCTGCTCTTTCTCCTGCAAGAAGGACAGCCATAAAAAAAAGGGATAAAAAAATCACCCCTAATCTAAGTACGATCACCCTGTCCACTTTTTTAGCCCACCTGCCAGCAAGGATGAAAGTGAGGGGTTGCAAGATAAAAATGGCAAGATTATAAAATGCAATGTCGATAAAATCGCCCGATTGCTTCCATAAGTAAATATTCACAAAAGTATTAGATAAAAATATTCCAAGAGAATACAATCCGCCTATCGTCAAAAGCAATTTCAAATCCCGGTCAACTTCTATATCTCCCATTATAACCTTTAGTGATTTTTTCATATCTGCTGTCTCCTTTACTGTTATAATTAGTGTTTTCAAATAAAAGGCAGTTATTCAGCAGATACAGAATTGGAATATTTTAAGATTAAAAAAACCCCCAGAGCTTTTTCCAGCTCCGGGGGTTAAATGATTACTTATTATTTTGCAGATTCATATCGCTTGGAAACTTCATCCCAATTAACGACATTCCAGAAAGCGGAAATGTAATCTGGACGCTTGTTTTGATATTTCAAATAGTAAGCGTGTTCCCAAACATCTAGACCTAATACTGGAGTTTTACCTTCCATGATCGGAGTATCCTGGTTAGGCGTGCTTGTGATTTCCAATTCACCGTTATTAACGATCAACCAAGCCCAGCCTGATCCGAAACGGCCTGTGGCTGCAGCGCCAAACTCTTCTTTGAATTTGTCGAAGCTGCCAAATTTGGCGTTAATTTTGTCTGCCAACTCACCAGTAGGTTCTCCTCCACCATTTGGAGACAAGATAGTCCAAAACAGTGAATGGTTTGCATGGCCGCCGCCATTATTGCGAACTGCGGTACGTACATCAGCCGGTACGCTGTCTAAATCAGAAAGTAATTCTTCCAAAGATTTGCTTTCCAAATCGGCATTTCCTTCAATTGCACCGTTTAACTTTGTCACATACGTATTATGGTGTTTAGTGTGATGAATGTTCATTGTTTCCTTATCAATGTGCGGTTCTAATGCATCATAAGCATAAGGTAGTTCTGGTAGTTCGAATTTAGCCATTTCAATTCCTCCTTATTTAATATGTACAGGAAAACAATTATTGTTTTTCCTTTTAAAGCAAGGTTATCAAAGCCCATTTTTTCTTGCAACTTTTATGCATATGAAAATTCAAGTTTTTGTATCAAAAAAAGCCCAAGCATTCTGCTTGGACTTTTTTCATGATGGCTCGGGACGGAATCGAACCGCCGACACACGGATTTTCAGTCCGTTGCTCTACCGACTGAGCTACCGAGCCAAGAGTAGTATTAAATTTGCACAACAATAATCAATTATGTAAATGGAGGAGGATGAGGGATTCGAACCCCCGCGGGCGGTGAAGCCCCTGGCGGTTTTCAAGACCGCTCCCTTCAGCCAGACTTGGGTAATCCTCCTCTATTAAAATGGTGGACCCTGCAGGACTCGAACCTGCGACCGATCGGTTATGAGCCGATAGCTCTAACCAGCTGAGCTAAGGGTCCCTGTTAATTAATAGTAAAGTATGTGTATGGGGCGACCGATGGGAATCGAACCCATGAATGCCGGAGCCACAATCCGGTGCGTTAACCCCTTCGCCACGACCGCCATGATTTTTTATTGGTGGCGGTGGAGGGGATCGAACCCCCGACCTCACGGGTATGAACCGTACGCTCTCGCCAGCTGAGCTACACCGCCATGGCTCCACAGGTAGGATTCGAACCTACGACCGATCGGTTAACAGCCGATTGCTCTACCACTGAGCTACTGTGGAACAAGTTATGTAATTTAAAAACCATTCAATCGAAGCGACAAGATATATTGTAACTTGTTATCGAAATTCTGTCAACACTTTCTCGAAAAAAATCTTGAAAAGTTGTTTCGTAAATCGGCAACAAAAATAATATAGCACGTCCGCCACCATCATTCAAGATTTTTTTAGTAATTTTATGAAATATTTTTTTTAAAAAGGCGGAGACAGCAATTCAATTGTCTCCGCCTTTTTTATTATCTTGCTTCTCCCAATACTTCTTCCGCTATATTTACAGCATGGTCGCCGATTCTTTCCAAATTACTGATAATGTCGACAAACACAATACCGGCAGGCCCTGTGCACGAACCTTCGTTCATACGGATAATATGCTTTTTACGATAAGCCCTTTCCATCTGATCTATTTGATCTTCCTTTTGAACAACTGCCAATGCCTCTTCCTTGTCCATATTGCCAAGTGAGCTTATGGCTTGTTTTACAGTGATTAGAGTTAAGTCAAACATATCGTTCAAATCTTGAAGAGCTTGTTCTGTGATATTTACTTTATTTGATATTTTGTAATCCACCAGTTCAACAATGTTTTCAAAATGGTCGCCAATTCTCTCTATATCTCTTACAGAGTCCATCAATGCTGTATGCTTGGCACTATCCGCCTCGGAAAAAGATGTTCCAGACAAACTGACTAAATAATTCGTGATTTCCTTATCAAGATTATTCAGTGCTCCTTCTATTTGCAATGCCATATCCGCATGCTTTTGGGTATGATTGTTCAAATAAAGGCTGGATTCTTCTAACCCTTTGTGCGCATATTCACCCATACGGATCACTTCCTCCTTAGCTTGATCCAAAGCCACGGTAGGAGATTGCTGTATGAAAATCGGATCTAAATGCTTTGCTTTGTACTCTACGACCGCGTCTTCTCCAGGAATCAGCTTTGTTACGATAAATGCCAATCCTGCGATGAAAGGAAACTGTATAACTGTGTTGACGATGTTGAAACTACCATGCGCAAACGCAATCGTCATTTCAGGATTCAAATTAAAGGCAGACTGCAAGAACTCAACATACCTTGTAAACAGACCTAAAAGGATTAAAAAGATGGTTGTCCCAATCAAATTGAAGATAACATGAGTAAATGCAGCACGTTTCGCGGCTATACTTGCACCGATCGAAGCCAGGATAGCTGTAATGGTTGTACCAATGTTATCACCGAACAATACTGGCAGCGCTGCATTCAAATCGATAGCGCCTTGCTCGAACAACCCTTGCAGAATACCGATCGTTGCACTGGAACTTTGAACAATAAAGGTAAACAGGGTACCAATAACAACACCAAGTACCGGGTTTGAACTCATGTTCAGTGTCAAATCCTGAAATGCCTGTACCTCCCTCAACGGAGACATTCCAGCACTCATCAATTCCAATCCATAAAATAGAGAACCAAAGCCAAAGATAGTTTGACCAATATAAGATACTTTATTGTTTTTAAAGAAGAACAAAAGTAAAGCACCAACCGCCATGATCGGCAAGGCATACGCGCCAAGGTCGATACCGATGATAAAAGCAGTGACTGTAGTTCCGATGTTTGCCCCCATAATGACACCGATCGACTGCCTTAACGTCATAAAACCTGCATTTACCAAACCAACGGTCAACACGGTAGTTCCGGAACTACTCTGAATTAAGATAGTAACAATAATACCTGCCAAAACTCCCATGAACGGGTTGCTGGTAAAACGGTCGAGAATGTCTCGAAGACGGTCGCCCGCAGACTTTTGCAGGCCATCCCCCATAAATTTCAGACCGAGAAGGAAAATACCCAGCCCGCCTACAAATTCAAATATCAGTGTTTGAATATCAATATTCAAATCAATCATCCCTTCAAACAAGTTAATTCAATTCCAACTTTCTCATTATTAATGATTGCTAAATGCTTTGTAAAGATTTTTTCGGTAAAATTTACGTTAATTTTACATTTTTCGAGTCTATCCCGGAATTTCCGTTTATTACTTCGACAGTCAAACCTTATTCTTGCTTCATTGAAATTAATTATTCCTGAACAGTCTTGTACAAGACATGGCACTATTTGTCAGTCGCCTCACTCCTTTATATTAGTGACTATTACTTGTATGTACCCAAAAAGAGAAAGAACTACCGCTCTGAAACACAAAAAGTACGGCATTCTTAAAATGCCGCACTTTTTAATGGAGGGATAGACACCCGATTATTTGACTGTCACCAGGATTTTCGTACCATCTACCTGGGTTATCTTCACCACTGAATCTTTTGGTATCCATTGTCCATTGGAGACAGCGCTGTATTCCGCACCGTCTACCTTAATCGTTCCGACCGGCCGCATATCTGTCATCGTTACAGCTTGTTTACCTACCAATTCTGAATAGGAAACATTCATCGTACTGTATCCTTTGTCTTCGGTGAGTTGATCGACAAGTGCAAGTTTTGTCCACATATCTCTTCTTTTGAAAACCTTCAGGAACATCAGGGAACAAGCACCACCGATTACCACCCCTATCACGGCATAAAGACCCGCTGTCCAATTCGGAGAACTAAGACCGACAGACAGCACCATACACACTGCTCCGATCACTGCCAAAGTCCCATCGTTCAATAACTTTCCGTCAATAATAATCAGCAGAAGTCCTATTAAATAAATTACCATCATCAATATAAACGTTCCAGGCTCTAAAAAAGAAAGGAAATAAACAGTGATGAAACCGAAGCCCAGCAGGCCAAAGAAACCTTTCATGTTGACTAAGACTTCTCCGAGTAAAAACAGTGTACCTAATCCAGTTATGATAAAGCTGATCCAGTCAGAGGAAAAAGGTTCCACAAGATTTGCCCCCTTCTACTTTCTGTTTTTTGTTTACTTATAATACGATCAGAAAATATTTTTTGTTTCAAAAATAAAGGTATTTATATTTTATGTAGAACTTATATATTAAACGAAGGGGAGGAAAAAATCATAATGAATTTCTTCAAAAGAACTTTCTTGGTTATTTTGATAGCTCTATTTGTCATCAGCATCGTCAAGGACTTGACAATCGGAACGGTCATTACGGAACCCATCCCCCAACAAAGCACAGCCAAACAAGAGCCGGAGACAAATGACTCCGAACCGGAAGCCGAAGAAGAAAAAAGATATCAAGTTGTGGAGGTAAAAGTCGGCCCAGGCGATACCGTACTGTCTATCATAGAAGAGATTAACCATGGCGGCGTCCTTTTCCCAATAGAGCAGATCATTGCCGACTTTGAAACATTGAACCCTGATACCGATCCCCACCAAATCAGAACGGAAAACAATTACTACTTCCCTGTCTATGTCGAAAAGAGATAAAAATAGAAACCATTGTTTGATACCTTCGGAGACTTTTCTAAGGAACAGGAATATATTTATAAGTTTTGATACTTCTCATTTTAACTTTTTCCCCTTATAATAAGCAATGGTACTCTAAATACCACTTCTTGTTCGCGATTATATAAAGGAGCGATTCATTTATGGCACTAACCCACAGAAAAGACACACGACCAGTCAAGGTAGGAAACGTGATGGTCGGGGGAAAAAACGAAGTTGTCATTCAATCAATGACAACAACTAAAACACATGATGTTGAAGCTACTGTTAATGAAATATTACGTTTGGAAGAGGCAGGCTGTCAGATTGTACGTGTAGCATGCCCTGACGACAGAGCTGCAGCTGCAATACCAGAAATTAAAAAGAGAATAAATATTCCTTTAGTTGTGGATATTCACTTTAATTATAAATTGGCATTAAAAGCAATCGAAGGCGGAGCAGATAAAATCCGCATCAACCCGGGGAATATTGGAAAAAGGGATAAAGTGGAAGCTGTTGTAAATGCAGCCAAAGCCAAAGGAATACCAATCCGGATAGGAGTTAATGCCGGCTCATTAGAAAGGCATATCATTGAAAAATATGGTTATCCGACAGCAGATGGCATGGTAGAAAGTGCATTGCATCACATCAAAATATTAGAGGATCTTGATTTTCATGATATCGTAGTATCCATGAAGGCATCAGATGTACCACTTGCCATTGAGGCATATGAAAAGGCAGCGGAAGCTATCCCTTACCCACTACACTTAGGCATCACAGAATCCGGAACATTATTCGCCGGTACAGTGAAAAGTGCGGCAGGACTCGGAGCAATCCTCAGTAAAGGCATCGGAAATACAATGCGTATTTCCTTGAGTGCGGATCCTGTAGAGGAAGTAAAAGTAGCCAGAGAGTTACTGAAGTCTTTCGGGCTTGCATCCAATGCGGCGACACTTATTTCCTGCCCAACTTGCGGCAGGATTGAAATCGATTTGATTTCCATCGCCAATGAAGTGGAAGAGTATATTTCCACCATCAAAGCGCCTATCAAAGTTGCTGTGCTCGGTTGTGCAGTAAACGGTCCTGGGGAAGCAAGAGAAGCGGATATCGGCATAGCCGGAGCTCGTGGCGAAGGATTGCTGTTCCGACACGGAGAAATCATCCGCAAAGTACCTGAAGAAACCATGGTAGAAGAATTGAAAATCGAAGTGGATAAAATTGCAGAAGAGTACTTTGCCAAACAAAAAGAAGAATCCCAAGAAGTATAAGAAAAGAGCTGGTCTATTTGCGACCAGCTCTTTTTGTATGCCATGCTTAAACGAACGGGGCAACGAATAAAGCCAACACTATTGATATAGCACCAGCGATAATCGCCGTATTGCCCAGTGTATCTGCACCCCTGTTTCTAGAAATAAACCCGAATATTATCGCAGCTGCTCCTAAAACGACAGGCATCATAAAAAACGACAAAGCCGCTAATATAACTGCTACCCAACCAAACCCAGTTTTGGCTTCAGATTTCATGCTTGTTTCTTGTTCAGCAGTATTCATTGGCTTCCTGAAGTCATTTGCAGCAAGTTCCTGTGACATTTCTTCATCTCTTTTGTAAGGCTCATCCAAAATATATTGTTCTTCAGGGTCACGAGGCGGCAAAGCCTGGCTTGCCTGTTGACGACTATTGACAGGGTTTGGAGCGTCATCTCCAAACCTTGGTGGTTCTTCTACATTTTCTGTCTGGTCATTGTTCTGCTTTTCATCCATGGGAAACCCTCGCTTTCCTATTCGGGGTGCCTTCCTATTGTATGGAGATTTCATTCTTATTTACGAGGTAGTTCATGCATGAAATGGTAAATTATGCTTACTGCAAACAAAACGAGGCCTCTAAATCGAAGCCTCGTTGAGTGTAGTTTATTGTAAGGTTGCCAAAGTTTGATGGGAATCGGCTTTGCTAAGGATTTCAACTGCATACCAGCTTTTTGCATTGCCGTTATTTTCGATGTATTTCTCTAGTCCCCTCATTCCTCTATGATAAGCAGTAAGCGCCTTATTCCAGTTTTGATATTCGGTGTGTAAAAAGTCTAAATAAATGATCGATAATTGCATGGAATAATATGGATCAAACAACAATTCTTCTTTGTAAGGCAAGCCTGCCATGTCAGCAACCCAAGGTGCGGTATTTTTCATAAATTGTCCCATACCATACGCTCTGCCGTATTTAGTCTCAGGGCCAACTAAGTCAGGATCAAATGTCCCTCCTGTTTCCACTTTCAGTAGTTCATATACCAGATGCGGATCTATCTCATATTTTTGTGACTCCTTTACTAAGTATAATGCCCAAGTTTTATTAAACGCCCCTCCGCTGTCTTGGACAAGTGCATCAGCCACCGTTTCAACCTGAGGCCAAGTTAAGTATCCGTTTTTATCATTTTTCGTCTGTTTGACAGATTGCAAATAGTTATTTTGTGACTTTAATTGTTTATTTTCTTCTTTTAACATATCTATTTCCTTTTGGGCTTCCTCTTTTTGTTTCGAAACAGCATCAAGATTTTCACCCTTTCCATTGAATCCGGTGTTCAGAATCAATAAACAAATACCTAACACCAAAAAGAGTATAGAATACTTACCAACTTTACTTGATTCCAATGTAACATCCCTCCTTACTGGCAATCACAATTAGCGACTTTACAATCAGATTGTCAGGAATGCAATTCATTAAGCTTTTTTTATTCACGCGATTTTGTTTTGCACATACGGTATTAGCAAAACATAAAGCAGAAGGTGAATAGGATGAACCGAAACAAGATGCTTGAATCAATGGTTATTAAAAAGATAAGACAATTAAGTACGAATGATCTGCTTCATTACTCAAAGCAATATGATATTCCATTAACCAAACAACAAGCGGATCAAATTGTAGCCACGTTAAAGAACGAAACTTTCAATCCTTTAGAAGAAAATGATCGCATGAAAATGTTCAAAAAGCTGGCTCAGATAACAGATGTCAAGACTGCCCAAAAAGCAAACAAACTGTTCAGACAATTGACCAAAGCTTATGGAATCGACTCCTGGTTTCAATGACTTCCCTTTTTATTTACTATTTAAACATCCAGAAATGCAAAAAAGCTGTAAAGCGGCAGCCCGCTTCACAGCTTTTAACTACTTATTGTGCAACAATTTGGTCCTTCAAATCGGTCACAAATTCGTTTCCTTTAATCATCTCGATTTCAAATTTATATGGCGGCTTTTTATTTTTTTTGTCTTCACCGACATAAGGAGTTTCCAGTATTTTTGGAAGATCAGACAATTGCGGATGGTGTACAATATAACGTAATGCCTGATAACCAATATGGCCAAAGCCAATATTCTCGTGCCTGTCTTTACTTGCTCCGCGTTCGTTTTTACTATCATTGACGTGAATTACTTTGAGTCTGTCTAGACCAATCGTTTTGTCAAACTCATTCAGCACACCGTCAAAGTCATTGACAATGTCATAGCCGGCGTCATGAATATGGCAGGTGTCCAGGCAAATGGACAATTTATCATTCAATTCTACTCCATCGATGATTTTCGCAAGCTCATCGAAGTTCCTTCCAAGTTCCGAACCTTTCCCGGCCATAGTTTCCAAGGCTATCTGTACTTGCTGGTCGCTGTGTAAGACTTCATTAAGTCCTTCGATGATTTTATTTAACCCTTTTTCTTCTCCTGCTCCAACATGGGATCCAGGGTGCAGGACAATTTGTTTTGCCCCGATTGCCTCTGTCCTTTCTATTTCACTACGAAGAAAGTCGACACCCAGCTGGAAAGTTTCTTTTTTATTTGTGTTTCCAATATTAATGATGTAAGGAGCATGTACAACAATATCAACGATTCCATTTTCTGTCATGTGTGCACGTCCATTTTCAATATTCAATTCCTCTATAGGTCGCCTTCTGGTGTTCTGTGGCGCGCCAGTATAAATCATAAATACATTTGAACCGTATGAAGCTGCTTCTTCACTTGAACCCAGTAACATTTTTTTTCCGCTCATCGAAACATGAGACCCAATTTTCAACAAATTCTCCACCTCTTTCAACTATCTGAAATCATTATAACATAATAATCATTATTATTATATGTATAATTTTGTTGCAATAGGAAGGCTTTCTCCTTTGGTGAAGGAAGAAAGCCCGTTTAATCTAATATTTTTTCCTGTTTAACTTCTTTTTGACTTGTTCTTGCTGTTTTTTCATTTTCTTTTTATACCCGGGCTTCACCTTTTTCGGTTTTCTCACCCTTTTCCATGCTTCTTTTTCTGTATCTGACTCGGTTTTCTTTCTGGAACTTCTTTCGTTCCAGGCTTTTGTCTCCAGCCATTCACCATTTTTGACATCATAGCTTGTAAAGGCCAGACCTTTTTTCTCCAGCTTCTGTACTAGCTGAAGATCTGACTCTGTATATAGATTTATTGCTGTTCCTTCCATGCCAGCCCGTGCTGTCCGGCCGACCCTGTGGATATAAAACTCTTCTTCTTTAGGCATTTGTGCATTGATAACATGACTAACTCCACTGATATCAATTCCCCTTGCAGCAAGATCCGTCGCTACAATATATTGAAACCTGAGGTTTTGAATGTCTTTCAGCACCCTTTTCCTTTCTCTCGGGGACAATCCTCCGTGAATCAGGCCGACATCCATGCCCATCTCGGTTAGCTCTTCAGCCAACTGATTGGCTAGTTCCTTTCCATTTGTGAAAATAATCGCCAAATAAGGCTGTATGGATTCCGATATTCTATAAACCATCTCAGAAACAGAACGATGACGCAATGCCACTAACCGGTGCTCCATCGTTTCCGGTGATATTTTTTCCTCTTCTGCTTTTATATACTTTGGGTTCTCCAAATATTTCTTCAAGAACGGTTGAAGCCTTTCTGGTATTGTGGCAGAAAATACCAATAGCTGAATATCGGGATTTGTTTTGACCAGAATTTGATCGACATCATTTATGAAGCCAAGATCAAGCATTAAATCTGCTTCATCTACAACAAACGATTTAGCTGCATAAAGGTCAAGTGCACCTTCCTCTACCAGATCTTTTATCCTTCCAGGCGTCCCTACAACAATATGGGGCTGTTCTTTCAGCTTTTCGATGGACTTCTTTTTATCTGTACCGCCGATTAACAATTTAGCGTGCCAGCGATGTTCTTTATTGGCATAATGGATAATTTTCCGTACTTCATCATAAATCTGGACTGCCAGTTCTCTTGTCGGAGCAGTCACGACGAATTGAACTTCTCTTTTGCCTTCGATGATTTGATTAAACAAGGGAAGCAGATATGCATGCGTTTTTCCAGAACCAGTATGTGACTGTCCAATTACACTTTCCCCCCTCAAAACAGCCGGGAGGACTTTCTCTTGGATTGGTGTCGGTTTATAAAAGTCAAGATGATCGATGATATCATTCAATAATGGATGGAAATTATACTGCTTGAATAAATGATTTTCCATAATGATACTCCTTTTGAATTACTTGTAACTCCTATCCTATTATAGAGGACGTTTGCTTTTTTTGCACGTTTATCCGTTAAAGCAGGAAAAGTTAATCGACCAGATAATCTTTGTCATAATGTAGTTTTACCTTTATAATGAAACTAATGCCTTTTAAAAGGCATCTATTATGAAAACATATAAACATCCAAAACCTCTTAAGGATTTGAAGATATAAGATAGTAGGGGGAAATGAAATGGAAGTAATCAAAATCGCACCACGCGGGTACTGTTATGGGGTAGTGGACGCCATGGTCATTGCACAAAACGCCGTGAAAGACCCTAACCTTCCGCGACCAATTTATATACTGGGAATGATCGTCCACAATTCACACGTTAATGAAGCATTTAAAAGCGAAGGTGTCATCACTCTTGATGGAAAAAACCGGGCTGAACTATTAGAGGAAATCACCGAAGGGACGGTTGTTTTTACAGCTCATGGGGTTTCCCCTGAAGTGAAAGAGAGGGCTAGAGAAAAAGGATTGACTGTACTTGATGCAACATGCCCTGATGTCACACGAACACATGATTTGATCAGGGAAAAGGTAAAAGAAGGTTATGAAGTTGTTTACATCGGTAAAAAAGGGCACCCGGAACCAGAAGGGGCGGTCGGAGTCGCACCTGGCCATGTCCATTTAGTGCAGACGGAAGAAGACGTAAAAAATTTGGATATTGTTAGCGAAAAAATCATTGTGACCAACCAGACAACGATGAGCCAGTGGGATGTGTATGATGTTATGCAGAATGTGAAAGAAAGGTACCCACAGACTGAAATGGTTCAGGAAATCTGTATGGCGACACAGGTTAGACAAGAAGCAGTGGCTGAACAAGCTAAAGAAGCTGATTTGACTCTCGTGGTCGGAGACCCGCGGAGCAACAACTCCAACCGCCTTGCCCAAGTATCCAAGGAAATTGCCGGGACAAAGGCATACCGGATTGCTGATGTTTCCGAAATCGATATCGCCTGGTTAAAAGGAGTCGAAAAAGTTGCCGTAACTGCAGGGGCGTCCACACCTACTCCTATTACCAAAGAAGTAATAAAGTTTATCGAGGAATATGAAGAAGACGAAGAAAAAGTGTGGAATTTAACCTCTAAAGTGGAACAGCATAAAATCCTTCCAAAAATAAAAGCGAAAAAGAAAAGTACTAAAGCAAAATAATTATTCTATTCGAAAAAAGTCTAACTTCCTTAGAAGTTAGACTTTTTTCATCTATAGAAATTTGAAAGGCTCTGTATTCGATTCTGAAACAATGACCTCCACTTTTTCCTGCAACTCTGCCTGCAAATAAGATTGTACTGCTTCTTTCATCACTTTCTCGACATGATGGCCCGGATCAATCAAGTTCAGGCCCATCTGCCAGGCATCCTGCGTTTCATGGAAAGTCAGATCTCCAGTGATATACACATCTGCACCACTTTTATGAGCATGGCCGATGAAATCTTCCCCACTTCCTCCAAGCAATGCGATTTTTTTCACTTCAGCATCCAGGTTTCCCGCTACTCTTAACCCAGGAATATTTAAACGCTGCTTAACTCTTTCACAAAGGGTACGTAGACTGAGGCTCTCAGGAAGCTCTCCTACCCTCCCGACTCCAAAAGTAATGCCATTATTGTTAAGAGGAAACAAATCGAAAGCAGGTTCTTCATAAGGATGTACCCTTTTCATTGCGTCGATTGCAATTTTCAATTGAGATTCCCTGACGATCGTTTCGAGCTTTACTTCTTTGACCTTTGCAACTTCACCTTGCGCGCCTATATATGGATTAGTTCCTTCTAAGGGTAAGAAAGACCCTTCCCCTGATGTACTGAAAAAACAATGACTATAATTGCCGATGTGGCCTGCACCTGTATTCCCCACTTCATCTCTCACCTTGCCGGCGTGATCTTCAGGAACATAAACAACAAACTTATAGAGCATTTCAGAATGTGATTTCACTAAGACCTTTGTATCATTTAGTCCGAGTTTTTGAGCAAGAATATCGCTCACTCCTCCGAAAGCCATATCTAAATTTGTATGTGCAGCATAAACTGTTATATCATTTTTGATGATTTTTTCGATAGTTCTACCTTTTGGACTTGTCATGTCGATTTGTTTGACAGACTTAAAAAGTAACGGATGGTGGGCTATAATCATATCAACATCGTTTTCAACCGCCTCGTCCACCACGTTTTCCAAGACATCAAGAGTCACCATTAACCGTTTTACCTGGTTCTCATAATTTCCTATTTGAAGTCCCACATTATCCCAATCATATGCTAATTCCTTTGGTGACCACTTTTCGAAGACCTGAACGACATCTCTAACATTCAGCTTCTCCTTTGTCATGCCAACACCTCCTTGATCAAGTTGATCTCCTCAGAGAATTGTGCCATTTTAGCCGTATCTGGATTACTGGCTTTTTTCATTTCGGTAAGGGCGCGCTCTCTCTTTAATAACTCAGACTTCCATTTCTCAACGAAAGCAGGAGATTTTTCTTTTAAAAGAAATGGTCCACATAGAAGCTCTTTATCGGTAAGTGGACTCACACTTTCTTTTCTTTCCGCCATCAATATTTCGTATATATGGCCTGACTCTTCGATGATTTTTTCACCAGCCAGGAGGTAGCCATTATCTTGAAACCAAACGCGGATAGATTTTGCATCAACGTTGGGCTGCGCGATGATGCGGTCCACAGAGGACAATTTGTTTTTCCCGCTGTTTAAAATATCAGCAATCAGGCTTCCCCCCATGCCGGCAATCACCAATTGGTCTACCTCTTTTTCGTTCAACACAGCAAGTCCGTCACCTTTCCGCACCTCAATTTGCCCACTTAATCCGAATGACTGGACGTTTTTTTTAGCGCTTTGATAGGGTCCTTCGTTCAACTCGCCAGCGATGGCCTGTGCCTGGTTGTCTCTGCTGCAAACATAAACTGGCAAATACGCATGGTCGGAACCGATATCAGCGAATTTGGCGGCCGGTGGAAGAAAATCTGCTACAAGTTGAAGTCTTTTTGATATGCCATTTTCTCTCATTGTTTTTCCTCCTTTCTTTCTGTCATAAAGTTTTACTGCAAAGAAAAAGCTTTCTGATCGCCTGCCAGAAAGCTTTTTACCGGTTTTATTGATGTTCCGCCAGCCATTCAGCTAGTGAATTAGCTTCTTCTTCACTGACTAAACCACCTGGCATTGCTGTTCCCTCAATTCCATTCATGATAATTTCATGGATTTCTTCTTGGGAATACCTGCTGCCGACTTCTTGTAAGTTCGGGCCTGCTCCACCTGATAAATCAGCACCGTGGCAGCTGGCACAGTTATTTTGGAAGATAGCTTCCGGATCACCAGGATCTCCGCCCTCAGCAGATTCTTCCTGTTGTCCCCCTTCTTCTCCCGCCTGTTCTATTTCTTGAAACTGATCCAGGCCGACAATTGATAAAACGATCATAGTAAGTATTCCCAACACCGCGATAATTGCATAAGGGATAACTGGGTTTCTTTTCATCTCTATGTCCTCCTTATGTAATCCCCATATTCTCTTTTTTATGAACAAGCTATATATATTTTACTTGAAAAAACGACAAGAGAAAAGGGTAAAGACAAGAATTTTTACAACGTATATAAAAATCGTTAGAATTCATCGACTTTCTACATCTGACAAACGAATAACAACAAACTTTTTAATTACAGCCCAAAAAAACAGCAAAAAGCCGGCCTATTTATGTAGAAAAACCGAAAAAAATAATTTCGGTGCAGATTTGCATTCCGGTGCCGATTTGAGTAAAATTGATTACAAGAAATGTTAACGGTATCAAAATCGCAAGCAAAAAAATGCATGTGGGATTACAATTGCAAAGCCATTGTACCGGTACAGCACAATGACTGAGCAAACATAATCTCCTATCTTTCAGAACTTCAAGGCTATTCCAAGAAGTCTTTCAACCGTTTGCTGCGGCTAGGGTGACGAAGTTTTCTTAATGCTTTGGCTTCTATTTGTCTGATTCGCTCTCTGGTTACTCCAAAGACTTTTCCAACTTCTTCAAGCGTTCTTGTTCGGCCGTCATCCAGTCCGAACCGCAGTCTTAGTACATTTTCTTCTCTGTCGGTCAGAGTATCCAACACGTCTTCTAACTGCTCTTTCAATAACTCATATGCAGCATGGTCGGATGGAGAAGTTGCTTCCTGATCTTCAATAAAATCACCTAAATGCGAATCATCTTCTTCGCCGATTGGGGTTTCAAGAGATACAGGCTCTTGGGCAATTTTCAGTATTTCTCTTACTTTATCTGGTGTAAGTTCCATTTCTTTCGCAATTTCCTCGGGGATTGGTTCACGGCCCAAGTCTTGCAAAAGCTGTCTTTGTACCCGGATAAGTTTATTGATTGTTTCAACCATATGGACAGGGATACGGATTGTACGGGCCTGATCGGCAATCGCTCTTGTGATTGCCTGGCGAATCCACCAAGTTGCATAGGTACTGAATTTATAACCCTTACGGTAATCAAACTTTTCAACAGCCTTAATGAGTCCCATGTTACCTTCCTGAATTAAATCAAGGAATAACATACCCCGGCCGACATATCGTTTGGCAATACTTACAACCAGTCTAAGGTTTGCTTCAGCCAATCTGCGCTTGGCTTCCTCTTCCCCCTCTTCGATCCGCTTGGCTAAATCTATTTCTTCAGCTGCAGACAATAGGTCAACCCGTCCTATTTCTTTCAAGTACATCCTTACCGGGTCGTTGATTTTAATACCGAGAGGAACACTCAAATCATTCAGGTCAAATTCTTCTTCCTTGGATAACTGTTGCATACTTGGATCTTCATCCGAATCTCCGATTACCTCTACACCTTGTTCATTCAGGTACTCATAAAATTCGTCCATCTGATCTGATTCCAATTCAAAGTTGGATAACCGCTCTGCAACTTCTTCATATGCGAGGATTCCTCGTTTTTTACCTAGTTCAAGCAGCTGGTCTTTTGCTTGTTCCAGGGTGAGCTCATTTTCATTTTCTTTAGAACGTGATGGCTTGTTATCTGCCATGAGTCCCCCTCCTTCCAGACTTACTTCTATATCAATGATTTGAATTTTTCAATTGCTTCCTGATCTCAAGGATTTTCATCGCTATTTGAGCTGCTTTCAGTGGATCATTCTGCCTTTCAGCCATTTTTTGCTCCGCTTGCAGAGATTTTATCGTGACTGCATCGCTGTTTTCAGTCCGGATGAGTCTAATATAATCATTAATCTCCCTATCACTTATATCCTCGTGAATAGGCATCATTGCAATTTGAACAACTAAACTACGAACAGAATCATCCGGCAGCTGTTCTAAAAAATGGCTGACATTCGGCATATGTCCCTCTTCATAATACGCATATAGATAAGTAACTATAACCTGGTGTTCTTCAATGTTGAAAGAACCTGCCAATTCCTCTTTGACTTTATCAGCTATTGTGTTATCTTTCAGCATATAAGCCAACAGCTGTCTTTCCGCGTTATGAAAAGCCGGCAATAACTTTTTGGCTTTATACGGGCCTTTTGCCATATTAGTATTGCTACTTTGCACTATCTTATCCTGCTTTGGTCTTATCTTTTGCCTTCTAGCCAGAATTTCCTGAGTCAGCGTATCCAACGATAATTCAAATTCATTTGCCAATTCTTTTAGATAATGCTCTCGTTCAACCGGTCTATCGATTAAAGCAAGCTCGTCAAGTACACTTTCAACATACTGTATGCGATCTCCTTCTAATTTTAGATTATAATCTTTCTTTCTAAACCTCATGATGAAGGAAATATACGTATCGCTTACATCGATAACCTCTTTTTTAAACCTTTCAGCACCTTTTTGCGTAATAAAATCATCCGGATCCATTCCCTCGGGCAACACAGCGACTTTGACGATGCAGCCTGCTTTTTTCAAGGTTTTAGCTGCTTTATATGTCGCCTGAAGACCGGCGTTGTCGCCGTCGTAACAAATAATCACCGTGTCGACGTACCTTCTCAGAAGCTTTGCCTGGGCATCGGTTAAGGAAGTTCCAAGTGTCGCTACCCCGTTATGGACTCCGGCTTTATGAGCTGAAATAACATCCATATAACCTTCAAACAGTACCGCAGCTTCTTCTTTCCGGATCGTGCTTCTTGCTTTGTCGAAATTATACAGAAGCGTTCCCTTATGAAAAAGTTCTGATTCCGGACTGTTCAAATACTTTGGTTCCTGGCCGTTTATCGATCGACCGCCAAATGCCACGCTTTTACCCAAGTGATTCCTTATCGGGAAAATCACCCTGCCTCTGAAGCGGTCTGATATCTGATTTTGGTCATTCATGGACAATAGACCTGCTTTGACCATTGTTTGTGGGTGAAAACCTTTCTTTTCAAGGAACTGTACAATAAATTCTCTGGAATTAGGTGAAAACCCTAATTGAAAAGTATCGATTAATTCATCAGTAAATCCTCGATCAATCAGATATTGATACCCTTCTTTTCCTTCTTTGGTATGGCGAAGCAGGTGGTGATAAAGCTTTGTCAACCATTCATAGGCCCGCAAAACATCCTGATTTGCCTGGTTTTGCCGGCTGTTGTTGCTGGCTTGATAACTTTCAGGTAATTGTTTGCCGCTTCTATCGGCTAACTGTTTTAAAGCGTCATAGAAATTATAACCTTCCAACTCCATCAAAAAAGTAACAACATTGCCGCCTTTCCCACAACCAAAACAATGAAATATTTGCTTTTCCTGTGTTACAGAAAAAGAAGGGCTTTTCTCGCCATGGAAAGGACATAATCCAAAGTAGTTCCTACCTTGTTTTTTAAGCTGTACATATTCTCCAATCACATCTACGATATCATTGGAGTTTCGAATATCTTCAATAGTCTCTTCAGGAATTTGACCATTCATTGAAATCACCATGTTTTACATTTATTCGATACAAACTAAGAAAACCCTTCAATTTTCGACAATATTTTTTCAAATGTTACTAAAAAGTTTTTTTTATCCTCTTTGGTCAATTTAGAAGGACCCTTCACCCTTTTTTTCTGCTTTTGATTCTGAAGTCTGAGATACTTCCGGAGGAATATTTCTTCAGAATCTCCTTCATTTATAATGTTACCTCTTGGAGTCAATGCATAAACCCCGCGGGAGACAACTAACGCCGCCAATGAAAGGTCCTGGGTTATAACAATATCTCTTTGCCTGACTTTGTTTAAAATAAAGTAATCGACGGCCTGATCTCCAGTATCGACAATATGCCAATTACTCCCTTTATCCAGGGAACCTACATGGTTGTAGGAAGCAACATAGTGGACAGTGAGTCCATACATGCTGGCAACCTTACTTATTTCCTCTTTCACAGGGCAACTGTCTGCATCAACAAAAACATTTAATGAGGTATAAAGCATAGTTTTTTATTCTACAATAAGTAGTAAAATCCTTCCTTTTTCTTAATGTTTTATTTTTCTGAATTATCGTGCTTGTTTTCCTATCTTAGCCTTAGAAATTATAGAAACATTTTTTCACAAATATTAATTATAATACAGAAAAATAGAAAATGCTAACATTTTTTCTTAATAACTATTCTTACCCACAAAGTCGTTAATTAGACATGCGGAAGCCCTTGCCGGCAACGAACAAAGCAAGGGCAGTATATTTTTTTATTCTTTCTGTAAAACCAGGTGATAATCATATCACAACCACACAGATTAATTCATCTTATTTGTTTCGGACATTATTTAGCACTTAAATTGTTTCTTATACTGAGAATAACGTTCGCTGTCTCTTCTACCGCTTTATTCGAAACATCTATCACATGGCAGCCGATCCGGTCGACAACTGTCTCAAAGTGTTTAAGCTCTTGTTGGATCCGATTCATATTTGCATAACTGGCCTGGTCTCCCAATCCCAAAGCCTTAAGACGTTCTTTTCTGATGTCGTTTAGTTTTTCAGGGCTTATTTTCAAGCCAATGCATTTTTCAGGATTTACATAGAACAACTCTTCCGGAGGGTCCACTTCGGGTACTATCGGTACATTGGCAACTTTGAGCCTCTTATGGGCAAGATATTGTGATAACGGAGTTTTGGATGTCCGGGATACCCCGATCAAAACGATGTCAGCTTTATTTATCCCTCTAGGATCCCTGCCATCATCATATCTGACAGCAAATTCGATTGCTTCCACTCTCTTGAAATAATCTTCATCGAGTTTATGGACAAGGCCCGGCTCCAATCTGGGAACCTGCTTGAATACCCTCTCCATCGCATCCACCATCGGCCCCATGATGTCAATGCATTCGATTCCATGCTTGCTGGATTCTTTCAGCAGGTAATTCCTGAAAGTTGGTTCAACAAGCGTAAAACCAATTATAGCCCCTTTTTCTTTGGCCTGATAAACGGTTTCCCTCAATATTTCCAAATCTTCGACATATGGAACTCTGTGCAATTCCAGCTCCCCATTGTTATCGAACTGACTTAGTGCAGCCTTGACAACTAGTTCCGCTGTTTCCCCAACAGAATCTGAAACGATATAAACCAAGGGTTTCTCCATAGTTGGCCCTCCCT
The DNA here is from genome assembly GCF_900156915.1 of Sediminibacillus massiliensis. GTDB lineage: Bacteria > Bacillota > Bacilli > Bacillales > Amphibacillaceae > Sediminibacillus_A > Sediminibacillus_A massiliensis. The sequence continues at coordinate 212,119 of NZ_LT732535.1, read as the reverse complement.
TACTAGACCATACCCTCACTTGTTAATTCCACAAAGACTTTGGTCATATTGGTTTTGGTAATACGTCCGACGACCTGCATAGCACCGTTCTTAGTATTTACGACGGGCAGGCTGTCGATCTGCTTTTCTATAAGCAATCTGGCGGCATCGATCAGCAAATCTTCTTTGTTGCATATTGTGATGTTCGGCATTCTCGTCATGATAATATGTACAGCCAGATTGTTTAAGTCTTGGTTACCCATACTAGCCCGCAGCAAATCTTTTCTCGATACCACACCAGTCAGGTTGGAGGATTGATCAACAACGAACAAGGTACCGACATCCTCCAAAAATATAGTGCTTATCGCATCATAGACTGATTCATTCTCATTGATGACAATTGGGACAGATTGATAATGTTTCACCTTCAATTTCTTCAATTTTTCCGTGAACAGTTCGGTCCCTGTCTTCCCTGTGACGAAATAACCAACACGGGGGCGGGCGTCTAAAAATCCAGCCATGGTCAGGATAGATAAATCAGGCCGGAGGGTAGCTCTCGTTAAATCAAGCTTGGTGGCAATGTTTTCTCCTGTGATAGGTCCGTTTTCTTTTACGATTTCGATTATTTGCTGCTGTCTTGAAGTTAATTCCATCTACCCTCACCGCCTTTCATCAATGTGACATACTATTTCTCATTATATCCTATTATTTTAGAGGAATAAAGCCGGATACTAAAACTGTTGTTTCCATTGAACTTTTCGCAAATCTGCATATTTATATACCGTTTCTGCTATTTGGTTTAAAAGATGCAGCCGGTTGTCCCGGATTTGTTCATCTTCAGCCATAACCATCGTATGGTCAAAGAATTGGTGAATAGGTTGGGTTAACTTAGCAAGAACGATTAATGCTTGTTCAGCATCCAACGAACTTATCGCCTGTTCGAACTCTTTTTCCACTTCCAAATAGCTGGAATATAGAGCTTTCTCTGTATCATTCTCAAAAAGTTGTTCGTTCACAGGGCCGATCTGGCCTTTTCCCGCTAGATTGAGTACCCTGACTAATGCTTCCTGAGTCGACTTGAACGTTTCATCTGCCCTTTTTCCAGTCAACACGGAGGCTTTGTCAACAGCGAAGTGGTAATTTCCGATGCCTCTGGTTAACACTGCATCAATCACATCTTGTTCGATGTCCTTCTCTTTCATCAAATAAGATGCCCGTAGTCCGAAAAAGTCCTCAAGGTCCGATTTAATTTGCTGTTCGTCACGGATAGAGATCCCCGATTGAACGATTTGGTTGTAAGTGAGATCTATCATTTGTTCTAATGAGATACTCCATTTTTGCTCTTTAATGATTTGAAGGATTCCGAGCGCTTGTCTTCTAAGTGCGTATGGATCCTGAGAACCAGTCGGGATGATTCCAACAGAAATACAACCTACAATCGTGTCCAACTTATCGGCTACGCTGACAATCGAACCTTCACGTGTTTCTGGAAGCTTGCCATTGGCGCTGCGTGGCATGTAGTGTTCGTTAATAGCGACCGCAGTGTTTTCCTCTTCACCAAAAAGCCTTGCGTACTTCTCACCCATAATACCCTGTAACTCCGTGAATTCGTTGACCATGTTTGTTACTAAATCAAATTTGCTTATTTCAGCAGCTCTTTCTGCTCTTTTGGCTGTTGCCTCATCCACTTTTAAAACACTGCTGATTTCTCTGGTAAGCTTCACCACTCGCTGCACTTTATCAGCTATCGTGCCCAGCTTTTCCTGAAAAACCATTTTAGAAAGCTTCGCCAAATTTTGCTCGATTGACTGCTTTTGATCTTCTTCATAAAAGAATCTCGCATCAGACAACCGGGCTTTCAACACCTTTTCATTCCCTTTTGCTACTTTATCCAAGTGGCGGGCATCTCCATTTCGCACACCGATGAAATAGGGAAGCAATTCGCCTGTCTTTGACCGGACAGGAAAGTATCTTTGGTGTTCTTTCATAGAGGTTACCAAAGCTTCTTCAGGGACTGTCAGAAATTCTTCATCGAACCCGCCATAAAATACCGTCGGATACTCGACAAGATGTCGAACCTCATCGAGTAAATCATCATCTATTGTGACATTCCAATCATGTTCTTCTTCTAATCCTTTTATTCCTTGGACTATTCTTGCTTCTCTTTCTTTCGGGTCTGCCAAAACAAATTGTTCGCTTAAAATGACCGGGTAATTGATCGCATCGTCCAACTGTACTTTGGTACCGAGGAATCGGTGCCCATAAGTCACGTTGGAAGAGGTTACACCTGCAATTTCCATCGGTATAACTTCCCTGCCGAACAAAGCAGCCATCCATCGAATCGGGCGGGCATAACGAATGTCCAAGTTACCCCATCTCATATTTTTTGGGAAGTTCAAGCTCAGAATCACTTCCTTGAATCCTGGCAAAAGATTGACTGTCTGATCACCTTTTATGAATTTATTCACAAAAATATATTCTGTTCCCTTAACTTCTTTCATATAGATGTCATCGACAGACATGCCTTGCCCCTTCGAAAAGCCTACAGCCGCCTTGCTCCATTCTCCGTTATCGTCCAATGCGATTTTCTTAGCCGGACCTCTTGCTTCTTCTTCGATATCCGGTTGTTTTTCCGCTGCGTCTTTGATCAGTACTGCCAGTCTTCTCGGGGTTGAGTATGTAACGATTTCCGAATACGGAATTCTCAAATCTGTCAACCAATCTTTCGTTTTTTGTTCAAGCTGACTTTCGGCATCGTTCAAAAACCGTGCCGGCATCTCTTCCAGTCCAATTTCAAATAAGATATTAGTTACTACCATTTTGGTTATCCTCCTTTTTCAACATAGGAAAGCCGAGACGTTCTCTTTCTTCTACATAGATTTTTGCTATTGCCCTTGCCAGGTTTCTTACTCGGGAAATATATCCGGTCCGTTCTGTTACGGAAATGACTCCTTTAGCATCGAGAAGGTTAAATGTATGAGAACATTTCAGCACGTAGTCATAGGCCGGAAATACAAGCCCTTTTTCCATCGTTTGTTTTGCCTCTTCTTCATAAGTGGAAAAAAGTTCGAACAGCATGTCTGTATTGGATTCTTCAAACGTATACTTGGAATGTTCATATTCCGGTTGATAGAAGATGTCTCCGACTGTGACACCTTCTGTCCATTCAAGATCGAACACATTCTCTTTATCCTGGATATAGGAAGCCAAGCGTTCAATTCCATATGTCAGTTCAACCGAGACAGGCTTGGCTTCAAGCCCGCCAATCTGTTGGAAATAAGTGAACTGGGTGATCTCCATTCCATCCAGCCAGACTTCCCAACCAAGGCCGGCAGCTCCCAATGTGGGGTTCTCCCAGTTATCCTCTACAAAGCGGATATCGTGCTCAAGGGGATCTATACCCAAGGCTTTCAACGATTCTAAATAAAGCTCTTGAATGTTATCTGGAGAAGGCTTCATGATCACCTGGAATTGATGATGCTGATAAAGACGGTTAGGATTTTGTCCATACCGGCCATCTGCCGGCCTTCTTGACGGCTCTACATATGCCACATTCCAAGGTTCCGGACCAAGACTGCGAAGCAATGTCATCGGGGACATGGTACCTGCACCCTTTTCTACATCATAAGCCTGCATTAAAATACAATTTTGGTCAGACCAATGCTTTTGCAAAGTTAAAATCATTTCTTGAATATTCATTAGACAACCTCCGTTATCATCCTGTTTTCGGATTAATTATTCACATAAAAAAACCGTCCCTATGTCTCCGAAGACATAGGGACGGGGAATGCCGCGGTTCCACCCTACTTGCTTTCCTATATAGAAAAGCCACTTTAACGAAATGCTCAAGAGTGCCTTCCTTAAGGTTTCCTTATCCAGCTCCCACCGTCCTGGACTCGCTAACAGGAAAAATGTTAAGTACTACTCTCCATCAATGCAATATGTGAAATTTTGTTATAAAGATACTTAATTTTTATTAATTTGTCAATACTATCGACTATTTTAACATATCCAGTTGTTTAAGGAAATTTTTTGACTTGATGTAATAACCTCCGTATCGGTCGTAATATGCTTCCATCAACTGTTTGAGAAGTTCCTTATTTTCCGGCTTAATGGAAATATTGCCGACTCTTTCCGTATCGATTTCCGATAGTATAAACAACACCTTGGAGAGTCGTTCAGATAGTGGTACGGCTTCCCCATCAAGATACCGGCAACGTGGACATAGATAACCACCTTCTGAAATAGAAAACGAAAAAGGGCCATTTGGATTGCCACAGTTGACACATTCTTTCACATTAGGTGCGAAACCGGCTTTTCGATACATTTTCAATTCGTAAATTATTGTTAACACTTCAGCATCTTTATCTTCGGATATCCACTGAAAAGTGTTTAACAATTGCTTATATATGAATAGGTCAGGCTGTTTTTCATCCAAAAGTTTATCCGTCAGCTCTGCCAGATATGTAGCATATGCGGTTTTAATGATATCCTCACGTATAGGCCTGAGCGAAGCAAGCACTTCTCCCTGTTGCAAACTACCAAGTCCAGAACCTAATTGAAGCAGGAATTGCCCATGGATAAATGGCTGCGTAACCGCAGCCATTCTGCTTTTTGGTTTCTTTGCCCCTCGCGCTATTGCGCTTATTTTTCCAAACTGTTTTGTCAAGATTGTAACTATCTTGTGCGTCTCTCCGTAATCCCTGGTCCTGAGGATTACTCCCTCCACCTTCTCAAACAAATTTCTCACCATTCCTCTTATACTGCCTTCAACCAGTGTTCCTCCATGCTTGCCATGCCATCAGTTATTATCTAGTTCTGACACTTCTTCTTTTATATCGGACATAGAAGTAGCATCTTTATCATAGACAGTTTCCATTTCTTTCATTAGTAAATAGGTTTCAATGTTTCCTGTCTGACTAAAAATTTTCCACGGAAAGTCGATCACAAGAAACCCCACCTTTCTTTTAAACTAATTACTTACACTATAGTGATGAAACTTCATTTATAGGATTACCTGACTGAAAGGAAGCATGAGTTAAAAAATTTACCAACTGCTTAATACTCATCGCTTCTGAATCCATATTCGTTTAGTTGAGTCTGTCTGTTCCGCCAGTCTTTTTGAACTTTGACCCACAATTCAAGGAATATTTTCGTACCCAGCAATGCTTCGATATCCTGTCTTGCCCGCTGTCCGATTTCTTTCAACATAGAACCTTGTTTACCGATAATGATCCCTTTTTGAGACTTTCTTTCCGTTACGATTGTCGCCTGGATAAATACGTTTCCGGATTTTTCACGTTCTTCTATATTGTCTATTACCACCGCTATTGAATGCGGAATTTCCTCCCTGGTCAACTGTAATGCTTTTTCCCTTATCAATTCGCTTATTACGAAACGTTCCGGATGGTCAGTGATTTGGTCCTCCGGATAATACTGCGGACCTTCCGGCAAATGCTGTTTTAACACTTTTAATAAATGATCCACATTATTGCCTTCCAGAGCAGAAATCGGAATGATTTCCTCAAACTCATATTTATCTTTATACTGATCGATCAATGGTAAAAGTTCATCCGGGTGTACTTGGTCTATCTTATTGATTACTAAAAAGACAGGATTGCGTACATTGGCCAGTCTTTCCAATATAAACTGGTCTCCGCGTCCATATCCTTCTTCCGCGTTGATCATAAATATGACTGCATCTACTTCGTTAAGGGTATTTTCAGCAACTTTAACCATGAAATCCCCGAGTTTATGCTTTGGTTTGTGAATTCCAGGTGTGTCTATAAAAATATATTGAGCGTCTGGCTCCGTCAACACGCCTTGGATTTTGTTCCGAGTGGTTTGAGGTTTATCGCTCATTATGGCAATTTTTTGGCCAATCACCCTGTTCATGAACGTCGACTTACCTACATTCGGTCTACCTATTATTGTAATAAATCCTGATTTGAATATTTCTTCCATGTTGTTTCCTCCATCATTATCTCGGTTCTGTAGTTGATACCTCTTATTTTACTATAAAACGTATTCCCCTTTCATATATTCGACAAAACCTCTATAAAAAAGTTGTAATACAGGCAAGGGGAATGGATTGTCTACGGTTTTTATTGTAACCAGTTCCTGTTCCAAAATGAAAAAAACAAGCCTCTTTGTTACCATGATTGGTTAACAAAGAGACTTACAATTACCGGAACATTTCCAACAAATAAGGGGAGAATATAAAGATTCCCACACATACAGAAAATATAGCAGTAACCAGCACAGCACCTGCTGCGATATCCTTGACCAGTCCAGCCTGGGGGTGGAAGTCCGGTGCCAGATAATCGAGAAGCCTTTCGATTGCCGTATTAATCATTTCAGTGCTCATCACCGTCCCGAAAGTCAAAAACAGTATCGCCCATTCAACTCTGGAAACATTGAAATAAATTCCTGCCATCGTCACAATAACGGCAGCACTTAAATGAATAGTGAAATTTCTTTCTGTACGCAGTATCTCTTTAAGCCCATTCCATGCAAAAGAAAAGCCGATAAACGGTTTTTTATTGTTCCCGTTTGAGTCCGAAGCCATCTAGAATTTCCTTTTGTCTTTGGAACATTTTTTCTTCCTCTTCCTTCTTCATATGATCGTATCCAAGTAAATGCAGGAATCCATGCAATGCCAGGAACCCCAGTTCTCTTTCAAAGGAATGTTGATATTCTTCAGCCTGTTCCTTTGCCTTATCGACCGAAATGACAATATCCCCTAGAACTGCAGGAATATCTTCTCCTATTATTTTCATCTCTCCTTCCCCTTCTTCTTGCAAGGCGAAAGAAATTACGTCAGTCGGTTTATCCTGCTGCCGGTAATTCCTGTTGATGACCTGGATTTCCCGGTTGTCCACAAAATTCACGGACACTTCCGATTCAGGTGTTATGTCCTCCTGTTCTGCGGCAAACGACAGCAGCCGCTGGATCATGTCTATACTATCTGTAGGAACTGAATTCGTTTCATCATGAAAATCAATATGCATTTAATTTGCCTCCTTAACTTCACGGTTATCAGGGTACTGGATACGTGAATGAAAAATGCCATTTAGTGTTTCACACACGGCCACTTTGATTTTATCCAATTCATTAAATGTCAAGGGACAGTCACTCAGTTGACCGTCCATCAAACGATCATCGATGATCGATTGGACAATCTCTTCTATTTTATCCGTTGTCGGCTCTTTTAAAGATCTTACCGCTGCCTCGACAGAGTCACAAATACAGATAATGGCCGCTTCTTTTGTTTGGGGTTTGGGGCCTGGATAACGAAAATCCTTTTCCTTTGTATATTTGTTCTGTTCTTTGGCTTTGTAGTAGAAATACTTTAAAAGAGTTGTTCCGTGATGCTGCTCGGCAACATCGACTATTTCTTTTGGCAACTTATGACGTTTCAGCAATCCGGCACCATCATAGGGATGATTGATGATAATATCTGCACTCTCATTAGGATGAAGCATATCATGTGGATTTTTGCTCCCCATTTGATTCTCAATAAAATAATGCGGCCGGATTGTTTTGCCTAAATCATGATAATATGCAGCTACACGAGCGAGCAGACCGTTCGCACCGACTGCCTCACAAGCAGATTCGCTTATATTCGCAACCATTACACTGTGGTGATATGTACCGGGTGCCTCTGTCAATATTTTACGTAGCAGGGGGTGATTGGGATTCGATAGCGTCAGCAGCTTTGTATCAGATAATATACCGAGCCCTGTCTCAAAAAACGGCAAAAGGCCAATCGTAAGCACCGAAGACATGAACGCTGCTATCACTCCTGCCCCGCTATGCATAAAAATTTCCGTAACGGTATATTTTTCAAATGAAAAAAATAAAAATAGAAGTACAGACAACAAATGAACGGAAGTTATTCCGAGGCCTGCCTTCAGGATTGCCATCCGGTCCTTCACATTCCCCAAGAACACAACACCTGCAAGTTGGGAAAACAGAATGTATATGCCCGCCTCCATGTTCAACGCACCCGGTATTTCCGAATTGAACAAGATTCCTGCCAATACAGCATACAAGCCTGCCATAGCCACTGCAAAGCGGTCATTAAGAAGAATCTTCAATAACATAGCACCCATAGCTGCCGGGACTATAAAAAACAAGGGATTTGCAGAAGTGGTGAAAAAGCTGGCTAATTTCATTAATCCTGCCATAATGATACTGATGGCTATGATTGATAACAACTTGCCAGTATCCATTTCCCGTTTCTTGTATAATATATTCATTTCATAAGCAATTACTCCACCAATCAGTGTTACCAATATACCCAGTCCGATCAGGGGATATATATTGCGGTCATTATTCAAAAGACCGACAAGCTGTAGTTCCTCATATATTTCATTGGTGATTGTCTGGCCTTCTGTTACAATCACTTCTCCTGCTCTGATCATTACCGGTTCCACGTTGCTGGAAGCCTGTTTTTGAGCTTCGACCGTTTTTTCCGCATCATAAAATGAATTTTGGACTACAGCGAATTCACTGATAGAAACCAGCGTGTTTTTAAGGGGATTATCGAGACTGGAGTATCGCAAATTCTGTCTTATATCCTGTAGATCTGCCTGAATGCTTTCAGACGTAACCCCGGCATTCATCACATCATATAATGAAGTAGTGACAAGCTCTTTCCCAAGAGACCGATCGTGGTCGCTTGATTGAATTAATTCCATCAATTCCTCATCTGTTAAAGCCTGGGTGATTTCGGGGGTGAGGATTTGCTTTAAATTTTGCACCTTTTCCTTGTCAGATAAGTCACTGTTGTCTTCCTTTTCATCGTTATCTGTCTCGGCTTCTTCCATTTTATCCACTGCTTCAAAAATCTCATTGACAAAGCCAATCCGCTCGTCCGTAATTTCCCCGGAAACGTTATACCGGTCTTCGACCGCTTGGACAGCATCTCTGATTTGTCTCTCTGTTTCCTTCTTATTCTCTATCGATAGAGGGGATCGGATTGTCTCCTTAGCGGTGCCGAACCTTTCAATATTATAGGTTTCTGTATAAACATTGGACAATGAAACAAAGAAAAAGAAGACGCCCAATATCACAATGGAAATTCCTATTTGAACCCATTTTTCTTTTAACAGGGACATTTGTGTCAAACGGCGCAAATATTTTTTCATTCATCCACCTCTTTATAAGCAGCATATAGAAATAAGACCCGCTAACTGGGCCTTATTTCACAATTGATACATTTACTCTGCTCCATAAACATCATAAGCATCGATAATCTTTTGAACCAATGGATGTCTCACCACGTCAGATTGCTTCAAATAAATAAAGGAAAGCCCTTTGATTGAGGAAAGCCTTGCCTCGACTGCTTTCAAACCAGAGATGACACCTTTAGGGAGATCGACTTGAGTAATATCTCCTGTAATAACCATCTTTGAACCAAAACCAAGCCTTGTTAAAAACATCTTCATTTGGGCCGGCGTTGTATTTTGGGCTTCGTCAAGGATTACAAAAGCATCGTCCAGTGTCCTCCCCCTCATATAAGCCAACGGAGCGATTTCGATCGTTCCTCTTTCAATCAGCCTTGTCGTGTGTTCCGTTCCCAATACATCATGGAGGGCATCGTATAATGGACGTAAATACGGATCTACCTTTTCTTTCAGGTCACCTGGAAGAAAACCCAAACTTTCGCCAGCTTCCACCGCAGGTCTGGTCAAGATTATTTTTTTCACCAACCCTTTTTTCAGAGCTGTGACTGCCATGACGACTGCTAAATAGGTTTTACCTGTACCTGCTGGACCGATTCCAAATACTAAATCGTTCGATTTTATTGCACTGATATAGTTGCGTTGACCCAAAGTTTTGACACGGATTGATTTACCCTTGGCGTTTTTGGTGATTTCGTCTTCAAATAACGTTTCGAATTGGCTGATTTTCCCTTTTTTCGCTAAATCTACAGCATAGACAACATCCCGCTCGGAAATGGTCAAACCTTTTTTTATGATTGTAAGCAGTGCCAGTAATATTTCCTCTATGAGGGTCACTTCTTCCTGGCTTCCGGAGACACTTACTTGTTCTCCGCGCGTGATGATCGAGACACCCAACTGCTCTTCAATTTGTTTTAAATGTCTATCTTCTGTTCCAAACAATGCCATCGCATCATTAGGGTTTTCTAATTGTAAGTCTATCGTCTTTAAATCTTCCGGCATAATCAATCTCCTTGGGATATAGGTTGAATTTTTGCTATATTTTCCTTCACTTTGAAGTAAAGGATTAATTTTACTTTACCACTCTCTATTCGTTCGTGCAAAACTTTTTGAAAGGATATTTCGGCTTCTTTCCCAAGTTTTTCCTGTAGTTCTCTGGAAGCTTGTTCGATTGCTGTTTCTATTGCAGTTTGTTTATTCCTTTTCACCTGAATTGTTTCTTTTTCTTGTATCGACTCGGTCACGAGGGAGAGCGGAAGCGTCCAGTTCAAAAAATAAAACGGTTTTTCAGTCGTTTCTCTATAAACCTCCCCGAAATCCGGATATTTGAATCCCCAAATCGGGATATCCCATTTTCCCATCTTCAGATAATACTTTTTCTCTCTACTTCCAGTCAGTACATCATATTTTGCTTCAAGGGGGATATTTATATTGGATTCGTACCAAGTCTCTGCTATTATTTCCCCCTCCGCAGTAACTAATTCCTGTTCTTCATCCTCTTCACCAAGTATACCGGAAACAAGAAGGTCTCCCTTTTTTACTACATCGTTAACTTTCACCTTTGGTTGTCCTTTTGCAACAAACATGTCTACTATTACACCTTTTTTAGATGCGACAATATTCCTGGGACCTTGTTCTTCCTTTTCTTCAATTATTGTTTTTTCCACACCTTCAAGCTGATAAGTTGTCCCTTTTTCTGTCACACCGACCCATAGCAATTCAGGAATATCATCAAGCAATTTCTTTTGAATCTCTCCAGGAGTATCAATGGAAAATTTCATCGCTCCCCGATGGATCCCGTGTTCATCGAGGCTTTCCATAATTTTATTCTCGATTTCCATAGGAACGCCTTCTACTTGAACATCCCATACAATATTAGATAGGAAAGCAATAAACATTGCACTCAACAAAATGCCAGCAACCATCTGCTTTTTCCGTAATGTCCGGTTAATTAAAAAAGGAAGACCGTTTCTTCGGATGAACGCCAGCTTATAAACTGTTTTTCTTCGCAGAATTCTGATAGTAGATAGCTCATTAAGGGAAACATTTCCGATACAGGCTGTTTCACTAATTTTTTTTACATTCCATACCGTTATTCCTTCCCTCGCACAAAGATCGAAAAACAGTTCGGGATGATGGCCTGTCACTTTAATGGTTACATATCCTGTAAAGAAAACACTCTGCGTCTGCTTCATAACGTCCTCCTTTAATATTCCCCCCGAATCAGCCTATTCCTCGACAAATATCAGTTCTTTTATTACACCTTCCAAAAGTATTTCTTCCGGAAGCATCATTTTTAACACAAAGTTTTCTCCGTTAATTCGGAGATAACCATCCCTCATCCGCAGGCGGAGCTCGGAATCAGAAAACAACATAAGTCCTTTGTGATTTTCTATATAAGCATGCAGGGTGCCAATTGTGGTAATTCTGGGAAGTTCGAGGACCACATCAGAAGGAAGTTCCAGATGTTGTGTCAGCAGTTTCTCAACGCGTTGTTTCCATTTTTTCACCGGAGATGCCTCCTCTCACATCATATTTATGAGTGGAATTTTCAGTTAAGAACATTAAAATTCCTCCAATAAACATAAGGAAGACTGAACTAAAAAAGGCAATCCATAAAGATGGATTGCCTCTTTTGCATTCTATTACTTTCTTTTTTGTTGAATGACATCCTGGTATGGTTTCACAGCTCGGGGCGGCCCCAAAACCTCAGCCATTACAATACTTTCTGCAAGGCCTTTTTTAGATAGGTTCTTCCTAACTTTGAGTTTGGGTTTCTTACTCCCGGACTGTACCTTCACTTGGACTTGCGGCTTACTATCTTTCTCTGTGCCAATTGAATCCTTCGTTATCAGGGTGTCTGTTGCTTTAGAGAGACCGTCCTGTATTTCGGCAAGTTTCTCCACTTTCTTTTCATAATAATTTTGAGCATCTGTATATGTTTCCACACTTGTTTTCGGCTTTTGTTTAACTTCCTGTTCAGCCATGTTTCCTTCAGGCTTGGGGACAGGACGGGATTCACTCTGATGCCGACGGACAGGTTTGCCGGGCTCTTTACCCTCCTCGTCTTGTTTGTTAAAAAGACCGAACAGCCAGCCTGCTACCGCCAACAGTGGTACAAGTAACCCTATAAGATCTTCCAAGTTTCACCCTCCTTTAGCAGAATAAGGAATTCTATTCTTCCTCATCCTCTTTAGAAAGTTTTCCTATCGTATCCCTCATGTCTGTGTCTGCATTGATATTCTTATAGTTCATATAATCCATCACACCCATATTACCAGAACGCAAAGCCTCTGCAAGAGCCTGCGGTACTTCTGCTTCTGCTTCGACCACTTTTGCACGCATTTCCTGGACACGGGCCAGCATTTCTTGTTCCTGTGCGACTGCCATAGCTCTCCGCTCTTCCGCTTTAGCCTGTGCAATATTTTTATCAGCCTCGGCCTGATCAGTCTGCAGGATTGCTCCAATATTTTTGCCGATATCGATATCAGCAATATCGATGGAGAGAATTTCAAAAGCCGTTCCGGCATCAAGGCCTTTTGATAAAACATTGTGTGAAATCAAGTCCGGATTTTCCAATACTTTCGTATGGCTGTCCGAACTACCGATTGTACTGACAATACCTTCACCGACACGGGCGATAACTGTATCTTCGCCTGCACCACCGACAAGGCGGTCAATATTTGCTCTTACAGTAATTCTCGCTTTGGCCTTCACTTCGATTCCATCCATGGAAATACCAGCAATGAATGGAGTTTCGATAACCTTAGGGTTTACACTCATTTGAACTGCTTCTAACACATCACGACCTGCCAGGTCAATTGCAGCTGCTCGTTCAAACTTCAAGTCGATATTCGCCCTTTGTGCAGCAATTAAAGCATTGACCACTCTGTCGACATTACCACCCGCAAGGTAGTGGCTTTCCAATTGGTTTATCTTGACATCCAAGCCCGCTTTATGCGCTTTAATCAACGGATTGATGACACGAGAAGGAACCACTCTTCTCAGACGCATACCTACAAGGGTAAAAATACTGACCCTTACCCCTGCAGCCAGTGCACTGATCCACAGCATTACCGGGATAAACGTAAACAACACAGCGACTACTATTATAATCAGGCCGATAATTATAATCGGCATCAATTCAGATAATGTCATAATCTTATTCCTCCTGAGTATTTTCTGTATTATTTATTTCTCTTACAACAATTCTCGAACCTTCCGTTTTGACCACTTTTATCGGAGTGTCTTTGGAGATAAAACCACCTTCCGAAACCACATCCAATCGTTCTTCATTAAACAAGGCTGTTCCCGATGGACGCAGTGGTGTAACGGCAGTTCCCTTCAAACCGATTAACTCCAGACGGTTTTGAGAGGAGACATATCCTTGTTCTGAAGTGGTCGCATCCTTTAGGATGATATTTTTAAAAAAACCTTTTTCCAACCCCATCGTTTTGAACAAGATAATGGAAACGATGATGGATGCCAGTAAAGCAATGCCGATACTCATAGCCATATGCCCTGTATCGGCTGAAGACATGAACAATGACCCTGCCACTGCCCCTATGCCTAGCACACCGAGGATTCCACCTGGGACAAATATCTCAGCTATGATCATAATAATGCCTAAAACCAACAGAATGATCGCCTCATACCCGGCAAGCCCGGCAACAATATGACCGTAAAAGAACAATACCAAAGAAACCAAGCCCAAAGATCCTGGTATTCCGAATCCCGGTGAGTACAACTCGACGATTAAACCAATGCTTGCTACGGATAATAAAATTGGTACGACGACTGGATTTGTTAGAAATCTGGCAACTTCCTCTGCGAAAGTAGTTTCTGTTTCAACTATTTGGGCATCTTGAAGCCCAAGCTCAGACAATAATTCTGTACGGTGCCTGACTATCCCCTCTGAATATCCGACTTCTACGGCTGAATTTGGATCCAGTGTAAGATAATCTCCTTCAGGAGCACCGTATTCCTTCAAATCGATGTCAGGGTTCGCCATGGCTTCTGCATATAAGGGATCTCTCCCTTTTGAAGAAGCGGCACTTTTCATGGCAGCAATCCAAGCTGACTGCGCTTTTTTGTCAGCAGCATTTCCGTCGGATGTTATAACCCCGCTCGCTCCCATTGTCGCTTGCGGATTCATATATATATTGTCTGTGTTCAATGCTATGTATGAACCTGCCGATAAGGCCTCGTTTGTTATATAGGAAGTTGTCTCAATTTCCATTTTTTGAAGAAGTTCCGCAATTTGCCCTGCAGCATCCACTCTTCCTCCGGGAGTGTCGATTTCAAATATTACATGGTCTGCATTTTCCGCAGCAGCCTCCCCTGTGGTCCTCGACAAAAAAGCTTCCAATCCTCGCTCCACTTCTTTTTCTATCGGTATGACATAGACCAGTTTCCCTTCTCCTTCAGCTTTCACATCGTTCGGGAGAGCCATCAAAATCATGCAAAACAGTATAAGAAAAAGGGGAAAGAAAATACCAATTTTCCTTTTCACTAACTATCCTCCTTTCCAGACTCGATTAATACCTATACGATTTTCAATTATAATATGTTTCAAAAATCTTCACCCAGTTTAACATAATTGAAACAACAAACAGAACAAGATAGGTTTAATATGCGCGTATAATAACGAAAAAACCCCCACCAGTTTATGGTGGAGGTTTTCGGCTACAGAGAACCAATTCTGTCAGTGACTGTCACTTTCAGGATAATTGTTTTTGGACCACCTGATTAACCTGTGATCCATCTGCCTTACCTTTTACTTTAGGCATGACAGCGCTCATGACAGCTCCCATATCCTTTTTAGAAGTAGCACCAACTTCTTCAATGGTTTCCTGCACAATAGATTCTAATTCATCTTGTGAAAGCTGTTTCGGCATATATGCTTGTAAAACTTTAATTTCAACATCAAGTTTTTCCGCAAGATCATCGCGTCCAGCTTCTTTAAATTCTTGGAGGGAATCTTTTCGCTGCTTTAACTCTCTGGATAAAACAGTTAATTCTTCTTCTTCAGATAAGTCGTCTTTGCCAAGTTTGATCGCTTCGTTTTGTAAGGAAGCTTTGACCATGCGGATTACACTCAAGGTCTCTTTATCCTTATTTTTCATAGCTTGTTTCATATCTTGGTTAAGACGTTCGATTAATGACATATCTCTTACTCCCTCTTTTTTAAGGGTTTGTTCAATCAAAGGCTATAATCGCATAGCACTGTGACGAACATACACAATTATTCTTACTTGCGTTTTCTAGCAGCCTCAGACTTTTTCTTACGGCGAACACTAGGCTTTTCATAGAATTCACGCTTGCGGTATTCAGACAATGTACCACTTTTAGATACACTGCGTTTGAAGCGACGAAGAGCATCTTCAAGAGACTCGTTTTTACGAACGCGAGTTGTGTTTGACATGCTAATTTCCCTCCCTCCGAAGCATACAACCAGTTTGTTACGACATATGTATCTCACATATGCCTCCCGCCAATTATAATACAATGCTTTTCATTGGTCAACTGTGCATTTCTTTAAATTTTTAAATTCCATACTTTGTATCGAAATTATTTTACACATGTTTGGTAGGCCCGTCCATACAATGATACAGAGGTGAATCCGTTGGAAGAACTCTTATCGTTATCGGCAGTCTATCTCATGCTTTTTTTTATGGGTTTTACAGTATTACGGACCGGTCTTTACAATTTAACACATGAAAAGATCGAGCCTGCATTGAAGAACCTGACCAGCAACCACTTTACGGGTATCTTGACAGGGATATTTTTTACAACCATTCTCCAAAGCAGTTCGATCATCATGATTATCACCATAGGATTTGTGAGTGTAGGGCTGTTGTCATTAAGACAATCAATAGGTATTATACTTGGAGCTAACATCGGGACGACTTTTACTGGAGAGCTGCTTGCATTTTCGGAAATAATCCCCAAGTGGTCATTTGTCGTCATCGGAGCATTCATGCTAATGACCAACAACAAGTTATTGTTTTGCACTGGTACGATACTTTTTGGAATTGGCAGCGTGTTCGTTGCATTGCATGGTTTTGAGACGCTTGCACCTTTAATTGCCGAAATGCCGGTGCTTGTTGAAGGGATTCAATATGCAGCCCTCCATCCAGAAACAGGTGTCCTGATCGGCATTTTGTTCAGCGGAGCAATTCAATCCTCGAGCGCCACCACCGGGATTACCATGAGTTTTCTCCATGAAGGACTTTTGACCATGCCCGCTTCAATCGCCATCCTTCTTGGCGCTAATATCGGTACTTGTGTGACTGGTATCCTCGCTTCCCTAGGGGCAGATCGCAATGCGAAAATGACAGCGATGGCACATGTTTGGTTCAATGTATTCAGCGTCCTTTTGTTTGTGCCTTTTATAAATGGGTTGTCTTCATTGGCACAATTCCTTGCCGATACACCCGTAAAACAACTTGCACATATTTCAGTTCTTTTTAATATTGCAGCGGTCCTGCTTATACTTCCTTTCATCCATTCATTCGAAAAATTCATCTTTTTTTTCCACGGGAGGAACCGTTAGAGCTCACAAAAGAATGAGCACCCAACCTGAATACAGGTCGGGTGCTCAAGTATTCAATAATCAGAAGATCCTTCTTGGCCAGCAATTATTTGAACACCGGAACTGGCTCCGATTCTTGTTGCTCCTGCTTCTACCAAAGCGAGGGCAGTTTCCCTATCACGTACTCCGCCAGATGCTTTCACACCGATATTGTCTCCAACTGTTCTCCTCATCAAGGCTATGTCTTCTACTGTAGCACCTCCGCCGGAGAATCCAGTCGATGTTTTGACAAAGTCAGCTCCTGCATTTTTTGCCAGTTTGCACGCTTTTACTTTCTCTTCGTCAGACAAAAGCGATGTTTCTATAATAACCTTTGTTAAAGCTTTTCCCTCTGCGGCTTTAACAACTGCCTCAATGTCTGTTTGAACCGTTTGATCATCACCTGATTTTAATGCCCCTACATTGATGACCATGTCGACCTCAGTCGCACCATTCTTAATAGCCTGGTCTGTTTCGAAAACCTTCGTCTCTGTAGTTGTTGCTCCCAAAGGAAAACCGATGACAGTGCATACCTTTACATCGGTTGTTTTCAATTTTTCATAACAGTAGGCAACCCAGTATGGGTTAACACAAACAGAAGCGAAGCCATTCTCTCTGGCTTCTTGAATGATCGTGTCGATTTTGTTTTTTGGTGTATCAGGCTTGAGCTGTGTATGGTCAATCATATTAGCCAGGTTCTCTGCCATGTTCATCCATCCTTTCCTATATCCTTATCAATATAGCACTTCTGTTACAAAAGACCAAGTTTATAAAACCTATCGTCCTACTGTTTATGCTTGCATGTTTCAAGCTGTTTTTCAACAGAAAACCCGGTTTATGACCGGGTTTTAGGACATTGCAACTGTTTTAGTAATCTGAGGCTCGTCCAACACTCGGACAAATTGCCCCTCATTATATGGATAACCCGCTTTATCGAGTTTAACACGAACTATTTTACCGATAAGATCGCTTGATCCTTCAAATTTTACCTTTAGATAGTTGTCCGTGTAACCAACAAGTATATTGTTCTCTTCTTCGCTGAATTTTTCTTCAGGTATCACTTCGAGTACTTCTCCCTCGAATCTCGAGGCATACTCTTTAGCCTGTTGATTGGACAACTCAATCAGTTTTTGAACACGATCATTTTTCACATTTTCATCGACTTGGTCCTGCATTCTGGCTGCGGGAGTACCAGTTCTTCTGGAGAAAGGGAAAACATGCAACTCAGAGTAGCCGATTTCCCGGATGAAATTATATGTTTCCATAAATTCTTCTTCCGTTTCTCCCGGGAAGCCCACTATAACATCAGAAGTAATGGCAAGTCCGGGTAGTGCACGTTTTATTTTTTCGATTTTCCCCCGGTAGTAATCACTTGAGTACTTTCTCCTCATCCGTTCAAGCACGGAATCTGAACCGGACTGTAACGGAATATGAAGATGGCGGACAATTTTGTCGGATTGGTCAAGAACTTCAATGACTTCATCTGTAATCTGGCTTGCTTCGATAGAAGAAATACGAATCCTTTTAAGTCCATCCACTTTAGTCTCCAGTTCACGCAGCAACTTGGCAAAATTATAATCTTTCATGTCTTCACCATAACCAGCCGTATGAATACCGGTCAAAACGATTTCTTTATAACCTGCATCCACAAGCTGTTGCGCTTGTTCCAACACATTCTCCGGTTTCCTTGATCGAAGCAGCCCTCTTGACCATGGAATAATACAAAATGTACAGAAATTGTTACAGCCCTCTTGAATTTTCAAAGAAGCTCTGGTGCGATCGGTAAAAACCGGCACATCCATCTCTTCGAATACTCTGTTCTTCATGATGTTGGTTACACCGTTCACAGGCTGGCGATCTTGTTTATGCTTCTCAATGTACTCAATCATTTTACCTCGGTTCTGAGTTCCTACAACGACGTCAACGCCCGGAATTTCCATGATTTCACCCGGAGAGGTCTGCGCATAACAACCAGTCACACAAACAACAGCTTCTGGGTTTTTACGGATTGCTCTTCTTATCACTTGCCGGCTCTTTTTGTCGCCAGTATTCGTTACCGTACAAGTATTAATAACATAAACGTCAGATTCATGATCAAAATCCACCCGCTCATAGCCTTCTTCTTTAAACTTTCTCCAAATACCTTCTGTTTCATAATGATTTACTTTACAACCTAATGTATGAAAAGCCACTGTCGGCATTTCATCACCTCATTTCCTCAAAATGGTAAGAGACTGCTGACAACAGGTATAACGGAGCTGTTTCAGCCCGTAAAATCCTCGGTCCCAGCCTGACAGATAGGAAGCCATTTTCCCTCAACATTTCCACTTCACGTTCTGAAAATCCGCCTTCAGGTCCAAAACAAACAAGTACCGATTGACCGATGGTTACTTCATTCAGAACATCTCCGAACCGTTGAAATGTGTCTGACTTTGCCTCGTCTTCGTATGCAAAAATTTTATGATCATATTGTTTGCTTAACTCCAATAGTTCAACTAAATTAACAACCTGGTGAATCCTGGGGATACTGGTACGATGGGATTGCTCACTGGCTTCTTTTACAATTTTACCATATCTCGAAAGCTTTTTCTCTGCTTTTTTATAGTCCCATTTTACAATGGACCGGTCGGCTTGAAAAGGCAGGAAAGCAAACGCTCCAAGTTCTGTGCCTTTTTGCAGGACAAGTTCCATTTTATCCCCTTTAGGAAGCCCTTGGGCAATCGTAATCATGACAGGTAGGTCCTTTGCTTCTTCCAACCATTCAATTATCTCAGCAACTACCAGGTCCTCTTTCACTTCCGCTATCCTGCACATCGCTCCATGACCTTCAGGAACCATACAAATTATGCTGTCCCCCGCTTCCATTCGCATCACCCTGCTAATGTGATGAACATCATCCCCAGTTATTGTCACCGTGGCATTTTCCGGGTCATAGTCGGAAACAAAATATCTTTGCAATTATTACCCCTGCTTTCCATCGGGTTTTCTGGCTATAAACGCAACCCAGTCTTCCATCTCGTTCACTTCCATGACTTCAAATCCTGCTGTAAGAAGTTTATCCTTTACTTGTTGTTTTTTCGCTTGGATAATTCCGGAAGTGATAAACAGACCTCCCGGCTTAATGCAATCGTAAGCCTCTTCAACAAACCGTATGATGATTTCAGCCAAAATGTTAGAGACAATTACTTCGACCTGAAAGTCGACCTGATCCAGCAAATTGTTTTTCCTGGCAGATATCTTATCCCCCACACGATTGAGTTTAGCATTAATCGTAGTGCTTTTCACTGCGATGTCATCCAAGTCAAATGCATGTACTTCACTGGCACCAAGCAAAACGGACGCAATACTCAACACTCCTGATCCAGAGCCAACATCAATGACTTTGTCTTCAGGACGAAGATACCGCTCCAAAGCCTGAACACTTAATACAGTGGTTGGATGGGTACCAGTTCCAAAAGCCATGCCCGGATCCAGTTCAATGATGATTTCATCACTTGAAACTGGGGAGTATTCTTCCCATGTAGGAGTAATGGTTATTTTCTCAGAGATTTTAACCGGTTTGTAATATTTTTTCCAAGCAGTTGCCCATTCTTCTTCATTAACTTCGCTTAATGTGATTTTGTTATGGCCCAAGTCGAAATCATACAAAAGTAAATTATTGATAGCTTCTTTGATTTGGTCAACCGTTTCACCAAGAAAGCTGTTGACAGCAAGGTATGCTTTGACATATACGCCTTCTTCCGGATAATCTTCTGGATTCAATTCATATATTTCACCCAAAGAAGTCTCCCTGTCTTTCATTAAATCTTTCGGGTCTTCAATCACCACTCCACTTGCTCCTGCTTCATGGAGAATGTTGGAGATGGGTTCGATAGCCTCATTTGTCGTTAATATACATATTTCTGACCATTTCATTTAATTCAACTCGTTTCCTAGGTATTAAGGATGACCTGATAGAACATCCTGCGTTCCAAATAGGTTATCGACCAGGACTATTTACAGCCTGGTCGACAAGATTACTTATTCACCTTTGAACGCCCGCTTCACTCGTTGAAAAAACGTTCCATGTTGTTCCTCGGCAGGCTGATTCCCGCTGATTTCATTGAACTCCCGCATGAGTTCCTGTTGACGATCTGTCAAATTGGTAGGTGTCACCACTCTGATTTTCACATGCTGATCACCTTGCCCATACCCACGTACATTAGGTGCACCCTTTCCTTTTAGACGGAAGGTTTTCCCTGTTTGGGTCCCAGCAGGTATTTTTAATTTCACTTTACCATGAACAGTCGGTATTGCTATTTCATCACCTAAAGCTGCCTGTGTGAAAGTAATCGGCATTTCACAATAGATATGGTCGCCTTCCCGCTCATAGAATTCATGAGGTTTTATTTGCACCACGACGTAAAGATCCCCTGGAGGGCCACCGTTCACTCCAGCTTCCCCTTGACCGGAAACCCTGATTTGTTGTCCTTCATCGATCCCTGCAGGAATATTGATATGGATTTTTTTCCGTTTCTTAACTTTACCGGCTCCACCACAAGTATTACACTTATCGGCAATAATCTTACCAGTACCCTGGCAATAATGACAAACCCGCTTATTGACCACTCTGCCAAACGGCGTATTCTGCTCCATGTTCAGCTGGCCAGTACCGTTACAATGTGAACAGGTTTCCGGACTCGTACCAGGCTTTGCTCCTGATCCATCGCATGTTTCACAAGTTTCTTCTTTGGGAATCTGTATATCTGTTTCTTTTCCGAAAATCGCTTCTTCAAATTCGAGGGTCATGGTGTACTGTAGATCTGCTCCTTGGCGTGGAGCATTCGGATCACGGCGTCTTCCACCCCCGCCAAAGAACATATCGAAAATGTCACCAAATCCGCCAAAGTCTTCCGCACCGCCAAATCCGCCAAAACCTTGACTCTGAGGTCCGGCATGGCCAAACTGATCGTACTGGGCTCTCTTCTGGTCGTCACCCAATACTTCATATGCTTCTTTTGCTTCTTTAAACTTGTCTGCTGCATCTGGCTCTTTGTTTACATCCGGATGGTATTTACGCGCCAATTTTCTATAGGCTTTTTTCAATTCGTCCTTCGATGCATCCTTAGAGACACCAAGAACTTCATAATAGTCTCGTTTACTCACTTGACAATCACTCTCCCGACTCTCTATTGCATAAATTTAATCATAACATTCCTGCTTTGCTTCAAGCAACTAAATGTTGAACCGTGTATGCTCGGTACATATCATATCAATATAACTTATAAGAAGTAATCTTTTCCCGTCACTTGGATATTAATTAATCTTTACAGTTGAAGTAGACTACGAACTAGTGAAAATTTTATTTTGTGAAGCATATTCTTGTTCTGTTGTTAGCTGAGCATGTGTACTCCCTACGATAGAACACTTCGTTTAGGAGTTCTCTAGATTTTGGTTGGGAATTTCCCATGTTAGACATATTCTAGGACCATTTCTCACTTTATCAGAGACTTTTATTCAAAGCGGAGGAAAAATGCGACACTCCTGGGGGAAGTGCAGCTTCCGAAGACCCCGCAGTGAGCGCACTTTGCTCACGAGGAGGCTGAGGTGCTGCCCCCGGAAAGGGAGTATTTTTCCGCAGCGACGGTTTACCACTCAATCCGAAATGGATGGAAGGAAGTCATGCGAAAGTAATTTAGTTCCGTTTTTTTGCGAACAGCATCGATAATTATAAGAAAGTCTTCCTCGAAAGAATTGTTTGAAGAAAGAAAAAGTCAAAGCCAAGGGGATCCTGACTTTGACTTTTTAATACTTAACAAACCTTATTTCTTTTCGTCTTCATCGTCGACTTCTTCATAGTCTGCGTCGACTACCTCGTCGTCTTGTTGTTCCCCTTGTGCTGCTTGTGCATCAGCTTGGGCTTGTTCGTACAATTTAACAGACAATGCTTGAACTTGCTCTTGTAGTGCATCTTTCTTCTCTTTGATCTGGTCGATGTCCCCGCCCTCAAGAGCTGACTTCAACTCTTCTTTTGCAGTCTCGGCTTTTTGCTTTTCGTCTTCTGAAACTTTATCGCCAAGATCCTTGATTGTTTTGTCAGTTGTAAAAATCAGCTGGTCGGCTTCATTACGTACTTCTACTTCTTCACGGCGCTGTTTGTCAGCTTCCGCATTTTCTTCCGCTTCCTGTACCATCTTTTCGACTTCATCGTCAGAAAGACCGGAAGAAGATTTAATTGTAATGGATTGTTCTTTGTTCGTACCTAAATCTTTGGCACGTACATTAACGATACCATTCGCATCAATGTCGAAAGATACTTCGATTTGAGGTACTCCACGTGGTGCCGGTGGAATATCAGTCAACTGGAAACGGCCCAGTGTTTTATTGTCCGCAGCCATCTCACGTTCCCCTTGAAGGACATGGATGTCAACAGCTGTTTGGTTATCGGCAGCAGTTGAGAACACTTGGGAATGGCTTGTCGGAATTGTTGTGTTTCGTTCGATCAGTTTAGTCGTAACGCCGCCCATTGTTTCAATACCCAAGGAAAGTGGTGTAACGTCAAGAAGTACGACATCTTTCACATCGCCTTGCAGCACACCGCCCTGGATTGCAGCACCAAGAGCAACAACTTCATCCGGATTTACACCCTTAGAAGGATCTTTTCCGATTTCACGCTTGATTGCCTCCTGAACAGCCGGAATTCTTGTAGAACCACCCACTAGAAGGACTTTGTCGATTTCGCTTGCAGACATACTCGCGTCTTTCAAAGCTTGACGGGTAGGACCCATAGTGCGTTCTACCAAGCTTGAGGAAAGCTCATCAAATTTGGCTCTTGATAGATTCATCTCAAGATGCAATGGCCCTGCTTCTCCAGCCGTAATAAACGGGAGGGAAATTTGCGTTTGAGCGACACCTGAAAGGTCTTTTTTCGCTTTCTCTGCCGCGTCCTTCAAACGCTGCAATGCCATGTTGTCTTTTGACAAGTCGATTCCATTTTCTTTTTTAAACTCAGAAACCATATGGTCGATAATCACTTGGTCGAAGTCATCTCCACCGAGACGGTTGTCACCTGCAGTCGAAACTACTTCGAAAGTACCGTCACCGATATCTAGAATAGAAACGTCAAAAGTACCGCCGCCAAGGTCATAAACTAGAATTGTTTGGTCCTGGTCATCTTTATCGATTCCGTATGCCAAAGCAGCTGCTGTTGGTTCATTGATGATTCGCTCGACCTCTAAACCAGCAATCTTACCTGCATCTTTTGTTGCCTGACGTTCTGCATCATTAAAATAAGCCGGTACAGTGATTACAGCTTTATCGACAGTTTCGCCAAGATAATCTTCCGCATAAGATTTGATGTATTGCAAGATAATTGCAGAGATTTCCTGCGGTGTGTATTCTTTTCCTTCGATTTCTACTTTATAGTCTGTACCCATGTGACGTTTGATGGACTGGATAGTGTTTTTGTTTGTAATCGCCTGGCGTTTGGCCACCTCACCAACTTGACGCTCACCGTTTTTGAAGGCGACGACAGATGGAGTAGTTCGATTACCTTCCGGATTCGGAATTACTTTAGATTCTCCACCTTCCATAACTGCCACACATGAATTCGTTGTACCTAAGTCAATGCCAATGATTTTTCCCATGACTAATTTCCTCCTTTACTACCTATGTAGGTTACTTTTTTATTGATTCACTTTAACCATAGCCGGACGGATAACCCGGTCTTTCAGCATATAGCCTTTTTGCAATTCCTGAACAACTGTATTGGACTCATACTGATCATCTTCAACCTGCATCACGGCTTGGTGGACATTCGGGTCGAACGTTTCACCTTCTGCTTTGACTTCCTCTACTCCTTCTTTTTCAAGGGCGTCTTTCAGCTGTCGGTGTACCATTTTCACACCATCAATGAAGCTTTCAGTGGAATCTTCTTTGATTTCTGTCTCCAAAGCTCTCTCGAAGTTATCCAATACAGGAAGCAACTCGGTCACTAATGCCTGAGATTTATACTTACGATCAGCTTCTTTTTCCTTTTGTGTTCTTTTTCTGAAGTTATCGTATTCAGCCTGCAATCTAAGCAGTCGATCATAGAGTTCATCTTTTTCCTTTTTCAATGCTTCGAACTCTTCATTATTGACCTCGGTATCATCAGCCTCGTCGACAAGTTCCTGGTCAGTATCTTCGATGATTTCCTGATCCTGCAGTTCCTCTTGCCCGTAAGACTGTTCTTGCTTTTCGTTATCTGCCACAAAACTCACCCCCATCTATAATCACACCATCCATGAATATACCATGAATGGCCATTAGAATAAATCAATTCGTTCATGCGGCTTTTCATCAAAAAAACGAGTGATGGCCAGCCGCTCCACCTAAAGCTATTCCCTCATTATGAACCTTTAATACCATGAATGGAAGGTTCTGGTCATATGTCTTGAAAGGACATTTAACAAACTTATCACCCTGGAGTACTCCATCCGGGTCGGCCCTAATAAAGCCATTGTTCCCATTTGCTGATCACCAAGTGTGTAGGAAGCAGTAATCAAGCTGCACCCTTGCATAGCTGCCAACTTGTTTTCCTGACCTATTGACACTTTGATTCCGTCAGATTCGGTTCGGAGCAGGTCGGCAATTAAATCTTCTTGCTCTATGATGGAATACAGAGATCGGATTTTCTCCACATCCTTGAATTCCGGCTGCATGAGTATATTGGTTTTTCCGCCAATATACAGCTTGACGGGGTGCTCTTCAAACAAAGCCCCTTTCAGATAATGATAAGCAGTTTCAAAATCATCGGTATATCCCTTGATGAGGGACGCTACTTCCGTCTGGAGCCTCTCTTGCAATTTAATGATGGGAACACCGGACAGCCTTTCATTTAAAATGTTTACCATTTTCTCTAAATCCCGGGCACTTATTTCTTTCGGAACATTGAACGAGCGATGTTCTACATGCCCTGTATTGGTAACAAGGATGGCAACGGCCGTAGTCGGTGACAAGCTGATTATTTGCAGTTGCTTTAATTTGGTTTCAAATACTTCGGGTCCTAAAATTATCGAAGTATAATTGGTCAGCTCGGACAGAACCATCGCCGACTTTTGAACAACCCGTTCGAATTCGAGCATATCTTTGTCAAATGCATCAGAAATAACATCGAGCTCTGTATCCGACAAGCTAAAAGGTGAAAGCAAATGATCCACATAAAAACGGTACCCTTTCTCAGAAGGGACTCTGCCTGAAGACGAATGGGTTTTTTCAATAAATCCCATATCCTCCAAGTCGGCCATTTCATTACGGATTGTCGCTGAGCTGAATGATACATCGTCCTTTTTGGAAATAGCCCTGGATCCGATTGGTTGTGCATTTGTGATGAATTCATCAATAATAACCTGTAAAACGAGCAACTGTCTTTTTGATAACATCGATGATCACCTCTGTTAGCACTCCCTAATGTCGAGTGCTAAATCTAATAATAAATTATCAAAAGCAGATTGAGATGTCAACGAGGAAGTTCAGTCACATCGTCTTCTAATAAAAATTCTTGAAAAACTTCATTTCCAAACAACAACCCTGCAGATGTTAGCTTGATAAACCCACCTTCATCCACTACCCATTTTCTGCTTTTGAGTGTGGAGAGGGCATCTGCATAGATCTCGTCCGCTTCGAGGTCGAATTTGTTTCGGAACATTTCCTTAGACACACCGGTACGTTTTCTTAAGCCTAAAAACATTTCCTCTTCGATTTCTTCTTTTCTCCCGATTGGTTCAGTATGAAGCACAGGTTTGCCATCCAAATTAGCTTGTTTTACATATGCGGGCAGCGGGCGAAGATTGACGATTCTCTTCCCGGGTAAGTACCCATGAGCTCCTGCCCCCATCCCATAATAATGCTCATTGTTCCAATAGGTCAGGTTATGCTTGCTCTCGAATCCAGGCTCGGCGAAATTACTTATCTCATACTGGATTTTACCGTGTTTCTCCATTTCTTTCATAAGATGCTGATACATAGCTGCTTCCGTTTCCTCAGGAGGTTTAGGTAATTTGCCTTGCTTGTATCTTTGGTAGAAAATCGTTTTAGGTTCTATCTGTAAAGAATAGGCAGAATAGTGAGGCAGGTCAAAAGACAGTGCTTCCTGCAATGTTTTCTGGAAATGCTCCATTGTCTGATTTGGCAGACTGTAGATTAAATCGATACTTATATTTTCAAAACCGTACCGAGTCAGGGAATCAATATTATCATACACGTCCTTTATTTTGTGCAGACGACCGATATATTCAAGCATTTCATCGTCAAACACTTGGACGCCCATAGAAATGCGTTGCACTCCATAGCTTTTCAACAATTTTATTTTCTCCACATCGAGGTCGCCTGGATTAGCCTCAAACGAGTATTCCTCACATGTATGCACGTCAAAATGGTTATCGATCATTTTGAGCAATTTTTCCAATTGCTTGTGATTTAAAGCAGTTGGTGTGCCTCCCCCAACGAAAATAGTCTTCATAGACTGTTTTCCGGCCGGAATGTAAGTCCTCATTTCATTTTCCAGAGCAGTTAAATAATCGTCAACAAGCTGCTCGTTGTAGAAGAACTTCGTAAAATCACAATAATGGCAGATTTGCTGGCAGAATGGGATGTGAATGTACACAGATTTAACCATCTTCTCTCCTCCAAACGAATGGTCTTTTCCATTCTTCGTCTTAGATGTTTTATCAGTGAAGGAGCTGACCCTGCCAGGCAGGAACAGCTCCTTCTGTTATAAGTATTCGGATGTTCTCGACCGTCAATTTATTCTTCGTCCATTCTCAGAACAGACATAAATGCCTCCTGCGGAACTTCGACAGAACCGACCATTTTCATCCGCTTCTTACCTTCTTTTTGTTTTTCAAGCAATTTTCTTTTCCTGGAAATATCTCCGCCGTAACACTTAGACAGAACATTTTTACGCATTGCTTTGATCGTTGACCTTGCTACTATCTTGTTCCCGATCGCAGCCTGGACCGGTACTTCGAATTGCTGTCTCGGAATCAAGTTTTTCAATTTATCGACAATTTGTTTGCCACGTTCAAATGCAAAATCTCTGTGTACAATAAACGAAAGTGCGTCGATCGTATCTCCATTCAGAAGAATGTCCATTTTCACAAGGTTAGATTGCTTGTATCCGATAAGTTCATAATCAAAGGATGCATATCCCTTCGTTTGCGATTTCAATTGATCAAAGAAGTCATAGACAATCTCAGATAAAGGAATATCATATACAACATTAACCCGGACATCATCCAAATATTGCATGTCTATGAAATCTCCGCGCTTTTTCTGGCATAATTCCATCACAGGTCCCACATATTCGTTAGGCACCATTACAGTTGCTTTAACATATGGTTCACGAACCTCTTGCACTTTTTGTGCATCGGGCATTACAGAAGGATTGTCCACTTCTATTTCCATTCCATCTGTCAGAGCAACCTGGTAGATAACACTAGGGGCTGTTGTGATCAAATCGATATTGAATTCACGTTCAATTCTTTCCTGGATGATTTCCATATGAAGCATCCCAAGAAAACCACACCTGAAGCCGAATCCTAATGCTTGCGATGTTTCTGCTTCATATTGAAGGGAGGAATCATTCAACTCCAACCGCTCCAATGCTTCACGAAGGTCGTTATAATTGTTGGCATCGACTGGGTACAATCCACAGAAAACCATTGGATTCAACCGTCGGTAACCCGGAAGTGCTTCATCAGCGGGGTTGTTCGCCAACGTAATCGTATCACCGACACGACTATCCCCGACATTCTTGATAGATGCCGTCAGATATCCTACATCTCCGACAGTCAGTTCATCCTGCGGAACCGGTTTCGGGTTGAACACGCCGATTTCATTCACCTCGAACTCTTTACCGGTCGCCATCATCTTAATTTTATCGCCCACTTTTACGGACCCTTCTTTGATACAAACATATGCAATAACTCCGCGGTAAGAATCATACAGGGAGTCAAAGATCAACGCTTTCAGAGGATCATCCGCATCTCCTTCGGGTGCTGGGATTTTCTCTACGATACGTTCCAGGATTTCGTCTATTCCGATTCCTGCTTTTGCACTCGCAAGTATGGCTTCTTCCCCATCGATTCCAATTACCTCTTCTATTTCCCTCTTTACGCGTTCAGGGTCAGCACTTGGCAAGTCGATTTTATTGATAACAGGTATGATTTCCAAATCATTGTCCAATGCCAAATAAACATTAGCCAATGTCTGTGCTTCTATTCCCTGGGCAGCATCGACAACCAAAATTGCTCCCTCACATGCAGCCAGGCTCCTGGAAACTTCATATGTAAAATCCACATGTCCTGGTGTATCGATCAAATGGAATAAATAATCTTCCCCATTGTCCCTTTCGTATTTCAATTGGACTGCATTCAATTTTATTGTAATACCACGTTCTCTCTCGAGATCCATCGCATCCAAAAACTGTTCTTTCATTTCTCGTGAGGTCAATGCTTTGGTTTTTTCCAAAATTCGATCAGCAAGTGTAGACTTTCCATGGTCAATATGCGCTATAATCGAAAAATTACGTACTCTATTCTGGTTTCTTTGTTTTTTCAACGGTGATCACTCCTATTTTCGAGCAACAATAACTAGGATTGATTATAGCAGTAGGCAGCAAGAGATTCAATGAAAACAAAACGATTATAAATGAACTGGACAGCTTGTTCTGCTAGTTTTACCTTAGGGGGATAAAAAAACCGCCCCTCGGCTGAGCCAGAGGAGCAGGATAATAATCAATGTCAGAAAAACACTTGAATCAGTTGGTAAACGGTCTGGATCAATTGATTGTAGACCCATTTTATGCCGCTTTCCAAACCCACAGCTATCTTCTGTGTGAAGTGGCTTGCTTGTATCTCCTCATATTCGGTTCGTCTTTCCTCCATCTCTACCGTTTCAAAGTCTTCACCCAGGATTTCAACACGCTCTTTCCCTTGTTCGTTGCTGCTGGTTTGAATAACTTCTTCCAATCCACCTGCACTATATCCCTGGGTGTTTTCAATCCCTTTATTGGCCTGATTGATTCCTAGCAGTACGCCGCTTAAAAACAAGATTGTCATCGACAAGAGAAGTACGATTGTTTTCATACCACATACCTCCTTATGGATTTCCCTGCACTTTTTCGGCATCCCAGTAAAATTCACTGAACACCTCTGCCAGCGCATCAGCAGAACGGTACAATTCATCCATATTGTTTTCTACGCCTCCAACTTCAATTAGAAGGGCGTTTTCGGAAAGGTTTTGATTGTAAACGCCATTTTTCCCCGATCCTCCCATACTTGTCACCCCACGACTGAGACCTGGATATTTCTCTTCGATCCGGTGGTGCAAATCTGTGGCCAATTTCATATTTTCTTCGTTATCAGCATTTTCAGATCCTATGACAAAAAACAAACTGGCATAATCTTTGCCATCAATTGTGGCAGTCGTGATATCTCGCCCCTGGCTGTCACGGTGTAGATCAAAAATATATTGTAAATCTTTGTTGCTTGCCATCGCTTCTTCCACAACTGGCCTGGAAGCTTCGTATGACTGCCAGTATTCCATGCCGCTTTGGTCGAGTTTGCCGGTTATATCTGTCTTATCAACCGTCGTACCAATTCCAAGTTCCTCCAGGCTTTGTTTCAAACGTTCGCTGACTTTTGTAATATTCACTTCTGAATGGAAAGGCGTCGTTGTTCCCTCGGGCAGGTGGGGAAGGAATGATTCCCGGTTATGCGTGTTGTAGACAAAAACCACATCACGATCGCCAGTTGTAGGAAGTTCGTTTCCTGTCTCATCCTTGTTTTCCGGAACCCTGGCTTCATCACTCTCTTCCTCGATAGTCGCTTCTCTATCTTCCAACACCATTTCAAGCGGCGCGGAAGATTCGACAGGAAGGTTTGTATAATCCGTTCCCTGACCAGCAACGATTATCTCGCTGTCATATGCAGCAAAACCGGGAATTTCTCTTCCCAACAAACTTCTCGGATCATTCAACTCCACATTTGTGGCCAGTTCGAATGCCGAGCTGGAAAGTTTCTTTGGTTTCAAATCTTCCGGGTATGCTTCTTTGAACACTCTATTTTCCATCCCGATTATATATAGAAAGGAAGAACCATCGATTTGCCGAGTCCAATCATTAATTGTCGAGGAAGATAACCGGTATGCTGGTTGTATGGATGTCAATATGCCTATAAATATAAATAAGACAAGGAGACCGCCGGCGAAGATACTGCCTTTTTTATACCAGGGTATCGTTTTTTGGACGAATGCAGTTATGGAATTTTTCTTTACCTGTTTTCTCATTTTTCCATCCTTTCTGTATCCTCTATCATCTTTACTAGACTCTATGAAAGGGATACAGAAAGTAGAACCGGACATTGCGACTTATCTTGTATAGGAGCCAGACTCTTCAACCTCAATCGTAGAATGCAAGGCAGCATTCAAACCAGCAGCAACGAGATGTGCCATATCTTCCATATAGCCATCGACTTCTTTAGGAGTAACCATTAAGTTATGTCCAAGCGGGGTCAAAACTTCTTTTATCAACGCCCTTTTTTCTTCATCGGAAAGTTCTCCAACCATTCCAAGGACTGCTTTTCGCTGTTCTTCTGAAGGTAGATCTTCATCCGTCAACTTTCGAGTCCCGAAATTCAAGCCGGCAGGAGTCAAGGCTTTAGAAGGCTCATCTTTTTCCCGCCATTCCCTGCCAAAATGTTTCAACATGAAATCGATCGTATCACTCGTTATTGTTACGGCATCGACCACAGTCGGAACTCCGATTGCTATTACCGGTATCCCCAGAGTCGCTTTGCTCAACTCTTTCCTTTTATTGCCAACACCAGATCCTGGGTGAATCCCACTGTCAGATATCTGGATCGTGGCATTTACCCGTTCAACAGATCTCGATGCAAGTGCATCGATTGCTATAACAAAATCAGGTTGAGTTTTTTCGATGACACCAAATATGATATCGCTCGTTTCGATCCCTGTTACGCCCATCACACCAGGCGTCATCGCAGATACAGGACGATATCCTTCTGCCACATGATGCGGCTGCAGTTTGAACAAGTGGCTGGTGACCATCACTTTTTCGATCGCCATCGGCCCCAGCGCATCAGGTGTTACATTCCAATTTCCCAACCCCACGACAAGACAGACAGCGTCTTCCTGAAGATTATTTTGTTTGATTATTTCTTTCATCTCTTTTGCCAATACTTTTGCTGTTTCTGTCTGACTTTTCGTATCCTGTTTTTTTACTGCCTCGGAGTGAATCGTTATATAATTCCCGGCTTTCTTATCAAGTGATTCAGCACCTGTCTCGTCAATCTGCACATATGTGACTTTGACATCTCCCTCGTGCCGCTCTTTTACTGTTACACCTTTAATTTTGTTTTCTTCGGTACGTTCCTTTTCCACATACATGTCTTTCGCTTCTACAGCCAGGTCCGTCCGCACTTGGTATTTGTCTGCCTCATTTTCCATACCGCTCGGCCTCCCTTTTTTATAAATAGCCTTGCCTCAACGTTGAAAAAAAATACTAATTTATCATCACCTATTTGCATAACGGACTAACAGACTAGATTTATTTTTTCTTCTCATATGCAGATACCTATTGAAAACAAGCCCTCGCTTTGGTACAATGGCTTTTGTTCCAATCGAGAATTAATTGAAGTTTTTTTGGAGGTGAAAAAATGGCTAATATTAAATCTGCAATCAAACGTGTCCGCACAAACAGCGACCACCGTGCTAACAACCAGTCTTACAGAACGGACATGCGCACACAGATCAAACAAGTTGAAAACTTTGTTAACAATAACGATGTTGAAAATGCAAAAGCAGCTCTTCAAACAGCTACTAAGAAAATTGATAAAGCTGTTCAAAAAGGGATTATCCAACGCAACAAAGGCAACCGCCAAAAATCCCGTCTTGCTAAGAAGGTCAACGAACTTAGCGCTTAAACAAAAATGACCACCACTAACGATCCTTATATATGGGGTCGTTTTTTATTATCTATTTGTTTTGGTCACATCAAAAAGACAAGCCGCAAGATGGGCTTGTCTTTTTTTCAGACCGCTTTTTTGATGTGAATTAATTGATAGAGCAATAATTCAAAAGCAAGTATTTTATCCGTTTTCCCCTGTTTAATACTCGAATCTGTCTCTGTGCAAATATCCATGATTTTCTTCAGCTCATCGATGTGAAAGCTCCGTTCCCTTTTCTGTGACATTTTGACAACATATGGGTGTACTTTTAATTGTTGCGCCATCTGATTTTGAGAATAGCCTTTTTTCGCCATTAATTTGACATGGAAGATAGTTCTGAATTGAGAAGCCAAAAGGGCGATCAGCGCAATTGGTTCTTCATTCGACTTCTGCAGATCCTTAAAGATATGTATGGCTTTGTTTAGATCTTTCTCTATAACAGCATCAACAAGCTTCAACCCTGAAGTATTGGAATTATGGGAAACCAACTTATCGGCGATTTCCTTAGTGACAATCCCGCCTTCACCCACAAAAAGGGCCATTTTATCGATCTCTTGCTTTAATATTAATAAATTGCTTCCTATTTCCTCCCCAATCAAGTCAAATGCCCTTTCATCCACGGATATTCCTGATTCATCTGCCAGGTTTTTAATCCATTGTGGTATGTCCCATTCTTTTACAGGCTGGCAAGCTACATAAGCGGCATGCTTTTTGAACAGCTTTGTTATCTTTTTCCTCTCGTCTAGTTTTTCATACGGGGCAACAAAGACGAGCAAAGTGTGTTCTGCAGGCTGTAATAGATAGGATTGCAAAACATCGACATTGTGTTCAACAGGTACTTTATCTGGCTTTGCTTTTAAAAATACGGGATTGTAGGCAAATATCACTTTTCGCTCACTAAGAAATGGATATGTCTCCGCATCTTCGATGACTTCCTGAATAGAGGTTTCCTCGAGGTCATAAGTCAGGACACTGGTATCCATATCTTCTTTATTCAAAGACTTTGCAACCAGTTGCTGCTTTAAATCCTGTATCAGATAGGACTCCGTACCATAAAATAAGTAGACAGGAGAAAATTTCTTTTTTCTTATATCCTTGATTGTTTCAAAATAACTCATCATGTTCACTCCATCCTTCGATAAACCAATCGTAAAACGAAAATGAATTGGTTGCAAGACGAACTTGATGAAGAAGGGGGAGAATACAGCCGTAGCTGAATTCTCCTCAGGGAAAGCAATCTATATTAACGCTTGGACGTCTGTCCCGGGAACAGCTGTCCAGGCGGTGTTTTGGTGTTACCTATAGATTTGCCAATTAATCGGTTTATATGGTTGTTAAGTCTTGCTAACAAAGGTAAGTACGTTTTGAACAGTAATTTTTACTTGAATATGGATTTTTTATATATTTTGTCTTATACTAAAAGTTGATATAGGAGGGGTTAAGGTGAACGAATTCGAAAGAGAAGTGCAATCCAAAAATAATGATGTGATCGACTCAGGTAAAGGATTTATTTTCTCATTCCTTTTCTTTTTCATCATTTTCTTCATTGGTGTATTTGTGAAAGTGATTGGATCTTAAGTATTGATTCAGAGGAAGAGACTGTTGAAACAGTCTCTTTTTTCGTTCCAGGACTTAACAACAACCTTTCCTCATGTTCATCCTATGGCAGGAAGGGAAAAAATGTTCCATGCTCAGTGCCAAAAATGTACTGGACGGCACCATCCCTATCTGTTCGAAAAATAGACGAGCCCGATTTTTCTAAACGTTGGACGACTTCGTCAGAAGGATGTCCGTAACGGTTGTTTCTTCCAACAGAAATAAGAGCAACCTCCGGTTTGACATCAGATAAAAACGCTTCACCAGAAGATGTATTGCTGCCATGATGAGCGACCTTCAGAACATCCACCTCCAAGTCAGGATATTCCTGCAACAGCATCCTCTCCCCTTCACTCCCTATATCACCGGTGAACAGCCATTTTTCATTTCCCAAAACAGTATATAAGACCAAAGAGTTTCCGTTACTCTCCGCTCCTTCTTTTGCAGGAGCAAGAATGAAGAACCGTTGCCCTCCGACAGATATAACATCTCCTTCCTTTCCCGTTATCAGTTGAATACGGTGATCAAGCATAAGCCTGTTCAAAGTTCGAAAGTCGTTATAAAACGGGCTTACGACGACATTATCTACAGAGAAATCATTTACCACAAAAGGGAGACTACCAGTATGGTCTATATCGGCATGGCTTAGGATGACCGTATCGATTTTGCTAATACCCCTGGAAAATAAATAAGGTTTGATGCTCTGTCTGAATACTCTACTTGATACAGTTTGGAAATCATAGCTTAATTCTCCAGCCGCATCAACAATGATGACCCCTTTTCGGTACGGCAGTTCGATAACAATACTGTCTCCCTGGCCTACATCCAGCATCGTCACTTTGCCTTCAGGGTCAAAATAGGGCTTAATTGACACAGCAAATAACAGAGTGGAAAGTAAAACTCCGAATGAGAATGCCCTTAAAAGAGCAGCCTTTTGCAAGTTCAACATAAAGCAGATGACAGATAGATAAAATGGAATAATTAAGGATGCAGGGAATTCTCCGAGGACCCACGGGAAAAATAAAGCCTCCTGGATGATATGCATCCCTTCAAGGAATACCGTATGAATATTACGATAAATCAAATCAAATAATCCAACAGCCTGCGGGACGAAAAGTGTGAGAACAGAAATAAAGAGCATAAAAGGAATCACAAAACACGTAAAGTAAGGGACGGCAATAACGTTCACCAAGATTGACAATGGATTAAAAAAATAAAAACTATCCAATTGTAAGGGTAGGACAATAAGTTGGGATAAAAGACTTATTTTTAAAACGAGGAAAATTTTTGCTTCCTCTTCCCTGAACAATTCCTTACTCAAAAGAAGAGCGAATGTGACTAAATAAGAAAACTGAAAACCCAGTTGATTAAAAAAACTGCTATCGATTATGATCAAACAAATAAAAACGATGCTTAGACAATCAGTCAAACTGAGCCGTTTATTCCATTTTAAAAAAACCAGGAACAATACTGCCATTAGTGTCGACCGCCACACTGACGGGGCGCCTCCTGCAAGCAATGCATAAGCAGGCAAGCCCAAAATCATTAAAGATTGGGCTCTCTCTTTTGATAGTATTCCGAGTTTTACAAGCAAAAAGTAACATATCCCGCTGAGCAGTCCTACATGAAGACCGGAAATAGCAAGAAGGTGGGAAAGACCCCAATTTTGAAACAACTCAACCGTTTCATCATCAAGCCAAGAATCATCCCCAAAAATCAATGCATTAACCCAACTTGCTGTAAAAACACTAAGATGGCTGTAATTCCGATTGATCAGTTTGCTTCTCATACTTGTGAAGGGTTCCAAAACTTTATTCTCTAGGCACTGAACATCGTTTAAAGATTTTACAGCCGCCTGGTAGAATATTTCCTTCCCGTTTAAAAATCTTTTGTAATCGAACTGACCTGGATTGGTTGCCTTTTGTGGCAAGTTCACTTCACTCACAATTGAACAGACAGCGCCAAAATGTATGCTATTGTTATCGGAAGCGTATAAGTGTTCATTATCTTTAAAGAAGGAGACCAATATTTTATGATTGGATTTTTGATCCAGCACCATAAACTCTATTTTTGAAGGGGATTCCGTGATGTCTGAGATCACTTTACCTTGGAGAAATATTTCCTTCTGCAGAGGAAGAGAAATTGAATTAACAGAAAACGAAGGCGGAAGGTGAAACCACAATGCGGAAATAACAGTGAGGAAAACAAGAAATAGGCATGAAGATTTCTTAATACGGCCCTTAAAAACCAATAGTACGAGCCAGCTTATGAAACAAATAATGATCAGGCGGCTGAATAAAGAAGCTAAATATGCTGCCAGGATGGAAACAGCTGCAATATGCCAGTAACCTTTCACTACTACCCCCCCAGTCGTTTAATGTGGTTTAATGTGGGCTGTTTGAAAAGATTCCATAAAAAGATAGTGATTGAGAGCGGAGGAAAAGAATTTCACGGGTAGTAAGGACTCAAATATATTTGTTTTTTTGGAAAGAAATAGTTTGCTTACCAAAGATTCTTATAGTAGATAAAGCGACGCTGCGGAAAAATAACGTTTTTCCACAGCGATAGGCTGGTACTCATCTGGTATGAAACAGTCTGAACCAATTTATTTTTCTTTTGGGGTGGTATCGCATCCAAAAAGCACACTTATGTAAATAGTCTTTGTGCTTCTTGTTTGATTGCGGCTATTTCGGAAGTATCTTCTACAGAGGTTTCCAGCTTGTCCAAAAGCTTGTCGACATAGTCTTTTTTCTCTTGCATATGGAGTTCGACAGAAACTTGTTCCAACTTGACCTTCTCTACGACAACTCCAGCATCTTGAAATAATTCAATAGCATATGGATGGTTCTTATAATCAGCAGCAAAATATACTTTTTTTATGCCGCCCTGTATGATTGATTTGCAACATTGAAGGCAGGGAAAATGAGTTACATAGATTTCTGCTCCCTCTGTCGCCACTCCGAACTTGGCACACTGAAGCAATGCGTTGATTTCTGCATGGACCGTCCTGACACAATGTCCATCAATCAC
This sequence comes from Sediminibacillus massiliensis, assembly GCF_900156915.1. Lineage (GTDB taxonomy): Bacteria > Bacillota > Bacilli > Bacillales > Amphibacillaceae > Sediminibacillus_A > Sediminibacillus_A massiliensis. The sequence goes on along the minus strand of NZ_LT732535.1, from coordinate 174,767 downwards.
ATAGCAACCTTCGTCTATACAATGAACATTGCCGGTCACACTCCCATTATAGCCCCCTGCAATGATACGTTTGTCCCGGACGATTGTCGCCCCAACCATCAGCCTTGTACATGTACTTCGTAATGCTAATAAATGGCTTTGTGCCATGAAATATTGGTTCCAAGAAATTCTTTCCATTACAATAACCATCCTAATCAATTTTTAATTAAGTGTAACCCTGGTCGATATTTACGTCAATATCCTATGGTACAAGAATTTCTTCCTCGATTTTTTCCAAAGTCTTCTCTCCTATCCCGGTAACATTCAATAAATCCTTCACCTCATTGAAAGGTCCATTTTCTTCCCTGTAGGTAATGATAGCCGCCGCTTTTGATGGTCCAATGCCCGACAAAGCGGTCAGTTCTTCTTCTGATGCTAAATTGATCCTTAATGGTGATTCTGATTCTTCCTTTGACCATTCAGTGATAAGCTTGTCTTCGTCCCCTTTTTTCGGTACATGAATCATCATTTCGTCATGTATTTTAACAGCAAGATTGACGAAATCCTCATCGGCATCTTCTGTGAATCCGCCTGCCATCTCAATGAGATCACCTACCCGGTTGTCCGCATCTGCCTCATACACCCCAGGTTTCCTTACTTCCCCTTTTATATCCACAATCCATTTCACTGCCTCAGTCTCGCCTGTATCTTCTTTATCTTCTTCTATCCGCGAATTCATTTCTAGAATTTGTTGTTCCTTCGGCTGTTCTTCTGGACGGGAATTATTAAATCCATTTGAAAAAATCCAAAATACTCCAATTGAACCAACTATGCACAATATCAACCAATATTTTCTCAATATCTCCAATGAAATGGCATCCTTTCTCATAAGCGGGGTTCTTTTCACATAGGATGGTAATGGTAAAACGCGCAGGGAGTGATTACATGAAATGGGGAGTTATCGGGACAGGAAATATGGGTAGCATACTCATCCATGCTTGGATGTCCTCTCGAGTGATAAGCGAGGACGAATTATTCGTGACAAACAGGACAATAGATAAAGCGATATCCCTTCAAGAAGAATATAAAGGGATTCATGTTTGTGAAACACCGGCAGCTGTAGCGTCACAAGTAGATATTTTATTCATTTGCGTAAAACCAGGTCAAATTTTTCCCCTGTTGACAGAATTGTATCCTGTTCTGAAACCGGAACAATGTCTTATATCGATTACAAGTCCCTATTCTGTTAAAAGGCTGGAATCACTGGTTCCTTGCCAGGTTGCCCGTATGATTCCAAGCATAACCAATCGTGCCCTGGCTGGAATCACATTGTTTACATTCGGCTCAAGAATAAACAAGGAGATGAAAGGTTACTTGCTTCAATCTTCAAGATTGTTTTCTAACCCGGAAGTCATAGACGAAGATATAACCAGGATTGCATCTGATTTCGTTTCCTGCGGGCCGGCATTTTTCAGTTTCCTTGCCCAAAAATATATTGAGGCTGCCTGCTTGGAAACAAAAATAAGCAAAGAAACAGCAAGCAAGTTGATCGAAAAGATGTTTATTGGTTATGGAAAATTGATGGAAGACGGGCATTTCACTTTGGAGGAACTGATCGGGAAAGTTTGTGTAAAGGGTGGTATAACAGGAGAAGGGATAAAGGTGATCGAAGAGGACGTCGGGGAAATGTTCTACCATTTAGTCCTGAAAACACACGATAAGTACAGGGAGGAGAAGAAGAAAATAAGCTGCCAGATTTACGACAGTTAATTCTATGATTAATTAATTTCGCCGAAAAAAATGAAAATCCTTTCTTTTTTGAAAAAATCGAGGAATTATTTTTCCTCGATTTTTTTACATGAAAAGAAGACTCTTTCTTCTTCATCAGGACACGGTGAAATGGCGGTGGAGAAGTCTCCATAGATTCCTTCAATTTGAAAGCCTTCAGCCTCAAGAAACTTTTTGTACAGATCAACGTAATGAGTCCGCTGGTGGTGCCTTTCATCGAATCTTTCGTATTTTTGTTTTTCATCCTGAACAAAAAAAGTCAAGTCATGGTATAGATCTCCTGGCGCTTCGCCAGGTTCACACATCCACACATATGATATGTCATCGTATATTTCAGCAAATGTCTGCCCTTTTAAATCTCTCTCAAAATGGTCCATAGAGTGAACGTCGAACAGGAATAAACCACCCTTTTTCAAAAGATGGTTTACATTGCGGAAAACTTTTTTCAAATCTTCCGTGTCTGTTATATAGTTGATAACGTCGCAAAAGCTAATAGCAGCGTCTTTCGGTGAAAATCCCTGCAAGTCTCTTACATCCATTTGAAGCCAGTCGATGCGCAAGCCTTCAGCGCTCGTTTCTGCCTGTGCCTGGGTCAGCATTTCACCGGAGTTATCAATACCGATCATTCTGTAACCTTCACGGGCAAGCCGCCTGGTTATTTGGCCTGTACCACATCCCAAATCCACTACTGATTCAACAGGAGAACCTTGCTTGGCGAACATGGCCTCTGCAAACTGTTTCCACTGCTCATAAGGCGCATCTTCCATAAGCAGGTCGTAAACCTGCGCCATCTTCGCATATGACATCTTTACACTCCTTTAGTTGATACCCAGTTCAATAAGCGGCGCATCGCCCCATAAGCGTTCCAGGTTGTAATAACTGCGTTCTTCTTTATGGAAAATGTGGCAGACTACATCTTCGAGGTCGACAAGAATCCATCTTGCCTGGTCAAAACCTTCCAGCCTTTTTACCACTAAATTGTTTTCCTCGGCTTGCTCTTTGATTTCCCTGGCAATCGCTTGAACCTGCCGTTCATTACTCCCTTCACAAATCAAAAAGTAATCTGCGATCAGGGAAACATTTTTCATATCTAAAAGAACAATGTCCTGTCCTCTTTTATCATCACATGCTTTTGCAGCCAATTGTGCCAACTCTTTGCTATCCATTAATATTTTCCCTCCATTTTATAACATCCTTTTCATTTGATAAATCATTATATGCATGAAAGGTATCAGGATAAATCTTTTGATTTCTGTTCATTAAAAAATTAATCGTGTTCCTGGAAGCCATCCAACAAGCAACATCTATGCTTTTTGCTGCGGCTTCCCTTACTTCTTCCACCCCGGAAAACTTTCTTCCCGGTTCGATATAATCAGATAAAAATATCAGTTTGTCCGTGAGGGACATCTTCGCTTTTCCCGTTGTATGCCAACGGATTGCACTTAATACATCTTGCTGGTGTATCCCTATCTCCCGTTCCACTAGCAAAGCACCTACAGGGCCATGCCACAATTCATGGTGATAATCGAGTAAGTCCTTCGGCAAAGGGTTCGATATAATCCACCTCTTCATTTCATGGAGGTTGCGGTACTTGGCATAATCGTGGAAAATGCCCGCCAATTCGATGGCTTCTGTATCTAATTTACCCTCATACGGCTTTGCCAATTCCAAAGCGGTATCTGTAACTCTGATTGTGTGCTCGAATCGTTCCCGTCTTAAATGCGGCTCCACTAATGCAAGTGCTTCATTCCGTTTCATACAAGTGATACTCCTTTATGACATAAAATACTTCATCTGGAATCAAGTACCTGACCGACCGGCCGCCGGCAATCCTCTCTCGGATCATTGTAGAGGAAACATCTACTCTGGGAATAGATACTTCCAATACTGGAAATTGGGTTTGGAACTGGTAATCTTCTCTTTTGACACCAACAAATTGGACAAGGTCTGCAAGTTCTTCGATACGGTGCCACTTAGGTAGATATTCCACCATGTCCCCGCCGATTATAAAATAAAAAGAATAGGCGGGATACCTTGTTTTTAATGTCTTTACCGTGTCGATCGTATAGGACTTTCCTCTTCTCTCGATTTCGACTGTATTGATCGAGAAATTGGGATTGTCCTTTATCGCAGCTTCAACCATCTCCACCCGATGTTCAGCTCTTGTCCCAGATTTTTGCTTATGAGGAGGTTCATAGGAAGGGATGAACCAGATTTCATCCAACCCCAGGGTGGCGTAGACCTCTTCCGCAATAAGCAAATGCCCTAAATGCGGTGGGTCAAAGGTTCCGCCCAATAAACCGATTTTTTTCATAACAGACTCCTTTTCTGAGTTGAAGTTGAAAATTCTTAAGTCATCATGGTAATTGTATTTGCTTATTTTCATCTGATTCCTTGTACAAAACAATGGTATTCCCGATGATCTGGACAACTTCAGCTTCGGCACCTGAAGCCAAGTTTTCAGCCACTTCACCTTTGTCTTCCATACAATTTTGAAGAACACTGACTTTGATCAATTCTCTTTTTTCCAAGGCTTCCCCCACCTGAATGATCATATTTTCATTAACACCTGTTTTCCCTACTTGGAAAATCGGATCCAAATGATGCGCTTGTGCTCTTAAATAGCGTTTTTGTTTACCTGTTAACATGTTTATTTCCTCGCAATCTTTGTTCTAGTTGTTTAAGTATTTGCCCGCCAGACGTTGTTTTGCCAGTCCAAATTCGGAAGGCATGAAGTGCCTGGTACAACAACATAGCATGTCCACGATGGATTCTGGCGTTTTTTACCTCAGCTGAAGCAAGCAGTTGGGTGGTCAGAGGATTATAAACAATATCACTAACCACTGTATGTGGCTTCAATCGATTTAATGAGAGGATTTGTTTATTCACCTCTGGTGTCATTCCGATGGAAGTCGTGTGGACGATGACATCATAATCACCTAAAATCCGCTCCGCTTGGTCATAATTAATAATCCTTGTTTTTGTATCTGGTTCTTTCAATTCTAATAATGCTTCGGCTTTTTCTGTAGTCCTGTTAGCTATATCGACAGTAGGAAACCCTTCTGTCACTAGCGCCCTGTATATTCCCCGTGCTGCTCCGCCAGCACCTAACAGAAGGACATTTTTGTCGCCCGTAAACAAGTCTGGGTAAGCTTGCCTGAGCGCTTCCACATAACCGATGCCATCCGTATTATATCCTTTCAAGCGGCAATTTTGGCTGACAACTGTGTTCACCGCACCGATTAGACGGGCGTCTGTATCCACTTCGTCCAGGTAGGGAATTACTTGTTGTTTAAAAGGGACTGTAATATTGAATCCATTCATGCCTGTTTGTTTGAACTCTTGTATTCTGTCTCCCAATTCCGGGGGCGGTGTTTCATAAATTTCATATCCCCCGTCAAGCCCTGTCTGCTGTAAAAACTGATGATGTATCCAAGGAGATAAAGAATGCTTTGCAGGATATCCGATTAATCCTAATTTATAACTCATTGCTTACCTCCTATATCAAGGAATTTCTGACCGATACTTCTACCCCTTTTGGGCTGTGTACCGTGATCGTAGTATTTGCCTCGGGAACCGTCACCCAGCCCAGTCCAGGAAACACGATATCCGTTTTTGCTTCTTTTATCTTTATTGTTTTCTTTTCCAAAGGCGGCAGCTGTTCCACCGTGTCTGCATCCGGTGGAGACAGCATTTCACCTAAATGCCGTTCATATAGCTCATCAGCATTTTCCAGCTTAGTCCGGTGGATATTCAATTGGTTTGAAAAATAACAGACGAACGCCTGTCTTATTCCTTTCTCAAAATCAAACCTGGCCAGTCCTCCGAAGAAAAGGGTTTGAGCTTCGTTTAATTGATACACCCTTGGTTTTATCTCTTTTTTCGGGGTAATTATCTTTAAATCTGCTTCGGATACATAATGGGCCATTTGTGTTCGATTGATAACTCCGGGAGTATCATATAGAGAACTTTTTTCATCAAGTGGTATATCGATGAATCCCAAAGTAGTACCTGGAAAATAAGAAGTGGTGATTGCATCGCCCACACCAGTGGATTGATTGATTAATTTATTGATCAATGTCGACTTTCCAACATTTGTGCTTCCAACCACATACACATCTTTACCTTGCCTTGAATCCTCCATCGCATATTGAAGATCCTCGAGTCCTATACTCTTTTCAGCTGATATCAAGTAAACATCTTTGACTTGCAATCCTAAATCTTTTGCCGATTTCTTCATCCATTGTTTCAATTTATTTAAGTTGGTGGACTTAGGCAGTAGATCTACTTTATTACCGACCAAGAGGATAGGGTTGTTACCTGTCAATCTTTGCAGGCCGTGTATGAAACTGCCATTAAAGTCGAAAATGTCGACGATTTTCACCACAAGGCTGTCGGTATTTCCAATTTCACTTACCATTTTCAAAAAATCATCATCTGTCAGCGAAACATCCTGTACTTCATTATAGTGTTTCAAACGGAAACACCGTTTGCAAACAATTACCTCTTTATTCAATGCCGATTCAGGGGCGAATCCGGGCGAATCCGGTTCTTCCGTTTGGATTGCCGCTCCGCAGCCCTGACATATTATCTCTTCCATTTCGTTTATTCCTCCCAAGTAATCATTCCTTTTTTCCTCATCCAGCTTAGGATCCTCCGCTCTATCTGCCTGTTTATACGGGTGATCTTTCCATCGGTACGGACAATGGGTACAACAAGGACAGTATAAAATCCGGCATTGTTCCCTCCTAACACATCGGTCAGTATTTGGTCGCCTACCACTACAATTTCCTCTTTTTTCAGGTTCATTTGTTTTGCTGCTTTTTTGAAAGCCCTGCCCAATGGTTTTCTTGCACTAAAAACAAAAGGGGTTTCTAGAGGCTCCGAGAATAACTTTACTCGTTCTTCCTTATTATTAGAGATGATCGTTACTTTAATATCATGCTCTTCCATCATCTTGAACCACTCTATTATTTCGGGAGTGGCGTCCTTTACATTCCATGCGACAAGAGTATTATCCAAATCAGTTATTATGCCTTTGATTCCTCTTTTTTTCAAGTCTTCAGGGCGGATTTCGAATACGTCGCGGACATGTTCATTCGGTAAAAATCTTTTTAACAAGCTAGTTCACCTCATTTTATGTATAACCGTTCTTGACATACCTTACTCATGATAAACAATTTACCACTGACTTTCAAAAAAATGTACAAAATTGATGAATAAATATTTAAAAATAGAATAAAATATTTCCTTACCGAAAAAAAATCCATAAAACTTTCGACAAATTATTCCACCATTCATCTTTGTGGATAACTTTACTCACAATTCTATTCTTATTAGAGCAGCTTTCTCATTTATTATCCACGGATTACTAACAAGTTATATACAACCGCCTGTAGATAACTTGCACTCTTGTCCGTCCCAAGGTTTCATGATAAAGTAATTAATAACTTCAGAGGACTTACAGCAAACCACGTATTGAAATTGGTACTTCCCATACAGGAGGGCTGCTATATGGAACACTTATCAGACGAACTGCTAATTGAATCCTACCACAAAGCAAATGAGCTGAAGTTGAGTTATGAATTCATCCATTTGATTGAAAAAGAAATACAGAGAAGATCCTTGACACATGAAATCAGGTACACTAGCTAAAGAATAATTGATTAATGAAAAAATTGTCGAACTCTTGTCATATTTTATATGGCAAGAGTTTTTTTATTTTCGTTAAACTATTATCGAGGATATACTATGGGGTGGTGAGAGAAAACCAATCTATATACAAGGGTATTTAGTTGAATAATAATCTCTAATCTGATTACAATGTAAGAGATAAAATACCTCTGAGCCCTCATTGTGTACTTATTTTAAAAGGAGGAGCAACAATAAATGCTAATAGCTGTTTTATTACCACTTTTTATTACTCTCTTAATCCCATTTGTGAGTAAATTCAAGCAAAAGTTCCATACCGGGATATTCGTATTATTGATCCCCCTGGGAATATTCATCTACTTCGTCCGCTATATAAGCGAAGACTTTTCACCCGTATCTGCCAGTTATCCATGGATACCTTCCATTGATATTTCTTTTGACTTTTACCTCGATGGTCTTAGTCTGCTATTCGTTTTGTTAATCAGCGGCATCGGAACGCTGGTCACTCTTTATTCTATCTACTACTTACATAAATCGGAGAAACTGGCGCATTTCTACATTTACTTGTTAATGTTCATGACTGCTATGCTTGGTGTTGTTTTGTCGGATAACATTTATGTACTGTATTCTTTCTGGGAGCTGACTTCCATATCTTCCTTCCTGTTGATCGGTTACTGGAACTATCGGGAAGGATCCAGATACGGTGCGATGAAATCAATGCTAATCACTGTTTTTGGCGGCTTGAGCTTGCTTGGCGGTTTCATTCTGTTGCAATTGATCACCGGCACCACAAGCATCCAAGAAATGATTGCGCAGTCGGATGTTATCTTGGACAGCCCATATTTGCCTTTGATTTTGGTTCTCGTGCTGTTAGGTGCATTCACAAAATCAGCCCAATTTCCATTTCATATCTGGCTGCCTGATGCCATGGAAGCCCCTACACCGGTTAGTGCTTACTTGCACTCTGCTACCATGGTAAAAGCAGGAATATTTTTGATTGCAAGGTTTTCACCTATATTCAATGCATATGAATGGTTTTTCATTGTTGTAAGCGGGATAGGAATTATTACATTATGCTGGGCTTCCTATATGGCTGTAAGACAAACTGATTTAAAAGGGATATTGGCATTTTCCACTATCAGCCAACTCGGCATGATCATGGCGATGCTTGGCTTCGGTACAGAAGCTGCCGTTTTTGCTGCCGTTTTCCACATCCTGAACCATGCTACCTTCAAGGGCAGCCTGTTCATGATTGCCGGTATCATCGATCATGAGACTGGTACAAGGGACATCCGGAAGCTCGGCGGATTGATGACGCTTATGCCAATTTCCGCAACTCTCGCCCTATTCGGCACATTCTCGATGGCTGGAGTACCCTTACCATTCCTTAATGGTTTCTATAGTAAAGAATTGTTTTTCGAGAATTCCCTTCATTTGGATTCCGGCAATCTATGGCTTGCCGAATTTCTCGTACAAGCAGTACCTTATTTGGCCGTTTTCGGCAGTATTTTTACATTTGTATATTCCATGTACCTGTTATTCGGTACTTTTACCGGCAAAAAGAATCTTGACGAGCTGCCATCTAAACCACACGAGGCGCCATTGGGGATGTTGGTTGCACCCGCAATTTTGATTGCAGGGGTAATCATCATCGGAATATTCCCTAATTTGCTGAATGAAAATTTCCTAGCCCACGCTGCACTTGCGGTGAGCGGCCATGAGGTTCATGAACACGTCCATTACTGGCACGGATGGGATTCTCCTGCATTCTTAATGTCTCTGACCGTTCTAGCACTTGGAACGTTGTTATATGTCTTCAGGGACAAATGGACGGGAATCTATAAATCGATTCCTGGAGCGCTAAGTTTCAACAAGGTGTATGACAATTTGGTAGCTGGATTGGATAGATATTCTTCCAGCTTTACCAAGGGGTACATGAATGGTTCTCTTCGTAGATACATGGCTTTGATCATATCCACAATCTTCATTGTGACCCTTACAGTTATGCTCGGTACCGACGGGTTTTCTTTCAGCACAGATGACCTTGCTGAAATAACGGCGGCAGAAATACTGGTGGCGGCAATGATGATTGTAGCTGCGTTTGGTACAATCTTCCCGAAAAACAATATAGGGGTCATCTTGTTATTGGGAATCGCAGGATATGGGCTCGCCTTGTTATTTGTTTTCTATCGGGCACCGGACCTTGCCTTGACCCAATTAGTGGTAGAGACAATTACAGTTGCATTATTCCTGCTTTGTTTCTATCACCTGCCGAAGCTGCGTCCTATTAAGGAAAGTAAACGGGTGAAAATAACAAATCTGATTATTTCCTTTGCATTCGGCGGCATGATGACGCTCGTAGGGATTGCTGCCCATAGCAGTAAATGGTTTGAAACCATTTCCGGATACTTTATTGAAACCTCCCATGATCTAGGCGGCGGGGACAATGTGGTCAATGTCATATTGGTAGATATGCGTGGTTTGGATACCCTGTTCGAAATTTGCGTATTAGGGATAGCTGCACTGAGCATCTATACAATGATCAAACTGCGCCGCAACAAGGAGGAAAGGTAATATGGAAATAATTATGTCGATTGTCGCAGGGGTTTTGTTTGCAGCCGGATTGTATAATCTGCTGCAAAAACAACTTCTGAGAATTGTGGTAGGTACTGCCCTTCTTTCTCACGGCGCCCACTTGTTCATCTTGACCATGGGGAAGTTGAAAGAAGGAGCTCCGCCGATTCTGGATTACGATATCAGCGAATACACAGATCCTCTGCCACAAGCATTGATTCTAACTTCTATTGTAATCAGCTTTGGGCTGACTAGTTTATTGTTAGTGCTGACTTACAGAGCTGCACAAGAAAATGATACAGATAATATGGAAAATTTAAGGGGTAACCATGATGAGTAATTTGGCTGTATTGCCGATAGTAATTCCGCTGCTGGCCGGGATACTGTTGGCGTTTGTTCATAAAAAAACAATATTGGTGCGAAACTTGGCAAAAATTTTCACTTTAGGAAATACCGCTGTAGTGGCTGCTGTGTTCTATCAAGTGTATCAAAACGGAACCATAATATTGGAAACAGGTGGCTGGCAGGCGCCCTATGGCATAGTGTTGGTAGCGGATTTGTTTGCAATAACATTAGTCCTTACCACCAACATCATTGGTTTGGCTTGTGTATTTTATGCGCCGAAGTCGCTCAGCGCGAAGCAGGAAAGTTTCTATTTCTACACCTTTTATTTCTTGTTGATAACAGGAGTATCCGGTGCGTTCTTGACTGGTGATTTGTTCAACTTGTTCGTGTTTTTCGAAGTGTTATTGATGGCTTCTTATGCTTTGATCGTATTGGGGGGCGAGAAAGTCCAACTCCGTGAGTCGATAAAATATGTACTTGTCAATCTTTTTTCTTCCATTTTGTTTGTAACAACTATCTCTTTTTTGTATTCAGTAGTTGGAACAGTCAATATGGCACAAATCGCTCAAAGAGTGCAGGAGGTTGACCAGAGGGGAATACTTACAACAATCGGGATACTATTATTCTTTGTTTTCGGCACAAAAGCTGCCCTTTTCCCCCTCTATTATTGGCTTCCTAAGCCTTACATTGTCCCGAATCCGGTCGTATCTGCCTTGTTCGGTGCGTTGTTGACAAAAGTTGGCGTATATTCGATAATCCGGGTTTTCACCCTGATTTTCATACACGAGACATCGATCACACATGAAATGTTCATCTGGATAGCAGGTTTCACGCTAGTATTCGGAACGATCGGGGCTTTATCCACCAATAATATCAAGCTTATCGTGGCCTATAATATTATACCGGCAATCGGATTTATGATTATGGGAGTGGGCATTTTCAATGAAACGGCGATAAGCGGGGCGATTTACTACCTAGTCAATGATATGATTATAAAGGCGGCCCTGTTTTTACTGGTCGGAGCAGTCACTTATTTAGCCGGAACTTCAGACTTAAGAAAAATGAGCGGTCTGATCAATCAATATCCTCTCCTGGGCTGGTTATTGTTCATTTCGGCATTTGTCCTTGCGGGCATACCGCCCTTCAGCGGGTTCATCGGTAAGCTGCTGATCCTGCAAGGTGGTATGGAAGCGGAAGAAATCACCATTGTGATTATCGGATTGCTTGCTAGTCTATTGATTCTTTATTCAGTGATGAAGATTTTCCTCAGAGGTTTTTGGGGACAAAAAGATGAGTCCATAAAAGTCGACAAAAAGGCGGCAAATCATTTTACTATACCTATAGCATTCCTCATGTTCTTTTCTGTGCTGCTTGGTATAGGGGCAGAGTTGTTCTATCCTGTCGTAGAAGATATTACGAATGATTTGATGAACCCTGACATATATATAGATTCTGTTTTGAAGGAGTAAACTTATATGCCATTTCAAATTTTGTTAAACATACTCATAGCTATTATGTGGATGTTCTTAAGTGAAAGCTACACTTTCCCTGCATTCTTCTCAGGTTACATTATCGGGATTTTATTGTTGCTTGTATTCAGACGGTTCATCCCGGATGCCTTTTATATGCACAGGGTCGTCAAAGTGTTCAAGCTCATCATCTTATTTTTCAAAGAGCTTGTTCTTTCCAACTTGGAAATAGTCAAGCTAGTTTACAAACCCAACCTTGATATTGAACCTGGAATATTTGCTCTTCCGACCGAGTTGAAGACCAATTGGGAAATCACAATGCTGGCAAACCTTATCTCGCTGACACCCGGTACTCTTTCCGTAGCGGTATCTGATGATAATGGATATATTTATATTCATGCAATGCATATAGAAGACACAGCTAAATCGATTGCCGAGATTAAAGATTCTTTCGAGAAGGCAATCATGGAGGTGACTAGATAATGGTTGATTCGGTACACCAATTCACCGAATTAGTGACAACTTTTTGTGTCATAGTAAACTCTATTTCATTGATACTGCTGTTGATTAGAGCCATCAAAGGACCAACTAATCCTGATAGAGCAGTAGCCCTTGATGCGATTGGAATTAATTTGATGGCATTGACAGGTCTGGCAGCGATTTTGTTGGTGACGACGAATTTAAATGACGTCGTTCTCTTGATTGGAGGCCTGTTATTCATTGGTACGATTGCTATTGCAAAATTTTTAGAAAAGGGTGTTATTATTGACAGGGACATGGATTGATATAGCAGTTGATATTATTATTTCAATATGTTTGCTCGTAGGCACCTTTTTCATTTTTTCCACCTCGGTCGGAATTCTCCGTTTTCCCGATGTATATACACGGTTGCATGCAGCCACGAAAGCAGCAACACTTGGGATTACGGGCATAATGATCGGAGCCTTTCTATTTCTGTATGTAGAACATGGAATTATAAGCGGAAAGCTGGTATTGGGTGCTGTTTTCGCTATGATGACTGTTCCGGTATCCGGACATATGATCGGAAGAGCAGCCCATCGTAGTGGCGTAAAACTTTGGGGCAAAAATGTAAGAGATGATTATGCGGAAGCGGTACGTCTGAAGGAAAACCAGGAATATCATCGGGAATAGTAATTCATCACACCAACCCTTATCCATGCGGATAAGGGTTTTTGCATGCAATAAGCTAAGTTTCTAAGCAAGGACAGGCACAATTCCCATTTCCGCTCATAAAGTGTTTATATAGGCAACAGCCCACATCTTTAGGAGGTGCATGTGTTTGTCTAGTATTCTAAGTGCGCTGGCACTGCTAATCAGAGAGGCTCTGTTTTTTGTTTCCTATGTAAAAAACCACGCTTTTCCTCAACCACTTTCCCCGGATGACGAGGCAAAGTATATCCAAAAAATGCAGGAAGGAGATTCTCATGCCAGAGATATGTTGATCGAACACAACCTACGCCTTGTTGCCCATATCGTCAAAAAATTCGAAAACACTGGTGAAGACACGGAGGATTTAATTTCTATCGGTACCATCGGGTTGATCAAAGGAATTGAAAGCTTCTCTATCGGCAAAGGAACAAAGCTGGCAACCTATGCAGCGAGATGTATAGAAAACGAAATACTTATGCACTTACGAGCTTTGAAAAAGACGAAAAAGGATGTTTCTCTCCATGATCCTATCGGTCAGGACAAAGAAGGAAATGAAATAAGTCTTATTGATATTCTGGAAGCTGAGAACGAAGACATCATTGAATACATCCAGTTGAATATGGAAGTGGAGAAAATAAGAAAGTATTTAGACATATTGGATGGCAGGGAAAAGGAAGTAATCATTTACCGATATGGCTTGAACAATGAGAAGGATTTAACTCAACGGGAAATAGCCAAGAAGCTTAAGATTTCCAGAAGCTATGTTTCCCGTATTGAAAAACGGGCATTAATGAAAATTTTCCATGAATACTATAGAAAAGAGAAACAATAATGTTATGGAAAAATTGACTTATTGAAAAAGCATGACAGCCACCTACACCACAAACAGCAGGTTGCATATGTTAATTAATAAGTCATTCAAACGTAAAAGGAAGGTGTAGTTATGTCTTATTACCAACCATATTACCCTCCCTATGCCCCCTATCCTCCCCCAGGCTATTACCCGTCATCCGGAAAAGGAATAGGGTTTGGTCTGCTGGTAGTCGGGTTGGTATTGTTGCTTCTACTTGGAGGAGGATACTACTTTTATAAATACTAGGAGCCTTTGAAGATAAAAAAACCGGCTTGTCAAATAAATCATCTATTTGACAAGCCGGTTTTCATCTATTCATCAATCGATTGATTTCTTTGTATCTGCCATTTACGCAGTAAACCTGCAATAATTCCAGCGCAGGTAAGAGTAGAAAGAGTCAACCAGGCCATGATGCTCCCTTTTCCATTCGGCTCTAAAAAGTAACTGATGACCATTCCAAAATAAAAAAAAGTGCCCAGAATCAGCAATGTGACAAGAAAACGGCTGTAATCTTCTACTCTATGCTCCAAATCTTTGGTTGTCTTGTCCATTCTCTTACCCCCTTCTATCAAACAAGCATTCTATTCGAATCATAACATAAAATGATTGAATGACAAGGTGTAAAAGTTGGTAATGACGAGTTAAACCGTTCAATGCTTTACATTTTTTCAACCATTTTAATGATCAAATTGGCGGCATTTCCGGCTGCCTGCTCCAGGAAAGTGTCGAATGAAACAGATGATTCTTTCCCTGCTATATCCGACAATGCCCTGATGACAACGAAAGGAACACCGTATTGATGACAAACTTGTGCTATCGCTGCAGCCTCCATTTCTGCTGCAAGCATGTCTGGAAACTTTTCTCTTACAAAATCAACTCTTTCTTTATCGGACATGAAAGAATCGCCTGTCGCTATTAAACCTTTTTTCGCTAGGATAGTTTTTATTGATTCAGTGGCCGACATTGCCGTTTCTACTAGTGTGTCGTCTGCTTTATATGCTGCCGGCATTCCCGGAACCTGGCCATATTCATAATCGAAGGCGGTGACATCTACATCATGGTGAGTAACTTCTGAGGAAATAATCAAATCGCCAACATTAAGATCTTCGGCAAAGCCTCCGGCAGAACCAGTGTTTATTACTTGGTCCGGCTGGTATCTTTCATGAAGGATCGTAGTCGCCATAGCAGCATTTACTTTACCTATCCCGGATTTCAACAAGACAACCGCTTTATTTCCAAGAGATCCTTTGACAAACTGACAACCTGCAACTTCTTCTTCTAATTCGATGTTCATACTGTTTTTCAATAGTTCTACTTCTTCATCCATTGCTCCAATTATTCCAATAGTCATTCCATTATCCTCCAATAGTTCGTAAAATCATTATTCAAAACGATACTTTTGGTCGTTTTCCTTTAAAACTTCCACTTTGGTCGGCTTCCATCCCTGCTCCTCTATCCAGCGGACATAGACGCGATAAGTTTCTGTCTCTGCTTTGTCTGACACTGTTGCGATCACTTCTTGATTACCCGCACGGGAAACCCACCAATCGATTCTATTTTCTTCAGGCAGACCAGTAGCAACCTCCACTGCCTGCATCATTTCCGCCCAATCCTTGGAATTTTCATCCCATGTAATTTCATGGGTCCCTTCTTGCGATGTTCCTACTGGCTGCCAATCTGCTGTATAAGCTTCGGCAACATTATCATCAGACCCCTCTACTTGTTGACGTTCAAGGGATTCCTCTTGCTGATCTTCTTCCTGTGTCTCATCCTCTGACACTTGGCCTTCATCATTGTTATCGTCTTCTGAAGTTTCGTTTTGACCTTCGTTTTTCTGGTCATCGTCTGAGGAATCAGTATTCTGCTTTTCTGATTGGTTTACACTCGCTTCTTCAGCAGAGTTGTTTCCATCTTCATTTCCAAATATAAAGGAGCCGATTAAAACTACCAGGAGAATCCCTCCGGCAAATAAAAGAAAAGAAATCAATTTGGTACTTTTCCTCTTCTTATCAAATCGATTGATTCTAGTAGGAGAGTGATTTTCTTCCGACATCTGTGTTCCTCCTTTTATGGGCTATTTTTATATTATACTACGAGAATTGCTGGTTACCAACAGCAGAAAATATTACATTTATTTGTCGAAGTTTTACTAGTTTTGACATATTAGAAGGAGTTCCTGCATATATATCAAATATAATAGCCAACAAGCCATTAAAAGGAGATGATTCGCTTGAAGGTGACAAGATTTGATTCACAACTATGGCAGATAAATACGTTTAGCGACATCAGTTACAACAAAAAAGCAAGCCAGTTAACCATTTATTTCTTTGATGGTACAAGACTGGACTTCTCCGAAGTGGATGAATTAGCAATCTTTCAATTCTTGATAAGTGCAGAAAAAGAAACCTTTATAAACAAGGTACTGCTGCCAAGTTACCCATATATCCAACAGACAAAGCGGTTAACCGAACAAAAACTGATCAATTATTCTTGATTTTCAGGGGGTGGATAAGCGAGAATATTCACCCCTGTCCGATATTCTTGACAATCTGTTTGTATATGCCGAATGTGATGGGAGCGGGATTACTATGATCCAGATTTACGACCACCATAGCATACTTGGGTTTATCCGCCGGAAAATAGCCGGCAAACCAATGATGTACTAATCCATCCCTTCCCGTTTCTGCTGTCCCAGATTTGCCTGCTACATTTAACCCGCCCAATTGGCTGCCAGTACCGTTCTCTACTACGTCAGCCAATAAACTTCTCAATTGCAGGGCTGTTTCCGGCTTGATTTTTTGGCCACCCAAGTTTTGTTCTTCAAAAGAATACATAGATGTTCCATTTTGATATAAAATATGCGAAACTGCCCTAACTTCTCTTTTTATTCCGTTATTAGCGATAGTTGCCATCATATTGGCTACTGCAAGCGGAGTGATTTTTACTTCTTTCTGCCCTATAGCTGTCTGGGCAATTGCTTTAGAGACAGATTTATCCTCGTTATTCCCCCAAACTGTGCCTGATTCTTCTTCCGGAAACTGTCGAAAATCGTCATATTGAAACACCCTCCCCTTCCAGCCTACTGGACCAACAAGCCCTAACTTTTCGGCATATTGCTCTAAAATGGAGGGATTTTTGCTCAGTAGCTGTTCCGCTATCATGGCGAAAGTCAGATTGCAGCTTTGGGAAAAACTTTCATTGAAATTCAATACTCCTAAATCCCTTTCACTTGGACCGTCATTGTATAAATTTTTACTGCAATCAAATTCCTGCCTTGTTAGAGAAGGGGCCCTTTCAAGCACGGCTGCAGCGGTTACTAACTTAAATATCGATCCTGGAAAATGGGCAATGAGATTTTGGTTTTTTATCGAATCGTTATAATATGGGTCTTCTTGGTTGATTTCCGGTTTCGAAATCATGGCTGCTACTTCTCTTGTCTTTACGTCTATTACGACTATGCCACCTTGTGAAAGGCCATGATCACTTGCTGCATCTTCAGCCAAGTTTTGAACCTTCTTGTCGATTGTTGTTTGCAGCTTCAATGGATAGAAACCATCCTCATTTCCGTGGTATCTTACATTCAATCCCATCAAAGGATTACCAAGAGCATCTACATGGTATTGAATCGCCCTCTCTTTATTTTCAGAAAGGAATGGGTCAAATGCCTTCTCCAATCCTGAAAGAGCCGTTTCTTCCTGATTATTTCCATCACTCTCACGGGTGATGCCGATTAAATGTTGAAGAGAGCTTTTCGATTCTTTCTTTTCTCTTTCGATTGGAATAAAACCCGGTACTTGTAGACCACTAATCGAAAGAGTTGTCTTCTGGTCTATCTCCTCATCTATGAGTGAACTCAGGTACACCGGCTCTCCATGTTCCTGGAAGGTCTCCCATTTATCTTCTGAAATCGAAAACATATCAGTTATCTGTTCCGGTAAGTCTTGCTTCTCTAAAAATGGAAAAAGGACGACATCATTGACAATCGATTTACCGATAAGTTGTCCATCTTTGTCTATAAAGATCCCCCTTCCATCAGAAACAACCATACGGTCTGTACGCTGGATGACACTTTCTTTCAATAGATTAACTTTTTCCTTCCCAAAGTCCTCACTTGAAAATAATTGAATATCGGCAATCCTGTATGTAATACCGCTAAAAAGCATAATGAATACTATCACTAATAAAATCACTCTTGATTTGTTCATGTCTTTCACCCCAATTTCCATTATCTACAAAAATACAGGGAATAAACATGAGCATAGGTTAAGATAATTCATTTATAACGGAAAAAGGCACCTCCTTAATGAGGTGCCTTCCTGTTATTCTAATTGCCCATAGGAGCAATTTCTTCTGTAATATAGGCAGAAACGTCAGCTATTTCTTGCTCTGATAATTGATCACCAAACGCCGGCATTCCATTACCACCGTTTTCGACCTTATCTGCCACTTGGCCATGATCAGAAGCTACATCAGACTCCTGAAGATTTGGACCACTGGCACCTGCACCTTGCTCACCATGACAAGATAAGCAATTGTTCTCGAATACAGCCTCTCCATTAGCTGGATCACCAGACTCAGCAGTTTCGGTTTCACTGCCGGAATCACTTCCGCCTGAACCTTCATCGGAACTTTCGTCTCCGCCGCCTCCGCATGCTACTAAAATGAATGCCAAGGAAAGCAAAGAAATCATGAATAGAAAATTTCTGCTTTTCATCACATAAACCCTCCTAAAACTCTTCTATATATTTTAAGTATAAAATACTTAATAAACTCAGGATGCTTCTGTTTCTTGTTCCGCCTTCATTCTGCGTTTGTACATTACTTTCGACAGGATGACACCGAGCTCATAAAGAGCGATCAACGGAGCAAGAACAATGACTTGTGAAATGACATCCGGTGGTGTTATCAATGCAGATAATACCGCCATCAACAAATAACCATATTTTCTTATCTGCCCTAGCTTCTCCGGCGTCACCAGACCGACAGCAGTTAAAAACATCAGAACCAGCGGTACTTCAAACAAGAATCCTAACGGTATGGATGTCATCAGCATAAAAGAAAAGTATTCCTTAGCTGTGATCATCATGTCGAAATTTCTTGTTCCAAGATTCATCAAAAATCCATAAACGGTCGGAAAGATAATAAAAAATCCAAAAGCCAGACCGGAAAGGAAACTAAAGAAAATACCTGGAATAAACGAAATCGCTGTTTTACTCTCTTCCTCTGTCAATGCCGGCCGTACGAATTTCCAAATTTGATATCCAATAAATGGAGCGGAAAAGCCGAGACTCAAACTCCCGGCAATTCCTGTGTAAAAACGGACAACATCCAGAGGGCCAAGCATTACAAGTTTTTCTTGTTCTGTCAATAATGGTATTACTTTATTTATTGAAGCCAGGAGGACAATAAAGCAAATAACAAAGAAAACCACCGAATTTATAATAGCCTTCCTTAAATCTGTTATATGCTCGACTAAAGTCTGCTCTTCTAATTGTGCCTGTTGCATGATTGCTTTCACCCCTCATCTTTTAGGATGGCAAGTCTTTCTTTTCTTCCTCAGGGGCATCTACTGTTTTCTTAGTACGATCCTCATCGTTATCACTCATAAGATTGCTGGTTGACTTTTTGAATTCGGAAAGTGTCTGTCCGAAGGCAGCTCCGATTTCCGGAAGTTTTTTAGGACCGAAAATAATCAATGTGACCACCAGGATGATAATTAATCCGGGGATCCCTATGTTCGTAAATCCCATGAAAATCTCTCCTTTAGATTGAAAATATTTTAAGCAAGCTGACTTTTCGCTTTTGCTTTCACAAGCTGTCCATTTTCCTCACGATATTTCATGATGCCTTCGGCAGCACGATATGCTAATGCACCCACTGTACCTGTCGGATTGTATCCGCCATTATGGGCAAAAGCAGAAGCACCGACTACAAAAATGTTATCGGCATCCCACATCTGTAGGTAGTTATTCACTGCAGATGTATCAGGGTTATCCCCCATGATGACGCCTCCGGTGTTATGGGTTGTCTGGTAAGGAACAATGTTATAGTGGTCACTGACAGATCTTCGTTCCACATGGTCCGCACCCATTTCTTCCATGATTTCCACACATTTGTCGGTAATGTATTCATGAAGGTTCCTGTCTTGTTCTGTGTAATCATACGTCATCCGAAGCAAGGGATTTCCATACGCATCTTTATAGTCAGGGTCAAGACTCAAATAGTTTTCCCTGTGAGGCATGGAAGCACCTTGTCCACCTACGGATAAAGTCTTATGGTACCATTTAATCGATTCAGATTTGAACTCTTTTCCCCAGTTAGGCGTGTCTTTCGGAACCGTGTTGTTATTGATCGGCCTTTTTCCTGTCTGAGTGATAGATATGGATGCACCGTGAATAAAGTCAAGATCTGAATGATCGAAATTATCTCCATTAAAATCATCTACCGATGAACCTAGCGCTCCTGCACCCATATAGGTGTTGAATTTCTCATTTTCAAAGAAACCAGTGGCACCAGGCAAGATTTGATAACAATAGTTTTTACCGATTACACCGTTACCTGTTTCAGGATCGTACGCCTGTCCGATTCCGGATTGGAGGAGCAATCTGGTATTGTTCATCACATAACTTGTTAAAATAACGATATCTGCAGGCTGTTCAAATTCTTCACCTGTCAATACATCTACATAGCGGACACCCGTAGCCCGGTTTCCATCATAAAGGATCTCTGTTACATTAGCACCCGTGCGGAGTTCGAAATTCCCTGTATCCTGTGCCGTCGGGATGACAGTCACATTAGGAGATGCTTTTGCTCCGTATTCACAACCGAAACGTTCACAAAAACCGCAGTACTGGCACTTATACATTTTTTGACCATCCGGATTTTCATAGTTTTCCGTCATGTTGGCGGAAGGAAGTTGGAACGGATGCAAGTCAAGATTACTTGCGGCATCTTTGAACCTTTTAGTGATTGGCGAATCTTTCATTGGCGGATTCGGATAAGGGTTGCTCCGTGGAGCTCCCATCGGATTTTCTTCCCCGCCAATTCCAGCTGTCTGTTCGAATTGATAAAAATATGATTCAAGTTCTTCGTAAGTAATTCCCCAATCCTGGATGGTATAATCTTCCCCAAGTTTGTTTTCTCCGTATTTTTCATCGGTCATCGATTTGATTTGTAAATCATACGGGAGGAAACGCCAAGTGTGACCGTTCCAGTGGACACCGGCACCCCCTACTCCTTCTCCAAGCAAAAAGGAACCAAGTTGACGCATGGGCAATGCTCTTTCATCACGATTATTTCTAAAAGTAATCGTTTCTTGGGATAAATCCTGCATCAACTCATAACGGATTGCATAGCGATATTCATCATGGACCATCTGGAAATCTTCCGTCGAACGGTTATGTCCTCTTTCAAGACCGACAACCTGAACGCCTTGTTTCGCCAGTTCAGCTGCTATGATCCCGCCTGTCCAGCCTACTCCGACTGTTACAGCTTCTACTTTATCCAATTGCGTTGCCATATAAATCCTCCTTAATTGTTACTATGATGAAATGTGAGCTCTTAAAGGACGAGGTTCTTTTTCGATAAATTCTTCAGAATCAAGTTCTTCATTATAACTCATGTAACTTCCCGGGTACTCTTTCATACGCCACCCGTCCATGTTTCCGTTACCTCCGTATAGTGGGTCGGAATAGGCGCCTTCAAGTGTAGCCGAACGAAGAAGTTCAAAGAATGTGGTTGGGGTTACACCTTTTAAATCGACATCTCCATCTTGGAATTTCTGCAAGATTTGATCTTGCTGTTCTGGTTCCAAGTCGGTAAATGATGCATTGTGATCTTTCTGACTCTCCCTTTCGATTGCCTGTATCCCCAAATCAAATACTTGATGCCTCTTCAATTTCGTTTGATAGCCTTGGAAATCAGATCCTTCAAAAAACGGCCCTTGCATATACTCTCTTTCGTTATGTCCGTAACCACCGGCCAATTGGTGGTCGATAAAATAAGGAACCCCGAGTCCAATGGCACCTGGGCCATTCTCATCTTCCGGGAAAATTCTTTCTGTTGCTGCACTAAGTATATTGAAGTTTTCCTGACGCGTGAAATACATCAACGCTTTGTTAAAGTTCGTCTGTCCTTCCCCCCCACCAGAGGAATCAGTCGATGCGGTTTGACTGTTATCGGAAACGTTCGCGGTAATCAGGGTGCCGAGTAACCCGCCGCCAATGGCTCCTCCGGCAACATAACTCGAGTTTTTAATAAAACGCCGCCGGGACATTTTTGACTTATTATTATCAGCCATCATTTTCCTCCTTCCACTTCATTTAGATAGGAATAAAATAACTACCTAGGTACTAGTTACCTCTCAATAAGTGTGTTAAACATATTCCAACAATTTTTTTATTTTTTTGTTACAAATTTTTTTATTCTAAGAAAATGAATGCATAAAAAAAACGCATCAATTTAACTTGATGCGTTCCAGCTGATTATTCAACGTTGACGATTTTTACTTGCATTTCTCCTCCAGGGGTAGGTACGGTGACCTCTTCACCGATTTCACGACCTAAGAGGCTCTTAGCAATCGGAGAGTCATTGGAAATTTTCCCTTCGAAAGGATCTGCTTCCGCACTGCCCACGATTGTATAGCTTTCTTCGTCCCCGTCAGGCAGTTCTTGAAAGGTTACCGTTTTTCCCAGTCCGACGACATTAGGATTGTCATTGTCACTCTCGATAATGACAGCATTGCGGATCATGTTTTCAACTTGGGCGATTCTGGATTCAACGAATGCCTGCTCGTCCTTTGCTGCATCGTATTCGGAGTTCTCTGAAAGATCGCCAAACCCCCTGGCAATTTTTATTCTTTCGACAACTTCCTGTCTTCTTTCCGTTTTCAATTCATGCAGTTCGTTTTCTAACTTATCTTTACCTTCTTTGGTCATATAAAAGCTTTTTTCTGTAGCCATTGAATACACTCCTTTACCCCCAACAACGATGTTACATAATCTCCGGTTTAAACCGGGTTTCCGTCTATCTGGGTTTTATTTATCTTATAATTTAGATATAGATATTATGTTAAGTAATAAATAAAGTGCTTTCCGACACCAAAATCTGTGGAAACGTTTTATATTACCAACTAATCCATACTATGGCAGATTTTTGCCATATTTTCAATACCTATCTATCTTTTCCCAAAAAAAGAGGTTACTCATTTAGTATTGTCTGGATTTTGGTTGCCATCAAATCGATTGCTACGTGATTTTGTCCGCCTTCCGGTATGATTATATCAGCATAACGTTTAGTAGGCTCTACAAACTGCAAATGCATCGGTCGCACAACATTTATATATTGGTCGATTACAGAATCGATAGTCCGTCCTCGTTCTTTAATGTCTCTAAGTAATCTCCTGATAATCCTTACGTCGGCATCTGTATCGACAAACACCTTAATATCCATGAGATCAAGCAGTCTCGGATCCTCCAAAATAAGAATACCTTCGAGAATAATGACCTCTTTCGGTTCTACCCTTACAACTTCTTCAGAACGGGTATGAACAGTATAATCATAAACCGGTTTGTCTATCGGTTCCAGGTCTATAAGTTTTTTCACATGTTCAACCAGCAATTCATTGTCGAAAGCCAATGGATGGTCATAATTGGTGTTCAACCTTTCTTCGATAGGTAAATGACTCTGGTCCTTATAATAATAATCTTGTTCAATCACTAAAATGGTTTTATCTGTAAAACGTTGACTGATGGACCTGGTCACAGACGTTTTCCCAGAACCGCTTCCTCCAGCAACACCTATTACAACAGGTTTATTGGGCATACTTCCGAGCTCTCCTTTTTTCCTATTTCATCGTTTAACACTGACTGCCACACCATCCCCTATCGGAAGAATGGATGTATGATAATCCGGATGACCGACAAGCCAATCATTATAATGGCGGATTTTTCCCGCTATTTTATTTAATCTTTTATTTTCTTCATTTTTAGAAGCCACTATACCTTTAAACAAGACATTGTCTGAAACAATTGTTCCATTATCCGTCAGGAACCGGCTGTAAATTTCGAAGAAACGTTGGTACTGTCCCTTGGCTGCATCAATGAACAATAAATCATATGGGCCGTTTTTCCTTATTTCCTCGACCTTGTCCAGAGCGTCGCCAAAGATGACTTTTATGTTGTCCTCTTTTTTTAATGATGAAATATTTGCTATTGCTTCTTTGTATCTTACTTCATCTCTTTCAATCGATACAATTTGTGATTCAGGGTAAGCCTCCTGCATTCTCAATGCAGAATATCCTATAGCAGTCCCGATTTCCAAAATCTTACCGGGGCGTTTCATCCTTACAATTTGCATTAGAAAATCAATACCCAGCGGCTCCATGATCGGTATATTGTTTTCTTTTGCGAAAGTCTCTATTTTTTTCACCCAGTCAGGACTTTGGGTAAGCATTTCAGTCAAATACTTCTCTAACTGTTCATCCACAGATTGTTTGCCCCCTTCTTACATCGGCAAAAGAATATTAGCCTCACTACAACCACATTATTTTAACACAAAAAAAACAGGGAATGCGAATTTCTTCACTCCCCTGCAGCATCCCTGTTTAAATATTCTTGTGTTAGCTGTTGATGTTTTTCATAAGTTTCCGAATAATAAACCTCTCCATCAGGCGCAGCCACAAAATACATGTAACTGGTATCCTCTGGATTCAGGATAGACTTTAAAGAGCTTTCACCGAAATTGGAAATCGGTCCTACCGGCAGTCCTGTTATTTGATAGGTGTTATAAGGCGATTCTGTCTTCAAGTCCTCAAATAAAACTCTGTCTTTATGTTCTCCCTGGGCGTAAAGGACTGTGGGATCGGTCTGAAGCATCATATCTTCTTCAAGTCGGTTATAAAATACGCCCGCAATCAACTTACGATCTTCTTCAGTCCGTGCTTCTTTCTCGACAAGCGATGCCATAGTCAATGCCTCATGTACCGAATCAATATCTTCTCTAGCTGAAATCGAGTCCAAGTAGGGGGTTACAACGTTTTCTGTTTTAGTCACCATATCCTCTATAATCTTATCTATCTCAGGATTTTCTGTGTAAAATTCGTATGTCGCCGCGAATAAATAACCTTCTAATGGATATCTAATTTCAGGATCAAGGATTTCCTCGGAGAGGATGGAAGGATGTTTGTCGATTAAAGACTGAACATAATCCGGATCTTCCGTCCTGTTAATGAATTCTTCTTTGTCCAGACCCGTCTTTTCCGAAAAGATTGCAGCGATTTCTTCCACATTTTTACCTTCTGGAATCGTCACCGAAATGACTGGTTCTTTTAAAACCGTACCAGTTTGCAATGCATCGATCACCTCACTGATCGACATGGATGGAGTAAATTCATAATCCCCTGCCTGAAATTCAGTGACATTATTAAATTTTACATAGAAGCGGAAAATCAAACTATTATTAATAATTCCTTCTTCTTCCAGAATACCTGCAATCTCCGAAGTAGATGATCCAAGAGGTATCTCCACTGATTTTGTGGTGTCATCTCCGGGATTTACGGGTTCCAGCGCGTTTGTTACATACATATAGCCGGCAATCGTCCCGGCAACAAGGATGAGTATAAGACAAGATAACACGATGGCAACTATTTTTCTGACTGTACTAGCTTCTTCGACTCGTTGCTTGAATTTGTCTTTATACTGATCTCCTTTATCAGACGTAGACATTAAAAAGTCCCCCTTTCACCGGATATATTATACTACAAAATCCGTCAAGTTTTCTAATATTATCTAAAATCCGCCAGTCATACCCGATTATCCAGCACTTGAATGCCCTTCCAGGATATTTAAAAAAGGCTCGTCCGATAACATACCGGACGAGCCTTTTTTGCATGAACTTCACTCAATCATTCAATCCGTTTCTTCATCGGTGAAAGTATTCAGCATCTCTTCCACCATTCCCCATTCCTCTTCAGATTCGATTTGGAAAAGAGAAAGGTCGTCTTCGTCGTTGGTTTTTTCTTCATAACGGAACGCAAAAACTTCGACTTCTTCTTCGTCTTTTTGATCAGCTGGAACAACTGCAATATAGGAATGCCCCGTTTGATCTACATCAAATGTAAACAAAACTTCAAATAGATGCTCTTCACCATTTTCATCAGGAATGATAATCCGTTCTTTTTCTTCTAATGCCATTTCCGCACCTCCATAATAAACCTGTCAATTGTTTGCATCGAGATAACTTTGCAAAATCATGACTGCAGCCATTTTATCAATGACTTTTTTCCGTTTTTTTCTGCTCATATCCGCTTCCAACAATACACGTTCAGCAGCCATCGTGGTCAGCCTTTCATCCCACAAGGTTGTGGTAAGCGAGAACTCTTCTTCAAGGAACTGCGCAAATTCCTGCGAGGCTTCTCCACGAGGACCTATGGTCCCGTTCATGTTTTTAGGCAGGCCGACGACCGCCTCTTTAATATCATGCTCTTCGATGATTGTTTTTATAGCATCCGAAGCAGTGGAGAAATCACTTTCATCCCACTTGATTGTCGTCAAGCCTTGAGCAGTCCAGCCAAGGGCGTCGCTGACCGCAACGCCGATGGTTTTTTCTCCAACATCTAATCCAATTTTTTTCATACTATTCCTCTTTGTTTTTGTCGATGTAGGACTTAACAAGTTCCTCGATTAACTCATCCCGCTCTATTTTCCTTATCAAGTTCCTGGCATCCTTATGGCGGGGAATATAAGCCGGATCACCAGATAATAAATAACCCACAATTTGGTTGATCGGGTTATAACCTTTCTCCCTCAATGCATCATGTACAGTGAGGAGTACCTCTCGGACATTTTCTTCGAAAGGATCTTCCGGAAAACTGAATTTCATCGTTTTATCCATAGAGCCCATTATCCATCCCCCGTTTCTAGATTTGCCGCATTAGAAAATATTCACGACCAATTAATATTACTTTCTATTATATACCTATTTCCAACAAATGAAAAACTTAAGAATTATCTATTACGTATGTTTCAGCGAATTTCAGTGCTTCAGGGAGTTTTTCCGGATTCTTTCCGCCGGCTTGTGCCATGTCTGGACGTCCTCCTCCGCCTCCACCGCATTTTTGTGCAGTTTCTTTGATCAGATTGCCTGCATGGTAACCTTTTTCCACCAAATCTTTCGAAACGCCAGATGCAAGCTGGACTTTGCCATTGTTTGCTGCACCGAGCAATATAATACCCGAACCAATTTTTTGTTTCAAGTCATCAACCATCGTTCTTAACTGGTTCATGTCCTGGACGTCAACTTGCTGTGCAAGCAATTTCACGCCATTTATCTCCTGAACCTTGT
Source organism: Sediminibacillus massiliensis (assembly GCF_900156915.1). Classification (GTDB taxonomy): domain Bacteria; phylum Bacillota; class Bacilli; order Bacillales; family Amphibacillaceae; genus Sediminibacillus_A; species Sediminibacillus_A massiliensis. The sequence goes on along the minus strand of NZ_LT732535.1, from coordinate 147,596 downwards.
CCAGAATGGTTGATGCTTCCAAGTTTGAAATTTTGGCACTTAATGATTCTTTTTCTTTTTGCAAATCCTTCAGCTCCTGATAGAGCGATTCAATCCGTTCAGGAACTTGATCTGCTGTTGTTTTCAGTAAATTGGCAGCCTCATTCAATGTATTTTGCTTTCCGTTCATAAATTGATAGGCACCTTTTCCTGTAACAGCCTCGATCCGCCTTGTCCCTGCTCCGATTCCGGAAGCAGACACTATTTTGAACAAGCCGATTTCAGCTGTGTTCATCACATGGCACCCGCCGCAAAGTTCAATGCTGTAATCCCCGACTTGAACAACACGTACAATATCGCCATACTTCTCGCCGAATAAGGCCATTGCCCCCATATCTTTGGCCTCTTCCAGACTGTGATAATCAACAGCTACCTGAATGGAATCCCATACTTTTTCATTGACGATTCTTTCAATTTTGTTTAATTCTTCTTCAGTCAATGCATTAAAGTGAGAAAAATCGAAACGAAGTCGATCACTTGTAACAAGAGAACCAGCCTGATTGACATGATCCCCCAGCACATCTTTCAAAGCCTGATGAAGCAAATGGGTGGCAGTATGATTTTTGACAATATCGGCCCTTGAAGTTTTTCCCACTACTGCGCGTACATGCTCTCCTTTTTGAATCGTCCCTTTTTCAATGGTCACTTTATGAACATTTTGCCCTTTGGGTGCTTTCTGAACATCTTCAACAGAAACGGTTGCATTAGCACCGTGGATAACGCCATTATCGGCAACTTGCCCCCCGCTTTCTGCGTAAAATGGGGTCTCTTCCAAAAACAAGAAAACTTCTTCCCCTTCGCTTGCCGAATCAGCGAATTGCTTGTCCTTGATAATTTCTACGATTTTCGTGTCAATTTCCAATGTTTCGTAGCCGACAAATGTGCTGTCCGATTCCACATCACTTAGAACACTTTCCTGTATTTGCATGGAATCGACCTTCTGACGGGCTTGTCGCGCACGTTCTCTTTGTTTGGCCATTTCCTCCTGGAAGCCTGCTTCATCAATTGTGAACCCTGCCTCTTCCAAATATTCCTCTGTCAACTCTTTCGGAAAACCATACGTGTCATACAAACGAAAGACTTCCGTTCCAGGGAATTGATTACTACCTTTTTCCTTCTCTTTTTCCAAAATCCCGGACAACATTGCCAATCCTTCATTCAAAGTCTCATGGAATCTTTCTTCTTCTGTTTTCACAACATTTACGATAAATTCCTGTTTTTGTTTGATTTCCGGATAGAATGGTTCCATTATTTCTCCGACCGATGCAACCAACTGATACATAAATGGCCGCTCAATCCCTATTTGTCTTGCAAACCTGACAGCTCTTCTAAGCAACCTTCTCAGGACATATCCTCTGCCTTCATTGGATGGGAGCGCCCCGTCGCTTACAGCAAAGGAAACGGTACGTATGTGGTCCGCAATGACCTTGAAAGCTACGTCTCCTTCTTTTGATTGTCCATATTTTGCATCAGCATGTTTTTCTGCGCTCTTAATTAAAGGCATGAACAAATCTGTATCAAAGTTTGTCGGAACATCCTGGATGACACTTACCATCCGTTCCAGACCCATACCAGTATCTATGTTTTTCTTAGGCAGTGGTGTATAAGTATCATCAGGATTATGATTGAATTGTGAAAACACCAGGTTCCAAATTTCTAAATATCGCTCGTTTTCCCCGCCGGGATATAATTCCGGATCACTGGAATCGTTACCGTATTTTTCTCCTCTGTCATAGAAAATTTCTGTATTCGGTCCACTTGGTCCTTCTCCGATATCCCAAAAATTTTCTTCAAGTCTGATTATCCGCTCTTCCGGGATTTTCACTTGGTCCCGCCATATTTGAAACGCCTCATCATCTTCCGGATGGACAGTGACAGAGAGTTTTTCCTTATCGAAACCAATCCACTCTTCACTAGTAAGAAACTCCCACGCCCACTCGATTGCTTCTTCTTTAAAGTAATCTCCGATCGAGAAATTCCCGAGCATTTCAAAGAAAGTGTGGTGTCTTGCAGTTTTTCCTACATTTTCAATATCATTTGTTCTTATCGACTTCTGAGCATTTACAATCCGTGGATTGTCAGGGATTACTCGTCCATCAAAGTATTTTTTCAGTGTTGCAACTCCGCTGTTGATCCATAGAAGCGTCGGATCTTCTTTTGGGACAAGGGAAGCGCTTGGCTCTACCCGGTGTCCTTTTTCTTTGAAAAAGTCTAAATACATTTGCCGTACTTCGGCCGATGTTAGTTTTTTCATCATCTTACCTCCTGCTGGATAATTGTCGATTTTTACAATATGGCAACTAACATATAAAAAGCTCCCGTCACTGCAAAAGCAGGGACGAGAGCATTGTCGCGGTACCACCCTGATTATGGACAAATAGTCCATCACCTCGTGCGCGATAACGGTGCGTATCCGGCGGGAGTGAGCCGCACTCAGATCTAGCTTCCATGGTCCTTCGCCTGGATTTCCTTTCAGCCTGGGGAATTCCTCTCTGCAGGTGGGTCTACCATGTACTCATGATCTTCAAAGTATTCATTGTTTAACCGACTGTGATATGCGATATTATAAGAAACATTCTTAGAATTGTCAATCATCAAGGCGGAAAGACCATATATGGATAAGGATGACTTTCAATACGCTTAGCAACGGAACGGCGAGAATCATACCGATAATTCCACCAAACTCTCCACCTACCAAAAGAGCGAAAATAATCAAAATCGGATGGATATTTACGCTTTTGCCTACGATGAAGGGGGAAAGCAGATTGCCTTCGATGATTTGGACAATAAAGACACCGATGATAACATAAAGGACCATTTTATAAGAAATTGTAAAAGCGATCACTACAGCAGGGACTGCTCCAAGGTACGGTCCAAAGTAAGGAATCAGATTGGTGGCACCCATCAATAATGCAAGAAGCAACGGATATTTCATGCCAATGAACCAGAAAACTCCGTAAGTCGTGATGCTAACAAACAGACAAACAAGGAGTTGTCCCCTTATATATGCGCCTAGACTTTTATCAATATCATGTACCAGTCTTCCTGCACTTTGTCTGTACTTTGAAGGCGCCAACTTCCAAAGAGCCCTTTTAATCAACGAAAAATCCTTCAGCATATAAAAAACCAAAACCGGGATGACGGCTATGATCACAATGATATCCATGATTTTCGTCAATTTGGAAGCAATGCTTGTCAATAAGTTGTCTATAAACTGTTCAATCCTTGAGAACATTGTATCCATTTTGTCATGAACCGTTTCAGGAAGATAGGAAGTACTTTCATACATACTATAAATAGCGTCGCGATATTGCTCCATGAAATAGGGCAGATTATGATTCAAATCTTTCAGTTGGTGGATGAAAATTGGATAAAGTTTATAAATGAGATAGGTCACGCCACCGAAAAACAAGATATAAATCCCTATGATAGCCAGCCAACGGGGAAAATTATATTTGTGCAGGAGTTCAATCAACGGATGTAGTAGATAAGCGATAACAGCGGCAATTATAAAGGGTGTGAGGATATGAAAAAACACTGTAACGGCTTCTTTATATAAAGGTAGGATCTTTGAAAGAAGATATAAAAAGAGCAGGGCAAGAATTCCAACAGCAACCCAATATATTATACGCAACGCCCTATTTTGATCGTACACGCTCAATTAGTCTCCTTCCTGTCTTTCCCAACAGTCTTACTAAAATTGTCCTCGTCAGGTACTGTTTATTTCATAGAAGAACCCTTGCCATAAAGGCAAGGGTTCTTCTACCAGTTAGCTTATCCAGTACAAAGAATTTTATAATGATTTTGATAGAAATTTGCGATTTAAGATGGCATTTTCAAAGATTACCAGCTTGCTTTTCGTTCTTCTTCTGTAAAGAGATCATTCAGTGAACTTAAAGAACCGTCCATTTCGACTTGATGCATGTCAAGCACTTCTCCAAACAGAGACAACTCAATAAAACAATCCCAGCAATAATATTGCTGATTGCCGATTTTGCCGATGTTTTTCCCCTTACAATTTGGACAATACATACATGAGCAACTCCTTGTTCGTATCCTAAAGTTGCCTACAGCATGTCCAATTTCACCTTGTTTATACATTGTTCAGAGAAAATCATATGGAGAAAGTTCTTGTTCCGGGACCTCTTCTTCCGCTCCTTGCTCTCCTTTAGCAAGCAATTCGTTCAAGAAATCTACTAGTGAGGTGTTTCTGCGGTTCGTGTTTTGGTCTTTAACGCCTTCAACGAAAGCGCGCTTATCCCCGCATAATATCAAGGATTTTTTACATCTGGTTACCGCCGTGTATAAAAGGTTTTTACGAAGCATCCTCCTGTATGACGGTATTACGGGGATGATGACAATCGGGAATTCACTCCCTTGTGACTTATGAATAGATGTACAATAAGCATGCATAATATTGTTCAGATCTTTTTTCTCATATGCTACTTCTCTTTCGTCATATCGGACAACTACTTGATCTGTTTGACCGGCATTTTCATCTTCTTCGAAAATTGCGGCGATTTCACCGATATCACCATTGTACACTCCGTCTTCCGGCTGATTTACTAACTGAATAACTTTATCTCCAGTTCTGTAAGTTGCTTCATGGGTCCGGATATCTCTCCTCTGCCCGCTTTTAGGATTGATCACTTTCTGGATCTCTTCGTTCAGACGATGAATGCCTGCTTTCGAGCGATACATTGGAGCCAACACTTGCATGTCACGTAAATCCACGCCTTTATCGTAGGCTTTTTTTACAATTTGAAGGACAGCGTCGACGACCTGATGTTCCCGGCAGGAAATAAAATTAAAGTCCGCTTCTTTATGAAGTGATTCTACCGTACAGGTATTGTTTTTTATTTCATGTGCCAGCTGAATGATTTTGGACCCTTCTTTTTGTCGATAAACTTCACTTAATTTAACAGATGGGATCTGTCCACTGGTCAACAGATCAGCCAATACTTGACCAGGCCCGACTGACGGTAGTTGATCCTCATCTCCTACTATCAGCACTTGCATATCTTCCGGAACAGCTTTGAACAACTGATTGGCCAGCCAAATATCCACCATGGAAAATTCGTCGATCACAAGCAATTTTCCGGACAATTGGTTATTCTCGTCTTTTTCAAACGATTCGTGCCCGTTCCAGCCAAGTAGACGATGAATGGTTACAGCTGGAAGACCTGTTGATTCATTCATTCTTTTGGCCGCTCTTCCGGTCGGTGCAGTCAACACAAATGGATAAGGATTATCATTATCATAGTCATCAGGGTCGAGCGACAGGTCGTGAATCATTGCAAAAGCTTTGATTATTCCTTTGATGACAGTCGTTTTCCCTGTGCCGGGTCCACCGGTAAGTATCATCATCTTGGACCTGATGGCTTTCTCTACTGCGTCATATTGCTCTCTGCCATAACTCAAAGACTCTTCTTCTTCAATTGTCCCCACAATTTTCAGCAGTTCAGCATCAGCCACTTCCTCTTCCTTTCCTCTCTTGCAAATACGGTCAATTTGCGAACAAAACCCTGTTTCCGCATAATACAGTGAAGGCAAATAAACTTTTGACTCAAGATTGATCAGCTTTTTCTGTTTGTTCAGCTCCAAAATCTGTTCTGTAATATCATCTGCATCAATGGCATTCATTTGACCGTTTAGTAAATCATCGATGGCGTAAAGATGTTCTTCCAACGGCATATAGACATGACCATCCTGAACACTTTTCTGGAGGATATAAATACAAGCTGCCTGGATTCTGCTAGGATGATTCATAGGGAGATTATTTTGTCTTGCCACTTCATCTGCCCGTTGAAAGCCGAATCCAGGGATATCGAAGACATACTGATAAGGATCCCTTTCAAGTACTTCAACAGCTTCATCTTTATATACTTCGTAAATTTTTTGTGCCATTTTCAACCCGAAACCATAAGAGGACAGGCCGACCACGATATGCTCGAACCCTTGATGCTCTTTAAGTTCCTTTGACAATTGCTCAGCTTTTTCTTTGTTTAAACCAGGAATACTTTCTAATACCGAGGGTGATTTCAAAATTTGGGAAACTGCCGTCTCTCCCAAATGATCGACAATTCTCTGGGCTGTCTTTTTTCCGATTCCGTAAAAAAGGTCACTTGATAAATAGGTGACCAATCCATCAATCGTATCGGGAACAAAGCGTTTGTATTGATATACTTTATACTGCTTTCCGAATTTCTTATGTTCTTCGAATTCTCCGTAAAAAACATAAACTTCGCCCTCTTCGAGTTTTGACAGATAGCCTTTGACTACCATATCCTTTTGATCGACAGATTCGTTTGTATCCAGAATTTTAATGCGGGCAATGGAAAAATGCTCCTCCTCATTAAAGAAAATAGTATGGAGGAGTTCTCCTTTTATATAACCTTCATGCTCAATTACGTCTTTGTTTTCTTCCATTGCCATCTCTTATTGCCCCTTTTAGTGATCGCTTTTCATTTGATCCAGCATTTCCTCAATTTTTTGTTTTCCATTGGCTGCCAGCAAATGGTCAGGCTGAATTTCCAATGCTTTTTTAAAGTGTTCGAGAGCTGGTTCCACCCTCTCCTGAAAAAGATAGGTTACTCCGATATTGTAATGGGCATCACTATGGTGGTCATTCAACTCCAGGACTTTTAGGAAGGTTTCCTGGGCCAATTCGATTTGGTCAGTCCCGGCCAGTGATAAACCATATTGGAATAAAGCTGTATCATCTTCCGGATTCAATTCTGCCGCTCTTTGAAAATAAGGCAATGCCAACTTAGGATATTCCTGCTGAAGCATCGTCATTCCCAGCATGAAATAAACGTCACCTTCATCTAATCCAAGGTTTACAGCCTGCTGGAACTGCTCTTTTGCTTTATCATAACTTTCCGATTCAAAAAATACGTTTCCTAAACCATAGTGTGCTGTCGCTGCTTCTGAATCCAATTCTATTGCCTTTTCATAGAATCTTTTCGCCCTCTCCAAGTCATCCATATGAAGAAGAAGATTGCCGAAGTTTATGTAGCCGAGCGGATTTTCCGGATTCTCTTCAATCGATTCATTGAACAATCGTGCCGCTTCTTCAAATTTTTGTTGTTTCATCTTTTCAATTCCTTCATTCATTTTGTCCATTATTACACCTCTTTTTCATTATACAATTGAAATAGTCCTTTTTAATGATAATTTTATCATAATTATGTACGAAAACCCTTGCCACCTCGACAAGGGTTTTCCATTCTGTTATTAACCAACATAATCGATTTGCTTCTTATTCTTTAGCACTTCGTCTATCGTTCCCCCACCAAGGCAAACTTCTCCATGGTAGAAAACGACTGCTTGCCCTGGAGTTATGGCACGTTGAGGTTCATGGAATTCGACGTGTACCTTGCCATCTTCCATTGGATGCACTGTTACTTTGCTGTCTTTTTGCCTGTAACGGAATTTAGCTGTACATTCAATTGACCCGTTAAGCGGCTGTTCGTCAATCCAGTTAAGTTTTGTGGCAATCAGCCCATCTGAGTACAAGTAATCATTGTGGAAACTTTGCTCCACATACAGTACGTTTTCTTCCAGATTCTTTCCTACAACAAACCATGGATCCCCGGATCCCCCGATTCCAAGACCCTGTCTTTGCCCGATTGTGTAATACATCAAACCTTCATGGCGTCCTTTTTCCACACCTGCCAAAGTTTTCATTTTACCAGGCTGTGCCGGCAAGTACTCGCTAAGAAATTCTTTGAAATTCCTTTCGCCTATAAAGCAAATTCCCGTGCTGTCTTTTTTGTGGGCAGTCGCCAAATCATTTTCCGCTGCAATTTTTCGCACTTCGCTTTTCGGCATGTGTCCAAGCGGGAACATTACTTTAGAAAGCACAGACTGTGACAATTGGTTCAAGAAATAGGTTTGATCTTTGTTGTCGTCAACCCCTCTTAACATCCGGTATTGCCCATCTGTATAATCCACTTGTGCATAATGCCCTGTAGCCAGATAATCTGCACCCAATGACAGGGCATGATCCAAGAATGCTTTGAATTTTATTTCCTTGTTACACATTACATCAGGATTCGGTGTTCTCCCCGCTTTATATTCTTCCAGGAAATAGGTGAAAACTTTATCCCAGTACTGCTTCTCAAAATTAACTGCATAATACGGTATTTCAAGCTGATTGCATACTCTGACGACATCATCGAAGTCTTCAGTGGCAGTACAAACGCCGTTCTCATCTGTATCATCCCAGTTCTTCATAAAAATCCCGACCACGTCATAACCTTGTTGTTTCAACAATAATGCAGCAACGGAAGAGTCGACTCCACCACTCATCCCCACTACCACACGGGTATTGCTGTTATCTTTCATTCTATTTCACCGCCTTAATTATCTAGCTTGAACACGCGGATTACCAGGCTCTACCTGCGTGTCAACCTTTCCACGATAGAAGCGATACGATCGGCAGCTTCTATCACGTTTTCTACTGTATTGGCCGATCCAAAACTAAAACGTATGGAATTAATCGTTCTATCATCATTTTTCCCGTACATTGCAGACAATACATGAGAGGGTTCGACTGAACCAGCAGTACAAGCACTTCCGCTCGAAGCTGCAACGCCGGATAAATCGAAATTAGTCAGTAATGCTTCAACATTCGTTCCCGGAAAGCTCAAATTAACAATGGCCGGCACCGACTTACTGTCACCGCCATTGACTGAGAAGGTGACATTGTTATCCTTTAACCTGCCAAGGAACACTTGTTTATATTCTTCATATTTATTCCATCTTTGCTGCTTTTCGCGGATCGCCAGCTCGATTGCTTTATGGAATCCTCTGACACCTGCCAGGTTTTCGGTGCCAGGACGTTTCTTCCTCTCCTGCTGCCCGCCATGCTGTAGAGAAGTAATGGAAACACCTTCCCTTACATACAAGAAACCGACGCCTTTTGGACCATTTATCTTGTGGGAAGAAGCCGTCAAAAGGTCCACCCCTAATTCTTCCACATCCAATTCCAGCAGTCCGTAAGCCTGGACAGCATCTGTATGAAAATAAGCTTGATGTTCTTTCAGGATCATACCTATTTCTTTTACTGGCTGGATAATGCCTGTTTCATTATTAACAGTCATAATGGAAACCAGGATCGTTTCTTCCGACAAGGCTTCCTTCAGTTCACTCGTATCAATCTGTCCATTTTCTTTCACAGACAAGTAAGTAACAGAAAATCCTTGTTTTTCTAAATGCTCTGCAGCATGAAGTGTAGCATGATGTTCAAGTGTGGTGGTAATAACATGCTTGCCGCGATGTTTATTAGCAAATGCTGTTCCGATTAAAGCAAGATTATCTGCCTCAGTTCCACCGCTTGTAAAGATAATTTCCTTTTCCTTGGCATTGATACTTCGGGCGGCAGTCCGTCTCGCCTCATCGACCATCTGCCTTGCTTTTCTGCCGAAATGGTGAACACTGGAAGGATTGCCATACACTTCCTCCATTGCAGGCATCATCGCTTCGATTACTTCAGGATGAATCGGTGTAGTTGCAGCATGGTCAAGGTAAATAGGTTTCATGTTCATCCTCGCTTTCTTTAAAATAGCCTTTGTCCGCTTAATTATTTCTTTTGGGCCTTACGATTGAGAGAAACTGCGACATAGTGTAAATTTTACTTTTGTGTGACTTCTTCATTACTCCGCCCGCCGTTATGTCGCAATTTATGGTTCATTAAATAGGAACCAGAACTTCCGTTTCATACTCTTCCTAAATATAAAACATATATGGTTCCTGGCTGTAATCTTCGCCGTGGTTCATCAAATCTTCCAGAGTGGTTGTATCTAAAACGTTTTTTACCGCATCCCGCACCCTGAGCCATAAAGCCTGTTTTGCCGGTTCTTCTTCTTCGATTCCTTCCACAGGCGTGATCGGGCCTTCCAAAATCCGGATAATATCTCCCGCAGATATATCTTTTGGTTCTTTAGCCAATATATATCCACCATATGCGCCTCTTATACTTCTTACCAAACTGGCATTTCTCAACGGTGCTGCCAGTTGTTCAAGATAATGTTCAGACAGATTATTGTCCCTGGCAATGGTCTTTAATGAAACTGGTCCATTGCCGTAGTTTCTCGCAAGTTCAATCATGATGGTTAATCCGTAACGCCCTTTGGTTGAGATTTTCATCTCTTTCACCTCTTCTAATCAAAAAATTCATCAGTTTAACTGAACTCGGCATAGTTATTCCCACTAAAGGCCCCAAACAGAGTACAATCAATATAGTACCCATACCGACAGGCCCTCCCAACAACCAGCCAATCATACAAATAATAAGTTCGATTCCGCTTCTTACATAAGATACGCGCCAGCCTGTCCAATCACTCAAATTCAGCATTACACTGTCCCGGGGACCAGCACCGAGCCCTGGCGCAACGTAAATTCCGACCCCGCAGGCTGTTATAAAGATACCGGTCAAAAACAGAAAAACTTCCATCCAGAAGTCTTCAAATGATGGAATGGTCCAATTAAAAATATCGATAAACACTCCTATCAAAACCATGTTAAGGAAGGTGCCGATTTTTGGAATTGTTTTTGTGAAAATAAAGGTGATCAGTACTATGACCAACCCGGAAACAATCGACCAAACACCTATTGTCAATCCCAGTTTGAGAAACAAACCATAATGGAAGACATCCCAGGGACTTATCCCCAAGTCCTTCGCTTTGATTGTCAATGTAATGCCAAGTGCTAAAATAATTATTCCGGACAGCAAAAATGCCCAGCGTATAAGTAGTTCCTTCATATTAGTACTCATTAGTATATACATACCTCAAAAAAAATTTCTTGTGCTTATCTTTCCCGATCTGATCAAGGGTGTTTAACTCACGTTATTATAGCATGATAGCAAGATCCTTGCATTTTATAAACGTTATCATTACGCTTAAAAATAGTTATTTTATATAAGATTGTAATATACGTCAAGCTCTTTGTTCGGAGCTTTGTCGAATGTATGCTTTCCTCCATTAATTTACCAGAGCAGAAACGCATTCGTCATTATCACTTACTAAAATGGTTTGCAGACCATAACCAATAAGGGGGAGAAGGATGAGAAACAAAGAACCACTAGCATACCGAATGAGACCTCAAAGAATAGAAGATATAGTGGGCCAGGAAGATATCATCGGCCAAGATACAAAACTATATCAAATGATCCAAAATGGCTACGTACCTTCCATGCTGCTTTATGGGGAGCCGGGCATCGGAAAAACGGCGATTGCCTATGCTGTTGCCGGCACTGTAAATCTGCCCTTTTCCTCATTGAATGCAACCACCGCTGGTAAAAAGGACGTTGAGATAGTCATTGAGAAGGCGAAAATGGAAGGGACGACGATTCTTTTTCTGGATGAGATTCACCGCTTTAATAAAGCTCAGCAAGATTATTTGCTTCCACACGTGGAGAAAGGATTGGTCATCCTGATAGGAGCTACAACCGAAAATCCTTACCATGATGTCAATCCGGCGATTCGAAGCAGGTGCGGCCAAATAAAACAGTTATCAAGATTAAGCAGCGAAGATATTATTAAACTACTTCGCAACGCAATCGACAATGAGGAAAGGGGCCTCGGAACACTTCCCATTCAAAAAAACGAAGAAGTGCTTCGACTGATTTCCGAAGGCACTAATGGAGATGCAAGGAAGGCACTGAACGTCTTGGAAGCTGTTGTCCACGCTTCCAGGAAAACAGACGGGAAAATCTTGCTTGAAGAAGCGACGGTACATGAATTTATCGATAAAGCCGGTGTCTTTGGAGACAAAAAGGGATCTAATTTTTACAACTTGTTATCCAGCTTGCAGAAGAGCATTAGAGGAAGCGATGTAGATGCATCGTTATATTATCTGGCTCATTTACTCGAAAGCGGTGATTTGACGGCTGTCAACAGGCGTCTACTCGTAATTGCCTATGAGGATATTGGATTATCCAACCATTCAATTGGTCCGAGTGTGCTAGCAGCTGTTGAAGCAAGTGAACGATTGGGAATGCCGGAAGCAAGAATTCCACTTGCGGTAGCCGTTGTAGATATGTGTCTGTCTTCAAAATCGAATTCGGCTTACAAAGCTCTCGACACAGCGATCAATGATATAAGAAAAGGTAAAACGGGCAGCATTCCTCTCCATTTACGAGACGGTCACTATAAAGGTGCAGAAGATTTAGGACATGTTGGATACAAATACCCTCATAACTATCCACTTGGATCTTTCGGAGGTTGGGTAAAGCAAGATTATCTGCCCGAAAACCTAAAAGAAAGGCAGTACTATAAGCCTGTTGAAGCTGGAGAAGAAAAAAGAATGTCAGAGATTTATAAGAAATTACGCAAATTCAAACAACAATAAAATAATCAGACAATGAAATTCTGGGTGATTTTCTACTAATCTGATTCCAAATAGTGGAGCTCCAATAATCTCCCTTCCACTTCGGAAGAAATAAAATTGTATTAAGTGTATAAACCACTCCCTTTTCGGTAAAGATAAAGACAAATATACCAAACTAGTTTTATGAGAATTGAATCATATAACTTAGAAGATAAGGAGTGGAGTTAAATGGTTAAAGTAAGACAAGATGCCTGGTCGCACGAAGATGATTTGTTACTGGCAGAAACAGTATTACGCCATATTCGTGAGGGCAGCACCCAATTGAATGCATTTGAAGAAGTGGGAGACAAGTTAAACCGTACTTCGGCAGCCTGTGGTTTCCGTTGGAATGCGGAGGTCAGAAAAAAATACGACCAAGCGGTTGATATCGCCAAAAGGCAACGGAAAGAAAAGAAGCGGGCAATGGCGAAAGAACAGAATTCTTCTTTGAAGAGCCCTGCAGTCCAATCAATCTTCCATACGAACAATGTAGAAATCAAGAATGAGGAGGCTGAAGATCAAAACGAAATAGCTTCTTCTTCTACAAACAGTAATCCTCTTAATTTGGATTCCGTTATATATTATCTACAATCCATGAAGCAGGAATATCAAGATTCAAGCAGATCAAAATTTGACATTCAAAAATATCAGGAAGAAAATGAATCTCTTAAAGAAGAAAATCGCCGTCTGGAGAAACAACTTACCGAAAAACATGAGCAGCTTCAAACTATTCAGGAAGATTACCAAGTATTAATCCAAATCATGGACCGAGCAAGGAAAATGGTTGTATTTGAAGATCAGGACAGTCTATCCACATCCTCGTTCCGGATGGACAAAAATGGCAATCTCGAAAATATCGCTAGATAAGTTGAAAACTGTTGACCCTGCTATATAATGCTTTGTCATTATAAGCTGGATCAAGTGAGGACTAACATACAAGCTTTCGAGCCCTACTTGTTGGTCCTTTTATTTTAAGCTTAAAGTAATAGTTTCATATGGATACCGGGGGTTTTCGGTAACGGTCTTCACCCATGTTTCAAGCTGCTGTCTCCGCCATTCCCATCCGAGCTGAATTCTTAAGAGAAACAAAAAACTCAGAACATGATGTTCTGAGTTTTTCTAATATGTATGGTATCAAATCCCGATCGTGCCGTCCTTATTTAAGTTTTGAACCCGCTCCCAGCAGGTGGGTGCCCTGTTCCACGCTTAACGCTTCCTCTCATTAGGTAAATAATGAGGCTTGCATGCCACATGGAAACTTCAAGCTCCCGTTTATAAAATGTTCGGTCAAAACGTAATAATTAAGACGAACACATCAGGATTAATACCTAACCTTGTTGCTTAATGCATGAACAATTATCTGATATATCTGAATAATAGCATAGATCCCTCAGCTAATCAAGGGATATATGGTTGACAGTTTGTTTACACAGATTTACAAATAGATGACAACTACTCTTTTAGACGAAGGTGAAGTTCATCCAATTGCGCATCACTGACCACTCCTGGAGCTTCTGTAAGCGGGTCGGATGCGGAAGCTGTTTTAGGGAACAAAATGGTATCTCTCAAATTCGACCTTCCTGCCAACAACATGATGAATCTGTCAAATCCTAATGCAATGCCTCCATGGGGCGGAGCGCCATGTTCGAGTGCTTCGAGCAGGAATCCAAATTGTTCCTGTGCCTCCTCTTGACTGAAACCCAATACTTCGAACATTTTGTTTTGAGTTTCTTTCTGATAGATACGCAGAGATCCTCCGCCCAGTTCGAAACCATTTAAAACGAGGTCATATGCTTGTGCCTTAGTCTCTCCAGGGTTGGTTGTCAATTTGTCTAAATCTTCTGCAGCTGGCATTGTAAATGGATGATGGGCAGCAAAATACCTTCCTAATTCTTCGTCATATTCGAATAAAGGCCATTCAGTGACCCAAAGAAAGTTAAAGACAGATGCGTCGATCAGACCTAATTCTTTCCCTAACTTTGAACGGAGTGCTCCCAGGCTTTCATGTACGACTGCCACTTTATCAGCCACAAATAATAACAGGTCGCCATCGGATGCATCCATCAATTGAGTGATACCGCTTGTTTCTTCTTCTGTCAAAAACTTGGCAATAGGACCCTTTAACTCGTCCTGCTCAACTTTCAACCATGCCAGGCCTTTGGCTCCATAGATTTTGACGAATTCTGTAAGTTTATCAATATCCTTGCGTGAATACTCACCCGCTTTACCTTTGACATTGATCGCACTCACTTTACCACCGTTTTCTACAGCACCGCTAAACACTTGGAAACCGGAGTTTTTGACGGTTTCAGACAGGGTGACCAACTCCATCCCAAATCTCGTATCCGGTTTATCAGATCCGAATCGCTCCATTGCCTCATTATAACTCATTCTGTTAAATGGAGTATCCACTTCAATTCCTTTTACTTCCTTCATTACTCTCTTCATCATTCTCTCAGTCATTGCCATGATCTCTTCGCTGGACATAAACGAAGTTTCTATGTCAATTTGAGTGAATTCAGGCTGCCTGTCGGCACGAAGATCTTCATCCCTGAAACAACGGGCAAACTGGTAATACTTTTCAAAGCCTGACACCATCAACAATTGTTTGAAAAGCTGAGGTGATTGTGGAAGGGCATAAAACTCGCCAGGATGAACCCTGCTTGGCACCAAGTAATCCCTTGCCCCCTCTGGAGTACTCTTAGTCAACATCGGCGTTTCCATTTCAAGATATTGTTCATCATTCAAGAAACTGCGAATCACTTGGGTAGTTTGGTGACGCAGCTTGAACGTTTCCTGCATTTCCTCTCTTCTGAGATCCATATACCGGTATCTCAAACGTAGATCTTCGGAAACATCTGAAGCATCCTCCAACTGAAATGGCGGTGTTTTGGATTTATTTAAAATTCTCACTTCATTTACTGTCACTTCAATCTCACCTGTAGCCATTTTGTCATTGACCGTCGAAGCTTCTCTCTCAACAACTTTCCCCGCTATTTCAAGCACGAATTCATTTCTGACTTTTTCTGCTGTTTCCAATGCTTCCTGGGAAAGCTCCGGATTGAAAACAACTTGAACAACACCAGACCTGTCCCTAAGATCAATAAAAATCAGGCCGCCGAGATCACGGCGTTTTTGAACCCAACCTTTTAGTAATACTTCTGAACCAATGTGTTCTTTCCTTAAGGCTCCTGCCAACTGTCTCTCGTTTTCCATTTTAACCCTCTGCCTCCAATTCCGATCGTAAGTGATCTACTACATTTTCCAACGGTATCTCTTCTTGATTGCCAGTTTCCATATTTTTCACTTTTACAAGATTCTGCTCTACTTCTTCATCTCCCAGAATCAGGACGAATTTTGCACCTAGACGATCTGCTGCTTTAAATTGCGCTTTGAATTTCTTTCCTAGATAATCTTTATCAACTTGGATGCCGGCTCTTCTGAGATCATAGGTCAGCTTCACAGAGGTTTCTTCTGCGAGTTCTCCCATAGAAACCAGATAACAATCGAGCGATTCATCCAATGGGAGCTCAATCCCTTCAGCTTCTAATGCCATTAACAGCCTTTCGACGCTCATCGCAAATCCGATTCCCGGTGTTTCTGGTCCACCTAAGTCTTCCACCAGGCCATTGTATCGCCCACCGCCGGAGAGAGTGGTGATCGCACCAAATCCTTCGGCATCACTCATTATTTCAAAAGCAGTGTGATTGTAATAATCCAAACCTCTTACAAGGTTTTTATCTACTACATAATCAATTCCCATGGAATCCAAGTGTCCTTTGACTTTTTCAAAGTAAGCTTTGGACTGATCATTTAAATATTCCAAAATAGATGGTGCCGATTCCATCGCCGGATGGTTGCGGTCTTTTTTGCAATCAAGCACTCGCAATGGATTCTGATCCAACCTTACTTGGCAATCCTCGCACAATTCTTCCCGGTACGGTGCAAAGTGATCAATTAATGCTTGCCTGTGATTCTTTCGGCTTTCCAAATCACCCAGACTATTGAGTACAAGCTTTAATGAAGTTAGCCCGAGTTCCTGATAACTATTCATGGCCAAGGCTATCACTTCGGCATCAACAGCAGGATCGGCGCTACCCAACGCTTCCACGCCGAATTGAACGAACTGCCTCATCCTCCCTTGCTGTGGACGCTCGTACCGGAACATTGGACCGAAGTAAAACAATTTTGTCGGCTGACTGGCGTTTCCGAAGAGTTTATTTTCCACAAAAGAACGGACTACGGATGCAGTACCTTCTGGTCTAAGTGTCAGACTTCTGTCCCCCCGGTCCTTGAACGTGTACATTTCTTTCTGAACGATATCCGTGCTGTCTCCAACTCCTCTTTGAAAGAGTTCTGTATGTTCGAATATCGGTGTTCTAATTTCTTTGTAATTATATCTCCTGCACAGGTCTATCAGAGCGTATTCCACATACTGCCACTTCTCCGTAATGCCTGGAAGCAAATCTTGTGTGCCTCTTGGTGCTTTCATGTTCATATAAAAACCCCCCGTTTTTAGAATCTAAGATAAAAAATCTTTCTGCTATTTACTTGCTAAGTATTTAAGTAACACGGACTGCTCGATACTTCATCAGCACTCCGCGCGTTTTCCCATTGTAGAAGTAAGAATGGAATATTCCGCCGATGTTCTTCTATGTTTTCCATTTCATCTAAGCGGGACTATAGAAAACAGCGAAAAAAAATAAACTCTCATCCCCGAAAAAAGGGACGAGAGTTTACCCGCGTTGCCACCCTAGTTGGAGCTGCCTTGCTCCCCCTTACACAGTTAACGCCTGCAAAACGTTTGTATTTACTTACTTCAATACAAAACCTCTAGAATGTCTTTCACCGGGTCATCACAGGGAAAAGCTCTCAACCTTAGGCGTTTCCTCTCTGTCAGCGTGTATTCCCGATTACTTTTTCCGTCATCAGCTATTCGGTGTTTTTTGAATTGCTTATAATCATAATCTTTGCTATCAAAGTTGTCAAGCACGGTTTAATCTTTCTTTCAATTTTTTAATGTCACCAAGCGTAACACCCAGTTCCCCGGCGAGCTCGATTCTGTTCAACTCACCTTCAGCCTCCATGAATTTATGATAGTTGACCCCAAATATACTTTTTTGGGCGTGAGAATCGCTTTGTTTTTGATGATACCTCATTTCCAGTTCCTCCTAACTGAAAGAAATAGACATGACAAGTTCTGGTTTTCAAACTTATATTCAGTATGTCCACCAAAAAACGATTCTATGCTGACAGGTATCGGGACTGGTTTAGTACTTATTAAGCAAGATTAAGAGACAGAAAAAAACAGGTGTCTGCGGAACCACTTCCCCCAAACAACCTGCTGTTCAATTTAACGCTCTGCACTGTCCAATACAAGCGTGACAGGACCTTGATTTACAAGCTCGACATTCATCATGGCGCCGAATTCTCCGGTTTCCACTTGAATTCCTGTGTCGGACAGTAACCGGTTGAATTCCTCGTAAAGTTTTTTGGCAGGCTCAGGTTTGGCTGCTGCCATAAAGTTCGGTCTGCGCCCTTTCCTTGTATCACCATAAAGGGTAAACTGGGAAATGGATAATACACTTCCTTCTACATCTTTCAAGGATAAGTTCATCTTATCTTCTTCATCTTCGAAAATTCTCAGATGGACAATTTTGTTGACCAGGTACTCCGCATCCTCCAAGGTATCGTCATGCGTCACTCCCAACAAAACGACCAAACCGTTATCAATCTGCCCGGTAATTTCGTTTTTTACGGTTACTTTTGCATTGGCGGCCCGTTGTATGACGGCTTTCATTTCTATCCAGCACTCCTCTTATTGCAACATTCTGGTTACTGTATATACATCTTTTATTTGCTTGAGACGGTCGACTATTTTCCTTAGATGACTAATATTGTGAATCAGGATAGTGATATGAATAAGAGCCATTTTGTTCCGATCTGACTTCCCGTTTACTGCAATAATATTCGTTTTTGTTTCATTTACTGCCTGCAGTACTTCATTTAACAATCCACGCCGGTCGAAACCGGTTATTTCCAAATCAACATGGTATTGTTTGGTGTTAGAAGTGTTATGTTCCCAATCAACTTCTAAAATCCGATCCTGTGCTTCTTCCGTCTGGATATTCGGACAATCTGTACGATGGACAGAGACTCCACGTCCCTTCGTAATATAACCAATGATGTCATCACCTGGAACAGGATTGCAGCACTTCGAGAGCCTTACCAACAAATTATCTACACCAGCTACCCTTACGCCGGAATCTTTCTTATGGTTTCGGGAGGATTTAGAAGTGTCCGTTTTCACAACGCCTTCCAAGGTCTGTTCCAGTTCCTGATTAAGGTTCTGTTTTCTCGCCTTTTCTGTCAGCCTCGTTGCGATTTGGGCAGCAGTTATTCCCTGATAACCAACGGCAGCATACATATCTTCCTCGTTGGTGAAATTGAATTTCTCCGCAATCCTTTTCACATTTTCAGCTGTAATGATATCTTTTGGTTCGAAACCTGCTGCTTTCACTTCTTTTTCGACAGCGTCACGGCCCTTTGCTATGTTTTCCTCGCGACGTTGTTTCTTGAAAAACTGTTTAATCTTGTTCTTGGCTTGGGAAGTCTGGGTAATACTCAGCCAATCCTGTGATGGGCCGTATGAGTGCTTGGAAGTCATCACTTCGACTATATCACCCGTTTTGAGACGGTAATCCAATGGCTCCATTTTGCCATTCACTCTTGCACCGATGGTTTGATTGCCTACTTCTGTATGAATCTTATAAGCAAAGTCTAGCGGAACTGATCCGGATGGCAGTTCAATCACGTCCCCTTTAGGGGTGAACACATAGACCATATCCGAAAACAAATCGACTTTCAATGATTCCATAAATTCCTCTGCATCATGGGTTTCATTTTGCCATTCCAGAATATCGCGGAACCAGGTAAGGTTTTCTTCGGAGTTCTTAGAGTTGTTGTCCAGCCGTTTTCCCTCTTTATATGCCCAATGGGCGGCAATACCGAACTCAGCGATTTCATGCATTTCCTTAGTCCGGATTTGCACCTCAAGCGGCGCCCCTTTAGGACCGATTACTGTTGTGTGAAGCGATTGATACAAATTCGGCTTCGGCATCGCAATATAATCTTTAAACCTTCCCGGCATAGGCTTCCAACACGTGTGGATAATGCCTAAAACAGCATAACAATCTTTTATACTATCTACGATGATTCTAACCGCGAGCAGGTCATATATTTCATTGAACTGCTTGTTTTGAAGCGCCATTTTTTTATAAATGCTGTACAAATGCTTGGGCCTGCCGGAGAACTCTGCTTTGATGTTCACATCTTCGAGTTGGTTTTGAACTTCCTGCATAACTTCTTCTATATAATTCTCGCGTTCTTCGCGTTTTTGCTTCATTAAATGGACGATTCGGTAATACTGTTGAGGATTTAGATACCTGAGCGCCGTATCTTCTAATTCCCATTTTATAGTGGAAATCCCCAGTCTATGGGCAAGCGGAGAAAATATTTCCAATGTCTCATTTGAAATCCGGCGTTGTTTCTCAGGAGGCAAATGCTTCAATGTCCTCATATTATGGAGCCTGTCCGCCAGTTTAATCAGTATTACCCTGATATCCTTAGCCATTGCGATGAACATTTTTCTGTGGTTTTCCGCTTGTTGGGCCTCTTTTGATTTATATTTAATTTTCCCTAATTTTGATACACCGTCCACCAGCATAGCAACTTCACCGTTGAATTCTTCTTCCAGCTGCTCGACAGTCACATTTGTGTCTTCTACAACATCGTGGAGAAAACCGCCTGCAATTGTTTCCGGATCGAGTTCTAAATGAACCAAAATGCCTGCAACCTGAATCGGATGAATGATATAAGCTTCACCAGATCTTCTAAACTGACCTTCATGTGCTTGCTCGGCATATTTGTATGCTCGGCTGATAAACTCAATATCTTCTTGTGAAAGATACTCTCCAGCTTGTTTAATTACATCTTCTGCTGTCAAAATTTTATCTTTCGACATGTAATCACCTTTATTTCCTTTGCTACTGCTCATGTTATATGGACAGTTTAAAATTGACTTGCACTCTTCATGTGGAATTAATCGAAAATATTACATATAATGACAAATTCCCTGCATATGTTAGAACAAGGCTTTATTATAGTATTAAGAAAACCAGCCAAAATGTAAAGCAAAAAAATCATTTCCGACTCACTCCAGCTGGGAAAGCCCCTTTTTGAGAAACGAGGAGTACTCGATAGAGCACTCCTCGGAAGATTAATATTGCATTAATGTAAGGATATCGTATCCGTCTAATTTATCACGGCCGTTCAAGTATGTCAGTTCAATTAAGAACGCACAACCGACGACGATTCCGCCCAGCTGCTCCACCAAATTAATTGTAGCCTCGATAGTTCCGCCTGTAGCCAGTAAATCATCTGTGATTAATACTCGCTGCCCGGGTTTGATGGCGTCTTTGTGGAGAGTCAGCACATTTTTTCCGTATTCAAGTCCATAGTCGACTTTTATCACATCCCTTGGAAGCTTCCCTTCTTTTCTAACTGGAGCAAAGCCTACTTCTAATGCATAGGAAACCGGGCACCCAACAATAAAACCCCTGGCTTCCGGACCGACTACCAAGTCAATTTCCCTGTTTCTTGAATACTCCACAATCTCATCAACTGCAGATTTGAACGCAGGACCATTATCCATGAGGGTAGTAATATCTTTAAACCTTACACCCTCTTTCGGCCAATCTTCCACTACAGTTATATACTTTTTATAATCCATGACTTACTTCCTCCTTAGGTGTGCCAACCGCCGCCATTTGCTGATCGAACCAATCTTTCAATTCGTGATAAGACGAATAATATAGCTTTTGTTCTATTTCCAGATTTTTTTGCTTTCTTTTATAGGTAGCAGATTCTTCCAAATCCTTCTTAGAAGGTTTGGAATTAGGTTTAACGACACTATTTTCTATTTTAACAAAATCCAAATCAAAAAAAACAGAGACAATAAATTTTATTTTGTCCGCTTTCCATTTTTTATGGTATGCAAGTTTGTCCAATTCTTTCTCAAGATCGAACTTCCCTCTTTTTAAAATCATCCCATAAAACCATTTAAAATCTTCTCTTGAAGGAATGGCAGACATGTAATGTCCCCCATTTTCATAGAAGCAGGCATATATGATATCCGGCCGAAGTACTGATACAACTTCTTTCAAATCATCCAAATCTTCCGGAAGATTAAGTAACACCATATTCCGGTGGCCGCTTTCGCCCCAGTCCACCGGCTTATTCTTCCCATAATAATGAACAGGGAAATCCGGGGGCAGCCGGTCATCTGTCGTATCAGGACGAAATGAAACTGCGATACACTCTCTTAGAATTTTCTCCGGTATTTGCTTTTGCAAGTGTCTGGAACCACGGAAATCGAAAAGCTGCCAGTGACTAACAGCCAAATCTTTTACCATGATCTGCAGTTTCTGTTTCCCGTTCCATTCATTTATTTGCAATTCACCTACCACATCCACTTCAGATCTCGAAGAAATTTTCGGATATAATTCGCCAAATCCGAACCCAACACCGTCAAGCTGCTTTTGCATCCCTTGAAAAGTAAACTTCAAATGATTTTGCTGACTTCCAATTTGACGGATTTCGGTCGGAACAGCCTTTAAGTGAAATAGTGGTTTCGGGTTCCCCATTCCGAAAGGAGATAGTTTATTGATTTCCTTGATGACTTGAATGTCAAGTTCATCTATAGCAACTGAAGAATCGATTTTTAATAACTGTTTAAAATCTTCTTCAGACAAAAGCGCGCCGGCTATTTCATTCAATTGTTGTTTAAGAGATGGAAGATTCTCCGTTGGCAAAGTCATTCCCGCGGCCTGGGCATGACCTCCAAAATGGGTAAATATATCTTTTATTTTCATACAATTAGTGAATAAGTCAAATGCATCAATACTTCTCGCAGATCCTTTAGCATGCCCCTTGTCTGGGTTTATCGACAAAACGATAGCGGGCCTGTCAAATTTGCGGACTAGTTTGGACGCAACAATTCCCAATACACCCTCGTTCCATCCTTCTTTGGCTGCAATGATGACATCGGGGATATTGTCTGCTTCTACCATCTCTTCGGCTTCTTTAGCGATGTCAGCAACAATTTTCTGCCTTTCCTGGTTCAATTGCTGCACAAATGCCGCCAAATCTTCTGCTTCACTGTCATCCTTGGTCAATAATAAATCGACTGCCATATCAGCATCCTGCAGTCTTCCTACAGCATTGATACGAGGTCCGATCAAGAAACCGATATCCTCTTCTGTAACATTGCCTTTAATATTACATACTTTCTTCAGAGCATTGATTCCCGGCCTCTTCGAATTAGAAATAGCTTTCAAACCATAAAAAGCTAACAGCCTGTTTTCGCTCTTTAAAGGAACTAAATCCGCAATTGTTCCAATGACCGCCAAATCAAGCAAATGTTCCGGAAAATAACCTAGTAAATGCTGGGCAAATTTGAAAGCCACGCCGACGCCCGCTAATTCCTGGAAAGGATAATCTGTCGAGCATTTGGGATGGACAATCGCAAATGCATCGGGAAGTTCTTCCTGCACCTCATGGTGGTCGGTGATTATCAAGTCAATACCAATTTGTCTTGCATATGCAGCCTCCTGAACAGCTGCTATACCAGTATCTACGGTGATAATCAGGCTGACGCCCTGTTCACCTGCTTTGCGGAATGCTTCCTCGTTCGGACCGTAACCTTCCGTAAACCTATTAGGAATATAAAAATCACAGTCTGCGCCCAGCTCCCTTAGAGCTTCCAGCATAACAGCTGTAGAACTTACACCATCAGCGTCATAGTCCCCGAACACAAGCACTTTTTCTCCGTCAGCCACAGCTGTGCGCACGCGTTCAGCCGCCATTTCGATATCGTTCAGTTTGGAAGGATCATACATATGCTCCAAACTCGGATGAAGAAATTGTTCGGCTTGTTCCTTGGTGACTATTCCGCGCTGAAACAACAATTGCTTTGTCAATGAAGAAATAGGAAGACCATACTCCATGGAAGCTGCCTGATCATCTTTATATGTAAAATTCCAATTTGATTGGCTGAGTAACATAAATTCACCCCTGACTCACTTATTATACAAGAGTGAAACAGGGGTCGCAAACAGATTATTTCGATCTTATTGCTTTGGGTAAGAGTTTGTTTCAGAATGAGCCCTTCCTGTGTCCGAATTTGCTAAAGTTTCCTCTTTTTTCGAACTATGGGACCGGCTGGATTCGTTGGTGCTCTTTTTTAATGCCTTTACTTCCCGCTGCATCCTGAGCAACCTGACCCCTCCTACAGCGGCTGTAATAATTCCACCCATCAGTGCAGATATCAAAATGACCAGAATTAATGGAGCATTGCCAGTACCGAACAGATAGTTCACTTCCACTGGATCAACATTGATAACCGCGAAGATTGCCACGATCAATGCAAAAACCAATGCAAGGATAATGTAACTTTGCCCCTTCAAATTAACCCTCCTTTGTTTCATTGCCTTATACATCTTGTCCTATGTCTATTTATATTCCCCAAGACGGCATAGAAAAAAACCCCCGCATTTGCGGGGGGATGTTCAAACTTGAGGTCCGTCCGTTTTTTTCTTTGCTGCATAGTTTATAGGCTTTTCTGCAATGTTTCGTCCACGCATAACCAGCCATAATTGGGATGCTATGAACAGAGACGAATAAGTACCTGCTATTAAACCGACAACCAATGCAAAAGCAAAGTTGGTTATAGAAGAAGCTCCGAAAATCAACAGCATTGCAGCCGCAAAGACAACAGTAAGGACTGTATTGAAGCTTCTGCCGAGCGTCTGCATTAAACTCCTGTTTACTATTTTTGCCAACTCACTAAACGATTTCACCCGTTTTTTCAATTTCAAATTTTCCCTGATCCGGTCGAACGTGACAATTGTGTCATTGATCGAATACCCGACAATGGTCAGAATGGCGGCGATAATCGTGATGTCGAATTCAAGTCTTGAAATACTGAACAAGGCCAGAATAAAGAAAGCATCATGTAACAAAGCGATAATCCCTGCCAGGGCAAAATAAAACTCGAACCGGATTGTTACATAAATTATGATACCGATTGATGCGTAGATGACGGCCATTATTGCATTTTTGGCCAATTCCTGACCTACTACCGGTGAAACCGTGCTTACACTTGGTTCATTCCCATACTGTTCATTGAACTGCTGTTTGACATCAGCAACGTCTTCTTGCGATAAAACGGAATCAAAACGGGCGACAGCTATGTCGTTATTCTCCCCAGACAAAACTATTTGAACAGGGGACAGACCTATCTCCTCGAAATTCGATTCCACCTCTTCTTCCGTCACTGCTTCTTCTGCTAAGACTTCCACCCTTGAACCACTTGTAAAGTCAATTCCGAGATTCAATCTTAATACCGATAAACAGATAATCCCGGCAGCAACAAGGACGATCGACAAGGTGAAGAATTTCTTTCGTTGACTCACCAAATCGAAAGAGCGCCCGAATACACGGGGTTCTAATTCAGTAGTGTCTGATTTATCCTTGATATCTTTTCTCTTAACTCCAAACCAGCCTGGTCGTTTATTCAGGAACTTACTATTCACCCATAAGCCCAGGAATAAACGGGAGCCGAAGACGGCCGTAACAAAACTTAGGAGAATACTGACAATCAACATGGTCGCAAAGCCTTTGACAGAACTTGTACCGAAAATAAATAATACAGTCGCTGCAATCAGCGTTGTGATGTTTGCATCAAGAATGGTAGACAAGGAATTCTGATTCCCGGACCTGAAAGCAGAAAGAGTCGACTTTCCTGACTTCAACTCTTCTTTAATCCGTTCATAGGTGATGATATTAGCATCTACTGCCATCCCCACACCGAGTATCAACGCAGCAATCCCGGGCAGTGTGAGGACGCCGTTCATCCATTCAAACACTAAAAGGATTAAATAAATATAAATACTTAAAGTAATCGATGCAATGAAACCTGGAAAGCGATAGTACAAAATCATGAATATAAATATCAATCCAACACCCAAAAACCCTGCAAAAACGGTCTTGTCCATTGCCTGCTGGCCGAACTGCGCTCCGACCGATGTCGAATAAACTTCATTCAAATCGACCGTAAGTGATCCGGCATTCAAGATGTCTGCCAACCTTTTAGCAGATTCAACCGTAAAGTTGCCGTCTATTTGTACATTGGAAGTATTAAGCGTCTGTCTGACTGCCGGAGCTGAAATGTATTTCGGCTCTGCTTTCTGGGATTCTTCTTCGAATGAATCCCCTTCTTCATAATCCATCCAAATGACCAGACGATTGTCCGGCATCTGGGAAATCTGCCGTGTTACTTCAGCAAATTTCGAAGCATCTTTCAACTGAAGGGTAACGATCGGCTGGTTTGTCTGACCGTCGAAGTTTTGCTGTGCACTGCCTTCTACCAGATCCGACCCATCGAGATATTCCTTATCATTGACATCGCGGAAAGACAACTCTGCCTGGGTCGACAGCAATTCCCTTGCTTCTGACTGATCTTCCACCCCTGCCAGCTGCACTCTTATACGATTTGGTTCTTCTATATTGAAATTGGGTTCGTTCACACCCAGTACATCAACACGTTCTCTTAAAGCCTGGGTTGTCGCTTCCAAGTCTTCTGTTGTGATTTCGTCATCTTCATCCAATGGTTCTACTTCATAGAGAACCTCGAATCCACCTTGTAAATCCAAGCCCAATTTAATGTCTTTTGTTATCCCTGTAATCGTTGTTCCAATCGTTCCGGCAAATATTAATACGATTAGGAAAAAGGCAACGATTCTGCCTCTTTTAACCATGCTGCTAGTGCCTCCTTTACCCTGTCCGCCTACATAAACTTATGTAGTCAACTTTGGCCCTTTTGAACGATTACATTCCTGACGTCTTAAGGGCAAGGCAGACCGAGTAATTAATAAAGTAATTAATTGTACAATACAAATATTATAGAAATGATTTCCACTTGGGTCAATAACACATTTTCACCCAGACTCACCGCCCTGTGATATTGCAGCAATCGAAGCAAGCAGATCATCGTCCTGATAAGCTTCCATCGTCAAATAAGTCATATAAATGGATGAACTTAAATGAAAAATATCGGCTACTACTTCATGGAGCTTCTTTTCCGGATCCCCTTTCCAGACTTTTTTCTCCAGACAGTCCCATATCTCCTCAGCATTAGCTCTTGAATAGCCAAGCAGTTTGAATTCTTCCACCTTGCTCTCTGTCACAGTAGTCAAACTTGCTTTCCATTCACTGACACGTCTTGTTTCTATCATTCGACTGACTCCTCCGTTAATTAACATTTCCGAAATAATCAAAGCCTGTCATGCTTGGCCAACTGTTTTGCATATACATTCATTGTATATGAATTTTAAATATTTGAGAAGGCAGGTCGTTAAAGTGTCCAAGCAGACATTTCTTCAAGGAACGTTAATTTTGATATTAGCGGGGATGATTACGAGGTTTTTAGGATTTATCAACCGAATTATTGTTGCCCGCCTTATGGGTGAAGAAGGGATCGGCCTGTATATGATGGCTCTTCCAACTCTTTTCCTCATCTATACATTAACACAATTCGGCCTTCCTATTGCCATCTCGAAACGGGTTGCAGAAGCAGAAGCACACGGGGACTTACGTAAAATAAAACAGATATTGATTATTTCATTGACAATCAC
The DNA here is from genome assembly GCF_900156915.1 of Sediminibacillus massiliensis. Lineage (GTDB taxonomy): Bacteria > Bacillota > Bacilli > Bacillales > Amphibacillaceae > Sediminibacillus_A > Sediminibacillus_A massiliensis. Next base: position 120,429 of record NZ_LT732535.1, on the reverse strand, counting down.
CGGAACGCTGAGCATTTTCTTTACGATTGGATTAATCTTTCTGGCCCCTATCGTCGCCACCAAATTTTTAACTGATGAACGAGTCCTTTATCCATTGTTAGCTATCAGTCCGATGGTACCTATTTCTGCTGTATCATCCGTGATTCGGGGATACTTTCAGGGCAGGCAAAACATGAAACCCCAAAGTTATGCCCAAGTAATCGAACAAGTCGTGCGGATTTGCTGTGTAGCATTTATGGTCAAGCTCTTTCTACCTTATGGTGTCGAATTCGCTGCTGCTGGTGCAATGTTCTCCGTTATTGTCGGCGAGCTTTGCTCGCTGATGTTTATGTTAAGTATGTTCAAAAAGAAGAAACGGATGAAAATGAGAAAACATGTTTTTCAATATGTCAAAACCGGAAGAAAAACATTCGAAGAATTAATGTCGATAGCCCTTCCTGGAACTGGAAGCAGATTGGTCGGTTCCGTTTCCAATTTTCTGGAACCTATTCTTGTGGCACAAAGTCTCGCCATCGCCGGCTTGCATACGGTGGCAGCCACCAAACAGTATGGTGAGCTGACCGGATATGCCCTGCCGCTTTTGTTCATACCTACTTTTATTACGCACTCCCTGGCTGTGGCAATGGTCCCCAATATCAGCGAAGCGGACGCCAAAAAAAATCACAAACTCGTGCACTACAGAATCCATCAGGCAATCAGGATATCTTTTGCATCCGGAGCGATTTCAACCGTGCTATTAATGTTATTTTCCGTTCCTATCCTCAATTACATGTATGGAAGCACAGGCGCAAGTAGATTTTTACTATTCATGTCCCCTTTCTTCCTGCTTTTATATGTCCAGTTCCCGCTAAATGCGACCCTGCAGGCTTTAAATCATGCTAAAGCTGCAATGTGGAACAGCATTATAAGTACGGGAGTTAAATTCATCGTCATGTTGATATTCGCCACAAATCCTGATTTCGGCATAATGGGCGTAGCGATCGGGATGGTTGTAGGAGTCGTACTTGGCACCTTGCTCCACCTTGGCACTTTGATGAAAGTAATATCTTTCAGGATACCAATACAAGAAATCATTAAAATGGCAGGACTGTTCATTATAACTCTTCTGGGAGGAAGCCAGTTAAGGTATCTATTTGCAGGATATGAAACAAATTTACCGGTCTTTCTTGCTCTGCTACTCGTACTGACAATTGGTTATATTTTCCTCCTGTTCCAATTCAAATTCCTTACAAAAGAAGAACTAAAGCAATTGCCTTTCTTCAAAAAACGGATAAAATAGCCAAAAAAAAAGCTGGATGGTTTGCTCCATCCAGTTATTTTCGTTCATCTTTTCTGTCTACAAACCATCTGTTGTTTCCATCAACGGAGCAAAAGGATATCGTCTCGACCGGCAAATGGCCACCCTTTTCCAATTCTTCCATTAACCAGGCCTCGTCCTTATTGATTTTTTCCAAGGCTGACTGCTGTATCTTGCCATCCACGACTACTGGTACAGCATAGCCATCTGCAGAAACTGCTTGCTCGCCTTCCGATTTTTCAAATATGGACAACTTTCCGGAGGACTCCAGTATAGCAAATTCGACGTCCTGTATGCTTTTTGTACCATTTTCCCTGAGTTGTTGCATGAGATCGTTGAAATTGTATCGCTGTCTCCTCATTTCCCGTTCATCTATTTTTCCCCTGGAAATGATAACGGATGGTTTGCCTTCAAACCATCCTCTGAACTTCTGATTCTTCAAAGACAAAAAAGCTGTAAAACGCTGGATCAAAAACAGGATAACGATCGGTATCAAAGAGTGCAGGAATCGCATTTTCGTATCTTCAATCGAGAAAACAGCCATTTCAGCAACCATGATAAATACGACAATGTCCATCAAGCTCAATTCCCCGATTTCCCGCTTCCCCATCAAACGAAAGACAAATACGATGATAATATAAGAGATAACCGTTCTAAAAACTATCTTCCCTATTTCAAGCTCCATTAAATAAAGCCCACTTTCCTTCGGTGATTTTCTTTTTGGGTTATATCTTCACCAAATATGTGCTATTTATTCTAAAGACCTTGCTGGAAAGGAAGAAGATATCTGATGTAAACATAAATAGTGGAAACTATTAGGGATATCAACACCAACGGCAGTCCATATAAAAGAAAACGGACAAAAGGAATCCTTTGATTCGCTCCTTCAGCTAAACCGGCTACGACTACATTTGCCGAAGCTCCGATCAAGGTTCCATTGCCACCCAGACAAGCTCCCAGCGCAAGCGCCCACCATAAAGGATCCAAGTTAGCCATCCCGTAAGATTCGAATTCCTTTACCACCGGAATCATCGCTGCGACGAAAGGAATATTATCAATGATCCCGGAAAACAAGCCCGCAGTCCAAAGGATCAGCAAAGCGGTGTTGGGCAGATCACCTTGTGTCAGCCACATTATCCCTCTTGCCAATTCATCGATCACCCCCGCTTTTTCCAAACCGCCTACAAGCATGAACAGTCCGATGAAAAAAAACAAGGTAACCCACTCCACTTCTCCGAATACTTTTTCGGCGCTTGACTCTTTATCAGTCAACAAGAGTAATAATACAGCGCCGCACACAGCGACTGTCGTCAACTCAATGTGAAATACAGGGTGAAGCAGAAAACCGAAGATTGTCATTAACAGGACGGTTATCGACTGATACAGCATCGGAGATTTAATCAAATAATGCTGGCTGTCCATTCGCATCATTTTGTCGACTTGCCTGTCGTTCTTCTGAAGGTGCTTCCGGAATAATAGTACGATTCCTGATACCATTAGAATAAACAAAACCACTACCACTGGTCCCAAGTGGACGATGAACGAAAGAAATGTAAGGTGTTCCACAGCTTGGCCGATCATAATATTCGGCGGATCCCCTATAAGGGTGGCCGTTCCCCCTATATTCGCGCTGAAAATGATCGTCAATAAATACGGAAATGGCGGCAGTTCCAACAGCTTTGTCAAAGTTAGGACAATCGGAACGAACAATAACACTGTCGTGACATTATCCAGTAGTGCTGATCCGACACTCGTCAAAATAGCACAACCAACCAACAACGGGATCGGTTCTCCGTTCACTTTCTGGGCAAATGCGATAGCAATGTATTCAAACAAACCTGTTTTCTTGGTAATAGATACTAAGACCATCATCGAAAACAGCAATGCAATGGTATTCCAATCAATATAATGCGTGTAAGCTTCCTCGAAATCATAAATACCCGTCAACAGGAATAATACCCCACCAGAGAGAGCAACAAGTGCTCTGTTGACCTTTTCAGTCATGATGAAAAAATAACTTACTACAAAAACAATTATAGCAATTGTGGCAGACATTACGTTCCCTCCCCCCGAGGATGCTTGTCTTTTCGCAGTCCATACTTTGATATGGTCCATGCCGCATACGGGCCATCTCTATAAATGTATTCAAGGCTTGTCAAAATATTTAATTCTAATTTATAAACACAGGAATAGAATGGTTGTAACAGGACAAACAGGGGAGGGTTAGAAGATGATAAAAACAAGATTTACTGCGCTTCTCTATGGATGGATTATCATTTTCGGGATCATGCTTACTGCTAGTTTTATCTTATCGATATTATTGCGTTTTACAGCTTTCGGGGCTCCAGCTTTAAGCTGGGCAACATTATCAATCAGCGTTGCCGCTTTATTTATCGGAGGGCTTGCCTCAGGGTTGAAAGGCAAAGAAAAAGGCTGGATTCTTGGGTTCCTGACAGGTGCGGGATTCATTCTCTTCATCTTGCTTTATCAATACTTAGGTTACCAGGCTGGCATGTCACTGCAACAATTGGTTCATCATGCTGGTTTTTTGCTTGCATCTATGCTTGGAGGGGTACTTGGAGTGAATCTCAGTTCGGGAGATTCTTCTCAATAATAAAACCAATTAAAAAAGACTGACTCCTTGTCAGTCTTTCTAAGTTCATAGCCTGATAAATTAACCCTGTGCTACGACTTCTCTTACAGCGGAACGATCATATGTAAGTTTCGTACCGTCTTGCGTAGTAAGCACTAATGTTCCTTCATCGATCGCATGTACTGTTGCATGCATACCGCCAATCGTAATTACTTTATCTCCTTTTTTCAAGTCAGATTGCATTTGTCTTACTTGCTTCTGTTTCTTTTGTTGTGGACGGATCAAAAGGAAATAAAAAATCACAAACATCAAAATTATCGGTGATAATTGGATAAGAAATTCCACTACATTTCCTCCCTTCTATTAGAAATTTTTTGCATCAGGTTTGTTGAAACCATATTTTTCAAAAAATTCCTCTCTGAAATCGCCAAGTCGATCATTTTTTATTGATTCGCGGACTTGCATCATTAATTCTAACAGAAAATAAAGATTATGGTAAGTAGTTAATCTGAAGCCGAATGTTTCATTAGCCTTAATTAAATGACGAATGTAAGCTCTCGAATAATTGCGGCAAGTGTAACAGCTGCAATTCTCATCGATCGGCCTGAAATCCCGGGCGAATTTGGCATTCCGAACGACCAGACGGCCTGTCGAAGTCATACATGTTCCATTGCGGGCAACTCTAGTTGGCAATACGCAATCAAACATATCAATGCCCCTGATCGCACCATCAATCAATGAGTCGGGAGATCCAACCCCCATCAAGTATCTGGGTTTATTTGCCGGCAGTAAAGGGGTAGTGAATTCCAACACTTTATTCATTACGTCTTTTGGTTCACCGACAGACAAGCCGCCTACTGCATAACCGGAAAAATCAAGTGAAGTCAAATCTTTAGCGCTTTGTCGGCGTAGATCCTCATATTCGCCTCCTTGCACGATCCCGAACAACCCTTGTTCACTCGGCCTTTGATGGGCTTCCAGACACCTTTCCGCCCACCTGCTGGTCCTTTCAACCGATGCCTTCATATATTCGTGAGTGGCCGGATACGGTGGACACTCATCAAAAGCCATCATAATATCAGAACCAAGTGCATTTTGGATATGCATCGCTTTTTCCGGCGAAAGGAACAACTTCTCCCCGCTTATATGATTGCGGAAATGGACACCGGATTCTTCGATGTCTCTCAGGTCACTAAGACTAAAAACCTGAAAGCCACCGGAATCAGTAAGTATCGCTCCATCCCAATTCATAAAGGAATGAAGTCCGCCTGCCTCCCGGACGATGTCTTCTCCAGGACGAAGCCATAAATGGTAGGTGTTTGACAGGATGATTTTCGCTCCCATCTGTTCCAATTCTTCCGGACTCATTGTTTTGACTGTAGCAAGTGTTCCTACAGGCATGAACATAGGTGTCTCGAAAGAACCATGAGGGGTGTGGACTCTCCCCAGTCGGGCACCAGTTTGTTTGCATGTTTTTATATGTTCATAGGTGATTGGCACTATTGCTGCACCCTTCCTTTCAAAAGTCGTTAAATAATTAGCATGGCATCTCCGAAGCTGAAAAACCTGTAGCGCTCAGCGACCGCTTCTTCATAGGCACGCAAGACGAAATCCTTCCCTGCCAAAGCGCTGACAAGCATGATCAAGGTTGATTTCGGAAGATGGAAGTTCGTAATCAGACCATCAATAGCAGTAAATTCATACGGAGGATATATGAATATATCCGTCCAGCCACTTGAAGCCTTGAATTCTCCGTGGTTATCCCTTGTGATCGTCTCCAAAGTTCTGGTGCTGGTCGTCCCTACCGAGATGATCCTTCCATCGCCTTGTTTGATCCGATTTAATTGATATGCGGTTTCCTGCGACATATGGTAAAATTCTGCATGCATTTCATGCTCTTCAATAGAATCGACACTGACAGGCCTGAATGTCCCCAAGCCTACATGGAGTGTAATAAAGGCTACTTCCACGCCCATTGCTTTTATTTTTTCAAGCAATTCATTGGTGAAGTGCAAACCAGCAGTAGGCGCCGCGGCAGATCCTTCTTCTTCGGCATACACTGTTTGGTATCTTTCCCGATCTGGCAGCTGCTCCTTGATATAAGGAGGAAGGGGCATTTCCCCGAGCTCATTCAATACTTCCAAAAAGATTCCTTCATATTCGAATTTTAAAATCCGGCCGCCATGGTCCTGTTCCTCAAGACATGTAGCCTTTAATTTGCCTTCCCCGAAAGTGATGACCGATCCCGTTTTTATCTTTTTCGCAGGTTTTACGAGAACTTCCCATTCATCCTGCTCCTGCTGATGAAGAAGCAGGACTTCTATCTTTGCCCCTGTATCCAGCTTACTTCCATATAACCGTGCTGGTAAAACACGCGTGTTATTCAAGACAAGACAATCACCAGGTCTTAAAAACTCGGTTATATCGGAAAAATGCTTATGGGACAGTTGTTCTTCCTGCTTGTCCAGGACAAGCAGCCGGGAAGCACTTCGATCCTTCAATGGAGTCTGAGCGATAAGTTCTTCCGGTAAATGAAAATCAAAATCATTTATATCCATAGTAATCTCCTTACTTTCCCTTAACGGAATCTGCCGATGATAAACATAATCAACGTCAAGATCACGCTAACAATAATAGAGGTCATGATAGGAAAATGAAACGATACATTGCCTTTTTTAAAGCTGATATCTCCAGGCAGCCTGCCGAATATTCCCCACACAAGCCCAATAATGATAAACACAACCCCTATAACAATAAATATTTTTCCCATTCCGGTCAAGCTTCCGGCACCTCCCGATCAAAGTGTCTATATGCTTTCTCCGTTACTATTCTTCCCCTCGGAGTCCGCTGTATAAAACCCATTTGCAATAAAAATGGTTCATAAACATCTTCAATCGTCTGGGATTCTTCCCCTATCGTTGCCGATATCGTATCTAATCCGACCGGGCCGCCTTTAAACCCATCGATGATAGCCAAAAGAAGCTTATGGTCGATGTGGTCCAATCCTTCAGCATCCACCTGAAGCATTTTCAGAGCATTGTCGGTTGTGTCTTTTGTTATCTCGACTTCCCCTTTGACCTGGGAAATATCCCTCACCCTTTTCAACAATCTGTTGGCAATACGCGGTGTTCCCCTCGACCTACGCGCTATCTCTATTGCTGCATCTTTTTTGATTGCCACATTGAAAATATCCGAAGTCCTCTCAACAATGGAGCACAAGTCATTCGTGTCATAAAATTCCAACCTGCTTAATACTCCAAAACGGTCCCGTAGTGGAGCAGTCAGAAGTCCCGCTCTGGTAGTAGCGCCAACCAGGGTGAACGGAGGCAGATCGAGACGGACTGACCTTGCACTTGGCCCGGTTCCAATGACAATATCCAAACAAAAGTCTTCCATTGCAGGATATAATATTTCTTCCACCGATCGCGGTAGTCTGTGAATCTCATCAATAAAGAGTACATCACCCGCCTCCAAGGAAGATAAGATAGCCGCCAAATCGCCAGCCCTTTCGATGGCAGGTCCGGACGTGCTGCGAAATTGAACACCCATTTCATTGGCGATAATGGAAGCCATGGTTGTCTTACCCAAACCCGGAGGACCATATAACAACACATGGTCAAGCGGTTCATTTCTCATTTTTGCGGCTTCTATAAATATGCTGAGGTTATTCTTCGCTTTATGCTGGCCAATATACTGCTTCAATGTCGTGGGGCGTAAACTTAATTCAATCGATTCGTCTTCTTGTTGCATTTCATTTGATATCATCCGTTCTTCCACATTACCACCCCTTGGTTATTTCTTCATCATCAAAGCCAGCCCTTTGCGGATATAATCATCTGCTTTGGCCAATTGTTCAGTCCTTAACTGCGGAACAATATTTTTCACTTCCCGTTCGGTGTAGCCAAGTGACTTCATCGCTTCTATCGCTTCATTCAGGGCCGTGTTATCTGTCTCAGTGTTTTTGTCACCTTGTCCATTATTTTCAAACAACCCTTCGTTGATATCGATGCTGAATGGGAGTTTCCCTTTTAAATCAAGTATCATTTGCCGGGCTGTTTTCTTGCCTACTCCCGGAAAACGGGTTAAAAATTTGTCATCTTCTCTTTCTATTGCTGCGGCGAATTCTTCTACCCTTACAGTAGCTAAAACGGAAAGTGCTCCTTTAGGACCGATTCCCGATACATTCAATAATTTAGAGAATAACAGTTTATCGTCCGTCTTTTTGAATCCGTAAAGGGTTTGGTTGTCTTCTCTTATATAATGGTACGTATAAATGAGAACCTGGCCGCCAATCTCTTCTTGAAAATTATATGGATTGGCACACACTATTTCATATCCAACCCCATTTGTCTCGACTATGACAGATTCTTCGTTAATCAATGCCAGTTTGCCTTGTATGTATGCAATCATCAATACTCTCTCCTATTCCCTGAACCTCCCTCTATCTTACCATACAAGCGTATGTTCGTATAGAATCACGATAGCGGCTTTCCCGACAAACAATCGAAAACGAAGGAATATAATAAAAACTTTCTGTTTTGTAGTTCTTGTTGATTTTCTTATTGAGAGAAACTGGGACATAGTGAAAATTCACTTTAGAGAGACTTCCTCTCGTTCTGATTAAAATGAGTGGTATAACTTCGCTGCGGCAGAACACTTCGCTTTTTGATTTTTTCTAAATTTTGGCTAGGGATCCCATGTTAAACAAATCTAGGAGCATTTCCCACTTGATTAGATGTTCTACAAAAGGGAAGGAAAAATGCGACACTCCTTGAAAAGTAAAGGTCAATTTTCTGCGGTGTAAATGAATGGATGTCTTTTCAAAATCCTGGGGTTCTGGTACAAAGATGTTCTGTAACCGCAAGAGTCAACTTGTTCTGCCTCTCGTTGCGTAAGGTTTTTCTCCATTCTTGTTAGGGAGAACCATGTTAGACACATTTCAGAATTACTTCTCACCTAATCAGAAAACTATACCGAGCTGCGGAAAAATGCGAGACTCCAGTGGGAAAGGAACAGTCTGAAGACCCCACAGCTGGTGGTTTTCCGGCGAGGAGGCTGAAGCGTTCCCCACGGAAAGCGAGTGTTTTTCCGCAGCGCTGGACCACCGCTCAATCCGAAATGGATGGAAGGAAGTTATACTAAAGTATGTCGTAGTTTATGGTAATTCCGGAGTTTGACTGGGGAATTGATTGCAAAAAGACCCCAACTTAAGAATTGGGGTCTTGAAATTGAACTTCAGCTGTTTACAGACCTGGACGGCGATGGGGCCATGTCCCGGTATGCTTCCAAAACATATTGATATACTTGCTTGGAATCAATCTTGATTCCTTCTCTCAACTGCTTTGCCTGGTAGCTCTCCAGTTCCTTTGTGTCAATTTGATAAAAGGACTGAATGACCTGTTCATGCATTGGGAGCCCTTCAAAGATAGTCAATTGACCATCTCGCAATCCGAAGTAACCATTCTCTTTCATATATGGAGAAATATCGGCCACTTCCTTTCGGAAAATAATTTCTCCTTCTTTTTGATCAATTACTTGCCAGCCGTCATAATATGCCCAAAAGTCTTCCATCGCCCACACTGTTTCTTTGTGTGAATCTGCTTCCACTTTTCCGTCCATATAGTGCCTTTGAAGGATGACTTCTATCTCCAAAGGATCTTTCTGAACCGCTAAACGGCCGTCATTTTCTTCCGTATTGGCATTCTGACTGCTTTTTGCCAGGCTCCAATCAGAATAGAAGACAGATAAGAAGAATATCCCTACGATTGCCATACCTGAAATTAAGAACAGTTTAGAAATTCTCATAATAAATCACCCCATGTATGTTCTTCTATTAACAGTGTTTCCGAAAATAAAAGTATTATCCATGGGGTGTAATCATTGATAAAATTAACTATAGCTGTGCAAGCACTTCATCATCCGCATCAAGATTGTGATAGACATCCTGTACATCCTCGTTATCTTCCAATGTTTCTACGAGTCTGATCATTTTCTTCGTATCATCTTCGCTTAACGGGGATAAAGTCTGAGGCAGCATGGTAATTTCGGCTGTTTCCAAAGTATAGCCGTTTTCTTCGAGGGCACTTTTAACTTCCCCGAAACTTTCAGGATCTGTATAAATTTCAAACGTTTCATCGGTTGTTTCCATTTCTTCCGCACCAGCTTCAATTGCTACTAACAGCATTTCATCTTCATCTGCTTCAGTAGTTTCTCGGTCGATTTCAATGTAACCTTTACGGTCGAACATGAATGCCACACAGCCGTTTTCCCCTAGATTCCCGCCATTTTTGTTGAATGCATGCCGGATTTCGGAGGCTGTTCTGTTTTTATTATCTGTCAAAACTTGGACCATTACAGCTACACCGCCTGGTCCATAGCCTTCATATGTCAATTCTTCATAGTTGACCCCTTCTAAGTCTCCTGTAGCTTTCTTGATAGCACGATCGATATTGTCATTAGGCATATTATTGGCTTTTGCCTTGTCAACTGCAAGGCGAAGAGATGGGTTCATATCAGGATCCCCTCCGCCTTGTTTGGCGGCAACGAAAATTTCCTTAGCCATTTTCATAAATATTTTTCCGCGCTTTGCATCTTGTGCATTTTTGCGTCGTTGTATGTTTTTCCATTTAGAATGACCCGCCATCGGACATTCTCCTCTCTTCTAACTAATTATAATAAATATAAAAGCTGAATCCCAATCAAATCAGGGATTTATCCTTCTTTACTATAACATAATAATCTGGCAGGAAAAAGTTTTACAACAGGAAGAAAATAAACAAAAAACCCTTACTGCATACAAGACAGCAGTAAAGGATTTGTTATCAACTGGATGTATCACGGCCGTCATTATCTCTCATTTGGTTCCAGTAGATATCGCCAGTATAGACGAGTACCTCTTTTCCCGGAGAAACTTCTTTCACATGACTTTCGACACGTTCCGCGATTTTCGGGGAATGTTCATCGAATTCTTGATTCAACAGTAAGGCAACGATGATCCTTTCATCGGAGACGTAAACCTGGCTGATTTTAATCTCATCCCATTTGTTTAGTTCACTGGATATCTTCGATGCCTCTTCATTGTAAAATTCTTTGTTATAAGAATCAGGCTTATTGTGAGGAGCCTCCATATCTTCCTGAAAATCATGCAAATGCTGGGCCTGCTCTTGTTCAAACCTGTCTCCCTTTTCTTCATTCCCTAAACTGTTTTCCGCTTCCTGTTTGGTTCCATAATTGATCGGCATCGTCGAATCTTCCATACCTTCTTCGATCATCCGATTATCACTCTCATTCTGCATACATCCAGCCAAAATAAACGGAACAAGCATAATGCATTTTGCAAATGCGTTTTTCATCTTAAAAAACCTCCCTTACTCAATAGAATGAGTAACGAAGGTTTTTTTAATCAGTTATCTGTTCCCACTGTTTCCTGACTTTCCCATCCGTAAAATCTTACAGCGAAGGTCCTGGAGCTATCTCTCGTTTATGCGCGGATGCTTTATGCAACCGCTCGATAATATCTTTGTCTTCCTGCGGAATTTCCTCTCCTTTAAGATACCTGTCAATCGTATCATAGGTAACACCCATTTCGCTTTCATCGGTCTGGCCTTCCCATAATCCTGCACTTGGCTTTTTGTTTACAACATCATCCGGCACTCCAAGATACTTGGCCATTTCCCGTACTTCACCCTTAGCCAGGCTTACAAGCGGGACAAGGTCTACTCCGCCATCACCATATTTGGTGAAATAGCCGGTATAAAATTCTGCAGCGTTATCCGTTCCAACAACCAGATAACCGTAATTAGCAGCCAAAGCATACAAGGTACTCATACGAAGCCTTGCACGTAAATTGGCATCAGCCAATTGCTGGCTGTCTTCATTCTCATCTTGTTGTTCGCGTAATTGAGTTTGAATGTTGGAGAAAAGGACTTCATGTGTTTCAGTAAGATCCACAGTGATGGAATTAATACCTGCGCTGTCGATTACTTTTTTGGCATCCTCCATATCCTGTGGATTACTTTTACATGGAAGTATCACTCCCAAGGAATTGTCAGGTGCTGCACGCTTGATAAGATGGGTTACTACAGCTGAGTCTATCCCACCGCTGACACCAACCAACAGCCCGTTAACATTTGCTTCTTTTATTTTTTCTTGTAACCATGCCACAATTTTTTCTACTTTTTCCTGCATTGTTATTCCCCTTCCCATTCAATAATAATTTATCATAGCATACTTCTTGCTTCTTTCAAAAAGTCACGTCTCCATTCCCATTGAATCGACAATCTATCCAAATAAGATATACAATTTATCCGAGGTGATTCTTCTGACATGAGTACCCACCATTCACGGATAAGGTCACTTGGAAAAGCAATGTTATTAGCACATACAATCCAATCTTCCGAATCCATCGCCAGCTCACGTTTCAGATTTCCGATGTCATGGCTCATATATGGAAGAAACCTTTGTCCAAGTTGAATCCAGTCATAAATCTGCGGTGACAATGCAAGTAAATCAAAATCGATAAGAAATGTATTACCTGACGCTCCGTCATGTAAAAAGTTATGTGCAGCAACATCCCCGTGGATCCAAGTCAGCTCTTCGACAGCTTTTTTCTCCAATCCATACCAATCCAATTTGTGAAGAATATTTAACTGTTTGGCGGATTCCTCCCATATATCCTTCCACAGTTTCTCAAATCCCAACTGTATGACAGTCTCTTTCGAAATTTTCCAACGTTTGAGGCGCTGTTCCCATTTTAAATACAGCGGTGGCCTTATTAACGGTGCGGGCAATTCAATTCCCTTGCAGTCATCATGAAACATCCTAATTGCCGATACTGCCTCTACTCGGTCATCGAGTGAACTAAAGTCTAACCCTCTACCTGGTTGAAATATGGCCAGTGTCCAATATAAACCGAAACCATATAAAAAAACTTCCCCATTGGGGAAAGAAACAAACCTGATTAAAATTGGATAGGAACATCTTTTAAAGAATTCCAATTGTTGATCGAGGATATGATAGTCCTTATTTCCTTTCAATATATATTTGCTTCCCTCTGTATTTATTTGATACACATCATGTTTTATATGGGACAATCCTTTGACCGTAAGATTACCTTGTGACTTTAAAAAGGAAGAGAGACGATCAATAAATCGACCGTCTCTTATATTGGACTTATTCACTTTCTTCCTCTTCTTCCCGGGAATATGGTGGGTAAGGCATGGAAAAACCCTGATCACCTGATGACATACCAGGCTGCATTTGTTGGCCTGGATAAAATCCCCCCTGGAACGGATTACCAGGCTGCTGGTGATATCCCGGATATTGGAACCCTCCCGGCTGCTGATGCATCGGCTGGAATCCTCCACCGAAGCCTGGCAGGTGCCCCTGATATGGGGAAGATGGCATGCCTTCATTTCCATACGGGAGCATTTGGGCTGGATACCCTCCCTGATGCATACCATAGTTCGGATCATAATCCGGAAAAGAGGAAGCTGGCTTCTTACCACTGCAACCACAATCCGAAGTGCCCATACCTGCCACTTGCTGGGGCATTTGCGGCATTTGCGGTTCAGATGATGACTCCATTAAGTCTGAACCGAAAGGCATTGTTTGCGGGTAATTCATTGCCGGATAGCAATTTGGATTGTAGTAATGATGCACTCCTCCATATTCTGCGCCCATCACCTGATTCGGCTGGGTGTGTACCGGATACGGCACCGGGTTTACAGGTATGCAAGGCATCACCGGGTAATAAGATGGCATGACAGGCTGCTGCGGCATGGTGTGAGCAGGTGCTACTGTTTCCGGCTGATCTTGTTTTTTTGGCTTGGTATATTTCGGTATTTCCGGAATATTGATCGATGTAGGAAACTTTTCCATATGCTGCTCCATCATTGGCACTTTCGGTATGTCCATCGGTTTCATCGGCCAGTGCTCTTTCTTTGCTTTCTTATCATCATCTTCTTTGATTACTGGCATAGACTTAGGTGACGTATCTTTGTACGGGTGGTGCGTGAGCGGTTTTTTCATATCTTCTTTCATCGATTGAGCTTTCCCTGCAAGCTGATCCACTTCATCCTTCAAGGAAGGCTTCATACCCTTCGCTTTGCTGCTCAGGCCTTGCAGCAAGTCTTTTTTGTCTTGTGATTTACCATGCATCTTTTCGTATGCATCTTCCATTCCCTGCTTAACCGACTGCTTTTTATCTTTTGCCTTTCCGTACTGTTCTTGCATCTCCTGTTTTGCTGTTTCCTTTTTTTCTTTCGCTTTGTCAGCAGGATACTTTTTCATTTCCTTGTCTAATGTCCCCTGCTTTTTCACTTGAACTGAAGAGCCGGGAATTTTAATTTTCATTCCAGGCATAATCATATCAGGATTTGAAAGATGTGAGTTCACTTGCTTTAATTCGTTGAAATCGACCCCGTATTTCTTCGATATTTCCCATAGAGTCTCGCCTTTTTGCACGACATGAATTTTCAATATACTGAAACTCCCTTCTATAAAGCTATTATCAATTAGGCTATTTATAGAACAATTCAATAACAACATATGCGAATGTCCCGAAAAGGTTGATTACTTCATAAAAATTTTTTCCATACAAAAATAGACCGGCCCAATCATGGACCGGTCTAATATTTATAAGTGCATATGAAATACTGGATAAGTGCCTAATATGGTGACCTTGCAGCCCAAAGCCTCCAATTCAGCCTGAACCCCGGGAAACAAGACGCTGTCATATGGTTGGTTGACATCGATAATAAAGAAGTAATTGCCCAACCCCGTTTTCATCGGCCGGGACTCAATTTTAGAAAGGTTCATCTTTCTCCAGGCAAACGCGGACAGCACCTGATGAAGTGCTCCGGCATAATCACTAGGCAACGTGATCATCAAAGTCGTTTTTTGTGTTTCGATAGTTTGTTCCCTGATTTGTACCGGGTCTCCAGTTTTAGAAAGTACAGCAAATCGTGTATGGTTATTTGCATAGTCATGTATATCTTTGGCAAGGATAGTCAAACCATATTCTTCTGCGGCCAGTTCATTGCCGATTGCAGCATTACTGGCGTCTGACTCTGATACAAACTCAGCAGCACTGCCGGTTGAGGTAGTGTAATGAATATCCGCGTCTGGCAAATGCTTATGTAAGTATTGATGACATTGTGCAATTGCGTGACTGTGGGAGTATACATTTGCTATTTGGTCACGTGACTGGTCAAATTTGTCATTAACAAGTAAATGCTGTTTAATCGGGACGACTATCTCTGCTATTATCGGCAGCCTTACTTGATGAATCATATAATCGATGGTCAAATGTACAGTACCTTCAATGGCGTTTTCCAACGGCACTACACCGATATCTATCTCTTCATTCTGAACCCCGTCAATGCATTCCGGGATCGTAGCGTAGCTCTTCTTCACTTCTCCGTTGAATAAGGAATCAACAGCTATCTTGGTAAATGTTCCTTTAGGGCCCAGATACCCAATCTTTTTCGACAAAAATAACTCCCCCTGTCTATGCTCCTGTGCTTAATATTTCTACCTTGTCAACAAAATCCATTCGCTTTAATTGCTGTATCAAATTTTCTATGGTTGTGTTCATCCCAGAGGTATTCAGAGATATGGTGACATTGGCTTTCCCTTGAAGGGGAATAGTCTGGTGAATGGTTAAAATGTTACCGCCGGCTCCTGCGACGGTAGCAAGTAAATTGGATAAGGTACCTGTCCGGTCTTCCAAGTGAAAAAACAAAGTTATCATTCGTTCTTTGACCATTGCCTGGAATGGAAATACCGCGTCCCTGTATTTATAAAAAGCGCTCCTTGATAAATCAACCTGTTTGACCGCGTCAAATACTGACTCTACCTTTCCTCTTTCGATCAACGCTTTAGCTTCGATTGTTTTCTTCATCGATTCCGGCAGGATGTCGCTTCTCACTAGATAGAATTGTTCTTCTTTTTCAGGCATCTTCATTCCCCTTTGAATTTCCTCTTACATTACACACCGGAGACACATATTAACTATTCGATAAATTCGAACTCATATTCTAATAAGCGGACTGTATCCCCGTCTTTGGCTCCTTTTTTACGGAGAGCTTCATCGACTCCCATCCCCCTCATCTGTCTGGAGAACCGGCGTACGGATTCATCCCGGTTAAAATCAGTCATCTTAAAGAGGCGCTCTATTTTGTCTCCTGAAAGTACAAACGCACCATCCGGGTCCCTTGTAATCGCAAAAGCTTCCTGTTCTTTTTCAAACTTGTAAACCACACGATCTTCCGTTTCTTCTATCGCCGACGTTTCTTTCGGGATGGAATCCAGCGTATTGGCAACCGCAAACAACAATTCACGGAGACCTTCCTTCCTCACAGTTGAAACCGGATAAATTGGATGATCATCTGTCAGCTGTTGTTTGAAATAGTCGAGCTGTTCTTCTGCACCGGGTATGTCCATCTTGTTGGCAACAATGATTTGCGGCCTGTTTTCCAATTTCAGGTCATATGCTTTAAGTTCTTTATTGATGGATAAATAATCCTGATATGGATCCCTGCCTTCGGTAGAAGCCATATCGATTACATGGACGATCACCCTCGTCCTTTCCACATGTCTCAAAAATTGATGGCCAAGACCTACACCTTCATGGGCTCCTTCTATCAAACCCGGCAAGTCTGCCATTACAAAACTGCGCTGATCTCCGGTCTCCACTACACCTAAATTTGGAGAAAGCGTTGTGAAATGGTATTCAGCAACTTTCGGCTTAGCTGCACTGACTACAGACAGAAGCGTCGATTTTCCTACACTAGGAAATCCGACCAGTCCGACATCCGCTATCAATTTCAATTCGATTTGTATATTTCTTTCTATTCCCGGCTCGCCGTTTTCAGCCAGTTCCGGAGCAGGATTCCTTGCCGATGCAAAGTGGATATTCCCTCTTCCACCGCGTCCTCCTTTGGCAATTACCGCTTGCTGTTTATGTTCCACCAAATCAGCTAACAGTTGTCCTGTTTCTTCATCCTTAACTGTTGTGCCCGGTGGAACGGCAAGTATAAGGGGCTCTGCATTCTTTCCATGCTGACCCTTGCTCATGCCATTTTCCCCGCGTTTTGCTTTAAAGTGTTTCTGGTAGCGGAAATCCATCAACGTGTTAAGGCCTTCGTCCACTTCGAAAATAATATCTCCGCCGTTTCCACCGTCACCGCCGGCAGGCCCCCCCATCGGCACGTATTTTTCCCTTCTGAATGCAGCGAGTCCATTCCCGCCATCTCCTGCTTTAACATATACTTTTACTTGATCGACAAACACAGTAGATCACCTCTTCAGTTGCACATCCATGACGAGTGTACATTGTTTATTGTCTTCCATTGGTATGATGTTTACGCTGTCTAAGCTTCCGACTGCAATCAATTGCTTTTTAAGTCCGGATAAATCGGTGAAAACACCAGAAAACGAGAGCTGCATACCGGCCAATACTTCTTTACCATTCCCGCTTTGGAATCTTAAATCCCCTTCATAGAATTCCATCTGATCGGTGAACCGGTCCATTATTTCCATTATCTCTTTTAACAAAGATAATATGATACTATCCTGGCCGGTAAGTTTCTCCTTTATATTTCCAACGTGATAATTCAATCGGTAATTGTCATAATTCCAATTGAAACATATTGCCCACAAAGCCGTTTCAGGCATCCCCAGATTGGAAATATTCCTCTCTTTTTCGAATGAGGAAACGACAGAATTTAACTTTTCCTGCACTTTTTCCAGTTTTCCCATCGATGCGTAACCCATCAATAATTGCAATTCATTCAACACATCATGCCGGTAATTACCCAAAAGGCTAATGACTTCTTCCGATTTCATTTTAAACTCTCCCCACCAGTAATATGAAAATTATAGCAAAAAAGAGTCCCCACTAAAACCGGAATGAAACGATATAGACCAAAAAAAAGACCCTAACCAACAGGCTAGAGTCTTTTTTATGTCACCTTAAGCTTCTTGAGCTACCGGGTACACGCTCACTTTTTTGCGATCGCGTCCGTAACGTTCGAATTTAACAACACCGTCAGCTTTAGCAAATAGAGTGTCGTCTCCACCACGGCCTACGTTTGCACCTGGATAGATTTTAGTACCGCGTTGACGGTAAAGAATAGATCCACCAGTAACAAATTGACCATCAGCACGCTTGGCACCTAGGCGTTTAGATTCTGAGTCACGGCCGTTTTTTGTACTACCTTGACCTTTTTTCTGGGAGAAAAACTGTAAATCTAGACGTAGCATTGAAATGCACCTCCTTATTTTTCAGAGATGGTTATATATTTCCCATAGTCTCTAGCTATGGTCTCCAAGGATACCATCATACCCTCGAGCAACAAATGCGCTTTTGATTTCTTTTCATCTGATAAGCCTTCAGGCAGTTCCATCCGTAAATAGCCGCCTTCTTTACCAGCCTGCTCAATGATGGGTTCCATTTCACATAACCTGATAACAGCATTTACAGATCCGAACGAAACTGCTGAAACACCAGCGCAGACTAAGTCATAGCCTTCTGAAACACTGTCAGCATGGCCGCTCAGTTCAAACGCATAAATATTGCCATCTTTACGATGTGCAGTCACTTTTATCATCGAATCAAAACCTTATGCATTGATTTTGTCAATGGTAAGTTTTGTGTAAGGTTGACGATGACCTTGCTTGCGTTGATAGTTTTTCTTTGGCTTATATTTGAAAACAGTAACTTTTTTGCCACGGCCTTGTTTTTCAACTTTAGCTGTAACAGAAGCACCATCTACAAAAGGAGCGCCGACTTTTACATCGTCACCACCAACAATAAGCACTTTGTCAAAAGTAACAGAATCGCCTACTTCACCTTCTACTTTTTCTACGTAGATAGCTTGGCCTTCTTCAACTTTGACTTGTTTACCACCAGTTTCAATAATAGCGTACATAACTGCACCTCCTCTAAGACTAAGACTCGCCATTCAGGTGTCAACTCTGTTGACTTAATAACCTGTTCTGAGCGGTTGTAGCAATGGGTGCTACAATGAATAACATACTGATGTTATCATAGATTAAAAAAGTTTGTCAACAGTATCATCGTTTTTATTTGTTAAAAACAACTTTGCTGACTGTTCGCTTCCTGTAAAGACGATCTCAAATGTATCAGTTTTTTCCTCTTCTATCAAGTAAACAGACTTATTCACTCCTTCAGCCAGCCGTTGCAATGGGAGCAATTGACGAAGCTTCCGTTTTAATTCACCAGGTACGGAAACTATTATGACGTCTGCCTCCTGTCTTCGGCGTGCCAGCAGTTCCCGTTCAAGCATATAAGCATTTGTTTCCAAAGTCAGAGGCAAACAGCCCTGATTGATTTTACCGGACAACAAATAAGTTAACGGCAGAGACTCTCGTTTGCGGGTCATTTCCAACAGACCCAGTTTGGTAAAACCGTATATTTCCGTCCGGACCGGATCGGTTCCCAATTCCTTTTTCAAACGTCCGATGACTGCATTTTTATCCTCTTCACTTTGCATATTGATGAAATCAACAATAATTATTCCGGACATGTTTCTCAAACGGATTTGCCTGGCTATTTCTTCTGTCGCTTGCAGGTTGACATTTAAAATTGTCTGCTGTTTATCGCGTTTGCCTGTATAACCAGCCGTGTTGACATCAATGACGGCCATGGCTTCTGTCTGCTCGATATACAACTCTGCGCCACCCTTTACGGGGACTTTCGGAACGATCGACTCAATCAGCAGCTGATTGACTGACAATTGTTCCTCCAAATCTTTATTCCAATGAACCTTCTTTTCCAACGTTATATACCTTTGCCTAATCTTATTGGCTAATTCAACACTGTCTGCGTGGATAGTCTCCATGCTGCCTGAAGAGAACCTCCTGATAATCCGGTCCGGAATTTGGGCATCTTCAAAGAGACGGATGGGGGGATTGCGTTTCGTTATCGTGGCGGTCAATTCGTACCAGCTCTGTCTTAATCGCTTATATTCCATCTCCAATTTTTCAGATGGAACCTCCTTGGCGGATGTTCGGAAAATCGCGCCTTCTTGTTCATCAATAAACCCGCCTGCCAACCGTTTTAGATCTGTCCTTGCCGGTTCTTCTATTTTCTTTGAAACAGCAACATAGCCTCCATACGGCAGATAGATGACATCCAAACCCGGCAATGTAATGTTGCATGTAAGACTCGCCCCTTTATTACCATATGCCGCCTTCTTAACTTGAACGATGACAGCCTGTCCTTCTGTTACGAGACTTTCCAACCGGACTGTTGATTCCTTCCTCGAAGCCGGGATTTCCTTTTTTTGCAGGAAACCAAGCTTCTCTTCTCCGATGTCCACAAAAGCTGCTTGCAGACCTTTTTCTATTTTGACGACTTTTCCTAAGTAAATGCTTCCGACATTATCCTGCATCCCGGGTCGGTCAATAATTATTTCTTTCACATCACCAGAATCTTCCACTACACCGATTTTTTCGGTAGCGGAAGCTTGAATATAAATTTTCACCATCGTTTTTCCATCCTTAATGATTTTGTCCGCTTATTTCTCCAGCCGTAATCTTGTATTGTTTCACACCGAAATAAGCATGCAGACAGTCTCTTTCATCAATCCAGCAACAGGAAAGCGACCTACTGTCATTTTTCACATATATGTGATGCCTGCTCGACCGTTTAAAATGAGAAAAAACATCGATTAACTGTTCATCAGAGCAAGCAACAACAGGCCGGACCCTGCCAAGGACTGGATTCGTCGAGTATCTTTTATATAAAAACCGCATAAACACATAGTAGCGACGTTTCCATTCTAATCTATTTTCCCATAATATAAAACCTGCCAACAAGACAGAACTGAGGGTGAATGGGAACAATATCAACGACAGCAAAATCGCCACCGAGGAGAAAATGAGAGATATAAACACAGCGGCACTGTGTGCTTTTCGAAAAGAGAGGAATTGCCCCAGCAATAAAAACAGCAGCTTACCGCCATCCAAAGGCCATACAGGCAATAAGTTAAAAGCTAAAATGGTGGTATTATATAAATAACCGAGATCTACGATTGCTTGGGGAAGTATATCCATATAAGATAAGGCATAAAGCAATATATAAATCCAGAGATGCTGCAGTGGTCCGGCCAACAGGATGTAAGCCTCTTCTTTAACCGGTTTGCAGCTATGTTCTTCTGTTTCCATCACTCCGCCAAATACCCAAAGGTTGATCCTTCTTATCCGCCATTTATAATAAACAGCCATCGACAAGTGTCCCAGTTCATGAATGATTACAATTGTAAATATCAAGATAAACTCCACAATAGTTCCTGTAAGAAACGCCGTTACAGCAAAAATAAACAATATTGGGTGGATGTTTATGCCTGGAACCATTTTACGGAGTTTCGTCAACTTGTATCACCTGTATTGGGTCAAGATATTGATTATTCTTTTGGATGCCAAAATAAATGTCCTTTGACACTCCTGTGGATGGATCAAATTCCCCAAGTACAGTGCTGGCATCTATGAACTGATACTGATAAACATCAATCGACGATAAATATCCATAAATACTTTTACTTTTATCTGCATGCTGTACGATAACTGTCTTTCCTGTTTCGGAATCATTGCCGGCAAAAATAACCGTTCCAGCTTCTACTGCCACTACTTGGGACTTTTCATCAGCAGCAATCCGTATCCCTTCACCGTTGGCCTGGAAGGACTGGCTGACTGTACCATTGACAGGCAGTGCCGCCGGCTGGTCTTCTGTCTCTTCCTTGTCTGGCGTCATTGCCAACGGGCTGCCAAATTTATTCTGATACCATTGATTTACAGATGCAAATGGAAATTCCTCCGTCAATGCCTGGCTTGTCCATTGTTTCGGTTGTATGAGCCAAGGCATATCAGCCCGGTGTATAGTCGCGATAGCAAAGAACAGAATTCCAGCCAGAATGCTTTTCATGACGAGATTGGCGGTAAACTTCTCTTTAATGTCAGATGAATCTGTGTAATTTTCCGTTGAAAATGGTAGGTAACCATGCTTTTCTTCGTCTTGTGGGAAGGAGTTTTTAAAATCAGGGGCCTCCTGTTTAAATGAGGTAACAGAGCTGATGGACTTTTCTCTCTTTCTCTTAGCAATACTTTTGCGAACTTGGCTGACATCTTTTTTCATCCCGCGTCATTCCTTCTTATATGTTTTGTACAAGTCTATGTACGAATAAGGCAGGTTATGCGGAAGGTTTGTCCCGACAAAAAACCCCGGCCTTTAAGACCGGGGATAACTAATAAGCTGGCTAAGAAAGTCTAGGAACGGATTCCAAAGAACTTTTTCACTTTGGATAATACACTTTTATCCTCTTCCAAGGATAGTAATGGTACAGTCTCTCCCAGAATCCTTCTTGCAATATTTCTGTACGCAATCGATGCTTTGGTATTTGGGTGGAAGGCAACGGGTTCCCCATGATTGGAAGCCTTGATTACCTCTTCATCATCTACCACGATGCCGAGCAGTTCAATCGACAAAATTTGAACTATTTCATCTACATCAAGCATATCTCCACTTTTGACCATGTGGTTTCTAATTCTGTTGACAATCAAGTGAGGAGGTTCAATATCTTCTTTCTCAAGTAAACCTATTATCCTATCAGCATCACGCACACTTGATTTCTCAGGTGTGGTAACAACCAGTGCTTTGTCAGCTCCCGCGACTGCATTTTTATATCCTTGCTCAATACCGGCAGGACAATCAATGAGAATATAATCGTATTCTTGTTTTAATTCCGCTACGATTTCTTCCATTCCTTTAGGATGGAGGTCAGATTTGTCGCTGGTCTGTGCAGCTGGAAGCAGAAATAAGCAATCAAATCTTTTATCTTTGATCAATGCCTGTTTCAGTTTGCATCTTTTTTGTATAACATCGACAATGTCATAAATAATTCTATTTTCCAATCCCATAACAACGTCAAGGTTTCTTAGACCAATGTCGGTGTCGATCAAACAAACCTTTTTCCCGAGCAGCGCCAAAGCAGTTCCTAGGTTGGCAGTAGTCGTCGTTTTGCCGACACCGCCTTTACCTGAAGTTATAACAATCGCTTCACCCATGTATCATTCTCCTTTCAAACCCGCTAATATCCGGTCGTTTTTGCGAAAGAACCTGGAGGCGGTCGATGATGATTTTCTCTTTTTCCTGATCTATAAGACCGCACTCCATATAAACGCCATCTGACTCATAGTCAGGTGAACGGCTGATGTAATCTGCAATTCGTAATTGAGTTGGTTTCATAAATGCTGCAGCAATCACCGCATCCCTATTTCCATGCAACCCTGCATGGGCGATGCCACGGAGATTCCCCATTACGAAAATATTTCCGCTTGCAGCGATTTTTCCACCAGGGTTTACATCCCCGACGAGGAGCAAATCCCCTTTCACTTCTACAACTTGTCCGGAACGGATGACTTTGTTGATCACTTTCACTTCACTGTCTTCCTTCCACTCAAGCGCTTGCCTTTTCGGGATTACATCGGATTCTATGGATTGGACGACCAGCTTGTTCTTATTTCGGATCAAATCCCTTAACTGCTCTTCCTGTGATTCGTGTAAGTAACGATTGCCAAGCTGAATGGACACCGTAATCATCGGTTCCTCTTCATCGACATGGTTTGTGGACAACGTTTGATCCAACTGATGTAATAATTCGTTAAAGGAACAAGAATCATCTATATAAAGCGTAAGACCGTCACGCGTTCCTTTTATCGTTACTACTTGCTTGCTGCCTGCCACGATACGTTCACCTCAAAAGTTATTTTTTCAATAAAATCTGGTTTGCTCGAAAAATGATACTTTACTTTAAGCTGCCTAGTTATCCAAATAAGAACAGGTACTTCTATTCTATATCAGTTATGAAACTATGATTATAGCTTGTTCGTCTGATCGAAACGTGCCGTGGACCATTTTGCCAGTTTGGGTTTCGTAATCGGGTAGAGAATCAAAAAGAACAACAGATTCGCCAACACCGTAGGCATCAAGCGAACCAAGAGATATTCCGACCAGGAAAAAATGGTCATCCCTATAAAGGAGTAGATAATATATAAACCTGTATCAACTAGTGCAACGGCGATCACAACCAACAATAATGCGACGAAGAAATTAGTATGGAGGAGCTTTTTCAACCCATGGACCAAGTAAACCACCAACGCATAAATGAACATATAGACGCCTATGACACTCGTATAAGCAATATCGATAACAAGGCCGAAAATCAATGCATATAGTACGGAAAAATATGTACGCTCCATGTCATAAAAAACGGTGATCAGAACAAGATAAACAAGCACCCAGTGAGGAACAATCATCCATTTCCCATCAGTCAAGGAATCAGGAAGAAAATCAAGTGCCACTCCTTCGAAAATCAGCAGTGCCAGCAGGATGAGAGGAAGATAAAACCTTCTCATTGTTCATCCTCCTCTGTCGTATCCGCTGATTCTTCAGGTTGAACTACTGTTCGGTTGACGATTATCACATGGTCCATATCTTCTAAATTGGCCGCAGGAGTCACATAGGCCATTTGTGTTAGTCCATACTGATCAGGTTGTACTTCTTCTATTGTACCTATTTCCAGACCTCTTGGGAATACCCCGCCCATTCCAGACGAAACAACCAATGATCCATCTTCAATTTCGGAGTCGTAGGAATTAAGTTTCAACATAAGTGCTTCCCTATCCTCATCGTACCCAATAACAAAGCCGGTCTCATTCTCATTTTCTTCTTGTGAAACCGTCACGGATATACGATTGGAACGGTCAAACCCGCTTAGTAGCTGGACAGTGGAGGTGAATTCGGAAGTAGACTGAACTTTTCCAATCATTCCTTCACCGGTAATAACCGCCATGTTGACTTCTAAACCATGCTGCTTTCCTTTGTTTATAGTCACTTCCTTGAACCAACGCTCAGGGCTCCTCGCTATAACACTTGCCTGTATAGGCTCATAGTCGGTTATCGATTCGGTTTTATCCAAAGTACTTCTTAATTCCTCATTATCCTGTTTCAGTTCTTGAATTTCATATAACAAACTTTTATTGTCGGCAAGTCGTTCTTTTAATAGTTGATTTTCTTCATATACATTCCGTATTTCATCAATGTTGCTGAAGATGTTGCTTGTAAACTGTGCCGGTCGGTGGACAATATTTTGCAGCCAGCCTGTCGTATCTTTCAAAAATTCTTCCGCGGTAGTGAGTTCTTCCCGGTCCCGCAAAGAAAATCCTATCGAAGCAACAAGTATTATTATTCCTATTAAAATGATAAACAGCCGAGTTCTTCGAAAAAAAGACATTGATTACACCTACTTATTTCATGGTCGAACGGTTGGATACATTTGGCTGAGACCGGAAATGCTGAATATATTCCAGGGATTTTCCCGTACCTATCGCGACACTGTCCAATGGCTCTTCCGCTACGAAGACAGGCATTTTCGTTTCATCGCTAATCACCTGGTCAAGTCCTTTCAAGAGGGCACCGCCACCTGACAGAACGATTCCGCGATCCATGATATCCGCAGCAAGTTCCGGCGGAGTTTTCTCCAATGTATTTTTGACAGCCTCTACAATCGAAGTTACCGTGTCATTCAAGGAAGCGGCAATTTCATCTGAGTTGATCGTAATGGTTTTAGGGAGACCAGTCAGCAAGTCCCTGCCCCTGATATCCATTTCTTCTTTTTCAACTTGGGCACCGGCCGAGCCGATATCCATTTTGATTGATTCTGCAGATCGCTCACCAATCATCAAGTTGTATTGTTTTCTTATATATTGAATAATGGAATCATCCATCTCGTCTCCAGCTGTTCTGATGGACTGACTCGTGACAATACCGCCAAGCGATATAATCGCCACTTCCGTCGTCCCTCCGCCGATATCGACAATCATGCTCCCCGTAGGCTCCCATACCGGAAGTCCTGCCCCGATTGCAGCAGCGAAAGGTTCCGCTATCGGAAAGGCATCTTTCGCTCCGGCCTGTTTGGTTGCGTCTATAACCGCTCTTTCTTCCACCATCGTAATACCTGAAGGCACACAAACCATCACATTCGGTTTTTTGGCAAATGCTGAACGGTTTTTCTGTGCTTTCTTAATGTAATATTTCATCATCACTGCTGTCGTATCATAATCAGCGATAACTCCATCCTTCATTGGACGTATAACCGTGATATTCCCCGGAGTACGGCCGATCATGTTTCTCGCTGAACTGCCAACCGCCTCGATATCACCAGTAGAATTGTTTTTGGCAACTACGGATGGCTCTCTGACGACGACTCCTTTCCCTTTAACAAAAACAAGCGTGTTCGCCGTTCCTAAATCTATACCTAAGTCCTGTGATAAACTGAATCTTCCCAAAAAATATCTCCCTTTCCAACACAATTCATTATAATTTTCATTTGTATGTTTAACTATATCCATTACCAATCAAACTTGCAATAAAATCTGTCTGCAAGTTGCCATTCCAGCCGGATGGCGCTTCCGGCTTCCATGAGAAGAAGCGCCAATTGCAAGATAAACTCTTGAAAATGGCGCTGACTTTGAAGTCTGTCTATCCAATTATACGAAAAAAAAATAAAAATAGATAGTGTTACAGGTAGCCTTTTTCTTTTAGAGAGACAAATTTACGATCACCGATAACCAAGTGATCTAAAAGTTCTATCCCGATCATCTTACCACATTCCGACAAACGTTTGGTAACATGAATATCTTCCTGTGATGGCGAGGGATCTCCTGAAGGGTGGTTATGGGCGCATATGATCGATGCAGCGGACCGTTTTACAGCTTCGCGGAAAACTTCGCGGGGATGGACTATCGAGGCATTCAAACTACCGATAAATATTGTCTGACGGTGCAAAACCTGATTTTTCGTGTTAAGAAACATACAGACGAAATGTTCTTGATTCAATTGTCTCATCTCTTCCATAACATAATCCGCTCCATCTTCCGGACTACGGATTACATACCTTTCTTCCGGCTTGAAACAATGCATTCTCTTTCCAAATTCGATGGCTGCCAAAAGCAGGACACCTTTAGCGCTTCCTATTCCTTTAATGGCGGTCAATTCTTCGATGGTGGAATCTTTCAGCAGTCTAAGTCCTTCGAAATGCATCAAAACCCTTTGAGCCAATGTCATGACAGACTCTTCTTTCGTTCCGGTCCCCAATAAAATGGCAAGTAAATCCTGGTTGGACAAGTATGGAGGGCCCATTTCAATGAGCCTTTCCCTCGGCCTGTCCTGTTTTGGTACATTTTTGAACTTCACTCCCGGCTCAGACATTTGATCATCAACCTTTCATCCATTTCCCCAACTATCTAAGCTATGTCAGGAGGTTGAAACTCCTTACCGGCCAATCACCGCTCATACAGGGAATATACCGAACTCTTTAAGTTTCCTGATCACGAGGGAGACGGGGAGACCAACTACATTATAATAGTCCCCGGCAATCTCTTTCACCAAGAAAGCTCCCCTTGTTTGGATGCCATAACCGCCTGCTTTATCGAAAGGATCTCCAGTTTCCACATAAGCAGCCAAATCCTCTTGCCGATGTTCCCAAAAAAGAACCTTGGTTTCAACAGAGAAGACCTCCTCTATCTGTGTGGTACGAATCATCACTCCAGTCTGTACTTCATGCTGCTTGCCGTTTAAAAGCGACAGCATCTCCATAGCCTCTTCTTTGGAATGTGGTTTAGTGAGAATTTTGTCCTTATAACTGACAACCGTATCAGCGCTAATAACAACTTCCTCATCACCTATTTGTATCGCTTCCCCTTTGTACCTCGCCAATTTTTCGACAAGTTGTCTTGGGCTGTCGGCTCTGACTGCCTCTTCATCAATTTCTTGTTTCCGAATTGAAAACGGGATACCAGCTTGCTGCAGTAATTCCCTGCGCCGTGGTGAGCCGGAAGCCAAAATAAGTCGTTTCATGTATGGCAACTCCTTCCTGCTAGTAATCGGGTAACAATATCTTACAGAATTCTCGCTTTGAATACAAACCGACAAAAAGCTCTTTCCCTGTTCTTTCTGAGGAGAAAAAAAGAATCGATAACAGAAGAAATCAATAAACACCTGCTCTATTTTTAAAGAAAATAAAAAGCAGAATAGTTAATCTACTCTGCTTTTAGCGATTCCATTTGTTTCCACATTTTCAAAAGGGAATATTGGATGGAGGAAGTACTACTTCCCTCCATAGTCTCAGCCAGGTTCAATGCTTCCTCCTCCAATTGAACAAACTTTTCCTTGTTGGAGTCTGGATTGGATTCTGCCCAAGCTATCCATTGACTGCCGGTCACCGTTGACTGAGAAACAACTGATTCATTCCATAGTTCTGCGAAGTCTCTAAGCCATTGTTCTTCATTATTATCAGCAGTCATCGCTGATTCATCCGTCTCCCATTTTTTTACATACACATCAATTCCTGCTGCTGTTAAAGCAGAAGCCTCTTCTTTGGCGGCTTGTTCTGTCGCTGCTGCTCCGGCAAATAGATAAAACTGGCCGTCGCGCTTCCACACTATCGAAGGAAAATCGGAAGATGCGAACAATTGCTGATACTCCTCCGCTTTTTCCAATGTAGAAAAAACACCGCCCTGGATGACGAACGCACTAAGGGCCGGTATCATGAACTCCTGATTTGACGCGTCCGAAGCTAAGTCACTTGCGGTTGCAGTCCCGGACAATGAGTTGTCAGCCGTCTTGTCTGCACTATCAATTCCCGCAAACAAACGCAACATGATAAAACCCAACGTAACTCCAATCAGGAGAGCAGAACCTGCAGCAAATAAAAAGACCTTAAAAAGGGGCGACAGTTTTCTCTTTTTAGGGGGGATCCGATATTCTATTTTATCCCGTGTCTCCAATTCATCCTCTTCCAAAGAACTGTCTGTATTAATGCTAGCCTCTAATGCTGCAGCTTGTTCCTGATAGATTTCAGGTAATTGGTTTTCTTCACTGTCTTCCTCCTGTCCCAAAACCTTTTTATCTCCTAAACGAATGGTAATTGATTTATGCTTGTCCACTAATTTCCCCCGTTTCTGAAAGGATTTGTTTCACTCTATCACAACGGTGGTAAAAAGTAAGACGAGAATTGTCTTCGGCAGGTCTCAACATTTCTCCATAAATCCTCTTGCTTCATCAAAAAGACGCTAAATATTCAAAAATGGATAAATTACCCATTAAAGAATTACGAAGGATCAGTGGATAAATTACTCAAAGGGAGAAAATTTTCATTATAAAAAGTACGAAAAATGATAGAGAAATTCAGGTTTTCTTCAGTTGTATCCCCGAATTGTATACGCTCTATATTGATCAATCTTTCTCTCTCTTCTACTTTTTTTAAAAAAGACGTCATTGCCTTGTAATCCGACGCCGTCACATCTATTCGATAGCTCAATGATTTCAATCCGCTTAAGTCAGGTCCATTTAATTCTTCCAAAAAATAATCATGATCCTCAATCGAAGAAATATTTTCAATCGTGCTTTTCGTTCCCGATTCAATTTCCCATAACATAGTCAGCACTTCGTCTGTTTTCCTGTCAGCCGGCAGCATTCGGAAATTCTCAACGGAATCATCTTTCTGTTCTGCCGCACCGCTGCCCTTTGTGCTTGTTTGAACTGATTTCAAAGACACTACAACCTGTTCCGCTTCGCTTTTAAGAGGACTGACATAATACTGCCAGCCTGAAATAAAGGCTAATGGAACAATTAGCAGACAACCTGCAAGTAAAATAAGGCGAAGACGTGTCCATCTTAGTATCATTGCTCTCCACCTTCTTCCATCAAGTACCGTTCATTGATTTCCATTTGGAAGTCGGCAGTGTATGTTTTATTTTTTTTCTTATCCACGCCATTTTCTTTTATAACATTCGTTACCAGTAAATTGTTAATGAACTCCTGGTTTTCAAGGCTATATGTATATTCGGCAATCCCTTCCATACTGTCAGACCGGACCGTTAACTTCAGGCGCTCTCCCAGCCCGTACTGATAATTTTTCACTTCGAGCTTTTCCGGTATCAAGTCTATAAGCCTTTCCATTACCGATAAAGAAGGAAACAACGTTGTTTCAATTGCATCGATTTGACTGCCAAGCATAAACCGTTGTTGCTCCAACTCCCTGGTTTTTTCCAACGACTCTTGCTTGCTCGCTTCTATATCGTCGATTCTTGTCAGTGCATTCTCTAACTCCACCTGATAGACATCACGCTGCCATAACAGAATCAAGGTTGAGGACAATATCAAAACCACTAAAACCGCCGTAATAAACAGGAACGTGACGTCTTTTTTAGGCTTCTCTTCCAATAAGTTTATTTCCGGGACCATTCCCTTCACCCCTGTCAGCTTTTTCTATTTTTGATGGCCAGCCCAAGTATATCCGCATATTTCAGTGGTAGGGGCAGGATATCTTCTTTTTCTCCCAGCCATTGAATGTCAATGTCCTGCTGTTCCTTCAATTGGTCTTTTAATTCTTTAAGGAAAGGATAGTCTCCTGACAGAAGGATTTTGGATATTCTGTCTGTTCCATCCATAACGGAAAACTGATAGAAATCCAAAAACTTCCCGATTGTAATTACTTGTTCTTCAAGATAACGGTCTACTTCCATCTGTTCACCTGACCAAGTTAATTCATTCTCACCAATCTGCCAGGTCCAGGAACTCCTAGAGAGCGAGGAACGGATATTCCGAGTGAAGACAGGCTTTGCTTCGTTAAAGGCAGTCAAAACCATTGCATCTTTGTCACATTGAACAGTAAGCAGATTTTCCTTCCCTTCAATCAATTGAATATGGTGATACAACCGATATAGGCTTAAAGAAGAGATGTCAGCCACCACAGGCTTTAACCCCGACTTCTTAAAAATGCTTACAAGATGATCAATTCTTTCTCTTGGATAAGCGAATAACAGAATCCGCAGCAGTCCATCCTCTTTCCCGAGTATTTCAAAGTCGATTACAGGATTTGCGAAAGGGAGATGGAGGTTTCTTTTCTCCTCAAGTTCCATGTGAAGATAGCTTTTTATTTCTGACTTTGCCAAAGTCGCCGGTACAAGCTGCTCCCTGATCGTGATAGCCGCGTCAGGAACGCAGAAACGGAGCTGGCTGTTCTTCCAATTCTTATCTTTCACCAACTTGTCCAACATCTTCTGGAGTTGTCGCTCATTCAGTACTTTTCCGTCTTCCATTACTTGCTCGGAGAAAAACGCTTCTCCGTGGTCGCTAATGGAGTCCAACTCCGGTTGGCGTGCAACAGTATAACGGATTACGTGGTCTTTTATGTTCATGTTTATATATTTTTTATTATTGTTTAACACAGAAGTCACCTTCTTAGAAAAAAGTCGCTAAATACCATCCGAACAAATTATCTCCAAAGAAAAACGCAGTGATGGTGCCTGCAGCAATGAAAGGTCCAAAAGGAACCGGATTCTCTCGGTTGATCACTTTCAACGCTAATAGTATACCACTGATCACTGATCCATAAATGGTGGCCAAAAAGAAAGCAATCAGTACTCCTTTATAACCGATAGCGATGCCTAGCAATCCAAATAGTTTCATGTCGCCTCCTCCCATTCCGCCTTTACTGACCATAATAATCGCAGCCAACAGGAAAATACCGATAAGCCCGCCTAAAATGGAGGACCACCAGGGTGTTAGCGGTACGAAAACTCGATAAATAATGAACACGGGAAGAAAAAACAGCAAAATACGATCGGGGATCAGCATATAATGGAGATCTGCGACCATAATGACAGCCAGCAGGGATATAAGCAATATAGAAAACGCAAGCTCGACATGAAACCCAAAATGGTGATAACTGTACGCGAAGCAGAGTCCTGTCAATAATTCTACGAAGGGATATACTGAGGAAATAGGCTGCCTGCATTCACGGCATCTGCCTTTGAGGAACAGGTAAGAGAAGAGCGGAATCAATTCATTCCAGGTAAGTTGATGGTGGCAATTGGGACAATGCGACCTTTCCGTTCCGAATGGTTCCCCTTTTGGCACCCGGATACCGACTACGTTAAAAAAAGAGCCAAAAATCAATCCGATTAAAAAAAAATAAGCTAGATAGATTAACTGCATGTATGTATTCTCCTGTAAAAGATAGAGATCCCATGTTGGGACCTCTTTCTCCGGTTTAATTTTTATTATTAGGAATTAGTATCGTTTCCATCAGCAGGTTCTTCAACAACGGTTTCTGAGCTATATTCGTAACTGGTTTTTCCGTCCGTACTAACTGTAACCGTAACACTACCAGTTTTAGGTAATTTCTCACTATCAATTTCTTCTAAGTAACCATCACTAATTAAATCAGAAACAGCATAAGTGGCAGTTTCTGGAGTTCCTTCACTTATATGCTTTAGTCGGGCAGCTTCTTCGATTAGAGCTATGTGCGCTTCTTTGGCATCGTCTTCCGCATTGCTGATTATTTTGCCGATGCCTGGTACTGCTATTGCCGTAATGATGCCCAAAATTACAATCACTGCGAGCAATTCTACCAAAGTAAAACCTCGTTCGTTTTTTAATAGACTGCTAAACTTCTTACTCATATATGTACTCCTCTCATTTTGCACAGTCGGTTGCACTACTTGCTCCGGATCCTCCAAGTGCCCATAATGAGAAAACCCTTCATCACATCCTGCTATTTATCTAGTCCGATTATACTATACCCTATTTCTGAATTCACTAACATAAAGTGACAAAATTATATACTTTCAAAAATGGAAAACATCGGTATGATAATCGCCATCACTATGGCTCCTACTACCACAGTCAATAAGACGATCATCAGCGGTTCGATCAATGATTTCAGCTTCTCGGCCGCCTGGTCGA
The DNA here is from genome assembly GCF_900156915.1 of Sediminibacillus massiliensis. Lineage (GTDB taxonomy): Bacteria > Bacillota > Bacilli > Bacillales > Amphibacillaceae > Sediminibacillus_A > Sediminibacillus_A massiliensis. Next base: position 87,705 of record NZ_LT732535.1, on the reverse strand, counting down.
GTTCCTCTTCATAAAAGTCAGCTGCTTTTTTGAGCATTTCATCCATCGATCCCGATTTCTCGCCGACTTGGATCATTTGGATTATCATGGGAGGAAATGCCCAGTGGTTTGCCATCGGGCCGACCATGGATTCTCCTCTCTCCAAAGAGTCGCGCGAATCACTCAACACTTTTTTGATAACCCGATTCTGGACTACTTGTTCGGTAATCTGCACGGATTGAATGATCGGTACTGAACTGTTAAGCAACGAACTCAACGTTCTCGTCATCCTTGCCAACGCGGACTTTTTCAGTAAGTTACCGAATATTGGCAGTCTCATGAACATCCGATCCATGTGGTAATGGAAATTCTCCTTTTCGTTTAGGTACCTATATAGAAAGATTCCTAAGATTGCCATAAGGACGATCATCCACCAAAAGGCCTTGAAGAAACTGCTGACATTCAGAATAAACGCTGTATATGAAGGTATCTCTTCCCCGAACGATACAAACATGTCAGCAAACGTCGGGACAATATATATGAGTAAAAACATTGTCACCAGGAAAGCAATTGTACCGATAACCAGCGGGTATGCCAAGGAGGTTTTCACTTTTTGGGTGAGCCTGTATTGTTTCTCATAATAAGCAGCCATCCTGTCCAGGATTTCATCCAGGCTCCCGCTTATTTCGCCAGCATGCACCATGTTAACCAGAAGTTTCGGAAATATCGCCGGATTTTTCCCCATGGCTTCTGATAAAGATGTTCCTTCTTCCAACTCATCTTTCACTTGTTGCAGTGCATGTTTCAATTGTTTGCTTTCAGTCTGTTCCGAGAGAGTCCCTGTTGCTTCTACCAGCGATATACCAGCTTCTACCAATGTGGCAAACTGCCGCAAAAACAGGACAAAATCCCTTGTTTTTATTCTATTGCTTAGTCGTATATTAATCTCTTTATGAAGAATCCCCTTCAACTCTTTAATGAAAAATACTGTTAAGCCCTTCCTGTGCAAAATTGACAATGCATCCTGCCTGGTTTCGGCGGCAATCTTCCCTTGCTTCAGTTTTCCTTCTTCGGTTCTGCCTTTGTATTGAAAGGATGTCATACCTAAATTGCCCTTCCACTTAGAAATGGCAGCGCGTCAGCTTTCGAGATGGTTCCTTGGCCAAGCAGCCGTTTGATATCCATTTCCATTGTGTGCATGCCTAATTCTTTGGATGACTGCATAAAGCTCGGGATTTGGTGCATTTTTTCATTTCTTATTAAATTCTTTATAGCGGGAGTATTCAATAAAATCTCGGTTGCTGCTCTTCTTGAATTGTGATCTGCGGTCGGGAAGAGTCGTTGCGATATAATCGCTTGTAAAACATTCGCAAGTTGAATCCTAATTTGTCCTTTTTGATGGGCAGGAAATACATCGATGATCCGGTCCATAGTAGCCGCAGCACTTGTTGTGTGAAGGGTCCCCAAAACAAGATGCCCTGTTTCAGCAGCGGTAATCGCGGTCGATATTGTTTCCAAGTCCCTCATCTCCCCGACCAAAATCACGTCAGGATCCTGCCTCAGGCAAGAACGGAGGCCATTCTGAAAGTTAAGGGTGTCGAATCCTACTTCCCGCTGATCGATAATACATTGTCCATGCGCATGCAGGTATTCAATCGGATCCTCCAAAGTGATTATATGCTTGGACATTTGATTGTTCATATAATCGATCATGGCTGCCAATGTCGTGCTTTTTCCGCTCCCTGTCGGTCCTGTAACCAATACAAGGCCGTGCGTACTCCCGGCTATGTTCTTAAGCGTTTCAGGCAATCCTAAACCGTCCAATGAGGGAATTTGCGTGGGGATGACCCTGATCGCCATGGAAAGGCAGCTGCGCTGGTGATAGATATTGATCCTGAAACGGGAAACACCAGGAATTCCATAGGACAAATCGAGCTCCCTACTACGCTGCAGCTCCTCCCAAAGTGAATCTGTCAATATTGTTTGGACCATTTCTACTGTATCTTCCGGCCGAAGGGCTGTATCGCCATGTTCGCTAAGCTTTCCATTGATCCGCAGAACCGGAGGCGTCCCGACGGTTAGATGAATATCCGAAGCCTTTTGATGAAAAGCCGCTTCCAGCAATATATCTAATTTACTCACACTTTTTCCTCCCCTAATCTTCTATCGCCACTCGCAGTACTTCATCGATTGTCGTCTGGCCCTCGACAGCTTTGGCAAGTCCGTCGTCTATGAGAAATTTCATTCCATTCTGTTTTATGTAATTTTTGATACTGGAAATCGATTGGTAATTCATCATCATTTGTCTGATTGAATCGTCAACAACCAACAGCTCATGGATAGCCATCCGGCCTCTATAGCCGGTATGCCTGCAGCTGTCACACCCTTTCCCAATGAATACCTGTTCAACATTCAGACCGCGTTTTTGGAATAAGTCTTTTTCCATTATTGTAGGTTTCCTGCTTGTTTTACAGTCACGGCATATTTTTTTCACGAGCCGCTGTGCCATAATACCGGATAAGGAAGAAACGACCAAATATGGTTCGATTTCCATGTCGATCAGCCTGGGAATGGCTGCAACCGCACTGTTCGTGTGCAGGGTACTAAATACTAGATGGCCGGTCAATGAAGCCCTGACAGCTATTTCAGCAGATTCGGAATCTCTTATTTCTCCCAACATAATAATATTGGGGTCCTGTCTTAATATGGAACGGAGCCCCTTTGAAAATGTAAGTCCGATTGAATGGTTTACTTGAACTTGGTTTACTCCTTCTAATTGGTATTCAACAGGGTCTTCCACTGTGATGATATTCACATTCTCTTGGTTCAAATGATTGATTGCGGCATACAGAGTAGAAGACTTACCTGAACCAGTAGGACCGGTAAGCAATATTAATCCTGAAGGTTGTTCAATCAATTGCTGGAACCGTTGATAATTGATATGTTCCATATCCAAATCGGCGAGGCTTTTCAATACGTTCTCAAGATCCAGCAGCCTGATGACGACTTTTTCTCCGAACACGGTAGGCAGTGTCGATATTCTCAAATCCACCGGCACTTGATCAACCTCCGTCCTGATTCTTCCATCCTGGGGCAGCCTGTTTTCCGTGATATTCAAGTTGGCCATTATTTTCACTCTGGCAATCAGAGAGTTTTGGACACTTTTACTGAATACCCTGTCCGTTTTCAAAGACCCGTCAACGCGGTACCTTACCGTTACATTCTCTTCGCCAGGATCCATATGGATATCGCTCGCTTTTAATGCCAGTCCAGTTTGAAGTATCTGATCAACCAATTTAACCGCTGATCCATCTTCTTCATTACTATCCGTCTCAGGTCTTTTTTCACGGTCATTTCGATGATAGTAAGTGTTGATCGCCTGAAGAATATCGTCCTTTGTTGCAATTACTGGGGATATCCGCAATCCTGTGGAGATTTCCAGATCATCTATCGTGAAATAGTCCATCGGATCGTTCATCGCGACTGTCAATACTCCATCCTTGTAATTCAGCGGGACCACCAAGTTTCTTCGAGCAAATTCTTGATCAACAAGCACGGTAGCAGATGGATCAACAGGGTAACGGTATAAGGATACACTTGGTGTGCCTAATTGGAACTCCAGCACTTCTATTAGCTGTTTCTCTGTTATGTACCCTTTTTCCAGCAACACATCTCCGAGCTTCTGACCTGTCTTTTTTTCTGACAAGGAGGTTTCGATTTGAACTTCCGAAAGCAGTCCTGATTCTATTAGCAAATCTCCTAATTTTCTTTTAGTAGCCATTTGTTATTTTACTCCTTTTATCGATCCAGTTGATCAGAAACTGATAGTTATCGTTTGGTCATCTAATACTGATTCGTTTCCATGTGCTGTTCCCTTCACACGGAAAGTAATAATGTAACTATCGGTCCGTTCTTCGATGCTTGTCAGGTCTATCTCTACAAAAGTGGAATCATCCAAATCGATTTTTTCAAACCGGTTCAGGCTTTGTTCTAATAATGCCTTGTCAAACCGGTTTCCTTCCGCTTCATTTACCATCTTTTCCACATGAGCACGGTAGTACTCCACTCCCATTTCTGCTGCAGATTCTGATTGGATAACAGCCTCCATCTTATCAAACTGCGCAACGGAGGTATTAAGATGATATAATAGTATAGTTGAAAAAATCAGCATCAGAGTAATGATGAACAAGACCAGCACAAGGGCTGCTCCCCGTTGCTCGCTAAAGTACTTAGTCAATTTCTTCACTTCCGGATACTTTCAAATATGTATATAAATAAGAATCCGCCGGCTGATCTTGGTTGGAACGGTAAATTTCGACCTTGGCCCGATACAAGTCAGCTTCTTTCTCTTCGGGTGATTGACAAATAGATAATCTGGGGAAATATTGTTTGCCATTGACAGTATATTGAGTTGTTATCCCTGTTTCCTCCAATGATACCGAATCAGTCGCAGGGCAAACAGCAGTGGCAGCCCTTGTAGAAAGTATCTGTTCCAACTGTTCATCTCTTTCGATTTCATAAGCAGTCTGGTCAGCAATGTTCACAGCTGTAAGTTTGTCTTCTGCTTTGTTTGTAAATATCGCAAAGTTCGAGAAAAAAGGAATAAATGCAATTGAAACAATGCCAAGTAGGGAGATGGCTGCGAGAATTTCAATAAGGGTAAATCCGTTTATATTTTCGTATCGATTTGAAAGCAAGACATTCACCAAATTTCACGTTTTACTACAGACCATTATATCACTCCGAAAGGATTTATTGTATGAAGAAAGACCTATTCTCCAATCAACGAGGACTAACAATGGTAGAACTTCTAGCAGGTATTGCCTTGATTGGTATAATCATCGCTCTTATATCGTCTATTATTTACCAGACTACTGCCTATCACAGTAAAGCGGAAGATTCAGTCGGATTGCGACAGCAGGCAAATTTGCTTGTTAGCTCATTGCGGAGCAGCTTCCATAAGGGGGATAATTCGCTTTGTATCAACCAAAATGGGCAGCTTTCCATTGCCGGTGTTTCCTTTAACCCCCGTGGCAATATAGCCATCCAGGATATTGAGCTGCACTACGGGGAACAAACACTTGAGTCGGAACAGGAAAATTGCATGTCGATCGATGGCACTTCCGATTCCATGGATATAGTCTTTTCCCTTTCAGACCAGGATGGGCAGCAGTTTTCTATTAATACCGTTTTAGATAATCCTGGATCTTATGTTATTGATGCACACGAAAAGAATGAGGGAAACGAAATTTATCAAGACTGGAATGAATTCACGGACAAAATCACTTTTCCACCGATCGATTCTTTTGAACATGTAGATGGTTACCAGCATGATAACTCGTGTCAATATGAAACAAATCTAAAGGTGACAGGAGATGCTTTGAACTTTTGCAGCAAGTCTGCGGACATCCGGGGAAACGTCTGGTATCCAGATAGCTTGACCACATGGGAAAACACACATATCGTGGTGCATCACAACCTTTACAGCGACAGCACAACCAATATGTGGTCTAAATCTTCCATTTCGATTAGCGGTGAGGCGAGACTGACAGGAAGGTCTACATTGGGTGGGCAGAGCCAAATGTCTGTGAGAAACCTATATGCCCAATCTGACTTGACCATCCAAGAGTCCTCGAAATTATCCACTTCAGGAAGCTTGAGGGTTGACGGAACACTCAAAATGACAGGGCAGAGTTCCAAGCTTCATGTTAAAGGGCATGGCTTCTTTGCAGGGGCTGTGCACTTCCAGGAAGGGGCCGAAATTATCATAGATGGAAATGCAGAATTCCTGGGAGAAATAAGCCCTGAATGGGGTCATGGATCACTTTGCGTCAAAGGAGAATCGGAATTTTCCCAAAAGAAGCCTGAATGGCTCAAACTCCAAAAAGATTGCTGACACCAAAAAGGAGGATCGTTCAGACATCCTCCTTTTCCTATGCTTATTTTTCCATTACGGCGACTCTGTTCCTGCCCCTTCGCTTTGCGCCAATGTACATCGCCCTGTCGGCACATCGGACTAACTCTTCCGGACTGTTACAATCTTCCGGATAAGAAGCAACTCCTATACTTGCAGTAATTCCGACTTTCACCGCTCCATCCTCTTCAAGGATGTGATCTTTTATGTAAAATGGTTCTTCTGCTATCTCTTCTCTGATCGTTTCCGCAAAAAGATGACCTTGCTGCAGGGTGGCAGACGGTAAGAAAACGATAAATTCTTCCCCGCCATACCTGGCGACAATTCCTTTATCACCAATCATTGTTTCGAGCCTTACAGCTAGCTGTTTCAATATTTCATTGCCACTTTGGTGGCCGTAAGTATCATTGATCGATTTGAAATGATCCATATCTATCAAAATGACAGCTGCCATTTTGTCTGTTGTATTGTCCATCCATTGACTCAGATATGATTCGAAATAACGGTAGTTGAACAGTTTGGTCAAAGGATCACGCTCACTATTCCGTTTTGTTTCCTTGTAGTGGCTGGCATTGAGCATTGCCACAGCCAGATAATTCGTTAATATAGATAGAATCATGTATTGGTATTTATCAAATGCTCTTTTCTGTTTAGACATGAGGGTGAGAACCCCGATAACTTCGTTGTCCCTCTCTATCGGAAGGGAAAGAATGCTTTCCGCCGGCAGATCGAATTCTTTGTCATTTAAATCACTCCACTGTCTGCGATGGTGGAAATGCATACCACGTTTGTTTCCCCAAACTGTGCCGCTGATTGATTCAAATTTAATCAGCCTGTCCTTCTCCGGAAAAGCATGCAAATGACCAATATCGATAAACCTTCTTAATTGTAAGTGTGAATCTTCTATTTTTTCATAAATTAAAATATAATCAACCTGTAGCAGCTCGGTAATGCGCTCATTGAATAAATCGATAACTTCGTTTTCTTCCATTTGCGCTGTGAGTTCATGGCCGATTTCACTTGTCTTTTGGAGCTGGTTGTTCACCCTTTGACTGGAATGGTAGAGTTTGAGGATAAAGGAAATAATGATAAATAGAATGCCGACAAACAACACTGCCGACAGGCCGATTTCCACGTACAACAAGTATAAAACGATGCCGGTTGGAATAACCAAAGTCAACGTATAGAATTCCCACAAAAACCCTCTGTCCAGAAATTTCCCTTCGATGCCATACACATATCTTGTCACAAGGTAAAGAATAAACTGATTAGCAAGAAAAACCGTAAATATGTATCCAATGACAGGAATAAGGTTATCTATGCCAATTAAAACCTGCGGGCCATGGTCGCCACCTAAACCCCAATACACCATGGCAGCCACAAACGAGACAAACAGAAACATCAACAAATTGACTGGAATCCGGTAAAGCTCTTTTTTTTCAAGACGAAGGCTTGCGAGAAGGGAAAGGATCGCGGCCTGTGTCAAGATTGCTTCGGCATAGACGCCAAAATAAATAAATACGGCAAGACTTATACCATTGACAAAAAAAATAGGAGTGTCATTTATGACAATCGGGAACAGGGCGACAGCGCACATCAACAGGCCAAAAACGAATAAATGCATCCATAGCCCGTCCATTTCTGTCGACAAATGCCTATAGCAGATAAAAATTGATACCGGCCATATTAGAATTAAACCAAGCCACAGTGAAATCTGTTGATTACTCCTCACCATTAACAACTCCCATCCCCGCAGCCTGACGCTGGCCCATTATCCGCTAGGTCTTAAGACTTATTATTTTGACTATTTAAAAGTATCATAAGTATTTGATAATTTCAAAATATTTCCTGATATTTTTTATAAAATGCAGTGAACCACATACGAAAATGACTTTACCTGTTTTATTTATCATTGATTGCTGAAGTACTTCTTCCCAATCCGGGTTTTCATTAAACGGAAATGCGCTGTCTGTTTTTTTCATATCTTCTATTGTTGCTGCCCTTGGGTGGTCGAACGTGGTCAAAGTGATTTGTGGGAAATTAGCTGTTAAAAGTTCGAGCATTTCATTTAAGTCTTTATCTTTAAAAGCAGCGAAAACCACGTGTTTCTCTCTGTTCCCATAATGTTGAGCTACTGTCTGCAGGAAAGCTCTAATGCCTGCCGGGTTATGGGCCCCGTCTACAATTACTTCCGGATCGTCATGCACTTTTTCAAACCTTCCAGGAATAACGGCTTTAGACAAACCCTCCATGTATTTGGAAATATCTATTTTAAACATTCCACTCAGAAAATCGACAGCTTTAATAGCCAACGATGCATTTACAGCCTGATGTTCCCCTTTCATCGACAAAGTCACCTGGTTCAGATGCAATTTGTCGGAACAATATCGGAAGGCGCCTTCCTCGTTGATGTTCTGCTGAATAGCGAAGCTTTCCCCATATTTGTATAAGGGTGCTGCTTGTTTTTTTGCTGTTCTGTCAACGACTTCTTCTGCCTCTTCGTTAAGGCTGCCAGTGATTACAGGGACGCCTTTTTTGATGATTCCCGCCTTATGTCGGGCAATTTGTGTAAAAGTGTCACCTAAAAATTCGGAATGGTCTTTTTCCACATTCGTTATGATGGATAAAATTGGTTCGAGGGAGTTGGTTGAATCTTCGGCCCCACCCATTCCTGTTTCGATTACAGCTACATCCGTCTTCCCTGAAAAGTAAAGAACAGCAATCATGACAAGTATTTCAAATTCAGTGGGCTGATCCCCCATTTCATCCAGTGTCTCTATGCAAGGGAGCAGTTTGTTCATTACATCAATAAGTTCTTGTTCCGGTATTTTTTCAAAATTGATTTGAAACGGACCTCTAATACCTTCCAGGCTTGGAGACGTGAATGCCCCGACCTTCAATCCATTTTCCACAAGGGCTGATTTGATATAAGTCAGCGTCGACCCTTTGCCGTTTGTACCAGCAATATGTATTACTTTCAGCTTTTTCTCCGGATTGGAAAAGAACTCCAGCATTTGATCCATCCTTTTAAGGCCGGGTTTTATGCCGAATCTATTCCTATCTTGTAAATATTCAGCAATTTGCGCAACCGATTCAAACATTCTTCTGCCACCCCTCTATCTCAAACAAGTTTATGGTATCTTCTTTCATAAGCCTTTATTATACTAGAAAAGAATTCTACATACTAAAAATTAATCATTTTACTAAGTGAGGTTTTTTCAATGGCGAACTACTGTTGGATTATTTACAACGGGCATCTAAAAGGACCGAAATTCCGTGACTTTGCTGAATGGCTCCAGAAAGCTGCTGAAAAACAGAATGTCCATGCAGAGATTGTTCCAAACAACCATTTATTATCTAGTTATTCGAGTGATGGTTTGGGCCTCCATAGCATGAAGAAAGAAAATCTTCCGGACTTTGTGCTGTTTGGAGATAAAGATATCCACCTTGCAAGACAGTTAGAAGCTTTAGACGTTCCAGTTTACAATTCAGCTTCAGCTATCGAATTGTGTGACGATAAAATCCGGACTTACCAAGCCCTTTCTGCCGACCGGCTGCCTATTCCAAAAACAATTGCGGCACCAAAAATTTTTCCGGGGGCAGCGGAGATTGATCAACAGACTTTTTTGAATGCCGGCAAATCACTTCATTTTCCACTAATTTTGAAGGAAGCTTACGGTTCTTTCGGAGAACAAGTATATTTACTCGACACTCCCAAGGAAATGCTGGATAAAATCAAAGAGATACAAGACAGACCATTTGTGTTGCAGGAGTTTATTTCAAGCAGTCGCGGAAAGGATGTCCGACTGAACGTAGTTGGCAATAAAGTAGTGGCATCGATGCTTCGAACATCGCTATCAGATTTCCGTGCAAATGTTAGCGCAGGAGGCAAAATGGAACCATATCAACCTTCAAAAGAGGAACAATATCTCGCCATTCGCGCAGCCAAAGCTGCCGGAGCCGATTTCGCAGGCGTCGATTTACTGTTCGGACCTGATGGACCGGTTGTCTGCGAAGTTAATTCCAATGCACATATCCGTAATATTTATGATTGCACGAAAATCAATGTAGCAGAACATATAATAGAATATGTGCTCCACACACAGAAATGAGGGAAAAATGTGAACTATTCTGGGTGGATAATCTATAACAAGGAAGACGCTCAATCGAATAAAAGCTATATAGATTGGTTTATCGATCAATGCCGGAAACGACACATACAGCTGCAACTTGTCTATCGTGAAGATTTATCAATCGGGATTTTCAATCACCAAACGGAAGTAAAGCAGAATGGACAAACACCGATTTCCCCGGATTTTGTGATAGTACGTGTTGTGGAACCCACCTTAAATCTTCATTTTGAAATGATGGGTATCCAGGTATTTAATTCCTTTCTTGTATCACATATCTGCAATAATAAGGCATTGACGCATATGCACTTAAGCATGTTGCAAATACCAATGTTGGACAGCGTATTTGCCCCGAAAACCCTGCTGGATGAAGAATTGCCTGCGACTGTACCTTTTATTATTAAAAGCGTGTCAGGGCGAGGCGGCAGACAAGTGGCTCTCATTGAACAACAGAGTGACATGGAAAAATACATGAAGGAAACAGATGGTCAGGAATTTGTTGTGCAGCCTGTTAACGTACAAGCTGGAAAAGACCTTCGGGTGTTCATCGTGGGTAAAGAAATTGTCGGGGCGGTCCTCAGAGAGAACAAAAGTGACTTTCGCGCCAATTACAAGTTGGGTGGTTCTGCAACCTGGTATTCGTTAACTAAACCGGAGATACAAATGATCAGAAAGATTGTCGATCACTTTGAATTCGGCATGGTTGGAATCGATTTTTTATTTGATAAGGATGGAAACCTTCTCTTCAATGAAATTGAAGATGTTGTCGGAAGCAGGACATTGAGTAAAGTGAGTTCCGTTAATATTCTGGAGAAATATGTACAATACATAGAGGAAAAGTTAAAACAGAAGGAGAGATAAAGAATGCATATCAGACAGGCAACAATCAATGATGCAAAGGATATTGCCCAGGTCAGCGTCGAATCATGGCAATCGACTTATAAAGGGATCATTGCTCAAGATATCCTTAAGAACCTCTCCATCAAAAATCGCGAACAAAAATGGCGGGAAAGACTACAAACTACCAATCAAATCCTACTTGTAGCTGAATCGGAAAAAGATGGTATTGTCGGTTTCATTAACGGAGGAATTGAACGTACGAATCAGTATGATTATGACGCTGAAATCTACAGTCTTTATTTGCTGAAAGAATATCAGAGACAAAAACTGGGCCACCGCCTCGTCAAAGCACTTGCCGCATATCTGATAGAAGCAGGTAATAATTCCTTGATGGTCTGGGTATTAAAAGATAATCCATCTCGCAGATTTTATGAAACTTATCGGCCTGAATTCGTAGATGAAAAATTACTGGAGGAATTGGGTGTGAAAGAAATAGCTTATGGATGGAAGGATTTAAAGATTTTTCTTCCGGCCTAAATTTCGTTCACTGTGAACTAATTAGATTTATAATAGAGGCAAACTGCGACATAGTGACAATTCTATTTTTTGAAGCTTATTCTTGTTCTGATTTTAGGTTAAGCTTATGTACTCGCTGCGGCAGAACACTTCGCTTTCCGCGGGCACGACCTCAGCCAGGGGACTACTTTGAATAAGCTTCCCTGCTCCCTTTGGGACTGCGATTACTCGTCCCACCGAAAACCATGGGTCGAGGAATTTGCTACAAAGCTTAACTGGAAGACGCAGACCCATCAAGCGGGGTCTTCAGAATCGTGGGACTGCGATTACTCGCCCCATCGAAGACCTTTTGGGACTGCGGTTACTCGTCCCATCGAAGACCTTTTGGGACTGCGGTTACTCGTCCCATCGAAGACCTTTGCTGTTCCCACAGGATAAGGAAGGCTTCGTCAGCAATACATCGCACGAAGAAAATCGATTTGTATTTTCGAGGAGTCTTCGTGTTCTGCCTTCGCTGTTAGAATTTTCTGAATTTTGATGTTAGGAATACCTCCTGTCAGACATACTTTAGAACAACTTCTCCCTTGATCAGAAAAACGAATGAAGCGGAGGAAAAATGCGAGACTCCAGTGGGAAAGGAACAGTCTGAAGACCCCACAGCCGGTGGTTTTCCGGCGAGGAGGCTGAAGCGTTCCCCACGGAAAGCGAGTGTTTTTCCGCAGCGCTGGACCACCTCTTAATCCGAAAAGGATGGTAGAAAGTCACGTTCAGTGAAGCCAGTTATGTCGCAGTTTAAATATTTTGAGTAAAAGCGACAATATTTTGTAAACTATATAGTAAAAAAACATCTGCCGTGTTGGCAGATGTTTTTTCTTAGAGCGATTTTAGTTCTTTCATTCTCGCTTCGACTTTTGAACGTTTTTCTATATAATCTTTTTCTTTTTGTTTCTCTTCTTCCACGACTTTTTCAGGAGCTTTCTTCACAAATCCTTCATTGGAAAGTTTCTTTTGAACTCTTTCCACTTCTTTGTTATATTTCTCCAACTCTTTCTCTAGTCGCTCTATTTCTTTATCGATTTCAATCAGACCCTCTAGTGGAAGGAATATTTCCGCCCCTGTAATTACGGCTGACATAGCTTTCTCAGGTACATCAACCTTTGTTGAAATCGTCAGTTCACTCGTGTTGCAGAACCGTTCCAAATAGTGTTGATTGTCTGTCAACTGCCCGGAAATTGTTTCATTTTCCGCTTGAACAAGCAAACTAATCTGCTTGGACATCGGGGTATCCACTTCTGCTCTTATATTCCGCACAGAGCGAATGATTGCTACAAGCCGCTCCATTTCCCGAGATGCTTCTTCATCATGATAGTCGCTTCTTACCACTGGCCAGGATGCTGTCGTAATTGATTCACCCTCATGCGGCAAGTGCTGCCAGATTTCTTCCGTTATGAATGGCATGAACGGATGAAGCATCCGCATGGTTTGATCCAACACATACGCCAAAACTGACCTTGTGGTATGTTTAGCTCCTTCATCCTCCCCGTAAAGTGGAAGTTTCGCCATTTCGATATACCAGTCACATAAGTCGTCCCAGATGAAGTTATAGAGCTGTCTCCCGGCTTCACCAAATTCATATTTATCGGTATTCTTTGTTACTTGTTCGATTGTTTGGTTCAATCTGGTCAAAATCCATTTATCTGCAACAGACTTCTCTCCAGTCAGATCGATTTCTTCATAACTCATTCCTCCCATATTCATCAATGCGAATCGGGAAGCGTTCCAAATTTTATTGGCAAAATTCCATGTGGATTCTACCTTCTCCCATTGGAAACGAAGATCCTGTCCCGGGGTAGTCCCAGTAGATAAGAAATATCTTAATGAATCAGCGCCGTATTTGTCGATAACATCCATCGGATCAACGCCATTTCCTAATGATTTACTCATTTTACGACCATCTGCCGCCCGGACAAGTCCATGAATCAATACGTCATTGAATGGCCGCTGGTCTGTGAATTCAATTGATTGGAAAATCATTCTGGCCACCCAGAAAAAGATAATGTCATACCCTGTGACCAAAACGCTTGTCGGGAAAAACCTTTTGAAATCTTCAGCCTCTGTATCCGGCCAATGCAATGTTGAAAACGGCCAGAGAGCGGAAGAAAACCAAGTGTCCAAAACGTCGGTATCCTGTTCCCAATTCTCTTCGTCTTGTGGCGCTTCCTTCCCAACATACATTTCGCCGGTTTCTTTATGATACCAGGCAGGGATACGATGACCCCACCACAATTGACGGGAAATACACCAATCCCTGATATTTTCCATCCAGTGCAAGTACGTTCTCTCAAAACGGTCAGGTACAAAATTGACTTTTTCGTCCTGTTTGCTTTGAAGATCGATGGCCGCATCAGCAAGCGGCTGCATCTTGACAAACCACTGGGTAGACAGGTATGGCTCTACAACAGCTCCGCTTCGCTCGGAATGCCCGACAGAGTGCATATGGTCTTCAATCTTAAAGAGGATCCCTTCCTCCTGCATATCTTTGACAAGCTGCTTCCGACAATCAAAGCGGTCCATTCCTTGATACTTACCTGCTTTTTCGTTCATTGTCCCATCTTCATTCATTACGAGAATCCGGTCGAGATTATGTCTGTTGCCAATCTCAAAGTCATTAGGATCATGGGCAGGGGTGATTTTAACCGCACCTGAGCCAAACTCCATGTCCACATAATCGTCTGCTACGATTTCGATTTCACGGTTAACAATAGGCAGGATTACTTTTTTCCCGATCAGATGCTGATATCTTTCATCATCAGGATGTACAGCTACCGCCGAATCGCCAAGCATCGTTTCAGGCCTTGTCGTCGCGATTTCTATGTGTCCTGATCCATCTTTCAATGGGTATTTCATATGATAGAAATGCCCTTGAACCTCTTCGTAAATGACTTCGATATCACTTAAAGCCGTTTTGGTAGCCGGATCCCAGTTAATAATATACTCTCCGCGATATATCAAACCTTTGTTATACAAAGAAACGAATACTTCTTTTACGGCTTCGGAAAGCCCTTCATCCAAGGTGAATCTTTCTCTTGAATAATCAAGGCCTAAACCGAGTTTCGACCACTGTTCCCGGATGAATTCAGCAAATTCTTCTTTCCAATCCCACGCTTTTTCCAGAAACTTTTCCCTACCAAGATCGTACCTGCTCTGCCCTTGTTCTTTCAGCTTAGCTTCTACTTTTGACTGGGTAGCTATCCCGGCGTGATCCATGCCTGGCAGCCACAGAACATCGTAGCCCTGCATTCGTTTAATCCTTGAAATAATGTCCTGTAAAGTCGTATCCCAAGCATGACCGATATGAAGACGTCCTGTTACGTTTGGTGGTGGAATGACAATAGTGAAAGGTTCTTTGTCTTTGTCACCTGTCGCTTCAAAGAATTTTCCTTCAGTCCAAAATTTATAGCGGTCTTTTTCTACCGTTTCAGGATCATATTTAGGCGGTAAGGATACCTGGTTATTTTCCTCCATCTCTGTTTCCTCCTTTGACAACAATCTGCCGTGATTGGCTGTACAACAAAAAAAGCCTTTCATCCAAAAAGGACGAAAAGACTTTGCTTCCGTGGTACCACCTTTGTTTACAGGTATATATATACTACCTGTACACTCAAGACATTTAACGGTTAATTAAACCGGCTTCTCCTACTGTGATTTTCAAAGAAGCTGCATCCGGGGCGACATTCCAAAGTAAATAATCCTGGAAAATCTTTCAGCAGATGATTTCCCTCTCTTTAGGCATTAACCTTGTACTCTTCCCCATCACGGCATTTTTATCGTTTTCTTTTATAATAGCTATTTTATCCAAAAGAGTGCTGTTAAGTCAATAATAATTAAAATAATAGACACTTTTGAGCTTTATGATAGGTATCAGAAATATTATACGAAGCTTTGGAAAAATGCGAGACTCCAGTGGAAAAGGAACAGTCTGAAGACCCCGCAGTTGGCATTTTTTGCCAGCGAGGAGGCTGAAGCGTTCCCCACGAAAAGGGAGTATTTTTCCAAAGCGCAGGTTTAGCACTAATCCGAAGAGTATGGGAGGAAGTCATGCTAAAAAGAATTCGTCGTAGTTTATGGTTTTTTATGAATTACAGCAATTTTATGGAGAACGGGCTGAACATATAAATTACATGGACCCATTTTTGTGTGAATTACATACTATACACCAAAAGATCAAAGGAGTGAAACAGATGGCACGCTTTTATCGGTATAAATTGCCGCCATGGTGCAGGTACTGGCTGCTGGTCATAGAAAGAGCCACACTTCCGATCATGATTTTTCAATTGATAAGAACCTTGTTTTTCCCTACCACAATGGATGTTTTTTTACTTGGAGTGTTTGTGGGGTTGTTCATAGCTTTCTATATGGAATGGATTTAATCCTCTTCCGCCATTTCTTCCTGTTCAATTATTTCTTCTCTTCTTTCACGAAGAAACTCTTGCATGTTCAACCCATTCATCAGCCTCCGATAAGATTGTTCCAAACTTCTTAATTGGAAGGGCTGGGACTTTCTCGTCGTTCGCTGTTGATAATCGTTTACAACATTTAAATAGGGCTGAGGGTTTAACAGGTAAATTGCCAGCAGGCTTCTTTCACTTTGCAAGAGGGGGTACCTTTTTTCGTAAACATAAAAAGACTGTATCAATTCATCTACCAGACTGTCATGGTACTGGAAATCCTGATAATAGAAAAGTGCCAAATCATGCATCGGGCTGCCATGGAAAGAATGCTCCCAGTTGACAAAATAAGCTTTGCTATTTCGATTGATAATATGCGAAGAACGTAGATTTCCATGACATAAACATACATTAGCAGAATCGCTTTTGCTTTCATCCTCTAAATACAACTCATACCACTCATCAAGCGATTGGTATACACGCAGTAAATCCCTGTAATGCGTGCACACCTGTAATTCAAATGGTGACATATACCTTCTTTGTTCAAATGTCTCAACTGATTCCAGTAATTGTGCCTGCCCGGAAAAGACATTTTCTTTTTCTTTCAGAACAGATTGTTCCAAGAAATTGTCTGGCAGCTTTCTTTCTTGTTTTGTTTGTTGATGAATGTAGCTAATTTCATGGTAAAAAGCTTCGATGTCATGCTTTGGTTCATCACTGGCAACTTGTTCTATCCAAGGAGAAAGATAATAGAAGTCTTGTTGGAATTCCAAATAGATTTCTCCATCATTTGTCAAATATACAGGGACGATGGAGTCAAATCTGTACTTATTTGCATTTTGATAAGCTGATCTCCAATTAGAAAGGGACTGAGGGTGCAGTCTGGAACGTTTTAGTGCAAAAGTGTCGGTTGGTGTATGGATTTTATAGAGCCGATCTGTCACCCTCACGATATCTGTAGGGATTACATGAAAAGCCTGCAATATGAATCGTATATCCTCCATTGAATTTCACTCCAGCTATTTTTGAATTAGAGGAAGCTTTTTTAAATAGTTACACTCTATCTTTGCGATATGCTTCCCGCAATAAATCCCTTGTCACCATCTCTATGACAAGGGATTTATTTACGTCATTTCACAGGAATATATAATATCTGACCCTCGGATAATTCTTCATCTTCCAACTGGTTCCGCTTGGAAATATTCAAAGGTGATACGTTATATTTCTGTGCCAAAGAATCCAATGTATCACTATCCTGAACAATACATACCTTCATCCTTGCAAATTGTTCTTCTTTCTCTTCAAAGATGTTTAACAAATACCTTGTATCTGGATCTTCCTGTCTGGAAGACTCCATGATATCTTTGGATTCATCAAGAGATTCATCATACTCAGATTCTACCTTTATTTGTTCGGATTTAATTTCATCGCTTTCTTTTAACTCTTCCAATTGGTCTGCAGTTTCTTCTGTTTTACCAAAAAATTCGGCTAATGTCTGCGTTTTTTTGTACTTCCACCTGTCTTTGTCTTCTTGCTCCTCTAAATCGTGTTCGGTTTCGGGTACACTGTTTTCTTCTTCCAATTTTTCTTTTACGTCGAAAGAAAAGGTCTCATACTCAGGTTGTCTCTCACTCGGTGACTCGTCATCCGTAACAGGATGTTCTCTCTCTTCCGTCTCCTCTATTGAAGATTCTTCTTCCCTGTTCTCGACTGGCAGTACTTCATTCCTTTGCTCCTTCACTCCGTGGATAGCGAGTGTAGCATTTAATTTCAACTGGCAATCTTCCGGAAGCTCATAGTCAAAAGAATCGATACCAACCATCAACTCATCCACGGCTTCAATCCGATACATCGGGATCGATATCTCTACGGGAAATGTATGGAAAAATTCATTAACACCATCTTCATA
Organism: Sediminibacillus massiliensis; assembly: GCF_900156915.1. Classification (GTDB taxonomy): domain Bacteria; phylum Bacillota; class Bacilli; order Bacillales; family Amphibacillaceae; genus Sediminibacillus_A; species Sediminibacillus_A massiliensis. Next base: position 69,969 of record NZ_LT732535.1, on the reverse strand, counting down.
AGTTTCTACCCTGTCTACCCACCGTTGTGATGGATGTTCCCCCAATGGCAGTACATCGGAAGAAGATGAGTCCTGTTCTCCTACCTGAAAGTATTCTCCTTTTAACTCGATGACTCCCCTGATGGAAACAAAATCTTCAAATTCCTCGATGGATATTTCCGGTTCTAAAGAAATACCCATAATTTCTGCGACTTCCTGTCCTCTTTGAAACCAGACAGACTCATTTAAATCGAAAGTGAAAACTGATAAACCTTCATCAGCCACCATATACTCCTCCCTTCGAAATCCATAAAGCTCGAACAATAGTCTCCCTTCAGATATATGAGTCCATGAGCAGAATTATGCCTGTGGCAATCCTGGATGAAAAAATCACTTACAAAATCTATTCCTTCACAATATATTCTCCGGCTTCGATTTATATGAAAAAAACCGGAGGCTGTACTGTGTACATACCGTCCGGTTTCTCAGATGATTAGTATTTGTTTATCTTGGCAAATGCTTTTCTTGCTGCTTCAATCGTCTTCTCAATATCCTCGTCTGTATGGGCAGTTGATAAGAATGTGCCTTCAAATTGAGACGGTGGCAAGAAAATACCTTGATTGATCATTTCCCTGTAATACTCGGCAAAATGATCCAAATTAGAGGACTTGGCTGTCTCATAGTTAATTACGCCTTCATCGGTGAAGAAGAAACCTACCATGGATCCGGCTCTGTTAATACTTAAAGGAATATTAAAGTCAACTGCAGCCTGCTTGTAACCCTCTATAAGCGTATCCACTTTTTGATTGATGGAAGCGTATGCCTCTTCATCCATTGCACTTAACGTTTCATAGCCAGCAGTCATGGCAAGCGGGTTTCCCGATAAAGTACCGGCTTGATAAATATTGCCTGTCGGAGCTACTTTTTCCATTATTTCTCGCTTGCCGCCATATGCACCTACTGGAAGACCTCCACCGATCACTTTCCCAAGACAGGTCAAATCAGGAGTCACGCCAAAATGGCCCTGCGCACAATGATAGCCAACCCGGAATCCGGTCATCACTTCATCAAAAATCAATAACGTCCCGTTCTGTTCGGTTATTTGTCGGAGTTCCTGAAGAAAGCTGTCCTTAGGGGGAACGACTCCCATGTTACCTGACACTGGTTCTACTATTACAGCTGCCAAGTCATCACCAAATTCTTCAAATGCGTACCGGACGCTTTCCACGTCATTATAAGGAACCGTTATAGTGTTCTGAGCAATGGAAGCAGGAACTCCGGGACTGTCAGGCAGCCCTAAGGTTGCCACACCGGAACCCGCCTTTATCAACAGTGAATCGCCATGGCCATGATAATTACCTTCGAATTTCAATATCTTATCCCTGCCCGTGTAACCTCTTGCAAGACGCAACGCACTCATTGTTGCTTCAGTGCCTGAATTTACCATTCGGACCATTTCGATTGATGGCACTCTGTCAATAACCAACTGTGCAAGTTTGTTTTCTATTTCCGTAGGTGCCCCGAAACTTGTTCCTCTTTCGGTGACCTCTTTAAGTTTTTCTACTACTCGATCATCAGCATGTCCGAGGATCAGCGGTCCCCAGCTCAGTACATAATCGATGTATTCATTTCCATCGACATCCCATATCTTAGACCCTTTTCCACGTTCCATGAATAAAGGATTCATTCCGACAGATTTAAAGGCCCGAACAGGTGAGTTCACACCACCCGGCATCAAATCCACCGCTTCTTTATATGCATCTACAGAACGATCAAAATTTGCCACAACAATCACCCTTCCCTTCTTATTCAGCTAACCACTTGGCAACGTCTTTTGCATGATAAGTGACTATCAAATCTGCTCCTGCCCGTTTCATGGAGGTCAATTTTTCCATTACCAACTCTTTTTCATTTATCCATCCATTCAACGCAGCCGCTTTGACCATGGAATATTCGCCGCTTACGTTATATGCTACCATCGGAGCATTATAACGGTCTTTGACTTCCCTCATGATGTCCATATAGGATAAAGCAGGCTTGACGATCAGGAAGTCTGCGCCCTCTTCCATATCCGACTCTGCTTCACGAAGTGCCTCTAAACGATTGGCCGGGTCCATTTGATAAGATTTTCTATCACCAAATTGCGGAGCACTTTCCGCCGCTTCACGGAAGGGTCCATAAAATGCTGAAGCATATTTGACTGCATAGGACATGATCGGTATATGTTTGAATCCAGCTCGGTCGAGTCCTTTCCGAATCGCTGCCACAAATCCATCCATCATATTGGAGGGGGCAATAATATCCGCTCCTGCCTTGGCCTGGCTGACAGCAGTTTCGACGATTAATGGGAGTGACTGATCATTGTCTACGTCCCCGTCATGGATAACACCGCAGTGTCCATGGGAAGTGTATTCACACAGACAAGTGTCCGCTATCGTCAATAACTCAGGCACGTCTGATTTTATTTTCCGCAGTGCCTCTTGAACAATACCAGTTTCACAATAAGCTTGACTGCCTTGTTCATCTTTTTCTTTTGGTATGCCGAACAACAATACTGATTTTATACCTAAACTTACCAGTTCCTTCATTTCTTCAGTCAAGTTGTCGAGAGAAACTTGATGGATTCCAGGCATGGAAGAAATCTCTTTCCTAATATTGCTTCCTTCGACTACGAATATTGGATAAATCAAATCGTTTACCGATAAATGTGTTTCCCTTACCAACGCTCTCATTGCGTTGGAAGTTCTTAATCTGCGATGCCTTCTAAATGACAATTCGTCCATTAGAACCACCTTATCCTTTCCGTTTATAATAACTCCTCATTTTGTTGATCATTCCTTCCACCGTGTACTCATCAGGTACGAGTACATGATGGAACCCTGCACGGCAAGCCGCTTCACCCGTTGTCGGGCCTATACAGACACAAAGAGCCTGTTCTTTAACCGTTCGAAACAACTCTGGTCTATCGCGAGCTATCCGGCAGAAGGACTTCAAACTGGACGGACTCGTAAATGTATAAGCGTCAATCTCAGCTTTTTCCATATAAGCAAGCAGCTCTTCTTTCTCGTCTCCATTCCATAGAGTATCATAAACAACCGCTTTCTGGAAAAGAACTTGCTGTCTTTCAAGTTCGCTGGCAATCTCATTTCTAGAGATATTCCCTACTGTCAGCAATATAGATCCTGGTTCGGAGTGGTCATTCAGGAATTGATCAACCATTGTTCTTCCGTTGAAGGTATCCGGAAGGAAATCCGCCCGTAACCCGTAAGTATGTAGCTTATGTTCCGTTTTTTTTCCGATTACTGCGAATCTCTTGGACTTTAAATCCTCAAGGGTAACATGATGAAACTTGCATTGCTCGAAAAAAAACTTCACGCCATTGGCACTCGTGAAGAATATCCAACTAAATTCGTGAAGTTTAGAAAATATTGCATGGTTTTCTTGTGATTCTCTCATTTTGAACTTCAATAACGGGACAACAAATGGCAGCGCACCTTCCGCTTCTATCTTGTCAGAAAACAATTTTGCTTGCTGTTTCCCGCGTGTCACAAGAATTTTTTTACCGAGAAGAGGCTTGTCCATTACTGGTCAAGCTCCTCTCTTGCATCGTCGACTATTTCTTGTGCGCCGCGTTTTTTCATCCGAACTGCTGCTTCCTCGCCGACTGCCACAGGATCTTCACCGCGGACAACTTCTTTAAGGACGGTCTTTCCATCGGATGTTGCTACTAAGGCAGTCAATATGACGTCGTCTCCTTCCAAGTAGGCATAGCCTCCTATCGGCACTTGACAACCTCCGTTCAATAAGTGCAAAAAGGTCCGCTCAGCAGCGACAGTCCTGGCTGTATAATCGTCATTGATTTTATCAAGCAGTTCTCTTAATTCAGCGTCGTCCTCACGGCACTCTATCGCAAGTGCACCTTGGCCGACTGCCGGAACGCAAACTTCTGGTTCCAGATACTCCGTGACAACTTCCTCGCCCCATCCCATGCGGATCAAACCTGCAGCTGCAAGGACAATTGCATCATAATCTTCTTCTTCCAACTTTCTTAAACGCGTGTCGATATTGCCCCGGATCGATTTAATCTCCAAATCGGGTCTGGCGGCAAGCACCTGAGCGGCTCTCCTCAAGCTGCTTGTACCCACGACGGCACCTTTAGGCAAGTCCTTCAATAATACTTTGTTATTGGATACAAATGCATCACGATGATCTTCCCGGACAGGTATCGTTGCAATCGTCAGCCCCTCCGGTATTTCCGCAGGCATATCTTTCATACTATGAACAGCCATATCAATCTCTTTATCGAACATTGCTTGTTCAATTTCCTTTACAAACAGCCCTTTCCCTCCTACTTTCGATAGGGTTACATCGAGGATTTTATCCCCTTTCGTCACGATTTTCTTTATTTCGAAATCATAGGGCGCTCCGGCTTTTTTCAACTGTTCAATCACCCATTCCGTCTGGGTTAAAGCCAGGTTGCTCTTTCTGGATCCAATTACCATCTTGCGCATGTGTTAGTCCTCCTGTCATGAATTAAGATTTAATGCTTTCGTTGACTATTTCACTATCAAAAATGGAAGTTTGACATTGTACCGAACAGAAAAAAATTCACTAATAAAATTAAAAAGGCAGCAGAATTGAATATGGCTATCGCCCTGCCCTGATAGCCCCGGACCAATCGCAAAAATAAATGAATCATATAAACAAGTAATACTATTATAGAACCAATTGTTTTAAAATCATACCAATAGAATTCGGCTCCTGACGAGTACGCCCAGACTACTCCCAGTATGATGGAAATCATCAATGACGGAACACCGATAGTAATCGTATGAAATGAAAGTTTGTCGAGTTTGTTCAGCCCGCCGAACCTGCCCAGCCATTTATAGCCCTTTTTCTCCTTTAGCAGTCGATATTGAAGTAAATACATCACAGAAATAATAAAGGATAAAGTAAAGAATCCATAAGACAACAAGGCGAGGCTTATGTGAGCTATCAATAATTCGCCGACAAGGTACACTCCATGCTCGGTTTCCTCCAATTGGGCTGTAGCTCCGATATGGAGAAGCATGATAAAAAAACCTAATAGGTTAGTGAAAAAAACCAACAGATCAACACGGAAAAATCGGTTGATCAGTAAAGAAAATGTTACCAATATCCACGAATAAAAATACAATCCATCATATATATTCAGCACTGGAAAACTTTCTTTTGTCAAAAGTTGAAATAATAAAAAAAAGGTTTGTAATATCCAAACCATACTAAGCAACCAGAAGGCTATCCGGTTTGCCTTCCGGTTGAATTGTATAAAATCTATAAAGTATCCCATCACACTAGCGCCATAAATAATAAGGATGAATTCGTAAAGCCACTTTATTTCTAGCATAAGGGAAATCCTTTCACTATTTAAACTGAACAACAAAACGATCCCAGTTTAGTTTGTCGACACGCTCTTCATGGCAGGAAAAGTAAGTCCGCCACTTTTGTCAAAGGAAACAACATTGTTTTTATCTTGTTTCTGCACTTCGGACTGGACCAATTCCTGTATACCGAAAATCTGCATGAACATTTGCAGTGATTCATCTGCATCAGGCTGTGCCGCCAATTCCTTCGCTTGAAGAATCGGCTCTTTCAACATTTGATTGATGATACTTTTAGTATGTTTATTCAGCACTTTTCTTTCCCGATCCGATAAGTCAGGCATCTTTCTTTCAATGCTTTTCATCGTCTCTGCTTGGATAGTCAACGCTTTTTCTCTTAAAGCGGAAATTACAGGGACGACCCCGATTGTCTGCAACCACTCTTTAAATTCGACGATTTCCTTTTCGATCATCAATTCTATCGCTTCGGAGGCTTTTCTTCTCGCTTCCAGGTTTGCATCGACGATTCCTTGCAAATCATCGATATCATAAAGGAATACACTTTCCAAATTCGCGAGTTGCGGATCAAGATCTCTAGGCACGGCTATATCGACCAAGAACAACGGGCGCCCTTTTCTTTGTTTATGGACAGAAGCCAGGAGTTCTTTCGTAATGACATATTCCTTGGCACCTGTAGAACTGATCAGTATGTCTGCATCTTGAAGAACATCTGTCAGTGCTTCCATCGATTCGGACTTTCCATCAAATTTATCGGCAAGGGCTTTAGCTTTTGCCAAAGTGCGATTTACGACGGTCACTTCCTCGACACCAGAGCCTTTTAAATTTTTGGCAGCAAGTTCACCCATTTTTCCGGCTCCGAGTATGACAACATGTTTGTTCAGTAAATCACCAAATATTTTCTTGGCAAGCTCTACAGCAGCATAACTGACAGAAACAGCACTCTCGCCTATTTCCGTTTCATTATGTCCGCGTTTTGCCAGAGTTATGGCTTGTTTAAACAGTTGGTTGTATATCGTACCTGTAGTGCCGGATTGTTGGGCTAGTTGAAAAGCTTGCTTCATCTGACCCAGTATTTGTGTTTCTCCAAGCACCATCGAATCTAATCCACTGGTGACTTTAAAAAGATGCTCGACCGCTCCATCCCCTTCATAAATTGCCAAATGAGGGGAAAACACCTCTTTATCTGTTTCAAACCAGTTCGCCAAAAATTGCTTAATATAATATCGCCCTGTATGGAGCTGGTCAACCACTGCGTAAATTTCTGTCCTGTTACATGTGGATATAATCACATTTTCCAACACACTTTTTTGTTCATTCAGCGATTTCATTGCCTTCGCAACATCCTGATCCTCAAAAGTGAGCTTCTCCCTTACTTCAACAGGGGCTGTTCTATAATTTAATCCGACCACTAATATATGCATCTCTATCTACCCCCACAAAATCATTCACATGGAACAAAGGATCTTCCTTTTTTTAGGTGAGTTTGTCCCTCAAAGATTGAATATCAAGAAAGGTTGATACCATAAAGCATTCAAGTTTCATTATACCATTTTTGTTTCATCGTCTTCACGGAATTTGTGAACAGAATCTGAAACTATATGTTAGGATAAGAACGAGGTGTTTCACTCTTCCTTGCTAATTTTTAATCCTTTTGTACTTTATCATACAAGTAACATTTAATCAAGAAATTAATACTAAGTAATAATCATTACAATCTACGGAGGATGGCTGTTTTGAAAAAACAAAATTTGTTCTCAGGGTTCCTTTTAATCGGAATTGGGGCCTACTTTTTACTCAGGCAATTGAAAATTCCCTTTTTTACTGATTTCTATTCCTGGCCCACCTTGTTGATGATTATCGGTATCGTGTTTTTACTCTATAGTTACTTTTCCAAGGACTATAAAAATTTATTCCCCGGAACCATATTAATTGGTCTTGGGCTTCACTTTTTCGGTTTAAGGCATTATCGCTTCTGGATTGATCACTGGGGCGCGTATCCATTGATCATTGGTTTAGCATTTCTCGTCAAGTTTCAGAAAACAAAAAAAGGACTACTACCCGGTCTTCTGCTGATCTCTATAGCTTTAATGTCCATCTTTTCTATCGGTAAGCCCGGTTGGTATGTATGGGTAAATGAAGCGGTGCGCTTGATGGAAAACTTCTGGCCGCTCATTCTTATCCTTGTAGGTGGTTTTCTCTTGTATAAGAAAAAATAAACATCATTTTATCCAAAAACAGCCTCCAGCGTAACCGGAGGCTGTTTGTTATAAATATTTTTGGAGAATCTTCCAAGCGTCATCCTTACCCTCTGCTGTCTCGGCAGAAAAAGGAATGACGATATCGTCTGCCTCTACTTCCAGAGTTTTTATCGTCCTTTGTAAATGTTTTACCCGTTTACCTTTTGGGATTTTGTCTAGTTTAGTCGCCACTACAGTGACAGGGAGTTCATAGTACTTTAAAAAATCATACATTCTTCTGTCATCGGCTGTGGGTTCATGCCTTATATCCACTACCAGTACGGTCATTTTCAAATTCTCTCTCTGGGTGAAATACTCCTCCATCATCTTCCCCCAGGCTTCCCGTTCTTTTTTGGAAACCTTGGCATAGCCGTAACCTGGTACATCTACAAAATAAAAAGCCTCATTTATTTTATAAAAATTCAATGTCTGTGTTTTACCGGGTTTTGAGGATGTACGTGCCAGACTTTTTCGGTTGATCATTTTATTGATAAAGGAAGATTTGCCTACATTCGATCTTCCTGCCAAAGCTATTTCCGGCAATTGATCATCCGGATATTGCTTTTTAGATACAGCACTTATTACAATTTCTGCTTCAGTTACTTTCATACTTCTCCTCCGCTAACGCATGTTTGAGAACCTCATCCAGATGTCTGACAGGGATAAAAGTCAAGCCCTCTCTGACACTCTTTGGGATGTCCTCTAAGTCTTTCTCATTGTCTGCAGGGATAATCACAGTTGAAATCCCGGCTCGGTGGGCACTAAGTGATTTTTCTTTCAGCCCGCCAATAGGTAGTACTCTCCCCCGCAAGGTAATCTCTCCTGTCATGCCGACTTCTTTTTTGACAGGACGGCCGGTCAAAGCTGAAACAAGAGCGGTCGCCATCGTGATTCCGGCAGAAGGTCCGTCCTTTGGGGTGGCCCCTTCCGGTACATGAATGTGAATATCATTTTTCTCGTGAAAATCCTGTTCAATATGAAGTGTCTCAGCTCTAGACCGAATATAACTGAAAGCAGCTTGTGCAGATTCTTTCATCACATCGCCCAGTTTTCCGGTCAGAGTCAACTTCCCTTTTCCAGGAGATAGCGATACTTCGATAGATAAAGTGTCTCCTCCCGCAGCAGTGTATGCCAGTCCTGTGGCCGCTCCAACTTGGTCCTCTTCTTCCATTCTTCCATAACGGAACTTCGGCTTACCTAAGAGTGTCTCAAGTTGTTTTTCCGTTACCACGACTTTCTTTTTATTTTCCGAAACAATCAACTTGGCGGCTTTCCTGCAAATCGAAGCGAGCTGCCGTTCCAAACTGCGGACGCCTGCTTCCCTTGTGTACGTTCTGATTAATTTAACCAACGCCTCATCCCGAATTTGCAACTGTCCCTTACTCAAACCATTTTCTTTGACCTGCTTAGGCAGTAAGTGTTCTTTTGCAATATGAAGCTTTTCCACTTCCGTATATCCTGCAATAGAGATGAGTTCCATCCTGTCCAGCAATGGACCAGGAATCGATTGTAAATTGTTGGCAGTAGCAATGAACATCACATTGGATAAATCGTATGTTTCCTCAATGAAGTGGTCACTGAAAGTGCTGTTTTGTTCTGGGTCGAGAACTTCCAGCATTGCCGACGAAGGGTCACCGCGAAAGTCGCTGGCCATTTTATCTATTTCATCTAAAAGGAATATCGGATTGACTGTTTTCGCTTTTTTCATCCCTTGGATGATTCGACCGGGCATCGCCCCTACATAAGTCCTTCTGTGTCCCCTGATTTCTGCTTCGTCTCTAACACCACCGAGAGAAATCCGGACAAAGTTCCGGTTGATTGCACGGGCAATCGACTGTGCAAGTGAAGTCTTACCTACACCAGGAGGTCCAACTAAACAAAGAATCGGCCCTTTGATCGTCTGTGTAAGCTGCTGAACTGCCAGGTATTCAAGCACCCGTTCTTTAACTTTTTCCAAGCCATAATGATCTTCGTCAAGAATTTTTTCAGCATGATTGACATCAAGGTTATCCTCTGTCTTGCTTGTCCATGGAAGTGTGATCAGCCAGTCAATATAATTCCTGATGACAGAGCTTTCAGCAGAGCTTTGAGGGATTTTCTCATATCTGTCCAACTCTTTGTAAGCTACTTCCTGGACCCTCTCCGGCATGTCGGATTCTTTGATCTGATCTTTCAACTGAGAGATTTCGGACGATTTTCCGTCTTTGTCCCCCAACTCGGATTGGATAGCCTTCATCTGCTCTCTAAGATAATATTCTTTCTGTGTCTTTTCCATTGACTTTTTTACTCGTTGACCGATTTTCTTCTCAAGATTGAGAACTTCACGCTCGTTTGTGATGAGCTGGATTAGATGGTTCAATCGTTCTGTGACAACTTCCATTTCCAGTACTTCCTGCTTATCCTTGAGCTTTAAAGATAAATGAGAAGTGATTATATCTGCGAGCCTGCCAGGTTCATCGATGTCCGTAACAGTGGACAGGGTTTCCTGGCTCACTTTCTTAGATACCTTTATGTACTGCTCAAATTGCCCAAGCAGTGAACGCATTAGAGCCTCTTCTTCATTCGTCTCCCCATGAACTTCTTTAAATTCCTGTATCTCCACCTCAAACTGGTCCTCATCATCGAGGAATTGGACTATTTCTGCTCTGTACAATCCTTCCACGAGAACCCTGATTGTACCATTGGGCAGCTTCAACATTTGTTTCACTTTCGCCATTGTACCTATCCGGTAAATATCTTGCCTGCTCGGTTCATCTATACCGCTTTCTTTCTGTGCAGCCAGAAAAATATGATGGTCATCCATCATAGCTTTCTCCAGGGCATTTACAGACTTTTCGCGCCCGACATCCAGGTGCAATACCATGGAAGGGAAAACCAACAAACCTCTTAATGGCAGGAGGGGTATTTGGATTCTGCTTTCTGCTGTCATTTTGGCACCTCCATTGTTGACTAACGAATTAATTCTCTCCGTTTATTACTTCGCAAATCTATTGCATTTATACTAGTGTAAAAAAAAGCTTCCATTATGTCTAACCATCAAAACTGTTATGTTAGGTGGTCTCCTGTGTAAATCCGCTCCTAAACTTCTGTTCAAGCCGATGAAACGCCTATCCATATATAAATCCCTTGTTATAGATATAACAAGGGATTTATAACAGTCTGTTTACTTTATTATTGAACTAGCGATTGTATTACTTATGCACTTTCTTTTGGTGATTCTTTATTCTCGTCCTTGACGGTGCCGTCGTTCAATACCAATTTTGGACGGCCATTCTCTAGAAGAACAGTGTCCTTGGTTATAATGCATTTCTCGATATCATCTCTTGATGGAAGTTCAAACATCACATCAAGCATTATACCCTCAATAATGGAACGCAAGCCTCGGGCACCTGTCTTTCTTTCAATTGCCTTCTTGGAAATTTCAATCAAGGCCTCTTCTTCAAATTCCAACTCAACATCATCGATTTGGAATAATTTTTGATACTGTTTGACCAGCGCATTTTTTGGTTTAGTGAGTATTTCGACAAGCGCCTCTTCGTCCAATGGCTCCAAACTTCCGATTACCGGTAAACGGCCGATAAATTCCGGAATGAGGCCAAATCGAAGCAAGTCTTCAGGAAGAACCTTGGAAAGCAGTTCTCCTTTGTCCATATCCTGGTTAGCATCTTCCGAACCAAATCCGATGACCTTTTTACCTAACCGTCGTTTTACAATTTGCTCCACTCCGTCGAAAGCTCCTCCACAGATGAAAAGCACATTGGTTGTGTCGATCTGAATGAACTCTTGATGAGGGTGCTTGCGTCCACCTTGTGGCGGTACACTGGCAACAGTTCCTTCCAAAATTTTAAGAAGTGCCTGTTGTACACCTTCACCGGAAACATCGCGCGTAATCGACGGGTTTTCTGACTTTCTTGCAACCTTATCGATCTCATCGATATAAATAATTCCTTTTTCTGCTTTCTCGACATCATAATCGGCTGCCTGGATTAATTTAAGAAGAATGTTCTCCACATCTTCCCCGACATAACCAGCTTCTGTCAAAGAAGTGGCATCTGCTATCGCAAATGGTACATTCAAAATTCTTGCCAATGTTTGGGCAAGAAGCGTTTTACCGCTTCCTGTCGGCCCTATCATTGCAATGTTACTTTTGGACAGCTCGACGTCATCGGTCGTGCTTTTACTGGAATTAATCCGTTTATAGTGATTATACACAGCCACCGACAAATTTTTCTTCGCTTTTTCCTGGCCGATCACGTAATCATCTAGGATGTTGCAGATTTCTTGTGGTTTGGGAATTTCTTTGAATTCTACTTCTTCCTCATTACCAAGTTCTTCTTCCACGATTTCGGTACATAATTCTATACATTCATCACATATATAAACGCCAGGCCCAGCAACTAATTTACGGACTTGATCTTGACTTTTACCGCAAAAAGAACATTTCAACTGGCCTTTTTCTTCATTAAATTTATACATTAAATTCACCCCTCGAGTTTAAGTATCTATAATGATATGAAAAATCATTCAGTATTTCGATTGTTATTATTTCTATCTTTAGCTCATCATATCAGATAAAGACTGCTTTAAAAAGTAATAAACATTTTAAAGACTTTCAGCGCTTTTTGAACCGTCTACCTAAAGTCTTGCCATACAACAACAGCAATAAACCGTTTGCACGGAAAAAACTCTTGATTCCAATAAACCGATTAAAACGTTGTACACTTAATTATGTAAAAAGAACGGAAAAAGTCAACTAATATTGTTTTATTATATGTGTAATATATTGCTGTTTATACTAAATAATTATGTATTCCTTATGAATATAACGTTCTTCTTTTCATTGTAAAATCTTTTGATAGAGAAAACAAGGTACGATTTATTCGCACCTTGTTTTCAGGATTTTTATTTAGTTTTGCTGTTTTCAGCTAAAAAGTCAATCGCTTTTTTGAATTTCAAGTCTTCTTTAAGCGCATCTGTGTTGCCGCCAAGCATTTGTCTTAATTGGTCGACATCTGTTTGGTACATTGATGCCATAGATTCAAGCTCTTTGTCTACGTCTTCGTCTGTTACTTCCAATTCTTCCTGAACAGCAATCGCTTCAAGAGTCAAGTTTGTTTTGACTCGTTTTTCAGCATCTTCTTTCATTTGCTCTTTCAACGCATTTTCATCTGTTCCGGAGAACTGATAATACATATCCATTGTCATGCCTTGCATTTGCAGACGCTGTTCAAACTCTTTTACCATACGATCAAGCTCAGTAGTTACCATAGCTTCAGGAACATCTACCTCAGCATTATCGGAAGCTTGTTGTACCAAAGATTCACGCTTTTGAGTGTCGGCATCTGTCTCTTTTTGTTCTTTCAAGCGCTCTTTTGTTTTTGTTTTCAATTCTTCCAAAGATTCGACTTCTTCATCGACATCTTTTGCGAATTCATCGTCAAGTTCCGGCAATTCTTTCGCTTTGATTTCATGAATTTTCACCTTGAATACTGCTTCTTTTCCTGCAAGTTCTTCTGCATGGTACTCTTCAGGGAAAGTTACTTCTACTTCCGTATCTGCTCCAGTTTCTTTTCCGATCAATTGATCTTCAAAACCTGGAATGAAAGAACCGGAACCAATTTCTAATTGATGGTTTTCCGCTTGTCCGCCTTCAAATGCTTCTCCATCAACGAAACCTTCGAAATCCATAACTACTGTATCGCCGTTTTCAACAGTTCCTTCTTCTTTGACTACCAATTCCGCCTGGCGTTCACGCATTTGATCGATTTCTTGATCGACATCTTCATCTGTTACTTCAGTATCTTGTTCTTCTACTTCCAAGCCTTTGTATTCACCTAGTTTTACTTCAGGCTTAACAGTAACTTGGGCAGTGAAAATAAGATTTTTACCTTTTTCGATTTGAGTGATATCTACTTCAGGCTGATCGACAGGCTCGATTCCTGCCTCTTCTACCGCATTAGTATATGCTTCAGGCAGAATGATATCTACTGCGTCTTGATAAAGAGATTCCACGCCGAAACGCTGTTCAAAAAGGCCTCTTGGCATTTTCCCCTTACGGAAGCCCGGTACCTGTACTTGCTTCACTACTTTTTTGAACGCTTGGTCTAGCGCTTGGTCGAACTTCTCAGCATCTACTTCTACTGTAAGAAGTCCTTGATTTCCTTCTTGTTTTTCCCATTTTGCTGACATGTTTTTCCCTCCAACATCTATGATTTCATATGTCGTGTTTGACGTTCATTCGGTGTATAAACTTATATATACTAGGGCGGAACGCAATTGCAACCACCTTATTATAACATAAACAGTTGTGCTTTCAACAATTAGAAAGGAACAAGGTATATGGCGTTCGTTTCTAGTCTTTCTCTTACTCTTCTATAATCGAAAAATAGTGCTTTTCAGCGGAAAGGATCTCTTCTACACAAGCTTTTATATCCTCTATGTCTATGTATTCACTTTCTAAATACGGTGAAGCATCGATATGTAAATATTCAGCCCCCATAACCTTTAACGCCTGGGCAATTTCCAAAAGCCTACCCTCATCAGGTGTGAATGGGAACATAACATATATATATCTGGTCAATAATTTCTCCAGCAGCTCGTATAAAGATGGATTATTCTGTTCCACTTCTCTCAATAAGACGAGAATTTGCTTAGTTACCGGATGGTCGTTCATGTCCTTTAGTTTAGAAGGGTTTATGCATAGGGCATTTCCGAATTTCCCCACCTCTATTGATTCATCAATTTCCTGTTTTTGCAACCATTGAACGATCGCAGTTTTCACTACAGGGTCAATAGAGTCATTTATCAATAAATGCTTAATGTAGTCGAGATAAGGTTTGACTTCCAATTCCCGGCACTTGACCAGAACTCTCCATTGCTTAACGGAATCACCTGAATTGACTGCTGCCTTCAGCTCATCCATAAGACCTGCCGCTTCGTCCTGCCGTTCATCCCTGTGAAGCTTTTTACTCATCTCATATAATTGCCAGAGTTGTGCTTTCAAAGACTCGGGCACTTTCTTAGTCTGGAATATGCGGTCGGTTAATGAAATAATCTCTTCATAATGACTCATTTGAAATAACAATGTCAAATATATATGTATGTATTCAAAATAGTAAGCATCTTCATTATCTATTAGTTCCCGACATAATTCTTCCGCTTTTTCATAGTGCCCGAGCTCCATCAAGCAGATGATTTTGCCAGTGTACACTTCGTGGCTGTGTACATCATGCTCGATTAATTTGTTCAGTTTGTTCAATGCATCCTCATAACGTTTTTCCTTTAATGCCTGCAGACTTTCTTCCTCTAGGGCATCTTTCCATTTAGGGAACAGGATTACATTGTCGTTTTCTCTACTCATTCGCATCCTTCCTCATTTTACTTTTTATTTCCGCAATATTTTAGGTTTACCCTATTATTGCAGTTAATAACAAAAATACCAAGAAAAAATCAACTTCGTTCAATTATTTATCCGGTGCAGAGTTGTTTCAATAACAAAAAAGGTTCAACAAACAAGTGTTGAACCCTTTTTTCTTATAGCGTCCCAGACAGGATTCGAACCTGTGACCCACAGCTTAGAAGGCTGTTGCTCTATCCAGCTGAGCTACTGGGACATGATATGGAATTATGTAATGGAGCGGGTGAAGGGAATCGAACCCTCGACATCAGCTTGGAAGGCTGAGGTTTTACCACTAAACTACACCCGCACGTCATTATGTAGAGTGTTTGTTTTCCGTTCTTTTGTAACGGACAAGATTTATTATAATATCATTAAACGATTAAGTCAACAGTTTAATAAAAGTTTTTTTGTTTTTTTGGAGAGGCTCGTAAACTGAAAAGTTAGAGCCTCTCAACCTTACTTTCTTACAGGTCACTTCAAACTTGTCCGAAAAGACATGTTGTCGATTTTTACTCCATCTACAGTATAAAATTCGACATCAATCTCACTTTTGGTTGTCCATTTTAAAATCGCGTATGTCTTTTCTTTGCGGCCTCTAGGTAAACGGATACTGCCCGGGTTGAGGAACAATTTGTTTTCCACCCGTTCTGCTCCCGCATAGTGAGTATGTCCGAAACAAACAATTTGCGCGCCAAGCTCTTCAGCCCGGTAGGATAATGGCATCAAGGACGTTTTAACCTGGTGAAGATGTCCGTGTACAACAAGAAATTCCATATCCCCCACTGAAAATTTCTGTTCTTCCGGCAATCGGGAATCGAAATCACAATTCCCGGCAACTTTCATGAAATCAGACAATTCAACCGAATCAGCATCCAATTCAGAATCTCCACAATGGATGAATTGGTCTACCTCTCCTCGGTGTCTTTGTTTAATCTCTTGAACTTCTGCTTCCAAGCCGTGACTATCACTCATTATTAAAACACTTGGCATAAGTTTTCCCCTTTCCTTACAGTTTCCCCACCCATTTTTCTAATTGTACTAATGCGTTTTTCCGATGGCTGATTGAATTCTTTTCCTTTGCAGTCAATTGAGCCATCGTCTTATCAGTACCTTTCGGATAAAATACCGGATCATAGCCAAATCCATTTTCTCCTGCAGGAGCAGTTGCAATAGACCCTTCACACGTACCCCTTACCGTGTAAGTAGCTTCTCCAGGCCGAGCTACAGCTAATACGCAAACAAACCTTGCAGATCGGTTATCTGCAGGTACTCCTTCCATCTCTTCCAGTACCTTTTCTAAGTTTGCCTGATCATTCTTCGCTTCTCCTGCATACCTGGCTGAATAAACTCCTGGACGTCCGCCCAATGCGTCTATTTCCAGCCCAGAATCATCTGCCAAAACAGGAAGCTGAAACCTTTCTACTATTGTTTCTGCTTTTATCCTGGCATTTTCTTCAAAAGTAGTTCCTGTTTCTTCTATTTCAGGGATTGTTTCATCCAAGTCTAATAAAGAAATGATCTCCATTCCGTACTTTGAAAATAACTCTTTAAAGTCTCTCACTTTGCCTTCATTTTTAGTTGCTATAAGCAGTTTTTCCATTATCAAGCTCCATTACCATTTTGTTGCTCTAATCTTTTGTCTATCGCTGCTGCCCATTTTCCTATTGCTTCTCTTTGCAAATCAAAGATAGTATGGAGACCGCCTTTTGCTAAGCTCAACATTGCTTCCAACTGCTGATAAGAAAATGTGGCTTCTTCTCCAGTTCCTTGGATTTCCACAAATTCTTCGCTTCCGGTCATAACGATATTCATATCTACCAGCGCTTGTGAGTCTTCTTCATATTGCAAATCAAGGATTTCTGTTCCATCTGGAAGAACCCCTACAGAAGTTGCTGCAAGAAAATTGTTGACTGGCAGTTCCTTTAAAGTGTTCTTTTCAACCAATTTTCCGAACGCAAGTACTACAGCAACGAAAGCTCCAGTAATCGAAGCAGTTCTGGTACCGCCGTCTGCCTGAATGACATCGCAATCTACCCATACAGTTCTTTCTCCTATTTTATCCAAATCGACGATAGTCCTTAACGACCTGCCGATCAATCGTTGGATTTCCATGGTTCGTCCAGAAACTTTCCCTTTTGAGGATTCGCGTATATTCCGTTGCTGGGTGGCTCGAGGGAGCATTGCGTATTCCGCTGTTATCCACCCTTTGCCTTCGCCGCGCATAAAAGGAGGGACACGGTCTTCAATACTGGCATTGCATATAACTTTGGTATCACCTACTGAAATAAGGACAGAGCCTTCTGGGTGTTTTACATAATCCACTTCGATGCTGATTGGTCTCAGTTGATTTGTTTCTCTTTCATTAATTCTCATAATCTTTTGTCCTCCTTTTAAATTCCTCATTAATCGTAACATATTTTGACCTAATAATATAAGTTCGATACTTCCCATATTTGGTAAAACAACTATTATATACTTTTTACTAAATACTGCTTCTTTTACGGATAAACCATAAACTGCGACATAACTTTTTTATGGCTTCCTGCCATTCTTTTCGGATTGAGTGGTAGTCCAGCGCTGCGGAAAAATACTCGCTTTCCGTGGGGAACGCTTCAGCCTCCTCGCTGGAAAGGCCCCAACTGCGGGGTCTTCAGACTGTTCCTTTCCCACTGGAGTCTCGCATTTTTCCTCCGCTTTTGATGGAATATCTGATTAAGTGTGAAGTGGTCCTATAATATGTCTAACATAAAATTCAGAAAATCCCTAATAGCGAAGGCAGTACACGCAGACTCCTTGAAAATACAAATCGATTTTCTTCTTGCGAGGTGATGCTGTCGTAGCCTTCCTTATCCTATGGGAACAGCGAAAGGGCTTCGATGGGGCGAGTAATCGCAGCCCCACGAGTCCAAAAGACTCCGCATGATGGGTCTGCGTCTTCCAGTTAACCTTCGTAGAAAAGACCTCGACCCATGGTTTTCGGTGGGACGAGTAATCGCAGTTCCAAAGGGAGCAAGGAAGCTTATTCAAGTAGTTTCCTGGCTGAGGCCGTGCCCATGGAAAGCGAAGTGTTCTGCCGCAGCGGGTATATCAACTTCACTTTCATCAGAACAAGAGGAAGCTCCCCTTGAATGAATTTTCACTATATCGCAATTTCCCTTTTCTATGAAGTTTTTACAATATAATGTTTGAAAAAAAGTCTTCTATTAAACATATGGGTAAAGAATTAGGGTTCATAAAAAAAAGGAGCCAGAATCAGCTCCTCTTTGTATTATAAACTTTCTGTCGGGACGAATGTTTCTCTTGTCACCGGCTCTGTATAGGCTGTACCACCTTCGTTGAATACTTGTTCTATGTTTTCCACTTCAACATTCACTGCATCAATGCCTGATATATCAGTTAGAGTCAGCACCAACGTTTCCATCACTTCATCTGTTATCGAAGCTTCTTCTACGTTATTCAGAATATTTTCATTGAATGTAAGATTAATCACTCCATTTTCTACTGTTGGATCTTCTGCTAAAGATGTGCCCGGGTTGAAAATGTGGAGAAGATTCAATTCAAATGAAGGACCATCGACCAATGCTTGTACAATTGAGGAATAATCCTCTAAATCGGATGTTTCTACATGCTGAGTGACCGGAACATGGTAAACCAGATCGCCATCCTGTGCCGGATAGTAAAGCGTCACTGCTTCACTATCCATCAAATCCACTCCGTCTTTGCTATGAATGTTTATTCCGTTCGCTCTTGAATAGCCATCCACAATCGGTGTCCCATTAACAGGCATCTCTTCTTTAACTTGACCGTTTATCCAAAGTTTGATTCTTTCCACGTTTTCAAACTGGGTCAAAGTATAAGTCATTGCTTGTAATATTTTTTGTTCGTCCTCCGGCCTGTATTCCGCAAATTCTTTGGAAACATCAACAGTCAGCGTGCCATCCTTAAGATTCAAACTAATGATTTCGGTTCCTGTCGGCAAGACAGCTTCGAATCCATTAGGAAGCAGTTCTGTTACCGGGCCGCCTTTCACCAAATATTCCAAAGCTTGCTTTGCGACTTCATTAGACTCTGCCTTTGGAAGTTCCAATGTTTGTGGCACAACCATGCCGTTTGCGTCTAACAGGTAAAGTTGTCTTTTTACGGTAGCATCTACTTCTTCTCCAGTATCCCCTGATTCACCTGTTTCCGGTTCAGTAACCTCTCCTGCTTCGTTCTCATCTGTTGTGTTATTTTCTTGTTCCTGACTTTCTTCAGAAACTTCATCAAGATTATCTGTATAGGTTGCTTCTTCTGGTGGATTGTCAATTTCTTTTAAGACCTGTTCCCCTTGAAATATTCCGCAACCTGTTAATGCCAAGGCGAGACTTCCCAAGCCGATAAAACCTATTATAGATCGCTTTCCCATGCTTTCCCCTCCTACGATGGTTTGTACTAATATATATACGGGCTATTGAAAGATTTAGACCACAACTTAGAAATTTTCCCCGAGACGTGGAAGAGGCTCAATATAAAAAAAGAAATGCGGTCATAAAAAAAAGCCCTCTATAGAGAGGACTCTTCGTTTAATAATCGATTACAACACTTGTAATAACAGAGACTGGCTGATCAAGCCATTCACCAGCGATAGTTTCGAAGACTTCAAGTTTTCCTGTAGTATAAAACTCGTGTGCCGGTTTTCTGTTTCCTGTGTATAATTTTTGGTGATATCCTAGGATCGTACTTACTTCACGGGCGGTTTCTTCTCCGGAAGAAATGATTGTGACCCGGTCGCCCATGACTTCTTGGATCGTCTCCCGAATTAATGGATAATGCGTACATCCAAGAATAAGAGTATCTATATGATTCTGTTTTTTCATCGGCACCAACGTTTCAGAGACCACTTCCATCGCAGCCTCACCTGATAAGATTCCTTGTTCCACCATAGGTACAAAACGAGGACATGGATGTGCATTGACATGTATTTTGGAATTGATGTCTTTTAACGCTTTCGGATAGGCCTCACTCTTGATTGTGCCCTCTGTACCGATTACTCCTATATGAAGATTCTGGGTTGTTTTAATTGCAGCCCTTGCGCCGGGTTCGATAACACCGATTACCGGGATTGGCAATTCATTCTGCAGATTTTCCAAAGCAAATGCAGTTGCTGTGTTACAAGCTACAACTAGCATTTTGATATTTTTCTCCATTAAAAATCGCACCATTTGCCATGTATAGGTAATCACCTCTTGCTCGCTGCGCGGTCCATAGGGACACCTGAGAGTGTCACCGAGATATATTAATTGTTCATTCGGAAGTTGACGCATCAGCTCGCTCGCGACCGTCAAACCCCCAACTCCGGAATCAATAACACCGATCGGTTGATCCAACTTTCTCGCTCCTTCTTCTATCTTTATTTTTCGCTGACTAATTTCATTTGGGTATGGAGCAGGCTAAGTATTCTAACTAGTGTATCTACTTCTTCCGCTGATACATTTTCTAATACTTCCCCTAAATATTCCTGTCGTTTCTTTATTACTTCCTGAATGATTCCTTGCCCTTTTTCAAGCAAATGAATCCTGACCACCCGACGGTCTTTTGTATCTTTTATTCGTTCTACCAGGGCGTTCTTTTCCATCCGGTCGACAAGATCTGTTGTTGTACTAAAAGCCAGATTTATTTTATTGGATAATTCTCCTATAGTCAGATCCCCTTCTTCACCAAGCCACTGTAATGCTACAAACTGTGGCGCAGTGATGGGATAGTGGTTCAATATTTCCCTGCCTTTTTGTTTGATCAAACCGGAAATATATCTTAAATCTCTTTCCACATCTGCAATTGTCGAAGATTGCTGAGTATTTTGCAATTCATGCCCCCCTTTTCGACTTCGCACATACCTCTAATTAAATAACATTAACATTAAAGAAGCAAGATGAAAACATCGAATTACTGGGGGGAGGCAACTAAATACCTTGCTTCAGGGCAGTTTTCAACTCTTTCCTCCACCTTCTGGATACCATTATATACAAACTGTCCCCTTCCTGTACTACTGAGCTTCCATCAGGAGTGACAATATCTCCTCTCCGGATAATAGCATTGATTAAAGATCCTCTCGGGAGGTTAATATCTTTTATCCGCCGTCCATTGATTACATCAGACTTCTCAACCACATATTCCACAAGCTCTGCGTCGTTCCGACCGATCGATATAAGTTCAAGGGATTTGATCGGGTTGGTTTTAGGCGGTCCTACTAAATCCAATTTACTGGCAACCAAAGGAATGGTGGACCCTTGGATCAAAGTGGATGTCAAGACTACGAAAAATACTGCATTAAAGAATACCTGGCTGTTTTCCAAATCCGCCAGCAACGGGTATAATGCCAGAATTATCGGCACGGCCCCCCTCAAACCTGCCCAGGAAAAGAACAGTTTTTCTTTCACTTTGTATCCAAAACCGGACAAAGAAACGAACGCAGCGACTGGACGGGCTATAAGCATCAAAACAGCAGACAACAAAAATCCGTTAAGAATAATGTCCAGGGAGAATAACTTTGAAGGAAAAACAAGCAGTCCTAAAATAATAAACATCAGAATTTGCGACATCCAGCTGAATCCTTCATTAAACCGGAAGATCGATTCCCGGAATGGTAAATCCAAATTACCGATAACTATCGCAGTTACATAGACTGACAACAATCCGCTAGCACTGGCCAGTGAACTTATACTATAAGATAAAAAAGCAAAAGACAATGCGAACAGGGGATACAACCCACTGGATGACAACCCTACCCGGTTGATCGATTCACTCGCTATTTTCCCGATGACAGCGCCGATAATCAGACCACCGCCCATCTGCCAGAAAAAACTTCCGATCAACAACCAGATATTAGAAGTTTGGTCTGAGAGTAATTCCACTAAAGATATGGTCAGAAATAATGCCATGGGATCATTTGTACCAGATTCACCCTCTAGCGTAGCCTCGATACGATCCTTGATATTTTTCCCTTTTAAAACAGAGAAAACGGCCGCAGCATCGGTAGAACCTACCAGTGAACCGATCAACATTGCTTCGAGCCAAGTGAAATCGAATATATATTTAGCAGCAGTCCCTACAATGACTGCCGTGACAATCACCCCGATTGTAGCCAATGAAATGGAAGGCGCCAATACAGGTTTAATTGTTGTCCATTGAGTTTGGAGTCCCCCGACGAAAAGAATGACCACCAAAGAATAAACACCGATCGCCTGGGCGATATGAACATCATCGAACGAAAGTATATCAAGTCCATCACTCCCGATTGCCATTCCGACCCCTATGAACAATACGAGCGACGGGAGTCCGAGACGTGCGGAAAATTTAGTTACCAACACGCTGATGATTAACAATAGAGATACAAGAAAAATGAATTGGTCGGATTTTACCACTTCTTCTATCATATAGAGCCTCCTAGGGTTGTGATGTATGCTGGGTTTATTGTTTTATCTTAGTAAAATGTTTATATACCCGTAAAATACCCTGTCGACTCCCTTTTTTATGAATACATTACCTTTTCAACTATATTCCGCCTTCTCAATTCTTTATTTTATAACAAAAAACCGACCTTCTAAAAGAAAGCCGGTCTTTGATTAGAGCTTTAATTCCCCCATACGAAGGAGCTCTACAACTGCTTGAGAACGCCCCTTGACACCCAACTTCTGCATGGCATTTGATATGTGATTTCTGACAGTCTTCTGTGAAATGAACAGTTCCTGGGCTATTTCTTTTGTTGTTTTGTCTTGTACTAAAAGTTCAAAAACTTCTTTTTCACGTTTGGTTAAAAGTTGCTTCGGTTTGTAGTCATTATCCTTCAAGTGTTAACCCCTCCTTGCTGTCTTTAAAGCTGCATCTTGAAGGGTATTTATTTAGTCAATTTATTTTATGAACAGGAGGGGAATACCGTGCTAGTAATTGCATAAAAACATCCGTGCTACACGCGGATTCGGACCGTTTTATTTCACTTCGTGAGTTTCTCCTTCATTTCCTTTGAAAGCGGCACTTTTTTTCCTGTTTTTGTATCTACTTGAACCATCCTGCCTCTGCCGGTAAGAAGAACACCTCTCTCCTTTTCGACTCCCATATAATGTATGTCAAAGGAGGTATTTCCGATATAATCTGCTTTCACATACAAATCAAGTTGATCATGCAGATATATCTGTTTGTGGTAGTCACACTGCAAATCTGCAACAATTGGAAATGTGCTTGCAGGAGAGGAAGATAAAGTGAACAACCCTTTGCTCTTCAGAAATTCGATTCTTGCTTCCTCAAAATATATGAAAGCGGAAACATTATTGACATGGCCAAACATATCCGTTTCCGAAAACCTGATCTTAATTGGAATCGAGAAATTGAACGCTTGTTTCCATTGTTCCAAGTCTTCAATATAACTAACCGTTTTCATCATTTGACCGCCTTTCTATGGAAAATAAGCCCTTGCCAAATTAAAGATGGCAAGGGCTTTGCTTATCTAGCAGATTGAATCATGCATCAATAGACATGATCACTGCCGAAAAAGTTCTTGAAAGATTGGATGTTGGTATCTCTGTTCATTGCGGCGATAGATGTTGTCAATGGGATACCTTTCGGACATACCTGGACACAGTTCTGAGAGTTTCCACAGCCATGAATACCGCCATCTTCCATCAATGCTTCCAAGCGTTCGCCTTTATTCATTTGCCCTGTCGGATGGGCGTTGAACAGTCTAACCTGGGAAAGTGCTGCAGGTCCGATGAAATCTGATTTGCTATTTACGTTCGGACAAGCTTCCAGACACACACCACAAGTCATGCATTTCGATAATTCATATGCCCATTGTCGTTTCTTTTCAGGCATTCTCGGTCCTGGCCCCAAATCATACGTACCATCGATCGGGATCCAGGCTTTTACCTTCTTCAAGGAATCGAACATCCGGCTTCTGTCTACAGCCAAATCCCTGACAACAGGGAAAGTAGACATTGGCTCCAAACGGATTGGCTGCTCCAATTGATCGACAAGTGTTGCACAGGACTGTCTTGCTTGTCCGTTAATAATCATTGAGCAAGCGCCACATACTTCCTCCAGACAGTTCATTTCCCAAAACACTGGAGTAGTTGATTTACCATCAGCATTTACTGGGTTACGGCGGATTTCCATCAAAGCAGAGATGACATTCATGTTTTCTCTGTATGGGACTTTAAACGTTTCTTCATAAGAAGAAGCATCAGGACTGTCTTGGCGGGTAATAATCAAAGTTATCGTTTTGTCAGCCATTCTCGCTTACCCCCTTTACTTTTTCTTACTGTAATCTCTTTTCCTAGGTTTGATTAAAGATACATCAACGTCTTCATAGGTAAATACCGGTGTATTATTGACAGCATCGAATTGCGCTTTGGTCGTCTTTAACCATTCCTCGTCATTCCGCTCAGGGAATTCCGGTTTATAATGCGCTCCTCGGCTTTCATTACGGTTCAAAGCACCAATAGTGATGACACGTGCTAATTGAAGCATGTTTTTCAATTGACGAGTGAACATAACTCCTTGGTTGCTCCAGCGGGAAGTGTCATTAATATTGATATTATCCCATCGTTCCAATAATTCCTTGATTTTTTCATCTGTCTTTTTCAGCTTTTCGTTATCGCGGACAACTGTCACATTATCAGTCATCCATTCTCCAAGCTCTTTATGAATTTGGTAGGCATTGTCAGTTCCATCCATTTTCATCAGGTTTTCAAAGTTTTCCTGTTCCTCTTTCAACTTTTGGTCAAACAGACCAGAAGAGAGGTCTTCCGCTTTTTTGTCCAAACCATCGATATATTTGATGGCATTCGGACCAGCAACCATCCCTCCATAGATAGAGGACAATAGCGAGTTTGCTCCTAGTCTGTTGCCGCCGTGCTGGGAATAATCACATTCGCCGGCTGCAAATATACCAGGTATATTGGTCATTTGGTCATAATCGACCCAAAGCCCGCCCATCGAGTAATGAACGGCAGGGAAAATTTTCATAGGAACTTTACGTGGGTCTTCCCCGACGAATTTTTCATAGATTTCGATGATACCGCCAAGTTTGACATCAAGTTCTTTCGGATCTTTATGGGAAAGATCCAGATATACCATGTTTTCTCCATTGATGCCGAGCTTCTGATTTACGCAGACATCGAATATTTCTCTTGTCGCGATGTCACGGGGTACCAGGTTACCGTATGCGGGATATTTTTCTTCCAGGAAGTACCATGGTTCCCCATCTTTGTACGTCCAGACTCTTCCACCTTCGCCGCGTGCTGATTCACTCATCAGGCGAAGTTTGTCATCACCCGGTATGGCAGTAGGATGGATCTGGATAAATTCGCCATTTGCATAAATAGCTCCCTGCAAGTACAGAGCCCCTGCCGCGGAACCTGTATTTATAACCGAGTTGGTAGACTTTCCGAATATGATTCCAGGACCTCCGGTCGCCAGGATAACGGCATCTGCCCTGATTGCCTTTATTTCATGTGATTGGATGTTTTGTGTGATGATTCCACGGCCGATACCTTCTTCATCGATAATAGCCGAAATGAACTCCCAACCTTCATACTTGGTAACAAGTCCTTCCACTTCATAGCGTCTCACTTGTTCATCAAGCGCGTAAAGAAGCTGCTGCCCGGTTGTCGCACCGGCATATGCAGTTCTATGATGCTGTGTGCCCCCGAAACGGCGGAAATCAAGCAGACCTTCCGGCGTCCTGTTGAACATTACACCCATCCGGTCGAGCATGTGGATGATACTCGGTGCCGCTTCACACATAGCTTTGACTGGCGGCTGGTTAGCCAGAAAATCGCCGCCGTAAACTGTATCGTCAAAATGTTCCCAAGGAGAATCCCCTTCTCCTTTTGTATTAACTGCACCATTAATTCCGCCTTGTGCACAAACAGAGTGAGAACGTTTAACTGGTACGATAGACAACAAATCAACAGGAACTCCTGCTTCTGCTGCTTTTATAGTAGCCATTAGACCGGCTAGCCCGCCGCCTACGACAACAACCTTGCCATTACTCATAGTTTTGCTCACTCCCTAAATTAACTGAAATTTCTACTGTTGGTTTCTATTAGACTCCATACGCGAATTGGATTAAAGTTCTTACACCGATATAAGAAATAGCAAGAAAGACGATCAATGTCACATATGTAGCTATTCTTTGAGAACGCGGTGTGATAGTAAATCCCCATGTGACCAGGAAGCTCCAGAGACCGTTTGCAAAATGGAATGTTGTCGAAATGACACCGATAATGTAGAACCAGAACATAAACGGGCTCTCCAGGATATTTTCCATTAAGCTGTAGTCAAGCTCTACGAGTCCCAGACCTAAAGCTATTCTTGTTTCCCAAACATGCCATGCAATGAATATAAGTGTGATGATTCCGGAAACTCTTTGCAGCGTGAACATTAAGTTGCGAAAAAAACCATAACGCCGATTATTGTACTTAACCGTGAATACAATATAAACACCTAAGATCGCATGGAAAAGTATTGGTAGATAAATCACAAACGTTTCGAGCAATAATCTGAAGGGAAGATTGTGCATGAAGCCTGCTGCCCGTTCAAAGCTCTCTCTTCCATATACAGCAAAGTGGTTTACCACCAAATGCTGAATAAGAAAAATACCAATTGGAATTACCCCTAAAAGTGAATGTAGCCTGCGATAAAAAAAGTCGCGATTCTCCGCCATGTGTACCCCCCTCAATTAAAGTCTATCTGCTAAGATATGTACATTTCCCCAATAAAGCGCTTTATTTTTTACTAGTTTAGCAGAAAACAAAGCAAGCAATTGTTAGAAAAATGTATAATTTTGTGACACACTTATTGTACTTCTATCACCGATAAGCGTCAAGAAAACGATTTACTAAATCGTTCCGCCAAATAGAAAACTTTTGAAACGAACACAAAACGGGAACTGTCACAAAAACCCGCAATTTAATCTTAAAGTAGGTTGCACAAACAAGAAAATCAGAGGATAATAGCTTCGTAGGAAAGGAATGAAATTCATGGAAAGAAACCGACATCAATTAGATAAAAATCTCATGGAACATTTACATACTACAGGAGCGGGCTATGATGTGCTCAGATATATATGCCTTCCGGACCTGCTGGGTAAAGAGGCAGCTGCTATTACATATGTGATGGGTAAAAACCTCGCAAGGAAATTGGAGCCGGCAACAGTTGAGGAACTCATCGAATGTTTCTCTCTCTTCGGCTGGGGCCATCTTGAATTAAAAAAAGAGAAGAGGCGGGAGATGGTCTGGGAATTGTCCGGTGAGTCCGTAAGAAAAAGGCACCAGTCACCCTTGAACGAGATAGATTACCGACTGGAAGCGGGATTCCTGGCAGAATCGATCCAGCAAATTAAAGAAACAGCCTGTGAATGCCTGGAAGAAGTTAATACGAAACAGAATACCATTCAATTGAGTGTCATCTATACAAAATAACCCTTGTACTTATAAAGCGCTTTTTTGTTCCAAAGCAGGCAAAATTAAGGGAGGCTGCAGTTTACTGTTTACAGCCACTCTTCTGCTTGTAAACTGTTCTGCAGCCTCTCTTATTTTGACTCATCTGTATGGTCGGCAGTATTGCCGGTTAGATGGTCCAGGATTCTTCTGCTTGTCGGTTCGGGAATTCCCAGCTTCTGCAAGTCCTCTACTCTCGCATTTTTTATTTCCGTAATTGACTTGAAATGTCTTAGCAAGAGTCTCCTTCGCTTTTCCCCTACACCAGGAATGTCATCCAATTCCGATTTGATGGCACTTTTTCCGCGCAATTGACGGTGAAAAGTTATTGCAAAGCGATGAACTTCGTCCTGAATTCGCTGTATAAGGTAAAACTCTTGTGAATTCCTTTCCAGCTCAACAATTGCTGGCGGAGATCCATATAACAATTCACTCGTCCGGTGCTTATCGTCTTTCGCCAACCCGCAAAGCGGGATGTCCAACCCTAATTCATTTTCCAACACATCGAGCGCTGCCTTCATCTGCCCTTTTCCGCCGTCAATCAAAATTAAGTCCGGAAGCGGAGCCCCTTCTTTCAATAAACGGGTGTATCTTCTTCTGACCACTTCCCGCATCGTTTCGTAATCATCCGGTCCTTCAACATCCCTGATTTTGTATTTCCTGTATTGCTTTTTGTCCGGTTTTCCATCAGTGAACACAATCATAGCAGACACAGGATCCGTGCCTTGGATATTAGAATTATCGAAAGCTTCGATTCGGTGCGGCGTTTCAATGTGGAGTTTTTCCCCCAACTCCTCGACAGCTTTTATTGTTCTTTCTTCATTCCGCTCAATAAGGGTAAACTTTTCTTCCAATGCGATTTGCGCATTTTTCTCGGCAAGTTCCACTAGTTCCTTCTTTCTGCCTCTGTATGGAATCGAAACATCTATCTCTAAAAGTTCCTCCAGCAGCTTATGATCGGTCGGTGCTGGCACTAAAACTTGTTTCGGTTTAGGATGATTTTGATGAAGGTAAAAACGGCCGATAAAGCTAAGGAAAGTTTCAGCAGGCTCATCAAAAAACGGGAATATCGATACATCTCTTTCAATCAATTTACCTTGTCGGATGAAAAACACCTGCACACACATCCAGCCTTTGTCATAGGAGTAAGCAAATACATCTCTGTTGACCTGATCCTTCAGTGTCATCTTTTGTTGTTCCATTACAGATTCAATATGCTGGATTTGGTCCCGCAGTTCTTTCGCACGCTCGAAATCAAGCTCTTCGGAAGCCTTGTACATTTTTTGCTGAAGGTCTTTTTTTATTTCTCCATGACCGCCGTTAAGGAATGAAGTGATACTCTGTACGATTTGCCTGTTCGTTTCCTTGGATACTGGATAGACACATGGTCCCAGACATTGATTCATATGATAATAAAGGCAGACCCTGTCAGGCATTTTGTCGCACTTTCTCAAAGGGTATAGACGATCCAACAATTTTTTTGTTTCCCTGGCTGCAATTACATTTGGATAAGGCCCAAAATATTTCCCTTTGTCTTTCTTTACTTTTCTCGTGACAATCAACCGCGGCTGTTCTTCAGCAGTCACTTTCAGATACGGATAAGATTTATCATCTTTCAACAGGACGTTGTATCTTGGATCATGTTTTTTGATGAGATTCATTTCCAAAATCAGCGCCTCGATCTCCGAAGAAGTAACAATATATTCAAAATCCACTATTTCTTGGACGAGCCGTTGTGTTTTCTGGTCATTTGCCCCGGTAAAATACGATCTTACCCGGTTCCGCAGCATTTTGGATTTGCCTACATAAATGATGGTTCCTTGCTTGTCCTTCATCAAGTAACAACCTGGCTGGGCGGGGAGAACTGCCAATTTCTCTTTAATTTTTGCATTCATTCCATCACTTCCCCTAAAACTATACTGATATAAATCTGCATGAAAAGTCTGCAATAGAAGAGTCCCTTGTTACAAAACAAGCAACAAGGGACTCTAAGGCAATTTTATTGTTTCCGAAAAAATGTTCTCTCGTTCTTCTACGCGTGTTTATTGATCAACTCAACCAACGCTTCTTTTGGCTGAAATCCAATTACTTGGTCGACTACTTCGCCATCTTTGAATAACAGCAATGTAGGGATGCTCATTACTCCAAATTTGCCGGCAGTCTCCTGGTTTTCATCAACATCAAGCTTAACGATTTTCACTTTATCGCTCATTTCACCATCAATTTCTTCCAGAACAGGAGCAATCATTTTACATGGACCACACCATGGTGCCCAAAAGTCCGCCAATACGACGCCCTCGCTTGTTTCGTTGCTGAAATTCTGATCTGTTGCAGTTACAATCGCCATTTCAATTCCTCCTCCTAATTGTATGAACCTTCTCAGCTGTACCAGCTGCTTTCATAATTGTAAGCTATATGAAGTATAACAAACAAAACTTTACGGTTACATAGTTGATTTTAATTAGAGTATAGCACCTGACTTTGATTCGGCGCTAATAGTTTGCTTATTATGCATTATACTATGAATGGGGGAATTTACCACTAATCCTGATTACAAAGGAAAAGCCTATGTTAAGTACTTGCTACCATGATAAATCCATGAAAAAGCTGCAACAAATACTGCTGCAGCATTATTAACTATGCTTTAATCCCAATTTGTTTGATTTCCTCAATCAACTGTGGCACCACTTCGAATAAATCTCCTACTATTCCATAGTCAGCCACCTGAAAAATATTTGCCTCCGGATCTTTATTGATGGCCACTATTACCTTCGAACTCGACATACCCGCCAGGTGCTGAATGGCACCGGAAATACCGCATGCAATATATAAATCCGGTGTAACCACCTTACCCGTCTGGCCGATCTGCAAGGAATAATCGCAGTAATCTGCATCACATGCCCCTCGCGAAGCACCTACTGCTCCCCCCAGTACCTTCGCAAGCTCATACAATGGTTCGAATCCTTCCTTGCTTTTGACTCCCCTTCCGCCCGCTACAATTACTTTAGCTTCTGACAAGTCAACTCCTTCGGATGCTTTCTTGATGACATCTGTAATAACAGTGCGCAAATCCGTTATATCGACATCCAAAGAATCGATATTTCCTGACCGGGTGTCATCCCTTTCCAAGGATGGGATGTTATTGGGCCGTATCGTCGCAAAAATCAAGCCATCGATAATGATTTTTTTCTCGAATGCTTTACCTGAATAGATTGGTCTTGTAAAGACTGCATTCCCGCCTTCCATTTCCACGTCGATCACATCGGATATAAGGCCTGACTGTAATTTGCTTGCAATCTTTGGCGTTAAATCTTTGCCGACTGCCGTATGTCCCATAATTATTGCTGCTGGTTGCTCCTGTTCAATCACTTTATTGACTGCTTGAAAATACCCTTCAGATGTATACGTTTTCAATTTTTCGTTTTCTATTTTTATCACTCTGTCTGCTCCGTAATGGATCATTTCTTGAGCGTAATCGTCCAATCCGCTTCCCCCACAAACAACTCCGACGATTTCCCCATTTTCGGACACTTTTTTGCCTGCCGCTATCGCCTCAAAAGAAACATTCCTTAGCGCGCCATCACGTGTTTCCCCGATTACCAGTACTTTTTCACTCATTTTTTCCTGCCCCTTTCTTTTATATTAGGCGGTTTATTACAATACCTTCGCTTCATTCCTCAATAATGATACAAGTTCTTTCACTTGTTCATTCAGTTCCCCTTCAAGCACTCTTCCGGCCTCTTTTTCAGGCGGCAGAAAAATCTCGAGTGTTTTAGTTTTAGGTTCCACCTCATCTCCTTCCAATTCCAAGTCATCTATTTCAAGTTCTTCCAATGGCTTTTTCTTCGCTTTCATAATCCCCGGAAGAGATGGATATCGGGGTTCGTTCAGCCCCTGTTGGCAGGTTACCAGCAATGGTAAGGTTGTATCGATTTTCTCTATGTCCCCTTCTACATCTTTTTCCAGGCTCACTTGGTCCCCGTCGATTTTCAAAGCCGTTATTGTCGTAACATAAGCAATTCCAAGTCTTTCGGCAAGCCGTGGTCCGACTTGTCCGCTAGCTTCGTCGATCGCCACATTTCCTGCCAAAATCAAGTCGACTTCTTTCTCTTCAAAGAAAGCTTCCAAAATTCTGGTAGTCGTAAACTGATCGCCCGTTTCGACGTCATCCTCTGTATTGATCAAAACTGCTTTGTCCGCTCCCATGGCAAGAGCAGTTCTAAGCTGCTTTTCAGCTTCTTCGTTCCCGACTGTGACCACTGTTACTTCCCCACCGTGCTGGTCTCTTTGGTTAATTGCTTCTTCCACAGCGTATTCATCATAAGGATTAATAATATACTCTGCTCCGTCTTCTTCGATTGAACCGTTGTTTACCATAATTTTCTCTTCTGTATCGAACGTCCTTTTCAACAAAACATATATATTCACTAGCATATCCTCCTATCTATTCGTCCTTAAATACTGGTTTTCTTTTGTCTATAAAGGCTTGGATACCTTCTTTTGCATCCTGATTCCCAAATATTTCGCCAAAAGCTTCGGCTTCAGCTGAAAGCCCCTCTGAAAACCTGCTGTTCCTTGCATACGGAATTAAGTGCATGACCTTTTTAATGGTAGGTCCGCTCTTTTCCGCTATTTTCATTGCCAGTTCCTCTGCTTTCACAAATAGCTCATCTTCCCTGTATGCTGCGTTTGCGAGTCCTAATACAGCAGCTTCAGTACCGTTTATCGGCTCTCCGGTAAGAATCATTTCATAGGCTTTGGCACTGCCGACGTATTGTGGAAGCCTTTGTGTTCCGGCAAAACCCGGTATGATGCCAAGCGTTATTTCGGGAAGACCGAGTTTAGCATTTTCGCTTACAAGCCGGATATGACAAGCCATTGCTAGTTCTAGTCCCCCACCAAGTGCAGCGCCATGAATGACAGCGATTACAGGTTTTGTATAATGTTCGATCTTCTCGAAAAGCTGTTGTCCTTCAGCAGCCAAAGATCGATAATCAGAATGCCCTTGAAGGGAAGTGAATTCTTTAATATCAGCGCCGGCCGAAAAGAATTTACCTTCCCCCTTCAAAATGATTGTTTTTATCGAAGAATCGTTTTCCATTCTGTCTAAGTGGTCGGCCAAATCATGCAGTATAGCTCTGGAAAGCGCATTTGCAGGCGGACTGGTGATGGTCAATTCCGCAGCTTTGCCCACTTGCTTGAAAGTAATACTCATAGGGACAACTCCTTGTAATTTGTTATTTATTTGAAAGACCATGGACCAGAAGAGAGTGAACCTCTTCAGCCTGGTTAATCAAACGGTACTTTTGATCTTTCATCACCCAGTTTGTCACAGTCTCATCAAGGGTTCCAAAAATCATTTGCCTGACAAGCCTGATATTTAATTTATCTGAAAAGCTTCCCTCGGCAACTCCCTCTTCAACGATTTGGTCGATTATGACAAGGTACCTCTTCAATACTTCATTTATTTTGGCCCTGAGTTCCTTATTGGATTGCCTCAACTCCAGCTGTGTCACTATCGCAAGCGGTATATCTGCTCCTAGCTGGCTGAAATGCATCTTGATCAGTGCCAGTAATTTGGCTTCTGCTGTATCTTTCGAAGAAATTTCTTCTTCTATTTTTTCGATAAACTGTCCCATTTTCTCTTGGAACAAAGAAACTAGTATATCTTCTTTATTCTTGAAATATAAATAAATCGTTCCATCAGCTACTCCCGCTTTTTTGGCGATCTTTGATACTTGGGATGAATGGTAGCCATTTTCCGCTATAACTTCCACTGCTGCATCGATTATTTGCTTGAATTTTGGTTTGGTATTTTTCATTTTTAAAACTCCTGCCCTTAATAAAATGAATGAATAATCATTCATGTTTATTTTACAACCAGAGTACCCTTCTGTCAACCAACTAACAGCCTGTCTGTCTTTTTGATAAAACTTGGCGTGAGCCAAGTTTTACACAGACTCCGACGCCGTTTCTTGCTTCTCCTGGCTAGCTTCTTCTATAAGCTTTCTTCTTAAAATTTTCCCGACAGCTGTTTTGGGCAACTCTTCTCTGAATTCATAGATTCTCGGTACTTTGTAGGCAGCCATCCGTTTCCTGCAAAATTGATCCAATTCGTCTTCTTTAACATCATAACCTTTTTTCAGAACGATGAATGCCTTCACCGTTTCTCCTCTGTAAGGGTCAGGAATACCTGCAACCGCGGCTTCCTGTATTCCTTCGAATTCATATAATACTTCCTCTACTTCTCTCGGGTAAATATTATATCCTCCAGCAATAATCATGTCTTTTTTCCGGTCGACCACATAGAAATAACCGGACTCATCCATATAGCCAATGTCACCTGTGAACAACCAGCCATCTTTAAGCACAAGGGCTGTTTCCTCTTCCTTATTCCAGTAACCTTTCATCACTTGAGGCCCTTTCACTGCGATTTCACCAATTTCACCAGGAGCAGTTTCCTCACCTGTAGCCAAATCAACTATTTTCGCCTCAGTATCAGGCCATGGAACTCCAACGCTGCCGTTCACACTGTCCTTTGTTAAAAAATTGGAATGCGTAACAGGAGATGATTCTGTCAAGCCGTACCCTTCCACCAACTTGCCTTTCGTGATTTTTTCAAACTGTTCCTGGACTTCAAGTGGCAGAGGAGCAGAACCACTGATGCAAGCTTCGATGGATGACAAGTCATATTGAGATAACTTCGGGTGGTTCAAGAGGCCGATGTAGATGGTGGGAGCACCTGGAAAGATGGTAGGTCGTTGTTTGTGAATAGTCTTTAAAACTTCTTCCGGTTCAAATTTAGGCAACAAGACCATTTTGGCACCGGTCATAACCGAGTAGTTCATCACAGTTGTCATTCCATAAACATGGAAGAATGGCAGAACTCCCAGCACAATGTCCTGGTCTTGCTTTTCTTTTCCAAGCCATGCTATCGACATCTGAACATTTGCAACAAGATTATAATGGGTTAACATTACTCCTTTCGGGAAGCCAGTCGTTCCGCCTGTATATTGCAACAACGCAATATCCTCCTGTGAATCCGTGTCACACTCCTTCAATACCAGGTCCGTTCGTGGCACGATGTTCGCCCATAGATGGGTATCGTCTGATTCTTCCAATTGAACAACCAGGTTATATTGCCTTTTTTGAATGAAAGGATAAATCAAATTCTTGGGGAAGGGCAAATATTCTTTGATTTGAGTGACGATTACATGTTCCAAATCTGTTTGCTTTTTTACATTGCTAACTTTCGGCAGCAATATATCAAGACAGATAAGAGCTTTGGCTCCGGAATCTTGTATTTGATATTTCAGTTCCCTTTCCTGATATAAAGGGTTTGTCTGGACGACAACGCCACCTGCAAGAAGCACCCC
The DNA here is from genome assembly GCF_900156915.1 of Sediminibacillus massiliensis. GTDB lineage: Bacteria > Bacillota > Bacilli > Bacillales > Amphibacillaceae > Sediminibacillus_A > Sediminibacillus_A massiliensis. Next base: position 35,124 of record NZ_LT732535.1, on the reverse strand, counting down.
GTAATAGCCGATTACCGCCTGAGGAGAATTTGGCAGCATAATTGCCACACGATCGCCTTTTCTGATTCCTAACCTTTGAAGATACGCCGCAACATTTTTTGCCTGATCATAAACTTCTTGAAACGAGAGCTCGCCACCCATAAAATGAAGCGCTTTCATTTTTGGGATTTTCTCAGCGCTTTCTTTTAAAAAATGGTGGAGGGGTTTCTTGTCATACGACATACTAATCGGAATCGTCTCAGGATAATGCTCATGCCACAGCTTTTTATTCGCTTCACCCATAGAACAGCCTCCTTTTTATTATACTCCCCCCTATTATACTGCTTTTTTTCTGTTTGTGTAAAATTTTTCTTATTTCCAATATGAGCTATCTTTCCTATCCTGCCATATACAGATAAACCACGCCCACTATTAGAAATAGCGCCGCCACTACAGCCAGGACTTTTGCCAGTGTTTCCAATTCAACCTCTCCCTTTTATCCTATACTTGCTCCAATTACAAATGACAGACCCACAGAAATAACCATGGAAATAAATCCGACAGCTCTGTTGTCTGCAGCGATTTCGCCGTCAATTTTATATGTAGGAGTCAGAAATTCGAATATAAAGTATCCAATTAGTAGAAGCAAGAAACCAAACATACCCCAGCCAATGCTCTGGAGCAGCGTGTCATTATGTTCAATGGAATATCGGAATATATTTGCTATCCCAAAGATTTTTCCACCAGTCGCCATGGCAACAGACATATTTCCATGCTTTATTTCTTCCCAGTTTTTGTAGGAGGTCACAAGCTCAAACACAGCAAGGAACAGCACTAAACACAGAATGGATACACTATATCGGGCTGCAGTTTCCACCAGAGTATTTTCCCAAAAACCAACCATCTTCCCACCTCAGTATAATAAGTTTTCTCCTATGTAAGGTACTGCCGGGGATGTATGCATCCCCCCGGCAGTTCGTCTATATTATTTAAAATTCTAACACAGTGACACCGCTGCCGCCTTCATTCATTCCTCCGGCACGGAAATCTTTAATCCTTGGATGTCTTTTAGCAAATTCCTGGACAGCATTGCGGAGGGCTCCCGTTCCCTTACCATGGATGATGGAAACCCTTGGGTATCCAGCAAGAAGCGCATCGTCCACATACTTTTCGACCTGCTGTACTGCGTCTTCGTAACGTTCACCGCGGAGATCAAGCTCTGTCTTAACATGATAATTCGAACCTTTTACAGTTGCCATCGGCTTTTCCACCAAAGGCTGATCCCGCTTGACAAATTGCAAATCTTTCTTCTTTGCTTTAATCTTCATGATCCCGACTTGGACCATAAACTCATTCTCGTTAACTTTTTCGATAATGGAACCATTTTGGTTCAATGTCAACAATTTGACTTCATCGCCGGCTTGTAGATTTTGAGCTTTCGTTTTATTATTCGTCGCCTGTTTTTGTTCTTTTTTGCTAAGCTTCGGCTGTGCCTCATCAAACATCTTTCTTGCTTCGATCCACTCGTGCTCTTTCAGGCTTGCATTGTTTTTCATGTTCCGCAGTTCAGAAACGATTGTTTCAGCTTCTTCTCTAGCTTTTTGGACAGCTTTCTCGGCCTTTTGTTCAGCTTTTTTATATAGTTCCTCTCTTCTGGCCTCCAATTGTCCCCATTGCTTTTCCATTTCTTGTTTTAGTTCTTCCGCCTCTTCCAAAACTTTCGCTGCTTGTTCATAATCATGTTCTGCACCTCTTCTGGATTCTTCAAGTGATGCAATCATGTTTTCGACACTCTTTGAATCCGTGCCGATATGGCTTTGGGCACTCTTGATGATATCGTCATCCAACCCCAGCCGTCTGGAAATCTCGAATGCATTGCTTCGGCCAGGAACACCGATGAGCAAGCGGTAAGTTGGTTTCAGTGTCTGAACATCGAATTCAACCGACGCATTGATGACACCTTCCCGGTTATATCCATAGGCTTTCAGTTCTGGATAATGAGTGGTCGCAATTATTCTCGCGCCCCTTTGTACTACCTCATCCAGAATAGACATGGCAAGAGCGGCTCCTTCTTGCGGGTCTGTTCCTGCACCTAATTCGTCGAACAATACAAGTGTTTGATGATCGACCTTTTTAAGAATATCAACAATATTTGTCATATGGGAAGAAAATGTACTTAAACTCTGTTCGATTGATTGCTCATCTCCGATATCGGCAAAAACTTTTTCAAAAACTGCAAGTTCGCATCCGTCCAGGGCAGGAATTTGCAGACCCGATTGCGCCATCAACGTACATAGTCCTACCATTTTAAGTGTCACTGTTTTACCACCGGTATTCGGCCCTGTAATGACGATGGACGTAAAGTCCTCTCCTATTTCAATATCATTGGCAACTACTTCGTCTTCCTCGATAAGTGGATGGCGCGCTTGTTTCATCTTGATAACACCTTTGTTGTTCATTTTCGGCATTGCAGCACGCATCGACCGGCCGAGTTTCGCCCTTGCGAACATGAAATCGATTTTTCCCAGGACTTCAACATTATGGCCTAAGGGCTCCTGATCCTGTGCGATATACTCTGACAACTCTTTCAGAATGCGGTCTATCTCTGTCTTCTCTTGAACCCTTGCTTCCGACAATTGATTATTCAACTCGACAACTGCCTGTGGCTCGATGAACAAAGTGGCACCGGAAGCAGATTGATCGTGGACAATCCCGCCGATTGCCCCCCTGTACTCTTGTTTTACAGGCAGTACATAACGTTCATTGCGGATTGTCACAATTGCATCGGAAAGCATTTTAGATTTAGATCGAGTATAAGATTCCAATTTATCTCGTACTGTGCTCTCATTTGTTCTAATCTTAGAACGGATCGTCCGAAGTTTATCCGAAGCCCCGTCCATTACATGTCCATGATCGTCTATACAGCTCTTGATGCGCCTCTCCAGCTCTCCCAATGGAGTGATTTGAGAGACAAGCTCACGCAATATAGGAAGTTCCGGTTCTTCCATATCATCTATAAATGTCTTTAACTGCTTACCGCCGTAAATAGTGCTGGCAATGTCGAGACATTCCATCGGATTGAGAGTACCCCCGATAACTGTCCGTTTAATACTGGGCTTGATATCAAATATTCCACCCAAAGGTATGTGACCTTTCAGCCTCAGCACACTTGCTGCCTCATCTGTTTCAGCATGCCATCCATTTATTTCTTCTATGTCAGTAGATGGTCTCAATGCTGCTGTTTTTTGTTTCCCCAGCGAAGATGCCGCCTGTTGGTTCAATAATTCTTGTATTTTTCTGTATTCCAAAACATGTAATATTCGTTCATTCATTCTTTTTGCTCCTTTTAGAGAATCTTCTCAAAGGTCTCCACTCATGTCCTTCATTAAAGCCAATGTTTGTGAAAAAGTTCTTCTATCTATTTTTACCAAAGATTTTTTTCAGCTCATCTACAGACCAAGTATTAATTACCGTACCCGGGCTCAGCCAGCCTCTTCTGGCAGTACCTATGCCGATTTCCATGAATTCTAACGTATGGTAGCTGTGAGCGTCCGTATTCACTGCGATTTTGACTCCTTGCTCTTGTGCTTTCTTCACCCATTCCCATGATAGATCCAACCGGTTCGGGTTGGCATTCAACTCCAGGATGGTACCTGTATCTTTGGCTTTTTCGATCAATTGTTCTATGTCGACTTCATATCCTTTCCTGCGTCCGATCAGTCTTCCTGTCGGATGGGCAATTACATTGACATACGGGTTTTCCAATGCGGAAGATAACCTGTCCATAATTTTATCACCGGATTGAGTAAAACTGGAATGAATAGCCCCGATAACGTAATCCATTTCTTTCAAAAAATCGTTCTCAAAATCCAGTGTGCCATCAGGTCTGATATCCATTTCTACCCCGGCGAATATATGGAAGTCCGGGTATTTCTCGTTCAACCTGTCAATTTCCTCTCTTTGGCGTCTTAACCGCTCTTCGTCTAATCCGTTCGCCACTCTTAGAAACTTCGAGTGGTCGGTTATGGCAATATATTCATAACCCATTTTTCTGGCCTGATTCACCATTTCTTCAATTGACTGCCCACCATCACTCCAAGTGGTATGCATATGCAAGTCACCGCGGATGTCTTTCATGGAAACTAAAGGAACTTGTGACTTGAATGTTTCAAGTTCACCAAGGTTCTCCCTTACTTCCGGAGGGATGAATTCTAATCCATAATGACGGAAAAATTCTTCCTCGGTCTTAAAGGTGATCAATTCATCGGTATCGATGATTTCGACCCCATATTCATTTATTTTCTCACCATGGGATTTGGCAAGCTGCCGCATCGCAACATTGTGATCCTTTGATCCGGTGAAGTGATGAAGGGTTGTCGCATATTCTTCGTCTGTTACTATCCGAAAATCCACATTGACATCGTAACCCTCTTCTAATACAACGGAAACCTTGGTTTCACCACCAGCTATTGTTTCTTTTATATTGTCGATTCGCAATAAAGAATCTCTAACACGTTGAGGTTGTTCGGACGATATAATGAAATCGAGATCTCTAATTGTTTCACGCATTCTCCTCAAACTTCCAGCTCGGGAAAACCGGCTGATTTCAGATATTCCAGCCAAATAATCCTCTACCTTTTCTGCAATTGGAAGCATGAAAGCGATTGGCAGTCGTTCAGGACGGTTTGACGCTTCTTCCAAAGCCTTGACGATTTTCTCTGCCGACTTCTTTCCGAAACCGCTGAGCTGTTCTACTTTCCCCTTCTCACAAGCTTCCTTCAATGTCGCTGCGTCTATTACTCCCAATTCCTGATATAGCTTTGACAGTTTCTTTCCACCAAGACCAGGCAGGTCCAGCAAGGGAACCAATCCCTCAGGCACTTCTTCCTGAAGCTGGACCAATGTGTCAGATACTCCGTCTTTCACATATTCCACGATAACAGTGGCAGTCCCCTTACCGATCCCGCTTATTTTAGTGAAATCATCGATTTCCGCCAATGACCGATCATCGGTTTCCAATGCTTGTGCAGCTTTTCGATAAGCAGATATTTTAAAAGGATTTTCTCCCTTCAATTCCAGATACACAGCAATTTTCTCCAGTAATTTAATTACATCTTTTTTATTTACCGTCATTTTTATCACCGTCCAAGTTAATGTACACTTAAGTGGTTGTCATTTCGCAAATTTGTTTATTTGATACTTATAATTAAGGCAAACCGCGACATAGTGAAAATTCTCTATGGGATGGATTCCTGAATTGTTCTGATTAAAGTAGAGTGTGTGTACTCGTTGTGGCAGAAAACTTCGTTATTAAGTTTTTTCTGAATTTGGTTAGGAAAACTCCATGTTAGACACACATAGGACCCAATTTCACTTTATCCGGAGATCTATTATGAAGCGAAGGAAAAATGCGAGACTCCTTGAAAATAAAGTTCCATTTTCTGCTTGCCGTTTAATTCTTGGATGCCTTTCAAAGTCCTGGGGAAGAGCAGCTTCCGAAGACCCCGCAAAGAGTTTTCTCTNGGTCTTAAAGGTGATCAATTCATCGGTATCGATGATTTCGACCCCATATTCATTTATTTTCTCACCATGGGATTTGGCAAGCTGCCGCATCGCAACATTGTGATCCTTTGATCCGGTGAAGTGATGAAGGGTTGTCGCATATTCTTCGTCTGTTACTATCCGAAAATCCACATTGACATCGTAACCCTCTTCTAATACAACGGAAACCTTGGTTTCACCACCAGCTATTGTTTCTTTTATATTGTCGATTCGCAATAAAGAATCTCTAACACGTTGAGGTTGTTCGGACGATATAATGAAATCGAGATCTCTAATTGTTTCACGCATTCTCCTCAAACTTCCAGCTCGGGAAAACCGGCTGATTTCAGATATTCCAGCCAAATAATCCTCTACCTTTTCTGCAATTGGAAGCATGAAAGCGATTGGCAGTCGTTCAGGACGGTTTGACGCTTCTTCCAAAGCCTTGACGATTTTCTCTGCCGACTTCTTTCCGAAACCGCTGAGCTGTTCTACTTTCCCCTTCTCACAAGCTTCCTTCAATGTCGCTGCGTCTATTACTCCCAATTCCTGATATAGCTTTGACAGTTTCTTTCCACCAAGACCAGGCAGGTCCAGCAAGGGAACCAATCCCTCAGGCACTTCTTCCTGAAGCTGGACCAATGTGTCAGATACTCCGTCTTTCACATATTCCACGATAACAGTGGCAGTCCCCTTACCGATCCCGCTTATTTTAGTGAAATCATCGATTTCCGCCAATGACCGATCATCGGTTTCCAATGCTTGTGCAGCTTTTCGATAAGCAGATATTTTAAAAGGATTTTCTCCCTTCAATTCCAGATACACAGCAATTTTCTCCAGTAATTTAATTACATCTTTTTTATTTACCGTCATTTTTATCACCGTCCAAGTTAATGTACACTTAAGTGGTTGTCATTTCGCAAATTTGTTTATTTGATACTTATAATTAAGGCAAACCGCGACATAGTGAAAATTCTCTATGGGATGGATTCCTGAATTGTTCTGATTAAAGTAGAGTGTGTGTACTCGTTGTGGCAGAAAACTTCGTTATTAAGTTTTTTCTGAATTTGGTTAGGAAAACTCCATGTTAGACACACATAGGACCCAATTTCACTTTATCCGGAGATCTATTATGAAGCGAAGGAAAAATGCGAGACTCCTTGAAAATAAAGTTCCATTTTCTGCTTGCCGTTTAATTCTTGGATGCCTTTCAAAGTCCTGGGGAAGAGCAGCTTCCGAAGACCCCGCAAAGAGTTTTCTCTTTCTCACATAATTCGCCTGCGTCTTCTAGTTACGCTAGGTAGCACCATTCCTAGACGCATGCTTTTCGGTGGGACGAGTAATCGCAGTCCCAATGCTTTTCGGTGGGACGAGTAATCGCAGTCCCAAGGGAATAAAGAAGTCTAGTCGAGTAGTACCCTGGCTGAGGTGCTGCCCCCGGAAAGGGAGTATTTTCCCGAGAGCTGGACCCCTGCTTAATCCGACAAGGATGGAAGGAAATCATGTTATGCGAAGGTAGCTATGTCGCAGTTTGTCGATTTTATAAAGATTGATAATTCCAGCAAGCGACATACTTCACAAAAAAAGGCTGTCCCTACCAGCCGATCCTCATATCGAGGAGCATACAAGCATAATTGAGAAGCCTCTTTCCATCCCGGACCCCTAAAGATTCAAATCCGGACTTTAACTATTTTTTATTTGGTCATTAAAAAAATCAGCGACATTTTCAAACCATAAGTTCTTGATTTGATTTGAAATAAAAGGTGTGTTTTCAATGATGAAAGAGGCTATTGCAGAGTGTTCCAGAATGGTCTGCACGAACTCAACCGGCACTAATGCCCCGATGTACAAAAACAAAAACAATAGTAAGTATATTTCTATAAATCCGAGGATGCCTCCCAATAAGCTGTTGATCGAACTGAGTATGGGGAGTGCCGCAATAAAATCAAGCATCGAAGCAATAATCTGCAAAATAATTCTCGCACCGAAAAATATAATTGCAAAAGCAATGGCATTATAGAAAGCTTGCTCCATGGATGTAGAACCCAGAAAGATGGCCCATGAGGAGTCGTCTGGTAAATCAGGGTAAGGAATCCATAACTGAAGGCGTGGAGCTAGGTCATCGTAATACAATACCGCCACGATGAAGGCTGCTATAAAACCGATCAAATGGAATAACTGCAGGACAAAGCCCCTTTTTATGCCAATGAAAAATCCAAAAATAAGTATTAATAACAGTACTAAATCAATCATTTTTATCTTGTTCCCTCTTTTGTTTTATTGATCCCAGCAGTTCTGTATAATCTTCTTTCAGCTTTAAATAGTCATTCATTGTATTTACAGCTGTCAAAACTGCTAATCTTGTCGTATCCAGACTCTTATTCAATTCGTAAATATCCCGCATTTTTTGATCGACAAGGCTCGCCACCATCCTGACATGATGTGCGGGTTCTTCACCTACAATTGTATAAGAACGGTTATGTATTTCGACTGTGGTACGTGTTTTGTCTGATTGGGACACGATTATACCCCCTCGCTTATATAAAATTGTATATAGTTGAATTATCAGTAGTAGAAACGCTTCCGGTCCGGCCGCTCTGATAATAAATAACCTTTTTAAAGTTCATTTAATGGAGAAAATCCTAAACTTAATACTAACATGAACATTCCCATTAGGAAACTATTCTGTATAAAGTGCTATTTGTTCATTGGCAATTTTGCTATACTAGAAAAACACTCGTTAGAAACGGAGAGATATTTATGGGTCAAGTAGTGTTAAAAGTGAGCAACAAAGAAATAGAAAAAATGAAATCATATTATATAAATTCCCTTAAACAAAGTCCACCCGGTGCTGTATTCTCTGCGAAAACACCATCCTGTTCCATCACTGCATATAAATCCGGCAAGGTTCTGTTTCAAGGAAAGGCCCCGGAAGCAGAGGCCGGGCGATGGGGGAATCTATCCGAGCAGATGCCTGCAAAACAACGGGTCAGTAAACCATCTGCATCTCACAGCTATGCTCCGCCTTCTTCCTTGTTTACTAGTTCTCATATTGGTTCGGATGAAGCAGGAACCGGTGATTTCTTCGGGCCGATTACTGTTGCAGCCACTTATGTGTCAGCGGATCAGATCAATATGCTTAAGGCCCTAGGAGTCAAGGATTCCAAAAACCTGACCGATGAAAATATACGGATGATCGCAAGGGAGATCATAAAACAAGATATCCCTTATTCTCTGGTAATCCTGCACAACGAAAAATACAATCAGCTTCAAAGTAAAGGCTGGTCACAGGGCAAAATGAAAACAATGCTACATCACCATGCTATCAATAAACTTTCCCAAAAAATTGCCCCACTAAAACCAGAGGGAATCCTGATCGACCAATTTTCCGATCCAGCGATATATAAAAAACATCTCGCTTCTGAACGGTCGTCCCTTCAACAAAATGTCTACTTTATGACCAAGGCTGAGAGCCATTCAATCGCTGTCGCAGCTGGTTCGATCATAGCAAGGGCTAGTTTTGTAAAAGAAATGGACAAACTGTCGGAAAAGTTAGGAACGGAAATCCCCAAAGGGGCTTCACAAAAAGTGGACCGTGTAGCTGCCGCACTGATCCAGAGCAAAGGAAAACAAGTGTTATTACAATGTGCAAAGGTGCACTTTGCCAACACAAAGAAAGCAGAAGCTTATATCAAATAAGGCTTCTGCTTTCTTTTATTGATCAACCTCTTAATTCAGCTCGGTGTTCGTTTTGGACTGCTTCCAAAACTGCCTGGTAAGAAGCTTCCACTTCTTCATCAGTAAGCGTCCGATCCGGATCAAGGTACAGCAAATTAAATGCTATCGATTTTTTCCCTTCCGGCAGATGCTCCCCCTGATAAACATCGAAAACTTGAACTTCCTTAACAAGAGGACCGCTTGCCTTTTCAATTGTAGACTGTATTTCTCCTGAAGCAAGCTGTTCATCGACTACCAACGCAATGTCCCTTGAGATAGTCGGAAAACGTGGTATCTTATTGAAATTCGGTTCACTGTCAATTTGATCCAGCAAAACATCTGCATCGATATCGAATACATAAGTATCCTTAAGATCAAAATCATTTTGAGTATTCGGATGGACCTGGCCAATGAATCCGGCAGGAATACCCTCAATGAATAGCTGAGCAGTCCTGCCAGGATGCATCCCCTTCAATTGGACTTGTTTGAAATCCACCTGCAGGTCCAATTTCTCCATAAGTCCTTGGACGATTCCTTTGACCAAATAAAAATCGACCGACTTTTTCTCCTGCTGCCAAGGGTGTTCAAGCCATTGCCCTGTCACTGCACCTGCCAAACGAAGCTTCTCTTCCGGCTGGCTTGTAATTGTGCCTGCTTCGTTACTTACAAATACGGTACCCAACTCATAATAAGCAAGATTGGCCTGCTTTCTTGCCACATTGTATGAAAGGGAAGCCAACAACTCCGGAACAAGGCTCAGACGTAAGTTGCTGTGTTCTTCGCTCATCGGCATAGCAAGTCTGACTGACCCAGCGCTCTTTTCTTCTACTTCCGGACTTACCAGCATTTCAGCCCTTTCTTTGCTTGTCAGCGAGTAAGTGATAGATTCCATCAAGCCAGCGCCTTCCATAAAGTGCTTGATCTCCCTTTTAAGAGACTGCCGCTTTGTTAGGCCCCCAGCCTGGGATGCACCTTCAGGCAATGTGTATGGAAGGTTGTCATACCCGTAAATTCTGGCAACTTCCTCCACCATATCTTCAAAAATAGAAATGTCTCCCCTGCGGGTAGGTACATGGACAGTAAAAGTCGTACCATCCTGATCATACCCGAAATGAAGCTTCGTCAAAATGTCTGCGATCTCCTGTTCTGTTATTTCCGTTCCGAGCCGTTCGTTTATTTTTTCGACTGTAATGGCTACGTCTGTTTCCGAGCGGTCAAGATGATCCACTTCCGCAACCCCGGCAAGAACCTTTCCGCCAGCATATTCCGCAAGAAGTTGACAAGCCCTACGTCCTGCTCGTTTTACCCGGTTTGGATCAATTCCTTTTTCGAATCTTGTACTTGATTCACTTCTAAGGCCATGATCCTTGGAACTAGTGCGAACGGCAGAAGGTGCGAAGTAAGCTGCTTCCAACAAAACAGTTTTCGTGTCTGAGGAGACTTCTGAATCAGCTCCCCCCATTACACCGGCGATGGCTGTCGGAACTTCTCCATTTGTGATGACAAGATGGTTTTCTGCAAGATCTCTTTCCTGGTCATCGAGAGTCGTTATTTTTTCTCCTGCTTTTGCCCGTCGCACGACTACTCGTTTAGAAGCAAATTTGTCATAATCAAAAGCATGCAACGGTTGTCCGTATTCAAGTAAAACATAGTTTGTGATATCGACAACGTTATTGATAGGACGTATTCCGGCAGCCATAAGATAGTTTTTCATCCATAACGGAGAAGGTTTTACTTCGACATCTTTGATGACGAATGCCCCATAATATGGATTCAATTCGGAGTCCTCAACCTCCACGTCAATATACTCACCGGCTTTTTCCGAAACAGTGTCGACTTCTTCTTCAGGAAGCTCGACAGGAGTATTTAAAATTGCCGACGTTTCATATGCAACCCCCAACATACTTAAGGCATCCGCACGGTTAGGTGTCAATCCCAGTTCCAAAATGGCATCATCCAGATTCAACAGCTTTAACGCATCTTCACCAACTTCAGTATCGTCCGGAAATACGAATATGCCATCAGCAATATCTTTCGGAACAAACTTCTCTTCGATTCCAAGCTCCTGCAAAGAGCAGATCATGCCATTGGACTCCACCCCGCGCAGCTTGGCCTTCTTGATTTTGAAGTTTCCGGGCAATACAGCGCCAGGTTTAGCAACGGCAACTTTTTGACCCTTCGCAATATTCGGAGCTCCACAGATTATTTGCAGTTCCTCGTCTCCCACGTCGACTTGACAAAGATTAAGTTTGTCGGCGTTCGGATGTTTTTCACATTCTTTCACATAACCGACCACCACATTGGAGCTTTGTTCAGCTATATACTCAATACCTTCCACTTCAATGCCTGTTTTGGTTATTTTTTCAGCCAGTTCTTCCGGCGAAATATCTTTTAAATCTACATAATTTTTCAACCAATTCAATGATACAAACATGTGTGTTCCCCCTTATTTATGCTTTGTGGTACTGTTTTAGGAATCTGACGTCATTGGTGTAAAAATGCCTGATATCGTCTACACCGTATTTAAGCATTGCGATTCGTTCAGGACCCATTCCGAAAGCAAAGCCAGTGTATTGTTCTGAGTCATAGCCGGCCATCTCCAATACACGTGGATGGACCATTCCGCCACCTAGGATTTCTATCCAGCCTGTGCCTTTACAAACAGAACAACCTTCTCCATGACAAACTTTGCAGGAAATGTCCATCTCTACTGACGGTTCAGTGAATGGGAAAAAGCTTGGTCTAAGCCTTATTTCTCTATCTTCACCAAACATTTGCTTAGCGAATCGGTTCAAGACACCCTTCAGATCACTCATGCGTACATCTTTATCCACATATAAACCTTCCACTTGCGTAAATTGATGGGAATGCGTGGCATCATCCGTATCTCGGCGGTATACTTTACCGGGACAAATCATCTTGACCGGCTTCGCCCCCTTGAATTCACCCATAGTCCGCGCTTGGACAGGGGATGTATGGGTCCGCATCAATAATTCTTCTGTAATATAGAAGGAATCCTGCATGTCCCTGGCCGGATGCCCTTTTGGCAGGTTTAATGCTTCGAAGTTATAATAATCGGTTTCTACTTCAGGACCTTCCCGCACTTCAAAGCCCATTCCGATAAACAAGTCCTCAATCTCCTCCACAATGGAAGTCAGCAAATGAGGACCGCCGACCTTGACTGGTCTGCCCGGAAGCGTAACATCGATTGTTTCCTGTTCGAGCTTTTTCTCCAATTCTTCAGCTTCCAACTTGTCTTTTTTCGTGTCCAGTGCCTCAGCTATCGCTTCTCTTACTTTATTGGCCAGTTCTCCGATCACAGGCCTTTCTTCTTTTGACAATTTTCCCATACCTCGGAGTACTTCTGTAATTGGCCCTTTTTTTCCTAAATATGCTACTCTGATGTCCTGTAAGTCTTTTAAAGTTTCCGCCTTCTCCGCTTTCCCAAGTGCTTCGGCTTGTAATTCTTCTAATCGCTCCTTCATCTATAGGAACCTCCTTTATTATTTAAATCTAAAATCTCTTTCGTACCAGAGTCTTAAACTACAACAAAAAAGCCCCATCCCTCTACATCTAGAAAGGGACGGGACTTTAAAAAGACCGTGGTACCACCCTTGTTGACACAAATGTGCCCACTCGAGTATTGATAACGGATAAATCCGGTACGCCTTTACTTGTAATACAAGGTCCCGGCGTCGGCTCCAGAGTGAAATTTCAATAACCATCACGATAGAAATGCTTTCAGTCCAGGGCATTCCTTCCCTTTGAATCGTTTAATAATTATCTACTGGCTCTTTCTTTGCCTGTACACGTATATGAAATAACAAATCGCATATGTATGCTTATTTTCCTATTATAGAAAAGGAGAAGAAAACTTGCAACCCCTTATAACCCGCTTACAGGGATTCATGAGAGTCGGGCTGCAATATGGTACATGAGCACTCCCGCTGCAACACTTACATTCAATGACTCTGCTGCACCGTATATAGGTATTTTGATGTTCCTCGTCGCTCTTTCCAAGATTTCGGCGTCAATTCCCGCTCCTTCGTTACCCATGATTAACGCTACCTTTTCCGGAACTTCACAATCGGTGTACACTTCAGAGTTGGTCAATGCTGAAGCCCAAATTTCATAATCTTGATCCTTCAACTCCTCCATCATTTCAATTAAGTCTTTTTCTAATACTGGCACATGGAACATTGAACCTTGGGTTGCCCTGATAACTTTGTCATTATATAAATCGACCGTTCCTGTCCCGAGAACAACTCCTTCGAAACCTGCAGCATCGGCTGTCCGGATCATGGTTCCCAAATTACCAGGGTCCTGGACGGAATCGATGAGGAGGATTTTCCGGAACTGATCAAGCTTTGGCTGCTTCATTTTGATTTCTGCAGCTATTCCCTGAGGCGTTTTAGTATCTGTGACTGTTTTGAAGACATGCTCTGATACAATGGTACAAGGAAAACCCCTGCCCCACTCTGGGACCGAAGTATTTTCGTTTAAAATCAATTCTTCAATCTCCCAGTTACTCCGGTAAGCCTCTTCTACCAAATGGTAACCCTCTACCAAAAATGATTTCGATTTATACCGTTCTTTTCGTTTCTTTAATTTATTCCATTGCTTTACTTTATTATTTTGGACAGATGTAATCACTGAAATCATCCTTTTGACTAATATCTTCTATATCATACATATTTTATAGAGCTGTGGTCAAACTATTACCGGGTTTATATTATGACTAACAAAATATGGGGTGAATAACATGGACTTGAACCTTAGAAAAGCAATTCTTGCAAATGTCTCCGACAACAACAAAGATCAATTGGAAGCTACCATCGTCGATGCCATCCAAAATGGTGAAGAGAAAATGCTTCCCGGCTTGGGAGTGCTATTCGAGTTAATTTGGCAGCAATCAGATGAATCTGAAAAAGAAGAAATGTTGTCTACATTGGAAAAAGGTGTCCAACAGGCACAATAACAAACAAGCTGTCCGTGATATGGACAGCTTTTCAATTTGGATTGAGACTATCAAAAAAGAAATTGCCACCTTTCGTCGTTTTAGGGTAAAATATAAGAGATTATCATAGAGAATGGGGTTTGTCCCATATTAGTCAGACAGAAAGAGGAGAATGTTTTTGGATTTAACAAACCTGCAACAAATAATGCAGTTACAAGCCATGTCTATGTTAAGGAACACCAATTCAAATGTTTTTTCTTATAATTCAGCTATGTTGGAAACAGCTTTTCAGCAATTTTTGAATGCCGAGCTAACCATGCACACTTCTGAAGAAAAGCCTGCACCAAGCGTTCCCTTAAAAAATCTTCAGCCCATTCATACATATACGCCTGAAATTAACTACGTGAGTGAACCCGAATCTTCCAGTGCCAGTAATACGATTGACCAGATTATTCAACAAGCCTCTGAACAGTTCGGGGTTGACCATAAATTGATCCGGTCCGTTGTCCGACAGGAATCCAATTTTGATGAAAACGCGGTAAGTCATGCAGGAGCTCAAGGATTAATGCAGTTAATGCCAGCTACCGCTAAGTCTCTAGGTGTCCAAAATCCTTTAGATCCCACAGAGAATATCATGGGCGGTACGAAATATTTAAAGCAAATGCTGGATAAATATAACGGAGATACTTCACTTGCACTTGCCGCATATAATGCCGGTCCTGGAAACGTTGATAAATACGCAGGTATTCCACCATTCTCCGAGACGAGAAATTATGTAAGTAAAATCATGTCTTCTTATATGGCATAGATATTTCACAAAAAAATGGAGCAGGGCCTTTTATAGGCTCTGCTCCATTTTGTAGATTTAGCCAAATGTAATTTCTTTCACTTTATCTGCATCCAACCCTTTTATCACTTCTACAATCAACTTCACCGCATTTTCGAAATCATCCTGATGAAGAATTGCAGCATGTGTGTGGATGTAACGGGTCGCGATAGTAATAGATAGTGCAGGAACCCCGTTGGCAGTAAGGTGGATGGATCCGGTATCTGTTCCACCGGCAGCCATTGTAGCGTACTGATATGGGATTTTCTTCTCGTCAGCTGTATCAAGTACAAAATCTCTTAAACCTTTATGTCCGATGGCAGAAGCATCATAAAGGATAATTTGAGGACCTTCCCCGATTTTGCTGTCTGCTTCTTTATCGGAAATACCTGGAGTGTCGCCTGCTATTCCAACGTCCACCCCGAACCCAATGTCAGGCTGGACAGTATGAGTCGAAGTACGGGCTCCTCTCAACCCTACCTCTTCCTGTACAGTACCTACCCCATAAACTACATTAGGATGAGATTCCCCTTTAAGGCGCTTCAACACTTCAATTGCGATAGCACAACCAATTCGGTTGTCCCATGCCTTGGCAAGCAGCAGCTTTTCATTATTCAACTGGATGAATTCGAAGTAAGGGACGATAGAATCCCCTGGGCGAACACCGAATTCTTCCGCTTCTTCCCGGCTTGAAGCGCCGATATCGATAAACATATCTTTTATTTCAACCGGCTTTTTCCTAGCTTCTGGGGGAAGGATATGTGGTGGTTTGGATCCGATAATTCCAGTAAGGTCTCCTTTTCGAGTTAACAGTGTTACCCTTTGGGCAAGCATGACCTGGCTCCACCAGCCTCCTATTGTCTGAAAATACACGAAACCTTTATCATCGATACGTGTAACCATGAAGCCGACTTCATCAAGATGGCCTGCAACCATAATCTTAGGACCATTCTCTTCCCCGGTTTTTTTAGCAATCAGACTGCCGATATTATCCGTATATACTTCATCGGCATATGGAGAGATATACTTCTCCATGACCTGTCTGGCCTCTTTTTCATCTCCGGAAATAGCCCTGGCGTCAGTCAGTTCTTTTAACATCGTTAATGTTTCGTTATTGTCTGTCATATGTACACCCCTTTTTTGATTAATCCCACAATTGAATTATAGCTTTTTTTGCTTGATTTAACAAAAAATACCGATTCCGGTTAATAACCTTGTTCCTGCCGTTGGTGATTAACTTTATTTTTATCATCGTACGAGGACATTATATCTTGTTCTGTGAAACCAAGCGAGTAGCCGAGGGTAATGTATGTATCAAACAATTCCTTGTACGTTTCTTTACTTGGATTTCGCTTAAGTACGATAATTTGTTCGAAAACACGGTTGAATTGTTCCGTGATGTCAGAGGATGATGCCACAGCTCCTGATTCATAAGAAAAGCTCCTGTCGAGACCAATTGACAATATAAAATGGAGACCATCTACATACTCTTCAAGGATGACGGACTTTTCACTTTGCTGCTTATTGCTCCAAAACTTAAAACAGCGTGTTTCATTGGCCAGTTCTCCCACTTCTACTAATAAAGCCAATATTTTTTTATCCATCAACTGTTCGGGCGCCAATTGATGGTTTGCAGCTATGTGTTTATCCAATATATTTTGGGTATGAAATAAATGTTCCCAATCCATAAGATTCCTCCTTGCACTTATTCGTGAATTTTTTTGATTATAACATGGATATTTCTATTTTTTGAAACTTTATATGTTTTCATCCGTATAAATGAGTAACTACGAATAGGGAGACGGTTAATCATGATAGTCATTTTATTCCGCCTATTGATACTGACAGCGATAATATTTATTTTGTACACGGTTTATAAATACATCATAAATCCCAATCGGAAACTTGAAGTCGCTAAAGATAAAAAGGATTTTTACTTTTTGGACGAACCAGATAATACTAAGAAAAATTTTCTTATGACATACAAAGGCTATATTTTTGAAGGCGAAAAATATTTAGGCACAACCGAAAATTCATTCGACGTCGTCAATATAAGCGTTTATGCTAAACATCCTGCTCAATTAAAAGGCTTGGAGAGAAACGATTTGCATTTCATGGAAAAGGAAATCCTGATTCGCTATCCATATGCGAAAGTCGAGTGGAAACACCCACTCAACAAGCTCCTCGTCCTGAAATAATCCATGCAGAAAGAAGTATCCTAATAAGCAGTTGAGGGAAACTGCGACATTGTGAAAATTCATTCAAGGGAAGCTTCCTCTTGTTCTGATGATAGTGAAGTTGATATACCCGCTGCGGCAGAACACTTCGCTGTTAGGGATTTTCTCAATTTTTAATTGGAATAACCCAGGTTAGTCATATTATAGGTCCACCTTACACTTAATCAGAAATTCCATCATAAGCGAAGGAAAAATGCGAGACTCCTGTGGGAAAGGAACAGTCTGAAGACCCCTCAGTGAGTGCTTTTTGCTCGCGAGGAGGCTGAAGCGTTCCCCGCGGAAAGCGAGTATTTTTCCGCAGCGTCGGTTTAGCACTGAATCCGAAAAGGATGGAAGGAAATTATACTAAAAAAGTTATGTCGTAGTTTATGGTTTATTGAGAAAAGATTGCGGCGTTTTGGTAAATAATTTTCAAGATAAAAACCGGCTTCTTGTAAGCCGGTTTTTTAAAATTTCTCTATTTATTCTTAAGTGTGCCTTCGGTGCCGGCAGTTTGCTGTCTTAGGAAGAATTCTTCCCATTCCACTTTGATTTCTTTTCTCCGAAGCAAATAAATAAGTGGTATTAAAAGGAATAAAGACAGTGCCATTAGCACGGGGGAAAAGCTGGAAATCCATTTGCCGAACGAAGTATAGACCACAGCAATCGGGATATTCGAGTAGATCGATGACCGCATGTAATCTTTAAAATTAGCAGACACTTCCAAGATACATAGGGAGAGAAGATGAAAGTGAATGAAAGGAACTAGTCTGAGAATTGCAACTTGGGAAGTAGTGAAATTCGATCCCTTCCCCATCAACCTCTGTTTCATTCTTACCAGCCTGCTGAGGGTCCCAGGCATCCAACGACTTATCCGGTAAAACACAAGACTGGAAAGAGAGATTCCAATGACAGAATAAACCGTACCGGCAACTGCTCCAAACAGAATCCCGCCTGTAATACAAATAAAAACTACTGGAAGAAAAAATAAAGGCCTTAGCAAATGAAAACCGATAAACATTAGAGGAGCTAAAAAACCGCCATTCTCCATAAAAGTCAGGAAGTACACACTAATTTGGTCCACGATAACCTGCTCCCTCCCCTTCGGTCTTATAGATTCTATGACAAGAGACGAGCCAATATGACAACCGATTGGAAAAGGCTTGTCTTATTTAACGAAATCCTGTAAACAAGACGACTATTTGTATGATCAACAATAGCGGAATCCCTATCCGGAATGAAGTATGCCGGGTCTTATGGCGAAAAAAGTACATCCCCAAATAACTCCCCGCAGCTCCGCCAAGTATGGAAATCAGCCAGATGTTTTTCTCAGGGATTCTCCACTTCCTCTTCTTCGATCTTCGCTTGTCGCTTCCCATCACCAAAAAGGATATCAGACTCATTACCAGCATATATCCAAAAACCAATAAAAAATAATCCAATTTTTCCGGCTCCTCCATTGATTATTCTGAGACAATTCCCTGGTCCCTGTTTCTTTCCTCTATAAAAAAACCATCCTCCAGAGATGAGAATGGTTTTAAAAATCGATTTATTTAAGAGCTGCTTTTGCTTTGTCAGCAAGTTGCGCAAATGCTTGCTCATCGTTGATAGCAAGATCAGAAAGCATTTTGCGGTTAACTTCGATTCCAGCTTGTTTAAGACCGTGCATCAAACGGCTGTAAGAAAGGTCGTTCATACGGGCTGCAGCATTGATACGTGCAATCCATAATTTACGGAATTCACGTTTTTTCTGTCTGCGGTCGCGGTATGCATATTGACCTGATTTCATTACTTGTTGTTTAGCTGTTTTAAACAAAGCATGTTTAGAACCGTAATATCCTTTAGCAAGCTTTAATACGCGCTTACGACGTCTGCGTGTAACTGTTCCACCTTTAACACGTGGCATAATAATTCCCTCCTAATATATATAAACGAATTCCATTCGAGATGTTTTTATTTGTTTGGAAGCATTTGCTTGATACGCTTGTAATCTCCAGCAGATACAATTGCACTTTTGCGAAGTTTACGCTTTTGCTTTTGAGACTTATTAGCAAATAAGTGACTAGTATATGCATGAGAGCGTTTAAGCTTCCCAGAACCTGTTCTTCTGAAGCGTTTTTGAGTCCCTTTGTGGGTTTTCATTTTTGGCATGTTTCTTCCTCCTTGAGTTGAAATGTCCAAGTTAACGAGTGAAATCAGCCGGAGAATGGGCTCCCCTCTCTCGCTTGAACAACTATTTGAGTTAATGTTGCTTGAAAGTTATTTTTCGTTAATAGGTGCAAGCATAAGGAACATGCTGCGGCCTTCCATTTTCGGTTTGGTTTCAACGGTGGAAATGTCTTTACACTCTTCAGCCATTTTTTCCAAAACCTCTTGTCCCAACTCTTTATGAGTAATTGCACGACCGCGAAAGCGGATTGAGGCCTTCACCTTGTCCCCTTTTTCAAGGAACTTTCTGGCATTGCGCAATTTAGTATTGAAGTCATGATCTTCAATCCCAGGGCTTAGACGAACCTCTTTCACGTTAATAACTTTTTGTTTTTTACGTGCCTCTTTCTCTTTCTTTTGCTGCTCGAAGCGGTATTTACCGTAGTCCATAATCCGGCATACCGGCGGTTTGGCATTTGGAGCTACTAGTACGAGGTCCAAATTCCTTGTTTGAGCAATTTCTAATGCTTCTTGGCGTGATTTGACACCAAGTTGATCGCCGTTGGAATCAATGAGACGAACTTCGCGTGCGCGGATTTTCTCATTGACATTCATATCTTTGCTAATAATGAGCCACCTCCATAGATTATCGAAAAAATATATACGATCTTCACCGACAAGTCGCTGCTGTTTTTTTACATTAAAAAAGTGTCGGTACATACTGCACCCACACGTCTCCTAATTTAAACGGAAATTAACCTGCTAACTGCACAAATGCGTCAATCAGGTGAGAAGCGGGTGCTTCTACTTGCCTCAGATCAATATTTAATTTCACCTATAAAATGATAGCATGATAATAACAAGATGTCAACTCTTTAAGCTATTTTTATGGTTTTCAAAAAAACGACTCTTTTATACTATCTTAATTTGAACAAAAAAACAACCCCTAATTTAAATATCCCGCTTACAGGTCGATTTTTCAATCATTCAGTCCTTTATTAAGAAGGAAAAAAGGTTCCTGTTTTACAGCCAGGAACCTTTTTGTACATCATTTTTTTGTCATTGTTTTGTTGCGTATTTCCGTTTCCACTTTTTCACTAAATGAAGCGAGCGACATTGTAGCAGAATCCTTTTCACCATACCTTCTGACATTGACCGCTTCATCTTCCATTTCTTTATCCCCCACTACCAAAGCGAAAGGAATTTTTTCCATTTGTGCTTCTCTGATTTTGTAACCGATTTTCTCGTCTCTTTCATCTATTTCCACTCTAACACCTTTAAAACGAAGGTCTTCCTCCACCTTTTTGGCATAATCACGGTGTATATCCCCGGAAACCGGAATGATTCTTGCCTGAACCGGCGCTAACCAAGTAGGAAATGCTCCTTTATATTCTTCGATCAAGAAGGCAACAAACCTTTCCATAGTGGATACGACACCACGGTGGATTACTACAGGCCTGTGTTCTTTTCCATCTTCTCCTATATAGGTCAAATCAAATCGCTCCGGTAAATGGAAATCCAGTTGTACAGTCGAGAGGGTTTCGTCTTTTCCAAGAGCAGTTTTCACCTGTACATCAAGTTTTGGACCATAGAAGGCAGCCTCTCCTTCTGCTTCCACATATTCCAGTTCCATATCTTCCATTGTCTCTTTCAACATTGCCTGGGCTTTCTCCCACATTTCGTCGTTATCTACATACTTCTCTTTATCTTCTGGATCACGGTAAGATAAACGGAAGTAATAGTCGTCGATTCCAAAATCTTTATAAACAGCCTGGACCAGTTGGACAACTCGGATAAATTCATCCTTTAATTGATCTGGACGAGCAAAGATATGGGCATCATTCAATGTCATGGCACGAACCCGCTGTAAACCTGCCAAAGCACCAGACATCTCATGGCGGTGCATCGTTCCCAGTTCCGCTATGCGGACAGGCAGATTGCGATAGCTATGCAATTCGTTCTTGAAAACCATCATATGATGTGGACAATTCATTGGACGGAGAACTAAGTCTTCATTGTCCATTTCCATTGTAGGGAACATATCATCCTTATAATGATCCCAGTGGCCGCTCGTTTTATAAAGATCGACACTGCCAAGAACAGGTGTGTATACATGGTTATAGCCGAGGCGCTCTTCTAAATCGACGATGTAGCGTTCAATTGTCCGGCGGATCGTCGCACCTTTTGGAAGCCATAGAGGCAGGCCTTGTCCAACTTGTTGAGAGACAGTGAATAGATCCAATTCCTTTCCTAACTTACGATGGTCCCTTTCTTTCGCTTCTTCTCGAAGTCGTAAGTATTCATCCAGATCTGCTTTTTTGGCGAATGCAGTTCCATAGATACGCTGCAGCATTTTATTGTTGCTGTCGCCTCTCCAATAGGCACCGGAAATACTCAGCAATTTGAATATCTTAATCTTGCTTGTAGACGGGACGTGTATCCCTCGACATAAATCGAAGAATTCGCCTTGTTCGTAAATGGTTACTGTTTCTCCTTCTGGAATAGCATCGATTAATTCCAACTTCAATTCGTCTCGGATTTCACGGAACATTTCTTTCGCTTGTTCTCTCGGCACTTCTTTCCGGACGATATCTAAATTCTCATCGACAATCCTCTGCATTTCTTTCTCGATTTTAGGAAGGTCTTCAGGTGTGATGGACTCTTCCATGTCGAAGTCATAGTAGAATCCGTCTTCAATAACAGGACCAACGCCAAATTGGACGTCTTTATATAATCGTTTTATTGCTTGCGCCATCAAATGAGCAGTAGAATGACGCATGATTTCAATGCCTTCCGGGTTTTTATTTGTAATTATTTCGATTGTTCCGTCTCCTGGAAGTTCACGACGTAAGTCATAGGCAACACCGTCCAGTTTTACGGCCAGCGCTTGTTTTTTTAAACCTGGTGAAATAGACGCAGCTATATCTTCGCCTGTAGTGCCTCTGGGAAATTCTTTCTTTGCGCCATCAGGGAATGTTATAAAAATTGATTGCTCCATTGCTCTCGCTCCTATTCATTGTAATGTACATTAGTAAGGGATGAGGTTCTTCTCCGGTTAAACCAAAAACGCCCGTCCCTCAGCAGAAAAGCTAAGGGACGAGCGTTGTACTCGTGGTTCCACCCTAATTCCCGCAAAAATGCGGCTCATTAAGCATCTGTAACGTAGATGGGACGCTGCAATTTACTCATATTCCAAAGCAGAGTTCAAAGGTGGTAATCAAATGCCGGATATACAGGAAGCTTTCAGCCAGACGGCTTCCCTCTCTAATAGTATTCCTGAAACATTGATCTTATCCTCATCATTACCATTAATCATATATGACCGTATTATAGCTACATACCAATGAAAAAGTCAAGCCTGTATATCAATTTCTTAAATAATTAGGGAATGGAAAATTACTAAATGGCTTAAAAACGACTTTCTCCTGAAATACATTGATCAATGTCAACGTTTTCGGTTCAGCAGGATGGTCTCCATAGATGATAATCTTTTCAGGAGACATCGCAAGTAACGGGGTCAAATTCAATTCGTTATCATCCAATCCAACTATGTAAAGAGGCTCCTGTTGAATCAACATTTTAATTTCCATTTTTGAAAAAGGCTTTCCATTCGCTTTGAAAAACTTGAAATCGTTCCCTTGGATTATATGAACTGTATTGAATTTCGATTTCTTTTTTGCAACATACTCACGCAAAGATTGTACGAATGACTGATAATCTTCTTCTCTTTTGAACTCATCTATGGCCAGCCCGACCACTTCCTTAAGAGCTTCCCGGTAGTTTTGAAGACGGAATTTTACAATCGAATCAAAATGGATTGTTTTTTCCTCCAGGACATTTTCATTAAACGATTTTAACAATTCCTTTCGAAGGTCAACCGATTGAGGAAATACCCCTCCATCACCTTCGGAATCCGAGATCATGGCCTGAGTCAAATCGAGGATCCGTTGCACCTCCTCTTTATCTTTGAAATAATACACTTGCTGTATGGTTTGTCTTACCATATCTGCTTCCCTGTGCTTAATGAACACTTCCATCATTGCCCTGCCTGCATTAGCCAATTGTTTTGACGAATGACCATCTTCCGGAATTCTTATCTGATTCCCCCACTCCTTGTTCGTTTTCCAATTTAATTCCACTTCATGTCCATATTGAACAATACGGTCACAGAATGTCATGGTTTCATTTGTAGAACGGAAATATATATCAAGCAATAATCATCACCCTCATCACGATCAAGCTGTTACATTATATGGGTGAACAAGCAAAAAAATGAGTTATCTACTTGAAGAAAAAACGATAGATTTAACATCCCCTTCCTTCTGAGAAGAACGTGGGGGGAGTTCGCACTAAAATTAAGTCACAGAAGTTTTTGATGACAAGGTTATAATAGGTGCTTGAAGAGAGAAGTCGCAGGGCCATAGTCTGGATAAAGAAGGCAAATAAAAAAATCCTGAAAATATCAGGATTTTCGTTAACTTCTTCTGTTTGCTCCGAATAAAGGGATTTCTTCGCTTACTTGTTTGATCCTTTCCAATATCCTTCCCGCTTTCACTTCATCCATATCGCCGCGGTTGGTTGTCGCTAGATGTTTTTCGAGTTGTGCGAAGCTGTAGTTGGAAGTGAAAAAAACAGGCAATCTTTCCATCATCCTATATTGTAGTATCGAACCCAAGATTTCATCCCTGAACCAGGCTGACTGCGACTCAGCGCCTATATCATCTATCATCAGCACAGGGATTTTTTTGAAATAGTCTACTTTTTCATTTATGGAATCATCTTTCAGGGAAGCTTTTATCTCTCTGACGAATTCCGGCATATAAATAAGCATCGATTGAATTTTCTTCTTAGCTAATTCATTTGCCAAAGCCCCAAGGAAGTGGGTTTTCCCCACCCCGAATGGACCATATAGATAGAGCCCTTTCGAAGGAAGATGTTCAGGCTCCACTGTATCCAGATATGCCACAATTTTTCTTATGGCAAGATGGCGCTCCGGATCGCTGTGGTCAATCTCCTGAAGAGAAGCTTCCAATATATCTTTTGGCATGTATAAGCTTTGCACCATTGTCCTATGCTTTTCCTGTTCGTCACGCTGTACTTTCCGGTAACACTTCTCATAGGATAACCGGATGCTTTTTTCCTCCACTTGAAGATAAGGAGTATAACCGGATAGTATATTCTTGCATTTATCCAAAGAAGGGCAATCGACGCAATTCTTCGACTGGGATTTGAATTCATATAATTTCATCAGATTTTTATCGATGTCTGTCTCTGATAATTGCGGGTTGTTATGGATAACTTGTTTGATTTCCGAATCATTCAGCACTTCGCTTCGCAATTGGTTGAAGTTATTTAAAAAATTCTTATTGTCTCTCATCCATTTTTTCAGAGAAGCTTGAATTGGTTCCATATACAATCATCCTTATTAAAATATACATTAACTTTCCGAATAACGTTTCAACAATGCAGCGATGTCTTCCGTTTCGGTTTCCTGTCCCTGGTCTATGACTTGGACAGGGCTCTCCGAGTTTGAACTCTCCGCCTGCTTTCTTTCTTTAAACCAATCAGGGATTACTTCCTTATTTGCCGGCTTATTATAATATTTCTTGTTGCCCCACTGCTGGTATTTGCGATTCTCAGATTTTGCCAAATTCATTGCCTGTTTAACGGTTTTCACATTTTTCCGGGCCCAATGGCTGGCTATTTTCTCGAGGTAGGCCTTTGACAGTTTCATATCTGTCTTTAGAAGGACATAATGGACCAGCACATTCATAACTCCTGTGGAAAGTCCTTGTTGGGACATTACATCACGGATCACCTTCAAATCTTGAGCAGAAGCAGCTTGGCCCGATAAGTCTTCCAATAATTGTTTTGGCGAAATATTTTCGAGCAAATGCATAAATTTGTCTTCTTTTGTTTGTGGTTCCTTCTTCTTATCTGTTTCTTCTGAAGTTGTCCGTTCCACCAATCTGATTTCCGCTTTGTCTTGACGGGACTGGAATAAATCATGACAAGCCGTTTTAAACTCATTAACATCTAAATAGTTCTCATCGTTTACAGCCCAAAAAATAGCATTCTCTACGTCTTGGCTGGTAAGGCCATAAAGCACCACCATTTGATTGACCAGTTTTTTGTTGGATAAGGTCAAAATTCTTGAAACAGGCAGCATGCGTTGTCTCAACATCTGCTCAATCCATGGAAAGTCAATATTAGCATGATTGGCGGAAATTGTCGGACCTTCCGTTTTTTCCTTTTCGCTGAAACCTGGTGTATCTTCTTTCCAATCGGCAGAAGCGGGAAAGGTACTGAAAACGTCAGAAAAGTCGGCAGTGACTTCCTCTCCCTCTATATCTGCCTTCGGTTTATATTCACCGAATGCTTGAACCAATTCCATATACTTGTTCTCACCGATATGATGATACAAAAGCTGCGATAACATCCCATCGTCAAAAAAGGCCGACGGTGAAAAAGGCGGGTTTAATACATAAGAATAAATATTCTTTTGGGAAGTCTCTTTCTTGTATGTATTGACTAAACCGATAGCTTCAAGCCTCAATCTGGATTGATAGATCTTATCAAGAGGTAGGGACAGATAATTCATGAGAGTATGGTGCGTTTTAGGTTCGACAGCAGAAGTCTTCAAATAATATTCGCTTAAGAGTGTCTGGTATAAAGAAACCGCTTCACTGCCAATCAGTGGCTGGTACAGATGGGTGAGCGCCAGTTGATAGTCTGTTGGCAAATCTTTTTGCAAATTAATTTGATACCCTTCAATCGGCAGCAATTTACCAATATGTTGTTGCTCCATTTGATAGCCTCCTTCCAAAACAACCTCTCCTGCGAATGGTGTTACTTTTTATCTGATCTTATTAAGTCTTTCAATTCGTCCAGAAAAACGCTGATATCTTTAAATTGTCTATACACGGAAGCAAACCGTACATAAGCTACCTCGTCGATAGAAGACAATCTGTCCATCACCATCTCCCCGATTTCTTTGCTCTGTATCTCAGAGGTTCCCCGGTTACGGAGTTCTTTTTCCACTTCCACAGCTACCGATTCAATCTGCTCCAAAGCAACAGGCCTTTTCTCACATGCTTTAATAAGTCCCCGCATCAGTTTTTCTCTACTGTATTCTTCCCGAGTACCCTCTTTTTTTACTACAATCAAAGGAACTTCTTCTAGACGCTCGAATGTAGTAAACCGAAACCCGCACTCTTCGCATTCCCTTCTCCTTCTGATTGAACGTCCTTCTTCAATCGGGCGGGAATCTAACACTTTTGTACTTTTATATTGGCAATTGGGACATCTCATTTTGTATCATCTCCACATTGGATACAGGTTTTTCTAAACTTGTGCATTGTTTCTCTTAGGATCTTCTATGTACGTGAGTTCTTTCTTCAATTCATCATATAGTTTAGGTATTAAATTATGACTGTAGCCCAGGTCGAAAGGTATTACCGATTCTGTGGTAACAGAAAAATCTACAGCAGTCCGGTAAGGTCTCACCATAATGACAGTGGCAACGACAAACGCTTTTCTCCCTTTGGAGAAATTCACACTGATCTCACCGTGCTCCTTGGATAACGCCACGATTTCGCAGTTACTGGATTTGTTGAAATAATCTTCAATCACCTGGAAACCTTTATCTTTGGTCGTTTTAAAATAATGTGTTTGTAAATTCTGGTCCCAGTGATTTTCACTTGTTTCGGAATGATTGTTAAAAAACTTACTGAAAAATTGTCGAAAGTTCATGAAAGCACCTCGTTTTAAATGTCGCAATGACTTTATTAACTTATTTTAACACGTTTTTGACATTTAAACGATAATCAAAAATTTCTATTAATTTTTATGGCCTCTTTAAAAGGTAAAAAGCCCTTGCTGAATTACAGCAAGGACTTCCGGTTTTGGGTTATTACAGAGCATTTGTCTGTTTAAGGCTGACAGGCCCCATCCCTCTAGGAACTTCCACTTTTTCACTTTTTTTCGATTCAAGCGCTTCAGCGATATATTCCGCAGCCACATTGGGATCAATAATATCTCCGCAAGTATAAACATCTATGCTTGCATATCCATGTTCCGGAAAGCTGTGGATTGTTAAATGCGACTCTGAAATAATAACGACACCACTCACGCCATACGGGGCGAATTTATGAAAAGCAACTTCCCGGATTTCCGCACCAGCTTTCAGTGCTGCATCCACAAAGATTTGCTCAATCAATCCCATATCGTTTAGTTTATCTATATTGCAATCCCATAATTCTGCTATAACGTGTCTGCCCATTGTATCCATTGATAAAATCCCCCTCGTAAATAAAGAATTGCCTCCTAAATAAAGCATGAACCACCACGGGGGAAAGTTAGTCCTGAGAGGTCCTAACCCTTTAAGCAGGCATTACAACATACTTATTTAGAAGAAAAGAGAAATGCGGCTCTTCTATCGCCAAAGCCATGGTTTCTCAACCCTTAATTAACTTTCGCTTTTATTGTATACCTCAATTGCATTTCATCTAAAACATTTATTTTGGAAATAGACGGTTTTTCCATGTGGAAATAAACATCTACTTTCCAGGTGCAAAAAAAGTATATATTGTTTATCTTGTTTTTGCAAGCATGTTCGTGAATTTTTTTACATACTTGAAAAGGCATAAAAGAGGTAAAAAGACTGCCAGGGCATTGGCAGTCTTTTTTAGTATGAGGCAATCAATGGATATTATCCAGCTAGGAGACGTAAACTCTTTCGCTGCGGCTTATAGCCATGCCGACATGGCAGGCTAAGTCGACGACACGACACGCATACCCCCACTCGTTGTCATACCAGGCGAGGATTTTCACCTTTTTGGAATCAATTACCATCGTGGACAATCCGTCAATTACTGCGGAATACTCAGTTGTACAGTAATCCGAGGATACAAGAGGTTCTGTATTAAATCCCAAAATTCCTTTTAAATCTGCAGCGGCTCTTCTTTCAAACAGCTGATTGACTTCTTCTTTATTGACACAGGAGGCTACGTCTACTGTCAAATCAACTAAGGAAACATTTGGTGTAGGTACCCTCAATGCCATCCCCTGCAACTTGCCTTTCATATTAGGCAGCACTTCGCTAAGTGCTTTGGCTGCCCCTGTAGAAGTAGGTATGATCGACTGTGTGCAACCTCTTGCACGCCGTAAATCCTTGTGCGGGTTATCCAGATTTTTCTGATCATTTGTAAAAGAATGGATGGTAGTCATCATGCCATTTTCAATGCCAAAAGCTTCATCGATCACTTTGACGACTGGTGCCAGACAGTTTGTCGTACACGAAGCATTTGAAAGAACATGATGTCGTGTATGATCGTACTTTTCTTCATTTACTCCCATTACAAATGTTGCATCCACATTTTTTCCCGGTGCAGTTATAATCACTTTTTTTGCTCCGGCTTTTAGATGCTGCGATGCTTCACTTTTCGATCGGAATTTTCCAGTGGCTTCAATAACAATATCTATATCATATTCTTTCCATGGTAATTCGGAAGGTTCACGGCTGGATGTTAAATGAATTTTCTTCCCATCCACTTCGATTCCTCCTGCGACGGCTCTTGCTTTCGGACTGAATTGCCCATGGACACTATCATAGTTGATTAAATGAGCCAACGTTTCTGCAGGATAGCTTGCATTGACAGCAACGATTTCGATTTGCTCCGATTTACATGCTTTTCTGAACACCATTCTGCCAATACGCCCAAAACCATTTATAGCAATCCGAGTAACCACATTCATAACCCCCTAATATGATATACTTTAAATAACATTTCTAATATTAAGTATAACACATTAAAAATATTATGTTTGATTTTCAAAAGAAATGACTCAAAAACCTATGCCTGTTTTCCAAAATAAAAAAACCTGGAAATAATCCAGGTTTTTTAAAATATGCCCCAATTTTTCAAAATATGCAGCAACTGTTCATAGGAGTTTTCTATGGAGCCGTTATTGTCTATCACCTCATCGGCGAGTTTCACTTTCTCCGACAAACTCATTTGAGAATTAATCCGATCCATCGCTTCTTCCCTAGTAAAGTTGTTTCTTTTCATAAGCCTGTCGATTTGAACTTCCTGATCGACAAATACAACGATGGTTTTATCTGCAAAATGTGCGAGATTGCTCTCGAACAATAGAGGGATATCCAAGACAACAGCTTTTTCTCCTTGGCTTAGATACCTTTCTTTTTCAGCAATCATTTCTTTCCTTACTGCAGGATGGACGATTTCGTTTAACTTTTGCCGCTTCATTTTATCGGAAAAAATGAGTCGGCCTAATTTTTCCCGGTTTATCTGTTTATCTTCCAATAGAATGTCTTCACCAAAAGCATGCACTATTTTTCTGTAAGCTTCTTCGCCCGGTTCCACCACCACCCGTGATAATTTGTCAGCATCTACCACAGGAATGTTTAATTTTTCAAACATAGTCGATACCGTACTTTTTCCGCTGGCTATACTGCCTGTTAAACCGATTACGACCGCCATCATATAACACCTCTACGTCATTTTAAATATTCCGATTAAAATCAAGATAATCCCGGGTAAAAAAGTCAATCGATGCAGCCAGTTCCAGTAGGAAAACAAATAACCACTTTTCAATCCTATTGCCAGGAATAATCCTGTTGTTACTCCAATGCCAGTTGCTGCATAAACAGGAGTAAAACCGAGCATGGCAGCACCTATTCCCGCTCCCAGCGAATCTACAGAGAGGGCCAGACCAAGCAGAAATGCTTCGATGCCAGTTATTTTCCCCGATTTATCCATATCAGCTGTCATAGGTTTCTTCAAAATTTGAATAACAATCCCCAAAGACTTTATCTCCAATTTTAACAAGACCGGTGTTTCATTCTCCGATCTATCTGTTTTGAAAAATTGATAAATAACCCAGATTCCTATTAGGATTAGCACACTCCCCCCGATTACTTCCGCTACGCGCGGAGAGAGAAAAGAAGTGATCAAGGCACCGATACTCATGGAAAGGAAAAATACGATTCCCGTAATTACCGCTATGATCCAAATAGAACGGACAGGTAGAACCATCTTACGGATTCCATAAGTAAAGCCTACCATGAAACTATCCAAGCTGACTGCTACAGCTAGTAGTATAAATGTAGAGAAATCGACCATGCAAAATAGCCCCTTTACCTATACTTTTACACGTTCAGTATATGGCGGTAACTATTCTGCTGTGCTTTTTCCTGTTTCGGAACTCTTCTTATTACTTCTGACAAGTGGTACAGACGTGAGTACCCCTTCCCCCCACTTTTATTTTTGCAATTGGCGAACCACATTTTTTGCAAGGTTCATTATGTTGCCCATATACGAATAACTCCTGCTGAAACATACCGATCTGTCCCTGACTGTTAACATAAGACCGTATCGTCGTACCTCCTTGCTCAATCGCCAACAGGAGCGTATCGACAGCAGCATGGTGAATTTTGCTTATATCCTTTTCCGTAAGACTTGATCCTCTCCGTTCTGGATGAACTCCCGCCTTGAATAATGTCTCGTCCACATAGATGTTTCCCAAACCTGCTATCACTGACTGATCAAGCAGGATGGCCTTAATTGAACGTTCGCTTTTTTGTATTTTCGACTGAAATATGGATAAATCGAAGTCATCTTCAAAAGGGTCTGGTCCTAACAAGCTTAAAGGTTTATCTGCTGCTTCTTCTCCCTTTTTAAACAGATGCATTGTCCCGAATTTACGGACATCGTTATATCTGAGTTCCTCCCCATCCGTAAAAGCAAAGACGACATGTGTATGCTTCAATAATGGAGTGGAAGATGGAAAGACACCATACTTTCCTTCCATCCGCAAATGGGAAACCAATACATAATCATTCAAGTCAAAAAGCAAGAACTTGCCCTTTCTTCTGATATCATGAATTGTCTGTCCGATTAAACTTTGCTTAAAAATTTCCTGTTGTGCGGGTTTTTTGATGATATTGTCCCAATACACCTGTACATCGTTAATCTCTTTGTTCTTTACAAGGTGCAATAGTGTCTTTCTTACAGTTTCTACTTCCGGCAACTCTGGCATTCAAAGTCTCTCTCCTTGCTATTTTGCATCATACCACGTTTTTCCATAGGCAATATCCACTTTAAGCGGTACATTCAATTCGACCGCGCTTTCCATCGCCGCTGGAACTAATTCTTTCAACTTTTCCAGTTCATCTTTAGGCGCTTCCAGTATTAATTCATCGTGTACCTGCAATAGCATCTTGGCTTGCAATCCTTCATTTTTTAGCATTTCATGAAGATTGATCATAGCAAGTTTGATTATGTCCGCAGCACTTCCCTGGATCGGAGTGTTCATAGCAGTTCGTTCGGCAAAGCTTCGCTTGTTGAAGTTTCTGCTCGTAATGTCAGGTAAGTATCTTCTTCTTTTCATAAGTGTAGTAACATAGCCTGTTTGCTTCGCTTCCTGAACGACCTCTTCCATATAATCACGCACACCAAGATAACTGTCTAAATAACGATCAATAAATTTTTTGGCTTCTTTTCTGGTTATTCCAAGACTTTGCGATAATCCATAATCACTTATTCCATAAACAATGCCAAAGTTCACTGCTTTAGCCTGCCTGCGCATATTAGAAGTGACTTCTGATTCATTGACATGAAAAACGTCCATTGCGGTCTGGGTATGGACATCACGATCTTCTGTAAATGCTTCAATTAACTTTTCATCATTGGCAATATGAGCTAAAACCCTTAACTCGATTTGAGAGTAATCTGCGGCAAATATTATCCAATCTTCTTTCTCTGCGGTGAAGGCTTGCCTGATTTTTTTGCCTTCCTCCAGCCTGATAGGGATGTTTTGCAAATTAGGTTCTATAGAACTCAAGCGTCCTGTTTGGGTAAGTGCCTGGTTGAAACGGGTATGGATTTTATTCGTTTTCTTGTCAACAACTTTAAGCAGTCCTTCGATGTATGTTGATTGCAGTTTGCCCAATTGTCTGTACATCAATAATTTCGGAATGATTTCATGTTGGTCCTGCAATTGCTCCAATACATCAGCCGATGTAGAATAACCTGTCTTCGTTTTCTTAATCACCGGCAAATTCAACTTCTCAAACAGGATAGGCCCCAATTGTTTTGGCGAATTCAAATTAAATTCTACCCCGGCAAGTTCAAAGACTTCTTTTTCTATCTCGGTCAACCGTGCTTGCAGTTCATTACCCATTTCCTGCAAGCGTTCCACATCGAGCCGTACACCTTGGTGCTCCATCTCACCCAGAATTACTGCTAATGGCATTTCCATTTCTTTGAATAAGTTGAATTGTTGATTATCACGAAGTTGTTCTTCCATTTTATCTTTCAAGCGAAATATCATGTTCGTTTTCCGTGCCAAATGTTCTTGAAATAGCTCCTGTTCAGGCAGCTTCATTTTTGCACCTTTTCCATATACTTCCTCGTCGAAACTCACATCTTTTTCACCCATACGGTGGCTGATCGCCGGGATATCATGATTATTTTCGGATGGGTTGAGCAGATAGGAAGCAAGCAATAAATCAAAATCGATACCTTTCATGTGGATATCTTGGTTCAGCAGTGCAACCATTGTCTTTTTGGCATCGAATACCCATTTTTTGTTTGCAGGATCTTCTGCCCATCTTTTGAAAACCTCGGAATTTACGGCCGCATCGGTAGGAATGAAGTAATTTCCATTGTTGTTGGAAATGCCAAATCCCTTGATCGGTTCCCTGTGATAATTATCATGGAGCATTTCTACAACAAGCGCTTCTTCACCGGTAAATAAATCTTCTTCCAAATCATCCAGGACGACAACCTCGATTTCTGGAAG
The DNA here is from genome assembly GCF_900156915.1 of Sediminibacillus massiliensis. GTDB lineage: Bacteria > Bacillota > Bacilli > Bacillales > Amphibacillaceae > Sediminibacillus_A > Sediminibacillus_A massiliensis. The sequence goes on along the minus strand of NZ_LT732535.1, from coordinate 1,916 downwards.
TTCCATATTTTCCGCGTTGTCACCTTCGGCCAGTTCTCCTCCAACTCTGTCAAGCAACGATTGAAAGCCCAGTTCCTTAAAAATGCTACTCACATTATGTGACTGATATCCTTCATAAACAATTTGGTCAAGACCGATTTCTACAGGAGAATCACAGGAAATGGTGACAAGTTGTTTACTCATGAAAGCATCTTCTTTGTGATTTTCCAATTTCTCTTTTAGTTTCTTTCCGCTGACCCCTTCAATGTTTTCATAGAGGTTTTCCAATGTCTGATACTGTTTTAACAGCTTAACAGCGGTTTTTTGACCTATACCGGGAACACCGGGAATGTTATCAGAACTGTCCCCCATCAACGCTTTCATATCAATTATCTGGTCAGGACTGACTTCCATTTTGTCCACCATAAAAGAGGGAGTGTATGCATCAATATCACTCAGCCCTTTTTTTGTCAGACTTACAGTAACTTTATCGGAAACAAGCTGCAGAAGGTCTTTGTCACCTGAAATCACGGTAACATCCCAATCCTCTTTTTCTGCTTGTTTCGCAAGTGTACCGATAATATCATCTGCTTCATATTGAGGTAATTGATAATGTGATATGGCAAATGAATCCAAAACTTCCCTCAACAAAGGAAACTGTTCAGATAGTTCGGGCGGCGTTTTTTGTCTGCCTCCCTTATATTCTGTATAGGTTTTATGACGGAACGTCGTTTTACCCGCATCAAAAGCAACCAGTAGATGGGAAGGTTTTTCCGTCTCGAGTATTTTCAACAACATATTTGTAAAGCCATAAACAGCATTCGTATAAACGCCCTTATCGTTATTCAATAACGGGAGAGCAAAAAAAGCCCGGTAGGCGATGCTATTTCCATCAATTAATACAAGCTTGTTCGACATGACAGGCACTCCTTTAAATATCTATTTTCCTATTATGTAAAAATTCTTCGTCCTCGTCTACTAAAGTACATTCTATCACGTTTGGGCTCTAATATAAAAAAGGACCCCGTTATTCGAGGCTGATACTAATCGCTTTATACTCTCTTTTAAGATTTACAGTTGAGAAGAATTGAGAACTAGTGGACAATTTATCTCAGAGAGACTTTCTCTAATCCTTTACAGGTATGTACTAACCCGGCGCTACGGTAAAATACTCGCTTTCCACAGGGAACGCTTCAGCCTCCTCGCTGGCAAAAAAACGCCAACTGCGGGGTCTTCAGACTGTTCCTTTCCCGTAGGAGTCTCGCATTTTACCGCAGCTTGTTATGGCATTCTGTAATAGTTAGAGAAAATAACAGTTGAGAAGTTATTGAGATTTTTTCTATCCAAAATGCAGAAACATACAAACAGCGGAGGCAGAACACTTCGCTGTTAGGGATTTTCTGAATTTTGAAGTTAGAAATACCTCATGTTAGACATACTTTAGGAACACTTATCACATTAAGATATCTATCGAAAGCAGAGGAAGAATGCGACACTCCTTGAAAAAAAGTTCGATTTTCTGCTCGCAGTGTAAATGCATGGGTGTCTTGTAAAAAGTCCTGGAATTCCGAAAGCATGGAGTGCTGTTCCTGGAAGAATCACCGTGTTCTATCCCCCGCTGCGCAAAGGATTTTTCCATTTATAATAGGAATTACCATGTTAGACACTTTTCAGGATTACTTCTCACCAAATCAGAAAACTATACCAAGCTGCGGAAAAATGCGAGACTCCAGTGGGAAAGGAACAGTCTGAAGACCCCGCAGTGATGCGCCTGCGTCTTCTAGTATCGCTTCGTAGTAAGATTCCTCGGCGCATGGTTTTCGGTGGGACGAGTAATCGCAGTCCCAAAAGGTCTTCGGTGGGACGAGTAATCGCAGTCCCAAGGGAGCAAAGGAGCCTACTCAAGTAGTACCCTGGCTGAAGCGTTCCCCACGGAA
>NZ_LT732534.1 GCF_900156915.1 Sediminibacillus massiliensis | reverse complement strand
CTTTGGATAACCTTGTTCCTATATGAGTGTTGAAAACTTGAAAATTACCTGACCAAATCTTAAATATCCCAGTATTAGCCTGAGTCTTATCCCAATCAACCGCTCCCTCAACTTTAATAGGATGGATAGTACAGTTCACCCATGAAACTTTAGCGCCGTTCAAATAGAAACAATCACTTGAATCTCCACTTATAATGTTTGGTTTTACTTCTGAATTTTCAAAATGATAAATCCCTTTTGAACTACCCGCTCCATTCCCATCCAACACACCAATTTCGCTATCTTTTATCAGGAAAACCCCGGCAGCAGATTTCGTTTGCAAGTTTAAATGTTTACAGTTAATGATTTCTACTTTAGGTATCATCGAATTATCGTCAGTGTACACATCACTTGCATTGACATCTATAAAAATATGACAATCGGTAATACCTTGAGGAACGTCTAACATATCTTCTGTGTCAATGGTGTCAAAGCGATAATAAGCATTAGTGATAATGTTATGGCCGTTGAGCTTTCCTTTCTTTGGTGAATAATACAGATTTGCTTTTCCTAGATTGAAGAAACGCACACCTTTTTCACGACCAACAACGTGTACGTTTTTAAACTCTATATGATAGGGGTACTGTACTCGGTTTTCGGACAAAGACGCATAATGTGTAAACCAAGAGAGATACGCATTCCCAAGATTGTCAGGAACTTGTGAATAATCGAATACAAAATCTTCTACAGATATCTTTCTTCCATGAATTATCTTGTACCCATAGTCATAAGCCCCAATAGGAGAAAAAGAAAGTATTTTCGATCCAGAGGTAGGATCACTAATAATCAGTTTTGATTTTTTTATAAAGATATCTCCATCCCACCTAGATCCATAATCTTCTCGGAATTGAACAAAATCTTTGCCGTTAACAGTTACGTTCTCTATGTTCAAAGTCCCTCCGCCTGTTAAACGAAATCCTCTATTTCCTATATCTGTATCTGTTATAGTGAAATTCCACCCGTGAAAGTGAACATCTACCCGATTTAATCTGCATTTTTCAATATGCACGTTTTTAAGCAAGTCAGTGCCCATAACACCCCAGTGCTCTGAAGAACCTTCGCCTGTTAAATTGCGAAGGGTTAGATTAATCACTCTGCTTCCACTGATTCCGTAAGTCCCTCTTGGCGTTCCGTTTATAGTGTAATATTTACGAGGGATAGGACGTGAATTCTCTATTGTTATATCATAGCAACCACCAATGTGGTAAAACCCATCACTTGCTGCTGACATATTGTCATCCATTCCATCTTCATGCCCGACAAATTGATTTCGGACAATTACCCTACTTCGGTGTATCCATATACCTGTCTTTTTGTATACTTCTACTGTGCTTCCGGTTAAATCTCCAGATAAAAGAAACGTGCCACCTTCAAATATGAGATAATTGTCATCCATTTTCCTTGCTTCAATAGATGTTATTCCAGTGAAGTTCCACGTTATATCGCCGACTAAACGTCCGCCATTTTCAACGACAAAGAACTCTTCCATATCCCTTCCGCTATCAACGTTTGCACCTTGCCTTTTTCCTACTTTTGTGTTCGAGTCAAAAACTCGGATGAAATGATTTTCGTATTCTTGAAGTTCTGCGATTAAGGCTGTGCCTTTTTTCATTTTAGGAAGAATAGCACTTCGCAAAGCAGATCCAAGATTAAAAGCTGTATGGTTGGTTGTGATGTGATAAATTTGTGCCCCGGTTTCAGGTGCTAATGCCTCATTAACGTGTAGCTTAGTCGATCCTAAATTGGTGCTTGTTTTTACAACAATATCTCTCGTCTCTTTAAGCCAATACTCACCAGTTAGATTTACCACCGGTATCCGCGCTGCATTTGCATAAGCGTGAGCTTTCTTAATCTGAACTCCGTCATCGTTGATACTGTCTCCTATTGCCCCGAACTGTTTATAGTTTACAAATCCAAAGCTTTGCAGATGAGCTTGCCTTCCATTATTTAACGTAATAGTTGAGCCGCCATCTTCTACGGAGGCGGTGTTTTTTACTAAATATGTTCCTCCTCCGCCATCATTAGGAGTGAAATATCCAAGTGTTACAACTACGTCATTCTCTTTAAAGTTATTCCTGGATTTCATTGTCGCCACACTATCTACATATGTCGGTTTCTCTGCCAACTGTGACTTAAGTTCCTGATTGTCTATCCTGATAGGAGCTTTGCTTTTTCCATATCCCATGAAACCCCTCCTATACATACCTAGTGACAATGTAGGAGGATGAACCACTAACCTCTACATACGCACTAGGAGAGCCACCTATTGAAGCGTAGAACGTGTCATTGGCTGGAACGGTGATTGCTATGCCATTCACCAAAAAAACGCCGTCAACGGTGTCTCTAGACGAATTTCAGCAGTTATGTAAAGGTGCTCATGCATGAGGATTATATGAAGAGGAGGAATTTACATGATTAAACATACAAGAGGGGCTTATGACGGTGTGATGAGCTACAATGCAGCAAAGGAATTTGTAAAGGAAGAGGGGATGGAGGGGTTTCTCGACCTTCTCCGTTCCGAATATCCTAACCGTGATCTATACGGTTGCAGCACGTACTGGGAACGGGATAGCCAATATATCTGCAAAGCCAGGGGGAAATATGGTGATGTGGTTATCGGGTGGGAGAAATGATTATCATTGCAGGAAGTATGGCGGCCACACTCATTACCATGGCGATCCTGGAGGATAGAGGAAAAATCAGTATTAATCCGTGGGTATCAAACGGGGTGCTGTTGGTAGCTTGTGCCGGGGGGATATGGTATGTCTTTACCAAGGTGGGAAGCACATTCAACCTGTTCTAAGATGACTTCTTGGTTGGAAGTGTGGTTGGAAACTTGTACTTCCCTACAGTAGATTATGTTATTGCTTGTATATTATGTATTCGAGTTATCGGAATCTTTTTCTTGTGAGGTGTTTTATTCATGCTTTCTACTATCGGTGTTTCACTTCTTCTGTCAGCCGGGCTTTTGTCGTCCATAAGAACCGAAAACATGTCCGATAAAAATAAGATTGAGAAGATATTTGAGTACACCGGAACACACGTCAAAGGGTTAAATGGCAACGTGAAGAAGTGCCAATTTATTCGTAAAGCCAAAATGGAGAATGGAACCGAATATGTGTACCGTCTGCCGTTGGGATTGCCTTATAAGCAGTTGCAGCACCTGAACAAGAATATCGGCGTATTCAAAGACGGTCTGCATAAGAATGTGGAAGTAGAATTTGATGGGGGGATGTTACACTTGTACGTTTATGAAACGGATTTACCAAAGAAGTGGGAATACAAAGAAGTTGTACCGTTACTAAAGAATAAATGGAATATCCCGATAGGAAAGACACATAAAGGGTTGGTCTGGCATGACTTTGACCAGATACCGCATATGGTGGTGGGTGGTACTACCAGATATGGCAAGACAGTCAATTTGAAAGGGTTGATGACTTCTCTTATCTTATCCAATCCACATGATGTAGAGTTTTACATTATTGATCTAAAGGAAAAATTGGAGTTTGGCAAATATGAAAAGTTGAAGCAAGTAACACAAGTTGCTGGAAATCCCAAAGAAGCTGCTGATATGTTGGAGGACTTGAGGAAACGCATTGTGAAGATGATGCAAGCTTTTGGTGCATGTGGATACACAAACATTACGGAAACGAATGATAACAAGCGAATATTTGTCATAGTGGATGAAGCAAATAGACTGGTTCCCCAAAACAGGCACGACAAAGACAAAATGTTTTGCCAAGAAATGCTAGAGTTGATTGCATGTATAGCTGGCGGTTTAGGTGTCCGTTTAATCTTTTGCACCCAGTATCCAGTCTCGAAAACAATGCCAAGGGATGTAAAACAAAATTCCGATGCAAAAATGTGCTTCCGAATCCAAAATAAATACGCCAGTGCTGTGGTGTTGGGAGAGGAAAACGGTCATGCTGCGGAACTCCCGGACATAAGGGGACGGTGTATGTTGGTGCAAGGACCGAATCTTTTAGAGATGCAAGTACCGTATATCAGCGACAAAACGATGAACGATTTGCTTGTCGATTACATGAAAGGAGCAAGAAAGGACGTTACACCGGATGAAGCAGAAACAGGAGAAAATACTATTGAGTTTATCCCGATTGGGGATGCTTAATAGAAGGCAAATACAGCACCTACACGACACGGGGAGCGTTCGGAATACTAACTATCTCATGCAGGATTTAAAGCCATACACGGACTATCTGGAACGCTCAAATGGGCGGATATATAAACTTAATCAGAAAGGAATCAATCTGTTAGGCGAAGGTACTTTGTTGAAATGGGGGAATGTGGAACACCGGATAATCAGAAACGATGTCTATATCAAATATCGGCCGGACAAATGGTTTCCGGAAACAGAAATCAAAGTGAAAGGCGTAAAGGTATTGCCGGATGCGGTGTTTCAATCTGGCATGACGTATAAAATTTTAGAGGTGGATCGTACCCAACGATGGTATAAGAACAAAAAGAAGATGGAGGACTATGCCAAGTTAAAGGAAACAGGTGCTTTCCAGAAACAATACGGACACTTTCCTACTATTATATGGGTGGTGGATATGGAGAGCAGGATTCCGAAGATTAAGCAGTTGGGAAAGGAGTTAGGGCTGTTGTGTGAGGTGTATGGAGTAAAAATGTGACCCGGTCACACCAAAGGTCACATGATTTATTCTTTGTATCGTTTTTGATAGGTTTTATTGGATAAGGGTGTTAAAGAAAAGCCTTGAAATGGCGGTTTTCCTGCACGTATCGAATTTTTGACGTTTATGATAAAATAAAT
>NZ_LT732533.1 GCF_900156915.1 Sediminibacillus massiliensis | reverse complement strand
GAAAGGTCACACCTGTTCCCATGCCGAACACAGCAGTTAAGCTTTCCAGCGCCCATGGTAGTTGGGGCATTGCCCCTGCGAGAGTAGGACGCCGCCAGGCAAAGAGAGAACCCCTGAGAAGAAACATCTTCTCAGGGGTTCTTTTTACGAGAAAATAGTTGCTTAGAGGATAGATGAAAGAGAAGAAAAAAACGGGAAGGGCAAAGAAGTTCGACTAAGAACGCCACGTCCTGTGGCAACGCCGAACTGACCTACATCCTGTAGGCCCCAGCACCCATGGTAGTTGGGGCATTGCCCCTGCGAGAGTAGGACGCCGCCAGGCAAAGAAAGAACCCCTGAGAAGAAACATCTTCTCAGGGGTTCTTTTTACGAGAAAATAGTTGCTTAGAGGATAGATGAAAGAGAAGAAAAAACATGAAGGGCAAGGAAGTTCGACTAAGAACGCCACGTCCTGTGGCAACGTCGAACTGACCTACATCCATAAAAAAGAATGGTTTTTAATCGTGTGATGCGAACCCAAGGTTTTTTTTCATGTCCTATAGGCCGCCGCTTGGTAAATTAAAATCCCCGAGAAGAAAATAATAATCTTTTCGAGGATTTTTTATTAGAAGGATTTTGTTGTTAACAGGGACGTTTAGATTTTTATCACAATAAGAACATAAATGAGTAGACTATGTGGCAAGAGATTCCCAAGCCGCATTCATACCTGCAACTCGACCGGTAACCATTGCTGCGGTAATATTATAGCCTCCCGTATATCCATGAATATCAAGAATTTCACCGCAAAAAAATAAACCTTCCATTAATTTAGACCTCATAGTATTGGGAACTATTTCTTTGGTTGAGACTCCGCCTCCGGTAACGAACGCTTTTTCGATTGGCTGTGATCCGGTAACTTCAAACTGGAAGTGTTTAAGGTCTTTAATGACATTCGCGAGCTTTTCCCGGGAAATATTAGCTGACCTATCGTCTGACTGAATATCGTTCTTTTCTAATAGAAAATCCAGGTAGCGTTCTGGTACTACCCCTTTAAATACATTTTTTACAGTTTTTTTAGGATTTTCTTTTATATTTGTCAGGTAGTCATTATACAAATCTTCTTCACTGATGTCTGGTAATGCATCTACTTCCATGGTAACTTTTTTTGCCCCTTTTAACAGTTCTTTGACCACAAACTGGGAACACCTTAATACAGCTGGTCCTGAAACCCCGAAATGGGTAAACAACATATCCATTCTGTGGGTTATGATTGCTTTTTGCTTATTGTTCAGAACACTTAGGGAAACATCTCTAAGCGAAAGGCCTTGTAGTTTTTTTTCCTTTATAAAGGGTTCCTTGGAGAGTAAAGGTACTTCGGTAGGATAAATCTGGGTTATTGTATGACCGGCTTTCTTTGCCCAGGCATACCCATCTCCAGTGCTTCCGGTGTATGGTACTGCTTTACCGCCCACTGCAATGATTAAAGCATTTGTATTGATTTTTTCTTTGTTTGCCATAATCACAGTATGTTCCTCATTCCCAAAATGAACAGCTTCTACCGGTGAATTGGTTCTGATCGTAACATTCAATTCTTCCAGACGGTTGAGAAGGGCGTTCACAACGCTTTTCGCAGAATTGCTGACAGGGAACATTCTTCCATGGTCTTCTTCCTTTAAGCCCACGCCTAACCCCTCAAAAAAATCGATGATATCGTAGTTGTTAAAAACGGAAAAAGCACTGTACAAAAAACGTCCATTTCCAGGTAGATGTTTGATCACTTCGTCCTGAGGAAGCCGATTGGTTACATTACAACGTCCTCCTCCTGAAATGGCAAGTTTCTTACCCAATTTATTTCCTTTATCTATCAATAAGGTTTTTGCACCATTCTCAGCTGCTGCAATAGCAGCCATTAAACCAGAAGGTCCTCCACCTATTACTGTTACTTGGTATGACAATTTGATTCCTTCCTTCCTGTTATCATGTTTCCTAAAATGGGTAGTGTTAATTGTTATGGTTTATTATCTCATATTTCCACAAAAACAATAACCAGATATGTCTCACCATGGTAATACAATGAAATGGTTGTACCAATTCTAATTTATCCACTTGAGAAATCTAGCGTACTAGAAATAAACAACAATTTCAGTTCCAAGTCTCACTATATGATAGAATAAACTAGTTAGATTAAACAAGAAGATGCAGGTGAAATTATGGCAACATCGAATATTCTCCGTGGCACGATGCTATTGACAGGTGCCACATTTTTATCAAAGTTTTTGGGAATGATTTATGTAATCCCTTTTAATGAATTGGTGGGGGCAGAAGGCGGAGATCTTTATCAATATGCTTATGTCCCATATAACATATTATTGAGCGTTTCTACAGTAGGAGTCCCGCTTGCTGTGTCTAGATTCGTTTCTAAATATAATTCATTAGAAGATTATGAGACCGGAAGACGAATGTTCAAAGCAGGTATGTCCTTGATGATGATCACAGGATTTATCGGTTTTTTAATTTTGTTTTTCGGTGCAAGTGTACTTGCAAGGTTGTCGATTCCTGAGGGGGCAGAAGGTACTTCGGTAGAAGATGTCACTTTTGTGATTAGAATGGTCAGCTTCGCACTAATTATTATACCTAGCATGAGTATTGTAAGAGGATTTTTCCAAGGGTATCAATCCATGGGGCCAACTGCAATATCCCAGGTTATTGAGCAAATTGTAAGGATTATCTTCTTACTTGTGTCAGCTTACTTAGTAATGAACGTTTTTGGCGGACAAGTACGTACTGCAGTAGGTTTTTCTACTTTTGCTGCTTTTGTCGGAGCTGCTGCCTCTTGTCTCGTATTGCTTGTGTATTGGAGAAGAAGGAAGAAGCATCTGGATAAATTACTTCGTCAGCAAAAACAAAGCTATAATTTGCCTATAGAAAAGCTGTTCAGGGAATTGTTCCGTTATGCAGGTCCATTCATATTGGTTGGGCTTGCAACATCGTTGTACCAGCTTGTCGACCAAATGACATTCAAACGGATAATGGTTGCGATAGGAGAAGGAGAAAATGCAGTAGCTGCGATGGCCAATATCAATTTTTATGGACATAAACTGGTTATCATCCCAGTTACACTGGCTACAGGTATGTCACTGGCCATTCTGCCTGCAATTACTAACTCTTTTACAGCAGGTAAAAAGGTGCAAATGTTCGGCCAGATGAATCAGGCACTCCAAATTATCGTTTTATTGATACTGCCGGCAGCAGTAGGGATGTCCGTGTTATCCTATCAAGTTTATGCAGCTTTTTATGGGTTGGAAAATATAGCACTGAATGGGATGATCCTACGTTGGTATGCTCCTGTTGCCTTATGTTTCGCCTTTTTCACGGTCAGTGCTTCTATATTACAGGGGATCAATAAGCAGAATTTCACAGTTATCAGTTTGAGCGCAGGGGTACTGATGAAAATTATATTTAATTTCCTGCTGATATACCTGTTTGGTGCCCGTGGAGCTGTTCTTGCCACGATGGTAGCAGTGACAACTGTTTGTTTGTTAAATTTGTGGAAAATCAAGAAAAGTGTCCAATTCAGTTACCGTCAGTTAATAAAACGGTCGATGCTGATCGCTATCTTCACTACCATCATGGGGATAACTGTTTGGGTGACAAAATGGCTGTTAGAATTGTTCTTGTCTACCCAGGATGACAGGCTGGCAAATATCATCGTCCTTATAATCTGTGTTGCAGTCGGTATGCTGGTCTACTTGTGGCTGGGTTATCAGTCAACCCTTCTAGAAAGAGTACTGGGAAACAGGGTGCGTAAACTGGATAAAATTTTGGATAAACTGTTTAGAAGGAAATAACATGACGCGGAAGGTTGAGTACATGAGAATCGATAAATTACTTGCTAATATGGGTTATGGAAGCAGAAAAGAAGTTAAGAGTCTTTTGAAAAAGGGAAGCGTCAATCGGGATGGCGTAGTAATAAAAGACCCTAAAACCCATGTAGATCCCAATAAGGACGTTATCAGTGTCTTTGGGCAAAAATTGGAATACAGAGAATTTGTTTACTTGATGATGAATAAACCGCCTGGTGTTGTGTCTGCAACGGAAGACCAGCGGGATGATACAGTTGTTGATTTGCTGGAGCCTGAGGATATCCTATTTGAACCTTTTCCTGTAGGCAGATTGGATAAAGATACGGAAGGTCTCCTTCTATTAACAAATGATGGGAAATTGGCCCATCAACTGTTATCACCGAAAAAAGAAGTAGGGAAGACTTATTTCGCCGTTATTCAGGGAACAGTGACAGAAGATGACCAGAAAATGTTCGAGAAGGGTGTAAGGCTTGATGACGGTTATGTCACCAAACCGGCAAAACTCAATATCCTTTCATCCGGGAACGAGTCGGAAATCGAATTAACTATTACAGAAGGCAAGTTCCATCAAGTTAAGCGAATGTTTGAAGCGGTCGGCAAAAGAGTGATTTATCTAAAAAGATTAACCATGGGAAGATTGGAACTTGATAAGGAGTTGAACACCGGGGAATACAGAGAACTGACAGAGGAAGAACTACAACTATTGAGGAACCCGCAAAAATAACAGGAGAGGATAAAAAAATAGACTGACGATCGCTGTCAGTCTTTTTATATGAATTTATGAAATTTTTACTTTCTTCTTAGTGATTTTCCATCTTCCCCGATGTGGACTTGTGACAAGACCGTTATGTTCCAGAACATTGAGATCTCGTTGAACGGTTCGATCTGTTATCCCAAATTCTTCTGCTAATTCGGTTGTAGAGACTGTACCTTTTTCTCTAATATAAAGATACATAGCCTTGACTCGACTAAGCATTCGGGTTGTTGATTGATTCAAAAAACCACTCCTTAACTTATCGTCATTAGAATTGTGGTGCCAGAATCTTGAGATTATAATAATTCTACACCTTTTTTTCTGAAAAGGCTAGAAATTACGAACAACTTTACAGAAAATTCATTTAATAATCGTTAAAGGAGGGAGGAACCCATTTTGCTACAAAAATTTATATTTAAATTGGTAGCTATCAGCAATACGATGATATTCCTTTCCAGTTTTGCTTTAGTTCTAATATCCTCGATTCTTATCGTGCATCTGGAACCAGAAACATTTCCTACATACTTTGAAGGTTTTTGGTGGGTGATGACCACAGTGACTACAGTAGGTTATGGTGACTATTCTCCTGTAACCGTTGAAGGCAGACTGTTGGCATTGTTATTGTACATATTTGGAATAGGCTTAATTGGTGTTATTATCGGTAAAGTGTTAGATGGCTTGGGAAAGTTCAGGAAAGACAGGGAGGAGGGAAATATTGTGTATTTTGATAAAGGGCATTATGTCATAATCGGTTGGTCGCATAAAGCAAAAGCAGCTATACAAGAAATGGAAGAAACCAAAAAAGACACAGAAATCGTCATTGTGGACGATTTGGAAAAAGCCCCGATGTTGTCAGATCACATCCATTACATAAAGGGGGATGTTTCTACTACCGGAGTTCTGGAAAAAGCCAACATTAAAGACGCTTCAGCCGTTTTGATATTTGCGGATGAACGGATTGAAGACAAACAATTGGGGGATGGAAGAACCCTTTTAATTGCATCCGCTGTAGAAGCAGTGGCTCCAAATGTGCATACAGTAGTGGAAGTAATGGATGAGGAACATATCAAAAATTTTGAATATGTGAACGTGGATGAGTTTGTAGTATCCCATGAAACAATATCCTCTTTATTTGTAAGGTCTGCTTTCAGGAAAGGCATATCAAATGTATATAATCAATTGTTGAGACGGGCTTATGGCGATGATCTGTTCCATATTCCGAAGAAGGAAAGCTGGAAGACATACCGCGATGCCTTCAATGAGCTCTTACAAGAGGGGGCTACTTTGATTGCTGATCGTGACAATTTAAGCATTAATAGGATGCTTGATGATCATTTGCCGGGAGATGCAGAGCTATATGTTATTTGTGACAAACAAACATGCGAAAAAATACATCAAAGATTCACAGAAAAAGACTGAGAAGTCCAATTGCATGATGAATCCCAATAAGAAAAGACAGTACTTGTTTAGTACTTGTTTGTACACTGCGGGCATTTATTCAGCCGGACGAAAGGCATAGATAAATGCCTTTTTCTTAATCGGTAAAATTTCCATCTTATATATTTACTCTTTATTAACTATATTAAGGAATGGGAAAGGAAGAGCCCAACAAACACTGAATAAGGAGGGTATTCATGGCTTCCGACTATCCGCATTATTTTATCGGCATCCCCATAGAAAAACAGTATGAACATTGGCTGGGCGAATGGCAGACAGAATTGAAAGAGAAAGATTTAAAATATAAAAGCTGGACACATCCTGCTGATTTGCATATAACCCTTAAGTTTTTAGGTGCTGTATCCGATAAGGACATTAAGGAGCTAAAGGACAATTTAGCTGAAAATTTTCGGTACCAGAGTTTCCAAGTGAATATTGGAAATATCGGCTTTTTCGGTAAACAAAACAATCCTCGTGTTATCTGGGCCGGTGTAGAAAATAACGACTTATTGAACAAATTACAGGAGAATGTAGAAAATGTCTGTATTTCACTAGGATTCACCAAAGAGTCAAGGCCATACCGGCCGCATATAACGTTAGCCAAGAAAGCAAAGACTGATAATCGATTTGATCAAAATCTCCTTCTTTCGTTTCAGGAGAGGAAAGAAATGACCGTTTCAAGGTTTTGTATATTCCGAATTCACCCCTCAAGCTCTCCGAAATATGAAGTAGTAAAGGAGATTATCCTGAAATGAGGTGGAAGCTTGGCTCAATTAATAAAACTCTTAAATTATTTATCAAGATATGAACAAGATATTTACCATTATCCAGGCCAGTTTATCCGTTTAAAGAGACAACAATGGAAGCATACGGTTAATAGCTGGGAAAACCAAAAATATCACGAAGCAGAAGATTCATTGGATGAAGAAGATACCTCTGAAGGATCGTCGAGCTGGCTGAAACTTTTCAAAAGAAAAGCAAAACCCGAAGAAGCGGAAGAGGTACATAAAACCACCCCTCCGCTCCCTATGGATAAACAGGAATTAAAGCGTCATTTTTTAGATAACCTTTTACCTTTTCAATTGAAATGGGCATCTACCACCATTAGCAGAATGTCTTTTTTAGACAGAGACTATTTCACTGATCCTACATTAATTTACTTTTTGCAAAGATTCCCTGACACCTACTTAGTTATGTATGATCCTTTATTTCAGTTGAAGAAAAGTACGGTAGAGGGTGATATTATTTTGCTTCATCCTCAAGGGCTCGATATTGTCCGTGTCATAAAAGCTGAAACTGGAGATAAATTTATTGCAAGTGCAGGGAGAACATGGGAAATACAAGGAAGTAATGGAACTAGAAATATGCTGAGTCCGTTAATTTCATTGAGAAGGACGGAGCAGGTGATAAACAGTGTGCTGGATCTGTATGGCATTGAATTTCCGGTTCGAAAGGTTGTCATTTCTCAAATCAATAAGATCGACTTTGAAAGCGAACCTTATAACACCAGATATATTGGGGCAGATCAACACGCAGAGTGGCTCCAGTATAAACAAAAAGAAGTTTCCCCATTAAAGCATAGACAGTTAAAAGTGGGGGAGGCTTTGCTTAAACATTGTCAGTCGATATCAGTTAAAAGACCCGAGTGGGATCAGGACGGCGGGCTTTCTTTCGAGTAGAAGAGGGGATATAAATGTATATTTTTATTGTAAATACTTTTGCCGGAAAGGGCGAAGGGGAAGCAATATTAAGAAGTATAGAAAAAGACCCGCTATATAGACAAATTTCCTGCCGGTCGTTCTATACAGAATATGAAGGCCATGCGGAGAAAATCGCCAGCCAACTAGCTGAAATGTATGGTGATCAAATTAGTTGTATGATCGCTGTCGGAGGTGACGGGACATTTTATGAAGTGTTGAATGGTCTCTCAAGCCATCCTGGTATTCCATTAGGCTTTATACCCTCAGGTACTGGCAATGATTTTGCGAAAGGATACAACATAAAAGGGAATGCTGCAGATATCTTTAAAAAAATCGTCTCTGGAAAAAAGTGGTCCAATTTTTGGCCCGGTGACTATGTAACCGACAAACGCACACCGAAATTCAGGCGGATGTTTGCAAACAGTATCGGGTTCGGATTTGATGCTGAAATAGTATATCAAGTACATAAAGCCAAATTTAAAATGAAATGGTTGGGTTCTATACAATATTTAGTTGCTTTGTTTGTCGTGTGGAAATCATTTAAACCGATTAATATGGAAATAGTTATAGATGGAAAAAACATTCCCTTAAAGGACGTTTGGATGGTGACTGTTTCGAACCACCCATACTATGGTGGCGGCATGAAAATTAACCCGGCAGCGAGAATCAATCCTGACCATTTTTCTATTTTAGTTGTAAAAGGGATTTCACCTTGGAAAGTACTTGGTCTCTTTTTCACTGTGTACTGGGGGAAACACGTTCGGTTTAAAGAGGTTTCTGTATTGAAAGCTAAACAATTCGAAGTGGTAAGTGACAAGCCGATCTCCTTTCAAGTTGATGGACAACCAGGTAAGTGTAAAACCTGCACAATGTCGAAAAAACGTGATAGCAGGAAAATTTTTGGTATGTTTACGAAATTATCTTCTTGAAATTTCATCCCTGAATAAGTTAATCTAATCATTGTCTGCCTTATTATATCGATTCAGTAAAAGATGGAAATCAAAAAGATTTCTTCTTTTAGTCAAATTATTGTATAATGCTATTTATGAGCAGACCAATATCATATATATATCAAAAAATAACTAATACAATATACTTTTTCTGAAATACTGCAATTATAAAAAGAAAGATTTGAGGAATTGAAGGTGAACTGGTTGGAAAATATTCTTGGAGCTGATTGGACAATTACTCCAGCAGGCGGTTCTACAGGGGAGGCTTACTACGCACACAGCGAAAGAAAAAGACTTTTTCTGAAGCGTAACTCATCTCCGTTTTTGGCCGTTTTATCTGCTGAAGGTATTGTTCCAAAGCTGGTATGGACAAAAAGAATGGAAAACGGCGATGTCATCACTGCTCAAGAATGGTTGGAAGGTAGAGAGCTTACTCCTGAAGAAATGCAGCATCCACGTGTTGCGAAGCTGTTAAGTAAAATTCATCATTCCTCTGAATTGTTGGATATGCTTATGCGTATCGGCAAAAGGCCAATAAAGCCAGAGGATATATTATACGAGTTAAAATCAAATATTCGGATAGGTGAAGAAATTGCCGCCCAGATTGAAGTTTACCAGGCAATGAAACATTTGGAAAAAATGCTCCCATCGATCCAAAAGTATAAACAGGTAGTTTGTCATTGTGATATGAATCATAATAATTGGCTGTTATCAAATGGACAGTTATACCTGATTGACTGGGACAATGCCAAGGTGGCGGATCCGGCAATGGATATTGGCATGATTTTGTACTGGTATATCCCTGAATACGATTGGGATGACTGGCTCAATCGTTATGGAATAGACAGAGAGGACCAGTTAATAGACCGAATGTATTGGTACTTGATTGCTCAATCTGTCAGTTATTTTCTTTGGTACAAGGAAAGAGAAGAAACAAGAAAAGCCGCTCAACGTCTTGATGAGCTTAAGCGGCTGTTAAACAGGGTTACTGTAAATTAGTGACCTGAATAGAATTCACCCAGTTTTGCAGGTTTTCACGGTTTGTGTTTATGTGATCATCTAAATTTTGGACAAGTTCCCCTTGTCTGCTGTAATCATAGATTTCAGGTAATAATTGCTTGAGCTCTGGATCTTGTATGGAATTGGAAGCAATCATGGATTTTACTATCCTTTGTACTTGCTGGCATTCAGCCACACTTCCACAGCATTCTTCCGAGTGTTCGCTTAGAATGTCATATAGCACACTGAGTTGGTTCTGAACATTTTTCACAGTCTTTATCCCACCTTTTCTTTCCTATAATGCTCCGACCGGACAGTTTTTATTCTCAGATCAACTATGACAAAAAGACTGGATAGCTTCTCAAAAAGAAGTTATCCAGTCTTTTTGGTTTCCATTAATAAAAGAATCTGCTATTTCTTAAAAAACATAAACTGCGAGATAACTTCAGTGTGGCTTCCTCTCCTTTTCGGAATGAATGCTGAGCCGGCGCTGCGGAAAAACACTCGCTTTCCGTGGGGAACGCTTCAGCCTCCTCGCTGGCAAAAAGCACACCAGCTGTGGGGGCTTCAGACTGTTCCTTTCCCACAGGAGTCTCGGATTTTTCCGCAGCTTGGTATAGTTTTCTGATTAAGTGAGAAGTGATCCTGAAATGCGTCTAATATGGTTCTCCCTGATAAAAATGGAGAAAAACCTTTGCATAGCTAAAGGCAGAACACGGTGACTCTTGCGGCAACATCACTCCCCCGGTTTCGGAACCCCGAGGATTTTGAAAAGCCATCCATGTATTTACACCGCTCGCATAGTGTTCTGCCGCAGCGAAGTTATACCACTCATTTTAATCAGAACGAGAGGAAGTCTCCCTAGAAGGAATTTTCACTATGTCGCAATTTGCCTCTACTGTACCGTTTAAGATACAGGTATTTTCAGTTCTTTCTATCTCCTTCTTAATATACAACGGATTTGCTAATATCTTTAGTTTTTGATGAAATAATGATAAGGTTTAAAAGATAAATATGAGAGGAGTGCGGTTATGCGTACTAGACATAAACCATGGGCAGATGACTATTTAAAAGAAAATAATCAAATAGTGGAATTGGATCCATTTCAACATAAAAACAGCTGGGCAGAAGTTTTTGGCAATGACAATCCCATCCACATCGAAATCGGAACTGGCAAAGGTCAATTTATTGCCGGTATGGCCCGACAACATCCAGATATTAATTTTATCGGTATTGAGTTAGTCAAAAGCATTATTGTCAGCGCCGTTGATAAAGTAAAAGATTCCGGGCAAGACAATGTACTTTTAATAAATGAGGATGCCAAAGATTTACGGGAATTATTTGGTGAGAATGAAGTTTCAGGTGTTTATTTGAATTTTTCGGATCCATGGCCAAAGACCCGGCATGAAAAAAGAAGGTTGACGTTCCATACCTTTTTAGAACAATACAAAGGAATTTTAAAGGAAGACGGCGAACTTACTTTGAAAACGGATAATCGGGGGCTTTTTGAGTATTCATTAGTTAGCTTTTCTCAATACGGCATGAAATTGAAAGAAGTAAATCTTGACTTGCATAAAGAGGAAGATCCACTGAATATCAAGACAGAGTATGAGGAGAAATTTTCCGAGAAAGGATTTCCGATATACCGTTGTAAAACAAGCTTTTCCTAGGCATGGGAGTGCCCGGTTGCATAGGCGGAAAGGAGCTTATACTGATGGAGACACTGAATGTTGGTCGAGCAAAGTTAACCTGGTTGAACGGTGGGGTGAACCACTTGGACGGAGGGGCCATGTTTGGGGTTGTCCCAAAGCCCTTATGGAGCAAGAAATATCCTTCTAATCTTCAAAATCAAATTGAGCTGCGTACTGATCCGATTTTGATTGAACTGAATAACCAACGATTCCTGGTCGATTCCGGCATAGGAAAGGACAAATTATCGGCTAAGCAGTTACGTAATTTTGGCGTCTTGGAACAATCTGACTTAGATGGATCGTTGAACAAACTCGGTTTTACGAGGAATGAAATCGATGGAATATTAATGACGCACTTACATTTTGACCATGCATGTGGCTTGACCAGATGGAATGATGGTACTCTTTCATCCAGTTTTCCTGACTCTATAATATATACAAATCGAACAGAGTGGTCGGAAATGCGCAACCCAAACATCAGGTCAGTCAATACATATTGGGAGGATAATTGGAAACCAGTTCAGTCCCAAGTAACCACATTTGAGGATGAAATGGAGATTGTTCCAGGTCTGAGAATGATTCATACGAGCGGGCACAGTGATGGACATTCCATCATTGTTTTTGAAGATGGAGAAGAGATGTTTATTCATATGGGCGATATCATGCCTACAAATGCCCACCAAAATCCGTTATGGGCTCTGGCATATGATGATTACCCGGTTACCTCTGTCCATGAGAAGAAGAAATGGATGGATCTGGGTTATCAAAAACAAGCCTGGTTTACTTTTTATCATGATGCATACTTTCGTGCAATTAAGTATGATCACGACGGTAAGGTGATTGAAGAGGTGAAAAGAAACCGACATTCTTATACACAATAAGAAAGAGGACGGATTATTGCCAAAGCAATTTCCATCCTCTTTGATGATAAATGTTATGCTGATTCAGCTACATCCAGGAGAGAACCTGTTTCAGCATCTACCTTGAATTCATATTGGGTACTTTTTCCGTCGATGGTCCGTGTGACACCGCCGCGGTAGACCGTATAAGTAAGCCCATTTTTCTCCATTTCCTCAGGTTTCATATATATCCATGAACCGCTGATCGGTCCGTCCTGTTTAAAAGCTTCCTTAGCTGACTTTAGAGCTTTTTCCGGAGTAACCTTTTGCTGCTTATCTAACTGCTGTAGTATTACATAGCCGGCCAACGCACCGACACCTGCACCGATTACGATATTCTTCCACTTCATATAATGTCACCTCGGGTTTAAGATTTTAATGTTAGTATACCTGATTACCAATAAAATAGAAAATATTACGATACGAATTTTTCCAAGTGAAAGCATGGTGGCAATTCTGGTTATTATTTGTGGAAACAAGTGGGAAGATTAGATACAATATTTACAGGTTGATAAAAGTTGGAGGTTATACATATGAATAAAGATACGCTTGAACTTTTTAAAACGTTAACTGAATTGCAAGGTGCACCAGGAAATGAACATCTTGTCAGAGATTTCATGCGACAGGAATTGGAGAAAAATGCAGATGAAATCGTTCAGGATAGACTTGGAGGAATATTTGGTGTAAGACATGGACAGGGCCCGAAAGTGATGGTGGCCGGTCATATGGATGAAGTTGGATTCATGGTCACTCAAATTACAAAAAACGGGATGATCCGTTTCCAGCCTTTAGGCGGCTGGTGGTCGCAAGTTCTACTTGCTCAGCGGGTTCAAATTATGACAGACAACGGACCTGTTACAGGTGTGATCGGTTCTATTCCACCTCATAACTTAACGGAAGATCAAAGAAAGAAGCCGATGCAGCAGAAAAACATGTTGATTGATATTGGTGCCGATGACGAAGAGGATGTAAAACGGATCGGTGTCAGGCCTGGCCAGCAAATCGTTCCTATTACGCCATTCACCCCAATGGCCAATGAAAAGAAGATATTAGCTAAAGCATGGGACAACCGCTATGGATGCGGGTTGGCTGTCGAACTATTGAAAGAGCTGAAAGGTCAGGAACTGCCTAACCAGCTTTATTCGGGGGCTACTGTCCAGGAAGAAGTGGGATTGCGGGGTGCACAAGTTGCAGCTAATATGATCGATCCAGATATTTTCTATGCATTGGATGCTTCACCTGCAAATGACATGTCCGGAGATGACAAAGAGTTCGGCCAATTAGGTAAAGGTGCTCTCCTACGTATTTTCGACAGATCGATGATCACGCACAGAGGAATAAGAGAATTCATATTGGATACGGCTGAATCGAATGATATACCATATCAGTATTTCGTTTCTCAAGGCGGGACGGATGCCGGGCGTGTGCACTTGACAAATGAAGGAGTTCCTTCAGCAGTGGTAGGGATTTGCTCTCGTTATATTCATACTCATGCTTCCATTATTCATGTGGACGATTATGCAGCTGCAAAAGAATTATTAGTAAAACTGGTAAAAGCGACAGATCAGTCAACTGTTAATGAGATTAAAAAGAACGGCTGATCATAAAATATTTTGTAAGTACTAGAGAGAAGGTTTTAAACAAATGAAGATAACTGTTGGATCCCTGAATCCTGCAAAGGTGAACTCAGTCAGAAATGTTTTTCCAGATGCTGAGATAAAAGAAATGGATGTTTCTTCAAAAGTATCTTTGCAACCTTTTTCCGATGAAGAGACACTAGAAGGGGCAGTGAATAGAGCAAGAGAATGTGCTTCTTCAAACCAATCGGATATTGGAATAGGCCTCGAGGGAGGAGTCATGGAAATAGGCGATGAACTGTTCCTGTGTAATTGGGGAGCACTTGTCAATCATCAGGGGGATACTTATTTGGCCAGCGGGGCCAGAATACCTCTGCCAACAGAGGTTGCCGAACAGCTCCAAAAAGGGATTGAGCTCGGACCAGTAATGGACGAATATTCCCAGAAACAAGATGTTAGGAAAAAAGAAGGGGCAGTAGGCATTTTTACAAATGAATTAATCAGCAGGGAAGAAATGTTTACGCATGTTTTGAAGTTATTGAAAGGTCAATACGAATTCGCACAAATAAAACGCTGAAGGTACAAACCTTCAGCGTTTCGTTTGTCTATTCAAATAAATAACTTAGAACTTCTACTGATTGATCGATCGTTTCAACCGTGACATTTGCTTTGTTTGATAATTCTTTTAGAGGATGAATCAGTGATTCCGGACGGATGATAATCGTCGGTTTGTTCATAGCAATAGCCAGAGAGGTGTCCATTGCCGTGTTCCATTGCTTATAGCTCTCTCCGAATAAGGAAATGACTATGTCGGATTTCTGCATAAGGACTTCTGTTCTGAAATTATTTATATCCGATGCGGCTTTATCACGGTACAATTTTCCAGGCTGTTTGCCCAAAATGTCTTCACCAATAGAATCTGAACGGTCGTGTTTCTCTTGAGGACCGACAAAATTCAAAGCAAGCCCTCTTTCTTCAGCTTTGTCTCGTAGTTCTTTTCTCCAGTCATCATGAATTTGTCCTGCTAAATAAATGGTAAATTCCAACTTCTCCACCCTTTCTGACTAATTGATTAGGCAATCTTATTTCTATTGTAATGACATTCCGCCAGACTTGCCAATCAAAGAGGTTTTAATTCAGCTTTTGTTCGCCGTCCCATCCTCCGGCAATTCCATTTCTTTGGCTGCAGCTGCTTCTTCATGGGCTGGAATATGTAAGGGCAATTCGTCTACCTCCTGAAAATCTTCTATGGGTTGGTTTCTAGCCATGTTTTGGTCGTGTTCTGGTCGTATGGCTTCCTCAATACTGAATTGACTGACCTCGGCCGATAATTCTTGAGAAAGGCTTTGAAGTTCGATCGATGCATGGCTTACTCCTTCAATCGACTGTGTTTGTGCTTCACTTGAAGCTGCGACTTCTTCCGTTGTGGCGACTGCTTCTTCGGAAATAGCCTTGATTTCAAGCAATTTTTTCTTCAAGTCGTCATTTACTCCGGTTACTTCTGCTACGGAATCTTTCACCCCGCCGATTTTATTGTTTATATCATAAATTTGGGCAGAAATACGGTCAAAAGTAGTTTTTGTTTTATTTACGGCAGATTCCTGGCCTTGTTGGTAAAGACTGAATTTATCTGCTTCAGTGGTGAGTGTATTCATTTGCTGATGCATTTCGCTAACTAATTCATGAATCTGGCTTGCTTCGTGTTTGGATCTTTCTGCAAGTTTCCTTACTTCCGCTGCAACGACAGCGAATCCTCTTCCACTTTCTCCTGCCCGTGCAGATTCTATTGCAGCGTTAAGAGCAAGAAGGTTCGTGCTGTCTGCAATATCCTCTATCGTTGAGACGATTGCGTTTATTTCCTGGGAATGTTCTGCTGCAAGTTTAACCTCGGATGATAGATGAGCGGCTAATTCGATGAAAGAAGCAGAAGATGATTCCAATTCAAGAACAGTCTGCCGTCCATTTTCACCCTCTTTTTCAGCTAGTTTCAGAGCTCTGGAAATCTCCTGGGTAGAAGTATAGGTACGGTCGATTGCGCTGACAGTCTGCTCGATCAGCAGAGTGCTTTCTTCAATCTGTTGTGCTTGGTCCTGTGATCCTGCTGCTACTTGATTAATGGCTGCATTCACTTCTTCTGTCTGGGCTGCCGATTGTTCTGAGACAGCTGCCAAATTCGTCGAAGAATGCCCGAGTGTTTCAGAGGCGCTTTTCACTTTAAGTATAGAAGTCTCCATTTTAGCTGCCATTATATTAAATGTATCTCCCAATTCAGCCATTTCATCTTTTGTATTCAAAGAAATTCGATAAGACAGATTTCCTTCTCCGATATTTCGTGCGCCTTCTTTTAATATACGAATCGACTTCGTAATCGACCGGTTTAGAATAATGCCGGTTGTAGACATGATCAATAGGATGGAAACAACAATAACTCCGAGCAGGATGAGCATTGTTTGTTCTGCCTTGTTCTGGTTTGAAGTGATTTGATTATGTATGTTTTCAACGTCTGTCTGCACATCGTCTACTTTCGAGGTGACATCATCTGCTACTTGAGAAAAAGTTTCCGTTATTTTTTCTGCTTGCGTCAACGTATTTGTTACGGTATTAAGAGATTGTTGATATTTAAGCAGGTTGCTGGTAATTTCTTTTTGCTCACTTTCAGCAACTTCCGATTCGCCCAGCAAGTTTGTGAATGCTTGTGTTTTAGTTTCGAGGCTCGACTGGTCCGTTTCTCCTCCTGTTAAAAGGTCGCTCTCAAGCACTTTTATTTCCATTAAAGCATTTTTTAACAAGAGGTTTTCCGAATCGTCGACGATGGAATGAAAGCTATCATAAGAGTCACTGATCGTTTTTTTCAGTCCTTCGTCTTCGGTAAATCCTACCATCCTGTACATGTTGACCATTGGTGCCAACTGCTCCTTATAGGATTCAGCAAGATTGCTAATGTCGTTGAAATGAGCAGATATTTCTTTATGATTGCTGTGCTCGTTTGCGAATGACTTTGCTGTCGTTTGTAGATGTATAATGGCTTTCTCTGTTTCATTGGCGGTATCTTCTGATGGGTTATGTAGGAATTGTTGTTCCTTTTGCCGGGTTTCCGCCAGTTCATTTTTAATTTGATCACTATGTAAGAGTGCTGATTGGACCTCTTCTTTTTCTTTGGCCCAGTTTGAATACATGTTTGAAAAATAAATCGACAATCCGCCTAAAATCAAGATACTAATAATGGACAGACTTAAAATTAAGCGCAGCCTCTGCCGTATAGTGTGCATAGTGCCTCCCCCTCATTTTTCTGAATTTTATATAAGTATTATAAAGTTATTTAAAAAGAATGACAATTATCGACGTAAATGATAAATGAACGGCGATTCTTGTCATTGTGCTTACGGATCAGATTGTGTAAGATTAAACTTATTGAGTTCTAATGAAAAGGAGAAGTGGATGGATGAATTCGTTCTTACATAGAAAAGGCGTCACTCTTTCACTTAAGGAATATACGATAACGGCTCTAAGTTACATGGCCCTTGGGCTGTTTTCTTCATTGATCATCGGTTTGATAATTCAAACAATCGGAGAACAGTTGAACTTTGATCCACTCGTTGAAATGGGTTCCTTCGCAATGGATGCCAAAATTTGGGGTGGTGCCATAGGCGCCGCCATTGCCTATGGCCTTAAAGCTCCACCCCTTGTTATTTTTGCTGCATTATACAGTGGAGCTTTCGGGGCGGAACTCGGTGGTCCGGCTGGAAGCTATGTTTCAGCTTTACTGGCGACCGAGTTCGGGAAATTGATTTATAAGGAAACGAAAATCGATATTCTGCTCACCCCTTTTCTGACAATTGCAGTAGGCTATTGTGCTGGAACTTTTATTGGTCCGCCTATCAACTCATTTATGACTTGGTTCGGTGACGTAATAAAGTGGTCAACGGAACAACAGCCATTTATAATGGGCATAATCGTAGCCGTACTCATGGGCTGGGCTTTGACAGCACCCATATCAAGTCTTGCTATTGCCTTAATGCTGTCACTTGATGGAATAGCAGCAGGGGCAGCGACAGTTGGTTGTGCCGCCCAAATGGTAGGCTTCGCAGCGGCGAGTTATCGGGAAAATGGCATAGGAGGAGTTCTAGCCCAAGGGATTGGGACGTCGATGCTCCAAGTTGGAAACATCTTGAAAAAGCCTGTAATCATTCTCCCGCCAACGATTGCAGGGATGATTCTTGCACCGTTTGCCACCGTATGGTTCGATATGGTCAATAATCCTTCTGGAGCTGGCATGGGGACAGCGGGCTTTGTCGGACAAATAATGACATTCGAATCGATGGGGTTTACTTTCCAAATTCTATGGATGATCCTCTTTTTGCATATCATCGGTCCTGCTGTAATCAGTTTTGCAATTTCGGAATTTCTGCGTAAAAAAGGACTTATCCAACCAGGTGATATGAAAATCGAATATGATTGATTACTGACAAAAAAAGCTGTCCCGCTTTTCTTCTTTTGAAATCGGACAGCTTTTTTTTGCATTTGCAGCCAATATGAGTGCATTCTTTTGTACTTACAGGATATAGTGCTAAAATAGCTTTAGTTATTTTCTTCTATAAAGGAGGAACTGAAATGAGAATGACAAGTATCAAGATGAAAAAGAAATTAGAAGAAAGATTAAACAATCCTGATTGGAACGTTTCTTTCAACCGGGATAACGATACATTCCGTGTCGAGTGGAAAGACACCCATAAAGGTATTTCCATTACACTTCCCAATGTGATTGCAAAGTACGAACAGCGTGGCGAGTCGGCAATTGATGAATTGGAAGACCATGTTACAGAAGCTTTGCGCATCATGAATCAGGCCAATGATTTGAATGGAAAAGAACAGCATATTTACCCTGTTATTCGTTCCACTTCTTTCCCAAAGAAAAATAATGCGGGGAAAAAACTTGTCCAAACAGAACATACGGCTGAAACGAGAATTTACTATGCCGTCGACCTTGGGAAATCGTATCAGTTGATCGACGAAGAAATGCTGGAACAGGAGGGGTGGACGGTTGACCGGATCCGGGAAGTGGCCAGTTTCAATGTCCGTTCCCTTCCAGCTGATTTAAAACATGACAAGGTCGCCGACAACGATTTTTACTTTATGGCCAGTAAGGATGGTTATGATGCCAGCCGCATACTGAACGAGTCGCTGCTGGAAGAAATGAAAGCAAACAGTCTTGGTGAACTTGCAGTGGCCGTACCACATCAGGACGTATTGATTTTTGCCGACATTCAAAATAAAATGGGATATGACATATTAGCCCAAATGACGATGAAATTTTTCGCGGAGGGTACTGTTCCGATTACTTCTCTGCCATTTCTATATGAAGACAAGCACTTGGAGCCGATTTTCATACTCGCAAAAAACAGACCAGAAAAAGAATAACAGTCGAGAAAGGATGAATAAGGTTTGGATATTTTTTACAATCCGAAAGGCCTTGGGGATGTTTTGATTATTCCATTAAAACAAGGGGATAGAAACAGCACGACTTTTGAAAAGTATAATGATGTAGCTAAAATAATCGATGAAAATACAAATGAAGTATTAGGTTATAACATTTTTAATGCAACCAACCATCTTCCAGTCGCTGAAACTGGTAAAATCCGGTTGACGGATGATTTGGCGGATAAAATCAGAACGGTCTTTAACGAAAATGGTTTGAACGATTCCTTTGATGTCGATTTGTCTCCTAAGTTTGTAGTTGGTTATGTGACAGATAAAGAGCAGCATGAAAATGCAGACAAGCTTAGTGTTTGTAAAGTGGACGTGGGAGGAGAAACCCTTCAAATTGTTTGTGGGGCGCCTAATATAGACAAAGACCAGAAAGTTGTCGTTGCAAAAGTCGGGGCCGTAATGCCCAGCGGTATGGAAATAAAACCAACCCAACTACGCGGAATCGATTCATATGGCATGATTTGTTCACAGAAAGAACTGGGTCTTCCCAATGCACCAAAAGAAAAAGGGATTTATGTATTGGAAGACAGCTATGAAGTCGGTCAGGAGTTTAACTTCTAACTATATAGGGAACCGGGAAAAGCCTTTGTCTGAATTGAAGACAAAGGCTTTTTTAGAAAAATGCTGTAAATATACAAGATGATTCTTATTAATTATCCATTAAAGAGGAAAAAACTGATAAAATAGATTCATAACTTTGTAGTAAAGAAAGAGTGAATGAAAATGTGGGAGCAGTTGAAGAAAAGAATAAAGCAACTTCTGGCAGATGAGGAACCAGAATCAGAGATAAACGACCAGCCTTCAAGGACACAGGAACTAAGAGAGCGTGGGAACAACCGAGTCGAAACTCGTATTTCCTATCAGTATCCAAAAGAGAGACCTTTCAAGTTTCCTATGATCCCTGACAAACCGACTTCCAGTAGAGAACCCAGGCAGAAACAACAACAACAAACGGATTATCAGGCAAAAGAAGTACCAAAACGGGAACAGCCCAGCCGGGAACCAAACTTTTACAAGGAGTCTGAACAAGCTCAGGAACCTAAACGATTTATGCCAACTGAAGTTCCTTCACCTATTTATGGTTTCAGGGAACGGAAGAAGCATGAGGAAGAGATACCTGCGTATCTAAGGAAAGAGGAGAAACCTGAATCTGAAGCACAGGAGGAAATGGAAAGAGTCGAGCAATTGAACCAACCTTCTCAAAATGAACACATATACATGCCGGAGCCTGAACCAGTTGAGGAATATAAAGAAGAAAGCGACAGGGCGGTAACTTATGAAGAAGAAGTAACAGAGCATTCAGAGCCTGACCAAATCCAGGATGGACCCCAGGAACTGGAAACAAGTCAATTGGCAGACTTTGAAAGAGCAAAAAAAGAGAAAGAGAGAAAAAGAGAAGACAATAAACAAGGAAACGATCCAGATCAGGGTAGAGTGGACGAAATAAAAACGGAACAGCAACCGGGAAATTCACCAGCTGAACCAGTTGAAAAGCAGCAAGGAGAAGAGAGAAGGGAAAGATCCAGGAGGAGAGCGCCGTTCAATGTTATTATGACCCCGCGTGATAAACGGAACCAGTTGAAAAAGAGCGGGCAAGTAGTAGAAAGAAAACCGAAACGCCCGCCGCTTCATTTGCTGGATGACCCGATTATTAAGTCAAACGAGGATAATGAATGGGTGCAAAGGCAAATGCAGCTGCTTGAGACGACGCTTACCCACTTCAATGTTAATGCCAAAGTGGTAGATGCGATGCGCGGACCGACAGTAACCCGATTTGAAGTGCAACCGGAACTTGGTGTGAAAGTAAGTAAAATCAAAAATTTGAGCGATGATATCAAGATGAATATGGCCGCAAGAGACATACGCATGGAGGCTCCTATTCCCGGCAAAAATGCGATTGGTATTGAAGTTCCGAATCCCGAGTCGCAGGCTGTAGGTCTTCAACAGATATTTTCCGCCAATGAATTCAAACAAGTGGATTCTCCTTTGAACGTGGCACTCGGGTTGGATATTGCAGGCAACCCAGTTGTAACCAATCTCCAAAAGATGCCACACGGATTGATTGCCGGGGCCACTGGCTCTGGTAAAAGTGTGTGTATAAATACGATCTTGGTCAGCTTGTTATATAAGGCTAGCCATGAAGAAGTTAGATTCCTGCTAATCGATCCGAAGATGGTGGAACTCGCTCCATATAACGGGCTGCCTCACTTGGTTTCACCTGTTATTACCGATGTAAAAGCAGCAACCTCAGCTTTGAAGTGGGCGGTAGGGGAAATGGAAGAAAGATACGAAAAATTCGTGAAGGAAGGCGTCCGTGATGTTGAAAGATATAACCAGAAAATGAAGCAACAAAATCGGACAGATGACCATCTTCCTTATTTGGTAATTGTGATCGATGAACTCGCAGACTTGATGATGGTTTCCCCGCAGGACGTGGAAGACTCCATTTGCCGGATTGCACAAAAGGCTCGAGCTTGTGGTATTCATTTATTGCTAGCGACACAGCGTCCGTCTGTAGATGTTATTACAGGGCTTATCAAAGCAAATATTCCGACGCGGATTGCGTTTAGTGTATCTTCACAAGTAGATTCCAGAACCATTATAGATACCAATGGTGCAGAGAAACTGCTTGGAAAAGGTGACATGCTGTTTGTCGAGAACGGCGCAGGGCAATCAAAACGGATACAAGGAGCCTTTGTGTCTGACGAGGAAATCGAAAGAGTAACAAATTACGTGAAGCGGATTGCACCGCCGCAATATCTGTTTGAGCAAGAGCAGCTTCTGGAAGAAACACATATAGAAGAAGAGGAAGATGAACTATACCAAGAAGCAGTGGAATTTGTCATCAACCAAAACGGTGCAAGTGCCTCTTTATTGCAAAGAAGATTCAAAATCGGTTACAACAGAGCGGCAAGGCTGATAGACTTCATGGAAGCAAAAGGAATTATCTCCGAGCAAAAGGGCAGTAAACCAAGAGACGTATTGATTTCCGGTTCCCAGTCCCAGGAATATCTTTATGAAAATAACACAAAGTAATGTTAGTTGGTGCAGGAAATGTTGGATAAAATCCTTGCTGAAATAGCAGGGATTTTATTATGCAGTCTCCTGGCAGTGGTTTACATACCTGCATCAAATGGGAAATAACTTGTCGTAAAGACCATGTTCTTATATGATAGAAAATGAATAATTTTTTGGATTAACATTACCAGATGCTTAAGGAGCAATTAATTATGAAAGAAATTACACAAAAACTGAACGGAGAAATTAACCGGTTAACTAATAAAACATTCAAATTTGACGAGAGGGTAAAAGAAGGATGGTTTTCGGCTGTCTACTTCTTGAAAACCAGGGAAATTGCCGAAAAAGTCGTTCCAGAAAATGAAGTGACCATGCAATTCTTTCAAAAAGATCATGCAGTTCTGTGCGGCACAGATGAAGCCATTGCATTGCTTCATACTTTTGCCCGCCATCCTGAGGAGCTGGAAATCCATTCCTTAAAAGACGGCGATAAGATCAGCCCGTTTGAGTCGGTGTTAACGGTCAAGGGACCGTATCAGTATTTTGGATATCTGGAAGGGATAATAGACGGAATACTTGCCAGAAGAACATCGGTGGCTACAAATGTATATAATGTGGTAAAAGCTGCTAGAACATCCGGGAAGCAAAAGCCAGTCATTTTCATGGGTGATCGTGATGATCACTTTACACAGCAGGCTGGTGATGGGTATGCTGCTTTTATCGGTGGTTCGACAGCACAAGCTACACATGCGATGAATGAATGGTGGGGTAAAAAAGGAATGGGTACGATGCCCCATGCATTGATACAAATGTTTGAAGGCGATTTGGTGAAAGCCACCCAGGCATATCATTCTCTCTATCCGGAAGATGAACTGATGGCCTTGGTAGATTACAACAATGATGTCATTACGGATTCTTTAAAAGTAGCCAGGGAATTCGGCGAGAATTTAAAAGGAGTCCGGCTTGACACTTCGAGAACTCTGGTGGACAAATATTTCTTGAGAAACCAGCAGCTGATGGGTACATTCGACCCAAGAGGTGTAAATGCTGAATTGGTATTTGCGCTCAGAAGGGCTTTGGATGAAGAAGGATTTAAACACGTGAAAATCATGGTCAGCGGTGGATTTACAGAACAGCGGATACGAGAATTCGAAGAAGGAAAAGTTCCAGTGGACATGTACGGTGTAGGAGGAAGCCTATTGAAAATCAATATAGGATTTACCGGAGATAATGTCCTTTTAAATGGAAAAGATGAGGCGAAAGAAGGCAGACGATACCGGCCAAATCCACGTTTGGAAAAAGTAGAATACTTTCAATAGGTTTTAGTTTTGTAAAATAGGGAAAAATCCCTTTACTCGTAAGATAGCAATCGGGCATTATGCTTATGGACAATCGTAGCTATGTGAATTAATGCCTACATATAGAGATAACTCATTTTTTTGGAGGTTCTTGTTTATGACAACTTACCATTTTATTGGTATTAAGGGAACTGGGATGAGTGCTTTGGCACAAATCCTTAGTGATTCAGGAGAAAATGTTCAAGGTTCGGATGTAGAAAAAAGGTTTTTCACACAGGAAGTGCTTGAGGAGAAAAATATCCCCATTTACCCTTTTTCAAAAGAAAATATCAAAGAAGGATTGACCGTAATTGCGGGAAATGCTTTCAGTGAAGATCATGAAGAAATACAACAAGCTAAACAATTAGGATTGACTTTTTATAGATATCATGAATTTTTAGGTGAGTGGCTGAAACAGTACACGAGCATAGCAGTGACAGGAGCACATGGCAAAACATCCACAACAGGTCTGCTTGCGCACGTACTGAAACAGACTTATCCGATTTCCTATCTAATAGGAGATGGAACAGGGATGGGACATACAGATAGTAAATATTTCGTGTTTGAGGCATGTGAATATAGACGGCACTTCTTAGCATATGAACCGGATTATGCAATAATGACCAATATAGATTTTGACCACCCGGATTATTTCAAGGATATCGACGATGTTTTTGATTCTTTTCAGGAGATGGCTGGAAATGTCAAAAAGGGAATCATTGCCTGTGGAGATGATGAACATCTTCAACAAATCACGGCCAAAGTCCCTGTGTTGTATTACGGATTCTCCAACACGAACGATTTCCAGGCGCAGAACGTTTCAGAGAGCGTGGAAGGAACTAGCTTTGATGTCTTTGTAAGAAATACCTATTATGATACTTTCACCATACCGAATTATGGTGACCATCATGTACTGAACGCATTATCAGTTATCGCCATCTGTCACTATGAAGAAATGAAGTCCGAAGATATTAAGAAAATCAGCACCTTCGGAGGTGTGAAGCGCCGTTTCACGGAAAAAATATCGGGCAGCCAGGTCTTGATTGACGACTATGCACATCATCCTAAAGAGATTGAAGCGACAATTGAATCAGCAAGGAAAAAGTATCCAAATAAATCAGTCGTTGCCATATTCCAGCCTCATACCTATTCGCGGACCAAGATGTTTCTTCAGGAATTTGCGGATAGTTTGACTAAAGCGGATAAAGTTTATTTGTGTGACATTTTCGGTTCTGCCAGAGAAAATGAAGGGAATTTGACAATAAATGATCTGCTGACATTGATTGAAGGCAGCAGCCTGCTTGAACTGGACGAAACCGGCATTCTGCAACAATATAAAGATAGTGTTTTAGTTTTTATGGGAGCCGGCGACATTCAAAAATTCCAGCAAGCATATGAAAATCTGCAACACAATTGATGTTTCATTCTGAAAAAACTTTTTTAATTTTAAAAGGGATTTCGGATAATATGTAGAAATAAGGGGAGAGGAGAATCTCTCCCCTTTTTTGTTTCCGTTCTATCTATCCCAATCTGAACTCATTGAAATAGGGTTTACTTTAGAAAGTTAAGGGTATATTTAACCAGAAGAACTATTTATTTTCCCTATATCAGGGTTAAATCCAAGTTTTCCTTTTGTAACAATTATTACAAAAAATCAGTAGAAGAAGGAGTTGATCAGAAATGGAAAACTTACTTTACATCGCAGCAATCATCGCAGCAATAGCTTTTGCAGTCCTTGTCATCTATTTGGCAATGGTTCTTAAAGCCGCACAGCGAACCCTTAATGATGTTGCAGATACATTAGAAGGATTGGAAAAACAAATGGAAGGTATTACATCGGAGAGTACTGCCTTGCTTAATAAAACTAACAAATTGGCAGAGGATATTAACGACAAATCCCAGAAACTTAATACTTTAGTTGATGGTATCAAAGGAATCGGAGAGTCTGTCAAAGAATTCAACAGCTCGATCCGTTCCGTTTCTAATAAAGTGACATCTGTTGCAGAACGCAATAAAGAAACGACTGCACAAGCGATGAATTGGGGTACCGTAGCACTGAATCTTTGGAAGAAGAAGAAAAGTGAAGACCCCAAAAATGTCTAATTAAAACAGGAGGAATTCAAATGGGAAATGAGCAAGGTCAAACAGAGAATCAAAATATCAATAGTAAGGATTTCTTGATTGGATCGCTTATAGGCGGGATTGTCGGCGCTTCTGTCGCATTACTTTTCGCTCCCAAAACGGGTAAAGAGTTAAGGGACAACCTGAACGACAGTGCCAATCTTGTCAGAAACCGCGCTGGCGAATGGAGAGACGTTGCCTATGAAAAAGGAACAGAATGGCGTGATTTAGCTTCTGAAAAGTCCCAAGGCTGGACGGATAAAGTGAAAGAGACTACTAACTCATTTAAAAATCGTAAAAGTTCCGAAAAAGAAGCGGAACAAGCTGCTGAAGAAGTAGCAAAAGCAATTGAAGAAGCAGCGGAAGAATTAGAAAGAGAACAAGATTCTAAGACAACTACTTATTAACTTGCCGAAAGGCTGCTTACAAGTAAGCAGCCTTTTTCATTGCAGAAATCTTTTTTACAGGAGTTGATGTTTGTGGAGGCTTTGGTTATCCAAACAAAGGAAGAATTCGAACAAGTGAAAAACCAGTATGAGTCGTTCATCTTGATGAAACATAGTTTGACATGTCCGATAAGTGCTGAAGCCAAACGGGAATTCGAACTATTCAGTGAGGAAGCAACAGATGTTCCACTATTTGTTTTATATGTGCAGAAGGCGAGAGAATTATCGAACCATATCGCAGAAACATACGATGTTAAGCACGAGTCGCCACAAGTTCTTGTTTTTAAGAATAATCAAGTTGTCTGGAATGAGTCTCATGGAAATATAACAAAGAAAAATCTTTTACAGCAAATTGAATAAAGTACAATAGAGGAAAAGGGTCTTGTACAGGGGTCCTTTTCCTTTTTTGTCACTAGTCCTTTTAAGTGGTAAGCTTGAATTTACAAAATATTATAAACTTATTAATGACAACGACAGAAATTTTAGCTATAATAATCCCTAATTATTATTTATTCATCTAATATTATTTTTACTAATCGATGATTACATACCAAGGAGGAATTCGGAATGAGCAATGAGGAATTAGATCAGCTTAGAGAGAAATTGGACCAAGTCAACCTGGAGATACTTGATCTAATCAATAAACGGGCAGAACTTGTCCAACAGATTGGACAAGTTAAAGATAAACAAGGCACAAATCGGTTTGATCCCGTTCGTGAACGGGCGATGCTCGATTTAATTACAGAGCATAACAGCGGTCCGTTCGAAAATTCAACTTTGGAAGCTTTGTTCAAAGAGATTTTCAAGGCTAGTTTGGAATTGCAGGAAGATGATCACCGAAAAGCCCTGCTCGTTTCCAGAAAGAAAAAGCCGGAAGACACCATCATTGAAATCAATGGTGAGCAATTCGGAGACGGACAGAAACATTTCATCATGGGACCATGTGCTGTGGAGAGCTATGAACAAGTTTCCCAAGTAGCCGATGCGGTGAAAAAGCAAGGTTTGAAACTTCTGAGGGGCGGTGCATTCAAACCGAGAACCTCTCCATATGACTTTCAGGGCTTAGGCCTGGAAGGACTTCAAATTTTAAAAAGGGTTGCAGATGAATATGACCTTGCAGTAGTTAGTGAAATTGTGAATCCGGCCGATATCGAAAAGGCGATAGATTACATCGATGTTATCCAAATCGGAGCAAGAAACATGCAAAATTTCGAGCTGCTGAAAGCTGCGGGTGAGGTAAATAAACCGGTTCTGCTAAAAAGAGGATTATCAGCTACTATTGCCGAATTCATCAATGCGGCTGAATACATCATTTCAAGAGGCAATGGAGACATCATTCTTTGTGAACGAGGAATAAGGACTTATGAAAAAGCAACTAGAAACACGTTGGATATTACATCGGTCCCTATTTTAAAACAAGAAACCCATTTACCTGTCATGGTGGATGTAACTCATTCTACAGGCAGAAGGGATTTACTGCTCCCTGCTGCTAAAGCAGCCTTGGCCATTGGTGCTGATGGCGTGATGGCAGAAGTTCATCCGGATCCAGCAGTAGCATTATCTGATTCCGCTCAACAAATGGATATTCCGACTTTCAATACTTTTATGGAAGAGTTGAAAAAACAATAAATCAAGTTATTATACTTGGTAATTCAGCCCCTTGCCTGATATTATAAGGCAGGGGCTGAATTATGTTCCATAACATACTTTTTTTGAAGTGGAAAATACACAAGAAAAAATGAACATTTTTTGAAGACAACCCGTATAAAAGAATGGAAAGATTGCGGAACATAACAGAGTATCGTATTATTAATGAAAGCAGTAACAGTCAGAGAAGTTATTAGGAGGTAGAAATGAATTATGAACATAACAATATATGACGTAGCAAGAGAAGCAAATGTTTCCATGGCTACAGTTTCTCGGGTGGTAAATGGAAATCCAAATGTGAAACCTGCTACAAGGAAGAAAGTGCTTAATACAATTGAACGGCTGGGATACCGTCCGAATGCAGTAGCAAGAGGGCTGGCCAGTAAAAAAACAACAACAGTAGGTGCGATTATCCCTGATATTTCAAGCATCTTCTTTGCTGAACTTGCAAGGGGAATCGAAGATATAGCTACGATGTATAATTACAATATTATCTTAAGCAACTCCGATCAGAACAAAGATAAAGAACTTCATTTACTTAACACCATGTTGGAGAAGCAAGTCGATGGAATTGTGTTCATGGGTGGAAAAATCAGCGAAGAACATGTCCAACAGTTTAAAAGCGCTCCTGTACCCGTAGCATTGGCAGCAACGATTGATCAGTCCCAAACAACTCCATCGGTCAATATCGATTATGAACAAGCGGCTTACGAAGCGACTACTCTTTTACTGGAACACGGTAATGAGCATCCCGCGTTCGTAACTGGACAAGAAGAGACAGAAATCAACAACCAGAAGTACAATGGTTATCGTCGTGCTTTAAAAGAGAAAAATGTCGAATTCGACGAAAAATTGGTGACTATGGGAGATTATTCGTATGATTCCGGAATCGAAGCATTAGATCAATTGATGGAGCTTGACTACAAACCGACAGGTATCTTTGTGGCTACTGACGAAATGGCCCTTGGAGTCATTCATGGAGCACAAGACAGAGGACTTAAAGTGCCTGAAGATATCGAAGTATTCGGTTTTGACAATACCAGGCTGGCAACCATGGTCCGCCCTACACTGTCGACAATCGTGCAGCCGATGTATGATATTGGAGCGGTAGCAATGCGACTTCTGACTAAATACATGAATAAAGAAGAAGTAACAGACCAGAACATTATTCTGCCGCACCGCATCATTGAAAGAAACTCTACAAAATCTGAATAACCGCATCATGATGGACAAGCTGCAAGGGACTTCTTGGTAACAAGTTCATTTAGGGAGAGAGTTTATGAAGAAGCTAGACATCTTAACTCCGATCGGTATTACCTTAGGTTTTGTGATGTTGATGTTCGGCATTGTTTCCAGTGGAGATGGTGGAGGATTTACTTCTTTTCTGCAAGTGTCTTCCATCTTCATTGTTATTGGCGGGTTATGCGCCGCATTGCTGATCCATTTCAATTTAGCTCAAATCAAGTTGACACATCGAGTGTTGAAAGAAGCCTTCAACAATAATGATCATAATTTACAAGAGCTTATCCAACTCTTTATCCGGTTATCGGAAAGGGCAAGGAGAGAGGGGTTGCTTGCTCTTGAAAATGAACTGGATGAGGTGGACGATCTTTTTATCAAAAAAGGTATATTGCTGGCTGTTGACGGAATAGAGCCCGACATGATTACGGAGATAATGAATGCTGAGATAACAGCGATGGAGGAACGTCACTGGAAAGGCAGAGCAATCATTGAAAAGGCTGGTGAATACGCTCCTGCCTGGGGGATGATTGGAACGTTGATAGGACTTGTCCTTATGCTTAACAATTTGCAGGATCCTTCGACATTGGGACCGAACATGGCTGTTGCGCTTCTGACTACTTTTTATGGCACAGTGTTGGCAAACCTTGTTTTCATTCCAATGGCAGGCAAACTTGAAAACAAGACGGATGAAGAAATCTTTTATAAGCAGATTATCATCGAAGGTGTCATCGGCGTCCAATCCGGACAGAATCCACGGATTCTGGAAGAAAAGTTAGGTGCCTTTTTGCCGACTGAAATGAAAGAAAGAGCTAAAGATGGCGTTCTTAAAGATTATATGGAGAAGTCGGTCCATGAGGTCTAGGACAAAAAAACGGACAAATAAAGGGACGCCAAAATGGATGGTTACATATGCAGATATGGTCACCTTGGTTCTCGTTTTCTTTATTTTGCTATTTTCCATGTCCCAAATCGATGTGGTGAAGTTCGAGGCACTTGCAGAATCATTCAGGAGCAGCATGATATTCGATTCATATCCTTCTCCTGTTCCTCTTGAGGATCCAGCCGAAAAGGAGTCCCATCAGGAGAAAGAGGCAGGGGAGCTGGAAGAGGAACAGCCCCTAACAGAAGCCGATGACACATTGAGTGAACTGCTGACTGAAATACGGTTATTTCTTGATGAACATAACCTGAATAATGACATAACGGCAGACAGGACAGCAGAGGGTGTCGTGTTAACCTTACAAGAGAATGTGCTATTTGAATCCGCAGAGGCGGAGATAATTGATGACGGAAAACCCTTTTTAGATAAAGTGGAAACACTGTTGCACAATTTTTCCAATCCTGTCAGAGTGGAAGGTCATACCGATAGTGTGCCTATATCAACTTATCGGTTTCCTTCAAATTGGGAATTGGCCGGCGCAAGGGCAAGCAGCGTTATCAGATACTTAATCGAAAACGGCGACCTGGAGGATGACAGGTTCATCGCGGTCGGTTATGGAGATACAAGGCCTGTGGCGGATAATGATACTTCTGAGAACAGAAGGAAAAACAGGCGTGTCGAGATAATCATATTGGAAGAACAGTAAGAATAAAGTCAAGTACCCTAATTGGATACTTGACTATTTTTTTGTTTCTATGTTGGAAAATGTTTTATAGTTTCGGCAATATTGCAGAGCCTGTGTGAGCACCTTTACATTCTTTTCGGTGATTTCTGCTTTTCTTGGAATCTCCTTATATATCCCTGGATGATCATGCCATTTAGGTGGAAGAGAACATGGGGCCTCTCGCTCCCATTTTAACTTCCATACTGCAGGAATATCTCCTTTTATGATTTCCCCCGTATGCATGATGCTCCAAATTTGTGCCCATGCTCGAGGAACAACTCTCCAAATATCATATCCTCCTCCACCTAGAGCAATCCACCTGCCTTCACAGTATTCGTGAGCGACATCATGGGCAAGCAGAGGGATTGTCTCGAATGTTTTCATGGTGGAACATAGGTGTGTCAAAGGATCATAACAATGGGCATCTGCCCCGTTCTGGGTGACAATTATATCTGGGCGAAAGTATTCTGCTATTTCCCTTAGTGCGGATGAATAAACTTCGAGAAATGATTCGTCCTCGGTAAAAGCGTCGACAGGCAAGTTGAACGAATAACCATATCCCTTTTTGAGACCTCTTTCATTTACATTTCCAGTGCCGGGAAAGAGGTATCTGCCAGTTTCATGTATGGATAGAGTACAAACATCTGGATCATCATAAAAGACCGATTGAACGCCATCCCCGTGGTGGGCATCTGTGTCTACGTACAAAATACGCAGATTGTATTTCTGTCTTATATACTTGATTGCGATTGCACAATCGTTATAGATACAAAATCCGGAAGCTTTTCTTTTAAAGCCGTGATGCAGTCCGCCACCTAAGTTGAGTGCGTGTTTATTGTTGCCTTCCAATACAGCATCCACAGCCGTAAGCGTGCCGCCGACCAATAAAGCGGCAGCTTCGTGCATGTTTGGAAACATCGGAGTATCTTCGGTTCCAAGCCCGTATTCCCAGCCATCTTCCGGTGTCAGCTTCCCGTTTCCCGCTTTTTTTACAGCATCTATATATTGTCTGTCATGAACCAAAGCTAAATCCTCATCATTTGCCATTTTGGGTGTGAGGATATCGGCTTCATTCAAAAGATATTCTGCATCAAGGAGTTCTTTGGTCATTTTGACACGTAATTGATTGAAGGGATGGTCGTTTGCAAATTGATAGTTAGTAAACTTATCCGAATAGATAAATGCAGATTTGCATGTCATAGGAATAACTCTCCAGTATCAGGCGTCAGCACTTTATAATCAGCAGCTTTTAAGTCTTCTATGATTGGAAGCGGATTCATTGTTTGGATGCGAAAAACCAATATTTTATAATTCGGGTCGTTTTTATACGGATAGACGAGAACAGAGCTGATATTCACTTTCCTTTTTCCAAAAATGCCAGCTACTTCAGGCAGAATCCCAGCCCGGTGGGGCACTTTTACTTCTATTTGTGAACTTTGGACATTCGTGCCCGTCAATTGGATCAAAGTATAGAGCATGTCTTTTTCCGTTACCAATCCAACCAGCACGTTATTTCTGACAACAGGAACACAGGCAAATTCGTGTTCATAAAAAATAGCAGCAGTTTCTTCTACAAAGTCGAGCGGATGGACGGTGATAACCGGCTGACTCATAATGGTTGCTATTTTATTTTGTAATTCGCCTGAATCGGTGTCTTGATGGAAGATGGAAGGACTCGCATCGCGCACATCCCGATCAGAAACAATACCAATCACTTTATTCTCGTTATCGACAATTGGGATATGTCTTATTTTGTTTTCCGTTAAAAGTTTCAAGGCTTGTTGAATAGAGGCTTCAGGAGGCAGTGTAATGACCTCCGTTTTCATTATCTCTTCTACTAACAATTAAATTCCCTCCCTTAAGGATCTGTTCTTTTCTCGGCCTAAAAAGCGAAGCCTGTCGAATTTTTGGACAGAATCCTCTTCTACATGTTTTCCAATTTTCACCATTAGACAATTGGCAGGATGGGAAATGATTTCAGGATCATCAGTGGGGGCTGGAGTAAGACCACCGGCAAACATCATTTTTTCCATCACTTTTCGGTAATCCCAAACACTCATTTGTTTGCCCTTTAAATCCCAATGCCAGTAATATTCAGTTGAAATGATTATATAATTTTCCATAGCTTCATCCATCATCGAAACCCTCAATAATTTTGAACCTATTTTATAGCCTCTGAACTCCGGTGCAATTTCAATTGCGCCCAATTCAATCAAGTCTTCCATGTTGAATATGGACCATCTTTCAAGTGGGTCAGGATGCAAATAGGTAACATAACCGATAATGGTATCACTTGTTCGGGCTACTATAATTCTTCCTTCGTCAAAGTCAGCAATATCCAAAACAGCATCAAATTGTTTTCTAGCTGGGCGGAAAGCGTTCAATTGTTCGTGAAATTCATATTTTCTCAGTTCGGAAGCTGGAAGGGGGCCTTCAATGATAATTGTCCCAAATTCTGTATTTACTTTTTCTGTATGACATGTTTTCTTATGTTCCATGTGCTTCACCACCTATAGAGGACAGTCATTTATTTTTATTATACAGGATTTTCAGACAATTTTATATCGAAACCAAAAGGGGGCAGGGAGATAAAAAGAACCTCTGCATGTAATAGCAGAGGTTCTTTTTGTTGATTACTCTTCGTTATTTTGTTCACCTTCGTCTTGATTTTCGCTGTTTTCCTGTTCAGTTCCTTCATCTTCTTGGTTATCATCATTCCCACTATTTTCTTCAGATGTTTCGGAATCTGATTCGGAGCTTTCGTCCGATTCGTCTGCATTTGTTTCTTGTTCATTATCATTTGATTCTTCTTCGTTGGCATTGTTTTCTTCAGAGTCAGGTTTTTCTTCTTCTTCTTCCTGCTTTTCCTTTTCTTCATTTTCACTGTTCTTGTCGTTATCTTCTTCAGGTTTGTCTTCTTCTATTTTCCCAACTTGGACTGCATTGGATGCAGAAGAGACTCCACCGAAATAATCAACAGCTTTAACATGGTAAATAGCTCCGTTTGTTGGAACCGTATAACTCGTATCGCTTGTATTACCAATCAAACTGAAGGAACCGTCAGGACGGTCGGCGCGAAAAATCCTGTATCCCACGACATCCCCGCTGGAAGATTTTTTCCAACTCAGACTCTTTCCATCATTGGAAAGGGAAGTAGGAGGGGATGGATTCTGACCATCGTCTGAAATATCATTCGATAATTGTCTCCCGGAAGGAATCGCTATGTTGTTCCATCCTCCGCTTGCATTTCTCGGAATTAACTGAGATAAATCATCAAGTTTATCGTACATGTTAGCTGCCAACCATTCTGGATTGAAGGTCACACCGTTTCCGCTCGTATATTCTGATGGAGTATCATCACCGGCAGCCACAGCCTTGCCATCAATTTTTACGAAATTACCGCTGATTAGACTGTTATCTTTCTCATCTGGTACGAATTTTGAGTTGTAAATATCAGAACTTACCAATCCAACTTCCTGACAAAGGCCGGAAGGTGCCATTCCAGAAGTTTGACAATAAGATCTTTCCGTAATACCTTCAGGCCGGCTGAAATTATCAGAAGGAGCCATTAGTTCAGGGTCGACTTCTGTTGCGGCATTAACTAATTCTGCCCACAATCCTTGGTTCCGCTGGCTGTATCCGGTACTGCACGGATACTGAGAATTACATTCCAATGATTTCGGGTTGTCGTACCCGATCCATGTACCTAATGTCACGTTCGGGTTCGTTGCCACAAACCATGCATCGGTCCAATCGTAGGTGGTACCTGTTTTACCAGCCCAATCGACACCAGGATTGTTTAACCTTGCTTTCGCATAGGTAGCGGTTCCGCTGTTTAATACGTCCCTCATCATGTCGAGCGTAAGGTAATTTGTTTGTTTACTGAATACCTCTACAGGATCGCTTTCATGTTCGTAAATGACATCGCCATCAGTTGTTTCGATTTTTTCGATCATATAAGCATCTGCAAATTGCCCGTTATTGCCAAAAGTAGTGTAAGCATTCACGTTTTCTTCAATCGACACCCCATTTACAAGGGAGCCGATCCCTGTTGAAAGATTTGTATGATCTTCCTCATCTAAATTGGTGAATCCCATTTTCTCTAGATATTTAGACGCAGGGTCCCCGCCTACAATCTCTGTATAGGTTTTGACAGCCGGTATGTTATAGGATTGCTCCAAAGCTTTTCGAACAGAAACTAATCCATGGTAGTTGCCTGTATAGTTCTTTGGCCAGTTCCTATTATTTACCCACATTTGCGGATATCTGGCAGGGAGGTGGACATCCAGTACCACAGAACCCGGTTGAACGACTCCTTCTTCCATTGCAGGTCCGTAAACAAGCAGCGGTTTCATTGTACTACCATTATCCCGATGGGTATCTGTCGCATGGTTCACTTCAGAAACATCGAAACCACGGCCGCCAAGAAAGCTGATAATTCTACCGGTGCTATTTTCGACCAGCATACCGCCTGACTGCACCGGCTCCATGATGGTAGTTTCTTCACCTGACTCAGGATCTATGACAACCTCCGGCTTGTCAGGTCCGTAATTGTTGTAGTTCTTTCCAATTTCCTGAAACTTTTCGTATATTTCTTTGTTGATTGTGGTGTGAATCTTGTAACCATTTCGCCGAAGCTGTCTGTCTGCCAGAATCATATATTCTTCATGCAGTGCATCGTTATTATCGATGTCATCCTGTGTGTAGCCATCTTCTTCAGCCAACTGATACATGAGAATTTCTTTTGCTCTGTCTTCCACTTCATTGGTCAGGTATGGGTATTGATCCAATGGTGTAGGTGTCGGTTCGGCAAAATCGGCAGTAATGTCATAATTGATCGCTTCATCATATTCTTCCTGGTTGATGTAGCCGCCTTCCAGCATTCTCCCCAAAACGGACTTCATTCGGTTCAATCCCGGTTCCAAGCCGTCTTCATCCTTTTGTTCTCCACTGTTGGTGAAAGGTGTGTAATAGGAAGGACTTTGCGGAAGACCTGCTATATATGCTGCTTGAGGCAAACTGAGTTCGC
Organism: Sediminibacillus massiliensis; assembly: GCF_900156915.1. GTDB lineage: Bacteria > Bacillota > Bacilli > Bacillales > Amphibacillaceae > Sediminibacillus_A > Sediminibacillus_A massiliensis. The sequence continues at coordinate 53,388 of NZ_LT732533.1, read as the reverse complement.
TTGCTTCGACGCCGAATATTCCTTCTGCAGCTGTTTCGATCCCTGCTATATTCTGCCCGGAAGCATTTCTTCCAAATGGGACAATGTTGAGATAAGCTTCCAGGATTTCGTCTTTGCTTAGAGATTTCTCCAACCGCATTGCTAGAAGTATTTCTTTTGCTTTTCTTTCAAACGATACTTCATTGGTAAGTATCTGGTTTTTGATCAATTGCTGGGTCAAAGTACTACCGCCGGTTTTGACAGCAGAATTGGTCGCTTCCTGATAGATGGCACGCATGATCGCTTTTGGAACTACTCCGTGATGTTCACGAAAGTAAGCATCTTCTGTTGCGACTACAGCATCTTTTGCATAATCGGATATGTTGTCCAAAGTAGTTTCTTCCCTGTATAAATCTGACCGGATATTACCTAAGTATTTATTATCAGCGAAAAATAATTGCGACGTCTCTTCGTAATTGTATATGTCTTCCTTCATACTTTCTGCAGAGCGTACAGGCTCGTCTTTGACCAGCGAAGCAAAGTAGCCTGCTCCTACACCGCCTGCAAAGAAAAGGCCAATACAGCCTATCAGGATGAAAAACAGGATGACATTCCATACGACATCGTACGTGATTCGGAAACTTCTTTGGACTTTCCCCCTTTGCCACCAATCTTTCAACTTGTTAATAAATTTATTTATGATATCTTTGTTCACGGCAAAACCTCCTAAAATTCAACTTTATTATAGCATAGCCGTCAATCTTCCCGCAGTATTTTCCGCTGGTTCAATATTGCAATTCCCCAAAACTTATGCTAATAATAAAGAAATAGAAATTTTTGTTGAATATTTGTAATCTGAACTTCATAAGCCTATTGGTTTTAAGCTGAATAGATATGCAAAGAAGGAACGGAGTAGCAAAGCAATTCCCTGTTTAAAGAGAGCCGGCGGGTGGTGGAAGCCGGACATAATTGCTTTGACGAATTACATTCTGGAGCATCTTTCCGTAATGGGAAAGACGGTGATCCATCACCGATAACAATCTCGAGTGGCATAGTGATATGCAACAAGGGTGGTACCGCGAGTGAACCTCGTCCCTTTATTGGGATGAGGTTTTTTTGCGTTATTTCAACCATTATTCGGCAGAAGTAAAGCAACGTTTAAATCATCATAAAAGGAGTGGGTAATTATGGATATATTACAAGATTTGCAACAAAGAGGCTTGATTCATCAAACAACGGATGATGAAGGGTTACAAAAACACTTAAGTGAAAACATTGTAACATTGTACTGTGGATTTGATCCTACAGCAGACAGTTTACATATCGGTCATTTGCTTCCCGTATTAATGTTGAAAAGATTTCAGCGAGCTGGTCACCGTCCAATTGCTTTAATTGGCGGTGGTACGGGAATGATAGGCGATCCAAGTGGACGATCAACCGAAAGGACACTGAACAGTGCGGATGTTGTTAAAGGTTTCAGTGAAAAAATTAAAGAACAATTAGCGAAACTGCTTAATTTTGACGAAGGGGAAAATGCCGCTGTTGCTAGAAATAATTTTGATTGGTTATCCAGAATGTCTATTATCGACTTCCTAAGAGACACTGGCAAACATTTTGGCATTAATTATATGCTTGCGAAAGATTCAGTTGAATCCAGAATCGAAAATGGGATTTCATTCACTGAATTCACTTATATGATCCTCCAATCCCTCGATTTCCAAAATCTATATGAAAAAGAAAATTGCACACTTCAGATTGGCGGGAGTGACCAGTGGGGGAACATCACAGCAGGAATGGAATTGATCAGACGTACACGCGAAGAAGGCACAGAGGCAAAAGTATATGGGCTTACGGTCCCGTTGATTACGAAAGCCGATGGTACGAAATTTGGTAAAACGGCTGGAGGTGCGGTATGGCTGGATCCAGAAAGAACTTCCCCATATGAATTTTACCAGTTTTGGATCAATACAGATGACCGGGATGTCATCAAGTTTATCAAGTACTTTACATTCCTTGAACAAGAGGAAGTAGCTGAACTTGAGAAAAAATTGCAGGAAGAACCGGAAAAACGGGCCGCACACACAAGACTTGCTGAAGAAATGACGGAAATGGTACATGGTAAACAAGCTCTGATGCAAGCGAAGAAAATATCTGCTGCCTTATTCAGCGGGGATATAAAGTCTCTGAATGGAACTGAAATCGAACAAGGTTTCAAGGATGTCCCATCTGTTGGTCTTACTAAAGAAGAGGTAAAGCTTATTGATTTATTGGTTGAAGCTGGGATTTCTTCTTCCAAACGCCAGGCCAGGGAAGATATAAGCAATGGAGCGATTTATATCAATGGGGATAGATACCAGGATTTGAATGCAATGGTAGGCGCCGGAGAGAGAATAGACGATAAATTCACGATTATTAGAAGAGGGAAGAAAAAATACTTCCTGATCCGGTTTGAATAAAGAAAAGCAGTCCAAGGCGGACTGCTTTTTTATTAATAAAAAAACTTGATTCCCTAAGGGAACCAAGTTTTTTCAAGAAGCTATTAACGAGAGTAGAACTCAACGATAAGTGCTTCGTTAATTTCTGCAGGTAATTCAGAACGCTCAGGGAAACGAGAGTAAGTTCCCTCAAGTTTGTCCTCATCAAATGAAAGATATTCAGGAACGAAGTTGTTTGATTCAACAGATTCCTTAATAATATCAAGGCTTTGTGATTTCTCACGCAAACCGATTGTTTGACCAGGCTTTACGCGGTAAGATGGAATATCTACGCGTCCACCGTCTACAGTTACGTGGCCGTGTCCTACAAGCTGGCGTGCTTGTCTGCGGGTACGGGCAAGTCCAAGACGATAAACCAGGTTATCCAAGCGGGATTCAAGTAAGATCATGAAGTTCTCACCATGGATACCTTTCATTTTACCGGCTTCATCAAACATACGACGGAATTGACGTTCGTTGATTCCGTACATGAAGCGAAGCTTTTGCTTCTCTTGTAGTTGAAGACCAAATTCTGATAGTTTACGGCGCTGGTTAGCACCATGTTGTCCAGGTGGGTAAGGGCGTTTATCTAACTCCTTACCAGTACCAGTTAAAGAAATTCCAAGACGACGAGACTTTTTCCATACAGGTCCTGTATAGCGAGCCATTGTGCATCTTCTCCTTTATATATAAGATTTGCATAAAATAAGACAGTGTGTTCCCGGGTCGCTGCTCATTTTGTTTTCATGTACCATCGCTCCAGCAGCAGAGAGTTACGCGATACACCTCGATAGCGAGGAACAAAATGAATCAGTCGGAGGTTCACATAGGCTACCTTTTTTACACAAAGACCATTATATGTTTTTTTTTAGAGGAAGTCAATAGAGAGGGGAAAGGGAATTATGTTCGTCCTGATAAGGCTTGGTAATTTAATAGGAATAGAACGTAATATCGTTTATAATATAAATATCGGAATTAAATTTTAGAAATAATTTATATATTCGGACTAAACGTTTGGAAAAACTTGTGTTTCTTCCATTTAGACGGGTGAGATACTTATGAATACTGATTATAAATCACTGCTCAGGCAATTGAGAAGACAAATCGTCGAGGAGTTTATCAACGATCCAGGGGACTCGTTCGGGGAGCTGGCAAGCAATATATGTATGAAGATAAAGGGATTGCCGGCAGTCTGCGATGCAGGGATTTATTTATTTAATCAAGAGTTAAGGGCATATTTCCTAGTTTCCTGCAAAAGCGGGGAACGCGGACATTTAATAGATAGGGTGGATGGTCAAGCCGACTTGACTACCGACCATATAATAAAAGAAAAAGACCGGTTGAACGACGCCTATTCATTTCTGCTGCCTATATATAAGAACGAAACTGACGTATTGGGCCAATTGTTCATCTCATTTAAAGCAAATTCCCGGATACCATTCGCGATATGTGAAAAAATCGGCAGATATGGTGCAAATATACTTGGGGAATTCGGTGATTATTTTGATGATATCCGTAAAGATAGAAACTATCAATGGCATTACCGGATAACTTCCTGCTTTCATGCTTCTATAGATACCAACGAGGTATTGAACAACATCGTGGTCACATTGAAAGAAGTATATCAAAAGGCAGCTTTTTGTTTGTATTTGTCACAGGATTTTCCTGAGGTAGAGGGATTGCCTGTTAAGGAATTAGATTTCAACGATTCAAAGAACATATTGAGCAAGCAGGCTTTTATGAAGGAAAGGCTCCAATATGATGACTTCGAATCTGGGGGCGAATTTTGTGTGTATGTCCCCATACAGGGCAGGCAGGGAGTCTATGGGGTTTTGGAGATTAAAACCTATGACCACTCTCTACTTTCTTTTGATGGGTCTGATTTGCTTAAGGTATTAGCAAAAACCGCAGGTAACGCTCTGGAAAATGCGAGGTTGTATCAACAGTCCAGGCAATTAATCTCAGACTTGCAGTTAATAAACGAAACTTCCCAAACATTGAATTCAAACTTAAGGTTGACGGAAACAACGTCCTATATGAATAGACAGATTAAAGACAAATTTGGAGCGGACGAGATTGGATTTATCATGTTTAAAGAAGAAGCCGAAGGAGGCATGGAAATCCTTGAGGGAAGTACAGATTTCTTTCTTTATAAGGATGCACAGCCATTTATAAATAGTATCGTCGACAAGGTCGACAGACAAAAAGATCCTGTTTTTATTGGGGACTTTGCCGCCAAGCATCCGGAGATACCTGCTTTTCATCATTCTGTCATGGCAATTCCCATGGTTCAGTCGCAGCAAATAAGAGGGGTTATCTTGGTCTTGCATAAGCAGGCATACTCTTTCACTTTCGAAGCGTTCAAATTGATTCAGTCCCTTGTTCACCATTCCACCCTCGCATTTGTCAATTCCATGCTGAGAGAGCAATTGGAGTATCTCGTCATCACAGATTATTTAACAGGATTGTATTCACGAAAATATTTGGATGAACGATTGCAAGATCACTTGACAGTTGATGAACAAGGAGCATTCTTGTTAATCGACATTGATGACTTCAAGAAATTCAATGATACCTACGGCCATGAACTTGGTGATGAACTGATTATACAAGTTTCAAATATAATTAAAGGCCATTTGGATGGGGAAGACTTTGCTGCCAGGTGGGGTGGAGAAGAACTGGCAGTATACTTGCCGAATGCAACAATGGACGATGGAGTGGATATCGCCATACAGCTGGTCAGACAAGTGGAAACATTTACAGAACCGACAGTGACAATCTCGGTAGGAGTGTCTTACTGGCAGAAGGGGAACGATAATCAGCCCAAGTGTATATTCGACAGGGCGGATAAAGCGCTCTATGAAGCTAAGAAACTAGGTAAAAATTGTGTGGCAAAAGGAAAACGAGGCTGACATCAGGTCAGCCTCGTTTGTTAAATGTGCTTTTCTAAAATAGCGGTGAATTTTTCCAAATAAACCTGGTCTTGTTCATCAAAACGGTCTTTGATCGGACTGTCTATATCCAAAACGCCGAAAATCTGACCATCTTTATAGATAGGAACGACGATTTCGGACTGACTTGCTGCGTCACATGCGATATGTCCCGGAAATTGATGGACATCTTCCACGCGTTGTGTTTTTCCTTCGCTTATTGCAGTCCCGCAGACCCCTTTACCGGAACGGATCCTTACACAAGCCGGCAAGCCCTGGAACGGCCCGAGTACAAGTTCTTCTTCTTTCCATAGATAAAAACCGACCCAGTTTACTTGATCCAGGAACTGATTTAAAAGAGCAGAAGCATTGGATAAATTTGCAATGACATCCTTTTCGTCTTCCACAAGTGCTTCTAATTGTTTCAATAACAAGCTGTAATCTTTTTCCTTCGTTCCGGAGTAGTTTTTAACTTCAAACATAATGATGACCTCCTTGATCAATATAGATTAATAATTGCATTGGAAAAATTGGTTTGCGTCAATTTCATGCCTCGTTCGACAAAGAGCATGCGTGATTTGACGAGCGATATATAAAGGAATTCCTGCTTGAACGTCGTAATAGAAGAATAAGGAGTGAAAGCCATGAAAAACAATGCTACAAAACAAAAAGTGATGGATGCCGCCTGCCAATTGTTTTTCACTAAAGGATATCACGGAACATCGGTCAGGGATATTGCCAAGCTAGCTTCTGTAAATGTTTCTCTGATCAATTATTATTTCAAAAGCAAACAAGGCTTATTGGAATCCACTGTAACTTCCTATTATGAACAGTATTTAGATCAAGTGGAAACTACAATCGCTGCCACAGAAAATCAACCGAAAACGGACAGGCTCAAGAAACTGATTGAAACTATTATACAGTACAAACAAGGACGCCATCAATTCAGTTGTTTCATCCAAAGAGAATTGACATTGGATTCCATGTTTGTAAGAGAAATGATGGTTACTTATATGGCAAAGGAAAATTACTTGCTTGGAAAGGTATTCAATGATGCGTTGACTGGAACTAACCATACGCAAGTAGACAGGAAGTTTTTATTTATTCAGTTGAAAGGTATGCTGAGTGCTCCATATATTTCTGCAAATGAATGGAAACATTTTGTGGAATGGGATCAATCTCAAGACTTTTTCACTGTAAAATACATGAAATTGATTTACAAATGGGTGGATCATGTTGTTGGTTGGAATGCCTCTTATCAAAAAAGCGGAACAGCAAATACCCTGTTATTATGAAGGGTAGCGGCTGTTCTTTTTTTATGCTTTGATCACCCATTTTCACGCGATGAAAAAATTGTCGCTATGTGAATAAATTTGAAAAATTATAACCAAAAAATAGAAGATACATGGTATCATATTATTAACAATTAATCTGGAAAAATTAAGGTTCTCTCCTTAAGTCAGCACGGAACTAGGAGGTTTAAGATGGAATACATAATTGGAGGTATCCTCATAATCATAGTATTGATTATCGCAGGATTGATTTGGCGCAAAAAAATCTACGATGAAGTGGATCGGTTAGAAGGCTGGAAGATGGATATTATGAACAGGAATGTCACATCCGAGCTTTCTAAAGTGAAAAATTTGAATTTGTCCGGAGAGACCCAGGAAAGATTTGAATCTTGGAAAGATAGATGGGATCAGATTCTTACCAAGGAGCTTCCTGACTTGGAAGAATACCTTTTTGATGCGGAAGAGTCCGCTGACCGCTACCGTATTTCAGCAGCCAAGAAGAATTTGCGAAATGTGGAAGAGGAACTGAAAGGTATTGAAGCTGATATCGATTCTATGTTCATCGAACTGGAACAGCTGTTGGAATCTGAGCAAAGCAGCCGTGAAGAAGTGGAGGAATTACAGCCGAAAATAAAAGTTTTGCGAAAAATCCTCATCCAAAACAGGCACGAGTTCGGCAAAGCGGAAAGTTTGTATGAATCAGAAATCAATGGCATGGATGAAAAGATGAAACAATATAACGGCCATGTCGAAGATGGGAATTACTTCGAAGCTCAGAAATTGGTGCACGAACTGAAAGAACAACTATCAAGTCTGGAAGAACAGATAGAACAGTTCCCGGTATTATACAGAAGTTGTAAAAAAGAACTTCCTGCACAGTTGAATGAATTACTGTCTGGTATAAAAGGAATGAAGAAAGACGGGTACCATATAGATCATCTGGGTTTTGAAAAAGAATTGCATGATCACCAGTTAAGAGTGGAAAATGCTGTCGGGCAATTGAATAAGGGGTCAATGGAGGGAGTTCAAGAGCTGATTACCACCATTGAGGAAAGAATCAAAGAAATGTATCAGTTGCTGGAGAAAGAAGCGATAGCAAAGAATTATGTAGAAAAACATTTGCCTGGCTACCGAAAAGAATTGGAAAATGAGATAAGTGATTTTGAAGAAACGAGGTTTGAAGTAGAGGATCTTCAAGAGTCCTATTATTTTGAGGACCAGGACGTTGAGGTGTTCTTGACCCTTCAAAATCGGGTAAAACAGTTGAAAGATGAATTGGAAAAAATGGATGAACAGCTGGAGCTTAAGGAATCTACACATATAGACATACGGGAAAGCATCGAAAGTAGGTTTGAAGAATTATCACGCCTCCATGAACAACATGAAGAGTTTCGGGTCCAAATCCAAACATTAAGAAAAGAAGAATTGGAAGCCAAGGACCAGGTTTGGCAGATGAGAAAAGACTTTCAAGATACACAGCGGGCTATCCAAAAAAGCAATATACCCGGAGTGCCGGCTCATATTTGGGAGTTATTAGATACTGTGGCTGTAAAAACAGAGGAAGTCGAGCTGCAATTGGAAAAACATCCGCTTGATATGGGGGAAGTTCAAAGCGCTTTGACAGAAGCGGAGGAATCTACACGATTGATGATCGACCAGACTGAACAGTTACTTGACCAGGCAGCCTTAGTTGAATTAGTGATTCAATATGCCAACAGGTATCGTAGTCAACATCCTGATTTAGCTTCTAAATTAGGTGAAGCGGAGACCCTTTTCCGTGATTATGAATACGAAGAAGCTTTGGAACATGCAGCTAAAGCATTGGAGGAGATAGAGCCCGGTGCTTTAAAACGGTTGGAAGATTATAGAAAAGTACCAAGTTAGGAACGGTAATCAAATAAAAACTTTTTCCATTCTACTTCTGGTTACCAAAAGGTATATTCATATAATGATGACTGTTTCGTTTATAAGCATAACAATCCCCTGTTACGATAATTGTGGCAGGGGATTATTTATGATAATATAGTTGATTGCAATATATCAGATAGGAGCTAATCCGATGATTTATTTAGATAATAGTGCTACTACTAAGCCATATGATGCTGTATTACAAAGCTTTCAAAAAGTATCGGAAAGCTATTACGGTAATCCTTCTTCTGTGCATAGTTTGGGGACGGACTCAGAGAGGCTTCTGTCCAAAGCAAGGCAGCAGGCTTCCAGGCTGTTAGATGTTCGAACAGAAGAAGTCATCTTCACATCAGGAGGAACAGAAGGAAACAATACTGCGATAAAGGGGATTGCGCTAGCCCACCAAAACAGGGGGAAACATATCATTACTTCGCAAGTTGAACATCCATCAGTGATTGAAGCTTGTAGAGCGTTGGAAAAAATAGGCTTCTCTGTAACTTACTTGCCGGTAGATGAGAGTGGTATGATTTCCATCGAACACCTTGAAGCAGCCATAACGAAGGAAACCATCTTAATCAGTATCATGCACGTTAATAACGAAATAGGAACCATTCAGCCCGTCGAAAAGATAGGCGAAATTGCCAAAAAGCATCCAAAACTTTTCTTCCATGTCGATCATGTGCAAGGATATGGGAAGGTTCCGCTTAAGTTGTCGGGAAGTGGTATTGACCTTTGTACCATTTCTGGCCATAAAGTCCATGGGTTAAAAGGGACTGGTTTGCTTTATATTAAAGAAGGGACACATTTGTTTCCGCTTCTTCATGGCGGTGAACAAGAAATGGTCTATCGTTCGGGTACAGAGAATGTTGCTGGAGCGGTGTCCCTGGTGAAAGCCATGCGAATGACCACAGAAAGCTATGCGACCGGTAAGGACCACTTAAAATCGTTAAGAAATTCCATGATAAGCTTTCTTCAAAAGAAGGAAAACATCTATATAAATACACCTGAGACAGCTGCACCGCACATCATCAATTTTTCAGTGCCAGGTTTCAAGCCAGAAGTGATAATTCATGCGCTTGCTGAAAAAGGGATATTTATTTCGACTAAATCTGCTTGTTCTTCTAAGAAACCAGATGAAAGTGCGATATTGATTGCCTGTGGATTGGGAAAAGAGCGGGCAGAATCTGCTCTGAGGGTAAGTCTGACTTATCAAAACAAGCTGGAAGAAATCCAATTGTTCTGTACGAGGTTCAATGAAGTCATCGATCAACTAAGTGAAGTAATGGGGTAGATAGAGATGGAATATGCACATATTTTAATCCGATATGGGGAACTAACGTTAAAAGGTAAAAACAGAAAACAGTTTACAATCCAGCTCCAGGAAAATATTAAAGAAAAGATACAGGACATGCCGACCGTAAAAATCAAAAGGCAGCGGGATCGGATGTATATCATTTTGAATGGGGCAGACCCGGATCCGATCATCGAACGTTGTAAACACATCTTCGGTATCCAAAGTTTAAGCCCTGCGATCCGGGTAGTGAATGACGAAGAGAAAATCAAAGAAGCTGCCTTATATGCTTTGACATCCGAACCAGATGTGCAAACATTCAAAGTCACTGCTAAAAGAACAAATAAAGATTTTCCGATTAAATCGCAGGATTTGAACCAGGTACTTGGAGGGTATTTGTTGACACATTCAGACGGGTACTCTGTCGACGTTCATGAACCAGACATGGAAATCAGAGTGGAAGTGCGTCAAGATGCAACATATATAACTTCCAAAAACATACAGGGATTGGGCGGTCTTCCTGTTGGTACTTCCGGAAAAACGTTGTTGCTTTTGTCGGGTGGCATAGATAGTCCGGTAGCAGGTTATTTGACAATGAAAAGGGGTGTGAAGATTGAAGCGGTACACTTTCATTCACCACCATTCACAAGTGAACGGGCCAAACAAAAGGTGTTTGATCTGGCTCGCAGTTTAACAGGCTTTGGACACTCTATCCGGATTCATGTCGTACCATTCACAAAGCTACAACAAAAAATCAGCAAAGAAATACCGCATGGTTACTCTATGACTGTCATGCGCAGAATGATGATGCGCATCAGCGAAAAGATTGCTGAAAAGGAAGGTATCCTGTCATTTACTACTGGAGAGAGTCTCGGACAAGTGGCAAGCCAGACGATGGAAAGTATGCATGCCATCAATGATGTAACGAGTTACCCAGTATTGAGACCGCTCATTGCAATGGATAAAGAAGACATCATCAGTATCTCTCAATCCATTGATACGTATGACATATCGATAAGACCTTATGAAGACTGTTGTACAGTATTTGTTCCGGACGCTCCTAAGACAAAACCGAGATTGGAAAAAGTGAAATATTTTGAAGATATGATTGATTTTCAAGAAGAAATGGAAGAAACATTGGCTGGAATAGAAGTAGTTAGAATATCTCAACATTCCAGGCAAGATAAAGAGTTTGACGACCTTCTCTAAACCTTCAAAAGGGTGGTGGCTGCACTACCCTTTTCTTTTATGAGTAAAAATAATAAACTGAGAGAAAGATTGTGAAATAGACAGAAATCATGAATCAAGCATAAAAGGGGTAAAGCTTATGGGTACATTATGGTACGGAGGAACCATCTATACAATGAGGCAGGAAGGGGATATCACTGAAGCAGTTTACACAGAATCCGGCATCATTAAAGAAACAGGATCGCTTCAAACTTTGGAATCGAAATATTCGGATAATATTGAGGCAAGGCATAATTTGCAGGGTAAAACAATGTTACCCGGGTTTATCGACAGCCATTTGCATATCATTGGTCATGGGGAAAAATTGATCCATTTGGATTTGTCTGCCATGCATTCCCCCGAACAAGTAAAATCTGCTTTAAGGGAACGGGCGAAGACACTTTCTCCTGGTGAATGGTTGATAGGAGAAGGGTGGAATGAAAACCAATGGGAGGAGCCGGTCATCATTCCTAAAGAGGAATTGGATGAGATTAGTCCTGATAATCCTATGATGCTGACAAGAGTTTGCAGGCATGCGTTGCTGGCTAATTCACAAGCAATCAAGAAAGCCGGCATCGATGAAGCCACTCCCGATCCGCAGGGCGGAGTAGTGGTCAGAGATGGGAATGGCCAGGCAACCGGATTGTTCTTGGATACAGCTCAGGAATATATCAAGTCTGTTGTGCCGGAAATATCGGAGCAAAGCCTGACTTCCATTGTCGAAGTGGCAGTAGACGATTTATACAGGTATGGAATTGTTGGAGGTCACACAGAAGATCTAAACTATTATGGCGGCTTCAGAAAAACGTATAATGCATTCAAAAATGCGATAGACGGCAACAAGAGGAAATTTCGGGCCCATTTACTAGTCCATCATGAGGTATTGAAAGATATGGTGGAGGAAGGTTTGGATTATCATCAAGGAACGGTCTATATAGAAATGGGTGCAATGAAAATCTTTTCGGACGGGGCGTTGGGAGGCAGGACAGCCTGGTTATCAGAGCCATATGAAGATGATCCGGATAATAATGGAATTAACATCCACACTCAGGAAAACCTCGAGCTTTTAGTGAAGAATGCCCGCGAACACGGTATGCCTGTTGCTGTTCACGCTATCGGGGACAAGGCGGTAGAAGCTGTTGTGTCAGCCCTGAAAAAAAATCCTTTATACAACGGCAGAAGAGATAGAATTATTCATGCTCAACTCGTCAATGACTCGTTGTTAGATTCATTGCAGGAACTCGATGTTGTGTTGGATATACAACCAACCTTTGTGGCTTCCGATTTTCCTTGGATAATAGACAGAATCGGTACGGAAAGATTGGAATATGCGTATGCGTGGAAAACTTTTTTGCAGCGGGATATTGCTTGTGCAGGAGGTTCGGACGCACCTATTGAAAGTGTTGATCCTTTGCTCGGAATAGAAGCGGCAGTATGGAGAAAGTCGTCCGTCGACGGGAAAAGCTATACAGAAAGCGAGAAACTTTCCATGTATGAGGCTGTTTCCTTATATACAAAAGGCAGTGCATATGCTGCTTGTCATGAAACGGAGCAGGGTATCATCGAGCAGGGCTTTACAGCTGATTTCACCATCTTGAATAAAGACTTGTTCAAGATAGATGCTGATGACTTTGATTCTGTTAAAGTGGAAACAACCGTTGTCGGAGAAGATATCATGTACCAAAGATAAAGTGTTTATGCTGCGGTGTTCAAACAAGATGGGTCTCCAATTTTCTTCATGCGATGCCATGCTGACGAAGCTTTCCTTGTCCTGCGGGAAAAGCAAAAGGTCTTCGATGGGACGAGTAATCGCAGTCCCAAAAGGTCTTCGATGGGACGAGTAATCGCAGTCCCAAAAGGTCTTCGATGGGACGAGTAATCGCAGTCCCAAAAGGTCTTCGATGGGGCGAGTAATCGCAGTCCCAAAGGGAGCAGAGAAGCTTATTCAAGTAGTCCCCTGGCTGAGGCCGTGCCTGCGGAAAGTGAAGTGTTCTGCCACAGCGAGTACCAACACTCAATAAACATCAGAATGAGTCAAAAAAGAAAATTTTTCACTAGGTCGTAACTGGCCTCAACTAAGAAGACTAAGAAGTCACCATGGAATAGAGTTATATGAAAAAAGCAGCTACCGCCGGGTTGACCGGTCAGGAAGCTGCTTTTTTATTATAGGAAAGTCCGTTTAACACGGTCCCAATAGGAGTTATTCTTCAGTTTTACAGTTTTAACAATTTTGTCACTCATCGTCACTGTTAAGTCTTTGATATTCCGTACAGAATAGGCTTCATTATCATACCCGATAATCGGATAATCATTTCCATCCTGGACTACCTTCAAAGTGAGTTTCCTTGATTTATCAAGAATGAAGGAGGAACCCAGTGTGCGGTAGCGGTTGTTATTAAGAGATGCCAACTCGCTGACTTGGAAACATGGTGTCTTGGGATCGACTACAGCTCCATTCGTCGATTTATTGTATCCAGTACTGCCAGTGGGGGTAGCTACAATCAATCCGTCTCCCCGGAAGGTTTCAAAGTGCTGATCATCGATAAGGACTTCCATTACGATTGTTTTAATCAGTGTACTTCGAATACTAACTTCGTTCAGGCATTGGAATTGCGCTTCTCCATTCGCAGTGACATCAATGACCGGAAAACGGCGTACTTCCAATTCCTCATGCATGATGGAATGGACCATCTCATCATAATTATCCAAGCTGAAGTCACAATATAAGCCGGCTTCATTGGATCGTGCTATCCCAGTGTAAAGACAATCCTGGCGAAAGCCTGTTTTTCGTACGGCTTGCAAAAAGGCACCATCACCGCCCACACTTATGATTATATTTGCATCTTCTGCATCTTCCACAATAGTAAATTGGTTTTCCCTGGCCAAGTTGAACAATGGTTTTAATTTTTCTTCTAATTCTTCTTCTTTAGGGTAATAGAAATATAAGTTGCGACGGTTATCCATATTTGTTTCCTCCTATCTGCCTTTATCCTTCCGTTGAAAAAACGCTTTATCATTTGTCGGAGAAGGATTGGTAACACTTCCATGTTATCATCATTATTTCGATAATCCCAGTAAGAAAGCCTTTTTATAATTGGGTTTAAACCGGAAAAAAATGAAGATAATAGGTAAAAGATGGAGGTGTTGGAATGGCATGGTTGGTTGTCCTGATTGTTTTATTCCTTTTATTTATTTTAAGTCTTTTTCTAAGGATCTATACGACGATAAGTTTTGTGTATGAAAATGGCAAAGAACAATGGAAATTCCAAGTGAGGATAATAAATATTACTATCTATAAAAAAGAAATAGGGGATGAACAGGCCGATGAAAAGATGGAGAGCATCATCGCCCGACTTAACCCTGATGAACCAGGTTTTATCGAAAACATGAAAGCCAGATGGATAGAATTTCTGGAAATGAGGCAGATGGTACATAGGTTAATTCCAAGGTTATTAAAGTTATTTTCCAAAACGAAAGTACATAGTCTGAAATGGCATACAAAAATAGGGACAGGGGAGGCCAGTTCTACTGGAATGATCACAGGTGGAATTTGGGCATTAAAACAAATTTTGGTGGGTTGGATGAAAAAAAACATGAAGAAAGTGAATCAAACAGTGGTGTTTGTGGATCCGATATTTAAACAGAAGTACGCAGGCACTCATTTTATCTGCATGTTTTCGGTCAGACTGGGACATGCTATTTTAGCAATCATCTATCTTTCTTCTTTAACACAAAAACAAAAACAAACTCATAAACACAATCAACAGCCTGACTATAAGGAGGTAAATGTATGAGTGAACATCCAATTGAAGGATTAATGACGACAGCAATGGAAAATTTAAAAGACATGGTAGATGTCAATACGATTATTGGCGACCCGGTGGAGTCCCCGGATGGGAGTGTCATTATCACGGTCTCCAGGGTAGGATTTGGTTTTGCCGCCGGGGGTTCGGAATTCAATGGGGCTCAATCAGGAGATCAATCGGAATCATCAGGATCTTCTGATTCCTCCTCGTCATCTTCTTTCCCTTTTGGGGGTGGGAGTGGAGGCGGTGTCTCAATCACACCGATTGCTTTTTTGGTGGTAAATGAAAAAGGGGTCCAAATGATTCATCTGAATCAACAAACCCACTTATATGAAAAATTGCTTGAGTTCGCGCCTAAGGCATTGGAAAAAATACAAGAAATCATGCAGAATAGCGGACAGCAAGGCAGTAAAAATGATAAGGGAAAAGATGATTCGAAGGAAAAAGGGGAGAAGGGCGATTCAAAAAGCAAGAAAAAAGCAAAACAAGAAGAGGATGAAGATGAGGAATAAGCCTGCTAAATGTTAGACAATCCCAAAATCTGCCTTCATAATATGATTGAGATAGCTTATAAAAACATAGGAGGTAGATGTAAATGGCAAATGTGACATTTAAAGGTACGCCTATGACATTGGCAGGCCAAGAAGTTAAAGTTGGTGATACAGCTCCTGATTTTCATGTGTTGGATAATAATCTAAACGAAAAGAAACTGTCGGATTATAAAGGTCAGGTGAGACTGATAAGTGTCGTTCCCTCTGTAGATACTGGCGTATGTGCGGAACAAACTCAACGATTTAATGATGCAGCAGAGAAGCTGGACAATGTAAAAGTGTTGACCGTGAGCATGGACTTGCCATTCGCCCAAAGGCGTTGGGTCGCAGCCAATAATATCGAACACGTGGACATTTTTTCCGATCATAAAGACGCCAGTTTCGGCGAAGCTTATGGTGTATTGATGCAAGAACTGCGGTTGCTTGCACGTTCTGTTTTCATTGTGGACTCCAACGACAAGGTAACTTACACAGAATATGTGAGTGAAGGTACCAACCACCCCGATTATGAACAAGCATTAAGTGCAGTAAAAGAAGCAAAATAATACTTCAAAGAGAAGCCGGCAGATGTTGCCGGTTTTTCTTTGGGTAATACTGATACATAACAAGTGCGATAAAATCAGTAATTCTGATACAATGATAAGCTGATGAGTTAAATGAATGGAGGAAATATATTGGAACACAATAATGTAGAACATATCTTTAGCTGGGTGGATGAAACGGCCGAGCAAGTTCAACATCAATTGAATCAACCATATTTGGATAGTGTTGGCATCGTGCTGGAATACTTGTTCACCAGGGATACTGCCGAAGAGTTAAATGATGTTTTGAAACGGCAATTGGAAAAAAGAACGGATTCATTCCATATTACCTCTTATGAAAAGGAAGAAATAAGAAAAGGGATTCAATTGGCAATCTTAAAAGGCATGAAGGGTGCTACACAGCAACAACATTTAATTACTCCTGATACGGTAGCTATGTTCATCGGTTATTTGGCAGGAAAGTTGTTCCCGTCTCGATCCCAAATACGTTTACTTGATCCAGCAAGTGGAACAGGAAACTTAATAACGGCTGTCGTCAATCAACTAAAACAAGAAGTAATACCGGTGGGAAGCGAAGTAGACCCGTCCCTTCTCCGCTTGTCTGTCATGAGTGCCAACTTGCAGCAAATTGAATTGGAACTGTTCCATCAAGACAGTCTAAGGCCGATGTTGTTGGAACCTGTGGACTTGGTTGTCTCTGATCTGCCTGTCGGTTATTACCCAGATGATATCATTGCACGGGAATACGAGTTGAAAGCAGACGAAGGCCATTCCTATTCCCATCACTTGTTTATCGAACAAAGCCTCCGCTACCTTAAATCAGGAGGATATGCTGTATTTGTCATTCCGAATTTTTTATTTGATAGCGATCAAGCCGATAAATTGAACGCATTCCTTCATAAGAATGCCCATATCATTGGACTAGTGCAGCTTCCTGACAGCCTATTCGCCTCTGAAAAGCAGGCGAAAAGCATACTGATTCTGCAGAAAAAAGGGACCAACACAAAGCAGCCGAAACAAGCATTGCTCGCAAAATTACCTTCCTTTAAAAATGGAAAAGCATTGGATGAGATATTGAATAAAATCAATAGATGGTTTAAAGAAGAGGGATTTCCGGAATAGGAAGTTTAGAAAGTAAATACATCCATCATCTGCTGGAATATTTCGAAAATAACAAATTCGGATAGCAAACGTTATCATCAATTGTTCTGTATTGCAAACTTTATAGACGGGTGTTTAAATGGTTAAGGGAAATAAAAACAGGACGCATACATGAAAGGATTGAATTGCATTGAGCAATATTTTGGCTATTAATGCAGGCAGTTCATCACTAAAGTTTCAATTGATTGAAATGCCTGAGGAAACAGTGATGGCAAAAGGACTAGTGGAAAGAATAGGGATTGCAAATTCTGTTTTTTCCATCGAAGTAGATGGGGAGAAGGATGAAACAACTACCGATATTCCGGATCATGAACAAGCTGTTAAGATGCTTCTCGATAAATTGATCGCTTCTGGCGTTATAAAATCTTTCGATGAGATAGATGGAGTAGGCCATCGCGTTGTACATGGCGGTGAACGTTTCAGCGATTCTGTCAAAATCACTGATGAAGTTATCAAAGAGATTGAGGAAGTGTCTGATTTGGCTCCTCTTCACAATCCGGCGAACTTGACAGGAATTCAAGCATTCCGTGAAATTCTTCCGGATGTTCCGGCGGTTGCGGTATTTGACACTGCGTTTCACCAAACAATGCCTGAGCAATCTTATTTATATAGTCTTCCATATGAATATTATAAAGAATATGGAATCAGGAAGTATGGTTTCCACGGAACTTCCCATAAGTATGTCTCCCAAAGAGCATCAGAACTTCTGGGAATTCCGCTTGAACAATTACGCCTGATTTCTTGTCATTTAGGAAATGGGGCAAGTATCGCTGCTATCGAGAATGGCAAATCAATTGATACTTCCATGGGATTCACTCCTTTGGCCGGTGTAACAATGGGAACTCGTTCCGGGAATATCGATCCGGCTTTGATTCCATACATTATGGACAAAACTGGTAAGTCCGCAAGTGAAGTTATGAACGTGTTGAATAAAGAAAGTGGTATGCTTGCATTATCAGGTTTCTCAAGTGACTTAAGAGATATTACACAAAAAGCGAACAACAAAGATGAACGTGCTGAATTGGCTTTAGAGGTGTTTGCAGAAAGAATCCATAAATACTTGGGATCCTATGCCGCAAGAATGCGCGGTGTAGATGCTATCATTTTCACTGCAGGTGTTGGAGAAAATAGTGTGGAAATCCGTGAAAGAGTCTTGAAAGGACTTGAGTTCATGGGTGTCTACTGGGATCCGTCCCTAAACAATGTGCGAGGAAAAGAAGCATTTATTAACTATCCTCATTCACCAGTGAAAGTCATTGTAATCCCGACAAATGAAGAAGTAATGATCGCTAGGGACACTGTAAGATTGTCCTAAAGTATGGAAGCCCGACAATATTTGCCGGGCTTTTTTTTATCGTTCATCTCTTAAGAACGACGTCTATTGCTGTCTGGTTTATGTTAAGATGGAAAAAAGGGTGTTACCCGGGGAGGACGTTAAATGGACACTCAGTATGTCCTGGAGGAAATCGAGGAGTGGGAGAAAAGTTTCGATCATAAGCATAGTGATGTGGAAACAAAAATTGATGAATGGATCGGCAAGATTGTTGCTTTAGCTGGCAGATCTGAAAAAGAATCCGTTATCGAAAAAATCGATGAGCTCCTGTTTTTTATCCACGCTAACCTACAAGGGACCAGGCTCCAAAAAGAAGCAAGAGATTCAATTATCGACACAGCACGAATTTTCAACTCTGATATCAGATCCATTCAGGATTTGCGCCATTTATCCATCCACCAATTGACATATCTGGCTAAACAAGAAATAGCCAGGGGTAAATTATCTTCCTTCGTACAGGGCGGCTTATCAGGAACAGGAGGCTTGTTTCTGTTAAGTGTAGATTTTCCGCTGATGCTCATCATGAATCTCCGCCTTGTTCAACTTATCGGTCTTTGTTTTGGAAGGGATGTCAATCATCCATCCGAAATGATGTTTTCCCTTAAGCTGTTTCACGCTGCAACACTGCCAAAGAGATCACGAAAATCAGCATGGCTGCAGTTGATTGACGAAGCAAAAAAAGAAACGGCTTATTTGTATGAAGGGGAGGATAAAGTATTCGATGCCAGTTGGCTTGACCAGCCTATCAAACAATTGACTAAATCACTCATCCTGTACACAGCCAGGAAAAAGACAACCCAAGGCTTCCCAATAACCGGGATGGCCATTGGTGCTGTAACCAATTATAAATTGACTTCATCTATTTCCGATCATGCTCTACGTTTTTACCAGAAACGATATTTCATTGATCAACGAATGTAATGAAAGGTAGGAGTGTATATTTTGTCTGTTGTAGAACATAAACAGCCGTTTGAGAGAAAAATTCAATGTATGGTTTTGACAGTCAGTGACACGCGGGATAAGCAATCCGACAAGAGTGGACAACTGATGATGGAAAAACTTAAGGAAAGCGGGTATCAGATAGAGGAATACCGGATTGTCAGAGACGAAAAAACGGAAATCGAATCTGCGGTGCTTTCTGGATGTGAAATGGAGAGAATCGATGCAATCCTGATAAACGGTGGAACAGGAATCGCGCCGAGAGATATTACAATTGAAACGCTACAGCCTTTGCTGGATAAGGAGATTGTCGGGTTCGGGGAAATTTTTCGTATGGTAAGTTACTTGGAAGACATCGGATCTGCAGCGATTCTTTCCAGGGCATTGGCCGGCGTCATTAAAAGGACAGCTGTCATTTCAACTCCGGGCTCAAGTGGGGCGGTACGTCTGGCAATGGATAAATTAATCCTGCCCGAACTGGGACATATAGTGAAGGAAATAAATAAATGAGACGGTCCCCCATTAATAAGGGGGACATCGGATTTTCAGTTGCGTACGATCAGTACGTCGCAATCTGCATAACGGGTAATGCTTTCGGAAACACTCCCAATGAGGAACCTTTCAACTGCATTCATTCCTGTAGCACCGCAAATGATTAAATCTGCTTGATGCTTTCTCGATATTTCCTTGGCAATCTTCATTTTAGGAGAACCATACTCGATATCGGATTTTATTTTTGTTACGCCGGCTTGTTCCGCTTTTAGCTGATAGTCTGCCAATAGCTCTCTTGCGTAGTTCTCTGCCCGCTCAGCAAGTGTCCGATCATATGCCTCCGCTGTTGCAAAAGTTCGATGATCGATTACATGGGCCAGTATCAATTGGGCATCATTACGCTTTGCGATATCCACAGCCTTGTTGAATGCGAGTTCAGCGGTCTTAGAACCATCTACCGCTACAATTATTTGTTTGTATTCAAATTCCATACCGAACTCCCCCTTCTCCTTTTCTTAATTATAACATGACAAACCTTTTCTACTACAGAGACAATGTGACAAGCAAATTAAGAATTTATGAAATAAGCTTTTGTTTCAGAGTTTTATTTACAAACATTCTGAAGGACTATTCATAACAAGTTTCGAGTGCTATGATAAAAGTGTCCAAACAGTTCTTGTCCAACTTGGGCGAGGATTGAAGGCCAAAAAATATACATAAGTAGTAGACTGAAATTTGTAATCATCGTGCAGGAAGGGGACTTGTAATGAAAATAGGTATTCCAAAAGAGATAAAAAATAATGAAAACAGAGTTGCCGTAGCTCCTTCAGGAGTCGTTGCTCTGAAGGAAGCGGGTCATTATATCTTCGTAGAGAAGAATGCTGGAAAGGGTTCGGGTTTTACTGATGAAGAATATCTTCGTGCCGGTGCCGAAATAGTTTCTTCGGCTTCTGAAGCATGGAGCCAGGAAATGGTTATGAAAGTGAAAGAACCATTACCTGAAGAATATGAATATTTCTATGAAGGCTTGATTTTGTTTACCTATTTGCACCTTGCACCAGAACCTGATTTAACCAAAGCGTTAATTGACAAAAAAGTTACAGCAATCGCATATGAAACAGTCCAACTCTCTTCAGGGTCTCTACCTCTTTTAACTCCTATGAGCGAAGTTGCCGGCAGAATGGCAGCCCAAATCGGAGCCCAATTCTTGGAGAAATCAAAAGGCGGGAAAGGAATACTGTTAGCAGGTATCCCTGGAGTCAGAAGGGGCAAAGTGACGGTGATCGGCGGCGGGGTAGTTGGAACAAACGCTGCGAAGATTGCTGTAGGACTTGGGGCAGATGTCACCATCATCGATCTTAACCCCGACAGGCTCCGTCAATTGGATGATATATTTGGGTCATCGATTAATACGTTGATGTCTAATCCGCTGAATATCGCCGAATCTTTGAAAGAGTCAGACTTGGTGATTGGTGCCGTTCTTATTCCGGGCGCAAAAGCACCAAAACTTGTTACAGAAGCAATGGTGAAAGACATGAAGGAAGGTTCAGTAATAGTAGACGTGGCCATAGATCAGGGCGGCATTTTTGAAACTACCGACAGAATTACTACTCATGATGACCCGACCTATACCAGGCATGGGGTTTTGCACTATGCAGTTGCAAATATGCCAGGAGCTGTACCAAGAACCTCCACGATCGGATTGACTAATGTGACTGTACCGTACGCTTTACAACTTGCCAATAAAGGATACCGGCAAGCGTGCTTGGACAACGAATCCCTGCGTAAGGGTATCAATACTTTAAATGGCTTTGTCACATATCGTGCGGTTGCAGAAGCACACCAACTTGACTATTCGGATGTGCATTCACAGTTGGAAAATTAATAAGAAAGCTAAACAAGGGCAAAATCGTGATTAAAATGATTTTGCCTGTTCTTTTATAAAAACCTTACCATTCACACATACATTTTTAATGTCGTAGTTGAGAAAAATTGCGAACTAGTGAATTTTTTTGTGCCATGTTCTCTCATTCTGATGTTCGTGAGTGCTGGGACTCGCTGCGGCAGAATACTTCGCTTTCCATGGGCACGGCCTCAGCCTCCGCAGAAGCAAAGAACGCTTCTTAACGGGGGTCTTAGATGGGACTGCGGTTACTCGCCCCATCTAAAACCTTTGCTGTTCCCATAGGAGTCTGTGTATTCTGCCTTCGCTGTTAGAGGTTTTCTGAATTTAATATTAAGATTACCCAAGTTAGAGAAATGGTGGAAATTTTCTATCCTAGCGGTAAATTGCTTACCTTTTTCCGCAGCGCTGGACTACTACTCAATCAGAAAAGGATGGAAGGAAGACACACTTCAGTTATGACGTAGTACATGAGTATTGTGCAATAGGTAATTTTGTTGGGACGGGTGATATAGTCCTGTTATCATATAATAGTGAGCTTTCTTAAAAAAATTTTAAAAGATGAAACTTCATCGTGATTTGAACCGTATGCAATAATATAGAAAAGAGGTGAACCAATGGGACTATTCTCCAAACTTTTTTCAAAAAAAGAAAATAAACCTGAAATAAAAGAACGTTCGCCGTTATCTATCGAAGTAGGCGACATCATAACTTATGATTTAGTGGATTATGAGGTTGTGGGAAAAATCACTTATCGTCAAGAGGCATATGAATGGTTTGGGTATCAATTATTGGAGGGAAAGAATATCCTTTGGTTATCTGCCGAAATGGATGAAGAGCTGGAGTTAGGAATATATCAGCAAATAAACCTGCCGGTGAACAAACCGCTCCCAAACCAATTGTCCTATCAAGCTAAGGATTACTTCCTCGATGAACAAGGAGAGGCAAGAGTAGTAGGGGAAGGCAGAAGCAGAAATATCAATGGCAGAACTATCAAATATGCAGAATACTATGATGAAGAAGAGGAGCATTTCATCAGCCTGGAAGACTGGGGAAGCGAGTTGGAAGTAAGTTATGGATATCCGATAGAGCCATATGAAATAAAAATTATTGCAGGCTCATAATATAAAGGAGGAAAAATTTATGTTTAAATTCTTTAAAAGAGTAAGCACTGTGGTCAATTCCGAGTTGAACGCTATGTTGGACAAAGCAGAAGATCCCGTAAAAATGCTTGATCAATTTATGAGAGATATGGAATCCGACATCAGAGAAGTGGAAAGCTCTGTGGCCAAACAAATTGCGAACGAAAAGATGTTAAAAAGAAAGTATGACGATGCTCATGCTCTTGTTGAGAAAAGGCAAAGTCAGGCAGAACAGGCGATTGAAGCTGGCAATGAAGATTTGGCGAGACGAGCCCTTCAAGACAAAAGCGACCAGGCAGAACAAGCTGAGACTTTGAAGGAATCATGGGAAAGAGCAAAAAGCGATTCAGAAGCCTTGCGAAGCAAGCTGGACGAAATGAAAAAAGAATATCAACAAATGAAACTGAAAAAAGATTCTTTGAAAGCCCGCGCGGAATCCGCTAAAACCCGTACAAAAATGAACCGCACACTGTCTTCAATTGGAAACGACGAATCAAAACGCGGTTTTGAAAGAATGGAGGAAAAGGTTCTTCAGTTTGAAGCGGAAGCAGAAACAAGCGAAGACCTCTCCGCTCAAAGTAAATCGCTTGATGATGAATTTGAAGAATTGGGAAAAAATAATGTAGATGACGAACTGGCTGCTCTGAAAAAAAAGCTTGGCAAAGAGTAATAGTCCAACCAGACTTTCTATGGACTTTGACAAGCCCTTGTACCTAACCGGCTGCAAGGGCTTTACCTTTGAGTCATTTGCTTGAGTAAGCTGGAGAGAACACGGGATAAGGGAGGGTTGAGAATGAAAAAACTACTTTGTGCTGTCATATTGCCGTTGTGTTTACTTCTGGCAGCGTGCGGACAATTAAATTATTCTGAGATAAATGAGTCATCCAGTGAACCCTCTGTATCTGTCGAAGATTTACCTGAAGAACCAGCTAAATCGGAAGTAGTATCACAGCTAGAGAATTCTTCTGGCGGCAACATCGAAGCAATCATCTCCAATAATTTTCCTATGCTGGATTCGGTTTCGGGTGAAGATGGTACAGCGAATATCTATGGTACCAAATTGTTTAAAAGAGAAGAGCTGGTTTCGCTCATGACAGAATTGTTTCCCCCCGAAGAAGTGAGCAAAGTAGAAGATAATCAACAGATATTAATTTATCCGGACCATTTCGTAACATTCAAACCTAGTGAAGAAAACGGCGATGTATTGTTGATTGAAGTCGCTTCAGATGCGTTCGTCAGAAATAATTACTCTCCTAATTATTTGAATAGTTTCTTCACATTCTTAATATTAAACAGGATGCTCGACTCCGCGAATTGGGGTCAGCGAAGAATGGAGCAGTGTAGAAATAGTAATTGTTATGGCGGTTATACCACGCAAAACAGAGGTGGGTTGAATACGAACAGAGGAATGTCCACATTCCGTGGCGGCGGCCCGGGTTCAGGAAAATAAAAGGAGGTAGTATAGATGGGACCGTTTATCGCAACATTGGTATATTTTATCATTGCTATCCTGGTAGTGCTTATCGGATTAGTAATATTTGAATATTTAACAAGGCAATATAAGGATTGGGAAGAAATTTCCAATGGCAACACAGCCGTGGCGTTATCTGTCAGTGGGAAAATAATTGGAATTTGCATTATCCTTGCATTTGCTGTTTATCACAGCATTACTGTTTGGGAAACATTGATATGGGGAGCTTATGGAGTGGTCTTGCAAATGATTGCTTATCTATTGTTTGAAGTGTTGACCAGGAAGTTCTCTGTGGAAACAAAACTAAAAAACAACAATGTGGCTGTAGGGGTTGTTTCCTTGGCTGTTTCGGTTGGTTTAGCATTTGTAATTGGAGCGTCCATTACATAAAGCGTGTATTCTACCGTTGATAACCATAAAAAGGAGTCATACTCGGAAACTTCACATGAATAATTCGCAGGGTAAATTCACATTTATACTTTTATGCCTGACTTAAAGGGAATCACATTAAGTCAGGTTTTTTTGATAATTAGCTTTATTAAGCAAGCGGAGTGGATGAAAATTGGATCAACAATCAATTAGGCAAAGTCACTTTATTTATTGGGCATCAGGAATTGTGTCTATTTGCGGCATTATTTTTGAAGTGCTGTTTGGAGCATTAGGTTCCTATATTTTGGGGGATGGAGTAAAGCAATATACTTTAATAATTTCCTTTTTTTTAACTGGGATGGGAATCGGGGCAAGTTTTAGTGAGAAGGTACTGAAACATCTGATTGTTTCCTTTGTGTATATCGAATATTCCGTCGGATTGATCGGCGGTTTTTCCAGTTTCGCCATGTTTGGCTTTACAGCTTTTTCACCTGAAGGTACTGATGCTCTGTTTCTTTACGCTATTACTTTAATAGTAGGAGCTTTGACAGGGGTGGAGCTGCCCTTATTGATCCGGAAAGCAAACGAAATAGGCGTCAGTCTGAACCGCAGTACAGCACGAGTTCTTTTTTCCGATTATGCAGGTGGATTGATTGGCGGGTTGTTATTCGCCTTCTTTCTGCGCCCCTATTTGGGAATGGTTAAGTCTGCATTCTTGGTGGGATGTATTAATGTAACGGTAGCCTTGATTGTTTTGTGGCTGTTCAGAAAAGAAATTAAAAAAGCGGCCTTTCACTTTTTTACTGGAGGAACGATATTGCTTCTCTTGATAGCAGGTTTTTTCTTCGGTGAGGAAATGGCCTTCTCCTTCGAGCAAAAACTTTACCAAGATCCCATTTTACATATGGAACAAAGTAAATATCAAAAGATAATTGTTACGAAAGATAAGGAAGATATCAGGCTTTATTTGAATGGCGGGCTGCAGTTCAGTTCGACCGATGAATATCGGTATCATGAAACATTGGTCCATCCGGCCATGACACAGGCTGAATCACATAGCCATGTCCTGATTCTTGGCGGGGGAGATGGTATAGCCGCCAAAGAAGTATTGAAATATGAGGAAGTTGATCAAATAACATTGGTGGATTTAGACCCTGCAGTGGTTGAATTAGCAAACCAAAACCAAGATTTACTTCGATTAAATGAAGGCTCTCTGAAAAATGAAAAAGTTGAAGTAATTCACGAAGACGCTTTTGAATTTCTCGAGAATGCAACTGATTGGTATGATGTTATAATCGTAGATCTTCCAGATCCTAACGACGAAAGTCTGAATAAATTGTACACAAAAGAGTTTTACTCCCTGATTAGGAATCATCTATTGCCAGAGGGGGCGTTGAGCGTCCAGGCGACCAGTCCAGTTTTTGCAAGGGAGGTTTACTGGACAATATCAGAGACGATAGCTTCTACCGGTTTATCAACAGAGCAGCTGCATGTTGACGTTCCTAGTTTCGGGAATTGGGGGTTTATACTGGCCAGCCGGACTCCGATAAACCTGAAGGGGGTGGATATTGAAGTGCCGACTAGATTCCTGACAACAGAGATTTTGCCGAGTTTGTCTAAATTCGGTAAAGATGAAAACAAGCAAATATTGGATTCGGATGGAGAATTGATAACTTTGGAGCCTAATACTTTAATAAATCCGATTCTAATTCAGAAATATGAAAAATCCTGGCAAAATTACTGAATGAAGCAAGAAAATTTTAAAATAGTTGCCGACAGGGTATATGTTTTGTATCATCCTGTCTCTATTGATAGGATGGGAATGACTAATCTAGGAGGAGTGATGTAAAGTGAAAGTATCCTTTCACGGGCAATCAACAGTAAAAGTCGAAACAGACAAGCATACTATATTGATTGATCCCTTTATAACAGGGAATGATACTTCCGATCTTGATGCAGCACAAGTACAAGCTGATGTTATCTTACTTACCCATGGTCATAATGATCATGTCGGGGACACCATTGATATCGCAAAACGGAACAACTCCTTAGTAGTGGCACCCTTTGAACTGGCTGAATATCTCGGGTCGCGAGAACTGAATACACATCCGATGCATATTGGCGGTTCACATGAGTTCGACTTTGGGAAAGTAAAGCTGACTCAGGCTTTTCATGGTTCTGCCTTTACAGATGAAAACGGCCAAAGTATCTATACCGGTATGCCCGCTGGGATATTGCTCACAGTAGAAGGCAAAACGATCTATCATGCCGGAGACACTGGACTGTTTTCTGATTTGAAATTAATCGGGGATATGAACGATATTGACTTGGCATTCCTGCCGATCGGTGACAATTTCACCATGGGACCAGAAGATGCATTGGTCGCAGCAGAATGGACAAAAGCAAAACGAGTTGTTCCTATCCACTATAATACGTTTCCTTTGATTGAGCAGGATGGAGAGGCATTTGCTGAAAAGGTGAAGCCTGGAAAAGGACATGCCCTTAAACCAGGAGAAAGCCTCGAACTATAAATCATTTATTCCACCAGAACCTGGAGCATTTAGCCTCCAGGTTCTTTTTTCAACCCTCAGACCGCTGACTTTAAAATGGTTAATTTTACACAATAAACATAAACTGCGACATAACTGGGCTCACTGAACGTGACTTTCTACCATCCTTTTCGGATTAAGAGGTGGTCCAGCGCTGCGGAAAAACACTCGCTTTCCGTGGGGAACGCTTCAGCCAGGGTACTCCTTGAGTAGGCTCCTTTGCTCCCTTGCACCGAGGAAGCTTACTACGAAGCGATACTAGAAGACGCAGGTGCATCACTGCGGGGTCTTCAGACTGTTCCTTTCCCACAGGAGTCTCGCATTTATCCTCCGCTTCATTCGTTTTTCTGATCAAGTGAGAAGTTGTTCTAAAGTATGTCTGACAGGAGGTATTCCTAACATCAAAATTCAGAAAATCCTAACAGCGAAGGCAGAACACGCAGACTCCTCGAAAATACAAATCGATTTTCTTCGTGCGATGTATTGCTGACGAAGCCTTCCTTATCCTGTGGGAACAGCAAAGGTCTTAGATGGGGCGAGTAACCGCAGTCCCAAAAGGTCTTAGATGGGGCGAGTAACCGCAGTCCCAAAGGGTCTTAGATGGGGCGAGTAATCGCAGTCCCAAAGGGAGCAGGGAAGCTTATTCAAAGTAGTCCCCTGGCTGAGGCCGTGCCCGCGGAAAGCGAAGTGTTCTGCCGCAGCGAGTACATAAGCTTAACTAAAATCAGAACAAGAATAAGCTTCAAAAAATAGAATTGTCACTATGTCGCAGTTCCCATCAAAGGTAACTCTAAAATACCGAAGCTCGATTCTGGATTAATCATATAGTCGCTGATAACTCATGATAAAAATGGGCCAGGCATAGAATAATAGTATCTCAGAAACAGAAGGAGGAAGAAAATTGAGACAGTATGCAATGCTTAGAATTTTGCTGGCATGTTTTTTTCTATATCTAGCCTGGCCGTATATACATGAAATCAGCGGCCGTCTATCATCCATGTTTTGGGCAGCGTGGTTGGTCTTCTTCTTATTGGTGGCAGGTTCCAATTTTGCCTCCCTATTAAGAATGGTCAAACCGCCAGTCATGGAACAAGACGTACAGAAGCGGAAGGAATTTGGAAAAAATTGAAGGCTGATGTAATCATCTGTATAATAACAATTAGATAAAAATTATTAGTACAGATGGAAAGAATGGTGAAAAGTTTGGCTACCAAACACGAACAGATACTAGCTTTTATCGATTCGCTGACAGTCGGCAATAAAATATCTGTCAGACAAATTGCCAAAGAATTGAATGTCAGTGAAGGCACTGCCTACAGAGCAATTAAAGAAGCTGAGAATCAAGGCATGGTAAGTACGATAGAGCGTGTCGGAACGATCAGGATAGAAAAGAAAAAGAAGGAAAATTTCGAACATCTCACATTTGCTGAGATTATCAGTATCGTCGACGGACAAGTCCTTGGCGGTAGAGAAGGGCTGCATAAAACCCTCAACAGGTTTGTGATTGGTGCCATGAAACTGGATGCAATGATGAGATACACGGAGCGGGATTCGTTGTTGATCGTAGGTAACAGAGTTCGTGCGCATGAACTGGCTTTGCAGGAAGGGGCTGCTGTTTTAATAACAGGCGGGTTCGACACGGAAGAAAATGTCAAAAAACTCGCCGATGAAAAAAAACTGCCGATAATGTCCACCAGTTATGACACGTTCACGGTTGCCGCCATGATTAACAGAGCGATATATGACCAATTGATCAAAAAAGAGATAGTCCTGGTCGGGGATATCTATACACCTTTAAAAGATGTGGTGTATTTATCGCCAAGAGATAGGTTAGACAAATGGTATCAGTTCAACGAACAAACAACGCACAGCCGTTATCCTGTCGTAGATGATGGAGGGCGTGTTACTGGTATGGTCACTTCCAAAGATGTGATCGGAAAAGACCGCTCTATGTTCATCGAAAAGGTAATGACAAAAAACCCGATGACGGTCCAAAAAGAAACTTCTTTGACCTATGCGGCACATATGATGGTTTGGGAAGGAATCGAAATCATGCCAGTGATTGGACCGCACCACAAGTTGCAGGGGCTTGTTTCCAGACAGGATGTTTTAAAGGCACTGCAACATATCAATCGTCAGCCGCAGGTCGGACAGACGATCGACGACATAGTAGCAAGCCGCCTGGAAGCTGTCGAGGACGGACAAGATGAGGGAACCGTTTACCAGTCCCTTGTCACCCCTCAGATGACAAATCAGTTAGGGACCATGTCCTATGGAGTATTTACCTCGTTTGTCACAGAAGCATCCAGCCGTCTGCTCCGAAAGTATAAAAAAGGGGACCTAGTCGTTGAAAATTTATCCATCTATTTTATTAAGCCGATCCAACTGGAAAGCATGTTGACCATAAAACCGAGATTGTTAGAAGCCGGAAGGAAATTTGCCAAATTGGATATTGAGGTATTTCATGAAAAAGTATTGGTCGGCAAAGCGCTGCTACTCGCACAGCTGATAGACCGATAAAAACAATAAAAAGCTGACTCTTCATTTAGAGTCAGCGACTGTTTTTTTTGTTATTTTCCGGCCTTTTTTAGTTCTTTTCGATAATGCCTTGCCCTTTTCAGTCCATCTGCAATTTGCATAGCACCTAATAAAACAAAGACAATTCCTATGTACAAAGCAATCTTGGTTTCATAAAACAAGTAGGAATGAATCCCGAAGAATAGAATAAAAACGCCAAGAGATACTTTGCCTTTTGAATTAAGGTATAATTGATCGAGCGGGTCATCAATCCTTAGAATGGTGACTTTATAATAGACGTATAAGACAAGAGAAATAACAATTATAATAGGAAAAACAAACATGGGAAATCTACTCCTAACTGAAATGTGCAATGTAATCATTGTAGCTTTTTTTACGTGTATTTACTAGAAAACACAAGAAATTTATTTGCTGCAACAGTTAATATAGTTAATATAATAACAAATTCCCTTTTTTTTCAGAATAATAGAGGAGGCCGAAAATGGTCAAAAAGAAAATTATCGAGACGATAAAAGATTACCAGACGATTATCATTCACAGACATGTAAGACCTGATCCGGATGCTTATGGATCCCAAGCAGGTCTTGGCGAAATGTTAAAACAATCCTTTCCGGAGAAACAAATATACATAGTCGGAGATGAGGACCCATCATTGAACTTTTTGGCGGCAATGGATTCTATTGGTGATGAAGTTTATCAAGATGCATTGGCTATTATATGTGATACCGCTAACCAAGAGAGAATAGCGGATCAAAGATATTCACTGGCAAAGCAGATAATTAAAATAGATCACCATCCAAATGTCGATCCATATGGAGATCCGGCCTGGGTTGAAACTGCAGCCAGTTCAACAAGCGAGATGATTTATGAGTTATTTTTGGAAGGCAAGGCAGAGGGACTGCAATTTAATGATAAAGCTGCAAAACTTATTTATGGCGGAATAGTTGGCGACACAGGAAGGTTCCTATTCCCGAGTACAACTAAAAAGACATTCAAATACGCTTCTGATCTTGTTGCTTACTCGTTCGATCGTACTGAACTTTATGAAAAAATCTATAATACAAAGAGGCATCTTGCCCGGTTTAAAGGATTTATTCTTCAGAACTTCGAGGTAACGCCTGCCGGGGCCAGCAGCATTAAAATCAGCAAAGAAACTCTCCGGGAGTTCGGCATGACCTCTCTTGAAACAAGCCAGTTAGTTGGTGTCCTGGGAGATATCGAAGGGATTAAAGCCTGGGTCTTTTTCGTCGAAGAAGAGGATACAATCAGAGTGAGGCTCCGTTCCAGAGGTCCGGTTATAAATGAAATTGCCGCTAAATACAACGGCGGAGGGCATCCAATGGCTGCTGGCGCTTCAGTTAGAAATTGGGAAGAGACGGAAGATGTTATAAGCGATTTGGAAAAAGTCTGCGGACAATTTGAATAACAAAAAGAAAGGCTGTTCCTATTCACTTAGGTTCAGCCTTTTTCCATAATAGAAATTTTTCCTGTATTATCAGCATCACCGGTTTGGATTTCAGGGATAAACCAACAGCCAGCATCAGAACTGTCATAAACTACAGATAGATTTTGTTTGTCGATCTCTTTTTTAACCAATCTTATCAATTCATCTGATTCCGCATAAGCCGAATATCCATTCATCAAACTTTTCATTTTCTCCTGAGCCATTGCACGCCTGCTTATGATCAACATGCAAACCACTCCTATCCCATGGTTTTATGTTCTATCTTCAGTATATTCCCTGTTTGCGGGCGTGCTATCCGTTTATTGGTAATTTTAAAAAAATATTCAAAAATTCATGTCCATTCTGGCTCATTTTTTTGGTTCTGTTATTAATTGGAGAAGTGAAGTTTGATGGTCAATTTAATCTCTGGGGCAATAATCAACTTGGAAACTGTGGCCCTATATGTTATGTCGTCAATCCGATATGTTTTATTCTCGATTGTGGATACAAGGAAATAATCGTTTTCGGACAAGCTGACAATGTCTTTCCCCACTACATCCCGAATTTCTTCTTTAATGTTCTCTTCCAATTGATGAACAATTAAACGGTCTAACCTTAATTCTTTCCCATTTTCAACTTCTACATCAATCGTTTGAACCGTCACCTTTTCTTTCGTTTTTTCATCGATATCTTTTTGATTTTCCAGGAGTGCCTCTTTCTGGCGGTCCAATTCAGCAATCTGAGCATGCAATTCCATGTTTTCTTCCACCCATTTTTCATAAAATTGTCCATAGATGTACAAGAAAAGAACAAAAGCCATTATGGCACCAATGAAAACTCCGGAAAAAAAACGCTGCCAGCTTTCTCTTTTGTAATATGGCGGGATATGCATCAATCAATTTCCTGTTGTGTAAACCATTCTATTATTAGGAGAGAGGTCTGTACGCCTGCCATAGCTGTCAGCATCAACAAACCTTGTTTGACAATATCGATAGTCGATCCTTCGAAAATACCTCGTTCAAGATTCGATATCGCATCAAAGGATCCACCGATAGCTGCTACAATTGCCCATATCCTCAGCCTTTTAGCCACATTGCTGACCGCTGTCAGTGGCGGATCGCCGGTAACCAAGTATCCTATTGCTCCTATAATCGAACCACCTAGGATGACGCCTAAAGCTATGAAATAACAATGGATGAGTAAGAAAATAAAGCGCTCTTCCATATTGTTTTCTCCACCTTTTTACAAAGTCCTTGCTTATAGATTATGAGCGGTTAGTACAAGTTATGTTAATCTTATTGATTTAAAATTGGGCAGCCATTCAGCTATAATAGGATTACGAGAAGGCGGGTATGATATATGGAATTTACACATTTACAAGTCCGAAGCGGCTATAGTTTAATGAAAAGCTCAATTACAATACAAAAATTGGTTGATCAAGCAGCCAAACTGGGATTTTCTTCGCTAGCGCTGACAGATGAAGGTGTCCTTCACGGCGTCATTCCATTTTATCAAGCATGTAAAGAACAAGGGATAAAGCCCATCATCGGATTGGTTGTACAAGTTACTCAAGATGATGCCGGTACAACTCCTTGTCTTCTGCTTGCGTTAAATGAATCAGGCTATCGGAACTTAATCCACTTAAGCACGATTCTTCAAACTCAAGACGAACATATAATTGATTGTGAAACATTGTCATCCCATTCCGACCAATTGATAGGTATTATTCCGTTCGGCCATCTTGCTCAGGATACCTCTGATTCTAGACAAGCTGGCATGACTTCTATTTTGAATTATTGGAAGCAGATGTTTTCAGAGGGTAATTTTTACCTCGGTATAGACGAGAATGTTTTTTCTTTTCCGGGAATGGATACTGAACTGAGAAATGCCAGCTTGCAGGCTGAGGTTCCTGTTACTGTGCTGAATGATGTCAGATATTTATCTTCACAGGATTATCAAGCATTTGATTGCTTGCAGGCAATACGGACTGGGGAAAACTGGCGGCCGGAACAAGCGGTCAAGGAAAATGGTATTTCTTACCTTGCTTCCGAAGAAGAGATATGGCAAGCATTTGATAGCTGGCCGGAAGCTGTTGAAGAGTCTGGGAAAATTGCTGCTCGCTGTAACGTCGAATTGGATCTGAATCAAAGGATGCTCCCGTCCTATCCAGTACCTGGGGGTGAGACTGCATCTGTTTACTTAAAGAAACTATGCTATGAAAAGGGAACAGAAATATACGGCCGTATTACTGGAAAAGTGGAAGAAAGGCTGAATTACGAGCTGGAAATAATCACTTCTATGAAATTTAGTGACTACTTCCTGATCGTATGGGACTTTATCCAGTATGCGAAGACCAATCAAATAATGGTCGGACCGGGCAGGGGCTCGGCAGCCGGTTCCCTTGTGGCTTATGTACTTGGTATTACAGAGGTAGACCCACTAAAGTATGATTTGTTGTTTGAAAGGTTTCTCAACCCTGAACGGATCAGTATGCCAGATATAGATATTGATTTTTCCGATACAAGAAGAGAAGAAGTCATACAGTATGTAAGAAATAAGTACGGAGAAGAGCATGTTGCTCAAATAATCACTTATGGTACTTTTGCTGCCAGGTCGCTGCTCAGAGAGCTAATCAAAACAATGAGAATCGATAATCAGGATGCTGCATTTATCATGAAAGAGATCCCCTCTCAAAGTTCTCGCAAAATTGCCGAAATCGTGAAAGCTTCCGATACTTTGACTGATTATGTCAAAAATTCATCTGAGTTGAAGACGCTCTTTAAAGTTGCGGCAAAACTGGAAGGATTGCCAAGACATGTATCTACCCATGCTGCCGGGATAGTAATCAGCGAACAGCCTTTGACACAGCATGTTCCTTTAATACCAGGACAGAATGGCGTTGCATTGACCCAGTTTGCCATGAAAGAATTGGAGACAATCGGCCTGCTGAAAATGGATTTTCTCGGCTTGAGAAATCTAACCCTGATGGAAAGAGTACTTTCGTCTATCAAACAAAAAGAAAAATTGGATATTAACGTTCAGGATATTCCGTTTGACGATAAAGAGACCTTTCAACTACTTAAGGAAGGGAAAACGGCTGGTATTTTTCAACTGGAGTCATCCGGCATGCAAGGTGTTCTGACCAATTTATTGCCGACACGGTTTGAAGATGTTGTTGCCGTAAATGCTTTATACAGACCGGGCCCGATGCAATATATTCCAGTGTATATCAAGCGAAAACACGGAAAGGAGAATGTTTCATACCCACATCCTGATTTGGAGCCAATCCTTTCCAACACTTACGGAGTACTGGTATATCAGGAGCAAATCATGCAGATAGCTAATAAAATGGCTGGTTTTTCACTTGGACAATCTGATATTCTGCGCAGAGCTGTCAGTAAAAAGCAAAAAGAAGTGATGAACAAGCAGAAAGAAGCATTTATCGCAGGGTGTATAGATAATGGGTATAGTGAAACAGCGGCACAGCAAATATTCGAATGGATTGTCCATTTTTCCAATTATGGGTTTAATAGAAGTCACGCTGTTGCTTATAGTATGATTTCATACCAGCTGGCCTACCTGAAGGCACATTACCCTTCCTATTTTCTGGCTGAATTAATGAGTTCTGTCATGAACCAGCAAGATAAGATTCAACTGTATATACGGGAGGCTGCCGAGTCTGGGGTGGAAGTGCTCCCACCTTCCATAAATAAGAGTTCTGGCGGCTTCAAGGTGGCAGGAAACAGTATCAGGATGGGCTTGCTTTCCATTAAAGGTGTCGGGGCACAAGCTGTAAGAGAAATTGTGCATGCACGAAAAAAAGGTCCATTCAAAAACTTGTTTGACTTTTGCTTGAGAGTCTCCTTGAAAGTTGTCAACCGTCAAGTGATAGAATCCCTGATTTTTGCTGGTTCATTCGATGAGGTTTATAACAACCGGGCCAGCTTGTTGGGAACTATAGACCAGGCAATGGAACAGGGGGAGTTGTTTGGAGAATTCGACGACCAACAATCCCTTTTCCACAATACTATAGAGCTTGAAGGTGATTATAAGCAAACAGAAGATTTCAGTGAAATGAGAAAATTGGCTTTTGAAAAAGAAGTGCTTGGAATATACATGTCAAGCCATCCTTTGTCGAAATACAGAGAAAAACTCCGTTCAGCCGGATTTGTCGACTTGACAAATGCCAAAAATATAATAGGGCAAAACAATGCACGTTGCGCAGCTGTTGTCCAAGGTATTAAGACAATTAGAACAAAACGGGGAGAATCTATGGCCTTTGCGACTCTTGGTGA
The DNA here is from genome assembly GCF_900156915.1 of Sediminibacillus massiliensis. Lineage (GTDB taxonomy): Bacteria > Bacillota > Bacilli > Bacillales > Amphibacillaceae > Sediminibacillus_A > Sediminibacillus_A massiliensis. The sequence continues at coordinate 17,752 of NZ_LT732533.1, read as the reverse complement.
TGAAAAAGGGCAAATGGATGCAGTTATTTTCCCCGAATTATACCGGCGGGTGAATCGCTGGCTGGAAGAAGAATCAATGGTGTTGATCAAAGGGAAAGTAGAAAATAGAAACGAACGGCTCCAATGGCTTCTATCCGATTTGGAACCTTTCGATGAACAAAAAATAGTCAATCGGGAAACACGGCGGGTTTTTGTCAAAGCAATCGAAGAAGACAATCAGCGAGTAATGAACATTCTGAAGAAGATATCGACAGACTTTCCTGGCCATAATCCGATTATTGTTTATCATGCTGATTCGAAGCGATCATACCAGTTATCCAGCAATTACAATATAAAAATAAGCAGTGATAGTCTTAACCGATTGTATGAGGCATTTGGTAAGGAACACGTTGCGGTCAAATAAAACAACTTTACAGCAAATAGCGTTTTGTTATAATAGAGTAGTTAAGTGGTCAGACCAATTTCTGGGATATTAAAGGAGCGGATCTGTAATGTCTAAATTGAGGGATGAAGCACTACATATACACCGGATAAACAAGGGCAAATTGGCAACCCAGCCAAAAATTCCTGTAAAAAATGCAAAGGATCTAAGTCTTGCCTATTCGCCCGGTGTGGCAGAACCATGTAAAGAGATTTATGACCGCAAGGAGTCTGTCTATGAATACACGATGAAGGGAAATATGGTAGCTGTAGTCAGTGACGGATCTGCTGTACTTGGTCTTGGTAATATAGGACCTGAAGCAGCCCTGCCAGTAATGGAAGGGAAGTCTGTATTGTTTAAGAGTTTTGCGGGTGTCGATTCCTTTCCGATTTGTCTGGATACCCATGACATGGAAGAAATCATCAAGACAGTGAAGTTAATGGAACCTACCTTTGGAGGGGTGAATTTAGAAGATATTGCCGCCCCTAACTGTTTTATTATAGAAGAACGGTTGAAGAAGGAAACAAATATCCCTATTTTTCATGATGATCAGCATGGGACGGCCATTGTAACAGTGGCTGGATTGTTGAACGCTTTAAAATTGGTTGATAAAAAATTCTCGGATATAAAGGTAGTCGCAAACGGTGCAGGAGCAGCCGGGATTGCAATAATCAAGCTCCTTCACAGCCTCGGTGTAAGGGATGCAATCATGTGTGACTCAAAGGGTGCCATATTTGAAGGCAGAGATTACGGCATGAATGAAGTGAAAGACGGGATAGCCAAAATCACCAATAAAAATCGGGAAGAAGGCAGTTTGGAAGAAGTTATCGTTGATTCCGATGTTTTCATCGGAGTTTCAGTGGGTGGGCTGTTGACCGAAGATATGGTGAAGAGCATGAATGACGATCCGATCATATTTGCCATGGCAAATCCTGAACCGGAAATAATGCCGGAAAATGCGAAAGCAGCCGGAGCGAAAGTGATCGGGACAGGCCGCTCAGACTTTCCAAACCAAGTAAACAACGTACTTGCTTTCCCGGGTATTTTCAGAGGCGCGCTTGACGTACGGGCTACCCGTATCAACGAGAAAATGAAGATTGCTGCAGCGGAAGCCATCGCTTCCCTAATAGAAGAAGGCGAATTGAATGCCGATTATGTTATACCGGCTCCGTTCGATTCAAGAGTGGCTCCTGCGGTTGCTGCTAGTGTAGCCAAGGCCGCGATGGAATCAGGTGTGGCCAGAATCCAGGTGGATCCGGAAGAAATAGCGGAAAAAACGCGCAGATTGACCATAATAAATGAAGATTAATAAATATTGCCCTCTTATATAAAGTGCAATCAAGCAGCCTTGATTTCTATTTCTGTTATAGTAAATCAGGGTTGAGCTGTTTTAAAAGGAGTGACCTTTTGGTGCAAACGCCGGCAAAAATAAAAGTATATGAACAAGTACTGGATGAAATCAGGAATTATATTGAAAAGCACCGATTATCCCCAGGTGATAAACTTCCATCTGAGCGTGAATTAGCTGTGCAGCTTGATGCCGGAAGGTCTTCAATTAGAGAGGCACTAAGAGCCATTGAATTGTTAGGCTTGATTGAGACAAGAAGAGGTGAAGGGACATTTTTGCGGGTTTATCGTCCTTATCATACAGTTGAATTATTATCTACTTTTATCCTGCAAGATCCCAGAACGAGAGACGATATTGTTAATACTAAACAAATTATGGAAAAAGAAGCGGCTAAGCTTGCGGCCGGGAATATTACACCTGTACTCATTAGAAATTTGAAAACAGTGCTTTCAGCAACGGATTTTCAAGAGAAACAACGTCATTATCATTTTTTCCTGATTATCTTTCAACACACGGATAACCTGTTGTTACAAAAAATATGGCAGTTATTAGAAGACTTTGCCTATACTATTAATGAGATTAGCTATAATAATTCATTCTACAACGAATTGCTTGAAAGTTTTTCAAAAAAAGAACTGGAGCGAATTGATCATTTGTTCCATGATTTATATAGATATGGTTCATCTACTTAAACCCTTGAAAAATGATTATAGATTGACCATGTGGTAAACAACTATGTCACAGTAAGAGAATGACAATCACTCTTCTGCATTTGAATTACTTGAAAAGCGCATGGACTGTAGGAAAAGGGAGGAATTATCCTTGCTTAAGGACTTTTTTAGCAAGAAAAGAAAATACGCATCCATACCGAGAGAGGAAGCCAAGCAGGACATTCCTCAAGGATTGATGCAAAAATGCAACAACTGCCAAAAAATTTATTATGCCAAAGAAATGAAGAAAAACCTCAATGTGTGCATCAATTGTGGGTATCATCATCAAATGCCGGCCTATGACAGAATCGAGGCAACGTTTGATGCAGGATCTTTTGTAGAGTGGGACAAGCATTTGATATCCAGCAACCCGTTGGATTTCCCGGAGTATGAAGGAAAACTGGAGAAAGACCGGGAAAAGTCCGGGTTGAATGAGGCTGTGGTTACCGGAAAAGGCACCATTAATGAATTTCCTGCCGCGTTCGCGGTGATGGATTCCAGGTTTCGAATGGGAAGTATGGGTTCTGTGGTTGGTGAAAAAATCGCGAGAGCAATCGAAAAAGCAAGGGTGGAATCTCTTCCTTTTATCATATTTACCGCTTCTGGCGGAGCCAGGATGCAGGAGGGTGTTTTAAGTTTGATGCAGATGAGTAAAACATCTGTTGCGATTCAAAGGTTCTCTGAAGCCGGTGGATTAATGGTTTCTATCATGACGAACCCTACGACCGGCGGAGTTTCTGCAAGTTTTGCTTCCTTGGGCGATTATAACTTTGCGGAACCGGGAGCTTTGATTGGATTTGCTGGTAGAAGGGTCATTGAACAGACTATCAGGGAAAAGCTGCCTGATGATTTTCAAACAGCAGAATTCCAATTGAAGCATGGCCAGTTAGACAAAGTCATCCAACGGCATGACATGAAACCTGTTTTGACATCATTGCTTGACATCCATCAAGCAGGGAGGGAAACACGATGAAGCATGCACTCGAATTTGAGAAACCTGTATTCGAATTGAGAGATAAAATTGCTGAACTTAAAGATTTCACCAAAGATAGTGATATTGACCTGACAGATGAAATTTCCACATTGGAAGCTCGTCTGGAAAAACTGGAAGCAGATATATACGGCAATTTAAAGCCTTGGGACAGAGTCCAGATCGCACGTCATGCCGAACGTCCAACGACATTGGATTATATTGAGCATTTGTTCACGGACTTTATGGAATTTCACGGAGACCGTTTGTTCGGCGAGGATGAAGCGATTGTAGCCGGGATTGCCAAGTATAAAGGGGCTCCAGTGACAGTGATTGGTCACCAACGAGGGAAAAATACCAAAGAAAACATCAAGCGTAATTTCGGCATGCCCCAGCCGGAAGGATATCGCAAGGCATTGAGGCATATGAAACAGGCGGAAAAGTTCAAGAGACCGGTCATCTGTTTTATTGATACAAAAGGAGCATATCCAGGAAAAGCTGCCGAAGAACGCGGGCAAAGTGAAGCTATTGCCAGAAACCTGATGGAAATGGCTGGATTGCGTGTTCCTGTTATTTGTATCGTAATAGGTGAAGGAGGAAGCGGCGGTGCCTTGGCGCTTGGAGTCGGCGATAAAATCCATATGCTGGAAAACTCTACATACTCGGTTATTTCGCCGGAAGGAGCTGCAGCCTTACTATGGAAGGATTCCACACAAGCACAAAGAGCCGCTGAAACGATGAAAATTACTTCCTATGATTTAAAAGAACTCAAAATTATTGACGAGATCATTCCGGAAGTAAGAGGCGGGGCACATCGTGATATAAATAATCAATCGGTGAATATTGATCAAGTTCTTGATCAATCATTGGCAGAATTGGTTAATCTGGATACTGAAGAACTGTTGGAGAATAGATGGGAAAAATATAAGGCGATAGGTGAATATTCGGAAGAAATGACAGAGTAATGAATACTTTAATGAATGGAAGCTGTCCTTTTTTTGGGGCAGCTCCTTGATTGTCAGCATGTTTTTATATATTCTATTAGGTGTTGCTTACATATTCAGGTATAATTTATTTGATAATATAGGTGTTTAGGATTATCTTGGAATGGGGAGAAAAGTTACAAGCAATAATTTTTTAAAATAGAGGTGAATTACATGAAGAAAATAGGTGTACTTACAAGCGGCGGAGATTCACCTGGCATGAATGCTGCAATCAGAGCAGTAGTCAGGAAAGGTATATACAGTGGATTGGAAGTGTATGGTGTTTATAATGGATACCAAGGACTGATTGAAGGCAACATCAAAAAGATGGAAATTGGATCTGTAGGTGATATAATCCAACGCGGTGGTACTATTCTTTATACGGCAAGAAGTGATGAATTCCGTACAGAAGAAGGACGCCAAAAGGCCATCGACCAGTTAAACAAATTCGGAATAGAGGGTTTGATTGTCATTGGTGGCGACGGTTCATTCCGCGGGGCTGAAAAACTGACACAATTAGGATACCCTTGCATCGGAGTTCCCGGCACGATTGACAATGATATTCCGGGTACAGACTTCACCATTGGTTTTGATACAGCTTTAAACACTGTCATTGAAGCCATTGACAAGATCAGAGATACGGCTACTTCTCATGAGCGTACATACGTTGTCGAAGTAATGGGCAGACATGCTGGTGATATCGCGCTTTGGGCAGGCTTGGCAGACGGAGCAGAAAGCATTCTGATCCCTGAGCATGCTGATGATTTTCAAGATGTTGTCGACAGGTTGAAAAGAGGGCATGAACGAGGTAAAAAACACAGTATTATTGTGCTTGCTGAAGGAGTTGGCTCTGGTCTGGACTTTGGTCAAAAAATTCAGGATGCCACTAGTCTTGAAACACGTGTTACAGTATTGGGGCACACCCAACGCGGTGGTTCCCCGACAGCTTCGGACCGTGTACTTGCCAGCCGTCTTGGTGCAAAAGCTGTCGACCTTTTGTTGGAAGGCAAGGCTGGAAGAGTGGTAGGAATGCAAAACAATAAGCTAGTAGATCATGACATTTTAGAAATTTTAGATGAGAAACACGAAGTCGATTTTGATATGTATAAGCTTTCTAAAGAGCTTTCCATATAATAGATAGGATTTTAGTTAAGAATTTTGAAAGGAGGAGATCATTGTGAGAAAGACAAAAATAGTTTGTACAATCGGTCCGGCCTCAGAATCAGTTGAAAAATTGACCCAATTGATGGAAGCCGGAATGAACGTTGCACGATTAAACTTTTCTCATGGAGATTTTCAAGAACATGGACAACGAATTAAAAACATCAGGACTGCTGCTGAAGCAACAGGAAAAACAGTGGCTATCCTATTAGATACCAAAGGGCCGGAAATAAGGACTGGCACTCTTAAAAATGGTGAGGCACAGTTGAACAAAGGGGATACGGTATTTGTATCCATGGAAGAGATCGAAGGTACTGCCGAGCGAATTTCGGTAACATATCCGGATCTTATCAATGATGTTCATGTAGGCTCTAAATTGCTCCTTGATGATGGCCTCATCGAGTTGGAGGTAACAGAAATCCTCCAGGACAAGAATGAGTTGAAAACAACAGCATTGAACTCTGGATTGCTAAAGAACAAAAAGGGCGTCAACGTACCTAACGTTAGTGTAAACCTTCCAGGGATTACCGATAAGGATGCCAATGACATCAAATTCGGTATTGAACAAGGTGTGGATTTCATAGCAGCTTCATTTGTGCGTCGTGCTACCGATGTGCTGGAAATCCGTGAACTTTTGGAACAGCACAATGCCGGCGATATTCAAATCATTCCAAAAATCGAAAACCAAGAAGGTGTCGACAATTTAGACAGCATCCTGCAAGTCAGTGATGGATTGATGGTGGCACGTGGAGATTTAGGGGTGGAAATTCCACCGGAAGATGTACCGTTGGTTCAGAAAGATATGATCCAAAAATGTAATACAGCCGGAAAGCCTGTCATCACAGCGACACAAATGCTTGACTCGATGCAGCGTAATCCTCGGCCGACCAGAGCAGAAGCTTCTGACGTGGCAAACGCCATTTTTGACGGTTCAGATGCAGTTATGTTGTCCGGTGAAACAGCTGCAGGTGACTATCCTGTAGAAGCTGTCCAAACAATGAGTAATATTGCCAAAAAAGCAGAAACAGCCCTGAATCATAAAGTGATTTTGGATGTGCGGTCGAAAACAAGCGATATGACAATCACAGATGCAATCAGCCAATCTGTTAATCATTCAGCGATGAATCTGGAAGTAGATGCTATTTTAGCTCCTACTGTCAGCGGGCACACAGCACGGATGATTTCCAAATATCGTCCTAAAGCTCCGATAATCGCTGTAACTTTCGATGAAAAAATCAATCGCAGACTTGCCTTGGTCTGGGGTGTTAATACGATTCTTGGAGAACCAGCCCACTCTACTGACGATGTATTGGCGGTGGCAATTGAGCGAGGTCTTTCTTCAGGCTTATTGACCAGAGGAAACAGGGTGATCATAACAGCTGGTGTTCCGGTAAGTGAGAGCGGAACAACAAATATTATGAAAGTTCATGTGATCGGTGATGTACTTGCCAAAGGACAAGGTGTCGGTAAAGGAAGTGCATACGGAAGGGCTGTTACTGTCAAAAATGCTGAAGAAGCATTGGCGAAAGTCGAGCAAGATGATATTGTCATCACTTACGGAACTGATAAAGAAATGATGCCTGCGATTGAAAAGGCAGCAGGTATTGTGACAGAAGAAGGCGGTCTTACTTCTCATGCAGCCGTAGTCGGTCTTAGCTTGGGAATTCCTGTTATCGTCGGAGTGGACAAGGCAATTGACTTGTTCGAAGATGGGCAGGAAGTTACAATAGACGCAGGCAAAGGTGATATTTACGAAGGTCATGCAAGTGTCCTTTAATCAAGTGTAAAGAAGGGGGAAACCCCTTCTTTTATTTTCTAAAAGTACTTACAGCATCCAGTACAAAAAACTACTAGAACTTTGTAGTTGAGGGAAACTGCGACATAGTGACAATTTATCTTAGAGAGACTGTCTCTAACCCTTTACAGATATGTGCTAATCCACCGCTACGGTAAAATACTCGCTTTCCACGGGGAACGCTTCAGCCTCCTCGCTGGCAAAAAGCGCCAACTGCGGGGTCTTCAGACTGTTCCTTTCCCGCAGGAGTCTCGCATTTTACCGTAGCTTGTAATAGCAATCTGCATTGGCAAGAGGAAATAACAGTTGTGGAGTTATAGAGATTTTTCTACCCAAAATGCAGAAACTTACAAACAGCAGAGGCAGAACTCTTCGTTTACCCTTGGGCACGACATTAGCCAGCTGACTAGTTGAATAAGCTTCCCAGCTCTCGTAGGACTGCGATTACTCGCCCCATTGATGACCCTTTTCTGTTCCCATAGGATAAGGAAGGATTCGTCAGCATTACATCGCACGAAGAGAATTGGTTTGTATCTTCAGGGATTCTACGTGTTCTGACTCCGCTGCTAGGGGCTTTCTGAATTTTGTTTGAGAAATACGCCATATACCCATATTAGACATATTTTAGGACCCCTTATCGCCTAATCAGCAATCTACTGAAAGCGGAGGAAAAATGCGACACTCCTAGGGAAGAGCAGCTTCCGAAGACCCCGCAGTGATGCGTCTGCGTCTTCTAGTATCGCTACGTAGTAGGCTTCTTCGACGCAAGGGAGCAAAGGTGTCTACTCAAGTAGTACCCTGGCTAAGGTGCTGCTCCCGGAAAGGGAGTATTTTTCCGCAGCGCTGGACTACCACTCAATCCGAAAAGAATGGAAGGAAGCCACAAAAAAGTTATGTCGTAGTTTATATATTTTGTGTCAAATCATGATTAATTGGACTTTTATTTCTTTTACTTGTGTCTTTGCACTTAAAAGTATTTATAAAAGGGTTTAAAGAAGGCAAAAGGTGGTGGAGGTTGTGTTTCGTTGGTTGATGCTTTTGGTTTTAATAGTACCGGCCTTGGAAGTAGGGATACTGGTTTGGTCCGGCAATGCTATTGGTCCATGGTGGGTGGTGCTTCTTATTGTTTTGACTGGTGTGATCGGTGCTTGGCTCGCAAAGCGACAAGGCTTGGAAACATTGAACAGAGCAAAACAGGCTATGAGCTATGGCCAAGCCCCACAAGAAGAAATTCTGGATGGAATATGTATTCTGCTGGGTGCAGCTGTCTTATTGACTCCGGGATTCATTACTGATGCTACCGGATTTGTATTGTTACTTCCCATAACCAGAAGGCCGATAAAGAGATGGATGGTTAGAGTGCTCCGCAACATGCTTGAAAGAGGGACAATCACTATTTTTCGAAGGTAGTTATAAACACCCGGACAAATGATGTCCAGGTGTTTATTTTTGGTTGTTTCCTACAATATAAAGCCATATGTGTGTAATTATTCCGCTTTGAACCACAGTCATACCAATAACCAATAAAGCAGGGCCGATAATCAATCCCCAGAATCCGAAAAGCTGGAATCCGGCGAACAATGCAATCAGTGTAGCAAGTGGATGGAGTCCCATGTTGTCGGATAATACTTTTGGCTCCATGATCTGTCTCTGGATAATGATGATAGCATATAGAATAGATATTCCGATTGTTAAATCATGTTCACCGCTAAAAAAGGAATAACAGATCCAGGGCAGGAAGATTAGACCAGTTCCTAAATAAGGGAGCAAGTCAATTACAGCAATGATGGCGGCTATGGTCAGGGTGTGCTCGATTCCGAGTATAAACAGTCCGCATAAAACGATAATAAAGGTAATGAAAATCAAAGTTAACTGTGCTTTGATAAAACCCAGAAAGGCGTTGTTTAGGCCGGCGAGTATCTCGGAAACTGATTTCGTGAAAAAAGGTGGCGCAAACTGAAAGTAATATTTTCTTAGCTTGTACCAATCTTTACTGATGAAAAAAGTGCCTAACAAGGAAAATAGAAGAACAGAAACAAAATTTGGAAGGCCTATAATGGTATTTGGTATGGCCTGTAAAATCGTCTGAAGAAGTTCGGCTCCATTTTCTGATATATCTTGTCCCACTTTTTTGATATGTTGCAGAATGAGTTGTTGCTGTGCAGGTTCGAGGGTTTTTATAAGGGATAAAAGATGGTCATAAAGTGGAATGACCTGTGTTGTTATGAAAGCTTCGATAAAACTGACAAGTGTTTTGAAATGGTGGGGAATCATTTCAGCCAAATAAGTTGTTCCATTAATTAATTCTATGAGTATCAAGGTGAAAATACCTATGATGACGAACAAAGACCAAAAGAGGACAAGGATTACTGCCATTGCTCTTGGCATATACCCCTTATTTTCAAAAAAATCGACGAGCGGGTTCAAAAGAAAAGCCAATATCAAAGCTAGTAGAAATGGGTATATATATCCTGCAACATAGTAAAAAATGACCAATCCTGCGGTAAAGGCCAGAATTACCAGGATTGCCCTAAGTAATTGATGAAAAGTTGTAAGCGGCATATGTACACACCTTTCGCTGACGGGTTTAAGAAAATATACAAGTAGTGGAGAGGATTACATGTTCAACCAGTCTACATTATTTTTGCTTATATTATTTATATTAGGTTACATTGGAAAAAATCAGTCCATAATGATTGCGGTTTATATTTTATTCGGATTGCAGCTGCTTCGCCTGGACCAAAAATTGTTCCCAGTGCTTTCTGACAAGGGAATCGGTTGGGGAGTAACTATAATCACGATTGCCGTGCTGGTGCCGATAGCAAGTGGAGAGATAGGCTTTAAAGAACTTTTAGGAAGCGTTAAATCCTATTATGGATGGATTGCGTTAGCATCTGGCATTATTGTAGCATTGATTGCAAAAAACGGACTTGATCTACTGGCAAATGACCCTCATTTAACTACAGCCCTTGTAATGGGGACAATTCTTGCGGTGGTTTTTTTTCAAGGGGTCGCAGTAGGTCCGCTTATCGGTGCAGGGATTGCATATATAGTTATGAAGGCAGTCGATTATATTACTAAATTTACATAAGCAATTAATGATTTTGACAAGCTTTTTTATCCGCCGGGTAGTCTCGGCGGATTTTTATTGGTAAACAACTTCACATGGTGAATAACCGCCAATGAAGTCAATCAAGTTGATTATTGTTCACCAAAAGAAGGGGACGATAAGTTGAGCGTCAAAGTGAATTCCTGGAGGCTAAGCGGGGTTCACTTAAAGAGATCAATTATTTGAAAAATAGATAAATTCGAGTTAATCTATAAACTAAGGGGTTTTTATTTTTACATAGTTTGGGAGTAATTCTTTGCATTTACAATCCCCCATTGTCACTATCCTTTACACCGAGTCCAGCATCATATTAGTGACTATGCATCACTCGTTTTTTAATTGTAAACATCGGGTAAGCTGACAGTGAAAAGAAAAAAGAAAACGTTTCACTTTAGTATATAATTTGTTTATAATTAACTTGGGGATGATATGGGGAATTTCTATCAATCTAGCAAAGAATGTCTGGTTCATTTCTGGACCTGAACAGTGGGAGCTGCCTTTTTTTCATCTGCATATTTACGTAGAACGGAACCGTTACGGACGGGAAAGATTTACGGGCCGATAATATTTCAAGCAGATGAACACAAGGGAGAATATGGAAAAGGAGAGGGATACTATGTCAACAACGAAAGGGCTGGAAGGAATTGTAGCGACAGAATCATCCATTAGTTCCATAATTGATGACCAATTGACTTATGCCGGGTACAAAATTGATGATCTGGCAGAGAATTCTAGTTTTGAGGAAGTTATCTTTTTACTTTGGAACAAGCGTCTGCCATTGGAAAACGAATTGGCAGAATTGAAGGAAGATCTAGCTTCCAATATGGCACTTCATGATGGAGTCATACAACATTTGAAATCTTATGACTTGAAGTCTGTTCATCCCATGGCAGCTTTAAGAACTGCTGTTTCCCTGCTTGGTTTGTATGATGAAGAAGCCGATGTTATGGAAGAAGCAGCGAACAAGCGTAAAGCTGTTCGTATCCAGGCACAAGTTTCATCTGTGGTAGCAGCTTTTGCACGTATTCGTAACGGAAAAGAACCTGTTGCTCCAAAGAAAAATCTTAGCTATGCTGCCAATTTCCTATACATGCTCAACGGAGAAGAACCCAAAAACTTGGAAATAGAAGCTATTAATAAAGCATTAGTATTACATGCGGATCATGAGTTGAATGCATCCACTTTTACTTCTCGTGTATGCGTTGCCACTTTATCTGATGTTTATTCAGGCATTACTGCTGCAATTAGTGCCCTGAAAGGACCATTGCACGGCGGTGCCAATGAACGTGTGATGAAAATGCTCGAAGAAATTGGTGAAGTGGATAATGCGCTGCCGTATATTCAAGAAAAATTGACTAACAAAGAAAAAATCATGGGCATGGGACACAGGGTGTACCGTACAGGAGACCCACGAGCAAAGCATTTGAAGAAGATGTCCAGAGAGCTGACAGAACTCACCGGGCAATCAAAATGGTATGAAATGTCAGTGAAAATTGAAGATTATATTAAAAACGAAAAGGGACTGCCGGCGAACGTGGACTTCTATTCTGCTTCTGTCTACCATAGCTTGGGAATTGAACATGACTTGTTCACTCCTATTTTTGCTGTCAGCAGAGTGTCCGGCTGGTTGGCACATATTCTGGAACAATATGAGAACAATCGCTTGATTCGCCCGCGGGCTGAGTATGTAGGTCCTAAAAATCAAACATATACTTCAGTCGAAAACAGATAGCAAACTAGTTTGAAGACTGGCAAAGCCGGTTTTCTACCGGCTTCAGGCGGCTTTATCGTCTCAACCATGTAGTGAAAGACTATTCGCTATATGATACTATTTAATGGAAGCTGAATTATGATTAGGAGGTCAAATAATATGGCACAAAGTGAAAAAATTACAGTAGAAAATGGGGTAATGAACGTACCAGACCATCCAGTGATCCCGTTCATAGAAGGTGATGGAATCGGGCCGGATATTTGGGCTGCGGCTAAGAGGGTTATCGAAGCTGCAGTTGAAAAAGCATATGATGGCAAAAAAGAAATTGACTGGAAAGAAGTATATGCAGGGCAAAAAGCTTTTGACAAAACCGGTGAATGGCTGCCTGAAGAAACATTGGAAACAATCCGTGACTACAAAATTGCCATTAAAGGTCCTTTGACAACTCCTGTCGGCGGTGGCATTCGTTCTTTAAACGTAGCACTACGCCAGGAACTAGACTTGTTTACTTGTCTGCGTCCTGTTCGTTATTTCGAGGGTGTTCCGTCCCCTGTCAAACGTCCTGAAGATACTGACATGGTGATTTTCCGTGAAAATACAGAGGATATCTATGCTGGAATCGAATGGCAAAAAGGTTCAGATGAAGTGAAGAAAGTAATCGAATTCCTTAAAAATGAAATGGGTGTACATAAAATCCGTTTCCCAGAGACTTCCGGTATCGGTATTAAACCGGTTTCAGAAGAAGGGACAAAACGGCTGGTTAGGGCTGCTATCGATTATGCAATAAACGAAGGCAGAAAAAGTGTAACACTGGTCCATAAAGGCAACATTATGAAATTTACGGAAGGCTCCTTTAAAGCATGGGGATATGAGGTTGCTGAAGAAGAATACGGTGATAAAGTATTTACATGGTGGGAGTATGACAGAATAGTAGAAAGTGAAGGAAAAGATGCCGCTAATAAAGCACAGGAAGATGCGGAAAAAGCAGGCAAAATCATTGTGAAAGATGCCATTGCTGACATTTTCCTTCAGCAAATCCTTACTCGTCCGCGTGAATTTGATGTCGTGGCAACTATGAACCTGAATGGCGACTATATTTCTGATGCATTAGCTGCACAAGTCGGTGGTATCGGCATAGCACCTGGAGCCAATATCAACTATGAGTCCGGGCATGCTATCTTTGAAGCTACACATGGTACAGCTCCTAAATATGCTGGTATGGACAAAGTAAATCCATCATCAGTAATTCTTTCCGGTGTTCTAATGTTGGAACATTTGGAATGGAGGGAAGCAGCTGATTTAATTATCAAATCAATGGAGAAAACAATTGCTTCTAAAGAAGTTACCTACGATTTTGCCCGGATGATGGATGGGGCAAAAGAAGTGAAAACTTCCGGATTCGGTGATGCTCTTATTAGGAATATGGACTGATTACCACTATTATGAACTAATAGAAAGGGGTATATCATGACTATTAAAAGAAGAAAAGTTTCTGTAGTAGGCGGCGGCTTTACTGGTGCCACTACAGCATTGATGATCGCACAAAAAGAGCTGGCAGATGTTGTTTTGGTAGATATTCCGGATATGGAAGACCCTACTAAAGGGAAAGCACTGGATATGTTGGAGGCAAGTCCTGTTCAAGGCTTTGATGCCAAAATCAAAGGTACTTCTGATTACGGTGAAACAGAGGGGTCAGACCTTGTCATCATCACAGCCGGAATTGCCAGAAAGCCTGGAATGAGCCGGGACGATTTGGTAAATACAAATGCGAAAATCATGAAGAGCGTTACCAAAGAAATAGTTAAATACTCACCAGATACCTTTTTATTAGTTTTAACTAATCCAGTCGATGCAATGACCTATACGGTTTTTAAAGAGTCTGGATTTCCCAAAAATCGCGTAATCGGTCAATCAGGAGTATTGGATACTGCGAGATTTCGTTCGTTTGTAGCTGAGGAGTTAAATCTTTCTGTGAAGGATATTACTGGATTTGTTCTTGGCGGCCATGGCGATGACATGGTACCGTTAATCCGTTATTCTTTTGCTGGAGGCATTCCTTTGGAAAAATTGATTTCAAAGGAACGACTGGATGCAATTGTGGAACGAACAAGGAAGGGCGGAGGAGAGATTGTTAACCTGCTCGGTAATGGGAGCGCCTATTACGCTCCAGCGGCTTCTCTTACCGTCATGGCTGAAGCTATTCTTAAAGACCAACGGCGTGTGCTTCCTTCGATTGCTTATTTAGAGGGTGAATATGGGTATTCCGATATTTATCTAGGAGTTCCAACTATCATCGGTGGTAATGGAATCGAAGAAATCGTGGAACTTGATTTACAAGACGATGAAAAGGCAGCATTGGACAAATCTGCTGATTCTGTGAAAAATGTACTAAAAGTTTTAGAATGATAATTAAGATAGAGGGCTTTTCCTTAAGGAAAGCCCTCTTACACATTTCAAAGATGCAGTAAACATACTTTGCTCTGATGAGATATAATTACCAATTTTCAAAAAGGGGGTCTTAAAATGTTAGGAAAAAAACGTCCTCTAGGCCGAAAAATAACGGACTTGCGTGTAGGCGATTATTATAGTACTTCCCACCTTATTGAAGACAAAGAATTACTTTTATATCTGGGGATCACAGGTGATGCAAATCCGCTGTACACCCAGCATGACTATGCTTCTCAGACACCATTCAAATATCCTCTTGTTCCTTCAGTCCTGTTATTTGGCATTGTTTCTTCGATTGTTTCAATGCATCTTCCCGGTCCTGGAAGCCATATACTGCAGCATGAAATTATTTTTCCACAGCCGGTTTATCACCAATCAAAAGTTTCCTTCCATGTAGAAATCATCTCAGTCGATCTAAATGAACACACAGTTGCCATGAGTGTAGTTGGGAAAAATCAGGAAGGTGACAAGGTTCTTTCAGGAAAGTTGAAAGTGTGCCCACCGTATGAACCACAATCCATGACAGCAACCTCTCTGGAGAATTTCAATTAAATAACCAAAAGGATTTGTAAAGAAATCTTTACAAAATTTACGGTATATATAAAGAATTATGGTTCACATAAATTAGCTGTGAAGGTATGATGTATAATACATACATACATATTTTACAGTGGGGTGTTTGAATGGCCAGGAAGGTACTAATCGTAGACGATGAAGAATCAATAGTAACTTTGTTAAAGTATAATATCGAACAAGCCGGCTTCGAAACAGATGTTGCATACAACGGGTTGGACGCATTTCAAAAAGCGGTGCAGATCCCTTATGATCTGATTGTTTTAGACCTGATGCTGCCAGAATTAGATGGTACAGATGTGTGCAGGCAACTCAGACAAAAACAGGTTGACACCCCCATATTGATGCTTACAGCCAAGGATGATGAGTTTGATAAAGTGCTCGGTCTGGAACTGGGTGCAGACGATTATTTAACGAAACCTTTCAGTCCCAAGGAAGTTGTGGCGCGAATTAAGGCCATTTTACGGAGAGCTAGCAAGCAAGAACAATTAATTCCCGATGCGTTTATTAAAATTGCAGATCTTATTATTTACCCCGAACAATATGAAGCTGTTTTTAAAGGTAATAATTTAGAATTTACAAGGAAGGAATTTGAATTGCTGCTTTACTTGGCGAAGCATAAAGGTAAAGTATTGTCCCGAGATCAACTGTTGAGTGCAGTCTGGAATTATGATTTTGCAGGAGATACCCGGATAGTCGATGTCCATGTCAGCCATTTGAGGGAAAAAATAGAGCCAGATACCAAACATCCGATTTACATAAAGACAATACGGGGCCTTGGTTATAAGATGGAGGACCATGTACATGGGCGGAGTTAATATAAGGCCTTTTATTAGTTACCTGCTTGTTGTGATATTTATCATGGCGGCAATGGGAGCTATATTAATTCCGCTTTTATCACCAATGGAAAGGGTCATTGGTATCCTCACTATTTCGGGGAGTTTAATTGTTTTTCTGGTATTGATAGTCAATATCTTCGAGAAGTATATCAAACCTGTCCAATCGTCTGCAATGGTGGCTGATGAGCTTGTCAAAGGAAATTATAAGGCAAGAACCTATGTCAGTTACTTTGGGGAAGCTGGGCGATTGAGCAACTCCATCAATAAGTTGGCGAGTAGCTTACAGGAGATCACTCTTCAAGAGAAAATGCAGGAAAACCAGCTTGGGACGGTTATTGACAATATGGAGAGCGGATTGATGCTTGTGGATGAGAAAGGTTACGTCCATATGGTCAATAGAAAATTCATGGATATATTCGGTGGAAAGTTTAAAGACTATGTAGGTTTTTTATACTATGACGTTCTCGAGGAGGAAAAAATCCATCAGGCAGTACAAGAGGCGTTCTTGTACGAAGAAAAAGTGAAGGATTCCTTTATCAATAACCATGGGATTCAACGAAGGTTTGTTGAAATTGTTGGTGCTCCTATATTCAATGAAAAGCAAGTGTTAAAGGGTGCTGTCATTGTTTTCCATGACATAACAGAGTTAAAGAAGCTAGAAGAAATGAGAAAAGATTTTGTTGCCAATGTTTCGCATGAATTAAAGACACCGATTACTTCGATCAGAGGATTTGCTGAGACCCTGCTGGATGGAGCAATGGACGACCCGGAAGCCAGAACACAGTTTTTGAACATCATTTATAAAGAAAGTGCAAGATTACAGGCCTTGGTTCATGACTTGTTAGAACTATCTAAGTTAGAAAAAGAAGAACTACAATTATACCGGGGCAAGGTCCATTTGAACAGAATAATTAATGATGTCGTACCGTTGATTTCCCAACAAGCAGAGAAAAAGAACATTTTATTCGAAAAAGATATTAAGGCCAATATTGAGTTTATTGGAGACATGGATCGAGTTAAGCAGATTTTGATTAATCTTCTGAATAATGCTGTCAACTATACTCCCGAAGGCGGGGTTGTGAGACTAAAAGCAAACGAAGACGAAAATACCATTTACTTAGAAATTTCTGATACAGGAATAGGCATACCAGATAAAGACAAGACAAGAGTTTTTGAACGATTTTACCGAGTTGATCCAGCACGCAGCAGAAATACCGGCGGGACAGGACTTGGCCTAGCCATAGTCAAACATATCGTTGAAACTCATCATGGTGAAATAGAAATGGAGAGTGAAGTTGATAAAGGGACTACCTTCCTTATCAAGCTTCCAAAGAATTTGAAGTGAAAGGTGAAAGGGGCGGCCCCTTTCACTTTCTTGTATGTATTGAATAAAAACAAACAGTGTTTGTCTTATAGCGATAGACATAGTAAAGAAATCAGAACAAGTTACTTCGCTTAATCCATATACTGCAACCTAACTAACTTCACTTAACGGGACTTCCATCCATCCATCCTTTTCTGATTGAGTGGTAGTCCAGCGCTGCGGAAAAATACTCGCTTTCCGTGGGGAACGCTTCAGCCAGGGTACTACTTGAGTAGGCTCCTTTGCTCCCTTGGGACTGCGATTACTCGTCCCACCGAAGACCTTTTGGGACTGCGATTACTCGTCCCACCGAAAACCATG
>NZ_LT732532.1 GCF_900156915.1 Sediminibacillus massiliensis | reverse complement strand
GACACAGGTAGGCGAGGAGAGAATCCTAAGGTGAGCGGGAGAACTCTCGTTAAGGAACTCGGCAAAATGACCCCGTAACTTCGGGAGAAGGGGTGCTTCTTTTGCGAGAAGCCGCAGTGAAAAGGCCCAAGCGACTGTTTAGCAAAAACACAGGTCTCTGCGAAGCCGTAAGGCGAAGTATAGGGGCTGACACCTGCCCGGTGCTGGAAGGTTAAGGGGACGCGTTAGCCGCAAGGCGAAGCGTTGAACCGAAGCCCCAGTAAACGGCGGCCGTAACTATAACGGTCCTAAGGTAGCGAAATTCCTTGTCGGGTAAGTTCCGACCCGCACGAAAGGTGCAACGACTTGGGCACTGTCTCAACGAGAGACCCGGTGAAATTATACTATGCGTGAAGATGCGCATTACCCGCGACAGGACGGAAAGACCCCGTGGAGCTTTACTGTAGCCTGATATTGCATGTTGGTACAGCTTGTACAGGATAGGTGGGAGCCTTAGAAGCCGGAGCGCTAGCTTCGGTGGAGGCGTCGGTGGGATACCACCCTGGCTGTACGGACATTCTAACCCAGGACCGTGATCCGGTCCGGAGACAGTGTCAGGTGGGCAGTTTGACTGGGGCGGTCGCCTCCTAAAGAGTAACGGAGGCGCCCAAAGGTTCCCTCAGAATGGTTGGAAATCATTCGCAGAGTGTAAAGGCAGAAGGGAGCTTGACTGCGAGACCTACAAGTCGAGCAGGGACGAAAGTCGGGCTTAGTGATCCGGCGGTGCCGTATGGAAGGGCCGTCGCTCAACGGATAAAAGCTACCCCGGGGATAACAGGCTTATCTCCCCCAAGAGTCCACATCGACGGGGAGGTTTGGCACCTCGATGTCGGCTCATCGCATCCTGGGGCTGTAGTCGGTCCCAAGGGTTGGGCTGTTCGCCCATTAAAGCGGTACGCGAGCTGGGTTCAGAACGTCGTGAGACAGTTCGGTCCCTATCCGTCGTGGGCGTTGGAAGTTTGAGAGGAGCTGTCCTTAGTACGAGAGGACCGGGATGGACACACCGCTGGTGTACCAGTTGTTCCGCCAGGAGCATAGCTGGGTAGCTACGTGTGGAAGGGATAAGTGCTGAAAGCATCTAAGCATGAAGCCCCCCTCTAGATGAGACTTCCCATCATTTTAAATGAGTAAGATCCCTCAGAGACGATGAGGTTGATAGGTCCGAGGTGGAAGCGTGGTGACACGTG
>NZ_LT732531.1 GCF_900156915.1 Sediminibacillus massiliensis | reverse complement strand
GTAGACTGATATGAACGAAACTGTCAAGCCCCGTTCAGATAAATATACTTTTGGCCAGCTTCAAATAAAGAGTCTTTTTAGGCTCTTTTGATCTTTTGATTCTTACGTTTCCATCCATATTCTTGCTAGCGCTATTCCTTCTTCTTAGCTTGCCAACTACTTTTCAGATGACTGAAACCCTGCTAAAAGCTAAGAATGATGGAATTATGTACCTCCTTTTTTTACACGAAGGAGATAATTACACGGCACGAAGGCAAAAATCTCTGCTTCGATAAGCATACTGATATCCGTGGGTTTTCACATTTTATCTTTCCGTTAAAGGATCTGTCACGAACTCCTGGCGTGCGTTCACCTCTTAAGGCTAGCACAAGTCTACGTCGTGCGTTATCCTATACGGTTTTCTTCTTTGCCTTCGAGCCCTATACTTATTTCCTTTGGATTAACCCTTGCCTCAAAGGATGCATATTTTAATTCCAACTAAGTCGTCTGAACGTCACCATCGGCTTCACGCGATATCGCCCAAATAAACCCTGCTAATTCTCTGGCGACTGCCGCAATGGCTTTTCCACTCTCTTTTCCTCGGCCCAGTAGCCGGAAATACTTTTTATGCAAGCGGTTCTGAGCTTTCCACGAGACCCCCAGGACATTAGTCGGGTGTCCTTTTTGTCTTTTCTTCAGTTCCCCTTTGACTGCAGGCTGGTATCTATAACTCCATGCTGCTTCGATTAAAAGCCTCCGAACATGGCGATTCCCTGTTTTGGTGATTTCTCCTAAATTGCGTGTCAACCCACTGGAACTTTCGCTTGGCACAAGCCCGGTGTATGCCATGAATTGCTTAGGGGTTTGAAATCGACTGAACGATCCTACCTCAGCTACCAGACTGGTAGCTGTAATTAGGGCAATGCCTCTTAAGGTCATAAGCGTCTGAATCATGGGTGCATGGACGCTTTCTTTGGCTTGTTCCTCCATTTCACTTTCCAGTATCTTCAGTCGCTGCTGATACTCCTTCAATTGTTGTAAATATTCTTGGAAGGTTACACGGGAAGCGGAACGTTCAAATTTTAGACTGTCCAGCCAATCCCAATATTTAGCCGTCCATGTCCTGGTACCCTTAGGAGGATGGATTTCATTTCTGAGAAGAAATTTGGTTAGTCTATGTTTAGCCCTTAATTCATCTTCCTTTACATCCTCACGTGCTCTAACTAAATCACGGAGTGCTTCATCATTTTCTGTCGGGACGTAGATTGGCGTCAGTTCCCCGGCACGATAAAGGGTTGCCAATTTTATTGCATCCCGTTTATCTGTTTTTACGCGCTCACCTGGTTTTTGTGGGATTAACGACGGTGCGATTACCTCACATTCAATATCCATACTCTTCAGAAGGCGATAGAGCCCGTAACCGGTTGGGCCTGCTTCATAACACACTTGCAGAAGTTCTGGTTCACCTAGTTTTTTCATTAATTTTCTAATCGCTTCTACCGTATAGTCAATCATACCAACATATCTTGGCTTGGAACGTCCCTCATCAGCAACTGCGACTGCAATTTTGTCCTTTGATACGTCTAGACCAACGTATTTTGTGGTATCATCCATAGTACTAGCTCCTTTCGTAATTATAGCTCTGATTTGGCTATGGGTTTTGGGCTTGCTTTACTATACCCACTATGACCAAATTAACCTACGTTGTTACGATTAAGGGGCTAGTTTCGTTCATAATAACTC
>NZ_LT732530.1 GCF_900156915.1 Sediminibacillus massiliensis | reverse complement strand
GCGTTCGTCCTGAGCCAAGATCAAACTCTCCATAAAATGTGAGCTTGCTTGCTCGAAAACTTGACTAGCATTTCTTGCTTGACATAATGATTGTTTTGTTCAGTTTTCAAAGATCAAATAATGGTGGAGCCTAGCGGGATCGAACCGCTGACCTCCTGCGTGCAAAGCAGGCGCTCTCCCAGCTGAGCTAAGGCCCCTTAATTTAAATGGTCGGGAAGACAGGATTTGAACCTGCGACCCCTTGGTCCCAAACCAAGTGCTCTACCAAGCTGAGCTACTTCCCGTAATTGGCGCGCCCGAGAGGAGTCGAACCCCTAACCTCTTGATCCGTAGTCAAACGCTCTATCCAATTGAGCTACGGGCGCTAAATGGTGCCGAGGGCCGGACTCGAACCGGCACGGTAGAAACCTACCGCAGGATTTTAAGTCCTGTGCGTCTGCCAATTCCGCCACCCCGGCGTGGCATGATGAAACTGGAGCGGAAGACGGGATTCGAACCCGCGACCCCCACCTTGGCAAGGTGGTGTTCTACCACTGAACTACTTCCGCGTATAATGCGGGTGGAGGGACTTGAACCCCCACGTCAAGAGACACTAGATCCTAAGTCTAGCGCGTCTGCCAATTCCGCCACACCCGCAAATTATGGTGAGCCATGGAGGATTCGAACCTCCGACCCTCTGATTAAAAGTCAGATGCTCTACCAGCTGAGCTAATGGCTCATTTTTTTGCATTATACAAAGTTTTATCTAAAAATGGTGCCGGCCAGAGGACTTGAACCCCCAACCTACTGATTACAAGTCAGTTGCTCTACCAATTGAGCTAGGCCGGCGTGATGGTGGAGGATGCAGGGCTCGAACCTGCGACCCCCTGCTTGTAAGGCAGGTGCTCTCCCAGCTGAGCTAATCCTCCAATAAATATACAGCCTGGCGGCGTCCTACTCTCGCAGGGGCAATGCCCCAACTACCATGGGCGCTGGAAAGCTTAACTGCTGTGTTCGGCATGGGAACAGGTGTGACCTTTCCGCTATTGCCACCAGACAATGTCTTTA